>CAXXUF010000002.1:0-2144240 GCA_963422605.2 Tepidiformaceae bacterium
CATCTCATCGAGCGCGCCCTTCACGTCGTCGGTGATGCGCACCGTCGCGCTGACCTGAATTTCGAGGTCGGCAAGGCTCTTGCCACCACCCGCGCGCCGAAGCCTTCATCGAGCCAGGGGCGGAAGCGCGCAAGTTTCTCACCGGGCACGTAGCCGAGGGGGAGCCAGCCATCGGCGATCTCGGCGGTGAGCTTGACGTTGGCCTCGGTGCCAGTGCCAAGCCAGATGGGGATCTGCGGGTTCATGTGCAGAATGGAGCGGGGAGTGGTTTCCCCAGGCCAGAGGAGCCCTTCGCCTGCGTAGGGCAGCGAGATTTCGCGACCCTCGTGCATGACTGGCCGCTCGCGCGCGAATATCTTGCGCATGATCGCCACGTAGTCACGGAGGCGCCAGTAGGGCTTGCCCCAGGGCTGCCCGTACCAGCCCTCGACGATCTGCGGCCGGAAACGCCGAGGCCGGCGATGAAGCGGTCGCCGCCCGCCATCGCGTCCACGGTGGCGGCGCTCATGGCGGCGTTTGCGGGCGTGCGAGCGGGCCAGCTGCATGATGCTGGTGCCGAGCCGGATTCGGCTCGTCACCGCCGCGAGATAGGCGAGCGGCGTCACCGCGTCCGAGCCGTACGCCTCCGCCGTCCAGACGGAGTCGTAGCCCAGCCGCTCGGCGGCCTGCACCTTCTCCACCGGCAGCTGCAGCTGCGCACCCGAATAGCCGATGCCGATTCCAAGTTTCATGAGATCCCCTCCAGGCGAGCGGGCAACGCCCCGATCGCAGGCGATCCTACGGGTGGAGCCGCCACGGTGCGGCGCGCATGCACCCGCTAGACCGCCCCGCGCGATCGGCCACAATGCGGGCGCACTTCGTGGAGGTAGGACGATGACAGCTGACGCAGCGGTTACCCGAGAGGCACTGTTCCAGACGGTAGCGGAGCAGTGGCAGGCCACCGAGGACGCGATGGCGGGCGGTGGGCGAGGCAGTTCGACGCGCCAGCCTACGAGCAGTGGACGGTGGGAGACATCTTCCGCCACCATCACCGCCTCCAACCACGACACCGCGTCGCAGATACGCGCGCTGCTCGCCAGCGGCGAGTTCCCCTTCACCGGCGATGAGGGCAACGCCGCCGGTATCGAGAAATTCCGGTCGCTTGACTACAAGATGCTCCGCATCGAGCTGAACACGGCCCACGGAGTCGTCTGGATGTATATCCAGCGCTTCAGCGATGACGACCCTCGCGCAGACGCACTCGCTGATGGGCTCGGAGATGTCACTCGGCCAGATTCTCGGACTGCTCGCGCAGCACGAGGGCGGGCATGTGGCTGACGCGCTGAAGTCAGCAGGCGTTCCTGAATCGGCGGTCGTCCCCCTGGAGACGGCTCACCGCTGGACCTGACGCTCCACGGGACAACCATCCCGCACAAGACAGGGGCGCACTGCGTGGAGGCAGACCATGGCAGCTGACGCGGCAGTTACCCGGGAGACGCTGTTCCGGACGCTTCGGGAGCAGTGGCAGGCCACCGAGGACGCGATCGCGGCGGCAGGGGCGCGCTTCGACACACCGGCCTACGAGGGCTGGACGGTGGGAGACATCTTCCGCCACATCACGAGCACCAGCCATATCACGCCCGCCGACATCCGCGCGATGATCGCCAGCGGCGAGCACGTGCTCACCACTGCCGAGGAGAACGAAGCAGGCATCGAGAAGTTCCGCTCGCTCGATTACAAGATGCTCCGCATCGAGCTGAACACGGGCCCATGGTGTCGTCTGGATGTACATTCAGCGCTTCAGCGACGAGGACCTCGCGCAGACCTACGCGATAGAGGGCTCGGAAATCGGATTGGGTGAGCTGCTGGGGCTGCTGGGGCAGCACGAGAGCTGGCACGTCGCCGACGCGCTGAAGGCGGCAGGCATCCCCGCTTCCGCCGTCGTTCCGCTGGAGACAGCCCACCGCTGGACCTGAGGGGCGCGGAACGCAGGAGGTTGATGATGGCAGCTGGCGCAGCGGTTTCCCGAGAGGGGTTATTCCGGACGATCAGGGAGCACTGGCAGGCCACCGAGGACGCGATCGCGGCAGCTGGCCAGCGGTTCGACAGGCCCGCGCACGACGCCTGGACGGTGGGGGACATCTTCCGCCACATCACCGCCGCCAATCACGAGATCGCTTCCCGTATCCGCACTCTGAATCGCCACCGGCGAGCTGCCCTTCGGCGTTGTGACGCGGGCAACACCGCCGGGGTCGAGAAGTTCCGGGCACTCGATTCCAGAATGCTCCGCATCGAGCTGAACACCGCCCACGGCGTCGTTTGGATGTATATCCAGCGCTTCAGCGGACGAGGACCTGGCGAAGACGTACCCGGAGATGGGCAAGCAGGTGGCGCTGGGCGACATACTCCTTCACCGCGTGCTGCACGAGGTTGCGCATGTCGCCGAGGCGCTCGAGGCGGCGGGCATCCCCGCGTCTGCGGTCGTGCCGGTAGAGACAGCCCACCGCTGGGCCTGAGGGGCTCCGGGGAGCTTCCCGCGTCCAGACATCGGGAGAGACGGCGCCAGCTGGTCGGGACTGACCGGCGCGGTGTGGGCATGGCAAGATGCGGACGGCCCGCGGCGGCGGGCGGAGGCCGCAGATGAAGTTTGGGATCTCGGTGGGCTTCATCGTCACGAAGCCGTGGGACGCGATGAGCGAGTCGCGCGTCTTCCACCAGGCCGTCGAGGTGGTCGAGCTGGCTGACACGCTCGGCTTCGACAGCGTCTGGTCGGTCGAGCACCACTTCCTCGAGGAGTACTCGCACATGTCCGCACCGGACATGTTCTTCGCCTACTGCGCGGCACGGACAAAACGCATCCGCTTCGGGCACGGCATCTACCTGATTGTTGCCGAACATCAACCACCCCGCGCGCGTGGCGGAGCGCATCGCCACGCTCGACATCCTCAGCAACGGTCGCATCGAGCTGGGAACGGGACGAAGCGCGACCTGGACGGAGCTGGGTGGCTTTCTGGTGGAACCCGACGACACGAAGGAAATGTGGGAGGAGTCCACGCGCGCGGTCGTGCAGATGTGGACGAACGACGAGTTCTCGATCAGGGGGGCGGCATTTCTCGATGCCGCCGCGCAACGTCCTGCCGAAGCCCGTCCAGCAGCCGCATCCACCGCTGTGGGTGGCCGTACAGAGCCCTGAGACAGCCGTGCTGGCCGGCGAGAAAGGCATCGGCATGCTCGGCGTCACGCTGGGGGGCATCCCCAGGTACGCGGACCTGATCGCGGACTACCCGGCGCGCCGCACGCGAGGCCGAGCCTATCGGGCCTGACCGTGAACAACCAGGTGCGCGCGCAAGGCCAGCTCTTCTGCCATCCCGATTCGGACTACGCGCAGAAGATGGCAGGCAAGCCGCACGAGCAGCTCGCCGGGCCGCTCAGCTCCTACCTGATGACGATGGGCTCGACCTACCCCAGCCCCGGCCTATCACGCCCATTCGCTCGGTTCGGGCGCGGCCCTTCCGCCCCCCGCTGGGGGCCGACCAGGTCGGCAAGCTCGTGGGCAACCCCGAGGATGGGTCGCGCGCGCCGTCGAGGATTGGCAGGCGCTCGGCGTCGACGCGCTCAACGTGGGCGTCGGGGGGCGCTGGTCGACGCACGAGGAGAACCTGGAATCGATGCGCCTCTTCGCGAACGAGGTGATGCCCGCCTTCGCCACACCGCCCGTCGGGGCAGGGTCGGGAGCATGACAGGCGCAGGGGGCGCGTACCGCACGGTCTCCGCCGAGGAAGCGGCGGCGGCGGTCCGTGACGGCGACGTCCTCTACTGCTCCCTCGCCTCACTCGACTACGTGCTCGACGCGATCACTGCGAGGCGCGACCTCCGGGACGTGCGCGTGCGGCTCACGACGCCGGGGCAGGATCCGGGCTGGCTCACGCCCGAGGCCGGCGACGAGCGCTTCACCGTCGACTTCCAGATCTTCATCGGCGACTTCGCGCGCCACGCGACGGATTCGGGGCTCGCATCGTATATCCCCAACCTCTTCTCCACGGAGCTGAAGCAGGTCGAGCGCCCTGACGGCTGCACCTTCCCCGACGTCTTCATCACGCGGGTGAGCCGGCCCAACGAGAAGGGCTACGTGAACTTCGGGCCGATGCTGTTCAACAAGCGCGCCTACGTACGGCAGTGCCACACGGTGATCGCCGAGATCGACGACACCTTCCCCGTCTTCCACGGCGACTGCCACCGTGCACGTCTCCGAGATCGACTACCTCGTCGAGGGCGACCCCGGACCGGGCAGCGCCGAAATCCGCGCGAACGTGGAGCGCCTCGCGGACGAGACTCGCCGCGACAGCCTCCTCGATCTGATCGACTCGACCCCCGACCGCTGGCTGCGGGGCCTGCTGCGGCGCAGCTACTGGCACTTCCACAAGCTCGACCCGGCCGATGGTGGCGCCGCTCCTGGGGGGGGGCAAGGGCCCCGACCCCGACCCGGAGTCACAGGCGATCGCGGCCAACGTGGCGGAAGTCGTCTCCGACGGCGCGAACCTCCAGGTCGGCGTGGGCGAGCCGAGCAGCTCGCTTGTGCGGGCGGGGGGCGTTCGACGGAAAGCAGGGACTCGGCCTCCACTCGGAGATGATCATCCCGGGCTGGACGCGCCTCATCCACGAGGGCGTGATGACGGACGCGCACAAGCAGTTCCGGCCAGGCGTCGCCGTGGCGGCGGGTGTGGGCAGGCTGCACTCCCCACGATCTCGACTTCATCGCGGAGAACCCGCGCTGCGAGCTACACCCCTCCGACCTCGTACTCGACCCGAAGGTGATGTCGGCCAACGACCGCGTGCACGCGATCAACAGCGCCATCAACGTCGACCTGCAGGGCCAGATCAACGCCGAGACCGTCCACGGCGTGCGCATGATCAACGGTACCGGCGGTCAGCCGGACAGCCACTACGCGGCGATGTACTCAACGGGCGGGCGCGCCATCACGGTCATGAAGTCGACGGCCCCTCGGCGGCGCCGCCTCGCGCATCGTGGCGGCGCACGAGCCGGGCAACGGTCGTCACGATCCCGCGCTCGCTGGCCGACACGATTATCACCGAGCACGGCGTCGCGCGACTGTTCGGCAAGAGTGTCCGCGAACGGGCGGCGGAGCTCATCGCGATTCGCGCATCCGGATTTCCGCGCGGAGCTTCGGCGCGAGGCGGAGCAGCTCTTCGGGTTGCGCCCGTGAGCGCCGCCACGCGCATCGTCGTCGACTACACAAGCGCGATCGAACCGGGCGCGCTGGGGGGTGTGGCGGTGATCGCGCCGGACGGGGCGAAGCGCCGCTTCGGCGACCCCGCCGCCCCGATCCGCCTACACCGCCGCCTTCCGTGAGGAACTCGCGCGCGGTCCCGCCCCTGTACTGGGGCTCGTGGGGACCGTACGGCTACTCGCCCGCCTACACTGCCGCCGCGGGCGGGCGCAGCGACCTCGCCCGCGAGGAGATCGATCCCGACCGCGTGCGCGTGCTCAACGTGGGACGCAGCTTCCTCGGGCTCGGCGCGCTCACGGCGAGCCTCGCCGCCGCCGCGCTGGTGCCAGAGGAGGCCACGCGCTGGCTCGACAACGCCAGCGTCGCGACGGGCATGTGGCTCGTCCGCCGAATCGGAGCGGCTGCGCGCCGCGACCGCTGAAGCCTTCGTCGAAGCACCCGAGGGCATCCCTGAGGCGCCGTACGCGCTCATCCGCGTGCGCCTGGCCGCACGCGTGCTCGGTGGCTGCGCGACGCCCGCAGAGGGCGCGCAGGCCGCCCTGACGGCGTTCGAAGGCGGGCGTGGCGTGGGGCTCGTGGCGAACGCACGCGACGGGCTCGCGGCCTGGGGGCGGTCCGCGCCCGCGGACGTAGAATGGCGTGCGTGCGTGCTCCCCGCGTTCCTCGCCTCGCACTTCGGCGACGCCCTCGCCTTCGCGATCGCGCCCACGGGCGGGCGCGTGAGGGAGGGACGGGCGCGCCGTGCCTGACTTCGGGGACACGCGCGATCGCGTCAATTCCCGACCGTCTCGCGATCACGCCCGGAGCGGGCGAAGGCGGCGGCTGGGATCTCGCCGATACCCGTGTCGTGAGCCTCACCTTCGAGCTCTCCAAGCGCCAGATGCTCGACCTGCTGCCGGAGGGCCTGATCCGGCCCCGTCCCCCCTTACGCGAAGATCATCATTGTGGACGCGCCGCGATCACCCGCGGGGCCCTACCGCGAGGCGGGGCTCTTCCTCGGCTGCGCGCGATCGCGTCCAGATCCGGAACGTGCTCCTGGACGCGATTGTGGCGGGTGACGAGCAGCTCGCCCGCGCACGCGGCTGCTTCGGCGGATCGCGGCGCGCGGGCGCAATCGACCTGGACGTGAGCGACGGCGAGATTCGCGCCGTCATCGCCGGCGCGGAGGGCGAGCTGTGCCGCATCCGCATGGGCGCGCTCCGCCGCTGCGACGGCCACCATGCTGAAGTTCGACGCGCTGCTCGTGGCGGGTGAGGCGGAGGGCGAGCCCACGCTGCTGCGCTACGGCGTGCGCATCCCCCTGGTGGAGGTCGAGGGCACACTCGCGCGCAACTGGGAGGGTCACAATGACGCGCCGCGAGGGCGTCTGGCGCCAGCTGCGGCCCCGCCTTCAACGTGACCGCATTCGCGACCTTCGGGGCGGCGCGCCTCGAGTCCCCGCGCGTTCCCCGTGCGGCCGCGGCTCGCTAACCAGCCTGCGCGGGCGCACCCGCAGGTTGCGCAACCACCTCGGCGACGCCCGCCTTCGAATCGTCGCGGATGAGCGCGAGCACCGCCCTGGCGATGTCCTCGGGCTGAAGCATGGTGGCGGCGGCGATCGCCGGCCTGGAGCCACTCCGCAGGGGTCACACCATCGCCCGTCTTCGCGATGATGGGCGTATCCACCATCCCCGGAAGCACAGCGTTGACGCGGATATTCTCCGACTCGCGGAGACCCGCACACGACTCGGTGAAGCTCACCACGGCCGCTTTCGAGGCCGCGTATATGGGGTCGTTCGGCATCGGGCCGAGCGCGGCGACCGAGGCGGTGTTGACGATAGCGCCACCGCCCCGCTTGCGCAGCGCGCGCACGCCCGCGCCCGTGCCCATCATCACGCCGGCGGCATTCACGCTGATCACGAGGTGAATCTTCGCGAGGGCGGCGTCAGGCCAGCCGGGCGTGTCGCCGGTCATGATGCCCGCGTTGTTGTGGACGATGTCGATGCCGCCGCAGGCCGCTTCAACGGCGGCGAACAGCGACTCCACGCCGGTCGCGGTCGAGACGTCGGCCTCGAAGAAGGCAGCCTCGCCGCCGGCTTCCGCGAGCGCGCGAACCGTCGCCTGGCCGCCGGCGCGGTCGATATCGGCGACCGCGACCCACGCCCCCGCTTCCGCGAGCGCGAACGCAGTGGCGCGGCCGATGCCGGACGACGCACCGGTAACGAGCGCAACCTTTCCTGCAACCTCCATCGTGCATCTCCTTGAGGGATGTCGGGCGATTCTAGCGATCGACGCCCGCCGTGTGGGACGTTATGCGCGCGGGAGATCGTCGGGCAGCGCGAGTTCCGCGAGTATCTCGTGGAACCACTCGACGACCTCGGGATGGTAGGGGATGCCGAGCTCAGCGCGCTCCTGCTCGGTTTGGTACGCGCCCAGACCAGCGTAGCGCACGCGCTCCTCTCCGGACGCGGGAGGGCACTCACGCAGCGCGCGCAGGGAGAGGTCCATATCGTCCCTGAAGGTCTCGAGGTCGGTGAAGGCATCGATGCGATAGGCGAGGAAGTGGTGCCCGCCGCCCTGGCGGGGGGCGACGCCGGGGCCCGCGCCCGAGAGAACGCCGCTAAGCACATCCACCATGACCGCGAGGCTGTAGCCCTTGTGTGAGCCTATCTCGCGCGTGCCGCCGAGCGGCAGCATCAGGAACTCGTCGGGCACGGCGCGCTCCTCCATGATCGGCGTGCCGTCGTTCTCCGCGATCCAGCCCGGGAGGATGTCCGTGCCCAGGCGGCGCGCGAGCCGGATCTTGTTCCCCGCCACGGAGCTCATGGAGGCATCGAAGACGAACGGCGCCTCTTCGCGCGCAGGCACGGCGACGCCGAGGGGGTTGAGGCCGACCAGTGCCTGGGCGCCGAAGGTGGGCGCGACCTGCCTGCCGCCCACGGTGGTGGCGATCCCGATCATGTCGTGCGCGATCGCGCGGTGGGCGTGGACGGCGGCGGCGCCGAAATGGCGCCCGTTCATCACGGCGACGGCGCCGACGCCGCAGCGCCGCGCCTTCTCGATGGCGAGGTCCATGGCCTGGGGGCCGACCGTCAGCCCGAGCCCTTCGTCGCTGTCGATCGTGGCCGTAGCCTCAGCCTCGCGGATGATGCGCCACTTTGGCGCAGGGTTGATGGCGCCCCCGCGGATGCCCGCGACGTAGGCGCGCATCATGTTGCTCACGCCATGCGAGTCGATGCCGCGACGATCGGCGTAGAGGAGCGTTTCGGCGCAGCGTTGGGCGTCATCGGGCGGCGAGCCGAGCGCCTCGAAAATCCGCACGACAGCGGCGTGCATGGCCGCGGGGGAGACGCGAACGGCGATCTCGTCGGGGACGCGAAAGCGGTCGAGCATGGCGTCACGCATCATAGCGGGCTGAGAGCGGGGTAGCATTGCACCGAGCGCGACGCTGCGCGCAGGCGGCTGGCGGGTGGAGATCGAGGGCGAGCACCGGTTCGAGGCGCCACGTGACGATCTGTGGGGGGCGCTCTTCGACCCCGCCACGCTGCGCTCGGCGCTGCCCGCAATCGAATCGCTTGAGCGGCTCGACGCGGACACCTACGAGCTCGTCGCCTTCATCGAGGTGCGCGGCTTCTGGGGGCGCTTCCGCGGGCTCGCGCGCGTGAGCCACGTCGTGGAGCGCGAGTCGTACCATTTGCGGCTCTCGGGGGCGGCGGCGGAGGGGACGGCGATGGGCCAGGGGAGCGTGACCGTGGCTGAAGACGAGGACGGCACGATTCTGCGCTACCGCGGCGATCTCACGGTCCACGGCGCGCTCACGCGGCTCGGCGGGCGCTTCATCGGTGGCTCCCTGCGCATCCTCATCCGCCAGTTCCTCGAAGGGCTGGCACGGGAGCTCGCGGACGGCCGCGGCGGTGAGGCCCCGCGCTAGGGCGGAGCGCATGCGCATCGAGCACAAGTACGTCATCGCGCTCATCAGCGTTTTCGGGATGTTCATGAACCTGCTCGATCTCACGATCGTGAACGTCGCCGTGCCCGTGCTGGCGGCCGAGTTCGACGCCTCAACGCAGGAGGTGCAGTGGGTCGTCACCGTCTATCTGCTCAGCGTCGCCGTTTTCATCCCCGTCAGCGGCTGGGCAGGCGACCGCTTCGGCACGAAGCGGCTCTTCCTCATCGCGCTCGGGCTGTTCACCGCCGGGTCGGCGCTCTGCGCGGTGGCGTGGAACATCGAGAGCCTGATCGCCTTCCGCGCGCTGCAGGGCATAGGCGGCGGCCTCCTCATGCCCGTAGCGCAGACGATGGTCTTCCGCGCCTTTCCCCAGCCCGAGCGCGCGCTCGCCGCTGGCATCCTCGTCGTGCCCACAACCTTCGCCCCCGCCAGCGGCCCCCTGCTGGGCGGCGTCATCCTTGACTTCCTCTCGTGGCCGTGGATATTCCTCGTCAATCTCCCCGTGGGCGTCCTCGGCATCACACTCGCGGTCCTCTACCTGCGCGAGCAGCGCGAGGAGCGACCGGGACGCCTCGACGTCCCGGGCCTCGTATCCGCCTCGGGCGGGCTCGCGCTCTTCCTCTACGGGCTCGCCGAAGCGGGTGAGCGCGGCTTTGGCGATGCCCGCGTCCTCGGCTTCGGGGCCGGGGGCCTGCTCCTGCTGGCCGCCTTTGTCGCGATCGAGCGCGTGCGCCCGGAGCCGCTCATCGACGTTCGCCTCTTCCTTAACCGCATGTTCGCGGTGGCGAACCTGACGCAGGGCTTGGCCTTCATGGGCTTCTCCGCGACGCTCTTCCTGCTGCCGCTGTTCCTCCAGCTCGAACGCGGCCTCAGCCCGCTCGAATCCGGCCTCGTGACCTTCCCGCAGGCCGTGGGCGTAATGGCCCTCGCGCCGCTGCTTGCACGCATCTACCCGATCGTGGGGCCGCGGCGGCTCGTCGCTACGGGCCTGTTGATTGCCAGCATCACCACCGTGCCGCTCATCCTGATGGACCTCGAAACGAACCTTTGGTGGATTCGGGGGGCGATGTTCGCGCGCGGGATGGGTTTCGGCCTGATGCTGGTCCCGCTGCAGACGGCCGCCTTCGCCACGATCAGCATGGCCGCGACGGGGCGCGCCACCGCCGCCTTCAACGCCACGCGCCAGGTCGCCCAGAGCTTCGGCGTTGCGATTGCCGCTACCGTGCTCACGAGCGGCCTTGCCCGCCACGGCGCAGTCCTCGGCCGCCTCGACAACGCTGCCGCGTCGGTGAGCGCCTTTGGCGAGAGCTTCATCGCGACGGCCCTCCTGGTCGCATTCGGCATCCTCGCCGCGCTTCTCATCCGCGACCGCGAGGCCGCTCCCACGCTGCGCCCGCGCAGACCAGCAGCCGAGCCTCCTTCGCCCCGCTGACGCCACGGCCCACGCCGCGTGACTCCGGGCTACTCGACGAACTTCCCCTGGCCGCCATCGACGACGATGTGGGTGGCGTTGATCCAGCTCGCGGCAGGACTGGCGAGGAAAGCGATGACGCGCGCCACCTCCTCGCCGCTGCCAAGCCGCCCGAAGGGGATGCTGCGCTCAACGCCGCGGAAGAAGTCGGGGTTCGCCTCGCGCGTGCGGTCCCAGCCACCACCGGGGAAGAGCGTCGCGCCCGGCGAGAGCGCGTTCACGCGGATACCCTTGCGCCCAAGCGCCTGCCCAAGTTCGTTGGCGAGCACGCGCATCGCGCCCTTCGCGGGCCCATAGGAGGACCAGCGCCCGAACCACTGCTTGCTGGCGGTTGAGCCGATGAAGGTCACGCTGGCGGCGTCGCTCGCCTCGAGCGCCTCCTGTGCGGCCTCAACCGCGTGCACCCCCGCCATCACGTCGACATCGAAGCTGCTGCGCCACCCTTCGGCATCCTGGCCTGCCTGCCCGGTAGCGTTGTGGATGAGGATGTCGAGGCCGCCGAGCGCCTCGATGGCGCCCGCTACGAAGGCGCGCGTAGAGTCCGGGTCCGCGAGGTCGGCAGGAGCCGCGTGCACGATCCCCCTGGTCCGGGTGGCGAGCTCGCCGCGGGCGTGCTCAAGCCTCTCCGCATCACGCCCGCAGATGGCGAGGCTCGCCCCCTCCGCGAGCAGCGCTTCCGCTGTGTAGCGGCCAATGCCGCGACTACCCCCCAGAATGATCGCCTTCCGTCCCGTCAAGCCGAGATCCATGCTGCACCTCCGTAGGTACAAGCGTAGAGGAGCGCGCGCCGCAAGGGGCGGCGGCGTAGCATCGCCGAGAGGGAAGGGAGCCATGACTCGCCTGACGGTACGGCGCTTCGAGCACCGCGATCTCGACGCAGCGGCGGCGCTGCTCGCCGAGACGCACCGGCGCGATCGCGAGCGGCACGGCGTGCTCACGGAGGCGCTGGAGGCCTCCGAGGAAGCGCGCGCCATACTCGCGAGGTGGCTCGACCACGAGCGGACCGACGGCGCGGTCGCGCTCGACGGCAACGGCCTGGCAGGCTTCGCCATCGGAGAGCGCACCGCCGGAGCGCCGCCCGACAGTTACATGGCACAGATCTCCCACCCGCGCTCGGTGAGCCTCGGCGCGCGCGACTACGCCGTCGCGCCCGCATACGACGCCAGCACCGTCTGCCGTCTGCTCTACCGCGAGCTGGCCGCGCGCTGGGTGGCGGCGGGCTACTTCCACCACTCGGTAAACGTCATCGCAAGCGACACGCGCCTTCAGGAGGCATGGTTCAACCTCGGCTTCGGGCGGCACGTCAGCGTCTCCGTGCGGGAGGGGACGGGACCCGTGGCGGAGGCGAGCGCCGCGGGCGTCGAGATTCGCGCCGCTGGCAGCGAGGACGTGGGTGTGCTCGTCGAGCTCGCACGCTCGCTCGGGCGCCACCACCTCGATTCGCCCATGTTCATGTACTGGCCCGTGTTGCCCGAGCACGACCGGCTCGCACGCCGTTTCTTCGCCTCGCTGCTGGAGGACGCGGCCAACCCCCACTTCATCGCCTGGCGCGAGGGCCGTCCTGTGGGGCTCACGAGCTTTCTGGCGAAGGGATTCATCCCGCCCTACATCAACTCCGCGGGCAACGCCTACCTCTTCATGGGCGTCATCGAGCCCGACGCGCAGGATGGCGGCGTCGGGCGGGCGCTGCTCGACCACGGCATGGCCTGGGCGCGTGCCGAGAGCTACGAGCGCTGCACGCTGCATGTGCTCTCCGCCAACTACAGCGGCGAGCCATTCTGGTCCGCGAACGGGTTCACGCCCGTCGAGCACGGCCTCGAACGGCAGATCGACGAGCGCGTCGCCTGGGCGCGGGGCGGGTAGGCGGCGGGGAGCGCACGAGTCCCCTAAGATTCGCGGCACGACCGAGGAGGCCCCATGCCCGAGTACCAGACCGTCCTCTACGAGAACCTCACGCCCGAGATCGTGCGCGTCCGCATGAACCGACCGGAGGCGCGCAACGCCCAGGACCTGCGGCTCACGCGCGACCTCAACGACGCCTTCGACCACGCCAACCGGGACGACCAGGTGAAGGTCATCATCCTCAGCGGCGAGGGCCCCCACTTCAACTCCGGCCACGACATGCGCGGCGGCACGGGCCTTGGCTTCAACGATGTGCGCCCCGTGGGCACGTGGGCCAACTTCGACCTTGAAGGTGCCGAGGGCGCGATGGCGAAGGAGGAGGAGATCTACCTCCAGATGTGCCGCCGCTGGCGCAACCTCCCCAAGCCCATGATCGCCGAGGTGCAGGGCAAGACGATCGCCGGCGGCCTCATGCTCGCCTGGGTCTGCGACATCATCATCGCCTCCGAGGACGCCGAGTTCCGCGACCTCGTCGTCGGCTGGGGTATCCCCGGTGTCGAGTACTTCGCCCATCCCTGGGAGTTCGGCCACCGCCTCGCCCGCCAGATGCTCTACACGGGCGACTGGGTGAGCGCGCGCCGCGCCTACGAGGCGGGCATGGTGAACGAGGTCGTGCCGCGCGACGAACTCAGCGAGTACGTCGAGAAGCTCGCGCGCAAGATCGCGGAGAAGCCATCGTTCGGACTGAAGATCACCAAGGAGGCGGTAAACCAGACGCAGGACGTGCAGGGGCTGTGGAACGCCCAGCAGGCCGTCTTCATCATGCACACCCTCGCCCACACACACTGGCGCGAGGTGAACGACGGCAGGGCGCTCTACACGGGCGGAGGCGCTGCGGCGATTCCGGGCCGCAGCCAGCCAGCCGCTGCATCGAGCTGACCCCATGCTGACGAAGGCCGATGAATATCCCTTCCACCAGACGGCGGAGACATTCGCGGCCGTCCACACCTCCGACAAGCACTGGAACGACGGCCACTACATCTGCCTCTGCGACATGGACGGCGACGTCTCGCTCGTCTCGACCGTACGGCTCTACCAGAACACGGACGTGCTCGACGGGTTCGTCTGTATTCGGCACGAGGGGATGCAGCACAATTTCCGCGTTTCGCGGCGTCTGCGCCCCGACTTCAGCTATCAGGCCGGCCCGCTGCGCATCGATCTGCTGGAGCCGATGAAGTCGATCCGGCTGGTGCTGGAGCCGAACGACTTCGGCATCAGTTGCGACATCGTCTGCCACACGGTGGGGCAGCCGTACCATGGCCCCCTCAGCGCCAACCGCCTCGACGGCTGGCTGCTGATGGAGCGTATGACCTACGAGGTGCCGGGGCGCGCGGATGGGTGGATCGAGGTCGCGGGCAAGCGCTTCGAGCTGACACCCGAGCGCTCGGGTGTCTTCCGCAACCACTCGTGGGGCATCCTGCGCGGTCGGGGCGGCCCGCCGACGCACTCGGCGCCACCGCCCACAGTGCGCCGCCCCGCGGGCCTTCGTAACTGGGTGCTCTACACCATGCCCGATCACGCCGGCTTCTACGAGTTCATCGAAGACCCCGACGGCGTGCAGTGGTCGGGAGCGATCGCCAACGTGGACGGCTCCTGGAACCCGATGACGGGCGAAATCCTGCACGCCGACCGCAAGGTAGCCGTGACGGAGGTCACTCACGACCTGACCTTCTACGAGGGCACGAGCCGTCTGCGCGGTGGCGCCGTTGCCATCACCGACGCCGAGGGCGTGCGGCGGGAGTTCGAGATTGAAGACATGGGCTGGGTGTACTGCCAGGGCGGAGGCTACTTCGGCGGCTTCAACGACCGTCTCGGGCAGGGCGCGTATCGCGGCGACTACCACGAAGAGGGTGAGGTCTGGGACTGCACGCACCCGGTGAAGATCATCGACTTCGAGTGCGCCGCCTTCGGCCCCTACCCCCGCTACGGGGGAGGGGAACGAAGTGGAGTTCCCAACGGTACTGGCGGAGAGTTTCGTGCTCCTCAAGAGCGGCGAACAGGTGGGGTCCGCCCACTTCGAGTGCGCCGCCTTTGGCCCCTACCCCCGCTACGGTCTCACGGGCAACCACGACTCACCCAGCCTGGAAGACCACCCGGATGGGCGGCGGGTAGCGCCCCACCGCCCTTGCCCGGCGCGGATGCAGCTCGGCATCTTCCTCGGCCGTTCCAACGGTTCAAGAGAGCCCCACGCTCGCGTTTGACCGCCGCCGCTAGGGAATCTCGCCCTTATCGGTGAGGCCCTGCGCAAGGGAATCGTGGCGCGCGCGGGCGTGGGCACGGGCAGCCGGGGATGCGGGCGCATCGGGAGCGTGGATGCGCATGGCCACGAGCGCGGGCCACTGGTGGTAGGGGATACCCTCGCTTGCGTACTCGGAAATTACCTAGCACCAGGCTGCGACCGCCTGCGCTCAACCCGAGGCGAGAGGTCGGCCTCGGCCATCAGCGATGGCATAGACCGCGGCCTCGCGAGCGGGTTCGCGATCGCTTTCGCCAAGGAAGCGCGCGAGCCTGAACGGGAGACGACGATCGGAAGCCCCGAGTATGGCGCACTGGAGGCGATGAACAGGCATACGCACGCCGATTTCACAGCGCAGCTGAAGGACTTCTCCCACCAGATCGAGCGCATCGACCGCCACCCATTCCCCTCGTCAGAGATTCTCAGCGCGGCGCAGCCCCCCATCAGCGCTGCGCAACCGTCACGGTCGGAGCCCCGGTGCGGCTCCGACCGTGAACCCGGTCCCCACGGGCGGGGCTAGCGGTCGGGGCCCTCGAGTTCAGGTAGCCGTCGACGCTCACGCAACTCGAGGCCACCTTCGATGCGCTGAACATGAGCCAGAAATTGCGGGCGGTGCTGCCCGGAGTGGATTGGGCGGACCGCGAAGCGCCACATCAAGTGCATATGGCGGATGCGACGCTCGCGGTAGTTGATCAACAGCCCCTTGTAGGCGCGCGAGTTCATCCCCTTCTGCACGCGCGGCAGGTTGTAGGAGTCCTGGTCCATCACCAGCCCGATACGCCGAGAGACAGCATCGGCTCGAACTCGATCGGGCGACAGAAGCCATCGAGATCTCGCCGTGCTTGTGCTGGCTATGCACTGGCCGCGGGGGCGCGTCCGCGCCTTCCGGCACGCGTACGTAGCTCTGCATGTCGAAGTACATCTTGTTCGGGTCGGTGGCGTGTGGGCGCTTCTTCGACCTCGCCGATATCCGCTTCAGGGGGCGCGCGAACACTTTCGTTGAAGAAGCCGAAGCTGACCGCCGTGATGTTGAACGTGAGGTTGGGGAACAGGTAGTAGTGGTAGTCGTCGGACATCTGGTCATCGTTCAGATCCCGGAGACGTCAAGCCCCTGGGCCTCAGCCGACTTGCGCGTGGCCGCCTGCGGCATGGCGGGGCGCACATCGCCGCATGCCACGCCTCGAGACGTGTCAGGGGCGACCCCCGCGCCGCGCAGGAACTCCCGCAGGGGCGCCGTGACTTCGTTCTGGTTGGGGTAGCGCGGGCTCACGAGCCCGAACGGCAGGTTCTGGCGGATCCGTGAGAGCGCCTTCCGCCTCGACCCCGACGAGGCGCTCTGGACCTCTGGGAGACGCTCGAGCGGCAGGGCATCGCCCCCACGGCGTAGGATGGCGAAAAGCCATGCCCACCTAACCGGTGGCGCGGATGTGGCGCTCGTACAGATCGATCTGCACGTGGATGTCGTCGAGCGACTCCAGCAGCTGCGGGTGAATACCCTGCACGTGGTACACCTCGTTGAAGGCGTCCACCGAGGCTTTCCCCGGGCGGGGCTAGTTCGTGTCCCACTCGATCGTCATGTCCTGGACGATCGCGTACTCCTCGAAGTGGTAGGGCGCGAGGTGCCCGGAGACGACCCCGAGGAACTCCAGCAGGGGCTCAGCGTCGGGGTTCATGTTGAACCACACGAGGAACTCCCGCAGGGGTGCCGTGACTTCGTTCTGGTTGGGGTAGCGCGGGCTCCGCCCCAGGTGTCGCAGGGCACCTCCACCAGCGCCGTCTCCTGCGGCACGCCCTGGGTGAAGGTGTCCTCGTCCGGCACGAACTTCTTGGAGCCGTCGAGGTTGAACTCGAAGAAGTGATAGGCGCACTGGAAGGACTCGGCGTGGCCCATGCCGGGGTTGCGGATCTGGTTCCCGCGATGGGGGCAGACGTTGTAGAAGGCGCGCACCTTGTCCGGCGCTTCACGCACGATGAGGAAGGACTCGGGGCCGAGTTCGGTGGTGAAGTAGTCACCGACGTTGGGGATGTCGGATTCACGACCGGCCATGTTCCAGACTTTCGTCCACATGCGCTCCCACTCGAGCGCCATGTACTCCTCAGAGGTGTAGCGCTCCTTGGGGATGAGCTCGGTACCGAGAACGGGCTCCGTCGCCTTCTCCGTGGGGGTTGTGTAGCCGGTTTCGATGACCATCAGGGGCACTCCTGCGGCGGGCGCGGCAACGCTCGGTGATAGGGGTGATGCTACGCGAGTGTGGCGCGCAGCGCGAGGGGGGCTCTCAGCCCGCGCCCCGCGCCCGCGGGACGCGCCTGCGCTCCTTCGCGAGGCGGTGCGCGCGGGCGCGCGCGATGTAGGGGGCTGCATCGGGCGTTTTGCAGCCGGTCTCGCCGTGATCGACCTCGACAGGGCCGATGCGCGCGGCGGCCTCGCTGGCGAGTGCGGCGAGGCGGTCGCTGCGCGCCCCGATGGCGATGAGTGCCCCGTTCATGGCATGGCGCACACGGTTCTGGCTCGCATGAATCTCGCGTTCGACCGTCTCGATCCAGGGCAGGAAGGCGTCATCGTCCGTCTCCCCGTCCTGCAGCGCATGGTGCGCGAGCAGGTCCCAGCCACCCTGCGCGACCCACTCCCCCTCCGATGCCATCCAGCGCCGCATGCGCGCGAGCGGGCCTGGCGCTTTCGCCGCCACCTCCGCCACGAGCACGTCGACGAGCACGTAGTAGCGCACGTCCCCGATCCAGGCGTCGAGCACGCGGTCGTCGATGGCGTCCGGGTCGGCGATCATGCAGGCGAGCAGGCGGGCATCGGCGTTACCCGTACCCCAGAGCTCACCGGCGAGCGCCTGGTTCGGACGGAGCACCTTCGCCAGCGCGCGCAGGTTCGCGAAAGAGACTCCGTAGAGGTTGTCGCCGGCGCCGTGGCGGCGGTAGCCCTTGCGGTTCTGGGCCGTTCCTGCGGCCTCCAGCCGCACCAGCGCCGTGGCGAGATCAATGCGCTCGCGCGGGGCGGCACGGCTACGCTTCGTACCAGTCGCCATCGAAGACGCGCGCGGCGGGGCCGGTCATGAAGACCGAGCCCTCGCCGTCCCAGGCTAATTCGAGGTCGCCGCCCGGCAGGGAGTCGGTGATAGCCCCGTCTGTGCGGTCCGTGAGACGGCCCGCCGCGCAGACAGCGGAGGCGCTGGTGCCGGAGGCGAGCGTGACACCCGTGCCCCGCTCCCATACGCGGTGGCGGACGTGCGCGCGGTCCATCACCTGCACCACCTGGAAATTCGTGCGGTTGGGGAAGAGCGGGTGGCGCTCGACAAGCGGGCCGATGCGTTCGAGTGGGAAGGCGCCCACATCCCCATCGACCCAGTGGATGGCGTGCGGGTTCCCCATGCTCACGAGCGTGAGACGGAGGGCGGCGCCGTCCACCTCGAGGGGCAAATCGACGACCGGCCCGGGGCCCTCGACGGCGGCAGGGAGGGAGGCGGGGTCAAAGCTCGGCGGGCCCATGTCCACGCACGCGGCGACAACAACGCCGTTCTCGCGGAGGAGGTCGAGCGTGAGGACGCCCGCCAGCGTCTCGACGGAGACGGTCTCGGCGTCGGGAGCGATGATGCCCTCCTCGACGGCGTAGCGGGCGAGGCAGCGGATGCCATTGCCGCACATCTCCGCCTCCGAGCCATCAGCATTGAACATGCGCATACGCAGGTCGGCCATCTCGGATGGCAGCGCGAGGATGAGGCCGTCGCCGCCGACGCCGAAGTGGCGGTCGCTCACACGACGCGCGAGGGCAGGCCAGTCGCGGTCGCCCTCCGCGCGCACATAGACGTAGTCGTTGCCGAGCCCGTGCATCTTCGTGACGCGCATGGATCGAGTGTACACAGGGACGGCGTGCCCGCATCCGTTACGGGAACCATGACTCGCACGACCGTCACCATCGACGAGAAGCTGGATGCGCCCAGAAGTCTGGGACCGGACGCGGTGTCTCGAACTCCTCCCTCGGGTCTGACTTCGGCGGACCGCTAGCGCGGCGCGCTCAGGAAGGGGGAGAGGGCCTCACTCGCGGCCTCTACCTGCGCGGCCCAGACGATGCGCGCGTCCTGGCGGCGGAACCACTGACGCTGACGGCGCGCGAGCCGCTTCGTCGCGCGCTTGGTGAGCTCGATCGCCTTCGCACGGGTTATCTCGCCGTGAATCTTGCGCAAGGCCTCGGCGTACCCGATCGAGGAGAGGGCCGAGGCGGTGGGTGGCACGCCGCCATCGAGGAGCGCGCGCGTCTCCTCGACGAGCCCGGCGGCGAACATCGCCTCTACGCGCCGGTTGATACGCCACACGAGCGTCTCCGGCTCGCACTCGACACCGAGGACGCGGAAGGCGAAGTTGGGGACGTCCTTCGTCTGCCAGTCACTGATCGGCTTGCCCGTCACTCGCTGCACTTCGAGCGCGCGCACGACGCGACGCACGTTCCTCGCATCGATGCGCGCCGCAGCCTCGGGATCGACAGCGCGCAGGCGGGTGTGGAGCGCATCGACGCCCTCGCGCTCGGCCACCGCGGCAAGCTCGGCGCGGAGGGCGGGGCGGGGCGCAACGTCGGGCACCTGCCAGGCTTCCAGGAGCGCCCAGACGTACTGGCCCGTGCCGCCGACGAGCCAGGCGAGCGCGCCGCGCGCCCAGATACCTTCGAGCGCGGCGAGGGCATCGCGACGGTAGAGGGCAAGACTGTAGGGCTGCGCGGGATCGGCAATGTCGTAGAGGTGGTGGGGCAAGAGCGCGCGCGCTTCGCGCGGAGGCTTGGCCGTACCCGCATCCATGCCGCGGTAGATCTGGCGGCTGTCGCCGTTCACGATCTCGCCACCGAAGTGCCGAGCGAGGGAGAGTGCGAGCGCCGACTTGCCCGCAGCCGTCGGCCCGACGACCGCGACGAGCCGCCGCACGGATCAGCCGGCGGCCGCGACGATGGCGGCGAACTGTTCGGCCCTGAGCGAGGCGCCACCGACGAGCGCGCCGTCAATGTCGGGCTGGGCGAGCAGCTCTACCGCGTTCGCGGGGTTCACGCTGCCGCCGTACTGCACGCGGATCTCCCCGGCAGCGTCGCCGCCAAGCTCGCGCAGCAGGGCGCGGATGAGTGCACAGGCTTCCTGCGCCATCTCCGGCGTGGCCGTCTGGCCCGTGCCGATCGCCCAGACGGGCTCGTAGGCAACCGTGAGACGCGCGCTCAACAGGAGGTTCGCCAGCCCACGACGGACCTGCCGGTCGAGCACGCTCGCCATCTCGCCTGCCTCGCGCTCGTCGAGCGTCTCGCCCACGGCCACGATCGGATCGAGCGGGGAGGCGAGGACGGCGGCGGCCTTGCGGTTCACCCATTCATCGGTTTCGCCGAAGCGCGCGCGGCGCTCGCTGTGCCCCACGATCACATAGCGGCAGTAGGACGCGAGCGTGGCCACGCTCACCTCGCCGGTGAACGCGCCCGTCTCCTCCCAGTACACGTCCTGTGCGCCAACGGCGACCTCGCTGCCGCGCACGGCCTCGCGCACGGCAGCAAGGTGGGGGAAGGGCGGGCAGACGGCGATATCGCAGGGCGCGCCCGCGGTCGCCTCGACGACGGCCCGCGCGAGGGCGGACGCCTCCTCCTCGGAGGTGTTCAGCTTCCAGTTTCCGGCGATGAAGGGCCGCCGCATCACGATCTCCTCAGGCTCCATACTTCTGCAGGCGGCCGGCATGGGCCATGGCGAGCGGCATGACCTCAACCGCGGGAAAGACGCCGAGGCTTCCATTCAGGCACTCACGCTCGGTTAAGTGCTGGACGCTGCCGCCGCGGGTATACGGCGAGCTGAGCAGGAACGGCGTCGGGTGCCACGAGTGCGCGGCCATGCGCGCGGGCGTCGAATGGTCGCCAGCGATCATGAGCACGTCCGCGCCCAGGGCGACGAGGTCCGGCACGTAGCTATCGAACTCCTCGAGCGCGCGCACCTTGGCGACGAAGTCGCCGTCCTCGCCAGCGGCGTCGGTCTTCTTGTAGTGCAGGAAGAAGTAGTCGAACTCGTCCCAGCGTTCGCGCGCAACAGCCAGCTGCTGCTCCATGCCGTCGGGACAGGCGAGGGCGCGCATGCCCGCCAGCTTCGCGAGCCCGCGGTACATGGGGTAAACCGCGAGCGCCGCCGCGCGCAGGCCCCACACGTCTTCGATCTGGGGAAGGGAGGGATAGGTGGCGAAGCCGCGCAGCGTGAGCCCGTTCGCCTCCTCGTTGCCCGCGAGCAGCTCACCCGCCCGCGCCACGAACTCGTTGACGAGCACCGCCGTGCGCTCACCGGCAGGGTCCGCGCCACGCGCGGCCAGGGGAGGCACGCCCTCGCGTTGGGGATCGGTCATGGTCACGTCCTCGCCCAGGCCGGGCGCGCGCAACACCAGCACGAAGCGGTGCTCACGCACGGGCTCGACGAAAATCTCGGCGCCGTCGAGCCTGATGCCGCGAAGGCGCTCGACGAGCGACGCCGAGCGCTCGCTGGCGATGCGCCCCGCGCGCCGGTCGCTGATGGCGCCCTTCGCGTCGAGCGTGCAGAAGTTGCCGCGCGCAGCAATGTCGTCGGGCCCGAGCTCGAAGTCGATGCCAACTGCTTCGAGCACGCCCCGACCGATATCAAAGCGGTAGGGATCGTAGCCGAACAGGGCGAGGTGGCCGGGACCGCTTCCGGGCGTGATCCCCATCCCCACAGGCGTGGTGAGCCCCGCGTCGGCGCTCTCGCTGAGGCGGTCGAGGTTGGGCGTATTGGACTGATCGAGCTCGCTCCTCCCGGTTTCGGGACGGGCGAGACCGCCAAGCCCGTCGAGGACGCAGAGGATGACTTTGGAGGCCGCGGGCTGCTGCAACCTGGCGGCGAGTTCGAGGTCCATGTGCCGATCTTACGGGGCATCGCGGGGCTGGGTCGAAAGGCTACGCGTCCAGCAGCGCCGCCACGCCCGGAAGCTCGCGCCCCTCGAGCAGTTCGAGGGAGGCGCCGCCGCCCGTCGAGACGTGCGTGAACCGCCCAGCCAGCCCCGCCCGCGCCACGACCGCGACGGTCTCGCCGCCGCCCACGACCGTCGTCGCATCGAGCGCGGCGAGGGCGCGCGCAAGGCCGAAGGAGCCCTGCGCAAACTGCTCGATCTCGAACACCCCCATCGGGCCGTTCCAGACGGCCGCCGCCACGCCCGCGAGAGCGCGCTCGAACGAGGCCAGCGTCGCCGGGCCGATGTCGAGCATCATGCTGGACGGGAGGATGGCGGCGACGGGCACGGTGGCGGCGGGCGCGTCTGCCACCATTCGCCCGGCCACGACCGCGTCCTCGGGCAGGATCACAGCGACGCCGAGCGACCTGGCGCGGGCAAGGATGGCGCGAGCCGTCTCCAGCAGCTCGACTTCGACGAGGGACGCGCCGGTATCCACGCCGCTCGCCTTCAGGAACGTATTGGCCATGCCACCGCCGACGAGAAGGCGATCAATCTTCGGGAGCAGGTGGTCGATGGCGGCGATTTTCGTGCTCACCTTGGCACCTCCGACGACCGCCGCGAAGGGGTGGGGCGGGGCGTCGACGAGCGCACCCAGGTAGCGCACCTCTTTCTCCAGCAGCAGGCCCGCGACCGCGGGCAGGAACGCCGCCACGCCCGCGGTCGAGGCGTGCGCGCGGTGGGCAGCACCGAAGGCATCGTTGACGTAGGCGCTGGCGAGAGCGGCAAGGGAGGCGGCGAAGCCGCGGTCGTTGGCCTCCTCTTCGGCGTGGAAGCGCAGATTCTCGAGGAGCGCCACCTCGCCGGGCGCGAGGGTGCGCGCAACTTTCTCGGCGGGCGCGCCCACACAATCCTCCGCGAATACCACCGGACGCCCCAGCAACTCCGCGAGGCACTCGCCCACAGGCGCAAGGCTGAGCGCGGGCAAGCGGCGGCCGCGGGGACGCCCCAGATGCGAGCAGACCAGCACGGACGCGCCGCCGTCGCTCAGGTAGCGGATCGTCGGCAGCGATGCGCGGATGCGCGTGTCGTCGGCGACCGCGTCGCCGTCGAGAGGCACGTTGAGGTCGGCGCGCACGAGCACACGCGCACCCTCCACCCGCAGATCGCGCACGGTGCGCTTGCCGATGCCGTCCGCGGTCACGGCGCGCTCCCCGCGCGCCGCACGACCTCGATACTCGCGAGGCCGAGATGCGCGGCGACAGTCGCGGCCGGCAGCGCGCCCTCGCGCAGGATACGAGGCGGCGTACAGCTGCAGTCGACGACAGTGGAATCGACACCGTGGGGCGTGGGGCCATCGTCGATAGCGGCGGCGCAGTGCTCCCCCAGCGAGACGAGCGCCTGTGCGCAAGCCGTCGGGCTGGGCTCGCCGTGGCGGTTGGCGCTCGACGCCGCGAGCGGCGCTCCGAGCTGCGCGATCACCGCCCCCAGCGTCGCCACGGGGGGCATGCGCACGCCGATGGTGGTGCCGCCGGCGAGGGCTGGGCTCGACCAGCCCGCCGCCGCGGGCGTGATCACGGTCCAGGCGCCGGGCCCGAGCGCGTCGATGAGCCGTTCGGCGGCGGGGCTGAGCCGCGCGTACGGCGCCAGCGCCGCACGCGCGGGCGGAAAGAGCAGCTGCAGCGGCTCGCTCGCGCTCTTCCCCTTGGCAGCGTAGAGCGCGCGGACGGCGCCGTCCCGACGAACGTCGGCGACGATGCCGTACACGGTATCCGTCGCGAGGATAGCGAGGCCACCGGCGCGCAGCGCGGCGACAGCGCTCGCGACGGCCTCGGGAGAAGCGGCGGATACAGCAGGGCTTGGCAAATCTTTGACTAGTCTATACAGTTTGGTAGCGTCAGAGACGGAGCGCTGAACAGAGTTGGCCGGTACCCTCGCCGAAGCGGAAAACCAGATCCTCTCACGCTCCCCCCACGCCACCATCGTCGTCGTCGATTTTGGCTCGCAGTACAGCATGCTCATCGCGCGACGCATCCGCGAGCTCAACACCTACTGCGCAGTCATCCCCTTCGACGCGGACGCATCAGTCCTCGACCGCCTCGATGTGCGCGGCTTCGTGCTCTCGGGCGGGCCGAACAGCGTCTACGACGCGGGCGCGCCGCACGCCGCCGCCTGGGTCTTCGATTCCGGCCTGCCCGTGCTCGGGATCTGCTACGGGATGCAGCTCATGGCCGAGCAGCTTGGCGGCAGGGTTGGGCCGGGGCGCGAGCGCGAATTCGGACCAGCGACGCTCTCCACTTCGGGGAACGCGCCGCTGCTCGCGGGCCTGCCCGCCGAACTCGACGTATGGATGAGCCACGGTGACCGGATCGAGGCACTGCCGCCCAGCTTCGTCTCCCTGGCCACCTCCGCGAACTCGCCGGTGGCGATCATGGCCGATGTCGCCCGCGGCTACTACGGCCTGCAGTTCCACCCCGAGGTCGTGCACACGCCCCGAGGCAGCGAGCTCATCGCCAACTACGTGCGCGGGGTCTGCGGGGCGGAGGCCAGCTGGACGCCCGGCAACTTCGTCGAGGAGGCCGTCGCCGCCATCCGCGCACAGGTCGGCGAGGGGCACACCATCTGCGGACTCTCGGGTGGCGTCGACAGCGCCGTGGCGGCCACACTCGTCCACCGCGCCATCGGCAACCGGCTGACGTGCATCTTCGTCGACAACGGCCTGCTCCGTGCGGGGGAAGCGGATGAGGTGGTCGCGACCTTCGAGCGCAACCTGAGCATGAACCTGCGGTGCATCGACACGCGCGCGCGCTTCCTCGCGGCGCTGGCCGGGGTGACCAACCCGGAGACGAAGCGCATCCGCATCGGGAACACGTTCATCGAGGTATTCGAAGCGGAGGCGAAAACGATCGCGGGCGCACGCTTCCTCTGCCAGGGCACGCTCTACCCGGACGTCATCGAGAGTGCCTCCCACGGCGCGGGCTCGGCACGCATCAAGACCCACCACAACGTCGGTGGCCTGCCCGAACGGATGGACCTGGAGCTCGTGGAGCCCCTGCGCTTTCTCTTCAAGGACGAGGTGCGCCGCATCGGGGCGGAGCTCGGCCTGCCCGACGAGATCCTGTGGCGACAGCCGTTCCCGGGGCCGGGGCTGGCCGTTCGCGTGACCGGCGAGGTGACGGAGGCGCGGCTGGCCGTGCTGCGAGCCGCTGATGCCGTCTTCACGGAGGAGGTGCTCGCCGCCGGTCTCTCCCGCGATCTCTGGCAGAGCTTCGCCGTGCTCACCGATACGCGCACCGTGGGTGTGATGGGCGACTTCCGCACCTACGGCCACGCGATCGCCCTGCGCGCGGTCGTCGCTGAGGATGCGATGACGGCGGACTGGGCGCGCCTTCCCTACGACCTGCTCGCGCGCATCTCGAACCGCATCGTGAACGAGGTCGACGCCGTCAATCGCGTCGTCTACGACATCACGAGCAAGCCGCCAGGGACGATCGAGTGGGAGTGAGCGGCGGCGGCACACGCGAAGGGACGCGCTAGGTGGGCGCGCGCGTACTCATGGTCGGGATGGGTGCTCGCGAGCACGCGATCGCCTGGAAGCTGAAGCAGAGCCCTGACATCGATGCGATTTATGTCGCGCCGGGGAACGCAGGCACCGCGCAGGTGGCCACGAACGTGCCCATCGCCCCACACGACATCGACGCGCTCGTTGAAGCGGCCCGCGATCTTCGCATCGACTTCTACCTCGCGACCATGGACGACCCCCAGCCCCTGGGGCTCGTCGACCGCCTGCGCGCGCGCGGGCTGCTGTGCTACGGGCCCACGGCGGCGGCAGCCCGGATCGAGGCGAGCAAGGCGTGGGCGAAGCAGTTCATGGTCGAGCACGGCATCGCGACAGCGGCGCACCGCACGTTCCGCGATCACACCGAGGCGGCAGCGTACCTCGAAGCGGGCACGGACCGCCCCCTCGTCGTGAAGGCGAGCGGGCTCGCGGCAGGCAAGGGAGCGCTCGTGTGCGACAACCGCGAGGAGGCGCTCGACGCACTCGACGCGATCATGGTGCGGCGCGAGTTCGGCGCCGCCGGCGACGAAGCCGTCATCGAAGAGCGCCTGCGCGGCTGGGAGACGAGCGCGCACGCCATCTGCGACGGCGCCACCGCCTTGCTCACCCCCTCGGTAACGGACTACAAGCGCGCGCTCGACGGCGACCGCGGCCTCAACACCGGCGGGATGGGTGCCTGCAGCCCGAGCGCGGCCGTAACTCCCGAGCTGACTGCCGCCATCGAGCGCGATGTGGTGGCTCCCGCGATCGCGGGCATGGCGGCGCTCGGGCGGCCCTTCACCGGCACCCTCTACCCGGGCCTGATGATCACCGAGACGGGAACCCATGTGCTTGAGTTCAACGCACGCTTCGGCGACCCCGAAGCGCAGGTGCTGATGGCGCGGCTCGAGAGCGACCTGTTCGCCATCTGCCGCGCAGCCGCGGAGGGCGAACTCGCGTCACTCGAGATCCGCTGGTCGGAGGAGCCCGCCGTCGGCGTCGTCGTGGCGAGCGGCGGCTACCCCAAGTCCTACACGACCGGCCACCCCATCGAGGGGCTCAACGCCATCGACAGCGATGTCGATGTGTTCCACCACGGCACGAAGGAGGCGGATGGCGGCCCCGTCACCAACGGCGGTCGCGTCTTGACCGTCGTCGCGCGCAAGCCCACGCTCGCGGCGGCACGCGCGAAGGCGTACGCCAACGCCCGCCGAATCAGATTCGAAGGAGCGTATATGCGCAGCGACATCGCCCTGATCGAGGAGCCGGCATGAGCGCGCCGCTGGTCGCGATCCTGATGGGCTCGAAGAACGACGCGCCCCTGATGGAGCCCACGGAGAAGGTTCTGTCCGCGCTTGACATCACCTTTGAGACGCACGCGATGTCGGCCCACCGCACGCCCGATCGCGTACGCGAGTTCGCGCGAGGCGCGGCGGATGCCGGCTTCGAGATCATCATCTGCGCTGCCGGCGGGGCCGCGCACCTGCCCGGGGCGGTGGCCGCACAGACCACGCTGCCAGTCATCGGCGTGCCCCTCGCGACGAGCGAGGTGGCGGGCGGGCAGGACGCGATCTACGGCGTGCTGCAGATGCCACCGGGCGTACCCGTGGCAGGCGTGGCGGTGGGGAGCTGGGGCGCGCGCAACGCCGCCTACCTCGCAGCCGCCATCCTCTCGCTCGGGCACGACGACATCCGCGCGGCCTACGCGGCGTTCCGCGAAGAGCAGTCCCGCTAGGGGGCTGCGCGTTCGAGCGCGTCCGCGACGGCGGTGCGCACAGCGGCACCGTGCTCATCGAGGGCGGGGGCGCGGTGGCGGGGGGCCTGCGCGGCAAGCGCGACTGGCGGGGCGGGATGGTCCATCGGGCGGCCGCACGCGGTCGCGATCGGTTCGAGCGACCACGAAGGCTCCGCACGGCCCTGCGCGAGGGCGTCGTCGAGGGTAGTCATGGCGGGGCCGCGTTCGCCCGTGCGCAGCGACTCGATCAGGGTCCAGGAGAGCGCCGCCACCTGCCCGATGTCGAGCAGCGCCGCACCCTCGCCCGCGCCTGTGCTGAGCCGCCGCCGCGCGAGCTCGCGCAGCAGCGCGAGGAACGCCGTGAGCGCGCCGATGGGGTCGCCGTAGGGGTAGCCCGAGTTCGCCGCCTTCCCACCGCCGAGTGCTGAGGCGTAGCCGGAGGCGGCCTCGAACGACCAGCCCATGCCCCGCAGCGCGGCCAGCGGTCCCTCCGTCTCGTAGCCGGGCAGGGAGGCCGCGACGATCTCCGGGTTCAGCACCGACACCGTGGGGAAGTCGAGCCCGTTCCGCTGACGCGCTTCTCGCGAGAGGTTCTCGATAAGTACGTCACAGGCGCCGAGGAGTGCGCGCAGGAGCGTCCGGTCCGCGGGATCGCGAAGGTCAACGGCGACTGAGCCCTTCCCCAGGTTGATTGGCTCGAACGTCCAGGAGACACCCTCCCCACCGCCGAGCGCGCCAGCAACCCGCCAGAAGTCGCCCGCAACAGGCTCGCATTTGACGACGAGCGCGCCGTAGTCGGCGAGGAGGCGGGCGGCGAGCGGCCCCGCCCAGTGCTGCGTCACCTCGACCACGACGAGCCCCGCGAGCGGCCCCGCCACGGGCGCGGGCAGGGCGGCGAAAAGCGCCTGGCGGAGGGCTTCGCGGGGCGCGGACGGCGCGCCCCCGCCAGAGGCTTGCTCAACGCGGTAGGGCGAGCCCGCACGGAGCTCGCCATCCGCATCCATCGCGACCATCCCGCGGCGGCGCAGATAGGGCGAATGCGGCAGCGCATCGAGCGGGAGCACGGGCGCGTAGGGCAGCCCCACCTCCTGCGCGAGGCGCACCGCCTCCTCGACCGTGCGCGCACGGAACCAGGGCTCGGCGGCGGCCCAGATGGCGGCGCCGTGCTCGCGGCGCGCCTCCTGCGAGGGGTAGGCGTCCACGAGGTCCTCGCGGCCGATGAGGGAGCAGAAGCGTGGCCACTCGCTCGGCACAGCCTGGTAGACGCCGATCTCGCCGCCGGCGCAGGGCACGATGCCCGGCGGGTAGACGGCGGGGTTGGGCGTGCGCGCGGCCATGGGCGTCACCCCCACCGAGAACGCGGAGACGAGCGGCATGATGATATGCAGCGCCACCTGCTCTGCGTCCACGCGCGCGGGGGCGGGGCGCCCTCCGGCGGCGAGGGCGAGCGCCTGCAGCAGCGCCGCCGAGACCGCTGCCTCCGCGACCACCGTGGCGAGATGGCCCGCAGGCGGCATGAGCCCGCGATCGGGACGTTCGAGCGAAGGGTTGCGTGCGCCCACCGTGCGCCGCGCCCGCGCGATCGCCTCTTCGCTCGCGGCCAGCCGCACGCACGCCCCCGCCTCCACCGCGGGAGGGTCCCCGTCATCGCACACGCAGATCGCGAGGCCCGCGTCCGCTGTCGCGTCCGTCGCGATCCCCAGCACCTCGAGCAGCCGCACCAACGGCAGTGCAACACACGACCGGGTCCGCACCAGCACCGTCAGGGGGAGGGGTTCGAGCGACATGCGCGGCTACGGTAGCGGACCGGGGCGGGGACGTGGAGTTACGACGGCTAACTCGCACATCGCGGATACGGCCACGGAGGACGCCGGGCCGGGATGCTCAGCGTAACGGCGAGAAGTCGGTGGGGGCGAGCAGGCGGTTCTCGATATGGTGGACGAGCGGGCCGTCCGCCTCCGACTCGGCGCGCACGCGCTTCCACTCGGGGTCGGCGATGAAGGCCGCCCATGCGCGATCGCGCTGGCCCGCGTCCTCAAACGCGAGGACGTACCAGAGCTCGTCGCTGCGCCCGCCGACGGCGTTCGTCCAGTAGGCGACGTTGCGGATGCCGCAGCGCTCGAAGATCGCGAGCGTGTGGTCGCGGAAGCGGGCCTGCAAGGCAGCCATCCTGCCCGGGTGGGCGGTGTAGATACGCAGCTCGTGGATCATGCGACCTCCGTGAGGGGCGCGATTCTACGCCGCGTGCTGGCCCCACGCGCGGGGGGCCGCTAGGCTGGGCTGCCATGGTGCTTACCCGCGAGATCGAGCCTGTCCCGCACGACAACGAACGCATCCGGTGGGCGCTTGAGGATGCGCACCTGCCCTCACTCCTGCCCGCGCTCGCGCAGATCACGGGCGACCATTCGCTGCTGCGCGACGACCTGTTCCCCAAGACCGTCGTGCTCACGGACCCGCAGGGCGGGCTCTCGCCGGAAGCGCAGGCGACGGCGCGCGAACTCGCCTTCGAGGCGCTCACGACGTGGCGCGACGGCGGTTCCGTGCTCGCACCGCCGCCCTCGCGCGAGCAGGTCCGCCGCATGATGGACTACCTGATCGGCGAACACGTCAGCGACGAGTACCTGCCCCTGCTGCTGGAGGAGCTGGCCTTCGCGGAGAGCGATGCGCGCGCGCCCGACTGGCGCATGGAGCAGCTCGCCCCCGGACGCGAGCTGCGCGTGGCCATCATCGGCGCGGGCATGTCGGGCATCCTCGCCGCGTACCGCCTCAAGCAGGCGGGCGTGCCCTGCACCGTTATCGAGAAGAACGGCGACGTGGGCGGCACCTGGTTCGAGAACACCTACCCGGGCGCGCGCGTGGACTCCTCGAACCACGCCTACAGCTACTCCTTCGCACAGAAGTTGGACTGGCCCTACCACCACTCGACCCAGGAGGTCCTGCTCGAGTATTTCCGCGACTGCGCCGATGCGTTCGGCGTGCGCGAGGATATCCGCTTCAACACGGAGGTACTCTCCGCGACGTTCGACGAGGCGCGCTGCGTCTGGACGCTGAAGCTGCGCGGGCCCGGGGGCACGGAGGAGACGGTCGAGGCGGAGGCGGTGATCAGCGCGGTGGGCCAGCTGAACCGGCCAAAGCTGCCCGACATCGACGGCCTCGGAAGCTTCGAGGGGCCCGCCTTCCACTCCGCCCACTGGGACCACGAGGTCGCATTCGCGGGCAAGTCCGTGGCCGTCATCGGTACCGGATCGAGCGCCTCGCAGTTCATCCCGCACCTGGCGGACGAAGCCGCCGAGGTGCGCATCTTCCAGCGCACGCCGAACTGGTACGCACCCGCCCCCAACTACCACGAACGCGTCGCCGAGGGCTTCCTCTGGCTGTCACGCCATGTGCCAGCGTACGCACAGTGGTACCGCTTCTGGCTGTTCTGGGCGATCTCCGACGGCTTCCTGCCGATGGTCGAGGTGGACGACAGCTGGCGGCCCGGGGACGAGGTCACGGGCGAGGGCAACCGCCAGCTGCGGGACTTGCTCGCGGGCTCGCTCACGAAGCAGCTGGAGGACCGGCCCGATCTGCTCGCGAAGGCGCTGCCGTCCTTCCCCCCCGCCTCGAAGCGCATCGTGGTCGACAACGGCACCTGGCCACGCACGCTCAAGCGTGAGCACGTACGCCTCGTGACCGAGCCGATCCGCGCGATCACACCGCGCGGCATCACCACGGAGGACGGCGAGGAGCACGCCGTCGACGCCATCGTCTACGGGACCGGATTCCAGGCCTCACGCTTTCTCACGCCAATGCGGGTGAGGGGCCGCGGCGGCGCCGACATGCACGAGCAGTGGGGAGGCGACGCACGCGCCTACCTGGGCGTGACGATGCCGAACTTCCCCAACTTCTTCTTCCTCTACGGGCCCAACACGAACATCGTGGTGAACGGCAGCATCGTCTACTTCTCGGAGTGCGAGGTGCAGTACGTACTGGAGTGCCTGCGCCTGCTGCTGGAGGGCAGCCACCGCGCGCTCGACTGCCGGCAGGATGTACACGACTCCTACAACGAGCGCATCGACGCAGGCAACCTGAAGCGCGCCTGGGGCGTTTCGAGCGTACCCAGCTGGTACAAGAGCGAATCCGGGCGGGTCGCGCAGAACTGGCCCTTCACCCTGCTCGAATACTGGCAGCAGACGAAACGGGTGAACCCCGCCGACTACACGCTGCTCTAGCATCCTGCGCAGATACGTTCGGGCCGTACTGGAACAGATTTCAGGTCTATGGCGGCGACAGCTCCACCCTCTCGACCGGGACGGGCTTGCAGAACACCTCGGTCCGTCCGACGAAATCATCGTAGTTGCCGGTGACGACCCAGATACAGAAATGCACGGCATCGACGTCGTCGAAGCGGGTGGCGGGAACCGTGAAGGTGCCCTGGCCGCCCACGGTATCGTCGCCGAACTCCGTAGGATCGAGCTCGCCGAAGCTGCTCCCAAGCGCTGTCCCCTCCGCGTCGATCAGGGTGACCGCCACGGCGGGCAGGAGGCCCATGTGGACGAAAACATTGGCCTCAGGCGCGATCTCGAGGTGATAGTCGAACGAAACGGCGACCTCGCCGGCCGAGACAGCCTCAGCACGTACGTTCCAGACGCGCGATTCGGGAGCGGCCGCCCTGGGTGTGGTGGTACCGGACTCCCACCATGCAGGCGCCGCCGTCGCGCTCGCAGTTGCCGTGGAGGCTACGCCCGCGATGGGGCTCGCCCGCGAAGGAACGCTGGTGGAATCCGGAGCCACTACGCCGCCGCAGGCGAACGCGGCCACAACGGCGATCAGCGGTCCGCAGAGAAAGAGAAACGGAACGAGCGACACGCGGAACGCTGGCATCTTTCCTCGTCCCTCACTCCTCGACCGGCGGCAACCCGCGACGCTCGACCAGCTCCATGCGCACGCCGAGCGCGTCGTTCACGTAGCAGAAACCGGCCAGCATGCCGTCGCGGTCGAGCCCCGCCATCTCTACGGTCAGGTCCGGACCAAGCTCATCAATCGCCGCCCGTACGCTATCGACGTAAAGGCCGAAGTGGTGAAGCTGCGAGCCTTCGCCCGCGGCCCAGACCGTGCCCGGGATCGCTTCGATCAATTCAAGGGCGATGGGCGTGCTGCGGTCGCAGAAGGTGACGCGCGGCGTGAGCGTGCGCTCGCCGGCGTGGTCACGAACGCGTACGGTGGCGACAGCGGGGTCACGCCAGGCAACGCCGAAGCGGCGGCCAAGCTCAACCATCGCCCCCTCCATGTCGGGAACGACGATGCCGACGTGGTAGATGTTGTCGAAATCGATCACATATCGTTCCTCAGGGGAAGATGCCCTGGACAAGGTAGGACTGCGCGATGCGATCGATCGCCAGCGAGAAGGCGGCGACACGCAGATCGGGCATCGCGCGTGACTTCCAGATAGTGTGGACCGAGCGATAGGCCTGAGTGATGGTGTCGGCGAGCGCCGCCTCCACGAGGTCGATCTCCTCCGGGCCGCGTACCGCCTGGTTGCGCTCGCCCTCGCTGAGGCGCGCGCCTGTGACCCCCTCAAGCGCTTCCACCATACGTGCGCTGGCCGTCTCCTGGTAGCGGCTCATGAGCCGCTCGGGGGAGACGTGCTGGAGGTTCTTGAGCCACTCGAAGTAGGACACGGTGACCCCCCCGGCGTTGAGGAAGAGGTCAGGGATGACGAGTACGCTGCGCTCGCGCAGGATCTCATCGCCGCGGCTGTCCACGGGGCCGTTCGCCGCCTCCGCCACGATCTTCGCCTGGATGTGCGGGGCGTTCTGAGCGGTGATCTGGTGTTCGAGCGCGGCCGGCACGAGTATGTCGCAGTCGCGTTCGAGGGTCTCGGCGACCGTTTCGATCGTCTGCGTGGCGGGAGCGCCGAGGATGGAGCCGGTCTCCGCTCGGTGCCGAAGGATCGCGTCGACATCGAGGCCCGCATCGGAGGCGACGCCGCCTTCGATCTCCGCGATGGCGACGATGCGCGCCCCCGCCTGCTGAAGCAGGCGGGCGGCGTGGAAGCCGACCTTCCCCAGCCCCTGAACAATGACGCGCTTGCCCTCGATACCACGAGAGAGGCCGATGGCGGCCATATCCTCGGTCGAGTCGACGGACGCGGCGATGCCCACCGCAACGCCGCGTCCAGTGGCCTCAGTCCGCCCTGAGATCCCGTGGAGGGCGATCGGCTTCCCCGTCACGCACGCGTACGTGTCGAGCTGGCTCGGGTTGAGCGCCATGTACGTGTCCGCGACCCAGGCCATCTCCCGCTCGCCGGTGCCGTAGTCAGGCGCAGGCACGTCGACGGCGGGGCCGATCAGGTTCTTGCGGTTGAGCTCGGCCACGTAGCGGCGTGTGGCGCGTTCGACGAACCCCTCGCTGACGCTTCGCGGATCGAGGCGGATGCCGCCCTTGGCCCCGCCGAACGGAGCCTCCACGATCGCGCACTTGTACGTCATCAGCGCGGCAAGGGCGGCGACCTCGTCCTCGGTCACGTCGGGGCTAAAGCGGATGCCGCCTTTCGTCGGCAAACGGTGGAAGCTGTGCTGGGCGCGGAAGCCCTCCACCACGCGAATGCCACCGTCGTCCTCCCGCACGGGGAAACTCATGCGGCAGACGGCGTTGCAGACCTTGATCTGATCGAGGAGCCCGCGCGGATACTCGCTGAACGCAGCCGCACGCTCGAACTGCGCATCGACATCCGCGAGCATATTGCCAGGCGAGACTGCGTTCACCATTGCGTTTCCGGCGGGCGAGAGCGGCCGCGAGCCGTAGTATAGGCGCGCGGGAGTGAATCCCGGCGACAGCCACAGCCGCCGCCAGTCACTGGGCGGCGGGCAGGAAGCGGGAAGCGGGCGTGTCGGCGGAAGAGCTGGTGATCGCGCTCGCGCGGGTGGCGGGCGCGCTGCCCGTTTTACGCTGGGCATTCGTGGGCGGCTGGATCGCGATCTTCGCCGACCTCGGCGATCTCTTCCTGCGCAACCTGCTCGAGTTGGGCGGGGTACGCAACTACCAGGCATTCGACAAGTGGCTGGACCAGGTCTACCAGGCGGCCTTCCTGGCCGTGGCGCTCCGCTGGCAGGGTCCCGCACGATCAGTCGCGGCAGGGCTCTTCGCCTTTCGCCTGGCGGGGTTCGCTGTCTTCGAGGCGACTGGCGCACGCATCGTGCTGCTGGCCTTCCCGAACGTGTTCGAGGTGTGGTTCCTCTTCGTGGCGAGCCTGCCCCACTGGCGCCCGCAATTCGCCTTCACCCACCGCAACGTGATCCTCGCGCTCCTGCTGCTCACCGCGCTCAAGCTCTTCCAGGAGTATGCGCTCCACGCGGGCACATGGCTCGACGGTTTCACCGCCGTCGAGGCGGTGGAGGCGATCGCGGACTGGTTCGCCACGCCCTTCGGCTAACGCGCGCGGGGCGGCATCCCCGCCGCCGAACGCCACGTGCGCTCGGGCGTGAAGCCGAGGTACTCATCGATCTCGGGCGCGCAGTGGAACATCTCCAGCGAGAAGCCCTGGTCGTCGTTTACGTAGGAGGAGGTGAAGGGCCCGGCGTCATTGGGCGTGACATTGGCGGTGTAGCCCCCGTCGAGCAGGCGGCTGAAGGCAGCGCTGAAGGCCTCGCGCGTGCGGTAGCCAAGGGCCACATTGAGGATACCGATGTCGCTCAGCAGGTAGCCATCGGGGCGCGGACGGGGGGCTGGTTCCCGGTATTGCTGGAGCTCGATCAGGCCATCGCCCGCGCGCAGCAACAGCGTCTCCGCGCGCGCCCCGGGGAGCCCCCAGAGCTCCTCCATTGCGGAGGTATGGAGCAGCACGGGATCCACCTCATCGAGCGCGAGCGTCTCGACCCAGAAGCGCCGCGCCCTGTCGAGATCGGGCACGGACAGGCTGACGCTGCGGATGGCGCAACCAGCCTCGGGCCAGCGGGGCGGGCGTGCATCGGGCAGGGGATCGCGCTCCAGAAGTTCGATGATGAAACCGTCGTGGTCGCGGATACAGGCGCGCCGCTCGCCGGCAGGGCCCAGGGGCGGGGTGAGGGTGCGCAGCCCGTTCTCGGCGAGGCGAGCGAGGACGCCGTCGAAGCCATCGACGTGGAAGGCCAGGCGCGTATAGCCGGTATCGCTGGGCCGCCAGTCGCGGGGGAGCGCGCGGGGACTGGGGCGGGTGTAGCCCCAGATCTCAAGCTGGACGAAATCCTGGCGGTCGATGAGCCACCAGAGCGCCGCCGCCGGGTCGGGAATGCGCTGCAGCGTAGCGAGGAAATCGCCCCAGATGAGAAGTCCTCCTGCCTTGATGCAGCCGAGGACGTCGCAGTAGAGCTGGGCAGCGCGCGGCAGGTCGCTCACACTCAGGGCGAACTGCGCAACGCCGGGGTTCGGTCCGTCGGTCGTGCTCATACGGCACCTCCACGGGGCGAGAGCGCGATTCTACGGCTCAGCGAGCTACCACGAGGGAGCGGCGGGGCCTGGGCGCGAATACGAAGAAAAGGGCGCCCGCGGCAGCGAGGGCACCGAGCACAGTGAAGCCAGTTTCGAACCCGCCCGTCAGGTCGCGTGCCAGGCCAGCGACGAGGGGCCCGCTCAGCATGCCCGTCGTCATCACCAGCTGTGAGAGGCCCATGATCTTGCCGAAATCGCGCCGGCCAAAGTAGTCGGCGCGGAGCGCAAGCATCACCGGCCCGCGGATTCCCCATGAGAGGCCGTGCGCAAGGGCAAAAACGAAGACGAGCCAGGCGGCGCTCGCGGCCGCGAACAGGACCAGACCCGCGCCCTGCACGAGCATCGCCCCGATGGCGATGGCACGCTTGCTCATCCGGTCGCCGAAGAAGCCCCCGGCGAAGGTGCCTGCCACCTGCGAAGTGGTGATCACGGTGATGACGATGCTGGCCCGCGACAGCGAGTAGTCGAGGCTCTCGGTGAGGTGGGTGACGAGATGGACCATGACCGCCGAGATCACGAGCAGCGCCGAGCCGTGCCCGAGGGAGATGAACCAGAACTGGCGTGTGCGCAGCGCCTCTCCCACCGTGTAGCCGTCCTCAATACTGGCGACTTCGGCGATGGTGCCGGACGGCGGGGGGTTACGCGGGGCTGCGGGGACGGGATCGCCATCGGCGACGTAGCCGGAATCCTCCGGGCGGTGGCGGACGAGCTGGGAGACGGGAAGGCCAAGGGCGAGCACGAGGATGCCCGATCCGAAGGCGGTGGTTCGCCAGCCAAACGTCTCGATCGCCAGGACGGTGAGGGGGATGAGCACGCCACCAAAGGCGAACCCGCCTGTGAGGAAGCTGATCGCCGTGGCCCGGCGGCGCTCGAACCAGTTCACCACCGCCACCATCAGCGAGAGGAACCCACCCAGGCTGAGGCCCACCGCGATGATGAAGAGGGCAGGGAAGAGCAGCGCGAGCGAGGATACCTGGCTGAAGAGCATCAGACCGGCGGCGAGGAGCACCAGCCCGACACGGATGACGGCGCGCGGGCCGAAGCGTTCGGTGAGCCAGCCCTGCACTGGCCCGGCCACCCCGTTCGTCCCCTGCACCACGGAGTAGCCCACCGAGAGCATGGTGCTGCTCCAGCCGAACTCCTGCCGGAACACGGCCACGTACGTGCCGTAGGCCTGCATGAAGAGGGCACTCACCAGCGCGTTGATGACGACGCCCGCCCCAACGATCCACCAGCCGTAGAAAACACGGCCGGGATACTGGAGCAGGGAGGAGCGCGATCCCAGCGGGAGATCGGGAACGGGATGCCTCCCCGCGCACAGCGCTGCCGCTGCCGGTGTTCACGCGATGGTAGCAGCGCCACCCATGGGCGCGGCGGGCCGCTGCTCACCGCGAATGAGCGCGCCCGGGCGCGCACCCGTGTCTTCGCCCTCACGCATCACCACCTCACCGCTGACAATCGTGGCGACGAACCCCTCCGCACGCTGGAGGAGGCGGCGGCCGCCTGCGGGCAGGTCGTATGCCAGCTCGGGCGTCCGCAGCCGCAGGCGCTCCAGGTCGATGACGTTGACGTCGCCCTTCATGCCAGGCCGCAGGGCGCCGCGGTCGTGCAGGCCGTAGAGGCGCGCCGTGTCGCTCGTCATCTTCTTCACCACAAATTCGAGCGGAAGCTTTTCGCCGCGGGAGCGGTCGCGCGCCCAGTGGGTGAGCATGAAGGTGGGCATGCTCGCATCGCAGATGACGCCGCAGTGCGCACCCGCGTCATCGAGCCCGAGCGCCGCGCGCGGATGGGTCATCATCGTGCGCACCACGTCGTAGTTGTAGTCGGTGTAGTTGAGCGTAGGCGCGAAGAACATACGCGTGCCGCCGTCTTCAAGCATGAGGTCGTAGAAGAGATCGTAGGCGTCTCGGCCCTCGCGCACGGCCCTGGCGGCGATACTGTCCTCCTCCGCCGGCTCGTAGTCGAGCGGCTCCTGGAGCGGGAAGACGCGCGCGAGGTCGATGAAGGCGATGTCCTGCCGCGCTTCGGGCAGCTCGCCCATGAGCCGCCGCTTCGTCTCCGGCCTGCCCAGATCCGCGACGATCTCCTCGAGTGGCGCCCGATGGAGATGGTGGGCGTCGCCCGCGCCAAGCTTGTAGTGACCGCTGATCTCCTGAAAGGCGGGCGCGTTCACCCACGGGTGGTTCGTCTGCAGGCCGAGCAGGACGCCGGGTGCGCGGGCCGTGACCTGCGGATAGAGGTCGGCGCCCTCGGCAGCCGCCTCCTCCGAGAGGTCGAACATGCGCTTCCAGTGGTCGGGCTCGACGTCCAGCTGCACGAGCGCGAAGGTGATGGGCCTGCCGGTGGCGGCGGAGACGCGACGCATCCAGGCGACCTCCTCGTCGGGGAGGGCCATGTCATCGCCAGTGACGCCCGCGGGCGCGAGCTCGAAGACGCCCGTGCCCGCTTCCGCGAGCGCCTCGCCGAAGGCCATCATCTCGTCCTCGGCAGCGAAGGTGCCAGGCACATTTTCGCCGTCGATGGCGCGGTGCACGATCGTGCGGGAGGTGGAGACGCCAAGCGCGCCCGCCTGGATGCCCTCGAAGACGAGCCGCTTCATCTCCCCGATATCCTCGGGGTTAGCGGGCTCGTTCTTCGCTCCGCGCTCGCCCATCACGTAGGCGCGAACCGCGCCATGCGGCACCTGTGTGCCGACATCGAGGGCCTTCGGCAGCGTATCGAGGTAGTCGAGGTACTCGGGAAAGGTCTCCCAGTTCCACTGCATGCCCGCTGCGAGCGCGGTGCCGGGGATGTCCTCGACACCCTCCATCAGCCCGATGAGCCAGTCGTGGCGGTTGGGAGCGACGGGCGCGAAGCCCACGCCGCAGTTCCCCATGACGACGGTGGTGACGCCGTGCCAGCAGGAGGGCGTGAGCAGCGGATCCCACGTGATCTGCCCGTCGAAGTGGGTGTGGATATCGACGAAGCCGGGCACCACGATCAGCCCCACTGCGTCGATCGTCTCGCGTCCGTCAGCTTCGATGCAGCCGATAGCGGCAATCCTGCCGTCGTCGATGGCGATATCGCCACGGAAGGGGGCAGCGCCCGTCCCGTCGACTACCAGACCGTTGCGGATGACCAGGTCGTGCATAGTGTGCTCCTGCCAGCGGAGCGCGACATCATCTACCCCACACGCGCGCCCTCGCGGGGATAACGGTACTGAATGGCCCTCACCTCATCAAGGAGTGTGCGCGGGGCATCTTGTGAGAACGGCTGCCTGCTTGTGAGAACGGCTGCCTGCGGCCCGGCGGTGCTGCCTTGCTCGTCCTCTCAGCTTTGGGAGTGTCGCCCCGTCAGGGTGGAGACCGGGCAGTATCTCGTATTCATAGATCGGGCGGAGTGGTTTGCGCCTCCGTGGTGGGCGAACCAGATGCACTGAACAGCACAGGTATGAGAGCCAGCAAGGCCAAGAACGAAGCGCCGAATACGATTTCCTCATCGCGGGTTCGGGCTCTCGAACAGGCTGCGTGCAATGGCGATAGCAGCATCGACGTTACTTCCACGAAGGCTGCTGTCGCCCCCGCCAATCCAGTAGGTGCTCTCTGTCTCTGCGTCGTGGACCCACACGTGCACAGCCGAGTGCCTCTCGTGATTCGGGCCTTGCGGGCTGTACAGTACCACTGCTGCGCGGCCATTGATCGTACGCGCCTCGGCGACTCCTCGGCCATTACGCCAGCTTGCCTCCTGGATTTTCCCTGTTGTTGTAGCGTAGTACCCGCATATATCGACCCCACCATACCCCTCAGCATTTGTGTACCTTGAGCAATACCCGTAAGACGGTGCGTCCACGCCGCCGCTGTACGCTTCTACAAACGTCCAGCCTCCGGGAAGCGCTGGCTCACGCCAGAAGGGGCGTTTCCGCGCCTCCGCCAGGTCCGTCGTGAAGAAAGGCAGGTGGTGCTCTGGCTCCGGGCTCAAGACACGCGCCTCGACTGCCCCCGTCCAGCCTTCCGGGACGATCTGGGAGCGCCCGTGGACTATGGGGAAGCGCAGGCTGGTTCCGCCAAGGTCCGGCAGCTCCGCTGCGGCCTTGACGTCGATGGCCTCGCTCGCCGGAACCGTCCCGTCCAGGCAGCCCGTGAAGGCGTACGTCACCTGCTCCACCCCAAACTCCCTCGGCGACTGCACCGCCGCGGGCAGGCTCCTCACCCGATAGCGCACGAAGCAGTCCTCGCTCTTCCGCCACTCGATCAGATCACCCACCCGCACCGCGTCGTAGCTGCCGGCGTGTGATGTGCCGCCCGCGTCGACCTCATGGACCAGCAGGCGGTTGGCCTCCTTGCGCAGCCCTTCGTAGGTGGTGAGCACGACACTGCCGGCCGCGCGGCGGTCCCTGCCGCCCTCCGCCTCATCGCCGCTGTCCTTCAGGAAGGCGTAGCTGCCCGGCGTCTCCACGCGACCGGTCATATCAAGACGGTTGTAGCGGAACACCCCGGGCTTCGGATCCGGTGGCGGGAGAACGATCACACAGTCGCGCAACACCAGCGGGATGGCTCCCGCCAGCTGGTCCCCGGACAGACCCAGCCCCGTCAGCGTATGCAGGAGCGTGGTCTTCGCCCCCAGCAGCGCGTCGCAGTCAGCCGCGAGCCCGGGGTTGGTGGCGGGAACGGCGCCCAAGGTCGCCGCCTGTGCTGCGCCCGGGCGGGCGCTCCCGCCCACGAGTTCGACCCCCAGGGCCACGACGGCCAGCGCCACCGAAACGAGCAGGGTACGCAAGAGGGGGACGTTCCGTACGCGCATCGGTCTCACCCAAGAGTGACCATAGGACTCGCAGACAGGCGGCACAAGCGGGGGGCAAGTGGCGCGAGCAGGCCCTTACTCGGTAAGCTCCCCCGTCACCTCGGCGGCCAAGACCGCGCGAGCGTACGCAGGAGGGCGTGATGAAGCTGGAAGGCAAGGTCGCCGCTGTCACCGGCGGGAGCCGGGGCATCGGGCGAGGGATCGTGGAGGCATTCCTGAACGAGGGCGCCAGTGTCGTGCTCAACGGGCGCAGCGAGGAGAAGGGCGCACGCGCGCTCCAGGAGATGGGCTTTGGCGAGCGAGCCCGCTTCATGGCTGGCGACGTCACGCAGGAGGCGACACTCGAGGCGCTCGTCGACGGCGCGGTGGAGCGCTACGGGCGCATCGACATCCTCGTGAACAACGCTGGCGGCAGCTCCGGCTTCGCGCCCGTGGCGGAGATGGCGAACGACGCCTGGGACCACACGATCCGCTGGAACCTCTCGGCCACGTTCTGGGGGATCAAGCACGCCTTCCGGCACATGATCCCGCAGAAGAGCGGGCGCATCATCAACGTCTCCTCGCTCGAGGGGAAGCACGGCAAGCCCGGTATCGCCGCCTACGTGGCAGCCAAGCACGCGATCAACGGCCTCACCAAGAGCGCCGCCCAGGAGGTAGGCACACAGGGCATCACCGTGAACGCGATCTGCCCGGGCCTGATCGAGACCGACATCCTGCTCGAGAGCGGCGCCGAGGCCGCGGCCTCGATGGGACTCACCTACGACGAGATGGTGCAACAGTTCGCCGGTGAGTCGTCCATCAAGCGCATGAACACGGTCGAGGAAGTCGGCGCCGTAGCCGTGCTGCTGGCCTCCGATATCGGCGCGGGCATCACCGGCGCACTCTGGTCCGTCGACGGCGGCACCGCCGCTTACTAGCAACGCGAGTACAAAGGACTGACGAACAATGAGCGCCGAACTCCTTTGCAGCTGGGACAGCATTCACGATCCCACGCACGCCGCCTACACCACGACCAACGCCGCGGAGGTGCTCCCCGGCGTTACCAGGCCGCTGGCCGCCGACATCTGGCGGGAGTGGGACTACGTGTGGAACCACGGCGTTCTGGATGAGCTCGATGTCCTCGACCTGGTGTCCCTGCCGAAGCCGCCGGAGACGACGACGCTGCCCTTCATCGGCGGCCGCTTCGTCATCAACTACGGGCTCAACATGGCCTTCACAGCGACCTATTCAGTGGGCGAGGGAAGCGACTTTCTGAAGCAGTTCCTCGAAGGGGGCGACACCCTCAAGAGCGAGGCCGCCGCGGACGAGGAGCGCGCCATCGCGACGCGCGCCCGTATCACCGCGAAGTGGGAATCTTCGGAGTCGGCCCTCGCCGCGAACCGCGCGCGTACCGCTGATGACTACCAACGCTCGCGCGACCATGACCTGAGCGGAGCCAGCGACTCCGAGCTGATCGAGTCGCTGGATAAAGCGATCGAACGTACGGGCCGCATCTTCATGGCCCACTACTACAACTCCGTGGGCGGAGGCGAGTACACGACCATCGTCGGGAACATCCTCAAGGAGCATGTCCCCAACCATCCGCCCGAGTGGACAAACACCATCACGAGCGGGCTCACCGACGTGGAGAGCGCGCTGCCGGCGAAGGCAATCTGGGACCTGAGCCGCTTCGTCAAGGAGCGGCCCGCGCTAGCCCGCGAGTTCGAGTCGCTCACCGCGGGCGGTCTCCTCGCGCGCCTCGACGCGCCGCCGGGCGAGGACTGGGCGGCCTTCGCCGGGGAGTACGCGACCTTCATCCGCGAGTTTGGCTTCCGCGGGCAGAATGAGACCGATCCCTCCTACCGAACCTGGGACGAGGCGCCCAACTTCGTCCTCAGCAGCATCCAGGCCGACCTCGCCGCGCCGTTCGAGCGCAATCCCTATACGCTCGAACGGAAGCAGGCGGCCGCGCGCGAGGCGGTCGAGCAGGAGATCGAGCTCCATCTGCCCGCGGAAGTGCTCGACCAGTACCGGCATGCACTGCGGCTGGCCCAGGCTCTCAACCGCGGGCGCGAGGGCAGCAAGGCGAACTGGGCGCGCACCTGCCGCACCCAGCGCCCGCCCGTGATGGAGCTGGCGCAGCGGCTTGTCGACCGAGGCGTCCTCGACGACGCCGACGACGTCTGGTTCCTGCGGCTGGAGGAGCTTCGGCAGGGCGCCGCGGGCGCGCTCGACGGCGCGCAGGCGAAGGCGGACATCGCCAGCCGCAAGGCGGAGTACGCCTTCCTCGACCGGCACGAGCTGCCCGTGATGTTCGACTGGCCGGTCGAACTCATCCCGAAGGTGGAGCAGGCGGCGGCAACCTCAGCCTCGTACGAGGGACTCGGCATCAGCCCCGGCAGGGCATCCGGCAAGGCGCGCGTGATCGAGAGCGCGGCCGCGGCGATGAGCGCCGACATCGAGCCCGGCGAGATCCTCGTGGCACCCGTCACGGACGCAGCCTGGACGCCGCTCTTCATCCCTGCGGCGGGGGTCGTGGTGGAGACGGGCGGCATCCTCAGTCACGCGGCCACGGTGGCGCGCGAGTTCGGCATCCCCGCCGTGGCCGGCATCCGCGGCGCGACCTCGCTCATCCCTACCGGTGCGACCGTCACCATCGACGGCGCCACGGGCACAGTGACGGTCGAGCCGTAGGGCCGCGCTCCGGCGTGGCTTGTCGCTGGTCAACCTTGCCGTTAGCGTGAGGGTTGTGCGCTCGTGGGCGCGATGGAGGGGCCTTGGCGCAGTCCACCGAAACGGTCCGCGCCACGACCGTCCCCACATCCATAGCAGCAGCAGCCGGTGGGGCGGCCTCCCTCCAAACATTCGCCTCCCTCGGGCGTCCCACGTTCCGCTGGTTCTACCTCGCCATGCTCGCGCAGATGGCGGCGATGAACATGCAGCTGATCGTGCGCGGCTACGTCGTGTTCGAGATCACGCATTCGTTCACGGCCCTGGGCGGCATCGCCCTCGCCTCCTCGATGCCGATGCTCGCTCTCAGCATCTTCGGCGGCCTGATGGCCGACCGCCTGCCAAAGAAGAGCGTGCTGCAGGCGGGCCAGCTCGTCTCCGTGCTGAACGCGCTCGTCATGGGCGTCCTCCTCCTGAGCGGCGAGGTCGAGCTGTGGCACCTCTTCCTCGCCTCGCTCGCGCAGGGGACAACGATGGCGCTGATGATGCCCGCCCGCCAGGCGATGATCCCCGAGGTCGTGAGCCGCGACCTGCTGATGAACGCCGTCGCGCTCAATTCGGCGGGGATGAACCTCATGCGCCTGCTGGCACCGGCGGCAGGCGGCTTCCTCATCTGGGCAATGGGCGGCGGCACGATGGGCGCAGGCCCCGTCTACCTGGCCATGGCGGCGCTCTACCTCCTCGCCGTGATCACACTTGCGCCCGTACCCCGGGGCACCGCCGCCTCGGAAGGCTCGGCCCGGGGCGGGCTCGGCGATCTGCGCGACGGCTTCGCCTACGTGCGCCGCGACGCGACCATCCTCGCGGTGCTGGGTGTGGCCTTCCTCTCCGCCTTCCTCGCCATGCCCTACCTCCAACTGTTGCCCGGCTTCGTCGACGAGGCGCTCGACGGTGGCCCCGTCGAGCTCGGCCTGCTCACGGCGATAAGCGGCGGGGGCGCACTCGCCGGCGCACTCGTGATCGCCTCCCTGCCCGAGCGGCGGCGGGGCCTGCTCCTGCTGGCGAGCGCGATCCTGCTCGGCGGGGCGCTCATCGTGTTCTCCGCCTCTGGCGCGTTCTGGTTCGCCGCCGTCGCGATGGCGTTCGTGGGAATCGGCACGGCGGGGCGGCAGGCCTTCAGCCAGATCCTCCTGCACCACTACGTCGAGGACGAGTTCCGCGGACGCGTGATGGCGCTCATGATGATCCAGCCGGGCATGATGTCGTTCGGCGCGTTCTTCGTGGGAATTATGTCCGAGGCGATCGGCGTGGAGCGCGCGATCGCCATCCTCGCCGCCGTCCTCGCCGCCGTCTCGGGGCTGCTGCTGCTCCTCTCCCCACACCTCCGACGCCTTCGCTGAGGAGCAGCGGGCGGGCCGCGCACCTCGCTGTGGCCACTCACGATGAGGAAGCTCTGCCCCAGCGCAACACCCCGGCGCGAGAGTGAGCCCGACGGTCTCGCGATAATACGCGATCAACCGCTCCGGATTGTCGCTCCCCGGTTCAGCGAAAGCGCGGGCAGGATCACGGCCCGTTAGCTCGCGAGGGCGTCGATCTCCGCGACCTGCTCATCGCTCAACGCCCAGCCCGCTGCATCGACGTTCGCCTGGACCTGCTCCGGACGAGTGGCACCGGAGATGACGCTGGGCACACCTGGCTTGGCCAGCAGCCAGCCCATCGCCAGGTCGAGGACGGAGTGGCCGTTCGCGCTTGCGTACGCCTCCGCCCCCGCAAGGATGCCCCAGTTGCGGTCGTTGACGTACTTGCCCGCGAGCCCTGCCAGCATGCCCTCCTTGAAGCGGCTGCCGTCAGGCATCTCCTCGCCCTGGCGGTATTTGCCCGTGAGGAAGCCGCCCGCGAGGGGGAAATACGGGAGGAGGGCGTAGCCATGCTCGCGGGCGGCGGGCGCCACCTCGGCTTCGATGCCGCGCTCGACGAGGCTCCATTCGTTCTCGACTGAGACGTAGGGGGCGAGGCCGCTCGCCGCGGTCACCTCGCTGGCCTCTGCGATCTGGGCAGCGGAGACGTTGGAGATGCCGGCGTAGCGCACCTTGCCCGCCTTGACGAGGTCGTCCAGCACGCGCGCCGTCTCCTCGGCGGGGGTCTCGGGGTCGGGGAAATGGACCATGTAGAGGTCGATGTAGTCAGTCCCGAGCCGCTTGAGGCTGTTCTCCACGGCGTTGTTGATGTACTCGCGGGAGCCGCTGCCGGGTGAGTTCATGCCAGCACCAGGCATGCCGAACTTGGTGGCGATGATCGCGTCCGCGCGACGGTCGCCAAGCGCCGCCCCAAGCATCTCCTCGGAAGCGCCCATGCCGTACATCTCGGCGGTATCGAAGAAGTTCACGCCCAGTTCGAGCGCCTTGTCGACCACGGCCCTGGCCGCCTCCGCATCGATGCGCATGCCGAAGTTGTTGCAGCCAAGCCCCACGGCCGAGACCCGCAGCTCTGAGCTGCCGATGGTGCGGTACTCCATGTGGAGCTCCTCCTCTATCCGGAACGTTCGCGCAGTCTACGGCAAGCAGGGCGAAGCGTGCGCCCTCAGGCAGGCTCGAACTCGATCTCCAGCGATCTCACCGAGCGCATCGCGACGCCTTCGCCCATACGCGGGTTCCGCCCGGGCTTGATGCGCGCATCCGCGATCGCCTCCAGGATCATGCGCGAGCCCACCACCGCCTCCGTGCGTGCCAGCTGGTAGCCGACGCAGAAGTGCTTGCCCAGCCCGAAGCCGAGGTGGCTGGCCCGTCCGCCTTCGCGGTAACCCACGCGCGTCTCCTTTCCGAAGTAGAGGTCGCCGCGGAAGATGTCAAACGTCTCCGGGCGCGCAAAGACGCGTTCGTCGTGATTCGCCGAGTGCATTGAGAGATGCACGATCGCGCCCGCAGGCACGGTCACGCCCCGCAGGCGCGACTCCCGCAGCGTCTCCCGCGGCTCGCCGCCCACGGGCCCCGAATGCCGCATCGTCTCCGTGAACGCCTGGTCGAGCAGCGCGGGGTCGCGCCGCACCGCCGCGAACTGTTCGGGATGGTTCAGCAGCAGCCACCAGAGGTTCGCGATCGCCTTGTCGGTCGTCTCCCCACCCGCCGTCAGCAGCAGGCTCGTGAAGGCCTTGATGTCGGACACGGAGAGGCGCTCGCCATCTACCTCCGCCACGCACAGCTTCGAGATGAGATCGTCGCCGGGGGCGTGCAGCCGCTCCCGCACGAACGGTTCGAGGTACTCGTGGAACTCGCGATTCGCCGCGATACCCGCCTTGCGCAGTGCCGGATCCGGAGCGAGCCCCGCCAGGAATGTCGGGTACCAGCGATGGAAGCGGTCGTGATCCGATTGCGGCAGCCCCAGCATGTCCACGATCACGTTCACGGGCAGACGCGTGCTGAACTGGTCCACGAGATCCACTTCGCGGCGCGCCGCGAAGCCCTCCACGAGCGCACGCGCGGCCTTCTCCGTGAAGCGCTCGATCAGCGCACGCACGTTCTGCTCGATCACGGGCAGGAACGCCTCCAGCTTCCGGCCCACGAACTCCGGGGCGATGATGGCACGCTTCTGCGTGTGCTCGCCGCCATCCATCGCCGTGAGCGAGGGGCCGAAGACGGCGCTGTGCGACTGCTCCATGATGCGGCTTGAGAATGTCTTGTGGTCGAGGAAGCCCGCGACCACGTCCTCGTAGCGCGTGATCCACCATGTGTTGGTGCGCGGATTCAGCCAGACCGGATGCTCATCGCGCAGACGCCGCAGGGCCGGGAAGGGGTCCAGCCGGAACCCCTCGCCCTCCAGCAGCCGCCCGTCGAACGTGTCCGTGCCCGCCATGGTGGCGCACAGGATACGCCCACGGGCGGGGGAACGATTGGCATCCCGGGGCTGTTGCCAGGCGGAGGGGCGCAGCGCGTGATATGGCGCGTGATACACTGCCGCCAGCGCGCTCCGGCGCTCCCCGTCATGAAGATATTCGACGTTCACATCCACTTCCCGCGGGACTGGGAGAAGCCCGGGGACGACCCCGCGCCGCTGGTCGAGCGCCTCGCCGAGGTCGCAGCCGCCGCGGGCGTCACGAAAGGCTGCGTGCTGACGGGCGGGCGTTTCGGGCCGGGCTACGAGCGCGGGATTGAGATCCTGCGGCAGTACCCCGACCTGTTCGTGCCCGTGGCCGTCATCGACCCTGAAGTGGCCGGCCGGGAGGAGGTCGAGGAGCTCCACGCGATGGGCTACCGCGGCCTCAAGCTGATCGGCGTGGCGCGCCCCTACGACGAACCCGACTACCTGCCCGCCTACGCGGCGGCGGAGCGGCTGGGGATGCCCGTGCTCTTCCATCTGGGCGTCATCGGGGGCGGCATCGACTACTCGGTCACGCACCCGCGACGCGACCCGCAGGCGGCGGCCATGTTCCGCCGGATGCAGACGATGCGCGGGCGCTGGCCGATGCGTGACGTCTCCGCGACGCGCATGTCGCCCCTGCACCTGGACACGATCGCGCAGCGCTTCCCCGACCTCCGCATCATCGGCGCGCACCTCGGCAACCAGGGCAACTACGAGTACGCCACTTCCGTAGCCCGCTGGCGTCCCAACATCGCGTTGGACATGAGCGGGGGCGAAACGATCGAGCGGCACGCGGTGGAACTCCGCCTGATCGGCCACGAGATCGGTGTCGAAAAGCTCGTTTTTGGTTCGGATTGCGGCATGGACGACATCCGCGAGCATATCGATCGCTTCGAGGCGATCTACGACCTCCTCGAACTCTCTGAGGCGGACCGCGAGCGCCTCTGGTGGGGCAACGCCGCCGAGATCTATGGGTTCGCCGAACCTGCCCTGGCGGAGGAGTAGGCCTGGAAGCGCAGGCCCGGACCGAACGACCCGCACTCGCCCTCGGCACCGCGGGACGCGCCGTCCTGCTGGCGGCGCTCGCGATGGCGGGGCTGGCGGCCTTCCTCAACTTCCGTCCCGAGCAGCCCTGGATTCTGATGCTCACGGCCCTCGTCACCGCCGCGGGCGTGGAAGGCACAGTGCGCGCGCACCCGCACTGGCGAGGCGGCATCCCCGACGGGCTCAGCTACGCCCTGCTGCCCTCGCTGGCGGTCCTGGGCGCAGGCCTCTTCATCAACGAGGCGGTCGACGGCTACGCGCGCGTGGCGGCGGCGCTGGCCGCCGGCGCCGCGATCGGGCTGCTCCTCTACGGAGAGTGCCACACGCTAACGCCGGGCGCGGCGTTCTTCGGGACGATCCACCTCGCCCGCGCAGTCGTGATCTACCTGACAGCGCTCGCGCTGTTCACGATGTTCGTGACTCACGGCCTCAACCTGCCCGCCTCTACAGTGGCGGTCGGTGCCGTGAGTTTCGCGCTTGCCCTCGACCTGTTGCGCGAAGGCCACGGATGGGGGATGTCGTCACTGCTGGCGGCGCTCGCGATCGGCGTCTCGCTGGCGGAGCTGCGCGTTGCGCTCTACTACTTCCCCCTGGACGACCTGCTCACGGGCGCGCTGCTGATCATCGGCTTCTACATCGCGACCGGGTTCGTCCACCACCTGCTCGACGAAGACCTCGACCTCGCCACGCTGGCGGAGTACCTCGTGGTCACAGCGGTGAGCGCCGCCGCGGTCGTCGTCGCGCGCATGTACGTCTGAGCGCGATGGCGACACTTCGCATCTGCTCGTGGAACGTGAACGGCCTGCGCGCAGGGCTGCGCTCGGGGGCGTTTCCGGCATGGCTCGCGGAGACCGCGCCCGACATCGCGGGGCTGCAGGAGGTGAAGGCGCGCCCCGAGCAGGTGGAGGAGCAGCCGTGGCTCGCGGCAGGCTACGAAGCCGCCTGGCACCCCGCCGAGAACGCGGGCTACAGCGGCGCGCTGCTGCTCTCGAAGCGCGCGCCCGAATCCCTGCGCCTGGGGCTGGAGACGCCCGCCTACGAGCGCGAGGGGCGCGTCATCGAGGCCGACTTCGGCGAGTTCGTCCTGCTCGGGTCGTACTTCCCCAATGCAGGCCGCAAGCTCCAGAGGCTCGATTTCAAGCTCGCCTACTACGACGCCTTCCTCGCGCGCATCGCCGCGCTCCGCGAGTCAGGCCGCAGCGTCGTCTTCATGGGGGACCTGAACGTGGCCCACCGCAAGATCGACGTGGCCCGTCCCAACGAGAAGGAGACGGGGTTTCTGCCGGTCGAGCGCGCGTGGGTCGACCGTGTGATCGCGATCGGGTTCGTGGATACGTTCCGCGCGCTCCACCCCGACGAGTCGGACGCCTACAGCTACTGGGACAACTGGCGAAGGCGTCGCGAACGGAACATCGGCTGGCGTCTCGACTACGTATTCGTGAGCGAAGACCTGCTACCGGCCGTACGCAGCGCCTTCATCGAGCGCGAGGTACCCGGCTCCGACCACTGCCCCGTGGGCATCGAGCTGGCGCTCTAGCCGGCGAGACGCGCGGGCCGCTCACGCGCCCGACCATGATCATCGTCCGCCAAATCCGGTAATTCATTGCATATCATCGCATATTACCCATCCTGTATCAACGTAGCGATTATAGCGATTATATTGAACGCTGTAGCAGTAGCATTATTAACTCTCTCGCTAGTACTATCACTATACTAGCGCTATCACTATAAAAGCCCGTGTGGGAGTGGGGGCGGGGCGGCGGCCCTTCACTAGCCGGACGGGGGGCGGGCGTCCGTGGACGAGCGGCGCAGCGTCTCGCGCACGAGCAGGAGCATCATCGCTGCACCCGCCAGGCCCACTCCGCCCGTCACGACCGCGGAGGCGCCGAGCGTGAGCGCCGCGGCGAGCCCACCCACGGCCGCGGGTGCCACCGCCGCCCCCGCATCACCTACCAGACGCCAGACGCCGAGGAACTCGCCCGCCGCGTCGGGAGGCGCGAGGTCCGCGCCAAGCGTCATCACCGCGCCGCTGCCAAGCCCATTGCCGAAGCCGGAGAGCAGGCTCACGGCGAGGAACGAGGCAAACCCGCCCGTGAACGGCATCAGGATGAGGCTGGCCGAGAGCGTGGCCAGGCTCGGGACGAACGTCCACTTGCGGCCCCAGCGGTCCATGACCATGCCCACGGGATAGAACAACACCATGTCGACCGCTGAGGAGAGCCCGAAGATGAGGCCGATCCGGGCGACATCGAGGCCGATGGACTCGCCCCACAGCGGAATCAGGATCTGGCGGCCATTGCGGATAATCACGAGCGCGATCGCGACCGAGCCCGCCACCAGCAGGCTACGGCGCTCGGCGCGAACGACGCTCCCAAGGCTCAGGCGTGCGGCGGCAGCGGACCCACCCGCGCGCGGCTGCCGGATGCGCATCGCAACGACGAACGCCGCCGCCGCCACCACCCCCGCCTGTGCGAAGAACACCGCCTCGAGACCGGCGACCTGCCCCAACGCCCCCCCCGCGATGGGCCCGATGAACGCGCCCACACGGGTAGTGCCCCCAACGAGCGAAAGCGCGCGTCCGCGGTACGCGGTGGGTGCTGCCTCGGTCACGTAGGCCAGGCGGGAGACGTCCCAGAGGGCGAAGGCGGCGCCATTCACCAACACGAATGCGGCCAGCACGGCAGAGCCGGTACTGAGCCCCATAGCCGCCGCCGAGACGGCTGATATGACCCCCCCAGCGATCATCGTGGCGCGTCCGCCGAGGCGGCCGGCGAGGAGCCCCGACGGGACATCGCCCAACATCGTGCCAGCCCCGTGTGCGGCCACGATCGCGCCGATGATGGCCACGCCCGCACCGAGGTCCTTGGCGAAAAGCGGGATGATCGGAAGGATCATCCACTGGCCCGTCCCGTAGAGCAGCGTCGGCAGATAGACGCCGCCAGCCAGCGAACGCAGCTGGAACTGCCCCTCCCCGGCGGGGACAACGCGCATTCGCGCAGCCTACGCGGCCCCCAAATGCGGGCAACGCCACGACCTTCCCCGGCGCGCCCCGCGCGAGGCTGTCAGGACAGGGATCGTGTACGCTTCGGATCAGGCTCGGGGCGTGGCGCAGCCTGGTAGCGCACTTGACTGGGGGTCAAGAGGTCGCTGGTTCAAATCCAGTCGCCCCGACCAGCCCGTTCTCCCTGAAGGCGGGGCGGCGCGCAGCTACAGGCGCAGCGCATCCGCCGTGCGCTCGATGAAGGCGACCGCCTCGGTTGCCGCGTCCGCCACATCCCCCGCAGGCGTCATGAGCCCGCGCGGCATCGGGACGAGCCGGTGGACGCCCGCCTCAGCGAACCGTTCGACGGCCTCCAGGTCCAGCCGTCCCCGCGGCGTGACCGTGATCTCGAGCGGACCGAGCCTCTCCGGGCGCGCGACCTCGCGCGCGGTCTCCCCGAGGTCGCGCACGGCGGCGGCAGCGGCCTCCGCGTCGAGCATGAAGCCGTACCAGCCGTCGCCCTGCGCGACGGTACGCCGGAAGGCTGCTGGCGAGGCGCCGCCGATCACGATCGGCGGGTGCGGGCGCTGAACCGGTCGCGGGTGCGACTGGATGCCCGCGAACGAGGTGAAGCGGCCCGTGAACGCGGGCGCGTCCTCTGTCCACAGCGCGCGGATAACCTCGATATGCTCGGATGTGCGCGCGCCCCGCTCCTCAAAGGGCACACCGATGGCGTCGAACTCGCCACGTACGTAGCCGACTCCCACACCGAAGATGAGGCGGCCCTCGGAGAGCACGTCGATCCCCGCGAGCTCCTTCGCGAGCACGACGGGGTTGCGCTGGGGCAGCAGGATGATGCCGCTCGCGAGCCTGATGCGCTCCGTCACGCCCGCCACGAACGCGAGCGTCGCGACGGTGTCGACGATGCGCGTCCCGGGGGCGAGGGGCGAGGGCGGGGCCTGCGGATCGACGACGACGACGTGCTCGCCGGTCCAGAGGGACTCGAAGTTCGCCGCCTCGGCGGCCCGCGCGACACGCAGGATGGCCTCGCGCTCCGAGAGCAATCCCGCGTTGATGCCGTAGAACCCGATCTTCATCGCCAACCCTCCCGGGACATCGCGTCCGGCGGGATGATACGGGGAGGGAACGCGCGCGGAGCGAGCGGGTAGACTCGCGACGGCGGCGAATGGCCGCCCGGAGGCGGTATGCCCGAACGAGAACTCCTCGACGTGCTCGACGCGATCCACTCGACGCGCGCACAGCGCTACCTGAAGCCTGACCCCATCCCGGAGGCGGTCCTCTGGGAGATCCTCGACGCGGCCGTGCGCGGGCCAACCGGCGGGAACAGTCAGGGATGGGCCTGGCTGGTGATCCGCGACGTGGCGATCAGGCAGGAGATCGGCAGGGTCTACGAAGCGCGCCTCAAGCGCGCCTACGGCTACGAGCGCGTGAGCGACGAGGCGCTTGGCACGGCGCGCATCACGCGCGGCGGGGTGCGCGAGGGCGAGGTGGGAATCGACGCACGCAACCGTAGCGGCGTCATCCACCTCGCCGAGCGCTTCGCTGAGGCGCCGGCGATCGTCGCGCCAGTGCTCGTCGAAGCGGGCGTGGCCGAGGACACGAGGCGCGCGGGCGCGGGACTGGGCAGCTCGATCTATGGCGCCGTCCAGAACCTGATGTTGGCCGCCCGAGCGTTCGGGATCGGCACAGTCTTCACGTGGGGGCTGGATGAGACCTCGGGTTTCAACGATCTGCTCGGGCTTCCGGAGGACGCTCGCGTGATGTGCCTCATCCCGCTCGGTTACCTGGCGCAGGGCCGGTTCTCGCAGCCGCGGCGGCGCCCCCTGGGTGAAGTGACGCACTGGGACCGCTGGGGCGACCAGCGCGCCCGCCCCGAAGCGGCCGGGAGCGGAACGGACGGCGTCTAGACCAGCGCGACGATCTCGGGGAGAACGGCGCCGATACCGCCGCTGAGGGTGGCGGCGGCAAGAGCGTCGTACGGCGTTTCCTGCGCGTTCACGATGACGAGCCGTGCGCCGCGCTGGACCGCGACCTCGGGGAGCGCCGCTACCGGGTAGACCGTCAACGAGGTCCCGACGGCGAGGAAAAGGTCGCAGGCCGCGGCGGCCCGCTGGGCGCGCTCGAGGTCTTCGGGGATCAACGCCTGGCCGAACGAGATCGTGGCAGCCTTGAGGATGCCACCGCAGGCTTCGCAGTGCGGATCCTCGTCGCCCCCGCGCACCCGCTCGAGCACAACCTCGATCGGGCCGCGATCGCCACAGCCGAGGCAGGAGTAGTCGCGCACGGTGCCGTGAATCTCGATGATCCGTTCGGGCGAAGCGCCTGCGTCCTGGTGGAGGCCGTCGATGTTCTGGGTGACGAGCGTGTCGAGCTTCCCCTTGCGCTCGAGCTCGGCGAGAGCGAGGTGCCCTGCGTTTGGCTCAGCGGTGCGCATGGGGCTCCCCGCGCGGTTCGCCCAGGAACGGACGCGCGCGCCGCGGTTCGCCACGTAGTGCTGGAGAGTGGCCGTCCGCTCCGCATCGGGGTTCTTCGTCCACACGCCCTCGGGCCCGCGGAAGTCGGGAATGCCGGACTCGGTGGAGATGCCCGCGCCCGTAAGGACAACGACACGGCGAGCCTCGCGCAGCCACGATGCGACGGCGGCGATCCCGCTCCCAAGCATGGCAAAAGCGTACCTGCAGCGGGCAGCGCCGGGGAAGGCCGCAGGTCCGCCAATCTGGCGCCTCTCCACATCGCCCCGTACGCTGAAAGCCTCACGCCCGACAGGCGCCACCCCACACTCAATGAGATCCGCTCGCAACGTCGCCTTCGTCACCTGCTTTGCCACACTCGCCCTGATCGCGGTGGGTGTGTACGTGCGGGCGACAGGATCAGGGCTTGGCTGCCCCGACTGGCCAACCTGCCACGGCGGCATCGTGCCGCCAGACGACCGGCAGGCACTCATCGAGTTTTCGCACCGCTTCGTGGCCGCCCTCGTGGGGCTGCTGACGCTCGTGACGGCGGCGCTGGCCTGGCGCTTCTTCCGGCACGCGCCCGTGGCGCTCCTCGCGGCGCTCGCGACGGTCCCCATCGTCGGCCTCCAGGGAGGGCTGGGCGCACTCACGGTCGTGCGCGAGCTGCCGCCGGAGATTGTGGCGACGCACCTGCTACTGGCGATGATAATCCTCACGGTGATGGCCACCGCCGCCCTCGGCATGCAGACCGAACTCAGCGGCGGCCCGGCCACCGCTGAGCGGGCAGCGGCGCTCCGCGTGGCGAAACGGGCGGCGCTCGCGCTCGCGCTCTTCGCGGCAGTGGTGTGGGTGGGCGGCTACCTGGGCGAAAGCGGCGCGGCCACCGCCTGCGAGGGCTGGCCTGCCTGCAATGGCGGCATTCTGCCCGGAAACGACGATCAGCAGATCACACACATGGCGCACCGCTACCTCGCCGCGGCGCTCGCCGTGCCCCTCGTGCTGGTGGTGGCGGTGGCGTGGGGCGAGCGCCAACGGTGGCGCTGGGGCGCGCATGTGGCGTTCGCCGTGACGGCCATCTATGTGGCCCAGGTGGCGGTGGGAGCGCTGAACGTGTGGTACACCTTCCCTGATGGGCTCACCGTGACGCATACCGTGCTCGCCTCCGCCCTGTGGCTGACCCTCTCGGGCGCCGCCGTGCTGGGCTTCTCCGCCCAGGCTTCGGCGCTCATTCGGCCTCCCCTCGCAAAATTGGAGGCACCCGCGTGACCGCCGAAGCCGTGGCCATCCAGCGAACGAGCCGGGCTTCCACGACCATCCGGAGTTATGTCGCAATCACGAAGCCGCGCATCATCCTGCTGCTCCTCGCCACGACCGTGCCTGCGATGGTGGTGGCAGCGGGGGGTTGGCCCTCAACAACGCTCGTGATCGCCACGCTTGCCGGCGGGGCGGCCTCGGCGGCGGGCGCCAACGCCGTGAACTGCTGGTATGACCGCGACATCGACGCGCTCATGCGGCGCACGCGCTCGCGTCCGCTTGTACAGGGCACAATCGCACCCCGCAACGCCCTCGTTTTCGGGATCGCGCTGGGCGCGGGCGCCTTCGCCTTCCTCTGGGCGACAACGAACGTGCTCGCCGCCGGGCTCGCGGCGGCGGCGTTCCTCTTCTACGTGTTCGTGTACACGGTCTGGCTGAAGCGGCGCACCTCGCAGAACATCGTCATCGGGGGCGCGGCGGGCGCGTTCCCGCCAATGGTGGGGTGGGCGGCGGTGACCGGCGACCTCGCCTGGGCACCACTGATTATGTTCGCGATCGTGTTTTTCTGGACGCCACCACACTTCTGGGCGCTGGCGCTCCGCCTCGCTGGCGACTACCGCGAGGCGAGCGTGCCAATGCTGCCCGTCGAGGCGGGTGCAGCCGCGACGAGGCGCCAGATCCTCGCGTACTCCCTCGTACTCGTACCAGTCACACTGCTGCTGCCGCTGACGGGCCAGGTTGGCTGGCTCTACGCGGTGGCGGCGGGCCTCGCGGGGCTCGGCTTCGTGGCGCTCGCGTTCCGTCTCTGGCGGTGGCCCGAGGTGATGTCCCCGATGCACCTCTACACGTTCTCGCTGGCGTACCTGGCTGCGGTCTTCCTCGCTATGGCCATTGACATCGCCGTCATCGGCTAATCTGGCCACCAATGCCCTGGAGAGGGAAGGGCCACATGCGACACCTGAAGTGCTGGACCATTACCGCGCTGATCGCAGCGCTCGCGCTGGGCGCCATCACAGGCGTGTCGGCGCAGCCACTCCCGCCCGCGACGTTCCACGGCACGGTGACTTCTCCCGGCGGTGAGGTGGCCGAAGGGCTCGCCATCCAGGCCTACATCGGCGGGAAACTCTGCGGCGAGAACAGCGAGACCGTGCACACGAACGAGAACGGGACGCTCGTGACGAGATACTTCGTGCACGTGATCTCAGAAACGCAGGAGGCGGGCTGCGGGGTCGACGGAGCGGAGGTACGCTTTCGCATCGGCGGCCGCAACGTGCAACAGACGGCTATCTGGGGCGCAGGTCCACAACCACTCAGCCTGACGCTGGAGTCATCAGGGACCGCGAACGTCGAGGTGACGGTGTGGCGGCGCGTGTCCAACCCCGTCACTGCTCTACATCAGCACACGCCCCCGAGGTGGAACGTGGCGTACGCTCAACACGCCCCTCGACATGTCGGCACTGAGCAGGTCGGCACGCTTTCACCAGAGCAACGCAGTGCTCGTGGCGGTGCCGCTGGACTCGGCCACGGCGAACGTCGAGGTGACGGTGTGGCGGCGCGTGTCCGACCCGTCACTGCTGTACGTCAGCACACGCCCCCAAGTCGGAACGTGGCGCACGCTCAACACGCCCTCGACATGTCGGCACTGAGCAGGTCGGCACGCTTTCATCAGAGCAACGCGGTGCTCGTAGCGGTACCACTGCAGTAGCAGCCAGATACTCCATTGACGAAAGCTTTACAGCTTGGCCAGGATCGGGCTTAAGTCCATCGTGGGAGGTGTGCGATACAGGTGGACATGCACCAGTATCTGCTTCCATGCCAGACAGACGGGCGGCCTCTCGCCCTTCCACCGGGATCCCTTCGACCGGATGCTGCTCGTCGCGCAATCTCCGGCTAAGGCGACGAGCATCGCCACGGCGGACCCTGACATCCCTCGCTACGCGGTGCGCACGCTGCCGGCCGGACGCTGACGCCCGACATCGTTCCCTCTTCACATAGATAATGCCAGCGATGGCAGCGGACCAGCGCGTGGGTGTCGCGATCGTCGGGGGCGGTGTGATCGGGGCGGCGGTCGCGTACTTTCTCGCCCAACACGGGGTGAAGCCGCTCGTGATCGAGGGTGCGGAGGTGGCGCACGGAGCGAGTGGCAAGGCCGCGGGGCTCCTCTCCCCGATCGCGCCACCTGAGCATGAGGCCGCGGCGCTCGGGCCACTGATCGCGCGCAGCACGGCGCTGCACAGCGCGCTCGCGGACCTGCTCGACGGGCCCGCCGCCTACGACTACACGCCGTACGAGACGTGCGTGGTCGCGCGGGACGAAGGCGAGGCGGCGGCACTCGAAGCGCGCGCGGCGACGACGGGAGGCGAGTGGCTCGCGCCGGACGCCGTCGTCACACGCTGCGGCTGGCTCGACCAACCCGTCGCAGGCGGCCTGTTGCTGCGCTCCGCGCAGCTCGATCCGGCGAAGTTCACGGGGCGGCTGATCGAAGCAGCAAGGGGGATGGGGGCGTCGCTGCGCATCGGACGCGCGGCGGGGCTCGTGGGCGGGGAGGACAACGTGGTGGGCGTCGAGCTCGAGGATGGCATCGTGCTCGCCGAGGCAACCGTTATCGCCCTGGGGCCGTGGACGCACCGTGCCGCCGCCTGGCTCGACCTGCCCCTGCCCGTGCGCCCCCTCAAGGGCCAGATCCTGCATCTCGAACCTACCAGTGAACCGCCGCCGGGCGGCTTCTCCGACCTCGATGGCCAGTACGCGGTCACGCGGCCGTCAGGGGTCGTGTTCGCGGGGACGACGGAAGAGGACGCGGGCTTCGACGATGAGCCCACACCGTTGGCACGCGCGCGCATCCTCGCGAGCCTGACGCGGTACACGTCGCGGCTGGCAGGCGCACGCGTCATCGACCAGACGGCCTGCCTGCGGCCCCTCTCGGGGGACGGGCAGCCCCTTGTAGGGGCGGTGCCGGGGCGGCGGGGGGCCTGGGTAGCAGCGGGGCACGGACGCAAGGGCATCCTGCTCTCGCTCGCCACCGGCGAAGCGCTCGCGGAGCTGATCGCGGAGGGGCACAGCACACGGATCGACCTCGCGCCATTCGATCCGGCGCGGTTTGGAGCGCGGCCATGAGCCAGCCCGTGGAGATCGCCTGGGCCAGCGCGCTCGCCTGGCGGATGGAGCGGCAGCACCTGATAGCGCGCCACCCGCGCGATGAGCTGCCCGCAGTCGTCGGAGCGATCGGCGGGCTGCACGCACAGGCGCTCGCCGCCGCCGAGCTCGCAGCCTGGGCGCGTATCGACGGCCTCCGCCCCGGCGAGCTCAAACGCGAGCTCTGGGAGCACCGCAGCCTCGTGAAGACGTGGGCGATGCGGGGCACGCTGCACCTGCTGCCTGCACAGGAATACGGCCTCTGGCAAGCGGCGCTCGATACCTTCGATCACTACCTGAAGGGGGCTTGGCTGCGCGGCTTCGGGATCACGCGCGACGAACTGGATTTGCTCCTCGACACGGTGCGTGACGTGCTCGGCGGCGAGGGCCTCACGCGCGAGGAGCTCGCCACCGCCGTGGCCAACGCGGCGGATTCGCCTGCGCTCGGCGAGAAGCTGCGAGACAGTTGGGGGGCCTATCTCAAGCCCGCTGCCTTCCGCGGCAGCCTCTGCTTCGGGCCAGACCGCGGACGGAACGTGACCTTCGTCAGCCCCGCGGCCTGGCTCGCGCCCGCACCTGGTCCGGAGCCGGGGGAAGCACTCGCCAGCGTGACGCGCCGCTATCTCGCCGCCTACGGTCCCGCAACGGCGGCCGAGTACTCGCGCTGGTGGGGTCCGCGCCGAGTGCCGCAAGCCGAGCGTCGCTTCCGCGCACTCGGCGACAGCGCTATCGAGGTCGATATCGAGGGCGTGCAGCACTGGGCGCTCGCCGATCAGGTTACGGCGATCGCGCGCTCAACGCCGCAGGGCGCCGTCCGCCTCCTGCCCGCGTTCGACCCCTACTTGATCGCCTCGCCACGGGACGAGCCGGCGGTCCTCGCGCCGGAGCGCAAGCCGCTGGTCCATCGGCCCCAGGGCTGGATATCGCCCGTGCTCCTCGTCGACGGGCGCATCGAGGGGGTGTGGCGCCACGAGCGCGCGGGCGGGCGGCTCAACGTACGCATCGAACCCTTCGTGGAGGCGCCCGGTTGGGTCCGCGACGGCGCCGGAGCGGAGGCAGAGCGGCTCGCAGCGTTCTACGGGGACACACTCGCGCTCACCTGGGGCTGATGCCCCCGCGAGCGCTCGCGCCCTACCCCTCGCCGTCGTCGAGCTTGACGATGCCGCGCGTCCAGAAGGGGTCGAGTGCCTTGAGCACGGAGCGCTCTTCGTCTCCGGAGAGGCAAGATGGCTCGACATCGCGAGCCTGCGTCTCCTTGCCCGGCAGCGTCGGGGCGGAGCCGGTGTCCTCCGGGCCCCAACGCATGCGCGCCGCCCGTCTCGCCAAGTGCGCGAGTTCTTTCACGGAGTCGGGTTCGGCCATATCTTCCTCGCGAGCGCCGTTACTTCGCCTTCTCGAAGGTCAGGTGCAGGTTCCACAGCCCCAGCATGATGCCGGGCTGGTGGCGGAAGTCGTTCTTCCCCGACGTGAACGAGAGGTTGTCAAGCCGCTCGAAGAGGCGCTCCCAGGCGACGTTCTGCTCGAGGCGCGAGATGCCCGCGCCCGGGCAGACGCGGATGCCCTGCGAGAACGTCATGTGACGGCCCGTGTTCGGCCGTGCGAGGTCGACTTCGGCCGGGCAGGGGAACTCCTCGGGGTCGTGGTTGGCGGCTCCGTAGCGCAGGTGCAGGATCGAGCCTTTCGGGACTTTTACGCCGCGCAGATCGACGTCCCTGGCGGCCATACGCGTCGAGAGCCCCTGGGTGGGCGCCTGGATGCGCAGGCCTTCCTCGACGAAGAACCGGATCTTCGAGCGATCGGCCTTGATCGTGTCCCAGAGATCGGGCTCGCGCGCAAGCAGCTCGGCCTCGGCGGCGATGGCGTACTGCGTCGTTTCGAGGCCCCCGATATGCATGCCGAAGACCACGCCGACGACCTCGGAGTCGGTGAGCTTACGGCCCATGTACTCGACCTGTGTGAGGAAGGTCGTCATGTCGTCCTGGGGGTCCTGGCGCTTCTTCGTGACCTGCGCCTGGACATACTGCATGAACTCGCCGAGGTCGCGGGCGTTCTCCGCCTCCTCCTGGTCGTTCATGAGGTTGCGGTGGCCCTTGCCGTAGACGAAGCGGCGCACCTGCGCCTGGCCCCAGATGCGCAGCTGCGGCATGTCCTCGAAAGGGAAGCCAAGGATGGTGGTCATGACCATCTGCGGGAGCGGCGCGGCGAACTCGTCGACGAAGTCGATCTCGGGAGGCTGGCGGCCGATCCAATCATCGATGAGCTCATCGACGTAGCGCGTCACCATCTCGCGGTGACGGGGGGCGCCGGTCGCGCCGACCCAGGGATCGGTCAGCTGGATGCGGTGCTGCTTGTGCAACTCCATGTTTGGGCGGAGGGTGTTGCGCGCCATCGCATCCAGCAGGACCGAATGCTCATCCTCCTCCTCGGTCTCCAGGCCGGCTCCAGCGTAGCTGGGCTGGGGAAAGGTGTAGGGATCGCGAATGATCATCGCGATGTCCTCGTACTTCGTGACGATGAAGCCGTCGGTGCCTGGCGTAGTGCCCTCGCCGGGGATGCGCTGCACAGGCGCTTCCTCGTGGAGAATCTTGTAGGAATCGAACCAGTGCTCCTGCTGCCCTGGCGCGAAGAGGTCGATTTCCTCCAGCTTCATCGGGCACTCGGCCGTAGCATCGATCATGTCCTGGTACATCGTCTCAGTCATCAAGCTCCCCCGCTGCGTTCGCTCTGTCCTCCAAGCATACCGCGCCCAGCGCGATTGGGGGATACGGCGGCGAACCCGATCAGGTCTCGTATTCGCCAGATTCCTCCGCCACAACGGCAAGCCGACGCCCGCGCGCCAGCCGCGGACCCACCGCCAGCCGTCCCCAGCCGACCGCGCCCGCAAGGAAGCCGAGAATGATCTGGTTCAGGCTCGTACCCTGGCGCTCCGCTTCGCGCGCGAGGGCGCCGTGGAGCTCGGCCGGCAGGCGCACGCGGAACTGGCCGCTGTACTCGGGCTCGGCCGCCGGTTCGGGCACGGCGCGGCCCTCCGCGATGGCGGCCTCGATCCAGCCCGCCATCGCATCGCGGACGTTGTCCATCGCCTCGGCCTCGGTCTCGCCATCGGACATACAGCCCGGAAGCTCCTCAACGGTCGCGAGCCAGTAGGGGCCGTCGCCGTCGTCAAGACGCTGCAGCCGGAAATGGTACGGATCGCCCAGGTAATCTTCAGCCCGCATCAGTAACCTCCTGAATCGCCTTCACGGTCTGGTCCACGTAGGGCGCCCGCACTGCCCCGGGACGCTGCGGGATGCTGAGAATCCGCACGAGGTCGGGGTGCGTGTAGACCTTGTGGCTTGTCCCCCGCTGCCGTGACGTGAACCCCGCTCTCCGCAGCAGGACGTCCAGTTCCGCCGCGGAGACGTTGTTGCGCCGCCGCTTGAGCGCCCGAAGCCTGCGGGACCAGTCTGACGCCACTGCGCCCTCCGATGTTCGCGTTGCCGAGCCACTCTGCCACGGCGGCCTCCTGTTTGCGCATGGTACCGCATACGGAACCGTGCGCAAGTGACCGCGAGCTACGCGGCGACGATCGCCACGGCGTCGACTTAATGGTCGCGTCGTAATGGTCGCGTCCGCGGCGGCGAGGACGGCCCAGAAGGTTGCGCGCCACCTGCTCGGCCTGCGCCACGATGTCGCCCTGCCCGATGATGTTCCCCCCCGCATCGACGGCGTTCTGCCCGCCCACATAGACAGTGCGATGCGCGCCCCCGACGGCGATCGCCTGCGAGAAGGACGGGTTCCGGTGGAGCGTGTCGGGATTCAGGGGCCGGATGGTCATGGCGCGTCCTTTCTGGCTGCCGCCTGCGTCGAGCAGCTCCGGGCCGCGCGGCGGGCGCGGGTATGGTAGCGGCATGCGGCGAGACCCCAGACTGGCCCGCCGGGGCGGCGACAGGCCCTCGGTGAGTTGAGCGCGGCTCTCCATGGAGACAGTCGAGACCTCCTCCATCCGGTCGCCGCAGGTCGATTCCTGAAAGCCCTCCACTCTCCCCTCCGTCCACCCCGGTCCGGCCGCGCGCCCGGCGCGCTCTGCATTCGCCACCAAGGGAATGCTGGCTCCCCGGCGAGGATTCGAACCTCGAACCTAGCGGTTAACAGCCGCTCGCTCTACCGTTGAGCTACCGGGGAACGGTCCTTCAGTTTCGGGCGGTGCTCCTGAAGGGGCAACAGAAGGGGAACCCGCTGGCCTGTAGGGTCCTGCCTGTTGCTCCCTGATCCTCGCTCTGCTGGAGTGCCGACATGGCCACGCCCCGCACGGACGCGAAACCGCTGGCCTGGCCCAGACGGGTCTGGCGCTTCTGCCTCATCGCCTGGAACTTCGCTGCCATCTACCTGGGCTACAAGCGCATCCAGCGCATCCGCGGCTTGAGCGCGAGCGAACGGCGGCGGCGATACGCGCTCCAGCACCGCGCGACGGCGGAGCGGCTCTACCGCCTGGCAGTGCGCATGGAGGGGCTGCTGATCAAGGCCTGCCAGTTCCTCAGCAGCCGTGCCGACATCGCCCCGCCGGAGCTCGTGGCCGTCCTCAGCCGCCTGCAGGACGCCGTACCCGCACGCACCTACGCCGAGGTGACGGCGCAGGTGCGGCGCGAGCTTGGCGCCTCTCCGCGGGAGGTGTTCGCCAGCTTTGCGCGCGAGCCAATCGCCTCGGCCTCCCTGGCGCAGGTGCACCGCGCACGCACGCACGCCGGGCGCGAGGTGGCGGTGAAGGTGCAGTACCGCGGCATCGACCGCATCGTCGCAACGGACCTGCGCAGCATCGGCCTGCTGGTCAACCTGCTCGCACGCATCGAGCCGAACTACGACTTCCGCATGCTTGCCGAGGAGATGGGGCGTAACGTCCCCCGCGAGCTCGACTTCGAGCGCGAAGGGCGCAGCGCCGAGCGCGTGGCGCGCGAGCTCGCGCACCGGACGGACGTGCACGTCCCCGCGATCGTGTGGGAGCACACGGCGCAGCGCGTGCTGACGATGGAGTACATCGACGGCGTGAAGATATCCGCGACCGACGAGCTACTGGCACGGGGCATCGACCCGAACGAGGTCGCGCGGATCATGATGGAGGCCTACTGCGAGCAGATCCTCGTGAACGGCTTCTTCCACGCCGACCCGCATCCGGGGAACCTGCTCGTGCTTCCGGGGCCCGTGGTGGTGTTCCTCGATTTCGGGCTGAGCAAGGAGCTGCCGGACGACTTCCGCCAGAACTACAATCGCTTCACGCTGGCCGTGCTCAGCCAGAACGACGCGGGCATGTTGCGCGGCTTCCAGCAGCTTGGTTTCCGCACGCGCTACGACGACCCCGAGACGCTCGTGGCGCTGGGGCGCTCGTTCTTCGAATCGGCCGGGCCAGAGCAGCGCCCCTACGCCGATGTCGAAGTGATCGGCGAGGTCAACGAGCGTCTCGCGCGGCTCCTCGCGGAGAATCCCGTGACGGAGGTTCCCCCCGACATCCTGCTGATCCTGCGCGTGCTCGGCCTGATGAGCGGCCTGCAGAAGCGGCTCGACAGCACGGTCGATATAGTCGGCACGATCACGCCCTTCGCCCAGGAGCAGCTGGCAGAAGAAGTGGCGGGCGGCGCCTGAGGGCACGGACGCGCACCGGACGGCGGGCGCTGGCGCATGGTAGCGGGATCGGCTAGTTTTGGTTAGCCCTTTAAGGTGGTCCCGTGAGGCTGCCAAGGGAGGAGACGCCAGCATGGCCGGCTGGCCCAGCGCACAAGCCACAACCCCGCTCCCGACCGAGGCGTTTCCGCGATGAGCCCCGTCGAACTGCAGCGGGGTGACGAGATTGCGCGCACCATCCGGCGGCTCGCGCACGAGATCGTCGAGAGCAACGGCAGCGCCGAGAACCTGTTCCTGATCGGCCTGCTTACGCGGGGCGCGCCGCTGGCCCGGCGGCTTGCGGCAGCGATCGAGGCGTTCGAGGGCGCGCCCCCGCCCGTGGGGCAGCTCGACATCGGCCTCTACCGCGACGACATCGCGCAGCGCGAGCCGCCGCCCCCTGTGCGCCCCAGCGAAATCCCCCAGGGCCTCGACAGCGTCACCGCTGTGCTCGTCGACGACGTGCTCTACACGGGCCGCACGATTCGCGCTGCCCTGAACGCGATCATGGACTTCGGGCGGCCCGCGCGCGTGCGGCTGGCCGTGCTCGTCGACCGCGGGCACCGCGAACTACCCATCCGCCCCGACTTCGTCGGTCGCAACATCCCCACGGCGCCCTCGCAGGCGGTCGAAGTGCGGCTGGCGGAGATCGACGGGGAGGACGCGATCTACCTGATGGAGGGAGACGAACGCCATGGTGAGCATTGAGCCCGCCGTCTCCACAGCCCCGGAAACGCCAGCGCGACGGCAGCCGGCGCCCGCCACACGCACAGCGGCGGCGTGGACGCGCAAGGACCTGCTCGACACAGATGTGCTCGCGGCCAGCGAGATCGACCTCATCTTCGAAGCGGCGGACGCGATGGCCGAGGTGCGCGAACGGCCCGTGCGGCGCGTGGCGACGCTGCGCGGCACGACAGTGGTAACGCTCTTCTACGAGAACAGTACGCGCACCCGCGCCAGCTTCGAACTCGCCGCCAAGGCGCTGGGCGCGGACGTCGTGAACCTCGCCGCTTCGGCCAGCAGCGTGGGCAAGGGCGAGTCGCTCGTTGATACCGTGCGCACGCTCGAGGCGATCGGCGCGGACGTGCTCGTGCTTCGCCACCCGAACTCGGGGGCGGCGGCGCTCGCCGCACGCCACACGGCCGCGAGCGTCATCAACGGCGGCGACGGCGCCCACGCCCACCCCACCCAAGCGCTGCTCGACCTCTACACGATCCGCCGCCGCCTCGGCACGCTCGCGGGCCGCAAGGTCGTCATCGTCGGCGACGTGCTCCACAGCCGCGTCGCGCGCTCCAACGTCTGGGCGCTGCGGGCGGCGGGCGCGCAGGTGACGCTCTGCGGCCCGGCCACGCTCCTGCCGCGCACGCTCGGGGGCGGCGAGGGGCCGGGCAGCAGCGCCATCACGAGCGACCTCGCCAAAGCACTCGCCGGCGCAGACGTCGTGATGGCGCTGCGTATCCAGCGAGAGCGGCAGGAGCAGGGGCTGCTGCCCTCCCTGCGCGAGTACGTGCGCCAGTACCAGATCACCGAGGAGCGCCTTGCGCGGGCGCGCCCGGGAGCCCTCGTGATGCACCCGGGCCCCATGAACGAAGGCATCGAGATCGCGCCCGAGGTCGCCCGCGGCCTGCACTCCGTGGTCGAAGAGCAGGTCGCCAACGGTGTGGCTGTGCGCATGGCCGTGCTCTACCTTCTGAAGACGGCGAGGCCGCGGTGAGCGCCATCCTGATCCGCGGCGGACGCCTCATCGACCCCGCGACGGGGCGCGACGAACAGGCCGATCTGCTCGTCGCGGAAGGGCGCATACGTGCCACCGGCAGGGAGTTGACCGCGGACGGGGCGGAAGTAGTCGACGCCAGGGGCTGCATCGTCACGCCCGGCCTTATCGACCTGCACGCGCATCTGCGCGAGCCCGGTTTCGAGCAGAAGGGCACGATCGCCACGGAGACGGATGCAGCCCTGCGCGGCGGCTTCACAACCGTCTGCGCGATGCCGAACACGGCCCCCCCGCCCGACAGCGCCCCCGCAGTCGCGGGACTGCTGGAACGCGCGTCCCGCGCCGCACGCGTGCGTGTGCTGCCCGTGGGCTGCACGACCGCGGGACGCGCGGGCGCGCAGCTGGCCGAATTGAGCGAACTCGCCGAGGCGGGCTGCGTGGCCTTCAGCGACGACGGCGCCCCCGTGGCCGCCGGCAACCTGATGCGTCACGCGCTGACGCTCGCGGGGGCACTGGGCCTCCCCGTGGCCGAGCACTGCGACGAGCCCACCCTGAGCGGCGCGGGCGTCATGCACGAGGGCGCCGTCAGCGAACGGCTGGGGCTGCAGGGGCAGCCCTCCGCCGCCGAGGAAGCCGCTATCGCGCGCAACGTCGCACTCTGCGAGCTCACCGGCGGGCGGCTGCACATCATGCACCTGACCACCGCCGGGGGCGTCGAACAGGTAGCGCGCGCGAAGGAGCGCGGCCTGCCCGTCACCTGCGAAACGACGCCCAGCCACCTCTTCCTCACGGAAGAGGCGGTCGCGGGCAGCGGCACGGCGCCCGCCTACGAGACGGCAGCAAAGATCAACCCCCCGCTCCGCACGGAGCGCGACCGGCGCGCCCTCCTCGCAGGCGTGAACGCGGGCGTCATCGACGCGATCGCGACGGACCACGCACCCCACGCGCCCGAGGAGAAGCTGCGCGAGTTCGACGCCGCCCCCTTCGGCATCAGCTGCGCCGAGACCGCCCTCGCGACCGTCACGACGCTCGTGGCCCGCGGCGAGCTCGAGCTCGCCGCGGCGCTGCGGGCGCTCACGCAGGGCCCCGCGGAGGCGTTCGCGCTCGCAGGGCACGTGCCCGGCGCCGGCACGCTCGCCGTCGATGCCGCCGGCGACATCACCGTCTTCGATCCCGACGAGCGCTGGACAGTTGAGCCCTCACGCTTCGCCTCGAAGGGCCGCAACACGCCGCTGGCGGGCATGGAACTGCGCGGACGGGTGCGGGCGGTCGTGGTCGCGGGCGAGCCCCGGCACTCCGTGGAGCGGGCGCATGCCTAGCGCTCGGCTGGTGCTCGCGGACGGGAGCGTGTTCGAGGGCCAAGCGGCGGGCGCGCCCGGCTCCGCGGGCGGCGAGGTGGTGTTCAATACCTCAATGACGGGCTACCAGGAGATGCTGACGGACCCCTCGTACGCGGGGCAACTGCTCGTGCTCACCTACCCGATGATTGGGAACTACGGCGTGGACGGGGCGGTGGAGGAGTCGGGGCGCATTCAGCCGCGGGGGCTGATCGTGCGCGAGGTCGCGCCCTACGCGAGCCATCTGCGCGCGCTCAGCGATCTCGCAAGCTTCCTCGCCGAGCGCGGGATCGTCGCCATCGAGGGCGTGGACACGCGCGCGGTTACACGCCGCATCCGCCAACACGGCGTGATGCTCGGCACGATCACGACGGAGCCTGCTCGCGAGGCGCTCGCTCGCGTGCGCGCCCTGCCCGGGTACGACGGGGTCGACTGGGCGGCACAGGTCTCGACGGCCGAGCCGTACTCGTGGCGCGACCGGAGCAGCAACGACGCCACGCACCAGGTGGCGCTCATAGATGGCGGCGTGAAGCGCAACATCATGCGCTCGCTCGCGGCGCGCGGTTGCGCGATCTCGGTGCTCCCCATCGACGCCACTGCGGAAGACGTGCTGGCACTCGAGCCCGATGGCGTGGTGTGGTCGCCCGGGCCAGGAGACCCGCGGGTGCAGACCGCACAGGTAGCGGAAGCGCGAAAGCTCATCGGCGCCGTGCCCCTGTTCGGCATCTGCCTGGGCCACCAGGTCATCGCCCGGGCGCTGGGGGCGAATACGTTCAAGTTGCCCTTCGGGCACCGCGGCGGGAACCACCCGGTCCGCGACGAGCGCACGGGCACCGTCACGATCACGGCCCAGAACCACGGCTACGCGGTTGATCCCGAGGGTCTCACAGCCGCGACGGAGGTGAGCCACGTGAACCTGAACGACGGTACGGTCGAGGGACTCGCCATGCGCAACGAGCCCGTGATGGCCATCCAGTATCATTCCGAGGCGAGCCCGGGGCCGCTGGACAGCATAGGGATGTTCGATCGCTTCGTGGAGCTGATGAACGCAGCGGGGCGCCCGCGATGACACGCACGACGGCGCTGCAGCCAGCCACCATCGCCGATGCGCCCGCCATCGCCTCCATCGCGCACGCCCTGCGTGAGGAGGCAAACACCACCCTGCCGCCCGACCTCGACATCGTGATGGCGCGGGCATGGCTCGCGCGGCTGGACGAGAGCGGCGCAGCCGCACTCGCGCTCGACGGGTCGATCCCGGTCGCCTTCGGGGCGATCGAGGCGAGCACGGACGAGGCCGCGACCGCCGAACTGGGCGTCTGGGTCCTACCCGATCACCGTCGCCGCGGTATTGCCACGGAGCTTGCAGAGGAGCTGCTCGCGCAGGCGCGCGAGCGCGGCTACCGGCGCATCCGCGGGCGGCTGCCTGAGGGCAACGAGCCTGCCCTCAGCTTCCTCTCAGCGATCGGGGGAATGGTGCCCCTGCGCAACCCCGACATGACCTTCGAGCTGCCCCTCTAGCATGCAGAGCGTGAGGAGCGCCCACCGGCCCCCACCGCCCGCCTGGGGCGGAAACGTTTCGCGCAGAGCGGGCGGGCGCCGCAGGCGCGCGCCCCTGCGGCCAGCGCGCGAGGGTGGCGCCTGGGCGGACCTCCTGCTGGCGCTGGCAGCCGCCGCCCTCGCAGCGGGTGCGCTGATCCTCGCCGCCACCTTCACCGGCGAGAACATCCTCGGCGGCGCGGCGGGACTGTTCTGGGCGCGCGTTTTCGGGGTCGCGCTCGCGCTTACGGGGCTGTTCCTCATTCTGCTCGCGCTGGCCCTGCACGGCGCGCGCGCGCCCCGGCCCGGACGCTACGCAGTACCCGTCGCCGCAGGCGTTGGCGCGGGCGTACTCATGGGCGCGCTGCTGCTCGATGGGGCGAGCCGCGAGGCCACCGTCGCGCCACTGCTGCTGATCCTCCTCGCGCTGCCGCCGGTACGCCACGGCCTCGCGCTGCTGGCCGGGCGGCGGGCGGGCGGCGGAGGCGGGCGGCAATGACCAGGCCGGAGAGCGTCCTCATCATTGGCTCGGGCGCGATCGTCATCGGGCAGGCAGCGGAGTTCGACTACGCCGGCACGCAGGCCTGCAAGGCTGTGCGCGAGGAGGGCGTGCGCAGCATCCTCGTGAACTCAAACCCCGCCACGATCATGACCGACCTCGACGTAGCCGACGCCATCTACATCGAGCCGCTGACGGTGCCCGTGATCGAACGCATCATCGAGCGCGAGCGCCCGGACGGCCTGCTACCAACGCTCGGCGGCCAGACGGGGCTGAACCTCGCCATCGAGCTCGCGAACGCGGGCGTCCTCGACCGCTACGGAGTGCGGCTGCTGGGCACGCCTCTCGAGGCGATCCGGCGGGCCGAGGACCGCAATCTCTTCAACCAGCTTCTCGCGAAGATCGGCGAACCCTTGCTGGCGAGCGAAAGCTGCGAATCGCTGGCGGCCTGCGAGGCGGCGGCAGCAGCGATCGGACTGCCCGTCGTCGTACGGCCCGCCTACACGCTGGGGGGCACAGGCGGGGGGATCGCGCACACGCCCGATGAGCTGCGCGCCATCGCCGCCGGCGGCCTGGCCGCGAGCCCCATCGCACAGGTGCTGATCGAACGCTACCTGGGCGGCTGGAAAGAGATCGAGTACGAGGTGATGCGCGACGGCGCGGGCAATTGCGTGACGATCTGCAACATGGAGAACCTCGATCCGATGGGCGTCCACACGGGCGATTCGATCGTGGTCGCGCCCTCTCAGACGCTGTCCGACAAGGACTACCAGATGCTGCGCTCCGCCGCCCTGCGCATCATCGACGAGCTGGGCATCGAGGGCGGCTGCAACATCCAGTTCTCGCTGGCCCCGCGCAAGGACGTGCGCGACTGGGAGGGCGACGCGCGCGACCCGCTCCCCTACCACGTCATCGAGGTGAACCCGCGCGTCTCGCGCTCCTCCGCCCTCGCCTCGAAGGCCACGGGCTACCCGATCGCACGCGTAGCGGCCAAGATCGCCTGCGGCAAGACGCTCGCCGAGATCCCCAACGCCGTCACCCGGCGCACGACGGCCGCGTTCGAGCCCGCGCTCGACTACTGCGTCGTCAAGATCCCGCGCTGGCCGTTCGACAAGTTCGCGCTCGGCGACCGCCAGCTGGGCACGCAGATGAAGGCCACGGGCGAGGTGATGGCGATCGACCGCACCTTCGAGGGCGCGCTCAACAAGGCAGTGCGCTCGCTCGAGTTCGGACGCCGCACCCTGCTCTGGGAGGATGCCGCCTGGCGTGACACATCCGCCATCGACCTGCTCGCCACCGACACACGCCTCTGGGCGCTGATGGCGGCCCTGCGCCGCGACGTCTCCGTGAGCGCGATCGCGTCCGAAACGGGCATCGACCCGTGGTTCATCAAGCGCCTGCAGCGGATCGTGGCGATGGAGCGCCGATTGCTCTCGGAGCCGCTCGACGGCGAGCTCCTGCGCGAGGCCAAGCGCATGGGCTTCAGCGACGAGATGGTCGGGCGCCTCGCCGACCGACTGCCTGAGCGAGTGCGTGAGCTGCGGCAGCAGCTGGGGGTGCGCGCCGTCTACAAGATGGTCGATACCTGCGCTGCCGAGTTCGACGCCGTCACGCCCTACTTCTACTCGACCTACGAGCAGGAGAACGAAGCCACGCCGGAGCCGGGCGAGCACGCCGTGGTGCTGGGGAGCGGGCCAATCCGCATCGGCCAGGGGATCGAGTTCGACTACGCGAGTGTGCACGCCGCCTGGGCGCTGCAGGGCGCGGGCCGCCGCGCGATCCTCGTGAACTCGAACCCCGAGACCGTCTCCACGGACTTCGATACGAGCGACCGGCTCTACTTCGAACCGCTGGACGAGGAGGCGATCCGCAATATCCTCGACAACGAGGCGGGCGAGGATGGCGAGGCGCCGGTCAGCATCGTGCAGTTCGGCGGGCAGACCGCCGTGAACCTCGCCGAGCCGCTCTGGCGCGCGGGCCACGCCATCATCGGATCGAGCGCGGAGACGATCGACACCGCCGAGGACCGCGAGCTGTTCGAGCGCTTCCTCCAGAACCTCGGCATCCCCCAGCCCCCGGGCGCGGCCGTGCGAACGCTCGAAGAGGCGATGAAGACGGCGCAGCGGATCGGCTACCCCGTGCTCGTGCGCCCCTCCTACGTGCTCGGCGGGCGGGCGATGGAGATCGTGCAGAACGCGCGCGAGATGGTCGGCTTCCTCGCGCAGGCGGCGGAGGCAGCGGAGGGACGACCCATCCTCATCGACAAGTACCTCGAAGGGCGCGAGGTCGAGGTGGACGCCATCTGCGACGGCGAGCGCGTGCTCATCCCCGGGATCATGGAGCACATCGAACGCGCGGGCGTGCACTCCGGCGATTCGATGGCAGTCTACCCACCCGTTCACCTCGATGCCGGGGAGCGCGACCTCATCTGCGCCTACACCGAGCAGATCGTGCTCACCATGGGCGCCATCGGGCTCACGAACATCCAGTACGTGGTACTGCCGCGGGACGCGGACGAAGCGCCGCGGGTCTACGTGCTCGAGGTGAACCCGCGCGCGAGCCGCACTGTGCCATTCATCTCGAAGGTTACGGGCGTGCCCATGGTGCGTCTGGCCGTACGCGCGATGTGCGGCCAGACGCTCGCAAGCCAGGGCTACGAGGGCGGCCTCTGGCCCGAACGCGACCTGGTAGCGGTCAAGGCGCCCGTCTTCTCCATGTCGAAGCTCGCCGAGGTCGATACCTACCTCGGGCCGGAGATGAAGAGCACGGGCGAGGTGATGGGCATCGACCGCACGTACGAGGCGGCGCTCGCGAAAGCGCTCATCGCCGCCGACCTCGCGCTCTATCCAGCCACGCCCGTCCTCCTCTCGCTCAGCGACCGCACGAAGGCGGAGGCGCTGCCGCTCGTGCACAGCCTGCACGAGGCCGGCTGCGAGCTGTACGCCACCGAGGGCACGGGCGCCATGCTGGAGGCGCTCGGCATCCCCGCCACAGTCGTGACCAAGGTCCTGAGCGGCAGACGCCCGAACGTCGTCGATGTGATCGCGGACGGCACGGTGCGATGCGTGCTGAACACGCCCGAGGGCCGCCTCACGGGCTCGCTGCGCGACGGCTTCCACATCCGGCGGGCGGCAGCGGAGAAACGCATCCCCTGCTTCACCTCGATCGACACCGCGCGGGCGGCGATCGGGGCGATGCGCGGAACCGTCACGCCCTCGGTCGCGCGCCTCGACGAGTACGTAGGGCGATGATCCGCGAGCGGGCGACCGTGCTCTCGAACGAGCCGTGCTACGAGGGCGGCTTCGTCGTCTGGTTCGATGCGCCCGCGCTGGCGGCGGCGGGACGCACACCCGGCCAGTTCGTGATGGCGCACTGCGCCCCCGAGGGCGGGGAACCGGCGTTCGCACGCGCCTTCAGCTTCCACCGCCGCGCAGAGGGCCGCATCGCCCTGCTCTACACCGTGATCGGACGGGGCACCGCCTGGCTCGCGGGACGCCGCCGCGGCGACGCTGTCTCTCTCTACGGACCGCTGGGCAAGGGCTTCCGGCTGCCCGACGGCTCCGGCAACCTGCTGCTCGTGGCGGGCGGCGTGGGCATCGCTCCGATGGTGGACCTCGCCGAGGTCGCGCTGGAGCGGGGACACCAGGTGACGGCAACGATGGGCGCGCGCACGGCAGCCCAGCTGCTGCCCGCCTCCGCCTGGCCGAGCGAGGTCGAATACGTCGTCGCCACCGAGGACGGCTCGCAGGGGCTGTCGGGGCGGGTCACCGAGCACCTCGACCCCTACGTAGCCTGGTCGAGCAAGCTGTACGCCTGCGGGCCGAACGCGATGTTCGCGGCGCTGGCGGCGGCGCTGCGCGACAACGGCCGCCGCCAGCGCCCGGAGATTCTGATGGAGGAGAACATGCCGTGCGGCTGGGGGCTCTGCTACGGCTGCGCGATCTTCACGCGCCACGGCGTACGCCTCTGCTGCAAGGACGGCCCCCGCTTCAACCTCTTCGACGTGTTCTGAGGGCGCGCGGGGGGCGTTTGTCAGTGCCCCCTGGTCGATGACGGCGGCTCGGGACAGCGGTGGTGGAACTCGCCGAGACGCTGCCCGGCGCCGCACCGTCTACGCACGCGAGCACCTGGCAATCCTTGCGGTGGTGGAGTTGCGGCAGCGCGAGGCTGGCGCGTAAAACGCGCGACAGCATCCCCCGGAACCGGAATGGTACATTTGTTCGTATCGTGTAGGATGGCGCGCAGCACCCCCGCTGACAGGCGGACGGATGGAGCAGGACATGGCCCAGAAGAAAACCGATCGCAAGCGCGCCCTCGAACTCGCGCTGAGCCAGATCGAGAAGCAGCACGGTCGCGGCGCAATCATGAAGATGGGCGAATCGAGCGCCAACATGGCGGTCGGCGCCATCCCCACGGGATCCCTCTCGCTCGACATCGCCCTCGGTATCGGGGGCATCCCGCGGGGACGCGTGACGGAGATATACGGACCTGAGTCGGCGGGCAAGAGCACGCTCGCGCAGCACGTGATCGGACAGGCGCAACGCGGAGGTGGCGCCGTCGCCTACATCGACGTGGAGCACTCGCTCGACCCCACGTACGCGCAGGACCTCGGCATCAACACCGAGGACCTGCTCATCAGCCAGCCCGACACGGGCGAGCAGGCACTCGAGATCTGCGAGGCGCTCGTGCGCTCGAACGCGATCGACTGCATCGTCATCGACTCCGTCGCGGCGCTCGTGCCACGCGCCGAGATCGAGGGCGAGATGGGCGACACGCACGTCGGCCTGCAGGCGCGGCTGATGTCGCAGGCACTGCGCAAGCTCACGGCGACGATCGCGCGCACGAGCACGGCCGTCATCTTCATCAACCAGCTGCGCGAGAAGGTGGGCGTGGTTTTCGGCAACCCGGAGGTGACGCCGGGCGGGCGCGCCCTCAAGTTCTACTCGTCCGTGCGCATCGATCTTCGCGGCATCGAGAGCATCAAGAAGGGCACGACCGTGATCGGGCGGCGAGTACGCGCGAAGATCGTGAAGAACAAGGTGGCGGCGCCCTTCCGCACCGCCGAGTTCGACATCATGTTCATGCCGCCACGCGGCATCAGCCGCACCGCCGACGTCGTCGACCTGGGCGCGGAGTCCGGCCTCCTCACGAAGGCGGGCGCGTTCTACAGCTACGGCGACCTGCGCATCGGCCAGGGGCGCGAGGCGGCGAAGACGTTCCTGCTCGAGAACCTCGACATTCTCGAGGCGATCGAGCGCGAACTGCGCGCAGCGGCGGGCCTTCCCGCGGACACCCCGCCGGCGGCCACGACGAACAACGGAGCACAGCCGAAGACGGCGCGCCCGAAGGCGGCCTCCGCCTCCGCCGGGCGCTGAGCACGCCCCGTGGCCGCGGAGGCGCTGCCACCGCAGGTAACCGCGATCCGCTACCGCGCCCGCGGACGCGTCGTGGTGGCCGCGAGCGACGGCGAGACGCTCACGCTGCACGCGGAGACGGTCGCGCGCGCGGAGCTGCGCGAGGGCGTCCCACTCGACGACGCCAGACGCGCGCGGATCGCAACAGAGGAACAGCGCCGCGCCGCGCACGAGGCGGCCCTGCGCCTGCTCGCACATCGCCCCCGCAGCAAGCGGGAGCTGGCGCAGCGGCTGCACCTGCGGGGGATCGCGCCGGAGGCGGCGGCGGACGAGGTCGAGCGGCTGCAGCGCACCGGCCTGCTCGACGACGAAGCTTTTGCGCGCTCGTGGGTGGAGGAGCGCCAGGCGAGCGCGCCACGCGGCCGGCGGCTCCTGCGCCATGAGCTGCGGGCGCGGGGAGTGAGCGCCACGATCGCCGAGGCAGCGGTCGCGGCAGCGGACGACGGCGAAGCAGCGCTCGCCCTCGCGCGGAGGCGGGCGCCACGGCTCGCGGGCCTCGATTTCGCGCAGTTCCGCGCACGGCTGGGGCAGTTCCTGGAGCGGCGCGGTATCGGCTACGACGAGATCGCGGAGGCAGTACAGACCACGTGGGACGAAACAGGAGAGCCAGAGGTGCGCGAATAAACGGTAGATTTGACAGCATCGTGTGCCGGTCCGTAGACTCGGCCGGCAGGCGGCGTTCGCCGCTTCGGGAACACAATGTCGCAATTCGCAATTCATCTGGAGCATCACGATGCTGGTGGTCATAGCCGTTATCGCTGGCTTCGGGGGGATACTGATCGGGATCAGCGCGGGCTACGCTCTGCGCCGTCGCGCTGCGCAGCACTCACTGCAGCAGACGGAGGAGGATGCCCGCCGGATTCTCGCTGAGGCCGAAACCAGGAGCCGCGAGCTCGATCTTGCAGCGAAGGAGGAGATGCTCAAGCTCCGCAACGACGCAGAAGCCGATATCCGCGAGTGGCGCTCGGAGCTCTCCCGGACGGAAAACCGCCTTTCACGGCGCGAAGAGAACCTCGACCGCAAGGCCGGGAGCATGGACGAGCGCGAGGACGCCCTGCGCGAGCGCGCGGAGTTGCTGCGCGCGTCCGAGGCCGAGATCGGAGCGCTGCGCACGGAGCGGGAGCGCGCCATCGAGCGCGTGAGCGGCCTCAGCCGCGACGAGGCTCGCGATCAGCTGCTCGCCGCCATCGACGGCGAGCTACGCGAGGAAGCGAGCCGCCGCGTGCGCGAGATGACGCGCGAGGCGGAGGCGACCGCCGGCGCGCGCGCGCGCAAGATCATCGCGACCGCGATCCAGCGCTTCGCGGGCGAGGTGACGACGGAGACGACCGTCTCCGTCGTGCCCATCGGCAGCGACGACATGAAGGGGCGCATCATCGGCCGCGAGGGCCGCAACATCCGCGCCATCGAAGCCGCCACCGGCGTCGACCTCATCATCGACGACACGCCCGACACGGTCACGATCAGCTGCTTCGACCCGGTGCGCCGCGAGGTCGCGCGGGTGGCGCTCGCGGGCCTCGTGCAGGACGGACGCATCCACCCCACACGCATCGAGGAGGCGGTGACCAAGGCGCAACGCAACGTCGAGACGACGATGGCGGAGTCGGCCGAGACCGCCGCCACGGAAGCGGCCGTGCTCAATCTGCATCCCGAGGTCATGAAGGTCTTTGGCCGGCTGCGCTACCGCACAAGCTACGGCCAGAACGTGATGCGCCACTCCGTGGAGACAGCCCACATCGCGGCGATGATCGCCCGCGAGATCGGCGCCGACGAGGACGCCGCGCGTGCGGGCGGGTTCCTGCACGACCTGGGCAAGGCGGTGGACCACGAGGTAGAGGGCACGCACGCACTCATCGGCGCCGGGATCGCGCGACGCTACCGCGTGCGCGATGAAGTCGCGCACTGCATCGAGGCGCATCACGAAGAGGTCGAGCCCGCCACTGTCGAGGCCGTCATCGTGCAGATGGCGGACGCGATCAGCGGCGGGCGCCCGGGCGCGCGGCGGGAATCGCTCGACAGCTACGTGAAGCGGCTGGAGACGCTCGAAGCGATCGCGAAGGACTTCGCAGGGGTCGAGCAGGCGTTCGCCATCCAGGCCGGGCGCGAGCTCCGCATCATCGTCAGCCCCGGGCAGATCGATGATCTCGAATCGATGCGCATCGCGCGCGATGTCAGCCAGAAGATCGAGGAGAGCGTCGACTACCCGGGCCAGATCAAGGTCACCGTCGTGCGCGAGACGCGCGCGACCGAGTACGCACGCTAGCGGGCGGCGTAGCATGGCGCTCGGCGACTTCCACCTCCACAGCACCGCCTCCGACGGGGTACGCAGCCCGACATGGGTTGTCGAAACGGCAGCGGCGAACGGCGTGCGCGTGCTCGCTCTCAGCGATCACGACACGACGGAGGGGCTCGCGGAGGCGCGCGTCGCGGCGGAAGCGGCGGGCAGGCAGCTCATCTCCGGCATCGAGCTCAGCACCGACCTCGACGGGGTGGAGGCACACCTGCTCGGCTACGGCTTCGACATCGCGCATGCGCCCCTGCAGGCGTACCTGCGCGAGCAGCGCGAGGGACGCGTGGGGCGCATGCGGCGCAGCGTGCGGATCCTCGCGGAGCACGGCCTCGCAGTGGATCCGGAGCACGTGCTCGCGATCGCGGGGGACGCAAGCGTGGGCAGGCCGCACGTGGCGCGAGCCCTCGTGGAAGCGGGGTACGCCCGCAGCGTGGCGGAGGCGTTCGAGAAATGGCTCGGTGACGGGCGGCCCGCGCACGTCACACGCGATAGGCTCGCTCCGGAGGAGGCGATCGCGCTGCTGCACGAGGCGGGCGGCGCCGTCTTCGCCGCCCACCCGATCTATCTCGGCGAGGCGTACGCCGCCGCTCTGCGCACCCTTGCCGCTGCGGGCCTGGACGGCATCGAGACCTACTACAAGCATTACGATGCGCAGACCGTGGCGGCGCACCGCGCGCTCGCGGACGAGCTCGGGCTGGCGGCCTCGGGCGGGAGCGACTACCACGGCCTCGGCAACCCGAACGACCGCGAGATCGGCGACATCCCCTTCGACGGCGAGGCCGTCGCGGAGTTCGTCGCCTTCCTCAAACGGCGCGCGGTCCCCGGCCTCGCGCTCACGGGAGCGATCTGATGGATGTGGACCTCGGCGCCGACGCGATCGAACACATCATCCCCCACCGCTACCCCTTCCTCCTGGTCGACCGCATGGTCGAGATCGAGGATGGCGTGCGCGGCACCGGCCTGAAGAACGTCACCGCGAACGAGTGGTTCTTCGAGGGGCACTTCCCTGGCCAGCGGGTCATGCCCGGGGTGCTCATCGTGGAGGCTCTCGCGCAGGTGGCGGCGGTGACGCTGCTGCGCGACGCGGACCACGCGGGCAAGACGCCGATGTTCGGGGGAATCGAGCGGATGCGCTTCCGGCGGCCAGTCACGCCGGGCGACCAATTGCAGCTGTCGTTCACGCTCGAACGCATGCGCGGGCCCGTGGGCCGTGGCGCCGTCGAGGCGCGCGTGGACGGTACGGTGGTGGCAGATGGCACGATCTCCTTCGCGCTGGTGGAGAACCCAGCGGGCGGCTGACCGCGCCGGCTACGGGTCGGGGAGCGCCGGAGGCGTCTGCTAGCATGGAGACATGCCCGAGGTCGTGGAGTGCCCCCGCCACCCGGGCGTCGAGACCGCCCTGCGCTGCAGCCGCTGCGAGTCGGCGATCTGCCCCGCGTGCCTGGTACAAACGCCCGTGGGCGCGCGCTGCCGCGACTGCGCCCGGGTGGTGCGCGCGCCCATCTACGTCCTCTCGGCGGGGCACCTGCTGCGGGCAGGGACGGCAGCAGTGCTGGGCGGAGTGGCGATGGGCGTGCTCTGGGCGCTCATCCTGCTGCCGTTCACCGTGGGGTTCTTCTCGATCTTCATCGGCGCCGGGCTGGGATACGTCTTCACGCGGCTGCTGGAGCTGGCAACGGGCGGCAAACGCGGACCGGCGATGGTGGCCTTCGCCGCCGCCGGCATCGCTATCGCCTGGGGCCTGCATCTCGCGTTCACCGACCTGCGCTTCGCCCTCTGGGGGCTCGTCGCGGCCGGCTTCGGCGTCTACTTCGCCTACCAGAACCTCTCCTGAGCGCGCGGCATCAGGCGATGACCGCGGCCACCAGCACGAACGCGAGCGTGAGCCCGCCCACGACGCCGACCGCAACGAGATCGCGGCGCACGTAGCGGTAGTCGGTCACGACGTGATGATCGGGGCGCTGGGACGGCGACGGCGGGACTACAGGCTGGCCCGGCGCCGTGGCAGCGGCGCCCGCGACAGGGCGAGGGAGGGTGGATACGCGCTCGCGGGGGCGGCGGCGCTGCCGGCGAGGGCGACGGGAGCTCATCGCCTGCCATCGTACCGCGACCCTTGGCAGCACGGTACCGTGGCCCGTGCCAGTAGAATCGCATGCGACCTGGAGCAGGGCGCGCGCGTGCGCCAGGAGGCCAGACGTGAGTGACGGAACCAGCGAGATCGGGCTGCCGGTGGAGGAGACCTACGCGCCTCCCGCACGCGTTCGCGAGGGTGCCCTCGTGCGCTCCCGGGAGGAGTACGAGGAGATCCAGAAGCGCTCCGTGGAGGACCGCGAGGCGTTCTGGGCCGAGCAGGCGAACGCCAACCTCGACTGGATGCGCCCCTTCGAAACCGTCGTCGAAGAGGACTTCACGACGGGCCACATCGCCTGGTTCGCGGGCGGAACCCTGAACGTCAGCGTGAACTGCCTCGACCGCCACCTCGCGACGCGCGGCAACCAGGTCGCGCTCCTCTGGGAGGGCGACGAGCCCGGCGAGAACCGCCAGCTGACCTACCGCGAGGTGGCCGCCGAGGTCGCACGCCTGGGGAACGCCCTCCGCGCGCGCGGCGTGAAGAAGGGCGACCGCATCGCGATCTACATGGGCATGGCGCCGGAGCTGGCCATCGCCATGCTCGCCTGCGCCCGCATCGGCGCGGTGCACTCGGTCATCTTCGGTGGGTTCAGCCCGCGATCCATCGTCGACCGCGTGGAGGACTCCACCTGCTCGGCGATCATCACGCAGGACGAGGGCCGCCGCGGTGGCCGCTCCGTCGCCCTCAAGACGAACGTCGACGAGGCCCTGCGGCTGGGCGGCGAGAGCGTCGAGTTCGTGATCGTCTACCGGCGGACGGGTGCCGGCGTGCCGATGACGGAGGGGCGCGACGTCTGGTGGGAGGACGCGGTCACGGGCCAGCCCGACGAGTGCGAGCCCGAGGAGATGGACTCCGAGGATCCGCTCTTCATCCTCTACACTTCCGGCTCGACGGGGAAGCCGAAGGGCGTACTGCATACGCAGGCGGGCTACCTGCTCTACACGATGCTCTCGCACCGCTATGTGTTCGACTACCGCGAGGGCGACATCTACTGCTGCGCCGCCGACATCGGCTGGATCACGGGGCACAGCTACATCGTCTACGGCCCGCTCGCGAACGGCGCGACGTCGGTGCTCTTCGAATCGGTACCGACCTACCCCGACGCGGGGCGCTACTGGGATATGATCGACCGGCTCGGGATCACGATCTTCTACACGGCGCCGACGGCGATCCGCGCCATCGCCGCCGCCGGCGACGAGCCCGTGACGCGCTACCGACGCGAGAGCCTGCGCGTGCTGGGCACAGTGGGCGAACCGATCAACCCCGAGGCCTGGCGCTGGTACTACAACGTCCCCGGCGGGGGGCGCTGCTCGATCGTCGACACCTACTGGCAGACGGAGACGGGCGGCCACATGATCACGGGCCTGCCCGGCGCGAACGACATGAAGCCGGGATCAGCCTCGCTGCCCTTCCTCGGCGTGCAGCCGGAAGTCGTCGACGAGGCCGGAAACGCGATCGAGGGGAACAGCGTGACCGGCCGGCTCTGCATCACCGCCTCGTGGCCGGGCATGATGCGCACCGTCTACGGCGACCACCAGCGCTTCATCGACACCTACCTCACGACCTATCCGGGCAAGTACTTCACGGGCGACGGCTGCCACCGCGACCAGGACGGCTACTACTGGATCACGGGCCGCGTGGACGACGTGCTGAACGTGGCCGGACACCGCCTGGGCAGCGCCGAGATCGAGGGCGCGCTCGTGGGTCACGAAGCCTGCGCCGAAGCTGCTGTGGTCGGCTACCCGCACGCGGTGAAAGGAACAGGCATCTACGCCTACGTCATGCTCAATCAGGGCTGGAGCGGATCCGGCGAGATCGAGCGCGAGCTGCGCCAGGCCGTGCGCACGGAGATCAGCCCGATCGCCACGCCCGACCGGATCCAGTTCGTGCCGGGCCTGCCGAAGACGCGCTCGGGCAAGATCATGCGGCGCATCCTGCGCAAAATCGCGGAGGGCGAGCCCGAGAACGTGGGCGACGTGACCACACTCGCCGACCCAGCCGTCGTCGAGGAGATCGTCGCGGGCGCGAAGAACGCGTCAGGGGGCCTGGGAATCGAGCGGCAGGGGTAGCTGGTCGCGCCCGGGGCGGGCGCTGGCAAGCAGGATCTCGACAGCGGCGACGGCGGCTTCGCGCTGGCTGCGCGCCTCGACGCGGTCGAGCAGGAGGGGCGCGAGCGCCTCGATCGCGCATGCCAGCTCAGGATCATCGGCGCAGAGGTGTTCGTGCGCCTCGGCCGCGCTCAGCCCCTCGGCCCAGTAGCGGCGCACGGCCGCGCACACGAACGCACCCCCGAGCACCTCGACACAGCCGCCCACCTCGTAGCCCGCATCGACGAGCGCGCGCTGCACGATCTCAACTGCATCGAGGTGGTCACGCCCACGCAGGTCGAGCAGGCGCGGCGCCTCCCGCCCTTCGCTCACGGCGCGAACCCTGCTGACGAACGCATGTCCGTTATCCTCACGCGTCCGTTCCGCCGTCGCAAGGGCGTCACCCCTCGACCCCAAGGAGCGCGCTGAGGTCCTGCTTCGATTCGAGGATGCCGGTCCAGAGGTCGCCCGTCGCGGCGAAGCGATCGGGCGCAGTGAGGACGGTGAAGTCGGTCGGATAGAGGTCGCCGAGCTCGTCCCAGCGGACCGGCACCGAGACGGGCGCGCCCGTCTTCGCGCGCGGCGAGAAGGCGGCAGCGACGTTCTTGGCGCGCGCGTTCTGGTTGACGTCGAGGAAGATCTTGCCGGTGCGCTTCTGCGACACCCATTCGAGGGTCACATCGCGGGGACGGCGCGCGAGCAGCTCGCCGCTGACCGTCTCGCAGAGCGAGCGGACAACGGGGTAGGGGAACTGCCGCAGGATGGGCACGTAGATGTGCAGCCCGGTCGCGCCCGACGTCTTCACGTACGAGGGCAGGGCGGCAGCATCGAGGATCTCCTTGAGGGCGCGCGCCGCCTCGACCGTCCTGGCGAAGGCCTTGCGGTTGAGCTGCGGCTCCTCGCCCGCTGCCTCGGTGCCTGCGTAGATGTAGGGGTCCAGGTCGAACAGGAGGAAGTCGGGGTAGTTCAGGACCGACGCCTCGACGTTCGCCTTCGAGCCCGTGAAGATCGCGGGCAGGCCACGAGCGTCGGGCTCGGGCGCCACGCGCGCCAGGGTAGCGTGGAACTCCAGGTTGGCGAGCTGGCCAAGCCAGAGCAGGGTGGCGAGGTTGTTGCAGAGCAAGAACTCTCGATCGCCGCCACCGCCTTCGGAGTAGACCAGCGCCGTCTCGACGAAGTCAGGGGACAGCGCCTCGGAGTGCTTCTGGTAGAAGTGCGCCGCATCGATGCCGTTGGGGTAGCGGGTGAGCGTGATGAGCCGGTCGCGCAGGTGGGGCAGCATGAGCGGTGCAACGCCCGCGAGGTAGCGCAACAGGTCGCGTTTCGTAACGGCGTGCTGGCCGTCCGCCGCGGGCCAGAGCGGCTTCTCCAGGTTGGTGACCGCGATCCCGTGACCCCCCGCCTCCAGCCGCATATCCTCGGCCGGATCATCGAGCTGGCGCAGCACGGACGCCGCCACACCCGACAGCGAAGGAGTGGAGGGCGGCGGCGAGGGGGAGGGCAGCGTTGCGGGAACGGTGGCCTCGCCGGGGGGTTTGTCGGACCGCAGTCGTTTGAAGACGGGCGCACGCAGGAGTCCGGTGGACGTGATCTCCGCGTACTCGACCTCCACGACCAGCTCGGGGCGGACGAAGGCGGCGCCCTCCGCTTCGGGGGGCGTCTCCGCGAACGGCGATGCGCTGGTCGCCAGCGCATCGAGGCGCGCGCGCAGATCGACGAGCATCGCATCGCTGAAGCCGCCACCCGCGCGACCGCAGTAGACAAGTACGCCACCGGGCGCGCGGGCACCGAGCAGAAGCGCGCCAAACGCGGGCTCGCGGGCGCCCTTGCCGCGGGTGAACCCGCCCACGACGAACTCCGCCGACTGGCGCATCTTGATCTTCGCCCAGCTTTCGGAGCGCCTGCCGGGGAGGTAGCGGCTCTCGCGGCGCTTGGCGACAACGCCCTCGAGACCGAGCGCGAGCGCCGCTTCATACGCCTCCTCGCCCGCCGCTTCGAAGTGCTCCACGAACGCGACCGGTCCGGCGGGCAGAAGCGCCCGCACCAGCGCTTCCTTGCGCTCCCTCAGCGAGACGCCGGTGAGGTCGTAGCCGTCGAGCTGGAGGAGGTCGAAGGCCATGTACATCACCGGAATGCGCCCTTCGGCGGCGGCAACGTCAATCTCGCCGGCGAGGTTCATACGCTGCTGGAGGAGCTCGAAGGAGGGCACGCCGCGCTCATCGAAGGCAACGATCTCGCCGTCGATAAGCGCCTCCGCGAGCGGCTGCGCCCCCAGCGCGGCCACAAGCCCGGGATACGTGCCCGTGAGTTCGATGCCGTGGCGGGATCTGAGCTGCGCCCGCCCACCCGTCACACGGGCCACAGCACGGATGCCGTCCAGCTTCGGCTCGAAGAGCCACTCCGGGTGCGAGAAGGGCGCACGCGCGCTCGCCAACATCGGGGCAAGGGAGTCGGGCAGGGAAGCGGCCAGCGAGCCGGCGAGAGCGGCGGGCGTGTAGTCGGAGGGCGCGCGCCGGTGGCGGGGCAGGCGGCCCTCCCCAAGGTCGGCGAGAGTGAAGCCGGAGACAACCGAGCGATCCTCCTCGGCAAGGTCGCGGGCGGGGTCGGCGATGGCGTCGTCGTGCTTGAGCAGGAGCCAGTCGCTCGCGGTCTTCACCAGCGCCCAGGAGCCCTTCAACTTGCACCCTCGCAGCTGGACGGAGATCTTGCCCGCCCCAATCGCCGCTTCCATCGTGCGCTCAGCCGCCTCGCGCGAGGCGAATTCGGGAACGCGATCCTCCTCCGGCGCATACGTGCCCGCATCCCAGACGATGACGCGGCCAGCACCATACTGACCTTTCGGGATGACACCCTCGAAGGCGGAGTAGGCGATGGGGTGGTCCTCCGTCATGACCGCGTGGCGGCGCACGGCGGGGTCGCATGAGGGGCCGCGGAGCACGGCCCACGACTTCATCACGCCCCCGACCTCCAGCCGCAGGTCGTAGTGGAGACGCGTGGCGGCGTGCTTCTGGACAACGAAGGTGAGCGGCCCCGCGCGCCCCTCGGGGACGGTGTCGGGGGGCTCAGGCGTGACCGCGAAGTCGCGCTTCTCACGGTAGCGGTCGAGGGGGTCAGTCAAGGGGCCTGCCTCGCAGGGCGGCGCGGGGTGCCGGATGGCGCCTGCTGACGGGCGCGCTCATCGCTACTCGGCGGCGAGGGCGGTCTTCTCGGTGGCGGCGCGGGCGTGTGTCCCACCGGTGCCGTTCGCGGGCGCCTCGCCCTCCTTGCGCGCTCTGGCCGCCTCAACGCTCGCGCGCAGGGCCGCCATCAGGTCGACGGCGGGCTGAGCCGCGGCCTCCTCCGGTACGGCGAGCTCCTGCCCTTCCAGCTTGGCGTTGATGATCGCCATCAGCGCCTCACGGTAACCGTCGCGGTATCTGGTCGGGTCGAAGGGCTCTTCGAGCATCTCGATGAGCGCCCGCGCCATCTCCATCTCCTGCTCGGAGACCTCCTCCACGGTGAAGGACTCGCCGGGGTCGCGTATCTCATCGGGGTAGTAGAGCGTCTCGAGGATGAGCTGATCATCGCGCGCGCGGAGGGCACAGAGGCGCTCCCTGGTGCGGATGGCGACCTTGGCGACAGCGATGAGCCCCTTCAGCTGCATCGCGCGGATGAGCAGCGAGTACGGTTTCTGGCCGGTCTCCGCGGGCTCCAGGTAATAGGAGCGCTCGTAGTGGATGGGGTCGATCTCCTCTTCGTTCACGAAGGCTGTGAGCGTGATGGTGTGCTTCGTGGGCAGGGGAAGCTTCTCGAAGTCCTCGTTCTCGAGCACAACGTAGCGGTCCTTCGCGTACTCGTAGCCCTTCACGATCTCGTCGTAGGGAACCTCGCACTCCTCCTCGGGATCCCAGCGGAGCATGCGGACGCGGGTGTGGGTTTCGCGCCGCAGCTGGCGGAAGCCGATGTCCTTGCTCTCCGTCGCCGGAAAGAGCCTGATCGGGATGCTCACCATGCCGAAGCTGATGACGCCCTTCCAAATCGCTCGGGGCATGGCGCGCCTCCGGGGGGCCCGCGCTCACGCGGAGCCGGGGAATCTGCATGAGTGTACGACCGCGAGCCGCCCTTGGGGAACGCGAACGGAGGCTGCACGCCACGGGCGTGCTATAGTGGAAGGGCCAAATCTCCGGACGGTCCCGTCCAGAGAGCGGGGGAACCACCTTCAGGGGTGCATTGCGCGTTTCGCGCATAGGCGAACTCCGACGCTGAACCCGTCAGCTAACCCCGCAGGCGTTCGGAGGCTCGGCAAGCAGTGCGCTCAGCCTCCCGCCGTCTCGCGTCTCCGACGCGGACCGCACACGACAGAGGAGGCAACCCGATGACGAGCACGACACTCGACCGCACACCCGGCTCCAGCGACCCCACCAAATACCGCGCGATCACGCTCCACAACGTGTCCGCCATGCCGCAGGCGCAGCGGCTGAACGCGGACGCGCGCTTCGCGATCGACGTGGTCTCGCGCGTCCTGCCGTTCAAGACGAACAACTACGTCGTCAACGAGCTGATCGACTGGGAGGACGTCCCCAACGATCCGATCTTCACGCTCACGTTCCCGCAGACGGACATGCTGCAGCCCGCGCATTTCGAGGAGATCGCGGCACTGGTTTCGCGGGAGGCGCCGCGCGCGGAGATCGACGAAGCCGCGAACCGCATCCGCATGACGCTCAACCCGCACCCCGCGGGCCAGCTCGAACACAACGTGCCCGTGCTCTACGAGGAGAGCGTCGAGGGGCTGCAGCACAAGTACGAAGAGACAGTGTTGCTCTTCCCCAGCAACGGTCAGACCTGCCACGCCTACTGCACGTTCTGCTTCCGCTGGCCACAGTTCGTGGGCCTCGACGACCTGAAGTTCGCCACCAGGCAGGCCGAGGGGTTGATCGCCTACCTTCGCGAGCGCCCGCGCGTCTCCGACGTACTCATCACCGGTGGCGACCCGATGGTGATGAAGGCAAGACGCTTCAGGCAGTACGTCGAGCCGTTGCTGGAAGCGGACCTGCAGAACCTGCAGACGATCCGGATCGGCACGAAGGCGCTGGGCTACTGGCCGTACCGCTTCACCACGGACGAAGACGCCGGGGAGATGCTGGACCTGTTCCGGCGGATCACGGCCTCCGGACGACACCTCTCGATCATGGCGCACTTCAACCACCCGCGTGAGCTGGGCACGCCGGCCGTGCGCGAGGCGGTGGAACGCATCCGCGAGACGGGCGCAGAGATCAGGACGCAGTCGCCCATCATGCGCAACATCAACGACAACGCCGGGGCGTGGGCGGAGATGTGGCGCGAACAGGTACGCCTCGGGATGATCCCGTACTACATGTTCGTGGCACGCGATACGGGCGCGAAGCACTTCTTCGAAATTCCGCTCGTGCGCGCCTGGCAGATCTTCCACGACGCCTACAAGCAGGTCAGCGGCCTCGCACGCACAGTGCGCGGGCCCAGCATGTCGGCCGAGCCAGGCAAGGTTGCCGTGCTCGGTCCGGTCGAGGTCGCCGGCCAGAAGGCACTTGCACTGAGCTTCCTGCAGGGACGCGACCCCGACTGGGTGTCACGCCCCTTCTTCGCGCAGTACGACGAGACGGCGACTTGGCTGGACGAGTTGCGGCCCGCTTTCGGCGAAGAGCGCTTCTTTTTCGAGCAGGAACTCGCACGGCGCTTCGCCGAGGGCATCGGCGCGGGCACGGGGTAGCCGCCCACCGCCCGCGGTCGCAGCGCCATATGCGAAACGGGACTCGCTACGCGGGCCCCGTTTCGCATTCCCAGGGGCGCTTACGCCCGCCTGGCGGTTCGCGCTCCGAGGTGCCGGTTGCCAACGTACCGGCGGCCTCCCATGTCTGTGGTCAGACCTGCCTGTGGACGCAGGGGCGCGGTCTCGAGGAAGGGGAGGGCGTACTCCCGCATCAGCGCGTCAAGCGTATCCGCGTAGCGAGGATCGTCGACCAGGTTCTGGTTCTCAGCCGGATCCTCCTGCAGATCGAACAGTTGTACGGGGGTCTTCGTATCCTCGAAGACGACGAGCTTGTAGCGATCGGTGGCGAACATGCCGAACCCGTAGTTCTCGCTGTGCGCGAGTTCACGGACGGCACCCGCGTCGCTCCCGTCGAAGTGGCCAAGCAGCGAGCGGCCTTCGCCGTCGGGAAGCTCGGGTGACTGTGCCAGCACCTGAAGCGTCGCCGTGACATCCACATGCTCAACGATGCCATCGACGACAGCGCTGGCCATACCCCCGGGCGGCCGAACGATCAGAGGCACGGTCGCGGTCTGCTCATAGAAGAGCATCTTCCACAACATCCAGTGATCGCCAAGCATCTCACCGTGGTCTGCCGTGTAGATGATCCAGGTGTTATCCAGGATGCCCTTGCGTTCGAGCGCGGCCACGATAGCACCCACCTGATCATCGATCGCCGTGACGTTCGCGTAGTAGTAGCGGTGGAGTTGCTGGACAACGTCATCGGTCAGCCCCTCCCACTGCGCCGTATCCTGGAGCCACCGGCAGAGCGTATGGAGCGGCCCCGACTCAGGGACCAGCGGCGGAATGCGTTCCCCCACCTCAAACTCGACGCCGCGATAGCGATCGACGTACTCCCGGGGTGCATCGAACGGTTCGTGCGGCCCCGGGAAGCCGACGAACTGCAGGAACGGCTGGTCGCGGTCGTACTCTTCGATCCAGCGGACCACCTCCTGACCCGTCCACGTATCCAGGTAGGCGCGCGTGGGGAGCGGCGTCGACTCCGCGAACCACATCGGGAGGGAGACGTGCGTCGCTGTCTTGCGCGGGTAGCTGCGCAGGTGGAACCACTCCGCGAACGTCTCGAAGAGCCCCTCCGAGCGCAAGAAATCGCTGTATTCGCACCGCAGCCCGACCACGCCGTTCTTCTCCGGGCCCGGGTGCGGCTCATCGAAGCCGACCTCGCGGTACCGTCGTGGCAGCTGTGGGTCCTGGACATCATTGGACACGCAGACGCGCGTCTCGTCGGCGAAGAGATGCATCTTCCCGATGCAGCTCGTGTAGTACCCGATCTGCTGAAGTTGCTGGGGAAGGGTCGGGAGGGGCTCCGTCATGTCCCAGTTGTTTTCGAAGACGCCGTGATCGCGCACGTACCTCCCCGTGAGGAAGGACCAGCGCGCCGGCATGCAGAGCGGCCCCTGGCAAAACGCCCGGCTGAAACGGACGCCCTCGGCGGCCAGCCGGTCGAGGTTGGGAGTCTGGATACGTGGATTCCCGGCGCAGCCAAGCGCATCAGCTCGTTGCTGGTCGGACATGATCACCACAAAATTCGGCCTGGAGCTATCCGCGGGCATCTCTCGATTCCTCCTGTCGGCAGGTGCGTTGCGTCAGTCTGCTACTGACGGGAATGGCGGGCCGGAGCGGAAGTCGCTCCGAACCACAGGACGTTCACTACTTTCTCCTTATGTAAGGATTTGATGCTTCGTTAATCGCATCCGAAAGCAGATTCAGGCTGAAGAGCAACAGGGCAAAGACCGCCCCCGGGAACACTGAGTACCACCAGGCCTCGCGGAGGTACTGCCGACTGGCATTCAGGAGCCCGCCAAGCGACGGAGTCGGCGGCTGGTCGCCGAGCCCGAGAAAGCTCAGCGCGGCGGTAATCAGCACCGCGACAGCAATCAGGAGCGCCATCTGCGTGAGCAGTGGTGGAAACGCATTGATCGCGATATGGCGGAAGACCATCCGCTGCGGGCTGGCTCCCACGGCCCGTGAGGCGAGGACGTACTCCTTGTTCTTCTCCGAGATCATCTGCGCCCGCGAGAGACGCGCGAATGCGGGAATCGTGAAGAACGCGATCGCGATGCCGATGTTCTCCACGCCGGGCCCCAGAATTGTCAGGATGCCGAGCGCCGCCAGCAGGCCGGGAAATGCGAGCAGCGCGTCCACCAGCCGCATCGCTCCCGTCTCCACCAGGCCCCCGACATAGCCAGCGAGGAACCCGAGGGTCACACCCACAACCGTACCGACCACCACCCCGATCATGCTCACCGCGAACGACGCCCGCAGGCCATACAGCGTCCGCGCGAAGAGGTCACGCCGCAGCTCATCGGTACCGAACGGGTGGTCCCACGAAGGGCTGAGGAAGCGACCAGCAGCCTCCTGGGCGATCGGATCGTGCTGGGCGATGAGTGGAGCGCCAACCCCCCCGACGATCAGGAGCAGGAGGCCAACGAGCGCGATGAACCCCTGCGGGTTGCGGATGATCCCGTCGAGCGTGGCGAACAGGAGCGACTCGCGAACCTTGCGCTCTCGCCAGGAGAGCGCGCTAGTAATCTCGTCGACGCGGGACGCCCTCATCGGCCACGGACCCGCGGATCGAGAAAGCCGTAGGCGATATCCGCCGCCAGGTTGGCGGCGATGAAGATCGTGACGAGGATGATGAGCGTGCTCTGTACCACAAGGTAGTCGCGCGCCTGGATTGCATTCACCATCACCCGGCCAAGGCCTGGCCGCGTGAACACCTGCTCCACGATCACGGCTCCCCCGAGCAGGCCTCCAACCTGCAGCGCCATGACCGTGACGACCGGAATGAGTGAGTTCCGGAGCGCGTGGCGAATCACGACGCGACTTTCGGGCAGCCCCTTCGCCCGCGCCGTCCGCACATAGTCGTTGTTCATCACCTCGGAGATCGTGGTACGCGTATAGCGCGCGAGCACTGCCGCCACCCCGGCCCCGGTGGCGATCGCGGGGAGCGCCAGGTGGCGGAGCGAGCTTAGTGGGTCGTCGAAGAAGGAGACTTCCCCAAACGTCGGGAACCAGCCAAGCCTGACGGCGAACACCCAGAGCATGATGATGCCGAAAATGAACCCGGGGATGCCGACCGTCACGAGCGTATACCCGGAGAGCAGCCAGTCCCACACCGAGCGCGGCTTGATCCCCCCCAGGACTCCCATCGGGATGCCCACGACCACCGCGAGCAGGTAGGCGGCCACAGTCAGTTCCAGCGTCGGCGGGATCGCGATCTTGAGCACTCGGCTCACGGGCACTCCGCTGGCGAAGGAGTGGCCCAGGTCTCCCCGGAACAGGCGGCCGAGCCAGTTGATGTACTGCTGCGGGGGTGAATCGGTCAGGCCGAGTTGCTCACGGATACGGGCGACATCGGCGTCGCTCGCACCCTCACCCGCAATGATTGTAGCGGGATCCCCCGGCACCAGCCGCAGCATCAGAAAGACCGCGATACTCGCCAGAATGAGGACGGGGATCGCCTGCAAGAAGCGGGCGAGCACGTAGGCCAACAAGACTTAGGCCTCGAGCCAGACCTTCGCCATGTTCGGCTGCTCAAAAATCGTCACGAAGTGCTCATCAAACCCCTTGACGTTCGCGTTCGCAACCTCGATGCGCTGGTTCGTATGGACTGGAAGCAGCCAGGGATCATCCAGCCACATCTGGTTGAAACGGGCGTACTGCTCCAGCGCCTCCGGGCTGACCGGGTCCAGCTTCTCCAGGTTGGCGATGATGTCGAGGTAGGTGTCAGTCGCGTAGAAGCTCGGGTTGGGCTGTTTGTACGGGAACGTCTGCTGGAACGTTGAGAGCGGCGACAGGTTCGAGAACTTGTGCGGCGCCACCCAGAGGTCGACAAACTTGCGCTCCCGCAGCTTGGACACCCAGACGCCAATCTCCTGCGCCTCGATCTGGACCTCGACGCCCACGTCCGCAAAGTTCGATTTCAGGACCTCGGCGGTGACTTCCGTGCCCGGTATCGGCTCGATCAGCAGTGGCGCGTCCTGAGTCCACCCGGCCTCGTCGAGGAGCGCCCGCGCCCGATCCGGCTCGTACAGCTCGCTCTCCAGGGCGGGATCGAACGCTGGCGACGATTTCGGCCACGGCTGGGCAGTGAGGTCCCCGAGACCTTCTCGCAGCTCTTCGGTGATGCGCCTGCGGTCGATGGCGTAGAGAAGTGCCCGCCGCACCCGCTTGTCCTGGAGATGCGGGCTCGTGACGTTGCACCCGACGTAGACGATACCGGCCTTGGGCGCGAGCACGCCCCGGCCGGTGCGGCGCGCGATGGAGGGGGCAATCCCCAGCGAGTAGTCGATATCGCCGGCTTCCAGGGCGAGCCCCAACGCCTCCGCATCGGGGAACTGCTGGAGCTCGATCCGGTCGACGTATGGTCCACCTTCCGCTTCCGTCTGATGCCAGCTCCGGTTCGCCTCATAGCTCGTGCCCACATCCGGGGTCCAGCCTGTGAACTTGAACGGTCCCGTGCCCTGGATGTCCTCGCCGAGCTGCAACTTGTCGTAGCTCGATGCTTGCGTCACAAGCAGCTGGGCGAAGAAATCGGTGATGTTCGGCCGGGGCTTGTCGAACTCGAACTCCATCGTTCGCGCATCGATGGCGGTCCAGTTTGTAAGCATCCGCGCGAAGGTGCTGATCTGGAAAGCCGCCGTTATCCCGAATTTCTCCGGGTCAAGCATCACTTCGATGCCAAAGAACACATCCTCGGGCGTGACAGGAGCGCCATTGTGGAACTCAACATCGGGCTTCAGCCGAACCGTCAGCTTTGTGCGGTCATCGTTGAACTCGAACCGCTCCGCGAGGACCATCGTTGGCTCAAGGCTGTCGCGGTATCGCACCAGCGGTTCCAGCGTCGAGAAGTAGGGCTCATTCTCCCAGGTGAGCGAGAAGGGGAAACCCGTGTTCCAGATGGTGTTGCCCGAGGAGCCCCTGAGCACACCGCCCACCTGTGGCCCACCAGCTGCTTGCGTTTCCGTGGCCGGAGCCTCGGTCGGAGTCGCCGGAGTCTCGGTCGCAGAAGGCTCAGTCGCTTCAGCAGTGCCAGCCGGCGCCTCGGTGGCGGCGGGATCGGGCCCTATGTCGTCATCGTCCCCACATCCGACCAGCACCGCCGCCCCAAGGCCAGCTGCAGCCGTCCCACCTGAAGCCAACAGCGTACGCCGGCTAATCTTCCTCTCGCGCAGATCTCTCACGAATTCCTCCAAATGCCAACCGCACCATAGATTAGACCCAGCTCGGTACCTGATGAACTATGTCCACTGCGGACCGGGGATGCCCACCGGTAAATCCGCACTCCTTGACGACGCAAGCTGATTCGCGGGACTCTACAGGATGTCCGCGGGCGACGCGACTCCCGCAAGCCAGGCTGATGCACGCGACAACTGATACCTGCTGCACTCCCGACGCCGCATCCCGTGCGCCTGCGCGAGCGGACCGCGACCACGGCTCCGCGCAGGCGCACGCACCGGTGGTCGCATCCTGCCCGGATGAGCCCACCAGGACCACCAGGGAGGGTTCCACTGCCGGCATGGTGCGGGTCGAGGGCGGCGCGTTCCTCATGGGCTCGGCACCGAAGGGGAGTGATCTCGACGGAGAAGGGCCCGTGCGTGAGGTAACCCTCCGACCCTTCTTCATCGACGCCCAGGCTGTCTCTAACGCGCAGTTCGCGACGTTCATCAGGGCGACCGGCTATGTCACCGAAGCCGAGCGGTTCGGGTGGTCCTTTGTGTTCCGAAGGCACCTCTCGAGACAGACCGCCCGACGCCTGGCCAGGACGAACGCAGTAGTGGGGGCGCCCTGGTGGATTGCGGTCCCTGCCGCGCGCTGGAACCAGCCCGAAGGCGCAGGGCGTGACATTCGCACCCGTGGCGACCACCCCGTCACGCATACCTCCTGGAACGATGCCGCCGCCTACTGCGAGTGGGCAGGGAAGCGCCTGCCCACGGAAGCCGAGTGGGAGTACGCAGCGCGAGGCGGGCTTGAGCGGGCGACCTACCCCTGGGGCGACGATCTCACCCCCGGCGGTCGGCATCGCTGCAACATCTGGCAGGGCAATTTCCCACACCGCGACAGCGGCGAGGACGGCTACACGACAACCTGCCCGGTCGACACCTTCGAACCGAACGCATTCGGCCTCTACAACTGTTCGGGGAACGTCTGGGAATGGACGGCCGACTGGTTCAGTCTGGACCATCACCTGATGGAGCGACCTGACACGCGGGACAACCCCACCGGCCCGCGCACGGGGATGCAGCGGGTACAGAAGGGCGGCTCATTTCTCTGCCACGAGTCCTACTGCAAACGCTACCGTGTTGCGGCGCGTACCGGCAACACTCCCGACTCAACAACGGCGAACTCTGGATTTCGATGCGTCCGTGACGTGTGATCTTGTGATCTACGACGTACGCTTGATCAACTTCCGAAGGGTAGCCATCGCTACGGCAGCGATCGGGCTCCCCCTTCTCCTGGCGATTTTCATCGCCTCGAGCATGTTTCGCGATGAGATCGCTGGTTCGGACAGGGCAGCGCTCGACAGGACCAACGAAGAGACGATGTCGACAATCGCGGTGATGCCGGACGCCATCCTCATCGAGAAGCGTATCCACGAGGAGATCGACCGGCATGGCGAGCTTGTCCGCTACTTCGACTACCGGTACGTGACAGCGCAGACGGCCATGGAAGTCAGAGTCTTTTACGCCGAGCTTCCGGAGTACGTGAAGATTCGCGAACCCCGCCTCACCATCTGTGAGAGCAGCAATCCCTGTGATGACTCTCGCGAGGGAGTGACGTCCGTCTCCGCCGCGAACATCCCCAGGGATGTGCTCACGACGTTCATCATCACTGTTGGCCAGAGGGTCGTTCCGGGACTGTTCTAGGTGAAGCCAAGGCCCTCCACAGCGAGCCATACAGCGACCAGGATGAGGGCGCTCGAGAGCGTGCGCAGGATCACTGCGTCCCGAATACGGAGGGCGAGGCGGGCCCCCAGCTGAGCGCCGCCCACAGCGCCCACGGCGACGAGCGAAGCTTCGCCAATCTCTCGACCCCAGCTGAGCCCCCCTGTCCAGAGGTGCACCGTTGTCGCCTCCAGGGCAATGAGGGCGTAGGCGAACTGGCTCGTTGCCGTCGCAATGTGAACAGGGAAGCGAAGAACGATCGTCAGCAGCGGCGCCTGGAGGACGCCACCTCCCGCCCCCAGCACGCCGGAGACGAGCCCCATCGCCCCTGCGATCACGAGTCCCTGCCACAGGCGGAAGGTGTAGATGAAGTTCTGTCCCCGACGGTCCGTGATCCGCCGTGAGACCGCACCCTTCCCTGTGACTGGCTCCCTGATCCCCCGGAATTGGCGCCTGAGGATGAGGTGGACGCCCAGAGCGGCGAGGGCCACGGCGAACCCGAGCGCAAACGCACGCCGCGGGATGAGGCCGACCAGGAGTACGCCGCCAAGCGCGCCGGGAAAGGCGGCGAGCGCCCACCACATCCCGCTGCGGTAGTCGATCCGCCGCTGCCAGGCGTAGACGACCGCCCCCGACGTCGCGCTGGCAAAGACGGCAACGAGCGACATCGCCGTCACCGTGGTGGCATCGCGATCGGGGTAGGCGACAAGCAGGATGGGGACGATCAGGAAGCCGCCGCCCGCGCCGACGATCGCGCCGAACGCCCCCACTCCCAGCCCAAGCAGCACGAGGAGCGCCGCTTCCAGCATCAGCGGCCCCGCTTTGCTGGTGGCGCGGGGCTGGCTGGCACGCCTCCGCAGCACGGCTTGCGAGCCAGAGGCGTCGCCTGTAGAAGCACCACGTACAGGCGCAGAGAGCGCCCCCGGAGCGCACCACCGCCGGACGCCACGGCGGGCTACACGCTCGCCCGGCTCACTCCGCGATGATGCGCCCGTGCAGCTCCGCGTCCCGGTCGAGGATTTGGTTCTCCGCGAGATCGATAATCACCTTCTCGATCGTCCCCGAGAATGCGAAAGGCGTCTCGTACTGGTCACTGACCGGCGTGTAGAGATCCTGGCCGACGTCGAGACCTTCAATGGCGAACATTCCGCCCAGAGTCTCCGGAAGATCCCGCTCGCCGACCTGGCGGCCGTTGATGGTGAGACTCGCCGTCCCTGCAAGCTCGCCGGTCTTCGTGAACTCAAGGCCCACGACGGATTGGCCAATGGGCACGGTCGTACTGGACACGATCCGGTAGATGACGCCCACGTAGTTGTAGTCATGCACGAGCCGGTTGTCTTTCACGAAGAGGCTGTAGCCGCCCGTGAGCCCGCCGTGCGCGATCAGCACGCCTTCATCAGCCTCCGACTGGCGCGTCAATTCGACCGTAATCGAGTAGCCCCGATTGCGGATATCGGCGGCCGCGTTGGTCGGCGTGTGGGCCATGCCCTGACGGTAGATGAACGTCGTACGGTCTTGCGGCGAACCGGGCTTCGGCGGGGTTCCACGTGCCCCCCGCAGCCCGTCTTCGAGCGGCAGGACATCGTACCTGGCGGCCTCGATCCACCAGCGATCGATCATTTCGCGCAACTTCTCCGGTTCGGACTCCGCGAGATCCCGGCACTCGGAGAAGTCCTCGTCAACGTGATACAGCTCCCACTGATCCTCCTCGAAGGGCTGCCCGGGAGGATGGAACGTGACGGCCTTCCAGCCCTCATGCAGGATTCCGCGGTGACCAAACATCTCGAAGTACTGCGTCGTCTTGCGCGTCGGCTCATCCGGTGAATCGAGCGTATAGGCCATGCTCACGCCGTGGATGGGTAGCTGCGGAACACCCTGGTACGATGCCGGCGCCTCGATCCCGATCACATCGAGCACCGTCGGCACAATGTCGGTGATATGGTGGAACTGCGTCCGGATCGCGCCACCGTCCTTGATCCTCTCCGGCCAGTGGATGATCAAGGGGTCACGGACTCCGCCTCCGTGCGTGTTCTGCTTATACCGTTTGAGCGGCGTGTTGCCGACTTGCGCCCAGCCCCAAGGGTAGTTGGTGTGCGATTTCGGTCCCCCGATCTCATCGATATGCTCTAGGTTATAGCCCTCATCTGCCGGTACCTGGTTGTAGAAACGCCCTTCGTTGACGACCCCGATCGGCCCTCCCTCCTGGCTGGCGCCGTTATCGGAGACGAGAACCAGGAGGGTGTTCTCAATTTCACCAATCTCCTCCAGGTACGAGACAACCCTGCCGATGTGATGATCCATGTGATCGAGCATCGCGGCGAAGGCTTCCTGCAGGCGCGTGCGGACGCGGCGCTCGTCCCCGGAGAGCTCATTCCAGGGCGGAACCCCTGTATTGCGCGGTGCCAGCTCCGTCCCGTGGGGCACAATCCCGAGCTCCTGCTGGCGCGCAAACCACTCCTCCCGAGTGGCGTCCCAGCCCTGGTCAAACTTCCCGCGGTATTTGTCGAGATATTCCTGAGGCGCCTGATGGGGCGAGTGACAGGCCCCGAAGGAGAGATAGAGGAAGAACGGGTTCTGTGAGAGCGACGTCTGATCTCTCACGAAATCGATCGCCTGATCGGCGATATCCTCGGTAAAGTGGTAATCTGGGTCAGAGGGCGATGGAATGTGCCTGTTATCGCAGACGAGCTCAGGTGCAAATTGGTCCGTGAGTGCATCGAGGAAGCCGTAGTAGCGCTCAAATCCCTTCTGCAACGGCCAGTTCTGAAACGGCCCTGCCGCCGATCCATCCGCCATGGGGGCGAGGTGCCACTTCCCGAATGCAGCGGTGTTGTACCCCGCCTGTTGGAGCATCTGCGCGATCGTAGCGGCACTTGGCGAGATCGCGCCCCGGCCGTTCGGGAAGCCCGCATCGTAGTTGGAGATCGTACGCATGCCCACGGAATGGTGATTTCGCCCTGTCAGCAGGCAAGCACGCGACGGAGAACAGATCGTCGTAGTATAGAAGTTGTTGTAGCGGATTCCCCCAGCTGCGAGGCCGTCCATGTTCGGTGTGTCAATGGAGGACCCGTAGCACCCAAGATGTGCGAAGCCGACATCATCCAGCATGATGAACACGACATTCGGACTGCCGGGAGGCGGCTGCACCGGCTGAGGCCACCACGGAGTCGATTCGCTCGTGTAGCGCCCGATGACGCCGCCAAACTGCTCGGTTGTCATGTCTGCTCCTTCCGCATCCGGAGACAGGCTCCCCAGAGGGCGGTTGCGTACCCGCCGCCGCGATTCGCGCACTATAAGCGCTCTGGCCCGGCTTCGGCGCGGGCAAAGTGTAGCCGCCCGGGTGCGGGCGAGGCCGCTATCCTTGCCCCATGCTCGATCAGAGAGGCGGCGCCGAGGCGGAGCAGGGCCTCCTTGTGGCGAACGAAGCCTTCTACCGCGCGCTCGGCGCAGCAGACGCGGGCGCGATGGAGTCCATCTGGGCGCGCGCTGCGCCGGTCACCTGCCTGCACCCGGGCTGGACGCTCCTGCGCGGGCGTGAGGCCGTGCTGGAGAGCTGGACGACCATCCTTGCCAACCCTGACCAGCCCCGCATCGTCGGCGGCGGCGCCAGCGTGACGTTGCTGGGCGATACCGCCCTCGTGTTCTGCCGTGAGGTCGTCTCCGGCAGCACCCTCTACGCCACGAACGTCTTCACACACGAGGAGGGTGCCTGGCGGCTAGTGCACCACCACTCAGGGCCGGTGATGGTGCGCGCCGGCGCCTGACGGCCGGTCAGGGGCGGAAGCCCTCGCGGTTGAACGGCTCGTCGCGCCAGGCAAGGGCCGCCTTCAGTCCCTGTTCGTTCGAGATGCGGCCGAACTCGCCTGCCCCCGGGCGCATCCGCCCGCTGAGCGCGTGCCACTGCGGACCGGTGTTGAGCGCCGTGCGAATCCCCATGATCTCGTAGGACTGGTTGATGGCGAGCTTGTTCGCCGCGAGCAGGTCGGGTGCGATGCTGGAGAGGGCGCGCACTTCGTGAAGCACCTCCTCTTCGAGCGACGCCGCGGGGAAGCTCTTCGCGATCCAGCCCCACTCCGCGGCCTGCTTGCCGGTGACGCTGTTGCCGCTGAGCTGCAGGTACTTGGCGCGCGCCATCTGCAGCTTCCAGGGGAAGTAGATGACGTCCGGCGTCGTCATACCGCGCATGGGCGGGTACCCGATCTTGCAGTCGTCTGAGGCGAAGGCGATGTCGCACATCGACATGAGCTCGGACCCGCCCGCCAGGCAGTAGCCGTGCACCATCGCGACCACCGGCTTGAGCAGGTCCCAGATCGTCATCCAGTCGCGTACGCAGCTCCTCGCAAACGGATCGGTCCAGCTGTCGAAGTGCTTCTCCGAGACGAGGATACCCGCGCGTGCGTCGGCGGGCTGGTTGGGGGTGATGTCGTAGCCCGCACAGAAGGCGCGCCCGGCGCCGGCGACGAGGATCACCGTCACGTCGTCGTCGCGCTCGGCGACGTGCAGGGCATCGACGAATTCCCCGCGCAGGTCGCGGTTGAGGGCGTTCAACTTTTCGGGGCGGTTGAGGGTGATGCGCGCGATGCGATCGCTCGTGGAATAGAGGATGTTCTCGTAGTCGGGCATGGGCAGCCTCCTGGGTTGACGGGATTGTAAATGGCGGGCGTCAGGGCGTGGTGTGGGGCGCAGGAACGAACACGGGCGCGGGCATGGCGGGCTCGCGTGCGCTGACACCTTCGGCATACAGCCGCTCGATCGCGGCGGCGCCGAGGCCGAGCAGCCGCCCGAAGACGTAGTCGTTCCCCTCCGCGAAGCGCGGCGCGGCGCGGCGTACGGACGGCGCCGTCCGCGAGAAACGCCACATGAAGCCCGGATAGGGGTACACGCCCGTGTCCGGATGGTCGATCGCGATGAACGCCCCGCGTGCGTGGAAATGCGGATCGGCGTGGAGTTGCCAGTTGTGGAGAACGGGCGCGGCGGGCACGCCCCGCGCCTGGAGCGTGCGCACAGCCTCGAAGCGGCTGCGCGTTCGCGTCCACGCCGAGAGGCGTTCGTCGATCTGCCCGCGGCGGGCGACGCGCTCGGCAGCGGTGAGCGCCGCGAGATCGTCCAGGCCGGCGAGACCGCAGAGCGCACGCCACTGTTCGTCCGTGCGCACGGCGACGGCGATCCAGTCGTCGCGGCCCGCGACTGGCCAGGCCCCCGTGGGAGCGTCGTCGGTCTCGCCGTTGCCGCTACGGGGCATGGGCGCACCGTGTTCGTGGAGATGCGCGAAGGCAGCACCCATGAACGTCATCGCGGATTCCGTGAGCGCGATCTCGACGTGCGAGCCCCGACCCGTGCGTGCCCGCCGCTCGAGGCCCGCGATGGCGGCGATGGCGGCGTGGCCGCCGGCGATGGGATCGGCGATGAACGAGCCTGTGCGGTAGGGGCGCTCGTCGTCTGCGTAGCCGGTGATAGCAGCGAGCCCGCTCGCAGCCTCGATGTTCGAGCCGTAGGCGATCCAGTCGCGGCGCACGCCAGTCGCGCCGAATCCGCTGATCGAGACCATCACCAGCCGCGGGTTGACCTCCTTCAGCTGCTCCCAGGCGAGGCCGAGATTGGGCATGACGCGCGCGCTGTTGTTCTCGATCACCACATCGGCTCGCGCCGCGAGGTCGAGGAAGAGGCGGCGGCCGCGGTCGGTCGCGAGGTTGAGGGCAATCGCGCGCTTATTGCGGTTCATCTCGTGGAAGTAGCCGGAGCGATTCCAGTGCTCCTTGCCGGGGTCGAGGCCCGGATAGTGGCTCCCGCGCGTGGCGGGCTTCGTCGCCAGCTCGACCTTGATCACCTCAGCGCCGAGATCGGCGAGGTGTCTGCAGGCGATGGGGCCTGCCCAGTTGTTCGTGACCTCGATCACACGCATCCCCGCGAAGGGAGCGCGCACGCGCGCCGGCTTGCTGGACGCGGGCGGCGCGGACAGGGGCGTGGACGGGGAGGGGACGGCGAGAGCGCGAGCGAGCGAGTCGGGGGGGCGCGCGTCTGGCCAGGGATCGGTCCAGCGGTAGGGCCGCCCCGGCATTGCCTTCCCCCGGCACTCGCGGAAGTACCCGCGATCGGCGAGGTGGGAGTCTCCCAGCAGCCATTCCGCATCCGCCATCGGGGTCACGGGGACACGCAGCGCCTGCGCCTTCTCCACGATCTCAGTGACGGGGCGGGCGGCGCACCACTCACGGGCGATGGCGTCGATCTCGGCGAGATGGTCGCGCCGTCCGGACAGGGTCGCGAACCGCTCGTCGCTCGCCAGGTCGGGGCGGTCGAGCAACAGCAGCACGTTGGTGCTGACGAGCAGCGAGTAGAAGTGCGCCCAGCCGTCCTTCGCACGGATGAGGTCAGAGCCACTGCGCAGGAAGACACGCCCCTCGTGCGTCCAGGCAATCGTCGTGCTCCAGTGCGCGCCAAGCATGGCCTCAGCGGCGCTCACCTCAATCTCCTGCCCCTCGCCCGTCTGGCGCGCAGAGCGGAGGGCTGCAAGCGCGGCGAAGGCCAGCTGCAGCCCCGCATGAAACTGCGCCTGATGCCCGGGCACGCGCAGCGGCTCACGCTCGGGGTCGCCCGCGATCGACCAGTAGCCGCCCAGGGCGTAGTCGGTCAGCTCGTCGCCCGCCCAACTGGCGTAGGGGCCGCTCCGCCCGAAGTGATCGGCATTCGCCACGACAATCGCGGGATTGGCGGGGCGCGCCAGGGCGAAGATCGCGTCCTGCTCGACCTCAGCGAGGGCGAAGTCCGTGACCACAAGGTCGTAGTAGAGCGCGAGGTGGGGGAGGGCCGCGAGGAGCTCGGTCCGGCTCAGCAGTTCATCGCGCAGCTCCACGCCCTCCTCGAAGGAGGCGCGCATGAGCTCGCCCGGCGGCCAGTCGCCCGGACGGGGAGCGCTCCAGCGCCACCACGAGCAGCGTGCGCCGAGATCGGAGAGGAGGCGCACGGCATACGCCCCCGCAACGCCTCGCGCGAGGTTGAGGACCCGGAAATCGAGCGGCGCTTCGCCGGACATGCGGGGCATTCTATAGCCCGAGCCACCGCCAGAAAGCAGAATACCGGCGGTGAGGTCGGAACCATCAAATGTGGCGCGCCCCTCCGCTGTAGCGCGCCCCTCCGCCCGGCGCGCGCGCGCCTGCTAGACTCCTGCGCGTGAAGGCAGAGATCATCGCGATCGGCACCGAGATCCTGCTGGGTGAGATCGTCGACACGAACAGCGCCTGGCTCGCGCAGCAGCTCCCCGCGCTGGGCATCGACCTGAACCACACGAGCGTCGTAGGCGACAATCTCGGGCGCGTCACGGAGGCGCTCGGGCGGGCGCAGGAGCGCTCCGACCTCGTGCTCACCACCGGCGGCCTGGGGCCGACCGAGGACGACCTCACGCGCGAGGGCATCTGCAAGCTGCTGGGCGAGGAGCCCGTGGTCGATCCGGAGCTGGAGCGGCGGCTGCGCGCTTTCTTCGAGCAACGCGGCTATCCGATGCCGGAGTCGAACGTGAAGCAGGCGTGGCTCATACCCAGCGCCCGCGCCATCAACAACCCGCGCGGGACCGCGCCCGGCTGGTGGACCGAGCGGGACGGCTTCGTGATCGTCTCCATGCCGGGCGTGCCGCCGGAGATGGAGCGCATGTGGCGGCATGAGGTCGCGCCCATGCTCGAAGGGCGATCGGGCGAGGTGCTCGTGACCCGCACGCTCAAGACCGCAGGCATCGGCGAGGGGACGGTCGACGAAATGGCGAAGCCCGTCTTCGGGACGCCCGGTACCGGCATCGGCACCTACGCCCGCGCTGACGGCGTCCACCTCCGCATCGGCGCAAAGGCGGCCACGCGCGAAGAGGCACGACGCCGCATCGAGCCAGTCGAACGCCAGCTCGACGTGATCTTCGGGAACGCCATCTGGGGACGCGACGAGGAGACGCTCGAAGGCGTTATCGGCGGCCTCCTGCGCGCACGGGGTCAGACGGTGGCGACGATGGAATCGGCGACGGGTGGGCTGCTCGCAAGCACACTCACGGACACACCGGGCGCAAGCGAGTATTTCACCGGCGGGCTCGTGACGTATGCGACGCAGAAGAAGATCGACGCGGGGGTGCCCGCGGACGTGATCGCGGAGTTCGGCCTCGTCTCCGCGGAGACAGCCGTGGCGATGGCGATGGCAGCGCGCAGGCGCCTGGTGAGCGACTACGGCGCCGGAATCACGGGATCGCTCGGGCCGGAGCCGCCGGGAGACGAGCCGCCAGGTACCGTATTCGTCGCCGTGGCGGGCCCCGCCGGCAGGACACAGTCCCTCAAAACGCAGATGAGCCAGGGGCGCGCGGCGACGAAGCGGCGCGCCATCACCACAGCCCTGACACTCCTGCGCCGCAGCATCCTGGAAGAGGAGTGAACGACATGACCAACGCCGAGATCGTGAGAAACTTCTGCGCCGAGTGGGACGCGCCCGCGCCCGACGGGGAGCGGCTCGCCTCCTACTTCACGGAGGACGCCTTCTACCACAACATCCCCATGGACCCGATCGAGGGACGCGAGAACATCAAGACCGCCCTTGCGGGTATGGCAGGGATGATGGTCAGCAAAGGCTGGGATGTGCTCGCCCTCGTCGCCGGCGGCGACACCGTCATGACAGAGCGCATTGACAAGTTCGATGCGCAGGGTAACGCCGTCGCCCTCCCCGTGATGGGCGTCTTCGAGCTGCGCGACGGCAAGATCGCCTCCTGGCGCGATTACTTCGATCTCGCCACCTTCCAGAAGCAGATGTCTGGCGGCTAGCGGCCAGAGCCGCCATCCGCCATCCGCCCCGCGGCGGCCTCCAGGAGCGGCAGCGCATCCCCAATCCGTTCGATGCGGTGGATGTTCGCGCGCTCAACGCCACGGTTGCGGGGCCAGTCGATGAGGAAGACATACGGGATGCGCTCGGCGAGGAGGAGGGCCGTGTTGGGATCATCCTCAAAGTGGGCGAGTGGCTCGAGCGGGGGGATCACGCGCGCCTTGAAGGCGGATGATCGTTCCCGCCAGGAGGGGCGCAGGTGGAGGGCGGGCGACACGCCCAACACGCGCCCCAGCCACACCCTGGTGGTGGCGCGCGCGGCCTCCCCGCGCGCCGAGACGATGGCGCAGTCGAAGCGGCTGGCGATGGCGAGGAACCCCTCGCGCGCCCCCGGCATCGGCCTCCTCCACCGGTAGAGCCAGCGCTCCAGCGGCCACGTCGGGCGGGCAAAACGGGGAGGAGCGGCCGCGTGTGCGCTCACGCCTCCCGGGTTGATGCCGAAGGGCGGGCAGCCGAGCACGCCGTCGACGTCGAAGGTGACGAGGGGGCGAGGGCAGCTCACGCGGGGCATGCTACGAGGGGCGCGCCGGTAGCGCTCACCGCCACCCGTGGGGTAGCCTTCAGCGCGCACGCCGCTCCAGCGGCTGACCCTGAACCGGGAGGTGGCGCCCGTGCTGTTTTCGGTCCGGCTCGTTTCGAGGCAGCCAGCGGACCTTGAGGCCGAGGCCTGGCAGGCGATCGTCGCCGAACAGCTGAGAGCGACGCAAGCGCTCCGCAGAGAAGGCAAGATCAAGGCCATCTACCGCGAGACCGGCATCGGCGTGCTTGCCATCTTCGATGTCGCGGACGCCGCGGAGATGGATCAGACCCTCGCCTCGCTGCCGATGAGCCGCTACTTCAGCGACGTTTCCGCCAACGCCATCTGGGACATGGGCCCCGCGCTGGAAAACGCGTGACCGCGATGCCACTGGTCGACCCCGAGGAGTTCAAGGACGCGCTCGCCTCCTGGGCGACGGGCGTCACGGTGCTGACGAGCGCGCACGAGGGGCTCGTCTACGGCATCACGGCCTCGAGCTTCTCCACGCTCTCGATGGACCCCCTGCTCGTGCTCGTCTGCATCCAGGGCGGCAACCACCTGGAGCGCATGGCACCCGCCTCGGGCAAGTTCGCGGTGAGCGTTCTGGCCAGCGATCAGGAGGCGATCTCGAACCACTTCGCGATCTCAGGGCGTGACCCCTCGCCGGAGATCGCCGAGTTCGAGACCTTCACGGACCAGACCGGCTGCCCTATCCTGCAGGGCGCGATCGCACACCTCGACTGCGAGCTCGAATCGGTGCTGCCTGGGGGTGACCACGTCATCGTGGTCGGACGCGTGGTGGGCGCGGGTTCCGATCCCGCCAGGGAGCCACTTCTCTACTTCCGGCGCGGCTACCACGGGCTCGACTGAAGGACGGGGCCCGGACGGGCGGAGTTCATGAGAGTTCGTGATGTTTTGCACGGGCGCGAGCGGGCGCGTACGATCTGCTCGCGGGGAGGCTGAGCCACATGTCCATAGCGCTGGCGTTCGTGGGTGTCTCGATCCTCGGGACGTGGGGGATCGCGACGATCGCCCTCATCGTTGGCGGGATCATCCTCATCGTCGCGCCCGGTGACGCGGAGACCACCTCCAGCGGACTCGTGGTGGGCATCTTCCTGCTGATCTCAGGGCTGACCTCCGGCGGCCTGATGCAGATCGTCGTGGCGCCCTTGCTTGGCCTCGATCCACCGCTGCCGGTGAAGGCGAAGAGCATCATCCCCCACGACGGCATGAAAGTCTGGGCAAGCGCCGGCCCCCTGCGCAGCTTCCCCGACGGCGTGGCGAAAGAGGTGCGACTGCGGAGCGTACGCGTGGCGATCGTGCGAGAGGGCGAGCAGGCGCACGCACTGGCGGCACTCTGCCCGCACGCGCGGCTCCCTCTGGGGAGTTTTCCGGGCGCGCCGATCAGGCCCGATCCCGTACGCGACGGCTGCGTGATGTGCCCCTTCCACGGGGCGCGCTTCGAGGTCGCGAACGGCAAGGTCGTGCGCCAGCCCTTCAGCAGCGAGTTCAACGCGAACCATCCGTTCCTGGGCCAGCTCCAGTCGAAGATCTTCTTCTGGAACATGAGCGCGGAGGACATCCAAACCTACCCCGTACGCATCGAGAACGACCATATCCTGGTGGGGCTGCCTCGCTAGCCTCCCCTCCCACGCCACCGCCCCACCCTCGGAGCGGCGTGCTATCCTCCCACTGAGGAGCGACCGTGGCCGACGTAGACGAGAGCAAGATCACTGATGAGCACCGCGCCATGATCGGGCGCGCGAGCGACCCGATCGAGGTCGTGCCGCGGACCGTGGACGCGCAGCGCATGCGCGACCTGCTCGGCGACACGGACCCCCGCTGGGCCGGCGACACGGGTATCGCGCCTCCCTACATTCTCGCGATGCTGGAGCCGCGCCTGCCCGCGGAGCTCTCCCCGCAGGTGCTCTCCAGCGGCATCCTCACGCAGACGGAGTGGACGTTCAGCCAGCCAATCGCGCTCGAACAACCGCTCCAGGCCGTCACCCGTCTGATCGACGTGCGCGACCGCCTCGGGGGGCGCTACGGCTACAGCGTGCTCGTCATGTTCCAGACCTCGTACCTGAACAGCGAGGGAGAGGAGGCGGCCGCCTCGCTGCGCACGATCACGCAGTTCGACCGGCCCCAATCATGAGCCAGCGCTACTTCGAGGACATCGCCTCCGACGAGGAGCTGGAGCCGCACGATCAATTCCCCACCGAAGACAAGGCAGTCGAGTTCTTCGGGCGCGACAATCCCACCAACCCCGCGTTCGGCGACGCCGAGGCGGGACGGCGGATGGGCTTCGGCGGCGCGCTCGTGCCCGGGCTGCTGAAGCTCTCCTGGATCACGAACTACGTGGGCTCATGGGCAGGGCCCGAGGCCAGCCTGCGCAGCGTGCGCGTCGCCTTCCGGCGGCCCGACATCGCCGGCAAGCCGCTCACGCTCGCCGGGCGCGTCGTCGACAAGCGCCAGGAGGGCGGCGTAAACGTCGTCGAGCTTGAGGTGGTGACGCTGGCGGACGGCCAGCCGTCCGTGCGCGGGAACGTTCAGGTCGAGATCCCCTCACGACCGTAGGCAGGCGGCAATGCCCCTCCCGCTCGAAGGTGTCCGCGTGCTGGAGGCGGGCACGTTCGTCTCGGCGCCCTACTGCGGACGGCTCTTCGCGGGCTACGGTGCCGACGTCGTCAAGATCGAGCCGCCGGGCGGCGACCTCGCACGGGCGCACGGCCCCTTCAAGGACGGCGCTCCCAACTCCGAGACGAGCGCCCTCTTCCTCTACCTGAACACGAACAAGCGCTCGGCCGTCCTCGATCTGGGGACGGTGGCGGGCCGCGACGCGCTCCTGCGGCTGGCGGCGGACGCGGATGTGCTCATCGAGAACTACCGCCCCGACGACGCCCGCACACTGGGGCTGGACTACGAACGCCTGCGCGCCGTGAACCCGCGGCTCGTTCTGGTCTCGATCACGGCCTATGGACAGGAGGGACCGTACGCCGAGTACCACTCGAACAACCTCATCGCCTTCGCCATGGGGGGGCAGATGTTCCTCACCGGCACACCCGAGGGCGGACCGGTGAAGAACGGCGGCTACCAGGCGGACTACCAGGGCGGCCTCAACGCTTTCTCCGCAGCGAACCTCGCCCTCCTCGCCGCCGAACGCGACGGCGAGGGCCAGCACGTCGATATCAGCGTGCAGCACTGCATGGCGCCGATCCTGGAGGCAGGAATCCCCTTCTACGCCTACAACGGCATCTGGATGGGCGTGCGTCGAGGAAATCTTATGTCCAGTTTTATGGGCATCTACCCCTGCCTCGACGGGCAGGTGGGGGTGCACGTGATGGCGCGCAACTGGTCCCACTTCGCGCGCGCCACGGGCCACGCCGAATGGCTCGACGACGAGCGCTTCGCGACGGCGGAGGCACGGCGCGAGCACGACGACGAGTTGATGGCGGAGGTGATCGCCTGGGCGGCGGGCATGCGCAAGAAGGAGGCCTACGCTGTGGGTGGCGAGCACCGCGCGCCCGTCACCTTCATCCACACGATGCAGGACCTGCTGGAGAGCCCGCAGCTGGCCGCGCGTGGCTTCCTGCGCCGCATCGACCACCCCGTCGCGGGCGAGGCCGTCTATCCGGGGCCGCCCTGGTGGATGGGCCCGGACGCCTGGCGCGACGGACGCGCGCCGCTCCTGGGGGAGCACACGCACGCGGTACTCGCCCAGGCCGGCCTCTCGGAGGCGGAGCGCGCCGCCACCGCGGGAGCGCACACGTGAGCGATCTGGCACAGGCCGTGGCGTTCTTCGAGCGCTGCGAGGACCCGCTCCTGCTCCACGAGCTCTCCGCGACCGTCGCGCAGCGGACAAAGCGGCTTGTCGCGCAACTTCTCGCTGAGAGCGGAGAGGACGCCATCCCCGCGCCCGCAGAGGCGCCGCCCGCGATGGCGCCCGCGAGTGCGGAGGAATCGCGGAGGCTCGTGGAGCGCACGCGCGACTTCGCCGAGCTACAGGCGCTCGCGCGCGCCATCGGCCGGCGCACGGAAGCGCTTGAGACCGCCGCTGCCGCGGACTTCGCCGCGGGCGCACGCATCGAGGTAGCGGAGCGCGTGGCCTTCCCCCCACTGGGGGAGTGGGTCGCGGGGACGGTCACCGCCACTGGCGTGACTCTCCGGGTGCAGCTCGACAGCGGCAAGCGCTGGCAGGGACCGCCCAGCCTCGCGCGGCGGGCGGACGCGCAGTGACGGCGCCGCTCGCGGGAGTCCGCGTGGTGGACCTGACGATGGTTTGGGCGGGCCCATTGGGGACGCGCCTGCTCGGCGACTACGGCGCGGAGGTCATCAAGATCGAGGGGCCCGGCCAGTGGGACCTGCTGCGCGGGCTGGGCGGCATCCCACGCACGGAGCCGCGCTGGTACAACCGCGCCGCCTACTTCAACCACAACAACCGCAACAAATACTCCGCCGCGCTCGATCTCCGCCAGGAGGCGGGCCGCGACCTGCTGCTGCGGCTCTGCGCCAGGAGCGACGTGCTCGTGGAGAACTACCGCGCGAACGTGATGGACAACCTCGGCCTCGGGTTCGACACCGTGCGCAACGCAAATCCGCGGATCGTCTACCTCTCCATGCCCGGCCACGGCAAGACCGGGCCGGAATCGCACTACGTCACCTACGGGACGAACGTGGAGCAGCTCGCGGGGCTCGTCTCCATCTCCGGCTACGAGGGCGGGGAACCGCTGAAGACCGGGTTCAGCTACGGCGACCCCGTCTCCGGCATCGCCGTACCGGCGGCGGTGGCGCTCGGCCTGCGACAGCGCGAACGCACCGGCGAGGCTGTCTTCATCGACCTCGCCCAGCGCGAGAACCTCACCGGCTTCGTCGGCGAGTTCGTGGTCGACTACAGCATGAACGGCGAGCCGCGCGCGCCCGCCGGCAACGCTCACCCCCACCTCGCGCCCCACAGCGTCTACCGTTGCGCCGGCGACGATCGCTGGATCGCGATCGCCTGTGAGCGCGACGAGCAGTTCGCCGCCCTCTGCCGCGTGATCGGGCAGCCAGAGCTCGCCGGCGACGAGCGTTTCGCCACGACCACAGCCCGCAAGGCGAACGAACGCGAACTCGACGCGATCGTCGAGGAGTGGACCGCGAACCTGGGCCACTACGAGGCCATGCACATCCTGCAGCGCCACGGTGTGCCCGCGGGCGCGGTGCTGACGATCCCCGAGGTGATGAGCGACCCGCAGCTACGCGCGCGGGGCGCGTGGTCCGCGCAGACACACCCCGACGCCGGAACGTGGGAGATGGAGACGCCTCCCTGGCGCCTGCCACGCACGCCTGGCCACGCCCGCCTCCCCGCACCCGGCTTCGCCGAGCACAACCGCTACGTATTCCGCGACCTGCTCGGCCTCGACGACGAGGCGATCGCCCAGCTCTACGCCGACGGCGTCACCGCCGACGAGCCGAACGCGCGCACGCACAGCTAGCCCTCATCGCCGCCCGTCTCTGCGTCTTCCGCTTCGCCTTCGCCTTCGGCGCCGCCCTCCTCAGGCGGATCGTCGGGGCGGGGAATGCGCGCGATGGTGATCGCCTCGATGACGTCGCCCTGCGCGATCGAACGCGCGATGTCCATCCCCTCGACCACGCGCCCAAAGGGGTAGAACTGGTCAGCATTGCCGGAGTCGAAGTCGAGCGAGGGGTTGTCCTTCAGGTTGATGAAGAACTGGCTACCGAACACGCTCTGGCCCGGAACCTTCGCCATCGAAACCATGCCTGCCTCGTTATGCAGCTCGTTCGGCTCGTCGGCAGTCATGTAGCCCGGGCCGCCGGTACTGCTGCCGGTCGGATCGCCTCCCTGAACGATGAAGTTCTCGACGACGCGATGGAAGACGATGCCGTCGAAGTAGCCCCGCTCGGCGAGGAAGACGAAGCTGTTGACCGTGTTCGGGGCGACATCGGCGAACAGCTCGATGACGATGTCGCCCTTCGCCGTCGCGATCGTCGCGGTGTAGGTCTCCGCCGTCGCATCGATGACGCTCTCCGAAGCGCTGAAGACGCGGGGATTGGGGGTGGCGGTAGGGGTCGCTTCGGCAGCCACAGCAGTGGCGGCGGGCGAAGGCTCCCCTTCCCCGCCGGCCGGCGCCTGGTCGCGGTTCAGGAGGACGCTGAGGACAAGGCCGCCAGCCATGGCCACGACGCCAACGGTGACGAAGGCGATAAGCGCGACTCGCCCCGTGAACAGGTTCATGGGGAAGCCAGGCTTGTACGCCTGCCCCTGGCCCCCGCTCGTATAGCGTCGCTGGCGCTGTGGCCGCTGTCCGCGGTGCTGTTGCTGGCGTTGCCGCCGTCGGTTGCCGGGCACGTTAACCCCCCAAGCCGCAGCGTACACGGCGGCTGCGAGTATACGAAGGCCCCCCGTAGGCGAAAATCGCGCGTCAGGCGCGGACGTGGCCGAGCTTCGCCAGCTCCTCGCGCGTCACGTCGCGGTCGTCCCAGGGGATCGACGCGCCACCGAGCTCGATCGAGCGTTCATGGCCCTTGCCACAGATGACTACGAGGTCGCCGGGCTCAGCGCGGGCGAGGGCAGCGGCGATTGCCTCGCGCCGGTCCTCGATCTCGATGAAGTCGCGTCCGCGAATGCGATTGGCGCCCTCCGCGTGCTTCCCAATCTCACGCACGATGGTCGCGGGGTCTTCGCTACGGGGGTCCTCGTTCGTGAACACGGCGAAATCGGCACCCTCGGCAGCGGCGCGGCCCACGCCGAAACGGCGGCCGGGATCACGCTCGCCCGCCGCGCCGACGACGATGAGCAGCCGCCGTCCGGCAAGTTCGCGGAGAACCGCGAGCACCTTGCGCACGGCGTCGCCGGTGTGGGCGTAGTCGACGACGACGACGAACGGTTGCCCCTCGTCGATGCGCTCCATGCGCCCGGGAACTCCGGGGCAGGCGGCGAGGCCGCGTGCGATCGCATCGGGCTCAATGCCGGCGGCGACGGCGGCGGCGGCGGCGGCGAGCGCATTGACAACGTTGAAGAGCGCGGGCAGGCGTATCTCCGCGCCGACCTCCGCACCGGGCACGAGCAGGCGGAAGCGGCTGCCGTCCGCGTGCAGCTCGATCGCGCGTGCGGTGACGTCGACGTCGGACGCTTCAAGGCCGTAGCGGATCGCCCGCTGGGAGGTGAGGCCGCGCAGGAATCTCGCCGACGGATCGTCGGCGTTGACGACCGCGGCCTTCGCGGGCCCGGAGCCCAGCGGTGGCGTTCGGTCGAGCGCAGCGAAGAGCGCGCCCTTCGCCTCGCGGTAGGCCTCGAAGCTCGCGTGAAAATCGAGGTGGTCGCTGGTCACGTTTGTGAAGGCAGCGATATCGAAGGCGACCTCGTCGAGGCGGTGGAGGGCGAGGCCGTGGCTCGTCGCCTCGACGATGGCGTACTCGCATCCGGCCTCGACCATCGCGCGGAGCAGGCGCTGCACCTCGGGAGCTTCGGGCGTCGTCATGCGTTCGCTGTGGCTCGCGATGTCGGTTCCCGGCACATACTCGTCAATGGTCCCCAGGCGGCCTGCGTGCACGCCGGCCGCCTCCAGGATCGAGGTCAGCAGATGCGTCGTCGTCGTCTTGCCATCGGTGCCGGTGACGCCGATGACCGTTAACTCGCGGCTGGGGTGGCCGTGGAACGCGGCGGCGGCCTGCGCGAGCGCGGCGCGCGTATCGTCGACGGCGACGACTGGCGCATCGCCGGGGAGGTGACGCCAGGCGCTCCGCCGGCCCCGCTCGACGACGACGGCGGCAGCGCCAGCGTCGAGCGCATCGACAAGGAAGGCGTGCCCGTCGACGGTGAAGCCGGGCACAGCCACGAAGAGGGATCCCTCCGTGACGCGGCGCGAGTCGTGCTCGACGCCTTCGATGACGGCGCCGCTGCCGCCCCGTGCCAGCTCCGCGCCGGGCAGCTCCTCAAGCAGCGAGGCGAGCACGCGCGCGCTCATCGGACGCGACCGGCGCGGCGCCACGGCTCAGCGATCGAGCGTGCGGTACACATCGAGAAAGTTCGTGAGGATGCGGGCGGTGGCGCCCCAGATAAGGCGTCCGTCCCAGCGGTATGAGGGGAACACGATGGGGCGGCCATCGATCTCGCGTACGTCGTCGACGAGGCTGGCGGGGTCGGCGAGATGGCCGAGTGGCACCTCGAGGAGCGCCGCCACCTCGCACGGGGCGTAGCGGAACGCGTAGGGCCAGTCGCGGAGCCAGCCGACGAAGGGCCGCACACGGAAGTTGCTGATCGTCCAGATCTCGTCGAGTTCGCCCAGGAGGTCGACGTCTTCGGGGGCGACACCCACCTCCTCGTGCGTCTCGCGCAAGGCCGTGGAGGCGGCACTCCCGTCGCTCTCGTCGCGCGCCCCGCCGGGGAAGCTGATCTGGCCCTTGTGATGCTCAACCTGCTGCGAGCGCTCCTGGAGAAGGCAATGCAGGCCATCATCGCGCTCGTACAGGAGCAGGAGCACAGCCGCCGGTTTCGCCTCGCACCGGTCGCTGCGGCCCGGCTCGTACGCGGCGAAGGCAGCGCGAAGCTGCTCTCTGAGCGATGTTTCGGTGCCGTTTGGTAGCGCCATGGCAGTGGGCCCGCAGGCCATGGTATGGCGCTCGCACAGGCTGTCAATCGACGCCTAGAGGGCGCCCTTGGTCGAGGGAAGATCGCCACCGCGGCGGGGATCGATCCGCGTGGCGGCGTCGAGCGCGCGCGCCAGCGCCTTGAAGCAGGCCTCCGCCTTGTGGTGATCGTTGGCGCCCGCGAGCGTGCGTACGTGCACGTTCGCGCCCAGGCTGGCCGCGAACGACTCGATGAAATGCGCCAGCAGATCGGCCGGTAGCCCGCCCGTCGTACGTCCGAGGAGGCGCAGGTTGAGCTCGGCATAGGGGCGCCCGCTGAGGTCGACGGCCGCGAAGGCGAGGGCTTCGTCCAGCGGCATGTGTGCCGAGCCCGCGCGCACGATGCCTGCCTTGTCGCCGAGCGCCTCGCGGAAGGCCTCGCCGAGCGCGATGCCGGTGTCCTCGATCGTGTGGTGCGCATCGACGTGGAGGTCGCCCTCCGCCTTGATCTCGATATCGAAGACCCCGTGTTTGGCGATGTGGCTGAGCATGTGGTCGAAGAAGCCGATCCCCGTGACAATAGCGAAGCGTCCGCTGCCGTCGAGGTCGAGGGTGACGGCGATGGCCGACTCGGCGGTCTCGCGGGTGACGGTCGCACGGCGGGCGCTCACCGGGGCGCGACCTCGCACAGGGCGTCGATGAGACGGTCGGTATCCTGCGGACGTCCGGCGCTGATGCGCAGCTTGTTCGCGAGATCGGGGCGATCGTAGTGGCGCACGAGCACGCCCCGCGCACGTAGCGCGGCGGCGATCGCGGCGGCGTTGCCCACCTTCAGGTCGAAGAGCACGAAGTTGGCGTCGGAGGGATGCGGGCGGAGCCAGCCGAGCGCTCCGGCCCGCTCCGCGAGACAGTCGCGTTCGGCGACGATGGCACGCACGCTCGTGAATATCTCGTCGCGGTGCGCGAGCGCGGCGCGCGCCGCTGCATCGCCGGCGACGTTGACGTTGTAGGGCTGCTTGACCGCCATGATGCGTTCCACGAGTTCAGCGTGCGCGACGGCGTAGCCCACGCGCAAGCCCGCGAGCCCCGCCCATTTGCTGAACGTGCGCAGGATCACGAGGTTCGCATGCCGCGCCAGCAGGGGGATCGCACTCACACCGGCGAATTCGGCGTACGCCTCGTCGATGACGACGAGTGCATCGAGCGCGCAGAGCACCTCGATCTCGTCGAGGCTGGCGCTGTTCCCTGTGGGATTGTTGGGGGAGGCGACGAACACGATGCGGGCGCCCTCCTTGACGGCGGCGCGCAGGCCCGCGAGATCGAGCGCGTAGCCCGCGGTACGGGGAACCTCGACAGACCGCGCCCCCGCGATCGCGCTGAGGAAGCCGTACATACCGAACGTGGGCGTGGCCGAAACCGTCGCGCGGGGGAGCGCGATCCGCAGGATGAGGTCGAGCAGGTCGTCAGCGCCAGCACCGGCGACGACCTGCTCGGGACGCACGCCAAGCCAGGCGGCGATAGCGGCGCGCAGGGCGGTCTGATCGGGGTCGGGGTAGCGGTGCAGGCTGGCGGTAGCGGCGGCCTCGCGCACGGACAGCGGGGCACCGTAGGGGTTCTCGTTCGCGTCGAGCTTCACGAGCCGGTCGACCGGCACGCCGACCTCCTCCGCAAGCGTCTCCAGCGACTGCACAGGTGAATAGCGCGCGAGGTCGTCGATACCGGCCCGGAGGAAGCGGCGGAGGTCCACGGGCGCTCGCTAGCGGCCCTGGAGCCGCCGCTCGACGGATGCGGCGTGCGCGTCGAGCCCCTCCGCGCAGGCGATGACACGGGCGGCTTCGGCGAGCTGCTCGACCTCCTCGGGCGGGACGTTCACGAGGCTCAGCGTCTTCAGGAAATCGCTCACTCCCAGGGGCGAGCTCCAGCGGGCGCTACCGCCCGTGGGCATCGTGTGGCTGGGACCGGCGGTGTAGTCGCCAACAGCCTCGGGCGAACCCTCGCCGAGGAAGATCCCGCCCGCGTTCCGCACCTTCATGACATAGGCGGTGGGGTTCTCCACGATCAGGCAGAGGTGCTCGGGCGCGTACTCGTTGGCGAGCTCGATCGCGTGGTCGATGTCGTTCACGAGGATGCAGCCGCCGCGCTTCTCGATCGCCTCGCTCGCGATGCGGGCGCGGTCGAGGTCGCGCAGCTGCCGCGTGACGGCTGCGCCAACCTGCTCGGCGAGGTGGTGCGAGGGGGTGAGGAGGATGGGGCTGGCAAGACGATCGTGTTCGGCCTGCGCGAGCAGGTCGGCGGCCACAAGCTCGGGATCGGCGCTCTCGTCGGCAACGATCATCGTCTCCGTCGGGCCGTAGACGGCGTCGATGCCGACATCACCGTAGACCTGCTTCTTGGCGAGGGTGACGAACAGGTTCCCCGGCCCGCAGATCTTGTCGACCCGCGGAACCGTCTCGGTGCCGTAAGCGAAGGCCGCGATCGCCTGTGCGCCGCCTGCCTTGAACACACCAGCAACGCCCGCAAGGTCCGCGGCAACGAGCTTGACCGGCGGCACGGAGCCATCGGGCAGGACCGGACTCGCCAGATACACATCCTCCACCCCGGCGACGTGCGCAGGGATGGCGCACATGAGCACGGTGCTGGGCAGGGGAGCGGCGCTGCCTGGCGCGTAGACGCCCGCGCGCTGGAGCGGGCGCGTGAGCTGGCCGAGGCCGTTCAGCTGAAAGTCGACGAAAGCGCCCCGCAGCTGCTGCTCGTGGTAGGCGCGGATGCGGCCCGCAGCGAACGCAAGCGCCTCGACGACCTCGGGGGCGACGGCCTCCCGCGCCGCTTGCATCTCCTCGTCGGAGACGCGGAGGCCATCAACGCGGGCGCCGTCGAGGCGCTCGTTGTAGTAGTGCACGGCGTTATCACCATCCTCGCGGACGTCGCGCAGGATGCGCCGCACTACCTCATCGGGTTCGAGCTCCTTGCCAAAGGCGCGGAAGGTCGTCTCGCGCAGTTCGAGGGGGAGCTCGCCAGCTTCGAGAGGTGTGCGCGCGAGCAGCGTGCGACGGCCCTCCTCGGCGTTCCGGATTATGCGCACGGCGTCACCCGCATTCGAGGTACCTCACAACGGCGGCGGCAGCGGCGGTCGTAGAGCGATCGATGAAGGCATCCACCTCTACGCTCGTGACGCGACCGATTGTCTCATCGAGCAGTTCGGGCAGCGAGTCGAGGAAGGCGGCGAGTCCGTCGCCGTGGTCGTCGAGGCCGCTGCGGCGCAGGTGGTTCGCGATCATGCCGCGCGCGCGCTCCCAGTCCATGCCGCGGGCGGCGATATCGCATGCGACCTGCCGCCAGCGTTCGAGCGTATCACCATCGACGAAGCCCGCGTCGATCGTATCGATGGTGCAGGCGAGCGCCGCGCAGAGGCTGGCACGGAGCTCGGCGTCGCCGTGCGCTCGCTCGAGGTCAAACTGCAGCAGGCGGTCCATCACATTCGCGCGCTGGCGTCCGCCGATAGCGTCGTGGGGATAGAAGAAGCGACGGTAGATTTTCGTTATGTATTGTTCGTCAAGCACAAGATGGGTGAGGTAGCCGGCCACGAACGCGCGTGTCTCCGCATTGAGACGAGCGGGGTCGATGAGATGCGCCTGCGCTTCGAAAAAGCCTGCGACGGAGTCCTGGTGATCGAACACGGAGAGGTCGAAGAAGTGCGTGGCACGCCGGTCCTCGCGGGTGATGACGCGGATGTCGGGAGCGGTCGCGCCGAGCAGATAGGGCCCGGGCGCGGACTCCAGGAAGTCCTCGGGCAGCGCCTCGGCGAGCCGCCGCGCCAGGATCATGTGCAGCGTGATGGGTGGCATCACGCGCTCTCCCCGCCCGTCTGCGCTCCCGCGATCTCCCCCCCGGCAGCGCGAACGCCCTCGCGAAGACACGCGAGCAGCTCGCCGAGCAGGTCGCGACGGGACGTGCGCGGGCTCGTGGCGGCGATTACGCAGTTGGTGGATTCGAGGAAGGGGTCGAGCATGCGCAGATTATTGACACGCAGGCTCGTGCCTGTCTCCGTGCCCTCCACGAGGATGTCGGCGTCCTCAGGCACGAACGCTTCGCTCGCGCCGGCGATCGGGATGATGGCAGTGTGGGGAAGCCGGTGCGCGCGCGCCCACTCCTCCGCAAGGCCAGGGAACTCGCTGGCGATGCGCACGGGGCGGCCGAGGCGCGACCAGATCCCCAGCGCCTCCTGCGTGGTCCCGGCGGGGAAGTCGTTGTGCACGACAGGGCCGATGCGGTAGCGGCTGCGGCGCAGATCGAGCGCCAGCTCAATCGGCGAGGCAGGGAACATGGCAAGGTGCTCGCGCAGGCGGTCGACGCCGCTCACAGCGATATCGAAGGCCCCCATAGCCACCAGTCGGGGCATGTCCTGGGGACGCACGACCTTCACCTCAACGCCCGCGATCGGCGAGGCCGGGCGGCGTACGCACTCGCGTGCACCGTAGCCCTCGAAGGTGAGGCCCGCGTCGGCAAGGGCGGCATACGTATGGCGCTGCGCGTGTCCGTCGGGGAGGGCGAGGCGGAGGACATCGGTGGTGCGCGCAACGCGCCGCAACGGCGCCGCACTCGCGCGATCGGGCAGCGTGATCTCCGCGCCGGCGGAGACAAACGCGGGCGCGAGCCGTTCGAGGACGGCGCCACAGTCGCGCGCGGCGAGCGAGGCCGTGTTCGCGACAACGGCGACGCCTCCGCGGAACAGACGGTGGAGAGGGACGAGCCCGAGCGCCTCGACCGCGGCAGCGTCGGGCACGGCCAGCACGGCAAGGTCGGCATCCTCGGGCGGGTACGCCTCGACGGACCCGTAGAGATCGAGGAGGGCGTAGTGCGGGAGGCGGAGGCGCGCGGCGAGGAGGTCGGTGAGGTTGGGGAGCTCGGTCGCGAGCCGCACGCCGTCGAGCGAATCCGGCGCGGGAACCTGCCCCGGAGCAGCTCCCGCGCCCGGCGCCGCGCCGAGCCAAACCTCGGTCGCGGGCCCGGGCAGGGCGCCCACACGCACGACGCGCTGCCCCGGGAAGCGCGCCTGCAGCTCAGCGATCCAGACGTCGCTGCAGATGCCGAGGTCATAGTTGCCAAGCGCGACCTGGATGGGGATGTCGCGCTCGCGGAAGACGCGGAAGCGGAAGCCGCGCTCATCGGCATCGGCGCGAAGGAGGCGCGAGCCCGACTCGTATCCGGTTAGCGCGAGACCGAGCGATTCGAACAGCGAGCCCACGGGCTCGCGCAGCGCGCCCGTGGGGAGGGCAAGGCCAAGCGACTCCCGCGAGGCGATCATTTGCGCCGGAGCACAAGCTGCACCACCTCGTCGAGCGTAGCGCAGTCGCAGGAGAAGTCGGGGCCGCTGGCGGTGATGCTGTCGGGACCGACGGAGAGGCGGATAAGGGCGTCCCGTGTATCGCCGAGGGCCGCGGAGACGCCGTGGCGGTGCAGGGAGTTCGCGAGCGCGAGCGCAGCAGCGAGGCCGGTCCCGCGCTCGACGGCGATGGCGATGGCAGCGCCGCGCCGGGGTGCGCCGCCGAGATGCACGGAAAGACGGTCGACATCGATCGCGAACCCGCACGCGCTCGCGGGCGCGCCCTGGCCGGCAGGCCGGTAGCGCCCACCCCTGCCCAACGCGCCCCCCCTTCCACCCAACTCCCACGTGACCCCCGAGTAGTAGTCGAAATCGAGGGGCAGGGTGAAGTCGATCGCCACGGGGCGACCTCCCTCGACGAGAGCGGCGGCGACCTCACGCAGCTCTTCGAGTGGGGCGACGGCCGCGGGCAGCCCGATCCGCGCGAGGGCGATGAGGTTGCCAGCGAACGCGAGCTCGCCCGGCTCGCCGAGCGCCGCGGCGAGGAACGCGAGTGCCCCCGGCTGGCCGGTGAACGCGCCCTGCACCGCCGCCAGCCCCCCGCCAGCGACATCTTCGAAGAGGGCACGGCGGGCGAGCTCGTCGGTGTGACCGGCGGCGGCGACCGCGGCGCGCGCCACCCCCGCGTGCGTCAGGCGCAGCTCGACCGGCGCCGAGAGCGCCTCGAAGGTGTCGATGGCGACGGCCGCGACCTCAAGATCGCCGACGACTGCGGGCGCGCCGAGGTATTCGAGCCCGCACTGCCACTCCTCACCCTCGGTGCCGCGAAAGACGCTCTGCACGTAGTGCAGCCGTGCAGGCAGCTCGATGCCGGCATCGATCGCAGCGCGGACGACGGGGATGGTGGAGTCGTAGCGGAGCATGACACGCTCGCCGCTCCAACCGTCCCAATCGAGAAAGGTGTAGGCGCCGGCGAGCATCTCCGGCGAGAGCGCTCCGGCAGCGGTGAAGAGGCTGTAGCTCTCGACCGTCGGAGTGCGGATCTCCTCGTACCCCCAGTGCCGGGCAGTCTGGCGGAAGGCGTCCTCGACGCGGCGGAAAGCGCGCATCTGATCGGGCAGGAGATCGCGCATACCGCGCGCGCGCGGGACCGGCGGCGCGGACAGGGTGGTGGCGTCAGTCATGTCTCGCGGTCAGTGTAGCGTTTTCGCGCCTAGCCGCCCGCTGCAGACACAGGGTGCGGTCCCGGCGACGGGCAGCCAGCCGCAGGCGCCACGGTCAGCGCGCGCGGCGGCCCCGCAGCCGTTGTGCGGCGCGCTCAATGAGGCCGGGGCGGCGGATGCCTTCACGCAGCTGCGCGAGCGCCTCGGGCGTGCCGACGAGCACCGGTCGCGACCAGTCGCGCAGGGTCGGCGCGCGGTCTTCGCGGACGCTCGCGGGCGGTGTGAAGCGCTCGAACGGACGCCAGGCGTTCCCCTCGCGCACGAGCGCCTCGCGCCCGGCGGCGGCGGCCAGCGCCAGACCGGCGGCCAGATCCCAGGCGCGCACGCCCCAGAACTGCGCCGTGGCGAAGAGACCCGCGGCCACGTAGGCGCACTCGATCGCGGCCGAGCCGGTCACGCGGTTGTCCCAGCGTGCGGCGCGCCCGGGGGCGCCACCCGGGGCCGCGCTGAGGCCGCGCCGCACGCCCTCGTTCGTCCCGACCGCCACGGGCTCGCCCCCGAAGCGAAGCGGGCCGCCGCTGTGCGCGTGGTAGACGCCGGGCCCGAGGTTGTGGCTGGCCGAGCACCAGATGGCGCCAGCCACCGGCACGCCCTCGTGCAAGATGCCAACCGAAGCGGCAAAGAGCGGGAAGCGGTTCACGAAGTTCGTCGTGCCGTCGACGGGATCGATGGCCCAGAGGTACTCGGCGTCGGGGTGCGGATGGTCCTCCTGCTCCTCGCCCAGGATGGCGTGGCCTGGGAAGCGCTCCGCCAGCCGCTCGCGGATCATGGCCTCGACGGCGCGATCGACCTCGGAGACAGGGTCCGTGGGCGCGGCATCCCCTGGCTTCCCTTCACTCTTGTAATCAACGGTGACGGAGCGGCCGAGGGCAGCGGCGATCTCGGCGCCGGCGGCTTCGGCGAGCTCCCGCGCGGTCGCTTCGAGGTCCGCAAGCAGGGCGGGATCGCTCAGCGGGAGCTGGCGGTGCGGGGCCGCCCCGCCCGTCACGCGCGCGGCTTCACGGCGTGCCCGCCGAATTGCTGGCGGTGCGTCGCCACGAGACGCATCGCGAACGGCTCCTCCCGACCATACCGAGATTCACGCGCCCACCTCGGTGGCGAGCTCCTCCAGGGTGACGCGGGCGACGCGGCGTCCGCGCGCGAGGATCGCTTCGAGATCGCCCTGCGCCTGCGCGGCCTGCAGCTGCGCAAAGGTACAGGACATGCCGGGGATGGGAGCGTCAACCGGGTTATCACGCACGATCTGGACGAAAACGCCGTTCGGCGGGCCGCCCTTGTGGATCTGACCGGTGGAGTGCAGGTAGCGCGGTCCGAATCCGGCAGTCACCGCAACGCGGTAGCGGTCACGCAGGCGGAGGCGCAGCTTCTGGAGCATCGCTGCGTGCTCCGCAGTGCGGGGCAGGTAGGCGAGGAGCGCGAGGTAGCCGCCCGCACGGAGCGCGCCGAGGACGTCCGCGAGCGGTGGTGTCGGCGGGGGCGGGGCGGGCGCGGCGAGAACGCGCGCGGTCGCGTCCTTCGCCTCCTGGACGTTCGGCTGGTCAAACGGGTGGACGCCGAGCACATGGCCCGCGATGGCCGTGGCAAACTCCCAGCGTGCGAACTCGGCGGGCAGCTGCGAGGCGTCGCTGTAGGGAAGGCGCACCACCGGATGCCCCGCCGCCTCGAGCGCAGCGAGCCCCTGGTGCTCGCCGAGGGCAACGAACAGGCGGTCATCGCCGTAGACCTCCGGCGCGGCGAGGGGTTCGCCCTCGACCGGCACGAGGCCCGCGCCCTCTTTCCCGATGGACTCGGCGATGATCTGTTCGATCCAGACGCCGAGCGCGCGCAGCTCCGCAGGGAGCACCAGCGTGAGCTTGTCGCGGCCAGCGCGCGCGGCCTCGCCCAGGATCGCGCCGAGCAGGGCGCCCGGATTTTCGCCCGGCGCGGGATTACGGCAGGCATCGAACATCTCTTGCGCACGCATCGTGAGCTGGCCCGCATCGGCGCCGGTGAGCGCCGCCGGCGCCATCCCGAACATCGAGAGCGCCGAGTAACGCCCCCCGATATCAGGGGCGCCGTGGAAGATGCGGCGGAAGCCGCGAGCGCGAGCGAGTGCATCGAGGGGCGTGCCCGCATCGGTGATGGCGGCGAAGCGGGCGCCGTCGGGCGCCTTCTCCCAGAAATAGGCGAGCAGCGCGTTCGTCTCGATCGTCCCACCGCTCTTGCTGGCAGCGATGAAGAGCGTGCGCCCGGGATCGAGCCGCGCATCGAGCGCGAGCACCTCCTCGGGATCGGTCGTGTCGGGCACGTGCAGGTCGAAGCCGCCGGCGGCAGTCCCGAACGCTGCGTGCAGCACCTCGGCGGCAAGACACGAGCCGCCCATGCCCATGAGCACGACGTCGGTGCAGCCCTCGGCGACGAGCTCCTGCGCGAACGCTGCCAGCGCTCCGGCTTCCCCGCGGACGCGCGCGGGCGCATCGAGAAAGCCGAGGCGGTTGCTGATCTCGGTGGGATCGGGTTTCCAGACAGTGTGATCCCGCCGCCAGAAACGGGGCACAATGTCGTCGCGGCGCAGCGCCTCGAGACGTTCCTCAACGGCCCCGGCGAGGTCGCCGAGCGCGCACGAGGCAGCGGGGTAGCGGCCGGGCGCGGTCATGAGACGGCGATCGAGCTTCGCCATGAGCGCCAGGAAGTCGCGCTCGAAGGCGGCCAGACCTTCGACAAGCAGCGCGTCGGTCACAACGTCCAGATCGACGCCGGCGGCGGACGCCTCCGCGAGCAGGTGGCGGGCGGTGTCGAGCGCTTCCCCGGCCACGTGCGCGACCGTGAGGTGGTCGCGCACGGCGTCGAGCGTCGCCTGCGGCATCGTGTTCACGGTGTCAGGGAAGATGAGCTCCTCGACGTAGAGGACATCGGAGTAGGCGGGGTTCTTCGTGCCGGTCGAAGCCCAGAGTGGGCGCTGCGGGCGCGCGCCGGACACGGCGAGGCGCTCCCAGCGCGCGCCGGCGAAGCGTGCGCGGAAGCGTTCGTAGGCGTGGCGTGCGTTCGCCACCGCGATCGCGCCGCGCAAGGGCGAGTCTGCGGGCAGCTGCGCATCCACCGCCGTATCGACGCGCGAGACGAAGAACGAGGCAACGCTCGCGATCGTATCGAGCGGGTCGCCCGCCGCGAGCCGCTGTTCGAGCCCGGCGAGGTAGGCCTCCGCCACGCGCTCGTAGACGGCGACGCTGAAGAGGAGGGTTACATTCACGTTCACGCCTGCGGCGATCAGCTCCGTCAGCGCCTCCACGCCCGCGGGCGTTCCCGGCACTTTGATCATCACATTCGGGCGATCGACGAGGCGGAAGAGGCGCAGGGCCTCGGCGACGGTCGCCTCGTGGTCATGCTCGAGGCCGGGCGGCACTTCGAGCGAGACGTAGCCGTCAACCGCCTCCGTCGCCTCATACACGGGCCACAGCGCATCGGCGGCCACCCGGATGTCCTCGGAGGCGAGCGCGACGAACGCCTCGTAGGGATCCACCTCGCCGCCGCGGATAATCGCCTGCAGCGCCTCTTCGTAGTCGCCAGATTCGGAGATGGCCTTGTCGAAGATCGTGGGATTCGAGGTCATGCCGGTGATCCAGCCCTCGCCAACCATGCGCCCGACCTCGCCGGAGACGAGCAGCCCGCGGCTGATGTAGTCGAGCCAGACGCTCTGGCCGATCTGGGTCAGCCGCTCAGTCGCTCCCGGCACGATGCGATCCTCCGGCAGACCCCGGCGCGCGGCTGCGCTCGGCGAGGGCGGCGGCACGCGCGGCGACGGCCTCGACGGTAAAGCCGTACTGCTCCATGACGACCTTGCCGGGCGCGGAAGCCCCGAAACGGTCGATGCCCGCGATCTCGCCGCAGGCGCCCGCGTACCGCTCCCAGCCGAGGCTCGCGCCCGCCTCGATCACAAGCCGCGCGGTCACATCCGGCGGCAGCACCTCGTCACGGTAGGCGGAGGGCTGTTCGGCGAACAGCTCCCAGCTGGGCATGCTCACCACGCGCGCCGCCACACCACGCCTGGCGAGCACGACGGCCGCCTCCCGCGCGAGCAACACCTCGGAGCCGGTAGCGATGAGGATGACGTCCTCGCCCCCCCCCGGGGGGGCACCGAGGACGTAGGCGCCGCGCGGGACGCCCGCGTGCACGCATTCGCGTTCGCCGATGACGGGTACGCCCTGCCGCGTGAGGGCGAGCGCGGTGGGGCCGCGGCGCTCAATCGCAACCTTCCAGGCGGCGGCGGTCTCGTTGGCGTCGGCGGGGCGGATGACCGTGAGGCCGGGGATCGCGCGCAGCGCCATCAGATGCTCGACCGGCTGGTGGGTGGGGCCGTCCTCGCCGACGCCGACGCTGTCATGCGTGAATACGTAGATCGCACGACAGCCCATGATGGCGCCGAGGCGGATGGCGCCACGCATATAGTCGGAGAAGACGAGGAACGTGCCGCTGTAGGGGATGAGCCCGCCGTGCACGGCGATGCCGTTGACGACGCCGCCCATGGCGTGCTCACGCACGCCGAAGTGGAGGTTGCGGCCATCGCTGGCGCCACGCGCAAAGTCGCCGAAGCCGGCCAGGTAGGTGTTGTTCGAGGGGGCGAGATCGGCGGAGCCGCCGGTGAGGCCAGGGAGCACGGGCGCAAGCGCGTTCAGCACCTTGCCCGAGGCCTGGCGCGTCGCCATGACTGGCGTATCTTCGGGAGAGAATACGGGCAGGTGCGCCTCCCAGCCGGCGGGCAGCTCACCCCGCCTGGCACGCTGCCACTCGGCCTCCTCCTCGGGGAACTCGCGCGCGTAGGTCTCGATCCGCGCCTCCCACTCGGCCTGGCATGCCGCCCCCTGCTCGATGGCAACACGGAACTCGGCGAGCGCCTCCGCAGGCACGTGGAAGGCAGGCTCGGACGGCCAGCCAAGCACCTCCTTCGTGAGCCGCACCTCCTCCTCGCCCAGGGCGGCACCGTGGGCCGCGGCAGTCCCCGCCTTGTTCGGGCTGCCATGCGCGATCTCGGTAGCGGCGATGATGATGGAGGGGCAGTCCACAGCCGTCCTGGCCGCGCACAGAGCAGCGTCGATAGCCTCCAGATCGTCGCCATCAATGCACTGCACGTGCCAGCCGTACGCGCGGAAACGCACGCCCACATCCTCCTGGAAGGCGAGGCCAGTATCGCCCTCGATGGATATCTCGTTGTCGTCGTAGAGGAAGATCAGCTTCCCCAGGCCCAGGGAGCCCGCGAGGGAGGCCGCCTCCGCAGCGATCCCCTCCATCAGGTCACCATCGCTCACGAGGGCGTAGGTGTAGTGATTCACAATCGCGTGGCCCGGGCGGTTGAAGCGCGCCGCCAGCATGCGCTCGGCGATGGCCATGCCTACGGCGTTGGCGACGCCCGAGCCTAGCGGCCCGGTGCTTACCTCCACCCCGGGCGTGAGGCCGCGCTCGGGATGGCCGGGAGTGCGGCTGCCCCACTGGCGGAAGCGCTTCAGCTCGTCGAGAGGCAGGTCATAGCCGGTCAGATAGAGGATGCTGTAGAGCAGCATCGAGGCGTGGCCGGCGGAGAGGACGAAGCGGTCACGATCAGGCCAGGCGGGGTCGGCAGGGTTGTGGCGGAGGAAACGCGTCCAGAGCATGTAGGCCAGCGGCGCGGCCCCCATCGGCGCGCCTGGATGGCCGGAGTTGGCCGCCTGCACGGCGTCCATCGCGAGCGTGCGGATCGTGTTGATCGCTTGATGTTGCAGAGTGCCAGCGGGTGCGGTCATCGCATATGCGCTCCGGACGGAGTTGGGCGGCGGGCGGGACGCCGCCTGCGCGAAGGCTAGCACGATTGTTCCCATCAGGAACGGTTGGCGCTCCTCACCTCCACGAATCGCCGGGCGTCACGTGCGGGAGCGGGGGCGAGCCGCTACGATCCCCGCATGCGGGAGATCGAGGCATCAGCCATCACCGAAGCCGTTGCGAAGCTCGCCATCGAGGCCACCCACTTCCTGCCGGAGGACGTGGAGGGCGCCATCCGCGAGGCGCGCGAGACGGAGCGGTCGCCGCTCGGCGTGCAGATCATCGACGAGATTCTGGAGAACGCCGAAATCGCCCGCGCCCGCATGCTGCCCCTCTGCCAGGATACGGGCACGGCGGTCGTCCACGTCGAGCTGGGCCAGGACGTGCACGTACGCGGCGGCTACCTGCTCGACGCCATCAACGCCGGCATCGAGCTGGGCTACGGCGAGGGCTACCTGCGCAAGTCGATCGTCGGGCACCCCTTCGGCGACCGAAAGAACACGGGCACAAACACGCCCGGTGTGATCCACACCGAGATTGTGCCCGGGGACGAGATCCACATCGGCTTCATGCCCAAGGGCGGCGGCTGCGAGAACATGTCGCGCTACCAGAACTTCCTGCCCGGCGCAGGGCGCGTGGCCGTCACCGATTTCGTCTGCGAGACGGTCGACCTCTCGGGCGGCAACCCCTGCCCGCCGCTCGTCATCGGCGTGGGCGTCGGCGGCACGGCAGAGAAGGCGATGACGATGGCGAAACACTCGCTCTTCCGCACGATCGGCGATCGCAACCCCGATCCCGACGTGGCCGCGCTCGAAGGCGAGCTGCTTGAGGCCGTGAACGCGCTCGGAGTGGGGCCACAGGCGGTAGGCGGCTCGACGACGGCGCTCGACGTGTTCGTGGAGACGCACCCGACGCACATCACGGCACTCCCCGTAGCCGTCAACATCCAGTGCCACAGCGCGCGCACGAAGCACGTCACGCTCCAGGGGGACGGATGATGGCGGAGAGCACGACGATCGCCCTGCCCCTTACGGACGAGACGATCGAGGGGCTCTACATCGGCGATCACGTCGCCTTCAGCGGCGTCATCTATACGGCACGGGACGCCGCCCACAAGCGGTTGATCGCGATGGCGGACGCGGGCGAGGTGCTCCCACTCGATCTGCGCGGGCAGGTCATCTACTACGTCGGCCCCACGCCGGCACGGCCCGGGCGCGTCATCGGCTCGGCCGGCCCCACGACGGCGATGCGGCTCGATCCGTACACGCCACGTATGCTCGGATTGGGGGTCAAGGGAATCATCGGCAAGGGCGGACGCGGCCCGGCGGTGCGCGAGGCGCTCGGCGCGAGCCACGCTATCTACTGCATCGCCGTGGGGGGCACGGGCGCACTGCTCAACCGCCATATCACGAGTGTCGAGGTCGTCGCCTTCGAGGACCTCGGCACCGAGGCGATCCGGCGGCTCGAAGTCGAGCGCTTCCCCGCGATCGTCGTGAATGACGCGCACGGCGGCGACCTGCTCGAAGCGGGCAAGCGGCAGTACCGCACGAGCGAGCGGCCCGTTCCCACCGCCGCAGGACGGGACGGGAACGGCGGGGGGACCTAGCGACGCCGGAACGACGAGCCACGCGAGCGCCGGCAGCAGGCCACGATCTTCGGAGCCTCGACCGCCTCACAGGCTGCGGTTGGGAGACGGCGGCGCTCGACCGCGAGGCGATCGCAGGCGTACAGCGCGCCGCTGCCGAGGCTCACCCACAAGCTGCCATCATCAGCACCTGCCAGCGTATCGAGGCGTACGCGCTTGCGCCCTGCGCCTGCCCCGCGCCCGCCCGCCGGGAGGGTCGGGACGCGCTCCAGCACCTGAGTGAGGTCGCGGCCGGGCTCCACTCCGTCGTTCTCGGCGAAGCACAGATCCTGGGGCAGAGCCGGCGCGCCTTCGAGGGCACAGGCGCGGCGCTCCGCGATCTCGGCGCCATCGCCATCGCGACCGCCCGATACCTCCGCGCCGCGACTGCATTCGACAGCCACGCAGGACACCTGCTCGACCGCGGCCTCGCGCTCGCCGGCATCGAGCCGGGCGGGCGGCTGCTCGTGCTGGGCACGGGCGCGATGGCGCGCCTCGTCGCCGAGCGCGGCAGCACGATCGGCTTCGGCGAGACACTCGTCGCGGGGCGGCGCCCGCCACGACGGCCCATCGCAGGCGCGTTCGTGGGGCTGGAGCGCATCCGCGACGCCGGGCCGGTGACAGCGGTCGCCGGATGCCTGGGGTCGGGCGCGAACGTGATCCCGCTCGACGCGCTGCCGCCAGCGCAGATCGTGCTCGACCTCGGCACGCCACGGAATTTCGCGGGAGCGGCCGAGGCGCGGGTAGTGACGATCGCGGACCTGCTCTCGGACGAGGCCCGCCGCCCGCACGCGGCGGCGCGGCGAGGGGCGCTGCGCAAGCGCCTCGGCACGCTGCTCGACAGTGCGCTGGCGGCGCGGCGCGAGACAGCGGCGAGCCCCGTGGGCGCGCTCCGCGAGGCAGTCGAGCGGGCCCGCCAGCAGGAGCTCGTCCGCCTCGCCCAACGTCACTCCGATATACCGCGGGAGACGCTCGAGGCACTCACACACTCGCTCGTGAACCGCATCTTCCACGCGCCCACCGAACGCCTCCGCGCCCTCGGCGAGGACTCCGCACTGGCACGGGAGCTGGCGGCGCTGTTCGGAGAGGAGGAGCAGGGCGCGATCGCGAACAATAGTTCGCGTGGAGCCTGTAGCGATGCTACACTTGGCACCTATGACTGAATCCATCTCCATCTACCCTAGGCACTTCTTTCGCAACCCCGTAGCACGCCAGCACACGGGCTTCATCCTCATGCCTTTCAAGCCGGAGTTCGAGCCCGTGCACCAGGCAGTCCGGGCGGCAATCGAGGACGCGGGGTACAAGCCCAACGATCTCGATTGCTTCAACCCTCGATCCACGATGGAAACGATATTGCGAGGGATCGCCGAGTCCGAGGTTATCGTGGCAGACATGACTGATAGAAATGCGAATGTATTCTACGAAGTTGGAATCGCACATACTGTCAAAGATAACGTCGTTCTACTGACACAGGACACTGAAGAAATTCCCTTTAACTCCCGGCATATTTCCCACATATCCTACAGCCTGGATAATCTTTCTGAACTCACGAAAGATCTTACAAAAGTACTTGAGGAACTGAAACCAGAACCACCTCACTATCAGAGGAGAGACACCGCATCCATAAAACGCGATATTCGGAACCAACTCCGGACCTGCGAACAAATTTGGATAGAGAAGATTATCCCTCAACAGAACAAGGTTTTCCAGGATCAATTCAGGAATGTAAATCGTTCTAAAGCAGTAGAAGTAGCCACGGAGTCGCTGAAAGTCATTCAGCGTGCTTTTCTTTACCAGTGGAAACCGATCGAAGATTTAGGATTCGAAGTACTCGATTCAGGAGCGGACCTGGACGCGGTCATGCCAGACCTCGTCGGGGCGCTGAGTCGTGCCTACGCGCTTCCGAAGCAGGCAAAGCAGGAACATCTGACAGTCGCCGGCCACGGCCCTCTGCTGGCGCTTCGCACATGGACCCTCTGGGGCGCATTCGCGCTCCGCTGCGCGGACTGGGACGCGGTCTGTGATCTGCTTCACCGACAGGTCTACTTCGAGAGGCCCAGCGGGTCCGTTTCGAAAAGGGAGTCATTCGCTACGCATCATCACTTCCACTGTCTGGATGCCCCAGTACCCAGAATAATAGAACGATCGGTAATGCGTAGAGAATCTTACTATTTGATCTACGATCAATCTGATAAGTTCGCAAAACAACACTTCCTCGATATCGAAGAGATGCAGGGATTTATTGGCCTCTGGCTGTTCGCCGCCGAACTTGCCTGCGCAACAGCAACCGGAGCATTGCTATACCCCAGCTGGGCATTTGCTCCTGAGGAGCAGTTCAATCGTCTTCTCGAGCGCGTGGAGACCGACCCCGAATATGCACGCAGGTTCACAAAAGCCGTAGCCGGCACAGAACCAGCGGCTCTCAACGAGATATGGACAACGAAGCTTCGCGACCAGCTGGGGGACAATTTACGCTTGGGGGATGCTCTGGGATGTGGACTCGCCTTCCGTCAAATCCCTGAGCGATTCGCGGAGTAGCAGGGAAACCAAAACTCGGCTCCGCCACGCCTGCTGACCTACCCCTCACCCTCGGCATCCCTGATGGCGAGGAAACCGAGGCGGCGCTGGCCGTCATCATCCTCGGGGTGAATCTCTACGCGATAGATCGCGCCGTAGGGGAGGAAGACCTGGATATCGTGGTCATGATCCTCGCGCTTCGTGTGGAGCGCCACCCAACTCCCGGAGACGCCCGCGATCGCCTTCACGAAGTGCTTCGTCCCGTCAACGGTGAAGAGTTCCACGATGGGCGCATCGCACACGACCTGGCCACAGAACGACTGGATGGCCTTCGGAAGCACCTGCTCGAAGAACTCACGGTCGAAGGGCGGGCCGCTGGCCGCGGGTGGCGGCGCCACGGTGCTCGACGCGACCACCCCGGGAGGCAGGAAAAGCGCATTCTCGGGAGGCATACTGCGCAGCGTACGCCAGCCGGACACGGGTGCGCCAACGGGTGGCTACGCACGCGCGCCTGTTCGTTAAACTGGGCGCTGCGGGGGAGGTCTGTGCATGAACGACACGACGGAATCGAGCGGAACGCAGCTGGGCCTGTTCTCGGAGGAGGCGCTGGCGGGGCTTTCGCGCGCAGTGCACGGCTGGGAAGAGGGGCCGCTGGCGAAGGCGCTGCAGCGCTCGCCCGAGCGGTCGGAGGGGTTTGCCACGAGCAGCCTCGACGTGGCCCGCCTCTACACGCCGCTCGACGTGGCCGGCCTCGACTACGAACGCGACCTTGGCTTCCCAGGCCAGTACCCCTTCACGCGCGGCGTGCAGCCCACCATGTATCGCGGGCGGCTGTGGACCATGCGGCAGTACGCGGGCTTCGGCACCGCCGAGGAGTCCAACCAAAAGTTCCGCTACCTGCTCGACCAGGGCCAGACGGGCCTCTCCGTCGCCTTCGACCTGCCAAGCCAGCTCGGTTACGACTCCGACGACCCCATGGCCATCGCCGAGGTGGGACAGGTGGGCGTGGCCATCGATTCGTTGCGCGATATGGAGACGCTTTTCGCCGGTATCCCCCTCGGCAAGGTCTCGACGAGCATGACGATCAACGCGCCCGCGGCGGTGATGCTGGCCATGTACATGGCCGCGGGCGAGCAGCAGGGCGTGCCCGCGGAGAAGCTGCGCGGCACTGTCCAGAACGACGTGCTGAAGGAGTACGTGGCGCGCGGCACCTACATCTTCCCGCCGGGCCCGAGCGTGCGCCTGGCGGCGGACGTGATGGCTTACTGCGCGAAGGAGGTCCCTCTCTGGAACACGATCAGCGTGAGCGGCTACCACATCCGCGATGCGGGATCGACCGCCGCGCAGGAGATCGGCTTCACCTTCGCCAACGCCTGCGCCTACATCGAGGCGGCGCTCGAGCGGGGACTGACGATCGATGAGTTCGCACCGCGCATCAGCTGGATCTTCAACACCCACAACCACTTCTTCGAGGAGGTAGCCAAGTACCGCGCCCTGCGCCGCCTGTGGGCGCGCCTGCTGAAGGAGCGCTACGGCGCACGCGACCCGCGCTCGATGATGCTGCGCACGCACACACAGACGGGCGGCAGCACGCTCATGGCACAGCAGCCCGAGAACAACATCATGCGGGCCGCCATCCAGACTCTCGCAGCGGTGGCGGGCGGTGTCCAGAGCATCGCCCTGAGCTGCTTCGACGAGGCGCTCGCGCTGCCCACCGACGAGGCCCAGCGCATCGCCCTGCGCACGCAGCAGATCATCGCCCACGAGACGGGCGCCGCCGACACCACCGACCCCTTCGCCGGCAGCTACTACGTGGAGCACCTCACGGACGATCTCGAGCGCCAGGCGCGCGCGATCATGGCCGAGGTGGAAGGCATGGGCGGCTCGGTAGCAGCAATTGAGAGCGGTTGGATGCAGAACCAGATCGCGGAGGCGAGCTGGCGCCACCAGCAGAGCATCGAAGAGGGCGCCGAGGTGGTGGTGGGCGTAAACGGCTTCCGCGAGGGCGGCGATCAGCCCCAGACCATCTTCAGTATCGACCGGCGTCTCGTGGATGAGCAGCTGGCGCGGCTGGAACGCTACCGTCGCGAGCGCGACCCCGAGGCAGTCGCGGGAACGCTCGCCGCGCTGAAGGCCACCTGCGAGGGCGAGGCGAACCTGCTACCTCCCATCCTCGAGGCCGTGCGCGCCTACGCCACTCTCGGCGAGATCTGCGGGGCAATGCGCGAGGTCTTCGGCGAATACCATCCGCCCACCGTCATCTGATACTGGCGCCACACGCTGAAATGTGGCCGCTTCTTCGGCATGCAGGGCAAGAAGTTCACGGCGGTCATCTGCGACAACTGCAGCTACACCGGGCTCTATCGTGAGGCCAGCGGCAGGGCGGGGAACATTCTCGACCTCCTCACCAGCGGTCAGCCTCGTACAAGGGACTCAGCGCCAGCGCGGAGGTCGCTCAGGTGACCTCTGCCTCACGTAAAGCCGCGATTTCATCCCAGGAGTAGCCAAGCTCTGTGAGGTAGCGTTCTGTGGAGTCGCCGAGTTCCGGCGGCGGGGCGAGCTCGGCCTGCGGTTCGCGCCCGAACTGGATGGGGCAGCCCGCCACGAGCGCCTCGCCGAGCGAGGAGTGGGACATCGTCGCGATGTAGCCGTTGGCGCGGGCCTGGGGGTCCGTCAGTATCTCACCGTAGGACTGGACTGGCCCGCAGAAGATGTCGCGCTCGCGGAAGCGCGCGATCCACTCGGGCGCGGGGCGAGTCAGCAGGCGTTCCTGCAGTTGCAGCAGGATGTCGCCCATGCCGGCGGCGCGCGTACGGTCGTCGGGGTAACGCTCGGCGAGACCGTCGAGCCCGAGCACCTCGCAGAGGGCGGCGAACTTGCCGGTCGTCGCGCCGCCAATCACGAGCCAGCCGTCGGCGGTTTCGAAGGCGCGCCAGACGGCGCGGGGCGTGAGCAGGGGGTGACCGAGGCCCGCGCGCCCGGAGCGCGGGCCGGAGAACGACTCGGCGGTGATCTCCCACGACTGAAGCGCGATCTGTGTGCCGTAGAGGGAGACATCGACCTGCTCGCCCTCGCCCGTTCGTTCGCGCTTGACGAGTGCAGCGAGGATACCCGCGCAGAGGCAGAACGCTCCGGTCTGGTCGGCGACGGCCGCGCCGGTGGGTGTGGGCGGGCCGCCCTCGGGGCCGCTCCGCAGCATGATGCCGCCCGCCGCCTGCCCGATGATGTCGTTCCCGGGGACCGGCGCTCGCTCGCCGTGCGGACCGAAGGCGGAGGCGCTGGCGTAGACGATGCGCGGGTTAATCGCCGCCAGCGCCTCGTAGCCGAAGCCCAGGCGGTCCATCGCTCCAGGGCGCATATTGCTGACCACGACATCCACGCGCTCGACGAAGCGGAGCACGATCTCGCGCGCCTGCGGACGGCGTACGTCGAGGGTGACGCTGTGCTTGCCGCGGTCATGCGCAACGAAGTAGGGGCCGGGGCCGCCGGTGACGCGGCCCACGCCACGCCCGCGCTCGCCCTCGCGGTGCTCAATCTTGATGATCTCCGCGCCCATGTCGGCCAGCAGAACGGTCGCGTATGGCCCCTGCTGGGCCCATGTAAAGTCGAGCACGCGGATACCTTCGAGCGGACGCGCCATGACTCTCTCCCCCTTCGCGGTATGGGGAGGAGCATGGCATAGCTGCGGGAGCCAGCGCGAGGCGGCTCAGGCGGCCCTGCCGCGGAAGGATTGCCACCTCCGGTAGGTCGCACACCGCCATATCCACTCAAACGGCCCGTAGCGGAACCGTGACAGCCAGGGTTGCGACCACAGCAGTTGCAGCACCCAGACCCCCGCGACGAAGAGGACGAGCCAGCTGCGGTTCAGGTCGCCGGAATCGAGGACAGCGCGCAGGATGATGATGCCGGCGATCGTCTGCGTGAGATAGTTGGTCAGCGCCATGCGCCCGACCGCGTGCACGCGGCGATGGAGTCCGGTCTCGGCGCGCATGTTCCAGAGAGCAATCAGGCTGAGGTAGGCGAACGCGAGCGGGAAGGTTGCCAGCGTGTTGGGCACAGCGCCCACCAACGCGACATCGGGGGAGAAATCGTTCGCAGCGACAAACGCGAAGCCCGACGCCGTGAGCGGCAGCCCGATCCCCAGGCCCCACCAGACGGCGCGGCGGTAGAACTCGGGCGTGCGCGCCCCGGTTACGACACCCGTCCGGTACAACCCGACGCCTATCAGCATCATGCCCAGGCCGCGAAGGAAGTAACCGGAGAAGAACCAGGCATCGACCCGCGCGGCTGCTGTTCCTTCCCGCAGCCAGTACGTGCCCAAGGCAGCGCCGTCCGCAGTGATCGTCGGCTGGATGGCGATCGACAGCCCCGCGGAGAGCAGGATCGCCGCCGCGCCGAGAGCGAACAACGTACGCGGGCGGTGCTTGTGAAGCGCAATCAGGAACACCGAGCAGACGGCGTAGAGAATGAGCACGTCGCCATCCCAGAGGAGGGTATGAAGAACGCCGATACCAAGCAGGAGCACGTTGCGCCAGAGGCTGAGCCAGACCGCGCGCCGCCCTTTCGCAGCGGCGTGCTCGAAAAAGAGGACGATGCTGGCGCCAAACAGCATCGAGAAGAGCCCCATGAACTTCTGATCGAACAGCATCTCGCCACCGCCGCCGATGGCCCAGTCGAGCCAGGTAGCATTCCCGCCCGCACTGATGTTCAGGTAGGCGGCTGGCTCAAGCCCGTACGAGACCGCATTCATTGTGAGGATGCCGAGGACGGCGATGCCGCGAATGGCATCGAGGGTGGTGATGCGCTCGCTCGCGCGAACCGGCTCCAGCCGCTGCGGTGCTGAAGAAATTCGCACGGCCATAGCGTTCTGCGCACCATCCCCTTCAACGGGCTACGGGAGCAGGCGCACCTTGATGGATCCCGTTGACTTGTCGTCGGCGGTGGCGAACGCCTCGCCCACGCGATCGAGGGGGAACGTGTGAGTTACGAGGGGGGCGAGCGGCTCAATGAGCTCGTCGAGGAGATCGACGGCGAGGCCGAACTCAGTGCGTGGCCCCGCCCGGCCGTAGCAGACGGCGCCCACGAGGCGTACCTCTTTCAACAGCAGCGGCGTCGCCGGCAGGGCGACATCGCCACCGAACGCGCCGAGCACGACGACGGTACCGCGATTGCGCACGAGAGCGATGCCCTCTGCAATCGTGGGCGCGCTTCCACCTACGGTCTCGATGACGGCGTCGATGGGTGTACCCGCGAGCTCCCTGCGTGCGGCGGCGCCGTCGGGGAAAGTCGCGGTCGCGCCCAGAGCGAGCGCCATCTCCGCCTGGAAGGGGTGGCGCGCGGTCAGGTACACCTCGGTAGCGCCGGCGCGGCGTGCCACGAGCAAGTTGACGAGGCCGACCGTGCCCGCGCCGAGGATCACGGCACGGGAGCCGAGGCGGATGCCGGATTCAGTGACGGCATGGACGGCGACAGCGACGGGCTCCGCCAGCGAGCCAGACTCGGCAGGCACGCGCGCGGGCACGGGGTAGAGGGAGGTCGCGGGGGCGAGCATCACTTCGGCCATGCCGCCCGCGCCATCGCCACCAAGGAAGACGCGCTCACGACAGTGCCAGGTGTTCCCCGTAAGGCATTCGTGGCAGCGGAAGCAGACAGCGACGGGCTCGACGGCCACGTTCGCGCCCATCGCAAGATCGACGCCTTCCCCCACGGCCTCGACGACGCCGCCGACCTCGTGTCCGGGGACGCTCCCGGGTGGACCGCCGCGCCGGTAGGTGTGCAGATCGCTGCCGCAGACGCCCGCGCTCGCCACGCGCAGGCGCACCCAGCCGGAAGGGGGCTCGTCGATCTCGCGCTCGACTAGATCGACGGAGCGGGGGCCGGCCCAGACGGCGGCGCGCATCATGGCCACGCGGCGCATGATAGCGCGCAAGCCTCCGGGAGGCGCTGCCGCATCAGGGACGAACCGGCGCCGCGGGCGGGCCAACGGCGCCTTCGGCAAGGAGGCGCTCGGCCTCGCACAGGTCAGCGGGCGTATCGATGTCGTACCAGAAGTGGCCACTGACATCGACCGCGTCCAGCCGCCGCTCGCGGGCGAGCACGGCGAAGATGTCGCTCAGACCACAGTCCTCGGGGGCGGCTGCCACCCCCTCCCAGACGGCGGGCGAGCAGAGGAACGCGCCCGCGTCGAGCGCATCCCAGACGGGGAGCGCCTTGCCGATCGCGGTGACGCACCCAGCCGCGTCGGTGGCGAGCTTCGTGGCTTCGGCAGCGTAGGCATCCGCGCGCAGCGAGCGATCGGCAGCCACGCGACAGGTGTCCCCCAACGGATCCGCGGCAGCGGAGCGCAGGAGCGTCTCGATCAGCTGCGGGGAGAAGGCGTGGTCGCACATGACGAGCAGGAACGGATCGGCGCCGCAGAAGGGGCGCGCGGCGGCCAGGGAGTAGGAGGCGCCCTGACGGAAGCGGGGATTCGGGGCGAACGCCACAGGCAGGCGCGCCCACTCCTGTGCCCCCTGCCGAACCGATCGCGCGTCGTGCCCGGTAACGATGAGCGCGCGATCGAGGCCCGCCTCCATGAGCGCGTGCAGGGTATGGCCCATGAGAGGCATCCCCGCGAGCGGGACGAGAGGCTTGGGCAGACGCTGACCGCTCGCGCTGAGACGCTGGCCACGGCCCGCCGCGAGGACGACGGCTTGCATGCATGCTCCGGTTGGGTTGAGCCCGTGCTGCGCCGATCCTAGCCGAGTCCGCGCACGTGCGGGAGTTGATAGGAATGCCTATCTGCGTTACTTTGGCGTGGCTAACTCGTGAGGTGAGTTCGGGTTGAGCGCTTTTGGGGTTCTCGCGCGTGCGCGGCCGGGCGGCGGCCAGACGGCGACCGCCGGGGGTGATCTCGTGCTTGAGCGCCTCTCGTTCTCCTACAGCAACATGCGCACGGTGGAGGACGTCTCGATCGTCGTACCCGCGGGCACCGTAACCGCCCTGCTCGGCCCCAGCGGCTGCGGGAAGACGACGCTGCTGCGGCTCATCGCCGGGCTCGAGCGTCCCGCGCGCGGCGCGGTCCGCGCCGGCGGCGAGACACTCAGCACACCCGATCGCATCGTGCCACCGGAGAAGCGGCGCGTAGGCATGGTGTTCCAGGAGGGAGCACTCTTCCCCCATCTGAGCGTCGCCGCGAACGTGGCTTTCGGCCTGCCGCGCGGACAGCGGCGCGCGGAGGCGGTGGCGGTGGCACTCGCGCTCGTGGGGCTCACGGGTCTGGACGAACGCTCACCGTCTTCGCTTTCGGGCGGGCAACGCCAGCGGGTGGCGCTCGCGCGGGCGATCGCGCCCGGACCGGACATCCTGCTGCTGGACGAACCCTTCGCGAACCTCGATCCCGCCCTGCGCGCCGAACTGCGGGCGGAGGTGGCGGACCTGCTGCGAGACCTCAGCATCACAAGCGTGTTCGTGACGCACGACCAGGAAGAGGCGTTCGTGATGGGTACTCAGGTGACTGTCATGCGCGAAGGGCGCGTGCTGCAGAGCGCCTCCCCCGGCGAGCTCTACAGCCGCCCCGTGAGCCGCTGGGTGGCGGCCTTCGTGGGTGAGGCGAACATCGTGCCCGGGCGCGGCGGGAAAGACGCAGCCGAGACCGTTGTGGGCGCCGTTCCCCTCGCAAAGGCCGCCTCCGCCGCCTCCGCCGCCTGCGACGTGCTCCTGCGCCCCGAGCACCTCGCGCTGGACGCGAGCGCGGAAGGGGCCTGGGAGATCGAGCAGCTGGAGTTCTACGGCCACGACACGCTCTACGTGCTGCGCGACGAACACGGGCACACACTGACGGCGCGCGCGGCGGGCGCGCCCCTCCACGGTCGCGGCGACCGCACCTCCGTGCGCTACCTGGGGCCACCGGCGGTCGCCTTCGAAGCCCCGCAGGCGGAGTGATCCGCGCACCATCCGCGATCGCCGCCACCAAACGGGCGGTGGACGTGCGCGGGCCGCTGTGGCTGTGGGCAGCCTCGCTCGTGATTGCCGCACTCTTCGCAGTCCCAACCGGCTACCTCGTCATCCGCAACGTGACGGAGGGGAGCGAGACGCTCGCGATCCTCTTCTCGCGCGAGACGGCGGGCCCGCTCGTGAACACGCTCCTGCTCGCGTTCAGCGTCTCGGCGGCGGCGGCGGCGATCGGGACGCTGCTGGCTTGGCTGACCATGCGAACAGACCTGCCGCTGCGGGGCTTCTGGCGGCTCGTCTGCCCGCTGCCGCTGGTGCTGCCCTCGTTCGTGGCAGCGGCAGCACTGCTGGCAGCGCTCTCGCCCGGGGGCCTCGCCGAGGAGGCGCTGAGCCCGCTCGGGCTGGAGGCGCCGTCGCGCATCCGCGGATTCCGGGGGGCGTTCTTCGTGCTGACGGCGGTCTGCTACCCCTACGTCTACCTGCCAGCGGCAGCGCGCCTCGGCGGGCTGCCGCCCTCGCTCGAAGAAGCGTCGCGGCTGCTGGGGCAGGGCGCGTTCGCCACCTTTCGGCGAGTCGTCTGGCCACAGGCGCGCAGCGCCACGCAGGCGGGCACGCTGCTCGTGTTCCTCTACGTGGTCAGCGATTTCGGCGTGGTGAAGTTGATGGGCTACCCGACGCTCTCGACGAGCATCTTCGTGAACCGCCTGTTCGACGCGCCCCACGCATTCGCCCTCGGGCTGATCCTGGCCGTCGTCGCACTCGCGGTGGCGGGCCTCGAACGGACCGCCGCGCACCGCTCGCGTACGCAGCTCGTGCCTGGCGGCCTGCGCGCGCGCCACGTCGCGCTCGGCCCGTGGAAGACGCCCGCGCTTATCGCGGCCCTGGGCGCCGTGGGGGCGGGGCTGATCGCGCCCATCGCGGTGCTCGCCTGGTGGGCCTTCCGCGGGCTCGCGGGCAGCGGCCTTGACCGCACGAGCCTCGACCTCGGCGCCCTCGGCGCGCCCGCGCTCAACACCGTGCTCGCGGCAGTGACAGCAGCAGCGGTGACAGTGGCGGCGGCACTGCCCCTCGCCTACCTCACAAGCCGCTACGGCGGGCGCGCGGCAGGGGCAGTACATGCAGTGGTGGCCGGCAGCTTCGCCGTGCCGGGGCTGCTCATCGCGCTGGCAGTGGTGTTCATGGCCCTGCACGTCCCCGGGCTCGACTTCCTCTACCTCTCGCTGCCGCTGCTCATCTTCGCCTACGCAGTCCATTTCGGGGTGCAGGCGCTGCGCAGCGCCGAGGTCGGCGTGGCCACGATCGACCGGCGCCTGGAGGAAGCGGCGCAGACGCTGGGCGCGGGGCGGCTTCGGCGACTCCTGCGCATCGAAGCGCCGCTCATGCTGCCCGCGCTGGCGGCGGGGGGCGGGCTCGTGCTGCTCTCGACGATGAAAGAGCTGCCGGCGACGCTCCTGGCCTCGCCCATCGGCTTTGAGACGCTGGCGACGCGCATCTGGAACGCGAACGAGGACGGCTTCCTCGCCGACGTGGGGCTCGCGGGCCTCGTCCTGATCGCGGTCTCCGGCGCGCTCACCTGGGCGCTCGTGATCCGTAACTCGGAGCACCTGCGCTAGGTCCGGCAGAGTGCTACCCGCTCTGCGCGATCACGTGTTCGCTGAACCAGGCGATGTCGTCGAAGTCCGAGGCCGAGATGGCGACCTCGGAGACGCCCGCGGCTGCGAAGGCATCGACCTGCTCGACCATGTTGGCGGCATCGCCAAAGAGGACGCCGCTGTGGTCCCACTGCGTGACCTTCTCCGAGCGCCCCCAACCGCGCGCCATCCGGGCGATGCCGCCCGCGATCCGGTCCGCAGCCTCCTGTGTCTGTCCGCGCGCGAGGATCACGTCGGAGGTGATCGCGAGGCTCGCGGGATCGCGGCCCACCGCGGTGCAGGCCGCGCGGGCGTGATCCGCAAGCGCGGCGACCTGGGCGGGACCGAGCTGCCACGTGTTGATGGCGCTGGCGTGGCGCGCCGCGAGGCGCAGCAGGCCGCCGCCGCGGTTCAGCCCCACGATGATCGGCGGATGGGGCTGCTGCACGGGCCTGGGGGCGAAGGTAGCGCCGCCTTCGAGCCGGTAGTGCTCGCCCGCGAACTCCGTTTTTTCCTCCGTCCAGAACGACATGAGGATGCGAATGCCCTCATCAAGCTGCCCGATGCGGCCATGGAAATCGAGCATCTCGAAGCCGTAGGGTGCGAAGTCGGCGTGTTCGTAGGCGGTGCCGATGCCGAGCACGGCCCGCCCGCCGGAGAGCGCGTCGACAGTCGCGACCTGCTTGGCGAGCTGCAGGGGGTGGTGGAAGGGCATGCCTGTGACATGCGTGCCCAGCCGCAACCGCTCCGTGCGCGCCGCCACCCAGGCGAGGTACGTCCACGGATCGGGCGCGTCGAAGGAGGGGTGGTCGACGACGTAGAGGGTGTCGAAGCCAAGCGCGTCCAGCTCCGCGAATCTGCCATCGAGGGCGCCGCTGCTCGTCGCGACGAGGCCAAACTTCATCCCCTGCCCTCGGCCTGCTCCGTCGTGTTCGCGCCGTTCTCACGCGCGAGCAGCTCAAGGTCGTCGACCTTGCCAAACATGTAGGGCAGGAACGACTCGCCGGGCACGCGCGTGAGAACCTCGCCATGAGTGTAGGTATCCCCCTCGCTGTAGCTCACGCCGAGCAGCTCGCGGATGGGGATGTCGGCGACGGGATCGTGCGGCGATTCGCGCAACAGCACCTCGCCTTCGAGCCGCTCGACGAGGCGCGTACGCCCGGTGTGGCGTACGCGCACCAGCACGGGATCGTTGTCGAAGCCGCGTCCATCGGGCGCGGGCATAAACTTGAAGTAGAAGCGCGAGCTCTCGCGCGACTCCCCCGGCTCGAGCCGCTCGACGGCGCGCCCGCGGACTTCGATGTAGACGGCGCCATAACGCTCGATCGTGCCGGTGATCTCGTCGCCATCGCGCCGTATGTGGATGTTCGCAACCTTCTTCGGCTCGCCGTAGAGCTCGCGCCCGAAGATAACAGCGCTGTCGGTCGACATCGGCATGGTGACGGGATAGTCCCCGGTGACGCCCTCGTAGCAGCAACGCACGTTCAGACCGCCCGCGCCGAAGGGCTGGAGTGTGTTACTGCGTCCGATGTGCGAGACGCTCACGGAGGCGATGGGCTCGTCCGCGGGTTCGAGGGGTGGGGGCAGAATAGCTGCGATCACCTCCGGGTCGGTCCTGAACGTCGCCGCGATACCGCGAAAGCGCTCGAACTCGGGGGCGGCGTAGAGCTTCTGGAGGCGGCGGACCTCCTCGAGGGTCTTGACGTAGCGGAGCGGCATGCGGGCCTCCGGGGCTCGTTCCTGGGGATCGTGGGGATCCTGTCGCGCATCAGTCCATGCGGGAGCCGCCATCGACGTTGAGCGCCTGGCCCGTCATGTACGACGAATCGTCGGAGGCGAGGAAGGCGACGACGGCGGCCTGCTCCTCGACGGTGGCCTGGCGACCCATGAGGAGCGCACGGCGGATGGCAGCCTTGGAGGCGCCCGCCTCCTGGCCGGCCACCTGGTCGTAGCGGCCAAAAGTGCCATCCATCATGTCGGTATCGGTGGAGCCGGGGCAGATGATGTTGACGCGGATATTGTCCCTCGCGAGCTCGAGGGCGAGCTGCTGCGTAAGGCCGTGCATAGCCCACTTTGTCGCGCAGTAGGCGCCGTAGTTGGGGATTCCGATACGCCCCGCCGTCGAGGAGATGTTGACGATGCTGCCTCCACCAGATTTCACCATCTCGCGGCCCACCGCGCGGATCGTGTGGTAGAGGCCGTGCAGGTTCACGTCGACAGTTTCGTACCAGTTCTCGTCGGACATTTCGAGGATGGGCGCGGCGCCGGCCTCGCTGGGGAGGGCGGCGTTGTTCACGAGGATGTCGATCCTGCCGAACTCGGCGATGGACGCATCGACAGCGCCCTGGATCGCGTCCTTGTCGGTAATGTCGCAGTCGAGCGCGAGGGCGGGGCGGCCCAGGGCACGCACCTCCCCGGCCACACTCTCGATGCCTTTCCAGCCCCGTTCGCGCTCGTGCGCGGGGAAGGTGGCGGGGTCGCGGGGACGGCCCGTGATCACCACGCCCGCGCCTTCCTCGGCGAGGCGGTGGACGATCGCGCGCCCGATGCCACGGTAGCGTCCGGCGCCGGTGACGAAGGCGATGCGGTCGCTGAGCCTGCCCATTGCGGCCTAGGCGCCAGTGATGGCGCCCAGCTCCTCCCAGCTCATGGCGCGTCGTGCGTTCCAGTGCGCCACCCAGCTGTCGACAATGCCCTGGCCGCCATGGTGGTAGTCGACCTCGAGGGTGACCTCCCCCGCATCGTTGAATTCGAGGCGGGACATCCCCTCAAAGGAGCGCCACCTGCCGTAATTCTCGTCGTCCTCGTCCATGATCTGCGCATAGGCCATCCAGAGGATGGCGATGCCGCGATGGCCCTCGGCAACGTAAACCTCCTCGACGGGGACGCGCAGGGTGATGCCCACCTTGCGGCTGGCCCAGAACTGGCGGATCTCCTCCTTGCCCCGCAGCGCGTCCGGGTGGCTGACGATGTCGCGCATCACGGCGTCGTCGGAGAACCACTGGTCGGGGCCGTAAGGATCGCCGCTGCTCCAGCCACCCTCCTCGAAGAGCTTGCGTCCGGTTTCGATGTCGTTCGGTCCTGCGGGCATCGGTTTATCCTCCTCTGGCGGCACCAATTATAACGGCGGAGCGGAGGGCCCGCTGACCCTCAGCCGCCGCCGATGGCAGGGACGAACTGGATCTCGGTGGTCTCGGTGACGGGCTGGAGGAGCCCGAGATGGTTCGTCTCGCCGTCGATGGCAGCCATGATCTCGGGGATGAGGAGGCCCTCCTCGTCGAGGAGGCGTTCCTTCATCCCGGGGAAGCGCTCGTCGAGGGCGTCGATAACCTGCCGGAGGTTCGTGCCGGAGACGGCGACGATGCGCGCGCCCCCGGTGAGGCCCTCGAGGAGAGAAGGGACAAAGACGGTGGCCACGCGCCCCTCGCTATCCCTCCGGTGGCACCGCGCCCAGCGCCTCGAGCACGTTCGCAGGCGACATCGGGAGGTGCGTCATACGCACGCCCGTAGCGTCGTAGACGGCGTTGGCGATGGCCGCCATCGGCGGCACGATCGGCACCTCGCCAACCCCGCGAATGCCGTAGGGGTGCCCCGGGTTCGGAACCTCGATGATCTGCGTGTCGATCATGGGGAGGTCGAGGCTCGTGGGCATGCGGTAGTCGAGGAAGCTGGGGTTCGACATGGCACCGTCCTCCTGCCAGACGTACTCCTCGTTCAGCGCCCAGCCGATGCCCTGCACGGCGCCGCCCTGCATCTGCCCCTCCACGTAGCTGGGGTGGATGGCGGTGCCGGCGTCCTGAATGGCGGTGAACCGCAGGATGTCGACTTTGCCCGTCTCGGGGTCGACCTCGACATCGACGATGTTACCGGCGAAGGCGGGCCCCACACGCGTCGGGTTCGAACTGGCGGAAGCGCTGATGGGGCCGCCCGTGCGCAGCTGCTGCGCGGCGACCTCCTTCCAGCTGATGCGCTTGCCGTCCGCGAGGGAAAAGACGCCGTCCTCGAAGGTGACGTCGCCGGGCTCCGTCTCCAGCAGGATGGCGGCGCGCGAGGTCATCTGGAGTTTCACGTCCTCAGCGGCGGTGATCGTCGCGATGCCAGTCGAGAAGGCGGTGCGGCTCCCGCCCGTCACGCCCGTCCAGCCCACGGAATCGGTGTCGCCTACGGTGGGCTGCACGTCCTCTGCACGGAGGCCGAGTACCTCGGCCGCCTGCATGGCGAGCACGGCGCGCATCCCGCCGATATCGACCGAGCCGGTGACGAGCGCGATCGTGCCGTCGGCGTTCACGGTGATGGTGGCGGAGGACTGGTTGCCGCCGTTGAACCAGAAGCCCATGGCCACGCCGCGTCCGCGGTTGGGCCCCTCGATGGGCGCCGAGTAGTGGGGGTGATCGACGATCGCCCGCTCGACCTCGACGCAGCCGATCGTAGGGAAGGGCATACCGCTGGGCATGCGGTCACCCTCCTCCGTGGCGTTCTTCAGCCGGAACTCCATCCGCTCCATGCCGATCTTCCCGGCGATCTCGTCGATCACGCTCTCGACGGCGAAGGCCGCCTGGGGCGAGCCGGGGGCGCGGTAGGCGCCTACCTTCGGCTTGTTGACAACGACGTCGTAGCCGTCCACGAGCAGATGCTCGATGTCGTAGGGGGCGAGGGCGGTGGAGGCGCCGGCGCCCACAGGGGAGCCGGGGAAGGCGCCCGCCTCGTACGCCATCCACAGCTCGGCGGCGGTGATATCGCCCTCCGCGGTAGCACCGATCTTCGCGCGGATGGTGGTGGCGGAGGTGGGGCCCGAGGCCTCGAAGACCTCCGTGCGGCTCATCGTGACCTTGACGGGCTGGCCGCTCTGGCGGGAGAGCAGAGCCGCCACGGGGTCGACGTGCACGTAGGTCTTCGCTCCGAAGCCGCCGCCGATCTCCATGGGGACGACGGTCACGCGGCCTTCGGGCACACCCAGGATGGCCGCCGCCTGGCTGCGGATGCCGAACGCGCCCTGCGTGCTCGTCCAGATGGTTACGTGGCCATCGGGCGCCCAGCTCGCGGTGGAGGTATGTGGCTCGATATAACCCTGATGCACGGTGCTGGTGGTGAACTCGCGCTCGACGATCACGTCCGCCTTCGCGAAACCCTCGTCGAGGTCGCCACGACGGAACTGCAGGTGGCTGGCGACGTTGCTGTGCACACCGGTGTCGTCACCGCGGGTGAAGCGTTCGGCGATCGAGCGCGTGGTCATCGCCTCGTGCAGGAGGGGGGCGTCCTCGCGCATCGTGTCGAGCGCGTTGAGGACGACGGGGAGGGGCTCGTACTCGACCTCGATGAGATCGAGCGCCTCCTCCGCCACATGGGGGTTGGAGGCGGCCACGGCAGCCACAGCGTGGCCCTTGTAGAGCGTCTTCTCCCTCGCAAGGCAGTTCTCCGCGAGCATGCGCGCGTTCCCCATCGTCTCACCGTAGTCGATCATCATGTCCTGCACGATGGGAACGTCGGCGGCGGTGACGACCGCCTTCACCTCGGGCAGGGCGCGTGCCCTGCTCGTATCGATCGAGACGATGCGAGCGTGACCGTGGGGGCTGCGCAGGATCTTTCCGTGCAGCGTGCCTGGCAGCTGGATGTCAGCGCCGTACCGGGCGCGACCGGTGACCTTGTCGACGCCGTCGTGTCGGATGGGCCGGCTCCCGACAACCTTGTAGCCTTTCTTGGGCTCGCTGCGGTCCGTGATCGTAGTCATGTGCGCTGCCTCCCGGGGATTGCCCAGCCTAGCCTAAGGGATCGGAGCGCCACCCCGGAGATCGGCAGACGTGACGAACACTCCCAAACACGGCAGAATCACGCCGTGACGAAGGTAAAGGGATGGACAAGAGCCCGGGGATGGGCAGCGGCAGCGCTCGCCTGCCTCCTGCTGGCCGCCTGCGACGGGGGCGGCGGCACCACAAACACCGAGTCCCTGGACGTGGACGCCCTGCTCGACCGAGCGGTGACGCGCTTCATGGAGCTGACGAGTTTCCACTTCTATCACGATTTCGATGGTGAGACCGCGCCAATCGTGCAGTTCGATCTCGACATGGAGCGAGTCGAGGGCGACGTCGTGGTCCCCGATCAGTTGCGTGCCTCGGTGCTGGCGAAGGTCGGCCAGCTCGGCGGGATCAATGTCAATGTCACCGTCGTGGCCATCGCGGACGAAGCCTGGATCACGAACCCGTTCGACACTTCGCAGTGGCTCCCGATGGAGGGAGGGAACCCAATCGGCGATATTTTCGACCCCGTCGAGGGCATCGCGACAGTCATTCGCTCGGTTGTCGATCCGCGCGTGACTGGCGAGGAGCAGATCGAGGGCATCGCCACCTGGCGCATCGAAGGGCTCCTCGATTCGGGCGACCTCGACGCCTTTGCCCTGTCGGCGATCGCGGGGTACGAGGTGCGAGGCATGATCTGGATCGGGCAGGAGGACGACCTCATCCATCGCATGCGTCTCGAAGGGCGCCTGCAGCCTGACGAGCCGGAAGGCATCGTGCGGCGCGTCGATCTGAGCGAATTCGACCAGCCGATCACGATCGAGCCGCCACCGTAGCGGTGGCAGGCGCAGCAGTGGGGGCGCGAGCCGCGTGGCCCGTGGTGGTGGCGCTCGGGCTCGGCGTTTTCATCGGCGGCTTCGATCAGACGTTCGTAGTGCCCGTGCTCACGAATATCCTGGGCGATCTGGGCGTCGCCGTGGATCAGCTCGAACAGGTCTCCTGGATCGTGAACGGCTACCTGCTGGGCTACACGATTGCGCTGCCGCTCATGGGTCGCCTGGCCGACGTACACGGCCACTTCCGCATCTTCGTGGCGGGGCTGCTCATCTTCATGGGCGGCTCCGTCTTCGTCGCGCTCGCACCCAACCTGACCACGCTCACGATCGCGCGCGCGGTGACGGCAGTGGGAGGCGGCGCGCTTGTACCGGTGGCCCTCGCCATCGCCGCGCACCAGCTGCCGCGTTCGCAACGCACGCTCGGGCTCGGTGCAGTTTCAACCCTCGACGACGCATCAAGCCTGGCAGGGCCGTTGTGGGGCACACTCATCGGCGTCTGGATCGGCTGGCGGGGGTTGTTCTGGATGAACATCGTGCTCGCCCTGCCCGTGCTGATCCTGGTGTTAATCCTCGCGCGGCGCACGTCTGCGCCCCCCCACGCCCAGGAGCGCGTCGACTGGCTGGGCGGGGCGTTCCTCGCGGGGGCGCTCGCCACGCTCACATTCGCTCTGGCGGGGGCAGGCGAGAGCCTGCGCGAGCTGTGGAAGGTGGGCGCGCTCTACGCGGGCGCAGCGGCGCTCCTGGCGCTGTTCGTGGCGCGCCAGCTGCGCGTCGAGTCGCCGCTCATCGATCTGCGCATGTTCCGGCAGCGCCGGGTAGCGATCGCGAACGCCGTCTTCCTGCTGGAGGGAATGGCGCTGATCACCGCGCTCGTGAACGTTCCCCTGATGGCGGATGTGCTCTGGGGACAGGATGGCGCGGGGCCGGGGCTCACGCTCGGGCGGATGGTGCTGTTCATGGCGGTCGGAGGGCTGGCGGGGGGAGCCCTCGCCACCCTCGCGGGCTACCGCGTGACCTCTCTCCTGAGTTTCGCCATCGCCGCCGGCGGGCTCTTCGCCATGGCGAGCTGGGCGGAGCAGCCCAGCCAGATCGCGCTCTGGGTCGCGCTCGGCCTGGCGGGGCTCGGCTTCACACTCGCCGACGCCTCGCTTTATGCAACTGTCATCGAGGGCGTCGAGCCCGCCCGTCGCGCTTCCGCCACCGCCGTGCTCCAGGTCTGGCAGACACTCGGGATGGTGGTGGGTATGGCGCTCCTCGGCTCGGAGGGGCTCGGGCGCTTCGACCGGCGCGCCGCCGACCTCTTCGCGAGCGACCTCTTCAACATCAGCGAGGAGCAGCTGTTCGCGGTGGTGCGCGAAACCATGGATGAGACGTTCGTCGTGGCGGGGATACTGATGGTGGCGGCAGCACTCCTCTCACTCGGCCTCGGGGGCGGGCGGCTGGGGGGAGGCGCACGCGAAGCCGCCGAGGTCACTACCGCCCCCACCCCCGCCCCGAGCGACCAGTGAGCAGCCCGCTCCACCATGAGAGGCCCGCCACTGGATAACCACAAAGCCCTGCGCGATCAGGACGACCGCGTCGCCGTCGTCGAGGTAACCAACCGCTACGACCTGCCTCCACGCAACGCAGATCGAGGCGGCGGCGGTATCACCGTGGCTGGCGGCCTCCAACGCGCGACACCCTCGTACGGACGGCCGGGGGCTGGCACGCTCAGTCGGTGAAGACGCCGCCGTGGGGGTGGAGCAGCGCGCCCGTGTAGAAGCTGGAATCCTCACAGGCGAGGAAGAGCGCTGTCTTCGCGACCTCCCCGGGGAGGCCCATGCGCTGCATGGGCGTGAGCCGCATAGCCCACTGCCCGCCCGTTTCGCTCTCGCTCAGCCCCGCCGTCATCGGCGTTTCGATGAAGCCGGGGCCGATCGCGTTCACGCGGATGTTGTGCGGCGCGAGTTCCATGGCCAGCACCTTGGTGAGCATCCACACGCCGGCCTTGGAGACGCAGTAAGGTGCCACGCCGACCTGCGGCACCTTCGCCATGATCGAGGCGATATTGACGATCGCGCCGCCGTTCCCCGCAGCGAGCATGCGGCGGGCGACCGCGCGGTCGGAGAGCATGACGCCCGTGAGGTTGACGTCCAGCACCTTCTCCCAGGCTTCGACAGGCGCGTTCACGAGGAACGAGCCGGTGGCGCCGGAGATGGGTTCAGCGGCGTCGGTTGCCTGCGTAGTGAGGTAGCGCCAGTTGCTGATACCCGCCGCCGCCACCAGCACGTCGACCCCGCCGAACGCCTCGACGGCGGCGTCCGCGAGCGCCTCGCAGGCGTCCTCGCTGCTCGTGTCGGTCTCGACGAAGATCGCCTCGCGCCCCCGCTCGCGGACGGCTGCGACGGCCTCGGCGCCGTCCTGGAGGTCAGCGATGACCACGTTCGCGCCCTCCTCGGCGAAGCATTCGGCGCTGGCGCGTCCGATGCCGCTGGCCCCGCCGGTGATGACCGCCACCTTGCCTTCGAGCTTGCCCGCCATCCGGAACCTCCTCGCGCGCGATTGGCGGGACTATAGCGAAGCGCCGCAGCGCGGGCGTTCATCTGTAGGATGCGAACGGTGAGCGAACAGGCCCAGAGCACGACGGGAGCGCCCTCGCGCGCTGCCCCCCGGCCGGCACTGCCCTCGCTCGAGACGTTCTCGGCGTTCAGGTCGCGCCCCTTCACCTACCTCTGGATCAACACGATGAGTTTCGCGCTCGTGCAGGCGACGCAGCGGTTCACCTTCGTGTGGCTGGTAATCGAGGCAGTGGAGATCGGCGGACTCGGCAAGGGGCCAGCCTGGGCAGGGGCCGTCTTCTTCGCGCTCGGCATTCCCGTGCTGTTCGTGACAATACCGGCGGGGGTGCTGGCGGACCGCATGAACCGGCGCTCACTCGTGCTCGCCAGCCAGGTGGCGGCGGTGGCGGTGACGGTGGCGGCGGGCGTCATCGTCATCGCGGGCGCGATGACGGTCGTGATCGCGCTCCTGCTGGCGGCAGGCGTCGGCGCGACCATCGCGGTCGGCCTGCCCGTGCGCAACGCCATCGTGCCGTCGGTGGTGGACCGCGACACGCTGCTCAAGGCGATCGTGATGATGAGCATGGCGATGAACCTCTCGCAGATCATCGGGCCAGGAATCGGGGGCCTCGTGATCGAGGTGTGGGGGATCGGCGGAGCCTTCATCGCGCAGGGGGTCGTGCTGCTGATCGGAACGGCAACCCTCATCCCCCTGAAGGTTCCGGTCATGCGCACGGCGGAGCAGCACCGTGAGCCATTCCAGGAGCTGCAGGAAGGCCTCCGGTTCGTGTGGGATCACCGCGGGATCCGGACGCTGATTCTGCTGCTGGGGGGTACAGGCGTCTTCATGATCGGCCCCTTCGGCGCGCTCCTCCCCCAGATCGCGAAGGAAGAATTGGGCGTCGGCGCCGCTGAGGCGGGGCTCCTGTTCACCTTCATGGGCGCAGGCATGATGGTCACCTCGTTTGCCCTCGCCTCCATGCCCCACCTGCAGAACAAGGGCGGCTGGTTCATCGGCTCGCTCATGATGGCGGGCATGATCCTGCCGGTCCTCGGTCTCTCGCCCTGGTACGCGCTGACGGCGACGGCGATGTTCATCGGCGGCATGGGCGGGGGCGTGTTCATGAACCTCAACCAGACGCTCGTCCAGGCGAATACGGCGCCGGAGATGATGGGGCGCGTGGTGAGCATCCACACGCTCGCGTTCCAGGGAATCGGGCCGTTCGGCGGCTTGCTGGCAGGGGTGATGGCGGCGGGGCTGGGCGCGCCACTGTGGATGGCGATCTGCGGGGCGATCCTGTTCGCGTTCACAACGACGGCGCTGGCCACCCAGCCCTCGCTGCGCAAGATGGCGTGAGAGGCGTACTCCCAACCCTTATCCCGCTAAGGGCTGGGGTACGCCGAGGGACTCGCGTGAGGTGCTCAAATGCGGATGAGCAGCTCGACGGTGACGAGCACCGCGATCATGACAGCACTGGTGATCAGCGCCACACGGATGCAGCTGCGCTATCTTCGCCAGAACGCCGCCCTTTTGCCCTCAGGCGGCTCGAGTTCGTAATTCATGGGCGGTGTCCTCCAGCGCTGACAAGAGCCTGCGCGCAAGTGCTACTGTAGTGAGCAACGAGCGGTCCCACAGGAGCTGAGAAGAGGAATTCCCATGTCGAATACCACCATCGACACGACGCCCTGCCGACGGACCATTGCCCGGGCAGTCCTAAAGGGAGTGCTGGGAGGCATTGCGGCTACCGCTAGTCTGGCTGTCGCGGCCGTGCTGGCCTTTTTTGGAGGGCCACCAGGGCGGCCACCACGCTCGCAGGGCGACTGGTGAGCGTCGGATATGGTGACGCCCGCCCCCTATACGAGGGCGGGCGCTGGTGGGACAGTTGCGCGAGCCGTCGGCTGGCTCGCGCAACTAAGGGCAGAAATTCCCAACGCGGAATGTACACGGACGGTCTTTGCTGCCGTCCCCTCCATTGAAAATATCATGAGCAGTTTGAACGGCGTCAGACTGGACGGCTGCATCGGCAGCAACTGCGATCATCCACGCATTGAGTAGAATCTGGTTCGCCTTCATACAGGAGGCATACACGAGTGCCATCGCCTGATAGTAGGCCTCCACATCTGCGCTGAGGAAGTAACTCCCGTCGGAGTTAGGGGCAGGTGGTGGGGAAACAAGCCTGCAGATCAGAAGCTTAGGCAGTGGGATGGTGTGATCGTGTGTTCGTTGTTGGACAATCGGATCGACGATGACTACCGCTTGGGCTGGCGTGCTGCTGCTGAAGGTGGCGGCTCCGCCCGCGAGGATGAGGCCCGCGACGAGCGCGAGCGGGGCGGCGAGGATGGCCTTGCGCTATCCTCGAAGCACGACGCGCGAATTTGATTTCGGGGGGTGGGGGTTGGCGTGGGTCAGGCGTCCCGCTTTAGCTGGAGGTGGCGGAGCCGTTTACGGCCTCGGGGGCGTCTGGTAGCGTTCGGGGGCCCCGGACGGGGGCGCGGAGAGGCCGCCATGGACTTTCAGGACACGCCCGAGCAAGCAACCTGGCGGAACGAGGTCCGCACCTTCATCGAGAGTGAGCGCCCCGCCGGCTACGACCCCGACAAGGGCATGATGGGCGGCGAGGAAGGCCCCCCGCGCAACGCACCCTGGTACAAGCGCTGGCAGGGGAAGCTGGCGGAGCGCGGCTGGATCGCGCCCGCCTGGCCCCGCGAGTACGGCGGCGCCGGCCTCGGCGTGATGGAGCAGTTCATCCTCAACGAGGAGTTCGCCGAGTCACGCGTGCCCCCGGGCAGCATCGGCAACGGCGTCTCCATGCTCGGCCCCACGATCATCGCCCATGGCAGCGAGGCGCAGCGGGCCGAGCACCTCGGGCGCATGCTGCGCGGCGATGTGATCTGGTGTCAGGGCTACAGCGAGCCCGGCTCCGGCTCCGACCTCGCCTCGCTGCAGACGCGCGCCCTCCGCGACGGCGACGACTACATCATCAACGGCCAGAAGATCTGGACCTCGGGCGCGCACTACTCCGACTGGATGTTCCTGCTCGCGCGCACCGACCCGGACGCCCCCAAGCACCGCGGTATCAGCTACTTCCTGCTCGACATGCAGACGCCCGGCATCACCGTCCGCCCGCTCGTAAACATGGGCAACCTGCACAACTTCAACGAGGTGTTCTTCGAGGACGTGCGCGTGCCTGCGGAGAACATCGTGGGCGAGACGAACCGCGGCTGGTACGTGGGCGCGACCACGCTCGACTTCGAGCGCAGCTCGATCGGGAGCGCCGTCGCGCACCGCCAGACGCTCGAACGCTACATCGGCTACTGGCGCGCCCACAGCGGCGCGGTCTCGAACCCGGCGAGCGTGCGCGAGGAGATCGCGGAGCGCTGGATCGAGGCGGCGACGGCGAAGATGCTGAGCTACCGCGTCGTCGGCATGCAGGCGGCGGGCGAGATTCCGAACTCGGAAGCGTCGATCGCAAAGATGTTCAGCACGGAGCTCTCGCAACGCATCGCCGGCACGGCGATCAAGATGCTGGGCACGGCGGGCCAGCTGAACGGCGGCGAGAACGCGCCCTTCGAGGGACGCCTGGGGGCGGGCTACGTCGCCTCCGTCTCCGCGACGATCGCGGGCGGCACCAGCGAGATCCAGCGCAACATCATCGCCACCCGCGGCCTCGGCCTGCCGCGGGCGTAGAGCCGCCGCGAGTACAATGCTGACCGCGCGCCTCATCCGCGTGAGGGGGCAAGGTCGCGGGGATTGGACGCCGCCAGCACACCGCCTACACTGTGCTTGTGAAGCTACAGTAGAGGGGATTCCTTATGATGTTGCCGGCATCGGATGAGATCAGTGAGGCCTTGGGCGGCCTCCACACCGAACGCGAGGCCATCCGCAGCGAGGTTGAGGCGATTGAGCGCGACCTTGCTGACCGCCACGAGGCGCTCGAGCGGCTGACCAAGGCGATCGAGACGCTGGAGCGGCTGCTCGAGCGTCCGGACGCAGACAGCGAACCGCCGGACTCCGAGTTCGCCCTGCCGGAGCGTCCAGCCCCGCCCCCGCCCGTCCGCCCTGCCCCACGCCCGCCCGATCGCTATGCCGAGCCCGCGGCCCCACCCGACCTCTCCGGCATTCCCCGCCTGACCGCCGTGCTGGGCCTCCTCGCCGGGTCGGACGCGCCCCTGCACTACAAGGAGATCGCAGAGATCGCAAGCGCTCCCACGAGCAGCGTGACACCGAATCTCTCCAGTCTCAAGCAGCGCGACCTGGTTGAGACGAGCGAGCGTGGGAGCTACCGGCTGGTCACCCCACTCCCGATCGAGAGCGAGCAGGAGGCGAACGAGGCGCTACGGGTCGTGGTCACGACGATCGTAGACGAGCAGCGCTGGGACATCCTCGAAGCGATCTTCGAGATGGACAACCGGCTGCCGTTCGTGGGATTCGAGCATTTCCGTCGCAACCGGCTGCCCGGCGTCGCCGGCGTGCGCTGGGCGAACGACCGCCTGACGCACGAGATGATGAAGGAGCTAATCGCGCGCGAGCTGGTCGAGGTCTACCACACGGACAACCCCAGGAACCCCGATTTCCCCACGGCGGCGCTCCGCCTGACGGACGAGGGCTTCGACGAGATCGAGCGCTGACGGGCGCTCAGATGACCGCCGCATCCTTGAAGCGCTCGATGTCGTCCCAGCCATAGCCGAGGGCCAGCAGGATCTCCTCGGTGTGCTGGCCCAGCTCGGGAGCGGTGGACCTGGGCCCCGAGGGGGTCTCGCTCATCTGGATCGGTGTGCCGACGATGCCGATCTCGCCGAGCGCCGGGTCTTCGAGGGTCGTCAGGTACTCGTTGGCGATGACCTGCGGCTCCTTCGCCACAGCGGCGTAGTCGTTGACGGGGCCGCAGGGCAGGTTCGCGCCCTTGAGGAGAGCGATCCACTCGTCGCGCGGCTTCGTGCCAAAGGTCAGCTCGAGCTCGGCGATGAGCTCGTCGCGGTTGCCGGTACGGCCATGGGGCTCGGCGAAGCGCTCATCAGTCGCGAGGTCCTCGCGCCTGATGACGGCGCAGAATGCGGGCCACCACTTCGGGTCGAGCAGCCCCAGGCTCAGGTAGAGCCCGTCGCGGCACGGATAGTGGGTGAAGAGCGGGTTCCAACGGGGGCCGCTCGGGCGCTGCACGCCCTGGCGCAGGAAGCCCGTGAGCCCGAGCCCCTGCAGCGCCAGCTGCGAGCCGAGCAGGGAGGTGTCCACGTGCTGGCCCGTCCCGTGCAGCTCGCGCGCGGCGATCGCCGCGCAGATACCGAGCGCGAAGATCATCGCGCCCACCTGGTCGGCCATGCCACCGATGATGGTCGCGGGTACCGATCCGGGGCCGCCTCCCTGGGCGACCATGACGCCGCCCATCGCCTGGCCGATGGAGTCGAACGAGGGTTCGTGCGCGTGCGGACCCAGCGGCCCGAAGCCGGAGGCACTGGCGGTGATGATGCGCGGGTTGATGGCGGCGAGCGTCTCGTGATCGAGCCCGAAGCGCTTCATCGTGCCAAGACGGAAGTTATCCGCCACCACGTCCATATCGGGCACGAGTTTGTAGATGATCTCACGACCTTCGGGCGTACGCGTGTCGATCGTGAGTGAACGCTTGTTGCGGTTGAGCGCCTGGAAGTAAGCGCAGAAGCCGTCGGGCTGGAGGCCGAGGCTGCGACCCAGATCACCGTGCGCCGGCTCCTCGACCTTGATCACGTCGGCGCCGAGGTCGGAGAGCAGGACGGTGGCGAAGGGGCCCTGCTGGTAGCGGGTGAAATCGAGGATGCTGACTCCGTCGAGCGCGCCTGACACCGGTCCCTCCTGGAGCTGGGGTCGCGCCGCTATCGTACCCAACTCGCCGCCCCGTGGCGCGGCGTTCCCATAAGAGGGGACTGCGCTACGCTGCCGCAAGCGCCGCAACCGAGACGAGACGCGCGGGTTCCAGCCCTCATGACACCGCTGAGCCAGGTCGCCCTCCAGTCGTACCCCCTCGAACGCTTCCGCGAGATCGTCGAGCCCTCCATGTACGAACGCGCGCGGGAGGCGCTCGCGCGCAGCCGCGACCTGCTCGTCGGGCGCACCGTGTGGCACGTGAACTCGACGGCCGAGGGCGGCGGGGTGGCGGAGATGCTGCGCTCGCTGCTGGCCTATGCGCGGGGGGCGGGGATCGACGCGCGCTGGGCGGTGATCGCAGGTGAGCCTGAGTTCTTCCGGCTCACGAAGCGCCTCCACCACGCCCTGCACGGCTCCGCCGGCGACGGCTCGCCCCTGGGGGAGGAAGCGGTGCAGGTCTACCGGAACACGCTCGCGCCCAACATTGCGGCGTTGCGCGCGCAGGTCCGTCCCGGCGACGCCGTCTTCCTCCACGACCCGCAACCGGCGGGCATGGCCGAAGCGCTCATGGAGCACGGCGCGACGGTGATCTGGCGCTGCCACATCGGTACGGACGAATTCACGCCCGAGGCGGAGGCAGGTTGGGCGTTCCTCGCCCCACGCGTGCGCGAGGTGCCCCTGCGCGTCTTTTCGCGCAAGGCGTACATCCCGCCTGCACTCGACGACGGCCGCAACGTGGTCGTGCATCCGTCGATCGACGCCTTCTCCGCGAAGAACGAGGAGATGGACGCGGCGACGGCGCGCGCGATCCTGACGCAGGCGGGCCTCGTCTCGGGGCCCGCGGGGGACGGATCGCGGCGCTTCACACGCGAGGACGGCACAAGCGGATCGGTCGAGCGGCGTGCGAGCGTGGTGCGCGAGGGTGCGGCTCCCGCCTGGGACGATCCGCTCATCGTGCAAGTCTCACGCTGGGATCCGCTGAAGGACCACGGCGGCGTGATACGTGGCTTCGCCGCCTTCGCCGAGCGCTGTGACGCGGACGGTGACGCCCACCTCGTGCTTGCGGGACCGGACGTCGCGGGCGTCACCGACGACCCCGAGGGCGGCCTCGTGCTCGAACAGCTGAAGGCCGAATGGGCGTCCTGCCCCCAGCCCCTGCGGTCGCGCATGCACCTCGCCTCGCTTCCCATGGACGACGTGGCGGAGAACGCGGCGATCGTGAACGCACTCCAGCGGCACGCGCGCGTCGTCGTGCAGAAGAGCCTGCGCGAAGGCTTCGGACTCACCCTCACCGAGGCCATGTGGAAGAGCCGCCCCGTCATCGCCAGTCGCGTCGGCGGCCTGCAGGATCAGATCACGCACGGTGAGGACGGCCTGCTGCTCGACGATCCGGCGGACGCGACGGCGCTCGGCGAAGCGCTCTGCCGCGTGACCGCCGATGAGGCTCTGGCTGCGAGGCTGGGGGGCAGGGCGCACGAACGAGCGCGCTCCCAGTTCCTCGGCATCCGCCACCTCGCCGAGTACCACGAGCTGCTCAACGGCCTGCTCGCCTGAGCGGGCGCTGCTGCCTCCATCCCGTACGATCGCCTTGATGCGCACGGCAACGATGATTCTGGCGGTGGCGCTGGCAGCGGGAGTGGTGCTGGCGGGGGGCGTCTACGCTGCCTTTGGAAGCGCGGGCGTTGCGCTCGGGTGCGGTGTCATCGCCGCCTGGCTCGTCTGGGGGGAACTGGGCGACCGTTTCGGACCAGCGCACGGACGGCAGGCGAGAGCGGGCCCTGTGCTGCTCGACCCCGCGCGGCGGCGGCGAATCGCGGGTGTGGTCGTCCTCGTGGGGGCGGCAGCGTTCATCATCGGTGACTTTGCCCTCAGCGATCTGGAGACGGACGACATCCGCCAGTGGGGCCAGGACCTGGGGGGGTGGGGCCCGTTGATCCTGATCGTGGTGCTCGCTGCGGCGATGGTGATCGCGCCTATCCCCAACCCACCCTTCATGATCGCGGCCGGACTCATCTGGGGGACGCTGCTGGGCGTCGTCTACGCTGTCATCGGACAACTGATCGGGGCCACCATCATCTTCTGGCTCTCACGCCGCTTCGGGCGGCAGCTCGTGCCCCGCCTGGTCGGCGAACGGGGCGCCGAACGCATCGACATCCTTGCGCGGGAGATGGGCCCGCAGCTCGTGTTCTGGTGGCGGATGATGCCCATCTCGTTCGACTTCGCCGCCTACGCCGCGGGGCTCACGGCTATGTCCTTCCGCCTCTTCATCACGCTCGTCCTGTTGGGGTCGATCGTGCCGACCTCGGTCGTCGTGGGCTTCGGCGATTCCTTCCACCACTCCTGGGCAGCGCGCTTCGTCGCGGGCGGGCTGATCGTGGTCGCGATCACGGTGCCCGCCACTATCCTCTACCTGCGCAACCGCTACCGCCTGCCACCACCGCGCAAGCTGCTGCGTTCGCTCATCGCCTCCGCCTCGTAGGCGGCGGCTACGCCTCGCGCGACACTGCCAGCTCGCGGTTCAGCCAGGCACGCGCAAGACGCAGCTGCTCGTACGAGAGCGCGCCGTCGAGCGCTTTATGCAGCGGCTTGAGCGCAGCTATCGGGCGACCCTGCGCGAGCCGCCGGATGCGCGCCAGATCGGTATCGCTCACCCAGGCGCGCACATCCTCGATCTCGCCCGCCTCGACGAGCTGGGCGAGATGCTGGGCGATTGTGCTGCCCACAAGTCCCCGGCGCGCGGAGATCGCCTCGATCGTCAACCCTTCGCGGTGCAGTTCGAGCGTGAGCTGCGAAGTCGGCGGCGCATTCCCCCCAGGAGGGCGGAGCGTCCCGCTCGCGGGTGCGCCTTGCAGCCGCGACCGGATCGCTGACGGTTGCCGCTGCAGCTCCTGCGCGATCCGGTCTGTTGACTCTCCACGACGCTGAAGTGCCAGGAGACGCTCCTCCTCGCCCTGTTGCCAAGGCTCGTAGGCTCGCGGATGTTGCTGCTTGATCGCCGACAGCCGTTCATCGGCGTCCCCGCCGCCAGGCTTCTCGCCACCCTCCTCGCCAGCCTCGTCCTGCGGCGCCGCGCGAATGACATCGAGAAACGCACGGGCGTAGCGCTCCGCTTTCACGCGGCCCACGCCGTGGACCTCCAGCAGCGCTATCTCGCTCATCGGGCGCCGCGCCACCATGTCGTGCAGCGTCGCATCGCTGAAGATGACGAAGGGCGGCACGCTTTCCTCTTCGGCGAGCCGGCGGCGCAGCGCGCGCAGTTCGCGGAAGAGTGGATCGCCGGTGCCGGCTTCGGCCGAACGGCGGCGCGTGGGGGCGAGACAGGGGCCGCAGTTGCCGCACGCGCGGGCGCTGTCCGCCTCACCGAAGTATTCGAGTATGCGCACCCGCAGACAGGTGGCTGATTCGGCGTAGGACTGCATCACCTTGAGCTTGCTGATGGCGTGTGCGCGGTGCTCCTCCAGTCCAGCCAGGTCGATCTCGGCCTCGCCGTCGGGGCGCAGGGCCCGGGCGAACCGCCCCTGGCGAGCAGCGAGCCCTGAATCGACGAGCGCCTGAACAGCGGCGTTGACGCCGGGCGGCTCCTCCCCCCCGTCCTCCGTGTTGAGCAGCTCGCTGACAAGCGTGCGCTCGCCGGCGCGCCGCACGAGCGCACGGTAGACCTCGAGCACCGTCGCGGGCTGCGGCTGTGCGAGCTCGATGAAGAACTCACGCAGGCCGCGATCGCGCGGGGCGAAGTAGAGCACGCACTCGGCGGGATTGCCATCACGGCCCGCGCGGCCCGCCTCCTGGTAGTAGGCCTCGATCGACTCGGGCAGGTCGTGGTGGATGACGAGCCGGATGTCGGGCTTGTCGATGCCGAGGCCGAAGGCGTTCGTCGCGATGATGGTGCGCAGGCTGTCACGCGCGAACGCATTCTGGATGCGTTCGCGGTCTTCCTTGGGTAAGCCCGCGTGGTAGCGGGCGCAGCGGATGCCGCGTCGCTGCAGGGTCTCCGCGAGCGACTCCACCCGTTTGCGCGTAGCGCAGTAGACGATGGCGGACGACTCGCCCCCGAGGGTGCCGAGCAGATCACCGATCTGTTCCAGTTTCTCCTTCTGGCTACGTACGCGAACAGTGTGGAAGCGCAGGTTGGGGCGGTCGAAGCCCGCAATGTGCACGTCGGGGTCGCGCAGACCCAGCCGTTCGATGATGTCGGCGCGCACGCGCGGGTCGGCGGTGGCGGTGAGGGCCACGACGGGCGGCCCGCCCAGGAAGCGTGCGCGGGCCGCTCCCAGATCGCGGTAGCTGGGGCGAAAATCGTGCCCCCACTGCGAGACGCAGTGCGCTTCGTCGATGGCCAGCAGGGCGATGTCCACGCCGCGCAGGGCGGCCGTGAAGCGCCCATCGGAGAAGCGCTCGGGGGCGACGTAGAGGAGGCGCAGCTCGCCGTCGGCGGCGCGGCGCAGCAGCTCACGCTGCTCCTCACGCGGCACCGTGGAGTTGACCGCTGCCGCCGAGACGCCGTTGCGGGTAAGCGCGTCCACCTGATCCTTCATCAGCGCGAGCAGGGGCGAGACCACGATGGTGAGGCCATCGAGCAGCAGCGCGGGGATCTGGTAGCAGGCGCTCTTGCCACCGCCGGTGGGGAGCACGGCCAGCGTATCCCGCTCCGCCAGCACCGACGCCACCACCCCGGCCTGCCCGGGCCGGAACTCGCTATAGCCGAACACCTCACGCAGCAACTCGCGGGCAGGTGCGAGCGAGCGTGGGTCGTGCGCGGGCGATGCGTTGGGCAAAGCAGTCACGCCACGCAGTCTAGAACATCTGCTCGAATGATGCAGGCTACCAGTCGGGGCGCGACCTCACACTGTCCCCTGAGTGGTTGGCCAGATTCGTCCGTATCCTGCCAGATCCGGATCCGAGCAGACTACAGTCAGTGCCCTGCCTCCCTCGCGGCGCTGGATTCGTGCGAGCGCCGCGTACAGCAATGCCCGGTCCTTAGGTAGTGCGTACTTGCTATTCCTGTCGTTCACCCTCGAATACTGCTATGCAACACTCGGGTTAAGCAGTACGAGGTCCGGAGCAACCCGTTGAGGAAGGGCTGTACGTACATCTCCCGGGCGGGGGCAGGTGTTCAGTGAAGAATTCGAGTACGCGCCTCTAGCTCTCTGGCAATGCGTGTAGTTCCGCTAACGGCGGCTCGATCACGCGGTCCGGCATCCGTGCAGTTTGCAGCTGGGCCCTGGGGGCGCGCGACAACGGTCACTGCTGCCTGCTGCTTGTGGCCAGGGAGGTGGCACGCGGTAGGCTAGGGCACATGAGCCCAGCGGAGGGGCTGCGCCTGCGGCTCGCGCACCTCTACCCCGACATCATGGACGTCTACGGCGACCGCGGGAACGCGATCGCGTTGCGCTACCGCTGCGAGGCGCGCGGCATCGCCCTCGAGGTGGACGGCATCGGCGAGGATGACGCCTTCGACCCGCGGGAGTACGACCTGCTCATCATTGGCGGGGGCGAGGACCGCGCGCAGCGGCGTATCGCCGGCGACCTCGCGACGAAGGGTCCCGCCATCTGCTCAGCCATCCAGGATGGCCTCCCGGCGCTGGCAGTCTGCGGAGGGTTCCAGCTCTTCGGAGAGAGTTATGTCGATGAGAATGATGGCGTCATCCCCGGCATCGGCCTCTTCCGCATGGAGACGCGCCACCCGGGCGAAGGCGCCGGACGGGCGACCGGCAACGTGCTCCTGCGCACGGAGTTCGGGGAGGTCGTGGGCTTCGAGAACCACGGCGGGCGCACCTGGCTCGACGAGCGCCAGGAGCGCTTCGGCACGGTCGTCGCGGGGCGCGGGAACAACTGCGAGGACGGCTCCGAGGGGGCGCGGCTGGCGAACGCCATCGGCACCTACCTGCACGGCAGCCTGCTCCCCAGGAATCCCACCATCGCCGACTTCCTGCTGGAGAAGGCGCTCGCGCGACGCTACGGCGACACGGCCACGCTGGCGCCGCTCGACGACACCGCCGAGGACGCGGCCCGCAGCGTCGCGCGGACGATCACGCGGAGGGGCGACGGCGAGGGGCTCGGGCAGCGGCTGCGGGGACTGCTGCGACGCTGGCGCTGAGACCCCGGGAGGGGGATTAGCACTCTTGTGGCAAGAGTGCTAACATGCCCTCATCGCATCTACAGGAGAGGGACAGGCAAGTACATGGCCAAGCAGCTGCTGTTCGACGAAGAAGCCCGCCACGCGATGAAGCGTGGCATTGACGCGCTCGCCGACGCCGTCAAGATCACACTCGGTCCGAAGGGCCGCAACGTGGTGCTCGACAAGAAGTTCGGCGCGCCCACCATCACGAACGACGGGGTGACGATCGCGAAGGACATCGAGCTGGAAGAGGCGTTCGAGAACATCGGCGCCCAGCTCGCCAAGGAGATCGCCTCCAAGACGAACGACATCGCGGGCGACGGCACGACCACGGCGACGGTCATCGGCCAGGCGATCGTGCAGGAAGGTCTCAAGAACGTGGCCGCCGGCGCGAACCCGATGTCCCTCAAGCGCGGCCTCGAGCAGGGCGCCGCGGCCGTCGTCGATCTCGTCGGCAACAACTCCATCAAGGTCAACGCGCGGGAGCAGATGGCGCAGGTCGCCACCATCTCGGCGAACAACGACCCGAGCATCGGCGAACTCATCGGCGAGACGATGGAGAAGGTCGGCAAGGACGGCGTCATCACCGTCGAGGAGTCGAAGGGCATCCAGACCGAGGTCGAGTACGTCGACGGCATGGCCTTCGACCGCGGCTTCATCAGCCCCTACTTCGTGACGAACCCCGATCGCATGGAAGCGGAGATCGAGGATCCACTCATCCTCATCACCGACAAGAAGATCTCCTCGGTACAGGAACTGCTCCCGCTCCTCGAGAAGATCGTCTCGCAGTCCAAGAACCTGCTCATCCTCGCCGCCGACGTGGACGGCGAAGCGCTGGCGACGCTGGCCGTGAACAAGCTGCGGGGCACAATGAACGTGCTCGCCGTGAAGGCTCCCGGCTTCGGCGACCGCCAGAAGGACAACCTCGGCGACATCGCAACACTGACCGGCGCGCAGGTCATCTCCGAGGAGATCGGCCGCACGCTCGACAGCGTCACGGTGGCCGACCTCGGCAGCGCCCGCCGCGTCCTCTCGACCAAGGAAGATACGACGATCATCGAGGGCAAGGGCAAGAAGCGCGACATCGACGCCCGCGTCAGCCAGGTGCGCGCCATCCTCGAAGATTCGAAGAGCGACTGGGACCGGGAGAAGGCGCAGGAACGCCTCGGCAAGCTCGCCGGCAGCGTCGCCGTCATCAAGGTGGGCGCGGCCACGGAGGTCGAGCTCAAGGAGAAGAAGCACCGCGTGGAGGACGCCCTCAGCGCGACCCGTGCGGCGGTCGAAGAGGGCATTGTGCCGGGCGGCGGCGTCGCCCTGCTGAACGCCATCTCCTCGCTCGACGGCGTGACGCTCGAGGGCGACGAAGACACGGGCGCGCGCATCCTCCGCCGTGCCCTCGAGGAGCCCCTGCGCCGCATCGCCATCAACGCCGGCAAGGACGGTTCGGTTGTCGTCGAAGAAGTCAAGGGCCTGCAGCAGGGCCTCGGCTTCGACGCCCAGCGCGACGAGTTCGGCGACATGGTGGAGAAGGGCATTATCGATCCGGCCAAGGTCACCCGGGCTGCCATCGAGAACGCCGTCTCCATCGCCGCCATGGTGCTGACGACGAACTGCCTCATCACGGAGCAGAAGGAGCAGCAGCCCGCCGCGCCCGCTCCGCCGGCGCCGATGTACTAGGCGCGAGACGCCCCGTCGCGGCTGGCGGGGGCGAAACTGAAGCGGAGCGAGGGGGTACGGCGAAGGCCGTCCCCCTCGCTCTACATCCCGGGGGTAACCGGTGGTCCACTCGGAGAACGGCCTGCAGGTCGACCTCGCGGCGCTCAATGAGCGGCTGCAGAACGCCGATCTCATCGTCATCGCCTTCCACGCTTTCTCCGAGCGCCTGCTGCTGGACGCGCGCAGCTCGCCCGCGGAGGGGCCGCTCGTGGCTGTGGTGGCGCCAGTCGCGAGTGTTCAGGAGCGCTACGCCTGGCTGGGCAAGCACCGCAGCGCCTTCGGCCTCCCCGAGGACTTCACCTTCGCCATGTGGCCCCACTCGATCGCGCTCATCCGCGACAGGGACGTGCTCGCCCCCATGAGCGCGCGCATGACGGCCGTCTCGAACGAAGCCAACCTCGCCATGACACGGGCACTCGACCGGCTGCAGGTGCTGGAACGCCGCACGATCCGCGCGGCAGTACTCGGCGGTCCCGGCTGGGAATCGCTCTGGCCCGACGAGGGCTGAGCGCTCGCGTTCAGCCGCCGATGTGCGACATCTCTACGCGTGCGAGGGCACTCGTGGCCTCCGTGCGCAGCTCCGAGTAGCGATCGTCGCGCACGCGCCAGACGCGCGCGACGGCAGCGGCGAGCTCCCCGTCACCGACGCCCGCGCGCAGGAGCGCGCGCAGGTCGAAGCCACGCGTGCCGAACAGACAGGTGTAGAGCGCGCCCTCGGGCGAGAGGCGCGCGCGCGTGCAGTCACCGCAGAAGGGCTCGGTGATGGAGGAGATGACGCCGATCTCGCCGCCGCCGTCGCGGTAGCGGTAGCGGCGCGCGACCTCGCCGCGGTAGTTCGGATCGGCTGGCACCAGGGGCAGGGCCGCGTCGATGCGCTCGACGATCTCGGCGGCGGGCACGACGTGGTCGAGCGCCCAGCCGTTGGTCGTGCCAACATCCATGTACTCGATGAAACGCACAATCACGCCGCTGCCGTGGAAGTGGCGGGCGAGGCCGACGATCGTGTGGTCGTTCAGGCCGCGCTTGACGACCGCGTTCACCTTGATCGGGCCGAGGTCGGCGGCGCGTGCCGCCTCGATGCCCGCAAGCACAACCTCAACCCCGACGTCGGCGTCATTCATGGCGCGGAAGACGCCGTCGTCGAGGGAATCGAGGCTGACGGTGATACGCCGCAGGCCGGCCTCGCGCAGGGGTCTGGCCTGGGCGGGGAGGAGAGCACCGTTCGTAGTGAGTGTGAGGTCCCGGAGACCGTCAAGCGCGGCCAGATTCGCAACAAGACGGGGCAGATCGCGCCGCACGAGCGGCTCGCCGCCGGTGACGCGGATTTTCTCGACACCGTGCGCGATGAATATCCGCGCAAGCCGCGCGATCTCCTCGTAGGTGAGCAGCTCATCGCGGTTGAGGAATTGGAACGACGGCCCGAAGACCTCCCTCGGCATGCAGTAGACGCAGCGGAAGTTGCAGCGATCGGTCACGGAGATGCGGAGGTCGCGCAGGGGACGGTCGAAGGAATCGCGCGCTGGCATCATGGGTAGCTTACGGGTTCCGGTCCGTTCGGCGGGGCCTGCCACTCCCGGGCGCTGGCTCAGTCGCGCGCGGCGACAAGCGACGAGGCCTCGGTGAAGCGCTGGAGCATCTCGTCGTGGCGGCTGAGACGCTCGGCGAGCTGGACGCGCATCTTCTCCATCTTCTCGACTTTCTGGTCGAGGAGGGCGATCTGGCGGAGGGTGACCTCGCGGGCGATGCGCACCTTCTGCGCCTTCTCCTCGGCTTCGGCGTCCCTGCGCCACTCGGCGCGGATCTGCATGCGTACATCCTCGGCTTCGAGCATCTCCTTGATGTCGGCGAGGGAGAAGCCAAGGAGGTCCTTCAGCTCCTTCACCCGCTCGATGCGCTCCATGTCCTGGGAGGAGTAGAGGCGGAAGCCACCCTCCATGCGCGTGGGCGGTGGCAGCAGGCCGCGTTCCTCGTAGTAGCGGAGGGTGCGCTGGGTGAGGCCCGACCGTTCGGCCGCGTCACCGATCTGGAGGTAACCAGCGGTGCCCTTCCCCATCTCGCAACCGTAGTCTAGCGGCGACAGGTCGCACGTCAACGCTTGCCGCCCCGGCGCGCTGCGTGGGCGAGACCATAAGCCCTGCAGGGCCATAAACAATCCGTTAACGAAGCGGCGCAGGGAGCCAAAAGCGGTTTCACGCGGGAGTGGCGGGCGCTAGGGTTGGGCTTGGCCGCGCCGGGAAGGCGCGCCTTCCGATCATCATTCAAGAAGAGCCGTCCGCGGGTGCGCGCGCCCCGGAGCGGAAGCGTGCGTGCATGTGCTGAGCCGTAGCCACCCCGAACCACGAGAGCTGGCGCACACCTGGCAGGCGGTGCTCGGGAGGCTTGAAGTCGAGATGAACCGCGCGAACTTCGAGACCTGGCTCGCGGGCACGAGCGCCCTCACGCGCGACGGCGGCGAGCTCCTCGTCGAGGCCGCCTCCGCCTTCCGTGCGGACTGGTTGAACGAGCATTTTGCGACCGTTGCCGAACACTGCATCGGCGAGATCGAGGGCGAGAAGGTGGCCATACGCTTCGTCGCGCCCGGACAGGAGCACCAGGCAAACGGCGTTCCCGCGGGAGACGCCGACGCCCCCGCGACGCCGCGCGGGCGGGCGGACGTGGTGGGGCAGATCAACAGCGCGTTCACGCTGGCGCGCTACTTCCGCTCGCAGGGGAGCGCGCTCGCCCTCGCGAGCTGCCTGAGCCTCATCGAGAGCGCGGATGTGGCGATCAGCCCGGTCGTTGTGCATGGCCCGCCGGGGGCGGGCAAGACGCACCTGCTGCACGGGCTCGCAGCCTGCGCGAGCGAACGGGGCTGGCGGGTCGCCTGCCTGAGCGGGGAAGGGTTCACCACACGCTACCAGCGCGCCCTGCGCGAGGGCACGGTCGAGGCGTTCCAGGATGCCGTGCGCGGTGTGCGCCTGCTCATCATCGACGACCTCCACGACCTCGCCGGGAAGGCGGGCACGCTGCGGGAACTCGTGCATACGCTCGACGCAGTCACGCACGCAGGCGGCGGGGCGGCGCTGGGGAGCGAGTTGCGCCCGCGCGAGCTGGGGCTGCCGGAACGGCTGTGCTCGCGGCTGGAGGCGGGCATCATCGCCGCCATCGAGCCGTTCGCGGCAGCCGAGCGGCGCGCCTTTGTCGAGCGACGGCTGGGCGAGTTACGCATGGCGCTGCCGGCCTGGTGCCTCGATCAGCTGGGGAGCCTGCCGGGATCCGTGCGATCGAGCCTGGCGGGCGTACACGTGGCGGTGGGGCTGCAGCGGCGGGGCCTGCTGAACGAGCTGCGGCTCGCCGCCGAACTGGGCGCACTCGACCTCCACAGCCGCGGCGAGGAGACCGCGAAGGCGGTGATCGAGCGCATAGCCGCCCACTTCTCCATCAGCGCCGCCGAGGTGGAGGCGCGCAGCCGCGCGGCGAAGGCGACGCGCGCGCGCGCCGTGGCCGCAGCGGCACTCCAGGCGAGGGGCCGCAGCTACAGCGAGATCGGGGCGCTGCTGGGAGGCCGCAGCCGGAGCACGATCAAGGAGCTTGTCGAGCGGGGCCGCCGCCTGGGCGGGGACGATCCCGCCGTCGGGACGCTGCTGCAGGCGGGCTAGCCCCCCGCTTGGCGCAGGAGGGCAGCGGCGGCGCTCACCCCCGCGAGCCCGAAGCCCGCGATCATCCCCACACAGGCCGCGCTCAGCGGCGAGTGCGTCTCACCGTCCCAGGACTCACTCCGCACTTCGACGACGGCGGCGCTTGCAGCAGCGACGGCGGCAGCAACCTGTTCGCGCTCCGCAGCGCTGAACCCGTCGCTGCAGAGCACGAGGCCACCGCGCGCATCACCGAGGGCGGCGACCACCTCGGCGGCGCAGGCGCAGGCGCGTACGTCGACGCCGTCGGGGAGCGGCAGCGGGACGGCGTCTGCGGGCAGAAGCGCGAGCACGCGGGCCATCAGAGGCTCGGGCCCGCCGCGTAACGAGGGGCATCGTGGGTTGCACCGGCGGTGTAGAGCGCCTCGATCCCGGCATCGCTCATGCCGAGGAGGCCGGCGAAGACTTCGCGGTTGTGCTCGGCGAAGAGCGGCGCCGCCCGCGAGACGGCCGCGGGCGTCGCTTCGAAGCGCCAGGGAAAGCCTGGAAAGAGGTGCGTCCCCGCGACCGGGTGGCGGACACGCACAAAGAAGTTGCGATCGTTCAGGTGGTTGTCGCTCACGATCTGCCAGTTGGGCATGACCGGCGCCGCGGGGATGCCCACCGCCTGGAGCGTCTCCGCGGCAGCGGGTGCCGTTCGCTCCGCCACCCACTCACCGATGGCGGCGTCGACCTCGGCAGCGCGCTCGCGGCGCTCCTCGATCGTCGCGCAGGCGGCGAGCTCGGGCTTGCCGATCGCCTCCGCAAGGGCGCGGAAGTCGCGTTCGTCGCGCACGGTGAGGGCGAGCCAGTGGTCCTCGCCGGTGCAGCGATAGACACCCTGCGGCGCATACACCGGCGAGGCGTTGCCCCCAGGCTCAGGCGCTTCCCCGGTGACGGCGTAGGTGAGCAACTCCTGGGTGAAGAAGGGCAGCACCGCTTCGAACAGCGACATGTCGATCCAGCGCCCGCGTCCGCTTGTGCGGCGCGCATGGAGGGCGGCGAGGATGGCGACGGCACCGTGGTTGCCGGTGACCGGATCGGCGTAGTAGCTGCCGGTGCCGAAGTACTCGCCGGGGCCGTAGCCCAGCACACTCGAAAGCCCGCTCATCGCCTCGATGTTGCTGCCATAGGCCGAGTAGTTGCGTTCGGGACCGGTAGCGCCGAAGCCCGCCATCGAGCACATCACGAGCCCGGGGTTGACCTCGCGCAGGACCTCGTAGCCCACACCGAGCTGGGTCATGACACGGGCAGCGTTGTTCTCGATCAGTCCGTCGGCCCGGGCCACCAGCGCGAAGAGGACGGCGCGCGCCTCTTCGGTGGCAAGGTTGAGGCAGATGGCACGCTTGTTGCGGTTCAGCTTGTTGAAGTAGCCGGAGCGGTGGTAGTGGTCGGGCCAGAGGTCGGGGGGGGCGTAGATGAGGGCGCGCGTGGCCGGCTTCGTGTGCAGCTCGATCTTGATGACCTCGGCGCCGAGGTCGGCGAGGTGGCGGCCCGCAATGGGCCCCGCCCAGTTGGCCGTGACCTCGATGAAGCGCAGCCCCGCGAGCGCCCCGCGGGGCGTGGCGGCGGCAGGCGGCGGCGCAGGCGCGTCCGCGTTGGCCCAAGGGAAATCGGGCGCGAGGAGCGCCTCGGTGTGCTCGCCGAGGGCGGGGGTGGCGGTGGTCGGGACGGGGGCGGCCTCGCTCAGCTTCCAGGGCAGGCCCGGGGCGAGCAGCTCGCGGCCCCCGACCCGCAGCGTCCCGAACCAGTCCCGTGCGGCGAGCTGCTCGCTGGCAGCCACGTCGGCCATCGTGTTCACCGGGGTGACGGCGATGCGCAGCTCCTGGGCGGCGTGGTATATCTCCTGCTTCGTGCGCGTCTTCGCCCACTCGCCGAAGGCCTCCAGCACCTCGCCGAAGCGCTCCGTCCAGACGAGCGGCTGTGCCCATGACTCATCCTCCAGCAGGTCGAAGCGCTCGATGAGGATGAAGAGGTTCGGGTAGGGCACGAGGTTGAAGAGGTAGACGAATCCATCGGCGCAGGGGGCGAAGGTTCCGCCCGTACGGCGCTGGACCCGGCCCTGGTGCGTCCAGATCGTCGTGAGCCAGGCGTGATCGCTGAGCACAGCCTCCTGGTGCGAGACCTCGATGCGCTGGCCCCGCCCCCCTTCGCGCGCGTGCCAGAGCCCGGCGAGGGTAGCAGTGGCGGCATGCACGCCCGCATGGAAGGCGACTTGATGGCCGGGCAGGGCGAGTGGCTCGCGCTCGGGGTCGCCAGCGAAGTAGTGGAAGCCGCTCGTGGCGTACTCCGTCAAGGGGCTCGCCTGCCACTCAGCGCGTGCGCCGCTGCGGCCGTAGGGAGAGAGCGACACGACGACGGCGCGATCACTGGCGGCGGCGAGCATGTCCTCGAGGCGGCCAGCGACGGGGCCGCGCTCGCTGTGGAGCACGATATCGGCATGGGCGGCGAGTCTCGCAAGCCGGGGATCGTCGAGCGCGAGGATGGCATCACGCTTGCCCGCGGCTAGCCAGGCGAAGAGCGCGCTCTCCCCACCCGCGAGGGGGAGCTCCGCGCGGGCAGGATCGCCCCCGGGTGGCTCGACCTTGACGACCTGGGCGCCGAGATCGGCGAGGAGACGGCCACAGTAGGGACCAGCGATGCCAGTGGCGAGCTCGAGCACGACCACGTCCGCGAGTGGAGGGGCGGGCGGGGGAGTCGTGGGGGACGTCAACGTGCTGCCTCGCGCGAGAGCTTACCGAACACGCGTCAACGAGTCGCCGACGCGAGCGCGGCGAGGACGCCCGCGGCGGCCTCCTCAGGAGCGGGCGCGTCGTGCCCAACGACGGCGATGCGCGGCCCGCCCGCGCCGAGATGCGCGGCCAGCGCGGCGTTCAACGCCTTCGCATCGGCAGGGTCGCGCTCGGGCGCGACGAAGACGACCGCGCCCGAGCCCCGGTCGCGCATGAGCTGGCCGAACGCCTGGGCAGCGAGGAGGGGCACGCGGTGGCGCCCCGCATGGGCGCGGCGCTCCTCCACAGGGGCGGAAGCTTCGGGGCGGGGCAGGGAGGAGACGACGAGGAGCGCATCGCAGCGCCCGAGACGCTCCCACGCCTTCTGCGCGAAAGCCCCGACCTGCGCGGGGTCCGCGGCCTCGATCACCTCGACGAAGTGCTCGCGGCCGATGGCCCACACCTCGTTTGCGATCGAGTGAACGGCGTACTCCTGCCCCGCGACGGCGTTGAAGGTGGCGAGCGCGAGTGCAGCTCCCGCCTCCGCGGCGGCGATGGCAACCGCGCGATGGTGGGCGTCGCCGCCGCCGATCGCCGCGACCGCCTGGTCCGCGAGGGCACCGTCCGGCATGGCGCCGCCTACCGCAGCACGACAAGCAGCGCGGGGAGCAGCAGGCCGATGAGCAGCAGCAGCGTGAGTCCCACGCCTACGGCGCTCCAGTCGCGGGGACGCTCGCGGCCCGCGTAGTAGCGCTCCTCCCAGGAGCCGTCGAGGAGGTCGCGGTCGCGCTCGTCAGGGCCGAGCGCGAGGCTCCTGTCTCCGTCGTCGAGCTCGACGACGTATTCGTCCGGTTCGGGCATGGGGACCATGCTAGCGAATGGAGGCGCTGTCGTCGTCCGAGCGGAAATCCCACTCGACGCGGCCCGGCAGTCGCAGGCCTGGCGCGCCGAAGCGGAACACGCTCAGGAGGAAGGCGACGGCAGCGAGCCAGTAGTCGCCATCGAGGAGGATCATGAAGAGCGCCGCCAACGCCCACCAGAAAGCAGCGGCTGCGCCCTGGCCCCTGCGGCCGAAGGCGTTCGCGATGGCGGCAGCGGTGAGGAAGGCGAAGACGCAGATCCAGGCGCCGCCCTGCGTCGCGATCACGACGAGCGCGGCGGCCATCCAGGTGAAGGCAATACTGGTCCCTGCGAGGAGGTCGCCGCGGCGCATGAAGCTGTGGACGGCGGCGGCCGTCGCGAGGAAGGCGAACACTGAGACCCACGCATCATCGCCGCCGGCGGCGGCGATCGCAGCTGCGCTCGCCCAGACGCCAGAGACGGCGATGACGCGCGAGAGGCCGAGACTGCGCCGCATGCCGAGCCCAATAGTGGCGCTGGCGAGCGCGGCGAAGATGAGCATCCACCAGGCGCCACGCTGGACCGCAACCGCGCCGAGGGACGCCCCCCAGATGGCGGCGACGGAAAGGAGGGAGGTCGCCTTGAGCGTCATGCCTCTCTCACAGTAAGCAGCCCTCGCGACCATAGTGCCACGGATGCGCCGCCGTCCGCAGGCGCCGGCCTACTCGTCGCGGAAGAAGCCCTGTTCGTCGCGGATCTCGGGGCGGCCGGCGAGCGCGCGCTGGTCGCCGAACTTCGCGTCGCGCCACTGGAGGGCGGCCTTGAGGCCCTCCTCGCGGGCACGGCGGGAGAACTCGCGGGCGCTCGGTGCGAGATGGGCGCGCGCATCGTTCTCGGTGGCGAGCCGCTGGAGCGTACGCGCGCCCATCAGCTCAAGGCCGATGTTGACGATGCGCTTGTTCGCGGCCAGCAGCTCCGTATCGATCAGGGCGAGGCGGTCGGCGAGCCCCTCGACCTCCCCTTCGAGCAGATCGCGGGGCACGGCCTTCATCACCAGCCCGATCGCGGCGGCGTCGGCGCCGGAGACGAAGTCGCCCGTGAGCATGAGCCGCTTCGCCCACTGCGGGCCCGTGTTGTAGAGCCACATGTTGTTCGGCAGCGCTCCCTGAGCGCGGGCGGGCGGGAAGCCGATGAGCGTGTCTTCGGCGGCGATGATCATGTCGCAGAGGAGCGCCACATCCGTCCCCCCGGCCACGCAGTAGCCGTGGATCTGCGCGATCACGGGCTTGTGCATGTCGAAGAGGGCCATGCGCAGCCGCTGGCTCTGCTCCATGCGCCAGGCGTCGTCGTCGAAGGTGACGCCTTCGCGCGTGGTGTCGTCGGGGGCGCGGACGGGGGCGGCACGCGGGGTGAGGTCGTAGCCCGCGCTGAAGGCACGCCCGGCGCCGCGCAGGATGACCGCATGAACGCGCGTATCGTTATCCGCCTCCCAAAGGGCCCGATTCAGCTCCTCCTGCAGCTGCAGGGAGAGTGCGTTGAGCTTCTCGGGGCGGTTGAGGGTGATGCGGGCGCGCCCCCGCTCGACTTCATAGACGATGGTCTCGTAGTCCATGCTGGACCTCCGATGCTGCCGCGGGGACGAGCGAATGGCCACCATTCTAGCGCCCGACCACGGGGCATACGCGGGTGCTGTGCTATCGGGCGCTGTGCTATGCTGAGGGAGAGACGAGCGTAACGCCCGCTATCCGGGCTGAGCGGCCAAGCGCAAAAGCGTCGGCCGAAGCCAGCGGTATCCCGCTCTCCACAGCACCCGTCCGCGACGACGAGAGGACACTCCCCGCCTTTGCCACTGCGATTGTTCCGGCGAGCGACGCCACCACGCACTACAGACGCCCCCACGACTATCTCCATCGCCCCCACCACCCCCGAGAGCGCGGGCGCCCGCCCGCGCTCCACCTCCCCCACCGACGAACCGCGCGAAGGTCAGCCGCCCGCGCGACGGCGCCGCCGCTCGCGCTCCCAGCGGAGACGGGCCCCCGCGAACGGCCAGACGCCGCAGCAGCAGCCCACCTCCGGCGTGACCGCCGTCCACGACCGCGAGGCTGAGGCCACACCCGTAGACGACGAGCTGGCGGCGCCCGAGGCGTTCCGTGCGATCGGCGTGCAGGGGGCCGGACTGCGGGCGGTGGCGGCGCTCGGGTTCGAGCAGCCCACCCCCATCCAGGAACAGTCGATGCCGCTTCTCTACGAGGGCCGGGACGTCGTGGGGCTGGCGCAGACGGGCACGGGCAAGACGCTCGCGTTCGGCGACCCGCTCGCGCGCGCGATCGACCCCGACCGGAACTTCGTGCAGGGCCTCGTGCTCGTGCCCACGCGCGAGCTGTGCGATCAGGTGACCGACGTGATTGCACATCTGGGGCGCTTCTACGGCTACACCACGATCCGGCTCGTGGGGGGGAAGCCCATCTCCCGCGACCTGGAAGCGCTCGACCGTGGCGGCCACGTCATCGTGGGCACGCCCGGGCGCGTGATCGACCACCTGCGGCGGCGCACCTTGTCGCTGACGCGCGCACATTTCGTCGTTCTCGACGAAGCGGATGAGATGCTGGACATCGGCTTCGCGAAGGACATCGAACAGATCCTGCGGCAGGCGCCGCTCGACCGGCAGACGGCGCTCTTCAGCGCAACCATGCCGATGAGCATCAGCAGGCTGGTGTGGCGCTACATGCGCGATTCGGAGCGCATCGAGGCGGCACCTGCACAGCTGCAGCCAGTGGATACGGTCCGGCAGCTCTTCTGCGAGGTGGCCTCGCGGGACAAGTTCCACGCGCTCGAACACCTGCACGACGCGATGGATCTCGGCCGCTCACTCATCTTCCGGCGCACGAAGATCGGCGTCGACCGGCTGGCGGACGGGCTGCGGCGTGACGGCATCCACGCGCGCGCCATCCACGGCGACCTGCGCCAGAGCGAACGCGACCGCGTGATGCGCGACTTCCGCAGCGGCGAGCTCGAGTGGCTCGTGGCAACGAACGTGGCCGCCCGCGGGCTCGACATCCCCGACATCGCGCACGTCGTCAACTACGACGTGCCGCAGAACGCGGAGGAGTACATCCACCGCGTGGGGCGCACGGCGCGCGCGGGCAAGGAAGGCTCAGCGATCACGTTCGTGGGTGAGTGGGAGCTGGGCGAGTGGGAGGCGATCGTCGCACGCGTCGGCGACGGCTCCCTCGAGCACCTCGACATCCCCACTCGCTTCGATTAGCCGCCACGAGGAGCGCTACGCCTCAGCGTCCTCGAGGGTGATGGCGCCGCTGGGGCAGATCTCAGCGGCGTCCTCCGCAGCCTCGATCTCCTCATCCGCTTCGGGATGCTCGACGAGGATGTCGGGCCAGCCCTGTGAATCGGCCTTGAAGACGCTGGGCTGCAGGTAGTAGCACTGTCCGGCCTTCAGGCAGATTGAACGGTCGACCACGACTTTCTTCATTACGCACCTCGGGCGGGCTCCCCGAAGCATAGCCGAAAGGCGCGCGCGATTCTCCTTGGCGCTCAGCGGCCAGCGACGACGGGATTGCGCAGCACGCCCGCGCCCGTGACCTCGACCTCGACGACGTCGCCGGGCTCGAGCGCCCGCGGCTGCCCGGGCGTCCCGCTGAAGATGACGTCGCCGGGCACAAGCGTGATCGCCGAAGCGGCGTAGCGAACGATCTCGGGGATGTCGAGGATGAGCTCGTCCGAGCGGCCGTGCTGCATCTCCTCGCCGTTCACGCGCGTGCGAACCTCGATCGCGTCGTGATCGAGACCCGTCGCGATCGAGGGGCCGAAAACGCCGAAGGTGTCGGCTCCCTTCGCGCGCCACCACTGCCCGTCGTCCGCCTGCCAGTCGCGGGCGCTCACGTCGTTGCCCGCGGTGTAGCCAAAGACGCCCGCGAGCGCTTCCGCGCGCGTGGGCGAGGCCAGCTCGCGGCCGATGACGATCACGATCTCGCCCTCAGGGTCGACCCTGGCGGAGGCGGCGGGGAGGCGAATGGGGTCGCCCGGACCAGCGACGGCGGAGAGGGGCTTGAGGAAGAGGGTGGGTGGGTCGGGAGCGGGGCGCCCACCGAGGTGGCTGCGGTAGTTGAGCCCCACGCAGACGATGGAGCGGGGCTCGCAGGGCGGCAGGAGGCGAACGTCCGCGAGTGCCAGTCGCTCCCCCGTCCCTTCCGCACACTCCCAGAACGGCTCGGCGATCGCGGCGATGCGATTGCCCTCCAGCAGACCGGCGCCGGACGCGCCGTCAGGACGGACGAACCGTACGTAGCGGTCCATGCAACCCTCCAGACCCGCGCTCTCAGAGGAGCACGAGGTTATCGCGGTGGATGATCTCGTTACCGTAAGCGTAGCCGAGCGTCTCGGCGATGCGGTCACTGCGCAGGCCGCGGACGCGCAGTACCTCGTCGCTCGCGTAGTTGGTGATACCGGCGGCGACGCGCTTGCCCGCGAGGTCGCGCACCTCGATCGCGTCACCCCGCTCGAAAGCGCCCTCGATGCCATGCACGCCCGCGGGGAGCAGGCTGCGGCCACGATCGCGCAGGGCGGTGGCGGCGCCATCGTCGACGACCAGCTGCCCGCCGCCGCCTGCGTTCCCCAGAATCCAGCGCTTGCGGCTTTCGAGACGGTTGGCGGCGGGCGCGAAGCGGGTGCCGGTCGCAGCGCCTTCGGCGGCGGCCACAAGGGCGCCGGGCGTACGCCCGTTGGCGATGACGACCGTGGCGCCACCCTGAGCCGCGATCCGTGCGGCAGAGAGCTTCGCGGTCATGCCTCCGCGCCCCGGCCCGCTCCCCGCCGCGCGTTCGTGACGCTCCTCGATGGCGGCGACCTCGGCGATGAGCCCGGCGGTGGGGTCGCGCGTGGGGTCGGCGGTATAGAGGCCGTCAACGTCCGTGAGGATGACGAGGAGGTCTGCATCGATGAGGTTCGCAACGAACGCGGAGAGGCTGTCGTTCTCGCCGATGCGCGAGGCCAACACTTCGTCCAGGGCAACGGCATCGTTCTCGTTGACGATGGGGACGGCGCCGCAGTCGAGCAGGTCGCGCAGCGTGGTGCGCGCATTCAGGTAGCCGAGGCGGTCGCTCAGGTCGCGCCGCGTGAGCAGCACCTGGGCGACGACGGCGTCGTGCCACTGGAAGAGCTCGTCCCAGCTCTGCATGAGGTGGCTCTGGCCAGCGCTGGCCAGAGCCTGACGGCTCGGCTCGTGGGTGCCGGGCTTGCGGTGCGCAAGCACGTGGCGGCCTGCCGCCTGCGCGCCGCTGGAGACGACGGCGACCTCGCAACCGGCCTCACGCAGGCGCGCGACCTGGCTCACGAGCCGCGACATTGTCTCGAGATCGAGGCGATCAGAGCCCGCAGTCAGCAGGCTCGTGCCGAACTTGGCGACGATCCGGCGGTAGCGCATAGCCTTCATGGTAGCGGGACGGGGCGAGGCCGCTACGGCCGCCCCCCTCCGCCGACCACAGATCGGCGACCCCGTACCATGATGGCATGGCCGTCGGGCGCGCGTCGGGGGGGAGGCTTGGGGCCGCCCGCAGCGGCCTCGCCATCGCATCCGCGATCGTCGCCTTCGGCTTCCTCGGGTCGCGGCTGCTGGGCGTGGTGCGCACGGCGGCGATCGCGGATGCGTTCGGCGCGAGCCCCGAGCTCGATGCGTACTGGGTCGCCTTCCGCGTCCCTGACCTGATCTTCCAGCTGCTCGCGGGCGCGACGCTGGGGAGCGCCTTCATACCCGTGTTCACGCGCCTCTACCGGCGCGAGGGGCCCGGCTCGGCCTGGGCGCTCGCGAGCAACATCCTCACGATCGTGATGGCGGCGACGGCCGCGCTCTGCCTGATCGCCCTGGCGCTGGCGCCGTGGCTCGTGCCCCTGTTCGCGCCCGGGCTGGGAGAGGACATCGGGCGCCAGGACGAGCTGACCGCGGAGGCGGTGAAGCTCACGCGCATCATGCTGCTCTCGCCGCTGCTGCTGTCCGTCAGCGGCATGATCACCGGCATCCTGAACGCGCGTCAGCAGTTCTTCCTGCCCGCGCTCGCGCCGATGCTCTACAACCTCGGGATCATCTTCGGAGCGCTGGCGTTGGCCGGGCGCTGGGGCGTGGAGGGTCTGGCCGTGGGGGTAGTGGTTGGCTCGGCGGTGCACCTGGTCGTGCAGATTCCGGGCCTGGCGCGGGAGGGGATGCGCTACGGCTGGCGCATGAACTTCGGCGACGGCCCCTCGCGCGAGGTCGCACGACTGATGGGCCCGCGCGTGATCGGCCTGGCGGCGGCGCAGGCGAACTTCCTCGTGACGACCATCTTCTTCGCCTCCAGGGTGGGCTCCTCCGCCATCTCGAACCTGACCTTCGCCTGGCTCATTGCGAGCCTGCCCGTGGCCCTCTTCGGGATGGCGCTCTCGACGGCGGCGTTCCCGCGGCTGGCAGAGCAGGCAGCCGCCTCCGACCAGCGCAGCCTCGTGGAAACGGTCTCGCGCGTGCTGCGCACAATCCTGTTCTTCAGCGTGCCCGCGGCGCTGGGGCTCGCCCTGCTGCGGGAGCCGGTGACGACCGTGATCCTGGAGCGCGGCGCATTCGGCTCGGGAGAGACGTCGGTCACCGCCGCCGCGCTTGGCTTCCTCTGCATCGGCGTCGTGCCCCAGGCCGCCGTGGAGATCCACAGCCGTGGCTTCTACACACTCGGCGATACGCGCACGCCCGTCGCACTCACGGTCGCCTCGGTGATCATAAACATCGTGCTGAGCGCGATCCTCTGGGAGCGCTTCGCGATCGAGGGACTGGCCATCGCGCTGGCTATCGCGTCCTGGATCGAATGGGTGTTCCTGTACTGGCTCTATGCGCGGCGCACGGGCTCCGCGGCGGGCGCACTGCGCGACCTGCAGGCGATCGCGCGAATCGCCGCCGCGGCGGCAGCAATGGCGCTCTTCCTCGGCGTCGCCCTGCCCGCGTTCGACGAGCGAGGGATGGCGGCCTCCTGGGTAACCGTGCTCGCGGGAGCGACGGCGGGAGTGGCCGTATACGTCGCCGCCGCCATCCTGCTTCGGGTGGAGGAAGTCGCGGAAGCGCGTAACCGCCTGCGTACGCTGCTTCGCGCCCGACGGGCGCTGCGCTGAGCATCAGACGCTGATCAGCTCCGTTTCGAGCGCGACGATCTCGGCGTCGAGCCGCCAGCCCTCCACTGCCCGCGCGATTCGCTGGAGCTGGGCGTCGGCGTGGGCGGCGTCGCTCGCCAGACAGGCGACGGCGATCGTCGTGAGGTCGTGCGCGTCGAGGTCTCCGGCCTCGATGACGGCAGCGTTGTAGCGATGCCGCAGACGCTCGACGACGGATTTCACGAGCGCGCGCTTCTCCTTGCGCGAATGCGCGACGAAGCGGAGCCGCACGCGGAGCAGGCCGGCGACCATCAGCGGATGGCATGCGGAACGGGGCGCGCTGGGCGGCTCACAGGTCGACCGCCTCGGCGGGCTCGCCATCATCGGGGAGCGGGGGCAAGTCGCCGGGACCGAGCAGCCCGAAGTGTTCGTAGAAGCGGGAGGCGGGGCAGTAGAGCCGTGGGCGGCCCGGCGAGCGCGCCCTGCCGATGTCCTCGATGAGCCCGCGCTGTTCGAGCGAGCTGACGATGCGGTCGGAGTTCACGCCACGGACCGCCTCGACCTCGGCGCGCGTGCAGGGCTGCCGGTAGGCAATGATCGTGAGCGTTTCGAGCGCCGCCCGCGAGAGGCGCTGCGTCGCTTCGTCGCCGAGCAGGCGCGAGACATAGGGCGCGTACTCGGCGGCGGTGACGAGCTGGTAACGGCCTCCGTCCTCCTGGAGCCGCAGCCCGCGCGCCTCGTAGTCGTCGGAGAGGCGGCCCAGTGCGCGGCGGATGGAGCGCTCGCCAGCGCCCGTGGCACGGGCGAGCGTCCCCGCACCGAGCGGCTCCTCCGCGGCGAGCAGGAGCGCTTCGAGCACCCAGGGGAGCTCGTCCAGCGAGGGGCGCGGCGGCACGGGAGCGGTCACGATGCGCCGCCGAGGCGGGCCACGAGGCCATCCGCGAACGGTTCGCCGAGCGTGGCGGGAGTGATGCGCCCCGCCAGCGCCTCATCGCTCTCGGTGTAGACCGAGAGGTAGTTATCGGTGAGGCCGTGCCAGCGCGGACCCGTGGACGTCGTACGCCGCTCCTCCCAGAGCACAGGTCGCACAGCGCCGGCGAAGCGCACCCGGAAGGCGGCAGCGAGCGCATCCGCAAGCGCGAGCAGCCGCGCCATCCGCGCCTTGCGCACATCGACCGGAACCTGGTCGGGCATGGAGGCGGCAGCCGTACGTGCGCGGGGAGAGTAGGGAAACGCGTGGATGCGGGCGAAGGCGGCTTCGTCGCAGAAGGCAAGCGTTGCCGCGAAGTCCGCCTCGTCCTCGCCGGGAAAGCCCGCGATGACGTCGGTCGTGACAGCGGCGGCGGGGACGGCGGTGCGAATCCGTGCGAGGGCCGTACGGTAGGCGGCGCTATCGTAGCGTCGGCGCATATGCGCGAGCACAGCGTCGCTGCCCGACTGCAACGCGAGGTGAAAGTGGGGCATGAGGCGCGGGTCATCCCAGAGCATGAGCAGCGACGGGGTGATGTCCTGGGGCTGGAGTGAACTGAAGCGCAGCCGCGGAACCTCCGTCCGCGCGAGCACGCCTGCGATCAGATCGCGGGGAACGAGGGGTTCGGGGAGGTCGCGCCCCCACGCGCCGAGCTGGGTGCCCGTGAGCACGACCTCGCAGACGCCACGGGCGTGCGCCGCCGCCACATCGCGGGCGACGTCCTCGATCGAGCGCGAGACCTCACGGCCCCGCGTGCGTGGCACGATGCAGAAGGCGCAGACGTCGTTGCAGCCTTCCTGCGCCTTCACGAACGCGCGCGTGTGCAGCCCGCGCGCCCGCACCGTCCCTGCGACAGGAGCGGACGGGGCGGCGGCGACCAGCCTCGCGACCAGCCTCGCGTGCTCGTCCACGGTCGTACCGGCCACGAAGTCCGCGCCCAGCGCCGCGACCGCCTCCGCTCCCGCCGATCGCGGGTAGCATCCGGTGACGGCCACGGGCGCGGAAGGCGAGAGCCTGCGCGCCGCGCGGATGAGCCGCCGCGACTTCCGGTCGGCAGCGTGCGTGACGGAGCAGGTGTTGACAACCACGGCGTCGGCTTCGCAGATGGCGTCGACCACATCGTAGCCGGCGTCGCCAAGGCGTCCGGCGACCGCCTCGCTGTCGGCCAGGTTGAGCTTGCAGCCCAGCGTGAGTACGGCAGCGACCGGGCGTCGGGACATGGCGGTATGGTATCGCCACCAGGCGCTGGAAGGCAGGCCCTGGGAGGACCCTCACGGAGGAAGCATGGTGAGGCGGACGCAGGCGGATCGGGGCGGCTCGCGCGTGACCGTGCTGGCGCTCGACCGGTGGGGGCGCATGCTCGTAGCAGAGGACGCGACCACGGGCGCACCTCCCTCGACGCACCTGCGCGCGGGCGAGAGCCCCGATCTGGCCGCACTCCGTGTGTTCGAGGAGGCGACCGGCACGGTTCTCGAGGAGCTCCGCCTCTTCCCCGGCGGGGACCGCGGCCACCACATCTACTACTGCGACCCCGACCTGGCGCTGGAGGAGCTGGCGCCACCCCCGCACGCGACCCTGCGCTACCTCGCGCCCGCCGAGATCGAGGCAGCACGCCTCAACACCGAGGCATGCACGCTGCTGGCGCGATTCGCGGCGAGCAGCGCCTACCGCGCGATGTTCCACTAACGCCGCCTCGGTACTCCACCCGCGGCTGCGCCCACCAGCGCTGACCGTACCATGACCAGATAGGGGGGCTCTCCGTGTCCGATCTCACCGTTATCATCGGCCTGCTGGCCGTGCTCGGGCTGGTTGCGGCCAACGGGCTGTTCGTCGCGACGGAGTTCGCCTACGTTGCGGTGCGGCGCACGCGCATCGAGCATCTCGCGAGCCATGGCCACGCGCGGGCGCGGCTGCTGCTGGGCTCGCTGAAACAGCTCGACATGTACATCGCGGCCACACAGCTCGGCATCACGATGTCAAGCCTCGGCCTTGGCTGGGTGGGCGAACCCGCGATCGCGCACCTGATCGAGCCGCCCCTCGAGAATCTGGCCGGGGATTGGGTGGGCACGGCCGCCGCGCACACGATCGCGGTAACGGTGGCCTTCGCCGTCATCACGGCGCTGCTCATTGTGTTCGGCGAGCTCGCGCCGAAAACAATGGCGCTCGAGCGGGCGGAGCGCACGGCGCTCCTGGCGGCGGCTCCGATTGCGCTCTTCACCCGGACCTTCCGGCCCTTCATCTGGGCACTGAACAGGATGGGGCTCGCAGTCGTGCGACTGGCCGGCGTGCGGCCCACGGCAGAAGCACAGGCCACACTCGCGCCGGAGGAGCTGGAGATCGTGATGAAGGCGAGCGCGCGCGCCGGCCTCCTCTCGACAGCGGAGCTGCTGCTGGCGCGCCGGGGGCTTGAGTTCGGCGAGATCCAGGCCAGCCAGATCATGGTGCCGCGCACGGAGGTCGTCGCGATCGACGCGGACACCTCGACCGAGGAGGTGCTCGCAACCACGGCGGCGCACACGCACCGGCGCTACCCCGTGTATGAAGGCGATCTCGACCACGTGCTCGGCCTGCTGGACGCGAAGGACCTGATGCGTCTCGTACGCGAGGAGGACGCGGATTGGCGCACGCTCGTGGGACCCGTCGCCGCCATTCCCGAATCGGTGAGCGTGGAGGTGGCGGTCACGGAGATGCGCGCCCAGGGCGCGAGGCTCGTCGTGCTCATCGACGAGCACGGAGGCACGAGTGGCATCCTCAGCAGCGCCGACGTGCTGGCGCGCCTCCTCGGCCACTGGCACAGCGCCGAGCGGCAGCAGGCGGGCGAGCGCGTGCGCCCCCTGCCGAACGGCAACCTTCTGCTCGACGGGCTCGCGCTCGTCACCGACCTCGAGGCTGCGGCCGAGATCGATATCGCGGGCGACGGCGAGGATTTCGACACCGTGGGCGGGCTCGTGATGGCGCGGCTGGGCCAAATCCCCTCTGTGGGCGAACGCTTCACCGAGGCGGGCTACACGTTCCAGGTGACAGCCATGGACGGACGCCGCGTCTCCCGCGTGATCGCCCGCCGTGGCGCGCTCACCGGCGAGCACTAGGGCGGCGCGCGTCCGGAGCGAGTCGCGGCAGGCAGCGAACACGCGATGGCGGCCCGCGTGCAGCGCAGGAGCTCCGGATGCGTGCGCCGGATACCTTCGGCGACGGCCAGGCCCGCGAGCGAGACAGCGCCCCCCGCCACCGCGTCGACGATGAAGTGGTTCGCCGTCATCACGACGGAGAAGAGCATGGCGACCGGCCATATCAGGCCCGCCAGCACGACCAGGACGTGTCCACGGCCCACCCAGGCGACGGCGCCGCCGAGCAGCATCGACCAGCCAAAGTGGAGGCTTGGGACGGCCGCGTAGGGATTCACGAACGCTTGTGCCTCCTGCGCCTGATAGCCCACGCGGTCGAGCACCGCCATCGTGTCGATGTAGCCCCCGAAGGGGATGAGGCGCGGCGGCGCCACGGGGTAGAGGGCGTAGATCACAACGCCGATCGCACCCGAGGCGAGGAAGGCGTTGCGCATGAGGGTGTAGGTGGAGCGGCGCCAGACCCAGAGGTAGACCGCGAGCACGACGACCATGGGCATGTGGCCCCAGAAATAGACCCAGTTCATCGCGCGGACGGCCCAGTAGTGATCGATAATCCAGGATTGCCATTCGAGTTCCCAATACATGCCGAGCGCGCGTTCGAACGCGATGAGATCGAGGCCGTTCGAGAGCGCCTCGCCTGCACGGTCGACGACGGCGCCGCGGATGAAGAAGTAGACGAGGAAGGCAAGCGCCACCACAACCGCCTCCTGCAGCCCACTGCGCTGCGAGAAGCGCCAGAAGCGGAGCGCATACGTCCGTGCCGCCGCTACGCTGATCGCCATGAGTGATGGAGGCCCGCGTTTGCCGCCTCGGGGCGGGCGGCTACACTTTCTCGAAGCACACGCTACCAAACTTCCGGAAGAGGGCCAACGAGATGGACGTAGCCGTAGTCCAGGGCGATATCAGCCAGGCGGAGGCCGACGTCGTCGCCGTTAACCTGTTCGAGGGCGTGACCAGCCCCGGCGGCGCCACCGGCGCCGTGGACCGCGCACTCGACGGCGCCATCAGCCGCCTGATCGAACTGGGCGACATCCGCGGGAAGGCGGGTGAGCGTACGCTCATCCACACCTTCGGCAAGATCGCGGCCCCGCGCGTGCTCGTCGCCGGGCTGGGGAAGCCGGATGAGTTCGACATGCGCGCCGTGCGTAACCTCTCGGCGGAGATCGCGCGCGCCTGCCGGAAACCCGGCGTGGAGCGCGTGGCCACGATCGCGCACGGCGCGGGCGTCGCCAGCCTCGACCCGGATGCCTGCGCGCAGGCGGTGGCCGAGGGCGCTATCCTCGGCGTCTACCGCTTCCTGCGCTACAAGACCGCGCCAAAGGACGAAGATCGGGCGGCGATCGCGCAGCTCACGATCGTCGAGCACGACGCATCCAGGATCGAAGGCATGGCAGCGGCGGCGAGCCGCGGCAAAGTGCTCGCGGACGCGACCAACCTCGCCCGCGACCTGGCAAACGAGCCTGCGAACAACCTCAACCCCACGGACCTCGCAGCGCGCGCCGGCGAGGTGGCGCGCGCCGGGACCCTCGAGTTCGAGGTGCTCGATCGCGAGCAGATGGAGCGCAAGGGTATGGGCGCGCTCCTCTCGGTCGCGCGGGGGAGCGCACAGCCCCCGAAGCTCGTGCGCATCGGCTACAAGGGCCGTGGTGGCGAGGGGTACGACCTCGCGCTGGTGGGCAAGGGCATCACCTTCGACACCGGTGGCATCAGCATCAAGCCCGCAGCGGGCATGGAGGCGATGAAGGCCGACATGACGGGCGCGGCCTCCGTCATTGCCGCGATGCAGGCGATCGCCGCCCTCGCGCCGAAGGCCGACATTCTCGCCATCGCGTCCTGCGCGGAGAACATGCCCGGCTCGAACGCGAGCCGCCCGGGAGACGTGGTCGCCGCAATGAACGGCACGACGATCGAGATACTGAACACGGACGCGGAGGGGCGCCTCGTGCTCGCGGACGGGCTCTGCTACGCGCGCGAACTGGGCGCGCGCCACCTCGTCGATGTAGCCACGCTCACGGGCGCGATCAGCGTGGCTCTCGGCGAGCAGGCCTACGGCCTCATGACGAACGACGACGCGCTCGCCCACAAGGTGGAGGCAGCCGCCACCGCCGCGGGCGAGCGCAGCTGGCGGCTGCCGATGTTCAAGGAGTACGGCGACCAGATCAAAAGCAGCGTCGGCGAGATCAAGAACACGGGCGGGCGTCAGGCGGGCAGCATCACAGCGGCGAAGTTCCTCGAACACTTCGTCGAGAAAACGCCCTGGGTGCACCTCGACATCGCAGGCGTGGACATGGCCTCGGCGAACAACGGCTGGATCACAAAGGGCGCAAGCGGCCAGGGCGTGCGTGCGCTCGTGAACCTCGCGCTCGCCTTCGGTGAGGAATAGCGGAGCGATGGCCGAGCGCTTCCCCCGCAGCGCCGCCTACGATGAGGCATGGGTGACCGCCAACCGCATGGGGCCGAACGTGCTCTGGCTGGTGGAGTCGCTCGCCGCGCGGATGGAGCTCGAGAGCGACGCACGCGTGCTCGACCTCGGCTGCGGGAAGGCCCTCAGCTCCGTCTTCCTCGCGCGCGAGTTCGGCGTCGAGGTGTGGGCGACGGACCTCTGGATCAAGCCGACGAAGAACTGGGAGCGCATCCGCGCGGCGGGGCTCGCCGGGCGTGTCCACCCCGTCTACGCCGAAGCGCACGCGCTCCCCTACGCGCACGGCTTCTTCGACGCGATCGTGAGCCTCGACGCCTACCAGTACTTTGGCACGGCGGACCTCTACCTTCAGAATGTCGTACGTTTCCTGCGGCCGGGTGGCGAGATCGGCATCGTCTGTCCGGCCTACCGGCGGGAACTCAGCCCCAACACCGTGCCCGACTACCTCGCCGATGTGTACCGTGAGGACTGGCACTGCTTCCACTCGCCCGCCTGGTGGCGCGACCACTGGCGGAAGACGAACCTCGTGGAGGTGACCTGCGCGGACGAACCACCAGAAGCGGACGCAATCTGGGACGAATTCCTCCACCACACGCGCGAGGAGGAGCGCGCCCCCCTGCGGGCCGATGCGGCGGGGGAGCGCCTGCTCACGTTCGCGCGCGTGGTCGCACGCAAGCAGCAGCCGGGGCAGTGACACGACGCGTGGCCGCGCAGTCCTCTAGGATTCCCCGCATGTCCGATTACACCGACATCCTCACCGAAACGCGCGACCGACATGCAATCATCACGCTCAACCGGCCCGAGAAGATGAACGCGCTCAGCCACAACCTCCGCGCCGAAGTCTTCGACGCGATGAAGCGCTTCGAGCTCGACGAAAGCGTGAAGGTGATCGTCCTGCGCGGCTCAGGCCGGGCGTTCAGTGCGGGCTACGACCTCTCCGGAACGCCGCCCGACGATCACAGTTATGTCGATATTCGTAGCGGGCTGCCCGGCGTCGGGCCGATCCACCCCGGCCAGGGGCAGTGGCCCCAGCACCTGCTGAGCGGCTACTGGCAGATCTGGGACCTGACGAAGCCCGTGATCGCGCAGGTCCACGGCTACTGCCTCGCCGGGGGCACCGAGCTGGCGACGATGTGCGACCTCATGTTCATCGCCGAGGACGCGATAATCGGCTACCCGCCCGTGCGCGCGATGACGAGCGTCGACATCATCTATCACCCCTGGCACATGCATCAGAAGAAAGCGCGCGAGCTCCTCTACACGGGTGACAGCCTCACGGGGCTGGAAGCGGTGGAGGTGGGCTGGGCGAACCGCGCAGTCCCGATCGGTGAGCTGTGCGCGACCACCGAGACGTTCGCCGAACGCATCGCCCACATCGATTCGCCCATGCTGCAGATGACGAAGCGCCAGGTGAACCGCGTCTACGAGATCATGGGCATCCGCACATCGATGGCGGTGGGCGCCGACATCCAGGCGCTGAGCGCCGTCCGCCCCGGTGGCGGGGAGTTCGGCCGCATCTCACGGGAGAAGGGCCTGAAGGCCGCGCTCGACTGGCGCGACGGCCCCTTCGAGGACTACGGCAAGGCCCTACCGGGCACCGCCCGCCCCAGCGCCGCCACCTGGTGAGCGCACGGCCGGAGGGAGCGGATATCGAGGCATACACACGGCAGTTCGCCGCGCACCCGCTCCACAAGACCCTCGGCATCCGCCTGGAGGAGCGGCGCACGGACTTCGCCCGCATCTCGATCGCGCCCGCCGCCGTTACGAGGGGAGGCGTGGGGGGAGGTCTCCACGGCGGCGTCCTCGCGGCGATGGTCGACATCGTCATGCTCGCGGCGCTCTCCACGGAGCAGCGCCCCGGCCAGCAGCCGGCAGGGACAGCCGACCTGAACATCACCTACCTGCGACCCGCGCTCGGACAGCGCGTCTTCGCCGAGGGGACGGTGGTGAAGCGCGGACGGCAGCTGGCGATGGTCGAGGTCAGCATCCTCGACAGCGAGGGACGCCTCTGCGCGCGCGGGCGCACCCTCTACGCCTTCCGCGGCGAATAGGCCACGCGACGGCGCCGTCGCTACAGCCCGTCGAAGAGGGCGCGCACGCGCTCCAGCATACGCCGTGCGGTCCGCACGTTGAGCGCGATGTCTGCGGTTCCGTCGAGGCCGCTCTGGAGGACGGCGTGTACGACGCGGCCCGTGCGGAAGCACACGAGCGTCTCGAGCGTGCGGCCGAACCCCTCCATCTGCTCCCCGATGATGAGCCCCTGCACGCCATCGCCGAACGTGTCGACCCAAAACTCGGTGACGTCGATGGCGGTGCGCTCGTCGATGAACGTGCCGCAGAAGAGGCTCAGGGAAGCCGCAGCCGCGGCCACGTCCGCGTACAGCGTGGACTGCACGATGATGCGCGCTGGCAGGCCGCGATGTTGAAACGGATCCTCCCGGGAGAAGACGCGCACTGCGCCGTTAATGCGACCGCGGGCATCGAGCTGGTTGAGTTTGGCGCGGAGGTCTTCGACGTCGAAAAGGCGCGCCCATTCGGCGTTGTCGAAGGTCTCCGTCATCTCCTTGTCCATCGCGAGCGGGAGGTCGCGCGGATCGAGCAGCATCGTTTCAAGCGCGTAGGCGTCGTCGGGGAGGCCAACGGGGAACTCCTCGCCACCGCACGCAGGAAGGAGCGCGAAGCCGAGGGCCGCGAGGACGGGCAGGAGCGCCAGACGCGGTGCGAGGGGATGCATCTCGTGCGATGGTACCGGCCAGGCGCGGAAGCGGTCCATCCGTACGGTGGCAGCTGCGCCCCCGGCAGGCGACGATCGGAGCGGACGCCGCCGAAGGAGGACGCATGACGGCATTCCTGGCTCTGGCGCTGCTGCTACTCGTCGCGGCGGTCGTGGTCGCAGCGGTCGTGTTCCGCTCGCAACGGGCAATCGAGGCGTTGCGCTTTCTGCGCAAGCTGGGATGGGGGTACGCGATCGCGATTCTCGCGATCGCCGCGTGGTACCTGTGGCAAGACGGCGGACTCTGAGGCGGTGCGCATCCTCGTCGCCCCGCAGGAGTTCAAGGAGAGCCTGAGCGCCGAGGAGGCAACGGCGGCGATCACGCGCGGCCTCACCGCCGCGCAGCCCGCCTGGTCCATCGACAAGCTGCCCCTGTCGGACGGAGGGCCGGGATTCCTGGCCGCGCTCGCGCGTGCCACGAACGGACAGCTGCGCCCCGCAGCCACGCACGACGCGCTCGGGCGGGCAAAAACGGCGCACGTGCTCGATATTGCGGAGACGGAGACATGCGCGGTCGAGGCGGCGCTGGCAAACGGGCTCGCGCTGATCGAGTCCACCGTGCGAGACCCCCTGCATGCCGGCACGGAGGGCGTGGGCGAGCTGATCGCCGCCACCCTCGAGGGGCGCCCCCGCCGGATCGTCGTGGGCGTGGGCGGGAGCGCGACGAGCGACGGCGGCGCGGGGATGGCGCGCGCGCTCGGCGCCCGCTTTCGCGACGTGGCAGGTCGCGATCTCGCACCCGGGGCCGCGCCTCTCGCCACGCTGGCGCGCATCGACTGGACGCCGCCGCGCGCTCTCGCGGGCGTGGAAACGCTCATCGCAGCGGATGTGACGAACCCTCTTGTGGGGTCGACGGGGGCGGCAGCGGTCTTCGGCCCGCAGAAGGGTGCATCACCCCGCGAGGTCGAGACGCTTGAGGCCGCCCTGCGGCGCTACGCCGCCGCCGTCGAGCACGCGCTCGGCGTCGGGATCGCGGACCTCGCCGGGGCGGGAGCGGCCGGGGGGCTGGCGGGAGGGCTGGTGGCCTTCCTCGGGGGACGCATCGTGAGCGGTTTCGACGTGGTCGCGGAAGCGACCGGCCTGCGCGAACGGCTCTGCCGCGCGGACATCGTCGTCACAGGCGAGGGCAGCTTCGACGCACAGTCGGAGCGCGGCAAGACGGTCGGACGCCTGCGCGAGCTGGCTGCCGCCTGTGGCATCCGCTGTATCGTGCTGGCCGGGCGCGCCGTGGACGCTACAGGCGAAGTGCGCACGCTGACCGAGATCGAACCGGACCCGGAGACCTGCCTGCGGGAAGCCGCGCCCTTGCTCGAAGATCTGGCGGCGCGCTGGGCGCAATCAGCCGTCGGGTGACGCACGATCGAGCGTGCGCCGCGCCACGCGCGCACGCTGGGCGTCGACGACCGCGCCCGCACGCCGTACGACCCAGGCGCCCGCGGGCCGCGACTCGTACGCGTCGAGGTCGGCGCGGGCGCGTTTCTGAGCGGATGGCGAGGGCGTGAACACATCGTTCGCGACAGGCGTAAGGCCGGAGTCGTCGAGCACGGCGCCCACGAAGCCGTAGTGCGCCGTCTCGCGCAGCTCGAACGGGCTGCCGTCGAGCAGCGCAACGACTTCGTGTGCGGCGGCGGCGGCAACGACGGCCCCGCGAGCGTAGGCGAGGCGGGGGCCACGCTCCTCGATGCGCGCGCCCACGTCGCGCGCGAACGCCTCCGAGGCGAGCACAAGCCCGCCGGTACGGGGCGCGGCGGCGACGCTCTCGGCCGCGCGCAGAAGACCTCGAGCGGTATCGATGACGGGGAACAGGGCGGTCGTGCCAGGCTCGATGTCGCGCGTGTGCTCGAACTCGCGGAGGAGCACGGCTGTATCGCGCACATCCTGCGGCTCGACGCAGTGCGGCAGCAGCACGGCGCTTAGCCGCTGGCCCGTGAGGGCGTCGAGGTCGCCGCGCGTGAGCTGCGTGCGCGGGTGGTTCACGGCCACGAGCGCGGCTTTGCCCGCCCCGGCCACGCGCTCGACACCCTCGGCAACCGCACGCCGAAGCGCTTCGAGCGGCTCCGTCTCATCGGTGAGCGCGAAGAGGACGGCGTCGGCGTCCGATTCGAGCGCGGCGGCGAGGGCCTCGCCCGGACGTGCGCGCAGAACGCTGCGAAGACGCATCTAGACGCCTCCCGTCACATCGAGATCGAGCTCGGCGAGGTGGAGGTCGCCCCGCAGCGCCATCACTCCCTGGAGGTGATCAAGCGCATGGCGGTAGAGCACCTCCGCAATCCACTGGCAAGTCAGCGGCCCCCAGCGGCTCTCGCGGCGCAGGCGCGTCCAGGCAGCGTCGTCGATCCTGCGGAAGACGTCGAACTCCTCGTCGCGCAGGCGCCCAAGCTCGGCGACGATCTTGCCAAGCTCGACGCCGGAATCATAGCGCACCTCGCGCCAGGCGCGGCGGCTGTAGTCGGCAGGTTCGAGCATGTCGGGAATGGTAGCCCAGCGCAGGAGAGGTAGATAGACCTGCTCCTCCATATCGACGAGGTGCGCGAACTGCTGGTGGACGGACCACTCGTCGAGGGATGGAACCCAGTGGTGCTGGTCGCGGGGAAGGTCGCGGACTGCCCAGGCGAGATCGACGGTGGTGGCGCGGAGTCGCGCGAGCAGCTGCGTACGGTACTCCTGGGTCAGGCTCACGCGTATCGAGTATAGCGCCAGAGGGGCAGACTGTGCGTCCCGCCGTCGCTTACACGAGCTCGATCGGCTCGCCCTCGAAGGAGCGCGAGCCTCGCCGCATCTCGATCAGCTCGCCGACCTTCGCCACGCAGTCGCCGGCAGGCACATCCTGGACGCCGCAGACGTTGCAGGCGCCGTGATGGCAATCGCCGACGGTGTGCTCGCCGAAGACGTCGCGCCACTGCCCGCGCAGGTAGCTCTTGTTAACGCCACTGGCAACGTGATCCCAGGGCAGCGGCGCGAACGTGTCCCACTCCTCGTGTGCGAACCAGTCGGGGTCGACGCCGGCGGCGGCGAAGGCGTCATCCCAGACCTGCGGGCGGAAGCGCTCGCTCCAGGCGTCGAACGTCGCGCCCGCGCGCCACGCGCGCTCGACGGCCCCAGCCACACGACGGTCGCCACGGCTGAGGATGGCCTCAACGCGGCTGTCGGCAGGGTCGTTCCAGCTGAACTCGACGCCCGCGGAGCGGCAGCCGTCCTTGAGCAGGCGGTGCTTGGGCGTGAGCTCGGCAGCGGTCTCCTGGCGGGCCCACTGGAAGGGAGTATGCGCCTTGGGCACATGGTTGCTGGTGCTCACACGCACACGAGCCCGCCCGCCCGCATGTTCGCGGCCAATCTCCTTCACGCGGCGGCCCATCTCGACGATGCCGGCGACATCATCGAGCGTCTCCGAGGGGAGGCCGACCATGTAGTACATCTTGACGCTCGTCCAGCCGCGGGCGAAGGCGTTGGCGGCGGCGCCGAGAAGGTCGTCCTCGCTCACGAGCTTGTTGATCGCGTTGCGCAGGCGCTGGCTGCCAGCCTCGGGCGCGAGCGTGAGGGTGTGCTTCTTGCCCTTCGCGATAGCGTTGGCGACATCGACGGAGAAGCTGTCGACGCGGGTGCTGGGGAGCGAGATCCTGAGATCGGGGAAGGTCTCGGTGAGCGTTTCGACCATGGGCACGATGCGGCTGTGGTCGGTGGCGCTGAGGGAGAGCAGCGAGAGCTCCTCATAGCCAGTGTTGTCCAACAGCTGGCGGGTCGCCTCCACGACTTCAGCGGGGCTGCGTTCGCGCGCGGGCCGGTAGATCATGCCCGCCTGGCAGAAGCGACAGCCCTGCGTGCAGCCGCGCTGGATCTCCACAGCAGCGCGGTCGTGCACAGTCTGCAGGAACGGCACGATGGGCCGCACGAGCGGGGGCGGCAGCTGCTCGACGAGGCGACGCTGGATGACGGGCGGAGCGACCGGATCGGTGGGGTCGAGCGCGGCGAAGCGGCCCTGCGCGTCGTAGCGCGCCTCGTAGCAGGCAGGCACGTAGACACCCGGCATGGCGAGCAGGTCACGGAGACGCGCGGCGCGGGGCGCGCCCTCGTGCTTCCAGGCGCGCACGAGTGCAGCGAGCTCACGGATCGCGTCCTCGCCTTCGCCCAGCACGAAGGCATCGATGAAGGGCGCGAGGGGCTCGGGGTTGAAGGCGCAGCTGCCGCCCGCGATGACGATCGGGTCGTCCTCGCGGCGGTCGCGGGAACGGGGAGCAACGCCCGCCAGATCGAGCATGTTGAGGATGTTGGTGTAGGTCAGTTCGTACTGGAGCGTGAAGCCGAGGACGTCGAATTCGCGCAGGGCGTGGCGCGTCTCGAGACTCCAGAGGGGAACGCCCGCACAGCGCATCTCCGCCTCCATGTCGGGCCAGGGGGCGAAGGCACGCTCGCAGAGCACATCCTCCTCGGAGTTGAGGAGGTCGTAGAGGATGCCGAGCCCCATGTTGGACATGCCGATGTCGTAGGCATCGGGATAGGCGAGGGCGATGCGCACGGTGGCCGCATCCCAGTCCTTCGTGACGGAGTTCCACTCGCCGCCCGTGTAGCGGCCAGGCTTCGTGACGCGAGCCAGCAGATGTTCGATCGCGACGGTCATCGTCCCCCACGGGCCGCGCGCACCACGGCCCCCGCATATGGTAGCGGGCGGCGGTGTAGTGTGCGGGCCATGCAGGTCGATGCCGTGGTGGTCGCGGCGGGGCGCTCGGCGCGCTTCGGGGAGGCAGACAAGTTGCTGGCCGATCTGGGTGGACGGCCGGTGATTGCGTGGTCGCTGGCCGCGCTCGCCGCCGCCCACTCGGTGGAGCGGGTCGTCATCGTCGGGCGAGAGAGCCAGCTCGACGCGCTCCGGGCGATCGGGCGGGAGACGCTCGGGGACGCGCTCGCGGCAGTGGTGGCAGGAGGCGCGCGGCGGCGGGACAGCGTGGAGGCGGGGCTGCACGCTGTGACGAGCGAGTACGTCGCCATCCACGACGGTGCGCGCCCGCTCGTGACACCCGTGCTCATCGACACCTGCGTGGCGGCAGCAGCGCAAGCCGCAGGCGCGATTCCGGCGGCTCCCGTGACGGACACGATCAAGGAGGTGGCGGGGGTGGCGATCGTGGGGAGCCCCGACCGGCGGCGCCTGCGCACAGCGCAGACGCCCCAGGTGGTGCGCCGCGAAACGTGGCTGGCGGCGGCAGCGCTCTCCGAAGCGGACGAAACCGACGATGCAGCCATGCTCGCGCGCGCTGGTCTGGAAGTACACACCGTCGAGGGCGACCCCACGAACATCAAGGTCACGCGGCCCATCGACCTGGCGCTGGCACGTGCGCTGCTGGCCGAATGGGAGGGCTGATGCGAGTCGGAATCGGCGAAGATCTGCACCGTACTGATCCGATGCGGACGCTCGTGCTGGGCGGGCTACCGATCGCGGGAACGGCGGGGCTAGCCGGCCACAGCGACGCCGACGTGCTCCTGCACGCGATCGCGGATGCGGTACTGGGCGCGGCCGCGCTGGGTGACCTGGGAACACACTTCCCCAGCACGGAGCCGCGCTGGGCGGGCGCTGCCAGCAGCGTGTTTCTCGCGGAGGCGCTGCGCCTGGCGCGCGCGGAGAGCTGGACGCTGGCGAACATCGACGCGACCGTGCACGCGGAGCGCCCGCGGCTGGCCCCGCACCTGCCCGCGATCCGCGAGAGCGTCGCACGGATCGCAGGGGCACGCCTCTCGCAGGTGAACGTGAAGGCGAAGAGCGGCGAGGGTCTGGATGCGATCGGCCGCGGCGAGGCGATCGGCGCGACCGCGGTGGTGCTGCTGGAGGCGGCGGGCGCCTGACCCTACCTCCGCCCGGCGCTCAGGCGCCGCCCTCGAGTGCTGCCTCCTCGACGGGGGCATCGTCGCTGAGGAGCGGCGCCGGGATTTCGCCATCGGCCACCACGGCAGCACCGCCGCCCGCTTCTCGCTCGGCGAACATGCGCGCCAGCTCGGACTCCTCGTCGAGTTCGAGCGACTCCGGCAGGTCGAGCTCGGGGATGAACTCGCGGCGGGGGACCTCGATCTCCGCACGGGCGGGGATGAGCTTGCCGATGATGACGTTCTCCTTGAGGCCAATGAGCTTGTCGACCTTGCCTTCGACGGCGGCGTTGGTGAGCACGCGCGTCGTCTCCTGGAAGGATGCGGCGGCAAGCCACGAGTCGGTGTTGAGCGAAGCCTTGGTGACACCGAGCAGGACCGGCTGGGCCGTGGCGGGCTCGCCGCCCTCGGCCACGACGCCCGCGACGATCTCCTCAAACTCGCGCCGGGCGATGAGATCACCGGGGAGGAGGCCGGTATCACCGGGATGGTCCACGCTCACGCGGCGGAGCATCTGGCGGGTGATGACCTCGATGTGCTTGTCGTTGATGTTCACACCCTGCGAGCGGTAGACCTTCTGCACCTCGTCGACCATGTAGCGGCGAACGGCGTCGCGGCCCTGGATGGAGAGGATGTGCTGGGGGTTCTTCGCGCCCTCGGTGATCTGCCCGCCCGCATCGATCACCTCGCCGGAGCCAACGAGCAGGCGGGCGGCGGCGGGAATGAGGTACTCACGATCCTCGCGGTCCTCGAAGACGACCTGGATGCGCTTGCGCCCCTTGAGGCGCACGATGCCGGGGATGCGGGAGACGGTTTCGGGGACGACCTCTGTTTCTTCCGTGGCTGCCGCCAGCTCCTTCGTCCGCGCCTCGTGCGCACGTTCGATGGCGTCCGCGGAGGCGTTCCGGTCAATGCCGAGCGCCTCGTAGTGCGTCTCGCCTTCGAGGTTGGCGCCGTACGCGAGGCGCGTCTTGCGGTCGGCGTCCTTGAGCGCGTCGTAGGCATTGGCGGCCTCCGCGGCGCGCCCAGCCGCGTCCCCGGCCGTTCCCTGCTCGGGATGGTCCGCCTCCGTCTGCTCACGGTAGGCACTCCGGATGACCTCCCTGGTCGCTTTTCGGTCGATGCCGAGCACGAGGAAGGCCTCGTAGACGCGGCGCTTCTCCGGGTCGGAGAGCGTCTCGCGGGCGAGGTCGATCACCCTGGCGCGCTCCTTCGCATCCTTGCGGCTGAGGCGCTTCTCCTGATCGGGAGAAGCCGTGAGGACGCTGCCAGCCACGACATTATCGCCTTCGACGACCTGCGCCCTGGAGCCATCGGGGATCTCATACTCCTCGACGATGGTATCGACGTTCGAGACTCGCACGAGGCGCTGGACGCTGTCTTCCAGCACCTCCACAGCGCCGTCGATCTCGCTGATGATGGCCTCGCCCTTGGGGGCGCGCGCCTCGAACAGCTCCTCGACGCGGGGGAGGCCGCTGGTGATGTCGACGGTGCCGGCGACGCCGCCGGTGTGGAAGGTGCGCATCGTGAGCTGGGTGCCCGGCTCGCCGATGGATTGCGCGGCAATGATGCCGACCGCCGTGCGCAGCCGGACGAGTTCGCCGCGGGCGAGATCTCGCCCGTAGCAGAGCTGGCAGATGCCGCGCTCGGCCTCGCAGGACATGGGTGTGCGCACGTGGATACGGGCGACCGCGAGCGCCTCCAGGCGTTCGGCGACTGCCTCGTCGATCTCCTCGTTGCGGTCCACGATGAACTCGCCGGTTGCCTCGTCGACGACGGGCGAGGCGGCGTAGCGGCCAACAATGCGGTCGCGGAAGTCCTCCATCGTCTCCCGCTCCTCACGCTGCTCGATCCAGAGGCCGGTCGTGGTCTCGCAGTCGTGGGCGCTGATGATGACGTCCTGGGAGACGTCGATGAGGCGGCGGGTGAGGTAGCCGGAGTCGGCGGTGCGGAGGGCGGTGTCGGCGAGCCCCTTGCGCGCGCCGTGGGTGGAGATGAAGTACTCGAGCACGGTTAGCCCCTCGCGGAAGGAGGCGCGGATGGGCTCCTGGATGATCCGGCCGTGGGGGTCGGCCATGAGGCCACGCATGCCTGCCATCTGCCGGATCTGGGTGATGTTGCCCTTCGTACCGGAGCTGGCCATGTAGTTGAGCGAGCCGTACTCGCTAAGGCTTTCGGCGATGTCGTTCTCGATGCGCCGGGTAGTGTCGCTCCAAGCCTCGACCGCGCCCTGGTAGCGCTCCTCCCCGGTGATGAGCCCCATCTGGTACTGCTCTTCCAGGTCAGCGACAAGCCCGTCGGCCGCGGCGATGAGCTCTTTCTTGTGGGGCGGTACGACGATCTCGTGGATGGCGATAGTGATGCCACTCTGGGTGGCGTAGCGGAAGCCGACCGACTTGACGCGATCGACGACCTCGGCGGTCGTGTCACTGCCCATCTCGCGGTAGACGAGGGCGACGAGGCGGCGGAGCGCGGGGCGGTCCATCGTGTAGTTCTGGTAGGGGAGCTCCGCCGGCAGCGCCTCATTGAAGATGAGCCGCCCGATACTGGTCTCCAGAAGGCGCGGAGCCGCGGGCGCAGCCGGCGAGGCGGCAGCATCGTCGGGCTCGCTGCTGTCGGCGGCGGCGCGGTCTGTGCGCACCTTGATAGGTGCGCGCAGACTGACCGTACCCAAGTCGAAGGCAAGCTTGGCCTCCTCGAACGAGGCATAAACGCCGCGGGCGGGAGCACCGTTGGCCTCGGCGAAAGCGCCACGAGCACGCTCGTCGATCTCGGTCATGTAGTAGGAGCCGAGCACCATGTCGAGCGTGGGCGTGACGGTCGGGTCGCCGCTGGCGGGCGAGAGCAGGTTCTTGGTGGAGAGCAGTATCTGCTTCGCCTCTGCCACAGCCTCGCGGCTGAGCGGCACGTGTACGGCCATCTGGTCACCATCGAAGTCGGCGTTGAAGGCGGCGCAGACGAGCGGATGCAGCTGCACGGCGGAGCCCTCGATGAGCACCGGCTGGAACGCCTGGATGCCGAGCCGGTGGAGGGTGGGGGCGCGGTTCAGCAGTACCGGGCGGTCACGGATGACCTCATCGAGCACGTCCCACACCTCGGGGCGCGCGCGTTCGACGATGCGCTTGGCGCTCTTGATGTTGTGCGCGAGCCCCTTTGCCACGAGCGAATGCATGACAAAGGGCTTGAACAGTTCGAGGGCCATCTTCTTGGGCAGGCCGCACTGGTGCAGTTTGAGCTCAGGGCCGACGACGATGACGGAGCGGCCGGAATAGTCGACGCGCTTGCCCAGAAGGTTCTGGCGGAAGCGCCCCTGCTTGCCCTTGAGCATGTCGCTGAGACTCTTGAGCTTGTGGTTGCCGCTACCGTTTACGGCGCGTCCGCGACGGCCGTTGTCGACGAGGCTGTCGACGGCCTCCTGCAGCATGCGCTTCTCGTTGCGGATGATGATCTCGGGCGCGCCGAGGGAGAGCAGCCGCTTGAGGCGGTTGTTGCGGTTGATGACGCGGCGGTAGAGGTCGTTCAGGTCGCTGGTGGCGAAGCGGCCTCCGTCGAGCTGGACCATGGGGCGCAGTTCGGGCGGGAGCACAGGCAGCACCTCGAAGACCATCCACTCGGGCTTGTTGCCGGAGTCGAGGAGCGCCTCGGCGACGTTGAGCCGCTTGGTCGCCTTCTTGCGGCGCTGGCCGCTGGAGGCGGCGAGCTCGCCCTTGAGCCGGGCGCGCAACGCGTCGAGGTCGAGGCGCTCGAGGATGCTGAGCACCGCCTCCGCACCCATGGCGGCCTTGAAGACATGCCCGAATCTGTCGGAAAGCTCGCGGTAGCGCGTCTCCGTGAGCAGCGCGACCTGGTCGCCGCTGACGGGATCGACGAGATCCTCGAGGTCGCCCAGGCGCTCGTTGTACTGGTCTTCGGTCTCCTGGCGGATCTTCGTCGCGCTCTCCTGCAGGGGGTGGAGCTCGTCGAAGACGCTGGCCTTGGCATCCTCCATCGCGCTTTCAACGGCGAGCCGTTCGGCCTCGATGAGCTTCTTCGTCTCCTTGTCGAAGGCGGTGAGGCGCTTGCGGCCCTCGCGTTCGAGCTTGTTGCGTGCCGTCTTCGTCATCTTCGCGCCGGCGGCAACGATGACTTCGCCCTGGAGGGTGTAGTCGCGCTCGGCGGGCTCGCCGATGATGCTGCTCGCCGCCTCAACGTTGCGGACGCTATCGGCCTCGATCGCATCACGGGTGACGGCGCGCACCGTTTCGAGCGTAGCGATCTGCCGGTCGCGCTTCTCTTCGAGCTCAAGCTGGGCGGCTTCGAGCTGCGATTCGAGCCGCTCGCGCTCGGGGGCGATCTCGCTGAGGCGCTCCTCGACGGCGCGCGCCAGCTCCTTGTGGAGGTTTTCGATCTCCCGGTCACGGGCCGCTTCGTCCACTTCGGTGATCAGATACTGGGCAAAGTAGAGCACGCGCTCGAGGTTGCGGGGCGAGAGATCGAGCAGGAGGCCAATCTTTGAGGGGGTACCCTTGACGAACCAGATATGGCTGACGGGGCTGGCGAGTTCGACGTGGCCCATGCGCTCGCGGCGGACCTTGGCGCGGGCCACCTCGACGCCGCATTTGTCGCAGATGATGCCCTTGTAGCGGACACGCTTGTACTTGCCGCAGTAGCACTCGAAGTCCTTCGTGGGGCCGAAGATCTTCTCGCAGAAGAGGCCGTCTTTCTCCGGCTTCAGCGTGCGGTAGTTGATCGTCTCCGGCTTGACAACCTCGCCGTAGGACCAGGAGCGGATCTGGGCGGGGCTGGCCAGCCCGATGCGGACCTGGTTGAAGTCATTGACTTCGAGCATTGAAGAGATCCTCCGATTCGAATCCGGAAAGGTTGATGCCCAGCTCGGGCAGGTCGCTGGCGGTCTCCTCGCTGAAAGAGACACTGCCCTCGGCGTTCGAGACGTCGATGGAGAGCCCGAGGCTCTGGAGCTCCTTAACGAGCACCTTGAACGATTCGGGCACGCCGGGCTCGAGCACGTCCTCGCCCTTGACGACGGCCTCGTAGGTCTTGACGCGCCCGACCACATCGTCGGACTTCACTGTGAGCAGTTCCTGGAGGATGTGGGCGGCGCCGTAGGCTTCGAGTGCCCACACCTCCATCTCGCCGAAGCGCTGGCCACCGAACTGCGCCTTGCCGCCCAGGGGCTGCTGGGTGATGAGTGAGTAGGGGCCCGTGCTGCGGGCGTGAATCTTGTCCTCGACCAGGTGGATGAGCTTGAGCATGTAGATGTAGCCGACGGTCACGGGCTGGTCGAAGGGCTCGCCCGTGCGGCCGTCGCAGAGGACCGTCTTGCCGAAGAGCGGCGGCACGGCGCCGGTCTCGGCAAAGACCTTCTGGGTCTGCGCTTCGAGCCGCTCGATGGAGGATCCCTTGCGCGGGCGGCGGCCCGCCTCCTTGAGCCATATCTCGAGGCAGGCGCGCTTGGCCGCGCCCTTCTCCCCCACCCCCAGGATGGACGCAGGTTCGTAGCCATGCTCCTCCAGCCACTCGGCGGCGACGGATTCCTCGAACCCGTAGTCGCGCGAGTCGATGGAGTAGACGGCGCCGGACTCGACGGCGATCCAGGCACGGGCCAGCGAGTCTTCGAGGTCGCCGTCATCGGCGCCGTCGAAGACGGGGCTGCTGGCGCGGAAACCCAGCGCCTTGGCAGCCCAGCCGAGATGCGTTTCGAGCACTTGGCCGATATTCATGCGGCTCGGTACGCCGATGGGGTTGAGGATGATATCGACGGGCGTGCCATCGGGCAGGTAGGGCAGGTCCTCGCGGGGGAGGATGCGGCTGATGACGCCCTTGTTGCCATGGCGCCCTGCCATCTTGTCGCCCTCGGCGATCTTGCGGCGCTGGGAGGTGCTGACGCGCACGAGTTTGTTCACACCGGCGGAAAGGCCCTCGTGGTTCTCGCGGCTGAAGACACGGACATCGATGACCTTGCCGCGCTCGCCGTGGGGGAGGCGCAGGCTGGTGTCCTTCACCTCGCGCGCCTTCTCGCCGAAGATCGCGCGCAGCAGCTTCTCCTCCGCCGTAAGTTCGGTCTCACCCTTGGGCGTGATCTTGCCGACGAGGATGTCGCCCTCGCGCACTTCGGCGCCGATGCGGATGATGCCCTCCTCGTCGAGGTTCGCGAGCGCTTCCTCGCCGGCGTTGGGGATGTCGCGGGTGATCTCTTCGGCACCGAGCTTGGTATCGCGCGCCTCGATCTCGTGCTTCTCGATGTGGATGGATGTGAATTTGTCCTCGCGCACGAGGTTCTCGCTGATGATGATGGCGTCCTCGAAGTTGTAGCCTTCCCAGCTCATGAAGGCGCAGAGCACGTTCTGGCCGAGCGCAAGCTCGCCGCCCTGGGTGCTGGAGCTGTCAACGAGGGGCTGTCCCTCGCGCACGCGCTCGCCACGGAAGACGAGGGACCGCTGGTTGAGGCAGGTGCCCTGGTTGGAGCGCTGGAACTTCACCAGCGGGATCGTGCGGGTCCCGAGCTTCGCGTCATCGTACTGGACCACGATCCGCATGCCGGACGCCTCCAGCACGTTGCCGTCGCCGAGGGCGACAGCAACGTGGCCGCTGTCAACCGCCGTGCGCGCCTCCATGCCCGTGCCCACCAGGGGAGCCTCGGGGCGGACGAGCGGCACGGCCTGGCGCTGCATGTTCGAGCCCATCAGGGCGCGGTTCGCGTCGTCGTGCTCGAGGAAGGGGATAAGCGAGGCCGCGACCGAGACCATCTGTTTGGGCGAGACGTCGATGTAGTCGATCTCGTGCGGGGCGACGAGCTTGAACTCCTCGTTGTCGCGCACCTCGACGCGCTCGTCGAGGACGCGTCCGTTCTCGTCCACGCGCGTATTGGCCTGGCCAACGACGAAGCGGTCCTCCTCATCGGCGGTGAGGTAGGTGACCTCATCGCTGACGAGGGCCCGGACGGGTACGGACAGGCCCGCCTCCTTCAGACTTGTCGCAAGGCGCCTGTCGACGACATCGCCTACGCTGGCGACGACGTTGCCGTCGCCGTCGACTACGTCCTCGCGCACTTCCTGGCCGAGCAACTTTGGATCGTCAGGCATCATCTCACTGGTCACACGCCGGTAGGGTGTTTCGATGAAGCCGAATTCGTTGAGGCGGCCGTAGGTCGCGAGCGAGCCGATGAGGCCAATGTTGGGGCCTTCGGGGGTCTCGATGGGACAGATGCGGCCGTAGTGGCTGTGGTGCACGTCTCGCACGTCGAAGCCGGCACGGTCGCGAGAGAGGCCGCCCGGGCCGAGGGCGCTGAGGCGGCGCTTGTGCGTGAGCTCGGCGAGGGGGTTGGTCTGGTCCATGAACTGCGAGAGCTGGCTGCCCCCAAAGAACTCCTTCATGGCAGCGACCACGGGACGGATGTTGATGAGCGCGCTGGGCGTGGCCTCGGCCGGATCGGTGATCGTCATGCGCTCGCGCACGACCCGCTCCATGCGCACCAGGCCGATGCGGAACTGCTGCTGGATGAGCTCGCCGACGGCACGCACGCGGCGGTTGCCGAGGTGGTCGATATCGTCGGTACCGCCGCGCCCCACGTTGACGTTGATGAGTTCACGCGTGAGCTCGATGAGGTCGAGTGGACGCAGCCAGCGCTGGTCGATCTCATCGGGGAGCGTGAGACGCTTGTTCAGCTTGTGCCGTCCCACGCGGCCGAGGTCGTAGCGGCGCGGGTTGAAGAAGAGCTGATTGACCATAGCGCGGGCGTTCTCGTGCGTGGGCGGATCGCCGGGGCGGATCTTGCGGTAGAGTTCGAGCAGCGCCTGGTGCTTGTTCTCACAGGGGTCGTTGTTGCGCCCGCCCTCGCGACGGCCCAGGGTGGCCGTCAGATAGGAGAGGGGGCCCTCGACGTCGACATCCTTGAAGAAGGCAAGGACGCGCTCGTCGGTCCCGAGCGGCTCCTCGCAGCGGCGGAGGGCGGCGGCGACCGCCCGCTCGGCAGCGTCGCGCTCCTTCCGGGTGGCATCGTCCTCCCCAACGGCGGTCCGCGCCTCAGCGAGTCGCGCGCGGGCCGTGAAGTACCTGGAGAAGACGGGGTTGGCGTCGTCGCCGGGGAGGAGGCCGGGCTCGTCGATGGCGCGGATGAGCGCCGAGACGGGGAGCTTGCGTTTGCGGTCGATCTTGACGCTGAGGATGCGTTTCGCCGAGGTCTCAAACTCGAGCCAAGCGCCGCGGCTGGGGATGAGCTTGGCGCTGGCGAGGCGCTGGCCGCTCTGGGCATCGGTCCCGGCGGTGTAGTACACGCCCGGCGAGCGCACGAGCTGGCTCACGACGACCCGCTCGGCGCCGTTGATGATGAACGTGCCGCGGTCGGTCATGAGGGGGAAATCACCAAAGAAGAGGCGCTGTTCCTTGATCTCGCCCGAGTCCTTGATGCGCAGCTCGACATCGACGAAGAGCGGCGCGGAGAAGGTCATGTCGCGTTCGCGGCACTCCTCCTGGTCGTACTTGGGCTGGCGAAACTCGTACTCGCCGAAGATGAGGTCCATCTTCGATCCCGTAAAATCCTGGATCGGCGAGATCTCGTCGAGCAGCTCCCGCAGCCCCTCGCGCTTGAACCAGTCGAACGAATCGAGCTGGAGCTTGATGAGGCTGGGGATTTCGAGGACGTTCGAGATGCTGCTGAACGACTGGACGGCGGTCAGGGCACGATCACCCGTCCGCGCACCGGTAAGCGTCGCGGTCATACGCTGGCGACTCCTTCAGGGCCTGGGTTCCAAATGGCACGGCAAGGCAGGGACACAATTCGGGGGTTCTGCGCAAAGCACAGCACTCCAGCCCAGACTAGGCGAAGATGCCCTGTCCCGTCAAGCGCACGGACAAGGCGTCGTTCGTCTGAAACACGTCCGGCCGATCGGGTATCGGGTCAGCCAACGGGCGCAGGTGCACTAACAGGCTTGATCGTGAGCCCGTCGCCCTCGCCGTTGCGATCGATGATGAGCTTGTCGCCGGTGTCGAACTCGCCCGCGAGGAGCATCTCGCTGAGCTTGTCCTCGATGCTGTCCTGGATGACGCGGCGCAGGGGGCGGGCGCCGAAGACCTGGTCGTAGCCTTTCTCGCCGAGCCAGTCCTTGGCCGCGTCCGTCACTTCGAACGTGACTGCGCGGAGGATCAGCCGCCGCTCGACCTGCGCGAGCTCGAGGTCGACGATGCGGCGGATGTGCTCGGGTGTGAGAGCGTGGAACACCACCGTGCTGTCGACGCGGTTCAGGAACTCCGGGCGGAAGACGTTCTTCAGCTCGTTGAGCACCTTGTTCTTCATTCGCTTGTAGCGATCCTCGTGCGTCTGCGTCTCGTCGTGGCTGATGGCGAAGCCCAGCGAGGAGTCGCGCTTGATGAGATCTGAGCCGACGTTCGAGGTCATGATGATGACGGTGTTGCGGAAGTCGACCTTGCGCCCCTTCGCGTCGGCCAGACGGCCCTCGTCGAAGATTTGCAGGAGGAGGTTGAAGACCTCCGGATGCGCCTTCTCGATCTCGTCGAGCACGATGAGGCAGTAGGGCCGACGGCGCACGGTGTCGGTGAGCTGGCCGCCGTCGTCGTAGCCCACATAGCCGGGGGGCGCGCCGATGAGGCGGGCGACGGTGTGCTTCTCGCTGAACTCGCTCATGTCAAGCTTCATCATGTTGTCCTGCGAGTCGAACATGAACTCGGCGAGCTGGCGAGCGAGATAGGTCTTGCCCACGCCCGTGGGGCCAAGGAAGAGGAAGACGCCGATCGGGCGGCGCGGATCCTTGAGGCCCGCGCGCGCGCGCCGGACGGACCTGGCGATCGACTCGATCGCCTCGTCCTGGCCGATGACCTTGGTGCGCAGGGCGCTCTCCATCTTCAGGAGGCGGGCGCTCTCTTCGCTCGCGATCTGGGCGGCAGGGATGCCGGTCCACATGGCGACGACCTCGGCGATGTCCTCCTCACTCACGACGGGGGTGGCGACCCCGCCCCGGCCCTCGCCCCACTCGCCCATCTCCGTGATCTTGATCTGCAGCTTCTGCTCGCGGTCGCTCAGCTCGGAGGCGTACTCGAGTTGCTGCGCCTCAGTAGCCTGATCGCGCTCACGACGGAGGCTTTCGAGGCCCCGCAGCGCCTCCTGCGAAGAGGGCGGGGTGGCGGCGCGGCGGATGCGCACGCGGCTGGAGGCTTCGTCGATGAGGTCGATTGCCTTGTCCGGCAGAAAGCGCTCGGTGACATAGCGGTCCGACATGCGGGCGGCGGCGGCGAGCGCCTCGCCGCTGATCTTGAGATTGTGATGCTCCTCGTAGCGCCCGCGGATGCCGCGCAGAATCTCGACCGTCTCCTCGACGGTGGGCTCCTCCACGACGATGGGCTGGAAGCGCCGCTCGAGGGCGGCGTCGCGTTCGATGTGCTTGCGATACTCGTCAAGCGTGGTCGCACCGATGCATTGCAGCTCGCCGCGCGCGAGGGCAGGCTTGAGAATGTTGGCGGCGTCGACGGCGCCTTCGGCCGCGCCCGCGCCCACGAGCATGTGCAGCTCGTCGACGAAAAGGATGCAGTTGCCCGCGGTCTTGATCTCCTCAATGACCTTCTTGAGGCGCTCCTCGAACTCGCCGCGGTACTTGGTGCCGGCCACGAGCGAACCGATATCGAGCGTGAGCAGGCGCCGCTCCCGCAGCGTCTCGGGGACGTCGCCGGAGCTGATGCGCTGCGCGAGCAGCTCGGCGATGGCGGTCTTGCCGACGCCCGGCTCGCCGATGAGCACGGGGTTGTTCTTCGTGCGGCGGGAGAGGATCTGGACGACGCGCTCGAGCTCGGTGGAGCGCCCGATCACGGGGTCGAGCTGGCCGGAGCGGGCGGCGGCCGTGAGCTCGATGCCGAGCTGATCGACGGTGGGCGTGCGACTCGCCTGGCGCGGTCCGCCGGCAGCGGCGGCCTGGGGCGACGACTGGCTGAGGATGCGCGCGGTCTCCGCGCGCACGCGCTCGATGTTGACGCCGAGGCTTTCGAGCACGCCCGCGGCGATACCTTCGCCCTCGCGCACGAGGCCGAGCAGCAGGTGCTCAGTGCCGATGTAGCTGTGGCCGAGGCGGCGGGCCTCGTCGACGGCGAGCTCGATAACCTTCTTGGCGCGCGGGGTGAGGCCGATTTCGCCGAGCACCGTACGGTCGCCACGGCCGATGATGAATTCGACCGCAGAGCGCACCTTGTTGAGCTCGACTCCAAGGTTAGAGAGCACCTTGGCGGCAACACCATCACCCTCACGCACGAGGCCGAGGAGGATATGCTCGGTGCCGATGTAGTTGTGGTTAAAGCGGTGGGCTTCCTCCTGCGCGAGGGTCAGCACACGCCGGGCGCGCTCCGTGAATTTGTCGAATCGGTCGGCCATCGCTGCCCCCTGCAGGTTCCTCCGGCTACTGCGGCAGCGCGCCGCTCTCGCCGGATGCCCTCACCGCTTCCGCGGCGGACGCTTCCGCATCCGCGCGGCTAGCTTCGCCGTCCGGCCCCGAGTCCGGATGGCTCGCTTCGACTGCGTCCCCGGCATCCGCGGATGCTTCGGGCGCATGTGCACCTTCCACCGCGCGGGCCTCGCTCCCTTGCTCGGCAGCGGGGACAGGCTCGTCCACGGCAGCCTCGGTCACGTCTGCAACAGGCTCGTCCGCGGCGAGATTGAGGGAGCGCCCGCTTTCGGCGTTTTCCAGCGCCTGCGCGAAGGCGTGGGCGAAAGCCGAGACAGGCTCGGGATCGCTGGCCACGGCCTGCTCAACGGTCTCCTGGGCGGTCGGAGCGCGGGAGCGATCCTGCGCGACCTCACGCTTCGCCAGCCCGAACTCCTCGCGGACATCGTCGGGCCAGTCGGCGACGGAGCCGTTGCGATCGAAGCCGAACCCCATCGCCTCGGCGTCGTTGCGCGCCTGGCGCAGGCTGAGGCCGAGACGGTGACGATCCTTCTCGATGCGCACGAGCTTGACGGGCACGACGTTACCTTCCTCCAACACCTCTTTCGGGTGCTGGATACGGCGGTTCGTGACCTCGGAGATGTGGATGAGGCCCTCGATGGGGCCGTCGAGGCGCACGAATGCGCCGAACGGCATGAGCTTGGTCACCCGGCCGATGAGCACCTGGCCGATGACGAAGCGGTCGACGGCGTTGTCCCACTCTTCGGGGTGGGCACGCTTCAGCGAGAGCGAAATCTTGCGCGCTTCGCGGTCCACGCGGAGAACGTAGACCTTGACCTCGTCGCCAACCGTGTAGAGGTCCCTGGCCTTCTTGCCGCGCTCCCAGGTGAGCTCGGTGAGGTGGGCGAGGCCGTCGGCGCCGCCGAGATCGACGAAGACGCCGAAATCGGTGATGGACGAGACGCGCCCCTCGCGAATCTCTCCTTCCTGCAGCTCCTCAATGATCCGCTCCTTCTGGTCGCGCCGCCATTCGCTCATGGCGGCGCGCTCGGAGAGGATGGCGCGGTTCTTGCGCCGGTTGAGCTCGATGACCTTGAGGCGCACCTCTTTGCCCACGAGCGTGGCGAGCGCGCCCGCCGCGTCGGGGTTGTCGCGGCGGATGCTGTCCACCTGCGAAAGGGGAATGAAGGCGTTGACGCCTTCCACGTTGGCGAGGACGCCGCCGCGGTTGTGCCCGACGATCTCGGCGGTGAAGGTTTCGCCCGTTTCGAGGCGAGCGGCCAGGATCTCCCAGCCCTCCTCGCCACGCGCGCGGTCGAGGGAGACAATGCCATGGCCCTCCGCGCTCATCGGCTGGAGGACCATCACGCGGACGCTGTCGCCAGCCTTCAGGCGGCCCTGGCCCTCCGCGCCCAGGGAGAGCATCTCGTTCTGGGGGATGACCGCCTCGGTCTTGGTACCCACGTCAACGATGACGCCGTCAGGCGAAGCGCCCATAACGGTGCCGGTGATGATCTCGCCGCGGCGGAGGCTTCCCGTCTGGGCGGCTTCAGACTCGAGGAGGGCAGCCATGTCCATCTCGGCAGCGGGCTCGGCAGGAGCGGGCTCGGGTGGCACCGCCGGAGTCTCCGCAGGGACGCGAGATGATTCGGCGACGACTGCTGGCGGCGATTCAACTGTGGCGGCCGCGGGGGCCTGTTCGTCGGTGGACACTGGTGGGCTCCGTTTGACCGCGTTGCCCGTCTGAAGTGAGGCGAGGGACGGCCGCTGTTCTCCCCTCGATTGTAGCAGCACCTCGATCAAGGCGCGAAACGCCAAGGCGAGCGGCGAGGAGGATGGGGAAAGCCCGGCGGCGGCCTATTTTCCCACCCAGTGACCCAGGCAGTATCGTCGACGCTGAGACGTTTCACTTCCGTGTTCGGGATGGGAACGGGTGGGGCCGCCTCGCTCTAGCCACCAGAAGTCCCAGTATCGGGCGGCGGCGCGGGTGGCGCAAGCGGCTAGATGTCGATCGCCACGCCCAGGGCGGAGCCGATACCGAACGTGACACCCGCGGCCACAAGGCCCAGGGCCAGCTGCCGTGCCCCCGAATACAGCGCCGATCGCCCCGTCCACAGCGTGACAGCGGCACCGAGGATGAAGAGTCCGGCGGCCCCCAGGCCGATGCTGAGTCCGATGCCAGGCACACCATCCGTGAAGAGCCAGGGGATGACCGGCAGGAGAGCCCCGACGGCGAAGAGCAGAAACGAGGTGATGCCCGCGACCCACGGGCTGGCCGCTTCGCCCTCGGCCATGCCGAGCTCCTCCCGGACGAGCGTATCGAGCGCCGTCTCGGAGTTGGCGAGGACACGATCGGCGGTGATGCGCGCGACCTCCTCGGAGAGCCCCTTTGCCTGATAGATGAGAACGAGCTCCTCCCGCTCCTCCTCCGGGTTCGTCTCGAGCTCCTCCCGCTCGATCTCGACCTGCCGTGCGAACGCCTCGCGGCTGCTGAGTACGCTCACCCACTCGCCGAGGGCCATGCTGATGGCGCCCGCGAGGAGACCCGCGATGCCGGCGAGGGCGATGAACTCGCGGCCAGGGCCAGCGCCGGCGACGCCCATCACGAGGCTCAGGTTCGAGACGAGGCCGTCGTTGGCGCCCAGCACGGCCGCGCGGAGCGCGTTCCCCGAGGCGCTGCGGTGCCGCCCCTCGATGCGCGCGACATCGACGCTGCGCCCGGGCTGGCGGCCGAGCTCCTGGAAGAGGCGCGCGTGCGAACGCTCGGAGAGCGGGAGGCCGTGCTCGATGGCCTCGGGCTGGTCGTCGTACATGGCAACCGCGCTGACCTCCATGCGTTCGACGATCGGGGTGACGAACTGCGTGCCGAAACGCCGCGCGAGCCAGCCGAGAACGCGCACCCGCACTCCCGGGTGGAATTCGGGAACCTCGGCGCCCGCTTCGCGCAGCTTCGCCCGCCAGAGTTCAAGGTGGCGGCTCTCGCTGTTCGCGAGGCGGCGGAAGACCTCCTTCAGGTTGGGGTCGTCCTCGGCCTCCGCGAGCAGCAGATAGAGACCCTGACCGTCAACCTCTTCCTGGAGGTTCCCGCGGTAGCGCTGGATGTCGGCGTCGGTGGGGGACGAGGGCGTCTCTGGGGCGGTCACGGGGTCAGTGTAGGCGCAGCCGGCGGTGAGCGGCGAGGTGGGGCAGTGGCGAGGGCCTCGAGACGGCGCACCCAGGCACGCGGCAGGCCGTGCTCGATGGCGCCCGTGAGCAGAAGCGCGCGGTAGGCCTCGGTCGGGGGGCCCTCCTCGCCGGGATCGCGGATGACGTAGGCGAACGCTTCCACCGCCTCACCCCGCGCGGGCTCGACGCGCACGATCGCGCGCCGGTATTGGCCACGGGCAACGCCCTCGTAGCGATCCAGAACCGCCGCATGCGCCTCCGTAACCCGCCAGAGGACGCCCCACACCTCCGCATCGGGAGCGCGCGGGATGTCGGCGACCCGGCCACCGCGGCGGGCACTCCAGGCGTCGAACGCGAGGCAGTGGCCGCGCAGGCGGGCGGCCCCCAGCAGCACGGCGCCGGGGCACCGCTCCGCCATCTGCGACGAGGCCATGTTCGACCCGTAGGCGAAGTAGGGCGGCAGAGGCGCGGCGGCCATCAGACGCCGGAGACGGTCATCTCGGCGAGGCGCACGGTGGGGGCCGCGGCGGACCCGAACCAGGTGAGATCGCTGCCCACGGCATCGATGCTCGCGAGCATCGTGGCGGCGTCGCCGGAGATGTTCGCCTCGGCGACGGGGTAGGCGATGGCGCCGTTCTCGATCCAGAAGCCCGCGACGCCGCGCGAGTAGTCGCCCGTGGTGGGGTTGAAGCCAAACCCCATGAGCGCCGTGACGAGGAGGCCCTCGCGTGTATCCGCGACGATCTCCTCGGCGGGGGTGGAGCCCGGCTGGAAGATGAGGTTGGCGGGCCCCGGCTCGGGCAGGGAGGCAACGCCGCGTTGGGCGCTGCCCGTGGTCCGCGAGCCCGCGCGGCGGGCCGTGTAACAATCGAAGAGAAAGCCTTCGAAGCGCCCTTCGTGGAAGATGGCCGTGCGACGCGCGGCCACGCCCTCGCCGTCGAAGGGGCGCGAGCCCGCGCGCGCCGGTTCGGTGGGGTCGTCGACGATCGTGACGAGCGGCGAGCCGACCCGCTCGCCGGCGCGTCCCGCGAGGAAGGTGGCACCGCGGTAGAGCGCGCCGCCGGTGGCGCAGCTAGCCACGTCTCCGGCGAGCCGCGCCGCCATCATCGGCTCGAAGATCACGGGCGCACGCCTCGTTTCGGCCTTGCGCGCGCCCAGCTGGTCGATGGCACGCTGGGCAGCGATGCGCCCGACCGTCTCCGGGTCCATGAGGCCGCGAAGGCTGCGCTCGGCGCTGAACCACCAGGCGTTGCGCTTCTTGCCGTCCGTATCGTCGGCGAGCGCCTCCGTGGCGAGCGAGATGGAGGTAGCGGGATAGCTGGCGGCGAACCCCTCGGAGTTCGCGAGCGCCACCTCACCAGCGTGGGTGGAGACGCTCGCGCCCTCGGAGTTCGTGATGCGCGGGTCGAACGCGAGGGCGGCGGCCTCGCACGTGCGCGCCATCTCGATGCGCTCCTCGAGCGCGAGGCTCTCGATACGTTCGTCATAGAGCTGGAGCGCGCCCGCGCCGCCGGTGGCGAGCAGCTCGCGCTCGGGCAGCCCCGCGTACTCGTCGGGCGCGGAGATACGCGCAAGCTCGACGGTGTCGGCGACGAACCGCTCGAAGACAGCGGGGGAGAAGTCGGAGGTCGAGCAGACGGCCGTGCGCCCCCCGGCGATGACGCGCAGCCCGAGCGTCTGGGAGCTGGCCTCGATCAGCTTCTCGATCTCACCAAGGCGCACGGAAACCGTGGCCTCGGTATGGGCGACGGCGAAGGCGTCGCACTGCTCCCCACCGAGGCCAGTTGCGAGCGCGACGGCCTGACGCGCGCGTTCGAGCGGAGCCGCCTCAGCCAAGCCGGGTGCCGCCGACGGTCATGGCGGAGACGAGCACTGTGGGGAGGCCGACGCCGACGGGCACGGACTGGCCCTCTTTGCCGCAGGTCCAGCGGCCATCGGAAAGGACGTAGTCGTTGGCGACCATGCTGACCCGGGAGAGTGCCTCGGGGCCGTTCCCGATGAGGTTGGTAGTGCGCAGGGGTGCCGTGATCCGGCCCTGCTCGATGAGGTAGGCCTCGGTCGTGGAGAAGACGAAGTCGCCGTTCGAGATGTTGACCTGTCCGCCGGAGAAGGCGGCGCAGTAGATGCCGCGCTCGACGCTGCCGATAACCTCCCCGGGTGTCGAGGGGCCGGGCAGCATGAGCGTGTTCGACATACGCGGCATGATGGGGTGTCTGAACGACTGCCGCCGGCCCGAACCCGTCGGCGCCGTCCCGAAGTGGCGGGCGCTGATCTCGTCGTGGAGGTAGCCACGCAGGACGCCGCCCTCTATGAGCGTGTTGCGCTTCGTGGGGTTGCCCTCGTCGTCGACGTTGATGGAGCCGCGAGACTCCGCGATGGTGGCATCATCGATGACGGTGACGAGCTCGCTCGCGACGGGCTGGCCAATACGGCCCGTGTAGTTGCTCGTGCCCTTGCGGTTGAAGTCCGCTTCGAGGCCGTGCCCGATCGCCTCGTGCAGGAGGATGCCACTATCGCCGGCGGCGAGGACCACCGGAACCTCGCCCGCGGGCGCATCGACGGCGTCCTGCAGCAGCACGGCCTGGCGCGCGGCCTCGCGGGCGGTGTCCTCGGGCGTGATGCGCTCGAAGTACTCGACACCGAGCCGCCCGCCGCCGCCCGTGCGCGCGGTCTGGCGGCTCTCGCCGCGCTGCGAAAGGGCCATCACGTTGAAACGCATGAGGGGCTGAACGTCGCCGATCACCTGGCCATCGCTGCGGGCGACTAGCACGATCTTGCGCTCGTCGGCGATGCTGGCGTCCACGCGGGCGATGCTGGCGTCGTAGGCGCGCGCGGCGCGGTCCGCCCGTTCGAGGAGGGCGACCTTGGCAGCGGCCGGCTCGTCGCTGAGCAGCGCCTCCTCGCCGTAATAGCTCTCGCCGGCGCCGCGCGGGGTGGCGTCGATGGCGGCAGGGCGTTCGCCGCCGTCGCCGATGCGCGCTGCCGTCCCCGCCGCAAGACGCATGGCCTCGGGGTCGAGCGATTCGGTGTAGGCATACCCGATGCTCTCGCCCTTCACCACGCGGATGCCGAGGCCTTGCTCGACGCTGCGGGCGGCGGACTTGATCTGCTGGTCCTCGAGGCTGATGGCGCCGTTCGTGCGGTGCTCGAAGAAGAGCTCGGCGAAATCGCCCCCCTGCGCGAGCGCATCCGCGAGCAGGGAGGAGATGCGGGCGGAGTCGATACCGTAGCGCGCAGCGAAGAACCGCTGCGCCTCCACAGAGGGATCGGACATAGCCATCATGGTAGCGCAAGCCCGACAACTGTGGCACAGCCCCCTCCTCGAGGTTGTGCCGGTATCGTTGCTGAGCGCCTTCAGGGGCGAGATGCAGGACGATGCGCGTGACCGCTTCGAGGGCGCCCGCCCCGGCCTGGCGGATGATCTGGTCGATGCCCGCAAGGACTGCGGGGGTGGGGTTGGCGGCGCTACGCCTGCCGTGTCTCGAAGAGCTGGAAGAGCACGCCGTTGGTATCGCGCGGCGAGATGAAGAAGTTGCGCTCCCAGCGGTCCCCGGCAATGCCTCCCGGGAGCACGATGCCCTCCTTCGCGAGGGCGCTCACGGCGGCGTCAAGGGACTCGACCTCGCAGGAGACATGGTGAACCCCCCGCCCGCGGCGGGCGAGGAATCTCTGGAGAAAGCCCTCCTCGCCGAGCGGTTCGAGGATTTCGAGCTTCAGCTCCGTGCCGGGGATGCGCATGAGGCCGCCTTTGTAGCCCTCCGCCGGAACCTCCCAGCGGCGTTCGACCTCCATGCCGAAGACGCGCGCCTGCCAGGCCGCCTGCGCCTCGATGTCGGGCGAGGCGAGGGCGATGTGGTCGAGGCGGCGGAAGCCGAGGGCGCCGGCCTCGCCTCGCATGCCGTTCACCACCGTGCCCGGCCTTGGCTGATAGAGCTGCCAGAGGACGCCGCCGCTGTCGCGCGGGTGGATATAGGCCATCCACCACATGGTGTCCTCGCTGATGCCGCCGAAGGGGGTGATGCCGAGCCGTTCGAGCTCGGCCACCGCCTCCTCGATGTCGGGCACCTCGACGGTGAGGTGGTGGACGCCGGGGCCGCGCTCGTCGAGGAACTTCTGGACGAAGCTCACGGGGCCGTCGGGCTGCAGGAACTCCCACTCGGTGCGGGTGTTGCGGATGCGAGAGACGCAGCCCTCGAAGGGAGTCCCCGGTTGGGCAGTGAACTCGCGCAGGGAGCGGAAGCCGAAGAGACGCCCGAAGCGGTCGCGCTGCTCGCGCCAGTCACGCACGGCCATGCTGATGTGGTTGAACGAGGCGAGCGTGAGCACGGAACCCCCAGTCGGGAGCGCAACGGATTCGGCGGTATGGTAGGCAGCCGGGAGCAGCCGGGCAACGATGGGAGCGATCAACGCCACGATCGTGGCGAACCCACGCGCACGGGGCATGCGGCGCTTCGACGCGGAGCGCGCGCTGCACCGCCTCGAAGCGCGAGGTCTGCGCGCGCGCCTCGACCTGCCGGGCGCGCCGGAGGAGACGGCCGCCGCCGCACGGGCTGCCGCCGTTCGCGGTGACGCCTTCGTGTTCGCGCTGGGGGGCGACGGGACGGCGCGGCTGGCAGCGGGCGCGCTGGCGGGATCGGAGACGGCGCTGGCTGTGCTGCCGGGCGGCACGGCGAACGTCTGGGCGAAGGAAGCGGGCATCCCCCGGGACTTCCTGAAGGCGATCGACGCCCACCTGGACGGCCAGCGGGTGGCGATGGATCTGGGGCGGGCGGGCGGCGAGCCCTTTTTCCTGATGGCGGGGATCGGCTGGGACGCGGAGATTGCGGCGACGGTCCCGGCGGCGCTCAAGCGCCGGCTGGGCACGCTCGCCTACGTACTGCACGGCGCACCGATGGTCCCGCGGCTGCGCACGCGGCAGCTGGCCTGGTCGGCGGACGGCGCCGCCGCCGAGGAGCGCGTCGGGCTGATCGTAGCGAGCAACACGCGGCTCTACGGCGGCGTCCTCATGTTCTCGCCCGAGGCAAGCGCCCGCGACGGTGCGCTCAACGTCTGCCTCTTCAGCCCGCGGAGCGCGGCGGAGACCGTGCGCCACGCGCTCAAGGTGCTCGCGCGGCAGCACGACGGCGACGCGCGCGTGCGCCGGCTGCGGACGCCGCGCTTCTCAGTGACGACGCCGGGGCTGCCGGTGCAGGTCGACGGCGACGTGATCGGCGAGACGCCGCTGGCGCTGACCGTGGAACGGGGGGCGCTCAGGATGAGCGTGCCCCGCGGACGGCTCACGCCCGCGCTGCGGGCTACTCGCCCTCGAAGCGGCTAACGCCCCCGCCCGTGACGACGAAGCGCCCCACCGCGCTGATGAGAACGTCACGCACGCGGTCGGGGTCGGCGGTCGTGACGATCGCCTGCTGGAAGCTCTCGAAGGAGGCGAGGACGCCGCGCCGCCTGTGCTCATCGAGCTCGCTGAGCACGTCGTCGAGGAGCACGACGGGCTCGTCGCCCAGGCAGATCTGCAGGTAGGCGGCTTCAGCGAGGCGGAGGGAGAGGGCGGCGGTGCGGAGCTGCGCGCGCGAGGCGAAGGAGGCGGCGGGGAGGCCCGCGATGCGTATCTCAATGTCGTCGCGGTGGGGCCCGAAGAGCGTGAGGCCGGCGCCAATGTCGCGCGAACGGCCATCATCGAGGGCGCGCAGCATACGGCTGGTCCACTCCGCCTCGTCGAGGGGCAGATCGCGCTCGACGGCGGCGCCGAGCGAGGGCCGGTACGTCATCTCGATCGTCTCAACCTCGTCGCTGAGACGGATCATCTGTTCGCAGGCGCGGGGCACGAGCACGGCGAGCGCGTCGCTGCGCCCCTTCATGATGACGCCGCCGGCGTGGGCAAGCTCCTGATTCCAGAAGCCCAGCTCGCCGGCCGCGGCTTCGCGCGCCTGGATGCGCTTGAGCAGGCCATTGCGCTGCTGCAGCACGCGCTGGTAGCGCTGCATGGCGCGCAGATAGCCGCGGTCCACCTGCGAGGCCATCATGTCGAGATAGCGACGGCGCAGGATCGGCGGGCCAGCCACGACCTCGATGTCGAGCGTGGAGAAGAGCACAGCGGCGAGCTCGCCGACGGCATCGGAGGCGCGCTTGGCGAGGCCGTTCACGCGCACGCGCTTGCCCGCCCGCTGGTTCTCGGCACTGCGGCCGACGACGGCGATCTCGATGTTGAGGTTGCCCGCGGCGCGCTGCACTTCTGCCTGCAGGCGCGCAACGGGGAAGTCGGTATCGAGGACGTCGCGCCTCACGAGATCGGCGTCGCTGCTGGCGCGGCTGGAGCGCAGGGTGGAGAGAAGGTAGATCGCTTCGAGCAAGTTGCTCTTGCCCTGCGCGTTCTCGCCGATGAGAATGTTGAGCCCGCGGTCGAGCGTCAGGTCGGCCTGCGCGTAGTTGCGGAAGTTGGCGAGGTGCAGCTTGGTGATGTACACAGCACGAGCGGCGGCCAACGGAGGGCCACCAGCCCCAGTATAGGGCGTTTCACAGGGCGTTTCCCGCCTACCGGGTTATGTTGGGTGCGATGGGCGCGACCGGGGGTAACTGCTCATCTGCATAAGCATTCTCCTTGTGAGGGAGCGGCTCTCTTCCTATAATCGCGCCCCAGCATTAGAAAAGCGGGTAGGCGGATGAAGGTTCAGGTCCTCCAGGAGAACCTCCAGCGGGGGCTCTCGATCGTGGCGCGCGCAGTCGCCACACGATCGACGTTGCCCATCACAGCGAATGTCCTCATCGCGACGGACGGTGGGCGGCTACGCCTCTCGGCAACCGACCTCGATATCTCCATCAGCACCTGGATTGGGGCGAAGATCGAGGAGGAGGGTGCGACCACCATCCCGGCGCGGTTGATCACGGACTTCGTGGCGCAGCTGCCGCCGGCGACGGTCGCCATTGAAGTTCCGGAGCGCACCCGCCAGGCGAAGCTTGAATGCGCACGCACGGAATCGACGATCAACACGATGGACGCGGAGGACTTCCCTCGCATCGCAACGATCGAGGACGGGCCCGCGATCGAGCTCGACCCCACAGTGCTGCAACGCACGATCGACCGCGTGGATTTTGCCGCCGCGACGGACGACTCTCGCCCGGTGATCACGGGCGTCAGCATCAAGGGCGAGGAGAGCAAACTGACCTTCGCTGCCTCGGACGGCTTCCGCCTGGCGGTATCGACCGTGGATCTGGGCTCGCAGCAAGTGTTCCCCGTGGCAGACCTGGACCTGATCGTGCCCGCGCGGGCGCTGCGGGAGGTCTCGCGGCTCATCGGCGAGAGCGCCACGCCAGTGGGTATGCGCATGAACGAGAAGGGCACGCAGGTACAGTTCTCGATGACGGACGTGGAGCTGGTGGCGCAGCTGATCCAGGGAACGTTCCCCAACTACACCCAGCTGATCCCGAGCGAATTCAACACCGAGACGGTGGTGGACGTGGATGACTTCATGCGCGGAGCGCGCATCGCCGCCATCTTCGCGCGCGACGGCAGCGGTATCGTGCGCCTGCAGGTGCACCCCTCGGACGAGGGATCGACGGGGAAGCTGGTGATCAGCGCACGCGCCGACGAGGTGGGCGACAACCAGGGCGAGCTCGATGTGAAGGTGAACGGCGACGCCGCCAAGATCGCGTTCAACAGCCGCTACCTTGGCGACGTGCTGAACGCGCTCAAAGGCGAAGTGCGCCTGGAGACGACGAGCCCTTCCAGCCAGGGAGTCTTCCGCCCCGTCGGCGAGGACGACTACGTGCACGTCGTCATGCCGATGTTCGTGCAGTGGTAGCGGCTGCCGCCCCCTGAGCGCTCCGGGCAGGGAGTCCACCCGTAGCGGGCTGAGCTTCGCGTCAGGGTCCTGCATGCCCGCCAGCTGAGGCTGAGCGGCGCTACTCGTCTGGCGTCAAGAACCCGGCCGCCGACCGTCACTTTCGGCACGCTGCCGCCACCCCAGCCCAGTTCACCGGGAGCCAGCCAGTGCGCGAGCAAAAGTCAACCAAGCCCAGGCGTCAGAACCGTGAGGCCGATCCTGCGGCGCCTCGCACTGGCCCGTTCGCACCAGCCAGCTGCCGCGCGGCTCACGACGCGAAGCCAGCCTCGCGGATGAGCTCAAGGGTCCGTTCGAGGCTGCTGCCGAGACGGTCGAACTGGCCGAGGTCGACCGTCTCTGACGGCTGTGCGTTGACGTCGCCGAGGTCGAGCCCGGTGGCAAGGGGATACTCGAAGGTCGAGGTACCGAAGTAGCGCTGGGCCTCCCGATCGAGCAGGTAGCGGATGAAGCGCTCGGCGAGGGTGCGGTCGCCGGAAGCGGTGGCGCCGGCGACGGTCGCGATCGTGACACCGCCGGGGTCGCCACCGGCAAAGAAGTGGTTCTCGCCGGGGCTCGACGGGTCCTCTTTCTTGATGCGCAGGTTGTAGTAGTGGTTGACGAGGCCCATCTCGACCTCGCCGCGGGCGACGGCCTGCACGATCCCGCTGTTGTTACCGTAGACGGGAGCGCCGCCCTCGCGCAGGGCGCTGAGCCAGACGAGCGCCGCCTCGTCGCCAACCTCCAGGCGGAAGAGCGTGAAGAAGTCCTGGAACGAGCCGTTCGTGGGGGCGATGGCGACCCGTCCGAGCCACTCTTCCTCGACGAGCTCGTGGACGGAGGCGGGGAGGTCACCGGGTTCGAGAAGCTCGGAGTTGTAGACGAGCACGCGCTGGCGGCCGGTGACCGCGACCCAGAAGCCCGAGCGGCTCGAGGGCGCGAGGGCGAGCACGCCCTCATCGAGCGACGCCAGCAGGCCGCGCTCGGCGAGGAAAGCGATGGGGCCGGGGCTCTGTGAGATAAAGACGTCGGCGGGGGTCTTGCGGCGCTCCTCCTGAAGCAGGAGGGCGAGGTCGGCCGACCCGCCGTAGCGGACCTCGACGTCGATGCCCGTCTCCTCAGAGAACTGATCGAGGAGGGGACCGATCAGGTTCTGGCTTCGGCCGGAGTAGACCGTGAGGGTACCGTCATCCCCGGAGCAGGAGGCGAAGGCGAGAGCCGCCAGGGCGAGCGCTCCCGTGAGGGCGAGGACGGCCAGCGCGGGGTAGCAACTGGTGCGCCATACGGGGATCGTGGTCTCAGACATAGTGTCTGCGCCTTCAGAAAGTTAGGAATACCTAACTTTTTTCAATAGCCTGGGGCGCCATCATGGAGCACGGCCAGGAACAGCGCAAGCGCTCGCGGAGTGACGCCGTCGGGGCAGTCGTTTCCGTATAGTCAGGGTCACGGTTGGACCAACCCTCGAGCCTTGGGAGGCCGCCTTGGCGTTGATCCACTCAGCCCAGGGAGCGCTCGCGCTGATCGCCGCAGCCGCGGCCTCGTTTCTGCTGATCGCTGGCGTGTTCGCCCAGGAGGGGGACGGCGGCGAAGCCTTCTCGGGGACGCTGCGCTTCGAGGGCGAGCCCGTCGCAGGAGTGCGCATCTCCGTGGTGGACGCCACGGGCATAGCAGCCGGCAAGGCGGTAACGGACAGCAACGGCCGCTGGCGCATCGCGCTGCCGGGGCCGGGAACCTACCGCGCAACGCTCGCACCGGACACGCTCCCCGAAGGCGTCACGCTCCGCCATCCCGACCGCGCGACGCTCGAAGTGACGGTCACGACGGGACGTACGCGGCCACTGATCTTCGCGCTGGGCGAGCCAGTCGCCGCTGGCCCCGTGCTCGGCGAGAAGCTCGCTCAGGCGGTCCTCAACGGCATCAAGTTCGGGCTCATCATCGCGATGTGTGCGGTCGGCCTGTCGCTGATCTTCGGACTGACGGGGCTGATCAACTTCGCCCACGGCGAACTCGTGACGCTCGGCGCGATCGTCGCCTGGTACTTCAACGCCGGCGCCCTGGGCGCGCCCCTCGTCGTCGCAAGCGTGCTGGCGATCGTGATCGCGGGCATGGTCGGAGGCGGCGTCGAGTTCACCCTCCTCCGCCCCTTGCGCGGGCGCCGTCTCGGGACGTTCCAGTTCATGGTCGTCACCATCGGGCTCTCCCTGCTGGCACGGCACGTGCTGCTGCTCTTCTTCGGACCCGACCGGGAGCGCTACACCGATTTCGCGCTCCAGGCCGAGTGGACCTTCGGGCCGTTCGCGGTGACGCCGCGCGACTTCACGATCATGGTGCTCTCCGCCGCTGCCCTCGCAGGGGTGGCGTTCTTCCTGCAGAAGGCGCGGACGGGCAAGGCGATCCGGGCGGTCGCGGACAACCCCGCGCTCGCCGAGTCCTCGGGCATCGACGTCGACCGCGTGATCCTGAGCGTCTGGATCGCGGGCGCGGCGCTGGCGGCGGTGGGCGGGATCTTCTTCGGGTCAGTGGAGGCGGTCGACTGGCTGATGGGCTTCCGGCTGCTCCTGCTCATGTTCGCAGCGGTCGTACTGGGGGGGCTCGGCACGACCTACGGAGCGATGGTGGGAGGGCTGCTCATCGGGCTGGTCACGGAGGTGAGCACGGTCTGGGCGAGCCCCGAAATCAAGGTGGTGTTCGCGCTCGGCGTGCTCGTGCTGGCGCTCCTCCTGCGCCCCCAAGGCCTGCTGGGGCAGCGCGAGCGGATCGGGTAGATGGAGTTCGACGTCATCCTGGGCAACGCCGCGCGCGCGGGCCTGGGCCCGCAGGCCGCGATCTTCGCGCTCGCCGCGATCGGGCTGAACCTCCACTTCGGCTACGGGGGGCTACTCAACTTCGGCCAGGTCGGGTTCATGATGCTGGGAGCCTACGGCACCGCCATCACCGTGGCGACCTGGGGCGGCCCCCTCTGGCTGGGCATCCCCTTCGGGTTGGGGCTCTGCGTCGCCTTCGCCCTGGCGCTCGGCATCCCCACACTGCGCCTGCGCAGCGACTATTTCGCCATCACCACGATCGCCGCCTCCGAGATCCTGCGCCTGTTGATCCGCGCGTCGCCCGCAACGGACGTGACCGGCGGGCCGTTCGGGCTGCAGGCGATCGCGAACAGCTTCTACGACCTGAACTTCGTGCCCGACGGGCGGTACGGATGGGGCACGTTCACCTACTCGGCAAACCAGCTGTGGGTGATGATCGTGGCCTGGATCCTGGTCGCGGGCTGCTCGGCGCTGGTGTTCGCGCTGATCCGCAGCCCCTGGGGGCGCGTGCTGCGCGCGATCCGCGAGGATGAGGATGCGGTCCTCAGCCTGGGCAAGAACACCATCGCCTACAAGCTCCAGGCGCTCACCATCGGCGGCGTTATCGGCGGGCTCGCGGGCATCATCGACGCGCTCCAGCAATCGGGGGTCGGCTCCGAGAACTTCATGCCGCAGGTGACGTTCTTCGCCTGGGCGGCGCTGATCCTCGGCGGCCTCGCAACGACGATCGGGCCGGTCGTGGGGGCGATGCTGTTCTGGTTCCTGCGGGAGGGCATGGAGTCGTTCATCCGCGATCTTTCCGCGCAGAGCTGGCTGCCGCAGTTCCTCGCCGATTTCCTCGACGGATCGGAGGGCGCCATCAGCGTCGCGCTGATGGGCGCCGGACTGGTGGCGATGATGGCGCTACACCCGCAGGGCATCTTCGGCAGACGCCGCGACCTGCACCTGGGAGCGTGAGGAGCGCCACAATGACCACAGCCACAGCCACAGCTGCCGCTCCCGCACCCGGGTGGAAGCAAGACCCGATCCTCGTCGTCAAGGGTATGCGTCGCGCCTTCGGGGGCCTCCTCGCCGTCGATGTCGACCGCCTGGAGATCAAGCGCGGTGCGATTACCGCGATCATCGGGCCGAACGGGGCGGGCAAAACGACGCTGTTCAACCTGCTCTCTGGCTTCGACCGCCCGAACGCGGGCGCGTGGACGCTCGACGGGCTTCCACTGAGCGGCCTCCGGCCACACCGCATCGCGCGCCTGGGAATGGTGCGCACGTTCCAGCTGACGCGCTCGCTGGCGCGCCTCACGGTTCTCGAAAACGTGATCGTTGCGGCACAAGCGCAGAGGGGCGAGCGGCTAGATCACGCGCTCCTGCGCTGGCTCTGGCGGGACGAGGAGGAGCGCGCGCGGGAGCGCGCGCGGCTGCTGCTGCAGCGCTTCGGCATCGAGCACATGGCGGACGAGCAGGCGGGGACGCTCTCCGGAGGCCAGCGCAAGCTCCTGGAGATGGCGCGGGCGCTCATGGCGGAGCCGAAGCTCGTCATGCTCGACGAGCCAACCGCCGGGGTCAATCCGGCGCTCACCCAGTCGCTGCTCACCCACATACGGGGACTGAAGGAGCAGGGCGTCACCATCGTCTTCGTGGAGCACGACATGGACGTCGTGCAGGACATCAGCGACTGGGTGGTGGTGATGGCGCAGGGCCGGATTCTCACGGAGGGCCGGCCCGGGGAAGTCATCGCCGACGAGAACGTGATCGACGCCTATCTGGGCCGCGCACACACAGATCCGGACGGGGCGCCGCCCGCCGGGGAGGCCGGCGATGCCTGAGTCCACGACGTACCGGAGGCCGCTGCTGGAAGTGCGCTCGCTGGTCGGGGGCTACCTGCCGGGCGTGCCCATCCTGAACAATTGCAGCCTCTCGCTGGCGGAGGGCGAGATCGCGGGCATCGTGGGGCCGAACGGCGCGGGCAAGTCGACGCTGCTGAAGGCGGTGTTCGGCCTCGTGGAGGTGTGGCAGGGCGAAGTGCGCTTCCGCGGCAAACCGTTGGTGCGCCAGAAGCCGCACATGCTCGTAGCGGCGGGCATCGGCTACGTGCCGCAGACGGAGAACGTGTTCCCGCGGCTGAGCGTGCGCGAGAATCTGGAGATGGGACTCTTCCTCGAGCCGCGGGCGTGGCGCGAGCGGTTCGCGACGGTCGCGGGGCTGTTCCCCCTCCTCGCCGAGCGCGCGGGTCAGCGCGCGGGCGCGCTCTCGGGCGGCGAGCGCCAGATGTTGGCCATGGGCCGCGCGCTGATGATGAAGCCCTCGGTCCTGCTGCTGGACGAGCCCTCGGCCGGGCTCTCACCGATGTACCAGGAGCAGGTCTTTGAGCGGATCGTGGACGTGAACCGCGCAGGTGTCGCCGTGATGGTGGTTGAGCAGAACGCGCGACGCTGCCTCCAGATCGCGCATCGCGGCTACGTGCTCGATCAGGGCCGCAATGCCTACTCTGGACGAGGCGCGGACCTGCTGAACGACGAGCGTGTGGTCGAGCTCTATCTGGGCGCCCTCGGCACGGGCTCGCGCCGCTAGCCCCGGACGCGGGGAGAGCGCCGCCTGCACGACGCCCTCCCGTGGCTCTTCTCAGCCGGTCCCGGCCTGCTCGTCGAGATCGAAGACCTGCGTGGACTGCTCCACGAGTTCGCTACCCTCAAAGCGGCTCACGGTGTAGGTCGCCACTGTCGGGTCGCCCCCGGCATTGAGCTTGAGCGCGCCGACCTTGCCAACGTAGCTCATATCTTCGCCGTCGTCGATGAGTTCGGCGCAGGCGGCGTAGGTGGTGCACTCCGTGCCACCCCCTGTGACCTCGCTGACCGTCGCAATGATGTCGTCGCCGTCGGTACTGCCAGCGGCCTTGGCCGTGAGCGCGAGGATGACGGTACAGTCGTAGGACTGCGCGCCGAAGGCGAGGTTGCCTTCCGTGGTGGCGGAGAGCCGTTCGTTGAATTCGTCGTAGACGGCGCTGCTCGGGGCGCTGGCGACGAAGAGCGTCATGCCGTCGAGCACCTCGGGATTGGTCTCGTCGACGGCCTCCCAGAGATCAGGGCGGTATATCCCATCGGCGGCGTAGAGCATGGAGGGGTCAAACCCTGCCTCAAGGAGGCCACGGATGAGGTTGATGCCCTCGTCGAAGACGATAAGCACAACGGCATCGGGAGCGTAACTGTCGATCCTGCTGATCTCCGCATCGAAGGTCACGCTCAGCGGGTCGAAGGCGACGGTCTCGGAGTCAGCACCGAGTTCCGCAAGCCTGCTCTCCAGGAGGCTCGCGAGCGCCGTTCCGTAGTCGTCCGCGCGGGCGACGATCGAGACGCGCGTCCCCCCGCGAGAGACGACCGTGTCCGCTATGACGGGGGCGACCGCCACATCGGAAGGCGCCGTGCGGAAGTAGTAGCCAGCATTCGCCTGGCCCGTGAAGTTGGGCGACGTGTTTGACGGCGAGCACTGCGGGATCTTCTCGTCGTAGAGCGTCTGGATGATGGACTGCGAGACCCCCGAGGCGGCGGCCCCGACGATGACGTGGCTCCCCTCCCCGATCAGGCGGTTGACCGCCTCAAGGGCCACATCTGGATCAGTACCGCTATCGGCGTAAACGACCTCGACGTTGCCATCCGCTGCCAGAATGTCTTCGATGGCCAGGCGCACAGACCCGATCATGGGGATGCCGTAGACGCCCAGCGCGCCCGTCTCGGGCAGGACAACGCCGATCTTGAGCGTGACTTCGTCGCCGGCATCGTCGCCACAGGCAGCGACGGCAAGGACGCCGAGCAGCGCAATCACGGTAAGGAACGCCAATCGCGGGGACGTCCTCTGCATAGGTTCGAGCATATTTCGCCTCCCTGACAGGTACTACGGAACGTAGTTAGTGCGAAGATACACAAACAACCCGGTTCACTCCAGAAGGCGTACTACTCTGCAAACGCGCGTGACCATGGGCTCGCGTCAGGTGAGGTCGCCGAGGCATTCGCGGAGACGGGGGAGCGCCTCCGTGACGGAACGCGGACGGTATCGACCGCTGCGTCCGGCGGAAGCGCGCGCGGGTGCTGAGCCCGGCAGCCGGTATGCGAACAGGAAAGGCTATCGCCGAGCGAGATGAGCTCCACATCCACGGCCAGCCTCCGCACCAGCGTGCGTGCTCCCCCTTCTAAAGAGGAGGAGCACGCACGCTGGTACCTCTGGCCCACCGCCACGAGACGGCGTCCGGTTTAGGCGTCCGCCAGCCAGGCGCTCTCGCGACGCGGAACGTTCGTCGCCGAGTACGCGTTGAACCAGTCGTCCTTGCCGTAGTCGCGGAGCCGCGAGCTTACGCCGAGGAAGGCGGTGGCGGCCATCGGCATGGTGAAGATGCCCCAGGCCCTGTCCAGGATCCAACGCTGAAGGTCGGTGATGATCTCGACGCGTTCTTCGTGGTCCAGTGTCTCATTCTGGATGACCATCTGGTCTCCCACGTACCGCGCCCCCTCGGCGATCTCGGGGTGCGGGGAGTCGTAGCGGAAATTGAAGGCGACAGCGCCATACTGCTCCGGGTCAAACCAGGAGAGGTAGCTCGTGCCAGGGGTACCGTCGGTGCCACCACCGACGCCGGTACCACTCTGGAGCAGCCCCCACGGCTTTACGTCCCTGGTGTTGTCGTTCGCGGCGTTCACCCAAGTCTGCAGATCGGCGCTTGTGACCTCGAACGTGGTCCCGAGAGCCTCCTGCAAGCTGCGGGCAGCGAAGTCGCTGATCGTCAGGTAGAGATCGTCGGAGATGGTGTGAATGCTGACATTCTCGTAAATACTGTCGTAGTCGGCATCGGCCGGGCCGCGGGCAGCGGCATCAGAGGCAGCCGCCTCCCAGAGGGCGCGGGCATCGGCCGGGTCATAGACGTACCAGCCTGCGAGATCTTCCTGGGTGAGCCGTTGGAAGCGCGTGTTGGTGATGTTGAGCGGGGCCTGGAGCTTGCCGTCGCCGGCTCGGATGCTGGCGATGAAGGCGTTGTAGTTGAAGCCTTTGCGGATGGCCTCACGGGCGCGCTGGTCACGCCACTTGCCGCCGTCGAAGCCAAGGACCGACCAGCCACCGGCGGGCGCGCCCTCGACTGCGATGTTGTCGTTGCCTCGGAGTTCCTCCGCCTCGAGCGCATCGAGCGTGCCGTACGCATCGAGGTCGCCGCTCTCAAGGAGCGAACGGGCGGTGACAGCGTCGGGAACAATGCGCACGTCGTACTCGTCGATGTACGGACCATCCTCGACGAAGCCATCGTCGGGATTGGGATGCGCGTAGTAGTTCGGGTTGCGGACGAGGTGCGTGCCCTCAGCGTTCCGCTCGGAGAGCGTATAGGGACCGGCAGCCATGCCGAGCACATGCTCCTGGGCCGTGCCATCCGCCGCCTCGACCAACGCCTTGTTGACTATGCCGAAGTACCAACGGGAGCGGTGAATGAGCGCATCAGCACGAGGCCCCGTCCAGTTCTCCTGGACGTGGGTGTTGTCGATCGCCTCGATGTAGTCGAAATAGTCGAAGGTATTAGCGGGGACGTGGGTAGCGCCAAGGTCCGCGAGGAGCCCGGGAGGGCGTCCAATGGTGTAGGCGACATCTTCGGAGGTGACAGGATCGCCGTTGTGGAACTGCATTCCCTCACGCAAGTTCCAAACGAGCGTAGTGTCATCGACCTGTTCATAGCCGACGGCGCCGTCCATGGAGAAGATGCCCTTGCTCACCTGGAAGTCGAGCAGGTGGTTATAGACCAGCTGGGTGACCTCGCCATTGTTGGTGTGGAAGATAGCAGGGTCGAGGCCCTGGTCTGCGGTGGTCTTCCAGGTTCGGAAGGTTCCACCACGCCGCGGGGCATCAGTCGACACCGCCTCCGTAGGTGCTGCCGTCGCTTCCTCCGCAGCCTGTGTGGCCGTCGCCTCAGCCTCCCCATCCCTGCTGTCGGTGGTGGGCTCGGGGACATCATCATCGTCGTCGCCACAGCCAGCCAGGATCGCAGCAGAGCCCGCTGCTGCCACACCTGTGCCTGCAAGGAAGCGGCGGCGGCTAAGCCGCCTTCCCCGAAGACGGAGCCAATAGTTGTCTCGGTCGCGCATCTCGTTCCCTTCCGCTACCGGCTCGTACACCGGAGCGCTACCACTGGATACTGTGGGCACAATACGCCTTGGGCCAATCGCGTGGCAACGGGTCAAAGCCCAGACGGCACCAGGCGTCTTTGCGACCGCCTAGATACGGCCACGGAGGCGTGGATCAAGGGTGTCGCGGATGGAATCGCCGAAGATGTTGAACGCGAAGATCGTGAGAGCGAGGGCGGCTCCGGGGAATATGGCGATCCACTGGGCACTCTGGAAGAAGCGACGCGAGTCCCCGCTTAGCTCCGCGCCCCAGGAGGGAGCATTGGAACCGAGGAGGAAGGAGAGGGTCGCCTCAGTCAGGATGGCGGCAGGCAGACTGATCGTCGTGAGGACGATCACGAGGCCGGTGATGTTGGGCAAGATGTGGCGCAGCATGATCCGAATCTGACCGGCGCCGATAAGGGTGGCGGCCTCAACGTACTGGGCGCTGCGCTGCTCCAGCACGGAGCCGCGCATAATGCGAAAGGCGGAGGGCATGAAGAACAGCGCGATCGCGAGGATGCGGGCGAGCTCCTCCTTCGGTAACGCAGGTAAGCTGGGGAGCCGGTCACCCAGCACCACATCGATCACAAGGGCGAGCAACAGGGCGGGGACGGCGATGACCATGTCGGCTATGCGGCTGAACGAGAAGTCAACTATGCCCCCGAGAAAGCCCGCGATGAGTGCGAGGAGCGTGCCCCCGACCGTGCCTACGAGCACTGTCGCTACACCGATCTTCAACGAGATACGACCCCCGTAGAGGACGCTCGACCACACATCCCTGCCCTGCCGGTCAGTGCCGAAGAAGAACTCGCTGCTCGGACTCTCAAGCACGTGGGGGGTGAAGGAATCCAGCGACTGGGGATCGGTGGTGCGGAGGATGGGTGCGGCGCCCGAGCCAAAGGCGATGAGCAGGATGAGGATGACGCCCAGGGCTCCGACCGGCTCCCGACGGGCCCAGCGCAGGGGATTGAAGCGCTGGTGTGACGGGATCGAGTACTCCTGTGCGAGAAGGATCTCTCGGCTCGGCTCGACAGACTGCGCCATCGCTAATACCTGATCCGCGGATCAACCGTCGTGTAGAGGATATCCACCAGCAGTGTAATAAACATGAACATTGTGGCGAATATCATCACCGTCATGAGGATGACCGGGTAGTCCCGAGCGAAAAGCCGTTCCAGCGTGAGGAGGCCGATGCCGGGAATCGCGAATATCTGCTCGGCCACGACTGCCCCACCAAGAATACCCCCCAACTGAAGGCCAATCACGGTCAGGACGGGGATGAGGGCGCTACGGAACACATGGCGGGAAACGACGACACGCTCACGCAAGCCCTTCGCGCGCGCAGTGCGAACGTGATCGGAGTAGAAGACCTCCAGCATCGAGGAGCGCACGATGCGGGCGGTGTAGGCAGCACCGGCGTAGGCGAGCACGATCGCCGGGAAGATGACGATCGAGAGGTTCTTGATCGGGTCCTCTGTGAAGCTGACATACTCTGGCGGAATCGGGTTCCAATCGAACAAAACAATGCCGTAGAGAATGATCAGCGTCCCCGTCCAGAAGTTGGGCACGGAGATGCCAAGGATCGTTCCTGTCCGCAGGATGTAATCGAGGACGGTGTTACGCCGCACAGCCGAAATAATGCCCACAGGCACGCTGATGAGCGCAGAGAGAACGAGCGTGAGCAGCCCGATCTCGATGGTGTTGGGCAGCCGCTCCGCGATGGACCGTTGTACAGGCTCATGGGGAGGCGTCAGCGAAGTCCCCAGGTCGCCCTGGAAGATGCCGCCCAACCAGTCGAAGTACTGGACGTACCAAGGGCGGTCAAGCCCCAGCTGCTCCCGGAATCCATCGAGGTTGCGGGACTCAGCGATGCCAGCGACTATCGAGAAGGCCGCATCGCCCGGCAAGATGAAGATCAGCAGGAAGAGAACAAACGACAGGATCAGGAGCATCACCGGAATCGCGACGAGTCGCCGGATGATGTAGCTCCACATGCTCCCCCCTCACGCGCAATGGCTGGCGCTTCCCGACGGCGTGGCGATTCTGGCCGATTCGCGCACGGCTTGGCAACATGCCCGCCGTGCGCGGCGCCGGCCGCCTAGCCGCGGAGGGCCCTCCACCAGTCCTGCACGTCGGGCTGGAAGCTGGCGTGATACTGCTTCTGCACATCGTTCGCGCCCTCGAAGAGCGGCTCTGTGTCGGTCGTCGCGAGGTCGGAGGCGCTGGGGACGGGGTCGATCCACTCCAGCTTGATGCCCTCGATCACCTCGCCGAGACCGGAGTCCTCGTGGTGAGGGCTGGCCTGGTGTTCGATGAAGCCGTTGAAACTGTTGAAGGAGAGCAGGCCGTAGTACAGGCCCTTCTCGGCACCGCGCCAGAACTCGTAGCGTCGCACGTTCTGCTCGTTGGCGTGCGTATCGCGCCAGAGCGCGCCCTCAAGTTCCTCGAAGCGCGCCTCCTTGCCGTCCTTGATCTTGATGTGCGCCAGAATCGTGGCCATTGCTTCCTCTCTCTCTTGGTCGCCCTCTTCAGTGCCTTCTGCTTGATCAGCGCTGCGAGGAGTGAGCGTCTGCCAATCGGGAAGGATTGTAGGCGCTTACACCTGCCTACGCGCCCCCTCCTTGACCGCTAGCTACAGACTCTCCCTCGCGGCGTCAATCATCCCGCCGGGAACAACCGCAGGCGGGCTTCAGAAAGCGTCGAACTGAATGTCGAGGTGGAGGAGGCCGCGCACGCCGCCCTTGCCCGGCGGGGGAAAGACGATGCCGTCGTTGGGCACGTCCTTGAGGCGCGGATTCCTGAGCACGTCGAGGAGCATCGTGCCGGCGATGACCGCCTCCTGGCGCGCCATCGCGTAGCCCAGGCAGAAGTGCCGCTCCTGGCCGAAGCCGAGGTGGCTGGCAACTCCGTCCTGCCAGTAGCCCACGCGCAGCTCCTTCCCGAAGTAGAGGTCGTCGCGGAAGATGTTGAAGCTGTCCGGCTCGCTGAACACACGCTCATCGCGGTTGCCGGAGCCGAGACAGAGGGCGACGCTCGCGCCCATGGGGATGATGCGCCCACCGAGCTCGGTCTCGCGGACGGCGCGGCGCTGCTGGTAGTGGTTGGAGCCGTCGTAGCGCAGCATCTCGGTGAAGACGCGGTCCATCAGCTCCGGCTTCTCGCGCACGGCCTCGTACTGATCGCGGTGGTGCAGCAGGTTCCACCACATCGCGTCGATCGCCTTGTGGGTGGTGTCGCCCCCGCCAACGAGCAACAGGGTGATGAACGCCTTGATCTGAGCGTCCGTCATCATTTCGCCCGACATCTCGGCGGTGACGAACTTCGAGATGAGATCGCCGGTCGGGTTCACGCGTCGCGCCTCGATGATCGGCGAGAGGTAGTCGTGCAGCTCGAATTTCGCCTTCTCGGCGGAGCGGAAGTAGGCGCGTCCGTAGCCCATACCCGCGAAGAGGGTGTTGTAAATGCTCTCGAAGTAGTCGAAGTCCTCGCGCGGGAGGCCGAGCATGCCCGCGATCACGCGGATGGGGAAGCGCTGGCTGAACTGCGAGACGAGGTCGATCTCGCCCGTCTTCGCAATGCCGGCGGCGAGACTCTCGGCGGCTTCCTGCGAGAAGCGCCCGATCATCTCGGCGGCGGTCTCCTCGATGACCGGCAGCCAGGTGAGGAGCTTCTTCCCGACGAACTCGCCCGCGACGATGCCGCGGCTCCAGCGGTGCTCCGGCCCCTCGCCCATATCGAGGATGGTGGCGCCCAGGGGCGACTCTGAGCCGAACTCGTACTTGCCCTTCGGATCGTAGACGCCGCGCGTGAAGTCGCCGCCCGGGCGGCTGCGCTTGTAGGCATCCCAGATATCGGCGTAGCGGGTGACGACGAAGCGGTTCTGGAACTGGTCGCGGTAGACGGGCTCCCAGTCGCGGATCTTCTTGTAGAGGGGGAAGGGGTTCATGCGGTGCTCCTCGGTGAGGAACTCGCCCGGCTCGATGATGGGGGCTTCGGTTGGCGCCGTCATGCTCGCCTCGCTGCCGAAGGATGGCTTGCCTGCGAGTCTGGGCACGGCCAGGGGCCTTGTCAACGCAGCGCCTCCCTTGCGGCGCCCGTGCGAGCGGTCCATCCTCACAGCCCCAACGTGAGAGAGGAGCGAAGCACGATGCCGGATGCAATTGCGGAACTGCGCACGCGGGTTGCCCGCCTGGAGGCTGAGCGGGCGGTCATCAGCACCTTCAACGAGTACTTCTACAACATGGACATCGGCTACACGGATGCCATCCTCGATGTCTTCACCGAGGACGCCCTGCTGGAGGTGATCAACTTCCCGCCGGGCACGATGGAGGACCTCGAGTTCCGCGGTCGCAACGCGATGCGCGAGCTGTACGGCCCGCATTCGAGCGCGGAGCCGATGCTCTCGGGCGGGCACCACGCCGCCAACATCCAGGTGAACGTGGCAGAGGACAGCTCCAGTGCCGAGCTGAGCGCCTACTTCATGACCTCCGGCGGCCATGGCGGCCTCGGCGGCGGCATGTATCAGGGCACCTTTGTGCCCGATGGCGACAAGTGGCGCATCGCCCACTACCGCATCATCAGCAACTGGGGCTGGTCGCCAAAAGAATGGGAGAAACGCACGGAAGCACTGCCCGCCAGCAAGGCGAAGCGCGGCGGCAAGCCCCCCGTCTACGAGCCTGCCAAGGGTGCCGGGGAGTAGGCGGCGGAGCTACCGATTCTCGCTCGGCGCCCGGAATCGACAGCCGGGGCGAGGTTTCAGCAGACGCCTGTGGCTGGCGTTCTGGTAGACGACTCCACGTGGATCAGTGATCAAATCAGAGTTGCGGAAATCTGCATGTAATTCTCGATCGCTGGAGCAAAGGATTCGTGCCCCCGAGACACGAGCAAGTGCTATCACATGGGTATCGTTTGAAGAGCAGCGCCCCTCGATCGCGCGCATCTCAGATTGAATTTGGGTAGGGCTTACCTGGAAAGCGCGTCCTGCCCGCAGCCACAACGTAATCATGTCTCTTGCTGCAGCAACTTTGTACAGCTCCTTGGTAAGGTCTCCTCCGACGACTAATACGCATTTTCCGTCATCGATCCACCTCCACAGTGGTAGCAGATTAGAATCAGGGTTGAAGAATCTGCTGGCCATATTGGCATCGACAATCGCGCACATGGTTTAGTCGACTCCAAGGAAACGCCGCTGCTCCTGAAGAAAGAAGCTCCGATATCCTTCAGGTACATCCATGAGATTTCCGAGAGCATCTATTTCGATCGGGAAGATGCTCACGTCATTTCCATTCTGTTCGAAGTACAGGATTATCACGTCGTTAAATTTGATCTTTTCGTCGCGGACATCAATCCGGATGCGGTCCAGAAGGTAGTCGCTGTGTGTTTCGACGATCAGCCCATTTCGCTCACTCGCTGCCAGTTGAACGAAGAATGAACCCATCGCTGCCTGCGCACGAGGATGGAGATGCACCTCCGGTTGCTGGATAAGAAGCATCGAATCCCGATCCACAGATACACAATCAGCAATGATTGGGAGCGCTTGGCTAACCCCATAGCCGACATCGATGAGGTTTCTGGAGCGCCCACCAGCTTGCTGCATAACCTCGATCTGGAATGGGTCGCTGCCCAGCTCTCCGAAATTACGGACACCCCAGCCGGAGTAGAGACCGCTGGCCTCTCCATACTTCTCCAAGTCTACGTTGCCAACCAGACGCGCGAGCATCATCGGACTATGACTCCCTTCAGGATCGCGCACCTCTGTAGTGGGATCGTAAGTTCGTCGCGGATTAGTACGAATCGGTGCGAATTCATAGGCACGAGGTCCATTGGAAAGAGGTCTTATGGATAACGACGATGGTAATAAATTCACGATCGAATCGAAGGATTTCCTATCATACTGGCTCATGATGAAGTTCTCTTGTTCATGTATCTCACTGTTAGAAAAGTGGAATATGATCCATATATCTTCTGGAAAAATCGCTTCTATCCAGGGATGACCTATGATTTTATGAAATATAGTTTCAGTACTCCTTGTGAAGTCGAGATACGGATGGCCATCCATCAGATTAAGTTGGAGTGTGTATTCCCCAGAGGAAACAGAGAGCGATGCGACCGTCGGTTGAGCATCTTTCGATCGGAAACAGGCCTCAATCTTCATTGTATCACTTGGCGTAGGATTCGGAAGGGGATACCTACGCCAATATGACTGGTCGGTCCTAAACTTCTGACCGATCGTGAAACTCTCTGCCATATCCTCACGGTAGTTCGCGATCTGGGCGTAACTGCCAAGATGGAATGGTTCTTCGTTGAAGTTAGGTACCTTTCTGAAGAGATCGTAGGCGGCTCTCACGGCGGCCAGGAAAGAGGTCTTGCCCGTGCTATTTTCCCCTACCAGCAGGGTTAGCGGACGGATCGGTATTTCTTTCCGATCCTTGAAGCAGCGAAAATTCTCGATGATCAACGTGTCCATTTTGGCGCACATCCATGGAGCCTGCGAGCCTCCTCACCCAAGGGACGAGGCAACAGCGGGCGATCGCGTATCGAAAAGTCTACCTCATGCTCCACCCGCTGGCCTGCCCCACCCTGCCCCCACACCCCTTACACTGGTTCCCGCCCGCATTCGGGCTGTGGAGGCGCTTCCGATGCCGATGTCCCCTGATGAGATGGATGCGTTCCTGGCCGAGCCGCGCAACGGCATCGTGGCCACGGTCAACCCTGACGGTTTCCCCCAGCTGACGCCGATCTGGTTCCATTGGGAGGACGGGACCGTCTACTTCAGCACGACCGCCCCGCGCCTCAAGACGCGCAACCTGCAGCGCGACGGGCGCGTCTCCCTCTGCGTCGACGAACCGGGCGACCCCGGCCAGCGCACCGTCGTGCTCGGCGCAGAGTCCGTCGAGATCACGCCCGGCCTGGGGACCGTGACAGAGGCGATCGCGCGCAAGTACGGCGGCGACAACTGGGAGACCAGCTACGAGCACATCGCCAACACTCCGGAGCGCGTCGTGGTCTCGTTCAGGCCCACGCGCATCCTCACCTGGAGCTCCTCCGCGGACCGGCGCGAGCACGTGCAGAAGAACCGCTAGCCGCGGACCGCGGGCGGGGCACCCCGCAACCTCGTAGGATGCGCCGGTATCGCGTTCGCCGATACAGGCGTGAACTCGCGAGACTGGCCGGAGGCAAGCATATGGGATTCCTCGACGGGAAAGTGGCGCTCGTCACGGGCGCGGCGGAGGGCCTCGGCGTCGCCTTCGCGAACGCCGTGGCCGCCGAGGGCGCAAAGGTCGCCATCTGCGACATCCGCGAGAACGTGGACGAGCGCGCGCGCCAGATCGGCGAAACGCACGGGGTAGCGACGCGCGCCTTCCACGCGGATACGGGCATCGCCGCGGACTGCTGGCGCGTCGTCGATAACACGCTGGAGGCGTTCGGGCGCATCGACGTGCTCATCAACAACGCGGGCACGATCGCGATCACCTCGCCCACCGACCCGTGGGAGAAGTCGGTCGCGGACTACGACCTGGTGATGAACGTGAACAACCGCGCCTGCTACCTCTTCGCGCGCGCGGTGTTCCCCATCATGCGGGAACAGGGCGGCGGCGACATCGTGAACATCGCCACCGACCACATCTTCACCGAGAAGCTGCGGCCGACGGGCGGCGGCGCCGTGATGGATACGTACGACGCCTCGAAGTGGGGGCTGAACGGCTTCCTGCTGAGCTGGTCGAAGGCGGGGGAGCCGCACAACATCCGCGTGAACGGCGTCTGCCTGGGCGCGACCGACTCGCATATGCTGCGCAGCTTCACGGGCGAGGCGAACCTCACGCCGGAGGTGATCGCGGGCTGGATGAAACCCGCCGACGTGGCCCAGGTCGTCATCGACCTGCTGAAGGACGGACGCAGCGGCTACAACATCCCGATCTGGCGGGCGGACCCGGTGGTTCTTACGCCTCTCACCGACGACTTCTCACTGAAGATCGGCGTGATGAAGTCGGCCTTCTAGGCACACAGGAGGAGCACGATGGGATTCCTGGACGGGAAGATTGGTGTCGTCACAGGAGCCGCACAAGGGCTGGGGACGGCCTATGCGCGCACCCTCGCCGGCGAGGGTGCGGATGTCGCCATCTGCGACGTGCAGCCGGAGGTCAGCGCCGTCGCCAGCGAGATCGCGGCGGCGAGCGGGCAGACCGTGCGCGCGTACCTCAGCGACGTCTCGCAGGCGGAGGCCGTGCGGGAATTCGCAGATGCCGTCCTGCGGGACTTCGGCGGCGTCGATGTGCTCGTCCTCAACGCGGCCATCTACGACGCGACGCCGCTCGACCTGCCGCGCGAGGAGGCGCTCGCCGCGTACCAGCGCTTCTTCGATACGAACGTCAAGAGCGTCTACCTGTGCGAGCGCGCCTTCGCGCCGTCGATGGTGGAGCGTGGCGGCGGGGACATCGCCGTCATCTCGACGGATCACATCCTGCCACCGCTGGAGGCGGGGGGCACGCGCGGGGGGCCCGCGAGCGACCTCTACGACGCCTCCAAGTGGACGCTGAACGGCTACATCCAGGCATGGGCGCTGGGCCTGGCCGGGCAGAACGTGCGCGTGAACGGCCTCGCCATGGGGGCCACGGACACGCCCATGCTGCGGGGCGTGTTCCCGGGCGGCCCATCCGACGAGATCGTGGCGGGCTGGATGACACCGGCGCAGCAGGGCCAGCTGCTCATCGACCTGCTGCGGGACGGGCGCACGGGCGATCTCATCGCCTCCGAGCCGGGGAATCCGGTGGAGCTGCCCCCGCGCAGCGGGCCGGGCATGCCCGTCTCAGGGCTCGCCGCCGAGCAGTTCCACCACGGCCTGATGGGTCTCGAACCGGCAGTGTGGGCGCCTCCGGACTGAGGCCGAAGCCCATTCAGCCAGAGCCACATCCCGGTAAGATTCAAATAGTGGTTTCTATTACGGCCCCTTCCTGCCACGCTTCGCGTTCTCGCGGCACAGGCTGGAGCGTGTGATGTTCGACCAGATGCGGTTACAGGGGCCGCAGAGGAGCACGCGGTTCGATGCGCCGTCGGAGCGCGGTGTGTTGTGATCGAGTTCGAGGTGTCTCCATCGGGTGCGGCCAGCCCCTCCCGCTGGAGGCGCTGGATAGCCGCTCCACTCTACTGCGCCGCCGATCGCGCGCAAGACGCCTTCACAGCTAGCGGGCGTCGGGGTCGAGGCTGCGGCGTTCGCGCTCGGCGCGCATGCGCACCGCGTCCGAGCCCTGGCGCGGGCCCCGCTCCTCGTCTGTGAGCGTACCGGCGACGTCCTTCCCGGACTTCGCGCTGTCGAACGTGATCCACTTCTCGGGTGTGGCCTCGATGATGATGCGCAGGGGCGAGTCGAGCCGCTCGACGAAGTCGTCCTCGGCGGCCTGGTCGTCGGGGTTCGCCTTGTGCGCGAGGGCGCGGTAGAACCACTCCTTCGTCTCCGCGTCCTCACGGATGACGGCGCGGCATTTGGCTGTAGCAGAGCCGCGCGGGGAGCCCTCGCCGCGCGCGGAGACCCCGCTGACAGCGACGGAGACGCGCCCGTCGCGGCGGATGGCGGCGACGCGGTGGCGGTGGGCGGCGCAGGTGATCCAGAACTTGCCGTGGCGCCACACGAAGGAGTGGTAGACGCCGACGGGCCAGCCGTCCTGCGTGCCCCACATGAGCACACACTCGCTGGCGTCGTTCATGAGCTGGTCGACCTGCTCATCGCTGTAGGGGTAGACGGAAACGACTTCGTGGTCGCGCATGCCTTCGGACACGAGACACCTCCCTGGAGTCGGTCCACACAGTAGCCAGCCCGGGGAGAGCCCGCAAAGGGCTTTCGCGCTACGGGCCGCCGCTCACCATGAGCAGGTGGCCGGTCACCCAGCTCGCCGCATCTGAGGCAAGGTAGACGGCGGCAGCGCCGAAGTCCTCCTCCTTGCCCAGCCGCTTGAGGGGCTGGTTCTTCGTCATCTCCGCGAAGTACTCATCACCGCCACCCGAGGCATCCTCGAAATCCTCCGTGCGGACGCTGCCGGGGAGGATGGCGTTGACGCGGATGTTGAAGGGCGCCATCTCGAGGGCGAGCGTCTTCGTGAGGTGGTTCAGCCCCGCCTTCGAGGCGCTGTAGACGCCATTCGTGGGGGCACCGCGGGAAAGCCCGCCGACGGAGCTGACGTTGATGATGCTCCCGCCGGTGTGGCGCATCGCCGGCCAGACGGCTTTTGCGCACATCCAGGGCGCCTTGAAATTCAGCGTGGTGGTGGCATCCCACGACTCCTCAGGCGTCTTCACGAGAAAGTTCACGCGCTGCTCCTGGAGGCCGCCGGCGTTGCTCACCCAGACATCGATGCGCCCGAAATGGTCCATCGTCGCCTGAACGAGCCCCTCGACGTTCGCCCAGTCGCGAACATCGGTCGTAAGCGCGAGCGTTCGCCGGCCACGATCCTCGATCTCCTTACCGGTATCCCTGAGCAGCTGTTCACGCCGCCCCGCGAGGGCGACATCGGCACCCGCCTCGGCGAGGCCCAGGGCGATGCCACGTCCGATGCCACCGCCGCCGCCGGTGACCATCGCAACCTTCCCGTCGAGGCTGAATAGATCGAGAATGCCCATGTGTATGCGCTCCCGTGGTGGTGTCGCAGCCATCCTAGCGAGTAGGAGGCATGCATGCTCGCAGAGCCAACCGAACAGGCCAGACGACCTGGTTGCCGCCCATCAAGATGGGCCACGGTCGGTTCCCGGTCGCTGCAGGCGTGGCCAGCCCATGCTGTCACAAGAAACCGAAGGCCATCACGTGAGCTGGTCTAGGCGTGCGCAGGCTCCTCGACCTTGCGCACGTTGACCGGGATGGCACTCATCACGGGGATGCCGGTGATCGGGTCAAAGTCGCGCTGGGTGTCGGAGAGACGGCCCGTGTTCGCGCCGAGCTCGCGCACGCGCGCGTCCTCCGTAGGGGCATCGCCCCAGGCGTGCGCCATCGAGATCACGCCCGAACGCACATCGCTGGCAGGCTCAACGATGCCGTAGATCGCCGCGCGCGCGGACTCAATCTCGACAACATCGCCGGCCTGGAGACCGAGTTCGGCGATATCGAGCGGGTTCATGTAGGCGGGGTTGCCCGTGTTCGCGTACTTGCGCATGAGGCGGGGGATGTCACGACCCGAAGAGTTGTAGGACTCGAGCAGGCGGCGGCTCACGAGCCGGTGCGTGAACGCTTCGCCCTCGCGGTAGCCGCCGCCTTCGAAGTACGGCTCGGCGCGCACCTCCGCGAGTTCGGCCATCATCTCGACGCGTCCGACATCGAGGCGGGGAGAGCCCGGGCGCCTGGGAAGCACACGGATGTCGCGGTCCTCGAAGATGTGTCCGTGTGGATACTTCTTCACCTCGTCGAGGGGGATGCGCGAGCCCTCGCACATCCATTCGAGCAGCTGTGAGGTGGTGGGCTTCTCGTCGATATCGACTTCGCCCCAGGCGGTGCGCAGGGGCACGCGCATGCGGTTGGCGAGTCCCCAGAAGAACTCCCACTCCTCGATCACATCGGAGTTCTCGGGCGGATCGATGAGCTTCGGCCCGTATTGGGCGTAGGGCGCGGGGTAGCCCTGGGCGAAGCCGAACACGCCCGAGAGCGCCTCATTCGGGAGGGTCGTGTCCTCGCGTTCGAGCGAGAGCCGGGGGGCGATCACGTAGTGTGCCAGCTTCGCAGTCGCCGACATCTTGATGTCAAGCGTGACGAGCAGATCGAGGGCCTGCATCGCCTCGTAGGTACGGAGCTGATCGGGCCAGGCCGCCATCGGGTTGGAGCCGATGCAGATGAGAGCGCGAACCCGCCCTTCGCCGGGCGTGAGAACCTCCTCGGCGAGGGCACTCGTGGGCGGCCCGATGTGGGTGATCGGCAGGTTGCGGATGCGCAGCTTCTCGCGCGCTTCCCAGTCGGTGCTCTCCGCGAACGCCTGCGCGACGTATTCCTTCGGCTTGCGCAACACGGGCGGGTTGGGCACCCGTTCACCTTCGCGCAGCCAGCGCCCGCAGACGGTGTTGATGGCGTTGATGAGATACTCGGTGACGTTCGCGTGGGGGGAGAAATCGGGGCCCGTGCCCGAGGTGACGGAGCCGCGCTGGCCGCTCGCGAAGACGCGCGCCGCACGCTCGACGAGCGCGGCGGACACGCCTGCGCGATCCTCGACGTAGTCGAGCGTGAACGGCTCGACGGCAGCGCGCAGCGCTTCGAGACCCTGCACGCTGGCGGCGACAAAGTCACCGTCGACGAGCCCCTCACTGAGGATGACGCGGAGGATGCCCGCCAGCAGGGTGGGGTCTTCGCCCGGCTTCACCTGCAGAAAGATGTCGGCTTTTTCCGCGGCCTCGGTGCGCCGCGGGTCGATGACGATGAGTCGCAAGCCGCGCTGCTTCGCCTGGTGGAGCCGTTTCGCGGGGTTGTACTGGGGGATACCGCCCCACATGGAGATGGTGGGATTGGCGCCGATGAGCATCCACACATCGGCGTCGTCGAACATCTGCGGGCCCGCGCCCCAGTTGCCGTGGTAGGCACGCGCGATCGGCTTCGCAGGCTGGTCGATGGTGCCGCCCGAGTAGGTCATGTTCGAGCCGATGCCGGCCATGAAGGCGCCCGCGAACTGTCCCGAGGAGGGGAAGGAGAAGCCGTAGGTGCCGCTGAAGGTGGCGACGGCGCGGGGCCCGTGTTCGGCGATGATCGCCCGGAGCTGCTCCGCAACCTCGTCGATCGCCTCCTGGTGGGGGATGGCGCGGTACGCGCCGTCGAGGCCACGCTTCTGCGAATGCAGGAGGCGATCGGGGTGGTAGTGCTGCTCGGGCAGCTGGCGTCCCTTGATGCAAGTGAAGCCCTGGTACATCGGGTTCTGCGCGTCTCCGCGCACCTTGGTCGCGCGGCCATTCTCGATATCAACTTCGATGGCGCAGAAGGCGTGGCAGAAGCGGCAGAAGGTCTGTTTCGTCTCTATCGCCATGGGGCCCTCCGGGCGTGCGGTCGCCGCCCGCACTGTAGCCCAGCACGATCGCGCGCGGCAACGGAAAACACCGCCACGGCGCCTTCCCGCAGCGGCTAGACTCGCGGCGCCACCACAGAGCAGGGGGAAACCATGCAGGCTGAGCGCTTCGAGATCGCGATCCCCGACGAGAAGCTGGCGGACCTGCGCGACCGCCTCTCGCGTATCAACTGGGCGCCCGACTTCGCCAACGATGGCTGGTCCTACGGCGTCAACGGCGCCTACCTGCGCGAGCTCGCGGAGCACTGGCTGCACCGCTACGACTGGCGCGCGCACGAGGCGGAGATGAACCGCTTCGCGAACTTCCGCGTCGAGCTGGAGGGCGTGCCCGTCCACTTCGTGCACGAGCGCGGGCAAGGGCCGAACCCCATCCCCATCATCCTTTCGCACGGCTGGCCCTGGACATACTGGGATCTTCGCCACGTGATCGGGCCCCTCGCCAACCCCGCCGCCCATGGCGGCGACCCCGCCGACGCCTTCGACGTAGTCGTGCCCTCGCTGCCGGGCTTCGGCTTCTCCACGCCGTTGACGGTTCCGGGGATCAACTTCTGGCGTACGGCCGACCTCTGGGACGCGCTCATGCGCAATGTGCTGGGCTACGAGCGCTTCGGGGCCCAGGGCGGCGATTGGGGCGCGCTCGTCACGAGCCAACTCGGGCACAAGTATGCGGAACACCTGATCGGCATCCACCTCACGGACGCGATCATGCTGAACCTGTTCAGCCACGACCGTCCCTGGGTGCTTGGCGACCCCGCGCTCGCGCAGCTGCCTCCCGGCGAGGTGCGGCGAGCGACGCTCGCGCGGCTGCGCGCCTATTCCTCACATGTAGCGGTGCAGGCGCTCGACCCGCAGACGCTCGCCTTCATGGCGCACGACTCACCTATCGGGCTCTGCGCCTGGATTCTCGAGCGGCGGCGCAACTGGGGCGACACGAACGGGAATGTCGAATCGCGCTTCCCGAAGGACGACCTGCTGACGACGATGATGCTGTACTGGGCGACGGACGCCTTCGTGACCTCCGTGCGCTACTACTACGAGGCGGCCTGGAACCCGTGGCGCCCCAGCCACGACCGCACGCCCGTCGTGGCGGCCCCGGCGGGGGTCACGTTCCACGGGCCAGGCTCGCCCGGGGAGCCGAGCGAGCAGCAGCGCCGCTACTGGAACCTCGTCCACTGGGACCGCCACCCCGCGGGAGGGCACTTCGCCCCGGCAGAGGAGCCAGACGCGATCGTGCGCGGCATCCGCGCCACCTTCCGCGGCCTGCGCTGACCCGCCGCTAGCCGCTGCGCACCCAGGCGCGCGCGTCCTCCGTGGCGACCCAGTGGAGAGCGTTGTGGAGGAGCTTGCGGAAGCCCTCGTTCGCGTAGCAGTTGGGGCCGTCGCCGATCTGCATCGCGACCACCGGGCAATTCCCGCTCTTCTTCGCCCAGACCACGAGGTTGCTACCCTCGGGATGAGACCAGCGCGCCTTCTCCGCCTCGGGCGCGAGGGGCGGTGGGTTGAAGTTCTCCTGCACCATCGGGTAATCAGTGCGCATGAGGGGCAGGATGTCGGGCTGGGACTCGAATGTCTTCGAGGTCAGGTAGAGCTCGTCCTCGACGGTGAAGGGCTCGACGCCATCGAGGACGGGGTGGCCAGCGGCGGCGGGGTCGGCCGAGACGGTGCCGCGCGGATTACCGCGCGGATCGGCAGCACCGCCACGGTAGCCCGAGCCGGGCGTCATCTGCCCGAACACCTCGCCCTCGGTCAGCAGGAACGAGGTGCCACTCACATCGCGCCAGCCCGGCCAGGCTGGCCACTGCACGAGGGCGTGATTCATCATCACGATGCCCTTCCCGCTTTCGAGGAGGGCAGCGATGCTCTGCTGGTACTCTTCGGGGGCGGGGGTAAAGCTGGCGCCGCCGTCGGGGCTTTCCGTGCCCCACATGTCGTAGAAGACCACGGCCTCGTACTCCGCCACGTTCCCGGGACGCAGCATCACCTGCGCAGCAGGCTGCTCAACCTGTGTAGTGAGCAGCTCGGGATCGTCGTCGAACATGGCGTAGAAGCCGTTGTAGTCGAACGGATGCCCCTTGGTAACGACCAGAACCTTCACTGCCATCGCTTCGCTCCTCTCGGTGTGATCGCCCGCTAACCGGCGGGGATGGCCTCGTATGCTTCGAGCAGCGCTGAGAAGCGCGCTTCGACTGCAGGCTGCGTCTCCGGATGACTTAGGACGTAGAGCTCGTTCCGCCTGACGGCACGAACGACACGCGCGGCCAGATCATCTGGCTCGATGATCTCCTGGGGCACGCCCTCGCCCGGCAGCATGGCCCCCGTTTCGGGCCCGCCGTACTCCTCCGGGCGGTTGCGCCCGGCCTCGACGATGCGCGAGCGGACGCCGCCGGGGCAGACCACAGACACGCCGATGTTGTGCCCGGCAAGGTCGAGCGCGAGCGCCTCGGAGAGGCCGACGACACCGTACTTGGCGGTGGTGTAGGAGACGATGCCGGGCGTCGCCGCAGGCACGAGGCCGGCAATGGAGGCCGTGTTCACGATATGGCCGCCCTCGCCTGCCGCCACCATGCGCGGCAGGAAAGCCTGGATGCCGTTGATGACGCCGTAGAGATCGACGCCCAGCACCCAGTCCCAGTCGTCCTCAGTCATGTCCTGGGCGAACTTGAAGGTGACCACGCCGGCGTTGTTGCAGAGGACGTGCACGCCGCCGAACTCGCGCCAGGCCGCGTCCGCGAGCGCCTGGACGGAGTCGCGGTCGGAGACATCGTTCTCGACCGCGAGGGCGCGCACGCCGTGCGCCTCGACGGAGGCGACCGCCTTGGCGGCGGCGTCCATGTCGACCTCACCGACGACGACGTTCATGCCCTCCCGGGCGAAGGCGAGCGCCATCGCCTTGCCGATGCCGCCGCCGCCACCCGTGACCACGGCCACACGACCATGCAATTCTTCCACGCGAGCCACCTCCTGCGGGGCGGCAGTCTAGCACGCTGCCTCAACGCCTCGCGCGAGCGCCACCGTATGATAGGGACGATGATCACACTACCGCCCAACCTCCTGCGGAGCACGCTGTGATCCCCCGCTATTCGCGGCCGGAGATGGCCAAGTTATGGGGCGAGCAGGCGAAGTTCGAGCGCTGGCTCGAGGTCGAGATCACCGTCTGCGAGGCGCGCGCTGCTGCGGGAGAGATTCCGGTGGAGGCGGCGGCCCGCATCCGCGCGAACGCCGCCTTCGACCTCGCGAAGGTCGCCGAGTACCAGGCGATCACCCACCACGACATGACCGCCTTCCTCCAGTCAGTGGCGGACTCGCTCGGCGAGGAGTCGCGTTACGTCCACTACGGGCTGACTACGAGTGACATCTGGGACACCGCCACGGCGCTCCAGCTTTGCGACGCGAGCGACCTGCTGACCGCGGGCGTAGAACGGCTCACGACGGCGCTGGAGCAGCTCGCCAGGGACCATCGCGGCACGCTCTGCGCGGGCCGCACGCATGGTGTCCACGCCGAGCCGACGACGTTCGGGCTGAAGGTGGCCGTGTGGGTCGCCGAGATGCGGCGCAACCGGAAGCGCCTGCGGGCGGCGCGCGAGGCGATCGCCGTGGGCGCGCTCAGCGGCGCTGTGGGCACGCACGCCTCCATCGCCCCCGCCGTTGAGGAGGCCGCCTGCAGCGCCCTCGGACTGGGCGTGGAGCACGCCTCCACACAGGTCATCCAGCGCGACCGGCACGCCCAGTTCGTGAGCGCGCTCGCCCTCATCGGGGCTTCCCTGGAGAAGTTCGCGACGGAGATCCGCGGGCTGCAGCGCACCGAGGTGCTGGAAGCGGAGGAGCCCTTCGCCGCGGGCCAGACGGGATCGAGCGCGATGCCGCACAAGCGCAACCCGGAGAAGTGCGAGCGCATCAGCGGGCTCGCGCGCGTGCTGCGGGGCTACGCCACGACCGCGCTTGAAAACGTCGCGCTCTGGCACGAACGCGACATCAGCCACTCCTCCACGGAGCGGATCGTGTTCCCTGACGCTTGCCTGCTGCTCGACTACATGCTCGCGCTCTTCACCGAGATCGCGGAGGGGCTTGTGGTCTACCCGGAGCGCATGCGCGAGAACCTCGACCGCTCCTACGGTCTCGTCTTCTCCCAGCGCATCCTGCTCGAACTCATCGAGAGCGGGCTCAGCCGCCAGGCGGCCTACGACCTGGTGAAGCGCAACGCCATGCGCGCCTGGGAGGGACGCGAGCCGTTCCTCCCGCTACTGCTCGCGGACGCGGACGTGACCGCGAGCCTTGGCGAGGAGCGGCTGCGGGCGCTCTTCGACTACAGCTACTACCTGCGCAACGCGGACGCCACGTTCGAGCGGCTCGGCCTGGCGTGAGCGGCGCGGCGGGGCAATTCGCCCGGCCGCCAGCGAAGCCGGGCGTGCGCGAGACGCTGGTTGCGGCCGCAGCGCTCATGCGCGACCACCCACTCCAGACGATGCTGCCCCTCGCCGCCGTCCAGGCTCCGCTCGTGCTCGGCACGAGCATCGTGACGGCGCTGCTCTACACCACCGTGTTCGCGGACGACGTCTATCCGCAGCGCGGTCTCACCGGCGTGGACGAAGGCGGGGCGCCGCTCTTCGCGCTCATGGTGCTGCTGGCGATCGCGGCCCTGCTGGGGCTCGTGGGGTTGGGGGCGACGATCGTCTCGGTGGGAGCGCTGGCCGAAGGCCGCCCGCTCAGCCTGACGGAAGCGCTCGATCCGGCCTTCTCGCGGCTGGGCGGGCTGGTTGCGCTGCTGGCCATGTTCATGGGTGGCGCGATGCTGCTCGCGGTCACGATCATCGGACTGCTCGCGCTGCCCTGGCTGGCCACACGCTTCGGGGTCGCCTTCCAGATCTATCTCCTGGAGGAGACGGGACCGGTGGAAGCGCTGGGCCGCAGCTGGCGCCTGATGCACAGCAATATGCTGCGGCTGCTCGCGCTCATTCTGCTGGGGCTGGCGTTGGTGCTGGTGATCGGCCTGCTGGTGCCTGCGAGCCCGGGCATGGGGGAAGCGAGCCGCGGGGCACGGATCGTGATCGACGCCCTCCTGCAGATCGTACAGGGCGCGATCGCCATCCCCGTAACGGTGTTTGCGCATGCTGCTGTGACCCTTTACTACTTGCGTATCCGGGAGGCTAGGACATGACGGAAGTGATGATGCGCACCGAGCTGCCCGCGCCCATGACGCGCGGCAAGGTGCGCGATACGTACGACCTGGGCGACCAGCTGCTGATGGTCGCGACCGACCGCATCTCCGCGTTCGACGTGGTGCTGCCGACGCCGATCCCGCGCAAGGGCGAGATGCTCACGCGACTTTCCGCGTGGTGGTTCGAGCGCATCGGCGAGGTCGTGCCCCACCACTTCATCGCCGTCGTCACCGCCGCGAACGCGGAGACACTCGCACCCTTCCCCCTGCCGGCAAACTGCCACGGGCGCTCGATGCTGGTTCGCAAGGCGAAGCGCTACGACGCGGAGTGCATCATGCGTGGCTACCTGGCGGGCTCCGGCTGGAAGGAGTACCAGCGCGACGGCGGCGTCTGCGGCATCTCCCTGCCCGAGGGGCTCGTCGAGTCAGCGCGCCTGCCCGAGCCGATCTTCACGCCCTCCACGAAGGCGGACATCGGCCACGACGAGAACATCAGTTACGAGCGGCTGGAAGGACTCGTGGGCGCCGAAGCGGCGAACACGATGCGGAAGCGCAGCCGCGCCGTCTACGACTACGGCCACCAGGTGGCGCTGGAGCGGGAGATCATCATCGCCGACACAAAATTCGAGTTTGGCCTGCGCAACGAGGAGACGATCCTGATCGACGAGGTGCTGACGCCGGACAGCAGCCGCTTCTGGCCGCTCGCGCGCTACGAGCCGGGAGGGTCACAGCCGAGCTTCGACAAGCAGCCCGTGCGCGACTGGCTGGCGGCGAGCGGCTGGCGCGAGGGCAACCCCGCGCCCGAGATCCCGAACGACGTGGTGGCCGAGACGGCGGAGCGCTACCTGACCGTCTACCGCATGCTCACGGGCGAGGATCTGCCTGCGTGAGCCGCTTTCTCGCCTCGATCGCCGTGACCCTGAAGCCCACGGTAAACGACCCCGAGGGGCTCACGATCGCGTCGGCGCTGCACAACCTCGGCTTCGCCGGAGTGGCGGCGGTGCGCGCGGGCAAGCTCTTCGAGGTCACCATCGAGGCGGCGAGCGCGACGGAGGCAGAGGCGGAAGCGGAGGCGATGTGCGCGCGGCTGCTCGCCAACCCCGTGATCCAGCGCTACGCCTGCGAGATCGCGGACGTGGAGCCCGCCTGACGCTGCGACAGGCCCGTGTGCGGATGGCCGTCGTTGTGGCGGCGCAACACGAGCCGCCCGGTTCCGTCGCGCGCAACCTCGGTGATGGAGCAATTGCCCGTGTGGGCGCGGAGGCGTCGCCCTCCGCCACGCGGGCGCAGGACCGCGTTCAGCGCCGACATCACCACTCCACCGTGGGCAACGGCGACGGTGCGCCCACCGAGCGCAGCAAGCTCGGCCACAACCTCGGCGACGCGCGCATCGAAGGCGGGCAGGCCCTCCTCACCGGGCACGGGCGCAAACGGGCGGTCAGCCACGTTGTCCCAACGCCAGTCGGGGTAACGCGCGCGAAACTCCGGCCAGCGGAGGCCGTTGGCCTCGCCGAAGTCGTACTCAGCCAGGCGGCCATCGATGTTCACGGAGAGATCGAGGACGGTGGCGATGGCGCGGGCAGTCTCGACAGCGCGTGCGAGGGGGCTGGCAACAATGCGGTCCGCGCCCCCTTCGTCCCTGAGACGCTCCGCCACCTGCCCCGCCTGCTCGCGCCCGCGCGCGGTCAGGGGGTAGTCCGCGGTCCCCTGCATGATGCGCAGCGCGTTCCCTTCGGACTCACCGTGGCGGACGAGGAGGAGCGACACCAGAGACGCTACTCGGTGAGCCGCCGGTAGAGGGCGGGCAGGCGGCGCGGCAGCGACTCGATGTCGCCCACGACCTCGTAGCCCATGTCCTCGCACATCGTCTTCAGGTAGTCGTGACCGGCTCGGTCGACCGTGAGGGCGAAGGGCGTGATGCCCTCGCGCTTCGCCTCGTTGAGCGCCTGCTTCGTGTCGTGGACGGCGTACTCCTTCTCCGTGCGGTCGCGCCCGTAGCCGTGGTCCTGGGGGCGGCCGTCGCTGAGGAGGACGAGGATGCGAACCTTCGCATCCGTCTTGCCCAGCTTATGGATGGCGTGGCGGATGGCGGGCCCCATGCGCGTCGAGCGGATGGGCGTGACCTTGTCGATGCGCTGCTTCGTGACCTTGTCGAAGCGCTCATCGAAATCCTTAATCACGTAGAACTCGACGTTGTCGCGGCCGTAGCCGCTGAAACCGTAGATGCCGTACTCGTCGCCGATAGCTTCCAGTGCCGTGATGAGGAGGACCGTAGCCTCCTTTTCGAGGTCGATGATGCGCTTGGGCGGCGCGGCTATCTCCTGGCGACGCTTGGTGACCCACCAGCTGAGGTACTTGCGGGGGTCGTCGTCGGAATCGTCGTACTGCTGGTCTCGCCTGGCGATCTCCTCATCCGTCGAGGCAGACATGTCGAGCAGGAAGGCAATGGCGACGTCACGCTCGACCTTGTTGCGCCGCCAGTAGATCTTCTCGGTGGGGCTAACGCCCGTGCGGATGTCGATCATCCACTCGATGGCGGGGTCGAGCTCGACATCCTCGCCGTCGGAGAGGCGCTTGATCTTGCGGAAGAGCTCCGGCTTCATCAGTTCGAACTGCTTGCGCGTCTGCGCGACGAGGGCTGCGTATTCACGCAGCGTCTCGTCGTAGAACTCCTCGCCACCCTGCTCCAGCGCGGCTTCCTTCACTGCGCACCAGCGGGGCTTGTAGTCCTGCGCGCGGAAGTCCCACTCGTCGTAGTAGTAGGTGGTGACGATGGGTGCAAGCGGCTCCTCGCCCTCCTCCGCGCCGGTGCTGAGGTCGCTCAGCGGCTGGTCGGACCGGGCGTCGCTATCGAGCGTGGGCGTGCCCGCTTCCTTGAGCAGGTTGGAGAGGAACATGCCGGTCGTATTCTGAAGATCGCCTTCGAGGAGGTTGTCGATGTCGATCTCAGCGCTCTTTTCGAGCAGTTCACGGAGCTGCTCCTCGGTGAGCTGATCGGGTGAGATCTGGCCAGCCTCGCCCAGGTCGGCGTCATCGCGAAGCTTCATCAGGAGCTGGACGAGCTCGGGCTTGAAATCACCGCGGAAGTCGATGTCCTGGGGACTCTCGTACTCGCTCTCGCCCTCCTCGGGCTCACCCAGCTCCATCGGGGGGCCATCGCCACCGAGCTCGCTCATGTCGAGCTGGAACGACTCCTCGTCGAGGTCGGGCAGCGAGTCCCACTCCTCGCCCGTCTCGTCGCGCTCGTTCCTGATGCCCGTGGCGAGCCGGTAGAGGCGCAGGGCCGCCTCAGCGGCGTCCTCGGCCGCGGCGCCCTCCGCGGTCAGGCGCTGGAGGATGGCGACGCCGTTCGCCATCGCCGCGGCCTGGGCGGAAGGCCAGCGCACGGCGTCGACGCCATCCAGGCTGACACGCACGAGGTTCTCCACGAACGCCTGCCGCAGGGGCAGCTCGTTCACCTCGGGACGGCGCGCGAGCTCCTCGCGCTGCATGCGCGTGAGGGCGCCGTGGATGCCCGCGTAGGCGCGCTTGATGGCGGCGTCGATGCGCGCGTCCTCAGCGATCTCGTGCAGGTCGCTGGCGAGCGCGCGGTCGGGGAACAGGTCGAAGAAGCGCTCGATCTCGGTGGCCGGATTCGCGCCCTCGCGCTCGGGCAGAGTGGGGCGCAGGTCCTCGAAGAGCGTGGAGGGCCGCTCGAAGCCGAAGCTGAAACTCTCGAATTCGAGGTGCGCCGCCTGGTGCGTGGTGAACACCTTCAGCGAGGCGAAGTTCTCGTCCTTGTCGCGGTATCGCTCCATCACCTCGGGCAGGAAGATAGTGGTGCCCTCGGTGCTGGCGCGCTCTTCGTCCACCCAGCCGATACCCTTCTCCGCGAGCACCGTCGCTGCGTGGATGCTGATGTTCCGCCCCGTGAGTGCCTTCGCGTAGAGGCGCAGCACCTCGCCGACCCTGGGGAGCTCGACGCGCGCGGAGAGCGTATCGAGGATCTCCTCCCCGCGGCTGGACTGCAGGCGGAAGTAGGCTTCGCCCCCCTCGCGGCTGGTGGCGAGGATGCCGAGGCCCGCGGCCTGCCAGGCGGGCAGCTCGTCGATGCGTACCTTCTCGAGCACTTCGGGAGCGTGGCTGATGAACTCCATGGCCGCGTAGGCCGAGTGCGGCGCGAGCTGCTCGGCGAGTTCGATGAGCGGCCCGTGGTCGTCCAGCTCAACTTCGCCGAGCGCGCTGGCGGCTTCCTCGAAGTACTGGAAGGCGGAGCGGCTGTGATCGCGCGCCACCTGCGCGGCGAGCACCAGGTAGCGCTCTCGCACCGGTGCGTGCACGCGCTGGACGAGAGAGACACCGCGATCGAAGTAGAGCCGCGAATCGGCCCAACTCGATTGCGCGAGCTCCACGCCGAAGGTGAGGAACGGCAGGCGGTCGGCGCCGTCGAGGCGGCCCAGAACCTCCGGAGCCGCGGAGAGGCAGGCAGCGGCGAGCTCGTACGAGTGGCGCGCGAGCTCGTCCAGGAACAGCACGAGACGGCCTGCGTGGCTCACACGGATGGCCGCGAACAGCTCCGGCCCGGCGTCGTAGAACTGCGCGGCGAGTGAGGAGCTCTTCCAGTTGCCCTTATAGAGGCGGCGGCCAAGATCGGCCCACTGCGCCAGATGGTTCGGACCGATGCGGGCGAGCGTGGCGGGCGCGCTGCGGAGCAGGGAGACTGCCAGCGGCGCGGATTGGTCGGTGAGGTCGCTCGCCTCGCGGGCCAGCCGCTCGTACGTATCCCAGGGCGTGGATTCCGCCATCCGCGGACCAGCCTTGAAGTACTCGGCGGCCGACTCCCACGAGCGCAGGCTGATAGCCATGAGGTCGAGGCCACCCTGCGACCAGCTCGCGAGCCGCGCGGGCGTGAGCCGCGGATCGAGCGCACGCAGGCTCGCCTCGTAGGCTTCCAGCAAGGGCTCGGGGAAGCCCTCGAAGCGGTCGCGGTTGCGGGCGACAAGCTCGCTCGCAACGCTCACGGGGCGCCTCCGGGGGCAGCGGGGCGTGGCGGCAGGGCGGGATCGCGATACTCGTGGAAGACGACATCGTCACTGGCGGTGTCCCAGACGGCACAGGAGAGCCGGTAGCCGTTGCCGGGATGACGCGCCTCGCCCGCCGAGCCGGGGTTGATGACGAGCGTACCGCCGAAGCGTTCGGCCATAGGGACATGCGTGTGGCCGGCCACGACGACGTCGTGTTCGAGGGCGGCCGCCTTCGCCCAGACAGGGTCGTGGGGGTAGTGGTACTCCCAGCCGCCCCAGGGCGAGCTGTGGACCATGAGCAGGCTCCGTCCGCCCACCTCCAGATCGAGCGTGTAGGGCTGCGCACGCAGCCAGGCGACGAGGTCGCCACGCACGTGACTCATGGCGCGAGCGCGCTCGCCATCGCGGCTGAGGATCACTTCATCGTGGTTCCCCAGCACGACGCGCGCGCCACGCTCACGCAGGCGCGCGACCGTCTCGTTCGACCAGCGGTACTGGTAGACGGTATCGCCCGCGCAGAGCAATTCGTCGACGGGGCCCATGCGTTCCAGGGCGGCGTCAAGGCCGGCAGTGTGGCCGTGTACGTCCGAGACGATGCCAACCCTCACGCGGACGCCCCAAGCACACGCTCCCGGGAGGGGTCCTGGCGAAAAGCGTAGGCGACGGCTGGCATGGCGTACATCCGTGCGCAGGGGCGCACTGCCAGCATACCGCGAAGCGCCCGCACGCGGCATCGAGCGCGAGTACAGCGGCAGGCAGCTCCGCGCCGTCTGCCACGCACGCAGCTTGTACACTCCCCGGCGTGAAGCATCCCGGGTTCTTGACCTTCGCAGTGCTGGTCCCCCTTCTCGTTCTCGCCACAGCCAGGGGCGTGTCGGCGCAATCGGGGCCCGCAGAGCCAGACACGGGGACAGCGAACGTCGAGGTGCGCGTCTGGCAGCGGATCGGCGATCCGCTGAGCATCGCCATCAGCGCTCGCCCCGAGGGGGGCTCCTGGAGCACCCTCGGCACTATCCCCCTGCCTCTCGACGGCGGCGTCAGCAGCAGCGGCCGCTACCGCTACGGCGACATCGCCGTAGCGGTGCCCCTGCCGGTCGCGGAGCCCGCGACTGTCGAGGTGCGCATCTGGCAGCGGATTGCCAGCCCGCTGGACATCTTCATCAGCGCCCGCCCCGAGGGAGGCTCCTGGGACACGATCGGGACCATTCCCCTGCCCCTCGACGACGGCATCAGTCGTAGCGGCCGCTACCGCTACGGCGACATCACCGTCGCCGTGCCCCTGTCAGGTTCGCCATCCACGCCCACGCCCACACCCGCACCCGCCGCCTGCCACTTCGAAGACTCGGCCGTCAGGGTCATCGCCAGCACAGTCAAGGTCACCTGGACGAATCGGACTGGTACCTATGTGGGGACCGCCTTCTATGTTGGCAATTCGCAGTTCGTGACGGCCGGACACGTGGTCGAGGGCGCCACGTCAGTCACGCTCTCGAATTCAAGATTCGAGATCACAGCGCATGTCGTCGGGCTCTACGACTCCGATAACGGCGACGTGGCGCTCCTTTCCGCCTCCGCTTCGGGGCTCACACCGCTGGAGTGGGTTGGGACGGTGGCAGTGGGTGAGGAGATCGGATTCGCGGGCTATCCGCAGGGGATCGGAGCGGATGCCTCGGTCGGCCGTGGCGTCGTCTCGCGGCTGTTCACGGCAGGCGACATTTCCTACATCCAGACGGACGCGGCAGTGAGCCCGGGCAACAGCGGCAGCCCGCTCTTCGACCGCTGCGGTCGCGTGGCAGGAGTCATCAGCTCGAAGCTGCGCGAGAGCGAGGGCGTCGCCTTCGCAGTTGCTGAGCCAAGCCTGGGGCGCCTGCTTCGAAACATCCGCGCGGGACACTCGTCAACGCCAGCCCCCACAGAACCTGTATGGGAGCAGATGGACGCACTGGTCGACCGCATATCGGAGCACTGGGGCCCGACGATCGATGCGCTCAGCGAGGTGATTAAGCAGTGGAACTCTAGCTCGGACTCAATCCCTTCGAGCAGGCTGGCGAGCATCGCGCGGCAAGAACGCGACCTCGCGCAGGGAATGGTAACCCGGCTCACGCCCTTGCGCACCGATCCCGCCACACGAAACGTTACGCTGAGTGTGTACCTCGAAGCCGCGATCTTCTATTGGTCAGCAAAGGTCGGTGAGTTCGAGGAGCTAGAGCAGTACGCCTGGGACCGGGTAACGTGGGGGGATGTACTCTCGAAGAGAGCCGATAGCGCGGCCTCCTACGCCACTTTTAAGCGGGCTTCGTGTGAGACGTGGACACTGCTCTACTCGAACCCGGAAGCGGTTTGTGACAAGGTAGTCGTCGCCGAGCGCGCCGCGGCGGATGCTGATGATGAAGCCCACAGTTACTCGCCTCCCTCCGTCACTACCGCACCATCGGACGTCTTGACGATGCAATCACTCGATGGCAGGGCGACTCTTCTTGCGGCTGATGGAACCTATTTGGGAATCATCAGCAGTAACCAGTACCAGCACGAATCCGTGTGTAACAGTTACGGACCCCATGGCAGTCCCTATCGGCAGAAAAGCGTGAGGAATGAGTACGGAATATATGGGAGCGAGTACTTTTCAGGTAGTATCTATAACCCGTACACATCAAGTCCTCCACGTATCTACCTTAATGGGAAGAAGATCGGGTATCTGACCAAGAACAGCTTCCTTTCTGGAGCCATTGACCCCGATATTTTGTTCGATTTCTACGATTGTGTGTACTGAATATCTTGCCATACCCCGGCACCTCCTGGCAAGGATAAGTAGGGATTGCTGCAGCAGCCGCCCCGCCTTCGGTCTGAACGCCTTCAGTGGTAGCGGCCCCATCCTCTATCTTGTCCCTGTGTGCGCGCGGTTCACGCTGACAGCAGACAGCGCCGAGTCCGTGGCGGCGGCCTTCGGAGTGCCGGCGGAGGAGCTGCCGCCCTGGCAGGCGCGCTTCAACATCGCGCCCACGGACGAGCACCTTGTGGTGCGCATGCGGCGCGAGGATCGCGAGGCGCTTTCCGCACGCTGGGGGCTCGTGCGCTACGGCTCGAAAGACCGCAAGCGGGCGGCGCGCGGGATCAACGCCCGCGCCGAGAGCGTGGGCACGCGCCCTCTCTTCCGCGAGGCCTTCCGCAAACGCCGCTGCATCGTGCCCGCCGATGGCTACTACGAATGGACGGGCCCGAAGGAGCAGCGCCAGCCTTTCTGGTTCCACCGGCCCAATGGCGAGCTGCTGGCCTTCGCGGGGCTCTACGAATGGTGGCGGCCCGCACCGGATGCCTGGGAGGCCACCTTCACCATCCTCACCTGCCCGCCCAACGCCCTCGCCGGCCGCATCCACGACCGCATGCCCGTGATCCTGCCAGAGGAGCATATCGACGGCTGGCTCTTGGGGGGCGAACGGGAGGAGGCGCTGACGGCGCTGCTGGGGCCCACGCCCGAGGACTATCTGGTGGCACGGCCCGTCTCGCAGCGAGTGAACAGCGTGCGCAACGACGGACCTGACCTCATCGCCGAGCTGACAGCGGAGTCGGGAGAGCAGGCGGGGCTGTTCGGGGGCACATGAGCTCGGCCCGTGGTTGACAGGCCGCCTGTCCACTATCATGGAGCGCAAGGTTGGGTAGACCGTTCGGGCGGGCCGGGCGCCGTGGAGGTGTGGCGCGCCTGAGCGGGGGCGCGGCGGCTTTTCCCCTTGCTGTTCGTCGTGTTCGAGCATCGTCCCGTTTGCCCCGACGGGAGAGGAGCGTCAGCGAGTGAGCACAGTCGAGCGGCCCCGGACTGTTGGTGAACTGAGAGAATCGGGCTACCGGCCCGCGCCCGTGCGCGAAGAGCTGCGCAGGAACCTGATCGCGCGGATGCGCACGGGGGAGCAGCTCTTCCCCGGCGTCTACGGCTTCGACGAGACCGTCATCCCGCACATTGTGAACGCGATCCTGGCGGGCCAGGACATCATCTTCCTGGGGGAACGCGGACAGGCGAAGTCACGCATCATCCGCTCGCTCACGAACCTGCTCGACGAGGCGTTCCCTGTGCTGGCGAACTGCGAGATTCCGGAGGATCCGTTCGCCCCGATCACGAGCCAGGGGCGCCAGATCGTGAGGGACGAGGGCGACGCGGCGGCGCTCGTGTGGCTCGATCGCGAGGCCCGCTACGGCGAGAAGCTGGCGACGCCGGACATCACGATCGCGGACCTGATCGGCGAGGTGGACCCGATCAAGGTCGCCGAAGGGCGCTACCTCTCGGACGAGCTCACGATCCACTACGGGCTGGTGCCACGCACCAACCACGGCATCTTCTGCATCAACGAGCTGCCCGACCTCGCGGAGCGAATCCAGGTTGGCCTCCTGAACATTATGGAGGAGCGCGACGTGCAGATTCGGGGCTACCGCATCCGCCTGCCGCTCGACGTGTTCGTGGTGGCGAGCGCGAACCCCGAGGACTACACGAACCGGGGGCGCATCATCACCCCGCTCAAGGATCGCTACGGGGCGCAGGTGCGCACGCACTACCCGCGAAAGATCGAGCACGAGATCGACATCGTCGAGGCGGAACACCACCCCATGCCGGCGGACTTCAGCATCACCGTGCCGGACTACATGAAGGAGATCATCGCCGAGATCACGCGCCTGGCGCGGCGCAGCCCCGATGTGAACCAGCGATCGGGCGTGAGTGTGCGCGCCAGCATTGCCAACTACGAGAGCATGCTCGCCAACTCCTTGCGCCGCACCATCGTGAACGGCGAGGATGAGGCTGTCCCGCGCGTGAGCGACCTGCCCTTCGTCGTGCCCACGCTCAGCGGCAAGGTGGAGCTGGAGACGATCGAGGACGGGCGCGAGGAGCAGATCATCGAGAAGCTGATCCAGGGCGCGGTCGTGGCGGTCTTCAACCGCCTCTACAACCTGAGCGACCTCGAACCCGTCGTGGCCCGCTTCAAGTCGGGCATCTCCGTGGAGGTGGGGGAGATGACGGCGAGCAGTGAGTACCGCACGCTCGCGGGCAGCATCGAGGGGCTGGCCGAGGCGCTGCAGGTGGTGGGCGCGAGCGAGCCCGGCGAGGTGGCAGCCGCCACAGAGTTCGTGCTGGAAGGGCTGCACCTGAACAAACGGCTGAACAAGGATCGGGTGGGCGCCAGGATCCAGTATCGGGGATGAGCTGGCGCATCGAACCGCTCCCCGAGGATGGCCCCCTGTTCGAGGGGGCCATCGCCGTGTACGCCGAGGCGTTCGCGCTACCGCCCTACAGCGATCCGGACCGTGGCGATGAGATCCACTACCGTCTGCAACGCCTGCACCGCGAGCGCGCGGGCTACCGCGGCTTCATCGCCCGAGGCGGACCGGAGCAGCCGCGCGTGCCCTCGCACGGCGTGGTGGGGATGACCTACGGCTACCGCAGCGAGCGCGGGCAGTGGTGGCGCGACGCGGTGGCACGCGAGCTGGATCGGGCGCAGCGCAGATGCTGGCTGGGCGACGCCTACGAACTCGTGGAGATCGCCGTTCACCCCGACTTCCAGAGCCGCGGCATCGGCGCGCTGCTCGTGCGCACGCTGCTGGCGGACCGCCCCGAGGCGACATGCGTGCTGAGCACACGCAGCGACAGCCGCGCGCACGAGCTCTACGCCCGCCTCGGCTTCGTGGTCGTGACGGAGATGACGTTCACACCAGGCGGCGCGATATTTTATGTCATGGGGAAGCGGTTGGCGTGAGGATCAACATATCCTCATGCTCGTATAGAATGCGTATAGGGTCCAGATGTCTCACAAGGCGTTCACAGCGCTCACCGGCGTAGGCTTCAGCGAGGAACAGGCCGAGGCGCTCGTCGAAGCCGCCAGCGAGTCGCGTGACGACCTGGCCACAAAGGCCGACATCGCCGAACTGCGGTCCAAGATGCAGGCCACTATCCAGGCGTTGGAGCTGCGGCTCACACTGCGGCTGGGCGGGATGGTCGTCGCGGGCGTGGCGATAATCGCCGTGCTCACGCGGCTTTAGGCAGGGGCTTACCGGACCTCAACCGAGAATTCTCGCGGATCGAGGCCGCAAAGGCGCAACACTTGCTCACAGCGCTCGACGGCACCGTCGGCGTTTACGTTCGTCTCTGCGTAGATACCGCTACGCGAGACATTCACGGGATCGACGAGGGCTTCAGAGTCGCGCGAGAAGCAGGAGCGTTCCGGCCACGCAACGTCAGCACCTTCTCGAAGTCCCTACCCGGTTACCCGGCCGCGGGTACCTTCCCCGCCAGTAGCGCCGGGGACTCCAGAGTGGTCTGTATCTCCGCGAGGAAGCGCGCACCTTCGGCGCCGTCGGTGACGCGGTGGTCGGCGCTGAGCGCGAGGGTCATCAGCTGGCGTACGGCGAGGGCGCCGTCGACAACGGCGGGACGTTCGGCGACGGAGCCCGCACCGAGGATGGCGGACTGGCCGGCGTTGATGATGCCGATCAGCGTGCCCGTGCCGTAGGCGCCGAGGTTCGTGATGGTGAACGTGCCGCGCGAGTGCTCCTCGGCGCGCAGGCGGCCGGAGCGTGCGCGCTCGATGAGCACCTTCGATTCCTCCGCGATCCGGGCGAGGGGCTTGTCCGCCACGTCGAGCAGGGCGGGGGCAAGCAGGCCCTCATCGAGCGCGACACCGATGTTGATGTCGATGCGGGGGTAGTACTGCACGCCCTCATCCGTGAGGGAGGCGTTGAATCTGGGGTGGCGCGCGAGGGCCGTGGCGCAGGCCTTCACCAGAAGGTCGTTCACGCTCACGCGCTGCGCCTCGCCCAGAATGAGGTTGATGTGGGCGCGGAAGGCCATCGCTTCGGTCATGTCGACTTCGACGGTGAGGTAGTAGTGTGGCTGCTGCTGCTTGGCCTCGGTCATATTGCGGGCGATGGCGGTGCGCATGCGTGAGAGCGGCTCGATGCGGGTGGGGCCGGCGGGTGCCGGCGGGGCGGGCGAGGCCGGGGGCTCGATGGTGGGCGCGCCCGCAGGCGCGGAATCACGAGCGGCGATAGCTGCCTCCACGTCGCGGCGGAGGATGCGGCCACCGGGGCCGGAGCCGGCTACAGCGGCGAGGTCGAGTCCGGCATCGCCGGCGATGCGACGGGCGACGGGAGAGACGCGGACGCGGGTCGCGGGAAGGCCATCAAGCGCCTTCACCGCAGGGACGGGGCCGGGCCCATCGATAGTGCGGCGGTTGGGCTTCTCGGGGAGCGTCCCGCGCACCACCTCGGGGATGGATTCGCCTGCCTCGCCGAGGAGTGCGATGACCTCGCCGACGGGGACAGTTTCGCCCTCCCCGGCGACGAGCTGGCGGATGGCGCCAGCCTCGAAGACTTCGAGTTCGACGGTGGCCTTGTCGGTCTCGATCTCGGCGAGGATATCGCCCCGCACCACTGTATCACCAGCGGACTTGAGCCAGCGCACGAGTGTGCCCTCGGTCATGTCGGCGCCCATCTGCGGCATCGTGACTTCGAAGACCATGCGGGCCCCCTAGAGCATCGCGAGGACCGCCTCGACCACGTCCTCCTCGGAGGGCAAGGCGGCGTACTCGAGGTTCCGGTTGTAGGGCATGGGCACGTCCGCACCAGCGACGCGGGCGACGGGCGCATCGAGCCAGTCGAAGGCGCGCTCCATGATCTGCGCGGCGACCTCGCCGGCGAATCCCCCGAACCTCCAGTCGTCCTCGACAACAACGGCACGGTTGGTGCGACGCACGGATTCGAGCACGGTGGCGATATCGAGCGGGCGGAGGGTGCGCAGATCGATGACCTCGGCGGAGAGGCCGTGCCCCTCTGCGAGGATACGGGCGGCACGTGTGGCCTGGTGGACGCTGCCGCTGTAGCCAACGACGGTGACATCGGCGCCGGGGCGCACGACCGCGGCCCGCCCGAACTCGATGAGGCGGTCGGGATCGCCGGGCACCTCGCCACGCGAGCCGTAGAGGGCGGTGTGCTCGATGAAGACGACGGGGTTGGGGTCGCGGAAGGCGCGTTTCAGCAGGCCCTTGGCGTCGGCGGGGAAGGCGGGGCAGACGACCGTGAGGCCGGGGAAATGGGCGAACATGCCCTCGAGGCTGTGGCTGTGGGTCGCGCCGAGCTGGCTACCGCCGCCGCTCGCCATGCGCAGCACGAGGGGGACGTGCACCTGGCCGCCGCTCATGTAATGCAGCTTGGAGGCGTTGTTCACGATCTGGTCGAGGGCGACGAGGCTGAAGTTAATCGTCATGATCTCGATCATGGGGCGCAGGCCAGCGAGGGCGGCGCCCACGCCCGCGCCAACGATGCCGGACTCGGAGATGGGCGTATCACGCACGCGCTCGGGCCCGAACTCGTCAAGGAGACCGCGCGTGCAGGCGTAGGAGCCGCCGTAGGCGCCGATATCCTCGCCCATGAGGAACACGCGGTCATCGCGCAGCATCTCCTCGCGCATGGCCTCGCGGATAGCATCGCGCATACGCAGATCGGTCACTCGATCCCTCTCTCCCGTTCCTTCGTGATGTGGTCGTAGAGGGTGTGGAGGCCGGGCTCGGGGCTTGCATCGGCGAAGGCGACGGCATCATCAATCTCGGTATCGACCCTGGCGACGAGCGCCTCGTAGGCGGGCTCATCGAGAAAGCCAGCGGCGATCATCGAGCGCTTCAGGCGCTGGATGGCGTCGCGCTGACGGAACATCTCGACCTCCGCCTTCGTGCGGTAGAGCTCGGGATCGGCCATCGAGTGCCCGCGGTAGCGGTAGGTCAACGCTTCGATGAAATAGGGACCGTTTCCCTCGCGGCAGTGGGCGAGGGCAAGGCGAGTGGCGGAATACACCTCGAGCACGTCCATACCATCGATGCGGATGCTGGGCATGCGGTAGGCGGCGGCGATCTTGTAGACGTCGTTCGCGAGCGAATCGTCGAAGGGCACGCCCATACCGTAGCCGTTGTTTTCGCAGAACCAGACGACGGGCAGCTTCCAGATGGCGGCGAGGTTGAGCGCCTCGTGGAACTCACCCTCTCCTACGCCGCCATCGCCGAAGATGCAAAGGGTGGCCCAGTCTTCGCGGCGCATGCTCGCGGCCAGTCCGAGGCCGACAGCGATTGGCATGTGGCCAGCGACGATGGCGTAGCCGCCGAGGAAGCCGCGCTCGACGTCGAAGATATGCATCGAGCCGCCACGCCCGTGGTTAGTGCCATCCACACGCGCGAAGAGCTCGGCCATGATGCGTCGCGGCTCGATACCGCGGGCGATGGCGTGGCCGTGATCGCGGTAGTGGGTGACGATCTTGTCGCTGGCGCGGAGGGCGTTGACGGCGCCGACGGCGCATGCCTCCTCGCCAGTGTAGAGGTGGAGGAAGCCGCGGATCTTGCCGCGCGTGTACATCTCGGCGCTCTTCTCCTCGAAGCGCCGAATGAGCAGCATCTCGTAAAGGAAGCGCTCCTGGAGGTCGCCGTCCGGCGTCTCGCCTGCCGCCACGGGGGCGGCCTGCCCCACGCTCACGCCCGCGCCCGCTGAGAAACCGTCATCGAGTCAGTGTAGGCCACACTCCGTTACAGCGTGACTACGAGCCGTCGGGAACCTCGATGGCATACAGGACGTGCGTGCGCAGGGGCGGCAGGGCGGCAAGAGGCGTGTAGGCCCAGGGCGCAACCCGACCGACCGCGCGCGCGAGGGGCGGCGCGAGGGTGAGGGAGCGCGCACTGACAGCGCAGCCCGCGAACCAGGCGCGGACGCTTGCGGGGGAGACGGGACGGACAGCGGGGTTGGGGCTGCGGCGGCGCATGTCGTACACGAGCACGAGCCCGCCGGGTCGCGTGACACGCACGAGTTCGGCGGCGATGGCGGCAGCCGCCTCGGGGCCGCCGGCGCTGCTGAACAAGGTGAAGGCGAGCGCGAGATCGAAAGCCCCGTCAGGCTCGGGGATGGCTTCAGCGCGGCCCTCATGGATGCGGATCGCAGGCGAGCGCGAGCGTGCGTAGGCGACCGCGGCGGGGTCACAATCGATGCCGGCGAGGTTCTCCGGGCGGCAACCCCACTGCACGAGCAGCCGCAGGTTGTAGGCGGTCGAGCAGCCAGCCTCGAAGGCACGCAGCGCGGCGAGCGGGTTGAGGCCACGATCGCGCAGCAGGCGGGCCAGGAGGCGCTCGCGCTCCTGCACCATGAGAAGGTTTCCGGGGCGCAGGATCGCGTGCCGGTCCACGGGCGCACTGTAGCGCCCAGCGGAGGCGCCAGGAAGCGGCCGCACAGGAGAGCAGGCGCTAGACTCGCGCGATGGACCCGGAGCTGACGGAACTGCTTGAGGTAGCGCGCCACGCCGCCACGGTCGCGGGCGAGATCGTGATGCCCCTCTACGGGCAGCGCCTCGCGGTCGAGCTGAAGGAGGACGGCACGCCCGTGACGGAAGCGGACCGCCGCGCGGAGGAGGCGATGCGCGCACTCTTCGCACGGGAGACACCGGGCTTCGGGGTAGTGGGGGAGGAGTTGGGGGAATCGCCCGGAGACGGGCGCAACCGCTGGATCATCGATCCAATCGATGGGACGAAGAGCTTCATCCACCATGTGCCCCTCTTTGGAACGCTGGTTGCCCTGGAGCGCGCGGGGACGGCCGTGATCGGCCTGGTCGCCTGCCACGCGGTGGGAGAGACCGCCTGGGCGGCGCGGGGCGGGGGCGCCTTCCTGAACGGCGAGCGCACATACGTGAGCGCTACGGCGGCGCTGGCGGAGGCGACGGTGCTGACGACATCGCCCGCGAGCCTGCAGACACGCTCCCCGCGGGGGTTCGCGCGGCTGGCGCGCGAGGCAGGACTGCTGCGGTCGTGGGGCGACTGCTACGGCTACCTGGCGGTGATCGCGGGGCGGGCGGAGGCGATGATCGACCCAGTGGTGAATCCGTGGGATATCGCGCCCTTTGCGGTGTTGCTGGAGGAAGCGGGGGGGCGGATTACCACATGGGCGGGGAAGCGGGGAGCAGGGGACGACGCAATCGCGACCAACGGCCCCCTCCACGGGGCGCTGCTGGAAGCGCTGGGCGGAGGGATCGGCAGCGGCGGTTAGCCGCCAGCAACCACCTTCAGGGCGCGCACGCGGCCTGGCTCGTCGACCCGGCCAACGCCAACAAAGGATCCATCGGTACCGTAAAGGCGGGCGAGGGTAGCGGGGCGCAGGAAGCCACCGCGTGCCCAGGCGAGCTGGCCGTGTCGCAGCTGCTCCGCATGCTCGGGGTGGAGGATGGCGACGGCGCTCCCGGCGACCCCTTCGTCGGGGGGGAGTACAACCTCATTGAGCCTGCCCGCCCCGGCGAAGACCGCAAGCGCCTCGACCAGCACGGCCTGGCCGACGCGGAAAGGCCCGCTGCCGGTGCGGCGCAGGCTCGCAAGGTGCGCGCCGCAGCCGAGCGCGCGGCCGATATCACGGGCCAGGCTGCGCACGTACATACCAGGGCCGCAGCGCACCTCGACGCGCAGGCGGTCGCGGGCGCTCCGCTCGAGGCGGAGGGCGGAGACGCGGACGGGGCGCGGCTTCAGGACGGGTGGTGCACCCTCCCGGGCCATGGCGTAGGCGCGGCGGCCTTCGACCTTCACGGCGCTGTAGGCGGGCGGCGTCTGCATGATCTCCCCGCTGAACCGCCGCGCAACCGCTTCGAGGTCGAGGTCGTCCGCAGGGAGCTCGCCGGTGCGCGTCGGCGCGCCCTCGGCGTCGTCGGTCTCGGTCTCCTGGCCGAGGGCCATCTCGCCTTCGTACGCCTTCTCACCCGCCATCATGTACTCGACGAGACGCGTGGCGTGTCCGAGACAGAGGACGAGCAGCCCCGTGGCCATCGGGTCGAGAGCTCCGGTATGGCCGATACGGCGCTGGCCCGTGAGGCGACGGGCGCGGGCAACCACGTCATGGCTGGTCCAGCCGGGCTCCTTGTCGATAAGCAGGATGCCGGTGAGGCCGGAATCGCCGCGACGGCGGCGGCTCACGGCTTGTCGCGAGGATCGCGAACGTCCCCGCGGGCGCGGGCCAGCTCGGCGATGGTGGAGGCGAGGCGGGCGCCCCGTTCGATGGAGGGATCGAAGTGGAAGCTGAGGGCGGGCGTCCGCCGCATCCGCAGCCGCCGACGCAGCTCGCGCTCGAGATAGGACGTGGCGCTCTGGAGGCCGGCGAGCGCTTCCTCCCGCTCTCCGGGGCTGCCCAGATGGGAGATGTAGACCGTGGCAATGCGGAGGTCGGGGCTGACCTCGACCGTCGTGATGGAGACGAGTCCCCCTTCGAGACGCGGATCCTTGAGGTTGCGCCACAAAAGATCGCTGATCTCCTGACGGAGCAGCTCGCTGACGCGGCTCGTGCGCCTGCTCATCGCGGGTACCACCAGCAGTGCGTTAGTTAACGCGCTGCTGGTGGTAGAACTCGAGGAGATCGCCCTCCTCGAAGGCGTCGAATTGATCGAGGGTGATGCCGCATTCGAAGCCCTGCTGGACCTCGCGCACGTCGTCCTGGAAACGCCGCAGGCCGCCGCAGCTCGTATCGGCGACCTCTTTGCCGTTGCGGAGGACACGGGCGCGACAGCTGCGGAGCAGCCTCCCTTCGGTGACGTAGCAGCCGGCGATCTGGCCCACGCGACTGGAGCGGAACAGCTGGCGGACTTCGGCGACGCCATCGACGGCGCGCTCGTAGACGGGCTCGTAGAGCCCGTCTAGCGCCTGTTCGACGCTCTCGATGAGCTGGTAGATGACGTCGTAGGTGCGTATCTCGACGCCTGCGACCTCGGCCTGCCGGGCAGCGGAGGGTTCGGCCTTCACGTTGAAGGCGAGGACGATCGCCCCGGAGGCGCCAGCGAGCATGACGTCGGACTCGCTGACGGGGCCAGTAGAGGAGTGGATGACCTTCACCTTCACCTCGCCTGTGCCGAGGCCCTGGATCGCGCCGCGAATGGCCTCGACACTGCCGCGCACGTCGGCCTTGAGGACGAGCAGGAGCTCCTTGACGTTCCCGGCGCTAACCTCGTTGAAGAGCGTGTCGAGGGTCACGCGTCCGCGACGGGCGCCCGTGCCGCTCTCCGCTTCGCGGCGCGCTTCATCGACCATACGGCGGGCGATGCGCTCGGTCTCAACGGCAGTGATGGCGTCGCCGGCGGCGGGGACGTCCTCCAGGCCCATGATGCGCACGGGACGGGCGGGGCTGGCTTCGCCCAGGCGCTCACCGCGCTCGTCGAACATGGCCTTCACCTTGCCGCTGATGAGGCCGCTGACGAGCGCATCGCCCTGGCGCAGGGTGCCGTTCCGGACGAGGACGGTGGCGAGGGGGCCGCGACGGGGGTCGAGTTCGGCTTCGACGACCGTGCCGCTGGCGAGGCGGTCGGGGCTCGCTGTGAGCTCCTGGATCTCGGCGACCAGATCGATGGCCTCGAGCAGCTCGCCCAGGCCCTCGCCCGTCGCGGCGGAGACGGGCACCGCCAGAACGTCGCCGCCATACTCCTCAACGACGACGCTCTGCTCGGTGAGCTGCTGCTTGACGCGATCGGGGTTGGCGGCGGGCAGGTCGGTCTTGTTGATGGCGATAATCATGGGCACGCCCGCAGCGCGCACATGGTCGATCGCCTCAATGGACTGGGGCATCACGCCGTCGTCGGCGGCGACGACCACAACGGCGACGTCGGTGATCTGCGTGCCACGCGCGCGCATCGCGGTGAAGGCGGCATGGCCCGGCGTATCGATGAAGGTGATGGGCTTGCCGCCACGGTCGATCTGGTAGGCGCCGATGTGCTGGGTGATGCCGCCCGCCTCGCCCACCACGACGTTCGTCTCACGGATGGCATCGAGCAGGCTCGTCTTGCCGTGGTCGACGTGGCCGAGGATGGTGACGACGGGAGGGCGCGCGCGCGCACTGCCGTCGTGGTCCTCGTCGGGGGCGCGCACGGCGGTGACGACGGTTTCGCGCGAGGGCGCGACACCGATCTCGGAGGAGACGAGCGAGGCGGTCTCGAAGTCGATGGTGTCGTTCATGGCGGCCATCACACCGTGGGTCATGAGCCGCTTGATGGTCTCGATGGGGGAGATGCCGAGGCGCTCGCTCAGGGTTCTGACCGTGATGGCCTCGGGGAGGGCGACCGAACGCGTGCCGGAGGATTGCCGGGCCGTCATGCTTCCTCCAAGTCGTTCGGGATGATTTCGAGATAGCGTAGCAGCCCCGTCACATCGTCCGCGTCGGGGGACATCCGCAGGGCAATGCCTATGGTACTGCCTCGGAGGGCTTGCTCCCAGCAGGAGCGCCGCCGGTGGAGGTAGGCACCGCGACCTGGGAGACGCTCGCCCGCAGGTTCGACCGCGATGCGGCCTTCAGCGGTGCGCACGATGCGCACGAACGTACGCTTGCCGGCGACCTTGCGGCAGCCGATGCAGGTGCGCTGCGGCTCGGAGCGGACGGCAGACATCGCGCTCAGTGGATCCGGCCGGAGTAGTCGATCTCTTCCTCGAACTCGTCCTCTTCGAGGCGAGGACCGCGGGGGCGTTTCTTCTTCGGCTGGCGCTCGTCCTCGCGCGTGGGGAGGACATCCTCGGCGAAGCGGATGGAGGTGGGGCGCTCTTCGGGGACGACGAGGGTGGGCACCTGGTACTCCTCGCCCTCATCGTCGTCGAACTCCTCCTCGCCGTAGTCCTCCGCCTCGCGCGTCTCCTCGTCGGGAACCTCCATCTCGGCGAGCGCGGCAGGGAAGGCGACATCATCCTCGGAGATGGCGTCGTCCTCCGGCGCGACGGTGGCGGCAGGCGGCGAGGCAGGGGCGCGAGACGCCCCCGTTTCCTCCGGCAGCGGCGTGAGCGGCTCCTCGGGGAGCTGCAGGATATCGAGATCGGGCTCCGTACCGGGCAGGAAGGCATCGAAGGCGGCGGGCGCCTCGACGATCGCCTGGTCCTCGCGCTCGGCGCCGGTCTGGCTGCGCACACTAACGCGGTAGCCGGTGAGCTTGGCGGCGAGGCGGGCGTTCTGACCTTCCTTGCCGATAGCGAGGGAGAGCATCGAATCGGGTACCACGACCGTGGCTTCACGCGTTTCTTCGTGGAGCTGGACATCGATGATCTGGGCGGGACTCAGGGCGTTGGTGACGAACTCGGCAGGGTCGGGATCCCACTTGATGATGTCGACGCGCTCGCCGCCGAGCTCGTTGACGATGTTCTGAATGCGGGAGCCACGCATCCCCACGCAGGCGCCGATGGGGTCGACACTGGCGGCGCGGCTGTGGACGGCAACCTTGCTGCGATGGCCACCCTCGCGGGCGATAGCCTTGACCTCGACGCGACCCTGGGCGACCTCGGGCACTTCAACTTCCAGGAGACGGCGCAGGAGGAGACGGTGGCCGCGGCTCACGATGACCTGCGGACCCTTGGCCTCGGCGTTCACCTCCAGGAGGAGCACCTTCACGCGCTGGCCGACACGCAGGTGCTCGTTACGCACCATCTCACTGCCGGGCAGGAAGGCTTCCGTGCCGCGACCGATCTCGACAGTCGCCTGGCGGGACTCGACGCGCTGGACGCTGGCGAGGAGCAACTCGCCCTGCTTGTCGGCGTACTCTTCGTAGACGGCGCCGCGCTCGGCTTCGCGGAGGCGCTGCAAGACGACCTGCTTGGCCGTCTGCGCGGCGATGCGGCCAGCGTTCTCGGGCGGTTTCACCTCGAACTCGAGGATGTCGTCGATATGGGCGTCGGGCTTGTAGCGCCTGGCCTCATCAAGGTCCAGCTCGATGTTCTCGTCCTCGACGCTACGGACGACGGTCCGCTGGATGAAGGCGCTGATGGCGCCGGTCTCGCCGGAGATGCGCACGTGCACCTCCGGGCCTTCCTCACCGTCGCGACGGTAGGCGGAGGCAAGGGCGGCCTCGACGGCCTCGAAGATTACCTCGCGCGCGAGGCTCTTCTCAGCCGCCAGCTGGCTGATCGCGAGCAGAAAGTCGTTCTTTGTCTTCATTACGAAGGCGAGCGCCGCTGCCCGCCTCTCCTGCGGAGTGGTTCCACCTACTCTAGCAGATCGCGCGCCCTGGCAGATAGCGGAGCGGCTCAGACGGCCTTTCGCAGGCGGCGCGGGGCGCGGGCATGGAGGCCACCGACCACGCTGATGCGGCTCTCGGCGCGGGCGATCGCCTCGGCGAGCGGCGTGACGCCGGCGGCGCGGGCGCACTCCAGCAGATCGATCACGACCGCCTCGATGCCGTCCACGCGGCGGTTGGCGCGCTCCTGGCGATACTCGCGCCCCACCTCCTCGGCGAGGTTGACGACGCCGCCCGCGTTCACAATGAAGTCGGGGATGTAGAGGATGCCGCGAGCGGCGAGGTCGGCGGCGATCGCATCGCTGGCGAGCTGGTTGTTGGCGCTGCCGATGATGGCGGCGCAGCGCAGTTCGGGGACCGCCTCGGGGTTGAGCGCCCCGCCGAGGGCGCAGGGCGCGAAGATGTCGCACGCCACGGCGTGGACCTCATGGGGGGCGGCGACGTCCGCGCCGAGCTCGGGAGCAAGCTGGCGGATAGCCTCCTCGTTCACGTCGGCGATGGTGAGGCGCGCGCCGGCGGAGGCGAGGAGGCGGCAGAGGCCGCCCCCGACCTTGCCGGTACCCTGCACAACCACGTGGCGGCCGGAGAGGTCGGGCGAGCCCCAGAGGATGCGGGCGGCACCGCGCATGGCCGCGAGCAGCCCGCGGGCGGTAGTGGGCGACGGGTCGCCGGAGCCGCCCGCATCCCGGCCGGTACCGGTGACGAACGCGGTCTCGCGCCGGATGGTCTCCATGTCGGCCATCGTCGTGCCAACGTCTTCGGCAGTGACGAAGGCACCGCCGAGCGACTCGATAGCGCGTCCGTAGGCGCGCAGGAGCCGCTCGGACTTGATGCTGCGCGGATCGCCCATGATGACGCCTTTGCCACCGCCGAAGTCGAGGCCCGCGGCGGCGTTCTTGCGGGTCATGGCGCGGGAGAGGCGGAGGGCGTCGGCGAAGGCGTCCTCCTCGCACTCATAGGGGTAGAAGCGGGTGCCGCCGAGCGCGGGCCCGAGGACCGTAGAGTGAACAGCGATGATCGCGTGCAGGCCCGACCCGCCGTCCCGCGCAAAGAGCACCTGCTCGTGGCCACCCTCGTCCGTTGCGGTGAAGATGTTCATGCCAGTGATCGTAGCGCAGCGGCTGGTACTCGCGGGCGCATGGGGAAGCGCCCAGGGGCGTGGCGGTGGAAGACGATCGCGGCAGCGATCGAGCGCAGACCAAGCGAGCGGCGATCGCGGCGTGCTCCTCGCTCCGGAGGACATCGGAGCCATCGAGCCGTTCGTTCGCGAGGCGGGAACGACCTGCCGGGAGCGCAGGCCAACCTGAAGTGCGCCGGGTCAGTTTGCCTCGGTGGCGGTTTCGAGGAAGGGCTTTGCGCTGACGGCGATGCCGCGGTGCTCGGGGCGCTGCAGCAGCGGGTCGCGGGCGAGGACGCGCCGCGCCAGCTCTCTCGCCTCGAAGAGCAGATCACGGTCGCTGAGGCGGGCGACGCGGAGCATGCCGTTGCCGCCGCTCTGGGCCATGCCCCAGGCCTCGCCCTCCCCGCGCATCTCGAGGTCTATCTCGGCGAGGGCGAAGCCGTCGGTGGTGCGCTCCATGGCGCGGAGGCGGTCCTGCGCTTCCGCGCCAGGATCCCCATCGCTGCTGAAGAGGAGGCAGTAGCCCTGGCTGCCGGAACGCCCGACGCGGCCACGGAACTGGTGGAGCTGGCTGAGGCCGAAGCGCTCGGCGCCCTCGATAACGATCGTGGTGGCGTTGGGAACGTCGATGCCGACCTCCACGACGCTGGTGGAGACGAGCGCCTGCGTCTCGCCAGCAGCGAAGCACGCCATGATCTCGTCCTTCTGGCGGCCCCGCATGCGCCCGTGCAGGAGAGCGAGGCGGTAGGCGGCGAGGGGGCCCGCACGCAAGCGCTCAAACTCCTCCTCGGCGGAGCGTACATCGAGCGCCTGGGACTCCTCGACGAGCGGGCAGATGATGAAGGCCTGCTCGCCCGCGTCGAGGCGCTCACGGAGGATGTCGTACGCCTCATCGCGCTCGTGGGGCTCAACCCAGGTCGTGACCACGGGCTTGCGACCGGGGGGAAGCTCGTCGATCGTCGAGACTTCGAGGTCCCCGTAAACGGTAAGCGCGAGAGTGCGGGGGATGGGAGTAGCCGTCATCACGAGCAGGTGGGGATTCGTACCTTTCTGGCGGAGGCGAGCGCGCTGGTCGACGCCGAAGCGGTGCTGTTCGTCGATGACCGCAAGGGCGAGGCGAGGGAGTTCGACGGCTTCCTCGATGAGGGCGTGCGTACCGATGATGATGTCGGCGCCGCCGTGGGCGGCATCGGCGCGGATCTGTGCCCTCTCGGCGGGCGTGCGCGAGCCGGTGAGGAGGACGGCGCGCAGGGGACGGCCAAGCCAGGGAGGCGAGAAGACGCCCTCGAAGGCGGAATCGCGCCCGCCGCCGAGCATGCCGGCAAGGGAGCGGTAGTGCTGCTCCGCGAGGATTTCGGTGGGGGCCATCATCACCGCCTGGCGGCCCGAGGCGACGGCGGCGAGCAGGGCGGCGAAGGCAACGACGGTCTTGCCACTGCCGACTTCGCCCTGCAGCAGCCGGAGCATGGGCACGGGCCGGACGATGTCGGCGAGAATCTCATTGAGCGACTGGCGCTGGGCATCCGTCAGGTCGAACGGCAGCGAGCTGAGGTAGCCATCGAGGCGATCGGCGAAGACGAGCGCGGTGGCGGGCTCCCCGCCCATCCAGGCGGCGCGGCGCAGGAGCACGGCCACCTGGATGGCAAGGAACTCCCCAAGGGCGAGGCGACGGCGAGCGCGCTCGGCGTCCTCGGGCGTCTCGGGAGCATGGAAGGCGCGGACGCAGCTCGCGTAGGGCGGGATCTCCTCCTCGTTCGCGAGCCACGCGGGCACGGGGTCGGGGAGACGAGAGGCGAGCGCCTCGACCGCGGTGGCGACGGCGCGGCGAATGGTGCGCTGGCCAAGCCCCTGCGTGCCGGGATAGATGGGCAGGAGGCGGCCGGGGCGCATGATCGCCGAATCGAACGGCTCGTACTCGGGCGGGTTCGCCATCTGCAGGCGGCCCCGGTAGACCGTCACTGTGCCAGAGACGGCGAGCTCCTCGCCTTCCTTCAGCCCGCGCGCCATCCAGGGCATATTGAACCAGACGACACGGAGCGAGCCGGTACCGTCGGTGATGATGGCCTGGCTGCCGCGAACGCGCCGCCCGTAACGAAGCGCGCCTGCGGAAAGGACCGTGCCCACGACCGTCTGCGGCAGGCCATCGGGCTCGAGTTCGGAGATGCGGCGAACGTCGGTGAAGTCACGGAAGCGGCGGGGGAAGAAGAGTGCGGCATCGCCGGCAGTGCGTACGCCCAGCTTCTCGAAGCGCACGGCGGCACTCTTGCCCACGCCCGGGAGGCGGGTGAGGGGGTCGGCGAGCGCAAGGGGCCTCGCTCTTGCCTTTGCGGCAGCAGGGGACGCGCGGGCAGGAGAACCGTCGGAAGGGGAGGGGGCGTCCGTCACGGCGAGCGCATACTGGAGCCAGCGCCGGCGCCTGTCGGGTGTGAGGGACCGGTAGCCACCGGTGGGGAGGTGGCGGATGCGCTCACGCAAGGGGTGGCGCGCGGGCACGATATCTTCTTCGAGCACGCGGCTGAGCATGGGATCGAGGCCACCACCCACGGTCGTGTTGTCAGCCTCACGGTTGAGCTCGAGCTCGAACACGCGGCGCAGACGGGCCACTTCATTAGCCGGCAAGGGTGCTGATGGCCTTGCGCAGCCAGCGCCGCCGCGCTTCGGGGTTTTGGCCGCCATAGCGGACGCGGGGACGAGCAACAGTAGTGATATGGGCGTACAGCGCGTGGCCATCCGGAAGGAGACTGCCAGCGGCTAGCTGCCCGAGGAGGTCGTCTAGTCCGTTCGCAAGCACCGTGTTGTCCGCCCCACGTTCGAGTTCCAGCTCGAAGATGCGACGCAGGCGGTTACCCTCGGCTGGCAGAGCGAGGACATCCTCACGATCGGCGTCGCTGTGGAAAGGGGCGTTGCTTACACTGCGCCAGGGGGCGGAGGCGGGTGGCTCGATCCCGCAGAGCAGACACGGGCCGTCTGCCCAGTGAAAGACTCTGCGGGTTGGGCGCACCGTGGCGAAGCGGATTCCGCGGGCTACACCTTGATCGCGAACGGCGTCGTAATCCGGACCGGGAAGGTAGCTTCGCCAGAGCTCCAGGGCCATGGTTGCAAACTCAGGGCCATGGCTCTGGACAGCCCCACCTGCAGTAGCGTACGTCAGTGCGTGGGCGACCTCGTGGAGGACAATCGAGCGGCTTCGCGCCCAGTCCGGCAGCGTAATCCCGTGCGCTTCGCGCCAGTAGCACGCCGGACGCGCCTGGCCCCCCTTGCCGCGCGGACGGCGCACCACGTTCTGGGGGCTGTAGTTCGCTTCCGGAATCGCGACACCCTGTGCGAATTCACTGAAGGCGTGTTCCACGATCTGGCGGCACTCGTCGAGGGAGAGGCGCGTAGCGGCACTGCCGGAAGACGGATCAAACGGGTAGACGCTGGCCCATTGAAATTTGTAGAACGCCTGCTGCTGGGGATCCCCTGCCGCCACTGCCTTCCCCTTTCCGTCAGCGCTCCCGCCGCACCGTGCAGATGCCGGTCGCATTCGGGCCAACGTAGGCGCCGACGCTCGGGCCGACCTGGAGCAGCTCGAAGCGGGTGTGGGGGAGGTGCGGGCGCACACGCTCCAGGAGACCGGCTGCGCCTGCGCTATCGTCCGCCCAGATGGCGTACAACGTCTCGATGGCAGGGTCTTCGAGCGCGAGATCCTCGAGACGCCGGAGCGCCCGCGACCGCGTACGCACGCGGTCGAAGGGCGCGACCTCGCCACCGTCAATATGGATGAGCGGCTTAATCCGGAGGGCACTCCCCAGGAATGCACCGGCACGGCCGATGCGGCCGCCTTTCTGCAGGTATTCGAGGGTATCAAGGGCGACCACAACGTGGCTCCGCGCCATCACGCTGCGGGCGGCAGCGGTGACCTCTTCAAGCGAGCCACCCAGGCGGGCGCACCCGGCAGCGGCCTCGACGGCGGCGCGGAGGCCGGCGCTAGCGGTGTATGAATCGACGAGCTCGATGCGGGTCGCGAGATCGCTCGTCTCGCTGGCGACGGAGGCGGAGTTGAGGGTGCCGGAAAGCCGCGAGGAGACGTGGATCGACGCGATATCGTCTCCGCCGGCCGCGATCTCGCGGTAGACGGCGGCGAACGCTTCGACAGGAGGCTGGCTCGTCTTGGGGAACTCGGGGGCGGTTACGAGACGCTCGTAGAACGCCGTGGGGCTGATGTCGACGCGATCACGCAGTGCCTCGTCACCAAACACCACGATGGTCGGGACGACCGTGACGCCAAGCGCTGCAGCGATCTCGGGGGTGAGATCGCTTGTTGAGTCGGTCACCACTCGCACGGCCATGAAGACGCACCCCCCTGCGCGCAAGTATACGCCGCGAGCAGTGCGGCAGCCCGCGTTCGCGCCCCGTGGTGGGAGAACGCATAGAATCGTCGCATGCGCACGGTGCGGCTCGCGCCTTCGATCCTGACGGCGGATTTCGGGCGGCTGGCGGAGGAAGCGCGGGCGGCGGAGGCGGGCGGCGCCGACCTGTTGCACCTGGATGTGATGGACGGCCGCTTCGTCCCCACCATCACCTTCGGGCCCGCGGTCGTCGAGGCGCTGCGCAAGGCGACGGCGCTGCCGTTCGATATCCACCTGATGGTGGCCGAGCCGGAGCGCCACGTGAAGGCTTACACCGAGGCGGCGGCGATCGTAAACGTGCATGTCGAAGCGACCCACCACGTCAACCGCACGCTCGAGCTGATCCGGCGGGGCGGGGCGGAGGCAGGTGTCTGCCTGAATCCGGGCACTTCGCTCACAGCCATCGAGGAATCACTGCCGGAGGCGGACCAGGTGATGGTGATGACGATCAACCCCGGCTGGGGCGGGCAGAAGCTGATCCCCTCCCAGCTCGGAAAGACGGCGCGGCTGCGCGCGCTGATCGACGAACGAGGCTACCGCGCGCGCATCGAGATCGACGGCGGCGTCAGCATCGAGAACGTAACAAGCTGCGCTTCAGCGGGGGCCGATGCGCTCGTCTGCGGGAGCAGCGTCTACAACGCGCGGGGAAGCGTGGCGGGGAACCTCGCGGCCCTGCGCGCGGCGCTCGCGACAGAGAGTTAGGCGCTCTTGGAGAGCGTCCGGAGGCAACGCGTGCAGATGTTCAGCCGTTTCCACGACCCATCGATGAAGACCCGCTGCTTGTTCACGTTGGGGCGGAACTGGCGGCTCTTCCTGGGGGCCTTGCGCTCCCAGCGCCCGCCGTGGCGGTGGCGGATGCGGCGGCCGAAGATGGTCGTCTTTCTGCAAACATCGCAGGCGCCGCTGGCCATGGGGATCGCTCCGTCGAAAGGCTGGGAATCGATACTAGCACCCGCGCCCGTTAGCAGCCATCTGACCGGGTGGAGGTGGCGGTCGTGAGCGGCGAAACGCTCAGCGGCGCGGAGCTGCGGGGCGCGATCACGGCGGCAGCGGACTACCTTTCCGCGTGCGCGAAGGCGGTGGACGCGATCAACGTCTACCCCGTGCCCGACGGCGACACGGGCTCGAACATGGCGGCGACGCTGCGCGAGGCGTGCGATCACGCGTTGGCGCTGCCGGAGCCGGTCGGCGTGGGGCAGGTGCTCACAGCGGTCGCGCGGGGGGCGCTCTACGGCGGGCGGGGCAACTCCGGCGTGATCCTCTCGCAGGCGCTGTCGGGACTGCACAAGGGCGTTGGGGAGGTGAAGCGGCTGGACGGCGATGCGCTGGCGCGGGGCCTGCGGAGCGCCGCCGAGGCCGCCTACGGCGCCGTGGCGGAGCCTGTGGAGGGCACGATGCTGACCGTTCTGCGCGCGGCTGCCAGTGGCGCGGAGGGGCGGGCGGGCGGGGACGTCCTCGCCGTACTCGAAGCCGCGCTGCCAGCGGCGGAGGCGGCGGAGGCGGCGACGATCGATCAGCTGGCCGCGCTCCGCGAGGCGGGCGTCACCGACGCCGGCGGGGAGGGCATCTGTGTGGTGCTGCGGGGGCTGGCAGCCGCCCTGCACGGCGAGCTGCCGCCACCGGTCGCCATCCCCGACCGCCCCCTGGCAACGCTACCGGACCACGCCAACGACCGGTTCGGCTACTGCACGGAGTTCGTGCTGTTGGGAGACGATCGCACGGTCGACGTCGAGGGCGTGCGCCGGCATACGGCGGGGGAAGCGTTCGGATCGGTTGTGATCGTCGGGGACGAGCAGGCGCTACGCGTCCACGTGCATACGGACGAGCCGGAGCGCCTGCTGGAGGCGGCGGCGGCCTTCGGGGAGCTGGCGCGTCCGAAGTTCGAGGACATGAGCGCCCAGCACCAGCGCTTCCGCGCGGAGGGGAGCGGCGCCGGAGCACGGGTAGCGTTGCTGGCGCTCAGCAGCAGCCCCGGGTTCGACGAAGTGTTCGAGAGCCTGGGGGGCAGCGTTTTCCGGCTGGAAGAGGTCGTGAAGCCGGCGGCGGGCGATATCGCGCGGGCGGCGGACGCGCTCGGGCCGGCAGACGTGATCGTGCTGCCCAACCACAAGAACGCCATCCCCGCGGCGGAGCAGGCGGTCGCGCTGGCCCGCAGCCGCCTGCACGTAGTGCCCTCGATTTCGCTGGCGCAGGGCGCAGCGGCGGCGGTCGCGTTCAACGCCCAGGGCGCGGCAGCGGAGAACGCGGAGGCGCTCGCGGAAACGCTCGCCGCCACACGCACGGTCGAGGTGACGCGTGCCGCCGCCGACCGCGCCGCGGACGGCGTGGCCGTGCGCAAGGGGGAGGCGATCACGCTCGTCGACGGGCGTCTCATCGGGGGATCGGACGATGCGCTGGATGCGCTGCTCGCGGGGCTGGCGGAAGCGGAGGCGGCGGAAGCGGCGATCGTGACGGTCTACACGGGCGCGGAGTTCGGGGGCTCGCCCGAGGAGCTGCGCGTGCGCTACGAAGCCGCCTTCGCGGGGGTGGAGGTAGAGGTGCTGGAGGGGGGCCAGCCGCTCTATGAGCTGATCGCGGCAGTAGAGGCGTGAGGCGATCAGGGGCAGATTTCCGGCAAGCTAATCGCGATGGTCCGGTCACCAACGTTCTCGGCCTCCACGCCCATTAGTCTGCGATTTGGCGGCATCCAGTACTGCGAAGGCCAAAAACCGCCTCCGATGTCAACGTTCGCAAGGAGTACGCGTTCGAGCTGCGGGATCGCTTCGGAGATGGCCTCGGTCCAGCCAACGAGGTTGCGCCCCGGCTGAAGCTCAGTCGTGACCGTCTCGCCTGAGTCGGCCGCCACGGGCTGAAGGCTTGCCGGCTACCCAAGCCCGATCGCCAGCGCGACAAGGGCGGCAGAGATCGTTCAAACGAGACAAGCGCGAAGCACGACGCAAGCCTATCGCCTGCCACGACGAATGCCTGTCGCACTGGATGGGCTCAGCGGCGTTCCTTGATTCGGGCGGCACGGCCCGTGAGGCCGCGGAGGTAGGAGAGGTTCTTGCGCCGGACCTTGCCCCGCCGCACGACCTCGATCCGGTCGAGGCGCGGGCTGTTGATCGGGAAGGTGCGCTCCACGCCGACGCCGCTGGCGATCTTGCGGACCGTGAAGTTCGAGGCCATGCCCTTGCGGCGCTTGCGGATGACCACGCCCTCGAAGACCTGGACGCGTTCCTTGGCGCCCTCGACGACCTTGGCGTGCACGCGCACGGTATCGCCGCTGCCGAACTCGGGGAGGTCGTCACGCGGGTCGGCATCGGCCAGGGCATCAAGCTCGTACGACATGGAACAGTCCTGCGGGCGGGGTGAATGGCAACCGTAGGCCACCGGCAGCGTATAGCCAATGGCCGGGGGCTTCTTACCGCCCGGTGCTGCCGTGGCCGCTGGCGCCGCGGGGCGTCTCGGGAAGCGCCTCGCGGGCGACGAACTCGACCTCCGCAAGCCGCGCGATGACGAGCTGGGCGATGCGGTCGCCGTGCTCAACGACGTAGGGGTCCACGGGCGAGAGGGCGTAGAGCGTGACGAAGAGTTCGCCACGGTAGTCCGCGTCGAGGGTGCCGAGGGTCGCGATGATGCCGCGGCTGGCGAGCCCGCTGCGGGGCCGGACCTGCGCGTCGAGGCCGGGGGGGACGGCGAGGGCGACGCCGGTGGGGATGCGCACGGGGCAGCGCCCGACGGCGACGGGACCATCGGGCAGGCAGGCGTGGAGGTCGAAGCCGGAGGCGCGCTCACTGGCCCGCTGCGGCAGGCGCGCGCCCTCGCGCAACAGCTTCACGCCGATCTCGTCCATGCAGTCGCACTCAGCGAAAGAGATCGCGCTCGGCCTCGCGGATGATGTCGGTCATCGAAGCCGCGTCGTCGGGCTCCCAGGGGTAGCCACGGATGACGGCCACGGGCACGCGACTGAGGTTGCCTTTCACAAGCTCGGCGGCGCCGGCGAGCTCGTCCGCGCGACAGGTGGCCTGCACGAGGAACTCGTGGCCGTGGGGGTCGCGTTCGCCGATATAGCTGAGGATGGGGTTAAACCCGGCGATGCCGATGGCAATGTCGGTCTGGCCCTCGCGCCAGGGGCGACCGAAGGTATCGGAGACGATGACGGCGACGTCCTGGCCCAGATCGCAGAAGCGCGCGCGCAGGCGGCGGGCGCTGGCGTCGGGGTCCACGGGGAGGAGGACGGCGCGGCCGGCGCCGCCGGAGCTGGACTGATCGACGCCGCTATTGGCGCAGACGAAGCCGTGGCGCGTCTCGGTGATGAGCACGGGGCCGACCTGGCGAACGATACGGCGGGACTCGCGCAACACGATCTCGACGACGGCGGCGTCCTTCTCCCAGGCTTCAGCGAACTGGCGCGCGAACGGGGACGGTGTCACGGAATCGAGCGCGACCGTGCGGCCCTCCTCCTTGGAGACGACCTTGGAGGTGACGACGACGACATCACCGCTGGCCAGCGGTGACCCGGCGGCAGCGGCGGCAGCGGCGATCATCGCAGCGAGATCGACGCCCTCGCCGATTTCGGGCAGGCCGGGGACGCCAAAGATGGTGAGGGGCACCACGGCGGTCCTCAGAGCCCCGCGATGCGGATGCTGGTCTGCGTCTTGTGGAGCCGGTTGAGGTTGATGAGCAGTGAAGTGAGCATCTCGACGTAGCGGCTGTTGGCGAGTGCACCGCCGTCGATGCCGCGAACGCCCACGATCTCGTTGGCGAGCTCGATGACGGTGGCCTTCGCCTCCCGGTCGTCGCCGCAGACGATGACGTCGGCCTCGACGGGCGTTTCGAGGTCCATCAACTTCTCGGCACTCATGTTCTGGAAGGCGGAGACGACACGCGCCTCGGGCAGGGCGGCGGCCGCCTCCTCGGCGGCGCTCTTCCCTTCGACATCGAGGGCGACGGCGCCCCGGCCCTTCACGAACTCGAGAGGGGCGACGACGCTGCAGACGATGGCACCGCCGAGCGGGCCCGCGAGGGCCGCGAGGGCCGGCGCCTGGCCGCTGTAGGGGAAGGTGAGGAAGACGACGCTGGCACCGGCGACGGCGACGGCGTTCTCGCCGCCGCTCACCGCCGCGTCGGGCACGGCAGTGGCGACCGTGGCGGCTCCGGCTTCGCCCCGCTCCGTCGAACGCGAGCCGATAGCGACGCGGTGACCAGCGGCGGCGAAGCGGATCGCGAGCCCGAGCCCCTCAGGCCCGGTCCCGCCAACAAAGGCGATGTTCATGGCGGAGCACAGTCTAGCGGATCTCCGGACCAGGGGATTCTCCGGACCAGGGGATTCGGCGCGCCGCGCGCGTATGAGCGCGCTTACGCGGGGGGACGCAACCGTTCTGCTATACTCAGCATCGAGAGCGCGCTACCGCCTCTCCGTGGCGCTTCGCCACCCAGGGGTTTCTCACTTGTACTCCCGCTGGCTCCGCAACGGTTTCATCTGGCTCCTCGTGATCGTCGCGGCGATCGCAATCGGTTTCGCCTTCTTCTCGGGCGGCGATTCGAAGGCTGAGGTGTCGTTCGGCCAGCTCGTGCAGGACGTTGAGGGGGGACTGATCGAGACGCTTGAGGTCGATGGCCGCGACATCAACGCGATCTACTTCCAGCAGGTCAATGGCGAGCGCCTGGAGCGCGAATCAAAGGTGGCGGAGAACACAGACATCGCAACCTTCCTGAGCGACCGTGGCATCGAGCTGAGCGGAGCCTCGCCGGGGCGGACGAACGCGGTCAACCTCGAATTCAAGGAGAGCGGCGGGTTCGGGCCGTGGCTGGGGCTCCTGCTGAACCTGTTCCCCTTCCTGCTGTTCGGCGCGTTCCTGCTGCTCATCATGCGGCAGGCGCAGGGCTCGAACTCCCAGGCGATGAGCTTCGGCAAGAGCCGCGCGCGGCTCTTCACCGGCTCCAAGGTGACCGTCACGTTCACGGACGTGGCGGGGGCCGATGAAGCGAAGGAGGAGCTCGTCGAGGTCGTCGAGTTCCTGAAGTACCCCGAGAAGTTCGCGGCGCTGGGCGCGCGAATCCCCAAGGGCGTGTTGCTGGTGGGCCCGCCGGGCACGGGCAAGACGCTACTCTCTCGCGCGGTGGCGGGCGAGGCGGGCGTGCCCTTCTTCAGCATCTCCGGCTCGGAGTTCGTGGAGATGTTCGTGGGCGTGGGCGCGAGCCGCGTGCGCGACCTCTTCGAGCAGGCCAAGAAGAACGCGCCCTGCATCGTGTTCGTGGACGAAATCGATGCGGTCGGGCGGCAGCGGGGCGCGGGGCTGGGCGGCAGCCACGACGAGCGCGAGCAGACGCTGAACCAGATCCTTGTGGAGATGGACGGATTCGATACGGGCACGAACGTGATCGTGCTCGCGGCCACGAACCGGCCCGACATCCTCGACCCCGCGCTGCTACGGCCCGGGCGCTTCGATCGCAAGGTCGTGCTCGACTCGCCAGACGTGCGCGGGCGCGAGGCGATCCTCGGCGTGCACCTCAAGGGCAAGCCCGTGGGGGACGACGTGGAGCCGCTCAATCTGGCCAAGTCCACACCCGGCTTCAGCGGCGCGGACCTCGCCAACCTCGTGAACGAGGCGGCGATCCTGGCCGCACGCCGGAACAAGAAGCTGATCGCCATGAACGAGTTCGAGGAGGCGGTCGACCGCGTCATCGCGGGGCCGGAGCGGAAGAGCCGCGTGATGACCCAGCACGAAAAGCGGCTGACGGCCTACCATGAGGGCGGACATACGGTGATCGCGCACTTCCTCGACAAGCACGACCCGCCGCACAAGGTCACGATCGTCTCGCGGGGCATGGCGGGAGGCTACACGCGCTTCCTGCCGGACGAGGAGACGCACTACCGGACACGCCACATGTTCAGGGATCAGCTCTGCACAGCGCTCGGGGGGCACGCTGCCGAGGAACTCGTCTTCCAGGATGCCTCCACGGGACCGTCCAACGACCTGGAACAGGTGACGCGCATCGCCCGCTCGATGGTGACGCGCTGGGGGATGAGCGAGCGGCTGGGCCCGCGGACGTTCGGACGGAGCGACGATCTGGTCTTCCTCGGGCGCGAAATCTCGGAGACGCGCAACTACTCGGAGAAGATCGCCGAAGAGATCGACGACGAGGTGCGGCGTCTCATCGATGAGGCGCAGGATCGCGCGCGCACACTCCTGACGGAGCACCGCGACGTGCTCGACAAGCTGGCAACGGTCCTGCTCGAGGTCGAGACTCTGGAGGGGGAGGATCTGACGCGCCTGCTGGAGAGCGACCCCAGCGAGCCCTGGCCGCCGCCAGGCATGAAGAAACAGCAGGAACCGCCCACCGAGCCGCTCGGGGGCGAAGAGCCCGCCGGCACGCCCAGCTTCCAGCCCACCCCCAAGCCCGGGCTCGCCTGGGAAGGCGGCGCCACGGCGACGACGGACGGGGGCTAGCGCGCACCGCGCGTTGACCCAACGGGCCCCACCTTCCTAGACTGGGGGACTTCCCGTCGTGACGGGAAGCAGGAGTTGCCGAGTGCAGGCGATCGTACGAGCCGACGGACGTCAGTTGATGCTCACGGAAGGGCAGGAATTTGACGTGGGCAGCCTCCGGGGAGAACCGGGCGCGACGTTCGACTTCGACGTGCTGCTGCTGATCGACGGCGCGGACGTGGCGATCGGCGCGCCTACAGTTGCAGGCGCCGTGCTGCGCGCCCGCATCGCGCAGCACGGCAAGGGGCAGAAGCTGCGCTTCATGAAATACAAGAGCAAGGTGCGCTACCGGCGAACGCTCGGCCACCGGCAACCGATCACAAGGCTCATCGTCGAGTCGATCACGAAGGAGTAGGCGATGGCGCACAAGAAGGGCCTGGGCAGCTCCAAGAACGGCCGCGACAGCGCCAGCAAGCGGCTGGGGATCAAACGCTACGACGGCGAGCGCGTGACGCCAGGGACAATCATCCTGCGGCAGCGGGGGACACGCTTCCACCCAGGCGAGAACGTCGGGCTGGGGCGCGACTACACGATCTTCGCGAAGACGGAGGGCCGGGTAAAGTTCAGTCCCCATGCGAAGGGACGGCGCAAGCGCGTGAGCGTGCTCGCCGGAACCGGCGGGGAGTAGCAGCAGGTGAAGGCGGAAATCCATCCCGAGTATCTGGACGCGGTCATCACCTGTTCGTGCGGGAACCTCATCCACACGCGCGCGACGAAGGCGGCGATGCACATCGACGTGTGCAGCAAGTGTCACCCGTTCTTCACGGGCGAGCAGCGCATCGTCGACACGGCAGGCCGCGTGGAGCGCTTCCAGCGCCGCTACTCGCTCGGCGATCCGGCGGCAGCGAGCGCCAGCGACAATGGCGAGGCCGAAAGCGCCTCCTGAGCGGCCACACGCCCGCAACGCCCCTGGCCTGAACGCCCGATGAGCGTCCCGCCGCGCCCGGACGTGTACTACGGTGGCCAGGCCGTGATCGAGGGCGTGATGATCCGCGCTCCGCATCACATGGCAGTGGCGGTGCGCCACCCCGGCGGCGCGATTGTGCGGCATGTCGAGGAGCTGCGCGGCTTCAGCACGGGGCGCGCGCGGCGTATCCCCCTCGTGCGCGGCCCGCTGGTGCTCTGGGAGACGCTCACCCTGGGCATGCGCGCCATCAACTACTCCTCGCGCATCGCCTTCGAAGCGGAGGACGCTGAAGGGGGTGAGAGCGGGGAGACTCCCGACTTTCCCCAGACTGCGATGTGGGGTTCGATGGCGCTGGGCTTGATATTCGCCGTCGGCATCTTCTTCGTCGGGCCCGTGCTCATCGCGAACCTCCTCGAATCGCTCGGGATTGCACGCGCGGGCGTCGTGGTGATCGAGGCGGCCCTGCGTCTGGGGCTGTTTGTCGGCTATATCGCGCTCATCGGGCTGATGCCCGACATCCGCCGCGTGTTTCAGTACCACGGCGCGGAGCACATGACGATCCACGCCTACGAGGCGGCGCGGCCGCTGACCGTGGCGGAAGTCCGTGGGCTGCCGAAGGAGCACACACGCTGCGGGACGAGCTTCCTCGTCGTGGTCATCGTGATCGCGCTGATCGCGTTCCTGGCGTTCGACCTGCTCGTGGACGAGGGGCTTCTCGTGCGCATCGCCTCGCGGGTGGTACTGCTGGCGCCGATCGCGGGGGTCAGCTACGAGGCTCTGCGATTGGGCGCACGCTTCGAGTCGAACGCCTTCGTGCGCGTGCTATTTGCCCCCAACATCGCCCTCCAGGCGCTGACGACGCGCTTGCCCGAGGACGACCAGATCGAGGTCGCCATCGCCGCCTTCGAGACAGCAGTGGAGACGGCAGCGGGCACGCAGCGCGCGTAGACCAGCACCCACCGCTGGCGCGTGTGGGCGGCGGTCCCGTACTGTTGCAAGATGGCGGCGGCAACGTACCGAACGGGCGAGTTCGACATCGCGGTGGTCTCCGACGGCTACATCCGCCTCGACGGCGGGGCGGTCTTCGGGCTGGTGCCGCGCGTGCTCTGGGAGCCCGTGGTCGGAAGCAAGACCATCGACGCCGAGCACCGCATTCCGCTCGCGCTGAACTGCATGCTCGTGCGCCGCGGGGACGACGTGGTGCTCGTCGAGACGGGCATGGGCACGAAGCACAGTCAGCAGGTGCGCAAACGTATCTTCCCGGGCGAGTACGGCCTGTTACTCGACGAGCTGGCGACGATCGGGGTCGCGCCCGAGGACGTGACGCACGTGGTTAACACGCACCTGCACACGGACCACTGCGGCTGGAACACGGTCGAGCGCCAGGGCGAGACGGCGCCGACCTTTCCGAACGCGCGCTACTTCGTTCAGGCGGGGGAGTACGAAGCAGCGATGCATCCGAACGAACGCACGCGCGGAACGTATTTCGCCGAGAACTTCGCGCCGCTGGCGGAGACGGGGCAGCTGGAGCTGGTGGACGGCGAGCGGGAGCTGCTGCCCGGGATCACGTTCCTGCCGACGCCGGGGCACACGGCCGACCACGCCTCGATCGTGCTCGCCTCGGGCGGGGAGACGGCCATCTACACGGGCGACCTCGTGCACCACGCGGTACAGGCCGAGCGTCCGGCATGGATCGCGGCCTTCGACATCCTGCCCCTGGTGTCGCTCGAAACGAAGAAGCGCCTGATGGAGCGCGCGCTCCGCGAGCGGGCACTCCTGATCTGCGTGCACAACGCCTTCCCGGGGGTGGGACGCCTGACCGAGGTGGACGGGCGGCGGCGCTTCGTCGAAGAGTGAGCGGGCCAGGCGCCAACCGGCTGGCGCTGCACACTATCCACGAAGCACGCGGCGCAGCGTTCAGCCTGCGTGGCGGCTGGCGGATCCCCGAGGAGTACGGCGGCCGAGAGGGAGAGTACGCGCGACTGCGCGCGCACGCAGTCGCCTTCGACCGTTCCGACCGCACGCGGCTGCTCGTGAGCGGCACGGACGCAGCACTGGCGCTGGCAGCGGTCTTCGGGCCAACGGCAGGGGAGTTGGAGGAGGGGCGGGCAACGCGCGCGGCGACGCTCGACGGCAACGGGCGCATCGCCGACCTCGCGCTTATCGCGCGCACGGGCGGCATCGCCTACATCGTGATGGGAGAACCGGGCAGAGGCGCGAGAACGGCGGCGATGCTGGAGGCGGCGGTCGGGGAGAGGTACGACATGCGCATCGAGGATCGCACGGCGACGACCTGCCTGGTGGGGATTGCAGGGCCAGCAGCAGCGACGGTGGCAGCGCAGCACATCAACGAGGCGCTGCCTCCGCGGCTGCCCCCGCTGCACGCGGCGCCGTTCGAGTTTCACGGCTTCCGCGCGCTCGCGGTGCGCACGAGCGGGCTGGGCGAGGACGGCTTCGAGTTGATGGTGGCGCCGCCGGTAGCGGAGCACCTGCTGGGGCTGCTGGAGGAAGTGGGAGTGGGGCTGGCGGGGTTCGCGGCGCAGGAGATCGCGCGCATCGAGGCGGGCGTGCCCACCTTCACGCCAGACCTCGAGACCGGGCTCACTCCCGCCGAAGCCGGCCTCAGCGCGGCGCTGGGGCTCCCCGGGGAGACGCCCGCGCGCGTGCTCAGCGCGCTGCTGTTCGAAGGGAAGCGGACGCCGCCGGTGGGAACGCCCGCACTCGCGGATGGGCAAGTCGCGGGCGAACTGCGCAGCAGCGCGCGATCGTTCGCACTTGACGCTGCGGCTGGACTGGCAATACTCAAACGCAACCATAGCCATCCCGGCACGGCGATCTCGGTAGGCGGCGAGCCCGCGCTGGTCGCGCAGAAGCCACTCTACCGCCGGAGGAAAACGTAGCGATGCCCCTGGGAAATATCCCCATGCCCGTACAGCCGGAGCCCCGCTTCGGGGGAACCCTCGAAATCATCCTGGAGGGTGACTGGCGCGCGGTATACGTCGACGAAACGCCAGTACCCGACGACCTGCCCACGCTCTACGCCTACGCCCTCGTGGTGCGCCGCGAGTACGGCTACGTGACGGAGCAGGACGGCGAGGACGGCTGGTCGATAGTGGAAGGCGAGATCGGCGAGGGTGAGAGCGCCGAGGTGTTCGTGGCGCGGGCAGCCCGCGAGCGCACGGGCGCCGTGGTGGGTCGCACGCTGCTCATCGGCTACCTCGCCTGCACGGCCACGAGTTTCAACGAGCGCTTCGAGACGAACACGCACGCGGCGCGGCCCCTTTATGTAGCGGTGGCGGACGAGGTGGGACCGCTACCGGAGGACTCCGGCTACCACCGCAGGCGGCTCCCGATCAACAAGTTCCAGGCGTTGGTGCGAAAGCGCTATCCCGCGCTCGCGAAGTACCTCTCGCGGGGGCTGGACCGATACCTGATCCTGCAGCGTACGGGGCGACTCGCGGATTAACCTCGCGCTACTCGATCGCCCAGATTACGTCCACGGTCACCCTCACAGCGGCTATGCCCGGCTCGATCGGCGACGGGGAAGCAAAGGCGCGGTCAGCCACCGCGTACTCCGCGACCACAAAGGGAGCTGACAAGCTCGCCTCGACGATGCTGAGCAGCTCGCCGAGCTGCACATCGGTGAGCTCGGCGAGCTGCTCAGCCTTGGCGCGGGCGTCATCGACTGCGAGTTCACGGGCAGTCCGTGCGAGCCCAATCGAGTCCTCGAGCGCGAAGGAGATGCCGCTGAATTGCACGGCGTCGCCTCCCGCGGCGATCACAGCGTCGATGAGATCGCCAGCACGCTCGATATCGCGCAGCGTGAACTCGATCGCATTGAAAACGGCGTAGCCGTTGATGAAGGGCACCTCGCCGGAGTAGTCGTAGCTGGCGTGTATGGAAAACTGGGTCGTGCGGATGTCGCGCCCCTCGACGCCGCCCGCGCGAAGCGCGGCGATGACGCTTGCGGCAGCTTCCGCCGCTTCCGCGCGCGCCTCCGCAACCGTATCCCCGAGAACCTCGACGCCCGCGCTGATCTCGGCAATGTCGGGCTCCGCCTGGACTTCACCCGATCCACTCACCTTGATCGTGCGGCGCTCCGTAGCGGATTCGTCGATGGACGTCTCAAAACAGGCAGTAGTGAGCAGGAGAACGGCGGCGACGCCGAGGGCGGTCAGTAGAGTTGGGCGGATCATGGGGGACTCCTCCGGCACCACAGGCACCCGGCATCGAGCGTAGGCGCTGGACAGGCCAACGCGACCGTGAGGGATGGTACAGAGCGTAACTGCTACGCTCTGCGTATGCCTGCCGAGCGTGAGCGCAGCGCTGCACTGCCGGCGCCGGACGAGGGGACGCTCGCCGAAAACGTTCCCCCGGAGCCCGCCCCTCTCGAAACTGCCGGCGTCTTCCCGCTACCGGCAGGAATACCGGAGGCTGCGACGATCGAGCCCGTGATCGGCGCGCCAGCAGGCGCAGAGGCGGGGGAGCTCGCAGCGCCACCCTGGGCGGTGAGCGAGAGCGAGGAGGAGCGCAAGGAACAACGGCTCCGATACCGCCGGATCCTGCGCGAGGTCGTCGAGACGGCGCTGCTGGCGCTGCTGGTATTCCTGACCGTGCGCGCGGGGCTGCAGAACTTCCGCGTCGAGGGGCTCTCGATGTACCCGACGCTCGACAACGGTGACCACATCCTCGTAAACAAGCTGGCTTATGCAGAGATCGACCTGGAGCGACTGGCAGACTTCGTGCCGTTCGTCAACGCGGAGGCGGGCGAGAAGCAGGGGGTGTTCGGCAGACCCGCACGCGGCGACATCATCGTGTTCGAGAGCCCCGCCAACGCCGAGGACGACCTGATCAAACGCATCATCGGCCTGCCCGGGGAGCGAATCGAGATCCTGAACGGGCGCGTCTACATCAACGGCCACCTGCTGGAGGAGCCCTACATCACCGCCCCGTGGGGCGACAGCCACCCCGAGATCGTGATCCCCGCACGGCACTACTTTGTGATGGGGGACAACCGCAACAGCAGCCAGGACAGCCGCAGCGAGCGCATCGGCCTGATCCCCTGGGGACACATCGTGGGCAAGGCGCTGCTGACCTACTGGCCGCTGGGGACATTCGGGCTGGCCTCGAACGGCGGCGCCGAACTCTCCACCACGCAGGAGCACCCGGCGCTGACCTCGACGAGCATCGACGGCCCACGGGGGGCGACGCCGGGCCGTGAGTGAGCGAATCCGCGACGAGCTCGAACGGCGGGGTGCAATGCTGGAGGGGCACTTCCAGCTGGCGAGCGGACGGCACGCGCGCATCTACATCGAGAAATTCCGCATCCTGCAGTGGCCCGACCTGACGGGGGAACTCTGCGCCGGGATCGCGGAGCGCTTCGCGGGCGAATCGCCGAACGTAGTGGCGGGCCCCACCACGGGCGGAGTGATCCTCGCGTTCGAGGTGGCGCGCCGCCTGGGTCTGCGCGCGATCATCGCCGAGCGGCGGGAGGAAGGTGGACGCGAGTTCCGGCGCGGGTTCGAGCTGGGCCCCGGCGACCGCGCGCTCGTCGTCGACGACGTGCTCACGACGGGCGGCAGCGTGCGCGACACGGTGGAGGCGGTGCGCGCGCGGGGGGCGGAGGTGGCAGGTGTGGGCGTGCTCGTGAATCGCGGCGCGGCGCCGGATTTCGGAGCGCCGCTACACGCCTGCCTGACGGTGGAGGTTGCCTCCTGGCTGGCGGAAACGTGCGTCCTCTGCCGCAAGGGCGTCCCGCTCGTGGTGACCTGATCGCGGGCGGGCCTGGCAGGAGCCGTAGAATGAACGCATGCAGGAGGCTCCCCCAGGCAGCGACCGCTTCCTCCTGAAGGCGTTGGGGGAGGCGTCAGGCGAACTCCAGAGCCTGCTCTACCCGGTGAGCGCTCGGCGAGCGCTCGCCCCGGGGGCGGGGCCGGATGAAGGCTGGTGCCTGCTGACGATCGCCGTCCACCTGCGCAATGTGGAGTGGGGGACGGGTGAGCAGATCGAGGCGATACTGCGCTGGCCGGGGGCGTCCATCCGCCATGTCGATCTCGGCGACATCCCCTTCTCCGACGACTACGCGCACCTGACCATTGACGAGGCGCTGGAGGGCTTCGGACGAGCGCGGCAGGAGACCTCGTACGCGCTCTGGGGGCTACCGCCGCAGGTGTGGGAACGCACGGGGGTCCACCCGTACCGCGGCGAGACGGCGTTGGTCGACCTTGTCCGCGACCTCTACCGGCACGACCTCGAACACCTCTGGCAGGCGCGCCGGATGCTCGGGCTCGATCCGCTGCGGCCGCGATGACGGCGCTCCTGCGCGTCGCGCCGCCCGCGCCGTGGATGCTGGCGGGCGACCGCGAGGCCGCGCACACCGCGATCTTCGGCGGCGACCTCGAACGCCTGGCGCTGGCCACGAGCGCGCTCGGGCTCGGACTGGCGGTGGCGGACGAGGCAGGGCGGGTCTCCGCGGGCGCGCGCGACCTCGCGCGGCTCGTGGAAGAGCTGGAGCGGCGCGAAAGCCCGCTCGCGGCACCGCTCGCCCGCTACCTGTCGCCGGTCTCACGCTGGACGGCGGGCCCGCATACGCTCGCGTTGGATCCGCCGCTCGTGATGGGCATCGTGAACCTGACGGACGATTCGTTCTCGGGCGACGGCGTCGGTGCGGATGTGGATGCGGCGCTCGCACGCGCGGGGGCGCTGCGAGCGGAGGGCGCGGATATCATCGACGTGGGCGCAGAGACGGCGCGCGCGAGCCGTCCGCGGCTGGACGCCAGCGCCGAAGCCGCCATCGCCGCGCCGGCGGTGGCGGCCCTCGTGCGCGAGGGGCACCTCGTCTCCATCGACACGTATAAGCACGAGGTGGCGGCGGCGGCGATCGCAAGAGGCGCGGCGATCGTGAACGACATCAGCGGGCTGACACTGGGGTCGGGCGCGGCGGAGGCGGCCGCCGCGGGGGGGGCAGGCTACGTGCTCAACTACAGCTACACCGTGCCCAAGCAGCGACCAGACCCTGTGCCCCGCTACGGCGACGTGGTGGCAGAGACGGTGGCGTGGATGGAGGCACGCCTCGGGGAGCTGGGGGCGGTGGGGCTGGTGCGGGAACAAATCGCGATCGACCCGGGGATCGCCTTCGGCAAGAGCCACGACGAGGATCTGCAGACGCTGCGCCGTCTGGCGGAGCTGCAGACAGCGGGCCAGCCCCTGTTGCTGGCTCACTCACGCAAGAACTACATCGGCAGCGTCTCCGGCGCGGGGCCCGAAGCGCGCGACCTCGAAACGCACATCACGAGCGCGCTCGCCTACGCGCAGGGGGCACGCATCTTCCGCGTCCACGACGTGGCGGGAACGCGCCGCGCGCTGGCGATGGCAGCGGCGATCGAGGACGCCGCGCCCGGCGCCTTCGCGCCCGACACGGAGAGCTGGCCGTGGGCGGCTGGCGCCACCGCCCCCGAAGCCGTCGCCCGGCGCGCCCTCATCGAGCCGCCGCCGGGGCAGCGCTGGTAGGGCGGGCCGTACAATCGGCCGTGCGTGGGGCACGCACAGGGTACAAGAGGCGCCAAGGAAACGACATGCAGAAGAACGCCCTCTACTACGGTGACTGCCATGACTGGATGCGGGAGTGGCTGCCGGACGCTCGCGAGTCCGTGGACCTCATCTACCTCGACCCACCCTTCAACAGCAACACCGACTACAACATGCTCTTCGGGACCGGGAACGGGCTGTCCGCTCAGGCGCGCGGGTTCATGGACACATGGAAGTGGGACGACCGCGCCGCCGAGCGAGTCTCGCGGATTGAGCGAGCGACGATGCACCCGATCCACGCTGCCACACAGGGATTCAAGGCCTTGCTCGGCGAGTCAGGGATGCTGGCCTACCTGACCTACATGGGCGAGCGGCTCGCGACGATGCGGGACTTGCTCAAGCCATCGGGCAGCATCTACCTGCACTGCGACCCCACCGCCAGCCACTACCTGAAGGCGTTGATGGATGCTGTCTTTGGCGCACATCAGTTCCGCAACGAAATCGCATGGTGCTATACTGGTCCCGGGAACACAACGCGATGGTTTCCTCGAAAGCACGACACGATTCTCTTCTATTGCAAAGACGACAGAGTACCTGCAACGTTCAACCGAGACAAGGTCCGTATCCCATACGAACAACTGAACGTGCAGCACCGTAAGGAAAATGGAGGAGGGATCGGGGGAAGGATCACGCCAGAGACGGTCGAATCGTACCGGCAGAGAGGAAAAGTTCCTGAGGACTACTGGCTGGAACGCCGAGACGGAATGAGCCCCGTCGGTAGGCGGGAGTCCGAGCGGATCGGCTACCCGACCCAGAAGCCAGTAGCGCTTCTCGAACGCATCATCAATGTCTCCAGCAACCCTGGGGATCTCGTTCTCGACCCCTTCTGCGGCTGCGGAACCGCCGTCATTGCCGCTCACAACCTCGGGCGCCAGTGGATTGGGATCGACATTTCGGCGTTCGCTATCGACATCATCCAGGAGCGCCGCCTGCGACCGTTGCGCCTCGAAGCCGAGTGCTTCGGCATGCCTCAGGGATTGGCGGACGCGCGTAAGCTCGCCTCGGAGAAGCCTCTCGACTTCGAGGCGTGGGCGGTCACCCGCATCCCCGGCCTCGCACCCAACGAGCGTAAGACCGGCGACCACGGTATCGACGGGCGCGGCATACTCCTCAACCAGCCCAGAAGCGATGAATCCAGGCTGGTACTTGCGCAGGTGAAGGGCGGCAGAAGCTTCAGTCTGAGCCAGTTCCGTGACTTCCTTCATGTGGTTGAACGCGAGAACGCCGCAGCTGGCATCTTCATCACGACAGATACCGTCGCCTCCAGCACCGCCCGCGCAGAAGCGAGCCAGCAGGGCGAGATCAGCGTGGGGGCGAGCCGCTACCCGCGCGTGCAGCTGTGGTCGATTGCGGATTTCTTCGAGAGGCGCTACCCCCAGCTGCCCAGCCTCGCTGACCCCTACACGGGGACCGCGATCCAGCCGGCCCTGCTTTCGTAGCCGCCGCGGGTTCGCGCGTTCATGCGCAGTCTGTATGCTCGCGGGGTGACGCAGGCACGGAGTGTGGCGGCGAGTTCGTTCGACCAGGCATTCCTCACAGGAATCGAGGGCGCGACGGAGGTCGTGCTCGTGCGACACGGGCAGCAGTCCATCCCGAGCGGGCCGAACGCGCCCGTGGGCCAGACCGTCGACCCCCCGCTCAGCGCGCTGGGGCGCGAGCAGGCACAGCTGGTGGCGGAACGACTCGCGGCGGACCCGGTCGCGGCGGTCTACGCGAGCAAGCTGCAGCGCGCTTTCGATACCGGCGCGGAGATCGGGCGGCATCACGGGCTGGAGCCGGTGACGGTGGCGGACCTGCGGGAGATCGAGCTGTTCCGGGAGGTTCCCGCGGATCAGACGGCGGCGGCAGCGCTGGGCGCAGACTACCTGAAGGACATACGCACGCGGATGGCACGCGAGCGCTCGTGGGACGTGTTTCCCCTGAGCGAATCGAGCGCCGCGTTCACCAGGCGCGTGGTGAACGCGATCGAGGGGATCATCACGAGCCACGCGTCGGAGCGAATCGTGATCGCCTGCCACGGCGGCGTCATCAATGCCTACGCGGGGTACGTCATCGGCTCCTCGTACGACATGTTCTTCCGCCCCGCGCACGCCTCCATCCACATAGTCGCAGCGGTCGGGGGGTATCGTGCGCTCCACCGGCTGAACGACGTGCATCACCTCGAAACGGCGGATGCCAGCTTCCTCACGCACTGACGCCACCGCTGGCAAGCCAGACGGCGAGCATTTCGCAGCCTACGCCTTGCTCCAGATCCTGCGGCGCTCCCAACAGTGGGGGCAGACGCAGGCCATGCTGGCGGGCTCGTGCGAGGCGGGATAGAGCCGGTCGGAGAGGTGGCCGAGGCAGAAGCGGCCGAGGCACTTCGCGCACTCGAAGGAGCAGGGCCGACCGCAGCCCTCGAACCCGCAGAGGCCCGCCTGGTTGAGCCGTCGCACGCCGCGCACGTAGCCATGGTGGCGCGGCATGTCGTCGTACTTGGCGACACAGGGCGGGCGCACGCAGACAGCTTCGTAGGCTTCGAGCACGTAGGTGTGCTCGCGGCAGAATGAGCGCGTGCAGTACTGGCAGGTCTCGTGCGGAGTCTGCAGGCAGCGCCGGAAACGGCCCCCGAGTGCACAGCGGCTCGCGGCCACAGGCGACACCGTAGCGGGTTGCGCGGCGGCGGGCAAACGGAGGCGTCAGGCGGTTTACGACCCGAACGGGCTGGGCTATCGTTCACCGCGCACAACGGAGGAGGGGGCATGAGCGACGCTAGCCGGGAATCGCTGATCACCGACGAGATGCGCGCGCAGATCGGCAAGGAATCGGAAGCGACAGTGCTGGAGATCGACAAGACCTCCGTGCGCATGTTCGCGCGGGCAGTGGGCTACACCGATCCGGTGTACTACGACGAGGAGGCAGCGCAGGCGGCGGGCTACCGCAGCCTGCCCGCGCCGCCGGGCTATCTGGGCACCCCGGTTTACGACCCCGCCCGTCGGGGCGCGCGCCCCACGGCGGTCGCGCTGGAGCCACGGCGTCCGCTGACACGGATGCTGAACGGCGGCACGGACATCGAGTACCTCGCCGATATCTGTGCGGGCGACATCCTCACCTCGACGACCGCGGTGGCATCCATCGAGGAGCGCCCGGGGCGGCTCGGGGAGATGCTGATCACGACGACGAAGACGACGTACCGGAACTATGACGGCGAGATCGTCGCCGTCATGACCGGCACGGGCATCCGCTACTAGGAGGAGCACATGGCCGCGACCTGGGACGATGTTCAGGAGGGGATGGATATCCCCACGCTGACGAAGAACTGCAGCACACAGCAGCTGGTGTACTGGGCGGCGGGATCGGGCGACTTCTACCAGATCCACTACGACCACAACTTCGCGCGGGCCACGGGGCTCGACAACATCATCGTGCACGGCGCGCTCAAGCACGCCTTCCTCGGGCAGCTGCTGCATGACTGGGTGGGGAACCAGGGGGCGGTGAAGCGCGTGGGCTGCAGCTACCGAGGCATGGATTTCCCCGACGAAGACATCCACTGCAAGGGCGTGGTGACGCGCAAGTACGAGGAGAACGGCGAGCGGCTGGTCGACCTCGAAATCTGGACGGAGAACCCGGCGGGAGCGCGAACCTCGCCGGGCAGCGCAACCGTCCGGCTGCCGTAGGAGGGAACCCATGGCAAACCTGCTAGACGGACGCGTCGTCGCGATGACGGGTGCGGGACGGGGCATCGGGCGTGCATGCGCGCTCCTGGCCGCATCGGAAGGGGCGCGCGTGGTTGTGAACGACCCGGGCGTGAACCCCGACGGCAGCGGGCACGACGACGGCCCAGCCGCACAGGTGGCCGCCGAGATCGTCGAGGCCGGTGGCGAGGCAACCGCGAACTTCGCGGACGTCTCCACGATGGAGGGCGGCGAGAGCGTCATCCAGACGGCGCTGGACGCCTACGGGAAGCTCGACGGCCTCATCAACTTCGCGGCGATCCTGCGCGACCGCATGGTCTTCAACATGACCGAGGCGGAGTGGGACGACGTTATTCGCATCGACCTGAAGGGGCACTTCACGACGACGAAGCCGGCGGCGGTGCTTTTCCGGCAGCAGCGCTACGGCCGCATCGTCAACTACTCGTCGGTCTCGGGGCTGCAGGGCAACTCGGGGCAGGCGAACTACGGCGCGGCGAAGGCCGGCGTCGCAGGTCTGACGCGGGTGGCGGCGCGTGACCTGGGCCGCTATGGCGTGACCGTGAACGCGATCGCGCCGGGCGCGGCCACGCGCCTGACGGCGACGGTGCCAGACACGGCGCGGCAGATTCGGGAGCAGCGCGGCATGGCATCCTCGGGCGGGCGCGCAGCGGAGGCGCAGCGGCAGGCGGCCCAGGCAACAGGGATGCGCGGCCCCGAGATGGTCGCGCCGATGACGGTCTACCTGCTGCTCGATGAAGCCTGGAACATCAACGGCAAGATCTTCTCGGTGGCTGGTGGGCAGGTGGGGCTGCTTGGCGAGATCTATCCGCCCGTACGCACGATCTACAAGGACGGCCAGTGGACGCTCGACGAGCTCCGCCAGCTCGTCCCGGCGCAGCTCATGACGGGTATCGCGAATCCCGCGCCGCCGCCCGCCGATCTGGATGTCCCAGGGCGTTCCTGAGCGGCGGAGCGCCTCTAGCGTTCCTGGCGGGCGCGGATGTAGCGCGCAACGCGCTCGTGGTCGGACGCCTCAATCCGGCCCGAGTAGCGCAGGTAGTTGGCGATCTGATCGAGCGTGAGGATGCTGACGAGGTTGATGCCCCTGGCCCTGAGGGCAGCGCCGCCGCCTTCCTGCCGGTCGATGAGGGTGACGGCGTCGCGGGCGACGAGCCCCGCTTCGGTAAGGGCGGCGGCCGTCTGGAGAATGCTGCCGCCGCCGGTGATGAGGTCATCGATGATGAGGCAGGACTGGCCGCGAACGTAGTTGCCCTCGATCAGGTCAGCCTTCGCTGTGCCGGGCGGATGGATGTAGATCATGGGCGTGTTGACGAGCAACGAGAAGGCCGTGCCCACGTGGAGCCCGCCGAAGTGCACACCCGCCACCAGCGTGAATGGCTGCACCTGGGGGTGGCGCATGGAGACGAGCGCTTCGAGCTTGAGGCGGATGATGTCGGCGCAGCGCTGGAGGGCGCGGGGGCTGCTGATCAGCTTGCGCAGGTTGATGTAGATGGGCGAGTCGACCGTCGTGCGGCCAAGCGTGAAGCTGCCGAACTCGACTGCGCCGAGCTCCCAGAGCTCCTCCGCCAGCCAGAGGTTACCGGTGGTGGATTCGTCGCTCAGCGCACATCCCTCCCTAGAGTTGCCCCAGTTCTCCGCGACGGGGCGGGGCGTGTCAAGCGCCGCGGGGGTTGGGCGGGCGGTTCACGGGGTTGGGGGGCTCGCGCCCGTCAAGGACGGCGATGATGTTGCGCGCCGCCATCTCGGCCATGCGCGCGCGGGTGGCGTGGCTCGCACTGCCGATGTGGGGCGTGACGATGACGTTGGGGAGCGCGAAGAGCGCGTGATCGGCCGGCAACGGCTCGGGGACGGTGACGTCGAGGGCGGCACCACCGATTGCGCCCGCGCGAAGCGCCTCGACGAGCGCATCCTGATCGACGACGCCGCCGCGGGCGGTGTTCACGAGGATGGCGTCCGCCTTCATCGCGGTGAACTCGGCGGCGCCGATGAGGCTCCCAGTTTCGGGACCGTAGGGAACGTGCAGGCTGACGAAGTCGGAGCGAGCGAGCAGATCGGGCAGGGACGTGCGATCGACCCCGAGCTCGCGCTCGATCGTGGGGCGGGGCGTGCGCGTGGCAGCGAGCACGGTCATGCCGAAGCCGCTCGCACGCCGCGCGACGGCACGCCCGATTTCGCCCAGCCCCACGATGCCGAGCGTCGCGCCGGAGGGGTCCGACCCCAGGAAGGCGGTCGGCGACCACGTCCGCCAGCCACCGGCGCGCGTATCGCGGTCGCTCGCGACGACGTTGCGGGCGGCAGCGAGGATGAGGGCAAAGGCGAGGTCCGCGGTGGTCTCGTGGAGAACGCCGGGCGTATTCGTCGCCCAGACGCCTGCCGCCGCAGCCGCGCCCGCGTCGATGTTATCGAAGCCGACAGCCATGTTGGCGACGACGCGGAGGCGCCCCGCGGCCTCGATCAGCGCAGCGTCGATCGGGTCGGTCACCATGGTGAGGGCAGCATCAGCCTCAGTAAGGCGCCCACGCAGGGCATCGGGAGCGGGCGGCAGCTCGTCCGGCCAGACGGCGACATCGTGACCAACTTCCCGCAGAAGCTCGATCGCACGCCCGGGTACCCGGCGGGAAACGAAGATACGGCCCACGGCGCGATTCTACGCGGCGGCAACGCCGTGGCGCGGTCCGGACACCACAGGGAAGGGCTACGATAGCGGGGATTCCGGCTCGACCGCCCCTCGCCGGGGCGGGGCCACGCGGAGCGCACGCATGGGAAGCAAGGAAATCGCCGCCCTCATCGAGATCCTCGCGCGGGAGAACGCCCGCGGACGCGAGAGCCACGCGCTGGGGAGCTGGACGATCAGCTTCGACAAGGCGCGGGGCGCGTTCGTGTTCGACAAGTGCGAGAACGAGGGGTATTGCGAGGAGCGCCCGAGCGTGATCGCGCTCAACGGGGCGGTGCTGGACGCCGGCGGGCCGCTCTTCGCCTGACGCGAGCGCGGACTGCGCCGCTACGGAGTGGAGGCGTCCCAGGGAAGGGTGCCGGCGGGGGGATCAAGCACGGCGCGGACCTGTCCGTCGGCTACGACCACAATGAGGTCGTAGCCCGAATAGAGCGTGGGATCCATCCCCCGCAGGGACCACGATACCTTCTCGCCGGCGAGCTCGGTGGCGGCGGTGAGCGCCACGAGCGCGCGGGCGTCGGCGGGGGCGGGGCGTGCGTCGTGTGCCTCACGGAGGAGCTTGCGTAGCGTGCGGCGCAGGCGGGCGCTGGCCTCGTCGCTTTCGGGCACGGGTGAACCGATGACGCAGGCGCCGCCGTCGGGCAGCCGGTTCGCGGTCCACACGTCGTCGCAGGGGATCACGCAGGATTCGTCGACCTCAGGCTGGGTCGCGGCGAGCACCACACGCTCGATGAGCGCCTCGCGCTCCTCCTCGCTGGCGGGCAGGCGGTGCAGCTCCCGCGCGTTCAACTGGAAGGATCCGGGCACGCGGTTGGTGAACTGCGCCCATAGCGGGCCAAGGCCGCCGAGAACGGTGACGACAGAGCCTTCAGTGCTCGTGCGGCGCAGGTAGAGGCTGACGGCGCGGCGCACCTCGAGGAGGCCCCCTTCGAGCGTGCGCGCCTGGTGCGCGGCGAGGGCAAGCTGGCTGAGTCTAGGCTCACCAGCGGGCAGCTCGGCGCCGCGCGGGAGCCAGAGGGCGAAGGGAAGACCCTCGATATCGAGGCGCTGTTCGACGGCGGCGCGGGCGGCCTCAAAAGGGAGGCTGGCCCCATCGTGCACGGCGTTGACGAGCGTGCAGTCAAGATCCCAGCGGCGTCCGATGCGGACGCGGGCGCGGCGCAGGGCTTCGCCTTCCGGGGGACGCTCGACGACCGTGGCGCTGCGGGCGAAACGGCGCCCGAACCAGTCGAGGAACAGGAGGAGTGCGGCCTCGCTGGGATCGGAGGGGTAGAGACGATCGGGCACGGAGTGACGCTACGCCTCGGCGGCGGCCTCGTCCGTGGGGGATCCGGCGCCCTCCTCGCCCTCCGGAACCTCGCCTTCGATCTCCCCTTGCTCCACTTCGCCCTCGATCTGGAGACGCGGCGCGTCGACGGTCGCGACGCCGATGTCGGCAGCAGTGAGGATTTCGACGTGAGCGGGCACGCTGATGTCGCCAACATTGAGGCTCATCTCGAAGCTCACGAGCGAGCTCACGTCGATCTCGATAGCATCGGGAATGTCAAGCGGCAGGCAGCGGATGGCGACCGTCTCGAGGTTCTGCAGCAAGGTGCCGCCAAGTTCGCTGACCGCGGGAGCGAGGCCGACGAGGCGGACCGTCGCAGTGGTCTGGATGGGGCGCTTCAGATCGACCTGGTAAAAGTCGACATGGATGGGGTCGCCGGTGCCGCCTTCGCGATCGAGGCCACGGACGAGGACGTGGCGGGACTCCGTCTCGCCTTCGATGGCGAGCTCGAACATGCTGCGGATCCCGGCCTCGCGGATGGCGCGACGGAAGTCGCGGCCGTCAAGCTGGATGGCAGTGGAGTCGATGCCGCGTCCGTAGACGTTGGCAGGAAGGAGGCCCGTGCGGCGCAGCCGCCGGACCTTCTTGCCCAGCACGGTACGGCTGGTCGCGCTCAGGGTGGGGCGCTCTGCCACGGGGCCTCCTGGGCGGAGCGCTCGATACGCGCCGCAGCTCATAGCCTGGGGATGGGGCAGCCACCGGCCGCGTGGGGTCAGGCTGGCTTGAGCTCGTTGACGCGAGCGCGGACGGCATCCTTGTCCTCGAACCACTGGGCGTTGAGGCCGGTGTACACCGCTTCCTCTTCGGGGACGTCGTCCTCGGCGAAGATCGCCGTGACGGGGCAGGCGGGCTCGCAGGCCCCGCAGTCGATGCACTCATCGGGCTGGATGTAGAGCATGCGGTCGCGGTCGCCGTCTTCGTCGAAGTAGATGCAGTCGACGGGACAGACCTCGACGCAAGACTGGTCCATTACATCGATACACGGCGTCGTGATGACGTAGGTCATACTCCTGATCCTCTCGGCGATGGGCTTAGCCACCCGTGGGGCGGCCGGTCCGCATAGTACAACCCGCGCCCGTAAGTGTGAAGCGAGCGCGGGACCACGAGCCGGGGCGCCCGCGACGCCGCGCAGTCAGCGGGCCGGCGGCGTACGTCTACGGCTCGTCGCGCGGGCGAGTGAATCCGCCGCGGAAACGTTCGAGCAGCCCCTCCCGGGTGAATCCGGGGGACTTGGCGTAGTCGATGATGACGCGCTCACGATCCTCGACCATCTGCGCGGCGGCGGGAATCTCGGCGGCGATCTCGTGGGGGATGGCGATGCAGCCGTGGAGATCGGCGTGGAGGAGGTCGCCCGGACGGACGGTCAGGCCGCCGACGGTGACGGGGCCGCCGATCTCGACCTGGTGGACGTAGGCGTGGGAGACGAGCACCTCGCGAGAGAGGAACTGGAAGCCGAGCTCACGCACCTCCTCCATGTCGCGCACCCCGCCGTCGGTGACGACGCCCGAACAACCGAAGGCGCGATGGATGTTGGCGTTCACCTCGCCCCAGAAGGAGCCCACTGGCGGCTGGTCGAGGTCCTGGATGACGACGATGCGGGGCGCGGGGATGGACTCGATGTGCTCGTACCAGGCGCCGCGCTCAACGGAGACCTCGGGATCCTGGTCGGGCGGGATGCTGGCGCGGATCGTGCAGGTCACGGCGTATCCGACGATGGGCGGCATCTCAGGGAAGCGACAGCGGATGTCGGGGCTCATCACGCCGTAGTTGCGTGCGCGCACGCCGAACGTCTCGATGGCGTTGGAGATGGCGGGGGAGGGCCAGGCGCGCAGGGCGGTCAGCTGTTCGTCGCTGAGGGGCTGCATGGGCAGGCTCCAGTTCGGGATACGGCGATCCTAGGGGCGAGAGTGCGGGGGCGCTACGGCACGCACCCGGCCCGGGCTACAGCACCCGGCAGGCGCGGTCGAGCCGTGCGGGGTCTTGCCCGATCGCGAAGTTTGTAGTGCGCGGTCCTGAACATGCCACGCGGGCGGAGGCCGTGCCCGGAACCTGGTGCGATCAGCAGCAGGCCAACGGCGACGCCAGGCAGCGGATGCACAAAGAACAGCGCCACCGCCGAACATGGCGGCGACCAGCACCAGCAACGAGGCGCCAGGCAGCGGCGGGAACAGAAAACAGTTCGCGGTCGAGCATCAGCGCGCGCCGGCTCAGATTCAGCAACTCGGAGGCGTGCCCGATCGTCCCGAACATGCTGCCTTATCCATCAGTCACGCTTCCTGCAATCTGACGAACTGGCGCAGCTCGAAGCCGTTGCCGTCGGGGTCGGCAACCTCGGCCAGGCGCACAGGCACGCCACCGCCGGCTTCGCGAATCGCACGCAGCTTCCCGCCCGCAGCCTCCAGCTCGACGACCGCTGTGCCGAGGTCGTCCACCTCCAGGTTGAGCCCGGCGTGCGGCATCGGGCCTTCTTCGTCCTCGGGCCCGTGCAGAATATGCAGCGCAATGATCAGCTCACCGCAGCGGAACGTGTTCCAGCCCGGCGAGCCCGAGCCCGGCGTCTCAGCCTCGGCCAGGCCCAGCGTGTCGCGATAGAACGCGCAGGCGCGCGCCATGTCGCGGACGTAATGGATGACCATGGGGCTGTGGACGCGCATGCCTGCTCCTCACGAGCACCGGGGCGTTCAGTCGCGCTGGATCCAGGTACGCCGGACGAAGAGAGACTCGCGTACGACCGTCGCGGGACGCTGCCCGGGGGCCGCACGGCGGGAGAGCAGGTGCCCGGCGGTCTTTCCGGCGCGGCGCGCGAGCAGCTTGCCCGCAAGGCTAGCGCCGACCTGGAGGGCGGTCCCCACGGCGATGGCGGCGGCAGCGCGCCTGAAGGGCGCGGACAGGGTGGGGCGCAGCGGCACGATCGCAGAGGGGGGGCGGACGGCGGGCAGTCGCCGCTCGACGACCCCGAGGCCCATGCCGCAGCGGCGGCAGTAGTTGTCCGTAGCGTCGCAGGGTCCCGCGCAATCGGGGCAGGCAAGGACGGAGGGCAGCGGCTCAGCCATGTCCGGATTATACGTCGGGCGCGGCGAGAGCCCCCTCGACCTCGGCGGTGAGGTCGAGGGGGCGGGCGGGCGGCACGGCGAGACGGCCCCCCTGGAGCGCGCGCAGGGTCTCGATGAGCAAGGGGCGCTCGCGGGCGACGCCGAGGGCGCGTATCTCGTCGTAACGGGGGAGTGCCTCGATGGTGGCACGGCCGGCGCCCACGGGGACGGGGACAGAGGGGCCGGCGGGGATGGGATAGCGGCAGTAGCTCAGGACGGGACCGCGATCGAGGTCGCCGGTGACGAGGTGGTACATGCACCCCGTCTCGCGCGCGCCGGATGCGATGAGCTCGGCGATGACCTGTTGGTAGATACCGGTCGGGCCGTCGGGGAGGGCGGGGTGGTCGTTGATCATGGCGAAGCGCTGGTAGAGGGGCTCGGTGGCGATGAGCATGTAGCCGAACATGACAGCGAGATCGAAGCGGTGGGCGGCGAGGCGCTCGGCGGCGGCCTCGTCGAAGGCGCGGCGCCAGGGGGGGAGCGGCTCGCCGGGGCGGGAACGCTCACCGCCGCGCATCCTGCGGAAGCGCACGGAGGAGAGCATCTCGACGGGGACGAGGCGCCCGTCGAGGAGATCGAGCAGACGATCGGTGGCCCTGGACTCGCCCCGCTCGCGGTTGACGAAAGCAACGGCGATCTCGACCGGCAGGCCAGCGTCCACGGCCCGGCAGAGCGCTTCGAGGGCGCCGTAGGAGCCGGGGCCGCGACCCGTGGTGAGCCAGGCGACACGCAGGGGCGTAGCGCCTCCGGCGGGGGCGTCCGCGGAAGGGTCAGACGGAGCCATCGGGGACGGCGGGCGCATCGTAGGGCTCCACTTCCCCGCGGAAGGCGGCGCCTGCCTGGATACTGCTCTGCAGGCGCTGCACGCGGAGCTCGGCGGAATCGAGCAGCTCGCGCAGCCGCTCGACCAGGGCCGCACCATCCTCGTAGACGGCGAGCGCCTCTTCGAGGGGGATGTTGCCGGCTTCGAGCTTCTTCGCACGCTCCTCGAGCTGGGCCATGAGCTCTTCGAACGAGGGTGCAGCCATCAGCTGACCTCGGCCCAGAAGGTGCCGTCGCCGACCGCGACCAGGATGCGGGCGCCGCCCTTCACGTCTCGCACACGGCGGACGACTCGGCGATGCCCGCCGAGTCGCTCGACGATGGCGTAGCCGCGGGCGAGCGTGGTGGCGGGATCAAGGACGGTGATCCGGGCGCTGGTGCGATCGAGGGCGGCGCGTTCGGCGGCAAGGCGCACGGCAAGGGCGGATTGCACGCGGACACTGAGGGCGGCTACCTGCCCGGTGGCGCGGGGCGGGCTGGGGGCAGCGTGGCGCAGGTCCGCGGCAACGCCCTGGAGCCGAGCTGCGTCCGCCCGGATCTGTCCACGCGCCTGGGCGGTCATGCTGCTCGCAAGGGAAGCGATCCGGGCCCCGACCTCGACCGTATCGGGGACGGCGCGTTCGGCGGCTGCGCTGGGGGTGGGGGCGCGCACGTCGGCGGCGTGATCAGCGAGCGAGGTGTCCGTCTCGTGGCCGATGCCGGTGACAACGGGGACGGGGAATCCGAACACCGCACGCACGACGCCCTCGTCGTTGAACGCGGAGAGGTCGGCGGCGCCGCCACCGCCGCGCACGACAAGGGCGAGATCGAGCGCCTCGTCCATGGCGAGGGCGCGGAGGGCAGCGACAATGCTGGCGGGGGCCTGTTCGCCCTGGACGAACGCGGGGGAGACGACAAGCTCGGCGAGGGGCCAGCGACGGGCGAGGACGTCTCGCACATCCTGGAGGGCAGCTCCGGTCGGGGAGGTGACGAGCCCGATGCGACGGGGATAGGCGGGGAGGGGACGCTTGCGCGAGGGCTCGAAGAGGCCCTCGGCCTCGAGGCGCTCGCGGAGCTGATCGAGGCGCGCGGCTTCGATGCCGACGCCCTCGGGCCGGAAGAAGTCGCAGACGAGCTGGATCTCGCCGCGGCGGGGGTACACGGTCACGCGGCCATGCGCGAGGATGCGCTCGCCGTCGGGGACGCCGGCCCCCGGCATGTCGTCGCGGAAGAGCACAGCGCGCAGGAGCCCGTCGCCGTCCTTCAGCGTGAAGTAGCGGTGGCCGGGACGCGAACGGATGGAATCCGAGACCTCGCCGACGACCCACAGGTCGGAGAGGAATTCGCTCCCCTCAAGCATGTCTTTGAGGAGATAGACGAGCTGGGAGACGCGGATGGGGTCCACTAGCCAGCTCGCTCGATGTACTCGCCGGTCTCGGTGTTCACGCGGATAATCTCGCCTTCGCTGATGAAGAGGGGCACGTTCACGACGAGGCCGGTCTCGAGGGTGGCGGGCTTGGCGCCGCCCTGGGCCGTATCGCCCCGCACGCCGGGATCGGTGGCGGCCACGGCGAGGGCGACCGCACCGGGGAGTTCGACAGCGATGACCTCGTCGCCATAGAGGGCGACCTCACAGGTCGCGTTCTCCGTGAGATAGCGGGCGGCGTCGCCGACCTTGGCGGCGTCAACGGGAATCTGGTCGTAGGTCTCCGTGTTCATGAAGTAGTAGAAGTCGCCATCAGAATAGAGGTACTGCATCTCGCGGCGATCGACGCGGGCGCGGTCGAAGCGTGTGCCGGCCTGGACCGTGTGTTCGATGATGGAGCCACTGCGGATATCGCGCAGCTTCATGCGGACCTGGGCAGAGCCGCGGCCCATCTTGACGTGGTCGTAGCTGAGCACCGAGTAGAGCTTGTCATTCATCTCGATAGTAACGCCGCGGCGAAATTCGCCAGTGGATATCTGACTCACCTCGAGGCTCCCGCGGGCAGTGTGGCATCGAGGTGGCTGAGCTGGCGGGCGCGGCCACCTTCGAGCACCACGATATCCTCTATGCGTACACCCCCCCAGCCAGGGAGGTAGATGCCAGGTTCGATGGTGAAGACCATGCCGTCTTCGAGGGTGTCCCCGGAGGCGGGGCCAAGGTAGGGCGGGTAGTCGTGCACGTCGAGGCCGACGCCGTGGCCGAGGCCGTGGGTGAACGCGTCGCCGAAGCCGTGGGCTTCGATGACACCCGCGGCGAGGGCGTGGGCGGCGGCGCCGCTCATGCCCGCCTCGATCCGCTCGATGGCGGCGCGCTGGGCCTGCTGCACGACCTCGTAGACCTCACGGAAGCGCTGCGGTTCGCGTTCGAGGTAGAAGGTGCGCGTGAGGTCGCTGCAGTAGCCGTCGAGCTCCGCTCCCCAGTCGACGATTACGGGCTCGGCCGCCGCCAGGGGGCGGTCGGAGAGATCGGCGTGGGGCATCGCGCCACGCTCGCCGGCGGCAACAATGGGCTCGAAGGAGAGCCCGCGCGCGCCATGTTGCCTGACGGCGGCGGCGAGGGCGACGGCAACGCCGCGCTCGGTGACGCCGGGCTCAACGGCAGCGCGGACATCCAGGAAGGCGCGTTCAGCGATGGCGATAGCCTCCGCGATGAGCACGATCTCCGAGGCGTCCTTCCGCGAGCGGAGGCGCTCGACAGCGGGCGGGGCGGGGACGAGGCAGGGGCGATCGGCAGCGGGCATGCGCTCGACCGCCTCCTGCAGCGCGAGGAAGTCACCGTAGCTGAGGTCTGCACGGGAGAGACCGAGACGCTTGCCCCCAAGGCCCGCCGCCGCCACGAACTCGGGGAGCCAGGCGGCCTGGGGTCCCTTCGTATCGAGCACGGTGAATCCGCGAGGCTCGGACTCACGACGAGCCTGCACGCTGTAGCGGGAGTCGACGGCGAGGACCGCCGCCGTCGCAGAGACGGCAACGTAGCCGGTCGAGCCGGTGAACCCGGAGAGGTAGCGGCGGTTGGCGGAGTGGCGGTGGTTGACGTCGTCGACGGGGCTGGCGACGTAGAGGCCGTTGAGCGATGCCTCTTCGAGGGCGGCGCGCACGCGCGCGAGTCGCTCGGTCGGGAGCACGGCGCTGGTCACGGGCTCAGTGTAGCGCCCGACGATCGCACGGGTGGGGTGACGGCGGCAAGATGGTCGAGGAGGAGGTCCACGGCGGCGCTGTAGCCCGCTCGGCCAAGGCCGGCGACCTGACCGCTGCAGACGCTGGCGATGCGCGAGCGGCGACGGAACGGCTCGCGGGCGTGGATGTTCGAGAGGTGCACCTCGACCGCCGGCAGGGCGACGGCCTCGATCGCGTCGTGGAGGGCGATCGAGGTGTGGGTGAGCGCGCCTGCGTTGAGGATGAGGCCGCTCGCGCGCTGGCGGTGCTCGTGGAGGAAGTCGATGAGAGCACCCTCGTGGTTGCTCTGGAAGCTGAGGATGGCGGCGCCACGGGCGTTTGCGGCAGCGGCGACGTCCGCCTCGATATCGAGCAGGGTGTCGCGCCCGTAAATCTCGGGGCGGCGCTCGCCGAGCAGGTTCAGGTTCGGGCCGTGGACGAGGAGCAGCAGGGGGGCGGGGCGGGCGGCGCTCACGAGGCGCGGCGGCCCGATCGGGCGCGTTCGAGCGCCTTGTCGCCCAGTTCGAGCCAGGAGGCTTCCGTGACTTCAGCCTGCCGGGTACGGCTCACGTGCGTGTATATCTGGGTCGTGTCGGCGGAGGTGTGGCCGAGGAGATCCTGGACGATACGGATGTCGGCGCCGCCGTCGAGGAGATGGGTGGCGAAGGAGTGGCGCAGCAGGTGCGGGTGGACATCTTCGGGGATGCCAGCGGCGCGCGAGTAGCCCCGCACGGCAGTCTGGACTGAGCGCGCGGAGAGGCGGCTGCCGCTACGGTTGAGGAAGAGTGCCGGCTCAGGACCGGCGGCCAGCACGGGACGGCCGGTGGCGAGGTAGGTCTGCAGGGCGCGGGCGGCGGGCTCGCCGAAGAGGGCCGCGCGCTCCTTCCCGCCCTTGCCGAGGACGATCGCCTGGCCCCCGATCAGGTCAAGGCTGGCAACATCGAGGCCGGTGAGCTCGGAGATGCGCAGACCAGCGCCGTAGAGCAGCTCGAGGCAGGCGCGATCGCGGAGCCCGCGGGGGGTGGTCGTATCGGGCGCGTCGATGAGGGCCTGGAGATGCACAGGCGCGATGACTTTGGGCAGGCGCTTCGGTTTCTTCGGGAGGGCGACGCCATAGAGGAGGTCCCGCTCGGTGGCGCCCTCACGCTCGAGATAGCGGTAGAAGCTGTGGATGGTCGTGGTGCGGCGGGTAACGGAGGCGGCAGCGCAGCCGCCGTCCCGCAGCTCCCTGAGATAGGCGCGGAAGCACGTGCGGTCGACTGCGAGCGGATCGACCCCGGCGGCGGCGCAGTGGCGCAGGAAATGGCCGATGTCCGTGCGGTAGTTGCGGACGGTATAGGGCGAACGGCCCCCCGCAGTCCGCAACTCGCGCAGGTAGGCGGCGAGGAAGGGCTCGGCTGTCTTGTGGGCGGGCGGGGAGGCCATGACGCAAGGATATCGGCGCGATGGGTTAGGGGCGACGGGCGGCCCCCCGGCTAACTCGCACGGCGGCGGCGGGTGCCGCCGGAGCGGCGCGCACCGCTCCGGCGGCTTGCGCGCGCCTTCGCCTTCTCGGCAGCAGCAGCACGTTCTTCGGCGGTACGCACGGGAGAGATCTTGTCGGGTTCGAGGCTGTTCGTCGTGTAGGTGCACTCGGGGTAGTTCCAGCAGCCGTAGAAGGTTCCGCGCCCCTTGCCCCTGGCGCGCTTGGCGACGAGCTGGCCGCTCTCTGGCTCCTCGGGGCAGACGACGCCCGCCGGCGCATTGGAACGGAATTCGCACTCCCCGGACTCGCGCCGCACACAATCGAGGTACTCGCCGTAGGGGCCATGCTTGATCTCCGTGGCGGCACTGCAGCGGGGGCAATTCCAGTCCGTTGGCTGGGGCTCCTGCGGAGGCATGGGCTCACCCTCAGCGGTGAGGGGCATGGCGTTCCGGCACTCGGGGAAGCCGGGGCAGCCGAGGAACTTGCCGGTGCGGCTCCAGCGGATGACCATCTTCCGCTCGCCGCACCGGGAGCAGACGATGTCGGTTTCCTCCACCTGCTTCGGAGCCTGCTTCTTGGCCGTCTCGATGTCGACATTGAACGGCTCCCAGAAGCCGCGGACGACCTCGTCGTAACCGCGGTCGCCGGCGGCGACCTCGTCGAGCTCCTCCTCAAGCTCGCTCGTGAAGGGCACGGCGACGTAGCGGTCCATGTGCTTGACGAGGAGATCGTTGACGGTGAAGCCGAGCTCTTGGGGGACAAGCTGGCGGCCTTCGCGCACAACGTAGGCGCGGTTGAGCACCTTCTGCATGATCGAGGCGTAGGTGCTGGGGCGGCCGATACCCTCCTCTTCCAGCGCCTTGACGAGTGAGGCCTCGGTGAAGCGCGGCGGCGGCTCGGTGAAGTGCTGCTCGCCATCGACGGAGCGGCGCTCGAGAGCGTCGCCCGCGGCGAGCGCGGGGAGGGAGGCGACGGTTTCGGCGGCGGTGCCGGCGCCTTCCGCGGCGCGCTCTTCGTCGGGATCGATGCCGAGTGCGGCGAGATGGCCGGCGAAGATGAGGCGCTGGGCGCTGGCGCGGAAGGCGCCACGCAGCTCGCCGCCCTCGCGCGCCTCGACCTCGACGGTGACGGTCGCGTAACGGGCGTCGGCGAGCTGGCTGGCCATGAAGCGCTGCCAGATGAGCGTGTAGGCGCGGAGCTGATCGCGGTTGAGCACGTCACGCAGGGTCTCGGGGGCACGCTCGGGGGAAGTGGGGCGGATAGCCTCGTGCGCTTCCTGGGCGCCGCGGGCGCGCGAGCGGTAGACGCGCTCCTTCTCGGGGACGAACTCGGCGCCCCAGCGACCGGCGGCGTAGGCACGGGCCTCGCGGCGGGCGACGGGGGAGACGCTGAGGGAGTCGGTACGCATGTAGGTGATAAGCCCAACCGACTCCTCGCCGGGGATAGCGACACCCTCGTACAGCTGCTGGGCGAGCGCCATCGCGCGCTGGGCGCCAAAGCCCAGGCGGTTGTTCGCAGCTTGCTGGTAGGTGCTGGTGGAGAAGGGAGGCGCGGGGCGGCGCTTGCGCTCGCCGTGCCTGGCCGACTTGACGGAGAAGTCGGACCGGCGGAGGGCCGCAACCAGGGCGTCGGCGGTTGCCTGGTCGGAGATGTCGCGCTTCTCGTCGAGTTTCTTCACGCCGGGGAGGCGGACGAGCTTCGCGCCGAACTCGGCGCCCTCCTTCGCGAGGCGCGCGTGGATGGTCCAGTACTCCTGCGGAGTAAAGGCTTCGATCGCACGCTCGCGTTCGACGATGAGGCGGAGGGCGACGCTCTGGACGCGGCCGGCGCTCGCGCTGCGGGCCACCTTGCCCTGAACGAACCAGCTGAGGGGGTAGCCGATCAGCCGGTCGAGCACGCGGCGCGTCTCCTGTGCCTCGATCAGGTCGCGGTCAAGCTCACCCGGGCTCTGGAAGGCTGCTTCGATGGCGGGCTTCGTGATCTCGTGGAAGACGACGCGTCGGGTTTTCTCGTCGGGGATGTTGGCGGCCTCGGCGATGTGCCAGGAGATCGCCTCGCCCTCACGGTCGGGGTCCGTCGAAAGGTAGACGCGCTCGGCCTCGGCGGCGGCCTCCGTGATCTGCTTGACGACCTCCCGCTTGTCCTTCAGCACCTTGTAGGCAGGCACGAACGTTCCGCCCTTCACATCGACGCCATAGCCCCGCTCGGGGAGGTCGCGCACATGGCCCACGGAGGCGATAACGCGGTAGCCATCGCCGAGGATGCTCTCGATGGTGCGCGCCTTGGCGGGGGACTCGACGATGACGAGATCCTTGCCGGGACGTCTGCGCGAGGCCCGAGCGGCGCCGTTCGCAGACGCGGGCTTGCTGGCTTTCTTCCTGTTCGTGGCCGGGGCCTGGGATATCCGTTTCGCCATCTGGCGGTCCTCCTGGCACGCAACGCTGGCGGCGCCGCTTGAGCGTAGAGGGGAGGTACGCAGGTTTGTCAAGGAGAAGGGTGCTCAGCGACAGCGCCTGCAGGCGCGCACGCAGGGCGTCTTCCGGATGGCCCATATGAGAAAATGTCGTGACAAATCTGTACGCGAACCGGTCAGGCGCGTGGTCGCGAACGCCAGCGCGCGCGCTGCTCGGCGCGGGCAGCTTCGTCGGCGGGCCGGTAGCGGGCAAGAAACTCCTCCGCAAGGGAGTCGAAGGCGCCCGCCAGCACGGCTTCGCGCATGCGCTCGCAGAGGTGCAGGAGGTAGCGAAGGTTGTGGATGCTGGCGAGGCGGTAGCCCAGCAGCTCGTCGTTGCGGAAGAGGTGGTGAAGGTAGGCGGCGGAGTAGCTCGTGCACATGGCGCAATCACAGGCGGGGTCAAGCGGAGCGCCCTGCTCGCGGTAACGCGCGGCGCGGATGCTGACACGGCCGGCATCGGTGAAGAGCGCGCCGGTACGGCCGAGGCGGGTCGGGAGCACGCAGTCGAAGAGGTCGACGCCGCGGGCGACCGCCTGAACGAGGTCCTCAGGGCTGCCCACGCCCATGAGGTAGCGGGGACGGTCCACGGGGAGCTCGGCGCAGACGGTCTCGGTCGTGGCGAGTTGCTCGACCTTGGGTTCGCCAACGGAGAGGCCGCCGATGGCGTAGCCGGGCGCGTCGCGGGCGGCGAGCTCGCGGGCGTGCCAGCGACGCAGGGCGGCGTCGACGCCGCCCTGGACGATGGCGAAGAGCGCGGGCTGCGGATCGAGGGCGCGGGAGCGATCGAACCAGCGGAGGGTGCGCTCCGCGGCGGCGCGCTGGTCAGCGGCGGGGGCATCGCCGGGGAGGACGTGGTCGAGGGGCATGGCGATATCGACGCCGAGAGCGCTCTGGACCTCGATCGCGAGCTCGGGGGTGTAGTGGTGTTCGGAGCCATCGAGATGCGAACGGAAGCGAACGCCCTCGTCGTCGACGCGCATGAGCCTCGCGAGACTGAAGACCTGGAAGCCGCCACTGTCGGAGAGGATGGGGCCAGGCCAGCGCATGAACTGGTGGACTCCGCCAAGGGTCTGGATGAGCCGGTGGCCGGGGCGGAGGTAGAGGTGGTAGGCATTGACCAGCGTGATGCGGGCGCCGGCGGCGGCGACTTCGGCAGGGGTCAGCGCCTTCACGCTCGCGAGGGTGCCAACGGGCATGAACGCGGGCGTGGCGATGGCACCGCGATCGGTCGTGATAACGCCCGCACGGGGGGAGGCGGGGCCCGCGCCGCCGCCTTCGAGCCGGAAGGCGAACGACATACTCAGACGAGAACGGCGTCGAGGGCGGACTCGACCGCCTCCGCGGACACATCGCGGTGGACGGCGGCGTGGCCGATGTGGTCGAGGAGTACCCAGGAGATGGCGCCGTCGCGGACCTTCTTGTCGCTACGCATGGCATCGAGGACAGCATCGCGCGCAACCCCTTCGGCGCGCTCGGGGAGGCCGCAGGCGCGCAAGAGGTTCTGCTGGCGCGCGAGCGCCTCGGGAGTGAGCAGCCCGCACTCACAGGCGATGCGGCCGGCGGCGTGCATGCCGATGGCGACCGCCTCGCCGTGGAGGTAGCGGCTGTAGCCGGCGGCGGACTCGACGGCGTGGCCGACGGTGTGGCCGTAGTTGAGCAGCATGCGCGTGCCCGCCTCGCGCTCGTCCTCGGAGACGACTCGGGCCTTGATGGCGACGCTGCGGGCGATGAGCTCCTCGCCGGCCATCGCGGCGGGGTCGCCAGAGCGCGATTCGAGGAGGGCCACGAGCTCCTCGTCAAGGATGAAGCCATGCTTGATGAGTTCGGCGAGACCAGCACGGAGATGGCGGGACGGGAGGGTGGCGAGCAGGGCGGGGTCGACGATGACAAGACGCGGCTGCGCGAAGGCGCCAACGAGGTTTTTGCCGAGCGGGTGATCGACGCCCGTCTTGCCGCCAATGGCAGCGTCGACCATGCCGAGGAGGCTCGTGGGGACGTGTATGAAGGGGACGCCCCGCAGCGCCGTGGCGGCGGCGAAGCCGCCGAGGTCGGTGACGACGCCGCCGCCGAGACAGACGAGGAAATCGCTGCGCTCGATACGCTCGCCGAGGAGCCAGTCGTAGACGGTGGCGGCAGTTGCCAGAGTCTTGTGCTCCTCGCCCGCGGGGATCGCCATACTCGCGGCCCGAAAGCCGCCCGCGCGCAGCGATTCGAGAGCGGGCTCGGCGAAGAGGGGTCCGGCGCCGGTGTCGGTGAGGACGAACGCACGGCCCGATAGACCGGAGCGGGCGCAGAGGGCGCCGAGGCCGGCAAGCGCGCCCACACGCACGACGATCGGGTAGATCCCCCCAGGGGTGCGGACAGTAGCGACGACGCCCGGCGTCTCCGTGGCGGCTCGCGATCCCGAGCGGTTTTCGCCCCAAAGGCGCACAACCTCCTCGCACACCTCATCGGGGCTGAGACCGTCGACCTCGACGGAGGCGCCGGCGCGCGCATAGCCATCGCGGCGGGCTTCGAGGAGCGATTCGAGGCGCGCGCGGGGCTCGCTTTCGAGGAGGGGACGCGGTTCGGCGTCCTGTTGACGGGCGAGACGGGCAGCGGCGATGCCCGGGCTCACGGCCAGCCAGACGCTGAATCCGCTGGCGATGGCGCGCTCGCCTGCCGCATGGGTGAGCGCGCCGCCGCCGGTCGCGACAACGGCGCCGTCGGAGCGGGCGGCCTGCGCGAGCGCGTCCGCTTCGAGCGCGCGGAAGGCGGCTTCGCCCTGCTCGCGGAAGATGGCGGGGATGGAGCAGCCCGCGGCTTCCTCGATACGGGCGTCGGTATCGACGAACGCCCAGCCGAGGCGGCTCGCGACCAGCCGTCCGACGCTGGACTTGCCGCTGCCGGGGAGGCCGACGAGGAAGAGGCGGTCAGACATGGCTCGCTCCGGAGACGCGGGGCCGCATGCGGGCTCAGCCCGCGCGGGCGGCGGGGCCGAGAGTGCGAAGGTAGCCCTCGACATTGGCGCGCGTCTCCGTGAGGCTGTCGCCCCCGAACTTCTCAAGCCAGGCGTCGGCGAGCACGATGGCGACCATCGCCTCGGCGACAACGCCGGCGGCAGGCACGACGCATACGTCGCTGCGTTCGTAGTGGGCGAGAACCTCCTCCCCCGTGTCGAGATCGACGGACGGGAGAGGACGGGCGAGGGTAGGGATGGGCTTGACGGCGGCGCGCACGATGATCTCCTCGCCGGTGCTGATACCGCCCTCGATGCCGCCGTGGTTGTTCGAGCCGTGCTTCCAGGGACGTTCCTCCCACTGGCTGGCGGGGAGGATGACATCGTGGGTCTCGGAGCCACGCTTGCGCGTGGCCTCGAAGCCGAGGCCGAAGCCGACGCCCTTGAAGGCGTTGATGCTGCAGATGGCCTGGGCGATGCGGCCATCGAGCTTGCGGTCCCACTGGACGTAGGAGCCGAGGCCAAGGGGGACGCCGGAGACGCGCACCTCGACCTGGCCGCCGAGGGTGTCGCCTTCGCCCCTGGCGGCGTCGATGGCAGCGACCATCGCTTCGCTGGCGGTGGGGTCGGCACAGCGCACGGGACCGGCTTCAAGCGCCTCCCAGTCGATGGCCCCGTCGGGCCGGGCGCGTACGCTGCCGATCGCGAGGGTGTGGCTCTGGAAGGCCACGCCGAACTCGTCGAGGAGCCGCTTGGCTACGCCCGCGACGGCGACGCGGGCGGCGGTCTCGCGGGCGCTGGCACGCTCGAGGACGTTGCGGACGTCGTCGAAGCCGTACTTGACGGCGCCGGGGAGGTCAGCGTGGCCGGGGCGCAGGCGGGTGACGCGCTCAATCTCGGCGTCAACGGGCTCGACGGCCATCCTTTCGGTCCAGTTGACCCAGTCGCGGTTCTGAACCCAGAGCGCGACGGGCGAGCCGAGGGTGAGGCCGTGGCGGACGCCGGCGGTGATCTCGGCGCGATCCCTCTCGATCTTCATGCGCCCGCCGCGTCCGTAGCCGCCCTGGCGCCGCGCCAGGTCGCGGGCGATGTCGTCCTCGGAGAGGGGCAGACCCGCAGGGACGCCCTCGATGACGACGGTGAGTCCCTTGCCGTGGCTCTCGCCGGCGGTGAGGAAGCGGAAGCGTCCCATCACGAGGCCCGCCGCTCCCCCTCCGCGCTGGCGGGGGCGGGATGGTCAGGGGTGGGGGGGCACAAGCCGGGGACGGGCGAGAGCGCGATCGGGAGGGCGCTGCCGTTCGCGCCGAGCTGGTAGGCGGTCTCGAAGCGCGCGAGGAGCTCGGCAGGGGCGAGCCCCTCCCAGTCGGCAGCGCTGGCGTCGCGGCGGCGGGCAGTGGTGGTGAGGATGGGTTGCTGGAGAGCGGCCCCATCGTCCGCGGGGAAGGTGGAGTATACGTCCACGCGAACGCTCCCAAGACTGAGATTGGGAATATCGTACAGCATCATCTCGACCAGCCCGGTGGCGAGAGCGAAGGCTTCGTCGAGGGCGGATGAGACTCGTTCGCGGCCCTCGACGGTGGAGCGAAACTCGCCCTCCGCGGAGGACTGCACCGTCGCTGTCTCCGCGGTAGCGGCGACCAGCTCGGCACGCTGCACGCCCGCCCAGACGCTCACGGGGCGGTCGCCCGGCGGACGGGCGGTCCGCCAGGCCGCCATCGCTTCGAGGATGAGGGCGGCGGTGATCTCGTGGTCGCCGGCGGCGGCACGCCGCCGCCAGCTGCGCTGCTGGAACATCTCCATGGAGATGAGCCAGCCACCGAAGAGGAAGAAGGCGAGCGCGAGGATGGCACCGATGAGGATCATGGCGCGCTCGGGGCGGTCGCGAGGGCAGCGCGGGCTGCCTCGCGCATCGCATCGAGGGGCGCGGGGCGGCCAGTCCACAGCTCGAAGGCGAGGGCGCCCTGCTGGATGAGCATGGGCAGGCCGCCGAGCGCGGACAGACCGGCGGCGCGCGCGGCCCGCAGCAGGGGCGTCTCCTCGGGGGCGTAGACGATATCGACGATGAGCGTGCCGGGCGCGGCGGCGGCGGGGTCGCAGGGGAGGAGGGCCTCGGCGCCCGATCCGTGCATGCCCGCGGAGGTGCAGTTCACCACGCACTCGTAGGGGGTCGGGGGGGCAGCGAAGGGGCGGGCCTGGCCGCCGGTGGCGGCGGCCAGCGCCTCGGCGCGGGCGGGCGTGCGGTTGGCGATGGCGATCCCGGCGGCGCGCGCGCGCGCGAGGGCGAACGCGATCCCCCACGCCGCCCCACCCGCGCCCACGAGCAGGAAGCGCTTGCCCGCGGGCGCGAATCCCGCCTCCACGAGCGCAGCGATGAAGCCCGCGCCATCAGTGTTGTGCCCAACGAGCCGACCGCCGTCGCTGACGATGGTATTGACGGCGCCGATCCCGGCGGCGGACGGCTCGATCTCATCGAGGAGCGGGAGGACGGCCTGCTTGTGCGGGATGGTGACGTTCGCCCCGAGGCAGCCCTGCTCGCGCAGGGCGGCAATGCGGGCAGGGAGGGCGACGGGCGGTGTCTCCCAGCGCTCGTAGGAAGCGTCGATGGAGGCGGCGCGCAGGGCCGCACCCTGGATAGCAGGCGAGAGGGAGTGCGCGACGGGGGAGCCTATGATGCCGAGACGGGCGCTCACTGGACCGCCTCCATGCGTGCGATGTTGGCCAGGTGTTGGGCGTAGGTGACGGCGAAGACGTGCGAGCCATCGCCGGCGATGGCATCAACGAGGTAGTAGTAGTAGTTGGTCTCGGCGGGGTAGACGATGGCCTCGATAGCGGCGAGGCCAGGATTGGCGATCGGGCCGGGAGGCAGGCCGGCGTAGAGGCGCGTGTTGTAGGGGGAGGGATTCTCGAGATCGGCGATGGTGATCTCGCTGCCGGGTTTCCACCAGCCGAACTCCGCGACGCTGGCGGGATCCTCGGCGATGGCGTACTGCACGGTCGCGTCGACGCCAAGGATGTCGAAGGCGGCGAGCCGGTTGAAGAAGACGCCGGCGACGAGGGGACGCTCAGCGGGAACAGCGACCTCGCGTTCGATGAGGGAGGCGAGCGTGAGCACTTCGTGGAGGGTGAGGCCGCGCGCGGCAGCAGCGGCACGAAGATCGGCAGAGAAGCGCAGATGCAGCGTTTCGAGCATGAGCGCGACCAGGTCCCCGGCGGTAGCGCCCAGGGGAACGATGTAGGTATCGGGGAAGAGGTAGCCTTCGTGGCCCGCGCCCTCGGGCAGGCCCGCGGCGAAGGCGATGGGGAGTTCGGCCTCGCGGGCGGCGAGGATGAACTCCCCCGCCGACCCGAAGCCCGCCTCCTCAGCGATAGCGGCCATCTCCTCGATGCGCAGCCCTTCGGGGAAGACCACGCGCACGGTGGGAACCGCCTCCCCGACTGTGAGTCGCTCGATGATCGAAGTGAGCGAGGTCCCGGGCGTGAGCAGGTAGGCGCCCGCGGCGAGCCGGTTCTGCAGGCCCAGGAGCGAGGCGAGCACATTAAACTGGGCGGCGGAGCGAATGACGCCGAGCGCCTCCAGCTGGCTGGCAACCTCGGCGGCGGTGCTGCCCTCGGCGAGGATGTAGCGCTGCGGGGGGGCGGGGGTCGCGGGTGGGGCGGGGGCGAGGATGCCCCCGCCGAGGGTGGCGCGGGGAGTGCCCGCGATGAGCGCCGCCCCGAGGAGCACGGCGGCGACGACGAGGGCGAAACCAACCGCCATGAGCAGCGGCCGCGGGGTGAGGAGCCAGCGGAGCGTCGCGTTCACGTGCCGTCACTCGCGCGGGCGTCCAGCACGGCCTGCAGGAGGATGGCGGCAGCGGCGGAATCGAGGGCACCATCGCGGTGGCGGCGGGAGGGCGTGTAGCGGGCCGCCTCGACGGTGGTCAGTCGCTCATCCCAAACGCTCACAGGAACGTCGAGGCGCTCGCGCAGACGCTCGACGAAGGCACGCGTGGCACGCGTCTGCGCGGAGTCCTCGCCCGTGAGTGTGAGCGGCAATCCGACGACGACTTCGCAGGCGCCTTCGCCAGAGACAAGCGCGGGGAGGGCGTCGAGGAGGGCGCGCAGGCCGCCGCTGATCGCGGGGCGAGGATGCGCGTAGAGGCCAAGATCATCGCTAATCGCCACGCCCGTGCGACGGGTACCAACGTCAAGAGCCATCAGGTGGCCGTGCGCTGGCGGTGGACGCGGCGGCTTCGTCGGGGGCGCGGCTCGCGAATTCGACATCGATCCGGAACCCGAAACGCGGGAGCTGCGGCGCCCAGCCCGGCGTGAGGTCGATTTCGACATCATCAATACCATAGCGGCTCCGAAGCTCCGATTCCGCCGCGGAGGCGCTCCTGCCACTGACGGCATCCGCGATCACGGCGGCAGCGGGGCCTTCGGGAAACTCGGCGCTGACTCGCAGTTCGAGGGTGAGGGACCCATCGGGATGGTCCTGCTCCAGAGCACCCGTCTCGACCGCAGTGACCGTGCCCGGGACAATCACGCCGAAGCCTTCGGGGGCACCCAGGAGGGTACGGGCGAGCGCGTCGAGCACGCCAGGGGGGATGGCGAGCGCCTCGAGCACAATGCGCGCCTCCATGAAGACGGAGCCGGCAGGCGTGCCCGGAGTGGCGCTGGGCGGGCCCAGCGTAACGGTGGCGGTGGCGCTGCGCGCGATGACGGCGTGACGCGGGCGGGCGCTCACGAGGAGTGCGCCGGGCGGGTTGTTCTCCGCGATCTCCGCGGCCAGCGCCTCGAGGGCGAGGATGTCGGCGGGGTCGATCGCGCGGAGGGTTTCGTCGGCACCCCCAGCAGCAGGGGCGGGGTTAGTCGCCGTGAGCACAGTGAACTTCTGGCTGCGCCATTGCGTGACGGTGCCGGCCTCGACGTTGCCGGCAGCACCGGCGGCCCGCGCGGTGGCTGCAGCCACCGCATCGCCTCCGGCGGGGACCGTCACCGCCTCGTCAAGCATGAAGGCGACGGAGCCGGGAAGGGCGAAGATGACGGAACCGGCGGGAACGGGAACGGGAGCATCGGTGGTGTTCGTAAGGACGAGCGCGACGGTGGCGGAGGAGACCCCGACGGTGATCGACCCCGTCGCGGGCACGGCCAGCAGGATGTCGCGGTTGATGGCGACAACCGTGACGGGAACCGTCAGAGACTCGAAATCGACCGCATCGACGCGGGGCGAGGCCCGAACAACGGCGAGCCCCGAGACGGTCTCCGTGCGGGGGTAGACGGTGACCGTGACCGATGGCCCGGCGGTCCACAGACCAGCGAGGATCGCCAGCACGAACAGGCCAAGGACAGCGTACGGCGCGTAGCGCCCGAAGGGTGGCAGGAGCAGGACGGCGGAGCCGAGGCGGACGACGACCTTGCCGCCTGAGCGCCAGTGAACCTTGCGTGGATCGGAGGCGACGGGCACGCGCAGCTCGCGGGCGCGGCGGGCGAGCGCCCCGGAGCGGGTGGCGATGGCGAAGACGCGCCCCGACGCCTCGACGTGGCGCACGACGCGGCGCATACCCAGCTCCTCGGCCATGGCGTGGTTGCCGCCGGGCGCATGGAGGACGACGGCAAGCGTCGGGGCGGAGTCGATGCGGCCACAGACACCGTCGACCTCCTCGTGACGGCCGATGGGGACGACGGAAGCGATATCCCGTTCGGGCTCGGGCAGCGGCTCACCCACTGCCGGTCTGCCCGGTTCCGGGGCATCAGGAGCTGACCCGGGCGAGCGATCCACGAGAAGCCCCTGCGCCCGCGCTACCTGGCGGCCAGGGCGGCACGGGCGCGATGGCGGCCCTCTTCGAGCGCGTCATCGAGGGCGCCCGGATCACGCGCGCCAGCTTCCGCCAGGTCGGGCCGACCTCCACCGCCACCGCCCGCCGTTTTCGCGACCTCGCGCACGATCGCACCGGCGTGGACGCCGCCCGCGACGAGATCGGGCGTAGCGGCGACGAGGAAGGCAGGACGGTCATTGATGACGGCGGCGAGCACGAGCAGGGCGGGGGCGAGGCGGCGGCGGAGGTCGTCGGCGAGCTCCTTGAGCGACTCGCGCGACGCGGCCTGCACACGGGCGACGACAAGGTTGGCCTCTCCGATGCGCTCGGCGGCAGCGGCGAGGGCATCGCTCTGTCCGGCAGCCTGGCCGCGCTCCAGGGCGGCGACCTGGGCGCGGAGGCGCACGAGCTCAGCCTGAAGCCCCTCGACCCGCGCCTCGAGGTGCGCGGGGGGCGCGGAGAGCCGCTCGGCGAGGCGCTGGAGACGGGCGTGCTGATCGAGGAGGAATTGCTCGGCGGCGGCGCCGGAAAGCGCTTCGATACGGCGCGTGCCAGCGGCGACGGCGGACTCGCGGAGGACGTGCACGACGCCGATCTCGCCCGTGTGGCGCACGTGCGTACCCCCGCAGAGCTCGGCGCTGAACCGCTCGCCGTCCGCGCCGATCTCGACGACCCGAACCTCGCTCCCGTAGCGGTCGCCAAAGAAGGCGAGGGCGCCGCCGCCGATGGCCTGCTGGTAGCTCGTCATGCGCCACTCGACGGGAAGGTTCTGGCGTACCACACCGTTCACCAGCCCCTGCACCTCGTCGAGCGCCTCGCGCGGGGCGCCTTCGAGATGGGTGAAGTCGAAGCGCAGGCGCTCGTCCGCGACAAGCGAACCCTGCTGACGCACGTGCCGGCCGAGGACGCTGCGCAGGGCAGCGTGGAGGAGGTGGGTGGCGGTGTGGTTGCGGGTGACGCCGCCGCGCCAGACGGGGTCGACCTCAGCGCGCAGGGACGCCTCGACCCGCATCTCGCCCTCGGTCACGCGCCCCTGATGGACGATGGTGCCGCTCGCCGCCTGCGTGTCCTCGACGGCGAAGAGACCGCCGGAGGCGTGCAGCTGGCCGCGGTCGCCGAGCTGGCCGCCGCCCTCGGGGTAGAACGGCGTGGCGTCGAGCACGACCTCAGCCCGGGCCCCGGCGGGAACGACCTCGGCGGGCTCGCCATCACGCAGGAGGGCGACCACGTGCGCGTCGACATCGACGCGCCGCCAGCCGACGAAGGCGCTGTGGTCGCCGCCGATGGCCGCGAGGGCGGGGCGCTCTTCGCCGCCGGGCAGGGCGGCGGCGCGCGCGCTGCGGCGCTGCATCTCCAGCGCCGCCTCGAAGCCGCCGCTCTCGACGGCAAAGCCACGTCGGCCGGCGATCTCCCTGGTGAGCTCGATGGGGAGCCCGAAGGTGTCGTAAAGCGCAAAGGCCTCCTCGCCGGGGACAGTGCGCTGGCCAGCCCCCTCCAGTCGGTCGAGGAGGAGGTCAAGCCGCTGGGACGCCGTGGCAAGGGTGCGGAGGAAGCGGTCCTCCTCGCCACCGATGGCGCGCAGGATGAAGTCGCGCTCCTCCTCGAGATGGGGGTAGACGGGCGCGAGCTTGGCGATGGCGGCGGCGGCGAGGCGGTGGAGAAACGGCTCGGCGACGCCTTCCCCTCGGGCGAGGTAGACAGCGCGACGGAGGATGCGGCGGAGGACGTAGCCGCGGCCCTCGTTGCTGGGCACGACGCCATCGCCGACGAGCAGGGTGGCGGCACGCGCATGTTCGGACATGGCGCGAACGGCGCGACCCTCGGACTCGCTGGCGTGCCCCCCGAAGTAATCGACGCCCGCGACGGTGGCGGCCTCGGCGAGGATCGGGAGGAAGATGTCGGTCTCGAAGACGGTGCGCGTGCCCTGGAGGATCGCGGCGACGCGTTCGAGGCCGCTGCCGGTATCGATGTTCTTCGCCGGGAGAGCGCTGAGGGAGCCGTCCTCGTGCCGGAAGTTCTGCATGAGCACGAGGTTCCAGTACTCGAGGAAGCGTTCGCCCTCCGCGGCGGGGTTGGCCCCTTCGAGGCCGCGTTCGGGGAAGAAGTCGTAGAACATCTCGGTGTCGGGGCCGCAGGGCCCGACGGGGCCGCTGTACCAGTAGTTCTCCGACTCGTCGTAGCGATGGATGCGCGCATCGGGCACGCCCGTATCGCGCCAGGCCTGGTATGCCTCCTCGTCGTCGAGGTGGATGCTTACGTGAATGCGTTCGGGAGGGAGCCGGTAGACGCCGGTGCTGAGCTCCCAGGCCCAGGGGATGGCCTCGGCCTTGAAGTAGTCGCCGAAGCTGAAGTTGCCGAGCATCTCGAAGGCCGTGCAATGACTGGAGTCGCCCACTTCTTCGATGTCGGTCGCACGGAACGTGCGCTGGACCGTGGTGGCGCGGCGAACGGGCGGCTCCACCTCGCCCGTGAAGTACGGCTTGAACTGCTGCATCCCTGCAGTAGTGAAGAGCGTGGTGGGATCGCCGACGGGGACGAGCGGCCAAGGGGGGAGGCGACGGTGATCGCGCTCCTGGAAGAAGTCCAGGAATGCCGCGCGAATCTCATCGGAGCTCCGCGGAGAAGAGGGCATCAGTTTCGTGATGCTACGAGCGCAACCACCCGGGTGTCGAGCAGCACGCGGTGGCTTGACATCGCTTCCGGGCGCTCTAGCATGAACGCAGGACGCCAGCGCCTACGTATGAGCGACGACCTTGATCCCCACGAACGCGAGTCCGTTCCCTTAACCGGCCTCCGTGTGCGCACCTCATTGCGGGTGTCGCTGCGGCACCCGCAATGAGCGCGCAGCTGGGCGTGGTCGTGCTCGCGGTGACACGAAGCAAGCGACCAGGGACGGCGGTACCGCCGTCCCTGGAGCCGGTCGCGGGCACGCCCGCAGTGCAGTACGTGATCGACGCCGCCCGCGCGCTCTCGCCAGAGCGCATCGTCGTGGCAACGGATGGGGCGGAGTGGACGCGCGCCCTCCCGACGGATGCGGACCTGCTCTTCGTCGAACACCCGGCTGATGCGAACGCGAGTGGGGCGCTCGCGCGCTGCCGCGGGGCGCTCGCGGACTGCGACGCTGTACTCGTCGCATGGGGCGATGCGCCGCTCGTGGAGAGCGCGTTGCTGCGCGCGCTCAGCGAGGGGCGGGGCACCGCGCCGCTCATCGTGACGACGGCGACGGACGGGGCAGTCATGGGCCCGTGGTGCGCGCTCACAGAGTGGCTCTGGCAACACCTCGATCCGGCGACAGCGGACGTACGCCTGCAGACCTCGCTGGTGGAAGCGGCAGGGGAAGCAGTTACGGCGGTGACGGCGGACACTGCCACGCTGATGCACATCGACGATCGCGCGATGCTGGCGGAGGCGGAGGCGGCCGTGCGGCGGCGGCTGATCGTGGAGCATCTGGCGGCGGGCGTGACGTTTCGGGATCCCGCGACGGTCTATGTGGACCGCGGCGTACAGCTGGCGGCGGACGTGCGCGTCGAGCCGAACTGCTACCTGTACGGCGCGACTTCGGTAGCGGCGGGCGCCGTGATCGGACCGGGGGCGACGCTCCGGAACGCGACCGTGGGTGCAGCCAGCAGCGTGCAACACTCGGTGGTGGAGGACTCGACGGTGGGCGCGGGCACGGTCGTAGGACCGTTCGCGCACGTGCGCGGAGGGGCGGCGATCGGCGACGGCTGTGAGATTCACAACTACGCGGAGGTCAAGGACTCCGCCGTCGGCGACGGCGTGAAGATGCACCACTTCAGCTATCTCGGCGACGCGGACGTGGGCGCGGGCGCGAACATCGGAGCAGGCGTGGTGACGGTGAACTTCGACGGAAGGGCGAAGCACCGCACGCACATCGGGCGGAGCGCGTTCGTGGGGTGCGACACCATGCTGATCGCGCCCGTCTCGGTGGGCGAAGGCGCGTTCACGGCCGCGGGGGCGGTGGTAACGCGCGACGTCGCGCCCGGGGCGCGGGTGGCGGGCGTCCCCGCCCGCGCTCTCCCCGCCAGGGGCGCGGACAAGACCTAGCGATGGACACCGGCATGATCGTGGCCACCGTTGTGCTCGTCGCCGCCTCGATCGTGCTCGCGCTCGTGGCAGGCGCGGAGACGGCGCTGGAGCGCACCAACGTGGCGCGCATCCAGTCGCTGGCGCGGCAGGGGAACGCCGCGGCGCTGCGCATCGTGGGTACCGTTGAGCGACCCCTGGACCCGCTGGGCCCGCTGATAACGGCACGGGTGCTGGCAGCGGCGGGGGTCGTCTCCGCTTGCGCCTACGTGGGTGCGCACGAGCTGGGGACGGCGGGGGCGGCCTGGATCGGCATCGCCGGGGGCGCCCACGCAGCACTGCTGCAGATGACGGTGGGGACGCTGGCGGCGCGGCGTCCGGAGTACTCGGTGCTCCAGCTGCACCATATAACCGTGGCAGCGCGGTGGGTATTCGCCGTGCCGGCATGGATGTTGAGCGTGCCTGCGCGGGTGATCGCGGCGCCCCTCCAGGTGGTCGCCCCGGGCGCTCGCAACGAGGACATCCTCGCGCTGCTGGAGCGGGAGGAGGCGAGCGGCGGCGTGGAGGAGGAAGAGCGGCGGATGATCCGCGGGATCATCGGGCTGGATGACAAGACCGCACGCGAGGTGATGGTGCCGCGCATCGATATCGTCGCAACGGAGGTGCAGGCGAGCGTGAGCGAGGCGGCGCGTCTCGCGACGGAGCGTGGCTTCAGCCGCATTCCCGCCTACGGCGAGAGCATCGACGACATCGCCGGCATCGCCTATGCGAAGGACCTGCTCGACGCGCTCATCTCGGGCCACGACGAATCGCTCCGGGCGCTCCTGCGCGAGCCCGTCTTCATCCCCGAATCGAAGCGCGCAGACCAGCTGCTGACAGAGATGCGGGCGACCCGTATGCACCTGGCGATCGTCGTCGACGAGTACGGCGGAACGGCGGGGCTGGTCACGATCGAGGACCTGATCGAGGAGATCGTGGGCGAGATCGAGGACGAGTACGACGTGGCCGCGCCGGCCATGGAGCTGATCTCCGAGGATGAGGTGCTGATCGACGCGAGCATGCCCGCGGACGTGCTCGAAGAGCTCTTCGACTACGAGGCGGACAGCGAGGACTTCGACACGATCGGGGGCTTCCTGATCCACGAGCTGGGGCGGCTGCCGACCGTCGGCGACGAGGTGCGCGTGGACGGCCTGCGGTTGCACGTGCTGAGCATGTCGGGGCGGCGGCTGCGGCGGCTGCGGGTGGCGCGCGAGATGGAGGGAGAACGCGAGAACGCCACGGCCTGAGAGCAAGGGCCATGCTACAGTCCCGTGAACGATGGCAGACGGCGGGTCGCGCGCACAGTGGGTCGCCTTGCGGCGAGCGGGGCTTGGTTCGGAGAGCTTCCGGCGGCTGATCGCGTACTTCGGCAGCATCGCCGAGGCGTGGGAAGCGCCAGCCGGGACGGTGAGGGAGGCGGGGCTCAAGACGCAGTATGCGCGGGGCTTCGAGCGGGCGCGGCGCGAGTTCGCCCCGGAGCGCGAGCAGGAAGCACTCGCGCGGCACGATGTACGCACCCTCACCTGGGAAGACGAAGACTACCCCGCGCTGTTGAAGGAGATCCCGCAGAGCCCGCCGGTGTTGTTCGTGCGGGGGAGCGCGGGGCCGCAGTTCGCGCTGGCGCTGGCGGTGGTGGGAACGCGGCGCGTGACCCCGTACGGGCGGGAGGTGTGCGAGCAGCTGTGTGAGGCCGTGGCACGCGCGGGGATCGCGATCGTGAGCGGCCTGGCGCGCGGCGTCGACGCGATCGCGCATCGAGTGGCACTCGACGAGGGCGCACCGACGGTCGCGGTACTGGCGGGAGGCATCGACGCAATCTCACCACGCGAGAACGCTGGGCTGGCGGAGCGCATACTGGCGCAGGGCTGCGTAGTCTCGGAGTATCCCGTGGGGGCGAAGACGCGGCCCGGCTACTTCCCGCAGCGGAACCGCATCATCTCGGGGCTCGCACGGGCGACGCTGGTGGTGGAGGCGGGGAAGGCGAGCGGGGCGCTGCACACCGCGCATCACGCGCTGGAGCAGAACCGCGAGGTATTCGCGGTGCCAGGGAGCGTGTTCTCGCAGCAGAGCACAGGCACGAACCACCTGATCCGCGAGAGCGCCGCGCAGCTCGTGGGCTCGGCGGAGGAGCTGTACGAAGAGCTGAACCTGCTCACCATCGGCGAGCAGCTGCCCCTGGGAGAGACGCCTTCGCCGGTCACCGTGCCGGCAGCGGAGAAACCCGCGCCTGACGCTCAGGCCGGCACAGGAGAAACGGGAGCGGAGGGAGCGGAGGGGCAGGTGCTGCACTGGCTCAGGGACGGGGCGCTGCACGTGGACGAGCTGGCGCGACAGGCTGAGCTGCCGATCCAGGCGGTGACGGGCGCGCTCCTCATGCTGGAGTTGCGGGGCCTGGTACGCCAGCAGGAGCCAATGACGTACATACGGGCGCGCTGAGGCGGCGGCAGGGGTGCAGGGGTGGAGCGGAGGTTGACAGCAAGCGGGGAGCGGGACTATTCTCACGCTTCGGGCCTGGCTCAGGTCCGTCGGACTTTAACAACTGGATAGCGGACGAAAGAGAACGTCTGGGAACCCGTCAAGGGAATTGACTCAGCTTTCGGGCTGAGGGCTCTTACGGAGAGTTTGATCCTGGCTCAGGACAAACGCTGGCGGCGTGTATTAGGCATGCAAGTCGAGCGAGAAACAGGCCTTCGGGCCTGTGGAGAGCGGCGGACGGGTGAGTAACACGTGGGTAACCTGCCCTGGAGTGGGGGATAACCCGGCGAAAGCCGGGCTAATACCGCATACGACGCCCGGTGAGAATCCGGGAGGTGAAAGCTCCGGCGCTCGGGGAGGGGCCCGCGGCCGATTAGCTGGTTGGTGAGGTAACGGCTCACCAAGGCGACGATCGGTAGCTGGTCTGAGAGGATGGTCAGCCACACGGGGACTGAGAACGGCCCCGACTCCTACGGGAGGCAGCAGCTAAGAATCTTGCGCAATGGGCGAAAGCCTGACGCAGCAACGCCGCGTGCGGGAGGAAGGCCTTCGGGTTGTAAACCGCTTTTGCGAGGAAAGAAGTACTGACGGTACCTCGCGAATAAGTCACGGCTAACTACGTGCCAGCAGCCGCGGTAATACGTAGGTGGCAAGCGTTGTCCGGATTTACTGGGCGTAAAGCGCCCGCAGGCGGCCCGGCAAGTTTCAGGTGAAATCTCCCGGCTCAACCGGGAGGGGTCCTGGAAAACTGCCAGGCTTGAGGCAGGGAGGGGAATGCGGAATTTCCGGTGTAGCGGTGAAATGCGTAGATATCGGAAGGAACACCAGCGGCGAAGGCGGCATTCTGGCCCTGTCCTGACGCTCAGGGGCGAAAGCGTGGGGAGCGAACCGGATTAGATACCCGGGTAGTCCACGCCGTAAACGATGAGTACTAGGTGTTGGGGGTATCGACCCCCTCAGTGCCGAAGCTAACGCGATAAGTACTCCGCCTGAGGACTACGGCCGCAAGGCTAAAACTCAAAGGAATTGACGGGGGCCCGCACAAGCAGCGGAGCGTGTGGTTTAATTCGATGGTACGCGAAGAACCTTACCCGGGTTTGACATGCATGTGGTACCGATGTGAAAGCTGAGGGACCCTTCGGGGAGCATGCGCAGGTGTTGCACGGCCGTCGTCAGCTCGTGCCGTGAGGTGTTGGGTTAAGTCTCGCAACGAGCGCAACCCCTGTCGTCAGTTGTACTTTTCTGACGAGACTGCCGGGAAACCCCCGGAGGAAGGAGGGGATGATGTCAGGTCAGCGTGGCCCTTACGCCCGGGGCTACACACACGCTACAATGGGTGGTCCAACGGGTCGCGAAACCGCGAGGTGGAGCTAATCCCATCAATGCCATCCTCAGTTCGGATTGCAGGCTGAAACTCGCCTGCATGAAGCCGGAGTTGCTAGTAACCGCAGGTCAGCACTACTGCGGTGAATACGTTCCCGGGCCTTGTACACACCGCCCGTCACGTCATGAAAGTTGGCAACACCTGAAGCCGCTCGGCTAACCGCAAGGAAGCAGGCGTCGAGGGTGGGGCCAGCGATTGGGACGAAGTCGTAACAAGGTAGCCGTAGCGGAAGCTGCGGCTGGATCACCTCCTTTCTAGGGAGTACGCCCCACTTGGCAAGACACTTCGGCACGCGGTGTGCCAGAGTGCAGGTAGGGCCGATCTCAGGTCGATCGCCGTGAGCTTCGGCTCACGGCGGCACCAAGGCTCCAGGCGGCCTTCTTCCGTCCGCTATTCAGCTCTTAAGGGCCCACGCCAGCCTGCTGGGGGCCATTAGCTCAGCTGGTTAGAGCGCAGTCCTGATAAGACTGAGGTCTCTGGTTCGAGTCCAGAATGGCCCACCACTCTGCACCAGATGCGGGGCACGGGGCCGTAGCTCAGCTGGGAGAGCGCCGCCTTTGCAAGGCGGAAGTCGGGAGTTCGAATCTCCTCGGCTCCACCAGACTGCAGCAGGCTTGGCAAGAGAGCGAGGCTTCGCGATAGGGGAGCGCCAAAGGGCGCTCGCCGGCAGCGAAGCCGGTACGGACCTTCACAACTGAAGAGCGATGGAAACTGCGAACGGGTTCGGTTTGCTCCCTCCGGGGAGTGCGCCGGAGCCGGGAGAGATCCATAATGTGCGAGCCTTAATGGAGGTCAAGCTACTAAGGCGCACGGTGGATGCCTAGGCATCAGGGGCCGATGAAGGACGTGGTAAGGCTGCGATAAGCTCCGCTCAGCTGTCAAACAAGCTCAGGCGGAGATTTCCGAATGGGGCAACCCGACCCGGGAATACCGGGTCACTCCAGGCTGAACACATAGGCCTGTGAGGGGGAACCGGGGGAACTGAAACATCTAAGTACCCCGAGGAAAAGAGATTATTCCCCAAGTAGCGGCGAGCGAACGGGGAGAAGCCCAAACCGGTTGGGTTCGCCCAACCGGGGTTGTAGGACCTGCCAGCTTTCGGGCACGGAGTGAGCAATCGCAAGCCAAGGCGAACGGCACTGGAACGGCCGGCCAAAGAGGGTGAGAGCCCCGTAGACGAAAGGCGAGCGACTCCGGGCAGGCACCTGAGTACCACGGGACACGTGAAACCCTGTGGGAATCTGGGGAGACCACTTCCCAAGGCTAAATACCCCTGCTGACCGATAGTGCACAAGTACCGTGAGGGAAAGGTGAAAAGTACCCCGGGAGGGGAGTGAAAGAGATCCTGAAACCGTGTGCTCACATGCAGTCGGAGCCCGTTTCGGCGGGTGACGGCGTGCCTATTGAAGAATGAGCCGGTGAGTTACGTTGCGTCGCAAGGTTAAGTGACGGGAGTCACGGAGCCGTAGCGAAAGCGAGTCCGAACAGGGCGACTGAGTGGCGCGGAGTAGACGCGAAACCTGGTGATCTACCCATGGGCAGCGTGAAGTCCGGGTAAAACCGGATGGAGGCGCGAACCTTCTTGTGTTGCAAAACGATTGGATGACCTGTGGGTAGCGGTGAAATGCCAAACGAACCAGGAGATAGCTCGTTCTCCCCGAAATGCATTTAGGTGCAGCCTCGGAAGTATCTCCGGCGGAGGTAGAGCTCTGGATGGGCTAGGGGGCTTACCGCCTACCAAACCCAACCAAACTGCGAATGCCGCCGGACAAAATCCGGGAGTGAGACAGTGGGGGATAAGCTTCATTGTCGAAAGGGAAACAGCCCAGACCACCAGCTAAGGTCCCAAAGTTCACGCTCAGTGTACAAGGATGTTGAACTGCAGAAACAGCCAGGAGGTTGGCTTAGAAGCAGCCACCCTTTAAAGAGTGCGTAACAGCCCACTGGTCGAGTGGTTCTGCGCCGAGAATTCAACGGGGCTAAGCGTGACACCGAAGCTGTGGGCCATCCGCCCAAAAGCGGATGGCGGTAGGGGAGCGTTCGCTTCAGCAGAGAAGGGGCACCCGCGAGGGGCCCTGGAGTGGAGCGAAGTGAGAATGCCGGCATGAGTAGCGTAAGGTGCGTGAGAACCGCACCCGCCGTAAACCTAAGGTTTCCTACGGAAGGTCAGTCCGCGTAGGGTTAGTCGGGCCTAAGCCGAGGCCGAGAGGCGTAGGCGATGGACAGCTGGTTAGTATTCCAGCACCACGATGGCAGCGTTTTAATGCAGAGGGGGGACCCGGAAGGGTAGTTCCCGCGGACCTTGTGGATATGGTCCGTTTCTGAATCGTAGGCGTCCAGCGGCAGGGAAATCCACCGCTGGGGCAAGCTGAGGATTCGGGAGAAGTGGAGACATTCGTCAAAGCAACGGGATCGAGCCCAGACCGGCGAGAAAAGCCTCGCCGCAAGTTGCCAACGTGCCCGTACCGCAAACCGACACTGGTAGGTGGCGGTAAGTACCGTGAGGCGAACGGGAGAACCTTCGTTAAGGAACTCGGCAAATTGGATCCGTAACTTCGGGAGAAGGATCGCCCTTGGTCGTGAGCCGGCTTGCTCGGTGAGCGGACAGGGGTCGCAGTGAGCAGGCCCAGGCGACTGTTTACCAAAACCACAGGTCTCTGCAAAAGCGAAAGCTGACGTATAGGGGCTGACGCCTGCCCAGTGCCGGAAGGTTAAGGAGAGAGGTGAGAGCTTTGAACCGAAGCCCCGGTGAACGGCGGCCGTAACTATAACGGTCCTAAGGTAGCGAAATTCCTTGTCGGGTAAGTTCCGACCCGCACGAAAGGCGTAACGATCTGGGCACTGTCTCGACGAAGGACCCGGCGAAATTGAATTGGCCGTGAAGATGCGGCCGACCCGCGGCAGGACAAAAAGACCCCGTGGAGCTTTACTGCAGCTTGGCACTGGGAGTGGGCCTTAGATGCGTAGGATAGGTGGGAGGCTTCGAAGCTGTGCTTTCGGGCACGGTGGAGCCGCCGTTGAAATACCACCCTTCTGTGGTCTGCTTTCTAACTCCTGATCAAGCAGGAGGACAGTGCCTGGTGGGCAGTTTGACTGGGGCGGTCGCCTCCTAAAGAGTAACGGAGGCGCACAAAGGTTCCCTCAGGGTGGATGGAAATCACCTGTTGAGTGTATTGGCACAAGGGAGCTTGACTGTGAGACCTACAAGTCGAGCAGGGGCGAAAGCCGGTCAAAGTGACCCTACGGTACCGAGTGGAAGGGCCGTGGATCAACGGATATAAGTTACCCCGGGGATAACAGGCTTATCTTGCCCAAGCGTCCATAGCGACGGCAAGGTTTGGCACCTCGATGTCGGCTCGTCGCATCCTGGGGCTGGAGTAGGTCCCAAGGGTTGGGCTGTTCGCCCATTAAAGCGGTACGCGAGCTGGGTTCAGAACGTCGTGAGACAGTTCGGTCTCTATCCGCCGTGGGCGCAGGAGGTTTGCGAGGAGTTGCCCCTAGTACGAGAGGACCGGGGTGAACGAACCGCTGGTGTGCGGGTTGTTCCGCCAGGAGCACCGCCCGGTAGCCATGTTCGGATCGGATAAGCGCTGAAAGCATCTAAGTGCGAAGCCGTCCTCAAGATGAGACCTCCCACCCCAATAAAGGGGGTAAGACCACAGGAAGACTACCTGTTCGATAGGCGCCAGGTGTAAGCGCGGTAACGTGTTCAGCTGAGGCGTACTAATGGTCGAGGGCTTGACCTCCATTGAGGCTCGCCATGGATCTCAACGCCGTTCCTCGCTCTTCAGCGCGAAGGTCCGCCAGGGCCATACGGCGCGGGGTGGAGCAGTGGTAGCTCGTCGGGCTCATAACCCGAAGGTCGGGGGTTCGAATCCCTCCCCCGCTACCAGACCGCAGCGAAGGGCCTCCCATCGGGAGGCCCTTCGTCATGCGCCACGCGGGCCGCGCTACCCCTCTCGAAGGGGGTGCATGCGTTCGCACTCGCCGGGATCGATGGCGGGCGCGGGCGGGGCGTCGAGCTTCTTCTCCAGCTTCTTACCAGCGGACGGGGAGGATGAACACAGGACTCTCCATATCCTCCCGAATTGCTAGCGCCCTCCTCCTGTCCGGGGAACCTCGACGGCCGGCAGCGTGAGGTGCGACGGGCGCCGTGAGTCGTGGAACACCTGCTGCACTGCCACCCGCAGATCGTCCGGACCGGCGAACTCGGGTCGCACCGTCGAGTTGGCGTTGCGGCTGAAGCGGGGGAAGTTGCTGCTGCTGACTTCGAGCCGCAGGGCGTGGCCCTGCCGGAAGGTGTACGCGACATCCCACAGGTCGATGGTCAGCCGAGCGACCTCGCCGGGCTCCAGGAACTCCGGCTCCTCGAACGAGTTGCGGAAGCGGGCACGCAGGATACCGTCGGCGACAACGGCGCAGTAGCCCCCCGGCTCCACATCGACGAGCTTGCCCGTGAAGTCGGTGTCCGGCGCACTGCTGGCGATCCACAGATCGACGGTTACGTTCCCGGCGATGGTGAGGGGCTTCAGCAGGCGAGCAGAGGTGTAGACGAGCACATCGTCACGGGCCTCGAGCTCCGACTGGTCACGAACGCCGCCCGATCCGGTGATCGTCGCGAACGTCCGGCCACCGATGGTCGGCACGGGATCCTCGGGGTCGTAGCTATAGCTGTCGGGCAGCTCGGCCGCCGGCGGCTCGGTCGAGAGCACGCCGTCGCCGAAGCGTGAGTTGGCGTGGCCACCGCTGTGCAGGTAGTACTGCCCGGGCGAGCTGGGGGGCGGCCAGGTATCGGCCTCCCGCCAGACGTTCTCGTCGCCCATCAGGAAGTAGCGAGCGCGAGGTTGCGACATGAGGGGGGTGTCCTCACCCTTGAGCCAATGGTCGAACCACTGCAGGAGCAGATCGCTGACCACGACGACCCCGCTCAGTGCGCGCGAGCCGAAGTCGCGGTCGCCCGCCCGCGACAGGTTGTAGCCCATGTAGGAGTTGTGGTCCCAGGGGCCAACGATGAAACGATGGCTCTCGCGCACGCGAGCGTCGGGGTGCTGCTGAAGGCTCAGGTTGAGGTCGAGGTGCCCCTTCAGGAACTGGTCGTACCAGCCGGCGAGGTGCATCACCGGAACCTGAATCTCGTCAGCCCGGGCGGCGGCGTCCAGCTTCTTCCAGTAGCCGTCGTAGGTGTCGTGGTCGATGAACTCGTGCCAGTACGGGAGGATGTCCTGCTCACGCAGGACGGGTGCCTCGCTGAGGGGCAACGTGCCCAGAAACGCCACTCGATCGCGAGCGCACTCCGCCAGCTGCCGCCGCAACTCTCGCTGGCGCTCGGGATCCACCCCCAGCCGCGCCATAGCGGGCATGGCACGGCCCTGCGTGTACCCGAGGTTGAAGCCCAGCTCGAGCGCGCCCCCGCTGTAGACCCAGCCCTGGTAGAGGTTGGCGGCGGTCAGGTAGGCCATCGCCGCCTGGAGATGGGGCGGAGCGGCGACGGCCGCCTGCAGGCAGGTCACCCCCATGTAGGAGGAGCCGTAGATCCCGACCTTGCCGTTGCTCCAGGGCTGCGCGGCTGCCCACTCGATCGTGTCGTAGCCGTCCGGACCTTCATCGCTATAGAGCGTCATCACGCCCTCGGACTCGAAGCAGCCCCTGCAGTCCTGTACGACCACGGCGTAGCCGTGCTCGGCGGCGACGACAGGGTTGATCATCTGGCTACCGACGTTCTGTGCGATCGACTTGTCGTAGGGAATCCTGTGCACCAGCACGGGATGTTGCGCATCGTCGTTCGGGCGATAGATGTCCGCCGCCAGGCGAACACCATCGCGCATCGGCGCCATCACGTTTCGTTCGACCAGGAGTTGGGCAGGCATCAGGCCTGGGTCCCCCCGTCGATGACGAGCTGAACGCCGGTGACGAACGCGGCCTCCTCGGATGCCAGATAGAGCGCGCCGTAGGCAATGTCGGTGGGCTGGCCGAGCCGGCCGAGCGGGATGCGAGTGGCGATATCCAGGTGCCTGCCGCCAGTGCCCTCACGCAGCATGGGCGTGTTGATCGATCCGGGATGGATGAGGTTCGCGCGAATCTTCTCCCCTGCGTACTGCACGGCGGCCGAGCGGGTGAGGATGACCAGCGCCGCCTTGGCGGCGGAGTAGGCCGCGCTGCTGGCAGCGCCATGCATCGCGAGCGTCGACCCGACGTTGACGATCGAACCGCCCCCGGCCCGCCGCATCTCCGGAATCGCGGCCTGCATGCCCAGCAGGGCCGCCTTCGCGTTGACGTTGAGCAGATCGTCCCAGTTCGTGGAGCTGATGTCCTCAATGCCGCCCTCACCTCTCCAGATGGCAGCGTTGTTGATGAGGACATCGAGCTTGCCGAAGCTCGCAACGGCGTTCGCTACTGCAGCTTTCCAGGCGTCGGGCTGGGTCACGTCCAGGCGCACGAACTCGGCGCTCCCCCCCGACTCCGCGATCTCAGCCGCCACCCTGGTGCCGTCGTCCTCGCGTACGTCGCCGAGCACGACGGCGGCTCCTTCGGCGCTGAAGAGCCTCGCCTCAGCCTCACCCTGCCCCCGCGCCGCGCCCGTGACGAGCGCCACTTTTCCGTCCAGCCTTCCCATATTCGCCCCCAGACGATGGCCGGCCATGTTTCCGGGTTGCCGGCAGGCGGTAGTCTAGCCCGGCGCGGAGACGAGGACCGACCGTTGCGGAAGGAGAACCCGGTGACCGGAGCAGAGGACCGGCCCCTGCTCTGGCTCGAAGACAACGAGCTGGGGATTCCGGATCTGGCGGCCTCGGGCTGGGAGCGGCTCGATTCGCCCGACTACGCCGTCATCTTCCGCAAGGCGGGAGCCTCGTCGTTTGCGATCCGGGTTCGCGGGCCCGCAGAGACCGATGACGTTCCCGAGCGCTGGAGGCGGGTCCACGCCGTCCCACCGGAGGCCGTGCGCACGACATCCAGGCGTTTCGCCGGCTACGACGCGGTCGAACACGAGGCGCCCTGTGAGGAATCAGAACTGCTGCGGACCGTCGTCGTGCGCACGGAAAGCCATCTGATCGACATCGGCCAGCTCGCTCCCATTGGCATCGACCACCGCGCCCAGTTTGAAGCCTTCCTGGCGGAGGTTCAGCTGGGGCTCGGCGCGTAGCAGGCGGGTTGCCCGCCCCCGTCCGCACGCGTACGTTCACGTTTGCGAGAGTGTCAGGCGCTGAGGCCGGTTCGCGCGGGTGGGGGATGGCCGGACGTACCGAAGAGCGCCACGCAGGGGCCAGCGTCGCACGTCCGGGCGGAGGCGGCCTCAGCCTGCAGACGTTCGCCGCCTTCTCGTCGCCCGATTTCCGCCTGCTCTGGGGGAACAACTTCAGCTATACGCTGGTGCAGGGGATCCTGCGCTTCGCCTTCCCGTGGTTGGTCATGGACGCGTTGCTGGCGAGGGAATTCTTCCTGGGAGCGGTGACCTTTGCGCTGGGGGTGCCAGTGCTATTCATCGCGCTACCGATAGGCGTGCTCTCTGATCGCTGGGACCGGCGGATGCTGCTCTTCGTCAGCCAGTTTCTCGTGCTGGCCGCCTCGCTGCTGACAGCCGTCCTGATCTGGATGGGCCTGATGACGGTGGGGATGGCGCTGGTGATGGCGCTGTTTGCGGGCGTGGGGATTGCGGTCGGGCAGCCGGTGCGTCAGGCGCTCATCCCGGCGGTGGTGCCGGCAGACCGTCTGATGAACGCGATCACGCTGAACAGCCTGGGGCAGAACGTCTCGCAGATGGCAGGACCACCGCTCGGGGGCGCCGCCATCGCGATCTGGGGGATAGGGGGGAGCTTCGCGCTCCAGGGGATACTGATGGCCATCGGGGTGCTCTTCATCATTCCGCTTCGCATTCCCCTGCGGGAGCCTTCCACGGTTCTGGCGGGGGGCGAGGGGGTTCCCGGTCGATCTCCGCTCGTGATGATGCTGGGCGACATCGCTGAGGGCTTCCGCTTCATCAGCTTCAGGAACGCCGAAATTCGGGTTCTGTTCATCCTGCTGCTTGCCTCGGCCCTCGTGATCATGGGTCCCTGGCAGACGCTGCTGCCCAAGGTGGGGCAGTCGCAACTCAACCAGGAAGCCTTCTGGTCGAGCATGCTGTTCGGGTTCATGGCGATCGGGACGATCTTCAGCTCGCTCATCCTCGCCTCGATCCGGCGGCTGAGGAATGCGGGAGGCTGGTTCACCCTGACGCTCGTCATCGGCGGCAGCCTGGCGGTCGGGATCGGGCTCTCGCACAGCTACCCGCTCACGGTGCTGCTGATGATCGTGAGCGGCTTCAACGCCGGGTTCTTCATGAACCTGAACCTGACGCTCATCCAGTCGCACACGCCGGCCGACGTTATGGGGCGGGTGATGTCCATCTACACGCTCATCCTGATGGGGGGTGCGCCGTTCGGCGGGTTGCTGGCCGGCCTCGGAGCCGAGTGGCTGGGCGCCGGCGGCTGGTTCTCCCTGTGCGGCGCGGCGATCGCGGGGGTGGCGATCATGTTCCTGGTGACGCAGCCGGGGCTACGACGGATGCCCTCGCACCCGGAGACGCCCGTAGCCACCGCCAGCTGACTCAGCCCCGGGGTAGCTGCCAGGGCGCAGGCGGCAACAGGAGCGCGCCCGCCGCGAGGTTCCGCATGCGATCGAGGTCGCGTTCGACGAGCAGAACAAGCGCGTCGAGGTCGAGGCCCGGGAAAGGGCTGGACGCAGCACGGATGGCATTGAGAGAGCGCCCGAGCAGTACGCGCATGCCGTGCGCGTTTCCGCGGGCAGCATGGGTGTAGCCCGCGCCAAGCTGCGCGAGGCCTTTGAACAGCGCCTCGCTCGCCGTGCCCTTGCTCGCGAGCCAGGCCGCCTCCCAGGCCTCGTGGGCGAGGAAGTAGCGACCTGATTCGAAGTGTGCGATGGCGAGTGCGTTCGCACCGGCAGCGGAGAGGCCGGTGAGATCGTCGACGGCGAGGCGGTTGGGCGAGCCCTTTGGCAGCGGACGCCCGAGCTCATCGCGGGGGCGCTCGGGCGCGGGGGGCGGCATACGACCTCCGGAGGGCGGCGTTCGTTCCCATGATCGTACACACGTGGACGGTGGCATCGCCTTCGGTTCGACGGCGGGCGGCGCCTTCGGCTAGGGTCGTGCAGACGGCAGACGGCTGGAGGGGAGACGCCATGGGGAGCATCGAGGAGCGCCTCGCGGAGCTGGAAGCGCGCGTGGCCGCGCTGGAGGACGAGCGGGGTGTGATCGCGAACATGTACCGCTACGCCCACAGCATCGACTACGGGCTCGAGGCGGAGTGGGTCGACTGCTTCACGGAGGACGGTGCCTTCGACATGCGCAGGCGCCCGCACTTCGGGGCGGGGGAAGGCCAGCGGCACGAGGGTCACGAGGCGCTCGCGGCGTTCATCGCAACACACACGCGCGCGCCGGAGACGTGGCACAAGCACCTGATGGCACAGCCACGCATCGCCGTCGAGGGCGGTAGCGCGAAGGTCGAGAGCTTCTTTCTGCGCCTGGACGAAGACGCGGCGGGGGAGCCGTACGTGCTGGTGTTCGGGCGCTACCGTGACACCGTAAGGCGTTGCGCGGATGGGCTGTGGCGCTTCGCGGAGCGCATCGTCGAGATCGAGGCGATCAAGCCACGCCCCGTGGATGCCTGAGCGCACGCACGCGGTCCCAGGTATCCTTCAGCCCCACGGCGATGAACAGCAGGGCCACGAACAGCAGGCGGCCCAGGTCGCCGTCCGTAGCGAACACGATCACAACGAGCCCGACGACGGCGATGGCGATGGCGATGGTTGTACTGCGCGTGAGCGTGAGCGCGACGAGCCCGAGCGCGAGCATGGCGACGCCCGCGAACGGGAAGAGCGCCCAGCCTACGCCGATCGCAGGGGCTGCCCCCCGGCCACCGTCGAACCCCAGCCACGGCGGAAAGATGTGCCCCACGATCGCCATCACGCCCGCTGTGAGCACCACCCACTCATCGCCCGCTATCGCGATAGCGAAGGCGACTGCAGCGCCGCCCTTCAGCAGATCGAGCACGATGGCGGCCAAGGCAGGGGCCATGCCCGCGCAGCCCAGCAGGTTGCCCGCGCCCACGTTGCCGTCGCCTGTCGCGCGTAGATCGACGCCATAACGGTAGCGCCCGATTAACCACGAGAAGGGCACAGAGCCGGCGGTGAGCGCGAACAGGAAGGCGAGTACCGGTATCACCATGGCGTTGGTCCGCATCGTACGCCCCTCGCGCAACGCGCCGCCCTCCCCCTCGTGTTAATGAACGCTTAATCCCCGCGGGGCTAACCTCCTTCGTAACCCACGCCGGTCCGCGCGGCCGGCGAATCCTCAGGGGGTATCCATCTCCGTGCAATTCCACAACAGGATTCTCCACCCGGGCCAGCGCCGCTGGCTGCTGCTCCTGCTCACAGGTCTGGCCGCGTTCACGCTGGTCGTGGCCGCGTGCGGCGATGACGATTCCGGCGACAGCGACGGCGAGGCCGAACCGGCGGCCACGGTAGCCGCAGCGGACGAGAGCGACGCGAGCAAGTATGCGGATCTCTCGGGCGAGATTCGCATCGATGGCTCCTCCACCGTCTTCCCCATCTCCGAGGCCATGGCCGAAGAGTTCGGCTACGCCTCCGATGTCCGCGTCAATGTCGCCTTCTCCGGTACCGGCGGGGGCTTCGAAAAGTTCTGTCGCGGGGAAACCCAGATCAGCAACGCCTCCAGGCCCATCAAGGACAGGGAGCGCACCGCCTGCGCCGAGAACGGCATCGACGACATCGTCGAGATCCAGGTCGCCATCGACGCCCTCACGGTCATGATCCACCCCGACAACGACTTCGCCCAGTGCATGACCGTCGACGAGCTCAACCTCGCCTTCCGCGCCAACGGCGCCCAACAGTGGAGCGACATCCGCCCCGAATGGCCCGACGACGAGATCGTCGCCTACTACCCCGGCGCCGACTCCGGCACGTTCGACTACTTCAACGAGGCCATCATCGAAGCGGTCGAGGGCTCCACCCACCGCGGCGACGGCACCCCCTCCGAGGACGACAACATCCTCGCCCTCGGCATCGGGCGTGACCGGAACGCCATCGGCTACTTCGGCTTCGCCTACTTCCTCGAAGCGGGTCAGGGCCTCCAGGCGGTTGCCGTTGACAACGGCGATGGCTGCGTCGAGCCCAGCTTCGAGGCCGCACTCTCCGGCCAGTACGCCCCACTCTCCCGTCCCCTCTTCATCTACACCCGCGCCAGCCTCCTCGCCGGCAGGCCCGAGGTCGCCGGGTTCGTCTCCTTCTTCCTCGACAGCGTCGACGCCATCGTCCCTGAAGTCGGCTACGTCACCATGCCCCCCGACCTCCTCGCCGCCCAAAGGGCCAGGATCGCGCCGTACATCAGCTAGGCGCGGCGGACGGCGACAACGCCCCAGCCATCAGGGGGCGCGGCTCCAGGCCGTGCCCCCTGATGGCGTCGCGGAGGATCGCTCGGGTGAGAGGCGAGTAAGATGCGAGCTTGCGCCCCACCAGGCGGGGGCGAGTACAGCCACGGAGGGGGCGGATGACCGGTCCTCTGAACGATGTTCGGGTGCTGGACCTGACGCAGCACATCGCGGGCCCGTATGCGACGAAGCTGTTTGCCGACTTCGGGGCGGACGTGATCAAGATCGAGCGGCCCGGGGGCGACCCCGCGCGCCGCCTCGGGCCCTACAAGGGGGGCGCGCCCGATCCGGAGAAGAGCGGGACGTTCTTCTACTTCAACACGAACAAGCGGTCGCTGACGCTGGACCTGCGGGCGGAGCGGGGACGGGAGGTATTCTGGCGGCTGCTCGAACATGCCGACATCGTCGTCGAAAGCTTCCGGCCGGGGGCGCTGGACACGCTGGGGGTGGGCTGGGAGGCGATCCACGCGCGGCGGGCGGACGTACCGCTCGTCTCGATCTCGAACTTCGGACAGGAGAGCCCCTACCGCGACTACAAGGGCTCGGACCTGGTGCTCTACGCCTTCGCCGGGGAGATGTTCTCGACCGGCCTGCTGGAGCGGGAGCCGGTGAAGATGTACGGCACCGCCGCGCTCGTGCAGTCAGGCTCGGCCGCGGCGACGGCGGTAATGGGTGCGCTGATGGTGGGCCGCTACCAGGGGGTGGGGCAGCACGTCGATTTCTCGATCGCGGACAGCCACCTCGTGGGGGTGGACCGGCGGCACGCCACGGTGATGGGCTACCAGTACTCGGGGCGAAAATCGCTGCGATCGCCGGGGGCGGCGGTGGGGATGCTCAGCGGCGTGTTTCCGTGCGCGGACGGCTGGGTGGACCTGCAGGGCGGAGGGCCACGCTTCACGAACGCGCGCGAATTCCTCGGCTACCCGGAGTGGATGGCGGACGAGAAGTGGGACAACCCCGCGATTCAGATGAACGCGGAGGCGATCGAGGAGTTCAACGCGTTCTTCTACGTGTGGCTCTCGGAGCATACGAAGCGGGAGATCTGGGAGGCGGCACGGAAAGTGAAGTTCCTCTGCGGACCGCTCTTCACGATCGACGAGGTGTTTGCTGACCCGAACTTCCGCGCACGCGGGTTCTGGGAGCTGGCGAAGCACGAGGCGCTGGGCGAGGTGGAGATACCGGGGCGGCCCTTCCTGATGTCGGAGACGCCGTGGGAACTCCGTCGGCCTGCGCCATTGCTGGGCGAGCATACGGCGGAGGTACTGGGCGAGGCCGGCTACAACGCCGCCGAAATCGCCGGGCTGGCAGCGGCTGGCGTAACGAAGGCGCAATCATGAATCGCTCGACGACCGGGACCGGCCGGGAGAACGCACCGACTGCCGCGCAGCGGGAAGGAGCGCACGCATGACACCGCTTCCACTGGAGGGAGTCCGTATCCTCGACCTGGGAGGGGTATGGGCGGGCACGTTCTCGACGGTGCTGCTGGCCGACCTGGGCGCGGAGGTCTTGAAGCAGGAGAACCAGTTCGTATGGCAGCCGAACACGCGGGCGGTGCCGGGACCGCGCATCCCGAAGGCGATGACGCAGGCCGGGGCGGGATGGATCACGGGACTGCCGAACAGCGACCCGGGCGAGCGGCCCTGGAACTACCATCCGATGTTCGTGAGCCTCTACCGCAACAAGCGCAGCTTCACGCTCGACATCCGCCGGCCGGAGGGGAAGGCGATCCTGGGACGGCTGGCGGCGATTTCGGACGCGGTCATCGAGAACAGCGCCGTGGGCACGATGGAGAAACTGGGTATCTCCTACGAGTGGCTGCGCGAGCAACGGGAGGACATCATCTTCCTGCGCGCGCCGGGCTACGGGCTCTCGGGCGAATACCGCAGCGCACGCACGATGGGCGCCCACCTCGAGGGGACGATGGGGCACCAGCTCCTGCGCGGCTACGCGGGGGGCGAGCCGAACATGAACAGCGGCATCTTCGCCGCCGACTACATCGCGGCCACGCAGATCGCACTGGCGATCATGCTGGCGATCTGGCACCAGCGGAATACGGGCGCAGGGCAGTTCATCGAGATGGCGCAGGCGGAGAACGCGGCGGCAATGTTCGCGCAGGCGTACCTGAACTACAGCCTCACCGGGGAGGTTGAACAGGCGCTCGGCAACCGCTCGATCTACGCTGCCGACGGCCACGCGCCGAGCGGCGTCTACCCCTGCCGCTCGCACGGCAGCGCGGAGACGGGCGACGACCGCTGGATCGCGATCACGGTGACGAACGACGAGGAGTGGGAGGCGCTGCGCACGGCGATGGGCGATCCTGACTGGGCACACGCACCGGAGCTCGCCACCGGCGAAGGGCGGGCGCGGCAACAGGATCTGCTCGACTCGCGGCTGGGGGAGTGGACGGCGGCCTTCGAGGACAGCGACCTGTTCGCACGGCTGCAGGCGGCGGGCGTGGCGGCGGCGCCGGTGCTGGAGGCATCGCGCGTGCTCGACGACCCCCATGTACAGGCGCGGCAGCTCTACCTGCCACAGGAGTTGCAGGACCCCATCGGCACGCATCTCTACCCACGCCCAATCTACGACTTCCCTGAGTCGCCAGCGGGCATCCGGCGGCCACCCGTCGCATTCGGGCAGGACAACGAGTACGTCTATCGTGAGCTGCTCGGCGTGGGCGACGAGGAGTACGCGCGCCTGGCGGAAGAAGGGCACATCGCGACGTCGTTCAGCGAGACGCTGTGAACCGGCGGCGTTGAGCGTGGCCGTTCCCACTATCCGGGGGGAGTGCGAGTCGCGTTTCGGGCGCGTACGCGAGGCGTTCGCGAAGAACTTCGCGGAGGCGGGCGAGGCTGGTGCCTCGGTCGCGGTGGCGCTGGACGGAGAGATGGTCGTCGACCTGTGGGCGGGGCACACCGACCGCACGGAGACGAGGCCGTGGGGGCGCGACACGATCGTGTGCGTGTACTCGACGACGAAAGGGATCGTAGCGCTGGCGGCGCACATACTCGCGGAGCGCGGGCTGCTCGACCTGGAAGCGCCGGTTGCGGTGGTCTGGCCGGAGTTCGCGCAGACGGGCAAGGAACGGCTGCCGCTACGCCTGCTGCTGACGCATGAGGCGGGCCTGCCCGTGATCGATGCGGCACTACCCGTCGGGGCGGATCTGGACTGGGCGCTGATGGTGGATGCGCTCGCGCGGCAGGCGCCGGTGTGGCCGCCCGGTGAGGCGCAGGGGTACCACACGGCAACGTTCGGCTGGCTCGTGGGCGAAGTGATCCGGCGGGCGAGCGGGCGCTCGGTGGGGGCGTTCGTGCGCGAGGAGATCGCGGGGCCGCTGGGCGTCGACTTCCTCATCGGGTTCGGGCCCGGGGAGGACGCACGGGTGGCCGATCTGCTGCGCGCCAGAGCCCCGGGGGGCGCCGTGTCGAGTCCGCTGGCGGCGGCGATGACGGACCCGAGCTCGCTGACAGCACGTTCGTTCACCCTCGCGCCGCGAGGGCCGGACAAGGGCCCGAACAGCCGCGCCTTCCGCGCCTCCGAGCAGCCATCGGCGAACGGCCACACGAATGCCCGCGCGCTGGCGACGATCTACGGGGCGCTGGGGGCGGGAGGCGCGTGGCGGGGTCACCGCCTGCTGAGCGCGGAGGGCGTGCGGCGCGCGGGGACGGAGCAGACGCTGGGCGAGGACGTGATCCTGCGGTCTCCGATCCGGCGCTCGCTCGGGTTCATGATGCCCGTGCCGGGGTCAGGGGACGCGCGTGGCGCGAACGCGTTCGGGCACGCGGGGATGGGCGGCTCGCTGGGCTTCGCCGACCCCGACGCGGGACTCGGCTTCGGCTACGCGATGAACCAGATGTGGGCGAGCACGCTGGACGGCGACGATCCGCGAGCAGACCGGCTCGTGCGGGCAGTCTATGCATCACTGGACTGACGGCATGGAGGGCTGCCTCCTGGCAGCGGTGTTCGGGTTGGGGCTTGGGCCAGTGGCGGCGAGTGCACTCCTCTGGCGTTGGGGGCTGACGCGTGAAGGGACACGGGCCCGCGGGGCAGCGTTACGCTCACCGATGTGTGGGAGGCCGCGCAATCGCAGGTGAACGGTGTTACCGCCCGGCGACAAGGGCTACATGCTCTACCCGACAGCTCGCTGATAACCAATCTCCTGGAGGAGCGGGGGCAGGGGGCCAGTCACGCGCACATCGAGGCCAGTGAGGGGATCGGGTGGGGTGAGCGGGGCGTGCGCGAGCGTGATCAGGGGCAGGTCAGGGTAGCGGGCACGGAGGTAGCGCAGGTTCTCGCGCTCGACCGTGGTCGCCTCCTGGGGGAAGTCGCTGACCACGAGCATCTCGACCTCGAGGCCGCGGCGTTCGGCCGCCTCGAGGGTGAGAGCGGTGTGATTGAGGGTGCCGAGTGAGGGACGCGCTACCACGACGAGGGAGGCATCGAGCATCCGGGCGAAGCTCGCCATGTCGGTCTCAGCGGCGATGGGCACGAGCAGGCCACCAGCGCCTTCGATGATAGTTATGTCGTATTGATTCCAGAGCGCACGGCACTCCCCGAGGACGGTGGCGACGTCGATAGGCGCGCCCGCCCGTTCGGCGGCGATGGAGGGCGCGAGCGGCTCGGGGAGGGAGACCAGCGTGCGGATCGTGACCGGCATCGTGCCCAAGGCAGCGCGATAGAAAGCCTCGTCGCCATCGACGGCAGGGTCCACGGCGCCGGTCTGGAACGGCTTGACGAGGGCGACGCGGGCACTGGGCGCGAGTACGGCGGCAAGCCAGGCGGCGGTGACCGTCTTCCCCACGCCCGTATCGGTGCCGGTGACGAAGAGGGCGCGGCGCTTGCTCACGGGGGCGGAGGCACGGCGGCGAGCACGCGGTCGATATCGGCGCCGGTATGGGTGGCGGTGAGGTTGAAGCGGATGCGGGCCGTGCCTTCGGGAACCGTGGGGGGGCGGATCGCCCGGGCGAGGACGCCACCCTCGCGGAGGCGGCGCTCGACAGTGAGGGCAGCATCTGCGGAACCGAGGAGGAGGGGCACGATGGGCGACCCGGAAGAGGAGGGCGGGTGTCCGGCAGCCGCCAGGCCCTCGCGCAGACGGGCGGCGAGGGCGCCCAGGCGCACGCGCCGCTCCGGCTCAGCGGCCACGACATCGAGGGCGGCGAGGGCGGCCGCCACGCTGGCGGGCGGCAGGGCGGTGTTGAAGATGAACGGGCGCGAGCGGTTCACGAGGTAGTCGATGACGGTGGCGCTGGCAGCGACGAAGCCGCCAGCCGAGGCGAGTGCCTTCGAGAGCGTGCCCACGACGACCGCCCCGGCGGCGGCAGCGAGGCTGAAGCGGGCGAGCGCGCCCTCACCCCCGGGACCGAGTACACCCGTCGCGTGCGCCTCATCGAGTACGAGCACGGCATCGTGGCCACGGGCGAGTTCGACGAGCGCGGGGAGGGGCGCGATGTCGCCATCCATACTGAAGACTGTCTCGCTGACGATCAGGCGGCGGCGGGCGGGGGTGGCAGCAAGCAGCTCGGCGAGGTGCTCGGGGTCGCCGTGGCGGTAAACCTTCGTCGCAGCGCCGGAGAGGCGGCAGCCGTCGATGATGGATGCATGGTTGAGGGCGTCGCTGAAGATGACGTCGCCGGGGCCGGCGAGGGCGGTAAGCACGCCGAGGTTGGCGAGATAGCCGGAGGAGTAGAGGAGTGCGCGCTCCTGCCCCTTGAGGGATGCAAGGCGGCGCTCCAGTCGCTCGTGGAGCGGGGTGGAGCCGCAGAGAAGGCGGGAGGCGCTCACGCTCGCGCCCCAGGCGCGGGCAGCAGCGGCGGCAGCCTCGACGACGCGAGGGTCGCAAGCGAGACCAAGGTAGTTGTTCGAGGTGAAGTTGAGGAGCTCCCGTCCCTCGATAACGATGCACTCACGCTGGCCGCTCTGGGGGGTGAGCACGGCGCGACGGAGGGAGCGGCGTTCGAGCTCGGCGAGCTCCGCCCGCAACTCACCGAGCCAGGCGCTAGCCGCGGGAGACCCGTTCGAGGCCATAGGCGACCGCCTCGCAGATGCGCACAAGTTCGTCCTCCCCGATGGAGAGGGGGGGCATGAGGACGATAACGTCTCCCAGGGGACGGATGAAGACCCCGCGGTCGCGGGCGGCGAGGCAGACGCGCCAGCCCGCCTCGCGGGCAGGCGGGAGCGGCTCGCGCGTTTTGCGGTCGGCGACGAGCTCGATCCCGACCATGAGGCCCTGCTGGCGGATGTCGCCAGCGAGCGAGTGATCGGCGACGCCCTCGGCGAGGAGTGCAGCAAGCAGCCCGGCGCGGGCGCGCACGCGGGCGAGCACATCTTCGGATTCAAACAGATCGAGGCTGGCGAGGGCAGCAGCGCAGCAGATGGGGTTGCCAGCGTAGGTGTGGCCGTGGAAGAGCTTGCGCCCTTCCTCGCCGTGAAAGGCTTGATATACCTCCTCTGTGACAACGGTGGCGGAGAGGGGCAGGTAGCCGCCCGTGATGCCCTTTCCCAAAACGGTGATGTCGGGCGTGACGCCTTCGAGATCGCAGGCGAACATGGCGCCGGTCTTGCCGAAACCAGTGGCGACCTCATCGGCGATGAGGAGGGTCTCGAACTCGTCACAGAGTGCGCGGATGGCGGTAAGGTGGCCGTCGGGCGCGACGATCATGCCGGCAGCGCCCTGCACGCGGGGCTCGACGATGACGGCGGCAACCTCGCCGCGGCGAGCTTCGAGCAGGCCCCGCAGCGCTTCCACGCAGGCGTCCGTGCAGGCGGGCGTGGCGGCGCAGCGGGGGCAGCGGTAGCGGTAGGCGTTGGGGAAGCGCAGCGGCTCAAAGAGGAGGGGCGCGTAGGCGTCGCGGAAGGGGCCCTCGCCGCCCGCGCTGACGGCGCCGAGGGTATCGCCGTGGTAGGCCATCTCCAGGGCGACGATGCGGCGCCGCCGGGGCTGGCCGCGGTTCGCCCAGTACTGGACGGCCATCTTGAGCGCGACCTCGACGGCGGAGGCACCGTTCTCGCTGAAGAACACGCGCGTGCGCCCGGGGAGATGGGGCAGCAGGCGGCGGGCCAGGGCAACGGCGGGCTCGTGCGTGATGCCGAGCAGGGTGCTGTGCTGGAGCTTCGCCGCCTGCTCCCGGATGGCGGTGACGATGTGGGGATGGCTGTGGCCGTGCACGTTCGCCCAGAGCGAGGCAACGCCATCGATGTATTCGTTCCCGACGGCGTCGATGAGGCGGTTACCCTCGGCACGCACGACGGCGAGCTGCGGTTCACGCTCGAAACGCGCCATCTGCGTGAATGGGTGCCAGACGGGGTAGGCGTCGGGCGAACCTTCGGGAGCCACAGACGGATCGTACCGCGACTGCCGCCTGGTGCGGGGACGGGGTATGCTTTGAGGAGTGGGCGACGCGTTCGGGGAGCGGCTGGAAGGACTGGTCGAGGCGAGCCTGGCGGGGCGCGATCCCGGCCGCGAGGGGCTCGCCTGGCTGCTGCAGGTGCCGGATGAGCGTACCCTCGAGATTGTGGCGGCCGTGAGCCGCGTACGCGTTGCTGCCTTCGGCAGGCGGGTGAAGCTCAACCTGCTGCTGAACATCAAGAGCGGGCTCTGCCCCGAGGATTGCCACTACTGTTCGCAGGCGCGCGATTCGACCGCGCCGATCGCGGCCTACCCGATGGTGGGCGCGGACACGTTCCAGGCGGCGGCAGCGCGGGCGCGGGAGCTGGGCGCGACGCGGCTCTGCCTGGTGGCGAGCGGGCGGGGGCCGGCGGAGCGCGAGATCGAACAGGTGGCCCAGGGGGTGGAAGCGGTGAAGCGGATGGACGGGGCGCTCGAGATCTGCGCCTGCCTGGGGCTGCTGGGCGAGGGCCAGGCCGAGCGTCTGGGCGAGGCGGGCGTGTTCGCCTACAACCACAACCTCAATACGAGCGAGGGCTTCTACAGCGAGATCTGCGGGACGCACACCTTCGCGGACCGCGAGGCGACGGTGGCGCGGGCGCGGGCGGGGGGGCTTTCGCCCTGCTCGGGCGCGCTCTTCGGGATGGGAGAAGGCGACGCGGACGTGCTCGATACGGGCTACGCGCTGCGCGCGCTCGACCCCGACTCGGTACCGGTCAACTTCCTGATCCCGATAGAGGGGACACCGCTGGCGGACGTGAACGCGCTCACACCGCAGCGCTGCCTCCGCATCCTGGCAGCCTTCCGGCTGATCTTCCCGCGCGCGGAAGTGCGCATCGCGGGTGGGCGCGAGACGCACCTGCGATCGCTGCAGCCGCTCGGACTCCACCTGGCGAACTCGATCTTCATCGGCGACTACCTGACGACGAAGGGGCAGGCGGCGGAAGCGGACCTGGCGATGATCGCGGACGCGGGCTTCGAAGTGGAAGGCGGCGGCCCCCCGGGCGATCGCGCGCTCGGCGAGGTGGCGCTCAAACAAGGGGTGTTCGGATGAAAATCGCCGGGTTCGCAACACAGGTTCTGGAGCTGCCAAAGGGTCGCACGGCGCTGGGGGAGATCCCCGGGCAGGTAACGCCCCGCTATGTCACACTGCGGCTACGCACGGACGAGGGTATTGAGGGCATCGCCTACGCAGCCTACGTCTCGCGGGCGCTGGCACCATCGCTGAAGGCGGCGCTGGACGGGCTCTGCGAGCAGGCCATCGGGCGCGACCCCTTCGACACGGAGGCGATCGGGCACGACCTGCGGATGCGAAACGGGGGCACAGCGCCGGCGGGACTCGTGACGCGTGCGAGCGCAGCGATCGACGTGGCCCTCTGGGACATCAAGGGCAAGGCGCTGGAGATACCCTGCTGGAAGCTCCTGGGCGGCAGCGAGGGGCGCGTCCGCGCCTACGGCAGCGGACACCTCTGGCGGCACTATGACCTCGACGAGCTGCGCGAGTGGGGGCCGCGGCTGGTGGAGGCGGGGTTCACGGCGATGAAGTTGCGCTGCGGGGGCGAAGCCTCGCCCCGCGCCGAGGTGGAGCGCATGCGTGCGCTGCGCGAGGCCGTGGGCGACGAGGTCGACATCATGATCGACATCAACCAGGGCTGGAGCGCGCACGAGGCGACCGTGATCGGGCGGGCGCTGGGCGAACACGGGCTATACTGGCTGGAGGACCCGACGCACCACCAGGATTACGCGGGGATGGCGCGCATCGCGGCGACGCTGGACACACCCGTGTGCTCGGGCGAGTACCACTACGGGCTGGCGCCGTTCCGGCACATGGCAGAGGCACGCTCGGTCGACATCATGATGGTGGACCTGTTCCGCGTGGGCGGCTTCACACAGTACGTGAAAGCGGCGCACCTGGCGGAGGCGTTCAACTTGCCGGTCGTGACGCACCTGGCGACGGAGTTGTTCGCGCACGCGGCGGCGGGGACGAACACGCTGCTCCTGGAGCACGTGCCGTGGGCGTTCCCGCTCTTCGAGGAGACGCCACGGGTGGAGGACGGGATGGTGGTGCTCCCCGAGGGCCCCGGGCTGGGCCTGCGCTTCGACGAGGCGGCCCTGCGCACGATGGCGGTAGACGAGTAGTGCGCGCCCTCGCAACGCGGAGTGCGCGATGAGCGGTGAGCGAAGGGCCTGGCTGCTCTTCGACGGCAACTGCGGCTTCTGTCGCAACTGGACGGGCCGGGTGGCAAACCGCGACAAGGGGCAGCGCCTGCACGTGGTGACCTACCTGGATGCGCCGAGCCCGCCCATGACACCCGAGTTGCAGGCAGCCTGCATGGAGGCGGTGCACGTGGTCACGTCGCGGGGGCGCGTACTGCGCGGCGGCGATGCGGCAATCTTCACGCTGGGCACGATCGGTGGGCGAGGCCTCGCACGACTGCTCTGGCGGAGGCCCCTGCGCAATGCCAGCGGCGGCGATGCGGCAATCTTCACGCTGGGCACGATCGGTGGGCGAGGCCTCGCACGACTGCTCTGGCGGAGGCCCCTGCGCAATGCCATCGGTTTCATCTACGGGATCATCGCAGCGCGGCGCGACTGCGATCACCGCAGCATCTGACTGGCCACACACCCGAACAGATGTCCGTACAATAGGCGAGGCCACGCACGGCCAAAGGGACAGGGACGCGTGACGACGCCAGTTCGCCGGCAGTACCTCGACCTGAAACGGCGCCACCCCGGAGCGATCCTCTTCTTCCGGTTGGGCGACTTCTACGAGACGTTCGAGGCCGATGCGGAGCTCGTGGCGCGCGAATTGGATATCGCGCTCACCTCAAAGCCGATGGGGAAGGGCCTGCGCGTGCCACTGGCGGGCGTGCCCTACCAGAGCATCGAGGGGCACGTGGCGAAGCTCGTGAAGCGCGGCCACCGCGTAGCTATCTGCGAGCAGATGGAGGGGCCCGCGAGCGTGAAGGGGCTGATGCCGCGCGAGGTCGTGCGCACGGTCACGGCGGGCACGGTGACGAGTGAGGCGGCGCTCTCGGCAGAGGCCCCAAACGAGCTCGCGGCGCTGATCGAGCGGGGCGGCGAACGGGCGCTCGCCCTCGCAGAGGTGACGACGGGCGAGGTGCGCGTGGCCGAGGGGGAAGGCGCGACGGCGGAGCTCGCGCGGGCAGCGCCAGCCGAGCTGCTGGTGGAGGAGGCGGGCGCCGGGGGCGGCGCCGCCAGCTGCGAGGTGGAACGCCCGCGCCTGAGCGCGGCGGTAGCTGCGGCGTTGGTGGCCGAGCGCTACGGCGAGGCCGCGCCGGAGACGCTTGTAGGGAGCGAGGCGGCAGTCGCGGCGATCGCGCAGCTGCTCGCCTACCTGGGCGAGGTCTACCCCGCGGCGGCGGGCGCGCTGGGGCGCGTGCGCACGCTGTCCAGCGAGGAGACCGTGGCGCTGGACGGACGCACGCTGACGAACCTGGAGGTGCTGCCCGCGGGCGACAGGCGCCCTTCGCTCTTCGCCGTGCTCAACCGCACAAGCTCGGCGATGGGCGCGCGCCTCCTGCGTCGCTGGCTGGCGCAGCCGCTGCGCCAGAGAGACGTGCTGGCGGCGCGGCACGACGCGCTGGCGTGGGCACGGGCGCAGCCGATCGAGCGGGAACAGGGGCAGACGATCCTGCGCGGCATCCCCGACGTGGCACGGCTGTGCGGGCGGCTGGGGGCACGGGGGGCATCGCCGCGCGAGCTGGCATCCCTGCGGCAGGGGCTGCGCGCCGCCCTCGACCTGGGAGCGCTGCTCGAACGGACGGACCCGCCCGCCCTGCTGGTGCAGGCCCAGGCGGCGCTGGCGGGCGCAGCCGCGCCGCTGCTGACGTTGGACGAAGCGCTGGCGGAGGATCCGCCCCCGACATTCGAGGAGGGCGGCGTGATCGCGCCCGGCTACGACGCCGAGATCGACACCCTGCGGGGCAGCGCGCGCGCGGCGCGCGAGGCGCTGCTGGCGCTGGAGGCGGCGGAGCGGGAGCAGACCGGCATCCGTTCGCTGAAGGTGGGGCAGAACCGGGTGTTCGGCTACTACCTGGAGGTCTCCAGCGCGAACGCGTCGCTCGTGCCGGAGCGCTACCAGCGGCGGCAAACGCTGGTGGGTGCGGAGCGCTACGTGACGGAGGAGCTGAAGGAGCTGGAGAGCAGCATGGCAACCTCGCGGGAACGCCTGGCAGCGCGCGAGCGGCAGGCGTTCGAAGCGCTGGTGGAGCGTCTCGCGGAGGGGCTGGCGGAGCTGCAGGACACGGGCGAGGGGCTCGCGACGATCGACGTCGTGCTGGCGCTGGCGGAGGCGGCGGCGGAGCGGGGTTACGTGCGCCCCACGTTCAGCGAGGGCGCGCGGCTGGCAATCCGCGAGGGGCGGCACGCGGTGGTGGAGGCAGCGCTGGGGACGGGGCGGTTCGTGCCGAACGACTGCTCACTCGAAGGGGAGACGCGCATCCTCCTGCTCACAGGGCCGAACATGAGCGGCAAATCGACCTACCTGCGGCAGATCGCGCTCATCACCCTGATGGCGCTGGCGGGCAGCTTCGTACCGGCGGAGGCGGCAGAGCTGCCACTCTTCGACCGTATCTTCACGCGCATCGGCGCGCACGACGACATCGCCGCGGGCCACTCGACCTTCATGGTCGAGATGGTGGAGACGGCGCAGATCCTGCACCGCGCGACGGAGCACTCACTCGTGATCCTCGATGAGGTCGGGCGGGGCACGAGCACGTTCGACGGCATGGCCATCGCTCGGGCGGCGCTGGAGTACCTCGACGCTCGCCCCGAGGGTGCGCCGCGCACGCTCTTCGCGACGCACTACCACGAGCTGACGGCCGTGGCGGAGGAGTTGCCGAGCGCGACCAACGCACACGTGGCGGTGCACGAGGAGGGCGGCGAGGTGGTGTTCGAGCACCGCATCGAGGCGGGGCCGAGCGATCGTTCCTACGGTATCCACGTGGCGCGCCTGGCGGGGCTGCCCGCGCAGGTGGTGGAACGCGCACGCACGCTGCTCGACGAGCTGGAGGGCGCGCCCGCGGTCGGGACGCCTGAGCGCGGCAAGGCGCGACAGCGCGGGGCACCCACAGAGGTTGAGGTTGCGGCGCAGGGAGCGCTGTTCGGCGCGGGCGCGGAGATCACAGCGAAGCTGGCTGGGCTCGACCTCGAATCGATGACGCCGCTGGAGGCGATGGCGACACTCGGGGAGCTGCGGGCGCGGGCGCGATGAGCGGGGCTCAGCGCATCCGCCAGCTGCCTCCGGACGTGGCGGCCCGCATCGCAGCGGGTGAGGTGATCGAGCGGCCCGTCTCGGTCGTGCGCGAGCTGCTGGACAACGCCATTGACGCGGGCGCGCGGCGCATCCGCGTGACCGTGACGGAGGGCGGCCTGCGCTCGATCGAGGTGAGCGACGACGGCCGCGGCATCGCGCCGGATCAGCTGGAGATCGCCTTCGAGCGCCACGCCACGAGCAAGATCGCGTCGGCGGGCGACCTGCGGCGGGTGGCCACGCTCGGCTTCCGCGGCGAGGCGCTGGGGGCGATCGCCGCGGCAGCGGAGGTCGAGATCGTCACGCGCGCCGAGGGGGAGCCGGTCGGCGTAGCAGCGCTTCTGGTGGACCGTGAGGTGGCGCGCCGCAACGCGCGGGCGGCGAGCGAGGGCACGACCATCACCGTGCGCGAGCTGTTCACGAAAGTGCCAGCGCGGCGCAGCTTCCTGGGGACGGCGGCGAGCGAGGGCCGCCAGATCACGACGCTCGTCTCGCACTACGCGCTCGCCTACCCGGGCATCGCTTTCCGCCTGGAGGCAGGGCGGCGGCCGTTCTCGACGAGCGGCGACGGCAATCTGCGGCACGCGGTGGCAGCGGTCTACGGGGCGGAGCAGGGCGCGGCAATGCTCGACGTCGCACACGAGGAAGGGGGCGTCGCGGTCTCCGGCCTGGCGGGGCCTCCTTCGCTCCACCGCGGGAACCGCAGCGGCATCGCGCTCTTCGTGAACGGCCGCTGGGTGCAGAGCGCCGCCCTGCGCTTCGCCGTCAGCGACGCCTACCAGTCGGAGCTGCCGGGGGGGCGCTACCCGGTGGCGAGCGTGGCCCTGCGCCTGCCCCCGGAAGCGGTGGACGTGAACGTGCATCCGGCGAAGGCGGAGGTGCGCTTCCGCGACCAGCGGGGCGTGGCGCGGGCGCTGCGCCACGCCGTCGCGAAGGCGCTGGAGGGAGCGGCGCCGGTGGGGTGGTCGCTGGCGGGGGAGACAGCGCGGGACGGGGATGCGGAGCGCCCGGCGCGTCCCTCGCTACGGGAACGGCTGAAGCCACCGGGGGAGCGCGCGGGCGACCAGCCCCCGCTCGCCGGCGCGGGCGCGAGGGAGGCAGCAGGGCAGGGGCCGCACACGCAGCGCGAGACGCTCCCGCTCCTGCGGGTGGTGGGGCAGCTGGCGACGACATACGTAGTGGCGGAGGGGGCAGACGGGATGTACCTCATCGACCAGCACGCGGCGCACGAGCGAGTGGTGTTCGACCGGCTCAGGGCGCGCTCGGCGAGGGAGGCGGTGCAGCCCCTGCTGGAACCCGTGCTGGTGGAGCTGGACCGCACGGGCGCGGCCGTACTGGAGGAGCACGCCGACCACCTGGCGCGGCTGGGGCTGGCGCTGGAGGCGTTCGGGGACGCGGCCTGCCTCGTACGGGCCGCGCCCGCGGGCTTCGGCGAGGGCGACATCGCGGGGGCGTTGCTCGCTCTGCTCGAACAGCTGGGTGATGAGAGGCGCGTGTCCGACCCGTTCGACCGCGCTGCGGCGACGGTGGCCTGCCACAGCAGCGTGCGCGCGGGCATGGCGCTCTCGCTGGAGGAGATGCGCCAGCTGATCGAGGACCTCGCGGCGACGCCGTCGCCGCGAACCTGTCCGCACGGACGGCCCACACTCGTGTACGTCCGCCAGGAGGCCCTCGATCGCCAGTTCGGCCGCTGAGGTGCTTCCCTCCTCCCCATCCGGTGTTTGACCCGCCTCGCGGAGGGGCCGCACCATGAACCCGATGCGATTCATCGCCACGGCCGCGACCGTCGCGTTCGTGCTCGCCCTGCCCGTGCTGCTCTTCACCACGAGTATGCGGGTTCTGGCCAGCGACGTGCGTTTCGTGGAACGCGGCCTGCGCGAGCACGGCGCCGTGGAGGCGACGGGGATCACGCTCAGCGAGCTCGATCGCGCGGCGGAGGCGATCCTGCGCTACTTCGAGGACGACGCGGAGACGCTGCGCATCCTCGTGTTCGCAGACGGGGAGGAGACAGCGCTCTTCAGCGAGGAGGAGACGCTCCATCTGGAGGACGTGAAGGGGATCATGCGCGCGCTCTACCGGGCGAACGAGGCGGCGCTGGGCTTCGTGCTGCTCTACGTGGCGGCGACCGTGCTGTGGTCGGCGGAGCGCTCGGGGCGGGACCTCGCGAAGCAGACGCTGGTGGCAGTGGGCGCAGGCGCGGCGGTCGCGCTGGCGGTCGGGGCGATCGCGCTCGTGGGGTTCGACAGCGCCTGGGACCGCCTCCACGAGCTCGTGTTCACGAACGATCTCTGGCGGCTGGACCCGCAGCAGGACCGGCTAATCCAGATGTTCCCGGAGCCGTTCTGGCAGGAGGCGACACTGATCGCAGGTGGGGCGACGCTGGTGCAGGCGGCGGCGCTGGTGGCCGTCGCGGGTACCTACCTGTGGTTCAGGCGCACGCCCGGCGCGACGGACGGGGACGCCGTGCCCGCGGAGGACGCGGAAGGTCAGGAGGAGCAGCCGCAGCCCGCGCCGCCGCAGGCGCAGCCACCGGGCCCTGCCTCCATCTGAGCGACGGCAGCGCCATCACGGCCACGCGCGACGGCGAAGGCGGAGATGGCGCGCTCAGCGCGGTGGCCGGATACGCAGGTGACGGGAGCGGTCGCTTCGGACATGGGCCGTCGGCGCTCGAAGGTGTCGCGACAGTTGGGGCAGTAGTACTCGTAGATCGCCATGGCACGAGTATAGCGGAGGGGAGGCGTTCAGGCAGCGCTGGAGGGGCGGTCGGAGGCGATCGTTTCCGCCGTCGCCTCGGGTACGACGGGCGCGGGTACGGGCGAGGGTTGGGAGGGGAGGTGCGGCGGCAGCCCCGAGCGCAGCTCCTGCTCGATCGCGCGAGTGATGGCGTTACCCGGACGCACCCAGTCGCGCCCGCGGGAGCGGCGCAGGGACGGATGCAGGCGGGCCGGCCAGCGGGGCATCGGCGTGGGATGCTAGGGTATCGGCGAGTAGCGATCAATGGGCGGCGCGCTCCCGGGCCTCGGCGCGGGCGAGGAAGGCGAGCGCATACGCGTTAAACGCCGCGGGCTGCTCGAAGTAGGCGGAGTGCCCTGCGCCAGCCATCTCGAAGAGTTCCGCTCCGGGGACGAGGCCGCACGCTTCGCGGATGAGCGCAGGCGAGGTGATGCGGTCACGCTCGCCGACGACGAAGGCGACGGGCGCGCCGGAGCCCGCCAGCAGCTCGTGTGTGCTGCCACGGTAGCCGGGCGGGGGCGGGCCGAGGAGGTTGCGCCCGCGGGGCGGGTTGAGCCGCCGCAGCTGGTGGTAGAGGAGCGCGAGGGCAGGACGCTCGCGGGCGAAGGCGGAGGCGAGAGCGTGGCGCGCCAGGCCGCCCCCGCCGCGCTCGATACGGAGAGCGGCCTGCAGCTCGCGCACGCGGTCGTTGGTCGCGCCCGCGGTAGTACCGCAGAGCACGAGCGAGCGGGCGCGAGCGGGCGCGAGGCGCAGCAGGCCGGCGACGGCGCGCCCGCCCATCGACTGCGCGATCACGTGGGCGCGGTCGATGGCGAGGCGGTCGAGCAGGCCGGCGAGATCGCGCCCGAAGGCGCCGCGGTCGTGCTCACCCAGGGCGAGGGAACGGCCCCAACCGCGCGCGTCGTAGACCGTGCAGCGGTAGCGCTCGCCAAAGGCGGGGAGCTGCTGCCACCAGGAAAGGCAGTTGCCGCCCGCCCCGTGGACGAACACGACGTGGTCGCCACCGGGAGCGCCATGCTGTTCGTAGTAGAGGCGCGCACCGTCGAGCTCGGCAAAGGGCATCGGGGGAGTGTACGGGGGCACGTACGATGCTGGTTGATCGGAGAGTGGTGGGCTGTGCCGCTCACAGCAGCGGGATGGTTCGCGCTCGTGCCGGGCTCAGCTTCGATGAGGCAGCATACGTCGGTGTTGAGGCGATCGGCTGGATCGCGAGACCTGGTCGATCGCCCTGTGGTCCGGAATCTTTAGCGGCGGCCGTGCCACGGTGCTTGGCGCAACGCTACCTGCGCTCAGACCCAAGGCTGTGCGGGCACAGGGCAGACGGAAGCGGAGGCCACAGGCGCTGATCCGCGCGGGCGTCAGCTGGTGGGAACAGCGAAGCGGTCGCGGACGGTGACGGCCTCGGGGGCGAGTTCGCGGCAGGCATCGCAGCGGATACAGAGCTCGTCGATGATCGCGTGGCCGGAGCCTTCCTCGACGATCGCCTCGGTGGGGCAGCTGGCGGCAGCCTCGGCGAGGGCGGGCGCAGCGCGATCGGTCACGGCGTAAGTGATCATGCCAGGAAGGGAGCGGGTGGGATCGCGCTTCTCGTAGATCAGCGTCTCGAACTCCTCGCGGAAGTAGCGCAGCGCGAGCTTGACCGTGGTGGGGGCGAACTGGCCGTGGAGGCAGTTCGACCAGATCATCGTCTGGATGAGATCTTCGAGCTTGTCGAGGTCGGTCTCGCGGCCACCGCCGCTGGCGATGCGGCGAAGTATCTCGACCGCGCGCTGGGTCCCCTGGAAGCAGGTGGTGCAGCGCCCGCAGGATTCGTCTTCGGCGAAGCCGAGGAAGTAGGTGCAGAGGTCGACCACGCTGGCGCTCTCGTCGAAGAAGACGATGCCGCCGGAGCCGAGGAACAGGCCGCGATCCCGGAAGGGGGCGAGGGTAAGGGGCAGGTCTGCCTCGGTGGCGGGGAGGACACCAGAGAGGGGGCCACCGGGCTGGTAGCCCTTGAGGGCCGCGCCTCCGGGCGTGCCCCCGCCGTAGGTTTCGAGCAGCTCACGCACGCTCAGGCCGAAGGGTATCTCGAGGCAGCCCGCCTGGTTCACCGCGCCCGAGAGGGTGAACATCTTCGTGCCCTTCGCCTCATCATCGCTGACGCCTGACCACCACTCCGCGCCCTCGCGCAGGATGAGGGGCGCGTTGGCGTAGGTCTCGACGTTGTTGACGTTGGTGGGGAGGTTCCAGAGGCCGGCCTGGGCGGGGAAGGGGGGGCGGATGCGAGGCATGCCGCGGTAACCGTCGATGGAGTTGATGAGCCCCGTCTCTTCGCCGCAGACGTAGGAGCCAGCGCCGGGGAAGACGACGAGATCGAAGGTCATGCCGCTGCCGAGGATGTCCTCGCCGAGGAGTCCGCGTGCGCGCGCCTGTTCGATTGCAACGTTCATACGCTCGATGGCGAGGGGGTACTCGTGGCGGATGTAGATGTAGCCCTCGACGGCGTGGGTAGCGCGGGCGGCGATGAGCATGCCTTCGATGATGAGGTGGGGGTCGCCTTCCATGAGGATGCGGTTGACCCAGGCACCCGGATCGCCTTCGTCGGCGTTACAGATGAGGTAGCGGGGATCGGCGGTGGCGTTGCGGAGGAAGTCCCACTTGCGCCCGGCGGGGAAGCCGCCGCCGCCACGTCCACCGAGGCCGCTTTCGAGCATGAGCTCGATGATCGCCCGGGGCTCCATATCGAGGGCCCTGGCGAAGGCCTCGTAGCCACGCCTGGCGAGGGCGTGGTCGATGTTGGCCGGGTTGATCTGGCCGCAGCCGGCCATGAGGCGGCGGACCTGTCCCCGCATGAAGGGGTGATCCTGGAGGAGGCCGATACGGTCGCTCGCCGCGCCTTCGACGACGCCGAGGGCGAGTTCGGGGAATTCGCCCGCCTCGACGATGGTCGCCTGCACGAACTCCTCCACACGGTCGGGCGTGAGGGAGTGGTAGAGGACGGTGCGGGTACCGCCCGCGGAGCGCACGGAGACGGTCGGCTCGAGCCAGCAGAAGCCCCACGAGCCGGTGGTGGCGATCTCGACGTCGAGACCCCTGGTGGCGACGGCCTCCCGGAGGGCGGCAAGCGTCTCGGCGCCGCCGCAAGCGAGCGAAGAGGTGTCGAGGCAGAAGTTGATCTGCTCGCGTCCGCTGGCGCGCTCGGCGTCCCAGCGCTCCTGTGCATCGGCGGCGATGGCGGCAAAGCGCGCGTTCATGCCTCTTCCCCATCCCGCAGGTCGCGGGCAAGGGCGACGGCTTCGGCAACGGTGAGGCGACCGGCGACCTTGCCATCGAGCCAGACCTGGGGGGCTTCGCTGCAGGTGCCGTTGCACTGGCCGAGGCGGAAGCCGTAGGCGCCATCTGCGCTCTGGCCATCGAGCGGAAGCGCGAGGGTGTGCTGGACCGCATCGCGGATGCGGTCGCCGCCGCGCAGGCGGCAGGCGGGGCCGCTGCACCAGACGATCTCGCGGCGGGGCGGCGGCTCGGTACGGAAGTCGGCGTAGAAAGAGACGGCGCCATAGACGAGGGCGGGGGTGGAGCCGAGCTGGCGGGCGAGAATCTCGATGGCCTCCCGGGAGACGTAGCCGTAGCGCTCCTGAATCGCGATCAGGGCGGGGAGGAGATGGCCGCGTTCGAACTCATACGGGGCGACGAACTCTCGCAGCTCCCGAGGGGTGGGCTCAGCCGCCATATGAAGGCATCCCGTTTGTGAAATGCAGCACTACTATATGTGCGCGCCGCGCGCGTCCGCAACCGAGCGTGCCGCGACGTCCATGAGCCCGGCGGCGCGCTCGCCGAGCGCCAGGCTGTAGTTCTGGCCGCGGTCCTCAGGATAAACCTGCGTGGTGTTGGCGAGGTAGAGGCCGCCGATACCGGTCTCCATGGGGGGGATGGAAGACGCGTAGCGGGTTGTGATGACGGGCTGGCCTCCGGGATCGCGGAAGAACCACTTCCCCCGCACCCAGGAGCGATCGAAGGATGGGTTGATGCGGCGGATGCCGTCTTCGTAGGTGGCAAGCGCCGTCTCCGCGTCCAGCTGAAGGACGGGGTGGTCGGGGGCGACGTAATTGGAGAGGTAGACGATGTGGTTGCCGCCGTAGCGCTCGGCGGGGAGCAGGTTGGTGTGCTCGACGCAGGCGACGAAGGGGAGGTCGTCGGCGATGGAGAGCCAGTAGACATCGCTGAGGGGGCGGTCGAGGGCAAGGATCAGACAGGTGGCCCACTGGTAACGGACGCGGTCGAGGATTTCGACGTAGGGGGCCGGGAGGTCGGGGGCGAGGCGCTTCGTGATGATGTTCGGGGTCGTCATGAGCACCTGGTCGAACGCGTGGAAGGCGCCGCCCGCGCGAATGCCGGTGACCGCGCCGAGCTCGGTCACGACCGCCTCGACGGGCGTGCCCAGGTGGATCTGGCCACCCGCGGCACGGATACGGTCGGCGAGGGCGAAGTAGTAGGTGCGGAAGGAACCGCGCGGGTAGCCGAGGGTCTCCTTCGCGCTGAGGCGGCCCGAGCGCGAGCCGAAGCGGAGGCGGATCTTCCAGTGCAGCCAGGCCATGCCGATCTCGTCCGCATGCTCGGCGAACTTCCCGCGCAGGAGGGGGCCCCAGAAGGCATCGAAGGCCTGGCGTCCGACGGCCCGCTCCATCCAGGCTCGGGCGGTGACGTCTTCGTACACGCGCCAGTCACTTTGGCGCTTGAGCCAGAGGCTGGCGAGCCCGAGGCGGAGGCGGGCGGGAAGGCTGACAGCGTCGAAGCGGAGGAGGTCGAGGGGCGTGACGAAGGGGTAGATGCGACCGTTCACGAAGTGGCCGTTGTGAGGCTCGATCCATTCGAGGCGATCGCCCAGGCCAAGCTCGTCGAAGTAGCGGACGGCTGTGGTGTCGTGCGTGAAGAGGTGGTGGTAGAAGCACTCGATAGGCTCACCGCCGATCTCGAAGGTGACGACCTGGCCGCCAGGCTCGTCACGCCCCTCGAAGATAGTGACCTCGTGGCCGTGCTCCTGCAGGCGCCGGGCGGCGGCGAGCCCTGCCACGCCAGCACCGACGATGCCGGCTCTCACGAGGTCACCACGCTGCGCTCCTCGGCGGGCACGCTGCGGATGCGACCGAGACGAGCGAGAGGGATACCGAAGGTCCAGAGGAAGAGCAGCCCAAGGATGGTGGTCGGTACAAAGATGACTGCATGGGCGACGATCGCGTAGGCGGCGGCGAGACCGCCAGCAACACCAGCGTTGACCATGACGAGCTTCGCCGCCCACTCGAAGGGCCCGGCGCCACCGAAGAAGGTTGGCACGGTGATAGCAAGGTTGGCGGCGGCGAGCAGGAGAACGTAGTGGGCGAAGCTCACCTCGATGCCGAAGCCGAGACCGATGATCGCGTAGGCGCCCGCCTCGACAGTCCAGGCGAAGGCGCTGAAACAGGCGACGAGCAGGAAGCTGCGCCAGCTGTGCACGGAGCGGAGGCCAGCGATGAGCGCATGTGCATGGGGCGCAAGCCGTTCGCGCGGGCTCGCGGGCAGGATGCCGAGGACGAGGGTGGCGAAACGGTGGGCGCGGGCCTCGACGAACGTGAGCCAGTAGAAGCCCGCGAGGGCGAGCGCGAAGATCGCTGCGGAGACGGCAGCGATGGCCTGCAGGCGGCCATCGCCGAGACCGGCGACGGCGCCCGCGATGAGGAGCATGAGGACGAGCACACAGCCATCGAAGAGGCGCTCGACGGCGATGGTGCCGAGGGCGCCCATGGCGGAGACACGCTCACGCTCGCCGAGGATGTAGGCGCGAATGAGTTCGCCGGCGCGGGCGGGGAGGAGGTTGTTCGCCATGTAGCCGATGATGGCATAGGAGAAGAGCCGCCGGGGGGCGATGGCGGCCACGGGCCGCATGAGCACGGACCAGCGGTAGCAGCGCAGCCAGAGCGAGAGGAACAGTACAGCGACCGCGGGGAGCATGTACCAGTAGTCCGCCTCACCGAAGGCATCGCCGATCTCGGAGAGGTCGGTGGCGAGCACGAAGAGGGTGATGAGCAGAACGCCAACTGCCGCGCCGGCCCAGAAGCGGAAGGAACGGAACACAGCTGATCAGGGCTCCCTGGGATCGGGGATGGAGAAGAGCCGCACGCGCGCGGCCTCGCCTTCGACGATCCAGAGCTTGCCATCGGGTGTTTCAAGGATTCCGTAAGGATAGCGGAGGGGCTCGCTGTCGGGGGAGATGGTGGCGAGGAGGTCGCCTGCGGGGCTGTAGAGGCGCACTTCGCCAGCGGAAGGGACGGAGAGGGCGATACGGCCATCGCGGAGCACGCGCAGGTAGGGCTTGTCGCGAACATCGGAGCGGCCCCAGCCCGCGACCGGGAACTCGCGCAGCCAGGCGCCGGAGGCGTCGAGGATCTGGACGCGCGCGTTCCACATATCCGCAACGGCGATCTCGCCGCCGGGAGCGATGGCGATGCCTACAGGCTCGCTGAACTCGCCGGGGGCGTCGCCTCGCCCAAGCGTTTCGGCGGTGAAGGACGCACCGACCTCACGGAGATACTCGCCCGCGGCGGTATAGACGACGATGCGGTTATGTCCGGTATCGGTGACCCAGAGGTTACCGCTGGCATCGACAGCGACATCACGCGGGCCGTAGAGGTGGTAGGGGCCCGGGGGAGCGCCATCGAGCAGGGGGGCTTCGCCGAAGGCGAACACGCGCGCATCGAGATCGCCATCGAAGGCGAGCACGCGCCAGCCGAAAGTATCGGCGACGAACACGCGGCCATCGGGAGCCACGGCGAGGCCCCAGGGCTGGGATGGTTCGGCGGGCGCCTCGCGGATATCGATGGTAGCGAGAAGATTGCCCCGCGTATCGAACTGCTGCAGCTTTCGTGTGGCGCGGTCGATCACGTAGAGGGTGCCGCCGGGGCCAGCCTCGATATCGACAGGGCTGAGGAACCGGCCGGGCCGGTCGCCGAGACCGCCGAAAGTGGGGCGGCCCGCGCCATCGACGCCGGGCTCGATCACGCGAATGGACCTCTCACCGTTCTCGCGATCGAAATCCACAGGGAAGTAGGCGAGGCCGTCGCTGGAGCCGGGCGCCCGCAGGGGCTCGTGATCGCGCCAGAAAGCGAATGCGTCGCGGACCCAGGAGCCACGGAAAAGACCCGCACCGATCTTCCGCCAGGTCTCGACCTCATAGGGTTCGCCGCGCAGCGCGTCCTTGTAGTCCTCGGGGAACCACCAGCGGTGGGGGTAGCGGATGGGCGGAGCAAACCTCGCGGCGCCTCGGGCGGCGAGCTGCTCGCTCACGACAGCGGCGTTCGAGGCGTTCACCAGCAGAACATCGAACTCGCCGGCGGGGAGGCCTGCCTGCATATTGGTGGTGGCGACGCTCCGGTAGTCGCGCAGGTACCACACCCAGGGCCAGGCGAAGGAGATGTGGGAGTCGACGGCGATACGCAGGTCCAGGCCCTTGCCGGTGGCGGCGGCAAGAGCGTCGATGTCGTCGGCGAGGCGAGTGATCACAGGAGAGCTCTGGGTGTAGATGAGGAGATCCCTGGGCACATCGCCACGCTCGTAGGTGACGCTCACCATGGTGCGCAGCGAGAAGAAGGCGAGGGCGGCGATCAGCGTGAGGGCGGCGAGGGCAGGGATGCCGCGCCACCCGATGCGCCAGGCGGCGAACGCAATAGCGCCGCCCGCGATCACGGCGGCCAAGAGGCCCCACGCGAGGCGCGCGCCCGGAGGCGGCCCCCAATCGAGCAGGAGCAGGGGCACGGCGAGGGCGGTGGCGGCGAGCGCAACAGCGAGCGGCGCGAGCGTACGGCGATCGAGGGCGTGCGGCCCCCAGGCGGTCCAGGCGCGCTGGAGCGTCCAGGCGGCGAGCAGGGCTGCGGGGATGGCGAGATGAGTATTCAGCCAGGGCATCTTTTCACCCGCGAAGGAGAGGGCGGCGAAGAAGCCCACAAACCAGACCACAAGGAATCGCGAGAACGCCGAACCGCGCACGATCGCCCAGCCGCCGCCGATGAGGGCGAGGAGCAAAGGCAGGAATTCGTAGGCGGGCATGAGCATGAGGTAGTAGAACCAGGGCTGGTCGCCACGGCGCACCTCCTGCTGGGCGCGCCAGTAGTCGAGCGAGCCCCAGGGGCCGCTGCAGAGGCCCTCGAGATTCGTCCAGAAGCTCGTCATGAGGGTGACATAGATGAGGGCGGCGGCGGCGGCGGCGACAAGCCAGGCGCGCGGGCGCCAGGCAAGACCGGCGAAAGCGGCGGCGGCAGTCACGCCGGCGAACACGCCTCCGAGCGCGAGGGCGTTGCTGGCGGTGATGTTCGAGCAGACGGCAGGGTAGGCGAAGCGGCCCGCGGTGACGACGCCTTTGCCGAGCAGGGGAACTTCGCGCAGCACCGCGAGGTCGCGAAGGAGGGGCAGGCCGCCTTCGAGTGGATCCCTGACGAAGGCGGCGAGGAGGGGCACGGTGAGCGTGCCGCCAAGCACGAGAAGATCGCCAGAGCGGGGCAGCTGGCCCCAGGCGGCAGCGCGGCGAAGGCGGCCCAGGAAGGGCCAGAGCGCGGCGAGCGCCCAGACGGCGGGATAGAGCGCGGTAGCCAGGGCGAATCTCCGCCAGGCTGCGTCAGCGCCACGAACGCGCAGGGTGGCGCTGGCGAGGTCGATGGCGAGGTGGCCGTTCAGGTAGAGGAGCAGGATCGCCACGAAGAGGAACGCCGCCTCCTTCGTACTGAACGCAAGGGCGAGAGCAGCGGCGAAGACGGTGAGCCAGCGCCCGCGCCCCCCATCGAGGTAGCGCCACAGGGCGGCGACGATGAGGAGGATGAAGAAGGCGATGTAGATATCCATGCGCAGGAAGCGGCTGAAGTAGACGGCGGTCGGAGAGAAGGCGAGGAAGGCCACAGCAGCAAGCGCGCCCGCCGGTCCGAGCCAGCGACGCAGGGCGAGGGGGGCAGCGGCCACACCCATGCCGAAGAGCGCGGGGGAGATGCGGGCGGTGTAGTCGGTGGCGGTGAAGATGAGGAAGGTGAAGGCCTGCACGACGTAGAGGAGCGGACCGTGGTACGTGGGGTGGTGCCCGTAACGTCCCTGGGCGAAATCCCAGGCGAACTTCGCGTGGATACTCTCGTCATGGTGGAGCGCGCGCGCGCCGAGGTCCCAGAAGCGCAGGGCAAAGGCAGCAGCGAGGATGACGGCGTAGGCGACGAGCTCCCAATTCACCTCGATGCGCCTGGCGAGAAGGCGCTCGATGGCGGGGATGGCCGGGGCCGAGCGCGACGTCATTCGCGCCTCGCGTAGATGGCGACCAGTTCGAGCGTGTCCGGCAGACTGTTCCGCTCGCCGAACCAGCGGACGTAGCCGAGGAAGCCAGCGGGGGCGCGGACAGAGCGTTCGAGAATCCAGCGGCCCTCGATCTCGACGAAACCCTCAGGCGCGTCCGCATCGGGCGGCCAGATCACGACGGCAGCATCGGGGGGCACGCGGCTGGCGAGGAGGAGCGTCCCTGAGTGGCGGAAGGGCCAGGTGAGAGCTTCGCGGTAGCGTTCGTGAACAACGACGAGCCCTCCTCCTGTAGCAGACTCGAGGGCGGAGTCGCGAATCGCGCGGGCGGATGCGGGGCTTGTGGGGCCGGGGAGGGGCTCCCCGGCGGCGCTGAGGGCGACGCCGCTCGCTCCCGAGAGGAGCACGAGGCCACCGGCGGCGAGGACGGGAACGAGCGCAAGCGGGAGCGCTCCGCGACGGGTCGCGAGGAGCGCGAGGATAACAAGCGCGAGCGCAAGGGAGGTGGCGACGAACGCCTGCTCGTACGCACCGCCCGCGTGGCCCGCGCGAGCCCAACCGCTCAGGACGAAAAGGGCGGCGCCGGTGAAGCCAGCCGCGAGTGGCAGGAGCGCGCGTCCCTCATACCAGCGAGTGGTAAGCAGGAGGCTGGCAACGCGGGCGAGGGCGGGCCCCAGTACGAGGCCGCACGCGAGCGTGGCGGCGGCAAGGGGCACGGGGGAGGAGGTTCGCACCGCCAGCAGGAACCAGAGGACGGCCACACCCGCCGCTCCCGCCGTGAGCACCTCGACAGGGGCAGGGGGGAACGACCCTGCACGGCAGCGGGCAGCCAGCCAGGCGACTGCGGCTACGCCTCCGACGAGCAAGGGCAGGCCATAGAGCGCTGCGAGCTCACCCGAGGTCGCAGCCGACCAGTGCTCCGTGAAGCCAGTGGCGAAGAGGATGAGGGGAACGACCCGGAGGCCGTCGCTTCCGAGTCCGAACTGCAGGCTCGTCATGAGTACGCCGAGCGCGGCGCCGGCGGCGCCCCAGGCGAGGGCGCTCCCGGATGGGCGCTCGCCCCGTACGGCGGCGATCGCGGTGGCAGTCAGGATGAAAGGTAGCGGCAGGGGGCCGGCGGTGGCGACGAGGAAGATAAGGGGGAGCCAGACCCAGGTAGGGGGGGGGCGGCTCGCGACCAGCGCGACGACGAGCCAGAGCGCGATGGCAGCGTCCCAGGCGACCGCCGAGGCGGTCGCGCCGAGGACGATGCCGGCGGGATCGAGCGCGAGCAGGAGGAGCGCGAAGAGCGCACCCGCCTGACCAAGCGCATGGCGGAGCAGGAAGAGCGCAAGCGGGATCGTAAGTGTGCCCGCGAGAGCGAGGGCGCGGGCAGGAACCTCCGAATCGGTCCAGCCCAGGGTGAGAGCCATGAGCGACTGGACGAACGTGGGCACGTATCGGGCGTCCTCGACGCCGATGCTCGCCAGCCAGGCGCCGGAGAGGTGTTCGAGTTCGAGACCGCCCACGGGGGCGCGCCACAGCAGCCCGACGCGCGCGAGCACGAAGAGCGCGACGGCAAGCGCCCAGACGATCGCGGCGACGGAGATCGCGGGGGTGCGATTCGGCGCGGCGTACACGGAACTCATTGGGTGGCGACCATCTCGAAGACAGGAAGGCGATAGATGCGCGCGCCGCCTTCATCGAAGACGACATCGAGGAACGTCTCGAACGGAGGAATGAGAGCGTCACGGTAGCGCGAGCGCTCCACACGCCCGACGACGACGTAGCTGGCGCCGAGCTCGCGCAGGGAGGCGAGCGCTTCGGCCTCGCTGGGTGCGGTGTAGACGCGATCGACAAGATCCTGGCGGCGGGCAACCTCCGCGCGCATCTGATCCCCGTCGCCACGCCACTGAAACTCGTGAGTACGTGCCCAGCCGATGGGCGTCTGCAAGCCCGTGCGCACGCTCACGCGGCCCGCATCGCTGTACTCGACGCGGCGGCCGGTTAGTAGCGGCTGACCGTCCTCGCCAAGGTTCCAGATGCGGCCTGTCGCTTCGACGACAATAGCTCCACTGTCAGCGTTCTCCGCAAGCCAGCGGGCGAGCGCATACTCAGAAGGGTCGGCGCGGGCAACATAGCCGAGGCCGTCGAGTCCCTCCATAGTGTCGAAAGCGTCGGTCCGGTTGGGGAGGGCGATGACGGCGTACACGAGTGAGGCGGCGACCAGGAGGACAGCGGGCAAAACAAGGGCCGAGCGAAGCGGAAAAGAAGCCCGGTGAAGAGCTGTAACGAGAGCCACAGATGCAGCAACAGAGAGAACGATCCACGCCTGATAGGAAAACTTGAAGACCGTGTTAAGCCTCGGCAGGTTACTGAAAAGGATATCTCGGACCACGATGAGTTCCACACCATACAAAATGAGAAGGCCGATGGCGACAAGCCCCGCCACAGCGGCAACGGGTCGGCGGCAGCGGGCGAGCGCAAAAGAGGCGCCAATAACTGTCCAGATGGTGATGGTATAGAGAGAAAGAGTGGCCCATCCACCTGCAGTTCGATCGTCGAGTGCAACAACAAATTCATCACGGACGACAGCAAGTGCCATCCATAGCACGAACGGAATCAGCGGCACAACCAGAGCAAGCGCAAGAGCACGTGCAAACGTAAGTGCATTTACCTGAGTAAAAGTCACCCAGATAATGGGAATGACGAGAAGGAGCAGTATTCCGAACTGGAGAAAGAGATTTTCGGGACGAGTACCAGTACCTGTATAGCTATATAAACCTGATGCCGCCAACTGGAGATCGAGATACCAGGGGAAATAGACACAACCAGCGAGGATGGCAGGAGGAAGGAGATAGGAGGCGGTAGCGACGGTGGCGGCTCGAAGAGAGCCTGTTCGCAGGTTTCTTGCGGCGACAGCGGCGGCGAGGACAGCCGAGAAGGTGACGGCATCCACGCTGTTGACGAAGGCGAGGCCGCCAAAGACGAGGGCAACGACCACGAACAGGACGGGGCGGCGGCGGTGCTCACGCCAGGAGAGGAGGCCCCGGCCACGCCAGAGGGCTACGCTGATCGCAAGCGCGAGGAGCACGCCGGGGATGGACATGACATGAGCGTGAAGATCGCCGAGAAGGAAGCTGAAGAAGGGGAACTCGGTGATGGTGCCGGGAATGAGGCGCGAGGCGCGCCACCAGAACCAGAACTCCTCGGGATACCAGGTAGTAGTGCGCGGGGCGGTCGAGCCCGTACAGGATGCTCCATTGCCGGACTCGCACGGTACGAGGGCGTCGACGCCAAAGGCCTCGAAGACGCCCTCCGGTGCGACGCCGTGGGCAGCGGCAAGCTCGAAGGGTCCCAGGAGCGAGCCGGAGAAGAGCAGCAGGGTGACCCCTCCGGCAGCAGCCGCGGCTATCCATCCGCGAGCGCGCGGGCCGAGCAGCCAGCGCGCGAGCGCGGCACAGAGGGAGGCGACGGCAGCCCCGGCGGAAGCGAAGACGGCGGCCAGGGCAAGGTTGTAGCCGGTAGACGGCGGCACGTTGGCTGTAGCCGTGAGGACAGCCGCCTGGAGATGGCCGCCGTAGTAGTAGCTCGCACGCTCACCCGCCAGCCAGGCATCGTGCGGAGGGTAATCGGGGGAGACAAGCATCACGTTCAGGAAGAGGAAGTCCATCGGCTGCTCGGTATGTGAGATGTCGGGGGTGTAGGCACGGAAGCCCGCGTAGGCGAAGAAGAGCAGCGTGAACACTCCGGCAGCGCGCCCGACGCCGGGCAGGCAGCGCCGGAAGGTAGCGGGAAAGCGCCGGTCGCGGACGGCAAACACCACCATCGCGAGCGCGAACAGCGCAATCGCGAGCAGGAAGCCCCCGCGACCGGACGGCAGCGCGCCAGCCACGCGCAGAAGGAAATAGCCGTTGGCGACGAGCATCAGGCCGAGGCTGAAACAGAGCCCGGCGCCGCCATCGGGGAAGCGCGCGAAGAGGCGGAAGGCGAGCGGAAGCGCAAGCGCGGCGATGGCGACGGCGGCACCCCAGAAGGCGAAGGTCTCAGCCACGGGCGAGCCTCACGCGAAGAGCGCGTCCACGAAGGCCTCCGCGTCGAAGGGCGCGAGGTCGCCGAGGGTTTCGCCGGTTCCGATGAGCCGGACGGGGAGGCCAAGCTCACTGGCGATGGCGAAGGTGATGCCGCCCCTGGCGGTGCCGTCGAGCTTGGCGAGCACGAGGCCGGTGACGCCCGCGGCCTCGGTAAAGGCGCGCGCCTGGAGCAGGCCGTTCTGGCCGGTGGTGGCATCGAGGACGAGGAGGGTTTCGTGCGGGGCCTCAGGGTAGCGGCGCTGGATCACGCGGATGACTTTCTTCAGTTCCGCCATGAGGTTCGCCTTGGTGTGGAGCCTGCCCGCGGTATCGACGATGACGGCGGCAGCGCGATCGGCCTCGGCAGCGGCGAGCGTATCGAACACGACAGCGCCGGGATCGCCCCCCGGCTGGTGGGCGACGACGCGCACGCCAAGCCGGTCGCCCCAGGCGCGGAGCTGGTCGATAGCGGCAGCGCGGAAGGTATCGGCGGCGGCGAGAATGGGGGTGTGGCCGCCCTCCTGGAGCGCAGCAGCAAGCTTGGCGATCGACGTAGTCTTGCCGGCGCCGTTGACCCCGATGACGAGCAGGACGAGCGGCTCGGGAAAGGGCGCATCCCAGCGCGGAGGCGTGGTGGCTGGGGCCTCGAGGATGGCGACGAGTTCGGCGCGCAGGATGGCGCGAACCTCAGCAGCGGTCCTGGCGTTGGTCGCGCGCACACGCGCGCGCACGTCTTCGAGGATTCGCTCCGTAGTGGCGATACCTGTGTCTGCGGCGATGAGGATCTCCTCAAGATCCTCCCACAGGCCGGCGTCAAAGTCGGGGCGCTCGAAGAGGGCGCTGATGCGGCCAAAGAGGCCGGAACGGCTGCGGGCGAGGGCGCGTTGGGCCTGGGCCTGCATCTCTGCGGCTTGCTCGGGGGTGAACCCTGACCCGGCGTGCGCCGCAGGAAGGTCGCCACCGGCTGGCTGTCTTCGCCAGAATCGCATTGCGCGCCTCTCAGCCATCTGCGGGATAGCGCGACCGATTTTCCCCTGAACCGGCGCCTTTGCGCACGCGGCTGGCCGCATGCGCGCGAGGCGGCGTGCGTCAGCGGCGTGTCGCTTCCGCGGGCGCCACCGGCCTGGTAGGGGCCGACGCCTGCAGCTTCCGCGCACGCGTGCTGGTCGCGGGCAGGTCGGAGAGGCGCAGGGAGAGTGTGGTGGAGACGCCGCCAGGGCCCATGGAGACGCCATAGATGGCTTCGGTAGCCTCAATTGTACGACGGTTGTGGGTGACGATGAGGAACTGCGTGCGGACGGCGAGGCGGGCGAGCTCGGCGACGAAGCGGCCGACATTCGCTTCGTCCAGAGCGGCGTCGACCTCGTCGAGGACGCAGAAGGGCGCGGGGTTCACGGAGAGGAGCCCGAAGAGGAGCGCGACCGCGGTCAACGAGCGCTCGCCCCCGGAGAGCAGGCTGAGGCTGCTGAGGCGCTTGCCCGGCAGCTGCGCCTCGATCTCGATGCCGGACTCGATGACGTCGTCGGGGTCGAGCAGGTGGAGGCGCGCCCGCCCGCCACCGAAGAATGCGGTGAAGTAGGCGCCGAAGGCAGCGTCGACCCGGGTGAAGGCGCTGGTGAAGCGGGTGCGTATCTCGTCGTTCAGCTCACCGATGGCGCCCTGGAGCTGGGACTCAGCGCCGATGAGGTCCTGTATCTGCTCAGTGAGAAAGGCGTGGCGCGCCTTGCTCTCGCGGAAGTCCTCGGGGGCCTCCTCGTTGATGGGCCCAAGCTTGCGGATGGCGAGGCGGACCTCGGCAATCTCCTGTTCGAGGACGGCGGGATCGATGATGGCGCCGCCGCGCACGGCGGGCTCGGCATCGCTGCCGGAGGCGGAGGGTGGACGCTGCGAAACGACATCGCCGCTGGCCAAAGGAGTGAGCCCCTCGCGGGCCATCTCGGTGCGAAGGGCCTCGAGGCGCTCGCGGGCACGGGCCAGCCTGGCTTCGAGATCGAGGCGGCGGCGCTGGGCTTCGAGTCGGGCGGTCTGCGCCTCGGCATACTCGGCTTGTACGGAACGCTCGTGCGCCTCCAGGCGGTGGAGCTCGTCGCGATCGGGAGCGCTGTCGGCGGCGGCGCGGGCCCCCTCGGCACGGAGCTGTTCGAGCTCGCTTCTCTGCCGGTCGACTGCCTCGGAGAAGGTTCCGGCCTCGAGCTGGAGATTGCGGGCGCGGAGGGCACGCTGGGCGATCTGGGCGGTGATGCGCTCGAGCGAATGCTTCTGCTGCTCGCGGGTGTGGGCATGTGCCCTCGCTTCGCCTTCGGCAGTGGCCAGGCGGGCGCTGGCCTCGGAGACTTCGGCGACGCCGACCTCGACGCGCACGGGAGCGTCGTCGAGGTGGGCGTCGAGGGCCTCGCCGAGCTCCTGGCGGCGCGCGGCGAGGAGGGCGAGGCGCTCGCGCGCTTCCTCTGCAGCCACCCCGTCGTACGCACCGCCGCCGGCAAGCTCGCGGCGGCGCGCGAGAACGGCAGTCATCTCGCGGCGCAGGCGGTGGAGGCACTCACGTTCACGTTCGCGCTCGTGGCGGGCAGCGTCGAGCTCGCTGCGGCTCGCTTCGTGGTCGCGATCGCCCTCGGCGGCAAGGCGGAAGAGATGCTCGACCGTCTCGTGGGCGCTTGCGACCTGCTGCTCATGCGCCTCGACGAGGCCCTGGAGCTCGACGACCTGCGCGAGGATATCGTCCATCTCACGCTGGCGGGTGAAACTGAAGGGGCTCTCGGTGGCCGATGCGAGGCCGCCGGTGAGCTCGCCGGAAGGATCGAGGAAGATGCCATCGAGGGTCACGACGGCACCCAGCCCACGGACGATCATGCGCTTCGCGGCCTGGCGGTCCTGGACGACGATGATGCGGCCAAGCAGCGTATCGACGAGATCGCGGAAGCGATTCTCGCAGCGGACGAGCTTGGACGCGACACCGACGACGCCGCGCTCCTTCTGGAGATTGAGCGGGTGGACCTTGCGCAGGCCGTCGAGGGGGAGGAACTGGGCGCGGCCACCGGCGCCTTCGCGGAGGAGATCGATGGCGCGGAGGGCCTGCTCCTCGCACTCGACGATGATGGCGTGGAGGTGGTGTTCGAGGGCGGCGTTGATGGCTGCTTCGAGACCGGCGGGCACCTGGAGGTGGCGTGAGAGGAGGCCGACGACGCCCTCGACCTGGGGCGCCTCGCCGAGGCTGCCGGGCCGTACGCTCTCGATCAGCCCCTGGCCCATGACGAGCACGTTGCGGGTGCCACGCGCGACGCCCTCACTTTCGGCCTGGACACGCTTCAGGGCTTCGAGGCGGCCCTGGAGGTGGTCGAGCTTGCGGACATGCTCCCGCCCGGCCTGCTCCTGATCGCGCAGCTCAGCCTGGACGCGGGTGAGCCGTTCACGGGCGCCGGCGGCGGACACGCCCGTCTCGCGGAGGCGGGATTCGCCAGCGGTGACACGTTCGCCGAGCTCGGCGAAGCGGCGGCCATAGCCGATGAGCTCGACGAGGATGTGCTTACGCTGCACTTCGACGCGATCGAATTCGGGCCCGGCGGCGGCGCGGGAGACACGCTCGACGGTGGCGGCGTGCTCTTCGATGCGGTCGTCGAGAGCGGCGAGCTGGCTGCGGAGTTCCTCAGCGTGACCGCGACGGGCGGCGTCTTCGCGCTGGGCGAGCGCAAGGGCGTCGCGGGTACGGGCAAAGGTGGTACGGGCCGCCTCAATCTCGCCTTCGATCTCGAGGGCGCGGCGGCCGCTGTCGAGCTCGGCGAGGGCGAGGGCGGCCTTCTCGCCTTCGAGCGCTTCAACCTCGCCGCGGATTTCGTCGTGGCGGGCGACCGTCATGGCGTGGCGCTCGCGATCGAGGGCGACGGCGTGTTCGAGGGTGCGGATGCGGCTCTCACGCTCATCGTGGTCGTCCTCGTGGCGGGCGATGGCCTCACGGCGCCTCCCGATCCCGTCACCGAGCGCCTGTATCTGCTCCTGCATCGCGACGACGCGGGCTGCCGCGGTTTCGTCCTCGGCGACGCGCTGATCGAGTTCGCCCTGCATGCGGACGGCGGCGTCGCGGGTCTCGCTCCAGCGATTGGCGTAGAGCTCATGGAGGAGCGAGGCGAGGCGGGCGGAGAGATCGCGATGCTCGCCCGCGCGACTGGCCTGGCGGCGAAGCTGGCGCAGGCGGGGTTCGAGCTCATCGACGATGAGCTGGACTTTCTCCATATTCTCACGGGTGCCGGCAAGGCGTTTCTGGGCGTCGGCGATCTTCTGGCGGAACCGCTTGACGTCGGCGGCCTCGTCGATGAGCGAGCGGCGCTCCTGGGGGGAGAGGCTGAGCACCTCGTCAACCATGCCCTGGCCCATGATGGCGTAGCTGTTCTGGCCAACGTTGGCCTTCAGGAGCAGGTCGCTGAGGTCGCGGAGGCGGACACGCGATCCGTTCATGAGGTACTCGGTATCGCCGTCGCGGTAGGAGCGGCGGCCGATCTCGACCTCGGTGAAATCGAGGGGCAGCCAGTGGTCGCTGTTGTCGAGCGTCAGGGTGACCTCGGCCATGCCGAGCGGCGGGCGCTCGCCGCCGCCGGAGAAGATGATATCCTCCTGCTTGCGGGCGCGGAGAAGGCGCAGGCCCTGTTCGCCGAGCACCCAGCGGATGGCGTCGGCGACGTTGCTCTTGCCGGATCCGTTGGGGCCGACGATGGCGGTGACGCCCGGGCCGAACTCGAAGGAGGTCGCCTGGGCGAAGCTCTTGAACCCCTGGAGGGAGAGGCGCTTCACGTACACGGGCCGGCTCCCGCGGGGACGGCGGCGTCTCCGGCAAGGGCATCATGGGCCTGGCGGGCGGCCTCGCGCTGGGCCACGCGCTTGCTCGACCCGCAGCCGCGTCCGAGCGTCGCGCCGGAAGCGCGAACCTCTACCACAAAGCGGCGCCCGGACTCCTCCACCTGCTCTTCCACCGTCACGTATTCGGGCGGTTGATGCCAGCGAGCCTGGACAAGGTGCTGGAGCGCGGACTTGGGGTCGAGGGCGGGGCCGCTGGCGCGGATGCGATCGATCTCGGGCTTGAGGAGGCGGAGGGCGAGCGGGCGAGCAGCGTTGAGGCCCTGGGCGCAGTAGACGGCGCCGAGGAGCGCCTCGAAGGCGCCTGCGAGGTTGCGGTCGCGATCGCGGCCACCGGCGGCCTCCTCGCCACGCCCGAGGATAAGCTCGCGGCCGAGCTCGAGGCGGCGGGCGGCCTGGGCGAGGGCGCTGCCACGCACAATCTCGGCGCGCATGCGCGTCAGCTCGCCTTCGGCGGCGGCGGGATAGGCGCGGAAGAGGGCGTTCGCGACGACCATGCCGAGGATGGCATCGCCGAGAAATTCGAGCCGCTCGTTGGGGACGGCCCGCGAATCGCTCTCATTGGGGTAGGACGCATGGGTGAGCGCTTCGCAGAGGAGGTCGTCGGGAAGAGGCTTTATCCCGAGACGCTCCACCAAGCCGCCGCCTTCGGGCGCCGACCGAACCGCCGCAACTGCGCTCTCCACGGCGATGCCCGCCACCATCCAGTTATCAGGGTTCCATGTTAGGGTTTCATAATCATATCGGCGGATGTTCCACAGTGTCAAGAAACCGTCTATCCTCGCAGACTCGCGCCATCGCGGCCCCACGCCAATGACGAATTCCTTTCAGGCGAATCCGTGCTCGATCTGCGCCGAGCCCATCGAGCAGCACACCGAGTCGTACTGCAACGGCTGCGGGCGGCTGTTTCACCTGAACCAGCGCGCGGACCTGCCAGGGCGCGACTGCGGGACCGTCTCTCTGAGCGAGGCGCACCTGGCGCTCGAGTTCCTCTGTAACGCCTGCCTGGCGGCGGAAGTGCCGCAGCCCGAGCTGGAGTCCGTGCTGGACCTGACCGAGGCAGCGCAGGCAGCGGGAATGAGCAAGGCCGAACTGACGGAAGCGGCGCGGACGGGGCTGGCGCCCCACAGACGCACGGCGGGCGGCGTCCTGCTCTTCGAGCGCGCCACGGTGCAGGCGCTGTGGCGCGCCAGGAGCGAACGGTGAGCCCGTCGCGGCGGCGGCAGCGGCGCGCGCGGGGCGCCAGGGAACGCACGGAGGGAGGCGCAGCGCAGCAGCCCGCAGCGCCGGCGATCCCCGAGTGGCAGTGGCGCACGATGCCCGTGTTCATCGCGCTCTCGTTCGGCCTCTTCGTGGGGCTCTTGCTGGGGTCGGGCATTACGGGTGGCGGGGTCTCGGCGACGGTCATCTTTTTGATCGCGGCGGGCATGCTGGGGCTCTCGGTCTCACGGCTGACGATGCGTATCCTCATGCGGCGCGGCATCATCAAGCCACAGCCACGGCGGCGCTGATCTCCGCCGCCTCCGCGCTGTGGCATGATGCCGCCATCGATGCGGGGAGAAGGTGATGAGTTACTCCGGACTCGTGCTGCACGGCGACCGCGTACGCGACCACGTGGAGCAGGCGCGCGAGGGCGAGCGGCTGGGCTTCACGAGCGGATGGGTGACCGAGGTGAACACTCCCGACGCGATCACAGTGCTGGCTGCAGCAGCGGCGGGCACCGAGCGCATCCGGCTGGGTACCGGCATCGTGCCCGTCTTCCTGCGCGACCCCTACCTCGCGGCGATGTCGTTCTGGTCGCTGCAGGATCTGAGCGGGGGGCGCATGACGGCGGGCCTGGGCGTGAGCACGCCGGTGATCGTGAGCGGCTGGCACGGGCTGCCGTGGGACCGCCCGATCGCGCGCATGCGCGAGTATGTAGCGCTCTTCCGTCAACTGACGGCGGGCGAACGGCTGCGGCATGAGGGGCTTTACCAGACACGCGCGCCCGCGATGGCGGCAGCGGAGCCTCTGATTCCGGTCTTCATCGGCGCGCTCGGCGAGCGGATGCTGGAGCTGGCGGGAGAGATCGCCGACGGTGTGATCCTGAATTACCCAACGCGAACGACGATCGCGCACTCGGTGGCGGCGATCGAGCGGGGCATCGCGAAGGCAGGGCGAACGCGCGCGGACGTGCGGGTGGTGGCATTCGTGCGGACAGCACTGGACGAGTCGTACGAGGCGGCAGCAGCGCCGATCAAGGAGGAGCTGCTGGCCTACCTGATGGCGCCAGTCTACCAACGGGTATTCACCGAGGACGGCTTCGGGGAGGACTGTGAGGCGTTCGTGCAGCGCTGGCAGGCGCGTGCGCGGACGGAGGCGATCGCGGGCATCTCGGAGGCGTTCGTGCGCGCGCACGCGGTGGTAGGGCGCAGCGCCGGGGAGTGCCACGAGCAGGCGGCGGGGCTGGTGGCGGCCGGGCTCGACGAGGTGCTCCTGTATCCGATCGCGCCCGCGGGGGCGGCGAGCGAACAGGGCGCGGTGCTGGCGACGATCCGCGCGCTGGCCCCCCGCTAGGCGGGCGTGGGCGTGCCCGTACAGGCGCGCCAGGCGGTGGCCAGCAGGGTGCGCGCGTAGGGCGCCCCCGGGCAGTGCGCAACGACCGCGCGCCCCTCGAAAACGCCGTAGTGCCGCGTGAACAGGTCAGATGCGGTCTCCGCGCGCGCAAGGGCCTCGCGGTAGGCGCGGCGCTCGCTCTCGGCGGGCGCGTACGGCTCGCCGGCGACGGGGTCGCGCCAGAGCACGGCGCGCATGACGGCAGCGACCGAGTCAACGCCAGCGACGACCAGGTCCGCGTCCTCGTCGCTCAGTCCTCGCGCAGCGGCCCGCTCGTGGACGAGGTCGCAGGCGGCGGCGCGCCAGAGCTCGACGCGCGAACCGCCGGGCTCGCCGAGGGCGAGCGCCGCGCAGGCTGCGGCGAGGGGCTCGGAGGCATCGAAGAGCGCGAGACGGTCGAGTGCCTCCCCGACGCGGGCGGCAAACCCGGGCGCAAACTTCGAGACGAGCAGCTGGTCCGCGTCCGCGCGGGCGAGGCGGCGGGGCTCGGCGAGGCCGTGCTCAGCGGCGAGCCAGCGCCACAGGCGCGCTTCGAGCACGTCCGGCGCCTCGTCGCGCGTGGTTCCGGACGGCTCGCGGGCGCTCACGGCGCGGCTAAGGCCGGGCGCACGCCCGCGCGGCGCATGGCCTCATTGAGGACGGACAGGATCTCGCATCCTTCGGGCACAGCCAGGCTGCCCCGCGTATCGGCGAAATCGTTCTGGACATCGACCACCAGGAGAGCGGCGTTTTCGTCCCAGGCGAACATCGCGGGTCACCTTGGAGAGGCCATGGGGGGCGCGTCAAGGGGGGGCACGGTACGCTCGCCGCATGCCGTCGAAGCCGCATTCGGGGCGACCACGCGGCGCCCCGTGAGTGACGCCTGGGAGCCGGGGCAGTACGCGCGTTTCCGTGCGGAGCGCGAGCAGCCGTTCTTCGACCTGCTCGCGCTCGTGCGGCCGATCCCGGGCGGGCGCGCCGTCGATCTGGGCTGCGGCACGGGCGCGCTCACACGCGCGTTACATGAGCGCACGAGGGCAGCGGAGACAGCGGGCGTCGATCGCTCGGAAGCGATGCTCGCCGGGAGCGCGCGTCACGCGGGGGGCGGCGTGCGCTTCGAACGGGGCGCGATCGAGGCATTCGCGGGGGAGGGGCTCGACCTCGTCTTCTCGAACGCGGCGTTGCAGTGGGTGGTGGATCACGAGACGCTCTTCGCGCGGCTCGCAGGGGCGCTCGCCGTGGGGGGACAGCTGGCGGTGCAGATGCCCGCGAACCACGAGCACCCGTCGCACACGGTCGCTCATGCGGTCGCGCGGGCGCCGCAGCATTCGCAGGCGCTTGGCGGCTACGTGCGCGAGAACCCCGTACGCGAGCCGGAGTGGTACGCGGACGCGCTGGCGCGCCTGGGGTTCTCGGAGCAGCACGTGCGCCTGCAGCTCTACCACCACCACCTGGCAGGGCCCGAGGAGGTGGTGGAGTGGGTGAAGGGCTCGCTGCTGACGGACTACCGGCGGCGGCTGGAGCGGGATGAGTATGAGGCATACCTCGCGGATTACCGCGAACGGCTGCTGGCCGAACTTCCGCCGCAGCGCCCCTACCTGCTGACTTTCAGGCGGCTGCTGCTGTGGGGACGGCTGGGCGGGGACGCGCGCGGGCAGACGGGCGCGTAGGCTCGTGAGCGTGGCGGGCTTCGAGGCGAGCGAGCGCGAACGCGGGGGCCTGCGCGAGGTTCGCTTCCGGCTGGAGGCGGCCGGGGATGAGACGCCCGGCCTGCTGTTGCTGCCGGACGAGGAGGCGGGGCCGTTCCCGCTCGTACTGCTCCAGCACCCCGGCATGAGCAGCAAGGACAACGCCATCGTAGCCGGGCCTGCCCGCGCCTGGGCGCTTGCACACGGCTGGGCCTGCCTTGCGCTCGACGCCCCCGGCCACGGTGAGCGTGCGAGCGCCGACCCCCTCGCCCCTCTGCGCGACCCCGCACTCGCCCCCGCTCTCGCGGCGCAGTTCGCGGGCGAGGTCAGCGGCACCATCGACGCGCTCGCGGAGCGCGAGCCGGTCGACACATCGCGGCTTGGGTACTACGGCTACTCGCTGGGGGCGATGCTGGGCGTGCCCGCGGTCGCGGGCGATGGCCGCTTCCGCGCGGCGGTGTTCGCGGCGGTGGGGACAGGCGCCCTGAGCGGGCCCGCGGGCGGCCCCGCGAGCCACCTGCCCGCGCTCGCGAATGTGGCTGTGCGGATCATCGCGAAGGAGCACGACGAGATCGTCACGCGGGAGGCGACGGAGGCGCTCTACGCGGCGCTGCCGGGGGAGAAGAGCCTGCTGACGCTGCCCGGCGGGCACTTCGCCATCGGCGAGGATGTGGCGGAAGCAGCCGAGGAGTGGCTGACCGCCCGACTCTGAGGCGGACGCCTACCGCTGGAGCCGCCCAAGCTTGAAGTTGTCCCAGGTAACGACGCGCTCCGGCTCGAGGACGACCCAGCGGCGGTTGCGGCCGCGGGCGGTGGAGGCGTTGCGCTCGCCCCCGGAGGGCTGCTCGCGGCCCACCGCATACTTGGCGCCCATCTGTACGCGCGCCTCTTCGAGATGGGGGTCGGCGTTCTCGGCGGCTTCGTCCTCGAGCACGGTGGCACGCCCCTGAAGCATGACGCCCTGAAGCTCGGGGAAGCGTTCGTTGCGATCGACGAGGACAGTAGCGGCGGGGTTGCGGCGCAGGTTCGCGACCTTCTGGCCGCGACAGAAGGTGTAGACGCGGCCACCGGCCCAGCCGAACCAGAGGGGCGTGAGGTTGATGCGCTCGCCGGGTCCGATGGTGGCGATGCGCATGTTCCAGCTGGAGGTCATGATCTCGTCGATCTCGTCGGGGGTGAGGGCAAGCTCTTCAGGGATGGGCACGGCGGGCCTCCGGCGAAGCTGCGGGCAATGAAGCTGCGGGCAATGATAGGATGCGGGCGGCGCAGGCGGGCGTGGTTCAATGGCAGAATGCGACCTTCCCAAGGTTGAGACGAGGGTTCGATTCCCTTCGCCCGCTCCACGTTAGCCTGAGAAGGGCGCTGCGCTGGCGCTGACCCGTTAGCCAGTAGCGGCGCGGAAGGCGCATCCTAGCTTAAGCGGACAACGGTAGCAGTCGGGGTGTAGCGGCTTGCAGACCGTGGTTCCAAGATCCACGAGCGCCAGCACAGTATCGAGCGCAGTTCGCGGCTTGCTCCGTTCGAGGAGACGGGCGACCGCGTCCCGCACTTCGGATTTCTTGCGCGGCTCGCCACGATCAAAAGCAAGCCTGTAGTAGCGGCTGACTACTCGCGCTGATGCGCCATCGACGGGGATCGTGGTAGCAGGCAGGCCAAGGGAGAGCCGCGCAAGTGCTTGGCCGTAGGAGCCGAGACCACGTACGGGGCCATTGCCAGACAGGATCGCCGGCCACGTTCTGGCCATCTCCCGCAGCCTTCCCGCTCGCTGCTTGCCGAGACCGAGCGGGGCGACAATCCGCTCCAGCGGACCGTACCGCGAACGAGCCAGCGCATCAGGCGAGGGATACCGCTTGAGAACGGAGCGCCAGATGCCCTCGATGGCTTCGCCGCGTGTTTTCTGGAGCAGCACTTCGGCGACAGCGAAGGGATACCCGCTACAAGAGCGCCAAGGGAACGAGCGTCCATGACGGCGGGCCCAGTGCCTCAGCGCTCGCGCATCGAGGGAGGCTACTGCGTCTCCGTGTCCGGGCGTCTGAATTTGCTTTCGAGCCACTCAAGAACCTTCTGCTGGTCATCGCGCGGCGCGCGACGAATCTGCGCGAGTAGCGTCCTGTATTGGGGCGGATCGAGCGTCAGGTTCGCCGCCCCTTCGTTGCAGACACTGCAGAGCGCCCTGAGGTTCGGCGGGGCATCCGTACCGCCTTTCGACTTGTCGACGATATGGCCGACATGCAGCCTGACCTTCCGCCCGTCGTAGTCGTGAGTGTCTCCCGCTGCCGCCCCGCACATCTGGCACGTCAACCCATTGCGATCGAGCACGAAGGCTCGAGTCTCCTTGGAGATGCCGCGAGCGAAGGCCGGACGTGGGTTCACGCTCACGAGGACGTACTGGCCCTGCTTCAGGTCGTCCCGATCGTTGTGAGTCTGGATGTCGTAGCCTTCCTCGTCCCGCAGTTCACGCACCCTCCGCGCCCACTCCGTGGAAGGAGCGCCAACCTTCCGCAGTTCAGCTGAGTCCATGACCCTTCCCACATTCGCGAGGAAGTGCTCCTTGAGGCGATCTTTCGTACCCGGACGGCGTTTGTCTGCCATAGCGCGTCCCTCTCCCTAGGCCGTCTCTTCTTCCAGAAGGCGGACCTGCGCATCGCGCTTCACGCAGGCAGTCACCCGCGTGAGCGCAGCGGCAATCGCTTCCCCCGCGGCCTTCGCCACAGGCGGCGGGAAAGCGTTTCCGATCTGCCGGTGGCGCGCGGTCTTGCTGCCAGTGAACTCCCACGAATCCGGGAATCCCTGGAGGCGAGCAGTCATCTCCGTCGTAAGGCGCGGATGGCCATCGACAGGGAAACCGGGAGCAGGTGCGCTTTCCACCATCCCGAGGCCATCGACACCAAGGCGGGCCCACTGCTCCCGCGCCCGCGTGGGGCCGAGGTCGGGCCCGCCATGCTTCTTCGAGCCGCCGGTGAGCGTGGGGGCAATGTCGCACGCCTTCGCGACCCAGGTGGTCGCACCGGGCCAGCCGTTGCCGGCTATCAGATCACCGATGGCCTCGCCGACCGTCGGGGGCGCGATCACATCCCCTTCGGGCCACTCGAAGAACGCCTGATCATCCTCACGCAGGGCGACCATGAGCGTTCGGGGGCGAAGCTGGGGAACGCCAAACGCCGAGGCGTTGAGGACACGCCAGTTCACCTGGTAGCCCAGCACGCTCAACTGAGCCGAGACCGCCTGCCGGTATCTATCGAATCGCTTGGTCATTAGGCCGCGGACGTTCTCAATGAGTACCGCGCGGGGCCGCACTTCCTCGACAATGCGGAGCACCGGCGGGAAGAGGTCGCGTTCGTCATCGGGGCCAAGCTGCTTCCCCGCAATCGAGAATGGCGGACAAGGTACACCTGCCGCCACGAGATCGATCCCTTCAAACTCATGGCCGTTGACCTCGTATACGTCCTGTTCCCGCACATCCCACGCGGGCCGGTTGGCCCTGAGCGTGGCGCACGGCTTGGCATCGAATTCGACAGCCGCTGCCAGCCCGAAGCCCGCCATCTCAAGGCCGAGCGCCTGCCCGCCCGCGCCAGCACACAGCTCCAACGCGGTCAGGCCGGTGGAGGGCTCCCAAATGCGCAGTCGCTCAGTCACTTGCTCAGTACATCCGTTCGAGTGTAGCCTGACCATACCGTACAGTGACGCAGCCACGCAACATCGAGGAGCCAAGGATAGACCCCTGTGCTGATGAGGCAGTCTGAGAAAAGAGGTACGTGTTGTACGAGAAGCACGAATTGGAGAAGCGCCTCGAAGCGCTGGAACGCGTCGTCGCGATACGACACTGGGACGTGAAGGAGGACGCCCAAGCCCTTGATGTCGTCGAGGAACCGTGGCTCGTGATCTCGCGTATGTCTGACACACTCACGCTATATCTCGAACCGAAAATGGAAGAGGAGCGTGAGCAGTGGAGAAAATCTCGCGAAGCGCCCTACTCCAGCCCGTCGAGGTAGCGGGCGATGGCTTCGGCGGCTCGGCGGCCGTCGGCGAGGGCGGTGACGACGAGGTCGGCGCCGTTCACGTTGTCGCCGCCGGCGAAGACGCCGCGTCGCGAGGTGCGCCCGCCTTCGTCGATGGCGATGAGCGCGCCCCAGCTGGTGCTCAGGCCGCTGGTGGTCTCGGGGACGACGGGGTCGGCACCGTAGCCGATGGCGACAGGTATGGTGTCGGCTTCGATGACGAACTCGCTGCCTTCGATGGGGACGGGGCGGCGGCGGCCGGAGTCGTCGGGCTCGCCGAGGCGCATGCGGATGCACTCGACGCCGGTGGCCTTGCCGCGCTCGTCGCCGAGGATGCGCAGGGGGGCGGTCAGCATCTCGAACTGCACACCCTCCTCGCGCGCATTGGTGCGCTCTTCGGAGCGCCCCAGCATCTCCGTCTCGGTGCGGCGGTAGACGCAGGTGACGGACTCGGCACCCATACGCACGGCGGTTCGCACGCAGTCCATGGAGGTGTCTCCGCCGCCGATGACGGCGACCTTGGTGGGCGGGGACAGGGGCTCCTTGAGGTGCGAGGGGAGCTGATCGGGGCTGAGATTGCCGCGGACGAGGTAGTCGGTGGCGCGGTGGACGCCTTCGAGGTTCTCGCCCTCGATACCGAGCTCGTTGCCAACGCCCGCGCCGGTGCCGAGGAAGACGGCGTCGTAGTCGCCGTCGAGCATCGCATCGACGGTGATGTCCTTGCCGACGTAGGTGTTGCAACGGAATTCGACGCCGAGCGCTTCGAGGTGGGTGATGTAGTCGTCGACGATCTGCTTGCGCATCTTGAAGTTGGGGATGCCGTAGACGAGGACGCCGCCGGGTTCGGGCCAGTACTCGAAGACGGTGGAGGCGTGGCCTTCGAAGGCGAGGAGCTCGGCGACGGCGAGACCCGCGGGACCGGCACCGATGACGGCGACCTTGCGGCCGCTGGGAGCGGGCGGGTATTTCGGCCCTGGGTAGCCGCCTACCTCGCGCCGCTGGTAGTCGGTGACGAAGGCTTCGAGCTTGCCGATGGTGACGGCGGGCTCGGCGCGGCCATCTGGGCGGATGGCGAAGCCGACAACGCAGGCGCCCTCGCAGAGGCTCTCCTGGGGGCAGAGGCGGCCGCACATCTCGGGGAGGTTGCTTGTCTCGCGGAATATATTGGCGGCGCCAATGATGTCGCCTTCCTCGACGAGGGCGAAGGCGCCGGGGATGTCGTTGCTGACGGGGCAAGCCTCCTGGCAAGGCGCGGAGGGGCACTGGATGCAGCGCTGGGCCTCGATTTTGGCGGAGTTGAGGTCGAAGCCGAGGTAGGTCTCGTCCCAGTTGCGGACGCGGTCTTCGGCCTTCTGCTTGGGGACCGGCTGCACGCCGATATCGAGTTTGCGGTGAACGAGATGCGTCTCTGCCATGCGAATCCAGAAGCCGCTCGTTGGCGGCATCGTCGATCTTACCGCTTTCGCGGCGTGGCGGGCGAGCGCTGGCTAGAGCGCTTCGTAGCGGGGGGGATCGATCCACTCCTCCGCCGGGGGATTCTCCTGGGCGCGAAGCGCAGCACCACGGGCGGCGGCTTCGAGGCGGCGGGCGCGACGGATGATGCGATTCCGCTCATGCTCGCGGGCTTCCTGGCGCTTGCGTGCGCGCGGCGCGGCGCGGCGCGGCTTGCCCGCGAAGGCGCGTACGCGGCCCTCGCTCTCGAGCTGGCGGAGGTGGGCGCGCACGTTGCCGTCGGCAGCGCGGCGCAGGCGCGTGTCGATGTCGGCGTAGAGGTCGAGCATGATCTCCCAGCTCGTGCGGGGGCCGCCCCCTGCGAGGGCGGCGAGGATCTGCGCTTCGCGGGCGTTGCGATGGTCGATGTAGGACTGGAGGCGCTCGCGGGGATCCTCGATGAGCGGGCCGTGGCCGGGGCAGATGATCTTCAGGTTGGGGAGCGCGACGAGGCGCTGCAGCGACGCACGGTAGGCGGCGAGGTCGCCGACGGTGGTCGTGCTCGAACCGAGCATGGTGTCACCGGTGAAGAGCACGCCTTCTTCTTCGAGGTAGTAGCAGAGCGAGTCGACGGAGTGGCCAGGGGTGGCGAGGACACGCAGTCGCACGCCGCCGTCCAGCTCGACGGTCTCGCCGTCGTCGAGCTTGCGCACGCCGCGGGCGGGGAGACGGCCCTTGAGCAGCCGCCGACCGTTGACAGGGATAGCGATCTCGGCCTCGAAGACCTCGCGTGCCCACTTGAGGTTGCCGGAGTGGTCGGAGTGGTGGTGGGTGACAGCGGCGATGGCGATCTCGGCCTTCTCGGTGGCGGCGAGGTAGCCGCGCAGCATCCAGCGGTAGCGGTCGAGTGCCTCGCCAGAGTCGACCGTGAGTACCTGGTCATGCCCGACGAGGTAGATGTTCGTCGACTGGGGGCGCATGGGGCTCTCGTCGGGAACCTGGACGGCGCGGACGCTGGGGGAGACCTGCACGATTCGCCTCAGCCCCCATCGTGGCGCGCATGGGGCCCGGACCGCAAGGCTGGAAGCACGCCCCCGGCAGGAGTCGAACCTGCGGCCAGGCGTTTAGAAGACGCCCGCTCTGTCCGCTGAGCTACGGGGGCCCACGCCCATTGTAGGGCGGGGCAGGCATCGCAGCGGGAGGCAGGCCCGTGAGGCCGCGCACCCGCACCTCCAACTCACGCGAGCGGGCGCGCTCCAACCATCACCCCTCCAGCTCGTCAGCGGCGTGCTCTCGCTCCAGTTCAGCGCCCCGCCTGCGCAGCGTGGCCTGCACCGCCGGCTGCGTGTCGCAGTCCGCGGCAAGCCCCGCGTTCGTCGCGGGCTCGATGCCGAGTGTGGTCTGCGTACACATGGCGGAGCGGGGGCGGTCCTTGACAATCTCCCCAGGGAGGCCAAGGATTGGGATGACGTTCTCGGGGCGAGGTGAAAATCCTCACCGGCGGTGAAAGCCCGCGACTCCGCTTCGGCGGATTGATCCGGTGGAATTCCGGGGCCGACGGTCACAGTCCGGATAGGAGAGAACGAGCGAGCGCTCGCCTCGGCGGCAAGCGGTCGGTCGCCGCTTCCCGTCATCCCCGACGCCATCCGGAACGCATGCGCGAGGCGGGATGTTCACCGGCATCATCGAAGAGCTGGGCACGATCCTCGAAAGCAGTGAGGGGCGTCTCCGCATCCGCGCCCCGAAAGTCGTGAGCGACGCCGCACCGGGCGATTCCATCGCCATCAACGGCGTAGACCTCACGGTCGCGGAGCTGGAGCGCGACAGTTTTGCCGCGAACCTGATGCCGGAGACGTACCGGCGCTCGGCGCTGGGCGACCTCCGTCCGGGCGATAGCGTGAACCTCGAACGCAGCGTGCGGCCCGTCGATCGCCTCAGCGGGCACATCGTGCGGGGCGTGACCGAGGGCGTGGGCGAGATCACCGCGATCGAGCCGGAGGGCGAGGCCCTCATCGTGCGCGTTGCGGCACCACCGGAGCTGCTGCGCTACGCCGTCGTGAAGGGCCCCATCTGCATCGACGGCGTCAGCCTCACGATCATCGACAAGGACGCCGCCTCGTTTGCCGTCTCGCTCGTGCAGTACACGCAGGGGCACACCACCCTGACCAGCCGGGGCGCAGGCGCGCGCGTGAACCTGGAGACAGACATTCTCGCGCGCTACGTGGAGCAGTTCGTGGCCGAGCGCGCCGTTGCCGGGGCGCAGCCATGACGAGCGCAGAGGGATCCGTCGCGATCGGGGTGGAAGAGGCGATCGATGAGTACCGCCAGGGGAAATTCGTCATCATCGCCGACGATGAGGACCGCGAGAACGAGGGCGACCTGACCATCCCCGCGGAGTGTGTGACGCCGGAGACGATCAACTTCATGGCGCGGTATGCGCGCGGGCTCATCTGCATCGCGCTCGCGGCGGAGCGCGTGGATGAGCTGCAGCTCCCGATGATGGTCGCCGAGCGGACGAACGACTCGCCCTTCGGCACGCCCTTCACTGTCTCGGTGGAGGCGCGTACGGGCGTCTCGACAGGGATCAGCGCCGCCGATCGCGCGCGCACCGTCCAGGTGCTGCTGGACCCCGAGACGCAGCCCAGGGATCTCGTGCGCCCGGGGCACATGTTCCCCCTGCGCGCACACGAGGGGGGGGTGCTCGTACGGGCGGGGCAGACGGAGGCGAGCGTGGACCTCTGCCGCCTGGCGGGCATGCGACCGGCGGCTGTGATCTGCGAGATCATGAAGGGCGACGGGGAGATGGCGCGCATGCCGGAGCTGAAGCGCTTCGCCCGCCGCCACGGCCTCAAGATCCTGACCACGAACGACATCATCAAGTACCGCCTGAAGACCGAGCGGCTGGTGAAGCGCGTGGCGGAAACGCACCTGCCAACGACGATGGGCGAGATGACGATCGTTGCCTACCAGGCGCGCTACGCGCCGGAGGAGGAGGTGGCCGTGGTGAAAGGCGACATCGACCCGGAACGTCCCGTGCTGGTGCGCGTCCACGACCAGTGCTTCACGGGCGACGTGCTGCACTCGATGCGCTGCGACTGCGGCGAGCAGAAGGACCTCGCGCTGAAGCTGATCGGCGAGCAGGGGGGCGTCTTCCTCTACCTGCGCCAGGAGGGACGGGGCATCGGGCTGCACAACAAGCTGCGCGCCTACCGCCTCCAGGACGACGGCCTCGATACGGTTGATGCGAACCTGGCGCTCGGCTTTCCCGCAGACGGGCGCGACTACGGGATCGCGATGCAGATCCTGCTCGACTTGGGAGTGCGCAAGCTGCGGCTGCTCACGAACAACCCCGACAAGCTGGCGGGGCTCGAAGGCTATGGCCTCGATATCGTCGAGCGCGTGCCGCTGGAAACGGCCCCGAACAAATTCAACATCGACTACCTCGAGACCAAGCGCACGCGCATGGGCCACCTGCTCGACCGGCTGAACACGCCGCCGGAGGAGCAGCCGTGATCGAGATCGGCGGCGACAGCGACGGCGAGGGGCTCCGCGTCTGCATCGTCGTCGCGCAATGGAACGCGTTCGTGACACACAAGCTGCTGGACGGGGCGCGGGCGGGGCTGCGCGAGCGCGGCGTGCGCGAGGATGGCATCACTGTCGCCTGGGTGCCGGGCTCGTTTGAGACGCCCGCAGCGGCGCGCTGGGCGGCGGAATCGGGGCGCTTCGACGCGATCATCGCCCTCGGCGCCGTGATTAAGGGCGAGACCGATCATTACGAGCACATCGCCGCACAGGCCGCCGCAGGTCTCGTGGAGGCGGCGCAGGCAACCGGCGTGCCGGTCGTCTTCGGCGTGCTCACCTGCGACAGCGCCGAGCAGGCGCTCGACCGTGCGGGCGGAGCCCAGGGGAACAAGGGCGAGGAAGCGGCGGCGGCGGCGATCGCAATGGCACGCCTGCGGGAGCAGCTCGCCTAACGCTCGACGAGGTACAGCTCCGCGGCCCAGCCGTTGACGTTGGACGTAACCACGAGCCACCAGGTGATGCCACCGTCGGTCACAGGGCCATCCAACAGGGTCACCTCCGTGCCGTCGGGGATACAGTCAATGACCGCCGCACCGATGCTGGCCTCGGCACGGATGTTGAGGCAGCTGTCCGTGCCTGCGACCAGCGCGCCCGCGCCGGGGCTGAAGCGGAGCTCAACCGCGGTGGCCGTAGCCGCCGGCGCGGGCGTGGGGCTGGGAGACGGCGGTTGGGTGGGCGTGGGCAGCGGGCTGGGGGACGGCGTCGCCGGCACAACCGCGGGCACGGCTTCGCCGCCATTCCCGATGCGATCCAGGCCCCAGACGATGCTGGCCGCGATCGCCCCCGCAAGGAGCAAACCGGCGGGCGCATACCAGAAGCGCAGCAGCCAGCCGGCGTCCCGCGGCTGGCCGCGATCCCCGAGGGCGCCGAGACTGCGGGGTTGGCGGCCCGCGGCGCCCCGCAGCAGGGGCGCACGCGGTTGGCGGCTTGCGGGCGGTCTGACGGGAGCGGGCCGGTCCGCGGGCGGGCCGGGAGGTAGCGCACCGCCGAAGGTTCGCGGCAGGGGCTGGCTCGCATGCTCGCCGACGGTGGAGCATGCGCCGCCCTCGATCCAGCAGGCAGTGTGATGGACGACGTTGCAGCCCGAACACTGCAGCACCGCCTCGCCCCCCGAGAACGCGACGCCGCAGACCGGGCAGAGACGGTGCTCTGGTTGGCTCACTCGCGGGCTCCTGCGTCGAGTATCGAGTCGGGCGCGACGTCCGGCAAGGCGTCGCCCGCTGGTCAGCGGTGCGCCGGCCACCGTAGGCTCACCCGATGGCCGGACTGGACCGACGAGAACCCCCCTCAGCCACGGGCACGAAGCGGCGGCCATCCGTGGGCGTCGCGATCGTGGTACGCGACGGGTCCGGGCGCGTGCTGCTGGGACGACGGGCGGTAGGCTGGGGTGCGGGCGCCTGGTGCATCCCCTGCGGTTCGGTGGAGTGGGGGGAGGACGTGCGCGCTGCGGCTGCGCGCGAGCTCATCGAGGAGACCGGTATCCACGCCCGCGCGGGCAAGGTGCTGGCGGTGCACTCGAACTTCCACGACCCCGAGCGGCTGACGGTCGGGATCTGGTTCGCCGCCGAGGACGCGCGCGGCGAGCCCTCTCCTGCGGACGGCGAGCTGAGTGCGACCGGCTACTTCGATCCGGCCTCCCCACCGGAACTCGCCTTTCCCACGGATGCGCTCGTGCTCACGCAGCTCGCCAGGGCGCGCAAGGGGCCAGCGCGCGCGGGTGGCCAGTAGCGCCAGACGGCTCGTCCTGCGAGGTCCGCTCGCGGCACGGGGCCGAAGTCGCGACTGTCGGTGCTCGCGGCGGGATTGTCGCCCAAGAGCGTGACGCGATCCCCGGCGACGGCGGCGACGCGCTTGGCGATCACGCGAGAGTGGTCACGCGGGTCGCGGGCGAGCGCGATCTCGCCCGCGGAGGGCGCACACCACGCGTAGGCGCACGTATCGACGATGAGGTAATCGCCGGGGGCCAGGGCCGGTGCCATACTGTCGCCCGTGAGGGCGTAGCGGGCGAAGCGGCGGCGGGCGAGAGCACTCAGAATCGCGCCTGCCGCCACCAGCGCAACCAGGGCCGCACCCGCGGCGCGCCCGACCGACGGTTTCGACCTACCCGGCGGTGTAGAAGGGCACGTCACTCCGGTTCTTCGAAGCCCAGAAGACGTCGTGGACCTCCTTGATCGCGTCGAGCAGCGCCTGCGCGGCCTCGACGCTCACCTCGACCTTGTTCCGGGAGCAGAGCTTGGCCGCGTTCCAGAAGGTGGTGTGCAGGCCGGGATTGGCCTCAAGGTGGGGTGGCTTGAAGTAGTCGGTCCAGAGGATGAGCAGCTCCTGCTTCGCGATCTGGGCCTGTTCCTCCTTGATGGCGATGTAGCGGCTGCGCGTGTTCTCCGTGGCAAGATCGTCGCCCTGGAGATCGCCCAGCTTCTTCGCCATGGAGAGGACGGCTTCGGCAGCGATGCGGGCGGAGGCGGGGTCGTAGACGCCACAGGGGCCGTCGCAGTGGGCGGAGGCGGTGCGGGAGGGGCGGAGGATACGGTCGAGCAGGTTCATGGGACTCCTTCGTCAGACGGTCTCAGACGGCACAGTATAGCGGGGCGCGACGGCGTTGGCTGTGCTATCCGAGCCGGTCGCTGAGCCCGGAGAGGCGCGCGGCCTCCTCGTCGCTGATGGTGAAGTCGATGGCGCCCGCGTTCTCGCGCGCCTGGCGGGCGTGGCGCGCGCCGGGGATGGGGAGCACATGTTCCTGGCGAGCGAGCCAGTTGATGGCGACCTGGGCAGGCGTACGCCCGTGTGCTTCGCCGATCTCGTCGAGCGCCTGGAGGAGCGGCTCGATGCGATCGGGGCTGGGGGACCGGGAGAGCACGCGGATCCAGTTGCGGGAGGGCGTGTTTCCTCCGCGGTACTTGCCCGTGAGCACCCCGCTGGCGAGCGGAAAGTAGGCGATGAGCGTGACGTTCAGCTCGCGGCAGGCGTCGAGCACGCCGTTTCGTTCGGGGTGGCGGTGGAGGAGGCTGTAGTTCACCTGGTTTGAGACGAGGGGCACGCCCCGCTCGGCGAGGATGGCGTGGGCCCTGCGCATCTGCGCGGCGCTGTAGTTGCTGACGCCGACGTGGCGCACGCGGCCCGCCTCGACGGCGCCAGCGAGGCGGTTCATGAGACTGCGGATGCTGACGAAGCTGGGGAAGTGGATCTGGTAGAGATCGACGGTCTCGAGCCGGAGCCGTCGCAGGCTCGCCTCCAGCGCGCGGGGGAGCGCAGCGCTCGTGAGGCGGTAGGGGGCGTACTTGGTGGCCACGAAGGCGGGCGCGTCGCTCGTGGCGAGGGCGCGTCCGAGGGCGCGCTCGGAGACGCCGCCGCGCCCGTAGACCTCGGCGGTATCGAAGACGTTCACACCGGCGGCCATGGCCGCCCCAAAGGCCGCGGTGGGGTTGGTGGCGTCGTCACCCTCGCCGCGCTGGGCGCGCCACGGCATCGCACCTGTGCCGAGGGGACGGAGGAGGACATCGGTGGGGCCGAGCGGCATGTCGGGCAGAGCCATGACGCGGGCGAATCTACCACGCCTCATCGGGCGGCGGGCAAGCGTTCCCCCTGAGGCAGCGCCAGCCCGGCGGCTTGCGGGCGGGGGACGGCACTCCTAAGATCGAAGGCGGCGCGGGCGACCCGTGGCGGAGAGGCGATGTCCTACAGCATCATCGAGACGTGCATCGGCTGTACCGCCTGCACGAAGCGTTGCCCCACGAACGCGATCACGGGATCGCGCAACGAACTGCACGTCATCGACCCAACGCTCTGCATCGATTGCGGGGCGTGCGGGGTGGTCTGCCCGCCAGAAGCGATTCTCGACGGGCTCGGTGACGTGACGAAGTCGATCAAGAAGAATGAGTGGCCCAAGGCGGTGGTCATCGAGGAGAAGTGCATCGGCTCGGGCTGTGAACTCTGCATCAATATCTGCCCCTTCGATGCGCTCAGCCTTCAGCACACCGACCGCATCGACGACTTTTTCGGCGTGAGCACCGTGGACGAGAAGAAATGCACGGGCTGCCGGCTGTGCGAGGACGTGTGCGGCTGGGACGCGGTGCACATCTTCCCCCTGAAAGACGAGATCCTGAAGCCGCTCGAATATCTGACGGACCAGGAGATCGCCCTCACGAAGCAGGCGAAGCGGGCGCAGGACGCGATCGGCGTCTCGTAGGCGGGCGCCTCGCCGGGGGCTAGGCGTAGTGCTCGATCTTGCCCGCGAGCTCAATGTCGAGTGCGGTCACACCGCCCGCGTCGTGCGTGCTCAGCCGGATAACGACCGTGCTGTAGACGATGGAGAGCTCAGGGTGATGGTTCATCACCTCGGCGGCCATGGCAACGCGGTTGACGAACCCCATGGCGGTGATGTGGTCGTCGAGCCGGAAGGTCTTGCGGATAGCCTCATCGCCGTCCGCACTCCAGCCGGAGAGCGCGGCGAGGGCGTCCTCCACCTGGGCTACGCTCAGTCGTTCGGGCATTGCGGGCCTCCTGGGGCTTCGCCGGACGCTCCCGGCGCGTACGCCCTCGGTGGACAAGGATAGGCGAGGAGCGCACGGATGGCGACGGCGCGGGATGGACGGGCGGGCGGGCGGAGGCGTAGCCGGCGGTGGTTCCTCGGCGCGCTCGGCACATCGGCGGGGGCGGCAGGCCTGGCCGCGCTCGGCTGCCGCGACGAGGCTCCGCTCGCTCCCGCGGCGACGCCGTCCGCAACGCCCGGGCCCTTCCCCACCTACCCGAGCAGGCCTGCGCCCACGCCCGAGCGGCCGCAGCAGTCGAGCCGCCACGGGGGAACGCTGCGCTACGCCAGGGCGCTTTCGAGCGACGGGCAGTTCGACCCGCACCTCACGGTCTCGGCCACGCTGCTGGGGCAGCAGGCACTCGTCTACAGCCGCCTCCTCACCTACGAGAGCCAGGTCGAGGAACGGCTCACACCGGACCTGGCGCTGGGCCTGCCGGAGCAGCCGGATGAGCTCACCTACATCTTCCACCTGAACCCCGAGGCACGTTGGCAGGAAGCAGCGCCCCTCGACGGGCGGCCCGTCACCGCGCAGGACGCGCTCCTGAGCATCGAGCGGCAGCGGCTGGGCACCGCCTCGTTCCCGCGGAAGGTGCGCTGGGGCCCACTCGACGCCGTGGAGACGCTCGACGAGCGCACGCTGCTGGCGCGGACGGCGGCACCGTTCGCAGGCACGCTGGCGCGCTTCGCCTCGCCGGAGGGGTTCGTGGTTCCGCCGGAGCTCGAAGGCGGCCTCGACGCCAACCGCCAGGTCGGGAGCGGCCCCTTCCGCTGGGTCGAGTGGTCGGAGGGCTCTTTTGCGAGCGCCGCCCGCAACGCCGCCTGGCACGGCCCCCGGGAGGGCCCCTTCCTCGACGGCGTCTCCGCCGTGCAACCGCGCTCGACGGACGAGGTGGAGGCGGACTTCCGGACGAAGCGGCTCGACGCCGCGACCGTAGGCTTCCTGCAGGCACAGGAGCTGAAGCGCCGCCTGCCCGAGTTGCGCGAGGCGCGCTCGGCAATCGCACAGTTCTACGGGATGCGCTTCCTCTCGGCGCTCCCACCCTACGACGACGCCCGGCTGCGACAGGCGATCACGGTGGCGATCGACCGGCGCGCCATGCTCGATCGCTTCTTCCACGGCAGCGGCACGCTCAACCCCTGGATCAGCGCAGCGGTGCGCCGTTGGGCGCTTCCCCAGTCGGAGCTCCAGCTGCTGCCCGGTTACCGCCCCGGCAGCGGCGGGCGCGAACTCGATCTGCGCGACGCCCGCAGCGCCCTTGACTCCTACCTCGCCGACCGCGAGCTGCCCGACCCGATCGAGCTGCTGGTGACCGACGACGTGGAGCGCAGCCTCGGCATGGGCGGGCTCATCCGCGAGCAGCTCGCCGCCGCCCTCGACCTCAACGTGACGGTCACCGCCGTCTCCATCGGGGCGCTCGCACAGCGACTGCTGGAGGGGGTGGCGCCCTGGGCGGTGGGCGTCGACAACGGCTGGATCGAGCTCGACGACTGGCTCTTCCCCTACTTCCACAGCCAGGGCGACGCGAACACGTTCGCGCTGCGCGACGACGGCATCGATGCGCTCATCGCCGAGCAGCGCGCGGAGATGTCGCCCAACCGCCGCCAGGCGATCGGCTACGACGTGCAGCGCCGGCTGCTGGAACTGAACGTGGGCGCGAACTTCGTGAGCGAGGACGTGCTCACGCTCTTCTGGCCGTACGTCCAGCTCTTCCCCGTAGACGCGGGCGAGGCCTACCAGGATCGCTTCGCGCAGACCTGGATCGACCGCACGCACCCGACCTACGGCTAGCCGCGCGCGGCGCGGGCTACGAGCTGAAGTCGGGCTCGCGCTTCTCGCGGAACGCTGCCACCGCCTCGGTGAACTCGGGGCCCTGGAGGAGCTGGCGCTGGAGAGACCACTCGAACTCGAGCTGCTGCTCGAGCGTAGCCCACTGTGAGTGCTGGAGCATGCGGCGCGTGTAGGCGAGGGCGGTCGGGGGCTGGTTCGCTACCTGCGAAGCGAACGCGAGCGACTCCTCCAGCAGCCGCTCATGCGGGACGACGCACGAGACCAGCCCGCACGCCAGCGCCTCCTCCGCGTCGATGATACGTCCGCTGTAGAACAGCTCCGTGGCGCGCTCGGCGCCCACGAGGCGGGGGAGGAACCACGAGAGGCCGAAGTCCGCCGCCAGGGCGCGCTTGATGAAGATCGTGCCGAAGCGGGCGCGATCGCTGGCGATGCGAATGTCGAACGTGCTGCAGAGGCCGAAGCCGCCGCCCACGGCGACGCCGTTGACGGCGGCGATCGCGGGCTTGCCGCTCCCGTAGATCGCAAGGATCGAGCGCCCCGGGCCAAGCGTATCGAGCTGCTGCACGCGGCGGCTGGGGGCCGGGCCGCTCTCACGGCGGCGGCCAGCGTCCTCCAGGTCCGCGCCTGCGCACCAGGCGCGGCCCTCGCCAACCACGACGAACGCGCCCACGGAGTCGTCGCGCGTGCCCTCCTCGAACGCGTCGAGGAGCTCGGACATGAGCGAGCCGCCCATGGCGTTCATGCGTTCGGGGCGGTTGAGGCGCAGGAGCATCACGCGATCGTAGCGCTCGACGATGACATCCGGCATGGGGCGACCCTCCGACGGCGCACGATGATACGCGCTCGCTGGATACACGCCGCGCCGCGAGGCGGTACAGTTCGCGGGGGCTGCGATGCGCGCAATCGTCTGCGAGAGGCTGGGCACACCCGAGGGATTGCACCTCGGCGAGCTGCCGCAGCCGCCGGTGGGGCCGGGCGAGGTGGGGATCGCGGTGAGCGCCGCAGGCGTCTCCTTCGCCGATGCGCTCTTCGTACAGGGGAAGCACCAGAGCGAGCACAGGCCCCCCTTCGCGCCGGGCATGGAGGTGGCGGGGCGGGTGGTGGAGACGGGGCCGGGGGTGGAGGGCTTCGCGGAAGGCGAGCCGGTCGCCGCGCTCCTCTACGACGGCGGCTACGCGGAGCGCGCGACGGCGCTGGCGAGCGAGTGTTTCCCCCTGCCGTCGGGGCTCGCGCCCGAAGTGGCGGCAGGCGCGCTCTCCGCCTCCCTCACGGTCCACATCTGCCTCGTCTGGGAGGCGCGCCTGGAGGCGGGCGAGCGCGTGCTCGCGCTGGGGGCGGGCAGCGGAGTGGGGCTGGCGGCGGTCGCGATGGCGGCGGCGCTCGGCGCGGAGGTGACGGCGGCGGCCAGCAGCCCCGGGAAGCTCGCCGTGGCGGAGGCCGCGGGCGCGACGCACCTCGTCGACTACACGACCGAAGACCTGCGCGAGGCCACGCTGGCGGCCACGGACGGGCACGGCGTCGACGTGGTGATCGACCCCGTGGGGAGCCAGGGGGAGGCAGCCTTCCGTTCGCTCGCCTGGGGCGGGCGCTACGTCGTGGCAGGATTCGCGGGCGGCGCCGTGCCGCAGTTCAAGGCGAACCACCTCCTGATCAAGAACCGCAGCGCGCTGGGCATGGTGCTGACGCACTATCGCACCCGCCGCGTGGCGCGTCTGCGGCAATCGGCCGCGGAGGTGCTGGCGATGCTCGCGGACGGGCGGCTCGCCGCGCCCGCGATCGAGATGGGCAGCCTCGCAGACGGCCCCCGTTTCCTGCGACGGATTCTGGACCGCGACGTGGTGGGCAAGCTCGTACTGCACCCCTGAGGGGGCGCCAGCGGCGCTGGCGCCAGCAGCGAACCTGTGCGGGCTGCATCCCCCCGATATCCCTGCAGGAGGGGTGCGGGCGCGGGGCAGGCACGCTACGCTGCCGGCGCCAGCGGCGAGACTGGCGGAGGAGGGCGCATGAAGTTCGGCGTCACGATGTTCCCCACCGATTACGCGATCGGGCCCGGCGAGCTTGCCCGCGAGGTGGAGGCGCACGGCTTCGAGTCGCTCTTTTTCCCCGAACACACGCATATCCCCGCGAGCCGCAGGTCGCCCTGGCCGGGCGGTCCCGAGCTGCCCCGCGAGTACTCCCACACGCTCGACCTCTTCGTGGCGCTGACGGCGGCGGCCTCGACGACCGAGCGCCTGCTGGTGGGGAGCGGCATCTGCCTCGTCATCGAGCGCGATCCGATCGTGCTGGCGAAGGAGGTCGCGAGCCTGGACCTCATCTCCGGCGGGCGCGCACTGCTGGGCATCGGCGGCGGCTGGAACCTTGAGGAGATGGAGAACCACGGGACGGACCCGAAGCGCCGCTGGCGGCGCATGCGCGAGACGATCGAGGCGATGAAGGCAATCTGGGCGAACGACGAGGCGGAATACCACGGCGAGCTCGTCGACTTCGACCCGATCTGGCAGTGGCCGAAGCCCGTGCAGCACCCGCACCCGCCGCTCCTCATCGGCGGCGACGGGCCGAACACGCTGCGCCGCGTGGCCCGCTACGGCGACGGCTGGATGCCCATCGCCGGGCGCGGGCGGGACAGCTTCGGCGCCCGCATCGCGGAGCTGAACGAGCTCGCAGCAGCGGCGGGGCGAGGACCGCTGCCGGTCTCGCTCTTCGGCATGGGGGGCGATCCCGCGCGCATCGAGGAGCACGCGAAGGCGGGGGTCGAGCGCGCCGTGTTCATCCTGCCACCGGGGCCGGCTGACGTGGTCCTGCCGAAGCTGGAGGCACGCGCCCGCCTCGCCGAGCAGTTCGCGGAAGGAGACGAGCGATGAGCGAAGGACAGCCATCCGTCGAGGATATTCGGGCACTCGTGGGGTACGAGTTCCCGGGGGGAACGTACACCATGGAGCACTGGGAGAACTTCCTGCTGACGGAGTGCACGGGGTCGGAGCCGCTGCCGGACGGACTGGTGCATCCGGCGGCGCTCTTCCACATGCCGATCCTGGGGGCGGGAACGACGATCGGGGGGATGTTCGCGCTGGGACGCGCGGAGTCGGACTTCTCCATCGGCATCGAGAGCTACGACTGGGAGATCGCGCGACCGCTGCGCGAGGAGGTGGCCTACACCATCCGCGGGCGGGTGACGGAGGCGGACCGGCGCGAGGGATCGCGGGGCGTGTTCGACCGTATCCAGTTCCGCTTCGAGTTGAGAGAGCCTGGCGGCGAGCCCGCGGCGGCCTCGACGATCACATGGACGTATCGGAGGTCGGCGGCATGAACGTCCACACAGGCGACGCCATTCCAGAGTGGGTAATGGAGAGCGTGCGGCCCGATCGCATGCGCACGATGGCGGCGATCCTGCGCGATCCCAACCCTGTGCACTGGGACCGCAAGGCCGTGGCCGCGCTGCGCTTCGGGCTGGGCGAGCGCACGATCAACCAGGGGCCGCTCGGCCTCAGCTATATCCTCAACATGCTCATGGCCTGGGCGGGCCCGGCCTGCGTGCGCCGCATCGTGATGCGCTTCCCCAAGGTGGTCCTGGATGGCGACCACGTGACCGCGGGCGGAGTGGTGACGGCAGTCCGGGAGGTGAACGGCGTGCGCTTCGCGGACTGCGACATCTGGCTCGCGCGCGACGGTGAGGAGCCCGCGCTCGAAGGCACGGCCACGGTGGCGCTGCCCGAGGCGTAGCGCGCTGCTGCCGGAATCGCATCGATGAGCCGGTTCTGGCGGCGTGCGCGGCGCGCCTACTACGGCTGGTGGCTGCTCGCAGGATCGGTCCTCGCCGTCGCCTTCGCGGCGGGCGTCTCTTTCTGGTCGTTCGGGCTCTACATCGAGCCGCTCGAACGCGAGTTCGGCTGGTCGCGGGCAGAGGTATCGGGGGGCTTCTCCATCGGGATGCTCGTGAGCGGGCTGGCAGCGCCGCTTATCGGACACTGGATCGATCGGTACGGGCCCCGCCGGATCATCCTGATCGGGGCGGTCCTGACCGCTGCGAGCTACCTGTTGCTGGCGACTACGGACGGGATCTGGCAGTGGTTCCTCTACCAATCGATCAACGCCGTGTTCCGGCAAATGATGTTTTTTATCCCCTTCCAGACGCTGATCTCGCGGTGGTTCGACCAGCGGCGGGGGCTGGCGGTAGGGATTCTGGGAACGGGGTTCGCGCTCGGCGGGTTCGTGATGGTGCCGCTCATGCGACTCATTATCGATGCGGTCGAGTGGCAGGGCTCGTTCATCGTCGTAGGCATCGTGATTGTGGGAGTGCTGGTACCGGTTTCGCTGTTCCTGATACGCGATCACCCGGCGGACGTGGGCACGGAGGTGGACGGCGGCGCGCCTCCCGAGGGCCAGCCCGCCGGTTCGCGCGCGCTGAGTGGCCTGACAGTGCGTGAAGCGCTACGCGCGCCACTCTTCTGGGTCATCGCGCTTGCGCTGACGGCCTTCTTCTACGGCATGATTGGCTGGATGGTACACGGGATTCCATATTACGAGTCGGTGGGATATTCGACCGGGCAGGCGGCGGCGCTGTTCTCGCTGGCGGCGGGCGGCGGCATCTTCACGCGGCTGGCGTTCGGCTATCTCGCGGACCGCATCCCGCGCATGGAGGCGGCAGCGATGGTGGTCGCGGGGTTCCTCGTCTGCGCCTTCGCCACGCTGCTGATCTCGGGCGGCTCCGTGACCGGCATAGCGATCTTCCTGGTGATCTGGATCGTGGGATCGAGCGGGGGGCCGATGATCGAACCGTTGCTGCTGGCGCGCTCGTTCGGGCTGGCGCACTTCGCCGCGCTGCTCGGAGTGTTCCAGATCGTCTCGACTATCCATCTCGTGAGCCCAACCATCACAGGCGCGATCTTCGACGCGACGGGCGGCTACGACTGGGCGCTGGTGATGCTGATGGGGGCGATGGGCCTCTCGCTGGCGCTCTTCTGGCTGGCCTCACGGCTGCCCCGTCCGCAGCTGGGCGCGGTCGTCGCCGGGCCGCGTGGGGCATGAAGCCGCTGGGGCGCGCGACAGACGCCCGCCCAGGACAGGACGCCGCTGGCACCGCCTGAATCAGCGCGCGGGCTGCTCCGAGGGGAGGAAGGGATCCGCCAGCCTCGGGCCCCAGACGACCGCGCCCTCGCGGTCGAAGTTGAGGATGCTGAGGTGCTCCGCGTCGATGGGGTCGTCCGTGCCGAGGGCAACGGAGAGCTTCTGCGTGCTCCACTTCGACATATCGAGCATTAGCTCGACGATTTGCGCCTCCGTGAAGTGGCGGCGTACCTGTGCGCGCAGATCCTCGCTGATGGCCCCCGGGGCAGTCACGAAGGCATCGGTCAGCCGCAGCGCGACCTTATGGCGCTCAGGCAGGTCGCTCTGCTCGTAGCGGTCGATCTTGGCCGCCATGGTCTCATCGAGGCCGGCGTCCCGGGCAACGCCCAGGCGGAGGGACATTCAGGTGTAGCATTGGTGTTGGCGGGCACAGCGCAGCCGCACGAGCTCGGTGGTGACGGGGTCGAGGGTGCCGAGCCGCATGACGGCGTCCTGATAAGCGCCGAGGGCTGCACCCAGTCCCGGCGCGACCGGCTTCGGAGCGCCCGTGGGGGCAGGCAGGCGGCGTTCACGGATCGTCGAGGTCATGCTGGCTCCTCCCCCGGCGCGAGGACCGTGCGCAGGCCCAGCGCCAGGCGTTGATGCTGATCGAGGACGAGGAGGGCGCTGACGAACGCCTGCGCCTCCGCGGGGCTGAAGTGCGCGAGCAGTGCGTCGACGTCCCCCTGGACGATCCCGACAACGTCGCCCGCGAACTGCTCGGTGAAGGCGAGGCAGGCGCGCTCGCGCTCACTGAAGAGAGGCGAGGCCGGCCAGTCGCGGACGGCGGCCACCTTCTCCTGCGCGAGGGCAGCACGGGGAGCGGGGCGGGCGGCCTCGAGATCGTCGCCCTGCAGCGTCGCGAGGCGCAGGCGGCAGATCTCGAGCAGCTCCGCGTCGAGCGCACGCCATATCTCGCCGTGCATGGTGGCGACTACCTCGCGCACCTCGGGAGCGAAGCGCGCGAGGCGCTCGGTGAGGTCGGGCGCGATCAGGCCGGAGCTCGCACTGTCCATGGCGGATGGCGGCGGCATACGGGGACGGTACGAACGCGGCGCGGGCGCGTCAAGCGCAGCCCGGCCGCTACCGCTACTACATGGCGCCGTAGCAGCGGGCGCTCACTCGCGCGGGATACCGAGGGCGTCGTAGGAGTCCATGCCCGCGTCGTACTTTGCCTGGGCGGCGTTCATGATCTCGATGGCGTCCGCGCGGCGGGCAGTGGCACCGAAGATCTGCTGCTCGTGGCGGCGCGCGTCGTAGATGGTGAGGTCGCGCCCACCCATAAAGCTGCGCTTGCAGGCGTCGAGGCTGAAGGCGGGCCACTGCGCAATGTGCGCAGCCCAGGCGATGGCCTCCTCGCGCAGGCAGTCATCCGGCACGACCTTGTTGATCGCGCCGAGGGAGAGCGCCTCCCGGGCCGTGATGGGGCGGCCGTCGAGGATCATCTCGAGGCACCTGGTGGGGCCGATGAGGCGTGCGAGGCGGGTACAGCCGCCCGCGCCCGGCGGGATACCGATGGCCACTTCGGGCTGGCCGTAGGTGGCGGACTCGGCGGCGATGCGCAGGTCGCAGCCCCAGGAGAGCTCAGCGCCGCCGCCCCAGGCCTGGCCGTTGTTGGCGGCGATGGAGATGAGGGGGCTGTCACCGACGCGCTCGAAGATGCTGCGATCAGCGCCGTAGGGCGTCTTCGGGGGCGTCGTCTGGTTGCCGATCGCCGCCATCCCCTCCATCGCCTGCACGATGCCGCCCAGATGCCAGTGGGCGATGAAGTAGCCGGGCGTGTCAGAAGCGAGCACGAAGACCTTCGCGCCGGACTGCTCAATCTCCTCGATCCCCTTGAGGATGCCGTTGCCCAGCTCACCCCCGCCGAAGTTCATGGGCGGGTCGGAGAAGGCGATGAGGCCGACGCCGTCGGCGGGATAGGTCACGTTCACATTCACGGTCACGGGTCTGGCTCCTCGGGGTGGATTGGGCGGTAGTGTGCGGCGGCGGGCGGTGCTTTGCCAGCGGGGCGGCTTGTGGGGCCCCTGCGCGCAAGGGTATCGTTGCCGGCACACTACAGCGGCGGGCGCGCCGCGAACGAAGAGGCGCCCGAATGACCACGGCTGAAGAGCTAACGGCAACGACGGAAGAGGCAATCAGGGAACAGCTGCGGCTGGCGATCGACCCGCGCGAGTTCGACAGCCCTGAGTTCCAGCGCGATCCGTTCCCGCTCTACAAGCGGCTGCGCGACCACCACCCCATCTACCAGGACCTCTTCCACGGCAACTGGGTCGTGAGCCGCTACGACGACATCGTGGCCGTGTTCCAGGACAACGAGAACTACGATCGCGCCGCCTACGACCCGCAGGGCGAGTACGAGTTCGGCAAGCGCCATGTCTTCGGCCCGAACATCCTCGAGTACGGCAACAGCCCCGAGCACCGCTTCCTGCGCAACGTCGTCGCCGACCAGTTCGTGGGCAACCGGCTCCAGGGGTTCCTGCCCTTCATCGAGCAGATCGCGCGTGAGCTGATGGGGCAGATCTGGGCGAAGTCCGCGGACGACATCGCGAAGGGCTTCTCGGACACGGGCGAGGTGGAGCTGGTCAGCCAGTTCACAAACCAGTTCCCCATCCGCGTCATCTCGAACATGCTGGGCCTGCCACGCGAGGACGAGGACATGTTCGTGCGCTGGTACCAGCACCTCATCGAGGGACTCGGCTTCGGTGGCGAGCACCTGGCGCGCGGCCTGCAGGCACGCAACGAGATGTGGGACTACCTCGATCCCATGATCCAGGAACGCGCGGCGAACCCGACCGCGGACCTCGTCTCCCGCATCGTGCACGCCGAGGTCCGCGAGCAGCGCATGACGCCGGACGAGATCAAAGGCTTCATCGCGCTCCTGCTGGCGGCGGGCGGCGACACGACCGACAAAGCGATCGCGAACATGTGGTACCACATGCTCTATACGCGGCCTGACCAGTTCGAGAATGAGGTCCAGCGCGATCCCAGCCTCTGGACCAACGTGTTCACGGAGATGATGCGCTACGACCCGGTGGTGCACGGGCAGGGGCGGCGCACCACGCGCGAGCTGAAAATCCACGGCGAGGTCATCCCCGAACGCGCCACCATCAGCATGCTCCTCGCCGCGGGCAACCGCGACGAGCGCGCCTTCAAGAACCCGGACACCTTCGATATGCTGCGCGACGACCTGCACATGGGGCGCGAGCTGCGCTCGGGCCGCTATCCCGACGGCAAGCACGGTCACCTCGGCTTCGGTATGGGCCAGCACTTCTGCATGGGCTATGCGATGGCGCGCCAGGAGGCGATCATCGCAAGCACGCGCCTCGCCGAGGCGATGAAGAACCCACGCCCCAAGTTCCCCACGCACGAGGGCATCACCTCACCTACCCTCGGCTCCGGAGGCTTCCGCGCACCGCGGGAGCTCTGGATCCAGTTCGACGTGAACTAGGCGGCGAGCGATGCGGGTCAAGGTCGAACTCAAGAAGTGCACCAAGAGCGGCGAGTGCTACTACAACCACCCCACACTCTTCAAGGTGGACGCCGACGGCTTCCCCGTGGTGCAGGTGGACCCTCTGGACAGTCGCGACCTGGAGATTGAGGCGGAACAGGCGGCGGATGTCTGCCCCGTCGAGGCGATCACGGTCGAGGACAGCTAGTCCCTGCCCGAACCGTCCGGTCCGGCGAGCGGAGCGGCTCAGTAGTGGATGGCGCGCCCGACCCCGCCCCCCGCAGCGATGGCGTCGCCCTGGATGGCCACGGACTTCGGGGATGCGAGGAAGGCCACGACGTGGGCGATCTCGGAGGCGTCGATGATGCGGCGGACGGCGTTGCCCTGCGCCGCCTGTGTGGTCGCTTCCTCGACGGAAACGCCCAGCTCGGTGGCGCGCCGCTCCAGCAGCCCCGGCATCCGCTCGGTCCAGGTCAGCCCCGGGTGGACGACGGTGACGTTGACACCGTGCGGCCCCAGCTCGTCCGCGAGGTTCTTGGTGAGGGCGGCCACGGCGACGTTACGCATGCTGCCGATGGCCGTGCCCGACTGACGCGCAGCCAGACCGCTGATGTTGATGATGCGGCCCCAGCCATTCGCCTTCAGATGCGGGGCAGCGGCGCGGGCGCAGCGCAGATAGCCGAGCACCTTGGTGTTCATCTCCTCCGCGAAGGCAGCGTCGGTGACGCCTTCGAGCGGGGGCGCGGGGCCGGGACCGCCGCCGGGGCGGGCGGCGTTGTTCACGAGAATATCGAGCCGCCCGAGCCGCCCGACTGCAGTCGCGACCATCGCCTCAACCGCGGACGTGTTACCCGTATCGACGGCAATGGGGACGACGCGCCGGCCTGTCTCGGCGGAGAGCTCGGTGGCAGCGGCTTCGAGCGGCGCCAGCGTGCGGGCAGCGATGGCGACATCGACGCCCTCCCCCGCAAGGGCGCGCGCGATCGCCTTGCCGATGCCGCGGCTCCCGCCCGTGACGATAGCCGCCTTGCCCGCGAGTTCGAGGTCCATGCCGCTAGCGGAGTGCGGCCCACCACTCGGGCACGACCACACGCAGAACCTCGTCGTAGGTACTGGCGATCTCGGGAGCATCCGCGGGGAGCTCCTGGGCGTTGGAGGGGGGTAGCGGGGAGGCGCCCTGGATGGGATCGACCCATTCGATGCCTTCCTCCTCGATGACCTCCATCAGGGGTGGCGTGGCCTCCTCGTGGTGGTCGCTGATCTGGTGCTTGATCATGAAGGTGCTGTAGTCGGGGAAGGAGAGGAGGCAGTAGTAGCTGCGGGGCTCGCTCCCGCGCCACATCTCGTAGCGGAGGACGTCGCGTTCGAGGCGGTGGGTCTTCTCGTAGAGGTCTTTCTGAATCTCCTCGTAGCGGGCCTCCATCCCCTCCTTGATCTTGAGCGTGATGAGCACGGTCGCCATAGGGGCGCTCCTTCGCATGACAGGCTGGCAAGGCGGCACAATACGGCGGCGGCGCCTGCGACGGCAACCGGCCCGCTCACCGTTCCCGCGTCACGCGCTCAACCCTGGAACGTGGTGGAGGTGCCGCCGCCCGCCGGGCAAGCGCACCGCCGTGGAGTGGAACTGGAGGTTTGCCGCGCCGTGATGTGGCCCTTGTCTGGCCGGTAGCCACCACGAGCGCGAAGCCCGCGAGCAGCAGGAAGCAGGAGCATTAGTCCGAACGGGATGTTCCGCACAGGATGTTCCGCCTGCGCATATCCAGCCTTCCTCAAGGAGGCGAGGCACGTAAGATGCGTGCACAGCTTCGAGTCAGCGGCGGAGCGCCGCGGGGAGGACAGCGATGCAGCGACCGAATTCAGATGCACCACAAGCCACAGGCCACCGCGCCGAGCAGATCACGGAGTGTCCCGTGAAGCTCGACGACGTCGACCTTTTCTCGCCGGGGGCGCAGGAGTTCTGGTTCGACTCCTACCGCATCCTCCACGAGGAGGAGCCAGTGCATCGCATCCCCGGCGAGGGCGGCCTGACGGGCACGGACGCCTTCATCCTCACCAAGTACGACGACATCGCCAGGGTCGTGCGTGACCCTGACACGTTCGAGTTCTACAACGCCGCGGAGGGCGATGAGGCCGCGCAGGCGATCTTCCGCGAAAAGGGCTTCGGCACCCTCGGCGACACCTGGGATTCGCTCCGCCCGACCATGGAGGAGCATAAGCGCCACCGCATCGAGTTGACCGACCCCTGGGTAGCGCTGCCCGCGGCCGAGCGGCACACGCCCATGATCACGCAGGCCGCGAACGACCTGATGGACCGCTGGATCGATGACGGCGAGGTCGAGGTCGTGAAGGCGTTCGCCGCGCCCCTCCCGCAGGTGGTGATCACGACCATCCTCGGCTTCCCCCTGGAAGACATGCCCATGACACGGCAGTGGGAGGAGGAGCAGGTCAAGCGCTTCGTCTACGGCTTCAGCCACAAGAACCTGCTAAGCCCCGAGGACGAGAAGGCGAACGCGGAGGCGCTCGTCGCCTTCCAGCACTACATCGGCGAGCAGATCGAGGAGAAGCGCAGGAACCCCGCGGACGACATGATCACGTTCCTGATCAACGTCGAGTACGGGCCGGAGAAACGCCGCCTCAGCGACGCGGAGATCGTGAGCGTCGTCTACGGCATGCATATCGGCGGGAACGAGACGACGCAGTACGCCCTCACCGCAGAGGCAATGCTCCTCGCGCAGCAGCCGGAGCTGGTGGAGGAGCTGCGCGAGGACCGCTCGAAGGTGCGCTTCTTCGTGGAGGAGGCGCTCCGCCTCTACGCCCCCACACAGGGGCTCTCCACTCGCATCGTCACCGAGGACGTCGAGATTCGCGGCACACAGATCCCGAAGGGGTCGATGCTCCACCTGCGCTACGGCGCGGCCAACCGCGACCCCGACCTCTGCCCTGCCACCGACTCAATCGACCTGAAACGCAAAAACCCGGGGCGGCACCTGACGTTCTCGATGGGACCGCGCGTCTGCCCCGGCGCGGGCCTCTCGCGTCTCGAACAGAACATCGCCGTCAACGTGATGCTCGACCGGCTCGACGGCCTGCGGCTGGCACCCGGGAAGAACGACCTCACGCACCAGCCCGGCATTATGCTGGGGCTGTGGGAGCTGCACCTCGAATTCGACAAGCGCAGCGCCTAGTGGGGGAGCGAGCGCTGGAGGTCACGCGGCGGCGCGCCGCCGACATGCAGGAGAGCGGCGAGACGCCGGACCTCGTCGCGATCCTGCGCGAGGAGTGCGCGATGGAGCCGCGCGCCGTCTACGACCGCGCCGTCCGCGCCATCGCCGAGACGGCGGCGCGCTCGGCCAGCCGCGGGAAGGACGACGGCGAGGATGCAATCATGCGCTGGGCGCTGGGCGTACCGACAGGCGCTTCGCTCTACCTGGCGCTCGGGGACGCCATCGCGTGGCTGCGCGAGAACCCCCCGCAAAGCGGCGGCGAAGCAGGCGCAGTGGCGGGCCGCCTTCTAGGTCGCCCCTGAGTCGTCGCGGGAGAGCGCAATGGCGTTGCCGGGGCAGACGCGCACGGCATCCTCGGCATCCTCGACCTGATCGCCTTCGGGCGCCTCCACGATCACCATGGGGAAGCCGTCGTCCCGCGCCCGGAACAGCTCAGCGTGGTAGGTCGAGCACTCAGCCGCCTTGATACAGCGGTCGAGATTCACGGAGAGTTTCATCGCGTCCTCCTGGGAGCGGCGGGGATGAGAGGCCCTGCGCAGGCGATTATCGGGCAGCAGCGCTCGCTTGAGAAGAGCACCGCGCTGACGCAGTCGTGCCGTCCCCCTCTCACTCCTCCTCCCTCTTCCTTCACTCTTCCTCTTGACGCGCCTTCCGCAGCCGCCCACGATGCGAGCCGTTCGGGCGGGCGCGGACGATCCGGGCCCTCGCGGGGAGGACAGCATGGAGCGCGACTACGACATCGTTGTCATCGGCTCGGGGGCGGCGGGGCTGGCGGCGGCGGTAAGTGCCGCGGATTCGGGCGCGAGCGTCATCGTGCTGGAGGCGGACGACAAGGTGGGGGGGTCCTCGCGGCTTTCGGGGGGGCACTTCTACGCCGCCGGCACGAGCGTGCAGCGCCAGGCGGGCATTCTCGATGACACGCCCGACGACATGTTCAGCTACTACATGACGCTCAACCAGTGGAACGTGGAGCCGGCGGTGGCGCGCGCCTACTGCGACAACGCCGCACCGACGTTCGAGTGGCTGCGCAGCCTGGGCGTCGTCTACAAGCCGGAGCGCGTTTACATCTCAGGCATCGACACGGTGCCGCGTGGCCATCCCCCGGAGGGCGAGGGGCTGGCCGTGGTACGGGTGCTCGACTCGGAGCGGATCAAGCACGGCGTCGACCTCGCGCTCATGACCCGCGCCGACCGCCTGATCGAGAAGGACGGCGAGATCGTGGGGGTCGCCGCGGGCGGGCAGGAGGTGCGCTGCGGGGCGGTCGTGATCGCCTCGGGCGGCTTCGGCCACAACAAGGAGTTCATCGAGAAATACTGGCCCGACGCGCACGAGCAGGGCGATGGTGTCTGGGCGATCTCGGGGCCGAAGTCGATGGGTGACGGGATCACGCTTGGGGAGCAGGTGGGCGCGACGCTCGGCGGCCACAACCGCGGCCTGTTGCTGCTCACGCCGGGCTTCACGACAGACCTCGAGGTGGCCGTGCCGCCGTGGGTCATCCTCGTGAGCCGCGAGGGACGCCGCTTCGCCAGCGAGATGGCGCCCTACACGGTGATGGCGGGCCTCTTCAAGCGGAACGGCGGTATGGCCTACGCGGTCTTTGATGAAACCGCACGGCTCGACGCCGACGCCATGCCGGTGGGGCCGAGCTGGACGTCGGAGAATCTCGCGGCGCGCGCGGAGAACGGCGAGGTTCTGCGCGCGGATACGCTCGAAGAGCTGGCGCGGCTTGCGAAGATCAACCCGGCGCCGCTCGCGGGCACGGTGCAGAAGTACAACGCTGACTGTGCGAAGGGTGTGGACAGCGCCTACTTCAAGCCGCTCGGCCTGCGCCCGATCGAGACGCCGCCGTTCTACGCGGTTGAGGTGCGCCCCGCGATCATCGCCTGGACGGGCTGCGGCCTGCGCGTCGATGCGGACACACACGTGATCGCGAAGAACGAGCTACCGATCGAGAACCTCTTCGCCGCGGGCGAGGCGATGGGCACGCTGCACGGCGACCGCTACATCGGCGGCGGCGGCTCCTACGGCCCGGCAGTGACATTCGGGCGTATCGCCGGCCGCAATGCTGCCACCGCTGCTGCGAAGGCGGCTGGGCTGATGGAGTAGCAGAGAGCGCTTGTGCCCCTTACGCATGGCCCTTATTATCTGGTAAGGAGCAAGGGTAAGGAATAAGTGAGGCTCGTGGGAGGGGCAGTCATGGGCGCGACCAAGGCCACGGCCAGAATCACCAGCAAGGGACAGGTGACCATCCCCAAGGCTGTGCGCGACAGCCTCGGCCTGCGTCAGGGCGACAACCTGACGTTTGTGGAGGACGCCACGGGCGTCCGCGTCGAGAAAGTGCTGGATGGCTCGCCCTTCCGAAAGTGGTACGGCCATCTCAGCCATCTCGAAGGGACCTCGGAAGAGATTTTCGCGGAAATCAGGGGCCCCGATCCGGGTGAAGAAGTCAGTGAGGAGACGCATGGGCGGTGATCTCCGCCCTCGACACCAACATCCTCATCGACATCCTCACTGCCGACCCCACCCATGGTGACGCGGCGGAGTGGAAGCTGACCGAATCCGCGCGGCATGGCGCCATCGTCATTTCAGAGCCCGTCTACGCCGAGATGTCTCCGCTTTTTGAAAGCGCGGGCGCCCTCGACCGCTTCCTCGCGGACACGGGCATCATCCTCAAGCCATCCAGCCGCGAGGCGCTCCACCGTGCGGGTCGGGCCTGGCGTGACTACACGCGCCAGCGCCCGCAATCGTTCGCCTGTTCACGCTGCGGTGCGAGGCGGCAGGTTGATTGCGAGGCGTGCGGCGCCCGGCTGCAAGCCCGCCAGCACGTTATCGCCGACTTCCTGATCGGCGGGCACGCGGTCGCCTGGGCTGGCAGGCTCGTCACCAGGGACCGGCGCTCCTATGCGCACTACTTCCCCGAACTCGAACTCGCCTGACGCCCGCCGCTGTGCGACGCAGTAGGATGGCGGGGAAGCCGAAGCGCAGGAGGAGGCTCCCATGACGCCCCCACTCACCGTCCACGGCGTACCGGTCATCGACATCGACAGCCACTACACGGAGCCACCCGATCTCTGGACTTCGCGGGCGCCAGCCGCCTGGAAGGCACGGGTGCCCCGCGTGGTGCGCGACGGTGAGGGACGGGCGCGCTGGATCGTCGATGATGACGTGGACTTCGGCCCGCTGGGCTTCACCGTCGTCAGGAAGGACGGCGAGAAGGCGTACGGGATGATCAGCCTGCCCGACTACGACGAGATGAGCGACGCCGCCAGCTATCCCGAGCCGCGCCTGCAGCTGCTCGACCGCCTCGGCATAGCCCGGCAGATCATCTACCCGAACGTGGCTGGCTTCGGGAGCAACCGCTTCATGACGCTGGAGGACGGCGAGCTGCGGAACGTCTGTGCGCGCGTCTACAACGACGCCATCATCGACCTGCAGGCGGCGGGCGGTGGACGCCTGTTCCCGCAGGCGCTCACGCCCTTCTGGGACATCGATGAGTGCGTGCGCGAGGTGCGTCGCGTGAAGGATGCGGGCATCACCGGCATCACCATGACGGACACACCGGAAGCGTTCGGCCTGCCGCACCTCCACGAGCCGCACTGGGATCCGCTCTGGTCCACGTGCGAGGAGATGGGCATCCCTGTGAACTTCCACGTGGGTTCGGGGAACAACCTCGGCCAGCAGATGCTGTGGAAGGGGTACGGACCGCAGCGCAGCCTGGCCGCGATCAGCGTCTCCCTCTTCATGGTCCAGTGCAAGACGATCATGAACCTGATCTTCAGCGGACTGCTCGACCGTTACCCGGCGCTGAACTTCGTCTCCGTGGAGAGCGGCATCGGATGGATTCCGTTCCTGCTCGAAGCGATGGAGTGGCAGTACGACGAGACCATCCCCACGGAGCGCGAGGGGCTGAGCCTGCGCCCGCGCGAGTACTTCCGGCGTCAGGTCTACGCCTCCTTCTGGTTCGAGCAGTGGGGGCCGCTGCACGCCATCGAGGAGCTGGGCGAGGACAACGTTATGTTCGAGACTGACTTCCCCCATCCCACCTGCCTCTACCCCGAAACGCACACGCGCATCACGAAGACGCTCGAACAGCTCGATCCGATCGTGCGTCGCAAGGTGCTGCACGACACCGCCACGCGCATCTACCACCTGCCGCCCGCGGAGTAGACCCCGCGCCTAGCTTCCGGGTGCGCCCGCGAAGGTCTCGGCGGCCCTCGCCTCTTCCTCGGGAACACCGTCGATGAGGACAAGGGTGCGACCCGCCTGCGCGGGCACCCGCGGCCCGGGGAGGACTGTGCCCGTCAGGTTCACGGGGTCGACTGCGCTCACCACCACGCGCTCGCCGGCGCGCGGCTCGTTGCGCGTGCGCCGCAGCTGCTCCACCGCCTCCGTGAGCGCGTACTGCTCGCCCACAACGCCCGCGATGAAGCGACCACCACGAACCTCACCACGCGCCTCCATCGTTCGGAGGGCACGCAGGACGGAGCGCCAGGACAGGGTGAAGCGCTCGTGGGACGCGAGATCGCGGAAGACGACCCCGTACCGTTCGAGGAGCACGCCCGCGACGAGCGCAGCATGCTCCTCCTCGCCTGCAGGATCGGCAGGGGGCGCCTCGACGAGTGACCAGCGGCCCGGCGGCCCACCGAGAACCAGGCCGAGGCGGTAACTGGCGAAGGGACGGCGAACGGGCGTCCGGCGACGGCCCCCCGCCGATCGAGCGAATATCCGGCGCACGCCCTCGAATCCGTCGGAGGCCACGAGACCGGCGGCGATCAGCTCACGCAGGGCGTCCTCCGTCTGGCTCGCGAGCTGGCCCGTCCCGCGCACCAGCTCGTCGAAGAAGAGCGCGCCGCGCTCCCGCAGGAGGTCCGCGACGGCGGCGGCGGGCCCGGGCGGGGCGGGGATGCCACCGGGGCGGTCGTAGCGGGCAGCGGCGAGGAGGTCGGGGAAGGCACGACGGGCCACGAGCGTGACGGGCGTGGCGCGCGTGGCGGGCGCGGAGCGGGCTGGGGCATCCTCGTCCGCCACCGCGGTCCTGCGGGTGCTGAGCCGCGCCCAGGCGATCTCGCCGGCGAGACAAAGCTCGTCGAGCCAGCGTGGCTCGTAGTCGCGCACGCGGGGGCGCAGGAGGTCAGCCTCCCAGGAACCGGCGGGCGCCTCGAAACCCTGCAGCCGTTCGAGCGCGCGGCGCAGCCCCGGCCGCCCGCCGAGGACCGCCCCCGGCGCGAGCCCCTGCCAGCGGGTGAGGAAGCGCAGATAGTCCGCGCGGGAGACGGGCGCGACGCCCTTGCGCAGCCCTTCGAGCGTGTAGCGGTGAATGCGCGCGAGCAGCCGCCGGTCGCAGAACTCGTCCTCGCGGGCGCCGGGCGTGAACTGGCCGCGCAGCAGGTAGCCCGCTGCCTCCGCGGCCCGCAGCCCATAGCCCGTATCGCCCTCGGCGAGGCCGGTGCGCTGCGCGAACTCGCCGGCCGTGGCGGGCCCCAGGCACTCGGCATGGCCGCGAACGACCGCGAGCCTCGCCGCCTCGCGGTCAGCCACCTCGATGAGCGCTTCCGCGGGGACGGCAGGGGCGGGCGTCTCTGCCTCCGGGAAGAGCAGGCGCACAGAGGGGAGGTGCTCGGCGGCGAACCAGAAGGCGCGCCCGTCGAGCCGCAGCCGTGCGGCCCGGCCGGCCGCCTCCAGCTCGACAAGCCACGCCCGCCAGGAGGGCGCGCCGTCCTCCGCGAGCGTGACGAGGCCGAGGAGGACGTCATGCGCCTCCTCGGTATCACGCGGATCGGGCCAGGCCTCCTCGCGCACACGTGCGATGGCGTCGGGGCTGAGGGTGGCGAGGTCGCGGGCGGAGTCGGGCAGCGTGCGCCGCAGGGAGACAGCGCGCGTGCGGCGCTCCTCGATGGGGGCGTCGTCGAGGTAGGTATAGGGCCGCCCGCTGACGATCTCGTGGGCCATGGGCGAGGGCTCGACGGTATCGACGGCGTGGAGGCGAATCAGACCCCTCTCGACCCGCACGAGCACATCTTCGAGGCCGTGCACGTCCATCGCTTCGTACAGGCAGTCATCCCGAGTCTGGCGCATGAGGGGGTGGTCGGGGAGGGTGAGGGGGGCATCGAGGTGCTCCTGACAGCCAACCTGTGCGGGGAAGACAGCGGCCATGAGGTCGTCCGCCTTCATGCGCTGGAGGAAGGGCGGCACGCGCTTGCCGTTGCGCTGGCGGGCGATGGCGAGCGCCCGCGAGGCGTTCCAGCGCCAGCGCGTGGGGAACAGGGGGATGTAGAAGATCGACTTCTCCACGAGCGTGGCCGCATTGCGCCGGTTGACCCAGGCGAACGCCTCTTCGAGCCGCCACGAGTGCTGCGGCCCTGACGAGAGGAGGATGGCGTCGTCGTTCGCGGCGGCCTGCAGCTCGAAGTCGAAGGTCGTACAGAACTGCTTGCGCAGGGCGAGGCCCCAGGCGCGGTTGATGCGCGCTCCGAAGGGCGCATGCACGACGAGCTGCATGCCGCCGGAGTCGTCGAAGAACCGCTCGAAGACGACATCGCTATCGGAGGGCACAACGCCGAGGCCGTCGCGCGTGGCGCGCACGTAGTCGACCATCTGGCGCGCGCCCGTCTCGGAGAGGCTGCACGCCTCCCGCAGCCACCGCACCAGCGCTTCTGGCTCGCCGAGGCCGTCCGCGATTTCGCGCCGCAGACGTCCCGCCTCCTCCGACAGCTCCAGCGTGCGCCCGGGCGCTTCACCCAGCCAGAAGGGGACGGTGGGAGGGGCGCCGTGCGCATCGACAACGCGGACGGTGCTCTGCTCCACGCGGCGGATGCGCCAGGAGGTCGAGCCCAGGAGGAAGATGTCGCCGGCGGCACTCTCCATGGCGAAGTCTTCGTTGACCGTGCCGACGGGCATGTCTTCGGGTTCGGCGACCACGCGGTAGTCACCCATCTCGGGGATAACGCCGCCGTTGTTGAGCGCGGCGAGGCGCGCCCCCCGCCGTCCGCGAACGATCCTGTTGATGCGGTCACGGTGGATGAGGGGCGGGGCCGCGCCGGGGCCGTCGCCGATGCCGCCGGCGAGCATCGCCACGATCTCGTCGAACGGCTCGCGCGCAAGCGCCTCGAAGGGTGCGGCTTCGCGCATGAGCGCATAGAGGGCATCCTCCGACCAGGGCTCGCAGGCGCACTCCGCCACGATCTGCTGGGCGAGCACATCCAGGGGCGCACACAGGGGCGAGATGCGGTCGAGACGGCCCGCACGCACGGCGCGCACGAGGGCCGAGCACTCCAGCAGCTCGTCGCGCGTCGTCGGGAAGAGCCGCCCGTGAGGCCGCAGCCCGAGCGAGTGGCCGGAGCGTCCAATGCGCTGCAGCAGCGTGGCGATGCTCCGCGGCGAGCCCACCTGGCAGACGAGGTCGATGGCGCCGATGTCGATCCCCAGTTCAAGCGAGGCGGTCGCAACAAGGGCACGCAGGTCGCCGGCCTTGAGGCGCTGCTCGACGCGCAGGCGGCGATCCCTGGCGATGCTGCCATGGTGGCTCGCGACGGCGTCCTCCCCGAGGCGCTCGGAGAGCTCCCTGGCGACGCGTTCGGAGAGCATGCGCGTATTGACGAAGACGAGCGTGGTGCGGTGCTCGCGCACCAACTCCGCGAGGCGGTCGAAAATATCGCCCCACTGCTCCTTCGCGGGCACCGCTTCGAGGTCGCCGGGGGGCGTCTCGACATGCAGGTCGAGGTCGCGCTGATGTCCCCGATCGACGATACCGGCGGGGCGTCCCGCGCCAGCGAGGAAGTGCGCGATCAGCTCGATCGGGCGCTGCGTCGCGGAGAGGCCGATGCGGGCAGGCGGAGACTCTGTGAGGTGGTCGAGGCGCGCCAGGCTGAGGGCGAGGTGGCTGCCGCGCCGGTCGCGGGCGAGGGCGTGGATCTCGTCCACGATGACCGTACGCACGCCCCGCAGGTTCGCGCGGCTACGCTCCGCCGTGAGCAGCAGGAAGAGCGACTCGGGGGTGGTGACGAGGATGTGGGGGGGGACGCCGCACCATCGCCTGGCGTGCGGAGGGAGGCGTGTCGCCCGTGCGCACGGCGCAGGTGATGGGGGGCAGGTCGTACCCCTGCTCCGCTGCGATCGCGCGTATCCCGGCAAGCGGCTCCTCGAGGTTGCGCTGGATGTCGTTGCTGAGCGCCTTCAGGGGCGAGACGTAGACGATGCGCGTGACCGCTTCGAGGGCGCCCGCCTCGGCCTCGCGGATGAGCTGGTCGATGCCCGCAAGGAAGGCGGCGAGCGTCTTGCCCGAGCCCGTGGGGGCAGCGATGAGCGTCGTCTCGCCGGCGTAGATGCGGGGCCAGCCCTCGGCCTGGGCGTCCGTGGGGCGCTCGAAGCGGCGTTCGAACCAGGTGCGCACGGCGGGGTGGAAAGCCGCGAGCGGCTCGCGTTCGGGTGGGGAACTGGCGGCGGGGTCGCGCTCGAACATCCGTGCGGGCGATGGTAGCGGAACGCGCGCTGGTCCGCCCGCTCCGGGCCTGCAGAGCAGCTCCCCTCGTCCTCAGCACCTGCTGCAGGCCTCACCGGGGTGCGCTCAGCGGTCTCTATCTCCCGCACCCTCTCCCCCCGCGAGTACAGGCAGATTGCTGCAGGGCCGCTGGGCGCTGTCAGCCCGTGTGTCCCGCGCGGCGCGATCCGCGGGCGTCCGGACGGCGGCGGGGGCGCTGCTTCTCGAGGCGCACGGCGCAGAGCTTGTACTCGGGGATGCGCGCCTCCGGGTCATAGGCGTTGTTCGTGAGGAAGTTGGCGGCACTCTCGTCGAGCTTCACGAACGGCACGAAGAGGGCGCCGCGCTGAACCGCATCCGTGACCGCGGCCTCGCCGGAGAGACGGCCGCGGCGGGAGCGCACGACCACGCGATCGCCGCTGGCGATACCGCGAGCGGAGGCGTCGTCGGGGTGAACCAGCACGGGGACGGCGTCGACGCGCTCGAGCAGGCCACGCACGCGTCGGGTGAGCGTGCCGCCGTGCCAGTGCTCGAGAACGCGGCCAGTGTTGAGGATGAGCGGGTACTCCTCGTCGGGCAGCTCGCTGGCGAACTCGTGCTGGGCGACGGGGACGAAGCGGCCCAGCCCGCGCGGGAACGATTCGCCGTAAAGGTAGGGCGTGCCCGGATGGCCGGCGGCGGGGCACGGCCATTGCAGGCCGCCTTCGCGGTCAAGGCGTTCGTGGCTGAGCCCGCGCAGGAATGGCGCGAGCCGCGCCAGCTCGTCGAAGATGCGGGCGGGGCCCGCATAGGTGAACTGCCGCTCGTCGAGCCCAAGCCGGCGGCTGATGCGCCGTCCGAGGTCGCAGATGATATCCCAGTCGGGCCGGCTCTCGCCCACGGGCGGGATGGCCCGACGTACGCGCTGTACGCGCCGCTCGCTGTTCGTGAAGGTACCCTCACTCTCGGCGAAGGAGCAGGCAGGCAGCACGACATCGGCGATCTCGGCCGTCTCGTGCAGGAAGAGATCCTGCACAACGAGAAAGTCGAGGGCGCGCAGGGCCTCCTCGGCGTGATGAAGGTTAGGCTCGTTGAGGAGGGGGTTCTCGCCGACGATGTACAGCGCGCGGATGTCGCCCGCGGGGATACGCTCGACCATGTCGGTGGCGCGCATGCCCTCCGCGCGAGGCAGGGCGGCTTCCCACGCCTCCTCGAAGCGCGCGACGGCGTCGGGGGCGTAGCGCTGGTAACCGGGCAGCGAGTCGGGGATGCAGCCGGCGTCGCCACAACCCTGCACGTTGTTCTGACCGCGGAGGGGCGAGACGCCGCTGCCCGGCCGCCCGAGCTGCCCCGTGAGCAGCGCAAGGTTGAGGACGGCGTGGCAGTTGGCGGTGCCCTGCGTGTGCTGGGTGAGCCCCATCCCCCAGAGCAGGCACGAACCGGGGCGCACGCCTGCGGGGAGGCCGCGACGGGGTGGGGGCGACGCGAAGAGATGGGCGGCGGCGCGGAGTTCGCCGGCGTCGAGCGCGGCCAGCTCCGCATACTCCTCGACCGTTTGCGCGAGGACGGCAGCACGCCACGGCTCGTAGCCTTCGCAGCGCGCGGAGATGAACGCCTCATCTGCGAGGCCCTCGTCGAGGATGGCGCGCGCCATGCCGTTGAAGACGGCAACATCGGCGCCGGGGCGGGGCTGCAGGAAGCAGGTCGCGCGGTCGCACAGATCGATCCGCTTCGGGTTAACGACGATGAGGGCGGTTCCGCGATCGTCGATGGCTCGGCGCATGCGCGAGGCGATGACGGGGTGGTTCGAGCCGGGATCGCAGCCCGCGACGAGGAGGCAGGAGGCGTCCTCGTAGTCGGCGTAGGAGTTGCTGGTGGCGCCGCTGCCGAGCTGCGTCAGCATCGCCTCAACGCTGGGCGAGTGGCAGAGGCGCGTGCAGTGGTCAATGTTGTTCGTGCCCATTAGCAGGCGCACGAGCTTCTGCTGGACGAAGGCGGCTTCGTTGGTGGCTTTGGCGCTGGCGAAGCTGCCGAAGCGTCCGCGGTGCTCGAGCAGACGCTCGACGACGAGATCGAGCGCCTCATCCCAGCTGGCCGGCTCGAGCGTGCCCCTGCGGCGGATGAGCGGTTCCGTCAGGCGGTCGGAATGGTGGACGAAGCCAGTCCCGAAACGGCCCTTCACGCAGAGCATGCCAAGGCTCGACAGGTTGTCGGGGTCGTCATCGACCCAGCGGATGCGCTCCTCCTCGACGTTGAGACGCACGCCGCAGCCGACGCCGCAGTAGGGGCAGGTACTCGCGATGGTGCGCGTTTCAGCCACGGGAAGCGCCTTCCCTGGGGCGGAGGGCGGTGGTCGGGCACGCGGCCACGCAGGAGCCGCAGGCGGTACAGATGGAGCCATCGAAGGTGTCGCCAGCGCCTGCAGTGACGCGCGTGTCCTGACCATCGCGGGCAAGGCCGATCGCGCCGATGTGCTGCAGCGACTGGCAGGCGGCGGCGCAGCGGCCGCAGAGGATGCACTGCGCCTCGTGGAAGGCGAAGAACGGGCTGGAAGCGTCGACGTCGGGGCGCACCGAGGCAGGGACAAAGCGATCGAGGCGCGCCTCCTCGCGGACACAGGCGTCATGCGCGGTAGTAGCGAGAGGGCCGCCATCCACGCCATCGGATTCGGGCGCCCGCATCCCCGCCGTGAGCTCCAGCACGGTGCGGCGGATGCGGCGCACGCGCGTGCTGGCGGTCTCGACCGTCGAGGCCGCGGCGGCGGGTAGCGAACAGGCGGCGACGATGTGCCCGCCGTCCTCGACGAGACAGGTACGGCAGGCACCGATCGCGGGGAGGTTGCCGTCCTTGCAGAGGTGGGGCAGATCGACGCCGGCGACGAGGACGGCGTCGAGTAGTGAGCCTTCCGCGGGAACCGTGCGGCCATCGATCGTGAGAGTCATCGGAAACGCTCGGGCCAGAAGTGCAGGGCGGAGCGGATGGGTCCCGTCGCCATGCCCCCGAGGCCGCAGAGCGAAGCGGCTTCGAGCGCATCCAGGATATCGGAAAGGTCGCGCCCCGCGCCTCCCGCGCCGCTTGCGAGCAGATCGCGGGCACGGGGGGCGCCCTCGCGACAGGGCGTGCACTTGCCGCACGATTCGCGGGCGTTGTAGTCGCTCATAGCGAGCGCGGCGGCGCGGATGTCGGCGGATTCGTCGAGGACGACGACGCCGCCCGAGCCAAGCACGGCGCCGGTCGGGTGCAGGCGGCCGCGGAGGAGCGGCGCGTCGAAGTGCGCGGGCGGGAGGAAGCCCCCCGAAGGCCCGCCCGCGAGCGCGGCCAGTACCCGTTCAGGTGGCGGTCCGCCCGCAGCAGCGATCGCCTCACCGAGAGGCGTGCCCAGTGGGAGTTCGTAGACACCCGGCGCGGTGACGTGGCCGCTGACGCTGAGCAGCTTCGTCCCCTCCGCCTCATCGCGGCCCAGCGCCCGGAACGACTCCGCGCCTTCGCGGAAGACGACCGAGAGGGCGGCGATCGTCTCAACATTGTTGACGACCGTGGGCATGCCGAAGAGTCCAGCCTCAACCGGGTAAGGCGGGCGCAGGCGGGGAACCGGCTTGCGCCCTTCGAGGGCATTCAGGAGGGCCGTCTCCTCGCCAAGCACGTAGCCGCCGCCCCCGGAGACGATCGCGGGCGGCGGGCGGAGGCGCGCCCCGTGCACAGCGAGCACGGCTTCGAGCGAGGCACGGGCAGCGTGCGCCTCACCGTTCACGAAGACAATCGTGACCGAGGGCCGCAGCGCCTCGGCGGCGATGGCGAGACCTTCGAGGAAGCGCCGCGGGCGGCGCCCCAGGAGCGCCCGGTCCTTGAAGATGCCGGGCTCGCCCTCCTCAGCGTTGACGACGAGGGCGAGGGGGCGGCGCTGCGCGAGCGCCGCCCGCCACTTCGCGGCCACGGGAAAGTAGGCGCCCCCGCGACCACGCAGGCCAGCGGCGTCGAGCAGCGCGAGCGTGGATTCGCGGCCCGCGCGCCGCGACGCCTCGATGCCGCGCCAGTCCTCGATGTCGGGGGCGAGCAGGGGGCCGCGCGCGCGCAGGGCGGATTCGGGGAAGGGACGGTCGGCGGCAGGGGCGGGGGCATCGTAGCAGCGGAAGCGGCAGCCGCCGGAGTGGTCGGGAAGCGGCAGCGCACCCTGCAGGACACAGGCGAGCCCACCACAGCGCGCAGGAGCAGCACGGGGCGCGCCGATGGCGAAATCAGGGTAGGCGGTGGCGGCCTCCCATGCTTCGGCGAGGGGCAGGCGCAGCGGGGCAGCGATCGTCGCGACGGACTCGGGGCTGAGAAAGCCGTCGCGGGCGTGCGCCTCGAAGAGCTGCGGCAGGAGCGCGCCGCGGAGGGGCAGGGCGGGCGAGGCGGCGGCAACCATCCCCCGAATCGTAAGCGTTCAGGGCGAATCCAATGGCTCCGCAGCCACGGCGCCGCTCTCGATAGCATCCTCGATCGCCTCGGGCGGGAGGCCGGCCCACGCGAGGATGTCGCGCGTCTCGGAGCGGAACGGGGCGGGGAAGGGGGCAGGGGCGAAGCCATCATCGTCGAGCCGGAGGGCGCACCCGAGCACGGTGAACGACCCCACCTCGGGATGGTCTGCGCGCACGAACATCTCGTTCATCGCCGCCTGCTCGTCGTCGATGAGCTCCAGGGGGAGACGCACGCGGGACACGGGGATGCCGTGCTCGCGCAGCAGGCGTTCCCAGTGGTCGGTGGTCTCGGAGGCGAACAGCGCCTCGATCTCGTCCTGGAGCTTGCGGTCGTGGGCAAGGCGCTCCTCTTCCGGCAGGCGCGCGCCGAGACTGGCGTCATGCAACCCCGTCACGGCCAGGAGCCGCCGGCGCAGGCTGGCACTCGGGCAGGCGATAGCGATGGCCGAGTCCTTCGTGGTGAAGGTGCGGTAATACACGCCGGTGAGCCGCGCGGCGCGGGTGTTGGGCATGTGGGCGGCCTGCTCGGCGTAGGGCAGGCCGCCGGTGCGCGCTTCGGCCAGCCAGTCGAGGTAGGCGGCGTGGTTCTCGGCATCGCCCCGGTCGACGCGGACCATGAGGTTGTTCTGGAGGATCAAGCAGGACATGAGGAGCGACGTATCGACGCGCCCGCCGCGGCCCGTGCTCTTGCGGCGGTAGAGCGCGGAGGCGACGCCGTAGGCGAGGAGGGCGGCGCACATGTAGTCAGAGATGGGCGATCCCTCGGCGATGGGGCGGCCATCGCGCATGCCACCGTTCATGGCCATCAGGCCGCTGCGTGCCTGCACCACCTGATCCATGCCCGGTAGACCCGCATCGGGGCCCTCCTCCCCGAAGGCGGTGACGTTCCCGACGATGATCGCGGGGTAGCGCTCAGCCAGGCTGGGGTAGTCGAGGCCGAACTCGGCGGCGAGCCCGGGGCGGAGGTTGGTGAGGACGACATCGCTCTGGGCCAGCAGCGCCTCGATGACGGCGGGGGCTCGCTCGTGGCGGAGGGCGAGGGGGAGGGAGCGGGCACCGCGGTTGCGCCCGAGGTAGTGCCGCGTGAAGTCGCCCCAGCGGTAGCCGGTATGGCGCGCCGCCTCGCCTTCGAGCGGTTCGATCTTGATGACACTGGCGCCGCCGTCGGCGAGGAGCTGGGCGGCGTAGGGCACGGCCACAAACTGTCCGAATTCGAGCACGGTAACGCCCTCGAAGGGCTGCGGGTCACTCACGGCGCCTCCTCATGAATCGGGTGAATCCTACTGTTTGGGGTAGCACGGGCGGGCGGGCGCCGGCCGGGCGCGGTACGGGGGCCACCGGACCGGTCACGCCCGGGGGCGCTTGAAGTAGAGCATCTCGCGGAAGATGAGGGTGGGGCCGATCCAGTTCTCCACGCGCGCATCCGAGACCATCTCCCAGCCGGCGTCGCCGAGGTCGCGGAGGGCGCCGGAGAGGTCGTTGGGGCCGTATTCAGCGTCCTCCTCGGGACGGTGGCTGAAGTTGGCGACGATGGGCTGATCGAGGCCGCTGACGACGACGCGGGCGTATTCCCAGCGGGTGGGGGCGGTCATGCGGGTGTCTCCACGGGCGGCGGGGCGTCCCAGAAGTTCTCGATCTCGCCACGAGGAAGCCCCTGGACGGGGAAGTAGCAGCCACGGTGGAGGAGGCGCAGGAAGTGCTCGGGGCTCGCAACCTCCTCGTCGAACTGCGTGCTGAAGTAGCCGATGCCCTGGTTCGAGTGCGCGTCGGAGCCGCCCGTGCCGGGCTTGCCGAGTGTTTTCGCGACCTGCAGGGCGAAGTAGTTCTCACGGGGCGTGTTGCAGCCGTTGAGCACCTCGACGGCGTCGACCAGCTGGAACACGGGCAGCCGCGCCGCCTCCTCGGCGGTCAGGGTGAAGGGCTCCTTACCCTGCCGCTTGAAGTGCACAGGGTCGAAGTAGTGCCGAAAAGGATGGGCGACAATGAGGTAGGCACCCTGTTCGTCGGCGACTTCGCGGAGCCGTTCGAGGCGGCGGATGCCGCCCTCGTAGCCACGCAGGCCGACGGCGAGGATGTGGCCCATGTCGGTCGAGACTTCCATACCGTTCGAGACGAAGACCTCGGGGTGGGCCCTGCGGAAGGGCCCGAGATCCCATCTCTCCCACATGCGGTCGTGCTCGGTGATGTTGACGCCCGTGAGCCCGATGCGCACGGACTCCGCGATGAGGTCTTCGGGATCGAGCATGGAGTCCGAGGCGCCGCGGGTGGTGTGCAGGTGCATATCAACGATGGTGCCGGACACGCGCGCCTCCGCGCTCGTGACTGGACGCACGGGCGCGCCCGCTATCCTACCGGCCCGCCAGGTAGGGCAGAAGCCAGCCGAAGAGCGCCGCGAAGGCGAGGGCGTGGGTGCCCCAGAGCCACCAGAGACGCCCCAGGAGGACGCTCAGCAGCGCCACCGGCAGCAGCGCGAAGGTGACGGTGGCAAGAGTGAAGGGGACGCTGGGGCTGCCGAGACCGTCGGGCTGGTCGTGGAGGTTCGCGACTTCGTAGATCAAGCCCGCGACAAGGCCGATCATCGTCCAGCCCAGGATCGCGCCCGTGAAGAGGGGGACGGCCAGGAGCGGCGCCGGGACGCCGCGCGCGACCCAGCGCTCGATAACCTCCGTCCCGCGGGCGCGGATGACGAGCCAGATGGTGGAGACGCTCGTGAGCATAGCCATCACGTACCCCGCGATCCAGCCGGCGATCAGCGCCTCCATAGCGAACCGGCGGTGGTTGTGGCGATGGCCGTGCATTCGAGCCCGTCGGCGGCCCGACAGACGCGGCCGGCCTCCTCCCACGGGCCGATCCAGAAGAGCGTGGGGCCAGCGCCGGCGAGACGCACGACCTCGCCTGTACGCACCTCCAGCTGCTCGCGCAGCTCCGCAAGCCCGGGGAAGCAGTCGAAGGCGACGCGCTCGAAGCTGTTGACGAGACCGGCGCCGGTGAGACGCACGGGCAGCCGGCGGACGATGGCGGCGGTCGCAACCGCTTTGTCGCTGCGTCCGTCGCGGTCGAGGGCGGCGAAAAGGGCGGCGGTTTTGTTGGGGAGGGTGGCGCGCGGGATGAAGAGCGCAACACCGTGCCGGGGGAGGTCGGGGAGCGGTGTGACGCGCTCGCCGCGGCCTTCGGCGAGCGCGGTGCCGCCCGCAAGGAAAAAGGGCTCGTCGCTGCCCACGGCGGCGGCGGCGCTGGCGAGCGCTTTCTCGCTGGCCTCGGGCCAGCGGCGGGCGAGGAGGCGCAGCACGGTGGCAGCATCGGAGGCGCCGCCACCGAGGCCGCCGGCCACGGGGATGCGCTTCACGATGCGGATGCGGAACGGCTCGGGATCGCGCCCGAGCGTGCGCGCGAGCTCGTCGATAGCGCGCCAGGCGAGATTCGCAGAGCCCGCTGGTGTACCCGTGGCGAACGGACCCGCGATCTCGATCGAAGACGAGGGAGCCGGGTGCAGGGTGACCTCGTCGGCGAGCGCAAGCGTCTGGAGGACGCTGGCGAGGTCGTGGTAGCCATCGGGGCGTCTCTCGCCGACTTCGAGCGAGAGGTTGATCTTGGCGGGAGCGAGACCGGAAAGATCCTCAGGCATGCGGAGCGGCGACCTCGAAGGCGTCGAGGAGCGCCAGCCACTCGTCGACGGCAAGCGTCCCGGGGCGGCGGGTGGGGTCGATAGCGGCGGCGGCGAGCGCCATGCGCACGGTCTCGGGGTCGTGGCCCGTGGCCCGTGCGAGGGCGTTGTGAATCTGCTTGCGCGGGCTGCGGAACGCCCCCGAGACGAAGGCGAAGAAGGCGGTGTTCCGCGCGGCCGGCACGAGCGGCACCTCGCGGAGTGTAAGCCGCACAACCGCCGAGTGGACAGCAGGTGGCGGGTCGAACGCGAGCGGAGGCACCTCGAAGAGGAGCTCCGGTTCTGCATAGGTCCGCACCGAGAGTCCGAGCAGGGAGAGCCTGCCGGGACGGGCGGCGATCTCGCGGGCGACCTCGCGCTGCACCATCACCACCAGCTCCGCCGGGTGGGGCCGGCCTTCGAGCAGACGGCGGATGATGGGATTCGCGGCGAAGTAGGGGAGGTTGCCCGCTACGCTGAAGGCTCGCCCCGCAGGCAGGGCCAGGGAGAGGTCGAGGCTGCGGGCGTCGCCCTCAAGGAGGCGCAGACGGTCGCGCTCCGCGAATCGCTGGCCAAGGTGGACGAGGAGGCGGGGATCGATCTCGACGGCGACGACCTCGTGCCCGGCGTCGAGCAGCGCCTCCGTGAGCTGCCCCGTGCCCGCGCCGATCTCGAGCAGAACGCCTCCCGCCGGTACGCGCACAGTCGCGGCGATGGCAGCCAGAACGTCCCTGTCGACGAGGAAGTGCTGGCCCAGCGCCTTGCGCGAGCGCGGAATGCGGGGCCTCGCGCTCACGCGAGAATCGTAGGCCGCGGCAGAGCGTCAGTCGAGGATATAGATCTCGACGTAGCCGGTGTACCAGGGGGTGGGGGCGTGGTCCTCGGGGAAGCCAAGGTCGATGTCGTCGCCCTTGATCTCACCGCCCACGTCGGCGGCGAGGCATGGGCCGTAGCCGGGCACGTAGAGACGCGTGCCCAAGGGGATGACGTCGGGATCGACCGCGCAGATGCCGTGGTCGAGGCGGATGCCCGTGGCGGTGATGCCGTAGGCAGGATCGTCGCGCTCCTTGCCACCGTGCGAGGCGTCGTACCAGGTGGCCCAGACGCGCAGCCTGGACTCGTATGGCCCCGTGTACTCGTCAATGATGACGGGGGAGTGGCGATCCGCGGCCACCGGCCCGATGAGGCGTCTGGTGGCGACCGGCTGCCGCACAACCTCCGAACCGATGCGTTCGCGCTCGATCTCCTCGCCGTTCTGATAGGTAACGCGGTAGCGCACGACTCGCTCGCCGGGCACGCCCTCGACCAGGCGCTCCTCGCCGGGCGCGAGGGTATGGTCAGAGCGCGCGACAACGTCCGGCGGGATGAGCTCGACCTGCTCCTCCTCGACGGTCTCCCGCCCAAACACGACGGTGATCTCCATGCCTTCGGTCAGGGCCTCCCCTGGATCGTGGGAGAGGCTGTTGATTGCGAGCGGGTCGATCCCGAAGGGCGCGAGCGCCTCCTCCACGCGCTCAACGCGCGTGGAGAGGGTCTCGGCCTGGCCGTTGATCACGATGGTGACGGTCTTGAGCGACGGGAGGGGAACGAGGACGGATGCCAGAACTTCCGCAGCCACGGGAGGCGGGGCGAAGCCGTCTGCGCGACCAGCAGGGGGAGCAGTGGCACGGTCCCCGTCCGCGGAGACGGCGCCGGGTTGGACGCGGATCACCTCGATCCGCAGGGGTCGTACCGCAGACGCCCCCTCGACCGAGCCGCTCGCAGCGACGGCACTCTCGAGGTAGACGCCGGGCGTGGCGAGAAGGCCGTCGACGTAGACGCGATCGTGCTGGCTCAGCACCACGCCGGCGACGGTGAGGGCGCCCCCGACGGTCCAAGCCTGCGCGCGCACATCCACACGCGCGCCATCCGCGAGGATCGTGAGCGGCGTCGCGCGCTGGACGGCGATCGCGGCATGGTCGCCGGCACGGCCCATACGCAGGCGGTCGCCAGGTTCGAGATCGAGCGCGGCCGCATCGAGCGCTTCCCGCTGGCTGCCAAAGACGGCACGCACCTGCACAGAGTCACTCTTCGAGAGAAGCAGGACATGCTGGAGGGGGAACAGCTTGAAGGCAAGCACGGCCAGCAACACGATGACCAGAATCGCGGCGGCGTGCTGGCGACCACGAGAGTAGCGGACGTGCCCGGAGCGGCCGGGCACGCTGCTCGTGCGCTCAATCACGCCCGCATCCCGGCGAACTTTGTGGATACGGACACCCTCCTGCAGACGCCGCCGCTCCAAGGCGGCGAGCTAGATTACTGACCGTGCACCCGCCGTCGAAGCGCGCTCCGGGCTTGCGCCACGCGAGCCAGCTCGGACCCGATGGATCTGCGGCGCCCGGAGCAGACTGCTTATGGCTGCTTCCTTCCGGACCTGACCAGGTTCGTAGCGCTCCACCGCGCAGGACCAGATCGTCAATGCCGCTTTGCGAAGGTAGTCTCCGGAAACGCGACCCTCGGGCGGGAATTCAGCCCCGCTGGAGCGGCTTGCGGGTACAGGGCACCGCTAGCTCCCCGCTTAGCACGGCTACAGGTACGGTACAAAACCACCCCGAGGGGGTCAACACGCCAGCGCTCAGGCCGAGCCGGATGCATCCTCCGCGGGGCGCAGGGCGACGAGTTCGTCTCCCTCCTGCACCTGGGCGTCGACACGCGCGCCGACGCGCTCGACCGTGCCGGAGACAGAGGCGCGCAGTTCATTGTTCATTTTCATCGATTCGATGACGACGAGGACATCGCCAGCCTGGACCTCGGCGCCCGGCTCGGTGCGTACCTCCAGCACGGCACCGGTCATCGGCGCGGTAACGCGCACGAGTCCATCGCTGGTCGCGGCCGCGCGGGTGGCGCTGGCGGCGCGGCGGCCTCGGCCGATCTGGACGTGATAGGTGTTCCGGCCGATGGTCACGTCGACTCCGTTGCCGCGCCGCTCGAGATACAACTCGACCGGACGGTTATCGAGCATGACGACGTGCAGGCCGGCGCGGACGTGCTGGAGCTCTGCGATGCGCCACTCGTCCTCGGGCTGCAGGCGCACGCGAGCCTCGCCGGCACCACCAGCGGGGCGTTCGAGCTCGGCCTCGAAGAGACGCTCGTCGACCTGGACTAGATACTTTTCGGCCATCGCCCCATCGCACGCTGGCGCCACCCAGAGACCGCCGGCTGGCGCGGACGCGCCGCCTGCTGGTGAAGACGGGAGTGGCTCTCGCCGGCGAGTGTGAGAAGTGCCGCGATCACGGCGGCTTCGCGCTGAGATGTTTCCACCTCCCGGCCCTCGACCTGGTAGCGGTCGAGGAAGCCCGTATCGAGCCTTCCTTCGATGAAGGCCGGTAATGCGAGGATTTCGAGCAGGAAGGGGATGTTCGTGGCGACGCCGACGACGCGGAACTCCTGCAGGGCGCGGAGCATGCGCGAGCGCGCATCCTCGCGGTCAGGACCCCAGGCGGTCACCTTCGCGAGCAGGGAGTCGTAGTAGGGGGTCACCTCGACACCGTCGTGGAGCGCGCTCTCCACACGCACGCCGGGGCCCGCGGGCTCGCGCGAGAATACGACTCGTCCGACGGAAGGAAGGAAGCCGTTGTGGGGATCTTCCGCGACGATGCGGCATTCAATCGCCCAGCCGCGCGTGAGCAGGTCGCCCTCGTCGTAGGGAAGCTCCGCGCCACCGGCAACAAGGATCTGATCCTTCACGAGATCGACCCCTGTGGTCATCTCCGTCACGGGATGCTCGACCTGCAGGCGGGCGTTGACTTCCAGAAAGTAGAAGCGCTCGTCCTCGGTCAGAAGGAACTCGACCGTGCCCACGCTCTGGTAGCCGGCGCGGCGCGCAACCCGCACAGCCGCACGATTGAGAGCGCGGCGCAGATCCGTGCCGACCACGACCGAGGGCGACTCCTCGATGATCTTCTGGTGGCGGCGCTGGATGGAGCACTCGCGCTCGCCCAGGGGGATCACGTTCCCGAACATATCGGCGATGATCTGTACCTCGATGTGACGCACATTCTGGAGCTGCGCTTCGAGGTAGAGACGGCCGTCGCCGAAGGCGGCGAGCGCCTCGCGACGGGCGAGCGCGACCGCATGGGCGAGGTTACCCTCACGATCGACGAAGCGGATGCCCCGCCCGCCGCCACCCGCTGCCGCCTTGACGGCGAGGGGGTAGCCGATCTCGCGCGCGAGAGCAGGCGCCTCCTCCAGCGATTCAAGCGGGCGGGTGCCGGGCACGACGGGCACGCCCATCTCGGCCGCCAGCGCCCGCGCCGCGTCCTTGTCGCCCAACAGCCGGATGGACGCGGGAGGAGGGCCGATGAAGGTGAGGCCCGCCGCCTCGCAGGCTTCGGCAAAGTCTGCGTTCTCCGCCAGGAACCCGTAGCCGGGGTGGACCGCGTCGGCGCCACAGGCAGTGGCGATGGCGATGATGCGCTCCACGTTGAGGTAGCTCTCCGAAGCTTCGGCGGGGCCTGCGAAGTGCGCCTCATCGGCGTAGCGCACATGGCGCGAGAGGCGGTCGACCTCCGAATAGATCGCCACAGACGTGATTCCGAGGTCGTGCAGGGCACGCACAACCCGCAGGGCGATCTCGCCACGGTTGGCGACCAGAACCTTGGAGAGCATCGAGCCCTTCCTCCGCCACTGCAAGCAGCCACGCCAGCTTAGCGGGTCGGGGTGAACGCCGAAACGGGCACGGGGGGCGCGGCGCTTCTGGTCCTGCCAGGAACGAGGCCGTACGCTGAGCCTTGTGAACGACCATGCCTTGCGCGTGCTGGAGTTCGACAAGGTGCGGGCGATGCTCGCACAGGAGACTGCTTTTAGCCTGGGGCGCGAGCTCGCGCTGGAGCTGCAGCCCGAGCGCGAGCATGAGGCCGTGCTGGCGCGCCAGGCCGAGACCGCGGAGATGACGCACGTCGACCAGATGGGGCTCGACATGCCGTTCGCGGGCATGCGCGACCTGCGCCCGCTCGTGCGCGCTGCCGCGATCGGGCAGGCGATCGAGCCGGGCGACTTGCAGGAGGCCGCGGGGGCGCTCGCTACCGCCTTTCGCGCGCGCCAGCTGGCCGAGCGCCTGGGCGATCGCACGCCGCGCCTCGCGGCGCTTGCCACCGCGATCGCCGACTTCCGCCCGTTCGTCGCGGAAGTGGGCCGCGCAATCACGGCTCACGGCGTCGTAGCCGACGACGCGAGCGAGCGGCTGGCGGCGACGCACCGCGAGCTGCGGCACGCGCAGGCGAGGCTCGAGCAGCGTGCACGTGCCGCCCTCGCCGAGGCGGCGCGGCGCGGCATCGCGCAGGAAGAGCTGCTGACCGAACGCAACGGACGCATGGTCATCCCCGTGAAGGCGGACTTCCGCGGACAGCTACCCGGGATCGTGCACGACGTCTCGTCAAGCGGCGCGACGGTGTTCCTGGAACCGATGAGCGTGGTGGAGACGGGCAACGAGGTACGCGAGCTACAGCTGGCCAAGGAGCGTGAGGAGCGCCGCGTGCTCCTGCGCCTCTCGGCGATGCTGGGCGATCGGGGCGAGGAGGCGCTGGCGACGATCGCGGCGATGGCGCAGATCGACCTGCTGCGCGCGAAAGTGCGGCTGGGCAGGCGGAGCGGCTGTGCCCTGCCACGAGCGGACGGCGACCCCTCCTGGCTCGCGACGCGGGGGGAGACGGCGCTCGTGCGCGCGCGCCACCCGCTGCTGCGGGGGGAGGTCGTACCCATCGATCTCGACCTCGGCGAGGCCGCGCCCGGGCTACTCGTCACGGGACCGAACACGGGCGGCAAGACCGTCGCCCTGAAGACGGTGGGGTTGCTCACCCTGATGGCGCAGGCGGGCTTGCCCGTGCCCTGCGACGAGGGCAGCCGCTTCGTGACCTACGCGAACATCCACGCCGACATCGGCGACGAGCAATCGATCGAGCAGTCGCTCTCGACGTTTTCCTCACATATGCGGACGATCGGGGGGATTCTGGAGGCGGCGGCGCCGGGCACACTCGTGCTGCTCGACGAGCTGGGCGCGGGCACGGACCCGGAGGAAGGCGCGTCGCTTGCACGCGCCATCCTGGAGACGCTCCTCGATCGGGGCTGCACGGTCATCGCGACGACGCACCACAGCGAGCTGAAGACGTTCGCCCACGAAGACGCGCGTATGCGGAACGCCTCGGTGGAGTTCGACCTGCAGACGTTGAGCCCCACCTACCACCTCACGCTCGGGCTGCCAGGGCAATCGAACGCCATCGCCATCGCCAGGCGGCTGGGCATCGACGAAGGCGTGCTCACGCGGGCGGAGGGGCGCGTGGCGCCGGCAGCGCGTGAGCTGGAGGGGCTGCTGGACGAAGTGCGCCGCGAGCTGGCCGCGGCCACGGAGGCCCGCGGCCGCGAAGAGGCAGCCCACCACGAGAGCGAGACACTGCGCCTGCAACTGGCCGCGCAGCGCGGCCGCATCGAGTCCGAGCGCGAGGTCATCCTCGGAGACGCGCGTCGGGAAGGCGAGGCGCTGGTGGCGCGCGCGCGGCGCGAACTGGACCGCCTGGAGCGGCGCGAACGCGAGCGCACCGCCGATCGTGCGGCGGCCGAGCGCCTGCAGGCCCTGGACGCGGAGATCGAGGCGGCAGCGCAGACAGCGGACGCACGAGCAAGCGCGCGTCTCGGCTCGGTGGCGCCGGGCGACGCCGTGCGCGTGCGCGACATCCCCCAGAGGGGAGAGGCGGTGACGGGCGTGGGGGCGGACGGGCGCGTGGAGATACGGTTTGGCTCGATGCGCATGAAGGTCTCGGTGGACCGCATCGAGCGGGCCGAACCAGCGCTCGCGGCGGGGGCGCGGGGAACGGTGACCCTGCCCCCCGCGGACGCGGTTCCCCTCGATCTCGACCTGCGCGGGCAGCGCGCCGAGGAGGCGGTGCGCACATTCGAAGAGCGCCTCGACGAGGCTTTCCGTGCAGGACTGCCCTTCGTGCGCATCATCCACGGGAAGGGCACAGGCGCGCTGCGGGCGGCCATCCGCGAGGCGCTCGCGCGACACCCGCTCGTGCGGCGCTACGAGACGGCGCCGCCACAGGAAGGCGGCGCCGGAGTCACCATCGCCGTGCTGGCAGGCTGATGGCGGCGCGCCAGCGAAACGGCGGGCTTCAGCCAGCGCTCGGGTTCGACGCAGGCGAGCGCACCGACGCACCCCTGGCGGCGCGTATGCGCCCGCGCGCGCTCGGCGAATTCGTAGGGCAGCAGGCGGCGGTGGGCCCGGACGCGCTGCTGGGAAGAGCGGCAACGGGCGGCGCATTGCCCTCGATCATCCTCTGGGGACCGCCCGGCTGCGGCAAGACGACGCTCGCGCGCATTCTCGCGCGGGAAGCCGAGGGCGAGTTCATGGCACTCTCCGCGGTCGCGTCGGGCGTGGCCGAGCTGCGCAGGGTCATCGGCGAGGCGCAGCATCGCCGCGAGGCGGGCGTGCGCACTGTGCTCTTCATCGACGAAATACACCGCTTCAACAAGGCGCAGCAGGACGTGATCCTGCCCTACGTAGAGAATGGCACGGTGACGCTCATCGGGGCGACAACGGAGAACCCGTCGTTCGAGGTGGTGGCCCCGCTCCTGAGCCGCGTGCGCGTCGTGCGCCTGGAGGCGCTGGACGAGGACGACCTCGCGAGGATCGTCGAGCGCGCGCTCGACGACGGGGAGCGGGGCCTGGGAGCGGCGGGACTCGCGATCGGAGAGGAAGCGCGGGACGCGCTGGTCGCGGGCGCGCACGGCGACGCGCGCGCGGCCCTGAGCGCGCTCGAAATCGCAGCGGAAGCGGCGGGCGAAGCGAGCAGCGCGCGCAGATCGGCATGGGCGACGTGAGGCGGGCACTGCAGGAGCGCCGCCCCTACTACGACAAGGAAGGCGACTACCACTACGACGCGATCTCGGCGTTCATCAAGTCCGTCCGCGGGTCGGACCCCGATGCAGCGATCTACTGGCTCGCCCGGATGGTGGAGGCGGGCGAGGAGCCGCTGTTCGTCGTGCGGCGCATGGTGATTCTGGCGGCGGAGGACATCGGGCTGGCGGATCCCCAGGCACTGGGCGTGGCGACCGCCTGCCAGCAGGCGGTGCACTTCATCGGCATGCCCGAAGGCTTCCTGCCGATGGCGGAGTGCGCGCTCTACCTCGCGCTCGCCCCCAAAAGCAACTCGGCGTTGACCGCCTACGTACGCGCGAGCGAGGATGCGCGACGCACGTCGCATCTGCCTGTGCCGCTGCACCTGCGCAACGCCCCGACGGGGCTGATGCGCGAGCTGGGCTACGGCGCCAGCTACCGCTACGCCCACGACGAGCCCGGCCACTACGCCCAGGGCGAGCGCTACCTGCCCGAAGGGCTGGGCGAGACACGGTACTATCGCGCAGGCGCACTGGGCGTCGAAGCAACGCTCGCCAACCAGCGGGCGCCCAAGGAGGAACGTCCTGACGCCAATCCAGATTGAGGTGCTTCACGCCCGCGGGCAGGCGCCGGGCGCAGAAGTCGAGCAGAACCTGCACCTCGCGATCGAAGCGACGGCGATCGAGGTGGATGTCACCTATACGGAGGTGACGAGCCAGGAGGACGCAACCGCCAGGCGTTTCCTGGGGACGCCCAGCGTTCGCGTGGAAGGGATCGACGTGGAATACGGCGACCGCCCGCCGGAAGAGGTGCAGACCGGCGTGCGCTACTACAACACGCCTGAGGGCTGGAAGCCGTATCCGCACGCCCGCCTGATCGCGAACGCGATCCTGGAGGCGCACTCCGCGCAGGGGAGCGCCTAGCGCTCGGAGGCGCGCGCCTCGCGGGCGAGCTCCAGCTCGTGCGGGGGAACGCCGTCACACGCACTGAAGCGTCCCTCACTGTCCCAGAGCAGCCACCACTCGCGCTTCGCCTCCATGCGCACGAAGCGCTCCCCGCGCCGCAGCGTGACTTCGGTCTGGCGGAAGCCAGCGCGTTCGAACGAGCGGAGCGCACGCTCGTTCCATTCGAGCGTATGCAGATAGATGCGCCGCAGGGGGAGCGTCCGCCAGGCGAAGCGCAGGAAGGCAACGGTGGCCTCCGTGCCGAGCCTGAGGCCACGATGTTCGGCGGAGCCGATGGAGATGCCGTACTCGGCCGTGCCGGAGACGTGATCGGCGTTGTAGTACATGAGCGCGCCGATGTGCTCGCCGGCGAGTGTTTCGAGTGCGTAGGCGCGGCGAGCGGGGTTGGCGAAGCGCAGGTCACGGTCGAACTGCTGGACAAACTCCGGATAGGGGAGGATGAGCGGCGCGGTTGCATCGTAGCGGGCGATCTCAGGGTCGCGCCGCCAGGCGTATTCCGCGGGGGCGTCTTCGATGCGCCGCTCGCGGATGCGCAGGCGGGCGCTCACGGCCACGACGCCCCGGCCGTTCTCGCTCACGCGTCCACTCCCAACGCCTCGAGCGCCTGCACGAGGATGGCGTGCTCCGTCTCGAAGGTGAGCCGTACCAGCGCCTCGTCCGCACACGCCCAGACGACCTCGTCGAACTCGTGATCGCGGGCGGTGAAATCGCCTCCCTCGGCGGTCAGGAGCCAGTGGTGGACGCGCTTGTGGAAGCGCCGCCCATCACGCGAGAACCAGTAGTCGATGACGCCGACCTTCTCGCCGAGGACGACCGCAAGGCCCGTCTCTTCAGCGACTTCGCGGAGGGCAGTCGCTTCGAGCGACTCGCCGCGCTCCGGCGTGCCTTTGGGAAGCGCCCAGCGCCGCTCAGCCGCCTGGAAACCGATGACGACCTCGATGCCGCCGTCAGGGGCGCGCCGCCAGACGACACCCCCGGCGGAGACGGCATCGATGACGGGCAGGCGGCGGGCGGCTCGGGTGCTCACGTCTCGTCCTCGTCGCCGTCGGAATGGGCGACGGCGGCGGCCGCGAGCGCCTCGCCGACGAGCCCGGCCAGCCCGTCGGGCGCGTCGGGGGCGAATTCGCGGAGGTAGTCGATGGCGACCTCGCCGCCGATCTCGCCGGCCGCCACCACCGCTGCCTTCGCCACCTCGTCATCAACATCGAGGAAGAGGCCGGCGAGACGGGAGATGGCGTCCTCGGAAGCGATCTCGCCGGCGGCGACCGCAGCTTCAAGGCGGAAGGCGGGATCGCCGGAGTCGAACAGTTCGACGATGTATTCGAGCCAGTCTTCACGGGCAGAGCGGCCCATGGCGCGCACGGCGCCGAGACGCACGGTCTCGTCGTCGCCGTAGTAGGCCTCGAGGATGAGCGCATCGACCCAGGAACGGGAGCGGGGAGCGAGTGCTTCGAGGGCGCTGGCGCGGACAGCGGGGGAGCGGGCGGGGTTGGCGGCGGCGGCGCGCAGCTCGTCGACGACGGGGCCGCCCTCGCGCTCGGGGAAGCGGCCCAGCTCGAGACGCAGGACGAACTCGCCGAGCAGCTCGGCAGCGCCCGCAGCGACGTCCTCATCGGGATCGTCGCGGAGGAGCAGCAGGAGGAGGCGCGCCGTCGCGCGGTGGGTGGACTCGCGCAGGATTTCGACCGCGACGCGGCGTACCTCGCCAAGGGGATCGCGGATGGCAACGGCGGCGAGCCGCGAGAACTCGACATCAACGCGCTCGTCAGAGAGGCGCACGGCCTCGGTGACGAGCGTGACGCGAGCAGTATCGGGAATGCGGGGCCAGGCAGCTTCGAGCGCTGTCACCTGCTCACGATCGAGGTCGGAGAGGATAATCAGTTCATCCGGGGGAAGATCGGCGCCGTCCACAAGCCGGTCGAGCGCCTCGGCGAACTCGGCGAGCAGGGGCGGAGGGCTGCCCATGGCCCGATAGTACACCGTGCGGGGCTAGGCTTCGGCGCGCAGATCGCGGGCGAGGAGCGCCTCCATCGCCGCCGCCACCGAGCGCTCGCCAGCGATCACAGCGGCAACCTGTTCGGCGATGGGAAGATCGAGACCGTGGCGCGCGGCCAGCGCGAGGGCCGCAGGCGCGGTGGCGGCGCCCTCGACCACGCCACCCGCCGCCGCCCGTGCTTCCGCAGCGGTATCGCCAGCGGCCAGGCGCTCACCGAAACGATGGTTGCGGCTGAGGGGCGAGTAGCAGGTCGCCATCAGGTCGCCGACCCCGGCGAGCCCCAGGAGCGTCCCTGCAGAGGCGCCCTCGGCCACCGCCAGGCGCGTGATCTCGGCGAGGCCGCGGGTAGTGAGGGCGGCGAGCGTGTTCGCGCCGAAGCCGAGCCCCACCGCCGCGCCCGCCGCAATCGCGACGATGTTCTTGAGCGCGCCGCCAAGCTCGACGCCCACGAGATCGGCGGAGCGGTAGACGCGGAAGTGGGGCGTGCTGAGCACGCGCTGCCACATCTCTGCCTCGGACTCCCGCGCGGCGGCGACCGCGGCGGCGGCGGGGAGACCGGCAGCGATCTCGCGCGCAAGGTTCGGCCCCGAGAGGGCGGAGATGCGCTCCGCTGGCCAGCCACAGCCAGCGAGCACCTCGCTCATGCGCAGCAGCGAACCGTGTTCGAGCCCCTTGGCTGCCGTAAGCACGGGCGCCTCGCGCGAAAGTGCCGCGCCCTCCACGGTCGCCCGGAGCCCCTGCGCTGGCACGGCCACGACCACACCGTCGGGGTCGGGGGGGGCGGCCTCCGCAGGGAGTACACGGACGGCTGGGAGAAGGACGAAGCCGGGCATGCGCGCGAGGCCGCGGTCGCGCTCGACGGCGCGGGCCTCGGCGGCGGTCCGCGTGAGCAGCGCGACCTGGGCGCCGCCCTGCGCGAGGAGCTGCGCAAGGGTCATACCCCAGGAGGTCGCGCCGGCGACGGTGAAGGACAGCATGGGCTCAGCCAGTCGCGGGGCGATTGCCGCCGCTGCCGAGGCGGGGCTCCGTACCCGCGATCAGGCGGCGGATGTTGGGGATGTGCGTGTACTCGACGAGGGCTACTACGCCGACGGTGAACCAGGCGGCGGCGGGCGCGAGCTCGCCGGTGAGCCCGAGGCCCCCCGCGATCGCCGCCGCCGCCGCCGCCGCGACCACCGACATCATGGAGGCAATGCGCGTGAGGGCGAGGACGAGCAGGCCGATCACGAGAAACACAAGCGCGAGCAGGAGAGTGAGGCCGAGGAGCGCCCCGAAGGCGGTCGCCACGCCGCGCCCGCCCCGAAAACCGGCGAAGACAGGCCAGATATGCCCCACGACCGCCGCCCCTGCCCCCGCCGCAGCAACCGAGTTGTCCTCGAAGACGAGGCGGCCGATCAGCGCCGGGGCGAGTCCCTTTCCCACATCAGCGAGGAGGCCGAGAACGGCGGGAACGGGGCCAGCCGTGCGCAGGATGTTCGTCATGCCCGTCTTGCCGCTGCCGGACTCGCGGATGTCGTGGCGCAGCCAGAGGTAGCCGAGCAGCAGACCGGTCGGGAGCGACCCGAGGAAGTAGCCGAGCGCGACGTTGCCGAGGTAATCGCCAATCACGCGGGCTCATCCTCCTTGTTCGAACTGCGGAAAGCGAACCGGGTGGCCGTGCCCTCGAAGTCGCGCGCTTCGCGCAGGCAGCGCTCGAGGTAGCGGCGGTAGCTGAAGTGGAGCAGCTTCGGGTCGTTCACGAACACGATGAAGGTCGGCGGATCCACCGAGGGCTGTGTGACGAAGCGAATCTTGAGGCGGCGGCTGTGGATCACCGGCGGCGCGTGTTCGCGGACGGCGCGGCGGAAGATGGCGTTGAGCTCGCCGGTGGGGATGCGACGGCGGCGCGCCTCGCGCGCCGCGGCGGCGAGGCGCAGCAGTTCGGAGAGCCCCACGCCCTGCTGCGCCGAGACGAACGCAAACAGCGCCCAGGGCAGGAAGCGGAACCGCTCACGCACGGCGGCGAGGAGCCGCGGGCGCTCCTCCCCGGGGTGCTCCCACAGGTCCGTCTTGTTGACGGCGATGACGAGCCCGGTGGCGGCCTCCTGCGCGAGGCCGGCGATGTGCGTGTCCTGTGCGGTGACGCCCTGGGTGCCGTCGATGAGGAGGACGGCGACGTCGCAACGCTCGAGGGCCGCGGTCGCGCGGAGAACCGCGTGGCGCTCGACGCCCTGGCGGCGCTTGCCCGGCCGCCTGATCCCGGCGGTGTCGATCAGCGTGAACTCCCCCTCGGGCGCGTCGAGGTCGGTGTCGATGGCGTCGCGGGTGGTGCCTGCGACGGCGCTCACGATGACGCGCTCCTCGCCGGTGAGGGCGTTCACGAGCGTGGACTTGCCCGTGTTCGGACGCCCCACGATGGCCACGCGCACGCGGTCGCGCTCGACAAGGGGTGGAATCTCGGGGAGCCGCGCAACGATCGTGTCGAGCAGGAGGCCGACGTTCACGTCGTGCATGGCCGAGACAGGGAGGGGAGGGCCGAAGCCCAGGACGGTGGCTTCGGCGACAGCGATCGCCTCGCGCGACTCGTTGTCGGCCTTCGTGGCGATGAGGATCGCGGACGTCTGGCCGCGGCGGACGGCGACGGCCATATCGTGGTCGCTGGCGGTCAGGCCGTCGCGCGCATCGACGCAGAAGAGCACGAGGGCAGCCTCCGCGATGGCGGCGTTGATCTGCGCGCGGATCAGGTCGGTGTAGTCGCCCTCGTCCTCGCGCTGGAAGCCGCCGGTGTCGAGCAGGAGGAAGGGCCGCTCACGCCACTCGACCTCGGCTTCGAGGCGATCGCGCGTGGTGCCGGGTTCGTTCTCGATAATGGCGCGCCGTTCGCCCACGATGCGATTGAAGAGCGAGGACTTGCCCACGTTGGGACGGCCAACGATGGCCACGCGCGGGAGGCGCCCCCCTGCGATCACCGGCCCACTTCGGCAATCTCGACGAGTTCGATCTCGACGGGCTCGACGGCGATGATCTCAAGGGCGGCGGGCACAGTAACCTCCGCCTCGTAGACGGCGATGCCGGGCGACGCTTCCGCGAAGGAGATGGTCGCGCTCACGTCGCCGAGCTCGAGGTCCGCGAGGTCGGGCTCGGTGCCGACGATACGCACCTCCACGGTATAGATACCTGCAGCGATCGCGAGTCCCTCGGAAAGCGCCTCGAAGAAGGGAGAGACCCGGAGCGTACGCCTCCCTTCCTGCGCCTCGATCGTGACGGTGATGAACACGCCGGGAACCTGGGCGGTCACTTCGTCGGAGAGGTTGAGCTCGCGACTCTCGATCACCTCCGCGCGCGCATCGGTGACGTCAACGGCTTCAACGACGAAGGCTTCAATGTCCTCGACAATTTCGCGCGGGCCGGTGACTTCGACGGGCGAGGGGCTGATGGAGACGTTCGTAACGGCGTAGCCGGGCGCGGGGCTGCCGACGACGCCGCCGAGGACGGCGATCTGGCGCGTGAGCAGCGCTTCCTCGACCGGGATCGTGACGCGCGCGCGGTTCTGCGAGAGCGTGACCGTGACGCGCGCGCCATCGCTCGTGCGGGGCGCCAGCTCGACGTCGAACGACTGCGGATTGCGCAGGCCGGAGATGGAGACGATCGCCTGGACCTCAGTCACCGACTCCACAAGCCCGGCGCGACCGGTGACGGTCACGAAGGGCGGATCGACCTCGGGGAGGCCCTGGCGGAATCCGGACGGCAGCTCGCCGATGGCAACGACGGTGACGGGCAGCTCGCGGCTGACGGCGGCGACAACGGAGACCTCGACAGCGCGGGGTTCGGTGCGCACGATCTGGATGTCCCGGCGCGGCGTACTCACCGTGACGGGCAGGCTGCGGACAGCTCCGTCCTCGACGTCGGACGCATCGACCGTGGCGCTGAAGTCGCCAGCCCGCAGATCGTCGATCTCCTCCTGACGCGCTTCGACGAAGACGCGGACGGGCATGAGGTCGCCGACGATCAGGCCCTCGGGAACGTTCACGACCTCGATCGGGATGGGGGCCTGGTCCTCGCCGGGGACGGTCGCCTCAACGCGCGGATTCTCGATGTCCTCGACCACGAACCAGAGCGCGAAGGCGACGATGAGGCTGACGACGGCGAGCGTCCAGTGGCGAACGACGCCCGTAGCGGCAGTAGCGGCGAGCAGGCGGGCAATGTGGCCCAGGGCGCGCACGCGGCCCCAGAGGTCATTCACTCGGCGCACGCCCGGCGAGCCGCTCGACAAGGGCCCCGCTCTCGCCGTTGGTGTACCGCACCATGCGGCGCCGGATCTCTTCTGCAAGGGGCTCATCGCGCCCGAGGCGATCCAGGCGGCCGCTCTGCGCAACGCTGATCTCGCCGGTCTCCTCGGAGACGACGACCGCGAGGGCGTCGGTCTGCTCGGTGATGCCGACGGCTGCGCGGTGGCGGGTGCCAAGCCCGCGCACGCCCCCGCGCAGCTCACCAGCGAGGGGCAGCTCGCAGGAGGCCGCGATCACGCGGTCGCCGCGGATGACGGTGGCCATGTCGTGCAGCGGCGAGTTGGGGAAGAAGATGCCCGTCACGAGTTCGGGCGAGACGTGCGCATCGACGGGGACGCCAGTCTCGATTACGTCCTGCAGGCCAGTCTCGCGCTCGAACACGAGGAGGGCGCCGTGGTGGTCGCGCGACATGCGCGTGGCGGACTCGGCGATGACGTCGATCGCCTCTTCCCCGGGGTGGTGCGCGAGCAGATCCTGGATGCCGGTGCGGCCGAGTCGGTCGAGCCCGTGCCTGATCTCGGGCTGAAAGATGACCGCGGCGCCCACGATGAGCGCCACCAGGCCGTTCTCGAAGATCCAGTTGACGGCGGTCAGGTTGAGCGCCTGGCCGAGGATGACGGCGACGAGGACGAGAGCCACGGCGCCTCGCAGCAGGGTGATGGCGCGCGTGCGGCTGAGCAGCCGGAAGACGGCGAAGATGGCGACGGCGATAAGCAGCACGTCGAGCGCAGCCGAGAAATCGAACTGGTTGAGGACTTCGCGGGCATGCTGGAAGTCCATGGGCATCCACGGCGCACCCGCGCCGTCCTCCCGCGGCAATCATAGCGAACGCGCGCAGGGCGGGAGGCGTCAGGCGGGAGGTGGCTGGATCAACCCGAGGAGGAAGGCGACGGCGGCGGCCTGCGCCCAGACGCGGTTCCCTGCCTGATCGAAGACGATCGAGTTGGGCGACTCTATGACGGCGTCGGTGATCTCCTCGCCACGATGGGCGGGAAGGTCGTGCATGACGAGCGCGCGGGGCGCGGCGCAGGCCACCAGGCGCTCATCGAGGCAGTAGCCGGCGAAGTCGATGCGACGCTGCTCGGCCTCGCGCTCCTGGCCCATGGAGACCCAGGTGTCGGTATAGAGCGCCTCGGCGCCGGCTGCCGCCTCTTCAGGGTCAGCCGTCAGCAGGAAGGCGCCGCCGCTCGCCGCCGCTCGCGCCTGCGCCGTGGTGATGATGGCTTCGGGCGGGCGGTAGCCCTCGGGCGTGGCCAGGCGTACATCCATGCCGAGGGATGTGGCCGTGACGATGAGGCTGGAGGCGACATTGTTGCCGTCGCCAATGAAGGCGAGCGAGTGGCCACCCGGATCGCCGAAGCGTTCACGCAGCGTGAGGAGGTCGGCGAGCGCCTGACATGGGTGCTCGTCATCGGTGAGGGCGTTGATCACGGGAATGCCGGAGTAGTGCGCGTACTCCTCGAGTATCCCCTGGCCAAAGGTGCGCACGGCAACAATGTCCACGTAGCGCGCAAGAACCCGGGCGACATCCTTGATCGCCTCGCGCTCGCCAAGGCCGACCTCCTGTGGCGCGAGGTAGATCGTCTCGCCGCCGAGGGCGCGCACACCGACCTGAAAGCTCACGCGCGTGCGCAGGGAGGGCTTCTCGAAGAGGAGGGCCAGATGACGGCCCTCGAGCAGCGGACGCGGCTGACGCTTCAGGTCCCCGGCGGCATCGAGGAGGAACGCGATCTCGGCGGGAGTCAGGCCGGCTGAGGCGAGCAGGTGACGCGACATGGAACGAGTATCAGACACGCGCCCGCAAGGACCAATGATCGCACGGGTGAGGTCTGTGGCGCACACGTTTGGTACCATCGCAGCATGCTCAGGGGTGTAGCTCAGTTGGTAGAGCATCGGCCTCCAAATCCGAGTGTCGCGGGTTCGAGTCCTGCCACCCCTGCCAGCCCCCTCCCGGCGCCTCGCCCGCTGTCCTCCGGCGCACGCTTGCCGAAGGCTCGCTCGCTGCCTACGATCAACAGCCTGGAGCCCAGGTGGTGGAACCGGCAGACACGCTGTCTTGAGGGGGCAGTGCCCGTTAGGGCGTGTGAGTTCAAATCTCACCCTGGGCACCAATCTCGCTTCTGGCGCCGTGGCCAAGCGGTAAGGCAGAGGTCTGCAAAACCTTTATCACCGGTTCGACTCCGGTCGGCGCCTCCAGCCCCACTTCCCCAACTTCAGCCCCGTACCGGCGAACGCAGGCGGCGAGCGGCGTAGGCTGTGGCGGGCACGCCTGCAGGGGCTGAAGAAGGTTCTCCGTGGAGGCAAGCGCAGCCCCGAGGACGACCATGACCTTCGCCGAAACCGTCGCACTCGCACGATCAGGGAACCGCACCCTCCTCTCGGAAGTCGAGGCGAAGGCAGCGCTCGCGGAGGCAGGCGTGCGCGTGACGGCGACGGCGCTGGCGCGCTCCCGCGAAGAGGCGGCACAACGGGCAGAGGCTGCCGGCTACCCGGTGGTGCTGAAGATCATCTCCGCGGACATCGCCCACAAGAGTGACGTGGGCGGGGTGCGCCTCGGCCTGGAAAGTCGCGAGGCGGTAGTCGAGGCCTACGACGCGATCATCGCCGCGGCGAGCGCAGCCCGGCCCGGGGCCGCGCTCGAGGGTGTCTCCGTGCAGGAGATGGCCGCGCCCGGCGTCGAGGTGATCGTGGGGGTGACGGCGGACGCGCAGTTCGGGCCGGTGATGATGTTCGGGCTCGGGGGGATCATGGTGGAGGTGCTGGGCGACGTGGCTTTCCGGCTGGCACCCCTGGGTAAAGGCGACGCGCGCGACATGATCGACGAGATACAGGGGCGGCAGGTGCTCGATGGCGTGCGCGGGCAGCCCCCCGTGGACATCGACGCGATCGCGGCGGTGCTGGAGCGCGTATCGGCGTTCGTAGCGGCGCATCCGGAGGTGCGCGAACTGGACCTGAACCCCGTCATCGCCTCGCCCGGAGGGGCGGTCGCGGTGGACGCCCGCATCGTGCTTGCGGAGGCCTGAGATGGCAGTCTCCGGACACCCGCTCGACCGCATGTTCAACCCGAAGACGGTCGCCGTCATCGGCGACAAGGGCCCCGGCTACATGTGGCTGCGCAACAACCAGCCGTTCCGGGAGCAGGGCGGCAACCTCTACTCAGTGCAGATCGACGAGAATGAGATCGCGGGGATCGAAGAGTTGGGGATCGAGAACTTCCCTTCGCTCGCGGCGATCCCCGAGCCGGTCGACTACGCCGTCGTAGCCGTGCCGCGGCACGTCGCGCCCTATGTGCTGAAGGACCTCATCGAGGCGCAGGCGGGCGGCGCGGCGTTCTTCACCTCGGGCTTCGCGGAGACGGGCGAGGAGATCGGGCGGAACCTGCAGGAACAGCTCACAACCATGGCGCGGGAGGCTCGCTTCAACGTCGTCGGGCCGAACTGCATGGGGCTTTACCTGCCGCGGGTTGGGGTGCGCTTCAACGCGGACGTGCCCGTGGCCCGTGACGGGCGCGTGGGCTTCGTCTCGCAGTCCGGCACGCACAGCATCATGTTCAGCCTGGTGATGAGCGCGAACGGCATAAACCTGAGCCGCTGCGCCAGCTTCGGCAACGCGATCGTGCTCGACATCAGCGATTACCTCGAATATTTGACCGAAGACCCCGAGACGGACGTCATCGCGATGTACGTGGAGGGCGTGAAGGACGGCCCGCGCTTCGTGCGCGTGCTGCGCGAGGCCGCGGCGAGGAAGCCGGTGGTGGTGTGGAAGGGCGGCCAGACGGACGCCGGGGCGCGCGCCACGATGTCACATACGGGCTCGCTGGCCGCGCCGCACGCGGTCTGGCGAGGGATCATGCGCCAGTGCGGAGCGATTGCGACGAACAGCCTCGACGAGACGGTGGACGCGGTGAAGGTGCTGCTTGACGCGAAACCCGCGGCGGGGCGGCGGCTGGCGCTCATGGCGATGACGGGCGGGCAGTCGGTCTCGATGACGGATGCGTTCGTGGGGGAGGGGTTCGAGGTGGGGCGGCTGAGCGAGCGCTCCTACGAGGAGCTGGCGAGCTTCTTCAACATCGTCGGCGGGAGCTACCAGAACCCGCTCGACATGGCGGGCACCGTCCAGGGCAAGCGCGAGGTGCTGGAGCGCATCCTCAGCATCCTCGACGCGGACGCGAGCGTCGACGCGCTGGTGATGGAGCAGTCGGCGATGTTCGGGGCGCGGCAGTGGAAGGAGCATCCGGAACGGTTCGATGAGCTGCTGGATACGCTCGCGGGCCACAGCGAACGCTCGGCGAAGCCGTTCCTGATGGTGATGCACCCGGCGCACGAGGAGGCGTTCGTGGCGGAGCTGCGGTTGAAGTTCGCCGGGCGGCGCATCCCCGTCTTGCCCAGCTTCGAGCGCGCCGCGGCGGCAGCCGCGCGAGCACTGGCGCTGGCGACGCGCTCCTAGCCCGCGGGCGGCTGGCGCTCGGGGCAGGCAGCGCAGCGCGGGAAGGTGTGGTGGGGCTCACGCGCTGAGACGCCCGCTTGCTCGAGCAGCGCCCGGAGACGCCACAGGGGCAGGCCCATGACCGCGCAGTAGCACCCGCTGAACGCGGCGACCGCGGGCACATCCTCGTCCTGGATGGCGTAGGCGCCCGCCTTGTCGAGGGGACGGCCGCTGGCCACGTAGGCGGCGATCGTCTCGTCGCTCAGGTCCGCCAGGCGGACCTCGGCGACGCTCGCCTCACTGGCCGTCCCCTCCGCCGAGACGGTGGCGATGCCGGTTACGACGAGATGGTCCTTCCCGCGCAGTGTGTGGAGCATGGCGGACGCCTCTACCGCATCGCGGGGCTTGCCATAGGCGCGCTCGCCGTCGTGCACGATGGTGTCGGCGCCGAGCACGATTGCGTCGCGATGGCGCCCGACGACGGCGGCGGCCTTCTCGCGCGCCAGCCGGCGGGCGGCGTTACGGGGATCGCCGCTGACACGCTCCTCAATGGCGGCGGGGTCGACGGCGACGCCGTCGAGGAGCGCGCGCACGAGCTCGTGGCGGCGGGGCGAGGCGGATGCGAGGACGGTGCGAACGGACACACTAGGCGCCGGAACGGGTAAGGCGCGAGACGCACTCGATGTGGGCTGTCTGCGGGAACATGTCGATGGGCGTGACCCGTTCGAGGGCGTAGCCCTCGCCTGCGAGGCGGCGCAGGTCGCGAGCGAGGGTGGTGGGATTGCAGGAAACGTAGACGACCGTAGGGGGCGCAAGCGCCGCGAGCGCATCGAGTGTCTCGGGAGCACAACCGGCGCGGGGCGGGTCGAGGAGCACGACGGTGGGGGTCACGTCGAGTTCGGGGAGCAGCGCCTCGACCTTGCCGCGGCGAAACTCCACGTTCTCGATCCCCGCGAGGTTGACCTCGGCGTCGCGCAGGGCGGAGGTCGACTCCTCGATCGCGATCACGCGCTCGAAGCGCCCGGCGAAGAGCGCGGCGAAGACGCCAACGCCCGCGTAGGCATCGACGAGGAGCTCACCCCGGCAGGGGAGTTCGTCACCGACGAGGGCGGCGAGCTTCTCGGCCTGGGCGCTGTTGACCTGGAAGAACGAGGACGCGCTCACACGGAAGCGGCGGCCCCCCAGTTCCTCGACGTAGTGGTCCTGCCCGCTCTCGTCGGGGAGGACGCTGAGGGCGGGGGCGATGAGCGTGCTGACGGTAGCAGCGTTGTGCCGCAGCTGGATCTGATGGAGTCCGCGGGCGTGACCCTGGAGGCGGGGGAGCAGGCTGTTCACCCAGGGATCGGCGATAGGGCAGTTCGTGACCTTCAGCAGGCCGCGCCCACGACGGTGGATCAGGCCGGCGTCGCCGAACTTGCGGCCCGCGGAGAAACGCATGTGGTTGCGGTAGGCCCAGGGGTTCTCGGCACCGGCGACGGGCCGCACAGGAGCATCCGCGAGCCCACCGATGCGGGCAAGCTGTTCGCGGATGATGCCCTCCTTGGCGGCCAGCTGGGCGGGGTACTCGAGATGCTGGAGCTGGCAGCCGCCACAGTCACCGAAGAGAGAGCACTGCGGCTCGACGCGGCTGCGCGAGGGCTCGATCACGCGCGTGACCACGCCCTCGACATAGTCGCGGTGGATACGCTCGACGGTAACCTCGACGAGCTCGCCCGGGGCGGCGAAGGCAGCCATCAGTGCCTTGCCGTCGGGCAGATGGGCGAGACCGCGGCCACCGGCCACCAGCCGCTCGATGCGAACGGTCTGGAGGCGCTCCTCCTCCGGTATCTCCTGCCTGCGGCGGCGGCGTGCCATCGCAGTAGCGTAGCGGTGGGCGCGGGGTGGGGCGAACCGCGGCCCTAATCGAAGGCACCAGCGGCGGCGCATTCGGCGATGCGCTCGCCGTCGTAGCCGAGGACGGTGCGCAGGATGCGCTCGGTGTCTGCCCCCACAACGGGCGGCTGTCCGATGCGCGCAGGCGTGCGCGACAGACGAAAGCGGGAGCCCTCGACAACGGTGGTCTCATGGAGGGCATGGGGCACGTGGACGAAGTGACCGCGATGCGCCAGCTGCGGATCGTCGACGGCGCTCCGCGAGCGGAGGACGGCGTGGGCAGGAACGCCAGCATCCTGGAGAGCGCGCTCGGCCGCCTCCGGAGTCCGGGTCCCGGTCCAGACCGAAACGATGGCATCGAGCTCGTCGTGGTTGGTGAGCCGCCGCGCGAGGCTCGCGTAACGCTCGTCGCGGGCAAGATCGGGACGGTCGAGCACGGCGCAGAGGCTCGCCCAGTCAGAGTCGTCGCGGACGGCGATCGCAATCCAGTCGTCATCGCCGAGGCAGGGGTAGACCCCGTGGGGCGCCATGTTCGGATCGCGGTTCCCAATCCGGCTGGCGATGCGCCCGGTGCACTGGTAGTCGAGCAGCCAGGGGGCGAGAAAGTGGATTGCGCTCTCGATCTGGGAATGGTCGAGGTACTGGCCCTCGCCCGTACGGCGGTGGTGATCGAGCGCCGCCAGCAGCGCCGGCAACGCGAAGCGCGGCGCGACCGTATCGGTGTAGGCGCTGAAGGGGCCGGCGGGCGCGCGGCCGGGGTAGCCGGTCAGGTCGGTGAACCCCGATATCGCCGCGCCCATCGTGCCGAAGCCGGCGACGTCGGAGAAGGGGCCATCCTGACCGAAGAGGCTGCTGCTGAGCATGATGAGGTCGGGCTTGATCGCGCACAGCGACTCATAATCGAGCCCCCAGGCGCGGAAGGCGCGAGGCGCGAACGATTCGGCAACGACATCGGCCCAGCGCACGAGGTCGCGGGCGACGGCGCGGCCCGCCTCGCAGCTCAGGTTGAGGGCGAGTCCGAGCTTGCCCGCGTTCATGTTGTCGAAGAAGAGCGAGTTCTCGGGCGCGAACACGCCCTTGTGGAAGGGCGCCATTGCACGGCCCGACCCCGGGCGCGAGGGCGACTCGACGCGGATAACGGTGGCGCCATAGTCGGCGAGGACGCGGGTGACGGCGGGGCCAGCCATCACCCACGTGAAGTCCAGCACGCGCAGGCCCGCCAGCGGCAGAGAGTCCGCGGAGGCGGGGGGCGGGGGCGGCAAGCGAGGCGGCTCGGCGAAAACCTCGGCGGTGTGCTCGCCCGGGCGGGGCGCGGGGCGCTCCCCACGCGTGGGGAGCGCCGGGAGGCGTACGGCCGGGCCCGGATAGCGGAACGTGCGCGCGCCCAGGGGCAGGGAGCGCCAGTAGCCGCGCGCCGCGAGCTGCCGGTTCTCGAGAACCTCGGAGACGGTGGCGACGGGCAGGATGAGCAGGCGGCGGCGCTGCGCTTCGCGCAGCAGCTCCACCTTCGTCTTGCGCTTGAGGAACTCGCTCACGACGCTGACGACGCGATCGAACTCCTCGTAGGGCTCCTCGCCGCGCTGGAGGAGGACCGCATAGCCGGTCCAGTCCTTGTCGCGGGTCGCTTCATCGCAGCCGCCTTCCTCGTGAATCCACGCCATGAGGCGTGCGGTGAAGGGGCCAATGGCGTTGCCGAAGAAGAAGGTGAGGGAGACGTAACCGTCCTTCGCCTCCCAGATGAGCCTGAGGAGGACCGGACCGATGACGGCGCCACCAGCAGCGCGCACCGTCTCCGGAGCGTCCACGGCAGCGTTCACGAGCTGTCCCATTGCGCCGAGGTTCGCCGCCTGCTGGGCGGAGACATCGACCTGCTGGCCGCGTCCCGAGCGGTTGCGTTCGGCGAGCGCGACGAGGGCGGCGCCCGCTGCCTCCGCGCCACCGTGGAGGAACGATTGGGGCGCGCTCACGCGGACCGGAGGACGGTCGGGGTAGCCCGCGATATGCAGCGAACCGGAGGCGGCCGCCACGGTGAGGTCGGTGGCCGCGTAGCGCGCCTTCGGCCCGCCCTGGCCGAAGGCGCTGATGGAAACGTAGACGAGTCCCGGGTTGACGGCAGCGAAGTCGTCGTAGGCGAGCCCACGCGCGGCCATCGCGCCGGGATCGGCGGACTCGATGAGGATGTCGGCAGAGGCGGCGAGGCGGAGCAACGCCGCGCGGCCTTCGGGAGCGTCCAGATCGAGCTCTACGCTGCGGCGGTCGCGGGCGTAGGCGGCCCAGAAGAGCGAGCGCTCGCCTTCGGGCGCACCGTTGAGCAAGGGCGGAACGCCGCGTGCGGGAGAACCGCCGGGCGGTTCGACGAGGATGACGTCGGCGCCGAGGCTCGCGAGGATCTGCCCGCAGATCAGGCCGCGTTCATCCGACAGGTCAAGGACACGATAGGGGCTGAGCACGGCGGGGATGATAGCAGCGCCATCCCGCACGACGGGAGCGGAGGCTTCGGCGAGAGCGGGGCGCTCAGGTCCGGCAGGAGGCGCAACGCCCGTACAGCTCGGCGCTGTGGCCGTCCAGCTCGAACCCGGTGGTGGCGGCGTTCTGCTCGATGGCGGTATCGAGCGAGGGATCGCTGAATTCCGTGACGGATCCGCAGGCGCTGCAGATCAGATGGTGGTGGTGCTCTCCGGTACCGGCGCGCTGGTAGAGCACGCCGCCGTCCTCCAGGGGGACGCGGCAGACGAGTTCGAGCTCCTGCAGAAGCTTGACGGTGCGGAAGACCGTCGCCCGCCCGATGTTCGGCAGGCGCTCGCTCAACTCCTCGATCGTAAACGGCCGCTGGCTCTGCGTGATTGCGTCGAGGACGGCACGGCGGGGGGCGGTGAGGCGGTGACCCGTACCTTCGAGACGCGCCGCGGAGTCCGTCACCATGCCCACGGGGCGATCCTAGGTTTGCCCCGATCGGGGTGTCAACGCGCGCCGCCCCGGAGATTGACACTCAATCTCACCTCATGAAATGATTTGGAGACTCTCTGAGACTTCATATCATCAAAGGAGAACATGATGCGACGACCCCGACTGCGGATGCTCCAGCCCGCGTTCGCCGGACTCCTGCTGGGAGCGGCGGCTTTGATCGCGATCGCCTGCGGCGGAGCCAGCGACGACGCTGCGAACGGCGACCGTCTCGCTGTCGTGACCTCGACGACGATCGTCGCGGACCTGGCGGCACAGGTGGGCGGCGACCGCGTCGTAGTGACGAGCATCGTGCCCGCGGGTGCCGACGTGCACACGTTCGCGATCACGCCCGGCCACATCCGCCAGACCTCCGAAGCCGACCTCGTGGTCGTCGTGGGCGCGCAGCTCAGCGCGATCGAAGACGACATCGCCACGAGCGCCTCGGGCGCCGTGCTCACGCTTACCGAGGGCATGGCCCTGCGCCCCTTCGCTGAAGGTCTCGCGCACGAGGATGAGGGCCACCACGAGGGTGAGAACCACGCGCACGAGGACGAGGACCACGCGCACGAGGACGAGGACCACGCGCACGAGGGTGAGGACCACCACGAGGATGAGGGCCACCACGAGGGTGAGGACCATCACGAGGATGGGGGCCATCACGAGGGTGAGGACCACGCGCACGAGGATGAGGACCACCACGAGGATGAGGACCACCACGAGGGTGAGGACCACCACGAGGGTGAGGACCACCACGAGGGTGAGGACCACCACGAGGATGAGGACCACCACGAGGGTGAGGACCACGCGCACGAGGATGAGGACCACCACGAGGATGAGGACCACCACGAGGGTGAGGACCACGCGCACGAGGATGAGGACCACCACGAGGATGAGGACCACCACGAGGGTGAGGACCACCACGAGGATGAGGACCACCACGAGGATGAGGGCCACGCGCACGAACATGGCAGCCTCGATCCGCACTTCTGGATGGACATCGATCTCACCATCGAGGCGGTCGAGACCATCCGCGATGAGCTGTCGCTGCTCGACCCTGAGGCCGCGGACGGCTACCGCGAGCGGGCTGACACCTACGTCGCGGAGCTGCGCGCGCTCGACGTGGAGATCGCGGAGTTGCTCGCGGGGCTACCGCCCGAGCGCCGCTCCCTCATCACCTTCCACGATGCCTATGGCTACTTCGCCGATCGCTACGGGCTCGCCATCCAGGGCTTCGTCGTGGAGGGGCCTGAAGAGGAGCCCAGCGCCGCGACGATCGCGGCGCTGGTGGAGCGGATCAAGGAGCTGGGCGTACCCTTCATCTTCACCGAGCCCCAGTTTGATGCGCGCGTCATCAGGCAGGTGGCGAATGACAGCGGTGCGACGGTGCGCACGATCCCATCGGGAGCGCTGAGTGAGGAGTATCCGAGCTATGTCGAATTCCTCCGTGCCATCGCCCGCGGCATCGCCCGCTAGCGGCGGCGAGTTCGCCGTCGAGGTCGTGAACCTCACGACGGGCTACCGCGCCGGACCGGCGATCGAGGACGTCTCGTTCGCCCTCCCGCATGGATCGTTCCTTGGGCTGCTCGGCCCCAACGGGTCGGGGAAAAGCACTTTGATCAAGGCGCTCATCGGGCTGCTGCCCGCGTGGCGGGGGAGCGTGCGCGTGCTCGGCATGCGGCCCCAGGCGGCGCGGACGCGCACTGGCTACATGCCCCAGGCCGAGGACGTGGACTGGAGCTTCCCCGCAACCGCGCGCGAGGTGGTGGCGATGGGGCTCTACCGCCGCTCCTTCGGCCTCGACAGGCTCCGGCGCAGCGATCGCGAACGCGCCATGACAGCGCTCGAACGGCTCTCGGTGGCCGGCCTCGCGGGACGCCAGATCGGCGATCTGAGCGGCGGCCAGCAGCGCCGTGTGCTGCTCGCACGCGCGCTCGTGAAGGATCCCGACGTGCTCCTGCTGGACGAGCCCACGGCGGGCCTCGACGCGCCCGCCGAGCGGGAGCTGCTCGACCTGCTGGGTGGTCTCTCGGCGCAGGGTACGAGCATCATCACCTCCACCCACGACATCACCTGCGTGAACGAATGCTGCGACGGCGCGCTCTTCCTGAACCGCACGGTCATAGCCTTCGGCCCGCCTTCCGAGGCGATCACAGCGGAGTCGCTGGACCGGACGTTCGAGGGGCACGTGCTCGTGGTGGGGCAGGGTGGACGCCAGCTCGCGGTCGCGCCGCACGATGCGCACGAGCACGAACGGACGGATGCCTGAAACAATGATCGACTGGCTCGGTGACCCCTGGCAGTTCGAGTTCATGCGACGCGCCTTGCTGGCGGGGCTACTGGTGGCGCTGGCGACCTCGGTGGTGGGCGCGTTCGTGGTGGTCAAAGGTCTCGCCTTCCTCGCCGACGCCGTCGCGCACACATCGCTGGCGGGCGCGGCGATCGCGTTCCTGGCGGGCGGCGGGTCGGCGGCGATCAGCCTGGGGGCGGCAGGGGCGGCGGGGGCGACGGCGATCGGGGTGTCGTTCCTGACGCAGCGCGCGCACCTGCGCGAGGACACAGCCATCGCGCTCCTCTTCGCGGCGCTCTTCGCGCTCGGCGTCCTGCTCATCAGCCGCGCGCGCAACTACACGCTCGAACTGACCTCGTTCCTCGTCGGCAATATCCTCACCGTGCCGGATGCGGACCTCGCGGTCATGGGCGCGCTCGCCGCGGTCGTGCTGGCGGTGACTCTCATCTTCTACCGCGAGCTGCTGTTCACAGCCTACGACCCCACGATGGCGGCAGCTTCGGGCGTTCCCGTGGCGGCGGTGCAAACGGGTCTGCTGGTGTTGGTGGCGCTCGCCGCGGTCGCCGCCTTCCGGCTTGTGGGCGTCGTGCTCGTGATGGCGATGCTGGTTGCGCCAGCGGCAACGGCGGCGCTCATCGTGCGGCGCCTCCCGCTCATCATGCTGGGGGGGGCGCTCGTGGGGACAGCCGCGACGCTCATGGGGCTGTACGCCTCCTTCTACGCGGACGTGGCCGCCGGACCGGCGATCGTGGTCGCCTCCGTCGCGCTCTTCGCGCTCGTGCTCGCGTCCTCGTCGGGCGTGAGGATGGCGGGCCTGCTCCGCCGCTAACCTCGCGGCGAGGGTCACGTGCTAGGCTACCGCGCGCACCGAAGCAATCCGCAAGGAGGCCACGCATGGCACTGACAATCGAGGAACTGCTCGAGATCGAGGAGATCAAGCGCGTTCGGATTCGTTACTCGCACTACTTCGACGGCGGCGAGACCGACAAGCTCGTCGACCTGTTCACGGACGACGCTGTCTGTGAGTTCGGGCCGAACTACGGCGGCGACTGGGTGGGCAAGGAGCGCATCCGCCAGGGCTACGAGGAATTCGGCGGCGAGAGCGGCCCGTTCACCGGCGCCCTGCACGCGAACACCAACCCGCTGGTCGAGCTCACGGGCGAGGATACGGCAAAGGCGCGCTGGTACCTGCTCGACCTCTCCCTGAGCGGCCCTGCGGACCAGAATCCGCTGATGCTGATGGGCATCTACGATGACGTCTACCGCAAGGTCGAGGGCGAGTGGAAGATCGAGCGCACGTACATCGATTTCGTCTGGCCGAACCGGGACTACCGCGGGCCGCGCGACGAGAGCTAGCCAGCCGTGCCATGCCCCGGTTCGGACTCGATCCGGTCGGGGCAGTGCGCGCTGCTGATGGGGCACCAGCTGCACTCCTGCCAGCTCGGCACGCGGTGGGCGTCCTCCTCGGGGCCAGCGAGGATATCGAGGAAGTAGGGGAGCCGCTCGTAGACATCCTCGGCCTGCCGGGGATGGAGTTCCTTGACCACCCCGTCCTCGTAGACGAGGCGGCCGCGGAAGCGCCGCTCGTGGTGCTCGTCGAGGTCGGAGCGCGGGACGAGGGCCATGGGCAGGAGCACCTGCAGCGCGTGCCAGTCATGAGCCCTGCCCGTCTTCACATCGAGGACGATGTCGCCGTCCTCGCGGAGGGCGAGCAGGTCGGGCTTCCCGCCGACCACAATGCCGGGCGAGTTCTCGTGGCGGGCGCGGAACCAGTTCTGGGCTTCGACCTTCACACGGTAGCCGTCAGCGTTGAGCGCGCGGTGCGTCTCACGCAGAAGCTTCGTGTGGTCGACCTTCCAGACGGCGAAGTCGAAGTCGCTTTCAACCCGCTCGAATTCCTTCCAGCGGGACTGGAACCAGACCGCCCACTCGCAGCTGCGCTCACCGCTGATCCAGCGGGCGAGCAACGAGACGAAGATGTACGGCTCGTCTCGGGGGACGGCCACGGGAGCGCCGCTCAGGAGACCGCGGCGCCCGGCAGCACGGCGTCTTCGAGACCGCGCGGGACACGCGGAACCTCGATCTTCCGGATTTCACCGAGCACGTGGGCGAAGCGCTCGCGTTGCGCGGGCGTGTTCACAGGCATCCCGAAGCCGATGCGGCTGGCGTACTCGCGGTGTTCGCGCAGGAATGCGGGCAGGTTGTCGTAGGTCGAGGTCTGGGCAAAGCCGCGGAGAACGTCCTCGGGGATGACGCCGCGCATCTCCTCCCACTTGCCCTGCAGCGAGAGGGAGTGGAGCTGCATGCCGAGGTCCTTCCAGCCATGAATCTCGAAGACGTCGTGGTAGCTGCGGGTGGAGCCGTAGAAAGAGATCGGCTGGCGCAGGGATTCGAGGCCGCGCTCGATCTCGGATTCGTCCTCGCCGAAGACGGTGAAACCACCGCCGGAGAGCTCGATATCCTGCCAGCTGCGGCCGCCGCGGCGCAGGCCGGTCGCGATGTTGGGCAGGACGACTTCGCGCATGTACTTGTCGGTCATGAAGCCGTGTGGGAGGACGCCATCGGCGACCTCGCCGGCGGCGCGCGCCATGCCGCCGCCCACGCAGGCGAGGAGGACTTTGGGCTCGGGGAAGTCGATGGGGCCGGGGTTGAAGGTGGGGTTGACGAGCGTGAACTGGTAGTGCTCGGTAACATGGTCGGGCTTCTCGCCCGTCTGGAACGTGTGCCAGATGGCCTTGAGCGTGCGGATGTAGTCCTTCATGCGGGGAGCAGGCGGCACCCAGGGGACACTGAAGCGGCGCTGGTTATGGCCCTTCACCTGGCTGCCGAGGCCGAGCGTGAAGCGCCCGCCGCTCATCTGCTGGATGTCCCAGGACTGCATGGCGAGGATCATCGGGGTTCGGGGGAAGGCGATCGTGACGGAGGTGGCGATCTCCAATCGCTCCGTGGCGGCAGCCGCGAGGGTGGCGGCGAGCATGGAGTCGTGCGCCGTCTCCGCCACGCTGGCGAAATCGTAGCCGAGCTCCTCTGCACGCCGTGCGCCCGCCTGCACCTCCGTCAGCCAGGCGCCGCCGAATCCGCTGCCAACCTTCATCGCTTCATTCCTTTCGCGAGCGCCGACCGTACCGGAGCGCCGATGAGCGATTGTACGCAGGTCGGGCGCGCTAGTGGCGGCGGCGGCTCTTCGTGCGCGGACGGGCGCGCCTGCGGCGGGAAGCGGGCGGTGGGGATGATTCGAGTAGCGCCGCGATCGCGGCCAGCGCCTCCGTCGTGTTCGCGTTGCGGAAGCTGCGGAGATCGGGATCGGCGCGGACGAGGCGGTCCTCGCTGAGCCGCAGGATGTCGAGCGACGCGAATGCATCCGTAATCCGGTTCGTGCCCGTGGCGAGCGCAGCTTCTGCGGCGGCGAGGCAGATCTCGCGGCGGTAGGCAGCGGCGAGCGGCTGGCGGAAGCCGCCCACCTCAGGCAGGACGGCGTCGTGGTCACCGAGCGCACGCACGATGGCTTCGACGGCGGCGGGCAGCAACAGCGGTGCATCACAGGAGGCGGCGAAGCAAACGGGCGAGGAGGCGGCCGCGAGCCCGGCCGCGATGCCGCCCAGCGGCCCACGCTCAGGCTCGCGGTCCTCGACGGCGGTGACGGGGATGCCGGGATGCATGGAGGGGAGCGACTGCCCCGCCGCCATGACAACGATGATCTCGTCCACGACCGGCGCGAGGGCGTCGCGCACCCACTGCAGCAGGGGCCGTCCGCGGAGGGTGGCGGCGGCCTTATCGGAGCCGAAACGGCGGCTCTTGCCGCCAGCCACGATGACGCCCGTGACGGGACCGGCGACGGCGTTCGCACTCATCGCGCTCAGGGTACGCGCCGCGCGGGCTAGAATGCCGCCATGCGGTTGCAGGAGGCATTTGCGCTACACCCGGGGGCGGTGGCGGCGGTTGTGGGGGGCGGCGGCAAGACGAGCCTGGTGTTCGCGCTGGCGGCGGAGGCGGCGGAGTCCGGCGGCGCAGCGGGTGTGACCACGACGACGAAGATGACGCGCCCGCACGGGGCGCGGGTCGACGACGAGTTCGAGTGCGGGGACGCGCCAGCAGCCGGCACACTCCCGACGCCGCAGGCGGGCGCCGTGCTGCTCGTCCACGCGGGCAGGGGGTCGCGGGGACGCTACCTGGGCGTCAGCGAGGAGGTCGTGGCGGCGATCGCGGCGCGTGGCGCGGACCTGCTCGCCGTCGAGGCGGATGGCTCGGGCGGGCGGCCCTTCAAGGCTCCCGCCGCGCACGAGCCTGTTATCCCCGCGTGCGCGACCGACGTGATCGTGTGCGTGGGGCTGGACGCGCTCGGGCAGCCGCTGGACGAGGCGCACGTGCACCGCGCCGAGCAGGTGGCGGCGCTGGGGCGGGCGGCGACGGGCGAACCCGTGAGCGCGGTGACCGTCGTGCGCGTGCTGGACGCAGAGGAGGGGGGCCGGAAGGGAGCGCCGCCCGACGCGCGGTTGCACGCCCTTCTCAACGCCCCGTCGAGCGACGAGCGCCTCCGTCTCGGGCAGCACATCGGCCAGCGGCTCGTCTACGGGGGCTTCCACCGCGCGGTCGTCGCCACCGCACACGAGCGGCGCGTACACGCAGTCGTGCGCTAGTGCGGCTTTTCCGCCGGCGGCCACGCATCACGGAGGAGAACTACGGGCGGCTGATGACGGCCTTCGGACGTACGGTGGACGCCGACCCGCTGGTGGCGGGACCGGCGGAGGCGCTCGCGGACCGCGTGGCAGCGGATCTGGCGGCGGAGGCCGTGGCGGCGGATGCGAAGCTCTACCGGGGGGCGGCGGCCTACCATCTGCGGCTGCTCGCGGGCGCCTGGATTCTGGCAAGCGAAGGCGGCGTACCAGTCGAGACGGCGGAGGTGTTCGAGGAGGCGGTGGCCTGGCGGTTCGGCACGCGGGCGCTGCCCGAGCGCCTGGGACGGCTGGCGCGGGGCGAGGTGGAGCGCGACCTCGAACTCGACCCGGAGTAGCCTCCTGCTGTTCGCGGTCAGGGCAGCGAGAGCCGGTCTTCAGACTTTCGGTGAGGCCGAGTTCCTTGAGATTGCGCACGTCGCGCTTGCAGGGCTGCGTTTCGTGCCCAGGAGTATTCAGAACCGGGGAAGGTCGCCTACTCAGGTACGGCGGCGATGGCGCCGCTCTCGACACCGACCCCGGCGAGGAGGGCGTGGATGCGCCGCGCCTTGTCGACGATGCGGCCCGCCTCCTCACGCACGGCCTGGCTGCCGTCGCAAAGCGCCTCCGCGGGGTTGCAGTGGATGTCGAACTCGAGGCCGTTCGCGCCCGCGGCGACGAAGCCGTATGAGACGCGCTCGACGAGCTTGCGATCGCCGGAGCTGTGCGAGGGGTCGGCGATGAGGGGCAGGTGCGACTTGCGCCGCACGAGCGGGATCATCGAGATGTCAGCGGCGAAGCGCGTCTCTGACTCGAACGAGCGGATGCCGCGGTAGCAGAGGATGACGTTGGGGTTTCCGCGGTTGCGCGGGCGGCCCGCTCGATCGAGGCCGGACATGATGTAGGCGGCGGCGCAGAGCCACTCGTTCATGTCGTTGCCGAAGCCGTGCTTGAGCACGACGGGCGTGCGGATGCGGGAGAGCTCCTCGAGGAGGGGCGAGTACTGAGCACTGCGGGCGCCGATCTGGATGACGTCGATCCCCGCCTCCAGAAACGCGTCGAGGTGGCGGAGGTCGATGAGCTCGGAGACAGCGGGCAGACCCGTGGCGGCCTTCATCGCGCGGGCGATTTCGAGGCCGCGGGCGATTTCGAGGCCGCGGTAGTCGTAGGGGCTCGTGCGGGACTTATCGACGAATGCACGCAGGATATCGACGCCCGCGTCGCGGGCCATGACGGCGGATTCGACGGCCTGTTGCTCACTCTCGATGGCGCAGGGTCCGCCGAAGATAGTGAGGTGGCCGCCCCCGACGGGAACGCCGCCGACGTCGACCACGGTGTCCTCGCGGTGGAAACTGCGACTCGCGTCCTTGTATTTCTCCGTGATGCGGATGACGCGATCGACGCCCGGGAGTTCGCGGACGCGACCCTCATCGACGATCCCCGCGACGCCTTTGACGCCGATGACGATGCTCCCGGTACCGACGATGGTCTCACACTGGAGGCCGTAGTCGCTGACGATGCGGTCGATGACGCGGCCTGCCTGATCCTGCGAGGCACCTTCGACCATATGAATGATCATGCTGAAAAGTTCTCCGCGAGATTCACACGCATTTTCCTACGCGCGCCTTCAACAGACCAGCCATGGCGGCGCGAGGGCCACTGTGGCCACCCTCCGCTGCGGTTCAGAACAGCAGCTGGGTGAGACGGCGCTGGTACTCGCGGACGAGCGTGCTTTCGAGGCCGAGGATATCGAACACGGCGAGGGCCGCCTTGCGCGCGGCGTCCTCGCCGAAGTGGCGGTCGAGGCGCACGGACGCAAGCAGCTCGTCGAGCGACTCCTCGTAGCGCCCCTGGGCGGCAAGCATCACGCCCCAACGGTAGCGGGCGCGGGGTCCGTCGGGCGTGAGCTGCGCCTCCTGCTCAAGCTCGGCGGCGTCGTGCCTGGCGGAGAACTCCTCGAGAAAGATGTGGTGGCGGAGGGCTTTCGCGCGGCGATCGGTGCCGGCGCGCTCGATCAATTCGCCGGCCTCCTCGCCGTCGCCGCGTTCGAGGAGAATGGCGGCGAGCCCCGTGAGGGCGTCGGCGTTGTCGCCGTCCTCCTCCAGCATCTGGCGGTAGCGCGCTTCCGCGGCGGCAAGGTCGCCGGATGCGGCGAGCTCCTCGGCTTCGGCAGCAGCGGCCTCCGCGGGCGATACAACGAGTGCGGCGAAGAACGCGCGTACGTGTTCTTCGGGGAGCGCGCCCGCGAACTCACTCGCGACGGCACCGTCGACGAACGCCTTGACGGAGGGGATGGCCTGTATCTGGTAGGCCGCCGCCGTCCGGGGGTTGCGGTCGGTGTCGAGCTTGACAAGCAGCACGTCTTCGCCGAATTCGGCGGCGACCGCCTCGATGATGGGGCTGAGCACCTTGCAGGGCCCGCACCATTCTGCCCAGAAGTCGACGACGACGGGGCGGTTCTTCGATTCCTCGACGACGGTGTCCGCGAACGTGGCGTCCGTGACTTCGAGAACGGGCGAGGGGGCGGTCATGTGGGAGCCTCCGTACGCTGGGTCGGGGAGATGGGAGGGAAGCGCTCGTCGAGCTGGGCACCCAGCTCCCCGGGCGCACCCGCGGGGAGATGGCAGACCATGTTCTCGCAAAGCCAGGCGGCGGCGGCGTCCGCGGGGGGATCACGGCCCTCGAGGAGGGGGAGGCCGTTCGCCCCGGCTGCGGGCGCGAGCGCGAGGCCGGGGAGGAAGCGGGCGGCGGCTACGCGCTCGAAGGGCGCGCGTAGCACAGGCGCGCCGACGATCGCGAGCTCGCAGGGTGGAGCCGCGAGCAGGTCAACCACCTGCAGTGTGGCCCCGAAACCGGTGGGCGCGTCGGGGATACGCGCCTGCGCGTGCGCGACGACCTCGCGCGCGATCTCCTCGCCGCCGGCACACAGGCCATAGCGCTGCAGCGCGAGCGCGAGGAGCGCGGCGGCGGCGTTGCCGCTGGGCGTGGCCTGGTCGAACTGTGGCTTCTGACGGAAGAGCAGCGCTTCGCCGCCGGCGGCGGTCTCGAAAAAGGCCCCACCGGAGGTGTCGTGGAAGCGCGCGAGGATGGCGTCGAGGAGGGCGCACGCCCAGTCGAGATGCTCGCGCGTGCCGGTCAGCCGGTAGAGCTCGACAAGCCCGAGGCCGTAGAAGGCGTAGTCATCGAGCATGCCCCCGATACGGGCGACGCCGTTCTTGTACGTGTGCAGGAGCGCGCCGTCCGACCACATCCGCTCACGGACGAAGCGGGCGTTGCGCTCGGCGATCTCGCGCAGGCGGCGGTCGTCGAAGACGCGGGCGGCCTCGGCGCAGGCGGCGAGCGCGAGGCCGTTCCAGGAGGTCAGCGTCTTGTCGTCGGTGGCGGGCGGGATGCGCCGGGCGCGTGCTTCGAACAGCCGCTGCCGCCAGGCTTCGGTGCGCCCGGCGATGGCGTCTGGGGCAGCGGGGAGGGGATCAGTGCGGCGGGAGAGCACGTTGCGTCCAATGAGCTCGGGGTTATGGGGATCGTAGAAGTTGCCCTCGCGGGTAACGCCGAAGAGCTGGTTGAAGGCTTCGGCTTCGTCACCGAGGAGACCAGCGATCTGTTCGACCGTCCAGAGAAAGAACTTGCCCTCGATTCCCTCGCTGTCGGCGTCCTGGGCGCTGTAGAAGCCACCCTCTTCGCCGAGCATCTCGCGTTCGAGCCAGGCGAGCGTCTCGCGCACGACGCGCTCGTGCGCAGTGTCGCCGAAGAGCTGGAAGGCGTGCAGGTAGACGCGGATGAGCTGGGCGTTGTCGTAGAGCATTTTCTCAAAGTGAGGCACAAGCCACTGAACATCGACGCTGTAGCGGGCAAAGCCACCGCCGATCTGGTCGTACATGCCGCCGCTGGCCATACCCCAGAGGGTGCGTTCGAGCATGGCGCGCAATCCCGCGTGATCGGGGTCATCCGGGCGGGCGGCGCGGGCGAGCAGGAACTCCAGGTTGGCGGGGGCGGGGAACTTCGGCGCCGTGCCGAAGCCCCCCCAGACGCCGTCGGCAACGCGCAGCATCGCGCGCACGGCCTCGCTGGCGATGTCCGGATCGAAGGGGGCCTCGCCAGCGGCGCGCGCAGCGGCTTCAGCGAGCTGGCTGCTGATCTGGCCGGCGGAGCGCACGATATCATCGCGGCGCTCTTTCCAGGTCGCGCTGATGGTCTGGAGCAGGCGCGGGAAGCCGGGGCGGCCGTGGGCGTCGTCGGGGGGGAAGTAGGTGCCTGCGAAGAAAGGCTCGCGGTCGGGCGTGAGGAAGACCGTCATCGGCCAACCGCCCTGGCCCGTGAGCGCCTGGACGGCGGTCATGTAGACGCCGTCGATATCGGGGCGCTCCTCGCGGTCGACCTTGATGTTGACGAAGCGCTCGTTCATGAGGCTGGCGGTCTCGCGCGACTCGAAGGATTCGTGCGCCATGACATGACACCAGTGGCAGGTGCTGTAGCCGACGGAGAGCAGGACGGGCTTGTCTTCGGCGCGCGCCTTCTCGAAGGGCTCGTCGCCCCAGGGGTACCAGTCGACGGGGTTGTCGGCGTGCTGGAGGAGGTAGGGGCTGGTCTCGCCCGCAAGACGGTTCGGCATCGTTGACAGTGTACGGGGCGGCGGCGCTTGGTGATTGCCCCGAGGCGGCGCGGCCGCCAGAGTGAGCCGGTGCTGGAGCATGAGCGCGAAGTGGCAACCGCGGCGGCGCAGCGGGCGGGCGGGGAGGTCGCGCGCATGCGCAAGGAGGGGCTCCGCTACGGACGCAAGGGGGGCCACGAGCTGGTCTCGGAGGCGGACATCCACGCAGCGGAGATCCTGCACGAGGCTCTCACGGGCGCATTTCCCGACACCGGCTGGCTGAGCGAGGAGCATCCCGACACGGCGGACCGCCTCGGGCGTGAGCGTGTGTGGGTAGTCGACCCGATCGACGGGACGCGCGAGTACCTGCAGGGACTCCCCGAGTACGCGATCTCGGTGGGGCTGGTGGTGGACGGGCGGCCCGCGCTCGGCGTGGTCCACAACCCCGCGACTGGCGAGATGCATACGGCCATCTGCGGGGGCGCGCCGCCTGTCGCTCCATTGGGCGGCACGCCCCCCGCGCGGGAGTACCTCGCGCTCGTGGGGCGCGGGGAGGAGCGGCTGGGGGTGGCGCCGCCCTTGCCAGGGCGGGCGCGCACACGGCCAACCGGCAGCATCGCCTACCGGCTGGCGCTGCTGGCCGCGGGGAAGGGTGACGTGGTCGTGACCTGGTACGCGCGCCAGGAGTGGGACGTCGCGGCGGGCGTCGCGCTGGCGCTCGCACAGGGACTGACGGTGACAGACGCGCTGGGCGAGGCGATCGTCTTCAACCAGCCGCAGCCGCTGGTGCGTGGCCTGCTCGCGGCAGAAACGGGGCTGCACGCCCACATCCACGCCTGGTTCGAGCGCGTCGCGCGGTAAGGCAGCATGCGACCGGCTAGGATTCGCGCGGAGGGATCGCGATGAGTGTGCGCATCGGGCTGGGGGCGGCGCTGCTGCCGGAGACATCGCCCACCTCGTTCTTCCGCTGGATCGACCTCTGCGAGGAGAGCGAGGTCGACTCGATCTGGCTGAGCGAGCGGCTCGCCTCGCGCCAGCCCGCGCTCGAGCCTCTGACGGCGATCGCAGCGATCGCGGGACGCACACAGCGGCTCAAGTTCGGCATGAACGTCGTGCTCCTGCCGCTGCGCGACCCGCTCGTGCTCGCGAAGGAGTGCGCCACGATTGACTACCTGAGCGGCGGGCGGCTGCTGCCAGCATTCGGCGTGGGCGCGGCGAACGCGCCCGAGTGGCGCGCGACGGGGCGCGAGCCGCGCGGGCGCGGAGCGGTCGCCGACGAGATGCTTGAACTGATCGCGCGTCTCTGGGCGGAGGAGGAGGTGACGCACGAGGGCGCGCATTTTCGCTACGAGGCGGCGTCGATCGCGCCCAGGCCCGTGCAGCAGCCGCTGCCGCTCTGGATCGGCGGGAGCAGCGAGGCGGCAATCGCGCGGACGGCGCGGCTGGGAAGCGGCTGGCTGGCTGGCATCCAGACGGCCGCGCAGGTGGCGCCCGTCGTGGCCGGCATCAAGGCCAAGGCGGCGGCGGAAGGGCGCACGATCGATGCGGACCACTACGGCGCCGGCTTCCCCTTCCGCTTCGGCAGCTGGGACGATAGCGCGGTTACCCGAACCGCGAAGGCGTACGCCCGCTTCGCGGCGCTCGACCCGCGGGAGCTCTTCGCTGTGGGCAGCGCGAACGAGATCGTGGCGCGCGCGCAGGAGTACGTCGCCTGTGGAATCAGCAAGTTCGTGCTGCGGCCGCTGGCAGACTCGGACACGGACGCTTACGCGCAGACGCAGCGGCTGATCGAGGACGTGTTACCGGCTGTCCACACGGGGTAGGGCAGGGGGCGGGGTCGCGAGGCGGAAGTAGAGGCAGTCCCCGTCCCCTCCCTCGTGACCGTCCGCAAGGGCGCCCGTCGCGCCGAGGACGGCAACAACCATCTCACGCCCGGCCACGGCAACGAGCCCGCGGCGCTCCCAGGCAGGTATGCGCGCGGTTTTGAGGATGCCGTTGACCTTGCGATCGAGGCCGCGGTAACGCATCCGGTCGCCGGGGCGGAGGGCGCGCAGGCGGAGGGCACCCTCGATACGGTCGAAGGGAACGGTTGCGGCGGGCGGGGTGCCGTCTCCGGCGGGGAAGGGCGCGGTGGCCGCCTGCAGCACGCGCTCGCCCGCTACCGTGACGCCGGGGAGGTTCACGAATCGCTCGTCGAGCGCGGGGGGCTCTTCCTCCCCACCGGCGGAGAGCCGCACGAGCCCCGCTGAGACCTCGACGGCAACTCCCCCGAAGGCGACGCGCCCCGAGCCGCGAGCGAGCACGGCGGCAAGGTTGCGGAGGCGCGTGCGGTTCGCCCTCGCCTCCGCCTTCAGGAACGTGGCCTCCCGCTCGAGCACGAGGAGACGCGCCTCGCTGCCCAGCCCCCGGAGCGTGGTGAGATCGAAGACGGCGGCGCCGGGCGCGCGCGCGCGGGGCTGCGCGAGGTCGGCAGATTCTTCGACCGCGCGGAAGAGTTCACGGGCACTCTCGGCGAGACCGATGAGGGCGGCGTTCACCGAGGGGTTCTCCTCGCGCAGCCGCGGCAGGAGCGCGTGCCGGATGCGGTTGCGGGTCGCGGCGGGAGCGGCGTTCGTCTCGTCCTCGCGGTAGTCGACGGCGGCGGCCTCGCAGACGGCGACGGTGGCGGCACGGGAGAGGGGCAGGAGAGGGCGGACGAGGTGCAGGGAGGGCGCGCCAGGGAGGGGCGCAACGGGGAGAATACCGCGCGCGCCGCGCACGCCGCTCCCGCGCACGAGGTGGTGGAGCACCGTCTCCACGAGGTCGTCCGCAGTGTGACCGGTGGCGACGGCACCCGCCCCCTGCCGCTCGGCGGCGAAAGCGAGGAACTGGTAGCGCAGCCGCCGCGCCGTCTCTTCGATGCCAGCGCGCGCCTCGGCGGCGGCGAGGCGGACGTCGCCCTCACCAGTGACACAGGGCAGGTCGAGACGCTCGCAGAGACCCTCCACGAAGGCGCGATCGGCAGTGGAGTCGGGGCGCAGCTGGTGGTCGAAGTGGGCAGCAGCGACGGCGAATCCCTGCGTTTCACCAAGATCGCGCAGGAGCAGGAGTGCGGCGACGGAGTCGGGGCCGCCGCTGACGGCGACCACGACCTTCCGGACACGGCGGAAGAGCCGCTCGTGCTCGGCGAAACGCCGGACGAGTTCGCTGGGCGAAGGCGCAGGCACTACTGCGGGAAGAGGCGCTCCCACCACTCGCCCGCCTGCTGGTCCGCAGGGAGGGTGGGGCTCAGCACGACGAAGGGAGTCTCGCCCGCACGGATATAGCCCAGCTCGCGGCGAGCTGCTTGCTCGACGTACGCATCAGACGCGACGTACTCGTAGACGGCGAGGAGGTGGTGACGCCTGGCGCGGAGGGATTCGATTTCGGCGAGGGCGGCGGCGTGGTCCGCGCTCTGCTCCCGCTGGCGAACAACGCCGCTCGATGCCGTGTAGACGAAGTAGCCAGCCAGCAACAGGCAGGCCAAGAGGAACAGCCTCATGCGGGTGAGCGCGGGGAGGGGCATCCGGCCAACCTAGGCGCGTCTCCATCAATGCTCAAGGCGGCGCGGGCGGCTCCGCGGGGAGGGCTCCGCGGGGAGGTGGCGGCGATCGTTCAGGGTCTCGATGGTGGCGTGCCCGCGCCGCAGCGAGAGCGTCGAGACCGACGCGAGGTCGAGGCTGAAGGCGCGGAAGGCGGCGGTATCGAGCCCGAGCAGGCGGCAGATGAGGAGGCGCAGGACGAAGTTGTGCGAGACGCAGACGGCGGCGCCGTCTGCGGGGAGCGCCGCGAGTTCCGCGGCAAGGGGCTCGATGCGCCCGGCAACCTGGGCGAGGCTCTCGCCGCCGGGCATGGCAACGCGCAGGGGATCGGGGGCGCGCCAGGCCGCGATGAACGCAGGGAAGCGCTCGCCGATCTCGCGGAATGGGAGCCCTTCGGTCTCGCCGACGTCCATCTCGACCAGCTCCTTGCGGACGGTCAGCGGCGCGCCCGTACGCTCCGCGAGCGGGCGGGCGAGAGCGGCGGCGCGAACGAGGGGGCTCGTGAGGATGCGATCGACGGGTTCCACGGCGAGCCGCTCGACGGCGGCAGCGGTCTGGAGGCGGCCACGTTCGGTGAGAGGAACGTCGGCACTGCCCAGCCCGAGGCCGTCGCGGTTGGGGGCGGTCTCCCCGTGGCGCACGAGGTAGAGCCTCACGGGCGCCTCACTCGTACTGACCGCGGGAGCGCCAGGCATGCCGTGCCACCGAAGGTTCGTCGAGCACGAGGCCGGTGCGCACGTAGCGCGTGACGCTCGCCTGCGGAACGAGCGCGGCGACGATCTGCTCAGGTCGCACCGTGACCTTCGGTCCGGCGCTCAGCCGCGCGGCGAGGGCGGCGACGCCCTCCGTGGCTTCAACGGCAAGGGAGGCGACCTCTGCACGGAGGTCGTACTCGCGCGCCTTCTTCCCCTCGCGCGCCTGCCGCCAGGGGTAGCGCTCGGTAGCGAGAAAGGCGGCGACGGCGGCGCCCGCCTCCGCCGGCGTGACACCGCCGAGGTCCGCGCGGTAGTCGGCCCAGCGCAGGAGGGTCGGGAGCGCGGGGAGACCGAGGCCAACCTCGACGACCTCCCCGAGATCGAGGCCGGTCGCAGTCTGCGCACCGAGGTCGGCGGCGAAGCGATCGAGCGGAACGCGCTCGCTCAGCAGCACCTCGATGATCTCGCGATCGCCGATGAAGCCGAGAGGCAGGGGAGCGGCAAAGGCGATTTTGGGATGCGGGGTGAACCCCTGCGAGTAGAGCAGGGGCAGGCCCGCGCGCCGGATCGCGCGTTCCCAGTAGCGGAGCACGTCGAGGTGGGAGATATGGCGCACGCGCTCGCCCTTGCGGAAGCGAGCGCGGACTCGCTGCTGCGCGACGCTCACACCGCTTCGTCCGGGCGGGAGGGGCCGGCGAGGCGCTCCGCTGCGGTGTGGGGATCGAGCGCGCGCCCGGCCACCTGCGCGACCAGCTCGCCGAGCGCTTCCCCGGAGGTGGCGGCGCGGATGCGTTCGAGGACGATGCGCTGCGCAATAGACAGCACCTGGTGGCGCGCTTCCTGACGCCGGTGCCGTTCGAGCTCGCCGGAGCGATCGAGCCAGGCACGGTGCTCGTCGATGGCGTCCACCAGGGCGGGTACACCTTCGCCCGTGGTCGCAACGGTCGAGAGGATGGGGGGGTCGCGTCCCTCGCTGGGAGCGAGCGAGAGGAGCGCCTTCAGCTGGCTGACGAGCACATCGGCGCCGGGGCGGTCGGCTTTGTTCACCACGAGCACGTCGGCGATCTCGATGATTCCGGCCTTGAGCGCCTGGATATCGTCACCCGTGCCGGGGTTGTTGACGAGCACGGTGGTGAGGGCGGTACCGGCGATCTCGACCTCGTCCTGGCCCGCGCCCACGGTCTCGATAAAGACGTAGGGGAAGCCGAAGGCGTCCATGGTGGCGACCATGTCGTCGATGGTGGGGGCGAGACCGCCGAGGGCGCCGCGGCTGGCCATGCTGCGCACGAAGACGCCTTCGTCGAGGATGAGGTCCTGCATGCGGATGCGATCGCCGAGGATGGCGCCCTGCGTGAAGGGGCTCGACGGGTCGACGGCGATGACGCCGACCCGGTGACCGCGCGCGCGTAGCTCGCCCGCGAGCGCGCCGGTGAGGCTGCTCTTGCCCGAGCCCGCGCTTCCCGTGACACCGATGGTGTGGGCACGGCCGGAGCGGGGGTAGAGCCGGCGCAGGTACTCGCGCCCCGCGGGCGTGCCGTTCTCCACACGGGTGAGGACGCGGGAGAGGGCGCGGCGCTCCCCGGCGAGGAAGCGCTCGATGAGGTCCGTCACCCGGTTGGCACGTTGGTGCGGACGAACGACACGATGTCGCGGGTGTTCGTGCCGGGACGGAAGATAGCCTTGAAGCCCAGCGTCTCGAGCGCCTCCGTGTCTTCCTCGGGGATGATGCCTCCGCAGAAGAGGACGACGTCGTCGAGCCCGCGCGATCTGAGCTCTTCGACGATGCGGGGGAAGAGCTCGAGGTGGGCGCCCGAGAGAATGCTCAGGCCAACCACGTCGACGTCCTCCTGGAGGGCGGCCTCGGCGATCATCTGGGGGGTCTGGCGGATGCCCGTGTAGATGACCTCGCAGCCGCCGTCACGGAGGGCGCGGGCGACGATCTTCGCACCGCGATCATGGCCGTCGAGGCCCGGCTTGGCGATGAGGACGCGGATACTCTGGCCGTCCTCGCCGGGGGAGGAGGTTTCGTGCGCTGCGGTCATGTGCTGCTCCTGTATCGGGGTTTTTGCGGGGTCAGGGGCGATCGACCAGCTGCAGGTTCACGCCGAAGGACGAGCGCGGCGAGACGAAGGCGACACCCCCGCTGGCGTCGCCAGCACGCACGCCCGCCGCGCGAAGCGCCGCCACGGCGGCCCTGGCATCGGCGACGGCGAGCGACAGGAGGAAGACGCCCTCGCCGCGCTCGGCGGCGAACTTCGCGACGGGCCCCTCGCCGGTGACGGGCCGGATGAATTCGAGGTGGGCGTTGCCCGCGAGCATGAAGGCGTTCTCGATGCCGAGGGCTTCGACAGGGCCGCCGAGCGCAGGATCGAGCGTGAACCCGAAGTGGCGCTCGTAGGCGGCAGCGGCGGCGGGGATGTCCGCGACGACGATGCCGATGTGGTCGATGCGCTTCGCCAGCGCGCCGCCACGGGGGCCGGTGAAGGGCTCCTCGACGGGCGTGGCGTACTCGATCAGGACGCCGTGATTCGAGCGCGGGTGGAGGAAACCGATCATGCCGGCGAGGCCGGGGCGAGGAGCCTCGTCGATGAGCTGCACGCCGGCGGCGGCGGCGGCACGCAGGTCGGCGGCGCAGTCGTTGGATTCGAAACAGATGTGGTGCAGGCCCTCACCACGGGATTCGAGGTAGCGGGCGACGCCGGTACCCTCGCGGGTGGGTTCGAGCAGCTCGATCTCGGCGTCGCCGGCGGGGAGGAGCACGCCGCGCACGCCCTGGTCCTCGATGACGCGGTCGACGCTCACGGGCAGGCCGAGGGCGTCGCGGTAGAAGCCGAGCGCTTCATCGGCACTGCGGACAACGATTCCAATGTGGTGAACCTTGCTGAGCACGGACTCCCCTCTAGATGCTGCTGGCGGCCTGGCTGGAGGTGGGGGTACGCTCACGCACGCCCGCCATGCCAGCAAGGTAGGCGGCGATGTGGCGCCAGTGCTCACGATCGTGCTCCACGATCGCGAGCACCAGGCGGTTGGGCACGCGCCCGGCCTCGCCGAGCGCAGCATCATCGAAGCCCGCAAGCAGGGAGAGCAGGCGCTCGCGCCCAGCCTGCAGCTGATCGAGCACGCTCCAGAAGGTGAGGCTGCGCGTGCGCTCGATGTGATCCTGGTTCCACGCGTCGATGTGCGCGTTCTCAAAATCAAGGATGGCGGGACGCTGACCCTCGCGCGCTTCGCCCAGGGCGCTGGTGAGCTCGGCCTCCCAGGTGGTGACGTGGCCAGTGATGTCCTTGAGCGACCAGTCGCCGACGATAGGGCGCTCGATATCGCGAATGCGGCAGGTCTCGATGTTGCGCATGAGCTGGTTGCGTTCGAGCTCGAGCTCGCCGAGGAGGCGGCGGCGTTCGTCGGCGAAGCTGCGGGTATCCTCCTCGACCACTAGACGACCACGATCTCGCGGTACTCGCCCCAGGCACGTCGCAGGGCGTGGCTGATCTCGCCGAGCGTGGCGCGAGACTCGACAGCGGCGATGATGAGAGGCACAAGGTTCTCCGTACCCGCGGCCCCCGTCTCCAGCGCCGCGATGGCTGCATCCGCAGCGGCGTTGTCGCGATCCGCGCGGAGGGCCTGGAGGCGCTCGACCTGGCGGCGGCCAATGGAGGGATCGACGCGCAGGAGCTCGGGCGGCTCCTCGCCCTCGACGGTGAAGCCGTTGACGCCGACGATGGTGCGGTCCTCGTCCTCTATCTCGCGCTGGTAGCGGTAGGAGGCCTCCTGGATCTCGCGCTGCTGAAAGCCCTGCTCAAGGGCGGCAGGCGCACCACCGAGGTCTTCGATGGCCTTGAGGTAGTCGCGCGCCTCAGCTTCGAGGCGGTCCGTCATCGACTCGATGAAGTACGAGCCGCCGAGCGGGTCGACGACATCGCCGGCGCCGCTTTCGTAGGCGATGATCTGCTGCGTACGGAGGGCGATCTGGACGGCGTTCTCGGTGGGCAGGGAGAGGGCCTCGTCCATCGAGTTGGTGTGGAGTGACTGGGTGCCGCCAAGCACGGCGGCGAGGGCCTGGAGCGTGGTGCGCACGATGTTGTTCTCGGGCTGCTGCGCGGTGAGGGTGGCGCCGCCCGTCTGCGTGTGGAAGCGCAGCATCATGGAGCGTGGATTCCTGGCCTCGAAGCGCTCCTTCATGATCGTGGCCCAGAGGCGGCGGGCGGCGCGGAACTTGGCTACCTCCTCGAGCAGGTTGCTGTGGCAGGCGAAGAAGAAGCTGAGGCGCCCCGCGAAGGCGTCGACACCGAGGCCGGCGGCGACAGCGGCATCGACGTAGGCGATGCCGTTGGCGAGGGTGAAGGCGATCTCCTGGGCGGCGGTACAGCCCGCCTCACGCATGTGGTAGCCGGAGATGGAGATCGTGTTCCAGCGTGGCACGCTCTCCGAGCAGAAGCGGAACACATCGGTGATGAGGCGCATGCTGGGCGCGGGCGGATAGATCCACGTGCCGCGCGTGATGTACTCCTTGAGGATGTCGTTCTGGACTGTGCCGCCGAGCTTCCCGAGGGGCGCGCCCTGCTCCTTCCCGACGGCAATGTAGAGGGCCAGCAGGACGGCGGCAGTGCCGTTGATGGTCATCGAAGTGGTGACCTTGTCGAGGGGGATGCCACGGAAGAGCGTGCGCATGTCGTCGATGGAGTCGATGGCGACGCCCACCTTGCCGACCTCGCCCAGGGCCATGGGGTCGTCGGAGTCGTAGCCGATCTGGGTGGGGAGGTCGAAAGCGACGGAGAGGCCGGTCTGACCCTGGTCGAGCAGGTAACGGTAGCGCTCGTTCGACTCCTCGGCGGTGCCGAAGCCCGCGTACTGGCGCATGGTCCAGAGGCGCCCGCGGTACATGGTGGGCTGGACGCCACGGGTGAAGGGATACTCGCCGGGGAAGCCGGGGGCGCCGTTGGCGGCGGCGTCTTCGGGCGCGTAGACAGGGTCGAGGACGGTCTCGCCGGTGGTGCGGAATGAATCGGCGCGCTCGGGGTTGCGGTCGATCGCCTTCCGGTAGGTTCCCGCGAGCCATTCCTGTTTTGATTGGCTGGGCATCTCGCTATCCGCAGTCCTTCATGGTTGCCATCCGCGGAGCCACGGCGACCGCGACGGTCGTGGATCGCGCCGGGCGTGAGCCCGTGCACGACAGCCGAGGGAGTCGCACTGAATCCGCCGGGGGAGTATAGCCCAAGGCCCGGACCGGGACGAAACGGAGCCAGGCACCTCGCGGGGGCCGCGTCAGCGCAGCTGGCCGATCTCATCGAGGAAGGCGAGAAGTTCGCGGGCGAGCTCCTGCGGGTGATCGCGCCAGTAGTTTGGCTCAGGGCCGATGTGGAGACGGCACTCGGGCAGGCGCTCGGCGAGCAGCCAGGCGGAGCGGATGGGGTGGAGGGGATCGCCCTCATGGGCGAAGACGATGGCCGGCGCGCGTACTGCGGCATAGGCGGAGGGATCGTGCGCGGGCGCGCCGAAGAGCCCGCGAATGATGGGCGCGATTGTGCGGGGATTCTGCGAGAGGAGCCAATCCCCGCGGTCCTCGCCCGCCACGGCGGCTCCGAAGCCGGGGAGGGAGCGAGCCAGCTGCATCGTGTCGGTGAGACCGAAGGATTCGACCGCACCGGCAAGCGTGGAGAGCGTGCGCAGGGCCGCACGTTCGTCCTCACTCTGGAGGGCGCGCGGGCCAAGTGGAGGTGGAATGATGAGCACGAGCGCGCGCGGGGTGTGCGGGTATTCGAGGCCAGCCCAGAGGGCACCCGCGGCGCTCATCGAGGCCCCGCCGAGGATGGGGCGCTCCTCGCCGGCGAGGGCGGCGAGGGCAAGCATGTCCTCACCGAGCACTCGCCACGAGTAGCCGTCCGCATCCCGGGGACCCTCGGACTGGCCGTGCCCGCGAGCATCGAAGAGGAGGATGCGGTAGCGCTCGGCGAGGAGGTCGAGGGCAGCGGACTGGTCGCTGAACTGTTCGAGCGAGGAGAGAATGCCGTGCCCGATGACGGCGAGGGGCGCATCCGCGCCGCCGTACAGGCGATAGCGCAGCTCGGAGCCGTTAATCTCCGCGAACTGGTCGATGACGCTGGTCATGTTCTGACAGTGCGCTGCGGACGGGCGTGTGACAAGTGCTCCCGCACTCGCCGTGCGAACGAGCGCCCAGGGCAGACGAAGCGGAACTGCTCCTAGTTGAGAAGCTCCGGAGGAAGGGTGCGGCTGAGGGCGTCGCGGACAACGGCGGCGGGGGTGTCGTGGCCGCCCTCGTACGCGATCACGTTCGCATCGCGTCCGCTCAGGAACTCCCGTTCGGCGTCGCTGAGCCGTCCCACCTGTTCGTCGACGGTCCCGAAAACGTAGACGACATTGGCCATATCGATACGGGCGAGCCGTTCGCTGTAGCGGTTATGGCCGAGGCCGGCCGCGAGACGGGCCATGTTGCGGTCACCAGCCGGAGTTCCAGCGCCCATTCCGGCCTCTTCGATCGTAAACTCCACGATCTCGGTCCCGTTCACGAAGCCGGCGGCTCGACCTTCGGAGAACTCCGTCCAAACCTCGGCGGGCATGTCGATCCGACCAACCGCGATGAGATAGCCATCGGCGACGTTGCCTTGCGTCGCGAGCAGTTCCTGGACCATGAAGGCGCCGAAAGAGATGCCCACGACATAGACTGTCTTGCCCTGATCCTTGAAGTGAGCGACGACGGCGGCCAGCATCGCCGCGCTCTCGGAACCGGCGGCCTTGGCCTCAGCGAAGGTGATGTCCTGGTCGATGAAAGCGCCTGCGTTGATGGTCTGGGCCTGGTGAACGTTCACCAGGTACACCTGTTCCAGGTCGAGCGGGCTCAACACCTCTTGGAGTTCCCATTCGGGAACAAGGAAGGGCATCGGGCCGCCCTGGGCGAGCGCGACCACGACATCAGAGCCGGGGTTGCCAGTGCCAATGTAGGTGTCCTCGATCACGGTTCCGCCGTCTTCGGTGGCCGGTGGCAGGACCGGGGCGTCATCTCCCTGTCCGCAGGCCACGATGGCGACAGCCATCGCGACGATCGCGACCGTGAGCCATTGCCGGAGCGTTAGTAGCATTCGTACACCGCCACCTTTCGTTCGGACCTCAGGGGGAGGTTCGGCAGTGCCGTTGGGAAACCATGTCCAACTGTCCTGCTCTGGCCTGGCTGCATAGTAGGTATCCCACGATAGCGCAAACTCGATCGGCTGGCCTCCTGCGAACCGGCCACAGCGGCGGTCCCATGCCCTGAGGGAACAGGGAGGTGAACGTTTGACAAGCGCCCGTTGCGCTCTGAGCATTGTTCGCCATCCGAATCGGGGGCTGGCGACCTGCAGCAGGATCAGGCTGAGGCCCTTGGCGGCGATGCGCTGGAGGCGTACCTGCAGCGCATCGGGCTGCACGCGCGGCCGGCGGCAGACGAGGCCGGGCTACGTGCCATTCACCGCGCGCACTACTTCTCCATCCCCTTCGAGAACCTCGATATCCACCTCGGGCGGCCGTATTCGTTCGCGCTGGATCGCCTGACCCGCAAGCTGGTGGCGCGCAGGCGGGGCGGGTTCTGTTACGAGCTGAACCTGCTGCTGGCGGCGGCGCTGCGCGGGCTCGGCTTCGAGGTCGACCTGCTCGAAGGGCAGATGCGGCGGCGGGAGGGTGGCTTCGGCCCACCCTACGACCACATGACGCTGCGGGTGGCGCTGCCGGAGCGGGACTGGCTGGCGGACGTGGGCAACGGCGAGACGTTTCAGCAGCCCCTGCCCTGGGACGGTGGCTGGACGCCGCAGGAGCGCGGCGGCGCCTGGCGCGTCGCGCTGCGCAACGGCGTGGACGCACCTCCGGGCGCACCGCGCGCCGCTGCGGCCAGGGCATGGCAGGTGGAGTATCGCGCGGACGAGGATGCGGTGGGCGAGGTGATCTATCACTTCCGCTCGGCGCCAGCGACCGCACGGGCGTTCTGGCCGATGTGCGTGTTCCATACCACCTCGGCGAAGTCACAGTTCACAAAAGGCTGGATCGTGACTCGCCCGCTGGACGGTGGGGGACGGAGCACCGCCGCACGGGGGCTGCTGATGACGACGCGCGGGGGGAGGATGGAGCGCCGGGCGATCCACTCGGCGAGCGAGCTGGAGGCGATCCTGGCGTCGCACTTCGACATGCTTCCCGTGGCCATCCCGCCGGCCTGGTTCAGCCGGGGCGCGGGGTAGCTTCCGGCAGCAGCTCCACGGAATCGCCGGGGCGGAGGGGGCCGCCTGCGAGCACGCGTGCGTAGGTGCGGCTCCAGCCCGGGTGCGTCTTCTGGTTGATACGGTTGGAATCGCCATCGGCGAAGCTCGCGCGGATTTTCGTGCAGGGCTGGGTGTAACGCGTGATCTCGACGAGCACCGTCTCGCCGAGCCGCAATCGCCTGCCGGGGTCAACCGCGTCCCATTCGAGCCCCGCGATCGTGATGTTCTCGCCGACGTCGCCGGGGGCGATGGGGTGGCCTTCTGCCTGGAGCGCCTCGATCCGTTCGAGGGAGAAGAGGCAGAGGGCGCGCTCGGGGCCGCCATGGTGCTCGGTATTGGCCTGTCGGTCGCTCTCAATGCCGAGGGGCCCGACAACTGCCCGGGCGATCGCGCGTTTGGGCACGCCACCGCCGGAGACATTGATCTGCGCGACGCGCGCCTGGTCCGTCACGGGAGCACGCGCACGCGTCCGTTCTCACGGACGATCTCGATCGTGCCGGGCGTCCCCGGGTTGGGGCTGCCGTCGGTGTGGCCGAGGACGAGCACCTCGGCGCGGATGCGGTCGTGCTCGATATCGAGGATGGCGGCGGTGCCGAGGCGGTACTCCTTGTGGTGGGGGAGGGTGGGGCTGCCGGGGTTCACGAAGAGAACGTCGTCACGAAACTCGAGGCGCTCGACATGGGTATCGCCGGCGATGAGCACATCGACGCGCTCGCCGCCGAGGCCTTCGTCGAGGAGCACGGGGATGGGGCGCGATTCGGGGCGCAGCTCGTGGGTCATACCAATGCGCCAGCCTTCGAGGTCGAGCAGCTGGCGGTGGGCCATGCGGGGGTGCTCGAAGAGGTCGTTGTTGCCACGCGCCACGAGCACTGGTGCGAAGGCCTCGCACCAGTCGAGGACGCTCGGTGCAGTGACATCGCCAGCGTGTAGAATCAGCTCTGCTGTCGCGAGCAGATCGCCCGGCGCCGGTCCAAGCTCATCAAGCTGATGGATGAGCGAAGGCAGGTGGGTATCGGCGATCAGCGCGACGCGCACGCGCGAACCGTACGGGAGGCGCGTAGGGTGGCGCAAACGGCGAGGGCGCAGGCGTCCCGTCGCATGCGCGCTTGAGGAGGAACGATGGCGCAGGAGCGGAAGGCGGCGATCGTCGGGATCCACGAGTACCCCTTGCGGGTGGCTCCGGGAGTCTCGGGAATGAACATCAAGGTCGACTCGATACGGGCGGCGCTGGACGACGCCGGGCTCGCCTGGAGCGATATCGACGCGATCTACGACGCGCAGGACGGAGAGGCTGGCGGGGGGCTGCAGACGGCGGCCTACCTCGGCCTCCGCCCAACGGTGATCGATACGACCCAGGTAGGCGGCTCTTCGTACGAGTTCCAGGCGGCGCACGCGATGCGTGACATCGCCGCGGGCAAGTGTAACGTGGCTGTGCTCAGCTATGGCTCGACCTCGGCCTCGAACCGCGTCGCGATCGGCACGGGCGGGCGCCAGCAGGCGGCGCCGAACTGGCAGCAGAACATGGAGCTGCCCTACGGCGCCACGCTCATTGCGAACTACGCGATGGTGAAGCAGCGTCACATGCACGAGTACGGCACGACGGACGAGCAGCTCGCCGGTATCTCCGTGGCGACGCGCCACCATGCGATGCGCAACCCCGATGCCGTGAAGGCGATGATGGACCTGCAGTTCGTGGGCGTGAACGAGATCACAACGGAGGACGTGCTGGACTCGCGCGTCGTGGCCGACCCGCTGCACCTGTTGGAGTGCTGCATGATCAGCGACGGTGGTGGGGCGGTGATCATCGCCTCGGCGGACGTGGCGCGTGACTGCCGGAAGGCTCCCGTCTGGCTCATCGGCGGGGGCGAGGCGACGAAGTACCGCGAGAACGGCGGCGACATCACGACGAGCGCGGGCGCGCAGAGCGGGCCGATCGCCTTCAGCGAGGCGGGTGTGACGCCGGACGAGGTCGAGATCGCGATGATCTACGACTCGTTCACGATCACGGTCGCAGTTTGCCTGGAGGACCTCGGCTTCTGCGCGAAGGGCGAGGTGGGCGAGTACGTAGCGGGCGGACGGCTCGCCTTCGACAGCGGCGAGGGACCGGCCCTCAACACCGACGGCGGCGGCCTCTCCTCGAACCACCCGGGCATGCGTGGCATCTTCCTGCTGCTGGAGGCAGCGAGGCAGCTGCGGGGAGAATCGACCTCGCAGGTGCCGGACGCAAGGCTCGCCGTGGCCCACGGCAACGGCGGGCTGCTGGGCGGAACGCACACGGGCGGCACCGTGATTCTGGCGAAGGACTAGCGCGATGGCGAAGCGACCACAACCCCGATTCCCCGAGCCCCATACGGAGCCCTTCTGGGAGGGCGCGCAGGCGGGCGAGCTGCGCTACCAGCGCTGCGTGGACGACGGCTGCGGCGAGGTGGTGTTCTACCCGCGGCAGCACTGCCCGGCGTGCGGTTCGAACGAGCTGGAGTGGTTCGTCTCGAAAGGCGAGGGCACGGTCTACACGTTCTCGGTCGTGCGGCAGAACCGCATGCCGGGCTTCATCGATCTGGGCGCCTACTCGGTGGCCTACATTGACCTCGACGAGGGCTTCCGCATGATGAGCAGCGTAGTGGGCGTGGACAACCCCACCAAGGACATCGCCATCGGTCAGCGCGTGCGGGTGACGTTCGAGAAGCAGGAAACGGGCGAGTACCCGATTCCTGTGTTCCGCCCGATCTAGGTCCAGGGGAGCGACGCCATGCCAACGATGCTCTGGCGGCTGAAGGTCGCCGCCGAGAAGCAGGCCGAGTTCGAGGTGCTCACCTCGCAGCTGGTGCGCGATGTGGCGACGCACGAGCCGGAGAGCCTCTTCGAGTACCGCCGTAGCGTCGAGGATCCGCTCGCCTACGCGCTCTTCCTCTCGTTCGACGACGAGGCCGCGTACGAGCGCTACTCCACGGCCAGCTACCACACGGGCGCCTCGGGAAAGATCATGGCGTGCCTGGCGGAACCGCCGGTGGGAGAGGCTTTGGAGCGGTTCTGGGCATGACCCGATGGCGGCGCCTGCCCGCATGCCCTGCTGTACACCCCGGCACGATGCTCGACGCCGCGGGCAAGCCTTGCTGATGCGCACCGACCGCTACCAGGTATCGATGTTCTGGCGCTTCTTGCCCTCGCGGGGGGGTGGGGGCGGGACCGAGCGCATGGCGCTGCTGATCCAGAAGCGGGACTCCATGGGGTCGATCACATCGTCGACGCCGAAGGCGACGCCCTGGTTGAGCGCCTTGCCCCGTTCGTAGGCGCGGGCGACGAGCTCCTCGTAGCGCTCCATACGGCGCCCGGGGTCTTCAATGGCGGCGAGCTCGTTGCGGTAGCCGAGCTTGACCTGCCCCTCCAGCCCCATGCCGCCGAACTCGCCGGTGGGCCAGCTGACGGCGAAGAAGGGCTCCTTGGTGTTGCCGCCCGCCATCGCCTGCGCGCCCAGCCCGTAGCCCTTGCGCAGGAAGATGGTGAAGTGCGGCACCGTGAGGTTCGCACCGGTGACAAAGAGGCGGGCGGAGTGGCGCGCGAGCGCGCTCCGCTCGACCTCCGGGCCGACCATCATGCCGGGGGTATCGGCGAGGACGAGGATGGGCAGGTCGAAGGCGTCGCAGAGCTGCATGAAGCGCGCGGCCTTATCGGCGCCATCGCTATCGACGGCGCCGCCAAGGTGGGTAGCGTTGTTGGCGATAACGCCAAGCGGACGGCCCTCGACGCGGATGAGCGAGGTGACCATGCCGATACCGAAGCGGGGACGCAGCTCGAGCACAGAGGTGGTATCGGCGAGCGTCTCGATGATCGCACGGATGTCGTAGGCGCGGAGCCGGTTCTCGGGGACAAGCGTGCGCAGGAGGCGCTGGTCGGCGCAGTCCCAGTCGCTCACCGGGCCCTGGAAGTAGGAGAGGTACTGCCTGGCCGCGCGCACGGCCTCCTGCTCGTCCTCGACGGCGATATCGACGACGCCGTTGGGAACCTGTACCGACATGGGGCCAACCTCCTCGGGCGTGAAGACGCCGAGGCCGCCGCCTTCGATCATGGCGGGGCCACCCAGTCCGATGTTGGAGTTGGCGGTGGCGATGATGACGTCGCAGCAGCCGAGGAGGACGGCGTTGCCGGCGAAGCAGCGCCCGGAAGTGACGCCGATGACGGGTACGAGACCGCTGAGCTTCGCCATGGTCGCGAAGGTGGGCGTATCGAGCGGGCGGTAGCCGCCGATCTGGGGCGCTTCGGCAGCGTTGTCGCCGCCCGAGCGGCGGCCGCCGGTGCCGGCGCGCCCGCCGCCGCCTTCGGTGAAGAACACGACCGGCCGGCGCCACTTTGCGGCAAGCTCGAGCATGCGGTCGGTCTTCGGGTGATTTACGGCGCCCTGCGTGCCCGCGAGAACCGTGTAGTCGTAGGCGAGTACGACGCAGCGCGCGGTCTCGCCCTCGAAGAGCTCGCCGTTGACGGAGCCAACGCCCGTGATCATGCCATCGGTCGGGAAGCGCCTGATGACCTCCTCGAGGGGGAGGCCAGTACCGGGGGTGAGCGCCAGTGAGCCGTGCTCGACGAAGGTGCCCGGATCGCAGAGGCCGTCGACGTTCTCGCGGGCGGTGCGCTGCTGCGTCTTGCGGCGCCGGGCGACTGCATCGGGACGGGCGGCGTCGAGCGTGGCGGCATGACGTTCGTGGACTTCCGCGAGGTCGGGGCGGACGTAGTCGAGGTTGATCTCCTCAGAGGCGACCTCGCCAGCCACATCGACGACGCCCTCGCTGATGAAGAGAAGCGGGTGACCTTCGTAGAGCGTGTCGCCCGCCACGACCGTGATCTCGCGGACAACACCGCTGGCCCCGGCGCGCACCTCGTGCTCCATCTTCATGGCGTTCATCACGAACAGGAGTTGTCCCTCGCGCACGGCGTCGCCTTCGGCCACGTCGATCGTGACGATGGTTCCCTGCAGGGGCGCGCGTACGGCGAGCGTGCCCTCGGGGCCTTCGGCGGCAGGGGGCATGACGGGGTCGGGCGCGGGGGGAGCGCCGGCGGGAACGCCCTCTTTGCCGTAGGCGAGTACGGCAAGCGGGTCGTTCGTATCGACGGAGACACCCGCCTGCCCGCTGGCGGCAGGGCCCGTGGCGGAGTCGCGCGTGAAGTAGCGCTGCGGGTGCGTCGCGTTGATGGGGTCGACGAGGGCGGCGGCGTGATCGTCGACGAAGCGCGTGTACAGGCGTCCCGCAGCCAGATCGGGATGGGCGAGGATGGTCTGGAGGAAGGCGATGTTGGTGGCGACGCCCTCGATTCGGAAGTCGGCGAGGGCGCGGGAGGTGCGCCGCAGGGCGCTGGCCAGATCGGCTGTTGGCGAGTGGCCCACCACTTTCGCTAGCAGCGAATCGAAGCCGGGATTGGTGCGATAACCGGCATAGCCGAAGGAGTCGGTGCGCACGCCGGGCCCGGAGGGAACCTCGAAGGCGGTGAGCGTGCCGCCCGCAGGGCGCGCCTCCCCGCCTGCCGTCATCGTCTCCATGTTCACGCGCGCCTGTACGGCGAAGCCGCGGGGCAGAGGGGCATCTTCCTGGGCGAGGCTGAGCGATGCGAGGCTCTCACCTCCGGCGAGCCGCAGTTGCAGCTGCACAAGGTCGACGCCGGTCACCTCCTCGGTGACGGTATGCTCGACCTGGAGGCGGGCGTTGGTCTCGATGAACCAGAAGTCGCCGCCGCCCTCCGCGCCGGCGGAAATGAGGAACTCGAAGGTACCGAGGTTGCGGTAGCCGCTCGCCCGGGCGAGGCGTACGGCGGCGGCGGTGATGCGCTCGCGGAGGGTGGGGGCGAGGGCAGGGGCGGGGGCGATCTCGATGAGCTTCTGGTGGCGGCGCTGGATGCTGCACTCGCGCTCGCCGAAGTGGGTGATCGCGCCGTCCGCGTCGCCCGCGATCTGCACCTCGACGTGGCGGGCGCGCTGAATCCAGCGCTCCACGTAGAGGCGCGGATCGCCGAACGCCTGCCCGGCCTCGGAGCGGCAACGCTCGTAGGCGCTGTCGATTTCGGAGGGATCGGAGACGGCGCGCATGCCGCGTCCGCCGCCGCCCGCCACGGCCTTGATCAGCATGCCCGCGCCCTGCGGAAGCTCGTCAAAGAACGCGTGCGCTTCTTCGACGCTGATGGTGCGAGAGAGGCCGGGCACGATGGGAACATCGTGTGCCTGGGCGAGGGCGCGCGCCTCGGTCTTCGTGCCAAACAGGTCGAGCGTCTGAGGGCGGGGGCCCACAAAGGTGAGGCCCGCCTCTTCGCACTGGCGGGCGAACGCGGCGCTTTCCGCGAGGAAGCCGTAGCCCGGGTGGAGGGCATCGCAGCCGGACTCGCGCGCGGCGGCGATGAGCTGGTCGCTGTCGAGGTAGGGGGCGACGCCACGGCCCCGGAGGGGACGGACGGCGTCGGCCTTGCGCGTGTGCAGGTTCCGGGCGTCGTCCCCGGAGTGCACAGCCACCGTGCGGATGCCAAGATCGCCAGCCGCCCGCATGATGCGGATGGCGATCTCGCCACGATTGGCGACCAGCAAACTCTGGATGGGCACGGGCGGATTCCTCCGGACAGGTCGAGCGCCGTGGGCGCGTCTCCGGCGCGGGGCGATCCTACACGCCAGCGCAGGTCCTGCTCAGACGATCGCACCCTCTGCGTGCGCGGATCATTATCATCCGCGCGTATCCGCACAGGACCTGCGAGACCGTGGCGGCAGAGGGGCGACGCAATGACAGAGCCAGCGGAGGCGCTGACATCGGACGATCTCGCGCGGATGTCGCGCGAGCTGCGCAACTGGGGACGGTGGGGGGAGGAGGACGAGCGGGGCGCGCTCAACCTGATCTCAGCGGCCAAGCGCGCGGCGGCGGCAGCGCTCGTGCGCGAGGGCTTCTCCGTGAGCTGCGCGCGGGCGCTGCCGGTGGCGCCTGCGCCCGACAACCCCACGCCCGTGCAGCACCACATGATCAGCGGTGGGGACGCGGCCAGTGCGGACAGCCGCCTCGGCATCGCACGGGATTACTTCGCCATCGCACCGCACGGGATGGCGACCACGCACCTCGACGCGCTCTGCCACATCTTCGTGGAGGGGAAGATGTACAACGGCTTCGACAAGAGCGAGGTGCGCACGGACGGCGCGCAGCGAAACAGCATCATGGCGGGCGCGGACGGCATCGTGAGCCGCGGCGTCCTGCTCGACATCCCGCCCGTGCGAGGCTCCGGCTGGCTGGAACCGGGCGAACGGATCACCATTGAGGAGCTGGAGGCGGCAGAGACCCGCCAGGGCGTCCGCGCGGAAGAAGGCGACATCCTGCTGGTGGCCACGGGCCGGGACCCGCGACGGGCGTCGCGCGGCCCCGGAGCGCCCATGGACGGGTTGGCGGGGCTGGACGCCAGCTGCCTGCCGTGGGTGCACGAGCGGGGGGTGGCCGTGCTCGGCTGCGACGGCGTGACGGACGCGATGCCGAGCGGCGTCGAGGGGTGGCCGATGCCGTTTCACCAGATCGCGATCGCCGCGATGGGCATCCACCTGATCGACAACATGCAACTGGAGCGGCTGCTGGCGGCCTGCCGCGAGCGCGAGCGCTGGGAGTTCCTGTTCGCGCTGGCGCCGCTGCGGCTGGAGGGCGGCACGGCCTCGCCGCTAAACCCGCTCGCGATCTTCTAGGTGGAGAACCTGGTCCTGAACCGTACGGGCATGGCCAGCCTCGCCGTATTGGCGGCGGCGCTCGTGTTCGCGGTCGCGCTCGGATTCGTCCTCGCGTTCCAGCCGGCGGAAGCGAACCCGTTCGAAGAACGCTGGTCGCTACTGGGCGTCCCCGAGGCGGAGTTCGTGTTCCTGGGCGAATTCACGCGCGCTGAGCGGAAGTCGAACAGGCAGTATCTGAAGAGAGCGCAGGTCGTGCTCGCGCAGCGCTTCGGGGCCGTGACGTCGGACTTTACGGTCTACCTGTCGACTGACCTGGATCTGCTGAACGAACGGCGCGCGGTTGACCGGCCCGGCGTCACCCCCATCTGGTTCACGTGCGGCGGTGCCGCGGAAGGGGCACTGCTTGTTGTGGTCCTGGAGGGCTGCCCTGAACTCAAGACGCAGGGGGCGTTCCTGGCGCACGAGTACTTCCATATCCTCCAACAGGATGCAGGCGGTCTCGCCTCTCGGCGCCAGAGAGGACCCGCGCGTCCAGTTGCCTGGCTGGACTGGCTCGTGGAGGGATCGGCAGTCTATGCGAGCGCCCTTGTCAGCGAGGCACGAGGCCGGATCTCCCTCGATGTTCGACGTGAGGGACTGCGCCTGATCTGGGCAGAGTTGGCGCAATCTTTCCCGAGGAAACCCGCTGAGATCGTCGATCCGGCGCAAACCTCGTTGTTCGTCTACCAGGTTGGATTCCTGGCGACGGATTGGCTCGCGGAACGGGCAGGTCCGGAGGCGGTCCTGAATTTCTTCCGCTTCGGCGGGCACCCCGCTGCGTTCGAAACAGCGTTCGGCCTGGCGCTGGACGACTTCTACGCGGCGTTCGAGGAGTACCGGCTGGAGGTGGCGCCCCCCTTCGCGTGGCGGATCGCGGGTACAGTCCTCGGCTCTGATGGCCTTCCTGTTGAAGAGATGGAAGTGATTGCAACAGTCCGGATTCAAGGTCAGGTGTGGGCTGCCGGCCGGGGCGAGACAGACTCACAGGGAGCGTTCGAATTCATGGGTCCGGGAAGCGGCTACACCATCTGGCTCGGCTTCGGGTGCCCTCGCGACGACAACATCAGAGCGCCTTTCGTACACGTGGGCGAATGGGGGGCCGACGGGTTCGTTGCAGACGAGAGCGGACCATGGGAGCCAGGTGAAGGAGCACAGCTGTTCCTGGACGGGGAGCGGAACCGCACGGGGATGGTCATTCAGCTCCCCGAGACGCGGGAGTCGCTGGTCGGGAAGCACTGCGAGCAGTGAGGAATCAGGAGGCGAGAATCTTGCCGGCTTCTCGAATCTCGCCGGGGTCGTAGGGCGGGGCGATGAGGAGGATGAGGCGGGTGACGCCCTGGCGTTCAAGGGAGGCGCGGGCGGGGCTGGTGGGGCGGAGGTAGGGCTCGCTGAGGCCAGCGAAGACGGTCAGGAGGCACGCATCGGGGTCGCGTCCGGAGGCGGCGTGTTCACGGCGGGCGAGCTCGGCGAAGGAGGCGAGCTGGGGGTGGCCCGCCTGCGTGTTGAAACCGTCGGCATGGCGGCCGGCGATACCAGCCATGCGCGGCCCCCATCCGCCCACGACCACGGGCGGGGGCGTCGCCGGGCGGGGATAGCCGTGGGCGCCGTGCAGCTGGAAGTGCTCGCCCGCGAAGTCCGCGCGCTCCCCCGACCACAGCAGGCGCAGAACCTGGGCCGCTTCCGCGACCTGGGCGGCACGCACGCGATCGGGCGGCACGGGGCGTCCGATCATGGTCTGCTCGGGAGCGTAGGGCAGGGTGGGGCCACCGCCCGCGCCGATACCGAGGATGAAGCGGTTACCGCTGACTTCCTGGAGGGTCGTGGCCATGTTCGCGAGCAGAGCGGGGTGGCGGTTCGCCACGTTGAGCACGAGTGTGCCCAGCATTACGCGTGAGGTGGCCTCGGCGATGGCACTGAGGGCGACGAGCGCCTCGGGCACGCGGCCACTGTTGCGGTCGGCGTCGCGCAGGTGATCCCATGTCCAGATGCCGTCGAATCCGGCGGCCTCGGCGGCGATAGCGGCGGCACGCATCTGCGCGTAGGTCGCGCCGAAGGGCATCAGGAGCAGATCGGTCTGCATATCCCGCAGCATAGCGGAGGCGCGCCATCCCTTCCGGTTCGTAGAATAACCTTCGGGGGAGTGCCATGACGGACCGCAAACTGCTTGACGACGACCTGAAGGCCCTGCGTAACCGCTTCGCAGCGAGCAGGCCCGAGCTGGCGGCGGACGTGATCGCGGCCATCGCCGAGATCGAGGCGCAGACGATCGACAGGGCGCTGGACGTGGGCGTGACGGCCCCCGAGTTTCGCCTGTACGACGTCACGCACGATCGTTTCGTGAGCCTGGGCGAAGCGCTGACGCAGGGACCGGCAGCCGTCTCGTTCTACCGCGGCGAGTGGTGACCGTTCTGCAACCTTGAGCTGCAGGGTCTGCAGCGACAGCACGGGGAACTGCGCGAGCTGGGCGCGACGCTCTTCTTCGTGGGCCCCGAGACGGAGGGGGACGCACGGAAGCTGCTCGGCAAGAACGAGACGGACATCTCCGTCCTGCTCGACAGCGACGGCGCGGTGATGGACGCCTATGGCCTGAGCTTCGACCTGCCGGAGCGGCTGCGGCCCTTCTACGCGGCGGGGCTGGGGTTCCCTGACCGCAATCCCGCGACGGGCTGGCGGCTGCCGGTACCGGCGACGTTCGTCGTCGACCGCACAGGCGTGATCCGGGCGCGGCACTGCCTCGCAGACTACCGCTACCGGATGGAACCACGCGACGTCCTCGCGGCGATCGAGGCACTGCCACGAACCTGAATTGCGGTGGATAATCGGGTATGCGAGAACTCGCGCAGCGGATAACCCAGGCACACCTTTTCGAATACTTCATTATTGCGCTTATCGTCGGCAACGGCATTCTACTGGGGCTGGAGACTTCCTCCTCGCTGCTCGAACGGTATGGGACATGGTTGAGTCTCGGGCAGCAGCTAACGCTGGGCGTGTTCGTTGTCGAGGCAGCACTCAAGATTTTCGCCGTTTCGCCTCGGGTAGACAGATATTTTCGGGATCCCTGGAATGTCTTTGACTTCCTGATAGTCGTCTTGTCCCTGGTTCCAGCCACGGGTGGATTCGCGATCGTGGCGCGGATGGCCCGGCTGGTACGAGTCCTGCGGCTGGTTTCCGTCATCCCCGAATTGCGCCTGATCGTGGCTACGCTGATGCGCTCGATCCCGGGAATGTTGCATATCGTGACACTGATGGGTGTGCTGACGTACATCTACGCCATTATCGGGTTCCAGCTCTTCCACGAACACGACCCGGAGCACTGGGGCAATCTGGGTATCTCCCTGCTGTCGTTATTCCGGGTGGTGACATTGGAAGATTGGACCGATATTATGTATACGGCTATGGATTTGCATCCTCTGTCCTGGATCTATTTCGTCAGCTTTATCGTGACAGGAACCTTTATCGTCATCAACCTGTTCACTGCCCTGGTCATTAACAACCTTGACGCAGCCAAACAGGAGAGGCTGCAGGTCAGCCAACGTCCCGAATCCCGCGAGGGGCTGCTCCGCGAACTGCGCGCCGCGCAACAGTCGCTGCGCCGCCTGGAGCGACAGCTGGCACGCGGTCAGGGAGAGTCGGGGGATACGTCCTGACGGCGCGCCAGCCGCCTCGCGGCGATCGAGGCGCTGCCGCAGCCCTGAGCTCCGCAACAGGTCGCATGCGGGCGGCGGCAGGCGCGGGTATGCTCGCGCGGCTGGAGGAATCCATGCCCGGGGGCCTTTCGCATCTCCGCATCTGTGACTTCACGGGGCAGCTGGCCGGGGCCGGGGCGACGCGCTTCCTGGCCGTCTTCGGGGCGCAGGTCATCCGCATCGAGGATCCCGTCCACCAGGGGCGCTGGGATATCCTGCGGGGGATGCCGCCCTACGTGGACGACCGTCGGGGGGTGGATCTCGGGGGGGCGTTCAACAACCACAATGTGGAGAAGCTGGGCGTCACGCTGAATCTACGCACGGAACGGGGCAAGGAGCTCCTGCGCGAGCTCGTGGCGATCTCGGACGTGGTAGCGGAGAACTTCTCGGCGGGGGTGATGGAGCGCCTGGGCTTCGACTACGAGGCGCTGCGCGCGATCCGCGAGGACATCATCTACGTCTCGAACTGCGGCTTCGGGCACGAGGGGCCATACCGCGAATTCAAGACGTGGGGGCCGATCGTGCAGGCGGTCTCGGGGCTGACGTTCAGCTCGGGGCTGCCCGACCAGCCGCCGGCGGGCTGGGGCTATTCGTACATGGACCACACGGGCGCCTACTACATGGCGATCGCGATCCTGATGGCGCTGCGCCACCGCGCGCGCACCGGCGAGGGCCAGTGGGTAGACCTGGCGTGCACGGAAGCAGGCGCGACCCTGACGGGGCCGGCGTTGCTCGACTACACGGTGAACGGCCGCCCGCTGCGGCGCGAGGGAAGCCCCGACAGCAACCGCAGCCAACATCCGCCAATGGTGCCGCACGGCGTCTATCCCTCGCTGGAGGAGGACACCTGGATCGCGATCGCCTGCCGCGACGACCGCGACTGGGCGGCGTTGGGGGAGGCAACGGGGGAGGGCTGGGCGCGGCAGGCGCGCTTCGCGGACCTGATGGGGCGGCTGGCAGCGCAGGGCGAGCTCGACGAGCTTATGGCGGGGTGGACGCGGGCACGGGGGAACTTCGAGGCGGCAGCGCTCCTGCAGGAGACGGGGATTCCGGCCGCGGCCGTGCAGCGTCCGCGGGAACGGATCGACGAGGACGCGAACACCGAGGCGTGGGGGCTCTGGCCCGCGGTGCAGCATCGAGAGATGGGGGAAGTGCGGGTGGACGGGCTACCCGTGCACTTCTCGGAGACGGACTGGCGCATCGAGCGGGGCGGCCCCTGCCTGGGGGAGCACAACGAGGAGGTGTTCGGCGGGTTGCTGGGGCTGAGCGCGGCCGAGATCGCGGCCCTCGGCGAGGAGGGCGTGCTGTGACGGCGGCGGGGCCGCTCGAGGGGCTGCGCGTGCTGGAGCTGTGCGACGAGCTGGGGATGTTTGCGGGGAAGCTGCTCGCCGACATGGGCGCGGAGGTGATAAAGGTCGAGCCACCCGAAGGCGACCGCACGCGCGCCTGGCCGCCCTTCCTCGACGACGAGCCGGGCCCGGACCGCAGCCTCTCCTTCTGGCACTACAACACGAGCAAGGCGAGCGTGACGCTCGACCTGCGCGAGCAGGGGGAGCGGGAGCGGCTGCGGGCACTGATCGCGCGTGCCGATATCTTCCTCCAGAGCGGTACGCCGGAGGGGCTGGCGCGGGAGGATATTGCCTACGAGGCGCTGCAGGAGACGAACCCGGGGCTGATCATGGTCGCGCTGAGTCCCTTCGGGCAGGGCATGCCGCGCGAACGAGAGGCAGCGACCGACCTCACCATTCTCGCGGGGGGCGGACCCGTCTGGAGTTGCGGCTACGACGACCATACGCTGCCGCCGATGCGGGGCGGGGGTAACCAAGGCTACCACACGGCGAGCCACTTCGCCGTAATGTCGACGCTCGTAGCGCTCCTCGTGCGGGACGAGACGGGGCGCGGCCAGCACATCGACGTGAACGCGCACGCAGCCGCAAACGTGACCACCGAGGCGGGTAGCTACAGCTGGCTGGTGGCGCGGCAGACGGTGCAGCGACAGACCGGGCGGCACGCGGGCATGAACCCCTCGATGCCCTCACAGGTGAAGTGCGCGGACGGGCGTTACGTCAACACTGGTATCCCGCCGCGGCGTCCGGAATCGTTCGCGGCAGTCTGCGAGTGGCTGGAGACGCTGGGGTTGACGAATGAGTTCCTGGAGACACCGCTGCTGGAGGAGGGGATGCGGCGCGAGCGCTTCGACCTGGCGCTGCTGGCACAGGATGAGGAGCTGCAGGCGATCTTCGGGGCGGGGCGCTCGGCCATGAACTTCCTCGCCTCGAAGCTGACGGCTTACGAGTTCTTTACGGGCGGGCAGCGGCGCGGCTTCCAGATCGGGATCATCTACTCGCCCGAGGAGGTGCTGGAGGATCCGCACTTCGTCGCGCGCGGCTTCCCCGTGGAAGTGGAGCATCCCGAGCTGGGGCGCACGGTGACGTATCCGGGCGCGCCCTACCGCTTCCATCGCTCACCCTGGTGCATCCGGCGGCGGGCGCCGCTGCTGGGCGAGGACAACGAGCGCGTGTTCGCCGAACTGGAGCGTGAGGGCGCCTAGCCGTGCCGCGCCACGGTCTCCGCGGTCACCACGTCGGGCAGCCAGTAGCGCCGGAAGACGATGTAGCCGCTCAGCGCGAGGACGCCTGCGACCGGACCGACCAGGCGGATGCCGGTGGGGTCGCTGGCGGTGCTGCCGACGAGCAGCAGGGCGATAAGGAGGCCGGTACCGGCGGCGCTGGCGATCTTCTCCAGGGTGGCCTGGGTGGCGTAATAGGTGGCCTCCCGCCGCTGGCCTGTGCGCACAGTGTCGTAGTCGGTGATATCGGCGATGAGGGCGTTGGGGAAGGTCTGCACGGGGGCGAGGGCGAGCCCGATGAGGAGCGCATAGCCGACGCCCTGGGCCACGACAGGGATGCCCGGCAGGAAGCCCGCGAAGGCGAACAGGGGGAAGTAGAGGCCAGCAAAGAGCATGCCCCAGCCGTAGATCAGCCGCTTGGAGCGGCGGCGGGCGAGCAGCACGACCCCGGGGAGCGTCAATACGACGACGGCAATCGCGGAGCCCGTGAGAACCGAGACCATCGTGCCGGGCTCGTCCTCGCCAAGGACGGCCTCGACGTAGTAGGGCAGGACGCCAAGGATCAGCTGGATGCCGACGCTGTAGAGGATGAACGAGGGGAGGAAGACGGCGAACTGACCGTTGCGCAGGCAGATGGCGATGGCAGTGCGCAGGGGGAAGCGTTCCCGCGGGCCTTCAGGCGGGAGTTCGCGCGAGACCTCGAGCGAGCGCCGCCAGGCACCCGCGAGCGCGACGTAGCGCGAGACGAAGGCGACGGCGGCGATGATGATCGCCATACCCATGAAGCCGACCCAGTTGACGATCAGGGGACTGAGGACGAGCCCTACGACGACGCCCACGACGCCGAATACGACCTGCCAGCTGACGATGCTGAGGCGGTCGTCTTTGCCGCGCGCTATTTCGGGCAGGAGTGATTCGAAAGGCCCGCCGGAGAGCGTCGAGAAGAGGTTGAAGAACCACAGGATGCCGAAGAGGAAGATCACGTTGCGAAACGTCTCGCCCGGGTCGGGAGGAATCCAGATGAGCACGAAGAAGATGGCCATGAACGGGGTGGCGCTGAGCACGAAGGGGATGCGCCGGCCGAGGCGGGAGCGAGTGCGATCGCTCCAGTAGCCGATCAGGGGGTCGTCGAGCGCTTCGATGAGGCGTACGACGACGAGGGCGGCGCCGATCGCGAAGGCAGCGCCGCGGCGTTCAACATCGCCATCCTCATCGCCCAGGTAGAAGAAGACGATCCAAAGATCGCGGCTGCGCCCGAGGGCGTTCCCGCCGAGCGAGCCGGACGCGAACAGGAGGCGCGCGCCGAGGGGCATGCGGCCTGCCATAGCGGCTCCTCGGCGCCGGGAACGGCGGGGCTGACGATACAGGGACGCGGGGAGCGGCGAGGGCTACGGCAGGGCGAGCATGCGTTCGAGGGCAACGAGCGACCACTTGCGCGTCTCCGTATCGACACGCACGCGGTTGACGGTGTGGCCCTGCGCCAGTCCCTCGAGGGTCCAGGCGAGATAGGCGGGGTGGATGCGGTACATCGTGCTGCAGGGGCAGACAACGGGGTCGAGGCAGAAGACGGTCTTCTCCGGGTGCTGATCGGCGAGGCGCTTGACGAGGTTGATCTCAGTGCCGACGCCCCAGACGGAGCCCGCGGGCGCTTCGCGCACGGCCTGGATGATGCGCTCGGTCGAGCCGCTGGCATCAGCGGCCTGCACGACTTCCCGGGAGCACTCGGGGTGGACGATAACGTTGAGGTCGGGGTGCTCGGCGCGGGCCTTCTCGATCTGCTCGACCGAGAAGCGCTGGTGCGTGCTGCAGTGCCCCTTCCAGAGGATGACGCGGGCGCGTTCGAGCGCCTCTGGGGTGAGGCCGCCAAGGGGCTGCCGCCAATCCCAGACGGCCATCTCGTCGAGGGGGATGCCCATCTCGTAGCCAGTGTTGCGCCCGAGGTGCTGGTCGGGGAAGAAAAGCACCTTTTCGCCACGCGCGAAGGCGTACTCGAATGTCTTGGGGGCGTTACTGGAGGTGCAGACGATGCCCCCCCGCTCGCCGACGAACGCCTTGAGGCTGGCGGCGCTGTTCATGTAGGTGATGGGGATGAGGCGCACGCCTGCGCCGAGGGTGGCGGTCATCTCGTCCCAGGCGGCGTAGACGTCGCCGGGGTCGGCCATGTCGGCCATCGAGCAGCCGGCGGCCATATTGGGGAGGACGACGGCGACCTCGGGGGGCGTGAGAATGTCGGCCGATTCGGCCATGAAGTGCACGCCGCAGAAGAGGACGAACTCGATGCCCTGCTGGGCGGCAGCGTGCCGGGCAAGCTTGAAGCTATCGCCGGTGAAGTCGGCGTACTGGATGACTTCGTCGCGCTGGTAGTGGTGGCCGAGCACGACGAGGCGGCGGCCAAGGGTGGCGCGGGCGGCGCGGATGCGGCGGTCGAGCTCCTCCGGGGGCAGGCCGAGGTAGCTGCGGGGGATATCCTGCTGCCAGCTGACGAAGGCGGGCTCCTCCACAAGAGGTATGGGATCGAGGCGGTCTGTGGGGCAGGTCTCGGGGTCCGAGTAGCGCGCGAGGAGCGAGTCGTAGCTGGTAGCGAGTGTTGGAGTCGCTGCCATCGCGGGGCCTCCGTATGACTTAGTGTACTTGGAACACTAAGTCGTCTTGCCTACTCTGCCAGATGGCGTTAGCTGCCGTCAATGTCCCCCGTGCGCGCGGGGGTTAGCGCCCGAAGTGGACGGCGCGCACCTTGCGGATCGCGTCCAGCGCCTCAGCTTCATCCTCGTGCTCGATGGCGAAGGCGAGGCCCCCAAGATCGCGCGACTCCCAATAGCGATCCGCGCGCCAGGCGATCTCTGCGTCGAAACGCCCGCCTGCAGCCACGTAGGCGGCAACCACCGTTTGGGCGAACGCCTCGCCAAAATGTCGCAACGGGGCGAAGTCGTGTGCGGGGTCGCTCCAATCGACGTCCCAGTCGAGGACCGCTGAGAGGCGCCCGCGTTCGTCCACGAGAAGGTTGTCGTGCCAGAGGTCGTGGTGACAGATGGCGCGGTCGATCGCGGGGAAGTGCGGATCGGCGGCCAACTCCTCCCACCAGGCTTCGATCTGACAGAATTCGGATGCGGACAAGTGCTGGGCAAGGGCCGTCGTGACAGCTGGACGCGCTTCGATGATGCGAGCGTGCGGATCCCACTCGACGAGCCGCGCTTCGTCTGCCACAGACCTCGGGAGAGCGTGGAGTTCGGCCAGCAGGTTGCCGAGATCAGCTGCAAGGCCATGGGAGCCGTTCGAGGGAGGAGCCAGCCCCCGCAGCATCGGGTAGGCGAGGGCGCCGTGGGGAAAGTCGGGTGTCGGTGGAACGTGCCAGCGGGGGGACGGAATCGGGACCCGGAGATTCGATGCCAACACCGGCAGCAACCGCCACTCGCGGGCGTACTCATCCGCGGCATCGGCGATGCGCCCCACCTTCACCGCAACGCCACCCGCCGTCTGGACGACGTGGCTGCGCACACCGCAACCGAGCTCCCGCAACGGCTCCACGGAGCCTATCCCCGGGAAGGCGCGTGTGATGCGCGCACCGAGGGGATCACCCACGATCATCGACCCGGCGCTCGCGAGAGGCTCCGCTGTTCGTGTGCAGCTCTGGAGGGCGCCAGCGAACGGTGGGGACGCGCGCGCGGTCGAGGCGCTCGGCGGTTGTCGCGGGCAGCAGCTCGATGGGATCGCCGGGGCGGAGGTGGCCACCCTCAAGGACGCGCGCGTAGACACGGCTGAATCCGGGTCGCACCTGCTGGTCGATGGCCTGGATGTCGCCTTCGACGAACCACTGCGCGTTTTTCCAGCAGGGTGCGGCGTAGCCGGTGACCTCGATGAGTACGGCATCACCGAGACGCAACCGTGCGCCAGGGCCAGCGCGGCTCCAGTCGATGCCGGTGATAGTCACGTTCTCGCCCGTGACACCCGGAGCAATGGTGTGCCCCTCGGCGGCGAGCGTCTCGATGCGTTCGAGCGCGAAGAGGCAGAGGGCGCGCGCGGGACCGCCGTGAGCGCGCCGATCGGCCTGGCGATCGACGGTGATGCCGGTGCGATCGACCGTGGCCTCGGCAAGCGGCAGCTTGGGCACGCCTCCGTTGGAGGCGCTCAGCTGGACGATTCGGCCGCGCCCCGCTTCGCTCACGCACCGGCTCCCTCGGCGAACCGCTCGATGGCACCCTCGACGTGGAGCAGGCGCAGGGCCTCGACGATCCGGGGGCGGAGGCGGGCGATCACGTCCGCGGGGACGTGATCGCCCAGCCGCTCGAAGAGCTCGGCAACCGTCCGCCTGCCATCGATGCGAGCGACGGCCAGCGCGACGAGATCGCTCGCGGGCACGCCTTCGGGCCGCGCGGGCGTGACGATCACCTGGCCCCACACGAATTCGCCTTCGCCTGCGACCGGCTTGCGTTCGAGCCTGACACCGCCTGCCAGGACCGGCGCAGCGGTGAGGAGGCGGTCGCGGCGCTCCCCGGCGAAGCGCCTGTCGAAGGCGGCGGCACGCCCGACGCGGGCGCGCTCGACGGCGCTCACAGCCTCGGCGAAGCTGCGGGGGAGGTCGCCCTGGGCGAGCACGGCGCGCTCGTAGCCCGCAGGGGGCTGCCCGGCAACAGCGCGGACAAAGGCGAGACGCGCAGGGGTGGCCGCATCCCCACCGGTGAGGCGGCGGGCCTCCCAGAAATAGGACTCAACGGTGCGGTTGCTAGCGTAGAAGAGCTGCGCGAGTTCGCGGAAGTGCTGGTACTGCTGGCGGTACTGCCCGGAGTAGACAGCGGCGGCAGCGCGACCGAGCTCGGGGTCCTTGAGCGCGGATGTGACGTACGCGGCGGCGAGCACGCCCGAGGAGAGCGCAAGGTGCACGCCCGAGGAGAACAGGGGATCGACAAAACAGGCGGCGTCGCCCGCGAGCACGAAGCCCTCTCCCGCGAGCTCGCGCGAGGCGTACGACCAGTCGCGCACGACGGTGGGGCCAGCGGTGAGCGACGCTTCGGCGAGAAGGGCGGCGGTCTGCGGCCCGCTCGCGATCTGCTTGCGGAAGAACGCCTCGGGACCGAGCGCCTGGATGTGCGCGCGTCCGCTGACGCTGTCGACGACGGCACCAGCGCTGACAAGGCCGATATGGAGGGGGATCGCCCAGAGCCAGCCCTCGGCGGTGGACTCGATGAGGATGTCGTTCGCGTGGGGTTCGGGGAGGCGGGCGCCACCCGCGTAGTAGCCGTAGACGGCGAGGTTACGAAAGAACGGGTCGGGCTCGCGCAGGCCACGGGCGCGTCCGATGAGCCCCACCTGTCCGCTCGCGTCGACGACGAAGCGGGCGCGGGCTGTACGCTCGCCGCCCTCGCGATCCTCGACGCGGAGGAGCGCAGCGGAAGCGTCCGCCTCCGCCGCGAGCACGCGCTGGCCCTCGCGCACATCGACGCCCTGCGCAGCGGCGTTGCGGAGGAGGATGTCGTCGAATTGGGCGCGGACGACCTGGAAAGCGTGGGGATAGCGGGGGCTCGATTCGCGGAAGGACCAGCTCCAGGGGTCGGGGTCGCGACCCCAGACCATCGTGGCGCCGTACTTGGGGAGGAAACCAGCGGCCTCGACGGCGGGGAGCACGCCAAGCTCGGCAAGGACCGGCATGGAGGCGGGGAGGAGCGACTCGCCGACGTGTTCGCGGGGGAAGCGGTCGCGCTCGTAGAGGCGGACGCGCCAGCCCTTGCGCGCGAGCATGGTGGCGGCGGCGGATCCGGCGGGTCCTCCTCCCACGACAAAAACGTCAGCGTCGAAGCCAGTCACTCGAGGCATGGTCGCACAGGACACGGGCATGGGCGCGCGGTGGGCAGGAAGCGCCGACCAGCGCCGCGGATTAGCGCTGGTTCCGTTCGCCGCGCTCGATCTCTGCCGCCAACGCTTTGAGCTTCGGTTCCCGGAATAGCCGGAACCGCTGCAGCCACGCATCGATGTCCTTCAACGGTTCCGCATCCATGGCGCAGATGCGTCGGGCTCCGTTGACTCGCACCCTGGCGAAGCCGCTGTCGCGCAGGAGCTTGAGATGCCGGGAAATCACCGCTTGCGTGACGCCAAACTCGCGCTGAATGACGGCGACGACCTCGCCCGAAGTATGCGCCTCGTCCGCGAGAAGCTCCGGGATGCGCCGCCGGACGGGGTCGCCGAGCACATCGAACGCGTGTGCATCAGGCGGGCTCGGGCGGTACACCCGTGTAGAACGCCGTCGTGCGCATCGCCGCTGCATGCGCGGTGGCGGGGTCGGTTCCGAACGCGACTGCCGCCTGACCCCACTTCTCGCTGCTGCCGGTGATGAACGCCCTGCCATCTGGTGAGGCGACGAATGCGGCTTCGTCCGGCTGTGGGTGCGCCGGTTCGGCGAGATGGATCGCGAGCCCCAGAATGATCGTATCCCAGCCGACGCCGGTTGCGCCCGGCCCGTACTCGTCCCAGTGCGCGGATCCGTGCGCGGTGTGCTTGAGGGTAAGCCGCACACGGCCGGATCCGCCGGCCGAGAACCGGGCCTCCACCCAGCTGACGTCCCCGCCGAACTCCCAGGTGAGGGCAAGACGAGTCAGCCGTTCGCACGCCGTGATCACGCCGCCTGCGTTGCCTTCCAGCTGAAAGCGGCCACCGGGCTCGAGCTCGCCGCTGATCGGGAGAAACCAGCGCGCAAGCCGCTTGCCGTCCGTCACGGCGTCCCACATGTCCTCGATCGTCGTCGCGTAGCTGCGCACCAGGGTGACCGCGAGAGTTGGCTGGCCGTCGCGCTCAATCGACGACACGGAGCGCTCTACGGCGCCGAGATGACCTTCGACATCGAACTCCATGGTTGCCCCCTGTTCAAAGTTGTAAATGAGTAACCTTAGACAGGAAGGCGCCGCAAGGGGTTGCGACGCCTTCGGCGTTGACGGTGGAGAGAGCGTCAGGAGCCGCCGGCGGGGACGGCCTCTTCCTGCGCCATGGGTTCGTTTGTCCTGGAATCGACCTCGAAGGGGCCCTTGAGGTCGAGTTCCTTTGCGATCTCGCGGGTGGCGGGGATGATTTCCTCGCCCATGAGGCGGAGGCTGCGCATGGCATCGTCGTGATCCATGGCGCCATCGCCGTCCCAGAAGAAGATGCTGCCCGGGCGGAGGTACTCGAGCACATGGCGGACCTTCGGGATGACGGTCTTGGGCGTGCCCGTGATGATGGACATGCGCTCCTTCTGCCCCTCGTAGGTGCCGAACTGGTCGACGACCTTGGTCTTCGCATCAGCGTCATCGCCGGTGGCCTGCCCGTGCTCCTGGAGACGGCCACGGGCACGCGCCTGCGTGAAGCTGGTGACGGTGGGGAGGAGGTTGGTGCGGGAAGTCATGCCCGGGAGGTTCTGGAGGTAGGGGCGCACGATCCCCTGGTTGCCTTCAAGGAAGGGGTTGCTGGGCCCCTGTACGTACTTGCGGGCGGCCTGGTCGGCGAGCTCTTCGGTCTCATCGACATGGACCTTGAAGAGGTAGCTGCGATGCTGCGTTCCGGCTTCATAACCGTTCTCCCGGGCGACTTCGGAGTAGTAGTCGTAGGAGTTCTTCGTGGGCTCAAGCTCGGTGGCGAGCATGACGTAGGGATAGCGGTGCTCGGCAGCCCACTTGACGGTGTTGCGGCTCATGACGCCCGGAATCCAGATCTGGGGATGGGGCTGCTGGTAGGTCTTGGCCCAAGGGTTCACGTAGCGGTAGTTGTAGTGCTCGCCTTCCCAGCGGAAGGGGCCGGGGCGGGTCCAGGCGGCGAGGACGAGGTCGTGCGCCTCCTGGAAGCGCTCCCAGTTGAATGGCGACTGGGCGTTGTGGGCGACGCTCTCGCGGCCCGTGCCACGCACCCAGCCTGTGACCAGGCGGCCGCGCGAGATCATGTCGATCTCGGCGAGCTCTTCGGCGAGCCAGAGCGGGTCGTCCCAGATGGGGAGCACGTTGCCGAGGATGATGATCTTCGAGCGCTTGGTGATGCGCGCGAGGATGGCGGCCTCCACGTTCACCACGCCGCCCATGCAGAAGGGCGTGCTGTGGTGCTCGTTGAGCATGAGGCCGTCGAAGCCCATCTCCTCGGCGTAGACCTTCTCGTCGAGGTAGCGGTTGTAGAGCTCCGAGCCGAGCCGCGGGTTGTACTCGCTGTTGCTGACACCGAGATCGGCGATGTCGCGGCCGGTCGCGCCAAAGTAGCCAGATTCGCGGTCCTGGTAGGGCCGTTCGGTGAAGTAGCCGATGAACATGGGGCTCGCCCTCCTGCACGCACACGCGCTCAGGCGTGGATGCGCCACAACTTGCGCGAAGCATACGCCTTTCGGCGGGGCGGTGAAGCCTCCGCCGCTGGTTCAGCCTGCGTGCGCGGCGATGAGGGCGGCGAGCGCCTCCGGCTCTTCGTAGTCGACATAGTGGCCTGCGCCCTCGACGATTTCGAGGGTGGCGTTGGGGAGGAGAGCGGCGTACTGGCGCGCGCAGGTGACGGGCACAACCTTCTCCTCGCTCCCGGCGACGACCAGGGTAGGGGTTTGCACCTCGGGCAGGAGATACGGCAGGCGGCGGTTGAACATGTAGGGCTTCCAGCTGAGCCGGGCGGTCATCTCGCGGCTGAAGTCCCAGAGCTCACGGACTTCCTTCGCCACCTCTTCGCCGAATATCTGGTGGTAGCGTGCCTCGTCGCGGAAGCCCGCGGATATGTATTCGGGGTAGTCGATGAGCATCTGGTCGAGGATCTCACCCTCGTCGGGCTGGAGGCCAGCGGCGCCGACGAGGACGAGGGCGCCGAGCCGCTCCGGGTGCATGGAGGCGATCTCGGCGGCGATGAAGCCACCGAAACCGAGACCGACGAGCGTGACGCCTTCGGGCGCAACGCGCGCGAGGAAACGGTCGATGAGGATGGCGATGTCCCGCGCGTCGCGCGCCCACGCGGGCCGCTCGGACTGGCCGTAGCCGGGGAGGTCGGGCACGGTGACGGAGAAGCGCTGCGCGAGCGCTTCGTAGAAGGGTACCCAGCCGAGGTTGCCCGAGGAGTGATGGAGTACCACCGCAGCAGGACCGTTACCTCCCTGCAGGGAGCGGAGGCTCAGACTCGCAACCTCGGTGGTGGATTCGGTCCAAGTCTGTTCAGCTACCGTCATAGGAGGCTCCTCCGGCTGGTGGATTCGTAGCGTCGCATGATACGCGAGTGGAGCGCTGGCCTGTGCGGGAGGGCGTCTGTACGCTCGCGCGCATGCCTGAACCTTTCCTCACCGTCCACGTCGACCAGCGCCCGAACGTCTCCCTGGAGATCGAGCAGGGCATCATCGAAGGGAGTAACGGGCGGTTCGTGGCGACGAGCGCCACGAACGAGGAAGAGCTGATCGCGAACGTGCTGGAAGCGGACGCGATCCTGGTGTCGTCGGCGCAGATCACGAGGCGGGTGGTGGAGTCGATGCCACGCTGCAAGCTCATCATCCGCTACGGGGTGGGGCTGGACACGCTGGACATTCCGGCGGCGACGGACCACGGGATCGTGGTAGCGCACTTTCCCGACTTCTGCCAGCCTGAGGTGGCGAATCAGACGATGCTGCTGCTGCTCGCCTGTGCAAAGAAGTTGCACGCTCTCGACAAGGCAGTGCGGGAGGGCAGCTGGCGAAAGGGTCCGCTCGGGCCGATGGGTCCGGTCGGCGGGGAGACGCTGGGACTGGTGGCACTCGGAAACATCGCGCAGGCGGTGGTGCCACGGGCGAAGGCGTTCGGGCTGAATGTGATCGCGCACGACCCGTACCTCGGCGAAGGCGTGTTCCGCGCCTGCGGGGTGGAGCGTATCGAGACCCTTCCCGAACTGCTGGAGCGCTCCGACTACGTCTCCGTGCACACGCCCCTGACGCCGGAGACGCGCCATCTGATCGGTGAGGCCGAGCTGGCGGCGATGAAGCCGTCGGCGTATCTGATCAATACCTCGCGCGGTCCCGTGGTCGACCAGGAGGCGCTGATCGCGGCGCTCGATGCGGGCCGGATCGCGGGCGCGGGGCTGGACGTGTTCGAGCGCGAACCGCTCGAGCCGGAGTCGCCCCTGACGCAGATGGAGAACGTGGTTCTGATGCCGCACTCAGCCTCGTACTCAGACCAGTCGTTCGAGAGCATGCGGCGGCGGGTGGGGGAGACGGTGGTGGGGCTGATGGAGGGCCGCTGGCCGCAGTTCGTGGCGAACCCGCGCGTGCGGCCCCGTGCGTCGCTGCCGCCACGAGACTAGCCGCGCAGTACAGAGCAGACACACGCGCCGCGAAGCGCGGCTCAGCGCCGCCTCGCGCTCGGATTCACGCAGTCGCCACCCAGAAAGCACAGCCGCTCCCTCTGTAGCGGAGAGCCGCTCTGGCCCTGTCGTTGCTCCCCCCCTCTTGCGCGCCGCCTATACTCGCGGGGAGGGAGAGCCTTGGGGGGAGTGGACCGATGCGTGTACTGAACGCCCTTTCCGCGCGAACGCTGCTCGTTTCGGTGGCGCTGGGAGTGCTGGCGCTGGTGGTCGGTCTCGCGGGCGGGGGCACGAGCCGCGGCGAGGCGCAGACGGCCACGCTGACATGCACGGAGACGACCCTCGGTGCCGATCCGGCCGCCAACCGCGGCCTCGCGGCTGACTGCGACGCGCTGCTGGGGGCGAAAGCCACGCTCGCGGGAATGGTGACGCTGAACTGGAGCGCCAGCACGGCCATCGGGAGTTGGGAGGGAGTGACGGTCGCGGGTACGCCGAAGCGCGTGACGAATCTGAATCTGGGTGCGCTCGGTCTCACGGGAACGATCCCGGCGGAACTGGGGCTGCTGACCGGCCTGCGGGGGCTGTGGCTGTCCGGCAACCAGTTGACGGGGCCGCTCCCGACAGAGCTGGGCAATCTGTCGAGATTGACAGGGCTGGGCCTGTCCGGGAACCGGTTGACGGGCGGCATCCCGGTGGGGCTGGGGAGGCTGACGAACCTCACAAGCCTGTGGCTGCAGCGCAACCGGCTGGACGGGGCGATTCCGGCGGAGTTGGGGAACCTCGCAAGCCTGCGGGAGCTGTACTTGGGTGGGAACACGCTGACGGGCTGTCTGCCGCCCGCGCTCAAGAGCGTTGCCACGAACGACCTGGCGAGCCTGGGTCTCGATGATTGCGCTGCCTCGCTGGTGTGCACGGAGGCGACCCTCGGCGCCGATCCGGCCGTGCTGCCCGAGCTCGAGGCTGACTGCAACACGCTGCTGGGGGTGCAGGCCACGTTGGCGGGAACGGGAACACTGAACTGGAGCGCCACTACCCGCATCAGCAGCTGGGACGGGGTGACCGTGGGGGGCACGCCGAAGCGTGTGACGAATCTGAATCTGGGGGCGCGTGGTCTCACGGGAACGATTCCGGCACAGCTGGGGAGGCTGACGAATCTGACAAGCCTGTGGCTGTCCGGTAATCAGTTGACGGGCGGCATTCCGGTGGAGTTGGGGCAGCTGACGAAGCTGAGGGGGCTGGGCCTGTCGGGGAACCGCTTGACGGGGGCGGTTCCGGCGGAGTTGGGGAACCTCGCAAGCCTGCGGGAGCTGTACCTGAGCCGGAACCGGCTGACGGGTTGCCTGCCGCTTGCCCTCAAGACTGTCGCCACCAACGACCTCGCCCGCCTCGGGCTCGACGATTGCGCCGACCCGCTGGTGTGCACGCAGACGACTCTCGGTGCCGATCCGGCCACCAACCGCGGCCTCGAGGCTGACTGCAACACGCTGCTGGGGGCAAAGGCCACGTTGGCGGGATCGGGAACGCTGAACTGGAGCGCCGGCACGGCCATCACCAGTTGGGACGGAGTAACCGTGGGGGGCGCGCCGAAGCGTGTGACGGGGCTGCGGCTGGCACGACTGGGGCTCACGGGCGTGATCCCGGCGGAGCTGGGGAGCCTGACCGGACTGAGGAATCTGGCGCTGTTCGAGAACCGGCTGGCGGGGCCACTGCCGCCGGAGCTGGGGCAGCTGGCGAATCTGGCCTCGCTGTACCTGGGTCGCAACCGGCTGACGGGGGCGATCCCGCCGGAGCTGGGGAGTCTGACGAATCTGCGGGATCTGTGGCTGCAGGGGAACCGCCTGACGGGCGACATTCCGTCGCAGCTGGAGCAACTGACGAACCTGCGGCAGCTGTACCTGGGCGGCAACGCGCTGACGGGCTGCGTGCCGCCCGCGCTCAAGACCGTCGCCGGCAACGACCTCGCCCGCCTCGGGCTCGACAATTGCGACGCGCCCGCGCCGCCGGATCCGCAGCCCGGGGCGTTCCGCTACAACTATCTTGATACGACCGGTCGGGTGGAGGCGCCGGGCAGCTACGCCTTCCTGAAAGACAGCGGCGATGAGGCGGAGGGCGGCAGGGACCGCCGCGCGGCCGGCAGGGTCGTGCTCACCACCTACGAGGAGCTGCGCAAGGAGGCCAACCGCCTGCTGGTCCATGAGGTCGACGCGGGCGGCACATCACACGCCGGCAGCTACGACGCGGTGCGGGTGGGTGATCTGATCGAGTGGCGGAAGAGCGAGGACTGCTTCGTGCGCTACCGGGTGAGGAGCCTGCCGGCGGCGGCGCAGTCGCCGCGGGAGTTTGGGGTGGAGCAGGTGACGTACGCCTTCACGGGCTGCCTGGACGGGACGGTTCCGGCGAGCGAGGCCATCGACGTCAAGGCCGCAGCGGAGCTGCCGGACCTTGGCGGAACCAGCCTGCGCTCCCCCGTGGTCCACGGGCGCTCCCAGATCGTACCGGAAGGCTGGACGGGGGCAGTCGAGGCGCGTGTCTTGAGCCCGGAGCCAGAGCACCACCTGCCTTTCTTCACGACGGACCTGGCGGAGGCGCGGAAACGCCCCTTCTGGCGTGAGCCAGCGCTTCCCGGAGGCTGGACGTTTGTAGAAGCGTACAGCGGCGGCGTGGACGCACCGTCTTACGGGTATTGCTCAAGGTACACAAATGCTGAGGGGTATGGTGGGGTCGATATATGCGGGTACTACGCTACAACAACAGGGAAAATCCAGGAGGCAAGCTGGAGTAATGGCCGAGGAGTCGCCGAGGCGCGTACGATCAATGGCCGCGCAGCAGTGGTACTGTACAGCCCGCAAGGCCCGAACCATGAGAGGCTCTCGGCTGTGAAGGTGTGGGTCCACGACGCAGAGACAGAGAGCACCTACTGGATTGGCGGGGGCGACATCAGCCTTCGTGGCAGTAACGTCGATGCTGCTATCGCCATTGCGCGCAGCCTGTTCGAGAGCCCGAACCCGCGATGAGGAAAGCCGCCGTGTTCGCGGCTCTGCTTGCGTTCGCAGTCGTACCGCTAGCCCTGTCCGACCCCAAATCGAGCGTGGCCCAATCGCCTGAGGCAAGCGACAGCTATGAATACGAAATATTGTCCGGCATTCAGCCCGCGAACAATAGTAGGTTCGTGCCAACCGATGTGATACTGAACTGCGGGTGGCACAAAACCTGCCTGGAGCCTGTTGTGCCCTCATCCGCAATCGATATCAGGGCGGGCACCGGTACTCCAGTCTACGCGGCTTTCCACGCCATTACGGCCAGTCCGGACCTCCATGCAGTTGTCTTCCATGTAGGCAACCTACCTGACATTAGCGAATGCTTGAGGGTGATTGTCGATATTTTGGATAATGATGACAAGAGGGTGGGACAGGTTTCATATGTCCATACGGTCGGGATTCTGAAGGAGAACACCCCCGTATCTTTCCCGACAGTCTCTGGAGCATCCGCATTGACGAAAGTGGCGACGGTCGCAAGGCCACCCTGGGTTCCGGCGAGGGCAGGGGTTTCCGCCAGCGTCAAGGCCCAATTCCCCAATGGCGTGGGATTCCTGGCGAAAGTTCATGTCGTTGTTGGCGACGAGACCGTCAGGATCGTAAATTTTGGAACATGGAAAGAACCGATCTGGTACGAGCAGGACGAACTGCAGTCAGACAGCGATGATGCAGATTGTCCCACTACTGGCCCGCACCTGCATCAGTGGGGCAATACTAGCCTGGATGGCCAGGGGCGCAACATTGATCGTGACGACAGTCTGGATGACGACGGGTATGGCTTTCCAGTCGGAAACGTATCCCGCACCTTCTGCTCGGACACGTGGGTATTCAAAATTCAGTCGGCGAATACCGCACCGCATGCAACCCCTGTAGAGCGGTGTGGTGCACCGGATGACGCGCCTGCCAATCTGGCCGCGACGGGTGGCGACGGGCAGATCGTGCTTACGTGGAACAATCCGAACGACGCCACCACCGCCGGCTACCAGGTACGGAAGCGCCTGAGCAGCCCCAAGCCGGATGACTCGAGGCCGTGGGGAGACGGGTGGCAGTCCGTTGGGAGCGGGGCTGCCGCCAGCCACACGTTGACCGGGCTGGCCAACAGAACCGCGTATACCGTTCAACTGCGCGCGGTGAACGCCCGTGGCGTGGGGCCAGCAAGTACCGTCAGCGCCACGCCGGCGGCGTCGGCAACGCCCACGCCTGTCCCGACGCCCACGCCCGTGCCCACGCCACAGTGCACGCTGCGGGTCTCGGCGGGAACGGGCGGCACGGCCAGCGGGAGCTGGTCGGGGAACTGCGGCACGACGCGCACCGTTACTGCCACGCCCGACAGCCGCTATCGCTTCAGCGACTGGAGCGGTCCTGTGGCCAATGCGAGCGCCCGCACGACGACGGTGTACGTGAACCAGACGTACATGGGTGTGACGGCGAGCTTCACGCCGCAATGCACGCTGAGTGTCTCAGCGGGAACGGGAGGCACGGTCAGCGGGGGCTGGTCGGGAGACTGTGGGACGGCACGCACCGTTACGGCCACGCCGGATGCGAACTACGTCGTCTCGGGCTGGTTGGGGGGTGGCTGTGGTGGCACGGGCAGCACCTGCACCGTACGGGTGGGAACGGCGGGCGGGGCCCCGACGACCGTAGCGGTGACGATCAGCTTCCGGTACGTACCCACACCCACGCCGCCGCCGCAGTGCACGCTGACGGTGAGTGCGGGCCGGGGCGGTACGGCTGGCGGGAGCTGGTCGGGAGACTGCGGCACGACGCGCACCGTTACTGCCACGCCCGACAGCCGCTATCGCTTCAGCGGCTGGAGCGGTCCTGTGACCAGCGCGAGCGCCCGTACGACGACGGTGTACGTGAACCAGACGGCTATGGGTGTGACAGCCAGCTTCACGCAGCAGTGCACGCTGACAGCGGGCGCTGGCCTGGGCGGCAGCGCGAGCCACTACAGCAACGGGGACTGTGGCCGGACGGAGACGCTCACGGCGACCGCCTCGGCCGGCTACTGCTTCAGGCACTGGGGGGCGGCGCTGGGCGCATCCGGCGCAGAGACCGCCTCCGCGTGCCGGTCGGGCGACACAACCACGGTAACGGTCGTGACTGATCTGACCTACACGGCGTACTTCAAGAGGAAGCCCCCCGCGCGCTACACGCTGACGGTGACGGCGAGCGGGGGGAACGGCTACGTAACGCTGAGCCCGGCGGGGGGAACGTACGATGCGGGTACGCGCGTGACGCTGACGGCGAATCCGGTGTTCGGGAACTTCTTCGCCAGGTGGCAGGGATGGTGCAGCGGCACGCGGCGGACCTGCACCGTGACGATGAACGGGGACCGCTGGGCGGTAGCCGTCTTCGCCGCGCCCGCGCGCGCTGAGGACGAGGACGAAGAGGACGAAGGGGCTGCCCGGTAGGGCAGGCCAGGTGCGCTACCGAGGGGCTCCCCCGCTTCGTCCCCTGTCCCCTCCCTCTTGCGCGCCGCCTATACTCGCGGGAGGGAGAGATTGGGGGGAGTGGACCAATGCGTATCCTGAATGCCCTTTCCACGCGTACCCTGCTCGTTTCGGTGGCGCTGGCCGTCGTGGCCCTGGGGGTCGAACTCGTGGGCGGGGGCGCGAGCCCGGGCGCAGCACAGGCGGCGACCTTGGGTGCCGCTCCCGCCACCAACCCCGGGCTCACGGCTGACTGCGACGCACTGCTGGGGGCGAAGGCCACGCTCCTGCACGCGCTTAAGGGGCTGGGCCTGTCCAGGAACCAGCTGGCGGGAGCCATCCCGCCGGTGTTGCGCGACTGCGTGATCGTTCTCCCGCCGCCGGATCCGCAGCCCGGGGCGTTCCGCTACAACTATCTTGATACGACCGGTCGGGTGGAGACGCCGGGCAGCTACGCCTTCCTGAAAGACAGCGGCGATGAGGCGGAGGGCGGCAGGGACCGCCGCGCGCCCGGCAGTGTCGTGCTCACCACCTACGAAGGGCTGCGCAAGGAGGCCAACCGCCTGCTGGTCCATGAGCGCGACGCGGGCGGCACATCGCGTGCCGGCAGCTACGACGCGGTGCGGGTGGGTGATCTGATCGAGTGGCGGAAGAGCGAGGACTGCTTCGTGCGCTACCGGGTGAGGAGCCTGCCCGCGGCGGCGCAGTCGCCGAGGGAGTTTGGGGTAGAGCGCGAGACGTACGCCTTCACGGGCTGCCTGGACGGGACGGTTCCGGTGAGCGAGGCCATCGAAGTCAAGGCCGCAGCGGAGCTGCCGGACCTTGGCGGAACCAGCCTGCGCTCCCCCGTGGTCCACGGACCCTTCCAGATCGTACCGGAAGGCTGGACGGGCGCGGTCGAGGAGATTGAACGCCACAAGCCGCCAGCCTACTCCCCACCTGTCTACACGACAGATCTGGCCGAGGCGCGGAATCTTCTATACTGGCGCGAGCCGGTGCTGCCTAAGGGCTGGACATTTGCGCGAGCGTACAGTGGGGGTGTGGACGGACCGACCTACGGGTATTGCGCAACATACTTGAATGCCAAGGGGTACCTCGGGGTCGATATCTGCGGGTTCTACGTTACGGGAAGGGGGTGGGCCCAAGAGGCAGCGTGGCGTAATGGCCAAGGAGTCGCTGAGATACGCATGGTCAGCGGCCACAGGGCGATGGTGCTATACAGCCCGGAAGGTCCGCACCATGAGAGACTCGCGGCTGTGGAAGTGTGGGTCTACGACGCGGAAACAGGGAGCGCCTACTGGATTTTCGGGGCTGATGTCAGCCTTCGTGGAAGTAACGTCGATGCTGCTATCGCCATTGCGCGCAGCCTGTTCGAGAGCCCGAACCCACGGTGAGGAAGGTAATCACTGTTTTCGTAACTACCTCTGGAGTCACGCTCACCTTCACGCCTATGCTGTGGGAAGCCGATCCAGCAGGAGCAGGGAATGGAGTCCCGCAGTAGTATGAAATCTTGTGGCGCTAAGCGACGGGGCGCCCTGGTCAGGCGTCGAGGGCGACGGCCACGGGCACGGGATCGCCGGTGCGGAGGTCGACGGGGTAGAAACGGCCTGCCTTGATCTCCGCGATGAGTTCGCGCTCGTCCTGAATCTCGCGATCGAAGTAGGTGGCGCACTTGCCTATGTCGCTGATGGCGTGGGAGTCGGTTCCCGCGGTGCCGGGCAGCGCCATCTTCTCGCAAAGGCGGCGGGAGAACTCGTTCTCTTTGTCGCTGCCGCGTCCGTTGACGGCTTCGAGGGCGTTGCAGAACTCGTAGGCGGGGTTGCGGCTCGCCTTCTCGAGGGCGGCACGGTATTCGTCCTCGTTGCGGGTGAACCACGGCATCTGGCGGCGGTAGGGATGGGCGGCGACCATGACGCCGCCACCCTGCTTCACGTAGCGGGCGAGTTCGGGGGCGCGGTGCATGCCGAAGACGTAGCGATCGATGCCGAAGGCGAGGATATGGCCATCGTCTGTGCTGATCTCGACGCCGGCGAGGACGAGGAAGTTGTGCCGGGCGCGCATCTCCTCGATCTCGCGCTGGTCCCAGACGGTGTCGTGCTCAGTGAAGCAGATGGCATCAAGACCGGCAGACTTGGCGCGCTCAACGAGATCGTCGGGGTTCAGCACGCTGTCGTGCGAGCGCGGCCACGTGTGGGAGTGGAGATCGATCAACATCAGCGCGGAGCTGACTCTACCACGTTCGTCCCTTTCGCTCGGGGCGGCGCGGTGTAGCGTAGGCAACACCCGGCGCGAGCATACGGCGGCGGCAAGGGGAGAGCATGCGGCTGCGAGGAGCCCTGCGGTCGCGGCGAGCGCCGGCCGGGTCTGCCGGCTGGGCCGTGGTGGGGCTGGGAAACCCGGGGGAGGCGTACAGCCGCAACCGGCACAACGTCGGCGCGTGGACACTGAACGAGCTGGCGCGGCGGACGGGGGCGAAGCTGCGGGCGGAGGGACGCTCGATCCGGATCGGGGTGGGCGAGCTGGCGGGCGAGCGCGTCGCGCTGGTGCGCCCGCGAACGTACATGAACGAGAGCGGCAGGGCGGTCGCGCAGGCGCTACGTGCGAGCGGGGCGCCGCTGGAGCGCACGATCGTCGTGTACGACGAGATCGACCTGGCGCTGGGGGCGGTGCGGCTGCGGCAGGGCGGCGGCGCGGGCGGGCACAACGGCCTGAAGTCGATCATCGCGGAGGCAGGAGCCGGGTTCGTACGCGTGCGCCTCGGCATCGGACGGCCGCTGGACGGCGGCGAGCCCACCCGCGATCCCGACCTCGTCGCGGACTACGTGCTCTCGGATCCCACCGGCGAGGAACGGGAGGCGCTCGAGGCGAGCGCGCGCTACGCAGCGGACGCGATCACGGCGATCGTGGCGGGGGGGGTGGATGCAGCGAGCTCACGCTTCAACCGGCGGAGCGCGGCAGGCAGGCCTGACGGGGGGTAGGGAGGCGTGTAGATTCGCCCCCGGCCCGCCCGCACCAAGGGGCGGATGCCGGAGGGAGGCCGCAGATGGCCGGGATGCTCGACGGCAAGGTCGCGATCGTGACGGGCGCAGGACGCGGGATCGGGCGGGGCGAGGCGCTCCTGCTCGCACAGGAGGGGGCCAGGGTCGTCGTGAACGATCTCGGCGGCTCCACGGCGGGAGAGGGAGAGGACCAGGCGCCCGCGGACAAGGTCGTCGCCGAGATCGCAGCGGCGGGCGGCGAAGCAGTAGCGAACTACGATTCGGTGGTAACGATGGAGGGCGGCGCGCATATCGTGCAGACGGCGCTCGACACATTCGGGCGGCTCGACATCCTCATCAACAACGCGGGCATCCTGCGCGATCGCATGGTCTTCAACATGTCCGAAGAGGAGTGGGACACGGTCGTCGACGTGCACCTGAAGGGACACTTTACGACGGCCAGGCACGCGAGCATCGTGTTCCGCCAGCAGCGCTCGGGGCGCATCGTGAACACGTCGTCGGAGTCGGGGTTGGGGAACATGGGGCAGGCGAACTACGCGGCGGCGAAAGAGGGGATCGTGGGGCTGACGCGCACCTGCGCGCTGGACCTCGGACGGTACGGCGTGACGGTGAACGCAATCCGGCCCCGCGCGGGCACGCGGCTGACGCTCTCGCCCGAGCTGCGCGCGGCGATGCAGCGCGCCCGTACCTCGCGTCGGGAGAGCGAAAGCGGCGAGGAGACGGGCGCGGAGCAGGCAGTTTCGCAGATGGACGCGCTCGCGCCCGAGCTGGTGGCACCGCTCGTCGTCTACCTCTGCACGGACGCGGCGGCCAACGTGAACGGACGCGATTTCGTGGTCGGCGGCGACGAGGTCTCGCTCATGTCGCTGCCCGTGAAGGCCGCGACGATTCACCGCGAGGGCGGCTGGGATCTGCCCTCGCTCGAACGCGTCTTCCCCCAAACGATCGGCGCGGGCCTGACGAACCCGGCCCCTCCACAGCCACCGCACACCGGCACCTAAAGCGCCCGCCCGGGGCTGTACCCCCGTAAGCTCGGTGCATGGCGCCAAAGCGGATCGTCTCGCTTGTCCCGAGCCTCACGGAGCTGGTGTGGTGGCTGGGCTGCGCGGACGAACTTGCCGGGCGGACGCGCTTCTGCGTGGAGCCCGCGGGCGAAATCGAGCGCGTACCCGCGTTTGGCGGGACGAAGACACCTGACCTCGCCGCAATCATGGGGCTCGCGCCCGACCTCGTGCTCGCCAACCGCGAGGAAAACCGCCGCGAGGATATCGAGGCGCTGCGCGCGGCGGGACTCGAGGTATTGCTGACCGACCCGAACAGCGTGGAGGAGGCGCTGGCGATGATCGCCGCGCTGGGCGGCCTGCTGGGGCGGGAAGCGGCGGCAGGGCGGCTGGTCACAGACGTGCGCGCGGCCATTGGGGAGGGCAGCAGGGAGCGGCGCCCACGGCTCTTCGTGCCTGTCTGGCAGAACCCGCTCATGGGCCTCGCGGGCGGCGCCTACGGCGACTCCGTGCTGGCAGCGGCGGGGGCCGCGAATGTGCTCGGCGGACGCACACGCTACCCCGATGTGACGCTGGCGGAGGTGGCAGCGCTCGCGCCCGAAGCGATCCTGCTGCCGGACGAGCCGTACCGCTTCAGCGAACGGCACACACCCACCTTCGCCGCGATCGCCCCGACGGCGCTCGTCGACGGCAAGCTGCTGTGGTGGTACGGCCCGCGCATGCCGCGAGCAATCCGCGAGCTGCGGCGGATCGTGCGGGAGCTGGCGGCGGGGAGCGGCTAACGTCCGCGGAAGACGGGCTCGCGCTTCTCGACGAAGGCGAGGCGCCCTTCGCGAATATCCTCGCTGTCGCGAGTGTAGGACTGGAGGAACTGCTCCATCTCGACGTGCTCCTCAAGGTCGCGGTGGAGGCCATCGTGCGCGAGCCGCTTGGAGAGCTCGACGGCTATGGAGGGGCCACTCGCGATCTCACAGGCAAGCTCGCCAGCGCGGAGCGCGAGCTCGTCGGGCGCGACGACCTCACTGACAAGGCCGATCTCCTTCGCTTCAGCGGCAGGCACCATGCGACCGGTGTACATCATCTTGAGGGCGTGCTCCATACCGACGATCCGGGGGAGGAGCCAGCTCGAACCGGTATCGGGCGAGATCGCGCGCTTCACGAAGATGGAGCTGAAGCGTGCATCGGTGGAGGCGATGCGGATATCGCAGGCGAGCGCCAGGGAGAAGCCGGCGCCAACACACACCCCGTTGACGGCTGCAATCGTGGGCTTGGCGCAGGCATAGACGAAGGCAGGGCCCGCCATGCGGCTGCGCGCACGCCCGCGGCGGCCGGGGAAGGGCCGGGGGACGTTCTCCTCGCCCTGGAACGTGAGGTCAGTGCCAGAGCTGAAGCCGCGCCCGGCGCCCGTGATGAGCACAGCGCGCACTTCGTCGTCGACGTTGGCGGTGGCGATCGCCTGCTCGATCTCGGCGAAGGAGTTCTGGCTGAGTGCATTGAGCTTCTCTGGCTTGTTGAGCGTGAGGCGGGCGACGCCGCCATCGATCTCCCAGAGGATGTCCTGGAACTCCATTACTCCGCCTCGCTGCGAGGGATAGCCGCTAGCGTACGGGAGGACGGGCGCGCGTACTACGGCCCCTGCGGCAGAACCGTCACGCGCAGGCGCATCTGGGAGTGGTAGTCACAGGTGACGGCGTGCTCACCGGGCGTGCGGAAGCGCCACACGAAGACGTCACCCGCCTCCATATCGGGCGAGCGCGTGTCGCCGTCGAATACGAGGTTGTGGACGGCGGTCTCGCCGTTCCAGAAGTAGACGCGCTCGCCGGCGCGCACGCGCAGCTCGCGAGGGGAGAAGGCGAGGTGGTCCTGCGCGACGAACGGCGCACCTTCGGGCACGCCTGTGGGAGCGGGAACGCCGACGCTTGCGCAGGCACTGGTGAGGAAGAGGCCGACAAACGCGAGGAGCAGACGGAGCATATGTGCGTGGAGCACCCGACGATTGTGACGCAGTGGTGGCGGGCCATCGGGGTGGCCAGAAGTGCGAGAGGCGTATCCCGCTGGCGGGATGCGCCTCTCGCACGTTCGGTACAGCCAGGGAGAGGGCTATGCGGCATCCTCCTCGAGGTCATCGCCGAGCCTCCGCCAGACCCACCAGGCAACGGCGGCGGCGAGGGCGCCTGCGCCGGGCCCGACGATGTAGATCCAGAAGTCGGCCCACTCGTTGGCGACAAGTGCCGGCCCGAGCGAGCGGGCGGTGTTCACGGAGGCGCCAGTGAAGGGCACCGCGACGAGGTGAATGAGGAGAACAGCAAAACCGATGGCAAGCGGAGCGCCCGCGCCCCAGCCTTTCTTGCTGACCGCCACGTTGTAGATGACGAGTACAAGGAAGACCGTGAGGATGATCTCCAGAAGGAGGCCCTCGACGGGGGCGATATCGCTGCTGATGGCGTGGGCGCCGAGGTTGCCCTCGAAAACGTGCCCTGTGGACCACAGGAGCAGGAGCGAGCCAACGATCGCGCCCACGCACTGGGCCGCAATGTAGACGAGGCCAAGCACAGGCCTGATGTTCTGGGTGACGATCATGGCGAGCGAGACAACGGGGTTGATGTGGCCGCCGCTGATGCCCGCCGTCCAGGCCACCGCCACGGTGATGCCGATGCCATGGCCGATCGCGATCGTGAGCAGCGCTGCAGGCGTCAGCTCACCGCCACTCTGCGCGAGCGCCGCAACGACCGAGCCCGTGCCAACGAAAACGAAGAACATCGTCCCGAGGAACTCGGCCAGCGCCGCCCGCATATCGTTAAGGGAGAGCATTCCCATGACGTAAGACCTCCTTGTTATTTCCGAAATATTCCGGACGCGCGCATTCTGCGGACGAACGGTCAATATTGTCAAACGTACAGGCTGGTACGCACTTGAACTGGATTAGGGGGCGAGGAGACGCCACGCCGGGATTACCCTGCCAGGATTGCCCGCGCTGCCTGGGGCCGCTTTCGGCGAAAAAGGGATCACGGCTGGCCGTCTGGCACTGCGGCTACCACGACTATTGCCAGACTTGGGAGGGGCAGGCCCTTCAGGACCTGGTGACGCCGGTGACGCGAAACTGGACGACGCCGGAGGGCACGGAGACGGTGATCTCATCGCCCGGGCGGCGGCCAAGCAGCTCCTTGCCGACGGGCGACTCGATCGAGATCTTGCGTTCGGCGGCGTTCGCCTCGCGCGCGCCGACGAGCTTGTACTCGGTGTCGCGGTCGTTATCGAGTCGCGTGACCTGCACGGTGGAGCCGATGGCGGAACGGTCGTCGCTGGTGTCGCCTTCGCGGACGGCGACAGCGCGCTTGAGGGTGGCGTCAACCTCGCGGCGGCGCGTCTGGTTGAAGGCGAGCGCTTCGCGCGCGGCCTCGAGCGGGGCGTTCTCGCGGAAGTCCTTGTCCTCACGCGCGAGGGAGATCGCCTTGACGAGCTCGGGCTCCTCCCGTTCGAGCCGCTCGAACTCCACCTGCAGCCCGGCGATACCCTCCGCGGTCATCTGGATGGGGGCGTCGTCGACGGCGCGGACGGTGGCGGTGGAGCTGCGCGCAGCGGCGGAGCGGCGCAGGCGGATGTGTACGCCGAAGTTCTTCTCAACGTAGCTCTTCTTCTTGAGGTACTGGAACCAGGCCTTGAGCGCTGCCACGCGGCGGGGGGCGGCGGGATCGGACGACTGAATCCGGGATTCAGCGTAGGACTCGACGCGCGCACCCGTGAGCGAGGCGACGACGGTATCGTGACCGGCATGGTCGACGTAGCGGCGGATAAAGGGCGAGGCGGCGTTCTGGTCCTCGGGGGAGAGCGTCCCGAGATACTCCTGGAGGGCCTCGCCAAGCGTGATCGAGATAGCGCTCTCAGCGCTCTCCTCGCTCGGCTTGTCGCTCATGGCATCATCGTACCATCTTCTCCGGGAGGGGGTGGCGGGCTCCGTTCACGCGGAACGGGGCGTGCGTGACGATGCTGACCTGGGAATCGCTCCCCGATCTCTTTCCGGACTTCGCCGAGCCGGAGCGATGGCTGCCGTTGCTGCGCCGCCACGCGACCTTGCTGGCGGAGGCTCCGGTGCGGGCGACGGCTGTGACAGGCGAGGCGGTTGTCACGCGGCACTACGCGGAATCGCTCGAGGCGTACCGCCTGACGGGGCCGCCGGAGGACGGCCCGGTGGTGGACGTGGGGAGCGGGGGTGGCTTTCCGGGGCTGGTCATCGCCGCGGTCGCGCCCGACGTGGACGTGCGCCTGGTGGAGGCGCGGCGGAAGCTCGCAGGGCTGCTCCTCGATCTGGCGGAGGCGCTGGGGCTCGCGCGGGTGACGGTGCATGCGGAGCGGGCGGAGGAGGCGGGGCGGGGACCGCTGCGGGACAGCGGCGGGCTCGTGATCGCGCGGGCGGTCGCGCCCTTGCCGGCACTGCTGGAGTACCTGGCGCCACTGGCCGCGACGGGTGCGATCGTGGCGGCGGTGAAGGGATCGCGGGGCGGGGCGGAGCTCGCGCAGGCGGACGCCGCGATCGAAGCTCTCGCCTGTGAGCGCGCGGGCTCGGAGCCGATGCGAACGGAGGTCTCCGGGCGGATGCGCGTGCTGCGCTTTCGCAAGCTGGGGCCGACGCCGGAGATCTACCCGCGGCGGCCGGGAATACCCGCGAAACGCCCGATCAGCGCGCGCTGATCGGGCGCTCGGACAGCCTGTGCTAGAGTTTGTCCGGCCCTGCCGGGGCTCTCCCCGCGGAACCCGGTCGGGCGTGCGTGGATGGGGGATTCATGGACCCGATGCTCGTGTTGGAGCGGCTGCGGCGGCTCGCTCGCCTGGACATGTCCGTCTTCGACGAGGTGCGGGACGACGAGCGGGAGTTGACGCCCGCGCTGGCGGTGGCCGGCGGAGCCTGCCTGCTCGCCGGGTTCGGCTCGTGGCTGCACTGGGAAGTGTCGGCGGTCACGCCGGGCAACGCGTTCATCAACGGGTTCCTGCTGGGATCGATCTTCCTCGCAACGATGTACGGGGCGGCGGCGCTCATCATCTACGTGATCCTGGCACAGTTCTTCCGCGTGCCGGTCAGGCTGCTCCCCATCGTGCGCACGATGGGCTACGCGGCGGCGCCGCTCGCGCTCTCGGCGGGGATGCTGATCCCCGTGCTGTATCCAGTGCTGGCGCTGCTGCCGATGGCGGCGCTTCTGGTGGCGATGATCTACGCGGTACAGGCGGCGACGCAGGCGGAGCCGATCCAGGTGGTAGGGGCGTGCCTGATCGGCTTCGGGGTGATGGTGCTGGTCCTCGGGGTGACGGCAGTCTCGTCTTCGGGTCCGGACGCCCCCATCGGGGCGGGGCAGTTCGGGCTCTACTACACCGGATAGGTCCGCAGGCGCGGGCCTCTGCTAGGCTGAAGGCTCGTGGTCTATCTCGATCATGCCGCGACAACGCCGCTGCGCGAGGAAGCGCGGGAGGCGATGCTGCCCTTTCTCGGCGAGCGCTTCGGCAACCCCAGCGGACACTACGCCGAGGGGCGCACCGCGCAGGAGGCGCTGGACGGGGCGCGCGCGACCACGGCGGACTGCCTGAACGCGCGGCCCTCGGAGATTCTCTTCACGAGCGGAGGCACGGAGGCGATCAACACGGCGATGCTCGGCATCGCCTACGCGATGCGCCGCGCAGGCGCGGGCGCGCACGTGATCACGACTGCGATCGAGCACCACGCGGGGCTACACGCGGCCCAGCATCTGGAGGAGCTCGGATTCGAGGTAACGACGATCGGGTGCGACGGCGCGGGGCGGGTGCAGGTGGAGGAATTCGCGCGGGCGCTACGCCCCGACACGGTGCTGGCGAACGTGATGCTCGCGAACAATGAGGTCGGCACGATCGAGCCGGTCGCGGAGCTGGCGGGAATCCTGCGGGAGTACGCGGCCCGCCAGCGTCACCGCGTGATGCTGCACAGCGACGCCGTACAGACGCCCGGCTGGATGGAGGTCGACGTGGAGGCGCTGGACATCGACGCGCTCAGCCTCTCCTCGCACAAGTTCGGCGGGCCAAAGGGGAGCGGCGTGCTCTTCCTGCGGCGGGCCACGCCCTTCCGCCCGCTCCTGCTGGGCGGGGGTCAGGAGATGCAGAAGCGCGCGGGGACGGAGAACGTGGCGGGCATCGCGGGAACGGCGGCGGCGCTGGAGCTGGCGGGCGCTGGCATCCCCGAGCGGGCGGCGCGCGTGCGGGCGCTTCGCGAGCGGCTGCGCCGGGGCGCGCTCGCGGCGATCCCCGACGCGCAGACGAACGGCTGCGAGGAGAACTGCCTGCCGAACAACCTCAACATTTCGTTCGACGGGATCGAGAGCGATGATCTCGTGGCACGGCTGGACGCGCGTGGGATTGCGGCAAGCACGGGCAGCGCCTGCTCGAACGCTATGTGGGAACCGTCGCACGTGTTGCTGGCGATGGGCGTGCCCATCCGGCGGGCGGCGGGCAGCGTGCGCTTCAGCCTGGGCGAAGGCACGACCGAGGCGGACATCGAGGTCGTGCTGGAGACGCTTCCGGACGAGGTCGAGCGCGCGCGCCTCGCCTCCGTGGAAACCCGCTAGCGGCGCTCGCCGCGCAGGGACTGCTCGACGGCGTCGATGGCGGCAGCGGCCTCGGCGGCGCGCTGGGTTCGCTTGATGGCGGCGCAGTGGCGGCAGCCGCGTTCGCTCCGCATGAGCCGCAGGAAGAGGTGGAGATTGTGCCGCCCGCAGGGGGACGCGCGGCGCGGCGCGGCATCCGTCGGGGGCCGCTGTTCGTTTGCGCCGGCGTCCGCGTCGAGGGGCGACGATCGCGCGCTCGTGACCGTGGCGTCGATGGTGCGCCCCCGCCCGGACACGCGCATGGTGACGTAGGTGCGCAGGGCCAACCAGAAGAGGGAGAGCAGGAAGGGGAGCAGCATGAGGAGGAGCAGCCGCATGTACCGATCGTAGCGGCTGGGGGCGGGCGACGCTACGAGATAATGGGCTCGGCCTGGGGGATGATGGAGAGCCCGCCACGGGCGGCGGCGAGATCATTGAGGCTCCCGAAGATGGTGACGATGTCGCCGAGGCGGAGCTCTGTGCGCCCGTTGGGGATGACGGAGTCCCGCCCACGCGTGACGAGCACGACAAGCGTCCCGCGGAGCTCGGGGATGGCCTGAATCTCACGCTGCGCGGAGGCGGAGGTGACGACTACGCGGGAGACGGTCACATCCTCGCCGACCTGTGCGAGGACGTCCTGAAACACCGGTCCGGCGACCATGCGCGCGAGCTCGGAGGCGACGGCCTCGGACTGGCTGACGGGTACGACGCCGAGCTTCTGGAAGGCTTCGACGTTGGCGACGTCGTTCACGCGGACGTAGACGGACTCGCAGTTGAACCTGGCGCGCGCCAGCTGCGCAGCGAGCAGGTTGCGCGCGTCGTCGGGCGTGGCGAGAAGGAGCGCTTTCGCCTCGGCGAGGCCGGCGCTCTCGAGCACAGCAGCGTTGGAGATGTCACCGACGAGCACCTCGAGGCCCTCCGCACGGGCGCGGAGGACGGCTTCGTCGTCCGTCTCGACGACGAGCACGGGCTTGCCCGCGCCGGCGAGCAGGGTCGCCACGCGCCGACCAACCTCGCCCGCACCGGCGACGACCGTGATCATCGGCTGCACCCGGAGGAAGCGAGCGAGCGTTCCCGCATAGGCTGATTGTATGCCGATGGTGAGCAGGATGACGACGAACACCATGGCGACGAGCCGCGAGGCGTCGCCGTCCGCGAGCGCGCTCGCCTCGACGGCGACGACCCCGGCGAGGGAGGCGGCGACGACGCCGCGCGGAGCCACCGCCGAGAGGAACGCCTGCTCGCGCCAGTTGAGGCCCGAGCGGTAGCTTGCGAGCACGATCAGCAGGGGGCGCCCGACGAGCGCGAGGATGGCGACGACGATGATGCCCTCCGGCCAGAGGCCGGTGAGGTCGTCGATGCTGATGCCCGCGGCGAGGAGCACGTAGACGCTGGCGATGAGCCAGACGGTGACGGATTCCTGAAAGTCGTTCACCCACCTGCGCTGGGGCAGGTGGAGGTTGCCGATGGCGATCGCCATGACGACCATCGCCACGAGCCCGGATTCGTGGCCGATCGATTCTGCCAGGGCGAAGGTGGCGACCGCCGCGCCGATCACGAGGAGCGCCGTCTCGCGGCCGCTGAGCCGCTGCACGAAGCGCGCGAACGCCCAGACGACGACCGCGCCCGCCGCACCTATCCCGCCGCCGATGATGAGACGTTCGAGCACCCACCACGTGGGTCCGGCGGGGTCGAGCGTCTCCGCGAGCGCGATCTGCAGGAGGAAGAGCGTGAGGAGTGCCCCTAGCGGATCGATGATGACGCCCTCGCTCGCAAGGATGTCGCGCAGACGGCCATCAACGCGGAAGGAACGCAGGAGCGGCGTGAGCACGCTCGGCCCTGTGACAGTCACGAGCGCGCCGAAGAGGAAGGCAACGCGCCAGCCGAAATCGAGGAAGAGCCAGGCGGAGACGGCCCCCACCACGGGCGTGACGATGAGGCCAAGCAGGACCACGTTGCGGACGACGGGAGCGAGCGTCCGTAGCGAGGCGAGGCGCAGGGCGGCGCCGCCCTCGAAGACGATGAGGGCGACCGCGAGGACGACGGCGACGCGCACGAGGTCCACGATCTCGTGTGTCTGGACGACCTTCAGGCCGTCGCGGCCAAGCAGCAGACCGGCGGCCAGCAGAAAGAGCGGCAGGGGGATGGGAAACCGCCGGCAGATGATCTGACCGAGAGCGGCGGCTCCGGCGATGGCCGCGGCCGCCCTGAGGGCAACGTCGATCTCCACACGGACGAGTCTACGCGAGGGCCGCGTACGGACGGTTCGGGAAGGCGGCTCGGGCAGCGGGAACGAGAACGGCGAGCGCCCACACGTACCCGCCGACCACATCGCTGGGCCAGTGCACGCCGAGGGAAACATTGGCGAGCCCGGCGAGCGCGAGGAAGAGCGCAACCAAGCCCGCAAGCGCAGCCCTGGCGGGGGCGGGAAACGAGGCGGCCAGCGCCACGACGGCGAGGAAGCCGTAGAGGTAGGTCGCACTCATGGCGTGTCCGGCGGGAAAACTGGCACTCGTGAAGCCCGCGCAGACCTCGACAAGATCAGGCGCGGGCCGGGGACGGTCGACGAGCTCCTTGAGCGAGAACTGCAGCAGCACGACGAGGACGAGTCCGGCCCCGAACACGCGCGCCTGACGCCGCCGCCCCGCCAGCCAGGCGGCCCCGGCGAGGACGGTGCCGAGGCCCAGCACGACCTCCGTGGCCGTCAGGGCGCGGAGCGCGTCCGCGAGGGTCTCGCCGGGGAAGGGCCAGCGCTGGACGGCGAGCGTAGCAGGGAGGTCGCCGGGGAGGCGGTCGTGCGCGGCGGCAAGAGCGGCGAGCGCGACGCCCGCAACGATCGCGCTGCAACATAGCGCCCACGCGCCCGCATGGACGCGCAGCGCGCGCATGGCGGTCCTAGCTACTGGCACTCAGGCTGGCGAACCGCCGCCGGTGGTGGTTCTCTACCTGCTCGCGGATGCGCGAAACGAGCCCGTCGAGTTGCTCTGCCAGATGCGCCAGGCGGGCGGCGGCAGGCTCGATCTCCAGCAGCCGCTGCTTGCCTTCTTCATCTACCTGGAGCCAGGGGGCAACGGTGTTCACGAAGCGATGTGGCTCGCTCGGCAGGGAGAGATCACGCGCCCACTGGTCGGAGAGGGCGAGGGCGAGGCGGAGGTAGAGGGGAAACATCGCGCGGGCGGTCTCGAAGGCGGCGCGCAGCTGCGGATCGCCACGATCGCAGGATTCATCGAGGAACTCGATCTCGCCGTAGGGGTAGGGGCGCGGCGCGAGCATGCGCACGAGGCGGAAGCGGTCGCGCCCGCGCGTATCGAGCTGGAAGCGCCCGCCGGGCAGCTCGCGACACTCCTCGATGGTGGCGGTGGTGCCGACGTCGTAGGGCACGGCGCCATCCCCAACCTCGCGGCCGCTCTTGATGAGAAGCACGCCGAAGACGCCGCCGCCCTCGAGCAGCTCGCGGGTCATCGTCTTGTAGCGCTCCTCGAATATCTGGAGGGGCAGCTCGTGCCCGGGGAAGAGCACCGTGCGCAGCGGGAACAGCGGGATTTCGAGGCTGGCCACGGCCACAGTGTAGCGGGAGGGGAGCGGTGACGGAGCGCGGCACCGGGGGCTCAGTCGATGCCAGCGAGCTGCTTCGCAAACTCGAGCGTGCGGCGTCCGTCGTAGGCGCGCGCGATCATGAGCTTCTCCGCTTCGAGCGAGCCCTCGGCGTGGATGGCGAGGACGGCGTGGTAGCCGCCGAAGTCGCTGGTCGTAAGGTCGCTGACCATGTTCATGGCGCGCGTGCGCGTCTCGCCGTCAATGCCCTTGCGGCCTCCCAGGTAGTGACGCAGCAGGTCGCCCGTCTCGGGGTTGCGGAAGTCCTCCTCGCCCGGTGCGGTGACGAGCATGCCCCCGGCGATGTCTTGCACCTGCTGGAGGGCCTCGTGGTAGTTGTGGGCAAAGTGGTACTTGGCGATGTTCGTCGTCATCGCATCGGGGGCGTAGATGCCTTCTTCATCGGGCTTGCCGCGGAGGGCAGCCATCTCGATGAGGCCACGCAGCGTCTCCGCGTAGCTCACGAGCCAAACGAGCTTCTCCCGCACGTGCGCGGCGCGGGTGACGCCGTTCAGGTCGGCCATCAGCTGGCCCGCGCCGACGAGCGCATCGACGAGCGGGAGCTTGTAGGAGACGGCGGTGAAGCGGTGGTACTCGACAAAGCCAAGGGCGAGGGGCGCGGCGAACTCGTGCTCGCCCGCGAGGAAGACGCGCTCGCTGGGCACGAACACGTCGTCGAAGATGGTGGTCGTCTCCATCATCTTGCGGTCCGCGCTCAGAGGCGCCTCAAACGCGTTCCTGGGCGAGCCGCCGTAGGGGCTCGCGATGAGCTTCAGGCCGGGCGTGTCGGGAGGCACGGCGAAGGCGACGGCATAGTCCGCATCGGCTCCGGACATAGCGCGGGTGGGGAGGACGATGACCTCATTCACGTTCGTCGTGCAGCTCGTGTGCACCTTCGCCCCACGCACGACGATGCCGTCGGGGCGGCGCTCAACGATACGCACGTAGTAGTCGGGGTGAGACTGGCCGCCGGGGCCCGCAGAGCGGTCGCCCTTCACGTCGGTCTGGGCAACGGACATCGTGAGGTCGTTGTCGCGGCAATGCCGGTAGAAGGCGTCGACACGCGAGCGGTAGGAGGTTCCATGCGTACGATCGACCGCACGCGTGACGCGCATGAGGCCGAAGAGGGCGTCGCTGCCGATCTCCTTCACGAGGGGGACGAGCGTCTTGCCGCGGGCGGTGGAGGCCTCGATGAGCTGCGAGCGCTTGAGCAGGTCGTCGGTGCTGCGCGGAACCTTGAAGTAGCGGGCGTAGGGCTTGCCTTCGTCCGCGATGATGGTGAGCTCGCGGAACTCGGGCTCCTCCGCCATCTCGTAGTCGACGCAGGCGTGACGGGCCGCCTTCGCGATAACGGGATGGGCGGTCACGTCGGGCACGCGCTCGCCACGGTAGAAGACGGTGCGGCCGTCCTTGAGCGAATCGAGGTACTCGGCTGGCGTGCGCAGGCCCATGGCGTTGTCTCCCTGTGGTGTCTGGCGGGCGGGCGCCGCGGCCCGCATGCGAGTAATCATGATACGCGGGCCCACGGCTAGGGGCCGGTGCTTCCGAATCCGTCGCTTCAGAGCACAGAGATCCCGATCCAGACTAGGCCAGCACGCCCTCGGCGAGGAGGTCTGCGATCTCGTCACCACTGAGTTCGAGGATGCGGCGGCAGACTTCTTCGGTATGCTCGCCGAAGAGGGGGGCGGGGACGCGGGGGCGGCCGGGGGTGACGCTCAGGCGGGCGGCGGGGCCGTCGTAGGCGCTGCGGCCAGTCTCGGGGTGGTCGAGATACTGGTAGTAGCCGCGCACCCGCACATGGGGGTCGCGATCGAGAATGTCCTGCGCGTTCTGGACGACGCCCGCGGGAACGCCGCGCGCCTGGAGGTCCGCCATCACGCGTTCGGCCTTCAGTGGGCGCGTCCAGCCACCCACGAGCACTTCGAGAGCATCCTCGTTCGCCCTGCGCGCCTCGTGTGTGGCGAAGTGGGGATCGGCGGCGGCTTCGACGTGGCCGAAGGCATCGCAGAGCGCGGCCCACTGCTCGTCGCTGCGGCAGGCGATCGCGATCCAGCGATCCTCCGAGCCGAGCGACTCCGGATCATCGGCGCAGCGGAAGGCGCCGTGGGGGGCAGCGATGGGGCTGCGATTGCCCGCGCGCGTCTGCACCACGCCGTTGGCGGTGTAGTCAAGGATTGCGGGCGCGAGGGCGTTCACCACCGATTCGATCTGCGGCATCTCCACCAGCTGGCCCTCGCCCGTGCATTCGCGGTGGCGCAGGGCGGCGAGCATCGCGACGACGAGGTGGCCGGGGTTGACCACGTAGTCGGGGTAGTTGGTGCCGACGCCGATGGGCGGGCGGTGGGGGAAGCCGGAGAGTTCGCTGATACCCGTGATGGGCGTGAGCACCGCGCCGAAGCCGAGGAAATCGCGGTGGGGCCCGACCAGGCCCTGCATGGGCGCGTAGGCGGCGACGATGCGCGGGTTGACGGCGGCGACCTGCTCGTAGAGGAGGTTCCACTTCGCCAGCACGCGAGGCGTGAAATTCGTCATGAAGACGTCGGAGCGCTCGATCAGGCGGCAGGCGATCTCCTGGCCGCGCTCGCGGTTGAGGTCGAGCAGCAGGCTGAGCTTGCCCGCGTTGAAGTTGTTGAAGTAGCCGGAGGCGTTGTAGCCGGTCCTGGGGGAGCCATCCTCGTTGAGGGCGACGGGCTGGACGATGCGGAGGGAGTCGATGCGCGCCTCGGATTCGACGCGCACGACCTCGGCGCCGAAGGCGGCGAGCGTCTGTGCAGCGATAGGACCGGCACCGAACCAGGAGAAGTCGGCGACGCGCAGGCCGTCGAGGGGCAGGGCGGGGCGGCGGCCCGGGGCGGGTGGGCGGCGGGGGTCGCGGGGCTCCCAGCCGGCGTCCGCCTGCTCGCCGAGGCGGGGCGGGGACGTCACCGACGCGGGGCTGGCGGAGAGGCGGTAGGGCGGACCGGGGAACTCAACGGCGCGAGAATCGACGGCGACGGACTCGTACCAGTCGCGCGCACGCAGCTGGGCGTTCTCGGCCAGATCCCTGGGCGTGGAGACGAGACCCACGAGGAGACGCCGCCGCTGGCCCTCCTCGTACGCTTCGAGGGCCGTCATGGTCGCGAAGAACTCGGCCACCGTCGTACCGATATGCGCGAGCTGGTCGCCGATGTCGGCGCCGGCCTCGGGATCGGCGAGGACGCGCGCGAGAAACTGCAGGTTCATGCCCGCGACGATCCCGGCATAGGGCTCATCGTTGAGGTCGTGCGCGAAGCCGGCGCTATCCATCCAGGCGACGAGCTCCGGAAAGTCGGCGCCGCCGGGGGCGGTGATATAGGCCATCAGGTGGCCCGCTTTCGTCTCGTAGACGCCGACGCCAGGAATGGGCACCCGGAGGAGCCCGAGCGGACCAGTGCGCACACGGTTCGTGCGCTGCAGGTCCCACATCATCATCGCCGTTTCCTGGGTCAGGGAGAGTGCCTCTTGCACGGAAACATCGACGTGCTGGCCCTGGCCGGTGCGTTCAGCGTGGTAGAGGGCGATGAGCGCGCCCTGCGCGGCCTGGATGCTGGCGCAGACGTTCCCCTGATTGCCGTAGATGAGGTTGGGCGGATCCTCGGGCATGCCGGCAAGCGTCATCACACCGCCCATCGCCTGGCCAACGATGTCGGCGTAGGCGAAGGCGGCATGGGGGCCGGTCTGGCCGAAGCCGGTGATCGAGACGTAGACGAGGGCGGAACGCCCGCGGCGGAGATCGTCGTAGCCGAGGCCACAGGCGGCGAGCGCGCCGGGCGGGCGGTCCTCGACGACGATGTCGGCGTCGAGCGCCAGCGTACGGGCGCGGGTGCGATCCGCCTCCACCTCGAGATCGAGCACGAGGGAGCGCTTCGAACTGTTCTGTGCCCAGAAGGGGATGCTTCCGTCGGGTCCGAGGCCGGCACCGTCGAGGAAGGGCGGGGTGTGGCGCTGAACGCCACCGCCAGGCGGCTCGATCTTGATGACGGCAGCGCCGAGATCGGCGAACAGCTTGCCGCAGTAGGCGCCGATCTCGTCGGTGAATTCGAGAACGCGGACGCCCGCGAGCGGGCCTTCGGACATGGCTAGTCTCCCATCCGGGCCGTGACGGTGGTCGGGAGGCGCTCGGCCAGGATTTCGACCGCCTCAGCGATGATGGCTTCCAGGATGGCGGCAGCGGGGCGCACCTCATCGAGCATGCCCGCGATCTGCCCGGCGGCGTTCATCAGCAGGTCGTCACGCCCCGCCTTGCGGAGCGAGTGCGCCATGTCGCGGATGACAATGCCCTGGACGCCCATCGGCAACGCGCGGATGCCGCTCGCCTCCCACGCGTGGATGAGGGGGTTGCGGATGTTGCGCATCGTCTTTCCGCTGTAGAGGCGGGTGATCGCCGTGTCCTCCTCGGTCGCGGCGAGGATGCGCCTGAGCTGCGCGTCCGGCTGGTTGGCCTCTTCGGCGACGAGGAAGGCGGTACCGCACCAGACGCCAGCGGCCCCGGCAGCGAGCATCGCCGCCATCCCCCGTCCGTCGCCGATGCCACCAGCGGCGATAACCGGCAGGGGTTCGAGCGCCCGGATCACCTGCGTGACGAGGGGCAGGGTACCGATGCGGCCGGTGTGGCCGCCCGCCTCCGTACCCTGCGCGACGACGGCGTCGACTCCTGCCTCAGCGACACGCTTCGCGTTCTTCACGTTCCCGACGAGCGAGAGGACGACGGCGCCGCTGGCGTGCAGGCGATCGAGCCAGGGGGCGGGGCTGCCGAGCCCCGATGCGAAGACGGGCACACGCTCCTCGATCACGACTTCCATCTGCGCGTCCGACATACCGCCTCCCTTGCCGCGAAGGGCGGGGCGGGTGGCGGTGGCGACGGGCGGGGCCTCGACCCAAGGGATGTCGAGATCGGCGAGGATGCGCTGGAGGCCCTCGCGCACCTCGTCGGGCACGAACTCGCGCGGGTCGGCAGGCGGCGGCCTGTCCGCGGCAGCGCCCAGATAGTTGGCGGGCAGGAGCAGGTCGACGCCGAACGGCCTGCCGGTGAGCGAGCGAATCCTGGCGATCTCCTCGCGCAGCCGCTCCGGCCCGTAGCCGCTGCCGCCGAGGACGCCGAGGCCGCCCGCGTTGGAGACGGCGGCGGCGAGTTCGGCGGTGGCGACGGGGCCCACGATGCCGCCGGCGACAGGCCCCATGCCCGCGAGCGCGAGCGGATATTCGATGCCAACGAGATCGCAGAAAGCTGTGTGCAGAACCGGCCGGGCCATCGGCGGCGCTCCAGCGGGAGAGTGCGGGCAGTATAGCCACGGGAGGGACACGCCGCCTGCGCGGGCGTCGCGCCTATAATCGCCGCGTGGCCAATGCCGGCGCGAAACCGCGCCTCGTGATCCTCGACTCGCACGGCATTCTTTTCCGCGCGTTCTTCGCGCTGGGCTCGGCGCCGAACCCGATGATGAGCAGCACGGGCGAGCTGACGTTCGCCACCTACGGATACGCGGAATCGCTCCTGCGCGTGTTCGATCAGCTCCAGCCGACGCATATCTGCGCAGCTTGGGATGCGGCCGGCAAGACGTTCCGGCACGAGGAGCGCGAGGACTACAAGGCCACCCGCCGGGAGACGCCGAAAGACCTGCCTCCGCAGATGGAGCGCGTGCGCGAGATGCTGAACGCGTTCGCCATCCCCGTGTATGAGGCGCCGGGCTTCGAGGCCGACGACGTGGCCGGGACGATCGCGACACGCACGGCGACGGACGGTATCGACACCTGGATCGTGACGCTCGACACGGACCTCGTCCAGCTCATCCGGCCCAACCTGAGGCTGTTCATGTTCCGCCCCTACCAGCGCGACACGGTGGTGTACGACACGGCGGCGGCGAGCGAGCGGTGGGGCTTCAGCCCGCCGTACATGACGGACTTCAAGGCGCTGCGCGGGGATGCAAGCGACAACATTGCCGGGATCAAGGGCGTGGGCGACAAGACGGCCGCCAACCTCATCCGCCAATTCGGGCCGGTCGAGGAGATCTTCGCACGGCTCGACGAGGTGAAATCGAAATCGGTGCGGGCGAAGCTGGAGGGGAAGCGCGAGGAGGCACTGGAGAGCAAGCGGCTGATCACGATTCGGGCGGACGTGCCCTGCGAATTCGACTTCGACGCCTGTGCGGCGCGCGAGTACGACCGCGAGCAGGTGGTGGCACTCTTTCGCGAGCTGGAGTTCCGCAGCCTCATCGAGCGTCTGCCCGAGGCGGCAGGCGGCGGGGAGACGCCTGCTTCTGCTCCCGAGACGGGCGACTACGTGAACGTGATGGACAAGCGCCAGCTGCGGGAGCTGGCGGAGGCACTGCGGGCTTCGGAGGGGTTTGCCGTGAGCGCCCTTTCGACGGCTGGCGACAGCGCGCATCCGCTCCTGCTCGGGCTGGCGTTCGCCACCGAGCGCGGGCGGGCGTGGTATGTCCCGATCGGGCATGCGCCACGCCTCGAAAGCGCTGCAGCGCAGCTGCCAATCGCCACGATCCACGAGGCGCTGGCCCCGCTACTGGCGGACGCCTCGCTACCGAAGACGGCCTACGGCGCGAAGCATCTGCTTCACCAGCTCGCACGGGTAGGGGTGTCGCTCCGCGGGATCGCCCGCGAGACGAGCCTGATGGCGTTCCTGCTCGGCGAGACTTCGCAGTCCCTGGCGAACCTGGTGAACGAGCGCCTGGGCGTGGAGCTGCGGCCGTTGACGGCCCTGACAGGCACGGGACGGAAGGCGATCCCGCTCGCCCAGGTGAGCCCCGAGGCGGCGGGGAACCTGGCCTGCCAGCAGGCAGACCTGCTGCTTCAGGTACGCCCGGGACTGGAGGAGCAGCTGCGCGAGCGAGGGCAGTGGGCACTCTATGAGGAGATGGAGCTCCCGCTCATGCCCGTGCTGGCGGAGATGGAGAAGGCGGGGGTGGCGGTCGATACGGGCGTGCTGCACGACATTTCGGAGGGGCTGATCGGGGAGATCGAGGCGGCGGCGGCGGTGGTCTACGAGCACGTGGGGCACGAGTTCAACATCGGCAGCCCGCAGCAGCTCAGCGACATCCTCTTCGGGGAGCTGGGGCTGCCCTCTACGCGCCGTACGAAGCAGGGCTACAGCACCGATCAGCGCGCGCTGGACGGGCTCCGCGAGGCGCACCCGATCATCGACGCGATCTTCGCGTACCGCCAGCTGACGAAGCTGAAGTCGACCTACCTCGATGCGTTACCGGCGACCGTCTCTGCGGAGGATGGCCGCATCCACACGGACTACCAGCAGAACGTGGCGGCGACGGGACGGCTGAGCAGCGTAAACCCGAACCTTCAGAACATCCCCGTGCGCACGGAGATGGGTCGCGACATCCGCCGCGCCTTCATCGCCAGCGGCTACGACGACGCCGTCTACGTCGCCGCCGACTACTCGCAGATCGAGTTGCGCGTACTCGCCCACATCACCAGGGACACGGGGCTCATCGAGGCGTTCCTCGCGGACGCGGACATCCATCAGGCGACGGCGGCGAGCGTGTACGGCGTCGCGCCCGAGGACGTGACCCGCCAGATGCGCAACACGGCGAAGATGGTGAACTTCGGCATTGCCTACGGCATGGGGGAATTCGGCCTGAGCACGCGCACCGACCTCTCACGCGAGGAGGCGGCGGCGTTCATCGCGACGTACTACACGAACTTCCCGGGCATCAAGACCTGGCAGGAACAGACGCTCGAGACGACGCGGGAGCAGGGCTACGCGGAGACGCTCTTCGGGCGGCGGCGCTATCTGCCCGCGATTCACAGCCGCAACTTCCAGGTGCGCAGCGCGGCCGAGCGCGAGGCGATCAACATGCCGGTTCAGGGCACGGCGGCGGACATCATCAAGGTGGCAATGATCCGCATCGCCGAGGCGGCGCGCGAGCGCGAGCTGCGCAGCCGCATGATCCTGCAGGTGCACGACGAGCTGATCTTCGAGGGGCCCGCGGACGAGGCGGACGAGGTGGCGGCGCTGCTCGCGGAGATCATGCCCGCGAGTCTGGATCTGAAGGTACCGCTGAAGGTAGACCTGAAGCGGGGCAAGACCTGGGCGGATCTGTAGCGGGTACGGGGCACCGCTTGACAGCGTCGCGCTACGTGAGCGACACTGGATGCGGTTGACAGGGACACTGACCGGTACGCCCCGTTGAGCATCGCTCAGTCGGCCACGAAGTTTTGCACATTCTCTACTTAGATGAGGCAGGCACTCACACGGGGGCTCGCTACTTTGTCGTAGCGGGCCTTTCGTTATTCGAGCGCCAGACGTACTACCTTGCGGAAGAGTTGTCTCGGCTTCAGGCCAGCTATTTCCCTGAAGAAGCAGAGCCTGTGGAGTTCCATGCTTCGGCGCTCAGAGCCCCCGACGAACACGCGCGACTACCCTACAGCACCGTCAAGCGCCCGCAGCGCTTCGAACTCCTGGACGCCATTGGTGAAACGATCGTTCGAGCCCAGCCAAGGTTGTTCGGCATCGCGATGGAAAAGGAGTACATCGCCTCTACCAGCGATGAACCCTACGAGCATGGCTTTGAGCAGATCGTCAGCCGGTTCGACAGGATGCTCACGCGAGTCAACCGCGAGCGAGACGAGCGCAACCGGGGGCTCGTGGTTCTGGCGGAATCCTCCTACCGGGAGAACCTAGAGATCCTGGCCCGCACAATCTGGTCGCGAGGCCACCGGTGGGGACAGGTGCACAACATCGCTGATATCCCGTACTTCGCACCCGCCCGGAACACCCGCCTGCTCCAGTGCGCCGACTTCGTGACCAACGCCATCTTCTCGCGCTACGAGACTGGCCATACGCGCCAATTCGACAAGCTCGGCCCGCTCTTCGACCAAGACGACGGTCAACTCCACGGGCTCGTCCACCTATCCCGCCGCCCACGAGATTGTTTGTGTCCCGCCTGCCTTACACGACGAGACCGCCCTGGCAATCAGCCCTAGTTCAGCCCCCCCGCCGATGGCGGGCACGATCGCGACCTCGTCGTCGGGGGCGACCGGCTCGCTGAGGCCGTAGCGGTGGGCGTGACCGTTGAGGGCGACCGCGAGCTCGGGGCGCAACCGGCCATCCTCGACCGTGCGCCCGTAGAAGCCCGGGCAGCGCTCGTCGACGGCGCGGAGTACCTCGCCGAGCGTGGCACCCGCGGCCTCGAGGACCGCGGCGCCGGCGCAGAGCGGGCGCAGCGGCGACGGCACAAGGACCGTCGCCACGGCGCTACCGCAGGTTGTGGAGCTCCTCCACCACGTGTCGTGGGGAGATGGGCAGCTCCGTGAAGCGATGGCCGGTGGCATCGTGGATGGCGTTGGCGATAGCCGCGAGGGGCGGCACGATCGGCACCTCGCCGACGCCACGCACGCCGTAGGGGTGACCGGGGTTGGGGACCTCAACGATGATCGTATCAATCATGGGGAGGTCGAGCGAGGTGGGCATGCGGTAGTCGAGGAAGGAGGCGTTCTCCATGCGCCCGTCTTCGCCGTAGTAGTACTCCTCGTTGAGCGCCCAGCCGATGCCCTGCACGACGCCGCCCTGCATCTGGCCCTCGACGTAGGAGGGGTGCACGGCCGTGCCCACATCCTGGGCGATGGTGTAACGCAGGATATCGACTTTGCCCGTGTCGGGGTCGACTTCGACATCGACGACGTGGACGCCGTAGGCGGCACCGGGGCTGCGGGCGACGACGGAGCCGCGGCCCTGGAGGGGACCGCCCGTCTCCATCTGCTTGCCCGCGAGTTCAGCGAACGTCAGCGTCTCCTCGCCGCCGGACGTGCGCCGGAGTGCGCCGTCCGCGAACTCGACGTCCTCGGCCTCGCACTCCCAGAGCTGGGCAGCGCGCGTCACCATCTGACGCTGGATGTCGAGACCTGCCTCGTAGACGGCCTGGCCGCTGGCGTAGGCGGTACGCGAGCCGCCGGTTACGTCGTTGTGGCCGACGGAGTCGGTATCGACGACGGTGGGGCGGACGTTGTCGTAGGGAATGCCGAGGGTCTCGGCGAGCTGCATGGCGAGGGCGGCACGGGTGCCGCCGATGTCGGTCGAGCCCTCGATAAGGTTGACCGTGCCGTCGGGGTTCACGGAGGCCACGACGGACGACTGCATGCCAGCGTTGAACCAGAAGCCGCTGGCGACGCCACGGCCACGGTTGGGTCCCTCGATGGGCGACTGGTAGTGGCCGGAGGCCTGGGCGGCCTGGACCGTCTCCTCGTGGCCGACGCGCGGATGGGCGACGCCGGTGATCATGCGTGTGCCCTCGTGCGCGCTGTTCGCAAGGCGGAACGCGAGCGGGTCGGCCTTGCTCGCGCGCGCGAGCTCATCGATCAGCTGCTCGACGCAGAAGGCAGCGTTGGGCGCGCCAGGGGCGCGGTAGGCGGCGACCTTCGGCTTGTTCACGACGACGTCGTAGGCGTCGACCTTGAAGTTCGCCACCTCGTAGGGGGAGAGCATGCACATGGCGCCTGCCATCACGGGCGAGCCGGGGAAGGCGCCAGCCTCGAAGGCGAGGCTGACCTCGGCGGCAGTGATGACGCCGTCCTTGACGGCGAGCTTGCCCTTCATGTGGCCGCCACTGGTGGGGCCGGTCGCCTGGAAGACGTCGGTGCGGTCCATTGTGAGCTGCACGGGGCGGCCGCACTTGCGTGAGAGCAACGCCGCGACTGGCTCGAGGTAGACGCCGATCTTGCCGCCGAAACCGCCGCCGATCTCCATCGGGATCACGCGAATCCTGGAGACGGGCAGCTGCAACAGCTCGGCGAGGGCGGAGCGCACGGCGAAGGCCCCCTGCGTGCTCGTCCAGACGGTGAGCGTGCCGTCGGGGTTCCAGTTGGCGGTGCCGTTGTGGGGCTCGATGTAGCCCTGGTGGACCATCTTCGTATCGAACTCGCGCTCGACGACGGCGTCAGCCTCGGCGAAGGCTTTCTCGACATCGCCGCCTTCGAAGTGGTTGTGGGCGGCGATGTTGCTGGGCTTCTCCGAGAGCTGGCGGTCGGGCGTCTTCGTGTGGCGGCTCTCGTCCAGGAGGGGGGCGTCCTCGCGCATGGCGTCGCGCACGTCGAGGACAGGCGGCAGCGGCTCGTACTCGACCTTGATCGCGTCGAGGGCGGTGAAGGCCTCGTGGGCACTGGCGGCGGCGACGGCGGCGATGGCGTGGCCGCGGTAGAGGGCCTTGCCGGCGGCGAGCACGTTCTGGCTCATGTCCGAGGCGGTCGTCATGCCCTCGCCCGTATCGACGGCCTTGTCGGAGACGACGGGCAGGTCCTTGTGCGTAACCACCGCGAGCACGCTGGGCATGGCCTGGGCCGCGCTCGTATCGATGGAGAGGATGCGGGCGTGCGCGTAGGGGCTGCGCAGGACGGCGCCGTGGACGAGGTCGGGAAGGTGGATATCGGCACCGTAGAGGGCCTTGCCAGTGACCTTTTCGACACCGTCGGGGCGGATGGGGCGGGTGCCGATGACCTTGTAGTCAGGCTTCTCGGTGGTTGTCATACAGAGACCTCCTCCATCTCCGACGCCTTGAGGACGGCGCGAACGATCTTGTCATAGCCGGTGCAGCGGCAGAGGTTGCCCGCGAGCCAGTGGCGCACGCGCGCTTCGTCGGGTCGCGGTTCGCTGTCGAGGAGCGCCTTGGCGGCGACGATGAAGCCGGGGGTGCAAACGCCGCACTGGAGGGCAGCTTCCTCAAGGAACGCCTGCTGCAGGGGGTGAAGGCGTTCGCCCTCGGCGACGCCCTCGATGGTTGTGATCTCGCTGCCTTCGGCTTCGACGCCGAGGACGCAGCAGGAGTTCACGACGCGGTCATCGATGAGCACGCTGCAGGCGCCGCAGTTGCCGTTGTTGCAGCCCTCCTTGGTGCCGGTCAGGCCAAGCTCGTCGCGCAGGACTTCGAGCAGGCTCTGGCGGGGCTCGCAGAGGAAATCGATCACCTCGCCGTTGAGGGTGGTCTGGACGTAGGTTCGACGCATCAGGACTCCTGGGCCTCGCGGGCTCGTTCGAGCGCCTGCTGAAGGGCGCGGATGGTAAGGACGCGGGTGAGGTGGACGCGCTGCGCGATGGAGCCGCGCATGTCGGTGATGGGGGTGGCGGCGTCTGCGGCAATGTCCGCTGCCTGCGCGAACGCCTCGGCGGTGGGCGCCTGGCCGGCGAGCGCCTCTCCAGCGGCGGCCACAAACAGGGGCGTGGGAGCGACGGCGCCGACGGAGACGCGCGCCCCTTCGATACGCTCGCGCGCAGCATCGAGGTCGAGGCGGGCACCGACGTTGACGACGGCGATGTCCATCTCGTTGCGGGGGATAAAGCGGTGGAAGAAGGCACCCGAGTTGGCGGGCTGGGGTGGGATGTTCACCTTGACGATGACCTCGCCGGGTGCGAGCACGTTCTGCCCCGGGCCGGTGAAGAATTCCTCGAGCGGCAGATCGCGCGTCCCGTCCCGCGAGCCAAGGGTGAGCGTGGCACCGAGCGCGATGAGCGCAGGCACGGTATCGGCGGCGGGGCCGGAGTTACCGATATTGCCGCCGAAGCAGGCACGGCTCTGTATCTGGATGCCGCCGACGAGCATGGCGCAGTCGATGACGCAGGGCAGGCGGCGGGCGATCTCGGCGTCTTCGTAGATCTCGGCGAAGGGGACGGACGCGCCGATCTCAAGGCCGCCGTCGCCAGTCCAGCCGTAGCGCATGAGATCGGGGATGTGTTTGACGTCGATGAGCTGATCGACCTGCTTCCGGCCTTCGCGCAGCTGGACGATGATGTCGGTGCCACCTGCGAGGAAAGCCGAGGTCTTGCCGTTCTGGAGCGCGGCGTAGACCTCACCGAGCGAGGCAGGCGCCAGATATTCGATCTGTTTCATGAACAATCCTTCGGGATGCTGGGCGGGCGAACACACCCGCTGCGGCGCTTGATGATAACGGGCGCGGCCCCCGCTGTCTGCGAACGGCGCGCAATCCACATCGCCGCCGATCAGGCGGATAGCCGAGATTCGCTCCAGGCGCGCAGGGCCGCGGGGCGGTTCGTGACGATGCCGTCGACGCCCGCTGCGGCGAGCCGCCGCCAGTCCTCGGGCGCGTCGGCGGTCCAGGCCCAGAGGCGCAGGCCGTGCCGGTGAACGGTCTCGACGGCCTCCGGACCGGTGGCGGTGTGGTGGAGGGAGACGCCGCCGATGCCGTGCCCGGCGGCACGGTCGCAGAGCACATCCAGCCCGGCAGCGGCAAGGGGTGGAGCAATAGCCGCCGTGTCGAGGCCGGGCGCGCGCTTCCGCGCCGCTTCGACCAATGCGTGATCGAAGGAGTGCAGGGCGACCCAGTGCTCGGCGTGGCGGCGGCGGATGATGGAGAGGGTCGCATCGAGCAGGGCAGCACCCTCCCCGGGACGGGCGGGCGCGACCTTCAGCTCGCACAGCACCGTGATCCGTCCCGCGACGAGCGCCAGCGCCTCATCGAGGGTGGGGACGCGCTCGCCGCCGCCCGCATCGGCGCGGGCGAGCCGGGCGAGGGCGGTCTTGCGCACAGGGCCGCTGAGGTTCGTCGTGCGATCGAGCGTCTCATCGTGAAGGAGCACGGGGGCACCCTCGGCGCAGAGGCGCAGGTCGATCTCCATGGCGTCCGCGCTCGCCAGTGCAGCACGCACGCCCGCGAGGGTGTTCGCGGGGGCCTCACCAGCGGCGGCGGCGTGCGCGATCACCAACGGGAGCGGCATGATGGCCACAAAGGATAGCGCTCGCCCTGTGCGAAACCAGGGCAGCTGCGGCGGCAACGACGGAGCACGGGTGTGACCACCTGAGCCTCGCCCTGCAGCAAGAGCAACCGGGCAGGCGGTGGTGGGGCGCGTGATGGGCGTCTACTCGCTGATGTTCGCGGCCTCGGTACCGATCGGCATCGCCCCAGACACGGGCCCGTCACAACCCTCGGGGACCGCAGGGAGCATCATCGCCAGCTCAATCGCGGGCGGCGTCGCGCTGCTCGTCTGGCTCCCCGTGCCGAATCTGTGGTGAGGCCGACGGCTAGAGCTGGATGATCGAGCGGCCCGAGATGTGGCCAGCTGTGAGCGCGTCCGTGGCCTCGTTGATCTGGTCGAGCTCGTAGCGGGCGGTCACGAGCGCATCGAGGTCGAGGTCCCCCTCCTTGTACCAGCGGATGAACATCGGGAAATCGCGCTCGGGGCTGCAGGAGCCGCCGATGCTGCCGATATACTTCTTTTCGGCGATGAGGAGGTCGCGGGCGTCGAGTTCGACGTTCGTGCCGGGGACACCGACGAGGACGGCAGTACCGCCGCTGCGCTGGCCGAGGACGCCCGGGCGCGCGGCGGGCAGTATCTGCTCCATCGTCTGCTTCAGGCCGATGCAGTCGAAGGCGTAGTCGACGCCGGCGACGGGCATGCCCATGAACGCAACCTCGGTGTCGCTCGTGGTGAGCGCGCGGATCTGCTCGACGGGGTCGCCCCCGGAGGCGTTGACGCCGACGGTGGCACCGAACTTCCTGGCGAACTCGAGCTTCTCTTCGCTGAGGTCCACGGCGATGATGGGGTCGGCGCCAATGACGGCGGCGGCGACGATGGCGGAGAGGCCGACGCCGCCCACGCCGAAGACGGCGACGCTGTCGCCCTGCTTCACGCCAGCGGTGTGATAAGCGGCGCCCGCGCCGGTCATGACCGCGCAGCCGATGATGGCGGTGACGTCGGTGGCGACGTCGTCGGGCATAGGGACGATGTACTGCTCGTCGGCGATGGTGTTGTCGGCCCAGGTGAAGACGCCCTGAGAGCGGGCGGTCGAGCCGTCGGCGAGGTCGAGCGCAATGGCCTCGGGGCGGCGGTCGAGGTCAGGGCTGCGCGGCACCCACGTGACCATGACGCGGTCGCCCTCCCTGACGTGGCTCACCTCGCTGCCGGCGGCGACAACCGTACCGGTCGATTCGTGGCCGAGGAGCTGGGGAACGCCTCGGGGACCGTGCATCTGGTGAAGCTGGGAGTGGCAGATACCGCTTGCGAACTGCTGGACGACGACCTGGTGGGGGCCGGGGTCGGGCAGGGCGATCTCATCGATACGGAGGGGGCCGGGCTCGGCGGGGCAGACGACGACGCGGGCGGGGGTGGGCATGGGGGGCGGCTCCTTTTGCCTGAGGGGTGAATCTTACCGCCCCGCCCCGATGAATTCGCCCCCCGCCCGCGCTGTAGCGGGGACGCGGGAGTGTGAGGGGCTCTTCCCGTATCATCGGGGCGCGACCAGAACGAGGAGCGACCAGATGGCAGAGATCGACGGCGCGACGGTGATCGCGCGGAGCCTGAAGCAGCAGGGCGTGGACTACATGTTCGGGGTGGTAGGCTTCCCGGTGGCGGGCATCGCGGCGGCGGCCCAGCGCGAGGGTATCCGCTACTTCGGCTTCCACAACGAGCAGGCAGCAAGCTACGCCGCGGGCGCGGTCGGGTACCTGACGGGCCGCCCGGGCGCGTGCCTCACGGTCTGCGGGCCAGGAATGATCCACGGCATCGCGGGGATGGCGAACGCGTGGTCGAACACCTGGCCGATGATTCTGATCGGAGGCGCGCCGGACTCCTACCAGGACGGGCAGGGCTCGTTCCAGGAGGCACCGCAGGTCGAGGCAGCGCGACCCTTCGCCAAGCTTTCGCGGCGGGCGGAGAGCATCGAGCGTGTGCCCTACTACGTGGAGCAGGCGGTGCGCACGAGCATGTATGGGCGCCCGGGGGCGGTCTATCTCGACTTCGCGAACGACGTGATCTCGGGCCGCGTCGAGGAAGCGGGCGTGGCGTTCCGGGAGCGCTGCCCCGACCCGCCCCGCACCTACGCGGAGCCGGCCTCGGTGGAGCGCGCCATCGATGCATTGAAGTCGGCGGAGCGACCCCTCGTGATCGTCGGCAAGGGCGCGGCCTACGCGCGCGCCGAAGACGAGGTGCGAGCATTCATCGACACAACGCAGATCCCTTTCCTCGCCTCACCGATGGGCAAGGGAGTCGTGCCCGATGACCACCCGCTCTCAGTGGCGCCCGCACGCTCCTACGCCCTCCAGAACGCCGATCTGGTGTTCCTGGTGGGGGCGCGGCTGAACTGGATCATGCACTTCGGTCTGCCGCCGCGCTTCAACGAGAACGTGCGCGTGGTGCAGATGGACATCAGCGCCGAGGAGATCGGCACGAATGTGGCAACGGAAGTGGGGCTCGTGGGCGACGCCAGGGCGGTGACGGGCCAGCTGAACGCAGTGCTGGAGCAGAGCCCCTGGTCGTACCCCCAGGAGACGACCTGGTGGACGGGGCTCTCGGCGAAGGCCGAGCAGAACCGCCAGGCGGTGGCCGCGATGGAGCTGGACGACTCCGAGCCGATGGGCTACTACCGCGTGCTGCGAGCCGTGCGCGAGGCCATCCCCGAAGATGCCATCATCGCCAGCGAGGGCGCGAGCACGATGGACATCGGGCGCACGGTGCTACCGAACATCATGCCGCGCTCGCGGCTTGACGCGGGTACCTTCGGCACGATGGGCGTGGGTGTGGCGCAAGCGATCGCGGCGGCGGCCGTGCACCCCGACCGCAAGGTCGTGGCCGTGGAGGGCGACGCCGGCTTCGGCTTCAGCGCCATCGAAGTAGAGGTAGCTTGCCGCTACGGACTGCCAATCACGTTCATCGTGGTGAACAACAACGGCATTGGCGGCGGCCCCAGCGAGCTCGACCGCGAGAACATCCCACCGGGCTCCTACATGCCCAACGCGCGCTACGAGAAGATCATCGAGGCGTTCGGGGGCAAGGGCTACTTCGTGACCACGGTCGACGAGCTGGACTCGACCCTGCGGACAGCGGTAGAGGATCCGACGCCTTCGATCGTGAACATCATGATCGACCCGAAGGCGCAGAGGAAGCCGCAGCCCTTCGGCTGGCTCACACGCTAGGAGGGGCCGCCACCGAAGCGGACGAGGTCAGCCGGCCGGGGCGCCAGGCCGGGCTGGTGGCACTGAACCGCACTACGTTCGCCAGCCTGTTCGTGCTGGCAGTCACGCTCGTGTTCGCAGTCGTGCTGGGATTGACGCTTACATTCAGCCCCGCAGCGTCGAACCCGGTCGAAAGGCGCTGGCACGAGCTGGGCGTGCCACTGCCCGAGATCGTGTTCCTCGGCGACTTCACGTCCCACGAGCGATCGTCGATCACACGAATTGTGAAGAGCGCCCAAGTGTTCTACACCGAGCAATTCGGAGCTGTCACCTCAGATTTCACGGCCTTTTTCGCCACCGACCGCGAGGTGGGCGCCGCAGCGTACGAGAAGGAGCGCGAGGCGAAGCTCTGGTTTGGATGTGGAGGAAACGCCGGGGCGAAGGTGATTTTTATTCTGCTCGAAGACTGTAGGGACGGCGTCAGGGAGATCCGCAGTCTGATCGCGCACGAGTACTTTCACATCCTCCAGCAACACCTTGGCGGAGAGAAGAGTACTTCCTATGGGAACATCTGGCCCGGCTGGCTGGTCGAAGGTTCCGCTGTCTACGCGAGCGCTCACCACGCGGAAGAGAATGGCCACCCACGAGTATCAGTACGGCGCGACAGTGCGCGACAGGCATGGTCTGCGCTGGGGCGCCCGCTTCCGCCGGCGCGACGAGTACGCCGCTGTAGACGACGTTTACCTGTTCATCTATCAGGTTGGTTTCCTGGCCGTCGACTGGCTCGTGACGCAAACGAGCGAGGAAGCGCTGATGGACTACTTTCGAAAGGGTGGTAACCCGCGAGCGGTCAAGGAGGCGTTCGGCATGAGCCAGGACGAGTTCCACACGACCTTCAAGGAGCACCACGCCGAAGTCGCGCCGCCGTTCGAGTGGCAGATCGAAGGCACGGTCCTCGGACCGGACGGCGAGTCCGTTCGAGACATGCTGGTGACAGCTGTGGTGCGGCTGGACGGCGAGCCGTACTGGGCTGGCGACAGCTACAGCAGCGCGGACGGAGAGTTCACGTTCAGCGGCCCGGGGGGCGGGTATACGCTGGGCGTCTCCATTCTATGCCCGGGCGGAACCAGCCATGGCGGACCCTGGCACACCGCTGGCGAGTGGGGTGCGGGCGGCTTCACCACCGAGCGGGACGGCGCGACGCCGTTCGAAGGCGACGGGCGGCACCGGACCGGCATCGTGATCCAGCTCCCCCAAACGCCCGCCGAGATAGCACGGGAGCACTGCTGACCACGCTCGCAACCCCGAGATCTGCTGGGCGCAGTACGATGCCGTGCAGAGGAGGAAACGCCATGGCTGCGGTTGACAGCGGGTTGCCGGAATTCGCGACGCTGACGCCGGAGCAGGTGGGGAGCGCCTGCGAGGGGGCGCTCGCGGTGTGCGATGCGGCGGTGGAGGCGATCGTGGCGACGCCGGACGGGCAGCGGACCTTCGCGAACACGCTGGGGGCACTCGAGGCCGCCACCGATCAGGTCGCGCAGGCGGCGGGGCAGTACGCCTTCATGGCGTACGTGGCCGAGGACGGCGCGCTTCGCGATACCGCGCGGGGCTGGGAAGAGCGCATCGACAAATACTTCGTCGACCTCTCCTTCCGCGAAGACCTGTACGCGGCGATCAAGGCGTACGCGGGGCGGGGCGAGCGGTTGGGGCGGGAGGAGGCAAGGCTGCTCGAACACCAGCTGCGGGACTACCGTCGCAACGGCTTCGAGCTGCCCGGGGCAGAGCGCGCGAAGGTACGGGCGCTGAGCGACGAACTCGTGACGCTGGGGGTGGAGTTCCAGAGGAACATCAACGAGTGGGACGACGGCATCGTCGTGCCGCGCGAGGCGCTGGCGGGCCTGCCCGACGCCTTCATCGACTCGCTGCGCACGGATGAAGCAGACGGCGAGCAGCACTATCGCGTCTCGCTTGACTACCCCGAATACTTCCCCTTCATGGGGAAGGCACACTCGGCAGAGCTGCGACGGGAGCTGTTCACGAAGGAGCAGGTAAAGGGCGGAGACGCGAACGTGGCGGTGCTCGAGCAGGCGCTGGCGGCGCGGCGGGAGATGGCAACGCTGCTCGGTTACGATTCCTGGGCCGCGTACGCGCACGAAGTGTGCATGGTGAAGGAGCGGGAGCGCGTGGCGGCGTTTCTCGCCGACCTGCGCGCGAAGGTGGCAGTGAAGGCGGATGCGGACCTCGCGCTGATGGCGGAAGTGAAGGACAGCCCCGTCGCTATCTGGGACTGGCGCTACTGCCACGACCAGCTGCTGCAGACGCGCTACGCCGTCGACGAGTTCGAGGTGGCGCAGTACTTCCCCCTCGACGCGTGCCTGGAGGGGCTGTTCGCGGTCTGCCAGCTGCTGCTGAACGTGCGCTTCGAGCGCCGGCCCGATGCGCCCGTGTGGCACGAGGACGTGCAGGCGTTCGACGTGTACGAGGCGGACGGCGGGGAGGCGTTCGCGCGGTTCTACATGGACCTGTTCCCGCGCCCGAACACGTACGGGCACGCAGCGGCGTTCACGCTGCGGAGCGGGCGGCGGCTCCCCGATGGCTCGTATCAGAAGCCGGTGAGCGCGATCGTGGCGAACTTCACGAAACCGTCGGCAGAGGCGCCCTCGCTACTGCGCCACAGCGAAGTGGAGACGCTCTTCCACGAGTTCGGCCACATCCTCCACCAGACGCTGACCCGCGCGACCTACGCGCGCTTCAGCGGCACGAGCACGGAACGCGACTTCGTAGAGGCACCCTCGCAGATGCTGGAGCACTGGGTCTGGGATCGCGAGGTGCTGGCGAGCTTCACACGCCACCACAAGACGGGCGAACCACTGCCGGATGCGCTGCTGGACGCGATGCTGGCGGCGAAGACGCTGAGTTCGGGCGTGACGACGCTGCGCCAGCTCTACTTCGCGCATCTCGACCAGGCGTACCACGCGCCCGGCTTCGACGGCGACAGCACGGTGGCCGCGCGGGCGCTGCACGAGATCACGGGCTTCCCCTACACGCCGGGAACGCACTTCCAGTCGGGCTGGGGCCACCTCTTCGGGTACGACGCGCGCTACTACGGCTACCTCTGGTCGCACGTGTTCGGGGACGACATGTTCACACGCTTCGAGGGAGCGGGACTGCTGAACGCCGAACTGGGGGCAGAGTACCGCCGCACAGTGCTGGAGCGGGGTGGCTCGGTGGATGGCGACCAGCTCGTGCGCGACTTCCTCGGGCGCGAGCCGAACGCGGACGCCTTCCTGCGGGGTCTGGGGCTGAGCGCGTAAGCGCGGCGTCTGGCCAGTCCGGCACAAGCGCGCGGCCTCTGCCTGTAGACTCACACACCACCGGAACGGGGAGCGGAGCATGCAGGATCTGAACGGCAAGGTCGCGGTCGTGACGGGCGGCGGGAGCGGCATTGGCCGCGCGCTCGCGCACGCACTCGCGGACGAAGGGATGGACGTCGCGATCGGGGATATCGAGCCGGACGCGGCGGGGCGCGTGGCGGATGAAGTCCGCGCGAAAGGCCGGCGGGCCGCAGCCGTGGCGTGCGATGTGACAGACCTCGCCTCGATGCGCGCCCTGGCAGCGGCGGCGCGGACGGAGCTCGGCGGAGCGCACGTGCTGTGCAACAACGCGGGCGTGGTCGCGGGCAAACCAACGGCGGAGATGAGCGAAAGCGACTGGGCGTGGGTGCTGGGCGTCGACCTCCACGGCGTCGTGAACGGGCTGCAGGCGTTCCTGCCGGAGCTGGTGGCACAGGGCGAGGGGCATGTCGTCAACACGTCGTCCATCGCCGGTCTGGTGCCGCTGGCGGCGCCGAACATCATCTCCTACACAACGGCGAAGTACGGGGTCGTGGGGATCACGGAGACGCTGCACGAGGAGCTGCGCCCCCATGGCGTGGGTGCCTCCGTGCTCTGTCCGGGTGTGGTGAACACGCGCATCGGGGAGTCGGCGCGGAACCGGCCGGGGGCAGCGGGCGGCCCGTCCGGCGCGCCGGAGCCGCTGATCCCGGCCTCGGGCGAGCCACCGCGCATCGTCGGCGCGAACGTGATCGAGCCTGACGTTGTGGCGCAGCGGGTCGTCGCCGCCGTGCGGAACAACGACCTCTATGTCGTCACCCACCCGGAGACGCGCGAGGCGGTGGAGGCGCGCTTCGCCGCGATCCTCGCGGCATACGACAGACTCGATGCCTCGCTGGCAGGCGGCTGAGGCGAACATGGCGGCCTCGGGCGAGCCCTCGCTGGAGCTGCTCTCCGATCGCGCGCGGGCGCTGCTGCAGGGCGCGATCGACATCCACGTACACGCGGACCCGGATCCGTATGCCGAACGCAAGCTCGAATTCCGCGCGACGGTGGCACGGGCGCGGGAGGCAGGGCTGGCGGGGCTCGTGCTGAAGAGCCACGAGTACCCCACGCAGCCGCTCGCATGGACGCTCGACCGCGAGTTCAGCGGGATCGCCGTGCACGGCGGGGTCGCGCTCGACTGGGGGGTTGGGGGGCTGAACCCGGAGGCGGTGGAGGTGGCGCTGCGCATCGGCGGGCGGGTGGTGTGGATGCCCACGTTCGATGCGCGGTACTGGCGGGGATGGCGCCCGGGGGGCTGGAACAGCGCGCGGGAGGGCATCACGGTGCTGGACGGGGAGGGCGCGCTGCTGCCCGTGTGTCACGACATCCTCGACGTGATCGCAGGACGCGACGCCGCGCTCGCAAGCGGCCACCTCTCGCCCGACGAGACCGCCGTGTTGCTCGGCGAGGCGCTAGCGCGCGGTATCCGCTGCGTGATCACCCACGCTTCGTTCTGGACGCCGGTAGAGCTGCAGCGAGAGATCGCCACAAAGGGCGGCTTCATCGAGCAATGCGCGATCGCGATCGCAGGCGAAGACGGGGAGGAGGCGTGGCCAGAGCTGCTGCGCCAGGTGCGGGAGGTGGGATCCGGCCGCGTGATCCTCTCTTCCGACCACGGTCAGGCGGCGAACCCGGAGCCGGCAGTGGCGCTGGCGCGCTTCGGCGAACGCTTTCTGGAGGCGGGGTTCAGCGAGGCGGAGGTGGGGACGATGCTGCGTGAGAACCCGGCCATGCTTCTTTCCGGATAGCCCTCGGGGTTCCCCACGGCGGACCGTTCGCCGTAGCGCCAGCGGGCCGCCACCGGGGGCGAGTCTTTCGCGAGCGCTCGCCCGTAGTGCCCTCAGCCAGAAGCAGGCGGAGTGAGCGGCATAGTGACGGGTCGCGTCATTCCGCCGAAGGTGGGGAGCCACGCGGAGTGCTTGCCGGGGCCACCCGCGACGATGACGTGAATCGCCTCGGAACCATCGGCGATCGGCGCGAGGGCGTCACGGGCGAAGGTGGGCACGGGCACGCCCTGCGAGGTGTGGTCCTGTACGGCCGCGAAGAACTCGTCGGAGAGACCGGCAAGGGGGTAGCGGGCGTGCTCGTAGAGGTACGCCTGCACGTCCTCGCGCGACCATCCCTCAGCGGCAACGGTGGCGGCGTGCTCGGGCCCGAAGGCGAGCACGGGCGAGCCGCGTGCGAGAATATTGTTGCTTCCCGCCTGCGCCATGGCGCCCGCGATGGTCTGCATCACGCCGAGGGCGGTGTTGCTGCCATGATCCTGGATGTTGTGCGGCCCCTCGCAGCCGAAGACGGTGACTGCGTTCTGCCCGGGGGCGAAGCCGCGGGTGGTGTGGAACGGGGGCCAGGGACTCTGAGCGACGTTCTCGGCAGCGCAGAAGGCGAACTTCGCGGGAGTTCCCTGCGTTGAGCGATCGCCGCGGCCGGGCCACGCGCCGGCGATGGTGATCTGGATGAGGCGGAGGGCGCGCCCCAGCGTGGCGTTCGCGGCAAAGCCGGGGCCGAAGCAGCCGCTTCCTGCGTGGATGCCAAGCTCGCCAGCGACAGGTCCGCTGACAAGCAGGAAGAGCGAGACGGGATGGGTCGTGGCGTTCACTCCGGAGAGGTTGAATTCGGGGTGCGCGATGGCACGCACGGCGGCGAGCAACACGGGCAGATGCGCGGGAACACAGCCGGCCATGACAGCGTTCACGGCGATGGCGTGGACAGTCGCCTCACCGCGCCTGGGGAGCAGGATCGCAACGACTTCGAGGGGATCACGGGCTGCGTCGCCGAGCATCGCCGCTACGCGCGCTTCGGTCGGGGGGACGACGGGGAGGCCGTCGGACCAGCCGCGCGCGGCGAACTCCCGGCTGAGTGCAGCGACATCGGCGGGGAGGTCGGCAGTCGCACCCGGGCGGCCAGTGCCAAGCTCCTCGGCCTCCAGCGTACCCGCCAGCGCGGTGAGGGACTCGGTATCGCTCACGCGCAGCTCCCCAGGAGGGCGGCGCGCAGGGCGGGGACGGCGTCACGGGCGAGGGCGAGGACGGCCGCGGGCTGGATGCCGCCGAGGGGGTGGGGAATCACGACGTACGGGAGGTCGGGCGCGCCGCGCTGTTCGGCTTCGAGCTGGAAGAGGTCTTCGAAAGCGTCGGTGACGACGGTCACGGTCGGCACGCCGCGTTTCTCCAGGGCGATCGAGGCGTAGACACTCCACGCCGTGCAGGAGCCTCAGTCGCTGGAGCCGACGACGACGAAGTCGCACTCCTCGACGAGGGTGGCCATGGTGGCGCGGCTGGCGGGGCCGGCGACGGGCTTGCTGCCCGTGGTCGTCTCGCCGAGGGCGTCGCGCTCGCACAAGCCCTCGACCATCGATTCGAGGAGCAGGCGGGCGTTGGCCTTGTGGTTCTCGAGTACGCCCGGGCGGAGGCCATCGAGGGTGGCGGGGCGCGGGGCGGCCCGCTGCGCAACGATGCGCGCATGTCCGCGGGGGTCGTAGACGGTGACGGTGGGTTCACCAGAGGACACGGGGGGAGCTCCTTTCCGGGACGATGTCGCGGCTCAGAGGCGGTTCGCGAGCAGCTCCAGAATCTCATCGACTTCGGGGAAGCGACCGCTGGCGCGCTTCGAGGCGATGACCTCGCCGTCGACAGTCCACTCGAAGCAGCCACCGCCGCCAGGGATGAGCGAGAGGCTGGCGATGTCGTCCTGCAAGGCGGTGAGAATCTCGCCCGCCATCCACTGCGCGCGCGGGAGGTAGCCGCACTGGGCGCAGTACTCGAGGCGCACGTCAAGGCCCTGCTCGCTCACGGGCGCGATTGTAGCGGGTCCGGGCCAGCCGTCCCGCGAGAGCGGTCTGGTCAGGCGATCGTCCGAGGAGCAGACGGGAGGGCAGCCACGAAGCCACCGTGGGTGGCGATGTACCCACGATGAGCGGCGAGACGCGATCGGCCACCGTGGCTATGCTGCCCGCGAAGGAGGCTGGACATGACACTGCACATCCTGAAATCGGACGAGGGCGAGACGATCGAGCGCACGGACGCGGCCATCTTCGAGGGCGGCCAGGTCTGGGGGCGGACGCTCACCGGCGCTGCCTCCGGACAGCTGAACGTGCAGGTCGTGCAGTTCGGCCCGGGCGCGCGCGCGGGCTGGCACCGCCACACGAGCGACCAGGTGCTGTTCGTCGTCGCCGGCATCGGGAAGGTGGGCGACCGTGCGGGCGAGCACGTGATCAGCGCGGGCGATTGCGCGATCGTTCCCGCCGGGGAAGACCACTGGCACGGTGCGCACGACACGGGCTCGCCGATGTCGCATCTGTCGATCATGCAGGCGGGGTCGCAGACGACCGTGCTGGAGTCGTAGCCGAACAGGGGTGGGAGGGAAGGCATGGAGCCGCTGGACGGACGGGACGGGATCACGGCGGAGTGGCTGACGGAGGCGCTGCGCGAAAGCGGCCATCTGCCCCGGGGACGGGTGCGCGAGGTGGAGGTGAGCAACGAGGGCATCGGCTTCGGCTACATCAGCGAGACCGTTCGCTTGATCCCGTCGTACGAGGGCGCGGACACCTCGGCGCCCTCGAGCCTGGTGGCGAAGGTGCCGGTCTCGCTCGACTTCCCCGAGTACCTGCGTCCGTGGGCGGCGCAGGCGGTCGAGACGGAGCTCCGCTTCTACCCGCACGCAGGCGGCGACTGCGCAGCGCGGATTCCCGCCTGCTACGGGGCGGCGCACGCGGGCTGGCGGTCCTATGCGCTGCTGCTGGAAGACCTGAGCAGGCTGGAGACGCTGAGCCAGATGGACTCGTGCCCGCGCGAGCGCGCGGAGACGATCGTGCGGATGCTGGGTGCCTTCCACGCGCAGTGGTGGGAGAGCGAGCGCCTGCGGGCGGCCTCGTGGCTGCCCTCGCCACAGCGGCAATCGGCGCTCAACGCGCCACTGGTGGAGGATGGCTGGGCGCCGTTCGCGGAGCGCATCGTGCCGCGCGTGGACCCTGCCTTCCTGCCGGTGGGCGAGCGGCTGGTGCGGGAGTTCGGGAACATTTTCGAGCGGGGCGCGGCCTCGGCGGCGACGCTCGTGCACGGCGACTTTCGCATCGAGAACTTCCTCTTCGGCGAGGCGGGGAGCGACATCGAGGTGGTCTTCCTCGACTGGCAGCTCGCGGGGTACGGATCGGGGCTGCGCGACATGGCTTACTTCATCTCGCAGGGGTTCGAGCCACAGGAGCGGCGCGAGGTGGAGGACGGCCTGCTCGCGCGCTACCACGCTTCGCTCGTCGAACACGGCGTGAAGGGCTACTCGCTCGCGCAGTGCAGGGATGACTACCGTCTGGGGCTGCTGTGGAGCCTGTACGCGCCGATTATCGGGATGAAGGGCATGGCCGAGCGGGAGCCGCCGCCGGAGGACGCAAGCGCGGAGGACCACGAGGCGTTCCGTGAGCTGATCGCGGCGGGCGAGGCGCTGATCGCGGTCATGGCGGAGCGGAACATCATCGCGGTGATGGATACGCGCGCTGGCGACCTGCTCAGCGGCTGAGGAGCGCCTACGGTCTGAGGCGGCGCGCGTAGAGGTCGAAGACGGTACGCCAGACGCGCTCGGCGGCGGCCTCAACGTAGGCAGGCCGCCCGGGGAAGCAGAAGCCGTGCTCGGTACCAGGATGAGTCTCGATCGTGTGGGGAACGCCGTGCGCCTCCAGCGCCGCACCCAGCTCGGGGATAACGTTCGCGGGGACGAACGGGTCCTCCTCGGCGAAGCCGAGGTAGAGCTCGGCCTGGATGCGATCCGCGAGCCGGTACGGCGAATCCTCCTCAACAGTGACGATGCCGACGCCGTAGAGCGAGGCAGCGACGGCAAACCGCTCCGGGAAGGTACCGGCGGCCGCGACCACGTAGCGGCCACTCATGCAGTAGCCGATCGCGCCTGCGGGGCCGTCCACGAGGGGGTGCTCGCTGAAGTAGTCGAGCCAGGCGCCCGTGTCGCGCATCACCTTCGGGAGATCGAGGGTGCGGCCGGCAGTGAACATGCGCTCGAACTCCTCGCGGCCCCGGGAGAGGTCGAAGCGCAGCTCGCCCTCGCGGTAGAACATGTCGGGGAGCAGGCAGAAGTAGCCTTCGGCGGCGATGCGACGGGCGAAGTTGCGCAACTCCTCGCGGATGCCGACCACGTCCATGTAGAGGATCACGGGGGCGAAGGGGCCCTTGCCGTCGGGATGGACGGCGAAGCATGGAGTCGCGCCGTCGGGGGTGGGTATCTCGACCTGAAACTCGCTCATGGCGCTAGCTGCCGGTGAACTCGGGCGTGCGCCGCTCGGCCGTGGCGCGGACGCCCTCGCGGAAGTCGTCCGTCTGGCGCAGCCAGTCCTGCTCGACGAGCTCGTGGTCGGTGGCGCGGCGCACGCGCTCCACCAGCCCCTCACGCATCGTACGGCGGATCGCGCGCACCGCGAGCGGCGCCGAGGCAGCGATCTCGCCAGCCATCGCGCGGGCGCGTTCGCGCAGGCCGGCGAGCGGGACGAGGGCGTCGCAGAGGCCGATTGCGAGGGCTTCCTCGCCCTTTACGCGGCGTCCGGTGTAGAGCAGGTCGAGCGCCTTCTGCTGGCCGACGAGAGCGGGGAGGGTGACGGTCAGGCCGAAGCCGTGGTGGAAGCCGAGACGGGCGAAGTTGGCCGCGAAGCGGGCTTCGGGTGCGGCCACGCGGAAATCAGCGGAGAGGGCGAGGCCCATGCCACCGCCGATCGCGGCGCCCTGCACCGCGGCGACCACGGGCGTCTCCGCTACCAGCAGACGCACCGCCTCCTGATAGAGATGCCCGCTGCCGGCGCGACGGGGAGGTGGTAGCGGAGCGGCGGCTTCCTCGGCCGGGGCCGGCGCCGCGAGCTGGGCGCCCGCGCAGAACGACCTGCCTTCGGAGGCGAGAACGATCGCGCGCACCTCCGGTTCATCATCGAGGGCGCGGTAGGCATCACCGAGGGCGCGGATGAGCACGACATCGAAGTAGTTGTGCGGAGGGCGGTGGATCTCGACGGTCGCGATATGGCCATCGATCACGACCGACACATCCGGGGGGCTTGCAGAAGCGGGCATCGGCGACTCCTGGAGGCAACAGTAGCGGCGGGGACGGGTCGCGTCGAGAGGACGGGTAGACAAGAAGCGGAATTCCGATTACCGTCCCCGCGTGCGAAGCGACGCCAGGCAGAACCAGCGCAAGATAGTGGAAGCAGCCACACGCCTCATGGCCGAACAGGGCCTGGAGGCAGAACTGACGGATATCGCGCACGAGGCGGGCGTGGGGGTGGGCACGGTCTACCGTTGCGTGGGGAACCGCGATCAGGTGATCGAGACGATCGCGCGGAAAGTCGTGGCGCAGATGGTGGCAAGCTTCGAGGAAGCGGAGGCGGGAGATGGGGGTATGGAAGGGCTCCTGCGGCTGATCGAGCGGTTCTATGAGAGCGTGGCGACCTACGGCTGGGTGCACTCCGTGCTGATCGGGGGGCGCCTGGGCGAAGCGCTGCTCAGTGAGGTACGCGCGCTCGATCCGCTGAAGCGCTTCGAACGCCTCTACGAGCGCGCGCGCGCCACGGGCGAGCTGCGCGCGGACGTGGAGGCAGGCGTGGCAGCGGCACTGATCTTCGGGAGTCTGGCGCCCTGGTCGGCCCGCCTCCTCGGGGCAAGGCGCGATCCGCGCGTGGCGGCAGAGGCGGTAGTTGCCGTGTTTCGCACCACGGCGGCAGCCGAGACCACGGCTGAGGAGACGCGGCCATGATGGGAATGGGGCAGGGTGCGGCCGCGCTGAGCGGGGATCTGCCTCCGGGGATGTCGCTGCCCGCGCGGCGCAAGGCGCTCGTACTGGCAGGCGTGCTCTCGACGATGTTCCTGGCGGCACTCGACCAGACCATCGTGGTGGTCTCGCTGCCCCGCATCGTGGAGGACCTCGGCAGCCTCGACCTCTATGTCTGGCCGTTCACCTCCTACATGTTGAGCTCGACGGCGCTGGTGCCGGTGGTGGGGAAGCTCTCGGACCTGTACGGGCGCAAGCCGTTCATGATCGCGGGCATCGTCGTCTTCGTCGCCGGCTCGTGGCTGAGCGGCGCGGCGGGCGACATGACCCAGCTGATCGCCTTCCGCGCGGTCCAGGGTCTGGGCGCGGGACTGATCATGACGACGGCGTTCACCTCGGTGGGGGACCTGTTCGCGCCAAAGGACCGCGGGCGCTGGATCGGACTCTTCGGGGCGACCTTCGGGCTCGCGAGCATCGTCGGGCCGCTGGCGGGCGGCGCACTCACCGACCACCTCTCCTGGCGCTGGATTTTCTACATCAACATCCCCGTGGCGACGCTCGCACTCGCGCTCGTCACCGCGGGGATGCCGTGGTACCGCCAGCAGGGGAAGGCGATCATCGATTGGGCGGGGGCGGCGCTGCTGGTGGGGGTAACGACACCGCTGCTGCTGGGGCTCTCGTGGGCGGGGAACCAGTACGGCTGGAGCGATCTGCCGGTGGTCGCCTCGCTGGGGGCGGCGGCGGCGTTCTTCGTGGTGTTCGTAGCACAGGCACGGCGCGCGCCGGAGCCCGTGCTCCCGCTCTACCTCTTCCGGAATCGCATCTACACGGTCTCGATCCTGACAACGATGGTGCTGGGCGCGGGCATGTTCGGGGCGCTCCAGTTCCTGCCGCTGTTCCTGCAGGGCGTGCAGGGTGCCTCGGCGACGAATACGGGGCTGGTCACCATGCCCATGATGGGGGGCATGGTCTTCGGCTCGGTGATCACGGGCCAGCTGTTGAGCCGCGGCCGCGATCTGCGGAGGATGGCGATCGTCGGGGGCGTGGCGCTGATCACGGCCTTCTACCTGCTCTCGACGCTCGACGAGACCACGACGGCGTGGACGACGCGCGCCTACATGGTGTTGCTGGGGCTCGGCATGGGCTTCTGGATGCCGACGTTCCAGCTGGCTGTGCAGAACGCGCTGCCCCACCGCCAGCTGGGCACGGGTACGGCATCGGTGAACTTCTTCCGCCAGATCGGAGGCACCTTCTCCGTGGCGGTGCTGGGCTCGCTGCTGGCGAGCAACTTCCGCACGAACCTAGAGAACGCCGTGCCGCCACGCTTCGGCCAGCTGCTCGACGACCCTCAGCGGCTGCTGAGCCCGGACGCGGTGGCACGGTTGACGGAGGCGATCGAGGAGGTGAGCCCGGGCACAGCGGAGCAGGTGATCAGGGCGGCGCAGCTGGCGCTGGGGGAGGCGGTCACGGACATCTTCCTGATCGGGGTGGGGATCGTGGCGCTGGGGCTGGCAATCGGGCTGTTCATGCCGCGCGTGGAGATGCGCGGGCGCGAGGAACTCATGGCCGAAGCCGAGGCGGCGGAGGCGGGGGCAGCCACGCCGGAGGGGGCTACCGCTGCGGACCTCTCCAGGAGGGGCAGCTTCAGGAGCGAGCCGGAAGATGCGGGGGCGCCCGGCGAGTAGCGGGTCCTGCGCCACCGCGAGATCGCGATTCACGGGGTGAAGCCCGCTCTGCCGGCGGGAGCGCGCGCCTGAGGGCGGCGCGACGAACGGGGGGGGGCTACCCGATGCCACGCTCCAGCAGGGCGGGGAGAGCCTCGTCGTCGGCCTCGATGAGGGCATCGACCCACTTGTGGAAGAGCTGCCCGCCACCTTCGTTGCGACCGAAGAGGGAGTGCTCCTTGGCGCCGGTGGCTAGTGCCTTCTGCACATGGAGGCCGGTGTAGTAGTCCTCGTCGCCCACGACCATGCCCATAAACTTCATGTACTCGCCGAGCTCCTCCTTATCCTGCTCCTCGGGGGGCTCGAAGCGGAGGAAGTTCTGGATGGTGAAGGACTCGTCCGGGCGCTTGCCGGGGAACATCTGCGAGACCATGTAGCCGGTACCGGTACTGCCGGCGATGGACATATTGGGGAAGACCGTCCAGACACCGGCGGTCATGTCATCGTAGCTCCACTCCGACTCGGGGGTGTCGGCGAGTTTCTCGTGGCCCTTGGGCGCCATCACGCGCACGTGCGGCCCCCAGGCATAGTAGTCGGGCTGGAAGGGACCGTCGGGCCCGAAGCTGTTCCGGTGGAGGATGGGCACATGGTAGAAGTCGCGGTAGCCGTCGTAGGCGACCTTCCAGTTGGGGCCTTCGAGGTTCTGGCGGCCAACGACGTAGGCATCGTCGAAGGCGAGGTCGTCGAGGAGGGAGTCGTAGCCCGCGAGGAAGGCGTCGATATCGACGTTCGAGTCGGGCTTGAGCGTGACCCAGATCATGCCAGAGCGCTCGGCGGCGGGGAGCGGGGTGAGACCGTAGCAGGACTTGTCGATATCGCCGAAGTTGCCTTCGTCGAAGACGGAGACGAGTTTCCCTTCGAGGTCGTAGCTCCAGGCGTGGTAGTTGCAGCGGAAGATATCGGCCGTGCCCGTACCGGGCTCTTCGACGATGAAGTTGCCACGGTGGCTACACATGTTGACGAAGGCGCGGACCTCACCGTCGGCAGCGCGGGTGATGAGGACGGGGACGCCGGCGACCTCGATCGCGCGGTAGGAGCCGGGCGCGCGCATTTCCGAGGAGAAGGCGAGGGCGAGGGGGAGCCGCCGGAAGATGCGGTCGACCTCGCGCTGCCAGCGCTCAGGGTCGTGGTAGCTGGCGGTGGGGATCTTGTAGATCTCGGGGGCGAGGTCGATGCGGTTGTTCTGGAGGTTCTCCACCTCGCGACGGCTCATCTCCACCAGCTGTTCTCGTGTCATGCGTCCACACCCTCTCGGACCTGCCGCCGGAATCGCGCGGCTGTATCTCCACTAGGATAACGCGTGAGGGAGCGTCGTGCCGCATCGCTAGTGGCCATGGTCCTCGTACCACTCCTGGACGATGAGCATGGCGGCGGCACCGCCGGAGCGGGCGGCGTCGATCGCCTGCGTGGAGGCGATGGCGTCACCCGCGGCCCAGAGCCGCTCCACGTTCGTCTGCTGCAGGGGGTTGACCGCGATGAAGCCGTCATCGGTGACGGCGAGGCCGAGGCCCCGCACGAGGCGCTCGACGAGGGGAGCGGGAAGGGTCTCCGGAACCCACAGGAGCGTCTCGACGGGGACTCTCTCGCCGCCATCGAGCGTGACGCCCGAGACCTTGCCGTCCTCGTGGGTGATTGCAGTGATCTCGCCGCGGTGGATGCCGATGCCGTGGCTTTCGATCTGCGTGGCGAGCTCGTCGGGCAGATCGATGCCGGCGCCAAGGAAGAGGTTGATCCGGTCGGTCCAGTGCTGGGCCAGGAGGGGAGAGGTGGCGTTCGCGCCAACGGAGGGGACGACCAGCCCCCAGGCGCGATCGCGGTGTTCGTACCCGTCACAAAATGGACAGGAGATGATCGTGCCACCCCAGCATTCGGCGAAGCCGGGGATGTCGGGGAGGGCGTCGCGGTGACCGAAGGCGAGGATGACGTGGCGGGCGCCGAGCTTCGCGCCCCTGGCGTTGGTGAGGACGAAGTCGCCGTCGCTGGCGCGCTCGACCGCCGCCACCTCCTCGCGGCGCAGGGATGCGCCACCGATGGCGTCGATCTGCTCCCAGGCGATGCGGGCGATCTCGGCGGGGGGCGCGCCGTCGAGCGCGAGGAAGTTGTGCACGCCGTGCGAGGCGGCGTTGCGTGCAGGGGCAGGGGCATCGAAGACGGCAACGGACTTGCGCGCGCGCACGAGCACGAGAGCGGCCTGCAGGCCCGCAGGCCCGCCGCCGACGATCGCCACGTCGACGCGCTCCCCGGCGGGGACGACGGCGGGCTGTGGGGTGGGGGCGGGGGCGGATCGTGTGGCAGAGACTCCCGCCACCGGGGCGCCCCCACCGATGGCGACGGCCGAGCCAGGCGCGACCTGGGGGGGCGCAGGGGAAGCCGTCTCCTGCTGCACGTCGAGGGCAAACTGCGCGAGCGCGGCAGGGCTGGTAACGCCAGAGAAGCCGTGCGCCCCGGCGATGATCGTGGCGGGCGTCTCGCGCAGACCCAGCTGCGCTACCAGATCGGGGAAGGTGTCGAGCTCGACGACAGCGGCATCCACCTTCGCCGAAAGGAGCGAGAGCTGATACGCGGTCGCGGCCGCCTGCGCCGCCGCCGGATGCCGCATCGACCCTACGACAGTGAGGGGAAGGGGCGCAGCAAGGCGGTCAAGGATGGCGGCGAGGGCCGGGGGCGGGGGCGGCAGCGACCGCGAGACAGCAGTGATGGCTTCCACCAGCACCTGGAGTAAGTGGCCGCCCGGCAGCCCGTAGAAGCGCAGGGGCGGCGCGCCACTCCCGCGTCGCAGGATGATGGCGGGGACGCGCTCGACCCCCCAACGCTCGACCAGCAGGGGTTCGGCGTGGAACTCGTGGAGCGCGAGCCGGAGCTTCCCGGAGACGCCCACGAGGTCTTCGAGCGTCTCCTTCGTGGGGGCACAGGCGGGGCAGGGGTTGCGACGGCTGCCGCCGGGCACGATGAGCCCGCTCTCGCTCTGGTGGAAGTAGTCGATGGTGACGGGCGCGACGAGCGAATCGAAGCGTTGGCGGAGGGCGGCGAGGACGTTCGCGGGGATCACGCGGAGCTCGCCGGGGCGGGGACGGAGGGGGCTTCCCGGAAACACTCTCGACGGGCGGCAGGCATCGTGCGGGGATTGTCCGCGACGGCGGGCGAGAACGCGAGCGGCGAGGCTGGGTAGAATTGGCGGCGGCACGGGAGGCGGCATGGCGCAGACACAGATTCCGGTGGTGGTCACCTTCGCGATCCCTCAGGGGGCACAGGAGGCGATCGCGGGCGTCTCTCCGCGCGTGCGCCTGCTCGACTACCCGACGGAGCGGATCGCGCCGGGCATGACGCGGCCCGCGCCAACGAGCGAGCAGGCGCTGCGGGCGCTCGCCAAGGCGGAGGTGATCTTCGGCTCGCACCTGGACCCGATCGCCCTGCTCGACGCGGCTCCGAACCTGAAGTGGCTTCAGGCGCTCACGGCGGGGCTCGACGAGCTGATCGCGCAAGGTCTCCTCGATCGCGATTTCGTCGTGACGACGATGAGCGGCATCGGCGCGACGCCGATCGCGGAGTACTGCCTGGGCGTGATGGTGATGCTGGAGAAGGGCCTGCACACAACGATGCGCGCCCAGGTGGCCCACCGCTGGGATTTCCGCTTCGCGGGCGAGCTGCGGGGGAAGACGTGCGGAATCGTGGGGCTGGGTGCGATCGGGCGCGAGCTCGCGCGGCGGGCGCGCGCCTTCGGCATGCGCATCGTGGCGACGCGCCGGAGCGCGGGCAGCGGCGCTGCCGACCCCGACGCGGACCTGCTGCTGCCGGCGAACGAGCTTCCCTGGCTGCTCGGGGAGTCCGACTACGTCGTCCTCTGCGTGCCCCTGACGGCAGAGACGGAGGGGCTGATCGGCGCGGACGAGATCGCGCTGATGAAGCCGGGTGCGGCGCTCGTGAACATCGCGCGGGCGGCGGTGATCGACCGCGAGGCGCTGCTGGACGCGCTGCGCACGGAGCACCTCGCGGGGGCGGCGCTCGACGTGCACGACCCCGAGCCGCTCCCGCCGGAAAGCCCGTTCTGGGATCTGCCGAACACGATCGTAACGCCGCACCGTGCGGGGGCGGTACACGGCTATCTCGACCGCGCCGCCGCGCTCTTCGCGGAGAACCTGGGGCGGTACGCACGGGGAGAACCGCTCAGAAACGTGATCGACCGGGCGCGCGGCTACTAATGACCCCGCGCAGGCGGCAGGGGGTACGGCGATGACGGCGAAAACGGTACTGATCGCGGGGGCGTCGGGGCTGGTGGGGTATGCGGCGGTGCGGCACTTCGCTTCGCTGCCTGGGTGGGAGGCGGTGGGGGTCTCGCGGCGAGTGCCGGAGGGGCTGCCGCCGGAGGTGTTGCTGCTCTCGGTCGATCTGCTGGACGAGGCGGCCTGCGAGCGAGCCTTCGGTGCGATGCGCGAGGTGACGCACGTGGTCTACGCGGCGCTCCAGGAGATCCCGGGGCTGATGCCCGGCTGGGTCGATCCTGAGGTCATCGAGCGGAACGCGCGCATGCTGCGCAACCTCTTCGAGCCACTGGCACGGGCGGCGTCGGGGCTCGAACACGTCTCGCTGCTGCACGGCACGAAGGCCTACGGCCTGCACCATCCGGATATCGGCGCCGCGGGCGTGAAGGTACCGCTGCGGGAGCGCGAGCCGCGGCGGGAGCACCCCAACTTCTACTTCGTGCAGGAGGACTACCTGCGTAAGCGGCAGGCGGAGGGCGGCTGGGAACTGACGATCTTCCGCCCGACGGTGATCTACGGGGACGCGCCCGGGAACCACATGAACGCGATCCCTGTGATCGGCGCCTGGGCGGCGCTCATGCGGGAGGAGGGCCGCCCGCTCGATTTCCCCGGGCGCGCGGGCGCGCCAAGCCTGCGCGAAGCTGTAGACGCGGACCTGGTGGCGCGGGCGCTGGCCTGGGCAGCGACCTCGCCGGCGGCCCGCGGCGAAACCTTCAACCTGACCAACGGCGACGTGTTCATGTGGGAGAACGTATGGCCCGCGATCGCGGAGACGCTGGGGATGGAGGCAGGAGAGGCGCGCCCGCTCTCGCTGGCGGCGGAGCTGCCGAAGCGGGAGTCGCAGTGGGCGGCGCTGGCGGCACGGCACGGACTGAAGGCGCCCGCGGGCCTGCTGGCGTTCACCGGCCACAACTCGCTGACCTACACGGACATGGTGCTGGGGGCGCCGGACCGGCCACCGCTGCCCATCCTCAACAGTACGATCAAGGTGCGGCAGGCGGGCTTTGGGGAGTGCATGGACACGGAGGACATGTTCCGCAAGTGGTTCGCGCGGCTGCAGGAGTCGGGCATGCTGCCACCGCGAGTCTGACGAGGACTACGGGGCAGGGAGAGCGCCTACTTGAAGCGGTAGGTGATACGACCCTTGGAGAGGTCGTAGGGGGAGAGCTCGACGAGCACGCGGTCGCCGAGCAGCACCTTGATGCGGTAGCGGCGGACGCGCCCGCTCACGTGTGCGAGGACAGCGTGTCCGTTGGCGAGCTCAACCCGGAAGACGGCGTTGGGGAGCGCTTGCGTGACGAGTCCTTCGACTTCGATGGATTCCTGCTTGGCCACGGACCAACACTACCAGACGCGGCCCTCTGGCGCTGCGGGAGCGCGGCGGGCGCGGAGTCTAGACGGGGATCCAGTAGAGCTTGCCCTCGCGCTTGATCTTGGAAAGCTGCCCCAGCTCGAAGAGGTGTTCGAGGTGGGAGAGCGTCTCGCCAACTGCGGCGCGCTGCATGAAGGGCTCGAACTCGGCGAGGGTTCCGGTGGCCCATTGCACGCGCCCGGCCACGTCCCAGGCGGTGGCGCCCGCATCGACGCAGCGCAGCATCTCGTCGAGGCGCTCACGGTGGTGATCGCGAATCTCGTTGACGCGACGCTTGAGATCCATGATGTCGAACTCGTGCGCGGGCAGGACGTGCTCGACGTCGAGCTCCGCCACGGTATCGAGGGAGCGGATGTAGTCGCCGAGGGGGTCGCCGGAGGTCTGCGAGTGGAGGGAGACGTTGGGGGTGATGGTGGGGAGGATGTGGTCGCCGCTGAAGAGCAGCTTGCGGTTGGGCTCGTACAGGCAGATGTGCCCGGGGGCGTGGCCGGGGGTCCAGACGACCTCGAACTCGAAATCGCCGGCGCGGAGCGTCTCGCCGCCGTGGACCTTGCGGTCGGCGGCGGCGGGCTGGACCTTGTCGAGCATATCGATGGAGCCGCGCGACATCTGGGGGGCCTTCATCTCGGGGACGCCGTGCTGGCTCATCAGGCGCTGCATCTCGTCGGTCAGGCCGCGAGGGGCGTAGTAGCGCGAGGCGATGAACTCGGCTTCGCGCTCATGCATGATCACCTCGCAGCTCGAGACCTGCTTGAGGCGGCCGGACATACCGTAATGGTCAGGGTGGACGTGCGTGATGACGAGCTGGGTGATCTCGGAAGGGTGGCTGCCGTGCTCGCGCATGCCCTCTTCGAGGGCAGCGTAGGCGGCATCGGTGTTCCAGCCGCAGTCCACGAGCACGGTGTCGCTGCCATGGCTGATGAGGTAGGGGAGCACGTAGGGCAGGCCCTTCGTGACGCGGGGCTTGCGTTCGAGCTCGCCGCGGAGCCGCTTCGCCTCCTCGAACTCGTACCGGGGGAAGGGGGTGAGAAGCTGGTAGACGCCTTCGAGAATCTGCACAAGGACTCCTGGCGGGGTTGGGGCGGGCCAGCGGCGCGCGCGGACGCACGACGAGCGGCGATGGTACGGGGCCGCCCCCGCACGCGCCACGCCGCACGGCGGGGTAAGCTGCCGTACAGCATCCGTGAGGGAGACGCAGCGTGGAGCTTCCCATCCCCGAGCGCCTCGACGACCTGACCCCGGGCTGGCTGACGGCCGCCCTGCGCGCGGCGGGCGAGCTGCCGGCGGGCGACGTGACGGCGGTGGAGCGCGAGACGCTGGGGGAGGGCGAGGGGTTCCTCGGCGACATCGCGCGGTTGCGGCTGCGGTACGCGGGCGGAGAGGGGCCGGCGACGATCGTCGCGAAGCTGCCGAAGCTCGCGAACCGCGCGCTGGGGGAGCTGCTTGGCGCCTACGAGCGCGAGGGCTGCTTCTACGCCGAGCTGGCGGGCAACCTGCCGCTGGCCACACCACACCTGTACTACGGCGACTTCGATCGCGATCCCACCTCGGAGCGCCAGGCGGCGATCCTGGCGCTGGCGGATCGCACGCCGCGCCGCCTCACAGCGCGCATGACGCAGCTGGGCAAGTGGATTGCAGCGCGCAAGAAGCGGCGCTACATCCTCCTGCTGGAAGATCTGGGTGGGGCGGAGCCGGGCGACCAGGTGACGGGCGTCGCTCCCGAACGCTGCGCGGTCGTGCTCGCGGCCATTGCGCGGATGCACGCTGCATTCTGGGGAAGCGCGGCGCTGGAGAATCGCTTCTGGTTGCTGCCGTTCGCCATCGACGCACGCATGCGCCACGGGCTGTTCCGCGAATCGCTGCCGGTGTTCCGGCAGCGATTCGCCCACCTCATCGACGAAGACTTCGCACGCACACTTGCGTGGGCCGTGGAGCACGGTGTCGAAGCAGCGCAAAGCCTGCAGCGCCGCGGGCCCGCCACCCTGCTGCACTGCGACCTGCGGCTCGACAACGTGGCCTTCCGCGGGGGCGAGCCGGTGGTGTTCGACTGGCAGCTCGCGCGGCGCGGGCCCGCCGCCTACGACGTGGCCTACTTCCTCTCCGGGGCGAGCCCGGGCCTGACGCGCGCGGACGAACGCGAGTTGCTGGAGGGGTACCTCGTCGCGCTCGAAGCGAACGGCGTGCGCGGCTACGCCTTCGCGGCGTTCGAGCGGGACTACCAGCTGGGCCTGCTCACAGCGATGCAGACGCTCGCAACCCAGGATCAGGTCGACATGGGAGAGGGCCGCGGCGTGGCGCTGCTGGAGGCGTGGTTCGAGCGGCTGCGGGCGCGCGTGGCGGGCATCGAGCTGGATGGGCTGCTGGCGCGAGCGCGCAGCTAGAGCGGCCAGCGCGCGCTCGCCTCGTAGGCATGAGCCAGCTGGTGATGGATCCATATCTGGGCGACGATCTCCGCCTTCGGCATCTCGTAGCCGCCGAGGGTCACGACCCTGGCGAGGTCATCCTCATCAAGCGTCTCAGCGAAGGCGGCGGACGCCTCCGCGCCACCGCGGATCATCTGCCCGATCTCGTCGCGGGACTTGCCCGCCAGCGACTCGATGGTGCGCGCGTTCCCTGCAGCGGCAGCAGCGACCGAGAAGCCCGAAAGCCGGTCGCCCTCGAGGCGGGGGTAGAAACCCTCGAGCCCGGCGGCGGTCGCGGCGATGTGGCGGAAAGCGTCGGCGGTGGTCCAGCCGTGAGCGAGCTGGTAGTCCCAGTCCTTCACGTGCTCGAGGGCGGCGGTGGCGCGGCTGCCGGCAAAGCGGATGCCGCTGGCCAGATCCTGCTTGTTGATCATCGGAGCGTTCCTCCCGTGGGCAGGGTACCGAACGGTGTCACTCGCGCGCGACCACGCCCATCGAGCCGGGCACGTGGCCGCCGTTGATGGAGAGCGTCTGGCCCGTGACCCAGGAGCCCGCCCGCGAGGCGAAGTAGACGACGCCGGCGCCGATATCGGCGGGCTCGCCGAGGCGCCCGGTGGGGAGGTTCTCGCCGAAGCGGGCGAGCTGCTCATCCGTCATCGGGAAGGTCTCCATGAACATCTCGGTGACGATGGGGCCGGGAGCGATGGCATTGACGCGGATGCGGCGCTCGGCGAGTTCGCGCGCGAGCGTCATCGTCATGTTCACCACACCGGCCTTGCCCGCGCCATAGGCACCCGTGTGTGGCGCGGCGTTGAGGGCGGCGCCGGAGACGATGTTGACGATGCTCGATCCCTCGGGCATGTGCGGCACAGCGGCACGCACGCCCTGGAAGGCGGATGTGAGGTTGAACCGGATCATCTCATCCCAGACATCGTCGGGCGTATCGGCGAGGTCACGGATAGTGCGATCCTGGTTGCCGCCCGCGTTGTTGACCCAGACGGTGATCTTGCCGAAGGTTTCGACGGCGGCGGCGGCGAGGCGCTCTATCGCGGCGGGATCAAGCACGTCGGTGGGAACGGCGAGGCCGCGCGCCCCGCGAGCCTCGGCACCCTCCACCACCGCATTGAGGTCGCCCTCGCGACGGGCGGCGACGACGACGTCGGCGCCAGCCTCGGCCATCGCCAGGGCGATACCCGCGCCGATACCACGGCCTCCGCCGGTGATCACTCCGACGTGTCCGTCCAGCCGGAAGTCATCCATCACGCTCATGCCGTCACCTCCACGCTCAGGGTACGGGGCGGACGCGGCAGGCGCGATCTGTCGCGCTACGATTCGTCCATGAGGCGCTGGCGCTGAAGCGCTTCGCGCTCGGCGATCGCCTCGGCGCTCATGCCGAAGACGTCGGGAGGGGACCAGCCGTTGAGACCAGCGTAGGTATCGATCTGGCTGCGGTGGTGAACCTCGTGCTCGACGAGCATCATGAGGACGCGCCAGCCGGCGATCGTAGCCTCGCCTTCGATAAGGGGTACGCGCCGCCGGAGCCACTCATCGGGGGTGTCCCCGAGGCGCTCGTGGAGGGCGGCGGCGCTTTCCTCGAGCACGGGTGCCCAGCGATCAGGGGTGGCGGCGGGGGCGGGCGGCATGATCCAGCCCTCGCGGTGGTAGGCGCCGGCAAAGAAGCCACGCGAGCGGGCGATGTGCGCGACGAGCGCGGCGATCCCCCAAGCCTCCTCGCCGCCGCCTGCGGACGGGGCCCACGCCGCAGCCTCGGGCGGGAGCGCTTCGATGTCGCGCAGGGCGCGGCGGTGGACACCGTCGAAGTAGCGCAGGAACTCAGCGATGGAGCCGATCACGGGACGCCTGCTGTGGCGTCGAAGATGGTCGTATGGCGCATCCGCGCGAGATCGCGGCCATCGGGACCGCGCACGAGGCAATCGAACTCGACGAAGGGGCGGCCCTTGCGCTCATAGAGCGCGATGCAGCAGCCCCCAACGACGGCTTCGCCGCCGGCCCGGGCGGGCGCGAGGAACTCCACCTCGCTGTGGGTGTGGATGGAGCTGGAGACAGCGAAGTTGTGCCGCATGAGCGCCTCCGCACGCGCCACCAGCCAGGCGGGGTGGAGGCGAGGGCTGGGGCCCGCGAAACGCGGATCGTCCGTGCGGTGGCTGCGGCGGACGTAGGCGCGCAACGCTTCGGGAGAGGCGTCGACGGCCATGGGCTTCCAGCTGTGACCGGCGAGGTCGGGATCGAAGCACAGCTGCGGGCGGGGGTCGGAGACGGGGGTCGGGGACATGGGCGGGGGCGGCGCGAACCCGGCGAGCGCGGTGTTCGCACCCAGCCCGACCACCCCCGCGACGCAATCGACGCGGGCGGCGTTCGTCATACGGAGCGCGTACGAACTGCCATCCTCCGGCGTGAGCGCGATGCGCAGCTCATCGCCGGGGTGGACTGGCTGGCGGAAGCGGAAGCGCGCCCAGCCGTGGTCGAGCCAGCTATCGCTGAGCGCGTCGAGGATCGCGGGCACGGCCCAACCCCAGACCGTGGCGCCACCGACGAGCGGCCCGGCGAAGCCGAGCTGACGGGCGAACTCGGTGGCGTGCACCGGATTCGTGATCGCGGCGGGGTCGTCCTCGTGATCGAGGAAGGCGACGATCCGCCGCTCGCGCGCCCTGGCCACCGTCATCTCTGCCTCCACGCAGAGCCTACCCGTACGCGGGGGCAAGCGGCACGCGACCGGCGCGAACGCCATCGCGAACGCCATCTTAACCAGCGGAAAAGGCGGTATCCTCCGGGAGGTTTGGACCGCCTTGCGTTGCTAGCCATCCAGCACGGGGTGGCGGCGCCCGGCAGCCCGCGTGAGGGGCAGCGATCCCTCACGCGGGCGCGTCCCGCGCCGCGGCCATCCCCCACGGGCCAGCGCTACCTGCCCGGCCTCGACGGCATGCGCGCGCTGGCGGTGATCGCAGTCGTGCTCTTCCACTCGACTCTGGGGATCGCGCCGGGCGGATTCCTGGGCGTCGAGGTCTTCTTCGTGATCAGCGGCTACATCATCACGCGGGCGTTGCTGGCGGAGCGTGAAGGGAGCGGGCGTATCGCGCTGGGGCGCTTCTGGCTGCGCCGCGCGCGGCGGCTGCTGCCAGCGCTGTTCCTGCTGCTGCTCGTGGTGGCTGGCTACAGCGTGCTCTTCGCGGAGAGCGAGGTGGCCGACCTTCGCCACGACATCGCAGCCGCCCTCGCCTACGTGACGAACTGGGATCTGATCGTGGCGGGCGAGACGTACTTCGACTCGTGGGAGCGGCCCTCGCTGCTGCGGCACCTCTGGTCGCTGGCGGTGGAGGAGCAGTTCTACCTGGTGTGGCCGCTGCTGATCGCGGGAGGGCTGGCGGCCCTGCGGAAGCGTCTCACGTTCGTGCTGATCGTGGCGGGCGCGGCCGCCTCCGCGCTGGCGATGGCGGAGCTGTACGAGCCCGGCTCAACTGCGCGCATCTACTACGGAACGGACACGCGCGCATCGGGGCTCCTGATCGGGTCGGCGCTGGCGTTTGTGTGGAGCGCGGGGCCCGCCGCGGTCCGCAACGGACGCGCGCGCGCGGCTGCGGGGCAGGCAGCGCTGCTGCTGCTCGGGCTCACTGGCCTGGCGACGCTGGCGAGCTTCACGCTGCTCCTCGACGGGGGCTCGGCGTTCCTCTACCGGGGCGGCTTTGTGCTGGTCGGGCTGGCAACGGCGGCGCTCATCGTGGCGGCCACACACGAGCGTTCGCTCGTCGCGCGGGGGCTGGGCGCGCCGCTCCTGCGCTGGCTGGGCGTGCGCTCGTACGGGATCTACCTCTGGCACTGGCCGGTGATGACGCTGACGCGCCCGGGCGTGGACGTGCCACTGGACGGGGTAGGACTGTTCGCGCTGCAGCTGGCGATCACGCTCGCGCTGGCGGAGGGGTCGTACCGTTGGGTCGAGCTGCCAGTCCGCACGGGCGCGCTCGGGCGGCTCCGGCAGCAGCTGCGGGAGTGGACGGAGAGGCCGCGCAGGCAGCGGGGCGCGCTGGCCTTCGCAAGCGCGTCGAGCCTTGCAGCGGTGGGAGCAGTGGCGGCGTTCGTGACGCTGGCCCAGCCGCCTCAGGAGCCTCCCTACTTCGCGCTGGAAAGCGTGCGGCTGGTCAACACATCCGCCACCGCTGACGCGACCGCTCGGGTGGGGGCGCCCCCAGCCCCGACGAAGACGGCGCCCCCGGCGTCCGGCCACGCGCACCTCCCGACAGCCGCGCCGGCCGACCTCTTGACGCCGCTGGCACACGCCGCCGCGGGCACGGGCGTCGCGCCGAAGGAAGAGGAAGCTCCGGCTGTGCAGACGCTGGCGTTGAGCGAGCAGGCCGCTTCGGTGGTAGTACTGACCGTGGCGTTCGCGGCAGAGCGCGACGCCGCACAGCACGAGCCGGCGGCGTTCACGGAGAGTGCCGGGGCGGCGGTGCGGGTCACGGCGGTAGGAGACTCGGTGATGCTGGGGGCAGCGCACCAGCTCGCCACGAGCGTGCCCAACATCGACCTGGACGCCGCCCTGGGGAGGCAGGTGCGGGATGTGATCACGCTGCTGCGGGAGCGGGAGGCGAACGGTCAGCTGGGAGAGATCGTGCTGCTCCACATCGGTAACAACGGCCTCTTCAGCGATGCGGAGTTCGACCGCATCATGGAGGTGACGGGACCGGAGCGGCGGGTGATCTTCCTCACCCTGAAGGTGGCGCGCGTGTGGGAGGAGGCGAACAATGCGGTCATCGCCCGCGGCGTGGATCGCCACCCGCGGGCGATCCTGGTGGACTGGCGGGCGGCGATCGAGGAGCGGCCGGATGCGCTCTGGAGCGACGGTACGCACCTGCGGCCCGAAGGCGCCAGCTACTATGTCGAGCTCCTCGCGCCGCACATGACCTCGTAGGCGCCAGGAGCAAGGAGGCTTCTCATGGAGTACCGGAAGATGGGGCGCACGGGGCTGCGCGTTTCCACGATCTGCCTGGGCACGATGACGTTCGGATTCCAGACCGACCAGCCGGCGGCGCTGCGCATCATGGACGCCGCCTGGGAGGCAGGCGTGAACTTCCTCGACACCTCCGATGTCTACCCGATCGGAATCGAGGCGGTGGGCACGACGGAGGAGATCGTGGGGAGCTGGCTGAAGCGCATGCCCCGCGACCGCGTGGTGGTGGCGACGAAGGCGCGGGGCGCGACCGGCGCGGGCGCAAACGATAGCGGGCTCTCCCGCCAGCACATCCTGAGCGCGGTCGATGCCAGCCTGGCGCGGTTGGGCACGGACTACATCGACCTCTATCAGACACATTTCCCCGATCCGGATACGCCGATCGAAGAGACGCTGCGCGCGCTCGACGATCTCGTGCGCTGGGGCAAGGTTCGCTACATCGGCTGTTCGAACTACCAGGCTTGGGAGCTGGCGCGGGCGCTGGCGGCGAGCGAGCGGCTGGGCGCCGCCCGCTACGACTGTGACCAGCCGCGCTACAACATCCTCTACCGCGAGATCGAGAACGAACTGCTGCCCCTCTGCCGCGCGGAGGGGGTGGGCGTGATCGCCTACAACCCGCTGGCGGGCGGCATGCTCACGGGCAAGTACGCGGGCACGAAGGACCTGCGCGAGCGCACGCGCTTCACGCTGGGGAACGCGGGGCCGCGCTACCGCGCGCGCTACTGGGACGAGGCGCAGTTCCGCGAGATCGAGCGTCTGAACGCCTACTTCGTGGAGCGCGAAACCTCGCTCACGCACGCCGCGATCGCCTGGGTGATCGCACAGGAGGGCGTCACCTCAGCGATCGTAGGAGCGAGCCGGCCGGAGCAGATCGAGGAGTCGGTCGGAGGGGCGGACCTCATGTTGCGCAAGGGCGACCTTGCGTTCTGCGACGACGCCTGGTTCAACCTGCCGCGCAAGCGCGACCGCGCCGTGGCGCTGCGCTGAGGCGTCAGGTGAGCTGCTCGCGCGCGGCGCGGAGGCGGGCCAGGGTCCGCTCACGCCCGAGAAGCGCCACCGACTCGAACAGGGGGATGCCACGCGGTGCTCCCATGACGGCGACGTAGAGCACGGAGACGAACTTCCGAAGCTTGAGCGCGAGCGTATCCTGCAGGGAGCGCAGCGCCGCCTCGACGGTCGCGGGGCCCCAGGCCACGGCGTCGACACCCTCGACGGCGTCGAGAGCGGCGTCGAGGGCTCGCAAAGCCAGCTCGACGTCGCCGCCGATGCGCTCCACGAGGAGAGAGGTGGGGTAGTCGGGGAGGTCGTCGAAAAGGAAGCGCACGAGACCGGCGAGCTCATCGAGGCGCACGATGCGCTCCTGGAGGAGGGGCGCGAGGGTGGCGACAAGGACGGGGTCGAGGGGTCGGGGCGCATCGCGCGGGAGATCGCGATCGAGCCACGTGGCGACGGTTTCGCGCCAGAGCGCAGACGGCATCGAGCGGATGTAGTGGCCGTTGAGCGCATCGAGCCGGTCGGTGTCGAAGAAGGCGGGGTTGGGGACGACACGATCGAGGCTGAAGACGCGGGCGAACTCCGTGCGTGAGATGTGCGAGGTCTTGTCGTCGAGCGACCAGCCGAGAAAGGCGAGGAAGTTGAGCATCGCCTCGGGCAGGTAACCGCGGTCGCGGTAGTCGAGGGCAGCCACGTCGCCGTCGCGCTTCGAGAGCTTGCGGCCCGCGCTATCGACGAGCAGGGGGAGGTGGGCGAACCGCGGCGGGGACCAGCCCATGGCCTCATAGAGCTGCAGATGCCGGGGCGCGCTCGCCAGCCACTCCTCGGCGCGGATGACGTGCGTGATCTCCATCTCGTGGTCGTCCACGAGCATGGCGAGGTGATAGGTGGGGAAGCCGCCGGACTTGAGGATGACGAAGTCGTCCTGGAGGGCGTTCTCGAAGGTGACGCGGCCACGGATGAGGTCGCTGAGAGTAGTCACGCCGCTGCGATCCATGCGGAAGCGCACGGCAGAGGGCTCCGAGCGAGCGCGCCCCTCGGCTACGGCAACGGGGATATCACGGCAGCGCCCGTCGTATCCGGTGGGCTGGCGATCCGCCTCCTGATCCTTGCGCAGCCGGGCGAGCCGCTCGGGCGGGCAGAAGCAGTGGTAGGCACGTCCGCGAGCGCGCAGTTCGGCGGCGGCGGCGTGGTACCGATCGAGGCGCCCGGACTGCACGTAGGGGCCGTGCGGGCCGCCAACGTCGGGGCCTTCGTCCCATTCGATCCCAAGCCAGCGCAAGCCTTCGTAGATGCTCTCGATGGAGCCCTCGGCGTAGCGATCGCGGTCGGTGTCCTCGATGCGAAGGACGATCTGCCCGCCATTCGCCTGGACAAAGGCCCACTGGAAGAGGGCCGTACGCAGACCACCGATATGCAGGTCGCCGGTGGGGCTGGGGGCGAAACGGGTGCGAACAGAAGCGCTCATACGACCTCCTCGGTACGGGTGGGGGCGAGGGCCTCAGCGTAGGGCGCAACCTGCTCGGCGAAACCCACGGCGGCGATGGCGGAAAGCATATCGGGGGGGAGGGACGCGGTAACGGTGAGATCGCCGCCGCGGGGATGGGGCACGGTGAGGCGCCAGGCGTGGAGGAAGTGGCGGGGACCGGGGCCGCGTCCGTAGCGCTCGTCGCCGCTAACGGGAGCGCCGATGGCGGCGAGGTGCACGCGTATCTGGTGAGTGCGGCCAGTGAGGGGCCGCACAAGCAGGAGCGAGCGCCCGTGCGCAGCGGCGAGCGTCTCGTACTCCGTCCGCGCACTGCGCCCCGCGGCGGTCACGGCCATACGGCGGCGATCGGCGTGGCTGCGCCCGAGCTCGGCATCGATCACGGCACGCGTGCGCCGGGGGATGCCGTCGCAGAGCGCGAGATACTGCTTGCTCGCCTCTCTCGCCTCGAACGCAGCGCCAAGGGCGGCCTGGGCGGCGGGACGCTTCGCCAGCATGAGCACGCCGCTCGTGTGCTTGTCGAGGCGGTGCACGATGCCCGGGCGCTCGACCCCGAAGGCGGCGGCTTCCTGCGGACAGTGCTCGATGAACCAGGCGGCGACGTTGGGAGCGCAGGGCTCGGCAGGGGCTTCGTGCACGAGCAGGCCCGCGGGCTTGTGGATGGCGAGGAGGTCACCGTCTTCGTAGAGCACAGGCAGCGAAAGCCCGCTCGGCGCGGCCTCGCGAACCGCCTCGGGCAGGGTGATAACGATCTCGACGCCGCGCGCGACGTGGGCGGACTTGCGGGCGGGAGCACCAGCGACGAGAACCTGCCCGCCCGCGATGAGACGCTGCAGGCGGGCACGGCTCAGGTCGGGGCAGGCGGCAGCGAGCACGGCGTCGAGGCGGCCATCCTCGGCTACGAGGAGCCGTCGCCGCCTGCCGGACCAGGTTGCTTCTGCATCAGAAGCGCCCATAACAGGATGATCACGCCAATCGTAATCGCGGAGTCGGCAACGTTGAAGGCGGGCCACTCCGGGAACTTGATGAAGTCGACGACCTCGCCATCACCGACGCGGTCGAGCAGGTTGCCGAGGGCGCCACCGAGCATGAGGGAGAGGCCGCTGCGAACGAAAGGGCTCACCATGCCCGGGTTGAAGAGGTAGACGAGGATAAGCGCCACCCCTACGACGCTGGTGACGATGAGCAGCGGCCCTGCCCCCTCAAGGATGCCGAAGGCGGCGCCGCTATTGGCGAAGTGCACGATGCGCACATTCCAGCTCGCGTCGGGCCAGGCATCGCCGCGATCGACCCAGCTGCGAATGCCCCACTTGCTGAGGAGATCGGCGACGACGATGGCGGCGGCGAGGGCGAGGAAGGCGATATCAGCGGGGCGCAGGCGGGGCAGCCGGTCGCGCTCCATGCGTCCATATTAGGGGATGGGCACGCACCGCTCCCGCAAGATTCACGCGGTGGCGCAGGCAAAGCCTCTGGCGTGCTCACTCCCCTGCGTTGACGCGCCCTGCCCCACCCTCCTACCCTGCCCACGCTGTGACGAAGCACCTCGAAGGGAAGACGGCGATCGTGACGGGGGGAGCCGGGGGCATGGGCTCCTGGATCTGCCGCATCTTCGCGGAGCAGGGCGCGAAGGTGATCGTGGCGGATACGGGGGCGGACGTGGAGGGGCGGATGGGGCTCGACCCCAGCCGCGTTAACGCCGTCGTCGACGAGATCACCGCCGCCGGTGGCGAGGCCATCCCCGCTCTCGGCGACGTCTCCGAAATGGACGTCGCCGAGGGGCTCGTGCGCACTGCCCTCGAACGCTGGGGCAAGCTCGATATCCTCTGCTGCGCCCACGGCATCCTGCGCGAACGCATGATCTTCAACATGACCGAAGAGGAGTGGGACGGCTCCGTCAAGTCCCACCTCAAGGGCTGCTTCGCGCCCACCAAGTTCGCCTCCATCCACTGGCGGCAGGCACGGCAGGGCGGGCGCATCATCTACTTCACCTCGGGGGCGGGCATCCGCGGCGCGGCAGGGCAGCCGAACTACTCGGCAGCGCAGCAGGGCAAAATTGGCCTGATGCTCTCCTGCGCGCAGGCGCTGAGCCGCTACGGCGTGACGGCGAACTGCATCTCGCCGGCCGCGTCCACACGCATGACCGACCGCGGCCGCGGCGTCACCCGGGAAGGTCCGGCGCCGAGCGTCGCGGCGGCGGGCACAGCGATGGACCCGAAGAACGTCGTGCCAGCGATCGTCTACCTGGCGTCGGACAAGGGCGCGAGCGTAACGGGGCGCGTGATCGGCGCGACCGGCCACGAATTCACCGTCTGGCGGGAGCCATCCCGCGACCAGTCAATCTACTCGCAGGCGCCCTTCTGGGACATCGACGATCTGTTCGAGCAGATGCCACGCACGCTGGCGCTCGGCGACCTGACGCCGCCCGAGCCGGCGTTCCCGTAGGCGGAGAGGAGTCGCGGAGCGATGACGAAGCGCCTCGAAGGGAAGACGGCGATCGTGACGGGGGGAGCCGGGGGCATTGGCAGCTGGGTCTCGAAGCTGTACGCGGAGCAGGGCGCGAAGGTGATCGTGGCGGATACGGGGGCGGACGTGGAGGGGCGGATGGGGCTCGACCCCAGCCGCGTTAACGCCGTCGTCGACGAGATCACCGCCGCCGGTGGCGAGGCCATCCCCGCTCTCGGCGACGTCTCCGAAATGGACGTCGCCGAGGGGCTCGTGCGCACCGCCCTCGAACGCTGGGGCAAGCTCGATATCCTCTGCTGCGCCCACGGCATCCTGCGCGAACGCATGATCTTCAACATGACCGAAGAGGAGTGGGACGGCTCCGCCAAGTCCCACCTCAAGGGCTGCTTCGCGCCCACCAAGTTCGCCTCCATCCACTGGCGGCAGGCACGGCAGGGCGGGCGCATCATCTACTTCACCTCGGATGCGGGCATCCGCGGCAGCAGCGGCCAGCCGAACTACTCGGCGGCGCACGCGGGCAAGCTCGGGCTGATGCGCGCCAACGCGCGCGGGCTGAGCCGCTACGGCGTGACCAGCAACTGCATCGCCCCGGGGGCCTCGACGCGCATGACCGACCGCGGCGCCGGCACCAGAAGCGAGGGGCCGCCGCCGAGCGAGTCCGCTGCGGGGACGGCGCGCGACCCGAAGAATGTCGCGCCGATCGCGGTCTGGCTGGCATCGGACGAGGGCGGAGCTGCGAACGGGCGCATCTTCGGGGCACGGGGGCACGTGATCACGCTCTACAGCGAGCCGGAGCGGGAGCGCACGCTGCGCTTCTCCGAGCCGTACATCGACATTGACGAGCTGTTCGCGCTCTGGCCGCAGACACTGGGGGCGGAGCCGCTCGAGAGGACGCAGGCTTGGACCTGAGCCTCGAACAGCTCACCGACCGCCAGCGGATCGTCGAGGTCATCGACCGCTACGCGAGTGCGCTCGACGCGAAGGACTACGCCCGCTTCCGCACCTGCTTCAGCGAGGACGCGGTCGTGCACTACGGCGAGAGCGACCTGATGGGGCCGGACGCGGTGGCGGCGTTCTGCGAGGCGTCGCTGGCACCGTACGCCTTCACCCAGCATCTGCTGGGGAACTACGAGATCGCGCTCGACGGCGACTGCGCCGCCGCCCGCACGGCCATGCACGCGAGCCACATCGCGCCGGACGGCGGCGCCATCTGGGTGGTGGGCGGAACGTACGTGGACAGGCTCGAGCGGCGCGACGGCGGTTGGAAGATCGTCGAGCGGGCGCTGGAGACGAAGTGGTCGGAGCGGCGAGCGATCCCGGCGTAGCATTCCCGGACCGAGGACAACCACAGCGAAAGGAACGGCCATGAGCAAGGAGATCGACCTTCGGGGCAAGGTGGCGCTCGTCACCGGCAGCGGGCAAGGCATCGGGCGGGGCATCGCGAAGGCGCTCAGCGAGTGCGGCGCGACCGTCGCCGTCTCGGACGTGAACGCGGAGACGACCGAGGCGACCGCGCAGGAGCTGGGCGCGATGGCGCTGCCGCTCGACGTGACCGACCAGGAGGCGTTCAACGCCGCCATCGACCAGGTGGTGGCGGAGGCGGGCAGCCTCGACATCCTCGTGAACAACGCGGGCGTCTACCGCGAGTACGGCGGTCCGGTCGAGACGATCACGCCAGAGATGTGGCGCACGCTCTGGTCGGTGAACGTCGACGGCGTCTTCTACGGCTGCCAGGCGGCGGCGCGCGTGATGGTGGCGGCGGGGAACGGGGGCCGCATCGTCAATATCGCCTCGACGCAGGCAGTCTCACCGGGCGTGGGCGTCACGTACGACGCCTCGAAGGCGGCGGTCGTGCAGCTGACGCGCACGCTGGCGCTGGAGCTGGGCCGGCACGGTATCACCGTGAACGCGGTGGCCCCCGGGGCGACCTGGGTGAACCCGGGCGACCCGCCGCCGATCGACGCGAGCGCGCCGATCCCGCGCTCTGGCCAGCCGCTGGGCGATGCGGTGGCCTCGCGCATCGCGCGCATCCCGCTGGGGCGCTGGGCGCAGCCGGAGGAGATCGGGAACGCGGTCGCCTTCGTATGCTCACCGCTGGCGGACTACATCAGCGGCATCTACCTGAACGTCGATGGCGGCTGGCTGGCGGAGTAGCGCCCCCTACGGCAGCCGCAGGAGGTGGTTGCCGCCTTCCACGGGGATGACCTGGCCGGTGATGTCGCCGAAGAGGTCGCTGGCGACGGCGAGCGTGACGTCGGCGCAATCGTCGACGGTGGTGATACGGGCAAGGGGCGTCTGCTCGATGAAGGATTTGGCCGAGGGGGAGTCGGCGGGCAGGTCGACGCGGGCGTCGTCGATGGGCGTGCCGCTGCCGCCGTAGCTGTTCATGGCGGTGGGGACGAAGCCGGGGGCGACGGCGTTCACGCGCACCTGGTCGGGGCCATACTCGCGGGCGGCGATTTTGGTGGCGAAGTTGATGGCGGCCTTGGCGGCGGAGTAGGGGGTGAGCCCGATGGGGATCGAGATAGCCGTGCTCGAGGTGATGTTGATGAGCGAGCCCCCGCCACTGGCGGCCATGGCGTTGCCCATGTGCTTCATGAAGTAGATGAAGCCGAAGTACTGGATGTCGGCGACCTCGTGGAGCTCCTTCGGAGTGATGTCGCGGATCAGGTTGAAGCGGACGATGCCAGCGGAGTTGACGGCGATGTCGAGCGTGCCCCAGCGATCGAGGGCGGCGTCCGCGAGCGACTTCAGGTCGTCGTAGTCGCGGCCGTCGCAGCGGATGGGGAGGGCGCCGGTCCTGGACGCGAGTCTCTCGAGGTTCTCCTGCCGCCGCGCGGCCACGATGAGCTCGGCACCATGCTCGGCGAAGCGCTCGGCGATGGCCCAGCCGATGCCGCTCGACGCGCCCAGGATGACCGCCTTCTTGCCGTCGAGGAGTCCCATGCCGTCGCCTCCCGCCCGCAACCGCGAGCCACGCCCGACGCAGTCTACGGCGCGGGGCGGGTACTGGCAGGGCGTTATCGTAGGCCGCACGATGAACCCCCGCGCGAGTACCGCGAGGCGTGACTGCGGGGAGTCGTGCGAGAGAATGAAGCCGTGAGCGAGGACCAACCCCCGCCCTACAACCCGCTGGACCAGACGCGGCTGGGCGAAAGCATCGTGGCGGCGCTGCTTGAGCAGCCGTGTGTCCCGTTACCGCCCGCCAACCGTTTTCGCGGCGCAGGGCTCTACGCCCTGTACTACCAAGGTGACTTCCCCGCCTACGTTCCTGTCAGTTCCGCGAGTTGCGAAACGCCTATCTACGTGGGGAAGGCGGAGCCTTCTGGGCGCAGAATCGGGCTGCGGGGCATCAGAACCGCGTCCCAGCTTTACAACCGACTCAAGAAGCATGCCGACTCCATCGACAACGCCACGAACCTCACACGGGACGACTTCCGGTGCAGGTACCTGCTGGTCGACGACATTTGGATTCCGTTGGGGGAGACGCTTCTGATCGAGCGCTTCCGTCCGCTCTGGAACGTCGCCGTCGAGGGGTTCGGGCTCAACGAGCCAGGCAGTCGTCGTCACGGCGGCAACCGCTCCGCTTGGGACGAAATCCATCCGGGCCGCCCATGGCGTGACAAGATGCGGCAGAAGCAGGAGCCTGCGGAGATACTGGAAGAGATTCGTCATCACTTGGACGAACGGAGTGCCTAACCAGCTGCGGCAATCGCTGCGGGTTCGGCCTCTTCACTGGACGACGCCTGTTCCAGCTTCCCTGCGATGCGCTCCGCGATGACCTCTGCGACCTTCATGGGCACGGCGTTCCCAAGTTGCCGCATGATCTCGCTCCACGGGCCACTGAACTGATATTCGTCGGGAAAACACTGAAGGCGTGCAGCCTCCCGTCCGGTGAAGTAGCGGACCGTGTCATCCGGTTCGCGTAGCATGTTCTCCCCGCCCGGCACTCCGTGAACTCCAGCTTTGAGCGTCTTCGCGGGCTCGTCCAGTGGCGAGCCCGTATGGCCGGGATACGAACGCGCCCCGGGATTGCCCGCGTGGTTCGGAAACAGGACGTGATCGCGATACTCGAGCGGGGCAGGCAGCCCCCGCAAGGCGTCGCGTACGGTGCGCCAGCGATACTCCGCCGGACGGGGTTCCATTTCCAGTCGCTTGATGGTGGGGCGACGGGACTCGGGCGGCATCTGCGGTAGCATTTCGTGCTCGCGCCAGTACGAGCCCTCCACGTATTGCGCGTGCAGCAGAGCATCACGGGAATGCGTCGGTTCCATGCGTTCCCACTGGATACCCATGTCCTGTCGGAAGGCAATGACGAACACACGCTCGCGCTTCTGCGGGACGCCCAGGTTGGCCACGTTAATCAGCTGATGAGCCACGTTGTAAGAGAGTTCGCCCTCGCCTGCCCCGTGCATGATGTCACCCATGAGGCGGGCGCTGTGCGTATTCCAGCCCTCGCCCTCACGCGCGACCCGTTCCGGCAGTTCGATCTGGCGCAGCACGTAGTCGAAGTAGGGACGGAAGCTCGGGCGGACCAAGCCACGAACGTTCTCGATGAGAATCGCACGCGGGCGAAGTTCGCGCACCGCACGGAGCACCTGGGGGAACATGTTCCGTCTGTCCTGGTCGCCCCCATGCTTTCCCCCCAGCGAAAACGGCTGGCACGGAGCACCAGCCGCCAGCAGATCCACGTGCCCCGCGTGCGGCTCATAATCGAGAAGAGCCACATCCTCGCAGAGGACGTTCCAGCCCTCCATTTCCCGAACGCGCCGCCGGTTGTCCCGAAGCGTGGCGACCGCATGCCTGTCCTTGTCGATCAGGAGGTCGTGAACGAAACCAGCTCGCGCGATGCCGAGGGCCAGTCCTCCGGTTCCGGTGAACAGTTCAATCGACCGGAGCATCGTCCAGAAACTCCGTGAGCCTTTCGGAAAGGCGGGCCGTATCGCCCAGTTCGCACTCCCACACGATAAGGCATCGCCAGCCTTGGCGTCGTGCCTCCGCCTGCTTGGCGAGGTCGCGCTGGCGGTTGCCCTCGAGTTTCGGTAGCCAGAAATCGAGGCGCGACTTCGGCAGGCGCGCGTTCTTGCAGCCAAGATGCCGGTGCCAGAAACAGCCATGTACCCAGATCGCCTTCCGGCGACCGGGGAACGCGACGTCAGGCCTGCCCGGAACCTTCGCATAGTGGAGCCGGTAGCGGTAACCAAGTCTGGTCAGGATGCGGCGCAGCGCCAGTTCGGGCCCTGTGTCCCGATTGCGGACGCGCGACATCCGTTCGCTGCGCTCCGTTGGCGTGAGCGTGTCCGTGCACACAGCTCACCTTATCACGCAGACGCGCACGGGGTAAGGTGAAAAGTGGGAGCAGGTCAATGACTGCGGAGCTCACGGATCACCACATCCAGCACCTTGGCATGATCCAAGACGTTATCGAACGCCTCGCCGACAATTCCTTCTCCGTCCGGCGTTGGACGTTGGTTACCGTAGGAGCCCTCATTGCCTTGGCGGTCAGGGCCGACGAGCCCATTCTGACCTACGCCAGCTTAGGACCAACACTAATATTGTGGTGGCTAGATGGTTACTATCTACGGAAGGAACGGATTTTCAGGAGACTCTACGACAGAGTCCGAACGGAGCCGGATTCGGTAGAGTCGTTCGCAATGTGGGTACCGAACTTGGCATCACCGCGAGAAAGCTACGGATCGGTGATGTTTTCGATTACGGAAATCCTTGTCTATCTCCCAATCGCAACGACCTCTATCAGCATCGGTATTGTCTTACAGTTACGTTAACAGTTTCTTCAGGTTGTCCCAATTCCAAGGATACACCACCCCAGCAGCCGGAACAGCCCAGCCCCGAGATCCACCCCGATATCCGATAATCTGAAACTTTGGCTTGGAGAGTTCGTTAGCCATCCGAACTTCCTTGAGAACCCCGTTGGCTTTCCGCGTCTTGGGTCCCAGCATAACAATAAAGACTTCGGAGCGAGCAATGGCGCGCCGTGCTTTAGCCTCCCAATCCCTCTGGGGTGCCGCTTCCTTCAGGGAATAATCAGCCACATTAAACGGAGAATCAGGCAGCTTCGACTGCCCCACAATGAGTTCGCGCAAGGCTTTGTCATTGTCGAAATCGAAGCTGACAAAAATCCTTTTCTTGGCCATCAATTCCTCTCGCTCATGGTAGGGCTCAGCGCAACCAGATTCAAGCACCACGAGGGACGCGCCGAAGAACGTGGGCGTTCACCATCGGCAGCCAGAGACGATCAGGGCGCACGCCGCAGCGGAAAGGGGGTAGACTGCGCGCGCACTCTCAGGGACGGTGGTTTCGCGCCATGAAGATCGGACTTTGCCTGCCCCAGCTCAATCCGCACGCCGACCGCACGGCGGTGAGGGAGTTCGCCAGGAACACCGAGGCGGCGGGCTTCGACTCGCTCTGGGTCCAGGACCACTTCATGGTGGCCGAGAACCCACAGGTGGGGTACGCGGGCGGGCCCATCGAGGTGAAGATGCCCGACCCCTACCGCACGATGCTCTCGCCGCTGGAGCTGCTGGCGTTCGTGGCGGCGTTGACGGAACGGGTGCAGATTGGCACCTCGATCCTGGTGACGGCCTACTACCGCCCGCTCGAACTGGCGAAGCGGCTGGCGACACTCGACGTGCTCTCGGGGGGACGCGTGGTGGCGGGGTTGGGGCTGGGCTGGAGCAAGGATGAGTACGACCAGATGGACACGCCCTTCGAGCGGCGGGGTGCGCGCATGACGGACTTCATCAGGGCGCTGAAGGCGTGCTGGCTGCCGGATCCGGTCGAGTACCACGGCGAGTTCTTCGAGATTCCGCGCTGCGACAGCTCGCCCAAGCCGCTGCAGCGCAACGCCGCGGGCGAGCCGCAGGTCGAGATCGCGATCGGGGGCGGCGGAAATCCGGCGGGGCAGCGCCGCATCGCCGAACTCGCCGACGCCTGGAACCCTGCCGGAGCACCGCCGGAGATGGCGATGGCTGGACTCGCAGAGCTGAACGAGCTGGCGGCGGGCTACGGGCGCGGGCCGCTCGGGCACTACATGCGCATCTTCGCCAACCCGACGATGGAGGGCATCCCCGCCTGGGACGGCGGCTTCTTCGGGCCGATGTCGTGGCACGGCACGGCTGCGGAGATGCGCCCGAAGGTGGAGGAGGCACGTGAGGCGGGCATCGAGCACGTCATCATCGAGACGGGCTTCTGGGAGCCGTGCCCCAGCCCGCAGAACTGGATCGATCAGGTCGAATTTTTCGCGCCACTCGTCGAGGTCGCGCACAGCTAGCCCACCGGAGCGGACAGGCAAGGGAGAACCATCATGAGCGCGCACATGCTGACGAGGTTCGACGAGCATCCGCTCCACCAGATCACGGATTCGTTCGCCTCCGTGATGGCGACGGACAAGCACTGGAACGACGGGCACTACATCTGCCTGTGCGATACGGACGGGCGGATCGCGCTCATCGGGCTCGTGCGCCTCTACACGAACAACGATGTGATCGACGGCTTCGTGTGCGTGCGCCACGCGGGGAGGCAGTACAACATCCGGCTCTCGCGGCGGCTGCGCCCGGACATCGACACCTTCGGCATCGGGCCGCTCCGCATCGACATCGTCGAGCCGATGGAGACAGTGCGGCTGACGCTGGAGGAGAACGAGCACGGCATCGCCTGTGACCTGATCTGCCGGACGACCGCAGTTCCGTACGAGGACCAGCCGACGCTGACGCGCCAGGGCGGGCGCTTCGTGGCCTCGCGCGCGGTATATGAGGTGGTGGGCACAGTGGAAGGGACGGTGACGGTGGCGGGTGAGACGTTTACAGCAACGCCCGACAAGTGGTTCTTCTTCCGCAACCACTCATGGGGGTCGATGCCGGGGCGGGGCGGCCCGCGCGAGCACGGCGCCCCGCCCGCGACCCCGCGGCGTACGCGGGGGCTGCGCCAGTGGGTGCTCTTCCGCATGCCTGATCACGGTGGCTTCTACCAGACGATGGACGCGCCCGATGGAACGCGCCGCTCGCAGGAGGGAGCGATCCTGCTGCCCGATTCGCAACTCGCGGTAGCGGAGATCGAACACGAGCTGGAGTTCTACGCAGATGGCCCGAAACGGCTGAAGGGTGGTCGCTTCAGTCTCACGGACGAGAGCGGCGTGACGCGCGCGTACGAGGTAGAGGAGCTGGGCTGGGTGTACTGCCAGGGCGGGGGCTACTTCGGCGGCTTCAACGATGGGCTGGGGCAGGGCGTCTGGCGCGGCGAGTACCATGTCGAGGGCGAAGTCTGGGACACGTCGCACCCGCAGAAGATCATCGAAGCGGACGGCACGGAGCGTGAGTTCGAGCACGCCTGGGCGGAGAGCTTCACGCGGCTGCGCAGCGACGGCGCTGAGGGTCTTGCGCACTTCGAGGCCGTCGTGTTCGAGTAGCCTCCGACCGGCGAGCACGAACGTATGGAGGGATGGCGATGAAGACGCTGCTATTCGGTGGCTCCACATTCGTGGGGCTTCGCACCGTGCGGGAGCTGGCCGCGCGCGGCCATGAGGTGGCGGTGCTCAACCGCGGGGTGACCTCGGTGGAGCTGCCGCCGGGGGTGGAGCGGCTCGTGGCCGACCGTACGGACAACGAGTCGATGCGGAACGCGCTCGGCGGGCGCGAATGGGACGCCGTCTTCGACATATCGGGGTTCGTGATGGTGGCGGGCAAGGCCGACCTCGACTTCCTCATTGAGCTGCTCGACGGGAACATCGGGCACTACATCTACTGCAGTTCAATTATGTCCTACAAGCCTTCGGGGAAGATGCCCTGGCCGGAGACGAACCCCTTCTCGGAAGAGCCGAAGGAGACGTACGGGGGCTTCAAGGCGTACACCGAACAGCGGCTGTTCGAGCAGCACCGGCGGACGGGGTTCCCGGTGTCGACGGTCCGGCCGGCGGCGATCTACGGGCCGAACAACAACATCTACGACATGGAAGCGCCGATGTTCCTGCGCCTGCTGCGGGGCCTGCCGGTGCTGATTCCGCACGAGGGGCTGGTTGTCTGCTCGTATGGGCATGTGGACGACCTGGTGCGCTTCCAGATCGACATCGCAGGGAGGGACGAGGCGAAAGGCGAGGCGTTCAACCTCACGAACGAAGCGGTGACGACACAGTACTACGTCGAGACGCTCGCGGAGATCGTGGGGAAACCGGCGGACATCGTCTACATCCCCGAGGACCAGCTCGGTGCGTGGGGGTTCGACTGGAATCACCCGGAGAACCGTCCGGTCTTCGGGCACCTCTTCGGGCGCTTCCATCACTCGGCGCTGAGCATCAGGAAGGCGGAGACGCTGTTCGGCTTCGAGAACGAGTACGACTTCCGCAGCGGCCACGCGCACACGTTCGAGTGGTTCATGGAGGAGGGCATGGCGCAGATCGGTGAGAACCCACGCGACCCGCTCTGGGGCGGCGGCTGGGACTTCGCACGCGAGGCCGAGGCGGCGGCGGCGCTACGGCCCGCCTGACGCGCTCATGCCGGAAGCGAAACGCCCAACGGTCGACGAGGTGCTCATCGGGGCGCTCCACACGATCGAGAACCAGCTCCTCCCCAGCCTGGAGGACACCTGGGCGCGGGCCGCGGCAAGCCAGCTGATGGGGACGCTGGAGTACGCGCGCGCGCTCATCGCGGGCGAGGAGACGATCGAGGCGCAGATCGACGAAGTGGAGGCGGCGATCGCGGGCCTGCTGCGCGCCCACCCCGAGCTGGGGGCGGTCGTGGATGGGAGCGGCGGCGAGACGCGCGGATTCGCGGCGCTGGACCAGGCAAGCCGTCTGCTGCGCTATGCAGCCACGAGCGAGTCGGCGTCGGCGGAAGCGATTCGGGACGGGCTGCGGCCGCTGATCGTGCGCCAGGCGACGGACAACCTGAACGAGACGATGACGATGCTGATACGCTTCGGGGGGACGCCGCGCCGTGTTGAACGTTGAGACCGCGCGGCCCCGCATCGCGTCCTACCTCGCGGCAAAGATCACCTGCGAGGGAGAGGTGCAGGTGGGCCCGCTGGAGCGCATCACGATCGGGCACTCGCGCGGCATGTTCCGCGTGGACGCGCGCTACCGGCAGGGGGGCGAGGAGGTCGCGCGCACGTTCGCCTTACGCGTGGAGCAGGCGGGCATGTTCGGCACGAACACGCTCGACGAGGTACGCACGATGCGCGCGATGCGCGCCGCAGGCTTCCCGGTGGCAAACATCCGCTGGGTCGAGCTGGACGCAGGCGTGATCGGCACTCCCTTCTTCGTGATGGACTGGGTGGAGGGGAGCAGCGGCCCGCCCGACGAGGACGCCCTGCGCGACTACGTGACGAAACTCCACGAGATGCACCAGCTCGACTGGCGCGCGACGGAGATTCCCTTCGCACGCGTGCCGGCGGTTGCCCTCGACGCGGTCCACCAACAGGTGGACCGCTGGATGGCGGTTCACCGCTGGGGGCGAACGCTGCCGGAGCCGTTGCTCGAAGAGGCGGCGGCGTGGCTGAAGTGGAACGCGCCCGGGAACCTGCGGATCGGTATTGTGCACGGCGACCCGGGCCCGCTGAACTTCATCCACAAGGACGGGAAGGTGCAGGCCTTCACCGACTGGGAGTTCTCGCACGCGGGCGACCCGAACGAGGACTGGCTCTTCCTTGGGGCGATGCGCGGCCGAGGTGTGATGGAGCCGGAGGAGTGGCGGGCCTACATCGAAGAGGTCACGGGGCACACGGTCAGCGAGGCAGAGTGGGACTACTGGGACGTGTTCAACCAGTTCAAGGGGGCCTGCGCCAACACCTCGGCACTGCGCATCTTCGTGACGGGGGCGAACCCGGCTCCGAACATGGCCGCGATCGGGACGGCGCTGAAGCTCTCCATGATCCAGCGCCTCTCGACTATCATCGGCGAGTCGTACGCCCGATAGGGGCAAGCAAGGAGAGGGAACAATGGCGGGACAGAAGGAGATCGATACGGCGATCGCGCTCTTCAGGGCGTGGAGCAGCGGCGACGCGGACGCGCCCGGGGCCTTCCTGGCCGAGGGGGCCATCCTGCGCGACATCGTGGCGGGCGAGGACAAGGTGGGCTGGCCCGCCATCCGCGAGTTCTTCGCAGCGGGGCTCCAGGGCTCGCCCGACCTGGAGCTGATCCCTGACACGTTCTGGACGAACGACAGCGGCGTCGCCTTCACCTGGCGCATGAGCGCGACCGTGACGACGGACGCGATGGGGCCGGACGTGAAGGGCAAGCGCTGGTACTCGGACGGGATGACCTACCTGGAGTTCGACGACGAGGGCAAGGTCACGCTCGAAGTGGACTATCACCACGGCGGCGCGATGGCACGGTCGCTGGGCCTGGGGAAGTAGGCGCAGGCCACGCTCCCCGCGGAGCGAGTGTGCGCGCCAGCCAGCCGCCAGCCCGCACACTCCGGAAGACGTGGGTCCTAGACGAGGCCGCTGCCGCGCAGGCGCGGGTCGAGCACGTCGCGCATGGAGTCGCCGAAGAGGTTGAAGGCGAGCACCGTAAGGGAGAGGGCGACACCGGGGAAGACAGGCAACCACCAGGAACTCCTGAAGTAGCGGCGTGCATCGGGCCCCAGATCGACGCTCCAGGAGGCCGAACCCGGTTCGAGGCCGAGGCCAAGGAACGTGAGACCTGCCTCGGCGAGGATCGCGGCAGGCACGAGAGCGCTGCCGACGATAATCACGAGCGGCGCGAGGTTTGGCAGGATGTGCCGAAGCATGATGCGGGGAGAGGACGCACCGATGACCTGGGCCGCCTCCACATACATGGAGAACCGCTCCTGGAGGACGTTCCCGCGAATGATGCGGGCCACGGCAGGCGAGAAGGAGACGCCGATGACGATCACGATGATCTCAATCGAGCGCCCGAGGAGCGTGGTGAGGATAAGTAGCCAGAGGAGGCCGGGGAGCGAGATGGCTACTTCGAGACCGCGTGAGATGATTGAGTCGACGATACCGCCAAGGAAGCCGGCCAGGAGCGCCAAGGCAGTGCCGATGACGAGGCTCAGGGCAACGGCGCCGGCGCCGATAATAAGCGCCGGCTGAGCGCCGTAGACGACTCTCGACCACATATCCTGACCGTTGCGGTTCGTCCCGAGCCAATGATCGCTCCCGGGCGCAAACAGTAGATCTCGCCCGAACTCCTGAGGGGCGATCGTATTCCAGTAGGGGGCGAACGCCGCCAGCAGCGCGACCGCCACAATGAAGATGGCGGCCACGGCGCCCAACGGCTGTGTACGCACGAACCGCCAAACCCCGCTCCCGAAGCGCACGAAGCGGCCACTGCGGTCATGCAGATCACCAGCAGCCGCTGGCGTCAGCTGGGTTGCCTGAACTGTCATTCCGTCTCTGTACTCCCGTCAGCCAAATCAGTAGCGAATTCGTGGGTCGACCCAGCTGTACATGAGGTCCACAACCAGGGTGATCACCATGAACCAGATCGCGAAGATGGTTGAAACGGAGAGAACGATATTGAAGTCTCGTGCAGAGATGCCCTTGAGCAGAAAAGCTCCCATGCCGGGAATGGAAAAGATCTGCTCCATAATCACGTTACCTGCGAGGACACCGCTGAACTGAAGGCCAAGTATCGTGAAGAGCGTCAGCATCGAGTTGCGCAGGACGTGGCGCATAACAACGGCGCGCTCGAACAGGCCTTTCGCCCGGGCAGTGCGTACGTGATCGCTATGAAGCATTTCCAGCATGCTCGAACGCACGATGCGGGCGATGTAAGCACCAGCTGCGAGAGCGGCGATAGCGGCGGGGAGGGCGAGTACACGGAAGTGCCCAAGTGGATTGTCAGCCAGCTTAATCCACTCGGGCGCCAGATTGGTTCCCCACCAGGTAGCTGGCAGGATAATAACGATCGTCGCGATCCAGAAGTTCGGTACGGAGAGACCAAGGATCGCGATGAAGCGCGCCAGGTAGTCCTCTGGCTTACCTGCTCTGATTGCGGAGAGCACTCCGATAGGTACCCCGATGATGATTGCCATGATCATGCTCATGGCGCCAAGCTGGAGTGTGTTCGAGAGCCGCCCCCAGAGCTCCGTGCTGATGTCCGCGCGCAGGGAGGACGAGTAGCCCGGGTTGCCTGAGACGAAATCGCTCAGCCAGATCCAGTACTGCTCTACCTTGGGCTTGTCGAGCCCGAGCTCACGTCGGGCAACCTCGAAGCATTCCTGGGAGAAGTTGCCGGCAGCTCCGCAACGGGCCTCGCCAGCATCGCCGGGCAAGACACGGGTGAGGGTGAACACAATGATTGAGAGCAGGATGATACCGATCGGTATCTGGAGCAGCCGTCTGATCAGGTAGGCTTGCATCGCTTCCCCCAGGTCCTCCGAGCCCTCGGGCCAGTGGTGAGCCCGCAAGCGGGCTCACCACGCTGCGACTGTCGCCTTAGGTCAGTTCCGGATCGAGCCAGATGTTCTGCTGACGCCTGAAGCCCTCGGATGCGTTCCCCAGTGAGGCGTCGAACACATCGAGGTTGCGTACGCGCTCACGGTAGGCAAGGAATGTGACGCTCGGTACCGGTAGCGGAAGCGAGCAGCAGTGGTTCGTAATGAGCCAACGCTGGTACTCCTGCAGCAGTGCGTAGCGCTCTTCCTGATCAAGCGCAGCAGCCTGCGTGTTGAAACGCTCGAGCGATTCGGTGGCGTAAGCGGCTGTCTCCGGAACCTCCGAGCTTGGATCGAGACCTCCGAAGATCATCCCATAGCCAGTGGGTACATAGAACGTCAGCCCGTTGTAGTCGGGGATCGTCGCCAGTGAGCTTTCGCTCGCCATAAAGAAATCCCACTTCTTCGGGGATGGTTCCGTAGCGAGAGAGACGTAGTTGGCCAGATCGGCAGGGGTTTGCTCGACCGTGATGCCGAGCGCTTCCTCAAGCTGTCGCGAGACGAACTCGACAGTCGGCTGTGGCGCGAACGTCGCGGTCACGGTCCGCAGCTTGCCGCCGAAGACTTCATTCCCGCCGAACTCGTCCCAGAGCCGCTTCGCCTCAGCTGGATCGTACGGCTGGAGCTCTCGCAGCTCCTCCTGGGAGAGGACCATCGGGAAGCCCGGTCCCACGGGCGACCCGTAGATTCCCTCGCCCGCCAGTACGATGTCGATGTAGGCCTCGCGATCGATCGCCAGAGAGACCGCCCGCCGCAGCTCGGGATGCGGCGCCCACTTATAGGCGTCCATCTGGAACTGGGAGTTGGTATTGCCGGGCGCCTCGTAGACGACAACGCCGTCCACGCCTTCGAGCTCATCCGCTTTAAAGCGGTCGAGCGCGAAGGCGGCACGGTCGGCATCGCCTGAGAGGAAACGGGCCTCGAGCGCGGCCTCGTCGGAAGAGGTGATGTTCTCTTTGGCGTCGATATAGGGGCCGTCCTCGACGAACGTACCCTCGGCAGGAATGTGCTTGTAGTAGTTCGGGTTCCGCTCCCAGCGATAGACGCCGCCATCGTTGCGGGTGACCATGACGTAGGCTCCGCCCCCCGCGTTCATGACGTCGGCAAGGTCATTCCCCGCCGCTTCAGTGATACCGCGCTCGACGATGGCGTGCGCGCTCGAACCCATCGAAGGAATGGCGGAGGCGTACGGAGCACCGAGCGTGAAGTGGGCCGTCTTCGCATCCGGGGCCTCGACGGTATCGATGAAGAGCCACTGCAGACGGTTCACCTCGGAGCCAAGGTTTTCGAGCGCGTGAGGGAAGCGCTCGTAGCTGAACTTCACGTCCTCGGCCGTGATGTCGCGCCCATTCGCCACCATGGGCGCGAAGCGGATGCCGTCCCGCAGATTGAAGATGATGTTGGTGTTGTCGGGCTGCTCCCAACCTGTTGCCAAGTCACCATACGCCCGGTCCTCACTGAGCTTGTAATGGAGGAGGTGGCTGTAGGCGAGGGATGAATGCCATGCCGTGTGAGCAGTGACGGTGACGTGCGGATCGAGCCCCGTATCGGTGTCCGAGCTGGAATCGCGGAAGACGCCGCCGCGTACGGGCCCTCCCGCGGGTGCCTCGGTGGCCGCCGGAGCCTCAGTGGCCGCAGGCGCTTCGGTGGCGGCGGCCGTCGCGTCGGGCGCGCTGGTGGCGGTCGCGACCGGACCGTCCTCATCGCCAGCGTCGTCGTCATCGTCGTCGCCGCATCCAACGGCCACGAGGCCGACGGTCCCGGCCGCGACGGCGGTGCCCCCTGCGAGTACTCGCCTGCGCGAAACGCGCCGACGCCAGTAGTTGCCCCAGTAGCCTTCTGCCATTGTGTTCCTCCTCGAACTGTCCGGGGCAGCCCCGGAGCCAGTGCAGTCCTTACATACACCTACGAGGGGAGGTCCGCAACGCCCCGAGGCAGCCCCGCGTCAGGCGACTCACCTGTTCTGTGCGCAGGCCACCGAGGCATTGTCCGGGAAGTCGGGACCGCGGGGTGACCTGCGGGCAGAGATGGGCGCATGGCCAACAAGGCGGGGTCCGGTCTATGCTTGCTTCCGCTTTCGAGCGAGGGGACGGGTGCAGGGTCCCAGACCCCGGAGAGAGGCGCGAGGCATGGATTTTCGAGACAACACGGCACAGGAGTCCTGGCGCGCACAGGTGAAAGGCTTCCTGGGCGAGTATCTGCCGGATGAAATCCGGGGGAAGTTCCCGATGGGACGGCCCGAAGAGGAGAAGCCGCTCTGGGAGTCGTGGCGCAAGGCGCTGGCAGAGCGCGGCTGGATCGCGCCCGCCTGGCCGTCCAAATACGGCGGCGCGGGCATGAAGCCGATGGACCAGTTCATCCTCGGCCAGGAGTTCGCGGAAGCGGGGGCGCCGCGGCTGGGGGGACTGGGCCTGATGATGCTGGGCCCCACGCTCATCGAGCACGGCACGGAGGAACAGAAGCAGCAGCACATCCCCGGCATCCTCGGCGGTGAGGTGGAATGGTGCCAGGGCTACAGCGAGCCCGGGTCGGGGTCGGACCTCGCATCGCTGCAGACGCGCGCCGTGCGCGACGGGGACGACTACGTGATCAACGGCCAGAAGATCTGGACGTCGCTGGCGCACCGCGCCCACTGGATGTTCATGCTGGCGCGGACGGACCCGGACGCGCCCAAGCACCGTGGCATCACCTACTTCCTGCTGGACATGCAGACGCCCGGGATCACGGTGCGCCCGCTGGTGAACATGACGGGCGGGCACGATTTCAACGAGGTCTTCTTCGAAGACGTGCGCGTGCCCGCGCGGAACGTCATCGGCGAGGTGAACCGCGGCTGGTATGTAGGCACAACGACGCTCGACTTCGAGCGCTCCTCGATCGGGACGCCGATCGGGTTGCGGCAGGGCGTGGAACGCAACCTCGCATGGCTGCGCGAACACAAGCACGAGCTGCCGGCGACGACCTACGCGGCGAACCGCTTCGCCTGGGCGGAGCGGTTCATCGAGGTGCAGACGGCGACGATGCTGGCCTACCGCATCATCTCGATGCAGGACGCGGGCGAGATTCCAAACGCGGAATCCTCGATCGCGAAGCTGTTCACCACGGAGTTGAGCCAGCGCATCGCGCGGACAGCCTCGCAGATGGTGGGCATGTGGGGCGACATCTCGGACCCGAAGGCGCCGCTGCGGGGGATGCCGGGCGCCGGCTACGTGAACCAGGTGCGTGAGACGATCGCAGGGGGCACGAGCGAGATTCAGCGCAACATCATCGCCACGCGCGGCCTGGGCCTCCCGCGGGCCTAGACGCATATCCGGGAGGGATAGCCGGCATGACAACCGAAACGGCAACGGAACCGAAGAACCTGGTGGCGCGCGCGCAGGCGATCGCGTCGATCGTCGCGGAGGACGCAGACGCAGCGGAGCGCGACCGGCGGCTCACCGACCGCACCGTCGAGGCGATGAAGGAGCAGGGCCTGATCGGCATCTGGGCGCCGAAGTCGCTGGGCGGGCTCGAAGCCTCGCCGACCGAGGGCTTCGAACTGTTCGAGGAGCTCGCGAAGATCCACGGCTCCGCCGCCTGGAACCTCTGGATCTGGTCGACGGGAGGGCAGCTCTCGGCGACGCTTTCGGAAGAGGGAATCGCCGAGATGTTCGCGAATGGGCCCAACGGCGCCATCGGGGCGGGCGGGCTCTTCCCCCTCAACCCCGCCATTCCCGTGGAGGGCGGCTACCGTGTGACCGGCCGCTGGCCTTACTGCAGCGGTTCGGGACACGCGCAGTGGCTCGGTGGCGGCTGCGCCGTCCTGGGCGAGGACGGGCAGCCGCGCATGATCATGCCCGGCATCCCCGAGATGCGTTTCGTGACGTTCCCGCGCGAGGAGGTCGAGATCATCGATACCTGGCACGTGGTGGGCCTGCGAGCCACGGGGAGCAACGACGTGACGGTGGAGGACGGCTTCATGCCGGAGCACCGCACCTCCGGCTTCGGACCGCTGGCGGCGAAGGGGAAGCACTTCCAGGGGCCGCTCTACCGCTTCCCCGTGATGGGCACGCTGGCCGCGCCGATCGGCATCATCGCGACCGGCATCGCGCAGCACGCGATCGACGAGTTCATAGCGCTGGCCAAGACGAAGACGCCACGCACCTCGCAGACGAAGCTCACGGAGATGGGCGCCGTGCAGAGCGACCTGGCGAAGGCTCACGCGGCCGTGCAGTCGGCGCGCGCATGGCTCTACGAGGTAGTCGAGGACGCGTGGCAGGCGACGTTGCGGGGTGACCCCGTGGGGCTGGACAAGCGCCGCGACCTCACGCTCGCGGCCACGAACGCGACGCGCAGCGCGGCCTACGCGGTGGACCTGGCGTACGCGGGCGCTGGCGGCACGGCGGTCTACCAGACGAGCCCGATCGAGCGCTGCTTCCGCGACGTGCACGCCGCCACACAGCACGCGGGCACCTCGCCTCGCAACTTCGAGGGCATGGGGCGGCTGCTCCTCGGCATGCCGCCGGACAACCCGCTCATCCTCGCTTAATTTCCGGGGTGCCTCTGCCCCAGCCTTTCAGCAGACGTATCGCCGCTATGGGGGGACGGCCTGCTGTCAGCCACCCCGGGAGCGTGCCTCCTCTCTCCTCGCCTCAGGAAGCGGACAGATTCCCGGCTGCACAAAATGGGGGGCGGGAGCGGCCTGGAGCCACTCTCGGAACCTGAGGGCAGCGACGGAGTCCAGCCCGGTTAAGCCCCATCCGTCCACCTGACGGCGGGCGGATGGATCAGGTGGAGGCTGCGGCCGCCCGCGCGGGCTCCTTGGCCCATTCAATGCCGCGGCGGAGCAGCTCGTAGTAGGTGGGCTGCGTCCAGGCGCCCAGCTCGGGGGTGGGCCATTCGGGGACGCTGAGCGGGGAGTCCTGCATGTCGTACTTCGAGCGGCGGTGGCCGGGCGTGAGGTAGAGCACCTCGCCCGCGCCGACGGGGTGGAGGTACATCACGAGGCGGGGCTCGTCCACCGGCCAGTCGTGCTCGTAGAACCCGGCGCCGCTGTCGCCCGCGAAGCGCGTCTCCAGCAGGGGCGTGATCTCGCCGTGGTACTCGCAGAGATAGAGCTCGTCCTCGGCCTCCCATGGCTCGATGCCTGCGACGAGCGGGTGATTCCTGGCGGATTCGCTCACGGTGATGGGGTAGGGCTCGATCGCAGGGTGGGCGATGAACTGGCTCCCGAGCGTCTCCATGAGGGTGGGGTAGTCGCGCGGGCAGTGGACGCCGTCGGCCTGGAAGTCCATCACAGAGTTGGTGCCGTGGAGGGCGAACCAGCGTTTGCCGCCGGCGACGAAGTCGCGCACGACCTGCTGCTGCTCGACAGTGGGGTGCACGTCGCAGGTGTAGCTGATGAGGAAGTCCGCGGCGGCGATGGCCCCGGTGTTGGCGTAGTCCTCGGCGACGCGCACGCGCACATCGTCATCCTCATGGAGCAGCTTGAGCAGCTCAAGACGGGCAAAATTGATGTCGTGCCACTTCCCACCGGCGATGAGACAGGCGTCGATCCGGGGCATGGCGACCTCCCACCGGCGGGCCCGGTCCTGCGCCGGCGGCCATCGCCGGCGCAGGACGCCCTGCCGTGCGTGCTAGAAGGCGACGCGGCGGGTGAAGCCACCGTCGACGACGATGTTGACGCCCGTAGTGTGACTGGACGCGGGGCTGGCGAGGAAAGCGGCGACGTTCGCCACTTCCTGACCGGAGCCCATGCGGCCGGCGAGGGTGTCGGGCTTGCTCTTGCTACGCAGGGGCACGCCGTTGGCGATCATCTCGAAGAACGGCGGCATCGCCTGCTCGATGTTGTGCCAGGGGCCGCCCTCGAAATAGGTCGGACCGGGCGAGACGACGTTGAAGCGGATGCCCGCGCCCGCGTGCTGCTGAGCGGCGAAGGAGGCGTAGTTGAGCAGCGCCGCCTTCATGGCGCCATAGGCCCCCGCGGAGGTGGCAGGCGGCGGCGGGAAGGCCTCGACGGCGGCCGAGGTGCTGATGACGACGACGCTGGCGGCATCCGAGGCAGTGAGATGGGGCAGGGCGGCGTCGACGCCGTTGACCGTCCCCATCATGTCGATGGCGAAGTGCTCATCCCAGAGCGAACCGCCGCCGCCAGCGGAAGCGTTGCTGACGTAGATGTCGATGCCGCCGAGGTCGGCCGCGCTCTGCTCGACCCACGCCTTCAGGGCTTCCGGATCGCCAACATCGCAGGGCGCGCCGTAGACGTTGGTGCCGTGCTCCTTGAGGGCCTCGACGGCGGCGGTGACTTTCTCGGGGGTGCGGGCGCAGATGGCGACGTCGGCGCCTTCGGCGGCGAGGGTATTGGCGATGAAGTTGCCAATACCCTGGCTGGCGGCGGTGACGAGGGCCTTCTGGCCGGTCAGTCCAAGATCCATGTGGGGAACCTCCCTGTGCTGATGTGCGGGCCGGGCGGAGCCAGGGCCGCGGCCGATTCGCTGGCAGGGCGCGATTCTAGAGGAGTCGCGCCCTGCGCGGAAAGGGGCCAGGTGCGGGCGGGGCGTCTTTGTCAGGGAGTGGCGGTCCTGTACCATGCGCGGCGCGCGGGTGCCGCGGCGGCGCCCCCAGCCCAGCGTGTGCGGAGGCGCCCGTGGCCAGTAATAACCAGGCGAACGAACCGAGCGAGGCGGTCCTGAAAGACCTGCACCTGCGGATGGTGCGGATACGCCACTTCGAGGAAGAGGCGGGCAAGCTGATGGAGCAGGGCAAATCGCCTGGTGCGCTGCACCTCTACATCGGCGAGGAAGCAGTCGCGGCAGGGGTGATGGTGCACCTCAGCGACGAGGACCAGATCACGAGCACTCACCGCGGCCACGGCCACCTGGTGGCGAAGGGCGGTGACTTCAAGCTCATGTACGCGGAACTGTTCGGGCGGGAGACGGGCTACAACAAGGGCCGCGGCGGCAGCATGCACATCTCGAACGTGGACGCAGGCATGCTGGGCGCGAACGGCATCGTGGCGGCAGGCCCGCCGATCGCGATGGGCGCCGCCTTCTCGAACAAGTACCGCGGGACGCAGAACGTGGCCGTGCCTTTCTTCGGCGACGGGGCGACGAACGAAGGCGCCTTCCACGAGGCAGCGAACATGGCGGCGCTCTACAAGCTGCCGGTGGTCTTCGTCTGCGAGAACAACGGCTACGGCGAGTTCACGCCTCAGCTGGAGCACCAGGCGATCACCGATATCGCCGATCGCGCGGCGGGCTACGGCATGCCCGGCGTGATCTGCGACGGTATGGACGCAATCGCCGTCTGGGAAGCCGCGGGCGAGGCCATCGCCCGCGCGCGCGCGGGCGATGGCCCGACGCTGGTGGAGTGCAAGACGTACCGTTACGTGGACCACGTGGGCCTGCGCGGCATCGGCCTCAAGTACCGCTCGGACGAAGAACTCAACACGTGGCTCAAGCGCGACGCGATCGAGCAGCACGAACGGCGGCTCATCGAGATGGGGATCATGACCGAGGGCGAGGTGAAGGCTGTCCACGATGCGGTGCTGGCCGACATCGCGGAGGCGATCGAGTTCGCGGAGAACAGCCCGATGCCCGACCCGGCGGACCTCCTCAACGACGTCTACACGCCCACGGCGGCGAGTTAGGAGCGAATCATGACTGCAGCAGAAGCGCCTGCGGGGCGGCAGCTCGTTTACACACTTGCAATCACCGAAGGGGTGCGCCAGGCGCTCCAGGAGGATCCGCTGGCCTTCATGGCCGGCGAGGACGTGGCCGGCGCGGGAAGCGTATTCGGCATCTACCGCGGCCTGCTCGACGAGTTCGGGGAGAGGCGGGTGATCGACACGCCGATCAGCGAGTCCGGCATCATCGGGCTGGCGGTGGGAGCGGGAGCCACGGGCCTGCGTCCGATCGTCGACATCATGTTCATGGACTTCATCGGCGAGTGCATGGATGAGATCGTCAACCAGCTGGCAAAGATGCGATACATGTTCGGCGGCAAGGCGACGCTGCCGGTGACCGTGCTGACGATGTCGGGCGCGGGCATGAACCTCGCGGCCCAGCACTCGCAGAGTCTGGAGGCATGGCTCTGCCACACGCCCGGGCTGAAAGTGGTGATGCCGGCCACGGCCTACGACGTGAAGGGCGCGATTATCACGGCGGCACGGGAGCCGAACCCGGTGTTCGTGGTGATGTGCAAGGGGCTCATGGCGCTTCCCGGCGAGGTGCCCGAGGAGCCGTACGAGATCCCCATCGGCAAGGCGAACGTCCTGCGCGAAGGCGACGGCCTCACGATCGTGGCCCACGGACGCATGCTTCACGAAGCGGTGAAGGCCGCGGATATGCTGGAGGCTGACGGCGTGAGCACGGAGGTAATCGACCCGCTCTGGCTGCAGCCGCTGGATACGGAGACGATCATCAACTCCGTCACGAAAACGCATAACGCGCTCGTGGTACACGAGGCGGTGCGCTTCGGCGGTGTGGGCGCGGAGATCGCGGCGCAGATTGCGGAGCTGGCGTTCGACTCCCTCGATGCGCCTGTGGGGCGCGTGGCGGCGCCGTTCTCGCCGGTGCCCTTCAGCCCCGTGTTGGAGCAGAGCTACGTGCCGAACGCGGAGCGCATCGCCGCCGAGGCGCGGCGCATTCTCGGGGCGGACTAGGCCCTGCCCCGCCCGCGCCCCCTCGGGATCGCCGTCAACCCCGCCTCGGGGAAGGACATTCGCCGCCTCGTCGCGCGGGCGTCCGTGTTCGACAACCAGGAGAAGTGCGCGATCGTACGTCGCGCCATCGTGGGGGCGCTGGCGAGCGGCGTGCGCGAGTTCCGCTACCTGGCCGATACGCACGGCATCGCCGCAGCGGCGATCGACGAGTTCGCGGGCGAGGCGCGCTTTGCCGCCGTCGACTCGTCGCGCACAGCGAGCACGCTCGACACGACGCGCGCGGCGGCGGCTCTGCGGGCGGAGGGCTGCGGGGCGGTGATCACGCTCGGCGGCGATGGCACCAATCGCGCGTTCATCCTGGGCTGGCGGGAGGCACCCCTCGTGCCCGTCTCGACCGGCACGAACAACGTGTTCCCCACGATGGTGGAGGCGACGGTTGCGGGTGCAGCGGCAGGGCTCATAGCGAGCGGCCAGATACCGCTCGTAGCAGTGGCAGCGCAGGCGAAGGTCGTGCATGTCGCGATCGAAGACGAGCCCCCTGACCTCGCCCTGGTGGACGCGGTGCTGGCCACGGATCGCTTCGTCGGCTCGCGCGCGATCTGGGGCAGCGGACGGCTGCGCGAGGCCGTCCTCACGCGGGCGGAACCCTCAGCCGTGGGGATCACCTCGATCGGCGGGCTGCTGGCGCCGCTCACCCCCACCGAGGACGCGGGGCTGCGCCTCTCGTTCGGGTCAGGTGGGAGTTCCGTACACGCGCCGATCGCCCCCGGCCTGTACGAAGAGGTCGCCGTGCGCGCGCACGCACGCATCGCGCTGGGGGAGGAGGTAGTGCTGACGGGTCCGGGCGTGCTCGCCTTCGACGGCGAACGCGAGCGAGTGTTGAAACCGGGGCAAGCCGCTACACTGCAGGTGGCTCGGGACGGCCCCTGGGTGATCGATGTGCATGCTGTGCTCGCGCACGCGGCATGCAGGGGGCTGTACCGCAAGGGAGAACCGCTGCGTGCGGGTTCTCCCCGCGAATACGAACGGGACGGGGGTTGAGATGCCAGCCGATATCTACATGGTGAAGCTCGGCATGACGATGACGGAGGGTACCGTCGCGGAGTGGCATATCCCCGACGGCGGCGAGGTGAAGACCGGCGAGGATCTCTACCGGCTCGAGACCGAGAAGGTGGAGATGGAGGTGGAGGCGGAAGCATCGGGCACGGTGCGGCACCTCGTGCCGGAGGAGACGACGGTCGACCCGGGCGCCATCGTGGGCTACATCTACGCGCCGGGCGAGGAGATTCCCGCCGAGCTGCCGGGCGCTGACGCCCCGGCAGCAGCTGCACCCGCACCCGCGCGCGTCTCGCCCGTGGCAGCTCCGGTGGCAGCCGCGGCGGCGCAGGGCGGCGGCGGACGCGTAGCCGCTTCACCCGCAGCGAGACGGCTGGCAAAAGAGCTCGGCGTGGAGCTGGCGTCCGTGACGGCGACGGGTCCGCGCGGGCGCGTGACGGAAGACGACGTCCGTACGGCTCACGAAGCAGCAGCAGCGCCCGCTCCAGCCGCGCCCATGGCAGTCCCCGCCTCGCCGCTCGCGCGCAAGCGGGCGCAGGCGCTGGGCGTGGACCTGGCGGTGGTGCGGGGCACGGGGCCCGGCGGGCGCATCACGAAAGGGGACGTGGAAACCGCCGCCAACGTCGCGACCGCAACTGCCGCCACCGGCGAGACCCCCCCGGCGGCGATGCGCGAGGACGAGGTGCTGGCGGTACGGGGCATGCGGAAAGTCATCGCCGAGCGCATGTACGCGAGCCTCCAGAGTACGGCGCAGCTCACGATGGATATGGACGTGGCCATGGACGACTGCGTGCGGCTGCGCACGCAGCTCGTGGAGGAATGGTCGGACGAAGGGGTTCGACCCTCGTACACGGACATCGTGATGAAGGCGGTGGCGAAGGCGCTGCTCGGCCACCCGCGCATGAACGCGCAGTTCTCGGACACAGAGCTGACGCTGCGGGGCGAGGTCAACGTGGGGATGGCGGTGGCCCTGGAGGAGGGGCTCGTAGTGCCGGTCCTTCGCCACGTGGACCAGCTCGGATTGAAGGAGATCGCCATGGAGTCCTCGCGGCTGGCGGCGGCCGCGCGTGAGGGCTCGCTGGGGCTCGACGATATGGCGGGAGGCACATTCACGGTCTCGACGCTGGGGATGTTCGGGGTGGACTCGTTCACCCCCATCCTCAACCCGCCCGAGGCCGGCATCCTCGGCGTGAACCGGCTGCGCGACAGCGTGCGCTGGGAGGGCGAGACGCCAGTGCGGCAGAAGGCGATGACGCTCAGCCTGACGTGGGATCATCGCGCGCTCGACGGGGCGCCGGCGGCGCAATTCCTGGCCTCGGTGCGCGACTACCTCGAAGCGCCCTTCCGGCTGCTGGTCTAGGGAGGCACACGATGGCCGAGACAACGTTCGACGTGGTGGTGGTCGGGGGCGGCCCGGGTGGCTATGTGGCGGCGATTCGTGCGTCCCAGCTGGGGCTGCAGGCGGCCCTGGTGGAACGCGAGCACCTCGGTGGCGTTTGTCTCAACTGGGGATGCATCCCCACAAAGACGCTCCTGCACACCGCCGACCTCTACCGCGAGATGCAGCAGGCGGAGCGCTTCGGGCTGACGGCGGAAGCGTCGTTCGACATCGGGAAGGTGGTGAGCCGTTCGCGGGCGGTTGCAGGTCAGCTGAACAGCGGCGTGAAGTTCCTGATGCGCAAGCACACGGTTGAGGTGTTCGAGGGGGCAGCGAGGCTGACGGGCGGGGGCGGAGTGACCGTCGAGCGGGACGGCGAGACCGTGGCTGAGCTGGGCGCGGACAGCATCATCCTGGCGACGGGGGCACGTCCGCGTTCGCTGCCGGGGCTGGAACCGGACGGCGAGCTGGTGTGGACCTACCGGGAGGCAATGGTCCCGACGACGATGCCGAGCTCGCTGCTGGTCATCGGCTCGGGCGCGATCGGGGTTGAGTTCGCGAGCTTCTACCGGGCGCTCGGGGCGGAGGTAACGGTGGTGGAGGTGCTGCCCCGGATTCTGCCCGTGGAGGACGAGGAGATCTCGGCATTCGCGCGGGGAGAGTTCGAGAAGCAGGGCATCACCATTCACACCAGCGCGACGGTGGAGTCCCTCGAGAAGGGGCACGACAGCGTAACGGCTTCGATCGCGACCGAAAACGGAGTGATCGAAGCCACGTTCGACCGCGCGATCCTGGCCGTGGGCGTGACGGGGAACGTTGAGGGGCTGGGCCTGGAAGGAACGTCAGCGGCCGTCGACCGTGGGGCGATCGTGGTGAACGAGTGGCTGGAGACAGGCGAGCCGGGGCTGTACGCGATCGGCGATGTGGCAGGGCCGCCGCTGCTGGCGCACAAGGCGATGCACGAGGGCGTGATCTGCGCGGAGCGGATCGCGGGGCTGGAGACGGCACGCCCGATGGAGCGGCGGCGCATCCCCGGCTGCACCTACTGCCACCCGCAGGTCGCGAGCGTGGGGCTGACGGAGCAGGCGGCGGGCGAGGCGGGCTTCAGCGTGCGCGTAGGGCGCTTCCCGCTCGTCGGGAACGGCAAGGCGATCGCGGTGGGCGACACGGCGGGGATGGTGAAGACGATCTTCGACGCCGATACGGACGAGTTGCTGGGCGCTCACCTGGTGGGCCCCGACGTGACGGAGATGATCCAGGGGTTCGTGGTGGCGATGGGCCTGGAGACGACCCAAGCGGAGCTGATGGAGACGGTATTCCCCCATCCAACCGTCTCCGAGGCAATGCACGAGTCCGTACTCGACGCCTACGACCGCGCGCTCCACATGTAGCCGCGGCTCGACGCCCCACCGCCTTCCCCCGTGCCCATCCATACTCGCGCCGTAAGCACTCGCGCCGTGAGCGGCAGCGGGCGAGGCAGGGAGGGGGCGCATCTCGCCCGGGCGGCTGTACAGTAGAGGCCGAGGACGGCACCAGCCGGAGGCGGCCATGGGCGCGCTGATCGACCACCTGCAGTCTCTCGCCGCGAGCGGGATGGATATCGAGGCCGTGACCGCGGCGGCGGCGGCGGAGCTCGCGGGAGGCGCGCTGCTGGTGGCCGAGCTGGAAGATCCCGAGGGGGCGATCACGGGAGCGCGAGAGGAGATGGAGGCGCTGAACCGCGAGATTCAGGGGGCGCTGCATCGCTTCCCCGCCAGCCAGAGCGCGGGCTTTCACCGCACCGATCTCGATCCGCGCGCAATGGCAGTGATCGCCACAATCGCCTACGCGCGGCGCGGGGGCGTATACCTCCCTGACGACCTGCGCAAGATGGCGGACGAGGGGCGCGTGTCGCAGGACTGGCACGCGCGCGAGTCGGTGCGTATCCGCGCGTTGCTGGTGGTCCTGCCGGTGTTCATCGCCGCCATCGAGCGTGGCGATCTGATACCAGCGGAGTTCGCGATGGGCATCACGGAGGTCGCGCAGCGGCTGGGGCGCGTGCGCATTCCCCAGGCGGCATCGCCCTGAGCCACCGGCGGGCGTTGCGGCGGCGGCGGCGCGGCGCGAGAATGCGCGCGTGACTTGGCTCGAAGGGGCAGAGGGCAGCCCACCGTTTGATGCGGCGCTGGGCCTGCGCCCAGAGTTGCGCGACCTCTACCGCGCTTTCTACGGCAAGCTCTGGGACGAGCGGCTCCTGCCCGCAGCGCTGCTCGAACTCTGCCGGCTGCGGGTGGCGCAGCTGCACAAGTGCGAGGCCGAGCTGGCGGTGCGGCACGCGAGCGCGGGCGTGAACAGCGAGCGGATCGTGGCGCTGGCGGAGTGGCCGCAGAGCGATCGCTTCGACGCGAGGGAGCGGGCTGCGCTCGCCGTCGCCGAGAAGATGCCCTGGCGGCACCACGAGATCACCGACGGGGAGTACGCCGAGCTGCACGCGCAGCTCGGCGAAGAGGGCGTGGTTGCGCTCACGGTGGCAGTCGCGCTGTTCGATGCGAATTGCCGGCTGCGGCTGGCGCTGGATACCAGGCCGGAGCCAGCGGAAGTAGCGGCGCCGGCTTCGGGCGAGGGACCGATCTACTGAGTTCTCAGGGGAGGAAACGATGTCGACGAAACCACGAGTGAGTTCCGCGGTAGCGGGCGAGGCGGCCAGCTTCGGCACGGCACTCGCGCACCAGCCCGGCCTGGCGGGCGCGTTCGGGGCGCTCTACGGGACGTTCTGGGGCAAGGGCGCGCTCGACCACCGGACGAAGGAGATCACGCGGATGCGCAACGCCCGCGTGACGGACTGCGGCTTCTGAAAGAACGTTCGCTTCGCCGTGGCGCGTGAGCAGGGACTGACGGAAGAGCACGTAACCGAGATCGAGGACGGCTACGAGGAGTCACGTCTTTCGGGGCGCGACAAGGCCGCGATCGCGCTCACGGACACGATCATCGGCGACCCGCGGCGGGTCTCGCCAGAGCTACATGCGCGGCTGCGGGAGCACTTCAGTGACCCCGAGATCGTGGAGATGGCGCTGGGCGTGGGGCTCTTCATGAGCCTCTCAAAGGTGCTCATCGCGCTCGGCATGGAGCCCGAGGAGATGGGTACTGAGGTTGTGCCCACGCCGGGGACCTGACCAGGGCGCCAGGCAGACGGGCGCGCGCCTTTGGCGTAGCATCGGGGTGCCCTCACACGGCGGCGGGCCCCGCAGGACGCCGGGAGCGAACGAAGGAGCGAAGGCATGGTCATCGAAGCACGAGTGAGCCGAACCCCGATGGAGAAGGCACCGGAGCCCGTCCTCGGCACCGAGCTCATCCCCAAGGAGCGCTACACCTCGGAAGAGTTCATGGCGCTCGAATGGGAGCGCATGTGGACGAAGGTCTGGAACATCGCCGGCCGTGAATCCGACATCCCCAACGTCGGCGACTACTTCACCACCGAACTCGGCCCCGAGTCCTTCCTCATTGTGCGTGAGGCGCCCGACAAGGTGCGCGCCTTCTACAACGTCTGCCCCCACCGCGGGAACCAGATCCGCAACCCCGGCATGGGCCACGCCGAATCCTTCCAGTGCGCCTACCACTTCTTCGAGTTCAACCTCGACGGCTCCAAGAAGTTCGTCCCCGACGAGGACACCTTCACCCAGGGTGTGCCCCAGGAGACCGCCCTCGTCGAAGTCCCCTGCGACACCTGGGGCGGCTGGGTCTGGTTCAACATGAACCCCGACGCTGAACCGCTCATGGAGTTCCTGGGTATCCTCCCGGAGCATCTCGACCCCTACCACTTTGAAGAGCAGTACATCGTCCAGGACAAGACGATCGAGTGGGACACGAACTGGAAGGCTTCGGTGGACGCCTTCAATGAGGTCTACCATGTGCAGGGCATCCACCCGCAGCTGCTGGAGTCGCTGGACGACATCCACGTGCAGATCGACCTGTACGAGCGGCACAACCGCTACCTCGTGCCCTTCGGGCTGCTGAGCCCGCGCTACCAGAATCGGGACGAGGTGACGGACGCGCTGCAAGGGATGCTGCGGGGAGCGGGTATCGACCCCGAGACGTTCGAGGGGACGGCCGACGATGTTCGCCCGGCGATGCAGGCAGCACAGCGGAAGAACACCGAGGCGCGCGGCATCGACACCTCAGAGATGAACGACGACCAGATGACGGACGACTACCACTACTACATTTTCCCGAACATCACGCTGAACACGCACCACACCGGCGTGATGCTCTTTCGTCAGCGCCCGCACCCGACCGACCCGAACAAGATGTACTACGACCTGCAGAACTACATGCGCATCCCCGAGGGCGCCGACCCGCCTCCGCGGCCGCCGCACACGCAGCACAAGCACGGCGATCTTTCGCTCGGGCTCGTGCTCGACCAGGATTCGTACAACCTGCCGCGCGTGCAGAAGGGGATGAACTCGCGCGCCTACAAGGGCCTGCTCATCAACTACCGCGAGCGCCGTATCCGCCACATGCACCAGACGCTCGACGGCTACCTCTACGAACCGAACCGCTAGGCCGGGGAGCTCACGCCCGGAGGCGAGCCGTGGTCGTGCGCCGCGGCTCGTTGCCGTAACGACTGAGGGAGGAAGACGATGAGCAGCGAGCAGACGGTTGAGGGCGAGGCTCCCTTCACCCCTGTGGGTCCGGCGGACATGCTGAGGCCGGGCGAGAGCGCGATCATCGAGATTGAGGACGACTCGATCGTGCTCGTGCGCCTCACAGACGGGTACTTCGCGCTCGAAAACCGCTGCTCGCACGACGACGGCCCGCTGGGCCAGGGCAGGCTCGTCGGCTACGAAATCGATTGTCCGCGGCACGGGGCGAAGTTCGACGTGCGCGACGGCGCAGCGAAATCGCTGCCTGCGTTCCGGCCCGTGGCTTCGTTCCCGGTGCGCTACAACGAAGAGACCGATGAGATCGAGGTTCAGTACCAGAAGCCGGAACCTCCTGCATTCGAGGATCCTCGGGGCTTCAACTTCACCTAGAGAGGCGCGCGTGACGCAGCCCACAGACTGGCGGGAAACGTACAAGGAGCGCCTGCGCAGCGTCGACGAGGCGATGGCGCTCATCCGCGAGGGCGACCTGGTGGGGATGGGCGTGCTCACACCCGGGCAGCTCACCTCGGCGCTGGCCGACCGCGCAGAGCAGCTGGGAAGCGTGCACGTGCGCGCGCTGGCACCAGCCGAGCCGCGCCTTTTCGGGGCAAATGCGAACGGCGAGCGCGAGATCGAGCTGTTTATCGGCGAGCCGCTGCGGGCGGCGCACGACGCCAGGGTCGCGACCTACCTGCCGAACACGTTCATGCTGGGGATGAAGGCGTTCGACGCGGGGCGGGAGGAAGCGCGCCTCCCCGATGTGCAGATCACCTCATGCAGCGCCCCAAATGAGTCTGGTTATGTCCAGTTTGGGGCGCACATGTGGACTCGTAAGGCGTACGCGAAACGCTGCCGCACCGTGATCGGCATGATCGACCCGAACATCCCTCCGGCGCACGGCGATGTGTGGCTACACGTGAGCCACTTCGATGCGCTCATCGAGGGAGCGATCGCGCCTGTGGACGTGGCGGCGGTGGCGGAGCGGGTGGAGACGCTCACGCCAGGTGAACACCGCGACGAGCTGCGGGAGCTGCTCGCCTTGGCGAGCCCGGACCAGGTGGCGATCTTCGAACAGGTGTTCCACGCCCTGCCGCCGAAGATCGTGCGACAAGGGCTCGGCCTCTCGGAAGTCGACCCCGAGGCGCAGGCGATCGCGGACAACCTCGCGCCGCTGATCCGGGACGGGGACACAATCCAGGTGGGAGTGGGAACGCCGAGCGCGCTGATGTTCAAGGCGGGCGCCTTCGACAACGCCCATCACCTCGGTGTGCATACAGAGCTGGGCTCGCCCGGGCTGGGGCAGCTGTGGGCGCGCGGCAACATTGACAACTCGCGCAAGACGATCCATGGCGACCGCTGCGTGGCGGTGGCATGGACCGGCTGCGACGGCACGGACCTCGGGATCATCCGCGACAACCCCGCGTTCGAGCTGTACGACCCTGACTACCTGCTGAACCCCGCGCTGATGTCGCAGAACCACCAGATGACGTCGATCAACAGCGCCGTGGCGGTGGACCTTCTGGGACAGATCGCGAGCGAGGATCGCTTTGGGGGCCAGATGATCAACGGGACCGGAGGGCAGCCGGACACGCATATCAGCGCGGCGCTCTGCCCCGACGGCCGCGCGGTCACAGTGCTGCGGTCGACGGCGCTGACAGGCTCCCTCTCGAAGATAGTGGCGAAGCACGAAGCAGGCACGCTGGTGACCATACCCCGTTACCTGGCTGACACGATCGTGACGGAGCACGGCGTGGCGCGCCTGCTCGACAAGAACCACCGCCAGCGCGCCGCCGAGCTGATCAGCGTGGCGCACCCGGATTTCCGCGCCGAGCTGCGGAGGCAGGCGGCGGAGCTGTGGGGCGAGCTGGGAGCCTGACGGGCGCTGCGGACCTAGAGGCGCTCGAAGACACGCCCGAGGGCGCGGGCGCGGGCGGCGCGGGCGCTTCGCTCGGATTCGAGGCGGCGATCGATGCACGCGGCCCGCCGCGCTTCGTAGCGCACCCAGCTGAGTGAGATCGCAGCGAGGGCGGCAAGGAACACGACGCTTCCGCCCACCCAGAGGATGAGGATGGCGATCCGCTGGTCAGCCATGGCGGAGACCGCCCAGGCAGGCGTCTGCGCGGCGAAGGTCTCGTGCACAGGGGTGGTGAGGCTGAGGAACATACCGCCAAAGAGCCCCTTGTGTGTCATCTCGACGGTCACGTAGAGCACACGCAGGGGGTGGTTCATGCGCCAGGCGACGGGGTCGGCGCAGAGTGCGGGCCACCAGAAGAGGAGGGCAACAGCGAAGAGGGTGAGCTGCTGGAGATCGCGAACGAAGACGTTGCCGGCGGCCTCCTCCGTGAGCGTTGTGAACTGCCAGACGTAGGTGACGACGGCGAAGAGCAGCCAAGTGGTGACAGGCATGGCGACGATGCGCATGGCACGACTGCGGTAAAAGCGGCGCAGGCGGGCACGGCCCCACCGACCGCTCGCGCGGAAGGCGAGCGTGAGTGGCGCGCCCAGCAGGATGAGGGGCGGCGCGACCATCGTGAGCAGCAGCATGCCGGCGAAATTGGTCCAGAGGATCTGGTTGCCGTAGTGCTCCAGGGGAGACTGCGTGGCGACGAAGACGAGCACAAGCCCCAGCAGGAATGCTCCCGCGTGGAGGCGGCCCGGGGGTACGCGGGGGCGCGTGCGCCGGACGCGAAGCAGCGCGAACAGGTAGAGCGCGGCGGCGGCGAGCAGGGCGGCGTCCCAGGGTAGGTCGAAGGCGAACCGCGCGGCGATCTCGGCGAGGCCGGGGGCGCCAGCGCCCCCACTCATGCGGCGCGCTCCACCAGCCGGGAGGAACGGGGGTGGTCAGCGTCAGTAGTCACTGGCATCGCTCCACTGCACGCGAATGGCGAGCTGGGCGGCGAGGCGGCTGCGTTGATCGAGCAGATCGAGGATGGCGAGCGCCTCTTCCGCGCTGAGCAACTCGCCCGCTTCGGCGCGGAGTTCGGCAACCTGCGCGTCAAGGGTGGCGAGTTGCGCCTCGACGGCCTCGACGCCGAGGGCTTCGCCGCCGCCCTCGACGCCGCCAGGCACGCCAGCCGTGGCGGCGCCGGGGGCGCCCGCAGGATCGGGCGGTTCGCCCTCCGGGGGGGAGGCGCCGGAGGGGGGAGGCGGGCCTGCCTCCCGCTCGGCGGGTCGATCGGGGTGGAGGATGCGGTACACGACCTCGTAGTCGCGGCGCAGGCGGTCATTCCCGGAGTCCAGCAGCAGCGCCTCGCCGAACGCTTCGAGCGACTCGTCGAGCGCGCCCAGGGCGAAGAGATGATGGCCCAGGCTGGCGTACGCCGCCGCCGCGATCGCGACATCGCGGTTACTGGCGGCAAGCCGGGCGATGCGCGCAGCCTCGTCGTAGCGCCCAGCCTGGTGGAGCGCAGCGGCAAGGTTCAAGGCGATGCGTCCGTTTGCGGGAGCTTCCGCGCGTGCCTCGTAGAGGAGCTCGACGGCAGCGGCGACATCTCCAACGGCGAGGGCTTCGCGCGCCTCTTCGTTGAGATTGTGGGCCGCCGTGGCGCAGGCTGCGAGGACCAGCGCGACGCCAGCAGCGAGGGCGACGCCAGCCGGGCGACGCCAGGTCGGGACGGCGCGCCACTCGACAGCTGTGCCAAGCACGGCGAGCACGAGGGCGGCGGCAGCGAACCACTGGAAGCGCTCGACTGGCAGCGAGGCGGTGGCATCGCCGTACACGCCCTGATCGAGCGCGGCGAGCCGCGCTCGCACGGCAGCAGGGAGGCTCCCGAGGTCCGAGCCGAGGTAGCGCCCGCCAGCGGCCTCCGCGATCGCGCGGAGGCCGGCCTCGTCGAGGCGCGAGACGACGGGCGCGCCATCGCGATCCACAAGGGCGGTCGTGCGTCCCGAACCAGGGTCGAAAACGGGCACGACGCCTCCGGAGGGCGTACCCGCACCCGCAACCAGGACCCCGATTCCCTCGGCGGCGAGCTCGGCAGCGCTGGCGGCGCTAGCGGCGGGGTCGGCGCCGAGATCGTCGCCGTCGGAGATCAGGAGCACGAGGCGGCCGCCGCCCGCTTCGCCATCGAACAGCTCACGGGCAAGATCCAGCCCCGAGGCAGCGCTCGTGCCGCGGGCGAGGAGGAGCGTGCCGCCCTCGACGCTCTCGACGACGGTGGCGGCGGCGGCCAGATCGCGCGTGAGGGGGAAGCGCACGCGCGCGTCGCCGGCGAAGACGACAAGCGCGACACGGTCACCGCTGAGGCGCCTGACGGATTCTGCGAGGGCGGCGCGTGCGGCAGCGAGACGCGAGGGCGCGACATCGGTCACGCCCATGCTGCGCGAAACGTCGAGGACGGCGACGAGCTGCGCGCCACCAGTCTGGAGGGCGGCGGTGCGCTCGCCCCAGCGGGGCTGGGCAGCGGCGACGGCGGCAAGCGCAACCGCGAGCGCCAGCGTGAGCGGGACGCTCACGCCCCCGTGCGGTGCGAACGACTCGCGCGTGAGTGCGGCGGCACTGAGGGCGCTTCGCCGCACGCTGAGCCAAACGAGTGGCAGGAGCGCAAGCACGAGCGGGACGAGGAGCAGCCAGAGCGGCCTGCCGAAGCTGAGATCGCTCATGCGGGCAGCCTCCGCAGCCAGGTACGACCAAGCGCCAGCTCAGCGAGAAGAAGGACGGCGCCCGCGGCGATCAGCCACAGGCCAGATTCGCGGTGACGCGCGAACGTCTCGCCGCCTACGCGGCTCGTCTCCAGCGACGCGATCTCGTCGTAGACCTGCGCGAGGTCCACCGGCGTCGCCGCCTCGAAGTACTTCGCGCCAGTGCGCTCCGCGATGAACGCGAGCAGCTCGGCATCGACTGCGGTCGCCGCGAGCGCCCGCGATCGGTCGTCATCCACGACGCCGATGGTGTACACGCGGACGCGGATGGCGGCAGCGAGCTCGGCGGCGGTGGCAGGGCTGATGGATTGGACGTTGTGGCGGCCATCGGTGAGGAGGATGGCGATGCGGCTCGACGCGGTCGACTCCTCGAGCATGGAGAGGGCGGTCGCGATACCTACGCCGATGCCGGTGCCGTCGGGCAAGAGATTCGAGTCGAGGTCCGCGACGATGGCGTCGAGGGCGGCGTAGTCAAGGGTGAGGGGAGCGAGTGGGAGCGCCTCGCGCTGGAAAACGACGAGGCCGACGCGGTCGTTCTCGCGGCTGGCCACGAAGTCGCGGATAACGGCCCTGGCAGCGTCGAGGCGCGTACCGCCCGCACCGAAGGGGCTCGCCGACATGCTGCTCGAGAGGTCGATGGCGAGGACGATATCGATGCCTTCAGCGGGGACGATCGCCTCGGCCTCACCGGTACGGGGGCGCGCGAGACCCGCGACCAGGAGCAGGACGGTGACGATGCGCAGCGCAGGCAGAAGACGGCGCAAGCGGACGCGCCAGCTCGGGGGGGCGTCGCCGAGGCCGTGCGCGAAGGGTATGGCGACAGCGGGGGCGGGACGCCGCCAGAGGGCAAGGGCGAGGGGGAGCGCCGCGAGCGCGAGCAGCAGCAGCCACGGATCGGCGAAACGCATCAGCTCGCCTCCCCGACGATCTCACGCGCAACGGTAAGGTCGGCGTAGCGGCGTTCGAGCGCCGGGCGGTAGCCGGCGTAGACGACCACGTCACACTCCCGCAGGAGCTCGCGCGCCAGCCGCGCTTCCCAACCATCAACGCCGACGGCCTCCATGCGCCGTTCGAGCTCGGCGGTGGTGAGGGAGCGGGCGGGGAAGGCGTAGCGCTCGCCGAGGACACGACGGACGGCGCTCGCAATGGAGCGGTAGGCGCCCGCGGCGTCGACTTCGAGCAGCGAGGCGGCGGACGCGAGGACGGCAGCGGGAGCGAGCGCGGCCTCCGGAACAGGCTCACCGGCGGTGGGCGGGCGGCGGAGCCAGCGCAAGCCGAGGACGGCCCCTGCGACGGCAGCGGCGCTCGCGACGAGCGCGCCCGCGCCAACCGCGGGCCATAACAGGGGTGACTGGCCACCCCCGACGCCCGCGAGCGGAGGGAGGGGCGAGAGCGTGAGCGGCTCGCCAGGTGCGAGCGTGGAGGGCACGGTCAGGGTGAGGACTGGCATCTCGACGGGGACGGCGGCACCGCCCTCCGTGACGCGAAGTGCGGGGCGGAAGGCGAGTGTGCCCGGGGCGAAAGGCGCGATCAGAACGTCCAGCCGGTGGCGCAAGCCATCTGCAACGGCGACCACCTCCTGCGAGCGGACGCGCAAGACACCCACCTCGCCCCAGGAGAGAGCAGCCGCATCAACCTCGACGGCAGCGTCCTCAGTAGTAACCAGCGTGATGGTGAGGACGACGGTCTCGCCGATGGCGGCTGAAGGCTGCGAGAGGGTGGCATCGGGGCCCTGTGCGGCAGCGATCCGGGGCGCCACCAGCGTGACGGCCAACGTGACAGCCAGCACGAGGCTCCTCACGCGACGGTCCGCGTGCGGCGACGGAAGAAGGCGAAGAGCGCCCGCACATAGTCCTCACCAGCGACGATGCGGATTTCGTCGATCCCAAGCTCTCCGAAGAGCCGTTCGCGTTCGGCATCGATGGCGCGCACACGGGCAGCGTAGGCGTCGCGCACGGCCTCGTCGTCGCTGTCGACTTCATGGACGGGACCGCCTTCCGCCCCGGTGAGGCGCACGAGTCCTGTGGCCGGGAGTTGCTCGTCGAGCGGATCGCGGAGCCGCACGGCGATGATGTCGAAGCGCTGCGCCGCGGCGCGCAGGGCGCGGGCGTACCCCTCGGCGAGGAAGTCGGAGATGATGAAGAGGGTGGCGCGGCGGCGCTGGACGCCCGTGAGGTACTCGCAGGCAGCACCAATGTCAGTGCCGCGCGTGGCAGGGCGGGCGGAGAGCGTCTCGCGGACGAGGCGCAGCACGTGGACGCTGCCGCCCGCGGGGCGGAGGTAGCGCTCGGGAGCGTTGGCGAAGAGCAGCAGCCCGGCGCGGTCGTTGTTGCGAATGGCAGCGAGGGCGAAGACCGCGCAGAGTTCGGCGGCGAGGTCCGCTTTGGAGCGCGCGGCGGCGCCCGCAGCCTGCGAGGCACTCACGTCGACCGCGAAGAGCACGGTGAGGTCGCGATCCTCACGGTAGCGGCGCACGAGCGGCACGCCCGTGCGCGCGTACGACTTCCAGTCGATCGAACGTACGTCGTCGCCGGGAACGTAGGGGCGGAGCTCGTCGAATTCGATGCCGTGACCGCGGAAGATCGCGTGGTACTCGCCGAGGAAGAGCGTATCGACGACACGGCGGGCGCGCAGTTCGATCGTGCGTACGCGCCGCAAGAGCTCGGCGGGAGCGACCACGGCGGCGCTCGCATCGGGCTCAGCCCGCGCGGAGTCGCGCCCGGGCCGCCAGGGCCACCGCCGCCAAGTGCGCATAGCCGTCTCAGGGCACCTCGATGGTTTCGAGAACGCGGGTAATGAGGTCGTCGGTGGTGAGCTCCTCCGCATCGGCCTCGTAGGTGGTGACGATACGGTGGCGCAGGACATCGTGTGCGAGCGCCTTCACGTCGTCGGGCATGGTGTAGGCGCGGCCCTGGAGCAGGGCATGCGCGCGGGCGGTGCGGGCGAGGGCGATGGTGGCGCGGGGCGAGGCACCATAGGCGATGAGCGTGCGGAGTTCGGGGAGGCGATAGGCAGCGGGGCGGCGGGTGGCCTGGACGATCTGCACGCAGTAGTCCTTGAGGGCGGCGTCCAGGGCAACCCCGGCGAGCGCCTCGCGGGCGGCGAGAAGCTCGGCCCTGGTGGCGGTGGGGCGTACGGGCGTCGGGGCGCCGCCGGCGAGGCCGAGGTCGAGCACCTGTCGCTCTTCCTGACGCGAGGGGTAGTCGACACGCACCTTGAGGAGGAAGCGATCGAGCTGCGCCTCGGGGAGGGGATACGTACCCTCCTGTTCGATGGGGTTCTGCGTGGCCATGACGAAGAACGGGTCCGGCATGGGGAACGTCTGGCCGCCGATGCTCACCTGGCGCTCCTGCATCGCTTCGAGGAGGGCCGACTGCACCTTCGCGGGGGCGCGGTTGATCTCATCGGCGAGCACGACGTTGGCGAAGATGGGTCCGCGGCGGATGGCGAATTCTCCCTCCGCGGGATTGAGCACTTCCGTGCCGATCAGGTCGGATGGCAACAGGTCAGGGGTGAACTGGATGCGCACGCTGGTGACGTCGAGCGCGCCCGCGAGGCTCGTGACCGTGAGGCTCTTGGCGAGGCCGGGAACCCCCTCGACCAGCACGTGGCCGGAGACGAGCAGGCCAATGAGGAGGCGATCGATGAGCCCGTCCTGGCCGACGACGGCGGCATGAATCTCCTCACGGACGCGCGCGAGGGCGGCGGCGGCGGCGGTTGCGGCGGGGGGAAGGGGCGGCTGGGCGGGGAGGGCCATAGGCAGCTATTGTATCTGTAGCGGGACCGCAACCGGCCCGACGGCGCGCGCGTCCGCGCGTTCAGTCGCGCGGCTGGCCCGAGGCGGCGAAGGAAGCACGTGCGTAGGCGAGCGCGTACACGCGCCCCGCGCCATGCTCGCGCAGGACGCGCGCACACTCGTGGGCGGTGGCGCCGGTCGTGACGACGTCGTCGAGCACGGCGACGGTCGCGCCCTCAAGGTCGGGGCCGCGGTAGCGGAACGCGCCGGCAACGTTCCGGCGGCGCGCGCGCACGTCCAGCCCGACCTGGCTGGCGGTGGCGCGCAAGCGCTCGAGCCGCCCCGGGGCCGGCGGCGCCCCGAGGCGTGTGAGGATGGCCTCGGACTGGTTGAAGCCGCGGCTGCGCCGCCGCCGCCGGTGGAGCGGGATGGCGTAGACGGCATCGGGCCTGAGCGCTTCGACGATGGGCCGGAGGGCGGCGGCCATATCTCCGGCGAGGTCGCGGACGCCGCGGTACTTGAGGTCGTGCACGACGCCGCGCGCGGGACCTTCCATCTCGAACGCAGCGCGGACGCCATCGAGCGCGCTCCAGGAGGCGCAGCCGGAGCAGCCCGCCACGACTGCCACGCGCACACTGCAGCGTGGACAATGCCCGGGGCCGCTCGCAGGGCGGAGCCGCCCGACGCAGCCGGGGCAGAGAGAGGGATGGCCGAACGCGCCACAGGAGACGCAGCGCGGAGGGTAGAGGAGGTCGCGTGCGAACGCGAGAAGGGCGGTCACGGGCAGGCAGGATACGCCTCAGACGGTGCTGGTAACGCTACAATCAGCGGAGATGACGATCACGGTGCTGCTCTTCGCCTCGCTGGCCGATTGCCTGGGAACGCGCGAACTCTCGCTGGCGCACCTGCCCGGGGACACCGTAGCCTCCGTATGCGACCGGCTCGTGGAGGCACATCCGCAGATCGCGGAGTTCACGCCCGCGCTGCTCTACGCAGTCGACGAGGAGTACGCCGAGGAGTACGCGCCCGTGCCGGCGGGTGCGACGCTGGCGCTGATTCCACCGGTATCAGGAGGCTAGCGATGCTGATCCGCGTGACGCCCGAGCGGCTCGACCCCCAGGAGGCGATTGAAGCAGTGCGGCGCGACGAGGCGGGAGCGATCGACCTCTTCCTGGGCGTCGTGCGCAACACAAACAAGGGGCGGGACGTGGACTACCTCGTGTACGACGCCTACCCATCGATGGCGGAGAAGACGATGCGCGAGCTGGCCGCGGAGGCGCTGCGGCGGTTCACCCTGAGCGACAGCGCCGTGCTCCATCGCACGGGGCGGCTCGCTATCGGCGAGACGAGCCTGCTGGTGGCGGTGAGCGCGGGGCACCGCGCGGCCACCTTCGAAGCGGGGCACTGGCTTGTGAACGAGGTGAAGCGACGAGTACCCGTCTGGAAGAAGGAAGTGTGGGCGGACGGGGAGGAGTGGATCGAGGGGCCGGAATCGCTGGGGCTGGAGCGCGCGCCGGAATCGCTGCGCAGTTCGTGACGAGCCACCCGCACGCCGCCAGCCGCTTCTGCATGCACTGCAGCGGCGAACTGGCGACGCGCACGCCCCCCGGCGACACGCTGGCGCGGCTCGTGTGCGAGGACTGCGGGTTCGTGCACTACCTCAACCCGCGTCCGGTGGCGGGAACGATCCCCGTGCGTGATGACGGCCGCCTGCTGCTCGTGCGGCGCGCGATCGAACCGCGGCTGGGCTCGTGGGTGTTCCCGGGCGGCTTCATGGACGTGGGGGAGACGGCGGAGGAGGCTGCCGCGCGGGAGACGCGCGAGGAGGCGAACCTGGAGGTCGAGGCGCTTTCGCTGCTGGGCGTATACACGCGCGTGGAAGCGGGCATCGTCGTGGTCGTCTATGAGGCGCGGGCGCTGGGCGAGGGGTCGGCGGGGTCGGAGACGAGCGAGGTAGCGTGGTTCCAGCCAGAGGCGATTCCCTGGGAGACGCTCGCGTTCGACACGACGCACCGGGCGCTGGAGACGTGGCTGCGGGAGCGGGGGCTGGAGCGCCCGCGGGCGAGCTAGCGACGGTCGCGTCTGGTGCCGGAGCGGTCGGAGCCCCTGGACCGCCGCGGGTGGTTGTAGGGGCCGGCGAGGATCGCCACGTGCTGGCAGATCTTTGGATCGCGCGCGCGCGAGGCGATGCGGGGGTGGGCCTCCCACAGCTCGTCGAGCGAGAGCGCGGCTGTGATGATGGTGGGGAGGCGGTTGGAGGCACGGTAGTTCACGATCTGGAAGAGCTTCTCGGCGGCCCAGAGGGAGCCTGTGTAGGCGCTGAGATCGTCGAGGATGAGGAGGCTGGCGTTGCGAACGTCATCGAATACCTCGTCGTATCGAGGGCTGCTGCCACTGGGGGAGAAGGAGGCGCGGAGGTGGTCGAGGAGGTCGATAACGACGGTGAAGTAGACTTCGCCTCTGTTGCGAAGAACAGTGTTCGCAACGGCCGCGGCGAGGTGTGTCTTGCCACAACCGCTATCACCCAGGATGAGCATCCAGCCTTCGGGCGAGTCCGCGAAGCGATGCGCGCGCTCCCAGGCCATCTGGAGCGACTCTCGCTCACCGGCCGGGTAGTTGGGAAAGCGCGTGGAGAAGTTGTGGAAGCCGAACTCTTTCAGGCGTTCGTGGCCCATGCCACCAATCTCGCGGTAGCTGCTGCGCAGCTCATCGCCAGGGAGCGCGAGCACACTGCCCGAGCGCAGGCGTGTGGCGATGCGCTCATCAAGGGGAGGAGCGAGCGAAAGGCACGTGACGACGGTCGGCAGGGCGGCGGTGGTGCGTGCGTTCACGATCTGGAGGAGCTTCTCGCGTGGCCAATCGCTGGAGGAAGCGGCGTCGATATCGTCGAGGATGAGCAGGGGTGTCGTGCGGACCTGCTCGAAGAGGACATCGAAGCCGGGTTCTCCCTCGGCGGGGCGGTAGGAGGCACGCAGACCATCGAGGAGATCGGGCGTGAACGTGAACAGGACAGGCTCGCCACGAGCGATGCGTTCGTTCGCGATGGCAGCGGCGAGGTGAGTCTTGCCGGCGCCGCTGGGGCCTCTGAGCACGAGCCAGCCTTCGGGGTTCGCGGCGTAGCGGCGGGCCTGCACATCGACCGGCATGAGGTCATCATCACCCTCCGGCGGCGCCTCGCGGGAGTTGAAGGAATCGAAGGTACATCGTGTGAGAGCGCCGAGGTTGCTGATGCGTTCGAGTCGCGAGCGGCGCACATCACGGGCCTCGTTGAGGACGCATTCGCAGGGATCAGCGCGGCCGAAGCGCGGATCGTCAAGCGCGCGCACACGACGTACGAAACGGGCGCCGCCGCAACGGGGGCAGGCGTCATCGCCGGAATCCTCAGCTTCGGCGGCGGGCGGTGGGACCGGCGGCTCCGTCGCCGAGGAAGTAGCGGCGGTGGGCTTCGGCAGAATCTCGTTCAGGCGTTTCATATGGCAGGCTCTCCTCGGACCAGCGCTCGAGCTTGCGTTCAATGTACCGCCAGTTGCGGACGTTCCGCTCGGCAGCCTCGCGGAAGGCCGCCTCGATCTGGTGCGGGGGGAAGCGATCGGCAGCGGCGATGAGACGCTCTCCAACCATGGGCGTGATCGTTCCGATGTGTTCTTCGTAAAGGCGGAAGATGTCGGGGCTGCGCTCCCGGGGCGCCTCGCGAGCCACAACGCCAGGGCGAAGCTGGAGAGCGCCCCCGCGGGCACGGATGGCAGCGCGACGGGATGCGGGGTTGTTCACGAAGTAGACGGTCTCGATCTGGCCAGCGCCGGCAAGATCAAGGGAGAGCAGTGCCCCCAGGTCAGCGCAGTGGACGAGGCCGCGTCCGAGCGATTCGCGGCCATCGGCGAGGGCCTCGAAGGTAGCTGCGACACCGGGGGCAGCCCAGACCTGATCGGCACTCACGAAGCGCTCCTCGCTGCGCTTGTCCTGGACGAGGCGGGCGACCCAGAGGAAGGCGAGCAGGTCGCCTGCCTCGCGCATGGCGGGGAGCACAGCGGAGAAGAAGGTGTTGGGGATGGCCGTGGCCTTGCCAATGCCCGGGAAACCGTCGAAGGACGCGGGGGTGCTCACCGGTCGAACCTCCCATCGGGGTTGTAGTCGCCATCTTCGGGCTGAAGCGCCCAATTCTCGAACTTGGCGAACTGCTGGCGGAAGCGCAGCTCGACCGTGCCCATAGGACCGTTGCGGTGTTTGGCGACGATGACCTGGGCCACGCCTTGCGGGTAGGCACTCTCAGGCAGATCGGGGTGCTCGCTCATCCACTGCTCGCGCGTGGTATAGAGCTCCTCACGGGTGAGGAAGATGACGACATCGGCATCCTGCTCGATGGAGCCGGAATCGCGCAGGTCGGAGAGGAGGGGGGTACGCGGATGGCGCGTTTCGATGGCGCGCGAGAGCTGGGCGAGGGCGATGACGGGCACATCGAGCTCGCGGGCGAGGCCTTTGAGCGTGCGCGAGATGTGGCTGATCTCCTGGACACGGTTCTCGCGCCCGCTCCAGCTGGCGTCGGACTGCATGAGCTGGAGGTAGTCGACGACGACGAGGTCGACGCCGTGCGTACCGGCGAGACGGCGGACCTTGGCGCGCAGCTCAGCGACGCTGAGCATGGGGGAGTCGTCGAACCAGATGTTGGCCTCGGCCAGCTCGCCGGTGGCGCGGATAATGCGGCGCTCTTCCAGCTCGGTCTGGCCGCCGAGACGCAGGCGTGTGCTGTCGACGCCCGATTCGGCGGCGAGGAGGCGGACAGCGAGCTGCTCGGCCGACATTTCGAGCGAGAAGAAGGCGACGTTGGCGTTCTGATTGACAGCGGCGTTACGGGCGATGCCGAGGGCGAAGCTGGACTTTCCGACACTGGGGCGGGCGCCGACGATGATGAGATCGGCGCGCTTGAGCCCACCGAGGAGATGGTCGAGGTCGCTGAAGCCCGCCTCGACGGTGGCGAGCTCGCGGCGCTCGGCAGCCTCGGCGTCCTCATCGAGGTAGACCTGGAGGAGCTGGCTGATGTGGACGAAGTCACGGAAGTTCTCGCCACTGCGCAGGCGCTGGATGAGTTCCTCGGAGCGGGAGAAGACGGAATCGATATCGGCGGGCGCCTCGTAGGCGAGCTGAAGGATGCCTGTGGCGGCGTTGATCAGGCCGCGGTAGGTGCTGTCTCGCTTGACGATCCGCGCGTAGAACTCGACGCCGACGCTGGTGGGCAGCTGCCGGATGATGTCGCCGAGGTAGCTCTGGCCGCCAGCCTCTTCGAGGCGCTCCTTGCGGTCGAGCTCGTGGGCGACGGTGATCTGGTTGATCGATTCGTCGCGGCCCCAGAGATCGACGGAGGCTTCGTATATCCAGGCGTTCTTCTCGCGGAAGAAGTCGGAGGCGTTGAGGATGGGCGTGACCTTGAAGATGGCCTCGGGGTCGACGAGGAGGGCCGCGATGACAGCTTCCTCGGCTTCGACATCGTGCGGGGGGAGGCGTTCGAGGAGGGGGAGGGTCATCTACTCGGAGTGACGGGGGCTGGCGACCGGCGCGAGCGATTCTGGCGTTGCCGTTCCCCGCTCTTCTTCGCGCTAGTGCGCGTCGCTGTCTTCCGCAGTCGTCGCGGCAGCTGCTTCGGCGCTGGCAGCCGCGGCCGCGACGACTGCGGCTACCCGGACGGCTTCCTCGGCCTCCTGCGCCCTGAGCTGCTCAACGAGTTCCCTGGAGTCCTCGTTGGGCTCGACGGCGACGTTAATCTCGACGCTGACGTTGCGCGTGAACCTGATGGTGACGGCGCGCTCACCCAGCTCGCGGATGGGCTCAGGCAAGAGGACGGTGCGCGAGTCGATCTCGATGGCGGTGGCTTCCTGGAGCTTCTGGGCGATGTCGCGGCTGGTGACGGAGCCGTAAAGCCGTCCGGTCTCGCCGACGCGTACCTCGAAGGTGACGGTGTAGCCCTCGAGGCGATCCTTCTGGACAGTGGCTTCGCCGTCGCGCCTGGCCTGACGGCGCGCTTCCTTCTCGGCGAGAGAGCTGGCGCGCTGGAGGTTGGGCGCTGTAACGGGGCCAGCGAGGCCGCGGGGGAGCAGGAAGTTGCGCGCGAAGCCGTTCTTGACGGCCTTCACCTCGCCAGCCTGGGCGGCACCCTCAACGTCCTTGAAAAACACGACCTTCATGACTGCGACCTCCGGGTACGCCCCGTCGGGGTACGGGACGATACTGCGCCAATAGTAGGCGCTCAATCGATTACGGACCGTCCGGCACATCCCTTGACGCATTCTTCATCGCGCTGCCTTGCTTATGCTGATTGCGATGCAGCCCCTCCTCTGGGCTCTCCGTACCAGGACACATGTTCTCAGGCGTCAACCGCGAGAGTGGCGGTGAAGGGAAGCGCGCCCGCGGGGCCGGCACTGATCCTGCTGCACGGCGGCGCGGGCGCGGGCGCGGGCGAGCGGCTGGTGGCAGGCGTGCGGCTCGCAGCAGCGAGGGTGAGCGCGCGCGCGGCCCGGGCGGGCGGCTTCGCGAGCGTGACGCTGGCGACCGGAGACGCGGGCGTGGGCGTGGGCGCGGACCCCGCCTACACGATCGATTATGACGCACCGGGCGCGGAGTTCTCGCTGAGCGAACGGCTTCGGGAGCTCACGGCGAAGCTGGGCGCGGGCGGGGTGGCGGTGATGGGGGCAGGGGCGCTGCCGCTCCTGGCCGCGGACGACTTCGCGACCGTGCGCGAGGCGCTTGCCCGGGACGGCGGCATCGCCGTGACGAATAACCTTTACTCGTCCGACCTGACGGCCTGGTCGCCTGCAGAGGCACTCGCGCGGGTGGGGCCATTCGCGCGCGATAACGTCCTCGCACGACGGCTGCGGGACGACGCGGGCTGCAGGGTGACGGCGCTGCCGCGCTCAGTGCGAACGGCGTTCGATCTCGACACGCCCGCGGAGCTCGCGGCGCTGGCGCTCAGCGAGGCGACGCCGCCCGCCATCCGCGAGGCGCTGCCGCCGGAGGAGGCGCTGCCGCTCGCTCGCTACCGCGCGTTCATGCCCCTGCTGTGCGACCCGAACGCGGAGGTCCTGCTGGCAGGGCGCGTGGGGAGCGCGACCTGGGGGTACCTCGAACGCGAGACGGCCTGCCGCGTGCGGCTCTACAGCGAGGAGCGCGGACTCGCGAGCGCCCCCGCGGGCCACGCGCCACGCTCCCTTGTGGGCCGCCTGCTGGAGGAGCTCGGCGCGGCACGGTTCGCGGAGGAGCTGGCCTCGCTGGCCGATGGCGCAGCGCTGGATACACGCGTGCTGCTCGCGCATCGGGGCTCGCGCGCGGGGCGCGAGGATCGCTTCCAGAGCGATCTGCTCGCGCCTGCGAGGGTAGCCGATCCGTGGCTGCGGGAGCTGACGGCGGCACTGGCGACGGCGAGGACGCCCGTGCTGCTGGGCGGACACACGCTGCTGAGCGGCGGCCTGATGGCGCTCAGCGATCAGGCCTGGCTGGAGAACGACCGGCGGTTGGGGCTGCGTGCCGCGAGGTGGGAGGGAGGGGACGGCGCTGCGGGCGCACCATGAGGTAGGTGCGCACCTCCCAGCGTCCCTTCCGGAGGCGCAAGTGACCCTCGATGGCGCGGCGCTGCTCGCGGGGGGCGTGCCAGAGGGCCTCGGCGAGCGGGCGGTCGTAGTGCCAGCGCGTGTCCCCAATCTCGAAGCCGAGCACGAAGTAGGCGTGGTGCGCACGCTCGGCGAAGGTGTTCGTGGTGAGTACGAAGTCGGGGCCTGGGTATTCGGCTTCGAGCCAGCTGAGGAGGGCAGCGAGCATGCGGCGGCAGACACCGCGGCGCTCGTGCTCCGGCGGCACGTGCACGGCCCAGAGGTAGAGGCCCGCGCGGTCCTGCAGGTTGACGGAGACGCGCCCGACGGCGGTATCGCCTTCGCAGGCGATGAAATGGCGGTGAGGACCGGCCTCGCGTGCGCGGGTGAGCTCAGCGCGGGCGCGGGCAGGGTTGCGCAGGTGGCCGAGGTCGAAGGCGTGGTAGGGGAAGCCGCGTTCGCCCCAGTGCGCCAGCTGCGCCACGAGGCCCGCATCCCAGGGACGCAGTTCGAGGCCGTCGCCGGCGATGGCGGCAGGGTAGGGGGCGGGACTGGTTGCGCGCATGCTGGCGACCAAGGGTAGCGCGATTCGCGAACGCAGTCCCGGTCAAGTCCCGGGCGTCACCGCAGGGGCGGGCGGCCCTGCGGTGACGGTGAAGGCGTCGCAGACGGCCTCAGGCGTGGATAGCCTCCGCCACCTCCGCCAGCCCGAGCGACTCCAGCTTCGCGGCGGAGGGCTTGCAGGTCTCGGCGTCCCAGTCGCAGGCGTTGAGGAAGTCGACCTCGAGGCGCTCGGCATCCAGCGTGACGCCCTCAAGCGGGCCGGTGTGGGTACCCTCGGTGGTGGCGCCGGTCACACGGGTGGGGACGGGACGGTGGCGGGGGTTGCCGCCCTCGCGCACCTCGTAGGCCATGCGCAGGTTGGCGATACGCTCGCCGACCTGCATGGCCTCGTCGATATCCATGTCCCAGCCGGTGACGGCGTTGAACCAGTCCGGGATGTTGGCCGTATTGGCAGTCATCATGATGAACTGGCACATGCCACCGGCGTTGACGACGTGCATGTACTCGCTGGCGGCCTTGTGGTGCTCGCCACGGCCATCGTAGTCGCGCGAGTCCTGGGGGGCGGGCGGGATGGTGCCCACACGGCGGTTACCCTCGTACTGGGTGTGACGTCCGGGGGTGGGATCGAGCTTGTAGGTGGTGTGGAACTCGGGCTGGAGCTTGGGGTCGTGCATCGGGAGCTCCTGGCCACCAATGTGCATGGCGAAGGCTTCGGAGCCATGGCCGATCTTCTCAGCGGCGACTTTCACGCCGTCGGCGAGGACATCGCCGATGCCACGGCGCTCGCCCATCATTTTGGTGAGCTCGACGATGGCCTCGGCGTTGCCCCAGGTGAGTTCGAGGCCGTCGGTGTCTTCCTTCGTGAGGATGCCGGCCTCGTAGCACTCGATGGCGAAGGAAGCGGCGACGCCAGCGCTGATGACATCGAAGCCGTACTCGTTGCAGAGGTGGTTGAGGTAGATGAGGGCATCGGGGTCGTGCATCAGGTTCATCGTCCCGTAGGAGGCCATGGCCTCATATTCGGGGCGGTGGGTGTGGTGAGGGTAGGGGTACTTTTCGCTGGTGGACTCGACGGACTCGGCGCCACAGGCGATGGGGCAGTGCCAGCAACCGTACTTCTTCTCCATTTTGGGGTTGATGGCTGAGCCGCCATCGATCTGGCTGGAGACCTCCTGAGGGAAATCGACGATGCCGACGCCGCCCCAGTTCTTGACGGGAGAGTCGCCGTTGAGGGCGCTGCCAGCGGTAATGCCAGTGGTGCCGAAGTTCGAGAAGAAATCCTTGAGCGGCTTGATCATGTCGTCGAGGTTGGCACGCAGCATTTTGATGGTCTCTGGCGTCTGCGCGATGATCTTGCGGTCGGCAACAGCGACGGCAGCCTTGAGGTTCTTGGAGCCCATCACGGCGCCGACGCCAGAGCGGGCGGCGAGGCGGCCGTGGTCGTTGCAGACGCCGCTGATGAGGGAGAGGGTCTCGCCCGCCTGACCGATATTGGCGATGCTGGCGCGCTTGCCGTGGCGGCTCTTGAGCTCCATCTCGCTTTCGATGGCGCCGGTGCCCCAGAGATCGCTGGCATCGCGCAGCTCGCAGTGGTCGCCCTCGATGAGGAGATAGACGGGGCGCTCGGCCTTGCCAAAGAAGAGGACGCCGTCCCAACCGGCGAGCTTGAGAACGCCGCCGAAGTCGCCGCCGCAGTTGGCGTCGCCCCAGCCGCCGGTGAGGGGGCTCTTGCAGACGACCTGCCAGCGCTGGCCGAAGAGGGGAGTGCCGGTGAGGAGGCCGGGGAGCATGCCGAGCATGTTCTCAGGGGCGAGGGGATCGACGCCGGCGGGGACGCGGTCCCAGAGCATGCGCGCGCCGATGCCGTAGCCGCCCAGGTACTCACGGTAGAGCGCCTCGTCGGGGCGTTCCACCGTGATGGAGCCAGCCGTCAGATCGACGACGAGCATCTTGCCGTTGTATCCGTGTTCGACGGCGCCGTTACCGTTGGAGTCGGCCATGCTGCAGTGCCTCTCGTCCAGCGCGCTGGTACGCGCGCGGAATGGTGTGGGGGGATGGTACGGGATGGGGACCGCGGCGCAATATGCTATTGATGGCATAACGGTGTGGAGACGCAGGCTCAGCCCGGGCTGTGTAGCCCGGTCCCACTTGGCCCGCAAGCCATTGAGGCGAGCGTGCTCGAGCAATCCTTCGTGCCGGGGCCGTCCTGCGACTACGCCGGGGGCGATCCTGATACGTTCGGCGAACGCACGAAAGCCGGGCACGGGCTCAGGCTGGGGAGCGGGGCTGCTTCAGGAAGTCGCGCGTCAGCTCGATGTGGCCAGTGTGGAGGGCGGTGTGTTCGAGGGCGTGCGCGAGCGGGCCCATGACCGTTACGGGGCCAGCAGGCCCGACCGTGAACTCGCATTCGAGGGCGGCCGGGGCAAGGCCGTTGAGGGCGCGTTCGCTCTGCGTGAGCGCGTTGTCGAGGAGGTCGCAGAGCATCGCCGCCTCGAGGCCGACGACGGCGAAGGCCGCGGTGCGTTCCTGGTCCACCACCGCGCCCCCCACGACCTCGCCAATCCAGTAGCGCTCGCTGTAGGCGGTGTGCGCGACCAGCTGCGCGATCGAGTTCCAGCCGGGGGCGGGCGTCCAGTCGAGCTGCGGCTGGTCGAGCGACCGCACGATCGCCTTGGCCTGGTCGTGAAGCCAAGCGAGGTTGGCGTGGAGGTCGCGGAGCGCCGGAAGCATCGGGGCCTCCTGTGGAGCGCTGCGCGGTCAGGGGGCAGAGGTCAGGCTAGCGCTTGGTGTACTGCGGGGCCTTGCGGGCGCGCTTGAGCCCGGGCTTCTTGCGCTCTTTCACGCGGGCGTCGCGCGTGAGAAGGCTGGGTGCACGCTTGAGCGTTCCCCTGAGGGCGGGGTCGGCCTCGATGAGCGCACGGGCGATGCCGAGGCGGATGGCGCCGGCCCAGCCGGAGACGCCGCCGCCTTCGCACTTGACCTGCGCGCTGAACTTTCCTTCGGCGCCAGCGCGCTTGAGGGGGAGCATGATCTCGTCGCGGTGGAGGTCGCGGTCGAAGACTTCGTCGGCGGGCTTGCCGTTGACGACGATGGCGCCGCCGCCGGGGTAGAGGCGAACGCGCGCGACCGAGGTCTTTCGGCGTCCGGTACCGTAGTAGTACTGCTCAGCCATTAGTTCTCCTTCGGCTCGGCGGCTTCCGTGGCGGGGGGCACCTGCACGGGCTCGCCATCGCGCGGTGCGTCTTCGGCGGGCGCCGAGGCGACTTGGTCCTCAGCCTCGGCAAGGGCCTCGGCGTCTGCCGCCGCCATCGCACGGGCCTCTTCGAGTTCGGCGAGCCAGGCGGCGACCTTCTCGCGGCGCGTGGGCCGCGGGCTGGGGGTCGCGGGGACGGAGAGGGGGCGCAGGCGAGGCGGCTTCGGGGGGTTCTCGATGAACGCCCGGAGGGCTTCGGCTTCCGCCCGGGCGGTGGCCTCCTGCGCACGCAGGGAGCCCGCGACCTGGGACTGGTGGGGATGGTCGGGGCCAGCGTATATCTTGAGGTGGCGACGCATGTGCTTCCCCAGTGGGCCCTTGGGGAGCATCCCCCACACGGCGCGTTCGAGCACGCGCTCGGGGCGGCGTGCCATCTGCTCGGCGAAGGTGCGCTTGCGCAGGTTGCCGGGGTAGCCGGAGTGGCGGAAGTAGACCTTCTGTTCGGCCTTGCGCCCGCTCAGGCGCACCTCTCGGGCGTTGACGATGATGACGAAGTCGCCGTCGTCGAGGTGGGGCTCATAGGTGGGCTTGTGCTTTCCGCGGAGCAGGACGGCGACCTCGCTCGCGATGCGGCCAAGTGGCCGTCCGGCGGCGTCGACGACGTGCCAGGCCTTGCTGATCTCCGAGGCTTTGCGTCGCACGGTGGCGGTCATACTGCGTACCCTTCGTCGTACCAGACGCGCTGCAGGCAGAGCCCCTGCGGCGGCGCGGGTGGACCCACGGTGGCGGGCCTGGCGGCGGCGACTGCGCACTCGAAGTCCCCAGCGCTGCCAGCGCCGCGTCCAACCCGCACCAGCCCGCCTACGATACGACGGACCATCTGTGGGAGGAAGGCATCAGCCTCGATATCGAAGGCGAGGAGGCAGCCGACCCACGAGAAGCGCGCGGCGGCGACGGTACGTACGGGCGAGCGGCCCTCTTCGAGGGGAGAGGTGCAGGCGCTGAAGCGGCGGCGGCCCAGGAGCGCGCGGGCAGCCTCCTTCATTGCCGCGAGGTCGATCTGGGGGGCAACGCGCCAGGCCGTGCGGCGCTGGAGGGGGAGTCGCACGGTGGAAGGGAGTAGGGAGTAGCGGTACCAGCGGCGGCGGGCCCAGCGCCGGGGGTCGAAGGCGGCAGGCACCGCACGCACGTCGCGAAGGGCGGCGTCTTCGGGGAGGTGGGCGTTGAGCGCACGCTCGACGGTGGAAGGCGCGAGGTCGGTCTCGGCGGAGAAGGCGGCGACCTGCCCGATGGCGTGGACACCAGCGTCGGTGCGGCCAGCAAGGTCCACGCGCGTGGGGGCGCCGAAGAGGCGTTCGGCGGAGGCTTCGAGCTCGCCCTGGACGGTACGCGCGTGGGGTTGGCGCTGGGAGCCAGAGAAGCGCTGGCCGTCGTAGCTCACGGTAGCAGCGAAGCGGGTGACCCTGGACAAGTCAGCGCTCCTCGTCATGCGTTTCTTCTTCGGGAACGGCTTCGGCTTCCTGCGCAGCAACGGTCCCGGGTTCCTCCAGGGATCCGGCCTCGGCGGGCGCGGCGGCAGCGGCGGCCTCGTGGTAATCGACGGTCTCGATGACGGCCATCGTGGCGCCGTCGCCCTTGCGGGGTTCGAGGCGGGTGATGCGCAGATAACCGCCGGGGCGGCTGGCCATGCGGGGGGCGATGTCCTCGAAGACCTTCTCGACGACGTAGCGGTCGTACAGGTAGCGCAGGGCCTGGCGGCGGGCGTGGAGGTCTCCACGACGGCCGAGCGTGATCATCTTCTCGGCGATGGGGCGAATCTCGCGTGCCTTGGCGTCGGTGGTGGTGATGCGTTCGTAGCGGAGGAGGTCGGTCACGAGGTTGCGATAGAGGGCCCGCCGGTGGGCGCTATCGCGACCGAGGTGGCGGCCCGCCTTGCGATGTCGCATGGCTACTCCTCGTCGTCGGCGCCAAGCAGGTCGTCGTCACCAACTTCGCGGAGCGCCTCGCGGAGCGCCTTGCCAAGCGCGCCGAGGCTCTCTTCTTCGTCCCCCTCGTCGAGGATGACGGCGGCGGCGTCAGGCTGGGAGGGGGCAGGCGGGGTGGCGAAATCGGGGATGATCTTGATACCGGGAGCGCTACCGTCGATGTAGTTCATCTCGATGAGGCGTCCGCGCAGCTCGTCGTAGGATTTGTGGCCGAAGTTGCGAAGGGCGAGGATCTCCTCTTCGGTTCGTTCGAGCACCTGGCCGATGGTCACGAGTCCGCTGCGCCTGAGGCAGTTGTAGGCACGGACTGAGAGCTGGAGCACTTCGATCGGGGCGTGGTAGCGCTCGGGGGAGATGGGGAGGCTGGTGGGAGGAAGGCCGCCGGGGCTGACGATCCGCGACAGGCCGTCGCCCGCCATGCTGCTGAAGAGCACGAACTGCTCGATCAGGATGTTCGCAGCCTCGCCGACGGCCTCAACCGGAGCGACCGTTCCATCTGTCCAGACTTCGAGCACCATGCGGTCGAAGTCGGTGGCCTGGCCAACACGAACCTTCTCGACGTGGAAGTTGACCTTGCGGACGGGGGAGAAGATGGCATCGACGGGGATGACGCCGATGGGCATGCCTTCGACTTCGGTGGCAGGGATGTAGCCGCGCTTGAGCTCGGCGTGGAACTCGGCGCTGAGGCGGGCGCTGGGGTTATCGAGGGTGGCCAGATGCAGATCGGGGTTGACGAGCTCGAAGTCGGCGGGAACCTGGAGGTCGCCAGCGGTGATCTCGCCCGGGCCCTGGGCGTCAAGCGTGAGGGTGCCGGGGCGGTTGCTGACAGCGCGCAGGCGTATCTCCTTGACGTTCAGCAGGAACTCGGTGCAGTCCTCCTGCATGCCGGCGATGGTGGAGAATTCGTGCTGGACCTGGTCGATACGCACGGAGGTGATGGCGGCGCCTTCGAGCGAGCTGAGGAGGATGCGGCGAAGGGCGTTCCCGAGGGTAGTCCCGTAGCCGGGATCGAGCGGCTCGGCGACAAGGCGAGCATAACCGGCATCCTCGTTCTCGACGGTGAGCTCGGGCACAGCCTCCACCGGCGGGGGCGGGGGCATGTCGAGCGGATCGAGGGGCGTGTCGAGGGGTGTGTCGAGTGTCATTGAAACCTGCTGACCTGCCTAGCGGGAGTAGTACTCGATGACGACGTTCTCGTTGAACCGGTGGGTTTCGCCCTGGACGACTTCGAGCGAACCGGCAACGCGCACGGTCATGGCGGCGCCATCGAGGACGAGCCAGGGCGGAGGGGTCTTGGCGGCGAGGGACTCGCGCAGGATCTTGTAGTGCTCACTGCGCACGCCTCGCTCCGTGAAGCCGATGACATCGCCATCGCGGAGTTGGGCGGAGGGAATATCGGTCTTCCGGCCGTTGAGCGTGATGAGGCCGTGACGGACGACCTGGCGGGCCTGGGCGCGCGAATCAGCGAAGCCGGCGCGGTAGACGGCGTTGTCGAGGCGGCTTTCGAGGATGCGCACGAGGTTGACGCCGGAGACGCCGGGGCGGCGCACGGCCTCCTTGTAGTAGCGCAGGAACTGACGCTCGAGCACGCCATAGGTGGCGCGGGCGCGCTGCTTCTCGCGCAGCTGCAGGCCACGATCGCTGACCTTGCGGCGGCGGGCGGGACGGGGCCCGGGGGGATTGGGGCGGCGCTCGAATGCACACTTGGGCGAGTAGCAGCGCTCGCCCTTGAGGTAGAGCTTGTCGCCGCGGCGGCGGCAGATACGGCAGACGGGGCCGGTATAACGCGCCATCGACTACACCCGCCGCCTTTTGGGGGCGCGGCAGCCGTTGTGGGGGGTGGGGGTGACGTCACGGATGGCGGTAACGTTGAGGCCGGTCGCCTGAAGCGCGCGGATGGCGGCCTCGCGGCCGCTGCCGGCGCCGCGCACGAACACCTCGATGGTTTGCATGCCGTGCTCCTGGGCGCGGCGGGCGGCGGCTTCGCCGGCGAGCTGGGCGGCAAAGGGCGTGCTCTTGCGCGAGCCCTTGAAGCCGGTCTGGCCGGCACTCGACTGCGCGACTACGTTCCCGTTGGGATCGGTGAGAGTCACGATGGTGTTGTTGAACGAGCTCTTGACGTAGGCGCGACCCCTTGGCACGGATTTACGCTCGCGACGTCGGGGACGGCGGGTTCCTTTGGGCATGCAATCCCTTTCCGGTTATTTCTTGGCCACGGCGCGGCGGCGGCCGGCGACGGTCTTGCGGGCGCCACGGCGCTGGCGCGCGTTGGTGCGCGTGCGCTGGCCGTGGGCGGGGAGGTTGCGACGGTGGCGCTGACCGCGATAGCAGTTGATCTCGACAAGGCGCTGGATGTTCTGGCGCACCTCACGGCGAAGATCGCCCTCCACCCGGTAGTTCTTCTCGATGAAGTCGCGGATGCGGAGCAGCTCTTCGTCGGTCAGGTCGCGGGTGCGGGTGCCGGGGCTCACGCGGGTGGCCTGCAGGAGCGTGCGTGCGCGAGTGGGGCCGATGCCATAGATGTAGCGCAGCGAGATCTCGATGCGCTTCTCATTGGGGATATCGACTCCGGAGATCCTCGCCATACGTCCTAGCCCTGCCGTTGTTTGTGTTTCGGGTTTTCACAGATGACCATGACGCGACCGTGGCGGCGGATCACCTTGCACTTGTCGCAACGGCGCTTGACTGAAGCCCGAACCTTCATCGTAGCGCACCAGCCTCCTGGTTTCCAGCGGACGGTGCGGTCACGGGAGGGTCAATACTTCCGGGCGCTGACCCTTCCTGATCGCAACGGTGTGTTCGAAGTGGCAGCACAGGCTACCGTCTTCGGTGGCCACAGTCCACCGGTCGTCGAGCTCACGGGTGTAACGCGTGCCGGTGTTGACCATCGGTTCGAGGGCGAGGACGAGACCGGGCCTGAGGGGCGGGCCGCGGAACCGGCGGCGGTAGTTGGGCACCTGCGGCTCCTCGTGCATCTCGCGGCCAACGCCGTGACCGGTGTACTCGCGTACGATGGAGTAGCCGTCGGGGATCGCCTCCTCGATGGCAGTGCTTACGTCGTTCAGGTGCGTGCCCGTGCCCATGGCCTCGATGCCCGCCCAGAGTGCGCCTTCGGTGACTTCGAGCAGGCGGCTGGCCTCGGTGCTGATCTTGCCCACGGGCACGGTGATGGCAGAGTCGCCGACGAAGCCCTTGTAGGTGGCACCGAGGTCGAAGGTGACGATGTCGCCCTCCTGGAGGAGGCGATCGCGGGGGATGCCGTGGACGAGCTCCTCGTTGACGCTGGCGCAGACGTTGGAGGGGTAGGGAGGCTTGCCTGCGGGGTCGTAGCCGCGGAACGTCTCGATGGCGCCGTGACGCCTGAACTCCTCCTCAACGAACGCTTCGACATCGAGGATGTTGAGGCCCGGGCGCACCATCTCGCGGATGCCGGCGAGGGTCTGGCCCACGATCCGGCCAGCCTCACGCATGGTGCTCAGTTCGTAGTCGGACTTAAGCTTGATCGGCATCGCGACGGCTACCCGAGCGCCTCAATGAGGTCGGTGGTCACTTCGTCGAGGCCGCGCTCGCCATCGATCTCGCGGAGGACGCCGCCGGAGCGGTAGTGCTCGATCAGGTCGAGGGGCGGCTTCTGCCGCTCGATGCGCGTGCGGACGACCTCGGGGCGATCGTCGTCGCGCTGATAGAGCTCGCCCTCGCACTGGTCGCAGACGCCCGCCCGCCGGGGAGGATCGTTGCACTCGTGGTAGACGGCGCCACAGGAGCAACAGAGCCAGCGCCCGCCGAGGCGGCCCGCGAGCTCCTCGTCGGACACGACGATGAGGAGCGCGCGGGCGATGACCTCGCCTCGGCCACCGAGCGCCTCGTCGAGGGCGGTGGCCTGCACGATGTTACGGGGGAAGCCGTCGAACATGGCGCCGCTGGCGGCAGCGGGACGGGCGATGCGTTCGAGCAGCATTTTGATGGTGACTTCGTCGGGGACGAGATCGCCGCGATCCATGTAGCTCCGGGCGAGGATGCCGAGCTCCGTGCCCTCACGCACGTTCTCACGAAACATGTCGCCGGTGGAGAGATGCAGGAGGCCGGTGGCTTCGGCGAGACGCTGAGCCTGCGTGCCTTTACCGGCGCCGGGGGGGCCGAGGAGTACGACAAACATGGCTAGCGGATGAATCCTTCGTAGTTGCGCATGAGAAGCTGCGCCTCGAGCTGCTTCATGGTGTCGAGCACGACGGCGACGACGATGAGGAAGCCAGCGCTGGAGATGGTGAGCGCCTGGACATCCGTGATGAAGCCGATGAAGAAGGGGGCGATGGCGACCGCCCCGAGGAAGAGGGCACCACCCCAGGTGATACGCGTGACGACGCGCAGGAGGTAGGCCTCGGTGGGGGGGCCGGGGCGGATGCCGGGGATGAAGGCGCCCTGCTGCTGGAGGTTCTTGGCGATGTTCTGCTGGTTGTACTGCACGATCGTATAGAAGAAGGCGAAGCCGACGACGAGCACGAAGAGCACGAGCCAGTAGATGCCCGTGCCGCCGCCCCCGCGACCGCCCTGGAACTGGTCGACGAAGAAGTTCGCGACTGTTTCGAGCCAGCCGCCCGCGCCGGAGAAGTAGCCGGCGACGACGGCGGGCAGGATGACGATGGAGAACGCGAAGATGAGCGGGATCATGCCTGCCATGTTGACGCGCAGGGGGATGAAGCTCTGCCCCTGCTGACGGTACATGCGCCCCCCGCGGAAGGAGGAGCGAGCGTACTGAACGGGCACCCTTCGCTGCGCCTCCTGGAAGAACACGATGAAGAAGATGAGGGCGAGGGCGAAGAGCACGATCCCGGCGACGGCGATGATGGAGCTTGTCGAGATGTTGGGGATGAGGCCGGGCAGGACGGCGACGATGCCGCCGAAAATGATGAGGGAGACGCCGTTGCCGATGCCGTGCTCGGTGATGAGCTCGCCCAGCCAGACGAGGAACATGGTGCCCGCGGCGAGAGTGAAGAGCGTGGCGACCGTCCCCACGAAGTCATTCTGAAAGCCAAAGTCGCGGATGACGGCACCGCTCTGATTGTTGATGAACACGATCTGGCCGTAGCCCTGCACGAAAGCGAGGGGGACGGCGAGCCAGTGGGTGTAGACCTGAATGCGGCGGCGGCCCTGCTCTCCTTCTTCCTGCAGGGAGCGCAGGCGGGAGGAGAGCGGGGTGACGATCTGCATGATGATCGAAGCGGTGATGTAGGGGTAGACGCCGAGGGCGGCGACGCTGAGGTTCTGGAGGGCGCCACCGGAGAAGATACTGAGGAAGTCGAGTACGGCGTTGCCGTCAAAGGCCTGTTCGAGGGCGTCGCGGTCGACGTTGGGGACGGGCACATGGGCGACGAAGCGGAAGACGATGAGCATGCCCATGGTGAAGAGCAGCTTGCGGCGCACTTCTTCCTGCCGGAACGCATCGACCATGGCCTGGAGAAGGCGGGGCCGGTTGGTACCGGGGACCGTGGTGGTCTCGCCCATGAAGGACACGGATCGCGCGCTCCTAGTCCTCGATCAGGGTGGCGCTGCCGCCCGCGGCCTCGATGCGGGCGCGGGCGGCAGCGCTGAACTTGTGGGCGCGCACATGCAGCGCGCGCGTGATCTCGCCGCGCGCGAGGACCTTCACGGGCTCGCGCAGGTGGCGGAGGATGCCCGTGGCACGGAGCGACTCGGGCGTGACTTCGGCGCCGTCCTCGAAGCGCTTCTCCAGCGTGCCCGTGTTGACGGGCTGGTAGGCGACGCGCCAGCGGTTCCTGAAGCCGCGGAGGGCGGGCATCCGGCGCACGAGCGGCGTCTGGCCGCCCTCGAAGCCCATGCGTACGTTCTTGCCGCTACGCGATTTCTGGCCCTTGAGTCCCTTGCCAGCGTAGGTGCCACCGCCTGCGCTGTTGCCCCGGCCGAGGCGCTTGCGGGCACGCGTGGCGCCCCTGGGCGGAGCGAGCTCGTTGGCGTGGATGCTCATGCGGATTCCCCTGCTTCCCCGTCACGTACATCCACGAGGTGGCTGACCTTGACGATCATCCCGCGGAGGGAGGGGCTGTCGTCGTGCTCGACGGTCTGGTGCAGGCGGCGCAGGCCCAGCTTGCGGATGGTGTCCTTCTGGCGCCGGTTGTAGCCGATCGCGCTTTTACGCCAGGTGATGGCGACTCTTGCCATGGTCAGGCCGTCTCCGCGGGGGTCTCGGCGAGGAGCTCCAGGCGCCGCTCGCGCGCGATACTGGGATCGCGGAGGGCGGCGAGTCCCTTCACGGTCGCGCGGGCGACGTTGACGGGATTACGGCTGCCGAGGGACTTGGTGAGCACGTCGGTCACTCCGGCGGCCTCCATGATGGCGCGGACGGCGCCGCCGGCGATGACGCCAGTGCCGCTGCTGGCCGGCTTCATGAGCACTTTGGCGGCGTTGAAGCGGGCGATGAACTCATGTGGGAGCGTACCGCCCTTGAGGGGAACGGTGAACATCTCCTTGCGGGCGATGGAAGCGCCCTTGCGGATCGCTTCGGGCACTTCGTTGGCGCGCCCGAGGCCAATGCCGACGTTGCCGCGGCCGTCGCCCACGACCATGAGCGCGGTGAAGCTGAAGCGCCGCCCACCCTTGACCACCTTGGCGACGCGGTTGATGTAGATGACCTTCTCAGTGAGCTCATCGCCAGAGCTCTCAAAACTTCCCATCAGAACCCCAATCCGGCTTCGCGCGCAGCCTCGGCGAGGGCGCGGACACGGCCGTGGTATTTGTAGCCGCCGCGGTCGAACACCACCTCTTCGACGCCGTGCTCGCGGGCTCGCCCGGCGACGGCAGCGCCGACGATCGCAGCGCGTTCGGCCTTGGGTTTGCCGGCCAGATCGGCAGCAAGAACCGCATCGAGGTCGCTGGCGGCGGCGATGGTGTGGCCGCGCTCGTCGTCGATGACCTGGGCGTAGATGTGCGCGGCGCTGCGGAACACATTGAGGCGCGGGCGCCCGGTGGTACCGGCGAGGCGCTTGCGCACGCGGCGATGGCGGCGGTGGCGGGCGTGGTAGCGGTTGGCTTGTGCCATCAGATGCCCACCTTGCCGGCCTTGCCGGCCTTGCGGCGGATGCGCTCGCCGAGGTAGCGGATGCCCTTGCCCTTGTAGGGCTCGGGCGGGCGCAGCTTGCGGATATCGGCGGCCACCTGGCCGATCTGCTCCTTGTCGATGCCGCTGACGCTGATGCGGGGCCCTTCTACAGCGAAATTGACGCCCGGGGGAGGGGCGACGGTGACGGGGTGGGAGAAGCCGAGGGCGAGCTGCAGGCTCTCGCCCTGAAGCTGCGCGCGGTAGCCGACGCCCTGCACTTCGAGCGTCTTCGTGAATCCTTCGGTGACGCCGATGACCATGTTGTTGAGGAGGGAACGCGAGAGCCCATGCAGGGCACGGTGCGCGCTCGCATCGCTGGGACGGCTGACGACGATCTGATTCTCCTCGGCGGTGAAGCGGATATCGCCGGGGAACGTTCGCCGGAGCTCACCCCGAGGGCCCGTGACGGTAACGGCGTTGCCGTCACCGATGGCGACCTGCACTCCGGCGGCGAGGGGGACGGGTTGTTTGCCGACGCGCGACATGGGAGCCCCCTACCAGACGTAGCAGAGGATCTCGCCGCCGACCTGTTGGCGGCGAGCTTCCTGCCCCGTCATGACGCCCCTGGGCGTGGAGATGATGGCGACACCGAGGCCGCCGTAGACGCGAGGAATCTCGCGGCGCTGCACGTAGACGCGCAGGCCGGGCTTGCTGATGCGCTGCAGGCCGTTGATGACGGGCTGCTTGCGCCCGCCGTAGCTGAGCTTGACTTTCATGCTGGCCTGGGGCTGGCCGGGATCCTCCTGGAGCGCATAGCTGCGGATGAAGCCCTCGCTCTTGAGCACTTCGGCAATGGCGACCTTGACCTTTGAGGAAGGGATCGTGACGGCCTCGTGCCGGGAGCTGACGGCGTTGCGGATGCGGGTGAGCATGTCCGCGATCGGGTCACTCATACTCATTCGTGCGCTGCCTCCATGTGGGTGGCCGGGCCTACCAGCTGGATTTGGTGACGCCGGGCAGGAAACCCTTGTGCGCCATCTCGCGGAAGGTGATGCGCGAGAGGCCGAATTTGCGGATGTAGGCGCGTGAGCGGCCGGTGACGGCGCACCGGTTCTTCAGGCGCGTGGGGCTGCTGTTGGCGGGGAGTTTGGCGAGCTCGAACTGGATGCGCGCGAGCTCCTGGGGGTTGCCGCGGGCGGCGAGGCGGGCGGCCTTCAACTCCTCGCGACGGTGGAGGTATTTCTGGTACAGGGCGCGTCGCTTCTCGTCGCGCGCGATCTGGCTCTTCTTCGCCATAGTCCCTCCTTAGCTCCGGGCGAAGGGCATGCCGAGGAGCTCAAGCAGGCGCCGGCCCTCGTCATCCGTACGGGCGGTGGTCACGATCGTGACCTGGAGACCGCGCACCTTATCGACGCGATCGTAGTCGATCTCGGGGAATACCAGCTGCTCACGCAACCCGATGCTGTAGTTGCCGCGACCGTCGAAGGCGTTGGGGCTGAGACCCTGGAAGTCGCGGATGGCGGGCAGGGCGGCGCTGACGAGGCGGTCGAGGAATTCGTACATGCGCGCGCCGCGGAGGGTGACGGAGACGCCGATGGGGTTGCCCTCGCGCAGGCGGAAGTTGGCAATGGAGCGGCGGGCGCGCTGGACGACGGGCTTCTGGCCGCTGATCGTCTGGAGGTCCTCGGTAGCGCGGTCGAGGCTGTTGGCGTCGGTCAGGGCTTCGCCCATGCCGATATTGAGAACGATCTTGGCGAGGCGCGGAATCTGCATGGGATTGGCGTAGCCGTAGCGCTCGCGGAGCTGGCGCACGACTTCATCCTCGTAGTGGACACGCATGCGGGGGAGGGCAGCCTCGGTCATTCGACATCCTCCCCCGTGCGCTTGCTGACTCGCACCATGGAGCCATCTTCGCGGCGGCGAACGGTGACGCGAGTGGGTTCGTCCGTGGTGGGGTCGAGCAGCATGACATTGCTGATGTGGATGGGCCCCTCGCGCTCGACGATGGCGGACTGCTGCTGGGCGGAGCGGGCGCGCTGGTGGCGCTTGATCATGTTCACGCCTTCGACAGTGACGCGCTGTTTCTTGCGGTCAACCTGACGGACGACGCCGCGCGCGCCACGGCTGCGACCGCTGATGATCACGACACGGTCACCGCGACGAATCCTGGAAGGCATCAGAGTACCTCCGGCGCGAGCGAAACGATCTTCATGAAGTTGTGGTCGCGCAGCTCGCGCGCGACCGGCCCGAAGATGCGCGTGCCGCGGGGGTTCTCGTTGTCAGTGGCGAGGAGGACGGCGGCGTTCTCGTCGAAGCGGATGTAGGAGCCGTCAGGGCGACCGTACTCCTTGGCCGTGCGCACGACGACGGCGCGGACGACTTCGCCCTTCTTGACGGCGGAGTTGGGCTGCGCGGTCTTGACAGAGGCGACGATGATGTCGCCCGGGCGGGCGTAGCGGCGGCGGCTGCCGCCGAGCACGCGGATGCAGAGGATGGAGCGCGCGCCGGAGTTGTCGGCGACCTTGAGGCGGGATTCCTGCTGGATCACGAGGAGCGATCCTCCGTTCCGCCGCTCTCACCAGCGCTGGCGAGAGCGGCGGCTTCGGCCTTGGGCGCGAGTTGCATCTCCGCTTCGAGCCTGCGGCCGATCTGGTCGGGAGCGATCTCAGCGACATCGCCACGCTGGATGATCTCGATCACACGCCAGTGCTTGCCGCGGGAGAGGGGCCGCGTCTCGAGGATGCGTACTACGTCGCCGACGCTGCATTCGTTAGCGGCGTCGTGCGCCTTGAAGCGCTGGCTGCGGTTGATCACCTTGCGGTAGAGAGGGTGCTGCTTGCGACGGGCGACATTGACGACGACGGTCTTGTCCATCTTGTCGCTGACCACGACGCCCTGAAGGATGCGAGCGCTCATCGGGATGCCTCATCGAGCTGCGCGATCTGGCGTTCGCGCTTGATGGTGCGCAGCCGGGCGATGGCGCGCTTGGCGTCGCGCAGGGCGCGGTAGTTCTGCAGCTGGCGGGTGGCCTGCTGGAAGCGCAAGGCGAAGAGCGCCCGGTAGGCGTCATTGATCTCGCGGTCGAGGCGTTCGTCGTCCCAATCGCGGACGGCCAGGGCCTTCTGGTTCGGCATCACTACATCACCAACTCATCTCGCTGGACGACTTTCGTGGGGATGGGGAGCTTGTGGGCGGCAAGCCGCAGGGCCTCGCGGGCAACCTCTTCGGGAACGCCCGCGATCTCGAAGAGGACGCGGTTGGGCCTGACGACGGCGACCCACTTCTCGGGGTTGCCCTTGCCCTTGCCCATACGCGTCTCGGCGGGTTTCGCGGTGACGGGCTTGTCAGGGAAGATGCGGATCCACACTTTGCCACCACGGCGCATCTCGTGAGTCATGGCGCGGCGGGCGGCCTCGATCTGGCGCGCGTCGAGCCAGGCGGGGGCCTGGGCCTGGAGGCCGTACTCGCCAAAGGAGACGAGGTTGCCGCTCGTGGCCGTGCCTTTCATGCGGCCGCGGTGGTGCTTGCGATATTTGACGCGACGGGGCTGGAGCACGGTCAGGCGTCCTCCTGGCTCTGGCGCGCGACGGCTTCCTGTTGCTCGACGGAGATGGCCGTGTGCTGGGGGCCGCGCACAGTCTCGACGGGAGGCGCGACGGGCACGGCGTCGCTCGCGGGGGCGGGCGCCTCCTCAAACCCGGCCGGCTCCTCAGGCGCTTCCTCCGCCTCTGCGGGCAGGATGTCGCCCTTGTAGATCCAGGCCTTGACGCCGATACGTCCGAAGGTGGTGTGCGCTTCGGCGAGACCGTAGTCGATGTCGGCGCGGAGGGTGTGGCGGGGAACGCGGCCTGCGGTCTCGGTCTCGCGGCGGGACATCTCGGTGCCGCCGAGACGCCCGGCGACGGAGATGCGCACGCCCTGGGCACCGCGCTGCATGGTGCGTTGCACGGCCTGCTTGACCGCGCGGCGGAAGGCGACACGCCGCTCGAGCTGATCGGCCACAGAGCGGGCGACGAGAAAGGCGTCGAGCTCGGGCGTGCGAATCTCCTGGATGTTGACGCGCACGCGACCGCGACTCAGCCGCTCGAGGGAGCCACGAAGCTCCTCCACGCGCGCGCCGCCACGCCCGATGACGATTCCCGGCCTGGCCGTGTGCACGGTGACGGTGACGAGGTTGGCGTTGCGATCGATTTCGATGCGGCTGATGCCGGCATCGGGCAGGAGGTCAAGGATATGCCGGCGCAACTCGATATCGAGCCCCAGGCGCTCCTTGTACTCCTTCTCGGCGAACCACTTGGATTCCCAGTCGTAGATCACGCCGAGGCGGAAGCCGTGTGGATTGACCTTCTGACCCACGTTTCTATCCCTCGCGCTCGTCGAGTACGACGGTGATGTGGTTGTGACGCTTGAGGCGCGGGCTGGCGCGTCCGCGGGAGCGCGCCTTGAAGCGCTTGACGGTGACGCCCTCGTCGGCGAAGGCGCGCTTGACGTAGAGGTCGTCGACATCGAGGGCGAGGTTGTTCTCAGCGTTGGCGGCGGCGCTGAGGACGACCTTGGAGACATCGCGGGCGTGGGGCGAGGGGACGTAGCGCAACAGGGCGAGCGCCTGATCGACGGAGAGGCCGGGGAGGCGTTCGAGGATCAGCCGCACCTTGCGGGCGGAACCACTGACGTTGCGCGCGCTCGCTTGCACTTCCATGGCTAGCTGATCCTCGTGCTACGGTCGCTGCGACCGATATGGCCGCGGAAGGTGCGGGTGGGGGCGAACTCGCCGAGCTTGTGCCCGACCATATTCTCCGTGACGAACACGGGCACATGGCGGCGCCCGTTGTGCACGGCGATGGTGAGCCCGATCATGTCGGGCAGGATGGTGGAGGCGCGCGACCAGGTGCGGATAACCTCGCGGCTGCGGGAATTGCGCGCCTGGATAGTCTTCCTGTAGAGGGAAGGATGTACGAAGGGGCCTTTTTTCGTCGAACGTGACACGTCGGGCTACCTCCCCCGCCTGCGGACGATGAGCTTGCCGGTGCGCTTGTTGCGGCGGGTGCGATGCCCGAGGGTGGGTTTGCCCCAGGGCGTTTTGGGGCCGGGCATGCCGACCGGCGCGCGCCCCTCGCCTCCGCCGTGGGGGTGGTCGACGGGGTTCATGGCGGTGCCGCGCACCTGGGGACGGCGGCGGCGGTGGCGGGTGCGCCCGGCCTTGCCAAGCTTGATAAGCGCATGTTCGATGTTGCCGACCTGGCCGATGGTGGCCGTGCACTCGATGCGCACGCGACGCATCTCGGAGCTGGGCAGGCGGAGGAGGGCGTATTCGCCTTCCCTGGCCATGAGTTGGGCGGAGGCGCCGGCCGTGCGGACCATCTGGCCGCCGCGGCCGGGGGTTAGCTCGATGTTGTGGATCTGGGTGCCGGTGGGCATGTTCGCGAGGGGCAGGGCGTTGCCCGCGCGCAGCTCCGCCTGCGGGCCGCTCATGACCGTGGCGCCCACCTCCAGGCCGTTGGGCGCGAGTATGTAGCGCTTCTCGCCGTCGGCGTAGTGCAGGAGGGCGATGCGCGCGGTGCGGTTGGGGTCGTACTCGATGGCGGCGACGGTGGCGGGAACGCCGTGTTTGTCGCGCTTCCAGTCGATACGGCGGTAGAGCCGCTTCTGGCCGCCGCCGCGGTGGCGCACGCTGATGCGTCCCTGGTTGTTACGCCCCGCGTTACGCTTGCGCAGCGACTCGACAAGGGACTTCTCGGGACGCTTGCGGGTGATCTCCTCGAAGGTGTGCCCGCTGGCGTTGCGGCGCCCGGGAGAGGTGGGGTTGAACTGCGTGATGGGCACGTCTATATCCCCTCGAAGAGCTCGATGGTATCGCCGTGCTGGAGGGTCACGACGGCCTTTTTCCAATCGGGCTGCCTGGTGACGTTGCGACCGAAGCGACGGTTCTTGCCTTTGACGACCATGGTGTTGACGTCTCGCACGCGGACGTTGAAGGCGAGCTGGACGGCCTCGCGGATCTGGGGCTTGTTGGAGCGCAGGTCAACCTCGAACACATACTTGTCCTGGCCGGCGAGCGCGGTGCTTTTCTCCGTGATGAGCGGGCGCAGGAGGACAGCGTAGGGGTGCAGTTCGCGCGGCATCAGCCAGCCTCCCGACGGCCGCGGGAGGGCCTGAGGTTGGCGCCGCCCCAGAGCGCTTCGGCGCTGCGCACGGCGTCCTCGGTCATGACGACGTGGTGGGCGTCGACGAGGTCGACGACGTTGAGCTGGGCGGCGGGAAGGGCGCGAACGTTGGCGATGTTGCGCACGGCGCGCGTCAGCCGGGCGTCGGGCTCGCCGCTGACGACGAGGGCGCGACGCTCGACGCCGAGCGCGCTAAGCGTCTCCGCGACCTCTCGCGTCTTCGCCTCTTCGGGTAGCGCGGGCACGACGACCAGCCCGCCGCCGGCGGCGTGGCTGCTGAGGGCGGAGCGGATGGCGAGGCGGCGCATCCGCCTGGGGATGGCGCGGGCGTGGCTGCGGGGCCGGGGGCCGAAGGCGATGCCGCCACCGACACGGATGGAGCTGCGGTTGGAGCCCTTGCGGGCGGCGCCGTGGCCCTTCTGGCGGCGCAGCTTGGCGGTGGAGCCGCGCACCTCGCCACGGCTTCTGGTGCTGTGCGTGCCCGCGCGGGCATTGGCGCGCTGAGCAACATAAGCCTGATGCATAACGGCGCGGTTCGGCTCGATGCCGAACACCTCATCGGCCACTTCGATCTCATGGCGCTTGCGCCCGTGCGGGTCGACGACGGGGAGGTTCATCGTGCGGCACGCGATCTCGAGATGGCGCGCGCGCGGCGCACGCGCACGAGCCCGCCGCTGGGGCCGGGCACGGAGCCAGCTACGAGGATGACGCCGCGATCGTCGTTGCGGCCGACGATCTCGATATTGCGCACGGTGGTGCGCCTGGCGCCCATGTGGCCAGCCATGCGCGTGCCCTTGAAGACGCGCCCGGGGGTGGTGCCTGCGCCGATCGAGCCGGGCGCGCGGTGGCGATCGCTCTGCCCGTGCGTCTTGGGGCCGCCGCGGAAGTGGTGACGCTTCACCCCACCCTGGAAGCCGCGCCCCTTGGAGGTCGAGGTGACATCCACGAACTGGCCCGGCTCGAAGAGTTCGACGCCGAAGCGATCGCCGAGGCTGACCTCGCCCGTGGCGCGGAACTCGGCGAGATGGCGGACGTTGGGCGCGCCGGAGGCGGCGAGGTGGCCCGAGGCCGGCTTCGTGAGCCGCTTCTTCTCGCCGAAGCCGAGCTGCACAGCGGCATAGCCGTCCTTCTCTCCGGTGCGCACCTGGGTGACCCAGCAGGGGCCGACCTCGATGGCGGTCGCACCCCGCAGGCGTCCCTGGCCATCAAAGACCTGGAGCATTCCGAGTTTGCGGCCGAGGAGTCCTTCGACAGTCATGACTAGAGCTTGATCTCGATGTCGACGCCGCTCGCGAGCTGCAGGCGCATGAGCGTGTCGACGGTCTTGGATGTCGGATCGAGGATGTCGATGAGCCGCTTGTGGGTGCGAATCTCGAACTGTTCGCGCGAGTCCTTGAACACGTGCGGGCTGCGGATGACGGTGAACTTCTCGATGGATGTGGGGAGCGGGATGGGACCGGCGACGGCTGCGCCCGTACGCTCCGCCGCCTCGACGATCTGACGCGCGGAATCGTCGATCAGGCGGTGATCGTAGGCCTTGAGCTTGATGCGTATCTGCTGGCGCGCCATCGTTCTTCGCCCCTACCCGATGACCCTGGTGACGACGCCGGCGCCGACTGTACGGCCGCCCTCGCGGATTGCGAACCGCAGTCCTTCCTCCACCGCCACCGGCTGGATCAGCGCCACCTTCATCGTCACGTTGTCCCCCGGCATCACCATCTCCGTCCCTTCCGCCAGCTCGATCGACCCCGTCACGTCCGTCGTCCGCACATAGAACTGCGGGCGGTACCCGGGAAAGAACGGCGTGTGACGCCCTCCCTCTTCCTTGCTCAGCACGTACACCTGCGCCTCGAACGTCGTGTGCGGCTTGATCGAGCCCGGCTGCGACAGCACCTGCCCGCGCTGCACATCGTCTCGCTCCACCCCCCGCAACAGGCAGCCCACGTTGTCCCCGGCCTCTCCCTCATCCAGCAGCTTCTTGAACATCTCCACACCCGTCACCACCGTCTTGCGCGTCTCCTCCAGCCCCACTATCTCCACCTCTTCCCCCACCTGCACCCGCCCTCGCTCGATCCGCCCCGTCACCACCGTCCCACGACCCTTGATCCCGAAGACGTCCTCGATCGGCATCAGAAACGGGCGCTCCAGCGCTCGCTGCGGCTGCGGAATGTACGCGTCCACCGCCTCCATCAGCTCCCGCACCGACCGGTACTCCTCCGCCTCCACGTCCTCCGACTGCGACTCCAGCGCCGCCAGCGCCGACCCCCGCACCACCGGTATCTCCTCCCCCGGAAACTCGTACCCCGTCAGCAGCTCCCGCAGCTCCAGCTCCACCAGCTCCAGCAGCTCCTCGTCCTCCATCATGTCGACCTTGTTCAGGTACACCACTATCGCCGGCACCTCTACCTGCCGCGCCAGCAATATGTGCTCCCGTGTCTGCGGCATCGGCCCGTCCGGCGCTGCCACCACCAGTATCGCCCCGTCCATCTGCGCCGCTCCCGTAATCATGTTCTTGATGTAGTCCGCGTGCCCCGGACAGTCCACGTGCGCGTAGTGCCTCCCCTCCGTCTCGTACTCCACATGCGCTATCGCTATCGTGATCCCACGCGCTCGCTCCTCCGGCGCATTGTCGATCGAGTCGAACTCCCGGTACTCCGCCTCCCCACTCAGCCCCAGTACCTTCGTGATCGCCGCCGTCAGCGTCGTCTTCCCGTGATCCACGTGCCCGATCGTCCCTACGTTCACGTGCGGCTTCGTCCGCTCAAACCGCTCCTTCGCCATCGCTCGCTCTCCCTTCCCTAAACTGCGCCGACCGCCGTCCGCTCGGTGAGGGCGGCGGAGACACTGTGGGGCACGGGGGCGTACCGGTCGAATTCCATGCTGTGGGTCGCACGCCCCTGGGTGAGCGACCGCAGATCGGTCGAGTAGCCGAACGTCTCGGCGAGGGGCACGGTGGCGGTGATAACCTGGAGCCTGCCCATCGAATCCTGGCTGACGACCTGACCGCGGCGACCGTTGAGGTCGCCGATCACGCCGCCCAAATGGTCCTCGGGCACGCGCACCTCGATACGCACGAGCGGCTCGAGGAGCACGGGGTCCGCACGCCTGAGCGCTTCGCGCATGCCGAGGATGGCGGCGTTCTTGAAAGCGAGCTCGGAGGAATCGACGGCGTGGGCGGCGCCATCGACGAGCGCGACGCGCACATCGAGCACGGGGTAGCCGGCGACGGGTCCGGAATCGAGCGCCTCTCTGGCGCCGGCGCGCACGGCGGCGACGTACTCGCCAGGCACGGCACCGCCGGCGACGCGGTTCTCGAAGACGAAGCCCTCGTCGCGGGGGCCTGGCTCGATCTGGAGCTCGACGACGCCGAACTGGCCGCGCCCGCCGGTCTGGCGCACGAAGCGGCCTTCGGCGGAAGCGGGACGGCGGATGGCCTCGCGGTAGCTGACCTGGGGGCGGCCAACATTGGCCCCGACACGGTACTCGCGCTTCATGCGATCGACGATGACTTCGAGATGGAGTTCGCCCATGCCGGAGATGATGGTCTGGCCGGCCTCGTTGTCGAAGCGCCAGTGGAACGTGGGGTCCTCGCCACTGAGCTTGGTGAGGGCATCGGCCATGCGCTCCTGGTCGGGCTTGGAACGTGGCTCGATGGCGACGCTGATGACGGGCTCGGGGAAGGCGATGCCTTCGAGCAGGACAGGCTCGTCGGGGTCGCAGAGGGTGTCGCCCGTAAAGGTCTGTTTGAGGCCAACGGCGGCGCCGATGCCGCCCGCGTAGAGGGCGTCGACCTCCTCTCGGTCGTTGGCGTGCATGCGCAAGAGGCGGCCGATGCGCTCGCGACGCTCCTTGGCGCTGTTCCAGATCGTGGCGCCCGCGCGGAGGACGCCGCTGTAGACGCGCACGTAAGCGAGGCGGCCGACGTAGGGGTCGGAGACGATCTTGAAGGCGACGGCGCTGAGGGGAGCCTCGTCGCTGGCCCGGCGCTCGACTTCTTGGCTGCTGCGGAGATCGATGCCGCGCACGGCGGGTACGTCCCCGGGGGCGGGAAGGTAGTCGATGACGGCGTCGAGCAGGGGCTGGAGGCCTTTGTTCTTGAGGGCGCTGCCGCAAAGGACAGGGGTGGCGGCATTGGCGAGGGTGGCGCGGCGGAGGGCCGCGCGCAGCTCGTGACTGTTGACGTGGCGCCCCTCGATGTAGCTGATGGCGATCTGGTCGTCAACGTTGCCGATCTGCTCGACGAGGGTCTCGCGGGCAGCGGCGGCCTCGGCGAGGTACTCGGGGGGAATCTCGCCGCAGATGGCGTCCTCGCCCCGCTCGCCGGCGAAGGTCCAGCAGACCATCTCGGTGAGGTCGATGACGCCGCGGAAGCCGCCCTCGCTACCGACGGGGAGCTGCACGGCCACGGGGTTGGCGTCGAGGCGGTCGATCATCATCTGCTGGGTGCGGGCGAAGTCGGCGCCGACGCGATCCATCTTGTTGACGAAACAGATACGGGGGACGGCGTAGCGGTCGGCCTGCCGCCAGACGGTCTCGGACTGGGGCTCGACGCCGGCGACGGCGTCGAAAACGACGACGCCGCCGTCGAGGACGCGGAGGCCCCGCTCGACCTCGGCAGTGAAGTCGACGTGGCCGGGGGTGTCGATGATGTTGACGAGGTGGCTGTTCCACTCAGCGCTGGTGGCAGCGGCGGTGATAGTGATGCCGCGCTCACGCTCCTGATCCATCCAGTCCATGGTGGCGGTGCCATCGTGGACTTCGCCGATCTTGTAGGTGATACCGGTGTAGTAGAGGACGCGCTCGGTGACCGTGGTCTTGCCAGCGTCGATATGAGCGATGATGCCGATGTTGCGCACGCGCTCGATTTCAAACGGCCGGGGCATGACGCTCTCCTGTCCCGTGCCCGCGCACTACCAGCGGTAGTGGACGAAGGCGCGGTTGGCCTCGGCCATGCGGTGGGTATCGTCGCGCCGCTTGATGGCGGAGCCGGCGTTGCTGGCAGCGTCGAGGAGCTCGGACGCGAGCCGTTCGGACATGGTGTGGCCGCCGCGTCCGCGCGCGCCCTGGAGCAGCCAGCGCATGGCGAGGGCGGTGCGGCGCTCGGGGCGAATCTCGACGGGCACCTGGTAGGTCGTGCCGCCAACGCGGCGGGGCTTGACTTCGAGCACGGGCGTGGCATTGCGCATGGCCTGGCGGAAGGTGTCGACGGGATCGCGCCCGGTCGTCTCCTGGATGCGATCGAAAGCGCCATAGACGACGCGCTCGGCGGTACTCTTCTTGCCGCGCGTCATGATCTTGTTGATGAGCACCTGCACCTGCTGATCGCTGTAGCGCGGATCAGGGCGGATCACGCGGCGTTCGGGGCGGTTGCGGCGCGGCATCGTTTCTACCCGTTCTTCCGCGTGCCGTACTTGCTGCGGCCGCGGCGGCGATCGGCGACGCCGGTGGAGTCGGCGGCGCCGCGGACGATGTGGTAGCGGACGCCGGGGAGGTCACGCACGCGGCCGCCGCGGACAAGGACGACAGAGTGCTCCTGGAGGCTGTGGCCCTCACCCGGAATGTAGGCGGAGACTTCGATGCCGTTGGTGAGGCGCACGCGGGCGACCTTGCGCAGGGCGGAGTTGGGTTTCTTCGGGGTCTGCGTACGCACCTGGGTGCAGACGCCACGCTTCTGGGGCGCGCCCCGGCCAGCGACGCGGGAGAGGCGCCCGCGATCGGAGTTGTAGTTGAAGAGCAGGGCAGGGGCGCCCGACTTCTTCGACTTGGGCTTGCGCCCCTTGCGCACGAGCTGGTTGATGGTCGGCACTGCCGTTCGTCCTCTGGTCTGGCACCGCGACGCACGCGGCTCGTTCGTGTTCTGCGACGGAAGGCGCTTCCGAGCGCTGGGCGCGAAAAAAGGCCGAAAAGCCGGTTTCAGAACAGCGCCCCGCACCTGAGCGCGGGACCGTTTTCAGCCCGGTACCTTACGGCCTGCCCAATGCCCTGCATTTGGCGGGGCAATAAGCGCCGAACTCGGAGACTAGCACAGTGTGCAGAACGATCAACGCCTCGCCGTGGCGGAGTGGCGCTAGACTCGCGAGATGAAGAGTGGCGGCGATCCCTACTTCAAGAAGCGGGTGCACCTCGACACGGGCGGGGAACGGCTGGAGTTCGAGGTGGCGCATACGCTCTTCGCCTCGCACGAGGTGGATGCGGGCACGCAGCTCCTGCTCCGCTGCGTGGCGCCCCCGTGCCCACCGGAGCAAATCCTCGACCTGGGCTGCGGCTACGGCGTGCTCGGGATCGCGCTCGCGCGGCGCTTCCCCGAGGCGTGCGTAGCGCTGGCTGACAGCAACCTGCTGGCCGTGCGCTACGCGCGCCGGAACGCAGCCCTGAATGGCGCGGTGAATGCGGAGGCGGTGGGCAGCGTGGGCATGGAGGGCGTTCCTGTGAGGGCGTACGACCTTGTCGTCGCGAACGTGCCCGCGAAGATCGGGGATGATGCGATCGCGGCGGAGTTCGTGCGCGCGCCGCGGGCCCGGCTGGCGCCGGGCGGAACCTACTGGTTCGTGGTCGTGAGCGGGCTGAACCAGCTACTGAAGCGCATCGCGGGGCAAGAAGCGCTGCCCCTGCAGCAGGTGCGGAAGCGTTCGGGGCATACGGTGTATCGTTTGGAGGCCAACCACTGACGGGGGTGGGATTGCCAATGATGCGGTCGGTTTGCGACGATACGGACACTGTGGCGGGTCTTGTGCGATCGGAGACGACGTGAGCCTCCCTGTTGAAGCCGAAGGCGCTGAGCCCGCAGCCGTTTGCGCATACCTCGGGCTCGTCGATGACAGCGACCTGCACTCGACCTACGCGACGGATGCGCACCGTTGCTACCGTCTGCCCGATCCAACCCGCATCGCGACACAGCATCAGGAGCAGTTCTGCCTCACAGCAGCGCACCCCGTCTGCCCCATCTACCAGGGCGAGGGCGTCGAGGCGACGACCCAGCCAGCGGCAGCGGGCGAGAGCGCAAGCGCGTCCGCGCTGGACGCGCTGGGCGGCCCTGATGGCGGCGATGGCGCGCCCGTGTCCTCGGCTCCACCACGGTCGCCGTTCACCACACCTGCCGCGCGCTGGGTGGCGACCGGCCTGCGGAAACCGCTCCAGGACGGCGAACTGAGTATGCGCGCTGCGACGATCGCCCTGTTCGCGCTGGCGATCGTCGTCGTCGTCGTCGCCTTCCTGATCAACCGGCAGCTCGGAGACGACGGCGACATCGCGCCGGCGGCCACACCCGCCCCCGCCACAGCGATACCCACGGAGCCGCCCACACCCGCGCCCACGGAGCCGCCCACACCCGCGCCCACGGAGCCGCCCACACCCGCACCCACACCGCCTCCGGCGACGCCACCAGGCGGCAACGGAACGACACACGTGGTTCAGCCGGGGGACACGTGCAGCGCGATCGCGGTGGCGAACGACGTGGCGCTGGATGCATTCCTCGCTGCGAACGACATGACGGAAGCGGACTGTCTGTCGATTCAACCCGGGCAGGAGCTGATCATCCCGTAGGCCGTGCCAGGTCCGTGCGCCGCGCGGCGGCAGCGAAGGCACTCGCGGAGACACGCCTGGGCATAGCCAGATCGCGATGGTGCTCGACGACCCACTGCTGGCGGGCGCTCCAGTGCGCAGCCTGCGTGCGGTAGCGCTTGCGCGCCTCGACGGCCCAGCGCCAATCGGACCAGCAGAGGATAGCTGTATCGAGATCGCGGCGGGCCAGCGCACGCACGTACGCGAGGGCGGGCGCGCGGCGGCGCTTGTTGGGCTCGATCTTGTCGGCGAGGAGCAGGATCTTGGCGAGGAGGCTCATCTGCGCGAGACCGGAGGTGTGGTCACGCACGGCCGCCAGCGTCTCCGCATCGGTAATGCCGAAGCGTTCGCGCAGGAAAGCGGCGGCGATGGGGCCATGGAGGAGGATGGGGTAGGCCTCGGCGTCTGCGTCAATCGCAAGGCCGGCCTCGCGGGCGAGACGAAGCTGCTCCCCGGGAGGCTCGGAGCGGAAGAGGTCGTGCCCCCAGACGGCAAGCTCGATGCGCGCCGCGTCGGCGCGCCAGACACGAGCAAGAGGCGCCGCCTCGGCGAGAACACGCTCGACGTGGCGCACGAGCCCGGCGGGGCGGCGCTGAAGCTCCTCGCGGACAGCGGCGATCTGGTCGACGATCACCCTTCGGGGCCGAGGCGGCGTCCACCGAGGAGATGGAGGTGGAGGTGGGGGATGGTCATGCCCGCGGCCTCGCCGGCGTTGAAGGCGAGCCGGTAGCCGGAATCGAACACGCCCTCGCCGCGGGCGACCTCGCTGGCGAGGGCGAACAGGGCGGCGAGCGTCTCCGCGTGCTCCATCCCAAGCGCGCGGGCGTCGGCAATGTGATCGCGGGGAATGATGAGGGCGTGCACGGGCGCACGCGGGTTGATGTCGCGGATAGCAAAGGCACGCTCGTTCTCAGCGATGCGCTCGGCGGGGACGCTGCCCGTGGCCATGTCGCAGAAGAGGCAGCCAGCCACGCGCGGATTCTAGCAGGGGCGCGGGCGTCGCAAGCACAGGCATCCTGGACTATCCGGCATGCGGATCAAGCTGACGAACTGCTGGCGAACGACCGGGAGCGGGCGCTCGCCTTCTACACAGAGGCGTCGGGTTCGCGACGAAGGGCGAACTGCCCGCGGGCGAGGGGCAGGGCGCGCCGCGGGGGCGGGCGGGCGTAGGCTGGCGGCATGGCGGAGGCGCGACGCGGCGACGTGCTCTCATACTTCTGGGCGCCGCTGTGCGCGGTGGGCGCGAGCGGTCCCACGGGGCCAAACGCGCAGATCTGCGTCTCCGTGTTCGGTGCGTCGATCGTGCCCGAGCGGCCACGGCTGCTCGTCTCGCTCTCGAAGACGAACTACACGGAAGGGCTCGTACGCCAGAGCGGGCGGCTGGCCGTGACCGTGCTGGGCGAAGCACAGGTGGGGCTGCTGGAACCGCTGGGGCTGCGTTCGGGACGGGACGGGGACAAGCTCACCGGTCTGGAGGTCGAGCTGACAGCCTCGGGAGCGCCGCTCTTTCCGGGTGGGGTGGGGGCGCTCGACTGCGAGGCGCTGGAATCGTTCGACCTGGGTGATACGACGGCGTTTCTGGTGGCCGTACGCGAGCGGCGGGCGCTGGGCGGGGAGGGGCCGCTGCCATGGGCGGTGGCGAGGACCGTGGCGGGCGAGGCGTTTCTGCGGCACTGGGCGGAGAAGAGCGCCCGCGAGCAGGAGGCCGCCCGCGCGGTTATGCGCTGGCGCGACTGAGGGGGCGTTCAGGCGAAGATGACGTGCTGGCGGAGGAAGCGGTCGAGGGCGGAGTAGAACGCCTCGATCGTTTCCGGCTTGCGCCAGCCGTGCCCCTCACCGTCGTATACATGATATTCGTGGGGCACGCCACGGGCGCGGAGCGAGGCGGCAATGGCGTCGCTCTGGTCGCGGGGTACGACGCGGTCCTCATCGCCCTGGAAGAGCGCGACCGGATCGACGATCTCGCCCGCGTGGAGGAGGGGCGAGCGTTCGCGGTAGCGGCTGGCGGCCTCGGGCAGGGGGCCGATGAGCGAATCGAGGTAGCGCGCCTCGAACTTGTGCGTCTCGCTGGCGAGGGTGAAGAGGTTGGAGATACCGTAGAGGCAGACGCCCGCGCGGTAGAAGCGGGGCTGCGTCTGGAGGGAACGCAGCACGGTGTAGCCCCCGGCGCTACCCCCGAAGATCACGAGGCGGTCCCCGGCGGCGAGGCCGCGCGCTACCATCGCCTCAGCGCCGGCGCGGCAGTCATCGACATCGGCAACGCCCCACTCGCCACGCAGGGCGAGCATCGTCGCGCGGCCCGCGCCGCTGCTGCCACGGTAGTTGACGGCGAGCACGGCGTAGCCGCGGCTGGCGAGGAACTGGAACTGGGGCCGCCAGCCCGCGTCGACGTGATCGGTGGGGCCACCATGCGCGAAGACGATGAGCGGCGGCGGGCCTTCGTCCGCGAAACGCTCGCTGGCGGGCGGATGGTAGAGCCCGTGGAGCGCGCCGCCCGCGGGGCCGGGCCAGGAGACGGGCTCGGGCGTGGCGAGGCTGGCAGCAGCGAAGGACTCTGGCCCGCTGCGGCGCACGATGGACACCTCCGCCACGTCACGCGAAAGGTCCAGCCCAAGGAGGCGGGGCGGGATGGCGGGGCCGCTGGCGATGACGGCGAGCCGCTCCCCGGCGGGGGAGGCAACGGGACCCTCGAAACTGGCGTACTGCTCGGGGAGGGCGAGCTCGCGCGGCGCGGCCTGGCGAGCGCTGTCGCCGTCGAGCGCGACCAGCCGCGCGAAGCCCTGGTGCTGGCGGATCGCGACGATGCGCCCGGAGGGAAGCACGGCAAACACGCGCACGCCCTGACCCCAGGCGGGCTCTCCGTACTCGCTCGCACCGCCGGTGAGGGCGCGGCGCTGGCCCGTGGCGAGGTCGTGGCGGTAGAGGTGGCCCCAGCCGCTCGCATCGGAGACGTAGAGGAGAGCGCCGCCGTCGGGTGTGAAGCCGGGCTGCAGCACGGCTTCGTCGGGACCACCCGCCACGATCGCGGAGCGGGTGACGGTCGGGAGCGCGCCCGCGGGAAAGGCGAGCTCGGCGAGGCGCAGTCCGGCGCTGTCCCAGGGCATGTTGGGGTGAGCCCACTCGACCCAGGCGAGGCGGTCGCCGGTGGGGCTCCAGACCGGCTGCATGTAGAAGTCGCACCCGCGGGCGAGGCGCTGGGGCCAGCGCTCCCCGGCAGCATCGACGATCGCGATAGCGTCCTCGCCTTCGTACGAATGCACGTATGCGACCCAGCGGCCATCGGGGCTTATGGCGGGCGAGGCGGCCTCGCCGAAGGCGGGCGTGACGGGCTCCGCCGCGCCGTCCGCGAGGGGCTGACGGTAGAGGCGCTGGTCGTCGTGGGCGACGAACCAGGCGTGGCCATGCGCGAGCGTGAAGTCGCCCCCGCCGTAGCCGACACCCGCCCGCACGGAGCGTCCACCGCCGAGGTCGCGCGCGGCAGAACCGCCCCCGCCAACGTCAGCGACAGCGACAGCGACAACGCCGCGGTCACCACGGCCCTCGAACCAGCCGAGCGTGCGGCCGTTGCTATCCCAGCAGGGGCCACGCAGCCGCACCCCGCCCGCGAGCGCAGCCGGCGTCACGGGGCTCTCCCACAGACCGTAGGGGCGTCGCTCGGGCATCAACACAGGGTACGGGAGTGCCTGCCTGCCTAGGGAGTGGGGCTCTACGGCGGGGAGGACATACCCCCTCATGCTAAGGCATGAGGGGGTATGTCCTCCCCGCCCGCATTTCTTGCGGATCTCCCATCGATCGCACAGCACATCCTCGATCGCCACTACGCGAACATGCCCGAGGCGGATATCCGCCACGCCATCTGCGATTTTCTGGTGGCGACGGAACTGGTGAAGCACGACGACCTCAGGCTGGAAGAGAACCGCATCGACATCCAGTCCGAGAGTCTCGTGATCGAGGTCAAGCGGCGGATCGGCAACCGCGGAATTCATCCCGCCCCCGAGTATGTCGACCAGCTGGACGGCTACCTCGCCGAGGCACGCGCGGCGGACAAGCCGGAGCGTCTCGGCATCCTTACCGACGGACGCTACTGGGTGCTGCGCCTGCCCGGCGTCGAAACGGTGCGGACAACGCAGCCGTATGCGTTCACGCTGACCAGCGCCGAAGCCGGGCTCCACCTGTACGAATGGCTGCGTGCCGAGTCGCAGGCGATCGAGCAGCAGAAGCAACGCCCGACGGAAGACCACATCCGGTACGCGTTCAGCAAGGGGCCACGGTTCGAGAGCGGAATCGCACAGCTCACAGAACTGCATGCTGCTGCCCGCAATGACCCGACCGTCGCCATCAAGCGCGACCTCTGGCGGCAGCTGCTCACGGCCGCGCTCGGCGTTGCCGTCGATGAGGAGCCAGCCCTCGACGAACTTTTTGTGCGACATACCTACCTCTCCGTGGTGGTGGGGATGGCCGTCCAGGCTGCCTTCGGCATCGACATCCGGCAGAAGGCGGCGCGCGATCCACTGGCGCTCCTCAATGGGGAGGTTTTCTTCAACGAGGTTGGCGTGCGGGGCGTCGTGGAGTCGGACTTCTTCGCCTGGCCCGCCGAGGTTGGCGGCGCAGGCTGGCTTGCCAGTATCGCCAGCCGGGTGGCGCGCTTCGACTGGCGAGCCGCCGAGTACGATGTGGCGCGCATCCTCTACCAGTCCGTCATTCCCACCGCCGACCGGCGACGGCTGGGCGAGTACTACACCCCCGACTGGCTCGCCGAGGCGGTCGTCCGCGAAGTGCTGACCGATCCGCTTCGGCAGCGGGCGCTCGATCCCGCCTGCGGATCAGGCACGTTCCTGCGCGCGGCGATCCGCGCCTACATCGAGGCGGCGCGGGCGGAGGAGCACACGGCAAACCAGATCGTGGATGGCCTGCGCCAGGCAGTCACGGGCATCGATATTCACCCTGTCTCCGTGCACCTCGCGCGGGCGACCTGGGTGCTCGCCGCCCGCGAAGTGATCGCGGAGACGGGCCGCGAGGCCGAGAGCCTGACGGTCCCCGTCTACCTCGGCGATTCCCTGCAGCTGCGGACCGACGCCGCCAACCTGTTCAGCCAGGAGACCGTGACGATTGAGGTCGAGCCACCGCCCGACTCCCCGGATGCGCGCCCGCGCCAGCTCAGGTTCCCCCGTGCGCTCGTCGAGCAGGGCGACTGGTTCGACGACGTCATGCTGCGCGTCGCCGACGCCATCGAGAAGGGCCGCGACCCGCGGACCGCGCTCGTCGACAGCGATATCGGCGAGGGGCCGGAACGCGAGACGCTGGAGACGACGATCGCGGAATTGCAGGCCCTGCACGACGATGACCGCGACCACATCTGGGCCTACTACACGCGCAACCTCGTGCGCCCCGTGTGGCTCGCCAGCGGGGACGGCAAGGTAGACGTGATCACGGGCAACCCTCCCTGGCTCACCTACAACAAGACCGCCGCCACCCTGCGGGACGAGCTGAAGCGGCTGAGCCAGAGCGGCGTGTACGGCATCTGGGCAGGGAGGCAGTACGCCACCCACCAGGATGTCGCGGGACTGTTCTTCGCCCGCTGCGCCGACCTCTACCTGAAGGATGGCGGCGTGATCGCCATGGTGCTTCCCCACAGTGCCCTGGGACAGGGGCAGTACCGCCTGTGGCGGAGCGGCAAGTGGGGGTTGGCGGAAGTGGATCTCGGAGAGCGTCCGTCCTGGGACCTCGAACGGATCGAGCCGAACACGTTCTTCCCCGTGCCCGCCTGCGTGGCCTTCGCGCGCAAGGTGCCCCGCGACGGGGCGCGGGCGCTCGGGGGCATGGCGAGCCGCTGGCGCGGACCGGCGGGCGGGCCGTTCACGCGCGAGCCGGTTCCGCTCGCTGGCGCGGACGGGTTCGCCTCGCCCTACGGGGAGCGGGCGCGGCAGGGTGCGACGATCGTGCCACGTCTCTTGTTCTTCGTGGATGTCGAGCCCTCCGACACGGCGATCGTGCCGGGCATCGTGCGCACCTCGCCCCTGCGCAGCGCCCAGGAGAAGGCGCCCTGGAAGGAGCTCGACCCGCCTGAACTCCAAAACATGCCCATCGAGGAGGAACACGTCTGGGCTGTGCACCGCGGCGATACGGTGGCGCCGTTCACACTGCTCGAACCGCTCCACGCCGTACTGCCGCTGCGGACAGGGACAGACCTGCTCGCCCCCCTGCGCTCAGGGTCGGACACGGCCATCCATGGCATCGAGCCCTCCCTGCTGGGCGAACGCATGCGCGACCGCTGGGATACCGTGAACCGGCTCTGGGAGCAGCACAAGAGGGCCAACAGCCGGCTCGATCTGTTGGGGCAGCTCGACTACATGCGCAAACTCAGCAGCCAGGCCGGCTACGGGACGGGCCCGCGGCTCGTCTACAGTTCGTCCGGGCGGCCGACGGCGGCGGTGCTCGACGATCCCGCGCCACGCATCGACACCACGCTGTTCTGGCTGCGCTGCCGGACGCGAGTGGAGGGCGATTACCTCGCCGCTGTCATTAACAGCAACGCCCTGTGGGAGGCGGTCGCGCCGCTGATGCCGAAGGGTCAGTTCGGGCCGCGACACGTCCAGAAGCACCTGTGGCGGCTGGCGATACCCGAGTGGGACAGTGGGGAGGGGCTCCACCGCGAACTCGCGGAAGCGGGCGCGGAGGCCACGCGGGGCGCGGGCGTGCGGCTCGCCGAGGTGCGGGGGGCGCAGCGCGGGACGGTCTCCGTGAAGATCGCGCGGCAAGAGCTGCGGGATTGGCTCGCCGGTTCAGACGTGGGGAAACGCATCGAGGCGCTGGCCGAACGGCTGCTCGCAGGCGCGCGGTAGCCCGCAGCGGGGGGCGGCGGTAAGCTCACGGGCGCTGATGCGTGACTGTGTACCTGCTCCCCACGCGCGCCCGTGGCGGACGCTTCGAGGGTGTCGGTGAGCCGCGCGGCCTTCGGCGGGCAGTGGGCGGCGATCGCGCTCGTGGCGCTGGTGGGCCTCCCCGGGATCGCGCTACGGATCACGGCGCCCCATATCGACCCGCTGCTGGCGGCGGCGGCCTTCGGTGTATCGATCCTGGCAGCGGCCTTCCTGCTGAGCTGGGCGGCAGAGACGGCCGAGATGGATATCTCGCAGGGGCTGGCGCTGGCCGTGATCGCGTTCATCGCGGTGCTGCCCGAGTACGCCGTGGACGCGGTGCTGGCATGGAAGGCGGGGGCTGACCCGGCGGAGGCGGAGAAGGGGCTCGCGATCGCGAACATGACGGGCGGCAACCGCTTGCTGATCGGCATCGGCTGGCCTGTCGTATTCGTGATCTTCTTCTACCGGCGGCGGCTGCGGGAGCTGCTGGTGAGCCGCGCTCGCTCGCTGGAGCTGACGTTCCTCACGATCGCGACGGCGTACGTCATCCTCGTGCCGCTGCGGAGCACGCTCACGCTCGTGGACACGATCGTGCTCGTCACGCTATTCGTCATCTACCTCGTACTCACGAGCCGGGCGGAATCAGAGGAAGTGGAGCTGGTGGGACCGGCGCGGGCGCTGGGGGCGCTACCCGACTGGCGGCGGCGCGCGGCGGTGATGTTGACGCTGGTCTACGCGGCGGGGGTCATCATCGCCTCGGCGGAGCCGTTCGCGGAGGGGCTGGTGGAAACGGGCGAGCAGCTACACGTGAGCGAGTTTTTCCTGATCCAGTGGGTGGCACCGCTGGCCTCGGAATCGCCCGAGGTGCTGGTGGCGGGACTACTCGCCTGGCGGGGGCGGGCGGCGGCGGGGATGGGGACGCTCATCTCCTCGAAGGTGAACCAGTGGACGTTGCTGATCGGCACGCTGCCGGTCGCGTTCGTGCTCTCCTCGGGCGATTTCGGGCTGCTCAAGGGGCTACCGCTCGATGGCCGCCAGCAGCAGGAGGTGTTCCTGACTGCAGCGCAGTCGGCCTTCGCCATCGCCGTGTTCGTGAACCTGCGCATGAGCCGCACAGAGGCGGCAGCACTCTTCGTACTGTTCGCAACGCAGCTGTTCATCACGAACGCGGATGCGCGGCTCTGGTACGCGGTCGCCTATCTTGTGCTCTGCGTAGTGCTGCTCGTGCGGAACCGTGCAGCCGTGCCCGGCCTGCTGCGGGACACACGTGCCGTGATCCGCGGGCGCACGGATTTCGGGGAGGAAGCGGAGCACTGAGGGAGGGAGCCTGACGCAGGCGGCGACGTTCCGAACTCGCCGTCTGCCCGAACGCCAGCGGATGGGTTGGCATTGTGCGTCATAGAATTGTCGAGGCGTGGTATGCTTATCCTTCACTCGGGAGGGGGCTCGCCATCATGGCCGGTATTCGGGTTATGGCAACTGTGACAGGCGTCGGTGGAAATCTCGTGGAGCAGGACGGCGATCTCCCGGGCGCATTCATCCGCACCCTGGAGATTCCGGGCCTGATCGCCGCGGAATCGCCCGAACGGTGCGAGGAGTTGCTCGACCATCTCTTCACACTGACGGGCAAGACGCTCATGCGGCACGGGATCCCGATCACTTCGGCGTACCTGGCGTCCCGCGGGATCACCCACCGTGTCATCGCCGCGCAAACGGAGGAACTGGGCGAAGGCCAGTTCCGTCGCGAGGTTGTACTTGCCTGAGCCTTCGTACTCGATCCTGGAGATCAAGCACCTGGCGCACCTTCTCGGATACGAACGTGGCGAGGAGAGTGCCGAGAAGAGTGCACTGGGCGTCGTTTTCATCCGTTTCAACCAGCAAGGTGTACTTCCCGACGTTGTGACGATCATCGCAACAGATGATGAGGCTCGCCTGATCGAATCAGAGGTGGTTGAGCTGTTTGAGAATGCCGGAAATTCCCGGGACTTCATCTACCAGGAGCTCGACCAGGTACGTCCCTAAGTACAGAGTTTCGCTGGCCCTGGCACGGGACACACGCCGTGATCCGCGGGCACGCGGATTTCGGGGAGGAAACGGAGCGCTGAGGGAGGGGGCCTGACGCAGGCGGCGGGGTGGCGGTTCAGGGGGTGGGCGGGCCGCTGATCGCGTATTCGAGGGCGTCGGCGAGGGCGATCCAGCTGGCCTCGATGATGTCGGTCGAGGCGCCCACCGTCGTCCAGTAGCGCCCGCCGTCGGTGCTCTCGATGAGGACGCGCACCTGGGCGGCGGTGGCGGATTCGCTGTCGAGAATGCGCACTTTGTAGTCAACGAGCTTCACGTCGAGCACCTGGGGCCAGGCACCGGCGAGGGCCTTGCGGGCGGCGAGGTCGAGGGCGTTCACGGGGCCGTTGCCCTCGGCCGCGGTGTGTTGCTCGCTGTCGCCGGTACGGAGCTTGACCATGGCCTCGGCGAGCATGTCGCTACGCTGGTCGTTGCCGCGCTGGTGGCGGTGTCGCTCGACGATGACGAAGTCCTCGACCTCGAAGGGACGGACGTAGCCGGGGATCTGGCGGCGCACGAGTAGCTCGAAGCTGGCTTCGGCACCCTCGTACTGGAAACCCTCGCTCTCCTTCTGTTTGACCGCCTGGAGGAGGGCGCGTATTTCCTCGGGTGTGAAGGGGTAGTCGATATCGAGCTCCTCGATCTTGAGGAGGAGGTTGCGCTGGCCGGAGAGCTCGCTGACGAGCACGCGGCTGCTGTTCCCCACAAGAGCGGGATCGATGTGCTGGTAGGCGTTCTCGTCCTTCACGATGCCCGCCACGTGATAGCCGGCCTTGTGCGCGAAGGCGCTCTGGCCGACGAAGGGGGCCTGTGGGTCGGGCACGAGGTTGGCGAGTTCGCTCACGTAGTGGGAGACCTCGGTGAGGCGCGCGAGCTGCGCATCTTCGATGACATCGAGGCCCATCTTGAGCTTGAGGTTGGCGGCGACGGTGAGAAGATCGGCATTGCCGCAGCGCTCGCCGTAGCCGTTGACGCAGCCCTGCACCTGCCAGACGCCCGCTTCGACGGCGGCGAGGGTGTTCGCCACGGCGAGGCCGGCGTCGTCGTGGCAGTGGATACCGATGCGCGCATCGGGGATGCGGCGCTGGACGGCCTCGATAGCAGCGAGGAGGGCGGGGGTAGTCATGCCGCCGTTCGTATCGCAAAGGACGAGCGCGCCGGCGCCGGCGCGGGCGGCGGTGGCGAGGCACTGGAGGGAGTAGTCGGGGTTGGCGGCGAAGCCATCAAAGAAGTGCTCAGCATCGAAGAAGACGGTCTTGCCGAGGGCGTCGAAGTAGCCAACGGTGTCGGCGATCATGGCGAGGTTCTCCTCGTCGCTGGTCTCGAGGATGCGCTGCACCTGGTACTGGCTGGCCTTGCCGACGAGGGTGACGCCGGGGGTCTCGGCGGCAACCATGCTCTGGATATTGGGGTCGGTCGCGCAGGTGAGGTTGGGGCGCCGGGTGCCGCCGAAAGCGCTCACCCTCGCCTGTGTGAGGGTAATCTCGCGGAGGCGCTGGAAGTAGGCGGCGTCGCGGGGGTTGGAGCCGGGGAAGCCTCCCTCGATCCACTCGACGCCGATCTCATCGAGCTTTCGCGTGATGCGCACCTTGTCCTCGACGGAGAGGGAGATGCCCTCCATCTGGGAGCCATCGCGGAGGGTGGTGTCGTAGAGCTGGACGCGGTCAGTGGGCATAGTGAGAGAGCGGCGCACGAGCGCGACTGGGGGGCGATGGTAGCACGGGGGCGCGTTATAGGCCTGTGGGCGCGCCCTCGAACCGTGTGTTACGGTAGTTTCCAGCCCATGGAGGACTACATTGCTTGCGATTGACGCCAGCCAATTGAAGGACATTGAGACAGCGCGCGATTCACTCGTCGGCCACTACGCGCAACTGGCGACGGAGGCCGCTAAAAGTCGTGCTACCTACGGCATAGCTATAGACTGCCTAGATCGCATTGCCGTGCTGCGAGGCATCCTCAAGGAGGAGTCCCTTACAGCCCATGAACTCAAGCTGCCTAGGCCCCAATAACGCTTTCATACCTGTAGATGGCTGGTCAAGGCCGGGTATTGGATCCCAGATCTTCCGGATCATTCGGAACGGGCGAGAGTGCCCCAAGCGGCACTTGCGGAAAGAGGTTGAAGTTGTACTCAGCCCCCGCGCTAACGAGTTCATCCCACCAAGGGATGCCGAATCCGATTTGCTGAAAGTTCTCGCAGTGGATCTTCAGGTGCGGTTCCCGGTATTTGCGCCAGTGTTTGTACACAACGAATCCCATCCGACTCTCGATCAGGTTGGCGAGGAGGTTGAACATTCGCTCATTGGATGTTCGTGGCCGTATCCAGACCATCATTTTTCCCTTGCCCCCGGGCATGCTCGTATGATCAGTTAGCAGGGCAGAGGCCACGGAGAAGCCCTTGAGGAACTCGACGACCGTCTCGTCTGGTGACTGGTTTAGTCCCTTGGGCAGACGAAATGTGTCTACTGTCGTGTGTGGAGCGTAGGCGTCGCCGATGACCTGTAGAGCATCGGGGCATGAGCCGAAATCGACATGAATGGTCTTGTTCATGATGGATACTTCGGCATCGGGAATGATTGTGTGAACGCGCTGACCAATAGTCAGCGGGATGGTCGGAAGTACTTCAGCAGCGTCAAATGATGTACCCGCGACGGAGATTCTCCCGCCTGCATAGCTGGAGGGACGGAATGCCAGCTTTATATCGATGATGGCCTCATCGACGTGGATCCTACCTCGAGCAGCGATCACCCCCAGCACATAGGCGGCATCCGGTGACGGCCACGCAAAGATGGGCTCCCGGTCCACCAAGAGGTGATCGACCAAGGCTGTGTAGGCGGACTGAGCCCGGCGCTCGGAGCGCGCTTGGGAGCGCCGCAGGCGGCCGCAGTAGGCCTCATAGAGCCGAGCAGCTTCCTCATCAATCCTCTTAGCCTGCGGATCCGTCCAGAACTCTTCGAAGACCACCCGGGCTTCCTGGATCTCTCTCTCCTCGGCAGAGCCTTCAATCCAGATCGCGTGCTCCCTGTTTCGTTCGAGCGCAGCCTCCGTCAGGTTGGCCGAGCCTGTCACAAAGGTCACGGTGGTGGTACCGGCAGCGATGTACAGCTTGGAGTGAAGAATGCCGGTGTGGGCCGAAGAAACAATGGTCTTCACCTGCAGCCGTGGGTGGGCTGTGGCCATGCTAAGAATGTCCCAGACCGCGCTGGGGTCAGTGTTGCCACTCTCCAGATCCATCAGGATGCGTATCGTACGTCCATTTTCCAACAGGCCAAGGAGCCTTTCCTTGATCGATGCCAAGCCATCCTGCGTGACGTAGGCCACAGCCATGCTGAGATCGTGCTCGCCCGCCACCAACTGCGGTAGATCGTCCTTCGGTCGTGCCGTGCGAATGGTGCTCATCGCGGCTTCTGGAAAATGTTGATATACTCGTGAACTTTGTTCACACGGAAGACGGACGGATGCCCCAATGGGCGGAGATTGTTATATTCGTGGTTCCTCATCCAGATGATGATATCATCGAGCAGGAACCCGACATCTGTGAGCTTCTTGGCGAGATCAGAATGGAAAGGGTAGAACTTGTCTCTCTTACGAATATCCATGACAACAATACAGCAATACGCCCCCGGTTTCATCGTCATCAGGACTCTCCCGAAAATAGCCGCAAGCGTGTCGAGGAATTTGCCATAATTTCGGATACGCCCCAGATCGATCGCCGATTCTCCATAGTGCCGCGTCTCTTTATAATCGGCTGTGCGATCTCGAAGAAGGATATCCCAGTACGGCGGGGATGTAACGACCATGTCTATTGTTTCTGGACGAACGTATTCGAGAACATCGAAAGCACTAGCCACGTGGAGGCTCCGCTCTCCGTACGACTCGCCATTCTTTACAAGTCGCCGCGGTCGCTCTTCAGCAATCTTAATGAACTCTTCGGAGATGTCGAGGCCGACTCCAATCTTCCCAAGAGATTCTGCTGCGATGACCGTAGAACCGACGCCCACAAAAGGGTCCAGGATGAGGCGTTGGTCGTTGGTCGTGAAACTTTCAATCAGGCGAGTTACGAGCTGACTTGGGAACATCGCCGGGTGACCCAAGCGGCTTTCCTCAGTCGTCTTCCGGATGTCGTCCCAGACGCTGATCGAGTTCTTCAGCCACGTCGCGCCATCCAAATCATTGGCCCGGCGACGTGTCCTAGGCACGCGGGGCTTGGGCTTCGGCCTTGCACCCATTAGCTGTATTTGGTCGGGCTTGGCGTCCGTCGTCACGAACTGTTCCTTGGGCAGGCTGGGATAGCGTGGCGCATCGTCCCTCCGCCCCCGATTATAGAGACGATCAGCGCAGACGGGACGGCTCGCCACGAGTTCTCCCACATAAGAGCGCGAGGCCAGTGAAATTATATCACTACAGCCCATCGGCCCCACCCGAATCGATGCGCCACGGGAGACTGCTAGCTGGCGAGGCCGGCGAGGTGTTTGCGCTTCTGGGCGACGTAGTCGACGAGGATGTACTCGCCGAGCTTGTCGGGGGTGGTGTAGAAGACGCGGCCCTTGTTGATGCGGGCGACCTGGTTGACGAACTCTTTGAGGTAGTGGCTGCGATCGAGCATGAAGGTGTTGATCGTGATGTTCTTGCGGGTGCAGCGCTTCACGGCCTTGAGCGTCTCACGGATGGTGATGGGGCTGGGGGGGTAGGCGAAGTAGCTGCGCCCGCGTTCGAGGTGAGCGGTGGGCTCGCCGTCGGAGATCATGATGATCTGGCGGGCGCCCCGGGTATGTTTCGCCAGCAGGCGCTCGGCGATCATGAGGGCGTGGTGCATGTTCGTGCCGAGCACGGATTCGTCCCAGCGCACGTAGGGGAGGTCCTCGGCCTTGAGCTCACGGGCGTAGGCGCTGAAGCCGATGATGTAGAGGCTGTCGCGCTGGAACTGCGAGGAGATGAGGTTGTTGAGCGCGAGGGCGACCTTCTTGGCGGCCTGGAAGCTGCCGCGCAGGGCCATCGACCAGCTGAGGTCGAGCATGATGACGGTGGCCGTCTGGGTGGTGAGCTCGCTGCGGGCCACCTCGAAGTCGTCGGGGTGCAGGCGGACAGGCGCGCCCGGGCCCTCGCGCTCCATGGAGTTCATGATCGTGCGCTTGATATCGAGGTGGAAGGGGTCGCCGAACTCGTAGAGTTTCGTGTCGTCGGTGCGCTCGCCGCCGTGGCCGCTCTCGTGGACCTCGTGCTTGCCGAAGGAGTTGGCCTTGAGCTGGGCGTAGAGCTCGACGAGGGCGCGCTGGCCGATCTTGCGGGATCCGCGGGGGGTGAGCTCCCAGCCTGAGCCCTTCTTGCGGATGTAGCCGGCCTCTTCGAGGATTTCGAGGAATTTGCGCAGCTCGTCGAGCGTCTCGCGCGCTTCGGGGCCCAGCAGCTCTTCGAGCTGGTCGGCGTCGATGTCGTCGATCTCGCCGCCGTACTGGGTGCGTTCGAGCTGGCGCTCGACCTCGTCGATGGACTGCATCTGGCGCATGAGCTCCATGGCGGCCTGGAGGTCGATCTCCTCCTCGCCGCGGAAGGGATACTGCTCGCGCAGATCGCGCGTGGGGTAGAGGTATTCGAGGTTGCGCGCGAGCTCGTCGAGGCCCTGCTGGAGCTGGGGGTCGCCGATCTTGTCCGAGAGAAGGTCCTGGAGCTGCTCGCGGAGCTCGCCGGGGAGGCTTCCGAGGAGGCTCTGCATTTGCCCCATCTGCTGCTGCATTTGGGCGACGAGCTCGTCGAGCGACCGGGGCGGGTTGTCGCCGAAGAGGTCGCCGTACTGCTGCATGAAGCTGTCGAAATCGGGCTCGTTGCCAGCCATCTTCTCCTGCAGCATGCGGTTGAGGTCGTTGGTCATGTTCTTGAGGCGTTCGAGGTCTTCGGGGGACATGTTGGCGATCTGGCTGGAGAGGTCCTTGAAGAAGGTGTCCATCATCGCCTGGCGCAGCGACTGGACGAGCTCGTTGAAGCGGGCCTGTGCCTCGGGGTCCATGAACTCGTAGTCCTGGAGCTTGCGCACCTGGCCGGCGGTGTCCTCGGGGAGGTCCTGGAGGAACTCCTGCTTACGATTGGCGATGTTGCGCAGCATCCCGGCGAACTCGTTGGGGGCGCCGGCCTGGCCGCCCGCCCCTCCCGGCTGCGATCCTTGCTGGCCCTCGCCCGGCTGGCCACCCTCGTTCGAGGACTGATCCCCTTCTCCGGATTGCGGCTCGCTACCCACGGGCGAGCCATCCGCCTGGTCGCCGCGCTGGCTCTCCTGACCAGCCTGGTCCTCGCTGTCGGGGGGAGGCGCGCCCGCCTCCTGGAGGCGCTGATCGATGGTGGAGCGCTCCATGCCGAGAATCTCGTCGAGCTGCTCGCGGAGCTGGTCGAAGACGGAGCTGAGGTCGAAGCGGTCGAGCTGCTGGCGGCGCTGCTGGCGGAGCTGCTGGAGGAGGTCGCGCAGGCCCTGGGTGCGGTCGCCCATGGGGTCGCGCATGCCACGCTGGAGCAGATTGCGGAGGGCGTGCTGGAGGTCGCCGAAGTTCATGAGGTCGTCGCTGAGGTTATCGAGAACCTGGTCGGCATCGATGGGGGGAACCTCCTGGGTTCCATCCCAGAGCGAGTAGCGATAGCGCACGGGCATAGACCTCCGGCGGGCGGGCGCAGGGGATGCGCCCTCGCCGCTACCGTACCCTACGCCCCGATGGCTCACAATTGCGGAGTCGCGCCGCCTTCGGGCAGCCGTCCGTTACCCTGAAGCCCAACCCCACCGGCAGGAGCACGCAGATGCACCACGACGTGAAGTACCGGCCCGCCTACGCCCTCGCGCTCATCGACCTCGACGCGGGCGAATCGATCCAGGCGGAAACGGGCGCGATGGTGAGCATGTCGTCCACGATCCGGATGGAGACGAGCGCGCGTGGCGGCGTGCTCTCGGGGCTGCGGCGCTCGGTGCTCGGCGGCGAGAGCTTCTTCGTCAACACCTTCCGCGCGGAAACGCCCGGGCAGGTGACGGTGGCGCCAGCGCTGCCCGGGGACATCGTTGCGCTCGATCTGACGGGGCAGACGCTGCTGGTGCAGTCGGGCTCGTTCCTGGCGGCAACGGAGGGAATCGAGGTCGACACGAAGTGGGGCGGCGCGAAGTCGTTCTTCTCGCGCGAGGGGCTGTTCCTGTTGAAGTGCCGGGGCCACGGCACGCTCTGGGTCTCCAGCTACGGGGCGATCCACGAGATCGACCTGGGCGCGAGTGAGCCGTACATCGTGGACACGGGGCACATGGTGGCGTTCGATGAGTCGGTGGGCTACGACGTGGGTCGCGCGGGCGGCTGGAAGTCAACCCTGCTGGGCGGCGAGGGGCTGGTCGTGCACCTGACGGGGCCGGGGCGCTTCTACATGCAGACGCGCTCGGCCGACAGCTTCCTCGACTGGCTCATCCCGAAGCTGCCGGGCAAGCGCGAGTAGAGCGGGATCAGCGGACGGACCCGCACACGCGCGTAGACTGCGGAGCCGATGGAGTTTCGCTTCTCAGAGAAGGCCCTCGCGTTCGAGGGCGAGGTGCGGGCGTTCCTCGCGGCCGAGTGGGGCACGGAGACGCGGCGGCAGGTTGCGGCGGCGCCCGACAGCTACGAGATCGAGCGCGGGTTCCGGCGGAAGCTGGCGGAGCGCGGCTGGCTGACGATGTCGTGGCCGCGGGAGTACGGGGGCGCGGAGCGGAGCTACGAGGAGCAGTACCTCTTCCAGGAGGCGCTCAACTACGTGGGCGCGCCCCACGCGACCGTCGCGGTGCAGCAGGTGGGACCGACGCTGATGTCCTACGGCAGCGCCGACCAGAAGGCCGCCTTCCTGCCGCGGATCGTGCGCGGTGAGATCGAGTTCGCGCTGGGCTACACGGAGCCGGATGCGGGCACTGACCTCGCCTCGCTGCAGCTGCGGGCGGTGAGGGACGGCGACGACTACGTGCTCAACGGGATCAAGCGCTTCACAAGCGGGGCGCACCGTGCGGAGTACGTGTGGCTGGCGGCGCGGACTGACCCGGAGGCTCCCAAGCACCGCGGCATCTCGATGTTTCTCGTGGACCTGGCGACGCCGGGGATCACGGTGCGTCCGATCTGGACGATGTCGGGGCTGCGCACGAACGAGGTGTACTGGGAGGATGTGCGCGTGCCCGCGGATGCGCTGGTAGGGGAGGAGAACCGGGGCTGGTACTACGCTGCGCACGCGCTCGACTTCGAGCGGGTCTCAATCTTCACGGTATCGGGCGTGCGCGCCGTGTTCGATGCGCTCGTGCGCTGGGCGCGGACGGCGGGGCCGGAGGGGGCGCATCCGATCGAGCGCGCGGGGGTGGCGCGTACGCTGGCGGACTTCAAGGTGCAGCTGGAAGTGCTGCAAATGCTCGCCTACCGGAATCTGGGCATGATCAACCGTGGCGAACACCCGAACCACGAGGCGAGCCTCGTGAAGGTGTTCAGCACGGAGCTGATGCAGCGCCTGCTACATGCGGGCACGAAGCTGCTGGGCCCGTACGGCCAGCTGACGCCGCAGTCGGCGCGCGCGCCGCTGGACGGGCGGATCGAGCAGGGCTACCTGGCGGCGGTGATGCCGACGTTCGGGGCGGGCTCGAACGAGGTAATGCGCACGATCATCGCAACACGTGGCTTCGGGCTGCCGCGGGCATAGTGGAGCAGGACGGCGCCGCCCACATCCGACGCCGTAACCGAGATGAACGAAGACTGTTCGACGGGCGTTCTGAGCGGCGCGCCGAACTTCTACGAGCGGGTGTGGATGTTCGTGCGGCGGACGCCACGGGGGCGGGTAGTGACGTACGGGCAGGTGGCGCTGGAGCTGGGGGCGCCGGCGGCGGCGCGAGCGGTGGGTTACGCGCTGCGGGCACTGCCGCCGGAGACAGACGTGCCTTGGTGGCGCGTGATCAATGCGAAGGGCAGCATCAGCCTGCGCGGGCGCGGGGCGGGGGCCGACCTGCAGCGCGAGTTGCTCGAAGGCGAGGGCGTGCGCTTCGACCTCGACGGGAGAACTGACCTGCGCATCTACCGCTGGTGGCCGGACGAGGAGGAGAGAGCGCCGCGCTGGTGCGCGGCTGAGGCGTGAGTGGCATAGGCCGGTCTCCGCTCCGTCACCTCTCTCCTCAGCCCATGCGCGAGTAGTCCCAGGAGATGACGCGGGTGGGGACGACCTTGATGTAAGCGGCGCCCGGGGGCGGCTGCGTGGGAAGGGCCTCCTCGGGCGCGCCGCGCCGGCGGGCGGCCTCGCGGCTCAGATCCAGCAGCTCGTCGGGGGTATTCACGACTGTGGCGTCGCCCTGGATGAGCACGCCTTTGATGTCCTGCATGGTACCGCCGCTTTCGAGCGAGAGGCTGACTTTGGGGTTGCGCTGGGCGTTGAGCACCTTCTGGGTGCGGTCGCGGCAGCCGACGTAGACGGCGCCGTCGATGCGGAAGTAGCCGATGGGCACGCTGTGCGGGTAGCCGTCGGGGCCGATGGTGGTGAGCGTGATCCAGCCGGGGCGGCTGTCGAGGAACTCGTGTACTTCCTCGGGGGTGAGTTTCGCGGGCATGGTGGAACCTCCGCGGGGGAGGATAGCGGCTCCGCACCGGTCGTGATCGAGCGCCGTGCGGCGCTGCTACAATCAGGGGGCTTGGATATGGGGCCTGGACGCGAACGAGCTGGTGAGACGCGAACGACGTGACCGTAGGGGTACTCGCCCTGCAGGGCGATTTCCGCGAGCACGCCGAGGCGCTGGCGAGCATTGGGCAGATGCCGGTCGAGGTGCGCAAACCTGCGCAGCTCGATGGGCTGGCGGGGCTCATCATCCCCGGCGGCGAGAGCACAACGATCGCGCGGTTGATCCTGCGCTACGGCTTCCACGAGCCGCTGCGGGCGCTTTGCGCGAGCGGGCGGCCCGTGTGGGGCACATGCGCGGGTGCGATCCTGCTGGCGAAGCGGGTCGACGCGCTCGACCGCCCCGGTCTTGCAACGATGGACATCGCGGTGACGCGGAACGCCTTCGGGCGGCAGGTCGACAGCTTCGAGGCCAGCGTGGAGCTGGCGGGGGTGGCCGGAGGGGCGTTCCGGGCGATTTTCATCCGCGCACCGGTCATCGAGTGGGTAGGGGCGGAGGTGGAAGCGCTGGGGCGGCTGGAGGACGGCGCGATCGTGGCGGCGCGGCAGGGCAACCTGCTCGCGACCGCCTTCCACCCCGAGCTCAGCGGAGATACGCGCCTGCACGAGTACTTCCTGACGATCGGTGGGCGCGGGCGCTGCGAGGCGGGGAGGGGCGCATGAGCGGGCGGGGTCACACCCGCGCGGTAGCGTGAAACGATGCCTGACGGGAACGGGACGGCGCCTGAGCGGATCGTGACCGACGACCTGGACGCGCTCATCGACTCGCTACCGCCGCGCCTGGCGGAGAGGCTCGTGGCACAGGAGGGCCGCAGCGATCTGCTCGAGGTGGTGATGGACCTGGGGCGTCTCCCCGAGGCGCGCTATCCGAGCCGCGAGATCGTGCTCAGCCAGCGCGAGGTAAGCGAGGAGGACCTCGGCTTTGTGACCGCGCGCGTAGGCGAGTTCGGGGAGGACAACCGCGCGGGCATCGAACGGACACTGCACCGCATCTCGGCGATCCGCAACCGGCGGGGGAAGGTGGTCGGGCTCACCTGCCGCATTGGCCGCGCCGTCTACGGAACGATCCGTATCATCGAGGACCTGGTGATGAGCGGGAAGAGCATCCTGCTGCTGGGGCGGCCGGGCGTGGGCAAGACGACGATGCTGCGCGAGGTGGCGCGGGTGCTGGCGGACGAGGCGAGCAAGCGCGTCGTGATCGTCGACACTTCGAACGAGATCGGCGGCGACGGCGATATCCCCCATCCCGCGATCGGGGGCGCGCGACGCATGCAGGTGGCGGCGCCCGCACTCCAGCACAGCGTGATGATCGAGGCGGTCGAGAACCACATGCCCGAGGTCATCGTCATCGACGAGATCGGCACGGAGCAGGAGGCAGGGGCGGCACGCACAATCGCAGAGCGCGGCGTACAGCTGGTGGGCACGGCACACGGCAACACGCTCGAGAACCTGATGGCGAACCCCACGCTCTGCGACCTCGTCGGCGGCATCCAGTCGGTAACGCTGAGCGACGAGGAAGCGCGGCGGCGGGGAACGCAGAAGTCGATCCTGGAACGCATGGCGCCGCCCACGTTCGACGCCGTGATCGAGATCCAGGGCTGGCGGCGGGTGGCGCTGCACGAGGACGTAGGCGCGACTGTAGACGCGAAGCTGCGGGGCTTCGCGTCGCCGCCGGAAGTGCGTGAGTTGACGGACGAAGGGGCAGTCGCGGCCATGACCGTCGAAGCGCCGGAGCCGCCGCCGCCGGAGCAGGCGCGCGCGGCGGGCGGGACGCCGGAGCGAGCGCGGGAAACCCTCCTCTTCCCCTTCGGGCTCTCGCGCGGGCGGTTGCAACAGGCGATTCAGGAGACGGGAGTGCCGGTGCAGCTGGTCGACGACCTGCGCCTCGCCGACGCGCTCATCACGCTGCGGCACTCGTACCGCAGGAAGCCCCCGGCCATCCGCGAGGCGGAGGAGCGCTCGCTGCCGATCTACGTGATCAAGAACAACACGCTTTTCCAGATGGAGCAGGTGCTGCTGCAGTTCCGGGGGCAGCGCGCACGGCGCGATCCGGTGGCGGAAGCGTATCGCGAGACGGAAGACGCCATCGCCCGGGTGCTGAGCGAGGGGCGGCCGCTGGAGCTCGCGCCCGCCAACAGCTACATCCGGCGCGTCCAGCACGAGCTCGCGGGGCGCTTCAACCTCGAGAGCGAGAGCCACGGCGCGGAGCCGGAGCGGCACGTGCGCATCCTGCCCGCAGCGGCGCGATCGGGCAGCCTGTGAGCAGCGGCGCGGGGCCGCGCTTCATCGCCTTCGAGGGGGGCGAGGGCGCGGGCAAGAGCCTGCTGGCGGCACGTCTGGCGCAGCGCCTCGAAGGAGCGGGCGTGCATACGATCGAGGTACGGGATCCGGGCAGCACGCCCGCGGGGGAGAGCGCGCGCACGCTGCTGGCGCAGCCGCTGACGCCCTGGGCGGAGGCGTTCGCCTTCCTGCTGGCGCGGGCGGAGCTCGTGAACCGCGTGATCACGCCCGCGCTGGCGGCGGGCGTGATGGTGCTCTGCGACCGCTTCCACGCGAGCACCATCGCCTACCAGGGCTACGGACGGGGGCTCGACCTGAAGCGTCTGGCGGACGCGAACGCTTCGGCGACGCAGGGGCTCGTGCCGGACCTCACAATCTACCTCGACGTGCCGCCTGTGATCGGCCTTCGGCGGAAGCAGGGCGAGCGCGAGGGGCCGGCGACGGGATGCGAAGGGCTCGCCTTCCACGAGCGCGTACGCGAGGGCTACCGCGCCCAGCTCGCCCAGGCCCCGGCGGGCACATGGCTGGAGATTAACGGGACGCAGCCGGCGGCGGCAGTGGAGGCGGAGGGGTGGCGGGCGCTCACGGAGCGCCTCGGTCTCCCCGCGGGCAGGTAGCGGCGCTCAAGCCTCGCGGCTTTTGGTACGCTTGCGGGCGAGAGGGCGCGCGCACGACGCGCCGCAGCCACACACGCGATGGACGAAACCCTTCCCGACGAGCGCCCGCAGCAGCGCCGCGAATACGTGGGACCGGCCTCCACCTTCGGCGCGGCGGCGCTGGTGGTGGCGGTAGTGGGGTTGAGCGTGTGGTTCTTCGAGATTCGTGGCGGCGGGGGCGGCAGCGCGGAGGCGGAGGCGGGGCTCGGCGTGGTCGCGCTGGCGGAGGCGCTGAACCCGACGGGTGAGGCTCCGGCGGCACGGGAGGGCCGCGCTGCGCCGCCGTTCCGCCTGCGGGCGCTGGACGGTTCGCTGACGGCGCTGACGGACCTGCGGGGACGCTACGTGCTCCTCAACTTCTGGGCCTCGTGGTGCGGGCCCTGCCGCGGGGAGACGCCCGAGCTGCAGGCGTTCTTCGAGCGGCGCGCGCCTGCGTTCGTGGTCGTGGGCGTGAACCAGCAGGAATCGCACGAGACGGCGCGCGCGTTCGCGGCGGCGTTCGCCGTGACCTACCCGATCGCGCTCGACGTGGACGGGCAGGTTTCGGCGGCCTACCGCGTGAGCACGGGGCTGCCCGTCAGCTTCGTGATCGACCCGCAGGGGGTCGTCCGGAGGATCCACCTGGGGGCGCTGACACGCGACGACCTCGATGCGCTGGCGGCGACGCTTCCCTGATGGCGGGCGCGACGGCCACGCGCGAGCCCGCGGCGTTCGACCCACCGCGGGCAGTCTGGCGGCTACTGACGAACGTGAAGTTCGCGGTGGCGCTGGTCTCGACAGCGACGCTGGCGAGCCTGCTGGGGGTCGTGCTGCCGCAGCTGCCCGCGGAGATGCGCGCGAACCCCGCCGCGCACTCGGCCTGGCTGGAGCTGCAACGTGAGGACTTCGGCGCACTCACGGGCCTGCTGGACGGCCTCGGCCTGTTCGAGATCTTCCACAGCGCCTGGTTCACGGGCCTCTGGTTCGTGATCGTGGCCGCGGTGACGGTCTGTACGATCAGCCGCTTTCCGCCGGTGTGGCGGAGCGTGCGCCGTCCCCCGCTGCGCGCTGGCGTGCGCTACTTCGAGACGGCGCGTCACCGCGCCTCGTTCACGCACGCGGGGGGCACGGAGGTGGTGGAGGGGCTGTTGCGGCGGAAGCGCTACCGCGTGCGGCGCGTCCACGAGGGCGAGGGCATCACCGAGCTGTTCGCGGAGCGCTTCGCCTGGAGCCAGTACGCCACCTTCATCTCGCACCTGGCACTACTGCTGCTGTTGGTCGGGGGCCTGCTGACGCAGCTGACGGGGTTCCAGCGAACGCTCGCGCTGGCGGAGGCGCGGCCGGCAGTGCCGCTCTTCCGCGAACCCGGGCCCGGCCAGATCTTCGTGGGGATGCAGGACGCGCACCGCGGCGTCGACGCGGCGGGGAACGTCATCGACTTCCACAGCGACCTGCTGATCCGGCGCGGGGAGGTGGCTGTGCGGTGCACGTCGACGGTGAACGGGCCGTGTTCGGCCTTCGGCTACCGCTTCCACCAGGCGGCGTTCTTCGACGACCTCGCACGGCTGACGGTCAGGGGGCCGAACGGGCGCGTGCTCTTCGACGACGTGCTGGACTTCGGGAACGAGGCGACGGCGGCACCTGCGCTGCGGGTCACGGACGCCGCGGGGAGGGTGGTATTCGACCAGGCGCTGCCGCAGATGGCGAGCGTGCCGGGGACGGCGCTTGGCTACGAGGGAGAGGTGGCGCTCGCGGAGCTGGTGCTGCCGGAGGCGGTCTACGGTGTGAGCTGGCGGCTGGAGGGGGAGTCGCTCGCGCTCGTGGTCGACGGCGAGGGGATCGCACCCGTAGAGCTGCGCGCGGGCGGCTCGGTGGAGACGGGCCGCTACCGGATCGCCTTCCGTGGGATCGTCGCCGTGCCCGCCGTCCAGGTGTTCGACTTGCCACGGGGGGAGACGGCGGGGGTGGTCACGGTACAGATGCCGGAGAGCGGCGACGGGCGCCCCTACCTGTTCCTCTCGAACATCGACGCCGTGAATGTCGCCATCGCGGAGGGGGAAACGGTCGAGACGCGCTCCAGCTACCGCTACCGCTTCGGCGGGCGAGTGGATGCCTCGGGGATCGACGTGCGGCGCGATCCCGGCGACACGTTCATCTGGATCGCGGTGGCGATGGCGATGGTGGGGCTGGGGGTGACGTTCTACGCGCCACGGCGGCGGCTCTGGGTACGGACCGGCGGAGGGCGGACGCAGCTCGCGGGGGTCGCCGCGCGCTCCACGCGCTTTGGCCGCGAGCTGCGGCGCCTGGGCGCGGAACTCGGCGCGCGCGACGCGCTGCTCCCTGAGGACCGGGAGGACGGGGAGTGAGAGGGCGGAGGAGAGGGTGTTGCGCTGGCTTCCAAAAGGAGAACTGAGGGGAGGAGAAGCACCAGGCAGGGGGCGCGCTTTCCCTCTCACTGCCCTCCTCAGCAGCGCGACACCTACTGGAAGAGGGCGCCCACGCTCTGGCCGGTATGAATGCGCTCGATGGCGTCGCCGAAGAGGGAGGCGGTGGAGATGACAGTCATGTTGGGGAGGCGCTTGTCGGGGGGCAGGGGTACGGTGTCGGTGACGACGATCTCGTGGACTGCGGCATCCCGCAGACGGTCGACGGCGGGGCCGCTGAGGATGGGATGGTAGCCGGCGACGACGATCTCGCGGGCTCCCTTCCGACGCAGGATGGTGACGGCCTCAACCATAGTACCGGCGGTGTCGATCTCCTCGTCGATGATGAGGGCGTTGCGGCCATCGACGTCGCCGATGACGTTCAGGGCCTGAACGATGCCGGTGTTGCCGATGCGGCGCTTCTCGACGATGGCGAGGGGGAGATCGAGGCAGATGGCCATGTCGCGGGCGCGCTTCTCGCCGCCGACATCGGTGGCGACGACGTTGTAGCCGTCCAGGTTCTTGCCGGCGAAGTAGGCGCTCACGGGGTAGAGGGCGTTGAGCTCATCGAGGGGGACGTTGAAGAAGCCCTGTATCTGGCCGGCATGCAGGTTCATGGTGAGGACGCGGTCGGCGCCGGCGGTCTCGATGAGATTGGCGAGGAGGCGGGCGCTGATGGGCACGCGCGGCTGGTCCTTCTTGTCGCTGCGGCCGTAGGCGTAGTAGGGGATGACGGCGGTGATGCGGCCGGCTGAGGCGCGGCGGGCGGCGTCGATCATGATGAGCAGCTCGAGGATGGAGGTGCTCACGGGGGGAAAGAAGGGCTGCACGAGGAAGACGTCGCGGCTGCGGATGTTCTCCTGGTACTGGACGAAGATGTTCTCGTTGGTGAACTCGAAGATGTCGGCCTTGCCCGGGGCCATACCGAGGTGGGCACAGATGGCCTTCGTGAAGGCGGGGTAGGTGCGCCCTGAGAAGATGGCGAGGTCGACGAGATCGCTGCGCATAGGCCTGGCCCTGGGACAGCAGCGCGAGCGCGCGAGCGCCCGCGGCACGAAGCAGATGGCTGCGCCGGGACTGTAGCACGGCGGCGGGGTGTGAGACAGACGGCGCCGTCGCCGCGCCGCCAGGTTCAGAAGGGGCGCTGGAGCAAGTCCTTGAGACTGCTCCGGGTTTCCTTGAGATGTCCTTCGCTCAGAGACAGGAGGCTGTTGGCGTATTCATCCCCGGATCAGCCGTGCCAGCAACGTAGCCATCGCGATTCAGAATCGCAACGCCGGGACAGATCCCGCTTTGTGCCCGGACACCGGTGGAGGGCTAGACAACCACGAACTCCTTGTGTTCGCCGAAGACGCGCCGCCACAGGTTGCATATCTCGCCCGAGGTCGCGCCCACGTTCACCGCGTCGATGATGAGCGGCATCAGGTTCGTCGCGCCATCCTTGCTGCCATTCTCCAGCGCCCGCATCGCCTCGCCCCAGGCGTCCGCGTTGCGCTCGGCCTTCACCTTGCGGAGGCGCGCCAGGTGGCGGCGCTCGCCCTCGGGGTCCATCTTCAGGATGGGGATTTCGAGGGGCTCCTCAGTCTGGAACTCGTTGACGCCGACAACGATGCGATCGCGGCTCTCGACCTCGCGCTGGAAGCGCGCAGAGGCATCGGCGATCTCCTTCTGAAAGTAGCCCGTCTCGAGCGCGGGGATGACCCCGCCCAGATCCTCGATGCGCTCGAAGATCGCGTTGCATTCCTTCTCCATGTCGGAAGTGAGCCGCTCCACGAAGTACGAGCCGCCGAGGGGGTCGACGGTGTTGGCGGCGCCGCTCTCGTGCTGAATCACCTGCTGCGTGCGCACGGCCAGGCGCACGGCCTTGTCGGAAGGCAGCGCCAGGGCCTCGTCCATCGAGTCCGTGTGCAGCGATTGTGTGCCCCCCATCACCGCCGCCAGCGCCTGGATCGCCACGCGCACGAGGTTCACCTCGGGCTGCTGCTCGGTGAGGGAGACGCCCGCCGTCTGCGTGTGGAAGCGCATGAGCCAGGAGCGCGGGGTCTTCGCCCCGAAGCGCTCGCGCATCTGCCGCGCCCAGATGCGGCGTGCGGCGCGGAACTTGGCGATCTCCTCGAAGAAGTCGTTGTGGCAGTTGAAGAAGAAGGAGATGCGGGGGGCAAAGCTGTCGATATCGAGGCCCCGATCGAGCGCCCACTTCACGTACTCGATACCATCGGCAAGGGTGAAGGCCATCTCCTGGACGGAGGTCGAGCCCGCCTCGCGGATGTGGTAGCCACTCACCGAGATGGGGTTCCAGAGTGGCATCTCCGCCGCTGCGAACTCAACGGTGTCGGTCACCAGCCGCATCGACTCACGCGGGGGGTAGATGAACTCGTTCTGGGCGATGTACTCCTTGAGGATGTCGTTCTGGAGGGTGCCCGCCAGGCGCGCGCGGGGCACGCCCCGCTTCTCCGCGGCGGCGATGAAGAGGGCCCAGATCACGGGCGCGGGGCTGTTGATCGTCATCGAGGTCGTGATTCGGTCGAGGGGCAGGCCGTCGAGCAGGATCTCCATGTCAGCGAGCGAGTCCACGGCCACGCCGCAGGAGCCGAACTCGCCCTCGGCCCAGTGCTCGTCGTGGTCGTAGCCCATGAGCGTGGGCATGTCGAAGGCGATGGAGAGGCCGTCGTTGCCGGCGGCGAGCAGGTCGTGGTAACGCTGGTTGGTCTCCTCGACGGAGCCGAAGCCGCTGAACATGCGAATGGTCCAGGACTTGCCGCGGTAGCCCGTCTTGTGTACGCCCCGCGTGAAGGGGTAGGAGCCAGGCAGGTTGATGTCGCGCTCGTAGTCGACGGCGCTCACGTCCGTGGGGTCGTAGAGGCGCTCGACGGGGCGGCCGGAGACGGTCATGAAGGGGCCCGCCCGCTCGCGGCCCTCGACGGCGACCGCCTCCTCGTACGTCTCGCGCAGCTCGCGGGCGCGCTCCAGTCCGTTCCGTTCGCTCACAGCCTGCTCCTCATCCCGACGTTTCGACCTTCGCTGTCCAGGGAGTGCACCTATCTTACCGAACCGGCCCGAACAGGCGGGGCGGGGCGGTTCACTGGATCGGGGCTGCGCCGCGGCGCTACGCTCGCGCCCATGCCCACCGCCGCGCGCGCGGAGCGCTACCGCGAGGTCGCGATGAAGCGGCAACAGGGCGTGGTCGTCCTCGAGGACATCCACGACCCTCACAACGCCGAGGCGGTGTTCCGCACCTGCGACGCGCTCGGATTCCAGCGCGTGCGCCTCGTCTTCGACCAGGAGGCACCCTTCGATCCGCGGTCGGTCGGCAAGCTCAGCTCCTCCTCGGCGAACAAGTGGCTCGACTTCGCCGCCTACTCGTCGACCCGCGCCTGCCTCGATGACCTCCACGGCGATGGCTACGAGGTGGTCGCGAGCGTCGCCGGGGGCGAGGCCGAGGCGCTCTTCGGGGCGAGCCTGACGGCGCCCCGCATCGCTGTGCTGCTGGGGAATGAAAGCCGCGGGCTCTCGGAGGAGGCGATCGCGCTCGCCGACCGCCACCTCACTATCCCCATGGCGGGGATGGTGCGCAGCCTCAATCTCTCCGTGGCGGCGGCGATCGTGTTATACGAGATCACACGCCAGCGCCAGCGCGCGGGCATCGAGCATTACCGCCTGCCCGCCGGCGAGCGGGAGGCGCTGCGGCAGCGGATGGCCGGGCGGTCGCGGCGTTAGGGCGCTCGTGGCGTTACCGTAGGCCCGGTGCGGCGAGAGCGAGCCCCGCAGGGTATCGGGCCCTCGGACGAGGGCAGGGGCTGGCGCAGCATCGAGTTCCAGGCCACGGTTGCACTCGCGGCGCTGCTGACACCCCTGAACAGCACGCTACTCGCGATCGGCCTCCCTGAGATCCGTGCGCACTTCGATACCGGCGTGGGTGAGATGGCGCTGTTGATCAGCGCCTACCTCGTGGCGGTGGCGACCATGCAGCCCGTGGCGGGGCGGCTCGGGGACGCCTTCGGCTGCGTCCGCATGATGGCCACCGGCCTCGTCCTCCTGGCCGTTATTTCGATCGCCCTGGGGTTTTCCTGGAGCTTCCCCTTCCTCGTCCTGATGCGGGGGGTGCAAGGGGCGGTGACCGCGCTGGTCCTGCCCAACGCCATCGCCGTGCTGCGCAAGCGAACGCCGCGGGAGCGCCTTGGCACGGTTCTGGGGATGAACGGCGCGGCGCTGTCGGCGGCGGCGGCCCTCGGCCCGGTGCTCGGCGGAGTCGTGCTGCTGGCGGGGGAGTGGCGGTTCCTGTTCTTCATCAATGTGCCGCTCTCGATCGTCGCGCTCGCACTGCTGTTGCGCGTGCAGCGAGACCAGGGGCAGGGGCGCGCGAGCCTCCACATCGATCTGCCGTCGATGGCTGCACTCGTACTCGTGTTCGGCAGCGTCGTGCTCATCGGCAGCGCGACGCAGGTGGAGAATCCCGCGTTTCTCATCGCAGGCGGGGTGCTGGCGCCGGTCTCGCTGGCGGCCTACTGGCTGCGGGCGCGGTCGGGTGGGAGCATCGTCGACTTCAGGTTCTTTCGGGCGCGGAACTTCAGCGCGGCCGCGGGCAGCCAGGGGCTTCTGAACTTCGTTTTTTACTCCGCGCTTGTGACCTTCCCCCTCTACCTCGTCGATCTGCGTGGAGAGAGCGAGCAGATCGTGAGCCTGGTGCTCTTCTGCCTGCTGGCGGCGTCGATTGTGAGTTCGCCGCTCGGGGGCATGCTGGCGGACCGCTTCGGGCGGCGGCCGCTGGTGGTCGCCGGCGGCCTCGCCGCCCTCGCAGGCACAGGGATCCTGGCCCTGCTCTTCGAGAGCCCGGTCCTGCTCACCATCGTGGCATCGCTTGTCCTTGTGGGGACCGGCCTGGGCATCTCGGGACCGGCGCGCTCGGCGGCGGCGCTCGAGGCCTGGCCGCCGAGCATCGCCGGTTCGGCTTCGGGAACGTTCGCGATGATGCGCTACGCGGGCGCGGTGGCGGGCGCTGCGGTGATTGCCGCACTGCTCGGGTCGGACCCGGACGAGGGCGCCTTCCGGCTGCTCATGATTACGCTCACGGGCGTTGCTGTCCTCAACGTCGCCGTCTCGCTCGAGCTACGCGATCGCCCGCGTGACACTCCCGGGACCGACCAGCCCACCGCCACTCCCGCGCCCGAACGCCGCTGACGCTAGCCCGCGCGGGGGTCGACGAGCACCTTGATCTGGCGGCGGTCTTCGTTCAGCAGCGAGAACGCGCCCACGATCTCCGCCAGCGGAGCCGTGTGCGTGTGTAGCGGCCTGACCAGGACGCGCCCGCTGGCGATGAGGTCCGCAGCCAGCGCGAACTCCTCGTGCGAGTAGGCGACGGAGGCCACGACCGTCACCTCCCTGGAGATCCACGCGCCCGGGTTGATCGTGGCCGGCTCGTTCGCAAGGCCCACCATGGTTACGGCCCCGCCGCGCCGCACAAGGTCGACGGCCTGCTGGATGGTGGGCGAGATACCAGCGCACTCGAAGACAATATCGGGGCCGAGGCCGCCGGTCTCGTCCGCCACCGCCGCGGTCACGTCTTCCGCCTGCGGATCGAAGACGCGATCGGCGCCCAGCTCAGACGCGAGCGCGGCGCGCACTGGCGACGGTTCGACGACGAACACACGGCCTGCCCCGGCGGCGCGCGCGCACTGCAGGACGAGCAGGCCGATGGGCCCCGCGCCGAGCACGAGCACACTGTCGCCCAGGCGGATGTCGGTGCGCCGCGTCGCATGCAGGGCCACCGTGAGGGGCTCGACCATCGCTGCCTCGAGGTCGTCGAGGCCCGCGGGCACGGCCGTGAGCCGCCGCGCGTCCGCCGCGATTGCGGGCGCGAAGCCGCCGTGGGGCGTCGCCATGAGGCTGGCGAGCTGGTTGGGGCAGTCGCGCGCGTGCCCGGCGCGGCAGGTGTCACAGGATCCGCAGGCGGGCACGATGCCGCCGATGACGCGGTCGCCCTCGCGCACGTTCGTCACGCCCGCCCCCACCGCCGCCACCTCGCCGGTCCACTCATGCCCGCAGATCGCCGGGTTCGAGGGCGCGCCCGACTGGTAGGAGTGCAGGTCGGTGCCACAGATGCCACAGTAGCTGATACGCACGACCGCCTGCCCCACGGCGGGGACGGGCTCGGCGAATTCGAGCAGCTCGATGATCTCCTTGCCGGTAATGATCGCCGCCTGCATGGCGAGAGTGTAACGCAGCGGACGGCGATCCGCGCCATCCGCATCGTGTGCTTCCGCGGGGGCTATCCTCACGTCTGTTCCACGACCCCGCGCGCGAGCGCACAGCCCGTTCCCGATTCGCGAGGAGGGGAGAGCGCTATGGTAGCCACGCGCGCGGCGAGCCTGATCAGCGGGCGCTGAGATGAGCCTGGGTGTACTCGCGGGGATCTGCTCGGCGGCCATCTGGGCGGCGGCGAGCACGCTGATGGCGTCCTCATCCTCGCGCGTCGACGCCGTCTCGGTCAGCGCCGTACGCGCCATCTGGGGCGCCCTGCTGCTCGCGCTGCTGGCGCCTTACGTCGTGCTCTCGGGGGGCTTCGCGGGCATCGACGCGGCGGTTGCGGGGGCGTTGGTGGGGTCCGCCGTCATCGGCATGGCGTTTGGCGACACGCTCTACGTGGCTTCGCTCAACGCATTGGGGCTTGCGCGCGGGTTCACCATCAGCCTGGGGCTATTCGTCTTCCTCACCTACACGCTCGGCATCGTCCTGCTCGGAGAGCAGATCACCGTGGCCGACGGGATCGGCTCCGCGCTCATCCTCGCGGGCGTCTACGCTGTGGCGCTGCGGGGCCGCCGGGGGTCGCTCCCCGAGCGTGAGGCGGCGGCGCCGTCACAGGGCCTCGCCCGCGGGCTCGCGCTGGTGGTACTGACCGCGCTGTTCTGGGCCGTGGCCACCGTCTGGCTGGGCGCCGCCGCCGAAGGGCACGATGCGCTCGCGGTTAGCATCATCCGCCTGCCGGCGACGGCGGCGCTGCTCGTGTTCGTAGCCTCCGTCGTGCCGCGATCGAGCTTCCGCGAGCGCACGATCTCGCGCTGGGATCACCGCGCGCTCTTCGCCGCGGGCCTCGCCGGAACGGGCCTGGGGAGCCTGCTCTTCATCTATGCCGTGCAGGAGGCGGGGACGGGGCGCGCCGCCGTCGCGACCGCTGTCTCGCCGCTCTTCGCCGTGCCCCTGGGGGCGCTCTTCCTGGGCGAGCGCATGACCCGTTGGGCGCTGGCAGGGGTGGTTGTGGCCACGGGGGGCATCGTGCTCATCTCGTAGGAGCCGCAGGAGCGCCCCGTGCGTTCACTCGGCGGCAGTGAAGAAGTCGGCGCGGGGCGTGCCTGTCTCGTCGTAGACGGGCTCTTCGAGGTCGACGCGGAATTTGCTGATCTGCGAGCCGTGGATGCCGTGACGGCCGATGTTCGCCCCCATGTCGGCGTAGTGACGGTTACGGAAATGGGCGGCGAGCGCGGCTTCGTCGTCCCAGAGCTCGTAGACCCAGATGCGGCCGGCGTCGAAGGGGTCCGGCGTCCAGGTGTAGTGGCGGCAGCCCTGCTGCGTGAGGGCGCCGTCGATGAAGGGCTTGCCCGCAGCGAGCGCGGCGTCGCGCTGCGCGGGGTCGAGGTCCATGCTTCCGGCGATAACGATCATGTGTGGGACCTCCCCGTGGCGCGAGGTGAGTCTACAGGGTGGATCCTTCGAAGCGGGGGTTGGGGTAGAGGCTGCGCTCGTCGCTCACTCACATCCTGCCAGACGTGCACCTGCATATCCGCCGGACTGCCCGGCTGGCCGACAGCGGCGAGTGCCTTTGCGCCTGCTGCAACGGCTGGCCCGGCTCAGTTGACGCGGCGTCCGCCGGATGCGGCCCAGTAGGGCTCGCGCAGCTCGAACTTCTTGAGCTTGCCTGTGGCGGTGCGCGGCAGCTCGGCGGCGAACTCGACACGACGAGGGGCCTTGAAGTGGGCGAGGTTCTCGCGGCAGAAGGCGATGATCTCCCCGGCGGTGGCCTCTGCGCCCGCCTGCAGGACGATGACCGCCAGGGGCGTCTCGCCCCACTGCTCGTCGGGGATGCCGACGACCGCCGCCTCCTGCACCTTGGGGTGACGGTAGAGGATGTCCTCGACCTCGATCGAGGAGACATTCTCGCCGCCAGAGATGATGACGTCCTTGGCGCGGTCGACGATGTTGATGTAGCCGTGTTGGTCCACGGTGGCGAGATCGCCCGTGTAGAAGTAGCCGTCGCGGATGACCCTGGCAGTCTCCTCGGGCTGGTTCCAGTAGCCCTTGAAGACCATGTTGCCGCGGGCGGCGACTTCGCCGACGGCGGTATCGTCCCGGGGCACGTCGTGGCCGCCTTCGCCGACGACGCGGAGCTGGGCGCCGAGGGTGGCATGGCCAGCGCGCGCCTTCAGGCGGTAGTAGGCGTCGCCCTCGGCCGAGACATGGGGCTTGGGCTCGGCCATGGTGAGGATGGGCGCGGTCTCGGTGAGGCCGTAGAGCTGCATGAAGGTCCAGCCGCGCTCCTGTTCGAGTCGCTCGATGTAGGCGCGGGGCGGGGGCGCGCCCGCGACGGCGAAGCGCGGCGTGGTAGCGATGGCGTACTCGCCGGCGTCCTCGAAATCGAGGATGCGGGCGAGTACAGCGGGGGCCATGCAGGCGAAGGTGACGCCTTCGTCGCGCATGAGACGGTAGAGCAGTTCGGGATCGGGGGTACGCACGATCACCTGCGTCGAGCCCATCGCCGTGAGCGCGTAGACGCCACCCCAGCCGTTGCAGTGGAACATGGGCAGCGTCCACATGGCGACGTCGTCGTGGCTGGCGCCGAGGTGGGCGATGTAGTGGTAGGCGTTGGTGTAGAAGTTGCGGTGCGTGAGCATCACGCCCTTGGGTCGGGCGGTCGTGCCGGAGGTGTAGTTGATGCTGACGAGGTCGTTCTCGTCGAGGCAGGGATCGGGCGGGGGCGTCTCCGGCTGGCCTGCGATCAGCTCCTCCCAGTCCCGCCAGCCATCGGGGAGAGAAGCGTCCCCGTAGCGGGCGACGATCCAGTGCTCGACCTCGGGGAGGCCGTCGCGGATGGAGTCGAGCGCGGCGGTGAGGTCAGAGTCGGCGAGGATGACCTTCGCGCCGGAGTGGGAGAAGGCGTATTGGAAATCGCCGGAGACGAGGCGGTAGTTGAGCGGCACGAGCACAGCCCCGAGCAGGGAAGTCCCGTAGAACGACTCGAGGAAGTGGTGGCTGTTGGGACTGAGGATGCCGACGCGGTCGCCCTTCGCCACCCCGAGGTCGCTGAGAGCGTGCGCCAGCCGGTAGCAGCGGCGTGCGAAGGCGGCATAGGTGAATCGCTGATCGCCATCGACGACGGCCTCTTTGGGGCCGTAGAGGCTCTCCGCGCGGAAGAGGAAATCGTTGACGACCAGGGGGACTTCCATGCGGCTCTCCAGGCGCCTGCGGGCGTGCTGGCATGCTACGCGGCTGCCTGCGCGGGCGAAACCGGCGGCCTTTCGCGCATAGCCGGACGGCGGCCGTACAGCAGACTGGCACGGGTGTGACGCTGCCGGGCTAAACTTCGCTGCCGGCGAGCTGAGACGGGCGGGAGCGCGTATCGGTACATGCGCCCCGCACGGGAGTGCGGTTAGGATTGTATCGCGATGCCCCTCATTGAGACGCACGGCCTGACCAAGCAGTACCCTGCGGTGACGGCGCTGGATGCGCTCGACATCGACGTGGAGCCAGGGGTGATCGGGCTGGTGGGGGCGAACGGGGCGGGCAAGAGCACGCTCATCAAGATCCTGCTCGGCCTGCTGCCAGCGACGCGCGGCAGCGCCCGCGTGCTCGACTTCGATGTCGCGCACGAAGGATCGAGCCTGCGCCAGTTCGTGGGCTACATGCCTGAGCATGACTGCCTGCCGCCCGATATTTCCGCCACCGAGTTCGTGGCCCATCTGGCGCAGGTGAGCGGCTTGCCCCGCGCTGCCGCGCGCGAGCGCACGGCCGAGACGCTGCGTCATGTGGGCCTGTTTGAGGAGCGCTACCGCAACCTGGGCGGCTACTCCACCGGCATGAAGCAGCGTGTGAAGCTGGCGCAGGCGCTCGTGCATGATCCGCGCCTCATCTTCCTCGATGAGCCCACCAACGGCCTCGATCCGGCGGGCCGCGAGGAGATGCTCGAGCTGGTGCGGCGCACGGGGAGCGAGTTCGGCATCGCCATCCTCATGGCCTCGCACCTGCTGGGGGAGATCGAGCGCGTGTGCGATGCACTCATCGTGATCGACGGCGGGCGGCTCGTGCGGCAGGGGGCAGTGGCAGAGTTCACGGCGGCGCTGGGTTCGCTCGAAGTGGAGGTGGATGGCGACGCCACCTCGCTCGCTGCCCGCCTCACGGAGCGCGGCTTCGAGGCGCGCGGCGAGGGCGCACTCGCTTATGTGGCGCTCGACGGGGACGGGGAGGAGACGTACGACGCGATCCGTGACGGTATCGTGGACCTGGACATGGGGCTCGTACGGCTGGAGCAGCGCCGCCAGTCGCTGGAGGACCTCTTCCGCCCCCAGGAGGAGTCCATGGCGGAGCCGGAGCATGTCTGAGCGAGCCGCGGGGAGCATCTACGACCTCGGCTACCGGCGCTATGCCGGGGTGCGCCTGGGACGGTGGCACTCCGCCTTCTCCCTCTACGTGCACGGCCTGCGCGCGGCCTTCGGCCTGGGGCGGCGGGCGAGCAGCAAGATCTTTCCCGTCGGGCTGGCGATTATCGCGGCCATCCCCGCAATCGGGTACCTCATGGCGGCTGCGTTCTTCAGCATCGACATCTCCGATGTGCTGCAGGCGGAGGAGTACTACAGCACTACCACCTTCTTCCCCCAGGTCGCGCTCATGCTGTTCGTAGCAGCGGTGGCGCCCGAGCTGCTGGGGCGCGACCAGCGCCACGCCACGCTGCCCCTCTACTTCTCGCGCGCGCTCAGCCGCTACGACTACACGCTGGCGCGGTTCGGGGCGATGGCGACGGCGCTACTGGCCCTTACCCTGCTGCCGCAGGCAATCCTGTTTCTTGGGAACGCAATGGTAGTGGAGAGTTTTGGCGACTACTTCCGTGAGGAGTGGGGGCAGGTCGGGCCGATCATCGGGAGCAGTATTCTCATCTCCGTGTTCCTTGCCGCAATCGGGATGGTGATCGCCGCGCAGACATCGAGGCGTGCGTTCGCCACGATCGGGATCATCGCACCCTTCATATTCCTTCCCTCCATCGCGACAGTACTCGTGGAGATGCTGGACAACTTTACCGGCCGGATCGGCGTGTTTCTGAATCCGTTTCTTGTGATCGACGGGTTCACCTATTGGCTCTTCGGCGCTTCGGCGAATGTGGGAGATCAGCTGCGAGACGCGAACTTCGCCGGCGGCGCCTATTTCCTCTTCGCACTGGCCGTCACCGTCATCGCCCTTGCCCTCTTGCTGCGACGCTACGGGCGGCAGAGCCTGTGAGCGCGCCGCGGGCGACCATGGACAGCACCCCGACCGCCGAGGTTATCGATGTCTCGCGCTGGTATGGCAACGTGGTGGCGGTCAACGGCATCTCTTTCACCCTGAGGCCCGGGGTTACGGGACTGCTGGGGCCCAACGGGGCAGGCAAGAGCACGCTGCTGCACCTGCTCGCGGGCTTCCTGCGTCCATCCTCAGGCGAGGTGCGGGTGCTCGGCGAGGCTGCCTTCGGCACGCCCGCAATCTATCGCCGCGTGGGCCTGGTGCCCGAGCGCGAGTCTGTCTACCCCTACCTCACGGGCTACCAGTTCGTTCTGCTGAGCGCGCGCCTGCACAGCCTGCCTGACCCCGAGGCGGCCACGCTCCGTGCGCTCCGTGAGGTAGAGATGACGAGCACCGCCGATCGCGCCACCGGCGGCTACTCCAAGGGGATGAAGCAGCGCGTGAAGATCGCAGCCGCGCTCGTGCATGAGCCCGAAGTGCTGCTGCTGGATGAACCCTTCAACGGCGCCGACCCGCGCCAGCGCCTGCAGCTGATGGAGATGCTGCGGCGCATGGCAGCGGAGGGGCGCACCATCCTCTTCTCATCCCACATTCTGGAGGAGGTGGAGCGGCTGGGCGAGAACGTGCTGGTGGTGGTAGCCGGCCGGCTGGCCGCCTCCGGCGATTTCCGCGCTATCCGCAGGTTGATGACGGACCGCCCCCACAGCTTCACAATCCGATCGAGTGCCGATCGCCAGCTGGCACAGACGCTCATGGCCGAGGAGAGCGTGTTCGGCATCGAGCTGGCCGGGGGCGAACTGCGCGTGCGCACCAATGATCGGGCGGCCTTCGTCTCACTGGCGCCGCGGGCGGCGCAGGCGACGGGCGCCTCCCTCTTCGAGGTGCGCCCTGAGGGTGAATCGCTCGAGAGCGTGTTCGAGTACCTGGTGACGCGATGATCACGCTCGTGCTGACGATGAGCGTGCGCCAGCTGCTTGGCCAGCGACGCACGCTGCTGCTGCTGGCGCTGGGCCTCCTGCCCGTGGTATCGGCCATCATCTACCGCGCCGGCGGGGGGGGCGACCTGACCATCCCCGAGTTCACCGCCAAGGTCGTGCTCGAGGCGTTCATCGTGAACGGTGCGCTGCCGCTCACCGCCCTCATCCTGGGGACGGCCGCCTTCGGCAACGAGATCGAGGACGGCACGATCACCTACCTGCTGGCGAAGCCGATCGCGCGCTGGCGCATCCTGCTGGGCAAGCTGCTGGCAGGCTGGGGGACGGTGGCGCTGATCGTGCTTGCCAGCACGGTGGTGAGCGTGACCATCATGCTGGTGGGGGAGGGTGGCTGGCGCCTCCTCACGGGCTTTGCCGTCGCCCTGCTGGCGGGCTCGCTTGCCTACACTGCCCTCTTCGCGCTGCTCAGCCTGCTCACTTCACGGGCACTGCTGGTGGGGCTCGTCTACGCCTTCATCTGGGAGGGCGTGGTCACCAACTTCGCGCCCGGCGTACAGCGATTCAGCGTGCGCGAATATACACTCGGGATCGCCGAGTTCGTGGCTGACACAGAGGAGCACATCTTTGATGCCACGCTTGGCTTCACGTTCTCGGTGACGCTGGTGGCGGTGGTGACCGCCGCCGCCGCCGCGCTGGCGGTGCGGCGGCTCTCGCGCTTCGAACTGACGGGCGACGCCGCCTAGGGGCTGCCGCCGCGCAGCAGATCCTCGACGTCGCGCAGGATGTCGTCGGCGGAGAGTTCGGGCGCGTCCGCGGAGCCGGGGAAGGCGCCTTCCTGGTACTGCTCCTCGAGGGCGCGCACGTACTGGGCGATCTGGTCGTCGCCGCTCGAGGCTTCGTCAACGCGCCGGATGAAGGCGGCGCTGGCGCGTTCGAGCTCGCCCAGCGGCGGCGCGAACCCGATCATGGGTTCGAGGGCGCGCAGCAGGGCGAGGGTGGCAGGCGGGTTCTCGTCAACGCTCAGGTAGTGGGGTACGGAGACGACGATGCTGACGAGCGGCAGGCCGTGCTTGCGCATGGCGTCGTGGAGCACGCCGACGATGCCCGTCGGCCCCTCGTAGCGCGAGGCAGCGAGCCCGAAGCGGCGCCTCAGCCCGGCGTCGGCGGCGGAGCCGTTGACGGGGATGGGGCGGGTGTGGGGCGTGGCGGCGGGCCGCGCCACGAGCGTGCACACGAGCGAGGGCGCGAGTTCGGCGATGATGCCCGCGAAGCGCGTGGCGAAGGGCTCCCAGCGCAGGTTGGGCTCCGTGCCCGTGACCGCAACGAGGTCGTGGGGGGCGTCGCGGAGGCGGGCGGCCCAGGCTTCGTTGGAGGGCCAGGTGATCTCGCGCAGCCCGCCTTCGACCAGGCGCACCTCGGGGCGCGTGTCCGTAAAGACGAAGTACTCTTCGGGATCGACGCTGAGGAAGCGCTCACCATTGCAGGCGTCGATCAGACAGCGGGCCGTGTCGGTGGTGACCGTACCAGTGTCGCTCCAGCCGGTGAACGCCATCACCACCACGGGGGAGCGCAGACCTTCGACAGGCGAGACTTCGAATCCGTCCACGAAGCTATCGTAGCGCCTGGGGGCGTTAGGGGCGCACACCAGGAATCTGGGGGGTAGAACGCGGGATCGCGTTCTCGATTCTCGTCTACGGATACTATGTCTTGTTATTCCCTCTATTCTGTCCGTACCATCCGCTCCAGATCACCGTGCATCCGGGGGGATGGCTTGGGACGAGATCGCACACCAGCGGAGCGCGGACCTCGCCCCGGTCACCTGTACGCGGATCTGCCACCACGACGGTACGAAATCATCTATGCCGACCCTCCCTGGGACTACAAGGGACAGCTCCAGCACGCCGGGCCAGGGTCCGACGATACGGGCGGCGCGATCCGGCACTACGACACGCTGACGCTCACGCAGCTCAAACGGCTTGACATCCGATCGATCACCGCCGACGACTGCCTGCTCTTCCTGTGGTCGACGAGCCCGCATCTGGATCAGGCGATCGATCTCGGCAAGGCGTGGGGCTTCGACTGGGCGACCGTCGCCTTCGTCTGGGACAAGGTGAAGGTGAACCCCGGCTTCTACACACTGAGCCAGTGCGAGCTCTGCCTGGTCTTCAAGCACGGACGCATCCCCCGCCCGAGAGGCGCGCGGAACGTGCGGCAACTGGTCCAGAGCAAGCGCGGCCCGCACTCGGCGAAGCCGGAGGAGGTCCGGTTGCGCATCGATGCGATGTTCCCGGAGCAGGAGAAGATCGAACTTTTCGCGAGGCGGGCGGCCCCGGGCTGGGACGGCTGGGGGGCGGAGTCCAGTGGCGCGTGAGTCGCCTACGCGCCGCGGCGGTGGTACATGGGGGCGCCGTCGCCGCCGCGGCGCAGCATGACGACCTCGGCCAGGATGCTGAGGGCGATCTCCTCGGGCGTCTCGGCGCCGATGGCGAGGCCGATGGGGGTGCGCACCTTCGCCAGCTCTTCGGCGGCGAAGCCCTCCTCGCGCAGATGCGCGAGCACGGCGGCGGTGCGCCGCTTCGAGCCGATCATGCCGAGGTAGCGGGCGCCCCGCCCGAGGCAGCGGCGCAGGGAGAGCTCGTCCTGCTTGTGCCCGCGGGTGACCATGACGACGGTGGTGTTCGGACCGATGGGATAGCGGTCGAGGGCCGTCTCGAAGTCTTCGCAGATCACCTCACCGGCTTCGGGCAGGAGCTCCGGATCGGCGAAATCCTCGCGGTCGTCGAGCACAGCCACGTGGTAGTCGAGGAAGTTCGCAAGGCGGGCGAGGGCACGGCCAATGTGCCCCGCGCCCACCACGAGGAAGACGGGCTTCGACTCGACGACCTCCAGGTAGAGACTGGCAGCGCCGGGGATGGTGCGCTCGGAGAGGCCGTCGGGGCCGGCGTAGACGGTCTCTGCGGCGTGCCGCGCGAAAGCGTGGGGGGCGCGCGCGGCCACGAGCGCGTCGAGGCGCAGGTCACCGAGCGTGCCGCTGGACCCGCCGTCGCGCTCGACGAGCAGCTTCGCGCCCTGCACGAGTGGAGCGGGGCCGGGCTCGAGCAGGGTCGCGAGCAGCACGGGCTCGCCGCCACGGGCGGCTTCGAGCAGGCGACGGGCATGCTCCCGCATGAGGCGCAGTGTACGGCGCGCAGGACGGGATCGCGCTACGATCGCGCCATGCCATGCTCGCGAGGGGGACCGTGAACGCGTTGGAGCGGGGCGATCCGGAGGTAGCCGCGATCGTCGCTGCAGAGCGCGAGCGGCAGACAGAGACGCTGGAGATCATCGCGAGCGAGAACTACGCCTCGGCGGCAGTGCTGGAGGCGACGGGCTCGGTTTTCACCAACAAGTATGCGGAGGGCTATCCGGGCAAGCGCTACTACGCGGGCAATGCCCATGCCGACGCGATCGAGTCGCTCGCGATCGCGCGGGCGAAGGCGCTCTTCGGGGCGGAGCACGCGAACGTGCAGCCGACCTCGGGGGCGGAGGCGAACATGGCCGCCTACCTCGCGTTCGCGGAGCCCGGCGACACGATCCTGGGGCTCGAGCTGACGCAGGGGGGGCACCTCACGCACGGCTCGCCGGTGAACTTCAGCGGGCGGCTCTACCGCTTCATCCCCTACTCCGTGAACCGCGAGACGGAGGTGGTGGAGATGGCGCAGGTGGCGGCGCTGGCGGCGGAGACGAAGCCGCGCATCATCGTCGCGGGGGCAACGGCCTACCCGCGCCGGTTCGACTTCGCCGCTTTCGCCGAGATCGCACGCGCGACGGGGGCGCTGCTGCTCGTCGACATGTCGCACTTCGCGGGGCTGGTGGCGGGCGGGGCGCACCCCTCGCCGGTCCCGTACGCAGACGTGGTGACGAGCACGACGCACAAGACGCTGCGGGGCCCGCGGGGCGCGTTCGCGCTCACCACCGGCGAGCACGCGGCGGGGCTGGACAAGGCGGTCTTTCCGGGAACGCAAGGGGGGCCGCACCTGCACAGCATCGCCGCCAAGGCGGTGGCCTTCGGCGAGGCGGCGGCACCCGAGTTCCACGCCTACGCCGCTGAGGTCGTGGCCAATGCGGCGGCGCTGGCGGAAGCGCTGCAGGCGGGCGGCCTGCGATTGGTCTCGGGGGGGACGGACACACACCTCATCCTGATTAACTGCAACTCGCTGGGGATCAGCGGGCTGAAGGCGCAGAACGCCCTGCAGGGCTCGGGCATCATCGCGAACAAGAACACGATTCCCTACGACGAGCGCTCGCCCTTCGTCACGAGCGGGCTGCGCATCGGCACCCCCGCGCTCACCTCGCGGGGAATGGGGGCGGAGGAGATGCGCCGCCTGGCGGACTGGATCGTGCGCGTGCTGCGGGACCCGGACGGAGAGGGCGTGCGCGCGGGCGTGCGGCGCGAGGTGGCCGAGTTCGCGCGGGCCTGGCCAGTGCCGGGCATCACGGACGGATAGGCGCCAGGCCCGCGATTCCCAGCGCTGGCGTTGAGCGTGTCAGGGGGCGGTGCTACGCTCCCCGCAGCCGGGCGCCCCGTCCCTGGAGTCGGGGGAAACCCACCGTTCGGCATCCGGAGCGCTATGCGCGAATACGAGTTGCTGGCCGTCTACGACCTCGGCGTGGTCGAGGAAGGCGGCCAGAATGCCAGCATCGAGCACCTCACAAGCCTGGTCGAACGGAACGGTGGATCAGTGACAGACATCGATCACTGGGGCCGCCGCCGCCTGGCCTATCCGATGAACAGCCGGCTGGACGCGGACTTCGTGGTGACGCGCATCGAGCTGGACCCACAGGCGGTGGCGCCGCTCAACGCCGACTTCGAGATCGAGGAGCGCGTGTACCGCCATCTGGTGGTACGCGCGGACGAGCTGCCGCCGCCGCGGGAACCAGCGCTCGCGCCCGCCGGTCCGCGCGGACCGGTGCCGCGCGGACCGGTAGCGCCCAACAGCCCCGTGCCGGGAGCGGCGCCTCCCGCGCCAGAGACGCCCGCGGCGCCGCCGAGCGAACCAGTGGCGGAATCGCCTGCGCTGTCCCCGGACGTTCCTGCTGCCCCCGAAGCGAGCACGCCCTCGGCCCCCGAGGCGCCCGCGGGAGACACCGGCACAGGGAAGGAGTAGCCGCGATGGGCAATCTGAACAAGGTCATGCTCATCGGGAACACAGGCCGCGACGCGGAGCTTCGCTACACCGCGAATGGTACCGCCGTCTCCGACTTCAGCATGGCGGTCAACTCCCGGCGGCGCTCGCCCAGCGGCGACTGGGAGGACGAGACGGAGTGGTTCCAGGTGGTACTGTTCGGAGACCGCGCGGAGCGCATCAGCCAGTACATCACCAAGGGGAAGCAGCTCTACCTTGAAGGCCGCCTGCGGACCCGCAACTGGGACGACGACCAGGGCGTGCGTCACTACCGCACCGAAGTGATCGCGAACAACGTCGAGTTCCTCGACCGTCGTGGCGAGAGCGGGAGCGGTGAGTGGAGCGGCGGCAGCCGTGGCGGCGGGGGTCGCGCTGCGGCGCCACCTTCCGACGTGGACGACCTGCCCTTCGAGTAACCGCGGACGGCAGGGGCCGCCCGCAGCCCTACCACCCCGGCGCCCCAGGCGCACGAACCCATCGGGAGGAGACCATTATGACCGAACCCCGGCCAACCACGGCACCCCGGCCCCCTTCAGCGCCCGCACCAGGCGCACCCGCAAGCGAAACGCGCCCTGCAGACAGGCGTCCGCCAGGCGGCGACCGTCGCGGGGGGCCGGGCGACCGTCCGCGGCGAGGAGGAGGAGGACGCCGATTCGGGGGCCGCCGCCGCCTCTGCCGCCTCTGCAACAAGGTGCGCTGCTCGCCGGGCGATGAGTACCGGGTCGACTACAAGGACGTAGACCGGCTGCGGCACTTCATCAACGTCCGCGGGAAGATCGAGCCGCGGCGGAAACTGGCGACCTGCACACTGGCGCAGCGCGCCATCTCGCACGCGGTGAAGCGCGCGCGCCATGTGGGCCTGCTGCCCTACACGCTGCAGCACGTGCGCGAGACACGCATCTTCCCGCTGCGGGGCTAGGGCCAGCGCCCGATGACGCGCCGCGATCGCACCACGGGCCTGCCCGTCGCGCGGCGAGGGTTGCGCACCGCCTCCCGCGCGGGCGGGGGCGCTGGCCAGATCGCCGGGCGCACGGGCCAGATCGCGATCATCGGGGTAGCGGTGGCCTTGCTGGTGGCAGTCACCGCATTCTTTGTCTACGGCTGGTACGGGGAGAACGTGCGGCAGCCACGCAAGGTCGTGCTGAGCGTGGGCCCAGAGGAGTTCACCCTCTCCTACTACGCCGCGCGCCTGCCCTCCTTCATCGGGACCAACGAGTTCGCGGGCGGCCTGCTTGCCGTACAGGCGCTGCTGCAGCAACTGGAAACGGAAGGGCTCACCGCCATCGTGGCGGCTGAGCACAGCATCGCGCTGAGCGACGAGGACGTCACGCGCGCGATCGCGGCGTCGCTGGACGTCCCCGCCGACACTACCCGCGGCAGCGCCTTCGACAGGAGCTATCGGGCGGAGCTGAACCGGCTCGGGATGAGCGATGCGCACTACCGCCGGCAGGCGGCGTCGCTGGAGACCGCCCGCCTTCTGCGCGCCGCCCTGCGCGAGGAGACGGGCGAGCGCGGCGGGCTCGTGCTCATACGCGTGGTGACGGTGGCCACGCTGGAGGAGGCGGAGGCCGTGCGGGCGCGGATCGCGGCGGGCGAAGACATGGGCTCGATCGCCCAGGTGGAGTCGGCGCACGACCGCTCGCGCCAGGAGGACGGCCTCCTGCTCACGCCACCCGCGCTGCTCGCCGAGCCGCTGCGGGACGCGCTGGCGGACGTGGAGGAGGGAACGCTCGCGGGGCCGGTCGAGGCCGGGGACGCGTTCTGGGTCGTGCGGCTGGAGCGAAGGGAAACGGAGGGAACGTACACGAAGGACCACCTCGACGGGCTGGAGGCGCTGCGGCTCGAGGAGGCGCTGGCGGATGCGCGCTCGCGCGTGACGATCGAGCGCGACTTCACCACGAGCGACACCAGCTGGGCGTTCGAGCAGGGGGGCTAGCCGTGGCACGCGAGATCGGGATCGGCTTCCTGGGCATGGGTAACGTCGGCGGCGCGGTGGCGGCGGCGCTGCTGGAGCGCTCGCGGGAGTTCCGCGAGAAGGTGGGCGCGCCCCTCGCACTTCGCCGCGTGGCGGTGAAGGATCCTGCCCGGCCACGAAGCGTGGCGCTGCCGTCGGGCGTGCTCACAGGCGAGGCCGCGGATGTGCTCGACGACCCGGCTGTGGACATCGTCGTGGAAGTAATCGGCGGCGACGGCGCGGCAGGCGGCTACGTACGGCGTGCGCTGGCGGGGGGCAAGCATGTGGTCTCCGCGAACAAAGAGCTGATCGCGAAGGCGGGGCCGGAGCTGTTCGCGCGGGCGCGCGAGAACGGCGCCGCCCTGCGTTTCGAGGCGAGCGTGGGCGGCGGCATCCCCGTGATCGCACCGCTCCTGCGCGACCTGCCCGCGAACCGCGTGACGGCCATCCGCGCGATCATCAACGGCACCACGAACTTCATCCTCACGAGCATGGCGCAGCGCGGCGAGCGCTTCGCGGACGCGCTCGCCGCGGCGCAGGCGTTGGGGTATGCCGAGCCGGACCCCACGAACGACGTGGACGGACACGACGCCGCCTTCAAGATCGCGATCATGGCGAGCCTCGCCTTCGGGGTACACGTGCCCCCTGAGGCGGTGACGGCGGAGGGAATTCGCGCACTCGCCCCGCAGGATTTCCAGTACGCGCGGGAACTTGGCTATGCCGTCAAGCTCCTCGCCATCGCCGAGCGCCACGAGGGGGGCGTGCTGGCGCGCGTGCATCCGGCGCTGCTCCCCGAGACAGAGCCGCTCGCGCGGATCGACGGCGTACAGAACGCGGTGCAGGTGCGCGGCGATCTCGCAGGGACGCTCACCTTCCAGGGGGCGGGGGCGGGGGCGGCGCCGACGACGAGCGCCGTGCTCGCTGACACGCTCGACCTCGCACGCTCGCTGGCGAACGGCACGCCGCCGCGCTGGGATCCGGGTACGTGGCAAAGCGCGGAGATGCTGGGCCTGGGGGCGCTGGAGACGCGCTACTACCTGCGCATGACGGTGCTCGACCAGCCCGGCGTCCTCGCCCAGATCGCGCGCGCGCTCGGCGAGGCGAAGGTCAGCATCGCGGCGGTGGAGCAGCGCGAGACGCACGACGAGCAGGGCACGGCGGAGCTGGCGCTGATGACGCATCGCGCGCGCGAGCTGGCGGTGGCGGCGGCCCTGGAGACATTGCGCGGGCTCGCGGAGGTGCGCGAAGTGGGCGCGCTGCTGCGCGTGGAGGGCGCCCCGTGACCTCTGAACCACAGATCCAGTCGATCGAAGAGACGCTCACCTTTCTGGAGGCCCAGCTGCGCGCGCAGCGGGAGACGGGCGAGGCGCTGGGCCACGAGCTCATCCAGCTTCGCCGCCAGGTGCAGTCGCTGGCGGAGCAGGGCGAGGAGACGGGCCGGGCCGTGAACCAAATCGAGCCCGCGCTGGCGCCCTACCGCGGCCTTCCCGAGAAGGTGGCGGAACTCTCCAACGGCGTCGAGCAGCTGCGCGTGTCGCTCGTCTCCACGAGCGACACGCTCGCCACCGCCGAGCGCACCCGCGATGCGGAGGCGCTCACCAGCAGCCGTGAGCTGCACGAGGTGTCCAGGAGCATCGAGCAGATGGGGGAGCGGCTCGACCTGCTCACCAGCGAAGGCGCCGGGCGCGCGACGCTGCTGCAGCAGCTGACGCAGGCGTTGGGCGCGCTCACGGAGTGGCAGCGGGAGGCACGCGAGCAGAGCGCACAGAGTGAGATGCGCCTGCAGCGCCTCACGGAAGTGAGCGCAGAAGTCGAGGGCCGCGTGCGCGCCAGCGTCGATAGCCAGCAGGAGCGCGCCCTGGAGGCCGTCCACGAGCGCTTGCAGATTCTCGGCGAGATGGCGCACCGCACGGAAGCACGTATCGAGGAGCTGCGCGTCGAGCGGCACGTGGGGGAGGAAGTGCGCGAAGAGCTGGGGCGGCGGCGCGACGAGTACGAGCGCATCGAGGTGCGAGTGAACCGCGTCGAGGGGGAGGTTGAAGCGATCCCGCGGCAGATCGACGAGGTCCGCAGCGCCACGACGCTACTCGACGGGCGGCACTCCGGCCTGAGCGAACGGGTAAGCCTCATCCGCCGCGACATCGCCGAGGTGGTCGATCACGTGCGCGAGGAGTTCGCGCGCTTCAGCGAGCTGCAGGAGAAGTCGCGGCGCAAGCAGATCGAGACGATCGAACAGGAGCTGCGCGAGCTGAAGTTCCATGGGTTGCGTCCACCGGAAAAGCCATGAGCGAAGAGCGCCTGGGCGGAGTGCTGGTGCGCTGGGGCGACGTCCTGCCCCTGACCCCGCAGACGCCGCGTATCACCCTCGGCGAGGGCGGAACGCCCCTCGTGCGTTCCGTCGCGGTCGAGCGCGAGCTGGGGCTGGACGAGCTCTGGTTCAAACTGGAAAGCTCCAACCCCACCGGTTCGTTCAAGGACCGGGGGATGGTGGTGGCGGCGGCGAAGGCGATCGAGCGCGGCGCCACGGCCCTGCTCTGCGCCAGCACTGGCAACACCAGCGCAAGCGCGGCGGCCTATGCGGCTCGCTGCGGGTTGCAGGCGAGCATCCTCGTGCCACGCGGGCGCGTGGCCGCGGGCAAGCTCGCCCAGGCGATCGCCTTCGGCGCACGCATCGTCGAGGTGGAGGGCGGCTTCGACGACGCCCTGGGGCTGGCGCGCGCCGTCGCCGAGGCCCACCCGGTCGCGCTCGTCAACTCCGTCAACCCCGACCGCATCGAGGGACAGAAGACGGCCGCCTACGAGATCTGCGAGACCCTGGGCGACGCGCCCGACGCGGTCGCCATCCCGGTGGGGAACGCGGGCAACATCACGGCCTACTGGAAAGGCTTTCGCGAGTGCGCGGAGCTCGACCGCGCAAGCCGCCACCCGCGGCTGCTCGGCTTCCAGGCGGCGGGGGCAGCGCCGATCGTGCGCGACGAGATCGTGCCGGACCCGCAGACAGTGGCGACCGCGATACGCATCGGCAACCCCGCCAGCTGGAAGCTGGCCGAGGCCGCGCGCGACGAGAGCGGAGGCCGCATCGAGGCGGTCAGCGACGAGGAGATCCTGGAAGCGTACCGCCTGCTCGCGCGCGCCGAGGGGCTGTTCGTGGAACCCGCGAGCGCGGCCTGCGTGGCGGGGCTGCGGAAGCTCGAACGCGAGGGCGCGCTGCGTGGCGGGCGCGCGGTGGCGGTACTCACTGGCTCGGGGCTCAAGGATCCCGAGACGGCGGAGGCGCACCACACTCCCGACGTGGCGCGCGCGCCCGCCACGCTCGAAGGCGTCGAGCGCGCCCTGGGGCTTTAGCGGCGGCTTGACCGGCGAGTGGCTGCCCGTACACTCGCCCTATGCGCATCCTCTCGCGGCTCCTCCTGACAGCCGCGCTCGCGGGTGTCCTCACGCTGGCGGCGAGCGCCCCACTGCTGGCGCTGGAGGCGCCACCGGACGCGGATGTATCGCGCGCCGCCGGCCAGGCAACGGAGGAGAACCGCGATGTAACGCCTGCGGTGATCTGGGCACTCGTAGGCGTCGGGCTCTTCTCGGGCACGCTGGGCGTGCTCTATCTGCTGAAGCGCGAGATGGGCGGCTTCGACCCCAGGCCCGGCGCATGGACGGCACCGATCAGCGTGATGCCGAGCACCGAGCTTCCGGTCGAGGAGTCGGATTTCCCCGCCGGCGACGGAGACGGTCACGACCACTGACGCGGGGCAAGCAGCGACGCCGCGCATGACGCACCTGCTGCTGGCGACGAATAATCCGGGCAAGGTTCGCGAGCTGCGCCGCCTGCTCGCGAACGCGATTCCGGGGGTGGCGCTGCTGACCCCCGCGGATCTGGGGATCACGATCGAGGTGGAGGAGGACGGCGAGGGCTACGTGGACAACGCGACGCTGAAGGCGCGCGCCTTCGCGCAGGCGGGTAGCTGTCCGGCGCTCGCGGACGACTCCGGCATCGAGGTCGACGCACTGGGCGGCGGTCCCGGACCGCGATCGGCTCGCTACGGCGGCCCCGGCCTGGACGACTCGGCCCGCACACGGCTCATGTTGCGCGAGCTGGAAGGCGTGTCCGAGGGTGCGCGCGGTGCGCGCTACCGCGCGGCCGTGGCGCTCGCCTGGCCGGAGGGGCGGGTCGAGCTGTTCGAAGGAAGCTGGGAGGGCGCGATCGGCTACGAGCAGCAGGGCGAGGGCGGCTTCGGCTACGACCCCATCTTCCGCACGGCGGACGGTCGCAGCGCCGCCGTGCTAAGCGCCGCGGAGAAGGACGCCGCCAGCCACCGTGGCCAGGCCGTGCGCGCGGCAGTGGCCTGGCTGCGGGGCAGCGTCCTAAGCCCGCGGCAGGCCGAGGCCGCGCTGGGCGATGATGTCGCGCTGGATTTCGGCGGCACCGCCAGCGATGGGGCCGGAGACGGCGAGCAGGTAGGCGGTCTCGACACGGCCCCGTAGCTGCGCCCATTCGGAGCCGGGCGCGAGCTGGCCGTAGCCACCCATCAGGTTCATGCCCGCATTCGCCACCTTGATGCCGTACATGGCCATCCACACCTTGCCCATGCTGGCCTCGTAATTGGGCACTTCGCCCTTTGACTGCAGCCAGGCCGTGCGCCAAGCGACGAGCCGCCCGATCTCACCCTCGGCGTAGAGCCCCGCGAGCTTACCGCGCACGTGGATGTCATCCCAGGGGCGCCGCCCGCCGTGCTCCGCCCTGGCCCAGCGCACGAGGTCGGCGACGGTGCGGCGCGCGCCGCTGATGGCGGCGATGTTGGAGCGCTCGTAGTCGAGCACTGTCATGGCAACACGCCAGCCATTGTTCTCGCCACCAAGAAGATCGCGGGCGGGGACGCGCACATCTTCAAAGAAGACCTGGTTGAAGTCGTTGCGGTAGGCGATGTTGGGGACGGCCTGGACGCTGACGCCGGGCGCGTGCATGTCGAGGGTGAAGGCGCTGATGCCGCGGTGCTTCCGCGCTTCCTGGTCGGTGCGCGCAAGCACGATCATCTTGTCGGCGAGGTGGGCGTTCGAGGTCCATATCTTCTGCCCCTGGATAACGTAGTCGTCGCCGTCACGGGTGGCGCGGGTCTGCAGGGAAGCGAGATCGCTGCCGGTCTCGGGCTCGCTGAAGCCCTGGCAGTACCAGGTTTCGCCGGAGGCCATCTCGGGCAGGAGGCGCGCCTTCTGCTCGTCCGTGCCGTGCACGAGCACGGTAGGGCCGGTGATGCCGATGGTGAAGAGGCGTCCGCCGGAAGGGGCGCGGCGCCAGGCGAGCTCCTCGTTAAGGATCATCTGTTCGAGGGCAGTCGCGCCCATGCCGCCGTACTCCTTCGGCCAGGGGGGCGCGAGCCAGGCTCGCTCGCCGAGTTTGCGCATGAACTGGCGGGCGAAGGGAGCCTGCTCCTCGTTGTCGAAGAAGTCGTCGTCGCCCTCGAAGTCCTCGGGTATCTCCTCGCGGAGGAAGGCGACGAGCTGCTCGCGCCAGCGTTCGGTCTCGGGCGGCAGGCGAAAGTCCATGGGGGGTAGTGTACAGTCTGCGGGCCGTTCGCCGTTGGCCGCGGGCTTCGGTACGATCAAAGCCTGCGCGTGGTGGGCGTAGCGTAGTGGTTAACGCGTCAGGTTGTGGCCCTGAAGATCGAGGGTTCAAATCCCTCCGTCCACCCCAGCGCACCAGAGGAGCGCGGGAAGCGGCAGTGAGAGAGGGCGCGAACGCGCCGCCCATCACCACTCCCTCCCCGCAGCCTGTACTCGAACCATTAGAGCCAGCGGGGGTGGGGGCCGTATCCGTGCGGGCGCAATGGGCGCCCTGCGGCGCCGCATGATCGGCGGATGCTTCACGCAGGGGCGGCGGGGGCCTACACTCGGAGTGGCTCACTGGAGGGACGGTGGCTTACCGGCCGCGCCTCCGCTCGCCGCAACGCCCGGGGATGAGGCGCCGCCGCCAACCCCACGGGCCGCCACGACCGCATGGCGTGGCAGGCGCCGGCCAGCCCCCACCAGGGCACAGGCCGGTCATTCCGGAGCCGGTGGAAGGACTCAACCATGGTTCGGATGACGGGATCCCAGATCCTGCTGGAGTGTCTCCAGCGGGAGGGGGCGACGACGATCTTCGGCTACCCGGGGGGCGTGGTGCTGCCGCTCTACGACACGCTTCCGCAGTTCCCCGCGATCCGGCACGTGCTCGTGCGGCACGAACAGGGGGCGTCGCACATGGCCGACGGGTTCGCGCGGGCCTCGGGGCAGGTGGGCGTCTGCCTGGCAACGAGCGGGCCGGGCGCGACGAACCTGGTGACCGGCATCGCGACGTCGTTCCTGGACTCGACGCCGGTGGTGGCGATCACGGGGAACGTGGCACGCACGCTGCTGGGGAAGGACGGCTTCCAGGAGGCGGACATCACGGGGATCACGCAGCCGATCACGAAGCACAATTATCTCGTGATGCGCGCCGAGAACATCGCGATGACGGTGCGGGAGGCGTTCCATATCGCGCGCACGGGGCGGCCGGGGCCGGTGCACATCGACATCCCCAAGGATGTGTTTCAGGAGGAGGCGGAGTTCATCTGGCCCGAGCAGATCAACCTGCGCGGCTACCGCCCGACGACCAGGGGGCACGCGGGGATGATCCGGCGGGCGGCGGAAGCGATTAACCGGGCCGAGCGCCCGATCATCATCTCGGGGCACGGGATCATCTGGGGGGAGGCGACGGAAGAGCTGGTGGAGCTGGCGGAGAAGGCGCAGATCCCGGTGATCACGACCTTCCTCGGGATCGGGGGCTTCCCCGAGACGAACCCCCTCAGCTACGGCTTCCTGGGCATGCACGGCATGTACCACGCGAACATGGCAGCGGACGAGGCGGACGTGGTGATCGGCATCGGCATGCGCTTCGACGACCGTGCGATGGGGCGCTTCAACGACTTCAACCCGGACGCGACGATCGTGCACATCGATATCGATCCGGCGGAGATCGGGAAGAATCTGCCGACAGCGATCCCCGTGGTGGGCGACGTGAAGCATGTGCTGCCGGAACTCGCGGCACGGCTCGAGCCGCGCGCGCGCGCGTCCTGGCTGGGCTGGATCGACGGCGTGCGGGAGGAGCACCCGAGCATCGAGATTCGGGAGACGCGGCGGCTCATCCCGCAGGAGATCATCCGCACGCTGTACGAAGAGACGGAGGGGCAGGCAACGTTGGTGACGGGCGTGGGCCAGCACCAGATGTGGGCGGGACAGCACTACTTTTATGACAGCCCGCGGAAACTCATCTCCTCGGGCGGGCTGGGGACGATGGGGTTCGAGCTACCGGCCGCAATCGGGGCACAGTTGGGAGCGCCCGGCGCGGAGATATGGGCGATCTGCGGGGACGGCGGCTTCCAGATGACGATGCAGGAGCTGGCCGTCTGCGTGGACGAGCGCCTTCCGGTGAAGCTGGCGATCATGAACAACGGCTATCTGGGCATGGTGCGGCAGTGGCAGGAGCTCTTCTACGACGAGAACTTCGTCTCGGTCGCGGTCACCCAGCCGGACTTCTGCAAGCTGGCGGAGGCCTACGGCATCCGCGCGCTGCGCGTGGAGACGAAGGCGGAGGTGCTCCCCGCCATCCGCGAGGCGCGGGCCTGCGCGGAGCCCATCCTGATCGACTTCCACGTGGACCAGGACGAGAACGTGTGGCCGATGGTGCCGGCGGGCGCAGCCCTCTCGGAGACGATCGAGATGCCGGAGAAGGAGCTCGCGCGATGACACGCAACGGGACGCGCCCAGGCCACCACACGGTGGTCGCGATCGTCGAGGACAAGCCGGGCGTGCTGCAGCGCGTGGCGGGGCTGTTCCGGCGGCGCGGGTTCAACATCGAATCGCTGGTGGTAGGGCACAGCGAGTTCGAAGGGCTGAGCCGCATGACGATCATCGTCGACGGGGCGAGCGCGCCCGTGGAGCAGGTCGAGAAGCAGCTCTACAAACTCGTCGACGTGATAAAGGTGAGCGACCTCACGAACGAGGACGCGATCACGCGGGAGCTGGCACTGCTCAAGGTCCGCTGCAACAACGTGAACCGGCACGAGCTGCTGGACATCGCGGGCGTGTTTCGCGCCGACGTGGTCGATATGGCGACGAACTCGCTGACGCTCCAGGTGGTGGGCGACGAGGACAAGATCGACGGCCTCGTCAAGATGTGCGCGCCGTACGGTATCCGCGAGCTCTCGCGCACGGGCACGATCGCGATGACGCGCGGGCAGAAGACGACGACGGTGCACGAGGCGGAACCAGAGGCGATCGCGCGGGTGCACCAGAGCCAGGGCCGGCGGGTGGAGACGAAGGAGCTGCCGTTCAGCAGCGACTGAGCGGCGCTGCTCCCAACTCGACGAGCAGGGCGCGGCCTCGACGACATCCTCGGAGGCGGCAGCGTGGACGGCGCGACGCGACCAGCGAGGGGTAGCGGGTACCACGCTGTCGAGGCCTCGCTCGTGCCAGGTGCGAATGGGGCGGGCGCGCGTCGAGTACATCGACGCGCGTGGAACAGGGAGGGGTCATCGAGGGGCAATGGGCGAAGGGTACACGCGGAGCTTTGGCCATCGCACGGACCGCGCGATGGCAGGGCGCTAGCCGAAGGTGGCGCTGGCGAGGGCGGTGGCGGCGCTGGCGAGGAGGAGGATGGTGACGGCGCGGCGGAACCAGCGCTCGCTGACATGCCCCGCAAGCGCGGCCCCGGCAACGGTCCCGATGGCGACGCCGGGGAGGGCGGCGAGTACAGCCAGTCCAACTCCGACGTCGATACGGCCGGTGGCAGCGAAGAGCGCCGTGGCGACGGCGCCGGTGGCCATGAAGTAGAACGCGCCCGTCGCCCGGAAGGCGTCGGCGGGGAGGCGGCGGCCCTGCAGGTAGATGATGATGGGTGGGCCGGCGGCGCTCGTGCTGGTGCGGAGGAAGCCACCGGCGGCGCCCACGACTGCTGCGAGGCCGGTTCCGGCGCTGAGGGTGAGGCCACGGGCGAGCGCGAGCGTCCCGCTCAGGACGGCGATCGCGATCAGGGCCTGGAGAACCTTCGCATCGACGACGAGGAGGACGGCGAGGCCCAGGGGCATGCCTGCGAGCGAGGCGGCAAAGAGCACGCCCGCCGTACGCCAGGCGATGGCGGCGCGCAGACGCCAGGCGATAGAGGCGGCCACGAGCGCAGCGAGGACGTTGACGATGACGACGGTATCGCCGGCGTCGAGGATGAGGACGAGGAGGGGGGCAAGCACGAGCGCGAAGCCGAAGCCGGTGACGTTCTGGGGGATGGCGGCGAGGGCGGCGAGGGCGCTCGTGAGGGCGAGGTCGAGGGGGCTCATGCGACGCCCCCGGCGCGGTTGACGGGGCGGGGGCGTGAGGGGAAGGTAGGCGCATGGACGTGGCGAACGAGATCATGGTACGTGGCATCGTGGTCGGGGTGTTCTCGGAGAACTGCTGGGTGGTGGGGAACCGCCGCACGGGCGAGGCGATCTGCATTGATCCCGGGGACCAGCCGGAGGAGGTGCTGGCCCTGGCGAAGGACATGGGCGTGACGATCAAGGCGATCGCGAACTCGCACGCGCATGTCGATCACATTCTGGGGGTTCGCGGTGTACAGGCGGCGACGGGGGCGACGTTCCTCCTGCACGCGAGCGACCTCGACCTGCTCCGCAACGGCTGGCGGGGCGCAGCCGAGCGCTTCGGCATCGACGAGGGGCAGGGGCCGCCGGACCCGAGCGCGTTCGTGGCAGGCGGGGACGAGGTGGCGGTGGCGGGACTGAAGCTGCGGGCGATCGCAACGCCGGGGCACACGCCCGGCAGCGTGAGCTACTACACGGAGGGGTTGCTCTTCAGCGGGGACACGCTCTTCCGCGGCTCGATCGGGCGCACGGACCTGCCCGGAGGCGACTTCGAGGAGGAGCTGCGCAGCATCACCGACGAGCTGCTGACCCTCCCCGAAGAGACGGTCGTACTGCCGGGGCACATGCAGGAGACGACGATCGCGTTCGAGCGCGACCACAATCCGTTCGTGCAGGACTGGCTGCAGCGGCGGCGCGAGGCGGCAGGGGAGTAGCGTGCCAAAAACTGTTTGTAACATGCGATACGTACCGTGGGCGCACGGGAGCGACCGCGAGGCAGGGCCATGAGCGAACCGGCGAGCTATGTGATTTCGGCGTGCCGCGAGAACGACGTGAAGTTCGTGCGCCTCTGGTTCACGGATATCATGGGGACGCTGAAGAGTCTCCAGATCACGGTGGAGGAGCTGGAGAAGGCGCTCGACGAGGGCATGGGCTTCGACGGTTCGAGCATTGCCGGGTTCGCCCGCATCGACGAGTCGGACATGCTGGCGCGGCCGGATCCGGCCACCTTCCAGCTGGTGCCGTGGCGGCCCCGCGAGCAGGGCGTGGCGCGCATGTTCTGCGATATCTACCGGCCCAACGGGGAGCTGTTCGCGGGCGACCCGCGCGGAGTGCTGCGCCGCCAGCTGGAGCGCGCGAAGGCGCTCGGTTACACCTTCTACGTGAGCCCGGAGCTGGAGTACTTCTACTTCGAGGACGCGGAGGGGACAGTCCCACTGGACCGGGGTGGCTACTTCGACCAGATCGCGGATGCGGGCTCGGATCTGCGGCGAGACACGGTGCTGACGTTGAGCGCGATGGGGATCGAGGTGGAATCAAGCCACCACGAAGTCGCGCCCAGCCAGCACGAGATCGCGCTGCGCTACACGGACGCACTGACGATGGCGGACAACGCCATGACTTACCGCGCAGTGGTGAAGGAGATCGCGGCGGCGAACGGAGTCTACGCCTCGTTCATGCCGAAGCCGCTGGCGGGCGAGAACGGCAGCGGCATGCACGTGCACCAGTCGCTGTTCAAGGGTGAGCGCAACGCGTTCTTCGACGCCGAGGACGTGTACCACCTGAGCGCGCTGGCGAAGGGGTACGTGGCGGGGCTGCTCACGCATGCGCGGGCGATGACGCTGGTGACAAACCAGTGGGTGAACAGCTACAAACGGCTGCAGCCGGGCTTCGAGGCGCCGGTCTACCTGAGTTGGGCGCGGCGCAACCGCAGCGACCTGGTACGCGTTCCGGAGTACTCCCCGGGGGACGAGACGCACACGCGCGTCGAGTACCGCTCACCGGACCCCGCGTGCAACCCCTATCTGGCCTTCGCGGTGATGCTGGCGGCGGGGCTCGACGGGATCGAGCAGGAACGGGCACTGCCTCCGCCGGTGGAAGAGAACGTCTTCGAGATGTCGGATGAAGATCGCGACCGGCTGGGGATCGCGACGCTGCCGGGCAACCTGCGGGAAGCGATCGACGCGGCGGCGGCTTCGAGCGTGGTGCGGAAGGCGCTGGGCGACCACGTGTTCGAGACGCTACTGCAGAACAAGCGCATCGAATGGGAGCGCTACCAGCGACACGTCTCCGATTTCGAGCTGGCGGAGTACCTGCCGCTGCTCTAGGACGAGGCGGCGACGGCGCGGGCGGCGGCTTCGTCGATGCTGACGGTACGGTCGCAGACGGCGACGCCGTAGTGACGCAGGAGGGCGGCGCACTCGTCTTCCCAGGCTCCGGGCACGCGGAAGATGGCGATGGCGATGGCCGGTTCGAGTCCGGCTTCGAGACAGCCACCGATGACGCCGCGGGCGATGAGGTCGGCGCGCGTGTTGTTGACGACGTTCATGATGACGGCGATACGCGTGACGCGCGGCTGGCTGAGCAGCAGGCGGGTGAGGGCCGTGACCTTGCGCACACTGGGATTGCCGCCGATCTCACAGTAGTTGGCGGGGCGGCCCCCGCGGGCGCGGATGGCGTCGAAGGCGGTGAGACTGGCGCCGCCGCCACCGATGAGCAGGGCGAGCGAGCCTTCGAACTCGACGACGCGCCCGGCGACGCCGCGGTGGTCGGAGCGGTCGATGCGGGCGGCCTCCAGCTCGAGGGCGCTCGCCTCGCGGTCGCTGCGGGCAGCGGGATCGATGCCGAGATCGCGGAGAACGGAAGTCTGGCGGAAGAGGGCGTCGTCGTCGAGTTCGACGCGGGCGTCGAGGGCGACCCAGCGACCCTCGGCAGTGCGCGCGAGGGGGTTGATCTCGGCGAGGAGCAGATCGCAGCCGGTGAAGAGCCGCCAGAGGCGGGCGAGGACGGCGGTAAGCTCGACGAGTTCGTTCCCGGAGAGGCCAGGACCGGCGAGCGCTTCCTTCAGCCGGAAGTCCTGCGCGGGGGCGAGGGCGGAGAGGGGAACGCGCACGGCGCCTCCAGCATCCTCAACGTCGACGCCGCCCGCGAGGGAGACGAGGGCGGCGGGGCCCCGCGCGCGGTCGTCGTAGGTGATCCCGAGGTAGCGCTCACGCTCGACCGCAAGGGCCTCCTCGACGAGGAGGCTGGCGACGGGCTGGCCGGCAACGCGGGCGGCGAGAACGGCGTGGGCCTCGTCCTCAACCTGGGCGGGACCTTCGGCGAAACGAACGGCACCCGCCTTCGCGCGGCCGCCGAAGCGGACCTGGCCCTTGAGGGCGACGGGACAACCGAGCTCAGCCGCGGCGAGCGCGGCTGCGGCGGGGGTTTCGGCGAGCAGCCCGCGCGGCGTTTCGAGACCGGCGCGCCGGAAGAGCGCCTTCGCCTCATGCTCGAAGAGGCGCACGCGCGAGTTCCACCCTGGTTCTCATAGCTGCCGCCGGGCCGGCGATGGGGAGGAGGGCCAAGCTCGGCCCACTCGAAGAGCGCCCACCTCCGGGGCAGGGCAGCGGGCGCTCTCCGCCGTCGTGTGCGCGCACGAGGCTGGGCGCGCTAATCCTCGTAGTCGCCGCTGCCGCCAAGGCCACGACGGGGGGGTGGCGGCGGGGCAGGAGGCACTCCCTCGACAGGGGTGCTGCGGCGGGTCCAGCCACGGCTGACGCCGCCACCGGTACGGCGGGACGGGCCGATTTCCCGCTGGGGCTGCTGGCGGGAAGCGGTGTCGCGGGGAGCCGCATCGCGGGAGCCGCCGGTGCGGGAGCGCCGCCGCCGCCGCCGCCGCGGGGCGCTGTCGGAGCGCGCCTCGTCAGAGCCATCGCGGTCGAATTCGTCCTGCGCATCCTCGAAGGAGCCGTCCAGACCGTCGCCTGCCGGGGCGGCGTCCGCGACGGGGGGGCGTTCGGGACGGCGCGGGCGTTCGGGGCGGGGGCGGTCGCGATCGCCGTCTCGGTCGCGATCGCCGTCGCGGTCACGACCGCGGGGACGGTCACGATCGCCGTCGCGGTCACGACCGCGGGGGCGGTCACGATCACCATCGCGGTCACGACCGCGGGGGCGGTCACGGTCACCATCGCGGTCACGACCGCGGGGGCGGTCACGGTCACCGTCGCGGTCACGACCGCGGGGGCGGTCACGGTCACCGTCGCGGTCACGACCGCGGGGGCGGCCCGCAGACTCGGGGGCGGCGCCCACGCGCCCGCTGCGGGCGGTAAGGTTGATGCGCCCGAGCGAGTCGATCTCCGTGACCGTGACGGTCAGCTCGTCGCCGACGGAAACGATGTCCTCAACGCGCTCGACACGCTCTTCGCTAAGCTCGGAGATGTGCACGAGGCCGTCCTTGCCGGGGAGAATCTCGACGAAGGCGCCAAAGTTGAGGATGCGGGTGACGGGGCCTGTGTAAGTCTCGCCGACACCGATCTCCTTGGTCAGGCCTTCGATCATGCGGATGGCGACGTCAGCTGCGTCGCCTTCGACGGCAGAGACGAAGATGGTGCCATCTTCCTGGATATCGATGTTGGCGCCGCCGGAGTCCTCCTGAATCTTGCGGATGACGCGCCCGCCGGGGCCGATGATGGTGCCGATCTGCTCCTGGTCGATCTTGATGATGTAGACCTTGGGGGCGTGCTCGGAGACGGCGTCGCGGGGGTTTTCGATGACTTCGGCCATGCGCTCCAAGAGGAAGATGCGGGCTTCGCGGGCTTCGGCGAGGGCGGTTTCGAGCAGCTCGCGCGAGACGCCACCGATCTTGATATCCATCTGCAGGGCGGTGACGCCCTCGGCGGTACCGGCGACCTTGAAGTCCATGTCACCCATGAAGTCTTCCTGCCCGGCGATGTCGGTGAGCACGGCGTAGCCGCCGTCGTCGTCCATGATGAGGCCCATGGCGATGCCGGCGACGGGGGCGGAGATGGGGACGCCTGCGTCCATGAGGGCGAGGGTGCTGCAGCAAACGCTGGCCATGGAGGTGGAGCCGTTGGAGGAGAGCACCTCGCTGACGAGCCTCAGGGCGTAGGGGAACTCGCTCTGGTCGGGGAGGACGGGGAGGAGGGCGCGCTCGGCGAGCGCGCCGTGGCCGATCTCGCGGCGGCCTGCGCCGCGCATGGGGCGCGCCTCACCGACGGAGTAGGGCGGGAAGTTGTAGTGGTGCATGTAGCGCTTGGACTCATCGGGGGAGAGCGTGTCGAGTTTCTGCGCCATGTTCATACCACCGAGGGTGGCGATGGTGAGCACCTGGGTCTCGCCGCGCTTGAAGAGGCCGGAGCCATGCGTGCGGGGGAGGGTGCCGACATGGATGTCGAGCGGTCGGATCTCCTGCGGGGCGCGGCCATCGGCACGGCGGCCATCGGCGAGAATGCGGTCGCGCATGGCTTTCTTGATGACGGCGTAGAGGCTGTCGGCAACGTCGCGGGACTCGAAGCGGCCTTCGAACTGCTCGACGAGCTCGGCGCGGAGGCGCTTGTTCGCTTCACTGCGCTCGCTGGCGGCGTTCTCCACGATCTCGTCGAGGCGGCCGTCGAGGGCCTCGCGGACGGCGGCGACCGCCTCTTCGTTCTGGGCGGCGGGGGTGAAGGGCCTCTTCTCGGGGGCGGCGTCCGCGGCGATCTCCTCGATGAGCACGTTGATGGCGGAGTTCGCGTCCATCGCGAGCTCCATCGCCTCGATGACGACGCTTTCGGAAACCTCGGAGGCGCCGGCTTCGACCATCATGACGGCGTCTTTCGTGCCAGCGACGATGAGGTCGAGGTCACCTTCAGCGGCCTGCCCGAAGGTGGGGTTGATGACGAACTCGCCGTTGAGGCGGCCGACGCGCACGCTGCTGACGGGGCCGTTGAAGGGGATGTCGCTGATGCTGAGGGCGGCGCTGGCGCCGACGGTGATGAGAGTGTCGGGCTGGTGCTCGCGGTCGGAGGAGAGGGTGGTGGCGACGATCTGGACCTCGTTGCGGAAGCCCTTGGGGAAGAGGGGGCGGAGGGAGCGATCGGTGAGGCGCATGGCGAGGACGCCGTCGGAGGAGGGGCGGCCTTCACGGCGGGGGAAGCCGCCGGGGATCTTGCCGACGGCGTAGAGGCGCTCTTCGTAGTCGACGGTGAGGGGGAAGAAGTCGATCCCCTCGCGGGGATCGGCCATGCAGGCGGTAACGAGGACGACGGTATCGCCCTGGCGGACGGTGACAGCGCCGTTGGCGAGGCCGGCGAGGGCCCCGTGCTGGATCAGGAGGGGCTTGCCGCCGATCTCGACTTCGTAGGTACGGATAGAGGATTCGGTCTCTTGCATGGGGTGGCTACACACTCTCTCTTGCGGCGGGAGGCCGCGGGATCAGGCCGGTTCGGGAGGGGCCCGGTGGCAGGCTGCAGGCCGACTCGGGGAGTCGGCTGCGACTGGGGAAACGAACGGGCCCGCCTAGCGGCGCAGCCCGAGGCGCCCGATGAGCGCGCGGTATCTGTTCACGTCCTGCCCGTTGAGGTAGCGCAGCAGCCGCCGACGCTGGCCGACGAGCTTGAGGAGCCCGCGACGCGTGTGATAATCGTGCTTGTGCGCTTGCAGGTGATCGGTCAGATACTTGATGCGCTCCGTAAGGAGCGCCACCTGAATTTCAGGCGAGCCAGTATCGCCTTCATGACGGGCGTAATCCCGGATCAGGGTCTGTTTCGTTTCCTGGGCCAGCAAACTTGCTCGTGCGACTTCCTTTACCTGTCTTCGCGGTGGAAAGTACCACGACGGAGGAGTAGCGGCAATTGCCAGCGCTGGTGATACTCAGCGGCCTGCCCGGATCGGGCAAGACGGTGTTCGCGCGGGCGCTCGCCCCGCGGATCGACGCCTGCCCGCTGGAGAGCGACCGCGTGCGCCGGGAGCTGTTCGCGCGGCGGCGCTACACGCCCGCGGAGCACGCACGCGTGTTCGCGACGGTGCGGGCACGATCGGCGGCGGCGCTGGATACTGGGCGCAACGTGATCATCGACGCGACAAACCTGCGCGAGCGCGACCGCCACGGCTTCGTGGAGCTGGCGGCGCGGCGCGGCGCGCGGCTCGTGATGGTGCGGCTGACGGCGCCGGAACGCGTGCTGCGCGAACGGCTGGCGAGGCCGCGCGAGGGTGCCTCGGAGGCGGACGTGGCTGTCTATGAGAGCATGCGAGGGCGGGCGGATCCGTTCGCCCGGGCGTGCCTCCACGTGGACTCGCGCTACGCGATCGAGCCGAGCGTGGCGCTGGCGGCGGCGCTCTGCGGGGATAGCGCATGAGGGGCGAGCAGCCGTTTATTCTGCTGCGCGCGCGTGTGCGTGCGGATCACGAGCGCTTCGTCGCGTGGTTCCGCACGCAGCACCTGCGCGAGGTGGCGGTGATCCCGGGCGTGGCCTCCGTGCACTGGGGAGAGACGCGCGGGGGCACGCTGCTCGGCATCTACTGCTTCGAGGACGCGCGCGCGATGCAGGGATCGTTCGGGAGCGCAGAGGCGGCGGCCGCGCGGGGCATGTGGGCGCGCTGGACCGATCAGCTCGAGGAGTTCTCGGTGGAGATGCAGTTCTCGCTCACGCCCCCGACGATGGCGCTCTCACTGAACTGAGCCTTCGCCTGCTGTAGGCTCAGGGTATGCACAGGCGGATACGGAGGCGGGTGCGCACGCCTGTCCCGGTGCTGGCACTCTGGCTCGCATGCGCGGCGCTGGGGGTGGGGCTGGCGCTTGGAGCGGGGAGCGGGGCCGAAGCGCAGCCGTCTCCGCCAGCGGCGTTTCTCGGCACGGTGAGCGCACCCGACGGCGTGGTGGCGGCCGGCCTCGACGTGTTCGCCTACGTCGGTGAGAGGCTCTGCAGCCAGGACCAGCCCGGCAAGACGGCCCATTCGACCGAGGACAGGCGTCAGGTGACGAACTACAGCGTGCTCGTGGTCTCGGCTGGGCAGAAGCCAGGGTGCGGGGCGAGCGGGGCGGAGGTGCGTTTCCGGATAGGCGATCGCTTCGCGGAGGAAACGGGGGTCTGGCAGAGCGGCAGCCCGCAACGGCTCAACCTGACGCTCCCCACGGAGACGCCCGCGCCCACGCCAACGGCAACGCCCACGCCCGCTCCCACGGAGACACCCGCTCCCACGGAGACACCCACGCCCACGGAGACACCCGCTCCCACGGAGACACCCACGCCCACGGAGACGCCCGCTCCCACGGAGACGCCCACGCCCACGGAGACACCCGCTCCCACGGAGACGCCCACGCCCACGGAGGCACCCGCTCCCACGGAGGCACCCGCTCCCACGGAGGCACCCGCTCCCACGGAGGCACCCGCTCCCACGGAGGCACCCGCTCCCATGGAAACGCCCACGGCGGCGCAGCCTGGAGACGGCGCCACGGACGGGGGCGGGGGAACGCCCACCGCGATCATCGTAATCGTGGCTGTCGTGGTGGTCGCCGCGATCGGGAGCGGAGTGTTTTACTGGTTGTCGCGCAGACGAGAGCCACGCGACGAGGAGGCAGTCATCGGGGGTAGCGCGAGGTAACCGCCCGCGGGCCGCGGGCGGAGCTTCTTGCGGATGGCAGGACAATAGCGAAGCGCCTGCCTATACTGGTTCCGGTGGCGCGGATGCACGGAGGGATAGTGCACGGCTGGCATCTGACGCGAGGATTGCTGGTTTTTCTGGCGACGCTTCTGTTGGTGGGCACGGCCTGCGGAGGCGGCAGCCCCGCTGTCATCGTGGAGCCAGTCTCCTCGCCAACGGTGGACCCATCAGCGCAGCCGACGACGACCGTCACACCTGAGCCGTCGGATACCCCCACCCCCGCCCCAGAGCCGACACCGTACGACGGCGAAGTCGTGGCCATGCGCCTGCCATCGATCGAAGTGGAGGCTCCCATCGAGCTAATCGGGCTGGTCGAAGGGCGCAACCAGCTGGACGCACCCGGCCCGCACACCATCGGCTGGTACCACATCTACGACAAGCCCGGCTTCGGCACGAGCTCGTTGTTCTCGGCGCACAAGGACTACTTCCCCAACATCCGCGGGCCGTTCTACGCACTGACGGAACTGGAACCCGGCGACGAGATCATCGTCATCATGGACGACGGACGCGAGTACGTGTACGAGGTCTTCCTCCAGAGGCGCTACGAGGTGGATGCTTTCCCGACGGGTGATCTCATCTGGCCACACAAGGCGCGGGATCCGGAGCTTCTACGCCCTGCGGACGAAGAGTGGATCACGCTCATCACGTGCGGGGGCGACTTCGTGGCGACAACGGAAGGCGGCGCCGGGCGCTACCTGCAGCGCGACGTGGTGATCGCCAGGCTCGTGGAACAGCGGATTCCCGAGGCACCGGCCTAGTAAAAGTCGAGGTACTGCTCCGGATCGAGGGGGACGCCGTTGTAGCGCACCTCAAAGTGGAGGTGCTCGCCCGTACTGAAGCCGGTGGAGCCGGAGACGCCGAGGACCGTTTCGCCCTTGGTGACGTTCTGCCCCCAGGAGACGGTGATCTCGCTGAAGTGGGAGTAGAGGGTCTCCCACCCGTCTCCGCAATCCACGATCACATAGTAGCCGTAGCTGTAGGTGAGCCATTCGGTGCGGGAGACCCAGCCGTCGCAGGCAGCGTAGATGGATGAGCCTGGGTGCGTTCCGAGGGCGAGATCGATACCCGTGTGAATGCGCCCGGGACCGCGATACGTGCCGTAGGTGTCGCTGATATAGCCCCAGGCGGCGAGCGGCAGGCTGAAACGGCCAAGGGAGACTTCGGGGACGCCGTAATCCTGGTAGGGCCGCCCTCCGGGGGTCTGGCGGGGCGGGGGCTTGGGCTCGGCGCCGGGGAGGAGGACATACTGGCCGGGCTGGACGTCCCCACCGGGGAGGAGGTTGTTGGGACGGTAGGAGGTGATCTCTTCGACGGTGACGTTGAGATAGCCCTCGATGATGCCGCTGAGGGCCTCGCCGTGGCCAACCTTGTAGAGGATGCCTTCGTCGAAGGGGACGAGTATCTGCTGGCCGACGGGGATCCACCCCCCTTCGTTGACCTCTGCATTGTTGATCAGGATGTTATCGACCGTGGTCTCGTACTCGGTGGCGATAGCGTGGAGGTTGTCTCCCGGACGAACGGTGTAGAAGACGTAGGGTTCACGCGGGTCGAGCTGATCGACGAGGGGGCGCGTGTCGATGCCGTTCTCGCCGGAGCCGGCGGCGGCGCCGACGAGTCCGGCGGTGAAGGACGACCGCGACGCGACCTCCGTAGCACGCGCGGTCACCGCGGGCGAGGTGTAGGACACTCTGAGCGGCGACTCCACGGTCGTGTGGCTCACCCCGGGGCGGAGGAAGGCGTCGCCCTGGGCGGCGATGGCGCGTACGCCGGAGAGGGGGGCAAAGGGGATAGCGGGGGCCGGGGAGGGATCGGGATCGGCGGCCAGGCGGGCGACGAGCAGGGTGGTGAACGCGGCGAGCCCGATGAGGAAGAGGTGCAGCGCCGCGCGCGCAAGGGGGTGGCCGTGGGCGTGCGAGCGCGCGCGGGAACCGTTGCGCACGGGCACGCCCTGGGGGAGCACTGCGCTCAACACGAGCCTGCGGCCGTCTCGGTCGCGATCACAGCAAACACAGGCTTCAGACTTCCGTGCGCAGGCTGGCGAGGAACTCTTCGTTCGTCTCGGCGCGGCCCAGCCGTTCGAGGAGGCGCTCGGTGGCTTCGAGGGAGTTGGGCGAGTTCTGCGAGATCATGGCCGTCATGCGGCGCACGAGCCAGACACCCTTGAGGGTGGCCTCGTCGAGCAGAAGCTCCTCGCGGCGGGTGGAGCTGGCCTGGATATCGATCGCGGGGTAGAAGCGGCGCTCGGCGAGCTTGCGATCGAGGCGCAGCTCCATGTTCCCGGTGCCCTTGAACTCCTCGAAGATGACCTCATCCATGCGGCTGCCGGTATCGACGAGGCAGGTGGCGATGACGGTGAGGGAGCCGCCCTCCTCGCACTTGCGGGCGGCGCCGAAGAGGCGTTTGGGGGGGTAGAGGGCGACGGGGTCGACCCCGCCGCTGAGGGTGCGCCCGCTGGGGGGCAGGGCGAGGTTGTAGGCGCGCGTGGCGCGCGTAATCGAATCCATGAGGATGACGACGTCCTTGCCGCCCTCGACGATGCGCTTGGCGCGCTCGAAGGCCATCTCGGCGACGCGCGTGTGATCCTCGACGGGTTCATCGAAGGTGCTGCTGGCAACCTCGCCGCGGACGCTGCGGCGCATATCGGTGACCTCTTCGGGGCGTTCGCCAATAAGGACAACCATGAGGTGCACATCGGGATGGTTGGTGGTAATGCCGTTGGCGATGTTCTGGAGGAGCATCGTCTTGCCTGCCTTGGGGGGGGAGACGATGAGGGCGCGCTGGCCGCGCCCGATGGGGGCGATGAGGTCAATGAGGCGGTGGGTGAGGTTCTCGGGGGTGGTCTCGAGGCAAAGATGTTCGTTGGGGAAGACGGCGGTGAGGTTCTCGAAGAAGGGGCGGCGCTTGGCGGCCTCGGGATCGAGGCCGTTGACCGCTTCGGCCTTGAGCAGGCCGTAGTACTTCTCGTTGTCGCGGGGGGCGCGGATCTGGCCGGTGACGTAGTCACCCGGGCGGAGGGCAAAGCGACGGAGCTGGGGCTGGGACACGTAGATGTCGTGGGGACCGGGGAGCAGGGACTCGCCCCGCAGGAAGCCGTAGTTCCCGTCGTCGGAGACTTCGAGGAAGCCGCCGGACAAGAGGTTGCCGCGGCGTTCGGCCTGGGTCTGCAGGAGGCGGAAGATGAGATCGCGCTTGCGCAGGGTGGAAGCGTTGCTGACGCCGAGTTCCCTGGCGATACGGATGAGGTCACCGCGGGTGCTGCTTTCGAGTTCAGTGATATTAAGCGCGGCCGCGACGGCCTCACCCTCCTGATCGAAGGCGGCGGTGGCTTGCTGGGCAGCAGGTGGGGCTTCGGGTGCGTGTGTAATGGCAGCGATCCTCTTGCCCGCGACGAGCGGCGCTCGAGAGGTACGGGCGGACTTTGGGGTTGTGCGAAACCTCGGCTCCGGGGTATGGCTGGTGAGCGCAACGGCGGGAAGCCGGGCTCCTGACCCAACGCTCCCTCAGCATACGCAGCCCGTGTGAACGGGGCAAGCAGGCGGAGGCGCCCTTTGCGCGCAGCCCCGCGCACCCCTACGATCGTCTTTCGAGGCACGCAAACGATGGCAACCAATCGATCGGCGCTGAAGCGCTGGCGACAGTCACTCAAGCGGCGCACACGGCATCGGGCAACACGCTCGGAATCGCGCACGGCGGTGCGCGCCGTGCGCGAGGCGGCCACGGCCGGAGACAGCGAAGCGTTCGGAGAAGTGTTGGGCCGCGCCTACTCGGTGCTGGATCGGGCGGCGAAGAAGGGCGCGATCCCGACGGCGCGCGCCGACCGCACGAAGCGACGGCTGGCCGCGCTGCGCCCGCGCCAGTAGCTACCCCGGCGGCACGTGCGGGAACGATGACACCAAACGCACCCGCCACCCGTCGTACGGCTGGACGCTGCACATGACGGAGCCGCAGGGCTCCCGACCGCGCGTGGACGTGGTCATCCCTTGCTACAACGAGGCGCCCGTGCTGCGCGTGAGCGTGGCGCGCTCGCTCGCATGCTTCGCCACGCACCCGCAGTACGGCTGGCGGCTGGTAATCGCGGACAATGGGTCGGACGACGGGACGCTCGCGATCGCGCGCGAGCTGGAGGCGGCGCACGGAGAGGTGCGCGCGCTGGCGCTGACGATCAAGGGGCGGGGGCGGGCGCTACGCGCAGCCTGGCTGGGGAGCGACGCGGACGTGGTCGCCTACATGGACGCCGACCTGAGCACAGACCTGGCGCACCTGCCGGAGCTGGTGGGGATGGTGGCGGACGGGGGTTGCGACGTGGCGACCGGCTCGCGGCTCGCACAACGGTCGGAGACGAGACGGTCGCTGAAGCGCGAGGTGATCTCGCGGGCCTACGTGCTGCTCATCCGGGTGTTCTTCCCGCGCTTGCGCATCAGCGACGCGCAGTGCGGCTTCAAGGCGTTGAGCCGGCGGGCGGTGGAGCTGGTGGTACCGGCGACCAGGGATCCGAACTGGTTCTTCGACACGGAGCTGCTGATCGCGGCGCACCAGGCAGGGCTGCGCGTCGGCGAGCTGCCCGTGCGCTGGGTGGAGGATCCGGATACGAAGGTGCGTATCCTGAGCACGGCGCTGGAGGATGTGCGCGGACTCCTGAGGATGCGCTTCCGGAGGCGGCGATGACGGGGAGCGGGGCGTTTCTGCTCCCCTAGTCGCAGCGCGGGCGTGTTTGACCCCCTCCGAGGAGAGGGGTATAACTCGCTTGCTACAGGATTCACAAACTCCGCTGGCGGCCAGAGGCCGTCGGCGTCTGAACGGAGAGCTTGCCGAACCGTGGAAGTAGGGGAATTCCTGGAGCTGGTCTTCGTGTTCATCACGATCTTCCTGGGGCTGGGGATCATGGCAGCCTTCGGCAAGTGGTGGGAGCGGTAGCACCGATGGCCGTGGAGCAACCAACCCAGCCGACGCTCGGCGACAAGGTCTACGACAAGCTGTTCCACAACTATCTGTGGCGCTCGATCTTCCGTACGGGCTACCCGAACACGCCGCGCAACCAGATGCTGGTGGTGGCGACGAACGTCTTCCTGCACCTGCACCCGACGCGCATCCACCGGACGCACGTGAAGATCACGCATACCTACTGCCTGGGCGGGCTTACCTTCTTCATGTTCCTGGGGCTGACGGTGACGGGCATCCTGCTGATGTTCTACTACGTGCCGAGCGTGAACCGGGCCTATCTCGACATCCAGAACATCCAGACGAACGTACAGTTCGGGCAGCTGATGCGGAACATGCACCGCTGGATGGCGCACGCGATGGTGATCCTGGTGTTCCTGCACATGCTGCGGGTGTTCTACACCGGCGCCTACAAGCCGCCACGGGAGTTCAACTGGGTGGTGGGCGTGATCCTGCTGGTGCTGACGTTCCTGCTGAGCTTCACGGGCTACCTGCTGCCCTGGGACCAGCTGGCCTTCTGGGCGATCACGGTGGGGACGAACATCGCTGGTGCGGCGCCGGTGCTGGGCCCGAAGACGAAGTTCTGGCTGCTGGGCGGCTTCGAAGTGGGGCCGGACGCGCTGCTCCGCTTCTACACGCTGCACGTAATCGGGCTGCCGCTGCTCGCAGCGATCTTCATGGCCGTACATTTCTGGCGGATTCGCCGCGACGGCGGACTGGCGCGGCCGCTGTAGCGGGGGGATGAGCTAACGCATGGCTGCTGTTGTCGTCGCCCGTCCGGTCGCCCGTCCTGCCCCTCGCGCACGCGACGAGGAGGTGCTGGTCTGGCCCGACCTCGTCTTCGTCGAGTTCATCTCGGCGCTGCTGTTCACGGCGCTGTTGTTCTTCCTTTCGTACGCGATGAACGCTCCCCTCCTGGACGAGGCGAACGCGAACGTGACGAACGACCCGGCGAAAGCGCCGTGGTATCTGCTGAACCTGCAGGAGCTGCTGCTACACATGAACCCGGCGCTGGCGGGGATCATCGTGCCGACGGTGTGGCTGGTGCTGCTGGGCGCATTCCCCTACTTCGACCAGTCGACGGAGGGGCAGGGGCAGTGGTTCGCGGACGTAAACTCGGTGAGGAACACGGTGACCTCGTTCTTCGTCGGCTTCCTTGGGACGCTCGCCCTGATCCTGTGGAATTCGGGCAAGGTGGCGCTCTGGCTGAAGGACTGGTTCGGCTTTTCCGGAGGGGACTCCCTGTCCTTCCTGGAACGCTCGGCGGCGCTGAAGGACCCCTCCGTGGTGCCCTGGCCAGGGTGGGTGGATTCGATCCCCTACCTGTGGTTCAACCTGAAACTGCTGGATGAGGGACCGGGCGCGGGGGTCACGACCTTCCAACACATCGACCTGCCGACGCTGCTGGTGGATATCGGCATCCCCACTGGCTTCATGGTGGGGCTCGCATGCCTGCTCATCTACGGCTTCTGGAAGATCGGGTGGGTGTTGACGCGTCGGGATGCGCTGATCACGCTGATGAGCGGGTTCGTGGGCGCGTTCCTGATGTTGACGATTATCGGCACGGCGTTCCGCGGTCCGGGCCAGGACTTGATCTGGCCATGGGATCTGCGGACGCTCGAAGGCATCCCCGGACAGGAGTGAGGGGCGGATGGCGCTAGCGCAACGGGTAGAGCAGGCACGGCAGGCGGAGGCGCGCAAGGTCTCGCGGCGCTCGTTCATGCGAGTGAGCGCGTTCGCGGGGCTGACGCTCTTCACGGGCGCGATGAGCGCGGCCTTCCTGGGTTTCTTCAACCTGCGCAGCCCGACCGGATTCGGACGGCCCGTGACGGTGCCGAAGATCCAGATTCCGGAGCCGGGCGCAGACCCCGTGCGCATTACCGAAGGGAAGTTCTGGCTGGTGAACCTGGACGGCACGGAAGGCGACGTACTCGGGCAGGGAGGCACGGGAGGGCTCGTGGCGCTATACTGGAAGTGCCCGCACCTGGGCTGCACGGTACCCTGGCGGGGCGACTTCGATGGGGCGGCGGTGGCGTTCCCGGGGATCATGGGCTGGTTCCGCTGCCCCTGCCACGGCTCAACCTACTCGCGCGCGGGCGTTCGTGTGTTTGGCCCCGCGCCGCGACCGATGGATACGTTCCTGGTGACGCCCAACAGCGACGGCTCGGTGACCGTGAACACCCGCGCGCTCACCCTCGGCGGGGCGCCGCCCAACCCCCTGCGGGCGGTCCCCTACAGTGGCTAGCGATACGCGGAGGATGCGTTGAACACCCAGCGTCAGATCTTCCTGATCGTTCTGCTGTCGTTTACGACCGTGGCGGGCTGCGCGGCCTACACGGCCATCGACCTGCCGCTCCGTGCGGAGCGGCAGGCGGATTTCTTCGAGAGCGAATCGATCGAGCGGGGCGCGCTGCTCTACGCAAACAACTGCCGCACCTGCCACGGCATCCGCGGCGAGGGGGGCGTGGGGCTGACGCTGAACAAGGCGGCGTTCCGCAACCAGGAGCCGCTGGCGCTAAGCCAGAACCAGGAACTCATCCGGCGGACGATGGAGTGCGGGCGGGCGGGCACGCTCATGCCAGCATGGCTGGAGTCCAACGGTGGCAGCCTGACGCGGAACCAGATCGGCCACCTCGTGCGGCTGCTCACAGCACCGCTCGAGGAGGGCGCGTTCGACGCGAACGGCAACCCGACGAACCACGGCTGGCTGGCCGCGGTGGAGTTCGCCCACAACCTGAACCACGAGTCGAGCGCCTCGGTCACGGGCGATACGCTCGACCAGATCGCGGCGGCGCACGGGATCGGCGCGCGCGAGGTGGCGTCGCTGAACGGCTTCGCCTCGATGGATGCCGCCATCCCGAAGGGCGAAATCGTGCGGCTGCCCGGCGGCCACACAGCGAAGGCGGAGAAGAACGACACGGTGCGGAAGCTGGCCGAGCGCGAGCACGCAGGCGCTATCCTCATCGCGGAGCTGAACGGCATCGCCTACCGCATCGACGACGGTCTCTTCTCCCTGCCCTACACGGGTGCCGACGAGAGCCTCATGCTCAATCCCGAGGCGGAGCAACCCGCAACAGGGCTGCTGCCCGGCCAGACGCTGCGGCTGCCGGCGGGGGCCACACTCCTCGTGCGCGCGGGCGATACGTTCGCCAGCATCGCCGCACAGCACGGCGTATCGGCGAACCCGATCCGCGCCCTGAATCCGTTGCTGCTGGCCACGCTCGGCGACATCGCCGACGACACCGAGATCGGCGGCGAGCGCAAACTGCTGCTGCCCGACGGTGTCGCCTACCTTGTGCAGGAAGGCGACACACTCGCGGACATCGCCGATGCGCACGACCTGCCGGTGCTGGTACTGACCGAGGACAACGGCCTGGACGAGGACGCGACGGTGACGGCAGGCGAGCAGCTCGCACTTCGCGATGGTACCCGCTACATCGTGCAGTTCGGCGACACGGTGGCGTCGATCGCCAGCGCGCACGGGATCACGGAGGGCACGCTGCGGGCACTGAATGAGATCGCGTCGGACGAGGATGTCTCGCCTGAAGTCTGGATCGCACTCCCACCGATCAGCGCCTACGTGGTACAGGGCGCGGACCTGGCCGAGATCGCGTCCGGCTTCGGGAACGTGACGGCGGCGACGCTGGGCGAGGCCAACGGCGTGGCAGCGGACGCAGTACTGCCGATCGGCAAGACACTGCACTTCCCCGAGGACTCATGGGGAGCGGCGCCAGCCGACCAGCTCAACCCGGGCACGGCCTGCGTGGAACACACCCTTTCGACAAGCGCTTTCCAGACACTCCCCGGCATCGGCACGGGGCCGATCGAGATCGACGAGCCGGACGAGGTTTCGAGCGAGGTGACGATCCGCGCCAACGCGGACGACTGGACGGTGGTGGCCGACGGCGAAAGCGGCGAGCCAAACCGGACGGGCGTGAAGGTGGCGGCGGGCACGGCGATCACCTTCGAAAACGTCGAGGGGCTGCACACGGTCACGATCGACGGTGAGCAGCAGGGCGAGGACCTCGAACAGGCAGGCGTGACGCGCACGATCACGTTCGACGCGCCGGGCGAGTACCAGATCACCTGCGACTACCACCCCGCCATGCTCGCGGTGGTGTTCGTCGAGGAGTAACGCGCTCCGTTGACGCTCCGGAGGGGGCATGGCTACGATCCAGCCGAGCGGAGTGCGCCGGCGAGGAGGGATGCAGATGGCAGCACAGACGGGAAAACGGTACCTCTGCCCGAAGTGCAACGCTGAGTTCATCGTGACAAAGGGCGGCGAGGGCGAGCTGAAGTGCGGCGACACGCCGCTCGACCTGAAGCAGAAGTAAGAAACGAGGGACGTTCGATGGCCGTGCAGATGGGGAAACGCTACAAGGACGAGGAGACCGGCATCGAGGTGCTGGTGATCAAGGCGGGCGACTGCGAGCTGAAGGTCGACGAGCGCGACATGGAGCTGATGCAGCCGAAAGTGCTCCCCTCCGCCGACTGACGGCGGCAGTCCGGAACGAGAACACGACGGGGCAAGCGCGGTCCCGTTTCTGGCACGCGGACCTGTATCCAAGGGCGACATGTTCTCTGCGTGTGTATTGAATAGTTGACAGATAGTATAAGAATGCTAGGCTGAATTTGCTTCCTTTGTGAGCGAAGGAGCCCACGCCCGCCCCATGTCTTCCTCAGAGCGCCGGGCCGCCGGGGAGTTCGCCGAGACCGTGTGGCGCCTTCTCGCCGCGCTTTCGGACCGGGAGCGCCATGTACTCCGGCAGCGGACACTCAACCCGGATGGCCCGACGCTTGACGTACTCGGCGCCAAGTTCGGAATCACCCGCGAGCGTGTCCGGCAGATCCAGGGCAAGACTGAGCGGAAAATCAGGAGCAGGCTCGGCAGCGCCCTCCAGGAGGACCAACGACGGGTTGTTCGCTGGCTGCTGGCCGATCTGAGGGCGACGCTCGGTACCACGTTCCCCACGAGCTCGCTTCCCGATCTCCCTACCTTCGCCCTGATCGGCGAGGAAGCCGCGTATTCCGCTGACGACCGTGACTTCATCTGGCGCGTCGTGCTGTGGTTCGAGGGCTTCAGGCTAACGAAGAAGGGCGGCGGCTGGTGCGTGCGGGGCGGCGCCACCCCAGAACGGCTCCTCACGCACCTGCGCGAGCAAGTCGAGGAGGCGGGCGAGCTCTCGTACGCGCACGCGCTGGCCACGCTGTCGGGCATGGGGGTCGTGCGGCACGCCGCAGAGAAGCTGCTGAGCGGGGACATGCCGGGCCTCAAGCGGTTCGGTGATGTGTTCCTGCCCTGGACGCCGAGCCTGACGGATAAGGCCGAGTCACTGCTGCGCTGGCTGGACCGGCCGGCGACCGACAAGGAGCTCTTCACGCTCATCGCGGAGGACCGTTCGGCGCGCGGCTTCCGCAATCGGCTCACCGATGATGAACGGTTCGTGCGTACGGGGCGCTCCACGTTCGCGCTGCGTGACTGGGGAGTTGAAGCGTACCGGGGTATCTCCGACGAGATCGCAGCGCGCGTCGAACGCGCCGGGGGCAGGGCGCGCATGGAGGCGATCGTCACGGAGCTGACCGAGCGCTTCGGCGTGGCTGCGAGTTCGGTGCAGGCGTATGCGAATGCGCCGCGGTTCGTGGTGGAGGGCGGGTGGGTGCGGCTGCGGACGAATGAGCCGATCGAGGTCTCGCTTCCCGATCCCCTGTCCTGCCGCGGTGCCTACTGCCCCGCAGCAGGACGGCTTCGTTACGTGATCGACGTCACCCGCGACACGCTTCGGGGATCCGGCCGGATCATGCCCGGCGCCGTCGCGGACAGGCTGGGCGTGCTGCCGGGCGGGGAGCGTGCCTTCGCATCGGAGACGGGCGACTCGGTGCGGATCGTCTGGCGGGTGGAGTCGCCAAGCGGGCCGAACATGGGCAGCGTCATGGCCCTGGCGGAGGAAGTGAGGGCAGCGGTCGGGGACAGCCTCGCGCTGGACTTCGATCTTGTGCACGAGTCCGTGTCGCCGGCACGCATCCCGGCGGAGGCAAGGGGCGCCGAGCGGATAGCCCTGACGACCGGGATCGTGGAAGCGCCCGGCGCACTGGATGCGCTCAGATCGGCACTCGGGGTCGACCGGGATCACGTGCTGGCGGTGCTGCAGCGCCGCGGAGACACACGAGTGCTCAACGCGCTCGACGAGGCGGACGCCGAGCGGCCGTGAGCTTCGAGCAGCTGGTCGAGAACCGCATCCTGGAGGCGATCGAAGAGGGTGCCTTCGCGAACCTGGCAGGGGCGGGGGCGCCGCTCCCACATCGCGAGGCCGAGCGGCTGGCGGGGGATCTGTGGCTCGCGCATCACATCCTCGGGAACGCGGGGGCGCTGCCCGCATGGCTCGAACTGGCGCGCGAGATCGAGCGGGACGCGGAACGCCTCATGAGGATCGAACGGGAGCACGGCGCACTCGTCCGGCAGGCGGGCGGCACGGGTGACTGGCGCCACCTCGCGCCCGCCATCGCCGCGCGGCGGCGTGCGTTCGCGGCAGCGGCGAGAGCGCTGCGGGTAAAGCAGGATCGCTACAACATCGAGGCGCCTGGCATTCGCAGCGAACGTCCGGGCGTCTGGGTAGAAGAGCGACTGCGACGGCTGGACGCGCAGCGCGCCTAGAAGGGCGGACTGAAGCCGTCCTTGCCCTCGCCCAGCTGCGGCAGTTCCGCTTTCAGAACCGCATGTGCCTGCCGGTAACGGGCTTCGTAGCGCTCACGGAACTCCTGCCGCTCGCAGCCGAGTTTGCGGGCCATCAGGTCGATCGCCTCGCCGCGTGTCGAGGCGGTAAATTTCCCCTTCTCGAAGTGGAACGTCTGGATGACGAACTTCCGGACGCCGGTCTCGAGCAGGCTGCCCGCAAAGGCGTGAGGAGCGTTGAGCCACAGGAGCGGCGTCATCGTGATGCAGGCGTCAACGCCGGCAGCCTGTACTTTGGCGATGGCCTCCAGGCGCCGGGCGTTGGCGGGGCAGAACGGCTCGAACGTGCGGCGCACCTCTTCGTCGTCGGTGGTGATGGTCATGTTGACCTGAACCCGCCCGCCGCTCTCCTCGATAGCACGGAAGAGGTCGCTATCGCGCGTAACATCGGGACTGCGGGTCTGGATGACCAGCTTGGGCTTGTGCCGGTCCGCCAGGATTTCGAGCAGTCCGCGGGTCAGATTCAGGTCGCGCTCGACGGGCTGGTACGGATCTGTGATGGTGCTCATGTAGATGCGCTTGCCATCGAGGGCGCCCGCTCTGCGCTTCCCCATCAGCGCGACGGCGTTCTCCTTGACCTTGACCCAGCGGCCCCAGCTCTCGCGGTCCGCGGGCGTGCGGCTGAAGAAGGCGGCGTAGCAGTAGGTACAACCGAAGGAGCAGCCGCTGTAGGGGTTCAGGGTGAAGTCGTAGCCCTCCACGAAGCCGCTGGCGCGAGTCAGAATCTCGCGGGCAGAGGCGTAGGAGACTTCGGCCTGGCCTGCGCGGGAGGGGAGGGCCAAAGGCACGGCTGCGGAGGGTGCCGTGGGGCCGATGCCAGGAAGGGATGGCTGGGGAGGGTCAGCAGTCACATCAGCCCCACCGATAGGGTTCGGAAACATAGCACGTATACCCGCCGTAGCGGCTTTCGCCGCGCGCACTCGAGTGGTACGGTGAGCGTCGCCGCTCACGCAGGGCGGCAATCGCAGGCCGAAGGGCGGTGAGCCAACTGGCAGAAATTATTATCGGCGAGGATGAGCCGTTTGAGTCTGCGCTGAAGCGCTTCAACAAGCGCGTGCAACAGGACGGGATACTCTCGGAGACGCGCAGGCGCCAGCACTACGAGAAGCCGAGCGTGAAGCGCAAGAAGAAGGAAGCTGCGCGCCTGCGCAAGCTTCGCAAGAAGCAGATTCGGGCGGAAGCCCGCGCACGCTCGGGACGGTAGCGTTCACCCCGATGGCGGTCCTCAAGGAGCGCATCCAGAGCGACCTGCGCGCGGCCATGCTTGCGAAGGACGAGCCGCGCAAGACGGCCCTGCGCCTGCTGACGGCCGCAATCAAGAACGCGGAGATCGCGGCCTCCAGCGAGCTCGCCGAAGGCGACCTGCTGGCTGTTGTCCAGCGCCAGGTGAAGCAACGTCGGGAGAGCATCGAGGAGTTCCGCAAGGGCGGACGCGACGACCTGGCGGCGCGCGAGGAGCAGGAGATCGAAGCGCTCTCGGGCTACCTGCCCGAGGAGGCGAGTCGCGAGGAGATCGTCGAGGCGGCGCGCGCCGCCGTGGCGGAGACGGGCGCCTCGGGGCCGCGAGACATCGGCAAGGTGATGCCGGGGCTCGTCGCGCGCTTCCGCGGGCGCGCTGGCGGCCGCGAGATCAGCGAGGTCGTGCGCGAGCTGCTCAGCTAGCGGTGTCCTCGTCGGGGAAGCCGAGCTCGCGGCGCATGAGCGCGCCAACGACCTCGGCGGCACTCGTGCCGGGCTCGGCGCCGGCAACGAGGGAGCTCTTGGTAAGGGCGAAGGCGAACTCACGCTCGGGGTCGGCGAAGCCGAGCGCGCCGCCGGCTCCGGGGTGGCCGAAGGCGGTGGCGCGCGGCCCCATGGCCGAGATGGGCCCGCTCCGGAAGTAGCCGAGCGCCTTGTGCACCGGCTGCTGGATCACGAGGTCGAAGGCGTCGGTCTGCAGGCGGGTGGCCGTGCGCACGCGCTCCTCGGGGAGAATGCGGACGCCGCCGAGCGCGCCGCCTGCGCCGAGGGCGGCGTAGAGGCGGGCAAGCGAGCGGGCATTCATAAGGCCGCCATGGGCGGGGAGGGCGGCTCGGCGCACGGCGGGGAGGTTGTAGGGGGCGGCGAGGATGCCGACGGCGGGCGGGATGGCGCGCGTGATGAGCGCGCCCGGCGGGACGGGCGGAGCATCGGGACGGGGGCCGTCGACGAGGGTGGCGACGCGCGCCTCGGCGGCGCCGGCGACGCCGAGATGGATGCCGTCGAGGCCCAGCGGCGTGCATATCTCGTCCTGCACGAACTGGTTGATGGGGCGTCCATCGACGCGGCGCAGGACTTCGCCGAGAATCCAGCCGAAGGTATAGGCGTGGTAGCCGGTCCCGCCACCGGGCTCCCAGAGCGGCTCGAGCGCGGCGATGGCCTCGCACATGTAGTCCCAGTCGGCCATAAGCTCGGGGGTCACGCCCTCGGGCATGTGGGGGACGCCCGCGCGATGGGTGAGGACGTGGCGGATCGTGACCGCCTGCTTGCCACGCTGCGCGAACTCGGGCCAGTGACTGGCAACCGGATCGTCGTAGGCGAGGACGCCGCGCTCGACGAGGATGTGGATGGCGGTGGCAGTCACCCCCTTCGTACAGGAGAAGGCGGTGAAGAGCGTGTCGCCGTCGACGGGACGGGCGGAGTCGACATCGGCGAGGCCGGCCCAGGTATCGACGACGAGGTCGCCGTGGTGATAAGCGGCCACCTGGAGGCCGCTCTCGACGCCGCTGGCGATGAGCGTTTCGAGGGCTGCCCGCACTGTCTCGTTGCTATCCGTCACGGCTCATCCCTCCAAATAGATCCCTCCGAATAGAGAGGCGGCGCCCGGGCCGCAGCGGGAACGATACGCGCTCGCGACACGGGACGGCGGGCGCGGGGGCTCTGCTATCATCCGGCATCACCTGATGCTGCGCCGCCGTCCCGATCCGGTCGTTACGCGCAGGGGCGCAGCGGTATTCGGCGTCTTGATCGCGATCGGCGCCATCGCCCTGGCGGCGCCTCTGTTCCCGGGCGAAAGCGAGCCGCACGAGGGCGACATCGCGCCGCGCGCCTTCGTGGCGGTGCGCAAGAGCGAATTTGTCTCGGAGGAGCTGACGGCGGCGGCGCGGACGGCAGCGGCAGACGCAGTCGAACCGCTGCTGGTCCCGCGGGATGACGTGCCCGCTAAGCAGCTGGCGTTGCTCGCGAGGCTCTTCGAGGAAGTCACGCGGCTGCGGCTGCGGACCGCACTCTCGGCGGAGAACCAGCTGCAGGCGCTGGGAGAGACGCCCGCGGGCATCGGGCTGGGGCAGGCGATCCGCTCGACACTGCTCTCGCTGGACGCGCAGGAGCTGGAAAAGCTGCGAACAGCGGCACAGGAGGGGCTGGAGGCGATCCTGGGCTCGCCGCTGCAGGCGGAGGACGAGAAGAACCGCATCGAGGCGTACCTGCTGGTGGGGAACGTGCCCTCGTTCCGCAACGGCGAGGGGGCGCTGCGCGAGCTGCTCGAAGCCTTCGTCGCGCCGACCGTGGAGGTCGACGAGGCGGCGACGCTCAGGCTGCGGGAGGAGGCGCGGGCAGCGGTGGCGCCGGTGATCGCGACCTACAGTGCGGGGGAACTGATCGCGGCGGAGGGACAGACGCTGGACGCAACGCTGATCGAGGCACTGCGCGAGAGCGGCGTGATCCGCGTGGGGTTCGACTTCTACGACCTGGGGGCGGGGGTGCTGATGGGGGCCGCGCTGGGAGTGGCGCTGGGCGTCTACCTCTACCGCCTGCAGCCGTTCTCGCGCCCGGCCGAGCGCCGCACGCTGATGACGCTGGTGGCCGTGCTGGGCACGCTGGTGGCCGTACGGATAGCGCTGCCCGAGCTCCTGCCGGACACGGAGGGGCAGTTCTTCGCGTACGCGGTGCCGGTGGCGGCGGCGGCGGTGGTGGTATCCTCCGTTTCGGCGCCGCGCTTCGGGGCGGTGGTGGCGGTGGTGGTGGCGCTCTACGCGGGATTCATCGCGGCAACCGCGCCCGCTCTGGCAGGCGCGGCGTTCACGAGCGCGCTGGAGCCGCTGGAGCTGGTGATCGCGTACGCCGCGGGGGGGCTGGCGGGGGCAGCGGCGATCCAGCGGACGGAGCGGCTCGGGCGGTTCGCGATCGCGGGGCTGGCGGTGTCGGCGGCGACGGGGGTGGTGCTGTTCGCGTTCTGGCTCCTGACGGAGCAGCGGGCGACGGAGAGCCTCAGCTGGATGGCGGCGGCGGCGGCGATGGCGGGCGGCGGCGCGGCGGTGCTGGGGCTGGGGCTGCACGTGCTGCTTTCGATGGCGCTGGGGGTGACAACGCGCATGCAGCTGATGGAGCTGGCACAGGCGGGGCATCCCTTGCTGCGGGATCTACAGGAACAGGCTCCGGGAACGTACCACCACAGCATGCTCGTGGGCACGCTGGCGGAGCAGGCGGCGAACCGCATCGGGGCGGACGCGCTGCTTGTGCGAGCGGGCGCCTACTACCACGACATCGGCAAGATGAAGCAGCCGGACTACTTCATCGAGAACAACATCGAGCGAGGGGTGAGCCCGCACGACAGCCTGCCCCCGGCGGAGAGCGCCCGGATCATCCACGGGCACGTGACGGACGGGCTGGAGCTGGCGCGCAAGAGCCGCCTGCCCGGCATCGTGCGGGACTTCATCCCCCAGCACCATGGCACGCGGCTCGTGACCTTCTTCTACCGCAAGGCGCTCGAGCAGGGCGAAACCGACGCGGACGCGTTCCGCTATCCAGGCCCGCGGCCACAGGCGAAGGAGCACGCGCTCGTGATGCTGGCGGACTCGTGCGAAGCGCTCGTGCGAGCCACGCAGCCGGGGAAACACGAGGAGATCGACGAACTGGTCAACGGCGTGTTCGCAGAACGGCTGGCAGAAGGCCAGCTGGACGAGTGCGACCTGACGATGCACGAGCTGCAGGTGGTGGCAGCGAGCTTCCGGGCGACGCTACGGGCGGTCTACCACCCGCGCATCGAGTACCCGGAAGCGCCGGTGGATGCACCAGCGGCGGCGGCTTCGGAGGGGGCATAGGATAGCGCCCCGCCACCTGGCGCCGAGGGTGCTTGCTATACTAACGCTCGGCCGCCAACGGCCTGCGGGGCGCGGGCGATCGGGAGAGACTGATGCGCTTCGCCATCGTGCGCTTCCCGGGAACCTGGAGCGATCGCGATTGTCGGCGGGTGCTCGCGGACGTCCTCGGCCAGGAAGCGGAGATCGTGTGGCACCGCGAGACTTCTCTGGCCGGCTTCGATGCGGTGGTGCTACCCGGGGGTTTCTCTTACGGCGACTACCTGCGCTGCGGAGCGATCGCGCGCTTCTCCCCCATCATGGCGGAGGTGGCCCGCGTGGCCGCCGCGGGCATGCCGGTGATCGGCATCTGCAACGGCTTCCAGGTGCTCTGCGAGAGCGGCCTCCTGCCGGGCGTGCTCATGCGCAACCGCAGCCTCCGCTTCCGCTGCGAGTGGACGCACCTGCGGCACGAGGGCGGCGTCGTCCCCTGGACGTCCGGCATCGCCACGGGCGAGCTGCTGCGCATCCCCATCAGCCACGGCGAGGGCAACTACCAGGCCGGTCGCTCGACCCTTGATGAGCTGGAACGCACGGGGCGCGTCGTCTTCCGCTACTGCGACAAGCGGGGCGAGGCGACGGCTGCCGCGAATCCGAACGGGAGCGCGCACAACATCGCCGGCATCTGCAACGAGGCGGGGAACGTGGTGGGGATGATGCCGCACCCTGAGCGCGCGGGCGAAGAGCTCGTGGGCGGGACCCATGGCAACCGCATCTGGCAATCTGTGATCGACGCCGCGACGGGCGTCGCGGTGTAGCCCCTGGGCAAACACGGCGCAGGGCGCACCCAAGACGCCCGGCCAAAGGAGCGCACCCCGTGACAGCGATGCCATCGAGCTACCCTGTGCAGCTGGAGGTTGATGCGGCGGTGCCGCAGAACCGTCTCACGATCCTGTTCCGGGCCATTCTCGCGATCCCGCACTTGATCATCCTCTACGGCCTCGGGATCGCAGTGATGATTGTTGAATTGCTGGCGTGGTTCGCGATTCTGTTTACGGGCCGCTTCCCGGAGGGCCTGCTACGCTTCGCCATTGGCACCAGCCGCTGGAGCGCACGCGCCAATGCCTATTACTCTCTGCTGACGGAACAGTACCCGCCGTTCTCGCTGGGCGAGGAGACGGATTATCCCGTACGGCTGCTCGTAGAGGAGCAGGTCGAAGGGCGTAACCGCCTCACCACCTTCTTCCGCATCATCCTCGTCATCCCGCACATCATCGTCCTCTCCATCCTTGGCATTATTGCATCGATCGTGCTGCTGGCGGCGTGGCTGGCCGGGATCGTGCTGGGCCGTGTGCCGGAGGGGCTGCACAACTTTCTCATGGGGTACAGCCGCTGGAGTGCGCGCGCGAACGCCTACGGGGGCCTGCTGGTGGACGGCTATCCGCCGTTCAGCTTCGACTAGGATGGAGGAAGGATGACGCAACACGAAGGTAACCGTGCAACTATCACGCTCGCGAGTCAGGGACGCCGCCTTGGCGGGTTTGCCCTCGACACCGTCCTGTCCATTGTCACGCTCGGGATCGGCTGGATCATCTGGTACCTGATCGTAGCGCGGCGCGGGCAGAGTCCTGCGAAGCAGCTTCTGGGCATGCGCGTCATCCGGGAGGACGGCAGCGCGGCGGGCCTGGGCTGGATGCTGCTCCGCGATCTGGTGGTGCGCGGCATCGCCTTCGGAGCGCTGAACCTGGTTCTCACGGCAATCGCGGGTACCGCTGGAGGGGCGATCGCGGGCCTCGTGTTCGTCGTGGCAGCGCTCTGGTGCGTCTGGGACGCGAACCGGCAGTGCCTTTGGGACAAAGTCGTGAGGACTCGCGTCGTCCATGGGCCAGGAGGGGGAGGGGCAGCAGTAGCCGCCGGCGACTCCGGTGCAGGCGAGCGCGAGGCCGCCGAGAACCTGCGCACACTGGCAGAGCTGCGCGACCGCGGGCTGCTCACCACTGAGGAGTACGAGGAGCGCCGGGCACGTGAGATCGAGCGACTGTAGCCTGTAGGGCGTGCCCGTCGATCAGGAAGCGCTGGACGCGGTCGCGCTGAGCCGCGAGGAGTACGGGACGCTCGTCGCGCGGCTCGGGCGCGAGCCGAATGAGGTCGAGCTGGGCATGTTCGGCTCGCTCTGGAGCGAGCACTGCGGCTACAAGAACAGCCGCCACCTGCTGCGCCGGCTGCCCTCCACCGGCGAGCGCGTGCTGACACGCGCAGGCGAGGAGAACGCGGGCGCGATCGACATCGGGGACGGCTGGGCGGTCGTGATGAAGATCGAGTCGCACAACCATCCCTCCGCGATCGAGCCGTACGAGGGAGCCGCCACAGGCGTCGGCGGCATCGTGCGCGACATCTTCGCGATGGGCGCCTGGCCGATCGCGCTGCTGGATTCGCTCCGCTTCGGCCCGCTGGACGAGGGCAACAACCGCTACCTGCTCGAGGGGGTAGTGGGTGGCATCGGGGGGTATGGCAACTGCCTCGGCATCCCCACCGTCGGGGGCGAGGTGGCGTTCGGCGCGTCGTACACCGACAACCCGCTCGTGAACGCGATGTGCGTGGGGCTGGTACGGACGGACGGTCTCGTGAGCGCGAAGGCGAGCGGCGAGGGCAACGCCCTGCTGCTGGTAGGGGCGGATACGGGACGGGACGGCATCCACGGGGCGAGCGGGCTCGCGAGCCGCACTGACCCGGAGGCACGCTTCGAGGAGATGCGCCCGGCGGTGCAGGTGGGCAACCCTTTCCTCGAGAAGCTGCTGATGGAGGCGTGCCACGAGCTCGCCTCGAAGCACCGCGACTGGATCGTCGGGCTGCAGGACCTCGGCGCGGCGGGGCTCACCAGCGCCGTGCTCGAATGCTGCGCGCGCGGCGGTTCGGGCGCGACGCTCGACCTGGAGCGGGTGCCGCGGCGCGAGGATGGGATGACGCCCTACGAGGTGATGCTCTCGGAGAGCCAGGAGCGGATGCTCGTCATCGCCAGGCGCGAGCACGTAGAGGACGTGGCAGCGCTGTTCCAGCGCTGGGAGGTGCCCTGCGTCGAGATCGGCCAGGTGACCGGCGGCAGCGAGGTCGTGCTGCGGGAGGCTGGGGTCGAGGTAGCGCGGGCGCCAGTGGCGGTAGCGACGGATGCGCCTGCCTACACGCGCGAGGGGCGTCGGGGCGTCGAGGCGCTCGCACGCAGCCAGGCGAACCCGGGGGCCTTCCCCGACCTGCGACCAGAGGCTGCGACAGAGGCGCTGACGAAGCTGATCGCGCGCCCCAACCTGGCGAGCAAGCGCGAAGTGTTCCGCCAGTATGACCACCAGGTGCTCGCAAACACGGTCGTGCCGCCGGGCGGCGACGCAGCCGTGCTGCGGGTGCCCGGCACGGCGCGCGGCGTCGCCGTGGCGACGGACGGGAACGGGCGCTACTGCCAGCTCGACGCACACAACGGTGGCGCCATCGCTGTGGCGGAGGCGGCACGCAACGTGGTGTGCACGGGGGCGAGGCCCGTCGCCGTGACGGACTGCCTGAACTTCGGCGCGCCGGAGCACCTGGAGGTGTACGCGACGCTCGCAGGGGCGGTCGCGGGCATCGCCGCCGCCTGCGAAGCGTTCGGCACACCCGTCGTGAGCGGCAACGTCAGCCTCTACAACGAGAGCGGCGGCACGCCGATCGCGCCGACGCCCGTGATCGGCATGCTGGGCGTGCTGGAGGACGTACGCGCGCACCTGCAGGCGGCGTTCGCGGGCGCGGGCGCGGACGTCTGGCTTCTGGGCGGAACGGTCGCACAGCCCGCGTGGACACTCGCGGGGAGCGAATACCTGGAGGCCGCGCACGGGGCCGTCATCGGGACGCCGACGGTCGACCTCGCGGCGGAGGCTCGGCTGCACGACCTCGTGCTGGGCGCGAACGAAGCGGGGCTGCTGCTGAGCGCACACGACTGCAGCGACGGCGGGCTCGCGGTCACGCTCGCGGAGTGCTGCCTGCTCGGCGGCTACGGCTTCATAGGGGAGGTGGCGGTAACGGGGCGGCTCGACGCCGCCCTCTTCGGCGAAGGACAGGGACGCATCATCGCGAGCGCGCACCCCGAGGCTGGGGAGCGGCTCAGAGCGCTCGCGATGGAGGCGGGAGTGCCGTTCACACGCCTGGGCGCAACCACGGACGGAGGCGCGCTACGCTACGGACCCGTCGCAGCCGATCTCGACGATCTGCAGGAGGCGTGGCAGTCGGGGCTGGGCCTGTAGGCGCAACATCCCGGCTGGCATGGAGACACCTGCACTCGACTGGAAACCGGGGAGAAGCCGAGTGCGTTAGTTCACCGCAACGAGAATACCCGTCGCTACGCCGATCGCAGCGACAATAAGGCCAGTCGCACCAGCAACCATCGCGCCAAGGCGAATGATCAGCTGCTGCTGAATCTCGCGCATCTCGGCTCGCAGGCGCTCATCGAGACCTCTGAGCTCGGTACGCACCGCTGCGAATTCAGCCTGCGTGCGCTCATCGAGACCTCTGATCTCAGCACGTACCGCCTCGAACTCAGCCTGCGTGCGCTCATCGAGACCTCTGATCTCAGCACGTACCGCCTCGAACTCAGCCTGCATGCGCTCATCAAGACCTCTGAGCTCGGCTTGCATGCGCTCATCGAGACCTCTGATCTCGGTACGCACCGCAGCGAACTCGGCCTGCGTGCGCTCATCGAGACCTCTGATCTCGGCTTGCATGCGCTCATCGAGACTTCTGATCTCAGCACGTACCGCCTCGAACTCAGCCTGCGTGCGCTCCAGTCCGCTCTCCACGTCGGCCTTCGTTGCGAGGTTCGCGCCGAGACCCTCCGCGAAGGTGGAAACGAGCACACCAGCCTGCTGCTCACTGAAGCCCGCCTCGGCCTGAAGCCGCCTGGCTGCCTTGAGCGTATCGAATGTCACCGGCATACCGCGATCCTAGGCAGCACTCCAGAGCGTCCGCAACCTGCGGCCATTCCGAACCAGGGCACTGTGCGAGCAGGGAGAGGGCGTCAGCGGCTGAGGGCGTTCGCGATCTCGTCTTCGTCGAGGGCGGGCCCGACGGCGGCGGCGTGCAGCCGCTCGTTCACGAAGATATCGCTGGCGACGGCGCGAATCCGGGCGGCGTCCACGGCCTCGATGTTCGCCACGAATTCGTCGATCGTCTCGATCTCGCCTTTGGTGAGGAGCTGCTCACCGTGGTGCTGGCCGAGGGAGAAGGCGGTCTCGAGGGAGAGACGGTAGCGGCCGACGGTGTGTTCCCTGGCACGGCGCAGTTCGTCCTCACCGACGGGCTCGTCGACGAGCCGCTGGAGTTCGTCGAGGCAGACGCCGATCGTCTCGGAGAGCTTGTCGCGCTCGACGCCCGCGGAAACGGTGAAGACGCCCGCGTCGGCGAGGTAGCCGTAGCCAGAATGGACGGAGTAGGCGAGGCCGCGCCGCTCGCGCACTTCGTTGAACAGACGCGAGGACATGCCCGAACCGAGAATGTCGTTGAGGAGGCGGAGGGCGAAGCGGCGGGGATCGTCGCGCCCAAAGAGGGGCGTGCCGATCATGAGGCTACACTGGTCAACGTCGCGGGAGTCCGTGCTGACGCGGGCGCCGGTAGTGGCGGCGTCGTAGGGAACGACCGCGGGGGGAGCGCCGGGGGCGACCTCGGCGAAGCACGGCTCGGCCAGCTCGAGCACCTGCTCGTGGGTGCAGTTGCCGGCGACGGAGAGGATCATGTTCGGGCCGAGGTACCAGTCGCGCATGTGGCTGACGAAGTCGGGACGGTGCATCCCTCCGACGAGCTCGACGCTGCCGCCCACGTCCCACCCGCAGGGCTGCTCGCCGTAGACGGAGACGCCGAGAAGGCGGCTCACCCAGGCACCGGGGTTGTCATGGTTCCGCTTGAGCTCCTGCTGGACGACGGTGCGCTCGCGGTCGATCTCCTCCTGGGAGAGGGTAGAGTGGAGGAGCATATCGGCGGTAATGTCGATGGCCGTCTCGAGGCGGTCGAAGGGGACGACATTCCAGTAGCAGGTGAACTCCTTGTTCGTGTAGGCGTTGAGCGCGCCGCCGGCGCCCTCGATCTCCTCGGCGATGATGTTGGCGCGGGGGCGGCGTTCGGTCCCCTTGAAGATCATGTGCTCGAGGAAGTGGGTGATGCCGTTCAGGCGCTGCGGCTCCGAGCGGGAGCCGACGCCGACGAAGAGGCTGACGGCGGCGGCCTGGGTGGTGGGGACAGGCGTGGTGACCACGCGCAGGCCGTGGGGGAGCGTGCTGGTCTGCCAGGTAACAGCCATTCCGGAAAGCGCCTCTCCTTGCCGTCGCCGGTGCGATCCGCGCCGTGCCGGGCACATTCTAAGGGCGACCGCGGCTGTTTCGGCCAGCGCGTCCCGCGACGGCCAGGGTGACGGCTGTGGGCGACCTCACACTGCGGCCGAACTGGACGACGGCGGCGGGCGCCCTCGAAGGCATCCTCGCGGCCGAGGGGATGGAGCTGCCGCGGCACGCCGTGATGGGCCTGACGGGGCATGCGTGGCACCTCTGTGTGGCGTGCGAGGAGGGCGTGGCGGCGCTGCCGAGCGGGCCACATGACCTTGATTGGGGTTTAATGGTCGAACGTTATGCGCGCACTGGCCTGGCCTGGGAGCGCTTTGGCCGGCGCGCGCGGGGAGCGGAGCTGGAGGCGGCACGGGAGGAGGCGATCGCATGGGCGCGGGAGTGGCTGGACGCGGGCCGGCCGCTAATCGGCTTCGACCTGCAACTGCATGAGTTCGCGATCGTGCACGGGTACGACAGCGACCGGGGCGGGTTCCTCGTGGACTCGGCCGTCTCCGGGGATCTGGGCGGCTTCGCTCCGTGGAGCGAGTGGCCGTCGCTCGGGATCATCGAGCTGTTCGCGCCGCTGGGGGCGAGCGAGCCGGAGCCGGAGGAGGCGGTGGCGGGAGCGCTACGGACGGCACTGGAGCTGATGGCCGGGGACGGGGACGCGAACGGACAGCCGCGTGGCACGGCGGCCTTCGAGGCGTGGGCGGAGGCGCTGGAGGACACGGGGGAGGTCGACCGCGCGGGGAACGCCTACACGCTGGCTGTGCTGCAGGCGGCGCGGAGCGACGGGGCGGCGTTCCTGCATGATCTGGCGGCGGGTATCCCCCAGCTCGCGCCGCCGCTGGCAGAGGCGGCGCGAGCGATGCACGACCTGACGCAGGCGCTCTCACCGCTGCTGACGCTGTTCCCGTTCCCGGCAGGGGGCCATGGGAACGTCGCCAATCCGGGGCTACGCGAGGCGGCGGCGAACGCGCTCCGCCGCGCGGCGGCACACGAGCGGCGGGCGGCGGAAGCGATCGCGGAGGCGATCGCGGCGCTGGGGGCGGGGCAGGCGCGATGGTGAGCTGGATCATCGAGGGGACACTGGCGGCGAGTGCGCGGCCAGGCTACGCGCCCGGGGCGGAGCGGGCGGCCTCGCGGGAGACAGTCGAGGCGTGGATCGCGGAGGCGCGAGCGGCGGGCGTGCGCTCGATCATCTGCCTGCTGGGGGGCGACCAGCTGCCGCTCTACACGAACGCGCTGCCCGAGGGGCTGCTGGCGCACTACCGCACGGCGGGGTTCACGGTCGCGCATGTCGCCACACGCGACGGGCTCACGGAGCCCTTCACGGAGGCACAGCTGGCAGAGGGATGGTCGGCCTTCCAGCGGCTTCCACGACCGGTACTCGTGCACTGCAGCGCGGGGCACGATCGCACAGGGCGAGTGGCGCGCTACATCCAGGGACAGCTGGAGGCGGAACGCACGCGCGGAGAGTGAGGCAGCTCAGTAGGGGAGTGCGGACCACTCGCGCTGGCGCTCGAAGAGGAGATCGTGCATCTCCCAGAACTTCCCCTGACGGGCAGCGCACTCGGCGGCAAAGTGGGCGCCCGCCGCGTTGGGGTGGAGCTGCGGGATCGGGAAATGGAGGAAGGCGATGGCGACGTCTTCGCCAGTGCGCTCGCGGATGGCTGGAAGGGTATCGCTATACCAGCGCCGGCAGAAGGGGCACTGGAAATCGCTGTATTCGACAACGATGACGGCGGCGGCGGGATCGCCTTCGATAGGCGCGTTGGCGAGGTCGGGGCGGGCGGGCATGATGGCGAAGCGCGGAGGGCTGGCGGCGGCGAGCTCCTGGATGGCCTCGGAGTAGCCCTCGATGGCATCGGGGCTTCCCGCAAGCTCGGCGTCGATGACCTCAGCGAAGATAGCGGCGGGCAGGGCGCCGACGATGCGCTTGTTGTTCACGAAGAAGGTGGGGGTGGCGTTCACGCCAAGTGCGAGGCCGCGCTCGATATGGTCGTTGACGGCGTCCTGTGTGCTCGGGGCTTCGAGGCACTCGCGGAAGCGCACAGGGTCGAGGGCAATGGCAACGGCGTAGCCATCGAGGGCCTCGATGAGGGTGGCGGGAACGCGCTCCGCCGCCGCCGTCGCCGTCGCGGGTGGCGCCGGCGTCATGGGCACAGCTTCCGCTTCCGCGGCAGCGGGAGCGACCAGGGCAGGCGCCGGGGGCGGGTCGTCGTCGGTCACGATGATGGCGGCGGCGATGACGGCGGCGCCGAGGAACACCGCAGCGGGGGTGAGGAACCGGAGCCAGGGGCGGGGCCGGGACTCCGGGGGCTCGCCAGGGGGATGCGTCACGGGTTGATTCTAGCGGGCTGGTGGCGCGGGCGCGCGAACGCCAACGGGGCTCTGGCCTAGCCGCGAGCCCGGAGCACTGCGAGCATGAGATCCTCGACCGTTTCGATCGCTGGGGCGGCGGCGAGCGCTTCGTCGACCCAGCGGCGCGCCTCCGAGCGGGCGTAGCCGAGGGCAGCGATCGCCTCGAGCGCATCGAGAGCGACGCGGTCGCGTTCGAGGCTGACGAGGTCGACGGGGCTCTCGAGGGCGCCGTCGCGGAGGGCCGCCTCGGCCACCACCTTCCCCCGCAGGGAGGCAATGATCTTGTCGGCGACACGGGTGCCGACGCCGGGGAGGCGCATGAGCGTAGCGCGGTCTTCCTGCTCGATCGCCCGGGCGATGGTGCTAACAGAAAGATTCATGGCCTTGACGGCCTTGACCGGGCCGAACCCTTCCACGCTGGTGAACTTGCGGAAGAAATCGCGCTCGGGGCGGCGGAGGAAGCCCACGAGCAGGGGCACCGGCGCGTTAGCGCTGGCGTGATAGAGGACGTGCAGGCCGATCTCGGGGGCGGGGCCGTCCCCGAGATCGGCATCGGCCAGTGCCCGAATCTCGGGCCAGAGGAACGCCGGCACGAGCACCTCGTAACGGATGCCGCCGACATCGACCTCCACGCTCAGCTCCCCGACGTCGGTGTGGGCGAGGAGGCCGACGATGTGGGTGATCACGGGGCGATCTTACGCTGCCAGCATCGCGGCGGGCCTGGGACGCGTAGGCTGGGCGCGGTGCCGGAGCTCCCGGAGGTCGAGACGATCAGACGCGATCTCGAGCCGCTCGTGATGGGACGCACGGTCGCGGCGGTGGATGTCGATCCGGGGACGATCGACCTGCTCATGGACCTGCCGGTCGAGGCACTGAGGGCGGGGCTCGTCGGGCGGCGCTTCGTCTCGCTCGGACGGCGGGGCAAGTACCTGCTGTTCGGCCTGGACGACGGGCGCACGTTCGTCGTCCACCTGCGCATGACGGGGCGGATCGTGTGGCGGGCAGCGGGCGACGCCGCGATCGCCTACGAGCGCGCACGCATCTCGCTTGACGGCGGACACGATCTGCGCTGGAGCGACCTGCGCAAGTTCGGCACATGGGCGATTGTCGAGGATGCGGCGGAGGCGGTGGGAAAGCTGGGGCCGGAGCCGCTGGACGAGGCGTTCACGGTGGCCTTTCTGCGGAAGCTGCTGGCGGGGCGATCGGCGCCGGTGAAGGCGGTGCTGCTGGATCAGCGCCACGTGGCAGGGCTGGGGAACATCTACGTGGACGAAGCGCTCTTCGCAGCGCGCATCCGGCCCGACACGCCCGCGGGGGAGGTCTCGCGGGCGGCGGTGGCACGCCTGCAGATCGCCTGCCGCGAGGTGCTGGAGCGCGGGATCGAGAACCGCGGCGCGAGCTTCCGCGACTACGTGGACGCGCAGGGCGAGCAGGGCCGGCAGCACATGTACGTGCAGGTGTTCCGGCGCGACGGGAAGCCCTGCTACGCCTGCGGGACGACGATCGCGCGGGCGGTGGTAGGGGGGCGGGGAACGCACTACTGCCCGCGCTGTCAGCGGAAGCCCCGCAGGCGGCGGTCCCCCGGCCCGTAGAATGCCCCGGCATGCCTGGGGAGCCGTACATCGCGGGGCTGAGCGAGCTCGCGTTCCTGGAGGAGTACGAACGCACGGTTCTGCGCAAGCCGCAGGTGGTAACGGACACGGCGTTGCGCGCGCTCGCCTTCGCCCAGCCCTACGAGCGGCCGGCGCTCGTGGGGCTGCTGGCCGAGCAGCTGGTGGAGGCGAGCCTGCAGCTGACGGCGGTGTTCGAGGCGCTGGACGATCGCCGGGTAGCGGTCGCGGAGCGGCTGCACGGTCCGCTGCCCGGTGTCGGGGAGTGGCTGGCGCTGGCGCAGCTGGCGGGCACGGCGGAGCCGGAAGGGATGCTGCGACGGCTGGCGATCGACGAGAGCGCGGGGGAGAGCGCCGCCCTCCTCCGCGGGCTGATCGCGCCCGAGTGGCTCCCCGACCTGATCGCGGCGTACGCGGCGGCCGATACGCTCGCGGTGGCGGCCCGGGGCGACACGATCGTGATCGCGGGGACGGACGCGGCGGGCGCGCGCGCAACGGTGCGGCTCGCCGCGAGCGAGAGCGCCACAGTGGCGATGGCGGACCTGATCGCGGATCTCTCCTCGGTGGCGCGCGGGTTCCTGAGGGCCTACCTGCAGGCACGACGCGCGCTGGGGCAGCTGGCGTGAGCGGCATGCAGTCGCTCGCGCCCGGCAGGCGCGACGCCATCACGGACGTGCGGGGGGTGCGTGTCGGGCACTGGACGTCGCGACGAAAGGCGACCGGCTGCACGGTGATCCTGTGCGAGGGCTGCACGGCGGCAGCGGTGGACGTTCGCGGGGGGGCGCCCGCCACGCACGAGACGGACGTGCTTGCGGCAGGCAACCTGGTGCGCCGCTGCCACGCCATCGTCCTCGCCGGGGGGTCGGCATTCGGGCTGGCGAGCACGGCGGGGGTGATGCGCTGGCTCGCGGGGCGGGGGGTGGGCGTGGAGACGAAAGCCGGGCCCGTCCCCATCGTCGTCGGGGCGGGCATCATGGACCTGAGCACGGGCCAGAACGCCTTCCCTGGAGCGAACGAGGGCGAGCGTGCGGCGGCCCGCGCCACGGGCGGGGCGGTCGCGCAGGGCAGCGTGGGTGCCGGCACGGGCGCGACGGTGGCCAAGCTGCTGGGGGGCGACCATGCGCTCAAGGGGGGCGCGGGCACGGCGAGCCTCGTGGGGCCGCGGGGGTTGGTGGTGGGGGCGCTGGCCGTGAGCAACGCCGTGGGCGCGGTGCTCGATCCGGAGACGGGGGCGCTGCTGGCGGGGCCGCGAGGAGAGCGCCGTGGCGAGATGAAGACACCGGAGACAGCAGCCATCGGACAGGTCGAGGAGCCGAGCGAGCCGCGGGGGAGCACGACGCTGGTCTGCCTCGCGACGAACGCCGCCATCGGACACGAGGGCGTGCAGCGGCTCGCGATCCAGGGCCACGATGGACTCGCCCGCACGATCGTGCCCGCGCACACCCTGGGCGATGGCGATGTCGTGTTCGCGCTCACGACCGGCGAGGCGGCGGTGGAGGCGTACGATCTCGCCATGCTGGGGCTCATGGCCACGCGCACGATCGAGCGTGCGATCGTGCGCAGCGTGGAGCTGGCGGAGGGGCTGGCAGGGACACCGTCGGCGCGCGAGTGGTAGGAGGAGACGAGCTCGGAAGGGGCTTGACAAGCCTTTCACAGGCGCGGACGATCGTGCGCGCCGTCGATCCGTTCCGGACGGCGAGCCTGGGAACGGGAAAACTCGCACGCTCCAGTCCGCCTGGACCCGCAGGGCCGGTACGGATAGCGAGCCGTGGCCAGCGCGCGAACCTGGTCCGGTTCAGCACTTCCTCCGCGCCCTGCCAGTGACATACGGCGGGGCGCGCCGACGTTGGGGGGAGATCTGCGGTGCGCACGATGCTTGTCGCCAAGATTCACGGAGCCACGGTCACCGAGGCGAACCTTGAGTACGAGGGGTCGATCACCCTCGACCCGGCGCTCATGGAGGCGACCGGCCTGACCCCGTACGAACAGGTTCACGTGCTCGACATCACCAACGGTGCGCGGCTCGAGACGTACGCGATCAGGGGCCGCGAAGGCAGCGGCGAGGTGTGCATCAACGGCGCCGCCGCACACCTCATCGACGAGGGCGACCGCGTGATCATCCTCAGCTACCACCAGCTGGAGGATGCGGACGCGCGTGACCTGGCGCCGCGCATGGTGTACCTCGACGAGGGGAACGCGATCGCGCGGCGGGCAAGGGGTGAGGGCGCTCGCCAGCGGCAGGGCGAGCCCGCCCGCAACGCTTGAGGAGGCCAACGATGGGACGCCTTTCAGTCCACAGGCTGGCGGAATGGAAGCACGAGGGGCGGCGCTTCGCGATGATCACGGCCTACGACTACGCGATGGCGCGGCTGGTCGAGCAGGCGGACGTGCCCGTCGTGCTCATCGGCGATTCGCTCGGCACGGTGATGCTGGGCTACGACTCGACAGTGCCGGTCACCATGGAGGAGATGCTGCACCACACGCGGGCGGTGGCGCGGGCCACGGAGCGCTGCGTGCTGGTGGCGGACATGCCCTTCATGAGCTACCAGGCGAACGCGGACGAGGCGGTGGCAAACGCGGGGCGGCTGCTCCAGGCGGGCGCGACAGCGGTGAAGCTGGAGGGGGGCAGCGCGGTCGCGCCGCTCGTGCGCCGGATGGTCTCGGCGGGCATCCCCGTGATGGGGCACCTGGGCCTGACGCCGCAGTCGGTCAACCAGTTCGGCGGGCACAAGGTCCAAGGCAAGACGCCGGCGGCGGCGGCGCGCATCATCGGCGACGCGCGCGTGCTGGAGGAGGCGGGAGCCTTCGCGGTGGTGCTGGAGACCGTGCCCGCGCCGCTGGCGAAGATGGTGACGGAGCGCACGGCTATCCCCACGATCGGCATCGGGGCGGGGCCGGACTGCGACGGGCAGGTGCAGGTACTGCACGACCTGCTGGGGCTCTACGACGACCAGCGCCAGCTCCGCCACGCGAAACGCTATGCGGTGCTGGGAGAGGCGATCCGCGGGGCGGTGCGCACCTACGTGGCGGAGGTGGAGGAGGGAGCCTTCCCGACAGCGGCGGAGAGCTTCCCGATGGCAGAGGAGACGCTGAGCGAGCTGCGCCAGGGCGCGCACGCCTGAGCGCGCTCGCCCGGCGCGGTGCGTGGAGGTTCTGGCGACCCCGGCGAAGATGCGCGCCTGGCGAGCCGCGCATCCGGCCAGCCTGGGCCTGACGCCCACGATGGGATCCCTGCACGAGGGTCACCTCGCGCTCGTGCGGCGCTCGCTCGCGGAGAACGCGTTGACGGCAGTCAGTATCTTCGTGAACCCCACACAGTTCGCGCCGGACGAGGATTTCGAGCGCTACCCACGGGACGAGGAGCGCGACCTGCGGCTGCTGCGCGAGCTGGGCGTGGACGCCATCTATCTGCCCGCGGCCGGGGCGATATATCCCGCGGGCTACGAGACGTACGTGACGGTGGAGGGGCTGGCGCAGCGGCTGGAGGGCGCCGCCCGCCCCGGACACTTCCGCGGGGTGGCAACCGTCGTGACCAAGCTGCTGAACGCGGTCCGGCCGGATCGCGCCTACTTCGGCCAGAAGGACGCGCAGCAGCTGCGCGTGATCGAGCGGCTCGTGCGCGACCTGGACCTGCCGGTTGCGGTCGTGGCATGCGAGACGGTGCGGGAGGCGGACGGGCTGGCGATGAGCAGCCGCAACGCCTACCTCTCGCAGGAGGAGCGGGCAGCGGCGGCGGTTCTGTACCGCGCGCTGGCCGCGGCCGCGGGGCGGTTCGCGGAGGGCGAGCGATCGGCGGAGATGCTACGGGCGCTGGCGCGGGAGACGATCGCAGCGGAACCGCTCGCCCTCATCGATTATGTCTCACTGGCGGATTCAGCCACCCTCGCGGAGATCAAGGGAGCGATCGGGCGCCCCGCGCTGCTGTCCCTGGCGGCACGCTTCAGCACGGTGCGCCTGATCGACAATGTGGAGCTGGGGACGGAGGGGTAAGGGCGGCGGGAGCGCTGCTACACTGCCAGCCATGGTTGCGATAGCTCCTCCTACCACGGGCGCGTTCCGGCTCAGCGCCGGCTTCGAGCCGACGGGCGACCAGCCGCAGGCCATCGAGCAGCTGGTGGCGGGGCTGAAGCGGGGGGACCGCTACCAGACGCTCCTGGGGGCAACGGGCTCGGGGAAGACGTTCACGATCGCGAACGTGGTGGCAGAGGTGGGGCGGCCAACGCTGGTGCTGGCGCACAACAAGACGCTGGCAGCGCAGCTGTGCTCCGAGCTGAAGGAGTTTTTCCCCGGAAACTCGGTCGAGTACTTCGTGAGTTACTACGACTACTACCAGCCGGAAGCGTACATCCCGCGGAGCGACACCTACATCGCGAAGGACGCGGACATCAACGAGGAGATCGACAAGCTGCGGCACTCGGCGACGCGCTCGCTGTTCACGCGGCGCGACGTGATCATCGTCGCGAGCGTGAGCTGCATCTACGGCCTCGGCGAGCCCGCGGACTATCAGCAGTTCATTCTCGGGATACGGGTAGGCGCGCGGCTGGACCGGCGCGATGTGCTGCGCCGGATGGTGGAGATGCAGTATGAGCGGAACGACCAGAACGTGGCGCGCGGGCGCTTCCGCATGCGGGGGGACTCGCTCACGATCCTGCCGAGCTACGAAGATCTGGCGATCCGCGTCGATTTCTGGGACGACGAGGTCGAACGCATCAGCGAGCTCGACCCCCTGACGGGCGAGATCGTAGCCGAGCGCGAGTCGATCGACATCTTCCCGGCGAAACACTTCGTCACGGACCGCGACAACCTCGAGGACGCACTGGCGGCGATCGAGGGGGAGCTGGCGAGCCAGCTGCACTTCCTCAAGGAGCAGGGAAGTATCCTTGAGGCGGCCCGGCTCGAAGAGCGCACACACTACGACCTGGAGACGCTGCGCGAGACCGGCTACTGCGCGGGAATTGAGAACTACTCGCGGCACCTGCAAAGGCGGCCGGTGGGTGCGACGCCCTGGTGCCTGCTCGACTACTTCCCCGACGACTGGCTGCTGGTCGTGGATGAATCGCACATCACGCTGCCACAGGTGCGGGGGCAGTTCTTTGGCGATCGCTCGCGCAAGGAGACGCTGGTGGAGTTCGGCTTCCGCCTGCCCAGCGCGCTGGACAACCGCCCGCTGACATTCGAGGAGTTCGACCGCCACCTCAAACAGGCGATCTTCGTGAGCGCGACCCCCGCCGAGTACGAGCTGGAGCGATCGACGCAGGTGGCGGAGCAGGTGATCCGCCCGACGGGGGTGCTCGACCCGGTGGTCGAGGTGCGCCCGACCGAGCGCCAGATCGACGACCTGCTGGGGGAGATCCAGGCGACGGCGGCGAAGAACCAGCGGGTGCTGGTGACGACGCTCACGAAGAAAATGGCGGAGGACCTGGCGGACTATCTGACGGAGATGGGCGTGAAGACGCACTACCTCCACTCGGAGGTGGAGACGCTCGACCGGGTGGAGATCCTGCGCGACCTGCGGCTCGGGGTGTACGACGTGATCGTGGGGATCAACCTGCTGCGCGAGGGGCTTGACCTGCCAGAGGTCTCGCTCGTGGCGATCCTGGACGCGGACAAGGAGGGCTATCTGCGCTCGGGCCGCTCGCTGATCCAGACGATCGGGCGGGCGGCACGGCACGTGGAGGGACGCGTGATCATGTACGCCGATCACGTGACGGCGAGCATGCGCAGGGCGATCGAGGAGACAGCGCGGCGGCGCGACATCCAGGCGGCATACAACCGCGAGCATGGGCTGGAGGCGGCGACCATCACGAAGGCGATCCGCGACATTACCGACCACGTGCGCGCGGTGGAGGAGGAACCGGAGGAGTATGACGCTGCCGTTCCGGCGGGGATGCCGCCGGACGAGCTGTTGCGGCTGATCAAGGCGCTGGAGCGGGAGATGAAGGCGGCAGCGAAGAACCTCGAGTTCGAGAAGGCGGCGGCGCTGCGCGATCGTATCGTGGAGCTGCGGCGCGAACTGGTTGGTTCGGAGGACGAGGAGCTGGAGGCGTTCGCGGAGGCGGCGGGGCGGAGCGGGCCGTTGCGCTACGGCCGCAGTCAGGCGGGCGGGCGTGACCGGCGGCGGCGCTTCCAGCGGCGGTAGGCGCGGGGGCAGCGCGCACGCGGACGCCACCGACAGCGCGTAGGCTTGGCCAGCGCGAAGGGGGACAGCATGCCAAGCCGGCGATCGACGATCGTGATGACAGCAGAGGAGCAGGAGCGTTTCCTGGCGGAGGGCCGGACGCTGCAGGTGGCGACCAACGGCCCGCGCGGGTTCCCCCATCTGGCGGCGATGTGGTACGTGGTGATGGACGGACTGGCGCACTTCACCACCTTCAGGAAGAGCCAGAAGATCGTGAACCTGCAACGCGATCCCCATATCACGGCGATGCTGGAGGCCGGCCAGGGCTACGAGGAGCTGCGGGGGCTCGTGATCCAGGGAATGGCGGAACTGGACACGGACGTGCAGACGACGGCGGAGGTGATGTCGCTCGTCGCGAACAAATACCGGGGGATGCCGGTCCCGGCGGAAACACCAGAGGCGGCCCTGCCGGCGGCGGCGAAACGGGTGACGGTGCGTATCCGTCCGGAGCGCATCTACAGCTGGGACCATACGAAGCTGGGCGGGCGCTACTAGCGTCCGGGGAACAGCGCGCTCGCAGGGGAGCTGGCGGCTACAACCGCGCGCTCAGGCGGGTATGCGCCCAGTGGGTGATGGCGACGGCGAGGGCGTCGGCGGCGTCGGCGGGGCGCGGTGGCGTGGCGATGCCGAGCTGCAGGCGCACCATCTCCGCAATCTGCGTCTTCTCGCCGCGCCCATAGCCGGACACGGTCTGCTTGATGAGGGTCGGGGCGTACTCATGCACTTCGATGCCCGAATCGGCGAGGGCGAGGATGGCGGCGGCGCGGGCGTGGCCGAGAGCTATCGCCGTGCGCGCGTTCGAGCCCACGAACGAAGTTTCGACGGCCCCGGCGGCGGGCGACCAGCGGGCGAGGACCGCGCACAGGCCATCGCGGATGAGTACGAGGCGTCGGGCAAGGCCGTCGGTGGCGCGGGTGCGCACGACACCGTGAGCGACGTGGCGGCACTGGTCGCCGTCGACGTCGACGACGCCGTAACCGGTAGCGTTGAGGCCCGGGTCGATACCGGCGATGCGCATGCCTGCACTCTACGACGGAGGGAACGGGAACGCTGAGGGAGCGCTGGCGCTAGTAGCCGGCGTACTGGGCGAGGAGTCCGTCGTCAAAATCGGCGTTGGAGTAGACACGCTGGACGTCTTCGAGCTCCTCAAGGCCATCGAGCAGACGGAAGGTCTGCGCGGCGGCGCCCTTCTCGAGCGTGACCGTGGCTGAGGGGACCATGACGAGATCGGCGTGCTCGACGGTGTATCCGGCATCGACAAGCGCCTGGCGGGCGGCTTCGAGGGCGCCGGGGGCGGTCTGGACCTCGACGGCACCCTCGGCGATCTCGACGTCCTCGGCGCCGGCTTCGATGGCGGCGAGGACGACATCGTCTTCGTCGTGGCCATCGAGGGCAACGGTGATCGCACCCCTGGGTTCGAACTGCCAGGCGACTGAGCCGTTCTCGCCGAGGCTGCCACCGGCACGGGTAAACTCGTGGCGGATGGCGGCGACGGTGCGGTTTCGGTTGCCGGTGACGGCGGTGACGAGAATGGCGGCGCCGCCAGGGCCGTAGCCTTCGTAGCTGACTTCCTGGAGCTGCTCGCCGTCACCACCGCCCGTGGCCCTGGTGATGGCGCGGGCGATGTTGTCGTTGGGCATGTTGGAAGCCTTCGCGCGCTGCACGGCGAGACGCAGCTTGAAGTTCACATCGGTGTCGCCGCCACCGGTGCGGGCGGCGAGCTGGATCTCCCTGGCGAGCTTGGTGAAGAGGGCGCTGCGCCTGGAATCGGCGGCGCCCTTCTTCCTCTTGATGGTTGACCATTTCGAGTGGCCAGACATGGGAGACTCCTGCTGCTTCAGGTTCGAGTGTAGCGCCAAACGCCGCGGAAGCCCGGCGCTACTCGCTCCAGGCGGCGTTGAGGCGCTCGCCGAGGGCGTCGATCACCTGGTGGTCGGTGAAGTTGGCCTGGAGCGGGCTGACGCTCACGTACTTGTGCATGACCGCCCAGAAGTCCGTGCCCGGGGGCGGGTCGATGGAGGTGGGGGTGAAGGGGCCGCGCGTGAGTTCGCCGAGCCCCTGGAGGGGATCGCGAAGCTGACCACTCGCTCCCTCCCGCACCTCGAGGTGAAAGTAGCCACGGCGGGCGGCGCGGGTGACGAGGATGCCCCTGATCTCCTCGAACGGGACGAGTGGGATGTTGACGTTGAGGAAGACCGACGGGGGCAGACGGCCCTCGATCTCCCCACGGCAGACGATGGTGGCGACGCGCTCGGCGGCGTCCCAGTCGACCTCGGTGCGGGGCATCATCGCGTAGGAGATGGCGAGCGAGGTGATGCCGCGGAAGTGGCCCTGCAAGGCCGCCCCAACGGTGCCGCTGGCGGTCAGGTCGTTGCCCATGTTGGCGCCCTGGTTGATGCCGGAGACGAGCAGATCGGGCGGCTCGGAGAGGACGCCATCGAGGCCGACGATGACGGCGGAAGCGGGCGAGCCGTTGACGTGCCAGGCGTCCGCCCCGGGGACGGGCGGCGCCTCGATACGGGTCCAGATGAGCTCCTGGCGCAGGGTGAGGCTGCCGCCGACGGCGCTCTGGTTCTTGCTGGGAGCGACGACCGTGACATGGCAGTCGAGGGCCTCGCAGGCGCGGACCAGGGCCCAGAGGCCGGGCGATTCGTAGCCGTCGTCGTTGCTGATGAGGATGCGCCTGGGCATCGCGGGGATGCTACGCGACCGGAGGGTTAGCGGCTCACGCCCACCCGCCGCCTGTCACTCCGAAGGGATGGCGAACCAGCCGTCGAGGGTGTCGCGGATGCCTTGGGCCATCACCTCGAGGGTGAGGCCGAGCTCGTTCGTCACGAAAGCGGATCCGGGCGGGTCGCCGGGCCCCATTCCCGCGACGGTCATGCCGAGCGCCTGCAGGCGCTCGGCCTCGGCCCGCACGTCGTCGACGATGTAGCCCGCATGGTGGATGCGGGGCCCGCTGCGCGCGCTGAAGAAGCCATCCGGCTCGCCCCGGACGAGCTCGACGTAGGGCGGCCCTTCGCGCGAGTACACCGCCTCGATCTCAGTGCTGGTCCGGCCCACGGCGGTATCGAGCACGATCGTGGCGGGGCGCACGGACGTCCAGCGCACCCCGAGTGCGGGGCCGAGCAGGCCCATCGCGCCGCGCAGGTCGGGCACGGCCATAGCGAAGTGGAAGAGGCGAGCGGAGGGGATGTCGTAGGCGCTGATGAGGTCGTCCGGGCGCATCGCGTTATTCCTGGCAGACGAGGTCACTGGTCGAGTGGACGCCTTCGGTGAAGCCGAGACCGGGCGGCTCCCAGGTCTCGGTCACGGCGACCACGCGGTCCATATCATGGAGCACGACACGCTTCGAGAACTTCCAGACGCCGTCCCGCCGCTCGAATCGGTCGACGTAGCGTCCGCCCCAGCGATAGTCCGTGTCGGGAGCGCCGTTCTCGCCCGGAGCGCGGTGGTTCGCCTGGGCGTAGGCCTCGCCCCTGGCGGCGTCGCCGTCGATCTCGACCCAGACGTTGGTCGTGACATGCTGGGTCATCCTGAAGCGCGTGAGCCCGATCATGACGTTCCGCACGAAGTCGTCGCGCACCTCGGTGCGGCTGGTCGTAATACGCGCGTCCTCGTGGAAGCAGGAGCGCAGGAGCTCCACATCCAGCCGGTCGACGGCGCGGGCGTAACGGAAGTAGAGGTTGCGCAGCTCGATCTCGTCGAGCACGCGCTGGAGTGCGTTCCGGTCGAGGTCAGGCACAGCGTTCTCCTTCCTTGCCAGACGCCCCTGCTAGACGGCGCGAATACCCTCGATGAGGAGACCTACGGCGCGCCAGACGAGCACAGCGCCGATAAGGCGCGCGAGGGCGGCGGGCACGGGTGTAGCGCGTCCGGAGAGGGCCAGCACACCGGCGGCCACGGCGGCGGCGACGATGAGGGCGGCAGCGACGGTCTGAATCTCGTCGCGATCGGTGGCGCTGGCGATGACAGCGGAGAAGGCGGCGGGACTGGCAAGAAGAGGGAAGGCGAGGGGGAAGAGCGCGCCCTTCCAGCCCGGCTCGACGGGGTAGGGGAAGGGCCCGAACAGGATGAACGCGACGCCCGTAGTCATCATGACGATACCCGCGGAGATACGGAAGGTCTCGGGCTCGAGCTCGAGGGCGTCGAGAAAGGCGCCGGCGGCGAAGGTAACGGCGAGGAGGAGGACGGCAGCGCCGAGGAAGGCGATGAGGGCAGCCTTCGGCTGGAGGCGGCCGTGGCCGGAGCCGGTGACGGTCGCGAGGATAGCCGGGGGGTTCACAGCGGCAAAGAGGAGGAGGAGGATCGGCCAGAAGTCGCTCATGGGGCGCGCTCCCGGCGGGCGAGGATGGGGCCGCTGAGGGCGAGCGCGGAGAGGGCGTGCTGCTGGTCGTCCATGCGTGTGAGGCCGTCGCGGAACCAGGCGCCGGCGGCGAGTTCGGGGCGGGGGTAGGCCGCGCTCTCCCCGTCCGTGATCTGGCGGCTGGCGAGGAGCGCGGCGCCGCAGAGGGCGCGTTCGGCGACCTTCGGCTCAAAGCCAGCGAAGCGCTCGTCGGCGCGGGCGAGCCGCCAGAGCGACGTGAGCCCCTCGACCCAGGTGCCGAGCCCCGCGGCGCGCGTGTGAGGCCCGCGGAAGCGCTCGTTGACCGGCCCCGCGGTGCGCTGGGACTCGACGCGGATGAGGAAACCGAAGCGCTCGGCAAGGGCGCGCGCGTACTCGATGTGGTGGTCCTCCAGGGGCCAGTCTGCCATCTCCGCGAGGCCGTAGGCGGCCCACTGGTCGGGCCAGGGCGGGAAGTGGAGGCCCTCGGCCGCATCGCGGTGAAGAGCGAGGTAGTCCGCGGTGCGCCAGACGGGCTCGTCCCAACCCTCGCCGGGGAAGTGGCGGTGCATCTGGGCGAGCGCCCAGAAGGCTTCACCGGTGGCGTAGCGTGAGGTGACGGAGGGATCGGGAGCGCCGGTGGAGGGACGCCAGTAGTTGAGCATGCTGCCATCGGGGCGCTGCATGACGGTGAGGAAGCGAGCGAGCTCGCGCATGAGGGCGTCGTGGCGGTGGTCACCAGTGACGAGGCGGCGCTGGGTGAGACCGGCGAGCATGAGCGAGCTGGCGCCGAGCTTGACGCGTCCTGTGTCGGGATTCCGGAGGGCGGCCCAGCCGTCGCGCCGGATGAGGTTCGCCTCCATCCAGGCCATACCCCGATCGGCGGCAGGCAGCAGCGAGCGATCGCCAAGGGCGGCGGCCTGGTAGAGCGACATGGTGACGCCCGCGTGGCGGACGACGTTGTAGTCCGCGGAGAAGGCGTCCGCTTCGGCGTCGTACTCGTAGACGTAGACGCCGTCGGGGCCCTGGGCGGTCTCGATCCAGCTGGCAGCAGCGGAGGCAGAGGCTGCGAGTGCCGCCGGGGAGAGGGCGGGGCAGCGCTGCGGGGCGGCGACGGTGACGCGTAGCAGCGCGAGCCCGACGAGGCAGACGCCCAGGGTCGCGCCAACCGCGGTCAGCACGTCTGGCCGGTCCGGCCCTGGAAGTTGAGACGCAGGCCGGCGACCGGCCAGACGTCGAACGCGACGAGCTGACCGGTGCTGCCGAGCGTGACATAGAGGGTGTGCAGATCGGGGCCCGCGAAGCAGGCGTTGGTGGTGATGCGGTCGGGGAGGGGGTAGTGCTCGACTGTCGCGCCATCGGGGGAGATGGAGGTGATGCCGCCGTTGATCAGCGTCGCCACGATGATGTTGCCTTCGCTGTCGACGCAGAGGGAGTCGCACATGGCGAAGTTGTGGGGCAGGGTGCCGGGGACGGTGGCGACGACGTGGCGCCTGCCGATCTGGCCGGGAGCCTCGATATCGAAGGCCCAGAGGCGGCCAGTGGGCGTCTCGGCGACGTAGAGGGTGCGTTCGTCGGGGCTGAGCCCGATGCCGTTGGGGCGGTCGAGGGGGAAGATGACCTCGCGGATGAAGTCGCCCGCGGGAGAGGCGTAGAAGACGCCAACGATATCCTGGCTGCGACCGTGGCGCTTGCCGTGGTCGGTGAAGTAGAAGTTACCCTCGCGGTCGAAGACGAGGTCGTTGGGACCTTTCAGGGGCTCGCCGTCGCACTCGCGGTAGAGGGTTGTGACATCGGCGCCATCCGCGCTGACGCGCTGTATCTGGCCACCGATGTAGCTGCCGTCGTCGGGGCGGGGGCCGGGGAGGATCGTGCGCGCGCCGCCCGACGTCTGGCCCTCAGACCACTGGAAGCCGCCGTTCTGGGTGACGTAGATAGCGCCGTCGGGGCCGGTGGCGGCGCCGTTGGGGCCGCCGCCGGTCGTCGCGAAGGTCTCGCGACGGGAGCCATCGGGCGCGACGCGCGTGAGCGTGCCCGCGCGGATCTCGGTGAAGAGGATGTCGCCGTCGGGGAGTTCGAGCGGCCCCTCGGCGAACTCGATATCGGTCGCCACGATGCGGTAGTCCATCAGGGCGCTCCTTTACTGCGTCTGCCGCTGCCTGCGGTGGCGCGGGCGGACGAATCCTAGCCGATGGCGCCCTCCGCCCGGAGAGCGGCGATGCGTTCGGCGTCGTAGCCGATAGCGGCGAGCGTATCGTCGGTGTGCTCGCCGGTGAGGGGCGCGCTGCCACGGATGCGCCCGGGCGTCTCGCTGAGCTTGGGGGCGATGCCGACCTGCGGGACAGCGCCGGCGGGCGTCTCGACGGAGGCGATCATGCCGCGGGCGAGGTTGTGGGGATCGGTTGCGATGTTCTCCTGTTCGAGCACGGGGGCGGCGCAGATGTCGTGCCGCGACATGATCGCCATCCACTCATCGGCGGTCTTCGTAGCGAAGGCGGCCTCGAAGCACGCGCGCATGGCGGGCCAGGCGGACGTGTCGTGTTGCTGCTCCAGAAACTCCCCGGCGCCGAGGACGCGGCAGAGGGCCTCGTAGAAGTGCGGCTCGATGCTGCCGATGGAGAACCAGCGGCCATCGCTGCAGCGGTAGGTGTCATACCAGGGCCGCGCGCCGGTGAGGAAGCCCTCACCCGGGCGCAGGGGCTGGCTGGTCGAGAAGAGCCCGACCATGGCGCTCGTCATGAGGGAGAGAACGCCGTCGCTCATGGCGATATCGACCTCCTGGCCGCGGCCCGTGTGTGCGCGCGCGAGGAGGGCAGCGCAGATGGCGAAGGCGGCCATGAGCCCGCCGCCGGCGAAGTCGGCGAGCAGGTTCACGGGGATGGCGGGGGCGGTTCCGGGGCGGCCGATGACACCGAGTGCGCCGCCGATGGCGATGTAGTTGATGTCGTGGCCGACAAGGTTGCTGTAGGGGCCCGTCTGGCCAAAGCCCGAGAGCGAGCAGTAGACGATGCGGGGATTGACAGCGGAGACGGTCGCGTAGTCGACGCCGAGGCGCTTCACAACACCCGGGCGGAACCCTTCGAGGACGACGTCGGCGCCCCTGACGAGCTCGTAGAAGATCTCACGGGCGGCCTCCGTCTTGAGGTTGAGCGCGATCGAGCGCTTGCCACGGCCAAGGGCGTTGTAGGCGGCGGCGCGCCTGGCCGCCTCGGGGCTGGCGGCACTGCCGGAACCCAGCTTGGCCGAAGCGCCGGGCACGGCCTCAACGAGGGTGACGTCCGCGCCGAAGTCGGCGAGGAGCATCGAGCAGTAAGGCCCGGGAGCGAGGCGGGAGAGGTCGAGGACGGTGATACCGTCGAGCGCCATGGCCATGGGAAGCCTCCGGAGGCAGTAGCCGCGGGCAGGGGGCCGAGGTCAAGTCTAGCGCCGCCGCCCGCTCCCTGCTCCCCGCTGGCGCCTGCGCGAGGCGCGGCTAGAATGCGCAGGCCCGCGCTCGCCGGTCGCAGCGTCGGGGGCTACTTCGCGGCGCGGCGCGCGGGAGATTCGATGAGCGTCCTCCTCGACGAGAATACGCGGCTGATGGTTCAGGGCATCGGCACCGAAGGCGCAAACCACATGCGCCGCTCAATCGCCTACGGCACGAACGTGGTGGCGGCGGTGCACCCGCGGCGCGGCGGCGAGGAGCAGGACGGCGTGCCGATCTTCCCGACGGTGGACGCAGCGGTGCGCGAGACGGGCGCGAACGTGAGCATCATCTTCGTGCCCGCGCCGTTCGCGGCGGACGCGATCCTGGAGGCGGCTGCCTCGGCGCTCCCGCTGGCGGTCTGCATCACCGAGGGCATCCCCGTGCTGGACATGGCGCGTGTGAAGCAGGCGCTGAAGGAAGAGCCAGTGGTGCTGATAGGGCCGAACTGCCCGGGGGTGATCACGCCGGGCACGAAGACGCGCGTGGGGATCATGCCTGGCGACATCTTCCTGCCCGGGCGCGTGGGAGTGGTGAGCCGTTCGGGCACGCTGGTGTACGAGGTGGTGGCGCAGCTGACGGCGGAGGGCATCGGCCAGAGCACCTGCATTGGTGTAGGCGGCGACCCGATCATCGGCACGCCCCAGCGCGAAGCGATCCGCATGCTGAACGAGGACGCGGATACGGACGCGATCGTGATGGTGGGGGAGATCGGCGGGAGTGCGGAGCAGGAGGCGGCGGCCTACCTCAAGGAGCACGTGCGCAAGCCGGTGGTGGCCTTCATCGCGGGGGCGACGGCGCCCCCGGGGCGGCGCATGGGGCACGCTGGCGCGATCATCTCGGGCGAGGACGGCAAGGCGGAGAACAAGAAGGCAGCGCTGCGCGAGGCGGGGGCCGTGGTCTCGGATTCGCCCGCCGAGATCGGTGCGACGATGAAGCGGCTGCTGGGCTGAGCCGGTCGCCGGGGGCGCTCAGTCGTAGAAGTACTCGACGCCGTACTTCCTGCCGATGGCGACGATGTCCTGCGGGATTTCGCCGAGCTCGCGGAAGAGGCCCCCGATGCCGGCCGGGGCGAACCGGAAGATCATCGCCGCGTCGGCGCCGCTGGAGTTGTGAAACTGATGCTTCGCGCCCCTGGGCACGTTGAGGAAGGTTCCGGGCCCGGCGGCCACCCGCTCCTCCCCCACGAGGAAGTCGATCTCGCCCCGGATCACGTGAACGCCTCCTCCTCGCGAGTATGGATATGGGCCAGCGGGCCGCCGCCCGGAGGCACGATCGCATGCGTGAGGTAGCAGGAGCCGTCTGTCTCATCTCCCATTGCGAGAATCTCGTAGATGTCCCTGCCCGGGGCGGAGGGCGCGCCCTCGTGCTCTTCCGGGCGGACGATGCGGAGTAGTGAGGGTATGTCTAGCGCTCGTCGAAATGGATGTCGCTGTGGGCGCCGTCGCAGAAGGGCTTGTTCTTCGAGGCGCCGCAGCGGCAGAGGTTGCGGCGGTTCTGGTCCTCCCAGGGCTCGCTGCTGGCGCTCTCCACGCGTATACCGCCGCGCACCCAGAGAGGCCCGCCGGGCAGGATGGCGATCTCCGGCGCGAGGTCGGGCTCGACGGGGTCTGACTCGCCCTCGGCGATGTAGGCGAGGCGGCCCGAGGGGCACATGGCGGCCATCGAAGCGACCTGCGCGCTCGCCTCGCCGCCCTCCTCGCCCATCAGGTCCCAGGCGTTGGTGGTGCGCGTGCCGCAGAAGCCTGCACCGATACAGACCGACTCGTCGTCGAGCATGACGCCCGCGGGGCCTTCGATGCGGTTCGCACGCTCCGCCATGGGGCGGCGGTCGGCGGTCTCAGCTGCGGCCCACTCGGCACTGGCGTGGGAGCCGTCGCAGTACGGCTTGTCGCTGGACTGGCCGCAGCGGCAGAGGGCGTACAGGTCACGGGACTCGTCGATCTCGCGCAGGACATGCCAGGCGAGCGGCTCGCCGTTGAGGGTCTGGACCGGCGCCATCTCCTTCAGCGGCACACCGCCGGAGACGACATAGGGACCGCCGTTCATGACCTGGACACGCATCTCATCTGCCATGGCACCACTCCTCGCCGCGATCCAGCCGCGGCGAGGGCGATCGTACAGGATGGGTTGGCGGTACGGCCCAGGCCGTGCGCGAAGGCCACGATGGGCTCGGCGGCGGCTAGTGTCCTCAGTCCGGGTCGGGTGGTGGTGGGCCCGGGTGGATTCGAACCACCGACCAACCGGTTATGAGCCGGGCGCTCTGACCGCTGAGCTACAGGCCCCCGTCCAGCAGTATAGCCAGCCACACGGGGCACGGTATGCGGGGCGCGGTATACTGGCTGCGCCGCGTCCGTGACACGGCGGGACACGGCGGTCCCTTGCGGAGCGAGTCACGCGAAGGGACCAGACAGGGGCGGCCAGAACATGCTCGACAGTTTCGACAGCCGCGACACGCTCACGGCAGGGGGGCAGACGGCCGCCTTCCACCGCCTCGATGCGGTGTTGAAGGGCGGGGCGGCCGCGCGGCTGCCGTTCACGCAGCGGGTGCTGCTGGAGAACCTGCTGCGCCGCGAGGACGGCGAGGCCGTGACCCGCGAGGATATCGAGGCGCTGGCGGGCTGGCGGCCCAACTCGGGCGAGGAGCGAGAGATCGCGTTCGCGCCAGCGCGTGTGCTGCTCCAGGATTTCACGGGCGTGCCCGCCGTCGTCGATCTCGCCTCGATGCGCGATGCGCTCGAGGCGATGGGCGGCGATCCCGAACGCATCAACCCGCTCCAGCCCGTCGACCTCGTCATCGACCACTCCGTGCAGGTGGACGCCTACGGCACGGAGGGAGCGTTCGCACGCAACGTGGCCTTCGAGTACGAGCGCAACCGTGAGCGCTACCTGCTGCTGCGCTGGGGGCAGCAGGCGTTCCGCAACTTCCGCGTGACGCCGCCGGGTACGGGCATCGTGCACCAGGTGAACCTCGAGTACCTCGCGAGCGTCGTCTTCCACGATCAGGAGCACGGCCTCGCCTACCCCGATACGCTGGTGGGCACCGATTCGCACACCACGATGATCAACGGCCTGGGCGTGCTGGGCTGGGGCGTGGGGGGCATCGAGGCCGAGGCAGCGATGCTCGGCCAGCCGGTTTCGATGCTCATCCCCGAGGTCGCGGGCTTCCGCCTGAGGGGGGTGCTGCCCGAGGGCGCGACAGGCACCGACCTCGTGCTCACCGTGACGCAGATGCTGCGCGAGCTCGGGGTGGTGGGAAAGTTCGTGGAGTTCTTCGGGCCGGGCCTCTCGCAGCTGCCGCTGCCCACGCGCGCCACGATCGCGAACATGGCACCCGAGTATGGCGCGACGGCGGGATTCTTCCCCGTGGACGAGGAGACGCTGAACTATCTGCGCTTCACCGGGCGGGACGAGGCGCAGGTCGCCCTCGTGGAGGCGTACTGTCGGGAGCAGGGCCTCTTCCGCACGGACGAGACGCCCGACCCGAGCTTTTCCGCCACGCTGGAGCTCGACCTGGGCGAGGTGGAGCCCTCGCTGGCGGGGCCGCGTCGGCCGCAGGACCGCGTACCCCTGCGCGAATCGAAGCGCACCTGGCGGCGCGATCTGGCGTCGCTCGCGGGCGAGGACGCAGCACGCACACCGGTCGCGGTCGCGCGCAACGGCGTGTCCTTCGAGGTCGGGCACGGGTCGGTCGTGATCGCGGCGATCACGAGCTGCACGAACACCTCGAATCCGGAGGTGCTGGTGGGGGCGGGGTTGCTGGCGAAGGCGGCGGTGGAGCGTGGCTTGCAGCGCAAGCCGTGGGTGAAGACGAGCCTCGCGCCCGGCTCCAGGGTGGTGACGGACTATCTAGAGGCGGCGGGACTCACGCCCTACCTGAACGCACTGGGCTTCAACCTCGTCGGATACGGCTGCACAACCTGCATCGGGAACTCGGGGCCGGTCGATCCCGACATCGCGGCAGCGGTGACGGGGGGAGGGCTCGTGGCGGCGGCGGTGCTCTCGGGGAACCGCAACTTCGAGGGCCGCGTCAATCCTGTGGTGCGCGCCAACTACCTCGCCTCGCCACCGCTCGTGGTGGCGTACGCGCTGGCCGGCCACATGGACTTCGACCCGCTGACAGAGCCGCTCGGCGAGGATGGGGACGGCGTGCCCGTGTTCCTCGCCGACCTCTGGCCCTCCCAGCACGCGATCGAGGCGGCTGTCCACAAAGCCGTACGCTCGGAGATGTTCCGCGCGCAGTACGGGGCCGTTTTTACGGGCGACGCCGCCTGGCGCGCCCTGGAGGCGCCTGACGGCAGCCGCTACGGCTGGGACGAGGGCTCGACCTACGTGAAGAATCCGCCGTACTTCGAGGATCTGCCCGCAGCGCCGGACGCGCTCGAAGACATCGCCGGCGCGCGCGTGCTCGTCATGGTCGGTGATTCCGTCACCACCGACCACATCTCGCCGGCGGGGAGCATCGCCCCGAACAGCCCGGCGGCACGATACCTCTTCGACCACGACATCAGGCGCGAGGACTTCAACTCGTACGGCGCGCGCCGTGGGAACCACGAGGTCATGATGCGCGGCACGTTCGCGAACGTGCGTCTCCGCAACCTGCTCGTACCGGGCACGGAGGGCGGCGTCACCCGCCACCTGCCCGACGGTGAGGAGCTGAGCATCTTCGACGCGGCGATGCGCTATGGCGACGAGGGCGTCCCCCTGCTGGTGCTGGCGGGCAAGGAGTACGGCACGGGCTCCTCGCGCGACTGGGCGGCGAAGGGGCCGCGGCTACTGGGCGTGCGGGCGGTTCTCGCCGAGAGCTACGAGCGCATCCACCGCAGCAATCTCGTAGGGATGGGTATCCTGCCGCTCCAGTACCCGCCCGGGGAGAGCCGCGAGAGCCTCGGGCTGAGCGGCGAGGAGACGTTCGCGATCGGCGGCATCGCCACGGGGCTGCGCCCGGGCGGACGCGTATCCGTGACCGCGATGAGCGACTCGGGCGGGAGCACAACCTTCGTGCCGGCCGTCCGCATCGACACGCCCGTCGAGCTCGAGTACTACCGCCACGGGGGCATCCTGCCGTACGTGCTGCGGCAGCTCGCGGGTGGCGGCTAGACTTGCGCAGCCGGGGAACGCAACCACAACCCGCCGGGGAGAATGCCAGATGCCCGACCTCCTGAAGATCGCCCGCACGGAAGCCGCGGGCGGTGACCTTGTGGGAATGCTGGGGGATCTCTTCGAGCCCGCTGCCATCCGCCCGACGGGCTACCCCGACGCGGTGATCTGGCAAGGCGGGAACCACGACGGGAAGGTGAACCCCGTCGCCCACTCCCTCACCGATGCGTTCGCCCTGCTGGGCACGATCGCGGCGAGCGATATCCTCGGGCTGCCGTTCTACGCCGTGCCGATGTGGGCCCAGTACCGCCACGATCGGAATCTCGAGCCACTGAGCTGGTTCGGGAACATGCCCTGCACCTCGATCAAGTGGTCGACCGCGGGCGACGCCTACGTGAACGACGGCCAGGGCGGGCGCGTGGTGGTGATGGGCAAATCAGGGAACGCGCCCCTTCGCACCCAGGCGGGGGTGTACTGCAACGTCCGCCCCTACGGGCCGGTCACGGTCGTGCGCTGCATGCCCTGCCTGCCCTACTCGCAGAACAGGGGGGTCTTCGAGGTCGATGCGGAGACGGGGAACATCCACTCGGAGATGAACACACCGGGCGTGCAGCTGGCCTACGCCAACCGCCGCTTTCTGCGCATGGTGCACGAGAGCGGCCACTTGGGGCGGATCGCCTTCAAGCCAACACAGGCGATGGAAGACGGCATCAACGCTGGCATCCTCTCGTGGATGCTGGAGGGCACGAAGTTCACGGTCGGCAGGAGGTACGCGGTCGATGGCTACGTCGAGCACCGCGAGCGCGTCGACCGCATCGTGGACCTCCTGCCTGCGGACTTCAGGGAGGGGATGGAGGGCTGGGGCGGCCAGATCGAGCAGCACATCTCCGATACGAACTACGGGCTGCTGCTCCGGGACCTGATCGAGCAGCGGGACGTGATCGTGCTCGCGACGGACCTCGACGGCGACCGCCTGACGGACCTGCTCGCTGACGCCTCCGAGCCGCTGCGCGCCTTCGGCCAGCGCGTCCTCGATCACCTGGGGAACGAGGCAAGGATGCACGACCTCTGGGGCGAGATGGGCTACACGACCGGCAACGGGCGCGACATGACCTCAGTGATGTACCGCATGCACGGGCCGCCCATCCACGAGCAGACGCTGGGCTCGGCAGACGCGATGCTGCTCCGTCTGCTGGATGGCGACGAGTCGTTGGGGGGAACGAAACGGCCCTACGATCCGCGCATCCACTTCGTCCTCATCCGCGACGCCTACCGCGACGCGAATCCCGACAACGCCGCGCTGCACGCCTGGCTCGACGAGGCGCTCGCGCGCTTCGACGAGGTGTACGCGGGCGAGCGCCCGGGCTTCCTTGATGGGTATGCGCAACTCAAGCAGGCGATCGCGCCCTGGGGGGCGTAGCCGCAGCCGTGCTGGCCTGTCCTCCGCGGACAAGGTAGGATCGGGAGGCCATCGTGCGCATCATCCGATCGAGGCCCACCTTCCTTCCCCCGCACGCCTGCTGCTATCTCCTCATGGGCAACCCCGCCCGCGCGGCGCGTTCGCGCCTTCCGGCAGCCAGCGCCTCCAGGATTCCGAACACGCAATGACTGCTCCCCCAGCCGTGAACCGCGACGCCGTACTCGCTGCCCTGGCGACCGTCAACGACCCTGAACTCCACCGCGACATCGTTTCGCTGGGGATGGTCGAGGAGCTGACGATCGAGGGCGGGGCGGTCGGCGTGAAGGTGGAGTTGACGACGCCTGCCTGCCCCCTGAAGGATGTCATCGAGGAGGAGGTGCGCGCGGCCCTCGCGGGCCTCCCCGGCGTCGAGTCCGTCACGCTCGATTGGGGGGCGCAGGTGCGCGCGAGCGATCCGCGCGAAGGCCAGAAGGCGATCGAGGGCGTCCGCAACGTCATCGCCGTGGCCTCGAACAAAGGAGGCGTGGGCAAGTCGACCGTCGCCTCCAACCTCGCGGTGGCGCTCGCCGCCACCGGCGCGAAGGTGGGGCTTGTCGACGCGGACGTCACGGGGCCGAACATCCCCACCATGTTCGGGCTGGCCGCAGGGCTGCAGGCGAACCAGAGCGAGGGCCTGCGACCGGTGGAGCGGTACGGCGTCCAGCTCGTCTCCATCGGCTTCCTCCTGCCGAAGGGCACCCCGGTTGTGTGGCGCGGGCCGATGATCGGGAGCGCCGTGCGCCAGCTGCTGCACGATGTGCCCTGGGAGGGGATCGACTACCTCATCATCGACCTGCCACCTGGCACCAGCGACGCATCGATGAGCATGGCGCAGGAAGCGCCGATCGCCGGCGCTGTCATCGTCTCGACCCCCCAGGATGTCTCACTCGAAGATGCCATGAAGGCGGTCTCCATGTTCGAGAAGCTGGACGTGCCGGTCTTCGGCATGATCGAGAACATGAGCTACTTCATCGCGCCCGATACGGGGACGCGATACGACATTTTCGGGCACGGCGGCGCACGCGACGCAGCCGAGGAGCTCGGCATCGACTTCCTCGGCGAGATCCCGATCGAGCCCCGCATTCGCGAGGGCTCCGATCAGGGAGTGCCGCATGTAATCGGCGAGGAGGACTCCGCCACGGCGGAGAGCTTCCGCGCGATAGGAGGCGCCGTCGCCGCCCGAATCAGCGTTTTGCAAAGGATGGGAACGTAACCCCGAATGGCACTCAATTTTCTGAACAGCCGCGGCTCCACAGAGGAGTCGCCGGAAGCCACCGATTTCAGTACCGACACGACTACCGATACAACCGCCTCGGCCGAGGACACTGAGCCCGCCCCCCCCTCCCGCCGCCGCCGGCGCGGCACGCGCGGGGGGCGCTCCTCGGGCGCAAGCAGCACAGCTGCCGCAACTGAGGCCGCCCCTGAGAGCGACGGGGAGGAGAAGCCCGCGCCAGCACGCGCGACCGCCCGCCGGCGGAAAGCCGACGACGAGGAGGAGCCTGCCCCACGCCCCACACGCCGCCGGGCATCCGCCACGAAAGCCAGCGAGGACGAGCCGGAGCCGCCGAAACGGGCGGCGCCACGCCGCCGCTCACGAGCGGCCACCGCCAAGCCTGAAGAGGGCGAGGCGGCGCTCCTCGCCGCTCTGAAGGAGCAGAACGAGAAGCTCACGCGCCTGGTCGAACTACAGGAGCAGACGATCGGTCAGATCTCCGGGGGCGGCTCCGGCGCGGTCGCGACGGGGGCAGCGACGCTGCCGCGCGTCGGCATCTTCGTCGACAGCGCCAATGTCGAACTCGCGCGCGATCGCTCGCGGGGGGGCAAGAGCATCGATTGGGGGCTCGTGCTCGAGCGGCTCACGCAGGGCCGCCGCCTGGTGCGCGCCGTCGCCTATTCGCCCGTGCACGACGACCCGGGCGTGAGCCGCGAGACGCAGCGCTTCGTCGAGCCGTTCCTGGGCAAGGGCTACAAGATCGTGACGAAGCCGCTCAAGCGCTTCGCCGACGGTTCCATCAAGGCGAACGTCGACATCGAGCTCGCGCTCGACCTGATCACGATGTCCGACCGGCTGGACATCGCCGTGCTGATCTCAGGCGACGGCGACTTCCAGCACCTGGTGGAGGTCGTGCAGGGACGGGGCGTGCGCGTTGAGGTAGCGGGCATGGGGCAATCCGTGGCGGGCAGCCTGAAGAACGCCGCCGATCGCTACATCGAGCTCGACTTCGCGCAGAAGAAGTAGGAGCGCCTAAATCCGCAGCCCCACCCGCCCGCGAGCGGGGTTGCACCGCTCGCGCTCAATGATGCGTACGAGCTCGTCGACGGCGATATCAAGGCCACCGTCGCGGTTCTCGACCACGTAGTCGTTGTTGGGAGCGTCCGCGAGCTCGGCATCGACCTCGCGCAGGCGGCGGGCGAGCGACCCGGCGCTCTCGCTCTGGCGAGCGGTGAGGCGCGCCCGCAGAGCCTCGCGGCTTTCGGCCGTGAGGAGCACGAAGATGGCGCCGTTGAGCAGCTCACGGAGAGCGCGCGCGCCTTGCAGGTCAGTGCGGATAAGCACGTCGCGCCCCTGGCCGAGCGGGTCTTCGAGTTCGCGCCGTTCGAGACCTTTGAGGTCGCCGTACACCTCGGCGGATTCGAGGAAGTCGCCTGCTGCGATCTTTGCCTCGAACTCCTCGCGGCTGAGGAAGTGGTAGTCGACGCCGTCGCACTCGCCGGTACGTCGCGGCCGGCTGTTGCTGCTGGTTGCACGATGAATGTCGACGCGTTCGCGGAGCCTGGCGATGACGGAGTCTTTGCCCGCGCCCGAGGGCCCGTGCAACACGATGATCAGGGTGCGTCGCTCCGCGCTCACACTGGCTGAGCCGTCTCGGGCGCGGCCTCCGTGAGCGCCTGCCAGAAGCCCGGATACGAAACCGCGACGGCGTCGCGCTCGACGCGCGTCTCGCCGCCGGCAAGAGCTCCCGCAATGGCGCCGAGCATGCCCATGCGGTGGTCGCCGCCAGCGTCGAGGCGCGCGCCGTGGAGCTGGCAGGGGCCGTTCACGACGAAGCCGTCGGCGGTCCCTTCGATGGCCGCACCCATAGCCGAGAGCATGGTCACGACGCTCTCCACGCGGTTCGATTCCTTCACGATCAGCTCTGTGGCCTCACGCACAACCGTATCGCCCTCGGCAAAGCAGCCGAGGAGCGCCACCAGGGGGAGCTCGTCGATGGCGCGCGGAACCTCACTACCCTCAACGGTCGTGCCACGCAGGGAGGATGAGCGCACAACGATATCAGCGACGGGCTCGCCGCTGGCCTCGCGGTCTTCGAGCAGCTCGATGCCCGCGCCCATGCGCCGGAGGATATCAAGCAGGCCGGTGCGGGTGGGGTTGACGCCGACGCCTTCGAGCGCGATCTCGGCATCGGGGTGGCAGGTGGCGAGCACGAGCCACGGCGCGGCGCTGGAGATGTCGCCGGGCACGCGCAGGGCGAGGGGGTGGAGGCGGCCCGGGCGACGGATGCCGACGGCGCGACCCTCACGTGCGACCGGCGCGCCCATCGCAGCCAGCATCGTCTCCGTATGGTCGCGCGTGGGAACGGGCTCGACGATGCGCGTCCGCGCCTCGACCGAGAGCCCGGCAAGGAGGAGCGCCGACTTCACCTGGGCGCTGGCCACGGGCAGTTCGTACTGGATAGCGCGGAGGGCGCCGCCCCTGATCGCGATGGGCGCGAGCGTATCGCCGCCGCGTGCGCTGATGCGCGCGCCCATGCGACGAAGCGGGTCGATGACGCGCCCCATGGGCCGCCGTCGCAACGACTCATCGCCGCTGAGGACACTGAACAGCGGATGCGCCGCGAGCAGGCCCGTGAGCAGGCGCATCGTGGTGCCGCTGTTCCCGCAGTCGAGCACGGAGTCGCTTTCGGAGAGGCCGTGCAGCCCACCCCCGTGGATGCGCGCGGCGCCCGAGCCCGCAGGCCACTCGATGCCGACGCCGAGGGCAGCCAGGCAGGCGGCAGTGGAGCGCACATCCTCGGAGTCGAGGATGTTTTCGACGTACGCCTCGCCACCGGCGAGGGCGTTGAGGATGAGGGCGCGGTGCGAGATCGACTTGTCGGGAGGGACGCGCAGGCTCACGCGCAGGCGGCGGGGGCGCCGGACGATCACCGCCCGCGTAAATTCCCGCCGCTACCGGGAGCGTTCCGGTCCCGCCGCTCTGCTTCTTCAGCCCGCTGCTCCCCTTGCTGCAACTGGTCCCTGAGGCGTTCGTAGAGGTAGCCGCCCATGACCATCTGGCCGAAGAGGTCCATCGACCGTGGCGTCGCTGTGCCATCCTTCGGCACCGTGCGCCCGATGATGCGCTCGTCGAAGACGAAGCGCTCGATCCGGGCACGGGCGAAAAGACCTTCAATCAGGGTGTTCGCGGTTGGCGGGAGCGGCTCCTTCGAGCCGCCAGCGAGATCGGTGCCCTCGGCCAGGCGCTCAACGCCTTCGTCGCTCAGTTCGAGCGCCCGCACGACTGCGTCCAGCTCGCCTCGATAGCGCTTGAGCCAGGAGACGATGGCGGCGCGGTTGGTAGCGACGATATCCGCCCCCATCTGCGGGTCGCCCATGGCGAGGCGCGTCATATCGCGGAAGGCGGGGCCCGCGAGCTGCGCGGCGTCCTCCCAGCAGGCGCTGTCACGCACCATCGTGAATAGCGCGACCGAAAGCATGAGGGGCAGATGGCTCACCGCCGCGACCAGCTCGTCGTGCTCGGCGGGGTCGACGTAGATGGGGACGGCGCCGGCCGACTCGATCAGGCCGATCACGATCTCCACGGAACGTTCGTTCGCCATGGCCGAAGGGGTGACCGCCCAGGCGGCATCACGGAACAGATCGACGCTCGCAGCCGCCGGCCCACTCCGCTCGGAGCCCGCCATGGGGTGCCCACCGATGACGCTCGCGGTACCACCGAACGCCTCTTCAGCCTTCGCCATGAAGGAGGCCTTTGTGCTACAGGTATCGGTGACGATGGCCCCCTCGGCGACATGGGGAGCCATCGTGACAACGAGCTCCTCAGCTGCGCGCGCGGGCACGGCGAGGACGATCATGCTGGCGCCCCCGACTGCCTCGTCGAGGTAGCGCACGGTACGGTCAACGGCGCCCATCTCCCTGGCGGTGCGCGCGTTCTGGCGGCTGCTGTCGACCCCCACGACCTCATAGCGACGGTCCTTCCGCGCCATCAGGTTGAGCCCTACGGAGGCGCCGATGAGGCCAGTGCCGATGATTGTGATCTTCGAGTCGGGCATGAGCAGTCCGGTCGGTCAGGTAGCAGCGTCAGCGCGCTGCAGGAGCACAAGCATAGCATCCCCGCCCGCAGCCCGATGATGCAGGCGTGTCAGCTCGACGACGCGCGCGGACGCGCCTGCGCTGGCCAGCAGCTCGGCGCCGAGCTCGCTGTGCGCGCGGCTGCGCGCGAGCGCGCGGCGCATCTCGATGCGCGAGCGCCCGGACGCGGCGACGCCGCCCGCGCGGAGCCAGCCAGCCGCCACGTGGGCCACGCGGTCGCGTGTACGCTGGCGGCCCTTGCCGGCGTCGTGCAGGAGGGCGGCCACCAGCAGGTCAGGGTCGCCGTCGTGGCCGCGCTCGATAAGCCAGCGAGCAGTGGCGGCGGCATGGCGCTGATCGCGCGGCTCCTGGGCGCTGAAGCGGGCAAGCAGGTCGCCTTCCAGCAGCTCGCGGGCGAGGGCAAGATCGGCAACGGTGGGCGGTAGCGAAGCCTCGCGGAACTGCCGGACGCGGTCCAGCATCAGGCGACGGCCTCCAGGAAGAGATCGGCCGCGCTGCCGAAGATCCAGTTGAGCGGGCTGTAGTCGGGCGCGACGAAGCTGAGCACGACAAGCCCGATGAGGAGCGCGGGGCCCCAGCGGCTCAGGGGCACGAGGGGCCGCGCGAGCTCATCGGGCAACAGGCCGACGACAACCTTGAAGCCATCGAGCGGATGGATGGGGATGAGGTTGAAGACGCCGAGGACGACGTTGATCCAGGCGATGAGGACAAGGAACGTGCCGAAGATCTCGGGACCGCTCGCGCGCCCGATGGCGTCCAGCGAGGAAGCGGGCTCGACCCAGCCAAGGATGAGCGGCAGGGAGGCGAGCAGGGCGAAGGCGAAGTTCGAGAGCGGCCCCGCCACGGCCACCAGCATGTTCCCCCGCTTCACGCCCATCCGCAGACGGTAGGGGTTCACGGGCGTGGGCTTGCCCCAGCCAAAACCGGCGACGAACAGCAGCAACGTGCCCGCCGGATCGAGATGTGCGAGCGGGTTCAGCGTGAGCCGGCCCTGGCGCGCGGCGGTGTCGTCACCCAGCTCGTTCGCGGCCCAGGCGTGGCTGAACTCGTGGAAGGCGATACCCGTCACGAACGCCAGCGCGAAGGCGGCGAGGTAGACGAAGAACGCGGCGGGGTTCTCGCTAAGGATGTCGAGGTAGCGGATCACGCACTCTCCATGCTAGCACCCATTGGCTTGCCCGCACGCAGGAGCCTTGTTACGTTCGCGGCAATGCTCCCCGGCGACGTGACTGCGTCCGCCGGGTTCGCGGGGTACTCGCGCACGTCGGGCGCAGGGCGGGCCTGGTCGAGAAAGGCTCCCGCTCCTCGCCACGGCCCCACACGCGGCTTCCCGATCATGAACGCACCACTCCACCCCTCGACGCCACCCAGCGAGCAACCCCACGCCTGCGACACGCACGCCCGTGGGGGGGCGCTGTGAGCAGGCGTCGCCGCGCGCTGGCCACGCTCACGCTGGCACTGACGCTGGCGAGTGCCTCCATCGCGGTGCTGCTCGAACGGGGGGGCGATCCTGCCGCGACAGCATTCGCCCGCGCCCCCGACGGGCACTACGTCGTGGTCGCACGGAGCGCGGGCGCGGCTGACGTAATCATGGTGGTTGGCGCTACTCCGGGCGGCGTCGCGATCGAGGTCGCGACGGTGCCCCACCTGTACGGCTTCGGCCTTCGCGGCGCCGTCGGGCCCAACGGGCGCCATCTCGCGCTGATCGCGGTGGACGGCGGCGTCCCTGCAAAGCCGGTGGCGGCGCTGCTCGCGCTTCACCTCGAAACCGGCCAGCTGCACCGGCTCGCGGAGGGCGTCGACCCCCTGCAGGACGCGCTCTGGACCCCCGACGCCAGCGCCGTGATCGTGACGCGCAGCGAACCCAACGCGGGCGCGCGCGCCCGCGTTTCGGTCGTGCGCGTGGACCTCAGCGGCGTGGAGACGGTCATCGAGGTTCACCGCGGCGTCCTCGCCGTCGCCCCCGTGGGGTTCGACGCCACAGGGGAGCTGCTCGCCGTCGTGCTCGACGAGCGCGGCTCGACGCTGACGCGCGGGGGGGCAGCGGTCCTCCGCCTGAGCGCGCACCTCACCCGCGATTGGGCGCTCAGCCCCGACCGCGCGCAGCTGGCGTTTGTGGAGGCGAATCTCGCGCGCGGGCTGCGCTACCTGCCGCGCGTTGTGGCGATCGAGGGCGGGGGCGTGAGCGCAGCGGCGGTCATGCCCGCCGGTCAGGCGCTGGGAGCGGCCTGGCCGCCCGCGGGCGCGGCGCCGCGGTTCGGCACCGAGCCCGGCGGGCCGCGCGGGGGCGTGAGCGCGCAGAGCGCGACCGGCTTCGACGTGCCCCTCGGCTACAGCCGCGACGGCGGCGCGCTCGCCGTGCGCCGCTGGAGCGGCGCGAGCTTCGCCGAGCCGGGCGCGGCGCGGCTGCAGATCGTGAGCGCGGCGGGCCGGCAGCCGCTCACGGGATTCACGAGGTTCTTCGGATGGGCCGCGCGCTAGCCGCGCTGGGCGTAGCCGCCGTCGTGCTGGCGCTCGCCCTCTCCGGCGGCGGGACGCGCGCGCAGGCGTGCTTCGGCCTGGAGCCCTTCAACTTCCTCACCTACGAGGCGTACGACAACGCCGGCGTCTACCTGACGGCCATCGAGCTGGCCGCCGCGGGAGAGGCGATCCTGTTTCCTGCGACGCTCTCCGGCGAGCAGCACGGCCTGGAGTACCCGGGATTGCTCTCGGGCTCACCTGAGGAGCGCATCGACCAGGAGCCGGACACCTCCCTGCGGGTGCCGCCCACAGTGATCAAGGCGATCGTCTGGGTGGAGTCCAGCTTCCAGCACGCCCACCAGGACATCCCCTGGGGCGGCGTCGGGCGCACCGTCCGCTCGTTCGACTGCGGCTTCGGGCTGGGCCAGATCACGACGGGCATGGAGAACACAACGGGGAACGCCAGCGCCGAACAGGTGCTTACGGGGACGCATTTTCTGTTCAACCTGGCCGCGATCTCGAGCCTGCTCGCCGGGAAGTGGAACAGCGAGTTCCTCCCTGTCGCAGGGAAGGGCGACCCCACGGCGCTGGAAGACTGGTACTACGCGCTTTGGGCGTACAACGGCCTCGCGTACCTGAACCACCCCCTCTTTGACACCGCCCACGCGTTCGACTGGATCGACCATCCTCTGCATCCCTGGCGCGATCCGCTGCGGGGAGAGGTGTACCACTGCCGCGACGAGCGTGCGCCTTCGTGGATCGACGCGGGCGATGGAAGGCCACTGTACGACTACGGCGACTACACCTACCCGGAGCGCATCTACGGCTGCATGCGCCACCCGCCCGAATACCCCGCGCGGCTCTACGAGGACGAGGAGTACGCCCCCACCCCCTGGCCCGCGCCGTCGCCCACAGCCACCGCCACCGCCACCCCGATGGAGACCCCCGCGGCAGCAGAGACCCCCATCCCCACGGCGGACGAGGACGAGGACGAGGAGCCAGCGGGCGGGGAAGGGACGCCGGTTACGGAAGCGCCGGAGGAGTCGCCGTCGCCGGAAGCGTCGCCTGAGCCGCTGGCCGAAGCGTCTCCCGCAACCGAGCCTTGGCCGAACGGGATTCCGCGCCTCTGGCGGCCCGTACAGGTCAACCTGCCCGACCTGCGCATCCCCGAGGTAGCGGCGGCATTCTCCCCCGCCGTGTTCATCCCCTGCGAAGACGAGGGGTTCGCCGAGGGTTGCCCGGGGATGGCGTTCCCCACCTCGTTCCCGGAGCTCGGCATCGAGCCACACCGTGACGCCACGCCGCCTCCGGACCGGAGCGACCTCCGCGGGCTGCTGGGCAGACCCTCCCTCGCGATCAGCGGGCCGGAGGAGGTCCGCCTCGCCAGCAGCGAGGCGGGTGTGGCGAGCAGCGAGCAGATCATCGTGCAGAACGTGGGGACGTGGATCGCGCCCTTCCGCGTGTGGGTGACGGAGCCGTGGATCATCGTCCGGAGCGGCGAGGGCGGCGGCCACGTCCACGGCGGCGTCGCCATCGGCGCGGAGACGAAAGTCGTCATCCTCGCGGAGACCGAGGAGCAGGAGGAGGTCTCGAAGCAGGGGCACGTCGCCACGCTGGTCATCACGCTGGATCGCGAGGCGCTGCCCGCGGGCGACGTTCTCGGCACCGTGTTCATCGAGCCGCTGATCGGCGCGGGCACGACCAGGCAGATCACCGTGCGCGCGGGCGCGAACGTGGGCGCACACGAGAGCACGCCGGAACCCGACGGCGCGCCCGAGCCCGAAGACACGCCCGAGCCGGAACCTTCCCGCCAACGCATCGTCGTCCCCGGCGTCGCGGCAAACCCGTGACGGCGGCGGGCTAGCGAGCCGCCGACGGGGCCGCCGCCCCACTCATTTCGATGACCTTGCGGGCAACGTTGCCGGGCACTTCGTCGTAGCGGTCGAATTCGAGATCGAAGAGGCCACGGCCCTGGGTCAGCGAGCGCAGGTCGGAGGCGTAGCGCTGTACTTCGGCGAGGGGCACGTCCGCTTCGACGACGCTCAGGATGCCATCGGGCGCGATCCCGTGGATGCGCGCGCGCTTCGTATTGAGGTCGCCGACAACGTCGCCGGCGTTCGCCTCGGGGGCGCGCACGCGGACCGTCATCACCGGTTCCAGCAGGAGGCCGTTGGCGCCCGAGACAGCCTCCTTCAGGGCCTGGCTGGCGGCCAGCTTGAAGGCCATCTCGCTCGAATCGACGGGATGGTGCTTGCCGTCGAGCAGCGTCACCTCGCAGTCGGTGAGCTCGTACCCCGCAAGAACTCCCTCGCGCGCAGTCTCCATGACGCCTTTCTCGACAGCAGGGATGAACTCGCGGGGGACGGAGCCGCCGACGACGCGGCTGTTGAACTTCAGGCCCGACCCCCGCGGCAGGGGCGCGATCTCGATCTCGACGCGCGCATACTGGCCGTGCCCGCCCGTCTGCTTCTTGTGCGTGTAGTCGGCGGAGGCGGAGCGGGAGACCGTCTCGCGGTAGGGCACGCGTGGCAGGGAGAGCTCGACCTCAAGGTTGAACTTCTGGGCGAGCCGGCCGACGGCGACATCGAGGTGGGCGTCGCCGAGACCTTCGAGGATGGTCTCGCTGGTGCTCGCGTCACGGCGCAGGCGCAGCCCCGGGTCCTCCTCGACGAGCCTCTGGAGGCTCGGGCCGAGCTTGTCGACGGCGGCGTTCGCGCCTGGGCGCACGGCCATGCTGTAGACCGGCTCGGGGAAGGTCATGGCGGGCAGCAGCAAGGGCCGGTCCTTCGTCGCGAGGGTATCGCCCGTGCGGGTCTCGCTGAGCTTCGCGACCACGCCGATATCGCCCGGCGACAGCGCTTCGACGGGCTCCTGGTCCTTGCCCCGCTGGCAGTAGATCGTCCCCAGACGCTCGTCCACGCCCTTGCCACTGTTCCAGAGATGGCTGTCCGCCTTGACCGTGCCGGTCATCACGCGGAGGTAGCTGAGACGCCCGACATAGGGGTCGGCGGACGTCTTGAAGACGAGCACGGCGGGCGCGGCGTCCGCGCTCACCTCCAGTGTCTCGCCTTCGGCGTCGACGGCCGCGCGGGAGGGGGCGACGGCGACAAGCGTATCGAGCAGCTGGCGCACACCGATCCGGTGGGTGGCGGCGGAGCAGAGGAGGGGTACGATCTGACCCTCCACAAGCGCCTCGCGGAGGGCGGCGGCAAGCTCTTCGGGCGTGATCTCCTCGTCTTCGAAGTACTTCGTCATGAGAGCATCGTCGTTCTCGACAATGCTCTCGACGAGCGCACCGCGGAACTCGGCGACGCGCTCGGCCTGATCGGCCGGCACTTCGGCGGGCGCGGCGTTCTCGCCGAGGTACGCCTTCATCGCGAGCAGGTCGATGACTCCGCCGAACTCGCGGCTCTCGCCGAAGGGCAGGAAGAGGGGAGCGACCGCCGTGCCCCACTTCTCCCGCAGGGCGGCCAGCACGGTCGCGAAGTCCGCGTTCTCGCGGTCCAGGCGGTTGACCAGAATCATGCGGGGCAGTCCGCGCTCCTCCGCGATCTGCCAGACGCGATCGGTGCCGACCTCGGGGCCCGAGACGGCGTCGACGACGATGAGCGCCAGGTCGGCGGCGCGCGCCCCACAGATGACCTCGGAGACGAAGTCGGCGTAGCCGGGCGTGTCGATGAGGTTGACCTTCACACCCGCCCACTCGACCGGAAGGACGGAGAGGTTGAGGCTGAACTTGCGGCGGTGCTCGTCCTCATCGTAGTCCCCGGTGGTGTTCTGCTCTTCGATGGAGCCCATCCGTGTAATCGCCCCGCTCACGTACAGGGCCGCTTCGCCAAGTGTGGTTTTGCCGACGCTACCGTGGCCGGCGACGACCACGTTCCGGATCTCTTCGGTGCGGTAGATCTTCATGCGAGAAGCGCCTCGTGGCCGACAGGGGCCGGGGGATAGCGTGGGCGATTGTACGCGCTCCGCGGGCCTCTGAGAGGAGTGGGCGGCGGCGCACGGCCGCTGTCTCCTGTAAGCTCCGCCCGCACACATGTTCGGGCCAGACCACACGTACGTTGCGATCGATCTCGAGACGACGGGCCTCGATCCGGCGTATGACCGCATCACCGAGGTCGGCGCGCTGCGGTTCGACAGGGAGGGCCACGAACTTGCGGTCTTCGAACAGCTCGTAGACCCCGGGCGCCCGATCCCACCGCTCATCGAGAATCTCACGGGCATCATGAGCGAAGACGTCCGCGGGGCGCCTGCCTTCGCCGAGATCGCAGACGCGCTGGCGGCGTTCGCGGGCGAGGACGCCATCGTCGGGCAGAACGTGCAGTTCGACCTCGACTTCCTGGCGGCGGCGGGCCTCGAACTCGCCGCGCCCGCGCTCGACACGTGGCGGCTCTCGCACCTCGTGCTCCCCGCGCACGGCCACCGCGGGCTGGGGGAGCTGGCGGCGGGCCTGGGCATCGAGGCAGCAGTCACGCATCGCGCCCTCGCCGACGCGCGCACGACTGCCGCCGTCTTCGTGGAGCTGCGCCGGCGAGCGGGGGCGCTGCCGGCGGAGGATCGGGCACGGCTGGCGCGGCTCGTCGCCCTCGATCAGCCTGCGCTCGCGCAGGAGATCGCGGGTGGCGACCTCCCTGATGGCGGCGGGATCGCCCCACCTGCACTCCCCGCCCGTTGGCGCCCGCCGCAACCGCTCGAACGCGCGGACCCACCCGAGCGCATCGCCCCACATGAGGTGCGGGACGCCCTGACGGCGGGGGCGCGCGTCGTGCCGCACTTCGAAGAGCGCCCGCAGCAGATGGAGATGGCGGAGGCAGTGGCGAGCGCCTTCGCAGACGGGGGGCAGTGGCTGATCGAAGCGGGCACGGGCGTTGGCAAGTCGCTCGCCTACCTCGTACCCGCGGCGCTCCATGCGCTCCGCAACGGCACCCGCGTCGTGATCTCCACGAACACGATCGCCCTCCAGGAGCAGCTGCTGGGGAAGGACGTGCCGGCGCTCCGCGAGATTCTGCGCGAGGCGGGCGCGATCGCGGAGCCGGACGACCTGCACGTGGCGCTGCTCAAGGGACGCGCGAACTACCTCTGCCTGCAGCGCTGGACGGGGGGACACCAGGCGAGCCTCGCTGACCCCGACGTGGCACGGCTGGCGGCGGCGCTCTCGCTCTGGCTGCCGCGGACGCCCGCCGGCGACCGCGCAGAGCTGCGCCTCGACCCCGGCGCGCGTGCCGCCTGGACGCGCTTCTCCGCCGCGGACGTGGATTGCCTCTCGCGCCAGCACACGTTCGTGCGCGAGGGCCGCTGCTTCCTGCAGCGCGCGCGCCGGACGGCGGAGAGCGCCCATCTCGTGGTGGTGAACCACGCGCTGCTCCTGGCCGATATCGCCAGCGGGGGGAGCGCGATCCCTGCCTTCGACTACCTCATCATCGACGAAGCGCACAACCTCGAGGGCCAGGCGACGCAGCAGTTCGGCCAGCACGTCGGCGCGCGCCAGATCACGGAGGCGCTCGACGCGCTCCACCGCCCGAGCTCGGCGGAGCGCCGCGACCGGCTCGGGGCCGGAGCGGCGGATGCGCTGAGCGCAGCGGCGGCGGCGGCGGCAACGGCAACGGCCCGCCCCTTCGAGGCGCTGGGCACGCTCACCAGAGGCCCCGGCAACGACCGCGTGAGTATCACGCCCGCGGTTCGCTCCGGCCCCGAGTGGGGCAAGGTCGAGGCGGGCTGGACCGTTCTCGACACCGCCCTCGCACACTCGGTCGAGAGCGGGCGCAGCGCGGCGCGCCTGCTGGGCGGGGCGGAGGGCGGCCCCGCCGCGGGAGAGCTGGAAGCGGCGGCAGAGCGGCTCGAAGCCCTGCGCCAGAACCTCGAAGCGTTGGTGGCGGACAACGATCCGGACACGATTGTCTGGGCCTCCGCCACGGGCGACAGGCGGGGTGCGCTGAACGCCGCACCACTCGAAGTGGGACCGCGGCTGGCGTCCGAGCTGTTCGCGGGCCGCGCCACCACCATCGCCACGAGCGCGACGCTCGCAGCCACCGGCTCGATGGCATTCGCGGCAGGCCAGATGGGGATGCCCGAAGCAGCGACGCTGGCGCTCGATTCGCCCTTCGACTACCGGCGCTCGACGCTGCTGGCGACGCCCACGGGCCTGCCCGCGCCGGGTGCGGAGGGCTATGACGAAGCGGCGGCGGCGGCGATCGCGAAGCTCGTACGGACGTCTGGCGGCAGGGCGCTGGCGCTGTTCACCTCCCACGCCTCCCTGCGGCGCGTCGCTGCTCTGGCCCGCGGCGATCTGGAGGCGAACGGCGTCAGCGTGCTCGTGCAGGACCGCGACGGCTCTCCGCCACAGCTGATGCGCAACCTCATCGCGAACCCGCGCGCGGTCATCTTCGGCACATCGAGCTTCTGGGAGGGGATCGACCTCCGCGGGGACACGCTCTCGCTGGTCGTCATCGCGAGGCTGCCATTCGCGGTTCCGACGGACCCCATCCACCACGCACGCTCGAACCTGTACGACGACCCCTTCGGCGAGTACTCGCTGCCAGCGGCGATCCTGCGCTTCCGGCAGGGCTTCGGGCGGCTTATCCGTGACCGTACGGACCGCGGCGTCGTCGCCGTTCTCGACAGCCGCGTGCGGACGCGGCGCTACGGCGCGAGGTTCCTCGGCGCTATCCCCACCTGCACGGAGATGGCTGCCAGCATCGACGCGATCGTCGCGTGCACGCGCGACTGGCTCGCGCGATGAGCGCACGGCGGGCGCTCCCGCAGCGCATCGCGGGCGAACGGATCACGCTGCGACGCAGTGGGGAGGTGGGGGACGCAGTTCGCTACGAGATCCGGTGGCGGGGGGCTCGGGACGCCATCGGGGCGGCGGCGCTCGACCTCGCAGGGGAGGTTCCCGTCATCGAGCGGCTCTGCATCGACGAGGAGGCACGCGGCTACGGGGCGGGCTCGGAGTCGGCCACAGCACTACTGCGGTTGCTGGGACGGCGATACGCGGTCGTGCGCACGTGGGCGCCGCCCGATCAGGGCCTGGCGGTCTACTTCTGGGTGCGCACGGGGTTTCGCCCGGTAGCGGGCGAGGGGCCACACGGCGGTCTCTGGTTCGAGCAGCGGTTGGACTGAGCGCCCCGCCAGCGCGTTGGGGGCAAGCGGGATACGGTAGACGCGGTGGGTTCTGAAGGGCGGCCAGCGAGTCCGGCGCCAAGGCCGTACGCTGCCTGTGTGACGCCACTGCTGGCTGTCGAGCTTGCGCCCGGGCGCAAGACGAACCTGAGCCTGCGCAATCCCGTGATGCCCGCCTCGGGCACATTCAGCTGGGGGATCGAGTTCGCGAGACAGTTCGGCGTGAACCGGCTGGGGGCGGCCGTCTCGAAGGGGGTCACGCCCCAGCCGCGCGCGGGGAACCCCCAGCCGCGCGTGGCGGAAACGCCCGCCGGCATGCTGAACTCGATCGGCCTGCAGAACCTCGGGGTCGAGCGCGTGATCGCTGAGCTGGCGCCCGTCTGGGCGGGCTGGGACATGCCCGTCATCGTGAACATCGCGGGCGGCTCCGCGGGCGACTACGGCGACCTCGCGGCAGCCTTCGATGGCGTGGCCGGCGTGGCCGCCCTGGAGCTGAACATCAGCTGCCCGAATGTCGACGATGGACTCGAGATCGGCCAAAGCGCGGTCGCAGCGGCGCACGCCACACGGGCAGCAGTGCGCGCCACCGAGCTGCCTGTCATCGTTAAACTCACGCCAGCCGTGCAGGATCCGGCGCAAATCGCCCTCGCCTGCGTAGAGGAGGGCGCGGCCGCCATCTGCGCGATCAACACCGTGCCGGGCCTCGCCATCGACGCCGAGGCGCGCCATCCGGTACTGCCCCGCGCGAGCGGCGGCTTGAGCGGCCCCGCGATCAAGCCCATCGCCCTGCGCATCGTGTACGAGGTGGCGCAGGCGGTGCGCGCGCCCATCATCGGTTGCGGCGGCATCCGCAGCGGCCTCGACGCCGTCGAGTTCCTGATGGCGGGCGCGACAGCGGTACAGGTAGGCACGGCCACCTTCGCCAACCCCCGCGCGCCGCTCGACGTACTGGACGGTCTGGAGGCGTGGCTGGAGCGCCACAACGTGGCCGACGTGAACGACATCATCGGGTGCGCGCAGCCGCTGCCAGCCTAGGGCCGGCGCGCACTACTGGTCGCTGCCAGTCTCAGCACCCTCGTCGTCCTCGTCCTCAGCGCGCGCGGGCGCGGCGAAGACGGCTACCGCCCAGGTACGGCGCAGGCGCTGGCCGTGCCACTACAGCCACCCCCCAACTAGCCCGAGATCGCCGAGAACGTGGAGCCTGAATTCCGGATAGTATCTCATATTCGTAGGTCGGGAGGGGAATGATTTGCGCCTCCGTGGCGGGCGAGTCAGAGGTGTCAAACAGCACCAGCGCGAGAGCCAGCACAGCCGCGAACGCGATGACGGTCGATTTCTTCACCGTGGGTTCGGGCTCTCGAACAGACTGCGTGCAATCATGATTATAGACTCAATGTTGCTACCACGAAGATTAGGATCATATCCGAGAAGTTCATAGATGGTCTCAGAATTGGGGTCGTGAATATGTATCTGTATAGGGGATGTTACAGAACTGTTTGGTCCAGGAAAGTCGTAAGATGCCACTCCTGGGCGCCCGCTGATGCTACGCGTCTCGCGGACACCCCGACCACCAAGTGAGTGGCCTGTTTGTGGCCATATCCTGTTCATAGCGTACACCCCGCATATCCGTATTCCGAAGTACCCTCTTGCGTTCTCGTATATTGCGCAGTACCCTGGAAGCGGGTCAACGTAGCCACCACTGTACGCATTTCTGAAAGTCCAGTCCGCTGGCAGTGCCGGGTCGCGCCAGTAGGGTAGCTTCCGCGCAGCAGCAAGGTCCGTCGTGTTGACAGGATCCCAGTAGTACCCCCTTGGTGGCTCGTGAGCCTCCCCCTCCTCGACCGCGCCCGTCCAGCCCTTCGGTACGATCTGGAAGGGCCCGTGGACCACGGGGAAGCGCAGGCTGGTCGACCTGTACTCCGTGAGCGGCAGCTCCGCTGCGGCCTTGACTTCGATGGCCTCGCTCACCGGAACCGTCCCGTCCAGGCAGCCCGTGAAGGCGTACGTCTCGCGCTCTACCCCAAACTCCCTCGGCGACTGCGCCGCCGCGGGCAGGCTCCTCACCCGGTAGCGCACGAAGCAGTCCTCGCTCTTCCGCCACTCGATCAGATCACCCACCCGCACCGCGTCGTAGCTGCCGGCACGCGATGTGCCGCCCGCGTCGCGCTCATGGACCAGCAGGCGGTTGGCCTCCTTGCGCAGCCCTTCGTAGGTGGTGAGCACGACACTGCCGGGCGCGCGGCGGTCCCTGCCGCCCTCCGCCTCATCGCCGCTGTCTTTCAGGAAGGCGTAGCTGCCCGGCGTCTCCACCCGACCGGTCGTATCAAGATAGTTGTAGCGGAACGCCCCGGGCTGCGGATCCGGCGGCGGGAGAACGATCACGCAGTCGCGCAACACCGGCGGGATGGCTCCCGCCAGCTGGTTCCTGGACAGGCCCAGCCCCTTAAGCGCGTGCAGGAGCGTGGCCTTCGCCCTCAGCAGTGCGTCGCAGTCAGCCGTGAGCCCGGGGTTGGTGGCGGGAGCGGCACCCAAGGTCGCCGCCTGTGCTGCGCCCGGGCTCGCGCCCCCGCCCACGAGTTCGACCCCCAGGGCCACGACGGCCAGCGCCACCGAAACGAGCAGGGTACGCGTGGAAAGGGCATTCAGGATACGCATTGGTCCACTCCCCCCAATCTCTCCCTCCCGCGAGTATAGGCGGCGCGCAAGAGGGAGGGGACAGGGGACGAAGCGGGGGAGCCCCTCGGTAGCGCACCTGGCCTGCCCTACCGGGCAGCCCCTTCGTCCTCTTCGTCCTCGTCCTCAGCGCGCGCGGGCGCGGCGAAGACGGCTACCGCCCAGCGGTCCCCGTTCATCGTCACGGTGCAGGTCCGCTGCGTGCCGCTGCACCATCCCTGCCACCTGGCGAAGAAGTTCCCGAACACCGGATTCGCCGTCAGCGTCACGCGCGTACCCGCATCGTACGTTCCCCCCGCCGGGCTCAGCGTTACGTAGCCGTTCCCCCCGCTCGCCGTCACCGTCAGCGTGTAGCGCGCGGGGGGCTTCCTCTTGAAGTACGCCGTGTAGGTCAGATCAGTCACGACCGTTACCGTGGTTGTGTCGCCCGACCGGCACGCGGAGGCGGTCTCTGCCCCGGATGCGCCCAGCGCCGCCCCCCAGTGGCTGAAGCAGTAGCCGGCCGAGGCGGTCGCCGTGAGCGTCTCCGTCCGGCCACAGTCCCCGTTGCTGTAGTGGCTCGCGCTGCCGCCCAGGCCAGCGCCCGCTGTCAGCGTGCATTGCTGCGTGAAGCTGGCCGTCACGCTCATGGCCGTCTGGTTCACGTACACCGTCGTCGTGCGGGCGCTCGCGCCGGCCACAGGACCGCTCCAGCCGCTGAAGCGATAGCGGCTGTCGGGCGTGGCCGTAACGGTGCGCGTCGTGCCGCAGTCTCCCGTCCAGCTCCCGCCAGCCGTACCGCCCCGGCCCGCACTCACCGTCAGCGAACACTGCGGCGTCGGCGTGGGTGTGGGTACGTACCGGAAGCTGACCGTCACCGCTACGGTCGTCGGGGGGCCCCCCGCCGTTCCCACCCGTACGGTGCAGGTGCTGCCCGTGCCACCACAGCCACCCCCCAACCAGCCCGAGATGACGTGGTTCACATCCGGCGTGGCCCTGACGGTGCGTGCCGTCCCACAGTCTCCCGACCAGCCCCCGCTGACCGTGCCTCCCGTTCCCGCTGAGACACTCAGCGTGCATTGCGACGTGAAGCTGGCCGTCACACCCATGTACGTCTGGTTCACGTACACCGTCGTCGTGCGGGCGCTCGCATTGGCCACAGGACCGCTCCAGTCGCTGAAGCGATAGCGGCTGTCGGGCGTGGCCGTAACGGTGCGCGTCGTGCCGCAGTTCCCCGTCCAGCTCCCGCTGGCCGTGCCGCCCGTTCCCGCCGAGACCCGCAGCGTGCACTGTGGCGTGGGCACAGGCGTGGGCGTGGGCGTGGGCGCTTCGCGATTCCGTGCAAAGAGCGCTGTCACTGCCCGGCCCTGGTCCATCGTGACCGTGCAGGTGACGCTTGTGCCGCTGCAGCTGTCACCGGACCAGCCAGCGAAACGAAAGCCCGGGTCCGGCTTTGCTGTGAGCGTCACCTCCCAACCGTCTGCATATGCCCCGGTACGAATCTTCAATACCGTACGAACATCCTTTTCCTTGCTGTCTGGAGGCACTATGGTGATTCTCCCGGATCCGCCCTTTACGGAGACCACCAAGTCGTACAGTTCAGGGCATATCCCAGCAGAAGCTTTCACCACCGGTGTCAGAGTTACTGCATCATCAAACGAGCCGCCTTCCGTCTCCGAGGATATCTTCCAGATCCATCTGTCATTCTTGATGCAGAGTCCATATGCGAGTCCTTGTTCAGGAATACCAAGGTTCTTATCAGCACTTCTGTTCAAGTGAACATGGCTGCTGTTCAGGCTAGGTTCTCTGGTATTTCCCGTTCGATAAGCTACTTGATGGAGATGAGAACCGGTCCAGAGTCCGCCATTTTTACAGTCTTCCTTCTCATTTGCTGCAACTATTCCTATTATGTTGGCAGCGTGGTAGGAAGACATTGGAATGATAGCCTTGTTTTCTACGATCGAACTTGCATCCACGTGAATGTAATCCACTGTCGCTACGTAGTTGTCATTTGAATCCAATATAGTAGCCCTGACTACTTTACATTTACTTTCTATTACTTCTGCGAGACGTATTTTAATTTCCTTCGTTCCGGAAACATACCGGAAGGCTGCATAGACACTTGCACTAATCGTGCCTTCAGCAAATATGTCGAGACGAAGAGCACTAAAATCAATGGCATCCCCGTCGGGGATAGATCCACTACACGTGTTATGCCATCCACAGTTCAGTTTATGTCCGCTTTCAACAGTGTTATTGATTCCGAACAGCACATCATATTCGTAATCAAGAGGCTCCTGAGCGGATACTAAAGAACTCACTAAACCGTTAGTAGTGACCATTATTATGGCAAATAATACTAGCAGAACAAGAATCTTCATGGTACACCACTGCCAGTATCCGGTATCAGACTTCGCGCTATCGCAATTACACTCTCGACGTTGTTACCGCCAATTACTGGATCGTATCCAGTGACAACATATTCGATTCCGGATAATTCGTCAAATATACGTACTGTAACTAGTGCAATTCGAGAATGGTTTGGACCCAGCGGGCTATAAGTCAAGAGCGTTGGGAGGCCATCGAGCATGCGTGTCTCGCGAATTGATGCCTTTCCAGGTCCGGTTGCACGCTCGTAGTCTGGACGCCACTCCTTGTAGAATACACGTATCTCGGCCGCTGGGTCCCCCCTCCTGTTGATGTACCATGCGGAATACCCATCGCCGGGCGGGTCGGTGATCCCTCCCATAGAGACGCTCCCAAAGGTAAACCCTGTGGGTACGGTCGGCTCACGCCAGAGTGGAATCATCCGTCTGGCCTCAGCGATATTGGTAGTTCCAAACGGTAGTGACGGTATGGCTATGGCGGACCTTGAGACCCTGCGCGGGTATCGAACCTGCTCCTCGACTTCCCCTGTCCAATCCGGGGGAATAAGCAGCCAGGGGCCGTGCCGCAAGGGCTCAGTGATATCCGGGCTGCGGATGCCTGACGTGGCCACGCAATTGTCGAGCCCGAGGCGGGCGAGGTCGTTGCCGGCGACGGTCTTGAGCGCGGGCGGCACGCAGCCCGTCAGCGCGTTGCCGCCCAGGTACAGCTGCCGCAGGTTCGTCAGTTGCTCCAGCTGCGACGGAATGTCGCCCGTCAGGCGGTTCCCCTGCAGCCACAGATCCCGCAGATTCGTCAGACTCCCCAGCTCCGGCGGGATCGCCCCCGTCAGCCGGTTGCGACCCAGGTACAGCGAGGCCAGATTCGCCAGCTGCCCCAGCTCCGGCGGCAGTGGCCCCGCCAGCCGGTTCTCGAACAGCGCCAGATTCCTCAGTCCGGTCAGGCTCCCCAGCTCCGCCGGGATCACGCCCGTGAGCCCCAGTCGTGCCAGCCGCAGCCCCGTCACACGCTTCGGCGCGCCCCCCACGGTTACTCCGTCCCAACTGGTGATGGCCGTGCCGGCGCTCCAGTTCAGCGTTCCCGATCCCGCCAACGTGGCCTTTGCCCCCAGCAGCGTGTTGCAGTCAGCCTCGAGGCCGCGGTTGGTGGCCGGATCGGCACCGAGAGTCGTCTGCGTGCACACCAGCGGGTCGGCGCAATCGTCGAGCCCGAGGCGGGCGAGGTCGTTGGTGGCGACAGTCTTGAGGGCAAGCGGCAGGCAACCCGTCAGCCGGTTCCGGCTCAGGTACAGCTCCCGCAGGCTTGCGAGGTTCCCCAACTCCGCCGGAACCGCCCCCGTCAAGCGGTTCCCCGACAGGCCCAGCCCCCTCAGCTTCGTCAGCTGCCCCAACTCCACCGGAATGCCGCCCGTCAACTGATTACCGGACAGCCACAGGCTTGTCAGATTCGTCAGCCTCCCCAGTTCCGCCGGAATCACCCCATCCAGCCGGTTGGTGTGCAGGACCAGGTGCGTCAGCTTCGTCAGCTGCCCCAGTTCCGCCGGAATCGCCCCGTCCAGCCGGTTGCGCTGCAGCCACAGGCTTGTGAGGTTCGTCAGCCTCCCCAGCTCCACCGGGATGCCGCCCGTCAACCGGTTCCCGGACAGGCCCAGTCCTGTCAGACTCGACAGATTGCCCAGCTCTGTCGGGAGCGGCCCCGTCAACTGGTTGCCGGACAGCCACAACCCCCGCAGGCCGGTCAGCAGCCCCAGTTCCGCCGGGATCGTTCCCGTGAGACCGAGCGCACCCAGATTCAGATTCGTCACGCGCTTCGGCGTACCCGCGACCGTCACTCCCTCCCAACTCCCGATGGCCGTACTGGCGCTCCAGTTCAGCGTCGCCATTCCCGCGAGCGTGGCTTTCGCCCCCAGCAGCGCGTCGCAGTCAGCCGCGAGGCCGCGGTTGGTGGCCGGATCGGCACCGAGGGTCGTCTCCGTGCATGTCAGCGTGGCCGTCTGCGCCTCGCCGCGGCTCGTGCCCCCGCCCGCGAGACCGACCACCAGCGCCAGCACTCCCAGCGCCACCGAAACGAGCGGCGTTCGTACGGAAAGGGCATTCAGGGTACGCATTGGTCCACTCCCCCCAGGCTCTCCCTCCCCGGGAGTATAGGCGGCGCGCGGGGGGGCAACGACAGGGCCAGAGCGGGGCGTGCGGTAGCGAGGCGTGCGGTAGGCTGAACGCACGGGGCGTAGCTCAGCCTGGCAGAGCGCGCGGTTTGGGGCCGCGAGGTCCCCAGTTCGAATCTGGGCGCCCCGACCAGGCATGGCCGCTGACGCCCCGCCATCTCCCCTCGGGGGGCTACACGTTCGCGCTGCTGTGCGGTCAGGTCGAGCCCGAACGCTCGTCGCATTCACCCGCTGGCGGTTCGCATCGCTGGCGACCCACCAGCGCGCTGGCTACCATGACTGGAGCCCGCACGGAGCGCTGATGGTGAGTGACGATTTCGGGATCGACCTCGATGATGTGAAGCGTGTTGTCGAAAACGCCGAGGTGCTCATTATCCGCCTCGAGACCGTGGGAAGCCGCGTGCTGGTGGACTTTCGCAGCACCGCCGAGCAGCCACCTTTCATCTCGCGCGTGCCGCGCGTCAGCTCGGTCGAGGAGCGCGTGCGCGCCGTGAAGGAGCTGCGTCCGGCGTTCCCCTACCCGGAGAAGCTGATGTCGTTTGCGTGGCCGCGGCGGGTCAGCGTCATCGCGGAGTCGGGCGTGTGGGATCAGCTGCGGCAGCGGCTGGAGACCATCGGCGGCGAAGGGGCGGGCGATGCCGCCCACCGCGTCCATGGCGAGCTGCTCGATGAGGAGCGCCGCGAAGTCGTGGCTGCCGTGCGCGGGGGCGAGGGCATGCGCACTATCTGGCAGCGCGAATGAGCGTGTCTCGCATCATCGACCTGCGCAGCGACACCGTAACGCAGCCGGACACCGCGATGCGCCGCGCCATGGCGGAAGCCGAGGTCGGCGACGACGTCTTCGGCGATGACCCGAGCGTAAACCGCCTGGAGGCGATCGCTGCGGAACGTCTCGGCAAGGAGGCGGCCGTCTTCGTACCGAGCGGCACGATGGCGAACCTCGTGGCGGTGCTGATCCACACGCGCCCCGGCGACGAGGTACTGGCGGGTGGTGAATCGCACATCTTTAACTACGAGGTAGCGGGCACGGCGCGCGTTGGCGGCGTGCAGATGCACGCGCTCCCCAACGGTGCCGATGGCAGTCTCGCCGGGGAGGACGTGCGCACAGCGATCCGCGAGCCGAACATCCACGCGCCGCGCACTGCGCTCCTCTGCCTGGAGAACACGCACAATCGTTGCGGCGGCGCCGTCCTCGCCCGTGCAAAAACCGAAGCACTGGCCACCATCGCACAGGAGGCGGGGCTCGCGGTCCACCTCGACGGGGCGCGCATCTTCAACGCCGAAAGCGCCAGCGGAACGGCAGCAGCGGATCTCGCGGCCCGCGCCGATTCCGTCTCGTTCTGCCTCTCCAAGGGGCTTGGCTGCCCGGTGGGCTCGCTCCTCTGCGGCCCGCGCGATCTTGTCCAGCGGGCGCGGCGCGAGCGGAAGATGCTGGGCGGAGGCATGCGCCAGGCGGGCGTACTCGCCGCCGCCGGCATCCACGCGCTCGAACACAACGTTGCGCGGCTCGCCGACGATTCCGCGAACGCGCGCACGCTCGCGGAGGGGCTCGGGCGGCTGGGGGCCTTCGCCGTCGACCTGCCGGAGACGAACATCGTGGTCCTGCGCGTGCTGGCGGGAACGCGAGACGGCTGGCTCGCAGCGTTCGCGCAGGCAGGCGTGCGGGCGGTCCCGTTCGGCGCCGGGCGCATCCGCATGGTCACACACAAGGATGTCGATTCGGCGGCGATCGATGAGGCGCTGCGGCGCATCGATCGCGCGGCGCTGGCGGTGGCGGAGTGAGACTCTGGCTGTCGCTGGCCGCCCTCTCACTCGCGATCGCCGGGCTGGCCGCCTGCGGGAGCGAGCCGCTCGAGGCGCACGCGCCCATCTTCGCGGAGGCGCGCTGGACCGGACCCGAACGCCTGACCTACAACCTCAGGCAGCGCGATGAGCTGCAGGGGTCGTGCGTGCTCGAGACGCATCCTGCCGAGGCGTCACCGGGCATCACCGAGCTGCGCCGGCTCTGCACTGACGCGGAGACGGGGCGCTACCACGACAACGGCTTCGCCTGGGTGGACGCCGAAACGCTACGTCCGGTCTCAGCCCTGCGCGTCGTCTCCGACCTGCTCGAAGGCGAGCGCCGTTTCGCCACCACCTACCTGCCGGAGCGCCTCGTGCGGTTCGAATTGCACGAGTACGACACGGGCGACGAGGAGCCGCGCGAGCTCACCGTCGAGCGCGACCTGCCCGAGCCCACTGAAGCTGTGCCGGAGCCGGGCTGGTACGACGACGAGGAGCTGCTATGGCTCGTGCGCGGGCTCCCGCTCAGGGAGGACTTCGCAGGCATGTTCACAAACGTGAACGCGTCCACGGGCCGGGTCTTCGCCGCGGAGGTCACGGTCGAGGAGCGGGAGCGGGTCGAGGTTCCCGCGGGCACGTTCGAGGCCTGGAAGATTCGCATCACAAGCACGGTGACCAATTTCTATTGGGTGGAGAGCGAGTCCCCGTACCGCGTGGTGAAAGCGAACATCGAGCGGCTGACCTACGAACTGACGGCGGTCGAGTAACCGCGGCCACGCGCTGGTGCGCATTCCCGCCGAGCGGATGGTTCTCGAAACTCCCGCCTTTATGTTGCAGGCGCGCTTGATCTCCTTTCCCCTCCGCCACAATATGTCCGGGCCCATATCGAGATGCAGAGGTTGCATGCCCTTCGTCGCCGCCGTCAGCCGGGACCCTCGTATGCGCGATGCTCTTGAGAAGTACCTGGGCGAGCGCGGATACGAGCCGCAGGCGTTCGCGAACTACGATGTCCTCATGGAGCAGATCGAACCGTCGGCGCCCGCCGCCCTCGTGATCGACGTTCAGGGCGTTCCCCGCGACGAGAGTGGCTCCGGGTTCGCGCAGTTCAACCGGTGGCTCGAGCGCACTTACGCAGGGACGGCAGCGCCATCGCTCGTCTACCTGCTGAGCAAGGGCTCACGGAGGCCACACTTCCGCCTCAGCGGGCCCGTCATCAAGAAGCCGTTTCCCCTGGAGAAGCTGGGCGAGACGCTACGGACGCTGCTCGGGTACCCGCCCGCCAGGCAGCGCCACACCTTCGAAATCGAGATGGACACGAACACGCTGCGCGGAAGCCAGGGCACGGCCCACCTCACGAACATCGAGGCAAGCCTCCTCGCCTACCTGCAGGCGCACGAAGGCGAGATCCTGCACCCGAGCACACTGCTCTCGGAAGTGTGGCAGTACCACGCCGCCACGGGCGCGAGCACGCTTGTGCGCGCGCACGTGAGCAACCTGCGGCGGAAGATGCGCACGGTGCTCGGCAGCGACGAGCAGCTCGAAACGATCCGCGGCAAGGGCTACCGCTTCGTCGCCTAGAGTTCGTCGCCTAAGGTAGCAGGCGTGATCGGAGGGGGCGCAGGTGGCGGAGGGTCTCGATCGCGCACTCGAAGCTGAGCGACTCATTCAGGGAAGCCGCTGCGCATGATGCCGCCCGCGGGCTCGTCGGGTAGGCAAGCAGGGCGGTGAGGAGGGCGACACCCCTGCGCCGCTCCCGGCCAGCTCGCGCAGCCGGGGGATCAGTTCGTCCGCCGCTCGTTCTTCTGCCATTCGTCCCGCTCTGCGCGCGATCGCAAGGGGGAGGTGTGAAGGGGAAGCAGGACGAAGGCAGCTGCTACTGATGCTATTTGCAGTTCCATGCTACTTGCAGTTCATTGCAACTTCCTTGTAGTGGCAGTAAGGTTCCAGCCACAGGAAGGGCTGGGAGTCCATGCGGGCACTGGTGGGTCGGCTCGCGCTCCCGGGCGTACTCTGCCTGGCCCTCGGCGCGCTCGTGGCGGCGTGCGATGGCGGAGACGGCGCTCCTGACGCTGGTGGCAGCGTCCGCGTGGTCACGACAATCTCGCCTATCCGGAACATCATCGAGAACGTGGGCGGCAACCGCGTGACGGTCACGGCGCTCGTGCCGGAGGGAACGAACTCACACACGTTCGAGCCCCCCCCCTCCGCCGTGCGCGGGATAGCGGCGGCGGACCTGATCGTCATCAACGGGCTCAACCTCGAACTGCCGACGCTGGAGCTCGCGCAGGCGAACAGGCGGGAGGGCGTCGAGATTCTGCTGCTGGGCGAGGCGACCCTGAGCCCGGCTGAGTACATCTACGACTTCTCGTTTCCCGAGGAGGCGGGCGACCCCAACCCGCATCTCTGGACCGATCCGACCCTGGCGGGCGCGTACGCGGAGCACATCCGCGACGCGCTCAGCCGGCTCGACCCGGAGGGCGCGGCCTACTACGCGACGAACGCCGCTGCCTTTGCGGCGCGGCTGCGGGCGCTCGACGCGGCCATCCACGAAGCGGTCGCGACGGTGCCCACGGGACAGCGACTGCTGCTCACCTACCACGACTCGTTTCCCTACTTCGGGCCGCGCTACGGCTTCACGATCATCGGGGCGATCCAGCCCTCGGATTTCTCCGAGCCCTCGCCGCGGGAGGTGGCGGCGCTGGTCAAGCAGATCCGCGCGGCGGGGACGCCCGCGATCTTCGGCTCGGAGGCGTTCCCCTCGGAGGCGCTGGAGACGATCGCACGGGAGGCGGGCGCCGTGCAGGTGGCCACGCTGCGCGACGACGACCTCCCAGGCGAGCCCGGCGACCCTGAGAATACCTACGTGGCCATGATGGTCGAAGACGTGCGCGCTATCGTGAACGGCCTGGGCGGTGACGCGGCGGCGCTCGACGGCTTCGATACGCGCAACAGCTGGATCCCGTTCGAGGAGCAGACCGACGACTGACGCCACGCCACGCGAGCCCGGCCACGGCCCGCCGCCGCCGCCGTCCACGGGCGAGCGGCTGGTGGCACTGCGCGGCCTGACGGCGGGCTACGAGCGCACGGTGGCGCTGCGCGGCGTGGACTTCGCGTTGCGTCGCGGGGAGTTCGCGGGGGTGGTGGGGCCGAGCGGCTCCGGCAAGACGACGCTGCTGCGCGCGATCACGGGACAGGTGCGGCGTTTCGCGGGCGAGCTGGAGATGTATCCGCGCCCGGGCGCGCGCGCCCTGCGCCTGGGCTATGTGCCCCAGGTGGACACGATCGACTGGAACTTCCCCCTGACGGTCGAGCAGACGGTGCTGCTGGGGCGCTGGCGGGAGATGGGCTGGTGGCCGTGGCCGCGGCGGCGCGACCGCGAGCTGGCGGCCCACATCCTCGAACGGCTGGGCATTGGGCATCTGGCGAACCGCCAGATCCGCGCGCTCTCGGGGGGACAGCAGCAGCGCACCTTCCTCGCGCGGGCGCTGATCGGCGAGCCCGACCTGCTGCTGCTGGACGAACCCACCAGCGGGGTCGACATCAAGACGCGACACGAGATCATGCACCTCCTGGGCGAGCTGAACCGCGCGGGCGCGACGATCCTGCTGACAACGCACGACCTGAACGCGGTGGCGACGCACCTGCCCCGCCTGGTGTGCGTGGGCGCGGGCGAAATCGTGGCCGACGGCGCGCCCGGGGAGGTGCTGACGCCAGCGGTGCTGCGCCGCACCTACGGCGCAGAGATGCTGGTGCTGCGCCGCGGCCACGCCATCTACGTGGTCGAGCATCTGGACGGATCCGCTTCGGGCCCGGCGTCGCTGGCGGGCGCAGCACTCACGGGAGACCCGCCGTGGGCGGACTGACCGAGCCGTTCACATTCGAGTTCTTCGTCCGGGGCATGCTGGCAGCGACGCTCGTGGGCGTGCTCTGCGCAGCGATCGGCGTCTACGTCGTGCTCCGCAGCCTCGCCTATATCGGCCACGGGCTCGCGCACGCCATTTTTGGCGGGGCGGTTGTCTCCTTCGTCTCCGGCATCAGCTTCTACGTGGGGGCGACGCTCTGGGGGGCCTTCTCGGTGCTGCTGATCAACGGCGCAGCGCGGCGACGGCAGATCGGGGGCGACGCCGCCATCGGCATCGTCACGACCTCGGCGTTCGCGGTGGGCGTGGCCCTGATCAGCCGGCACGGGCGCTTCTCGCGCGACTTCGACGCTGCCCTCTTCGGCGAAATCCTCGGCATCACGAACGGCGACCTCTTCGTGATCGCAGGGGTACTGGCGCTCACCGCAGCCGCCGTCTTCTTCTGGTGGAAGCAGCTCCTTTTTACGACGTTCGATCAGGAGGTGGCGAGCGCCTACGGCGTGCCCGTGCCCTGGGTGGAGGCGCTGTTCTCGCTGGCGCTCGCGGCCACGGTGATCGCCTCACTGCAGGTGCTGGGCGTGACGCTGATCGCGGCGGCGCTGGTGATCCCGCCGGTAACGGCGCGGCTGCTGACGGACTCGTTCACGCGCCTGTTCGCTCTGGCGGCGCTGCTGGGCGGGGCAAGCGGCCTGGCGGGCGTCTACCTCTCGTGGTTCGTCGACGTCTCCTCGGGGGCCACGGTCGTACTGCTGCAGGCAGCGCTCTTCGCGCTGGCCCTGGCCTGGGCGAGCGTGCGGGCGCACTGGCCGGGGGCGGGCGGCTGGGACGGGGCGGAGCGGCTGGCGGCGATCGAGAACACCCCTGTCGAGTGAAGACGGGCACCCCGGAACATAAGCGCAGCCCGCCAGATTCAGAGTTGGGGCGGGTAGCGCTGCGTCTGGCGGGCGGGGCGTAGAGTGGGACCAGCGCACAGCTCGAGGCGCGCGCCTCCCTCCGGCGGGGTCGATGGCGGCCTCCCGGGCAGACAGGAAGACTCCGGAGGCTATGTTCACCCACCTGCACACCCACACCGAATACTCGCTCCTCGACGGCATGTCACGCATCCCCCAGCTCCTCGATCGCGCGCAGGAGCTGGGCATGGACGCGCTCGCGATGACGGACCACGGAGCGCTCTACGGGGCGCTCGATTTCTACCGCGAGGCGAAGGCGCGCGGGATCAGGCCGATCGTCGGGCTGGAGGCGTACGTGGCGCGCGGCTCGCGCCACAGCCGCAGCCGCGAAGGGCAGCCCTTCCACCTGACGATGCTGGCACGCGACCTGACGGGCTACCGCAACCTGTTGCAGCTGGTGACGAAGGCGAACATCGAGGGCTTCTACTACAAGCCGCGCCTCGACCGCGAGCTGCTGGAGGCCTACAGCGCCGGCATCACGGTGCTGAGCGGCTGCCCCTCGAGCGAGTTCTTTGAGCGGCTCGCGGAGGGCGACCGCGAGGGCGCGCTGGAGGTGGCGCGCTGGTACCGCGAGGTGTTCGACGGTCACTATGCGCTCGAAGTGCAGGAGCACGGGGTGGAGCGCTTCAGCCGCCTGAACCCCGAGATCCTCGCCGCCGGCCGCGAACTCGACATCCCTGTGGTGGCGACGAACGACGGTCACTTCACGCACGCCACAGAGGCAGCCGCGCACGACGTGCTCCTCTGCATCGGCACCAACGCCACGGTCGACCAGGAGGACCGCTTCCGCATCGACGGGGAGGGCTACCACCTGCGCAGCGACGCGGAGATGCGCGCGCTCTTTCCGGAGACGCCGGAGGTGATCGACGCCACGGAGCGCATCGCGGAGGCATGCGACCTCGAGCTGACGTTCGACCGCGCGCTCCTGCCGGAGCCGGACGTGCCCGCGGGGCTGACGCACGAGGCGTACCTGGCGCAACTCTGCCGGCAGGGGCTGGAAGCACGCCTGGGCGCGCTCACGCCCGAGCTGGAGGCGCGCCTCGACTACGAGCTCGACGTGCTGCGCGAAACGGGCTTCACCGATTACTTCTTCGTGGTGAAGGAGATCGCGGACTTCGCCCGCCGCGAGCACATCCCGATGGGGATGCGGGGTTCGGCAGCGGCCTCGCTGGCGCTCTACGCGCTGGGGGTGACCGACATCGACCCGGTCGCCAACAACCTCGTCTTCGAGCGCTTCCTCAACGTTGAGCGGCGACAGATGCCAGACGTGGATTTCGACTTCGCGGACGACCGCCGCGACGAGGTAATCCGCTTCGCCTACGAGCGCTTCGGCGAGGACAAGGTGGCGCAGATCATCACCTTCGGGACGATGGGCGCAAAGGCCGCCATCCGCGACGTGGGGCGGGCGCTGGGCATGACCTACGCCGACACCGATCGCGTGGCCCGCTACGTCCCGAACGCGCTCCACATCACGCTCGAAGACGCGCTCGCCCAGTCGAGCGAGATGAAGGAGGCGTACGAGTCGGACGCGCAGGTGCGGCGCCTGATGGACATGGCGCGACAGCTGGAGGGGGTGGCGCGCCACGCGAGCACGCACGCCGCCGGGGTCGTCATCTCGCGTGAGCCGCTGGCGGAGTACGTGCCCCTCCAGCGCACCGGCCGCGGGGACAGCCTGAGCGTGCCCACGACCCAGTTCGCGATGGAGCAGGTGGAGGCGATGGGCCTGCTCAAGGTCGACTTCCTGGGGCTCTCCAACCTGACGATCCTGGGGCGCGCGGTCGATCTCGTGCGCGAGACGGAGGGTGTGGAGGTCGACCTGCTGGCGCTGCCGGAACGGGACGCGGCGACGCTGGAGACGCTGGGGCGGGGCGAGACGTTCGGGGTGTTCCAGCTGGAATCGGCGGGCATGCGGCGCTACGTACAGGAGCTGAAGCCGAAGAGCGTGGCCGAGATATGCGCGATGGTGGCGCTCTACCGTCCGGGGCCGATGGCGCACATCCCCACCTACATCCGCGCCAGCCACGGCGAGGAGGAGATCCAGCACCCCCACCCCGACCTCGCCGGCATCCTCGCCGACACCTACGGTGTGATCGTCTACCAGGACCAGGTGATGCAGATCGTGCAGCGCTTCGCCGGCTACACGCTGGGCGAGGCTGATGTGATGCGCAAGGCGATGGGCAAGAAGCAGCCGGAAGTGATGGCGGCGGAAAGCTCGCGCTTCATCGAGGGGGCGGTCGCCAACGGCTACGACGAGATCCAGGCGCGCGCCGTCTGGAACCTGATCGAGCCGTTCGCGGGCTACGCCTTCAACAAAGCCCATGCCTGGTGCTACGGCCACCTCGCCTACCAGACGGCCTACCTGAAGACGAACCATCCGGTCGCGTACCTGACGGCGGTGCTGCGGCAGGCGGGGAGCTCACCCGATCCGTATGAGCGCATCGCGCAGGCAGCGGCGGAGTGCGCCCGCCTCGGAATCGAGGTGCTGCCGCCGGACATCAACGCCAGCGGCGCGAGCTTCTGCGTGGAGCGACAGGCGGACGGCTCGCCGGCCATCCGCTTTGGCCTGGGCGACATCAAGAACGTGGGCACGGCGGCGGTCGAGGGCATCACCCGCGTGCGCGAGCAGAGCGGCCCCTACCGGGACGTCGAGGATTTCTGCAGGCGCGCCGATCTCGCGGGGGCGACGAGCCGCACGATCGAGCACCTCGCGCTCGCGGGGGCGCTCGACGCGCTCGGCGACCGGGGCACGCTGCGCACCCACAGTGAGCGGCTGGCCAGCCTCGCCAAGCGCGAGCGGGAGCTGCGCGAGAGCGGCCAGTCGACCATGTTCGACCTGTTCGGGAGCGAGGTCGATACGCCCATGCCCGGGCTCGAACTGACGGCCGCGCCCATTGACCGCGAGGAGACGCTGCGCCAGGAGAAGGAACTGCTGGGGGTCTACCTCAGCGAGCACCCCTTCCAGCGCCCGGCCCAGGAGCTGGACGCGCACACGACGCACCAGCTGGCCGACCTCTCGCTGGAGCTCGCGGGCGAAACGGTGACCGTGGCAGGCATGATCACGCAGGTGACCATGCGTACCACGCGTGACAACCGCCGCTACTACCTCGCAGGGATCGAGGACCTCTCAGGGCGGGCGGAGCTGGCGGTGTGGAGCGACGTGATCGAGGCGGCGCCCGAGGAGACGTGGGTGGAGGGCCAGATCGTGCTCGTCTCGGTGGAGTGCCGTGAGCGCGGCGACCGGCTCAACCTGAGCGCGCGGCGGGCCGTGCCCTGGGACGCCGCAGCGGGGCGGCTGATCGGGTTCACGCCGGAGCTCTGGCAGGTAGAGGCGCGGGGCGGGGGCCGCCGCCGCCGCTCCTCCCCACCACCGTCCGCGCCCCGCGCCGCACCTGCCGCGACCGCGACCGCCACGCCGCGCAACGGTGGGGCGCGCAACGGAGCGGGCCCCACCCCGCCTGCCGCCACCACCGAGGCGGAGCGCCCGGGGGTGCGCTCGCCCGTGGGCGGCGAGGCCGCGCGCCTGGTGATTACGCTCTACGAGACGGAGGACGCGGTCACGGATAAGGTGCTGCTGAACAGCGTGGCGGCGCTCCTGCGCGAGCGGCCGGGAACGGATGAAGTGCGGCTGATCATCCACGACACGGACGGGCGGGAGGAGACCTTCGACCTGGAGCGCGCGACGGTCAGCGACGACCTTGCGCGCAGCATCGAGAAGGTGCTGGCGGCGAACAAGGGGACAGCACGCCTGACACGCGGGCGCCAGCCCGCGGAGGCGGCTGCTCGCCGTTAGGTAGCAGGGGTGTTCCGTGCGCGGATGGCGGCGACCGCACGGGCGAGCAAGTCCGCAGGCAGGGAGTCACGGTAGCGCTCCTCCGTCCAGATGGCCGTCAGTTCCGCCTCGGAGGCGTCGGGGTGCTCCACCCGGAGTACGCCGTAACGGGCTTCGAGCCCGTATCCGCAATCGCAAGTATGAAGGCGAGCCGCTCACCGTCGCTTAGTCCGAGCCACCAGTCGTGCTGGCGGGCAGCGATATCAGGGCGGCGTATCGTGTTGTACGACTGGCGTCCAGGGCTTCGTGGAGGCCGAGGCGCGCGATCCAGGCGGGGGAGTCATCGCAATGGGGGAAGGCACGGCAGCTACGCAAGGGGACGGGCACGGCGGGCCTGTGCGCCGGCCGCGGTCTCGCCGAGCAGGGCTTCGATCTGCGCGAGGTGATCAGCGTCGTGCCGCGCCCACAGTTCGACGAAAGCGGTGACGGTGAGCGCGCTCCCGCCGGGGGCCGTGCCCTCGCGAGCCCAGCCGTCCGCACGCATGCCCGCGATCAGGTTCAGCGAGGCCTGGCGCTGGAGGGCGAAGTCGCCGAGGAGCGTGCGCTTGCCGTCGCGCTCCCGGTTGCGGTCGCGCGCCCACTCCTCCGGCGGGAGGAAGGCGAGGACAGGCCGCGTTTCGGCGAGCAGGCGTTCGAGCCCGAGGCGGAATTCGAGCGATTCAGCGTCGCGCAGGTGGGCGAGCACGACGCGCGCGGACCACTCGCCTGCGGGCGCGACGTCGAGCGACTCCGCAGACGCCTCGACCGTGAGCTGGGCGAGCGCATCGGGGGTGGCAGCGAGCTGGGCGAGCACCTCTTCGGGCGCGGGCTCCGCGGGCATGCGCGCATTCTAGCGGCTCTGGCGGAGCGGGCGCGGATGGGCGCGGATGGGCGCGGGCGGCGATAATCACGGCATGGAACCGGTCGAGCGGCGCGTGCGGGCGAACGGCATCGAGCTGGCCTGTTTCGAGCGCGACGGGCGCGAGCCGGCCGTGCTGTTCGCGCACGCGACGGGCTTTCACGCGCGCTGCTGGGACGCCATAGCAGAGGATCTGGACATGCGCAGCATCGCCCTGGATCTGCGCGGGCACGGGCGCAGCGAGAAGCCGCCCCCACCCTACCCCTGGAGCGCGGTGGCGGACGACCTTGCGGCCTTCTGCGAGGCGCTCGACGTGCGCGGCGCGATCGGCGTAGGGCACTCGAAGGGCGGGGCGGCAGTCGCCGTCGCGGCGGCGCTGCGCCCGGGGACGTTCGCCGCCCTGCTGCTGGTCGATCCTGTGCTCATGGACCCGGCGCTTTATGAGCGGACGCCGTCGGTCAAGGCCGAGCACTTCGTGGCGCGACGGCGGAACCGCTGGGCCTCGCCGGAGGCGATGATTGCGCGCTTCGCCGACCGCGAGCCGTTCCGGCGCTGGCGGCCGCGCGTGCTGCGCGACTACTGCGAGCACGGGCTGCTGCCCGCGCCCGACGGCGAGGGCTACACGCTCGCCTGTCCGCCGGAGATTGAGGCGGCGGTCTACGCGGGCAACCGTGCCTGGAACCCGTATCCGCGGCTGCGGGAGCTGCGCCTGCCGGTGCGCATCCTGCGAGCGCCGCCACCGGAGCCGGGCGCGCCCTGGAGCATGTCGGCCTCGCCGGCCTGGCCGGGGCTGGCGCGCGAGCTGGCCAACGCCGAGGATGTGCCCCTCCCGCAGCACAGCCACTTCATCCCGATGGAAGCGCCGGAGCTGGTGGTGGAGCACGTGCGCGAACTCGCGGCGAGCGTGCGGGGCGAGGGGTAGGGGCAGGGCGACGCTACTGCAGGAGCGCCGCCGGCGGCGTTTCCCCCTCCCCGCGGGTTCCCCTGGCAAGCCGGGCATTCGAGAGAGGTCCCACGGCTGGTGTACGTTGTCACCCGCACACGGGGAGCTCTGGTAACGGTGGACCCGCTGCTGCTGCGCCGGCGTACGTCCCGAACTGATTGCCCCCTCAACCCGTCCTGTCACGCTTGTGGTGGCGAGCCGGAGCTCCTGCCGCCGCGGCGCCGGCGCCGTCTGCGGCTCCCCGCCTTTCCGCCCTCCGGCGGGGCGGGGCGGTCCCCGGCGGGGCGGTCTCCGGCAGCTCGGCGGAAGACACGGCCCTTCGGGCTGCCAGGCACGGGAGGGGTGGGGGCGGGGCCCTCGCGGCGTCCGCGCCCACGGCGGCGTGAGGGGCGTCCACGACGCGCGCCGCCCAGCTCGATGGGCGCGGCCTCAGGCATGGGGGCGGAGGGGTGGGGGTCCGACGGGGCGGGCGCTTCGGGCTCGATCAGCCCGCGCGCGACCGCGTCCGCGTGGGAGAGGGCGGGGGGCGGCTCGGCGTTGCGGGCGGAGGGATCCCAACGCACGACGAGGCCGAAGTCGCGCTCGCCCACCTCCACACGCTGGCCACCGACGTTGAGGGTGACGCGGCGGAGGAGGACGTTGCGGGCGACGACCTTGCCCTCGCCCGTGGGGGTGCTGCAGCGCTGCCCCAGGCGAGGGAGGGAGCGGCGCATCTCCCGGTAGCCCTCCTCTTCGTAGGAGAGGCAGCAGAGGAGCCGCCCGCAGAGGCCGCTGATCTTCTCGGGGTTGAGGGGCAGCTCCTGGTCCCGGGCGAGGCGCATGGAGACGGCGGGGAAGGTGGAGAGCCAGTTGGAGCAGCAGAGCTCGCGCCCGCAGACGCCGTAGCCACCGGCGAGGCGGGCTCGGTCGCGTTCGCCCAGGCGGCGCACGGCGGCGCGAGTGCCCCAGCGCTCGCCCGCGAGGCGCGCGAACTCGCGCCCCTCGGCGGCGCCCCCCGCGCCGCTCGCGAGGAAGGTGAGACGCTCGCCGTCGAGGGTGAACTCAGCGCGGTCGATGCGGCCTTCGAGACCCACTTCTGCGGCCAGCGCGCGGGCCTCGGGCAGGAGCTCGCGGGCACGGTCCACGAGGTCGCTCGCGTGGCGCAGGTCATCGTCCGTGGCGAGGCGCAGGATGGGGCGGCGGGCATCCTCGCCGAGCTCGTTCACGACGACCTGGTCGGGGGCGATGACGACGCGTGCGAGGGAGGGGCCGCGGTTGGTCTCCACAATCACCGATTCGCCCACCTCGAGGCGCATACCCGCGGCGTGAAAGTACTCGATGGGCCCGGCGCTGCCGAAGCGGACGCCGGCGACGCTCTGGCGGGGATCGGTCATGGCTCGCTCTCGTTCGCGGTGGCGGGGGCATCCCCCCCTGCCAGTGTACCCGCGGGGAAGCGCAGGAGCATGAGTTCGAGCACCATGCGCGCCACAACCTGGGCATCGAGTTCGCGGCGCGCGGTGGCGACGGCCCGCAGGGCGTCGAGGGCCTCGCGCGCGCCATCGTCACTGCGCAGGCGCAGCTCCCAGAACGTCTCCCAGACGTCGAGCTCGCCCAGCACGAGGCCGCGGTCGCGCCGCCAGCGCTCGGCGAGGTCGCCCGCGTAGGCCATGCGCCCGGCGGCGGGCCCGGCGGCGAGCGCGGCGCAGCGTTCGAGCAGGCGTCCACGGTCGTCCATCAGGTCGGGCTGCTCGGCGAAGGCGAGGGCCTCGCCGGGACGGCGGCGGGCCTCGGTGGCAGCGCGCTCGGCGAGCGCCGGGGGGAAGCCGCGTGCGAGCAGCCCCCCGGCGATGACGCGGTCGGGCACGAGCCCCACGGGGAGCAGGCGGCAACGGCTGCGCACGGTTTCGAGCAGGGCCTCGGGGGCGGCACTGATGAGCATGAGCACGGTCGAAGGCGGGGGCTCTTCGAGGGTCTTGAGCAGGGTGTTGGCGGCTTCGAGGCCCATGCGTTCGGCGGGCTCGATGACGATGACGCGGAAGCGCCCCTCGAAGGGGTGGCGGGAGACAGACTCGATGAGGCCGCGCACCTGGCAGATGCGGATGTCGCGCGAGCGGGGGTGAGGCTGGTGGCCACCGCCACCGCGACAGAAGCTGTCGCCCGGTTCGAGGTGGATGACGTCGGGGTGAGCACGCTCAGCGGTGAGGCGGCAGGCACGGCAGGCGTCGCAGGGGCGGTCAGCGAAGGAGGCGGCCTCGCAGTTGAGGAGCACGGCCAGCTGCAGGGCGAGCAGCGTACGGCCCGTGCGCGCCGGTCCCGCCAGCAGGAGCGCATGCGGGGGTGCGCCCCCCTCCGCAAGGCCCCGCAGCGCGCGCCGCGCCTCCCCGTGCCCGATGATCTCCGCCACGGGCACCAGCTTACCAGCGGCACCTTTGCCGCACGGTGCAGGCTCGCCGCGCCGCGCTTTGCTATCATCGGCTTCGTATGTCGAGTAGCGCGAGCGCCACGGACCCTGGGGCGGCGGCGGGCGAGGATGGCGCCGCCGCGGGCGGGCTCGCCTGCGACGACGTGATCGCGCGCTTCCGCGAGGACGTCCGCGGGGGTGCGCACTGGTTCGAGGCGCTTCTGGACGCGATCGGGCGCTGGCGCGCGCCCGGCGAGGTGCGCGCAGGCCGTCGCTACACCTACCTCGTGGGCGACGAGGCATTCGACTGGCTGCTGCTGGCCGAGCGGCTGCTCGACGAAGCGCCGGGGCTGGCGCCGCCGGACGAGGTGGAGGCGCTGCTCTTCGCGGGGCGTTGGCCGGTCGACCTCGCCGACGAGGATTTCGCCGCGCGCCTGGGGGCGGCGAAGTACAGCGCCCACCTGAACTACACCTACGGCGTGCTCGTCGAACAGGCGCTGCAGCTGAGCGTGGAGGAGGAGATCCACAAGGAGAACCACTCGAGCCCCTGGGGCGACGACCTGGGGGCGCACGGGGTGATGTTCCAGCGCGTCTACGGGGCGAGCCGTGAGGAGCTCCGCGCCACCTACTACGAAGAGACGGGCACGCTGCTGGAGGGAGCGGCCTCGCTGAGCGAGTGGGAGGCGTTCGTCTACTGGCTCTTCAAGCAGCGGCTGAAGCGGCAGGACAAGGCGCGGGTGGCAAGCGACACGCGCAAGGGGCTGGGGCAGCTCTCGCGCATGGAGCTGGCGGTGAGCGGTCGGCGGCGGCGGACGAGCCCGAGCGAGCCCGAGTTCAGCGAACGCTACGCGCCCCGGGGCGGGCGATCGAGGCGGGCGGTTTGACGTGAACGCCGCGTCGACCGTACCTTGACACTGCCTTGAGCGAACGTTTCCGGACATGCACGCTGGCGGCGGCGACCCTCCTGGCCGTCGCGGGGGCGCTCGCGCTTGCGGGCGCGACGCCCGGGCTGGCGGCGTACGCACCCGCGACGGGAAGCGCCACACCCGCGGGCGTGGCGGCGGAAGCCCCGCTCCTCCCAACCACCTCCGAACCGCGCACGCAGGAGAGCGACGAACCGCAGCAGTTCGCGGAGCGTGACACGAGCAGCGACAACGCCTGGATCATCATCGCGGTCGTCCTGCTCGTCGTGGTGACGGCGCTCGGCGTGGGGCTGGCGGCGATGGGCCTCAGCGCCGAATAGGCGGGCCGGGGCGACCGGCGAACTCACCCAACCGGGGTCACGCCTCAGGCGCTGTCGTGGAGCGATTCGCCGCGGTGAAGGCGGGCGGCGATGTCGAATGTCTGCAGGCGCGAGCGGACCGTGGGCGAGCGGGCCGTGAGGAAGCGCGCCACGCCAGTGAGGATGTGGTCGCCCTCGGGGCGGTCGGCGAAGTGGCGGTACTGGCGCACCCCCGCCTCATAGATCTGGAACTCGTGGAATCCCGAGTCCTCGCGCAGGAGCGCCGTGCCCAGCACCTTCAGTGGCTCCTCACGCCAGTCCGCAGCGAGCAGGTCGGCGAGGATGCGAGCGGTTTCGTCGACCTGGCCCTGTACGTCGAACGCGGGCAGGAGCGCCTCGGGCAGGACGGGAGCGCCGGAGAGCGCGGGGTAGGGCTGTCGGGGCACGTTCAGGAAGCGCTCCAGGTAGATCGACATCGCGCCGTCGAAGACGCCGCGCGCCAGCAGGTTGGAGGGCGCGCGTCGTATCGCCTGGTCGACGGCGTTGGCGTAGGTGAAGGAGTGGTGGACCGTGTCCCAGTCGCCGAACTCGTTCGAGGTGTGGAAGTGCACGGCACGGCGGGCGCCAGCGTACGCGACCGCCGCCGACAGCTCCTCCAGGGGCACCCCCTCGCGGAGGAGCGCGAGCATGCGGTCGAGCGTCTCCTGCGGCTCGCCATCGAGGATCGCCTCGGCGATCTCGCGGTGGCCTCGCCAGCCGCGCAGACGTCCGCCACCCACCGCGATCGCGCCGTCGAGCTGGAGATAAACGCCTTCGAGCAGAGCCGCGAGGTCGACCGGATGACGCCAGCTCGCGCTCTCCTCCATGCGACGCGCGCCGGTGAGCGCGGGGACGATCGCCGGTAGTACCTCGCCAGCGTGTTCCCAGCCGATGTGGTCAAGCAGCTCGAACGCCTTGTTCGCGAAATCGAGCGTGTGCCCCGTATCGAGAAAGAGGTGGTCGGTGCAAGCCGCGAATACCATCCCGGAGATTGCCGCCGGGGGCAGCCTCTGGTGGATGGCGGACCGCAGGGTGCGTTCCGCCGCCTGCGTGGAGCGCGTCTCCACGAACCGCCGGAACCACTCACGGTAACGCGCCGGATCGCGAACGTCCGTTTCCAGCGGCGCAAGGTCGAAGCTCGGCGGCTGGTTCGCGGTCGAGCGGGCGACGTGCACCACGCCGTGAAAGAGGGCGAGCGGGCGGTCCTCCTCGCGCAAGGCGGGAAGCAGGTTCGCCGTGGCAGTGAGAATGGAGAGGCCGGCGCTCCAGCCGCGCACACGGTTGCGCACGCCGAAGAGCGCTGCATCGCGGAGGACGGCGGTCGTGGCCTCCAGCTCGTTGAGGCCGATCACGCTCTTGGCCAGCACGAGCGAGAGCTCATGCTCGAGGCCCTCTCGCAACTTCGCCTCCCAACGGTCGCGTCGATCCACCTCTCTCGGACGCGGATCGACGAAGACCTCGCCCCCACGCATCTCCACGCGGAAGGCGGAAACGTCGCAGGCGAACAGGTCGAGCGCACAGCCACCGGAGAGGTCAAACCTGGCGTGGTGCCAGTGGCACGTGAGGATGCCGTCGCGGACCGTTCCGCGCCGCAGGGGGAAGCCCATGTGGGGGCAGCGGTTGTCGAGTGCGTAGAGGCGGCCTTCGTCGTGGACGACGAGGATGGTGCGCCCCTCGGCGGCGACGATCGCCATGCCGTCGCGCTCGATCTCCGCAAGCGAGCCCGCATGGATGAGGGCGTCCCGGGTTGGCGTCGTGCTCATGATCCGCACCTCCGCGGGGCGCGTTGGAATTTAGCCGGCCGGAGCCTCCCGCACTGGCACGAAGAGGGCGAGGCTGGCGGTGAAACCGTGCACAAACGGTGTGCCACCCACGGGGCCGATCTCGCCGTTGCAGAAGAGCCCGGCAATGGGCAGGGGGCCGAGGCCGGCGGCGATGGCGGCGGCATCGTGGTCGGGCTCACCAAACATGCCCTGGCCGCGCCCATTGCAGGCGCAGAGCAGGCCCCCCGCCGCTTCTCCACCGATGGCGTCGCGTGCTTCGGCGAGGAGCGCGTCGAGCTCCTCACCGGCGGCGGCCGCGTCGCGCAGCTGGAACTGCAGCGTCTGACCCACGCGCACCTCATCGTTGATGGCGATGGCACCGCGCTCGCGGTCGACCCCGATCAAGTTGCGGATGAGGAAGTCGCCGCGCCCGAGCTCGTCGCGGTACTCGTCCATGGCGAGACCGGCGAGGAGGTTGCGCCCCGCGCGCTGTTGCTCCTCCGCAGGGAGCGCGCGCAGCGTCTCCATGAGCACCTCGAGGGCGGGGCGCCCGCCAATGCCCGCGATGAAGTTGCGCTCGGCCTCGGTAACCGTCCAGCTCTGGCCGATGGGCGCGGCCCCCTGGGAGACGACGGGGTGGATGGTCCAGGCGCCGCCGACCGCGAGCAGCAACGCCCCGCCAGCAGCGAGGTCCGCGCCCTCGAACAGGTAGGCGCTGCGCCCGCCCGGGAAGGCCGAGGCCATGCCGCCGAGGATGGGCGTCCCCGGGTAGGCTGCGGCGAGCGCTGTGACGAGCGCCTCGGAGTCGATCGTGAACGGATCGGCGAGGACGGCCCAGGCGTTCACGCCGGCAGGAGGCAGGAGGCGCTCCGTGAGCGCGGCGCCGGCGCCGTCCAGGTCGCCCTGCGTGACGCGCTTCAGCGTGAGGGTCGCGCCAGGCAGGGAGAGGGAGAGGAGCGTAAGACCGGGGCCACCCTCGATCTCGCGGCCGGTGGTGATGACAGCCTGCCCTGAGCAGCCCGCGAGCAGGCCCGGCCGCAGCCGCTCGTGCACAGCGCCCACGATCTCGGGGTAGCGCTCGGCGTGGTGGTAGCTGGCGAAGAGGAAGACGAGATCGGCCCCCGCAGGCACGCCGTGGAGGGCCTGATCGACGGCTACCTGCCAGTCCGCGGCGCTGCTCGCTCCTGCATCCATCGCGGCCCCTCTCCCATGCACATGGTACGGGAGGGGGCGGGCGCGATCTCTACTGCCTGCTCCAGATCGGCTACCCCCTCGACAAACCAGCCCCGTGCGGCGCAAGCCAGTGAAGCCCGTGGTCTACCGCAAGCGCTTCGACGAGAACCCTGGGCCCTCGTGCAGAAGCAGCCCGATGAGGGCTGGGGAGCACGCTGGATCGGGGTGAGAGGCTAGAGGCGCCTCCACTCGCGAATCTGTTCCGCGAATGGAACAAGAAAACCGGCGAGCGTCCCGCTACGATCCTTGGCCTCGCGCCGCCCGACACTGCGAGCGACATCGGGAAGAGTTCGCTTCAGTTCGGCGGCAAGCGCTGTGAGACGGGCCTTGTCAGAGTCATCGCTCCCAACCGCTCCAGCCAGCGTTTGGGCGATGCTCTCCATCCGCTCCTCGATATCGGGGAGGCTGAACAGCTCTCTGTAGATCGCTGGATGTGCACGAAGCACCTCCCAGATCCAGGCTTCCGGAGAGCCCTTCCCCGGTAGAAAGAGCGGTTGCACGGATTGGCCATACTCTTCAGCCACAGCCGTGATAGGAGCCGCCAGCGCCTGGGCGTCCCCATCCAGCACGAAGAGGAAGTTCCGTAGCTGGCGGAACTTCCCGAGCGTCCGGACATGGGCGGGGAATTCGTCCTTGCCCGTATTCCTCCCGATGACGAAGTCATCGGGGTGAAGTTTTGCCTCCACGCTCAGCGCGTCCAGAAAGCCACGGAGCAAGCCTTCGGCGACCTCATCTTCGCAAAGGATAGAGAGCTGATCGCGGGACTGCCCGTAGAGTGCTTTCTGAAAGATATCTCGGTAGGCCGGCAACAAGCGTACTTCGGCCGTCCGGTCGTCCCGATCGAGGAAGACTCTCGCTTCTGCAGGGACGCTATCGAGGACGACCGGGCTGTGGGAGGCGACGATCACCTGGAGGTTCTTCCGCAGCGCGATCCGTTGTAGCTCGAGCATTACCTGCTGTTGGGTATAAGGGTGCAAGCCAGTGTCAATTTCATCTATCAAGATGAGGGCATTTGTGAGGCTGGAGATATCCTTGGAGATACGCAGAATTGTCCGTTCTCCGGAAGACATATGGAATTCGGAGTACTGAGTCTCATGTTCAGCATCGAGCGCAGCCACCAGAAGATCCCGACCACGAGGGTCACTGACAACGGAGAGGGTACGGTAACGCTGACGCAAGATACGGTGTGCGAAGAGCAAGAGGTCTGGCGTCATCCTATCTGTACGATACTCCTTTCGCTCGATCTGCAAGACACTTCGCACTTCAGAAGGGTTGGTCAGGTTAGAGAGCGTGCGGAGATATACCGTTCTACTGGGTTGTCTTCCTCCCTTTCTACCCATATAGCTCCGATTCCACGACTTTGATTCTCCCCTGCGCCAAGCCATAGAAGCTCTCGTGTCATCGTTCAGGTAATAGAACTCGAACTCGGTATTTGGCCTGGCATCAGAGAGGGGACCTGTTTTATCCGTGAAGTTCGGGAAGAGGCTGCTGGGGAAGAGATCGCGAGATTTTCGCTTGGGATCAGGATCTCGGTAGGAACAGGCACAGGTGAACAGCACGGTCGATTTTCCGCAACCATTGGGACCCGCCAGCACACAAACCGGATAGCTGAAGGGGACTCGCAGATCCCTGATGCCCCGAAAGTTCCGGATGCGGACTTCCAGGAGCGCATCGCGGCGCTGGGGACTGCTCGCCCGCAGGGACTCCCAGACCTTGTGCAGTTCACTGGTGATCAGCGACACGCGAACACTCCGTGCGTCGAGCCCTCTGACGCCCGTACTTTCGCATCAGCCTACCCCATCCGCCCGGGGGCTCAGGGGAAGTCGAGCGTGTGGCGCTCGGGGCCGAGGCCCAGTATGACCGTGATGCGGCGCGGGGCGATGCGGTAGAGGTCGCCAATGCGTGTGAAGTAGCTCGACAGCCAGTTCCTGGCCGTGAGCTGCTCGAAATACGGACCGTAACGCGCATCGTCGGGGTCGATGCGCTCGGCCTGACCCTCCACGGTCACGCGGTCGAAGGCGGGCCAGTCGCTGGCGAGAACGTTGCGGTTGTCGATCAGGAACGCGACCTCGGGGGTGGCCACGGTATCGCGCGTGTGCTGGGACTCGGACACGCTGCCGTAGACCACCTCGCCCGCCTCGGTGAGGTGAAAGAGGACGAAGGCGGGGTAGGGCGTGCCGTCATCGGCGTGAATGGTGGCGAGGGTGCCGCCGAACTGGGTGCGGGCCACACGCAGGGCCTCACGCAGGATCTCCTCGCGGGAGAGCTCAGGCATCGTGGTGATTCTCCCGTGGGAGCCGATGCGCGCAAGCGCGGGAGCGGCACGCGCGCGGCCCAACAGGGATGATTCCCGATTCCCTCACGAAGGGATACCTGATCAACCAACACCCTTCGCCCTTACCCGGACGGCATCGCGACAGGGATACCCCGACACCCACGACAAGGGGCCCCTTGACCGGCCACCCGGAAAATCAACCGGCGGCACGGGCCGTTTCCGCGCCGGGGATGAACTTGCCCCAGCCCTGGTAGCGGCGCAGGTAGTGGAGAAAGCCGTGGTAGATGGAGACGCGGGGCTCGCACGGGGGCGTGCGCAGGCCCATGCGCGCCTCCCCGGGGGTGCGGCCCGCCTTACGGTGGTTACATGGCTTGCAGGCGCTCACGAGGTTCTCCCAGCTGTGCGCACCGCCGCGGTGGCGGGGCACGACGTGGTCGAGGGTGAGCTCCCTGGTGGGGCGCCCACAGTAGGCGCAGGCCCAGCCGTCGCGCGCGAACACCTCGCGCCGGGAGAGGCGCAGACGCGGGCGCGGGCAGCGCACGTAGTAGACCATGCGGATAACGGAGGGAAGGCCGAAGTGGCGGTTGGCGGTGCGGATGACGCCCTTTGCCGATTCGACCACCTCGGCCTTGCCCCGCAGCACGAGCACGATCGCGCGGTGCACGCTGCACACGTTCAGCGGCTCGTAGTTCTGGTTGAGAACGAGAGCGAGCGTGCCACTCATGCGGGCGAGACCTCGGCGGGATGGTAGCAAGGCGCCAATCGGCGCTGCAATTTACGAGGGTGCGAGCGCGGCACAGGTCCGCGCGGGTGGTAGGCTTGAAGGCGATTCCGCAGGTGCGTCGCTGGACGGCGTGCCATGCGTTCGCGGATCATGGACTCGCAACCTCTGCGAAACGATGCGAGCCGGCGGCGCCGGCGAAGGAGCACGACTGAGATGGCAGCGACCCCCGAGGTGACGGATACGACGTTCGATGCGGACGTGATGAAGAGCGATCTACCGGTGTTGGTGGATTTCTGGGCGCCCTGGTGCGGTCCTTGCCGCATGGTCGCGCCGATCGTGGAGGAGCTGGGCGAGGAGTACGCCGGCCGCGTGAGCTTCTACAAGATGAACACGGACGAGAACCCTGCCGTCCCCTCGCAGTACGGCATCCGCAGCATCCCCTCGCTCCTCATCTTCAAGGGCGGCGAGTTGAAGGGCACGATCGTGGGCTTCCGCCCCAAGAGCGACCTGAGGAAGCGCCTCGAGGAGGCGATCGCCTAGGCTCGCGACGGGCGGCGGCATGAGCGAGCGGACGACTGCCGGCTACGACATCGCCGTCGTCGGCGGGGGCGGGGCGGGGCTGACGGCAGCGATCTACGGGGCCCGCGCGCGCCGCCGCACGGTTGTCTTCGAGCGCCTCATGACGGGCGGGCAGATCGCGACGACGGGGCTGGTCGAGAACTACCCCGGCTTCCCCAAGGGCGTCAACGGTACCGATCTGGCCATCAGCCTCGTACAGCAGGCTGAGCGCTTCGGCGCGGAGTTACGCTACGAGGATGTGCGCATGCTCAAGCGCCTGCCCGGCGGCGGCTTCCGCCTCGAATCGGACGAGGGCGTCTACCGGGCGCACGCCGTGATCGCGACGGCGGGGGCGGACTACGACAAGCTCGGCGTACCCGGCGAGGCGGAGCTCGTGGGACGCGGCGTGAGCTACTGTGCAACCTGCGACGCGGCCTTCTTCCAGGGCGAGGAGGTGGTTGTGGTGGGCGGTGGCGACGCCGCTTTCGACGAGGCGCTCTTCACCACGCGCTACGCGAGCAAGGTCTCGCTGGTGCACCGTCGCGAGACGTTCCGCGCGAGCGCGCTCCTGCAGGAACGGGTGTTCGCAAACCCCAGGATCGAGCTCGTGCGCAACTGCGTGGTCGAGCGCATCGCGGGCGCGGAGGCGGTGACGGGCGCGGAGCTACGGAACGTGGCGACGGGGGTGGCATTCACGCTGCCCGTGGCGGCGGTCTTCATCTTCATCGGGCAGACGCCCAACAGCCACCTGCTGAAGGGGCTCGTCGAGCTCGACGAGGGCGGGCACGCGCGCGTGGACCTGCGCATGCACACGGCCGTGCCGGGCCTCTTCGTGGCGGGCGACCTGCGCATGGCGGCGGCGCGGCAGCTGGTGAGCGCTTGCGGCGACGGCGCGACGGCGGCGCTGGCGGCAGAGGCGTACCTCGCCGAAGCGGGCATCGGCGAGGGCTAGCGGACGGGAGGCGCAGTGCCGCTCTACGAGTTCGCCTGCGAGCGCTGCGGGGCGCGGGATGAAGTGTTCCGGCGGCGCCCCGGCGGCGACCTCAAGCCACCCCCCTGCCCCACCTCCCCCGGCGACGGCGACCACCGCATGCGCCGCGTGATGAGCGGCTTCGCCCACCACCTCGGCTTCGCCACGAGGCTGGCCGAGGCGGAGGCAACGTACGGGGCGGAGGTCGATGCCGCCATGGGCCCCCTGCCCGACATTGGCGCGCCCGCCCGCCGCTACGCGCGCGGGGCGAAGGACCTGCCCCCGGGCGAAGGGTAGCGCCTCAGCGCTGGAACTGGGCCATGGCCTCATAGCGCGGGCGCACGATGCCATCCTCACGCACGAGGAGGCCGAGCCGTTCGAGGCGGGCGAGGTCGCGAGCGCGCGTCTTCTCCGAGACACGCGCCCAGACGAAGGCCAGCGGGCGGCGCCCCGTCGCAAGATCCGCTTCCGTTACCGGCCCGGTCAGCTCCCCCATGAACACGAGCAGCCGCGCCCGAACGGCGCTACCGAACCCCTCGGCCTGTTCGATCGTCGAACGCGAGTAGTCGCGGAAAGCGATGATGGTAATCGCCCTGATGACTTCCTCCCGAACACCCGACAGCTCCTCCCTGAGCCCCTCGACAGCGAAGCGGATGAAGGGTGTGAGGTCTCGCACCTCCCCGGTCTGGCAGCGGTTGAGCTGCCGCATATACTCCTCGCGATCCCGGTAGTAGTAGTTGGCGAGCGAGTAGAAGCCGAGCACGTTCACCTTCGCCTGGTAGAGCAGGTAGCTCTCGATCGCTCGCGCCGTCCGCCCGTTCCCGTCGCCGAAGGGGTGGATGCTGACGAAGTAGAAGTGGGCGGCGACGGCGCGGACAACCGCAGGCCAGTTCGCAACGGGGGGGCTGTTCAGCCATTCTGTGAACCCGGCCATAAGGCGGCGCACGCTGGCGCCATCGCGGGGCAGGATATAGTCCCCCACCCTGACCGCGTGCGAGCGGTAGACACCGGGGGTGTTGTGCGGGTAGTCGATGCCCGCAGTCGTGAGCTGGTGCAGTTCGCGGACGAGATCCTCCGTCAGGGCGCGGGCCGGCTGTGCATCGAGGGTCACCGCGACGAACCGCATGACCGCGGCGGCGTTGCGCGTCTCCTGCTCCTCGCGAGCCCTGGAGGCAGGCAGGACGCGCGTCTCGGGGGGCGCCTCCAGGACGCGCTCGACCTCATCCTCTTCGAGGTCGGCGCCCTCGATCCCGGTGGTGCCACGGACGGCGCGCATGATGTTGAGGCGATCGATCCGCTCCTGAACCGCTGGCGGCAAGGGCACACCGCGGATGAACGTCGCGATCGCCTCGGCCTCGGCGACACCGCGGATGAGCGCGATATCGTCGAGAGCAACGCGCCGGTCGAAGGTAACGTCCCAGCCTGGCATCGGTCCTGTCCAGGGAGTTGTCCGCATGGATGTCTCTGAACACGGGCTCCCAGAACCGCATTCTAGAGGGATGGGGGGAGGAACAGTGTCTGGCTTCTGTCCAGTGTGTTGTCCCGGAGGTTGTCCCTCTATGCCGTCCTGCGCCTCACGTGGGGAGGGCGAGGGCGGGGTCGAACCACTCGAGGATGGCGGCGTTCTCCTCGCGTGGCCAGGCGTGCGCAAGGTCCGCGATCTCGTGGTAGCGCACGTCTGCGCCGCCTTCGCGGAGCGCATCGCGGGCAGCGCGCGCGAGGGCCACGGGGAACATCCAGTCCTTCGCCCCATGCGTGATGGAGATGCGCACACCCTTCGCCCCTGCAATGGCGCCCTCGCGGACGTTCTTCGGGTGGAGGACACCCGCCACGGCGGCCATGGCGGCGAAGGGTGTCCCGCCCGCGAGCAGCGTGGAGAGCCCATAGGTGGCGCCATCGGAGAGGCCCGTGAGGAAGATGCGGCCGCCATCGACGTTGAAGCGTTCGCGCACGAACGCGACCGCCGTGAGGAGGCGCGGGCGATCGGCGTCGGGGCCCATAAGCGCCCACGTGGGGCCGATGGAGGTGGGGGTGAGGAGGAGGAAGCGGCGGCTGCGCGCCTCCCGCAGCCACGTCCAGAGGAAGTCGCGCCCGTGCCCCATGCCGCCGTGCAGGGCGACGACGAGGGGGCGCGCTTCGCCGCCAGCGAGCGATTCGGGGGCGTAGAGGTGGAACTCGCCGCGGGCGTCGGGATCGCCATCGGGGTCGCTGCGCTGGATGCCGCCATCGGGGTTGCGGTTGCGCGCGCGAGGCGCATCGAGGGCGGCGAGATGGCCGCGCACAGCCGACTCGACGAAGAGGCCGCCCAGCGCCGGATCGAGCGAGCGCAGCGGGTAGAGCGCCTCCTGCGCGCGGGCGTGGCCGCGCATGCTCGCGAGGGCATTCGCCGAGCGCTGTTCACGGGGCGCGGCGCGCGTGAACGCGTCCAGCGCTTCGAGCGCCGCGGCGGCGCCTCCGGCGAGCTGCTCCCGCAGCGGCAGGAACTGCTCGGGCAGGGGTGTCGCGCGCAGGTCCTCCAGCGCCTCCCCGAGGCGGGCGCGGAGGGGGCGCAGGTGCTCCTGCTGCTCCCAGAGCGAGCCGCGATCGAGACGCCGGAAGGCTTCCCCGAGTGCTTCGATGGCCTCCGCGGCCAGCGGCGCGAGGACGCGCGCGGCGGCGCGGAAGGCGGTCGCCTCGCCGCTGGTTTCCATCATGGCGCGGGGAGTGTAGCCGCTGCGGCCCTACCCCTCAGTGGCGTCGAACTCCTCGCGCGTGAGCCCGAAGAGGAGCTCGTCGAGGTAGCGCCCATCCGTGTAGAACGCGCGGCGCACGCGCCCCTCCTCGCGGCATCCGAGCCGCTTCGCGTGGCGGACGATCGCTGCGTTCGTCTCGAGGCAGCGCAGGTTGTATTTCTGGAAGCGCAACTCGTGGAAGGCATACCGCAACACGATGCGCTTCGCCTCGAGGGCGTAGCCACGCCCGCGGAAGGCGCGGAAGAGGCGCATGCCCGTCTGGAAGGCGCCGTGGCGGAGCTCCATTGAGTGGATGTTGATGTTGCCCGCGTACTCGCCCGCGAGCGTCTCGATGGAGAATATGATGCGCTCCTCGGCCTTCGCGAAGTTTGCGAATGTCGCCGCCCACTCCTCCGCCAGAGCGCGCGACCTGGGCAGCTCGATGCCGTAGTTGAGGGCACGGATCGCCTCGCTGTCGACATCCTCGGCGAGCCACGTGCTGGCGTCCGCGACTTCCAGCGCGCGAAGGCGTATCAACTGGCCCTGCCAGAAGCTGGCGCTCGTATCCGGCTTCTCCATACTCGACCGTACGAATGGCGAGCGGCTATGCGCAAGACCTGCGCGACGGGCGTAGTATCGCCGTCCGCGCCCCCGCGAACGGGCGACAGGAGGAGCGCTGATGGGCATGCGAATCATTACCAGGCCGCCGGGCGGCGGGGGCGATCCTTCCGTGGAAGCGCTGGTCGAGCCCTTCCGGCGTATCGAGGCGGATGGCTTCCTGTCGGCCTGGGTGGGGAACCACCTGAACCACGACGCGATGACCGTCTGCGCGCTCGCGGGGCAGGCGACGAGCACGATCGAGCTGGGCACGGCGGTGGTGCCCACCTACCCCCGCCACCCGATGGTGATGGCGCAGCAGGCGCTCACCACCAACCTGGCCTGCGGGGGCCGCTTCGTGCTGGGGCTGGGGCTCAGCCACAAGTTCATCGTGGAGGGCTGGCAGGGGCTGCGCTGGGCGACGCCCGTGCGCCACCTGCGCGAGTACCTGCAGGTACTCAACCCCCTCCTCGACGGCGAGCGCGTGGAGCACGAGGGGCAGGAGTACCAGGTGCGGCTCAACAACGCGCCCTTCACGCAGCTCAACGTGCCCGGAAGCGGGCGGCCGCAGGTGCTCATCGCCGCGCTCGGTCCGGGGATGCTCAAGGTAACGGGCGCGCTCGCGGACGGCACGAGCATGTTCTGGTGCGGGCCCAACTACATCGAGCAGACGGCCGTGCCCGCGATCACGAAGGCGGCGGACGCAGCGGGCCGCCCGGCGCCGCGCATCATCGCCGGCATCCCCCTCTCCGTGACCAACAACGAGGATGCGGCGCGCGCCTCGTGCGCGAAGGTCTGGGAGGTCTACGGCCAGATCTACTCGTACCGCAAGGTGATCGCTGCGGAGGGCGCGAGCGGCGTCGCGGACATGGCGATCGTGGGTGACGAGGCGAGTGTGCGCGCGCAGCTGAAGCGGCTCGAAGCGATCGGCGTGACCGACTACAACGGTGCCATCCTGCCCGTGCCCGAGGATCCGGAGGCACCGCAGCGTACCTACGAGTTCCTCAAGGACCTGAACGCGAACGGCATCTGAGATTCGGCGGGCGCGGGAGGGCGCGAACGTGAAGATCGAAGGCGAGCATGAGTTCGAGGGGTCGCGTGCCCTCATCTGGGATCTGCTGCTCGATCCCGCCGTGCTGGCCGCCGCGCTTCCGGGCGTCGAGCGCTTCGAGGAGATCGCGCCCGACACGTATGCGGTGACGATGCGCATCGGCATGGCTTCCGTGCGGGGCGCGTACACGGGCCGCGTGGAGGTGGCTGAGCGCGCGCCCTTCGACTCCTACCGGCTACGCATCGAGGGGGCGGGGAAGCCGGGCGGGGCGAAGGCGGACGCGTTCGTGGAACTGGTGGAGGCAGGCGGCAACACGACCGTGAGCTACCACGCCGACGTGCGCGCGCGGGGCACGATCGCAAGGCTCGGGGGGCGGCTCCTGGGCGGGGTGGCGCGGCTCCTCATCGGGCAGTTCTTCCGCGCCATCGAACAACAGGTGAACGACCGAGCTGCCTGAGGCGGCGCCAGCGACGGCCAGGGAGGTCGCGATGTCCGAACCGGTACCGATCACGATGCGCGTGAACGGGCGCGAGCGCTCGGCTGCGGTGGAACCACGGCTGCTGCTCGTGCACTTCCTGCGCGAGACGCTCAATCTCACGGGCACGCACGTGGGCTGCGACACCAGCCAGTGCGGCGCCTGCACGGTGCTGCTCGACGGGCGCAGCGCAAAATCGTGCACGGTGCTCGCCGTACAGGCCGATGACGCGGAAGTTCGCACGATCGAAGGGCTCGCCCGGAACGGCGAACTGCACCCCCTGCAGGAGGGCTTCTGGGAGGAGCACGGTCTGCAGTGTGGCTACTGCACGCCGGGGATGATCCTCTCCTCCCTGAACCTGCTCCAGGAGAACCCTTCTCCGAGCGCGGCAGAAATTCGCGAGGGTATCTCCGGCAACCTCTGCCGCTGCACGGGTTACCAGCACATCGTGAACGCGATCCGGCATGCGGCCGAAAGGATGGCGCAGGCATGACGAGCGCAGCCGCCCCCCTTCTCCCCAAGCTCATCGGCGAGCGCGTGAAGCGCCGCGAGGACCCGCGCCTCATCCAGGGGCTCGCCACCTATGTGGACGACATCAAGCTGCCGGGCATGTTCCACCTCGCCTTCAAACGCAGCGACATCGCGCACGGCCTGATCAGCGCCATCGACACCAGCGCGGCGGCGGCGATGGCGGGCGTCGAGCTCGTGCTCACAGGGGCGGAGCTCGCCGAACACCTCGGCCCAATGCCCATCGGCACGCCCTTCCCCGCGCCCGACCACTACTCCATCGCGACCGACCGCGTGCGCTACGTGGGGGAACCAGTGGCGGTGGTTGTGGCCGCTGACCGCTACCTCGCACGAGACGCCGCCGATGCGATCGACGTGGAGTACGAGGAGTTGCCCGCGGTCGTCGACCCCGAGGCAGCGATGGCGGATGGCTCCACGACGCTGCACGAGGGCTTTGCCCGCAACATCGCCGTCGAGAGCTACTTCGGCGGCACGGGCACCGACGCGGAGACGGCCACGGTCGTCGACGACTCGGCGCTGGACGCGGCCTTCGCCGAGGCCGAGGTGGTGATCTCGCAGCGGATGCTGAACCAGCGGCTCGCACCCAACGCGATGGAGCCGCGCGGCGTGGTGGCGCACTACGAGGCGGGGCGCGAGTACCTGACGATCTGGAGCGCGACGCAGAACCCGCACATCCTGCGCTCGATGGCGGCGGGCATGCTGGGCCTGGGAGAGCACCAGGTGCGGGCCATCGCCCCCGAGGTGGGGGGTGGCTTCGGCTGCAAGATCAACATCTACGGCGAGGAGTACGCCGCCGCCGCCCTTTCGAAGCTGGTGGGTGCGCCGGTGAAGTGGATCGAGGACCGCACGGAAGCGTTCCTCGCCACCACCCACGGGCGCGACATCCTCGGCGACATCGAGATCGCGGCCAACCGCGACGGTGCCATCCTCGCCCTGCGTGCCCGCCTGATCGCCGATATCGGCGCCTACGAGGTACTGCTCACGGCGCTCATCCCCACGCTCACGGGGATGATGATGAACGGCGTCTACCGCATCCCCGTCATCCGCCACGAGCTGACGGAGGTGTTCACGAACAAGACACCGACGGACGCCTACCGCGGCGCGGGCCGCCCCGAGGGGCTCTACTTCGTGGAACGCGCGGTGGACATGCTGGCACGGGAGCTGGACATGGACCCGGTCGAGATCCGTCGCCGGAACTTCATCCCCGCCGAGGAGTTCCCCTTCCCCACGCAGGGCGGGCTGGTGTACGACTCCGGCGACTACGCCGCCGCCCTCGACAAAGCGCTCACGGTGGCGGACTGGGAGGGGCTCAAGGCAGAGCGCGACGCCGCCCGCACGGAGGGCCGCCTGGTGGGCGTGGGCCTCTCGTTCTACGTCGAGGTCTGCGGCCTGGGGCCATCCTCGGTGGTGCCCACGGGCGGCTGGGAGCACTCCGGCGTGACTGTGGAGCGCGGCGGCAAGGTAACCGCCACAACAGGCGCCTCGCCCCACGGCCAGGGCAACGAGACGACCTTTGCCCAGATGCTGGCCGACCACTTCTCCATCCCCATCGGGGATATCACCATCCTCCACGGCGATACGGGCGTGGTGAAGCAGGGCATCGGCACCTTCGGCAGCCGCTCGCAGGCCGTTGGCGGCGCCGCCCTCATGGCGGCTGCGGGCAAGGCGAGTGGCAAGATGAAGCAGTTCGCGGCGGCGCTCATGGCCGAGCAGGAGGTGAGCGCCGCCGATCTTGTGTTCGAAAGCGGGCGCATCCAGGTGGCAGACGCGCCCGAGGTGAGCCGCACCTTCGCGGAGGTGGCCGACTACGCCTACGTGCCCGTGCCCTTGCCGCCGGGGCTCGAGCCGGGCCTCTCGGAGGAGGCGTTCTTCGAACCGGAGAACAACACCTACCCCTTCGGCTGTCACATCTCGATGGTCGAGATCGACCGTGAGACGGGCGAGCCGCGGCTGCTCAAGCTGATCGCTGTGGACGACTGCGGGAACGTCATCAACCCCCTCATCGTGGAGGGGCAGGTGCACGGCGGCCTCGCCCAGGGCATCGGCCAGGCGATGTTCGAGGAGGTGGTGTACGACGAGGACGGCCAGCCGCTGACGAGCAGCTTCATGGACTACGTGATGCCGCGCGCCGCCGACCTGCCGTCCTTCACGCTCGACCGCACGGTCACGCCCACGCCCGTGAACCCGCTGGGCGCGAAGGGCGTGGGCGAGGCGGGCACGATCGGGGCCACACCCTGCGTGATGAACGCCGCCGTGGACGCGCTCGCGCCCTTCGGCGTGCGCCACATCGACATGCCCATCCGCCCCGAGCGGCTGTGGCGGCTCATCCAGGAACATGAGCGGGAGAACGGAGGCCAGTCGTGATTCCCACTGCGTTCGAGTACCGCCGCGCGGCGAGCGTTGCGGAGGCGCTGGCGCTGCTGCACGAGGGCGGCCCCGAGGCGAAGCTGCTCGCCGGCGGCCACAGCCTTATCCCCATGATGAAGCAGCGGCTGAGCGAGCCCGGCCTGCTGATCGATATCGGCGCGCTCCCCGAGCTGCGGGGCATCCGCGAGGGGGACGGCGAGATCGCGATCGGCGCGGCCATGACGCACGCCGACCTGGCCGACTCCGCGCTGCTGCACGAGCAGGCGCCCATCGTAGCCGAGACCGCCGCCGAAATCGGCGACGCGCAGGTGCGCAACCGCGGCACCATCGGTGGCTCCCTCGCCCACGCCGACCCGGGCGCGGACCTGCCCGCGGTGATGATCGCGCTCGACGCCACGATCGCGATCGAGGGCCCTGGCGGAAGCCGCAAGGTCGCGGCGGAAGCGTTCTTTCGGGACATCCTCACCGTGGACCTGGGCGCGGACGAAATCCTCACGGGAGTGTGCTTCCAGCCGGTCCGCGCCGCCGCCTACGCCAAGCTGCCGCAGCGTGCCTCGCGCTTCGCCCTCGTTGGCGTAGCGGCAGCGCTCGCGCTGGAAGGTGGCGTCTGCCGCTCGGCGCGCATCGCCGTCACGGGCGCCGCGAGCCACGCACAGCGCCTCGCGGGCGTCGAGGCCGCGCTCGCCGGCGCATCTCTACCGGAGGGCGCCGCAGCCGCCGCCACGGGCGCGGGCGACGCGCTCGACTTCGTGAACGCCGACCTGCACGGCAGCGAGGAGTACCGGCGGGCGATGGTCTCCGTCTTCGCCCACCGCGCGATCGCGGCGGCTGCGGAGAGGGGCTGAAGGGGGCGTCTCCGGCAACCCTGAGCGGAATCTGCTCAGGGTCGCCGGAGACTATGGAATAGTTGCGTCGCTACCCGATACCAGCTTGGTTGGCGAGATTCTCCTGGAGTTCGAGCCCGGACGGTCCAAAGTCATCGCTGAGATCGCCTGCCATCGCACCAGCGAGGATGGCGATCGCCCGGTTCCCGGACATCCCCACGACAGCCTTCTTCCCAACTGCCTCCGACGACCAATCCCAAGTACCAGCGCACTGGTTCAGGTACTGCGTCATGAGGTCGATACTCACGCGCGAGCTGGCAAGGCATCGATCGATCACTGTTCCACCCAAGATCGAGAAGCTCATCACTCCGACGTTCTTGAGGACTTGGTGCTCCTGCGGCTTTGACCACTCCTCGCCGAAGACTTGCTTGACACCGTTCCAGAAGTTCCGGATGACAGTGTACTGCGCCTTGATGTCGGTCAGGTCATGTGTATCTGAAACGGTGCCTCGATGGTGAGGGGCTTGTGCCGCTTGCTCTCGCCAGCCGTGTACTCAAGGCGGTGGTTTCCATCAATCCGGCTCACGATTGGTTTCGGCTCGCGATCGATCCGGTCGCAATCGAAGGTTAGATCGAACCAGCCTCCGCCGAGATCAGAGAGCATCACGGCGGTCTTGTCCCTGACATTGAGCACCACCTCGGGAAAGGCTCGCGGCCACTTCGGGTTGGGCTCTCGCTCCGCATAGGCATACGCGGCCTGCGCGTGGCTCGGCGAGAGGTTACGCTGAAGCCCCTTCGCGTTCCGATCCTGGTCGAACACATCAGCCTTGCTGATGTTCGCCAGATCGGCCAAGGGCGCAGAGCCCCTGTAGCATTCAGTATCCAGGTTGCGCGAGAGAATCGCTCGCACACTGATGACTCGTCGGTCTGTCTGGGTGGTCGCTGCAGTCATGGGCCTAAGACTCCACACTCTCAGGATTGAGAGTGTGGATAGTGCTCAAATCTGAGAGTGTCAACCCACTCAGATTTGAGAGTGCTACGAGGCTTAGAGGCGCGTGATGGCGGCTACGCCCCCCAGCGTCACGACCACCCCGCTCATCACCATCGCGCCCATGCGCAGCGTGAGCCGCAGTTCGAGCGCCTGCATGGCTGCCTGCAGGTCCGCCTTCGTGACGAGGTCGCGAGTACCACTCTCGACGGTGGCGATGATCGCTTCGGCCTGCTCCGTGCTGAAGCCCGCTGTCGTAAGCGTTGCGAAGGACCGGTGCGCCATGCTCCTACCCTACACGACGCGTAACCGAGGCGGCGCCGCGCGGCTAGCTGCCGGAGACGCCGAAGGGGCGGGCCTCGACGTGGGTGTAGTCGAGGGAGCGGCGGCGGATGCGCCAGCCCTCGGGCGTGCGCACGCACTCGTCGCGGTAGGCGCCCTGCACGACCATGTTTGTGCCCGCGCCCAGGGTGGGCGTGGCATCGGAGGCGTCAGGCGGGAGCGCCTCGCCTTCGGGAGGGCGGAGGTGCGTGGCCTGCAGGTAGCTGCGCAGGCGGGCGCGTCCGCCCGTGCGCACACCGCCGCGCTCGACGGGCAGATCGTCGATGAGCACGAGCGGCGGCGCGATCAAGTGCTGTGTGCCGCCGAAGGAGCCGAGCGCGTTCGCGCAGAATTCTGCCCAGCCGTCCGCACCGTGGACGTTGACGGTTTCGCCGCTGAGGTTCTCGAAGATGAAGTCGTCGGTGAAGGTGTCGCGCAGGAGCGCCTCACCCTCGGCGTAGAGGGCGCTGTCGCCGCGGTTGCGCCCCCGTCCGAGCATGTCGAGGGCGTGACCGTAGCGGATGGGCAGCTGCATCAGCTCGACGTAGTCGGCGGTCTCGTGCGGTTCCACGGCGCGCATTCTAGAGGAGAGCCTCGAGCCCGCGCGGGGGCTGAGCGGCGTGCCGGCGCGAGATGTGCCCTCGCAGAGGGGATCGTCGGGAGCGTTACCGTAGAGGCGGCCCTGAGAAAACGGCCTCGCGCGTTTCAAGGAAGTCGATGTAATCGAGGCCGCCGGGGGAGTGGCCGTACTCGCTGAGAAGCGCAGCCGCCTCCGCGCGGTGCTGGGCGGCGTGCAGCAGCACGTGCATCACGCCTGCCGCAAGCGTCTGCGGCTCACCCCCAACCGGCCTGAAGGGGGAGGGAAACGCTCGCGGCATGCGGAGCAGGCGCACCAGTTCAGCTTCCCCCAGGCCCGCGATGAAGGCACGCGTTTCCGCCTGAACCACGGACCAGCGCTCCGCCACCTCGGTGACCGTCCAGGGGTCGGGATGGCGGGCTGCCCAGGCGGGCAGGCCGCCATCCTGCCAGCGCCTGAGCCAGGCGCGCTCGGCGGTGACGACGTGGGCGAGCGCATCGCGGAGGCTCGGCACGCCCCTCCAGGGCCTGGCCACGGCCTGCTCCGGCGAAACCTCGGCTGCGCGAGCGAGGGCTCTGTCCAGTGCCCAGGCGTGATGGTCGTACAGCTCACGCAGGCCAGCCGCATCCACGGGCATCGAGCCTACGCGCTGGAGGAGAGAACGGCCTCGCGCGTTCCAAGGAAGTCGATGTAATCGAGGCCGCCGGGGGAGTGGCCGTACTCGCTGAGAAGCGCAGCCGCCTCCGCGCGGTGCTGGGCGGCGTGCAGCAGCACGTGCGTCACGCCTGCCGCGAGCGTATCGCGCCCGCCGCCGATCGGCTCGGAGAGGCGGAGCAGCCGCACAAGGTCGGCGTCACAGAGGCCCGCGAGGAAGGCGCGCGCATCCGCCTGCAGCAGCACCCAGCGCTCCGCCACTTCGGCGACACTGGCGGGCCTGGCGAGGGCGAACCACTCCCGCCCCTGCCAGTTCAAGAGCCAGTAGCGTTCGGCGGTAACGATGTGCGCGAGCGCATCGAGCAGGCTCGGCACGCCCTGCCAGGGCTTCGCGGCAGCCTGCTCCGGCGGAACCTCGGCGGCGCAGGCGAGCGCTTTCCCTGTCGCCCAGGCGTGGTGGTCGTACAGCTCGCGCAGGCCGGTCGCGTTCATCATGATCCATACTACATCCACGCGACTGCGGAGGGCAGAGAGAGCGCTGACGGCGAACAGGGGGCGCAGAGCGCCGCCTCGCGCGGCGCTCATAGCCGGAAAGGACGCCAATGGAGACGGCCAGGAACGTTCCCGTGGGGTTCGCCCTGCCCCAGGTTTCGCTGCGGGCGCCGGTCGACGTGGCGCCGATCGCGCGAGTGGCGAAGCGGGCGGAGGCGCTCGGTTTCGAGAGCCTCTGGGCGCTCGATCAGGTGCTGGGCGGCAGCCGCAACCTCGAGCCGGTCAGCCTCCTCTCCTACGTGGCCGCCGTGACGGAGCGGGCGCGGCTCGGCACGGCGGTCTTCGTGTTGCCGCAGCGCAACCCCGTGACGCTCGCGAAGCAGCTGGCTACGCTCGACACACTCAGCGGCGGGCGCGTGATCGCGGGCTTCGGCATCGGCAACGAGGACGAGTCCGGGAACGCCGCCTTCGGCATCTCCGCGGGACGGCGCGTGCAACGCTTCACGGAATCGCTGGCGGTGATGCGCGCGCTCTGGGCGGAGGGCGAGGCGACCGTGCGGGGCGAGTTCTTCCGGCTCGACAGCACACGCATGGAGCCGAAGCCCGTGCAGCAGCCCGGACCGCCGGTATGGTTCGGCGGACACGTCGAGCCTGCGCTGCGGCGCGCAGTGCGGCTCGGCGATGGCTGGATAGGGCCAGGCTCATCCAGCATCGAGGACTTTCGCGGGCACGTGGCCACGCTGCGCCGCTGTCTCGACGAGGCGGGACGCGACCCCGCCGGCTTCACGATCTCGAAGCGCCTCTACCTCGCCGTCGACAGTGATCGCAGGCGTGCCGAGGGTCGTCTGCGCGACTGGTTCGCGCATGTGTACGGAAGCGCGGACCTCGCCGACCAGGTCGCCGTCTGGGGGCCACCGGAGTATGTCCATGAGCGCATCGAGGAGACGATCGCGATCGGCGCGCAGCACCTCCTCCTGAACCCCGTCTTCGACTTCGACGAGCATCTCGAAGCGCTTTCATCCTGGGCCGCCTCCGGGAGCGGCGCCTCGGGATAACCTTCGCCGCGAGGGGCGGCCCGCCGTGCGCCGGCGGCAGACGTGCCGCGCCGGGGGTAACGCGTTCCCCCTTACGGCGCAGAACGCGCGAAGGGTCAGCGCGCGGGCGACCCGGAAAAAACAGGGATGATGTCGCGCGCGAGGGTATCGATGCCTTCGAGGATGGCTTCGAGGCCGCCGCCCGGGCGGCCCAGGCGGCGGGCGGAGGCGATCAGGTGCGTGAGTCCCGCCTCCTCAAACTCGTGCAGCTCCTCGATGACCTGTTCGAGCGTGCCGGTGATGCCCTGGGCGCGCTCGTGATCGGCGAGGGTGGCGCGGTGGTCGGGGTCGCCTGTGAGCTGGATGCCGTGGAGCATCGCCACGGGCGCGTCCCCGCCGTCACGGCCGTGCGCCTCAAAGCGGCGGAGAAGCGCGGCACGGCGCTCGGCCAGCCCGTGCGGGCGCAGGCTGATGCCAAGCCAGCCGTCGGCGAGGCGGGCGGTGCGTTCGAGGGCGGCGTCGGTGTTGCCCCCCACGAGGATGGGCGGGTGGGGGTGCTGGCGCGGCTTCGGCGTCACGCTCACCTCGCGGAAGCGGTAGTAGCGGCCATCGAAGGAGGCGGGATCGTTCGCCCAGACCTCCTTGAAGACCTCAATCTGCTCATCGACAAGGGCGCCGCGGTGGTGGAAGGAATCGAGCTGGAGGTTCTCGAATTCGTCCTTCATCCAGCCAACGCCGACGCCGAACTGCACCCGCCCGCGCGAGAGCTGGTCGATCGTCGCCACGATCTTGGCGGTGTGCACGGGATGGCGGTAGGGCAGGACGATGACGCAGCTGCCGATGGCGACGGTACGGGTGCGCGCGGCGGCGTAGGAGAGAACAGAGAAGGCGTCCCACCAGGGCCCCTGGCCAGCCATCCACTCGCCCGTGAGGTTGTAGGGGTAGCGCGCGCCGATGCTGTAGGGCAGCAGGATGTGGTCGATCACCCAGACGGAATCGAGACCGGCCTCCTCGGCCCTGTCACAGACGGCGTCGATCGCGTCCGTGCCCGCGAGCGAGCCGATCATGGGCAGCACGACGCCGAACTTCATGCGTGTCACGGGGACGAACGATACGCTACCGATCGAGGTGGAGGCGGATAGCGCCGTCGATCTCAGTGAGCAGATCGGGGGGGGGGCAAGGGTCGCGCCGATACAGGTGCTGGAGATTCCCCGGATGCGCTCGGGCTGGGCCACCGAGGCGTTCGGCGACTTGCTGGTCGATGAATTCGACCTGTTTCTCGGGCAGGCTGAACTCAGCTTCACACCAGAGCTGCTACTACCGGTAGTTCACGGTGGGAGATTGTTCGGGACAGTTTCCCGGCAGGGGCGCGGCGTGTGGCTGGCGCTTGTGCCGTGAGCGAAGGGGGTTCCCTTCCCGGCGGCGATCCGGAGCGGTAGGCTGGCGGGCATGTCATGGCAAGCGGGAGCGGGCTTCCCGCAAGAGGTTCCTTCGCGTAGCGTGATGACGGGCCAGCCCGCCAGCCCGCCAGCCCGCCAGCCCGCCAGCCCGCCAGCCCGCCAGCCCGCCAGCCCGCCAGCCCGCCAGCCCGCCAGCCCGCCAGCCCGCCAGCCCGCCAGCCCGCCAGCCCGCCAGCCCGCCAGCCCGCCAGCCGAATTAGGTAGCGCGCGCGCCGCTCACATCTCCCGGGGCGTCCTCCACGAGGGCGACTGCCTCGAGGTAATGCGCTCGATGCCTGACGGCGCCGTGCGCGTCATCGTCACCTCACCCCCCTACAACCTCAAGAACTCAACCGGCAACGGCCTCAGGGACGGCCGCGGCGGCAAGTGGCCCAACGCCGCCCTCCAGGCGGGCTACGACGGTCACTCAGACCAGATGCCCCACGCTGAGTATGTCGCCTGGCAGCGCGACTGCCTCACCGAGATGCTGCGCCTCCTCAGACCCGACGGCGCCATCTTCTACAACCACAAGTGGCGCGTGCAGGGCGGCCTCCTCCAGCGCCTCGGCGACGCCATCACCGAGGGCTTTCCCGTCCGCCAGATCATCATCTGGCAGCGCGCCGGCGGCTTCAACCACAACCCCGGCTACTTCCTGCCCACCTACGAGGTCATCTACTTCATCGCCAAGAGCCGCGAGACGCGGCTCCAGAGCGAGACACGCGGCCTTGGTGATGTGTGGCGCATCCCTCAGGGCAGCGGCAACCCCCACCCCGCACCCTTCCCCACAGAGCTCGCCGCGCGCTGTATCGAAGCGGTGGGCGAAGGCCCCGTGCTCGATCCGTTTATGGGTAGCGGCACCACTGCCATCGCCGCCGAGCAGCTGGGCGTCGAGTGGACCGGCATCGAGAAGTCTGCCGCGTACGTCGCGATGGCTCACGAGCGCATCGCCAGGGCGTGTGGGGGCGGGCGGCAGCCACGGATGCGGCGATGACGGACGATGAGCTGTTCAAGCGGGTGCGCGAAGAGATTGCGGGCGGCTGGACTCCTATCCCCGATGAGCCTGGGTGGCGCAGCAGTGACGCCCCCGGAAAACTGCTCAGAAAGCGGCTTGGTTTCGTGGGCGGGCGCCCCGGTCTCCCGAACGCAGGCGCATGGCACATGCATTTTTTCGGCAGTGGCAGCCCGAGGGGTCTTATAACGCTCTTCGGAAGCATGGGCGAGCCCGAAGGTTATCTGGAGTCGCTGCTCTTCCGCTTCGGACGCCACCGTGACGATGGCCGTACTTCGTTCATCCACACAATTCACGGAAAATCCGACAAAGGCTTCTACATCGTAAACGAGGGCGCACGCCTGTTCCTGCGTAACGACAGCATCACCGACCTGGTCCTCCCTTCATGGACACACGCAAGCCTGAAGAAGTCGTTCGCACAGAAGCATGGCCGCCTGATCGTTGTGCATGGAGAAGTGCGCAAGCAACCCCGCGCGGTCAACTACAGTCGCACGGACATCTACCTCGAAGCGCGCACTGACTCCTTGCCCGAAGCGATCGCGGAGGGGCGTGTCGCCATTGAGTTCAACGTGAAGACCGACGGTTATGGCCTCCGCGACCATGGCCTCCGATTCCGAATCCGCTTCGCGAACCTGCCAGCCCTGTACGACCGCCACATCCCCCTCTGACCGCCCGCGCGCTACCATGAGCGCCATGTGCAGCCGCTCCGGGCGGGCTCGTAGCGACGACAGGTTTGCAGGGCGCACGGTGCTACCGTACGATAAGGGCGATGATGCGTGACGGACACATCGACCGGCTGAATCTGGAGGACTACCACTGATGGCTACCATGACCGCCGTGAACGTGAACATGACGCCTTCGCATCCGGGCGACTTCGTCCGTACGGAGGTCATCGCGGAGCTGGGGTTGAGCGTGACGAGGGCGGCTGCCGTCCTCGGGGTCCGGCGGGCGACGCTTTCGGACCTGCTGAACGGTAACGCCGCGCTCTCGCCGGAGATGGCGCTGCGCATCGAGAAGGCGTTCGGCGTGAGCATGGACCTGTTGCTGCGGATGCAAGCCTGGTACGACGCCGCCCGAATGCGCGCCCGCGCCAGTGAGATCAGCGTTCGGCGCTACGAGCCAGCCTGACCGATCCTCCGCTGGCAGCACTTCTGACCACCCTGCCCTGCGCGCTACCATGAGTGTCATGCGCATCCGCACGTCGCGACGGCCCTTCGTCCTCGGGGGCCTCGTGCTCGCCATCGTGGCCGCCGTGGCTATCGCGGGCTTCCACGCGCACTCGCACGCCCACGGCGAGCTGCGCGTGATCGACGACGGGGGGAACGTACGCGTGCTCGGCCCGTGGCGGCTCGACGCCTCCGCGGGGGGTGAAGCGCCCCCGCTCGCGAGTGGCAGGCTGCGCTTCGAGCTCTCGAACGCGGACGTGATCCGGCACGATTTCGTGCTGCTGCGCACGGACCGGGCCGCTGCCGTCCTGCCCGTCGCGCGGGGGCACGTCGACCTGGCGAATGCGGGCGAGGTGGTCGGGAACGTGGAGGCGGTGGCGCCGGGCGGGGCGGGCGGACGCACCTTTACCCTGCCGCCGGGGCGCTACGTGCTCTACTGCGACATCGCCGGCCACTACGAGGGCGGCATGTACTACACCCTCACGGTCGAGTAGCTATTCCGGCCCCCCCGGCGTGTGCCTCGCCCGCGAGCCGCGCCGCAAGGGGAACCCTGCCCCTTCGCGACGGAATGCCAGCAGGGGGCCACCAGCGCAGGCGGCCCTGAGAGGCAACCCACGCCGTGAGGGGAACGCCGAGGCAGCCCGGAGAAACGATCTTCTACAATCGGGGGTATGGCTCCCAAGCGTCGCGCGCTCGTCGAGGCGTTCGCCGCCGCCGGACACGAGCTCTGGCTGGCAGGCGGCGAGCTACGCGACCGTCTGCGAGGCGCTCCCCCCGGCGACACTGACTTCGCCACCAGCGCCCTCCCCGACGAGGTGGAGCGCCTCGGGCGAGAGCTGGGCGCGCCGGTGGCGACGATCGGCCAGCGCTACGGCACGACCGGTATCTGTCTCGACCGCGGCTGGGCTGAGATCACCACCTTCCGCGGGGAGAGCTACACGGCCGGCAGCCGCTGGCCCGAGGTCACCTTCGGGCGCTCCATCGACGAAGACCTGGCGCGGCGTGACTTCACCATGAACGCGATCGCGGAGCACACGGTCACGGGCGAGCTACGCGATCCCTTCGGCGGCCGCGCGGACCTCGAACGCGGCTTCCTGCGCACGGTCGGCGATGCGCCCGCACGCTTCGCCGAAGACCCGCTGCGCATCCTCCGCGGGGCACGTTTCGTGAGCCAGCTCGGTTTCGCGATCGAGGCAGAGACGCGGGCGGGGATGGCCGCCTCGGTGGCGCTGCTGGAGACGCTCTCACAGGAACGTGTGACAGCGGAGCTCGAGCGGCTGCTCGGTGGCGCGCATCCGGCTGCCGGCCTGGAGGCACTGCGGGAGACCGGCGCACTCCCCTACGTGCTGCCGGAGCTGGCGGCCATGCCCGGCTGCGAGCAGAACCGCTTCCACCACTTCGATGTCTGGGGACACACGACAGCGACGGTCGAGGCGATCGCGGTGGATGGCGACAGCGCGAATCTCGCGCTGCGCCGCTGGGCCGCGCTCCTGCACGATCTGGGCAAGCCCGTCGTGCGCCATAGAAAGCCGAACGGCGAGTGGGGCTTCTACCGCCATGAGATCGTGGGAGCGGATCTTGCTGCCTCCCTGACCGCGCGGCTGCGGCTGGGCAAGCGCGAGGGCGCCCTGCTGGCGCTGTTCGTACGCCGCCACATGGACCGCCCCGATCCCGACGACGGCCGCCTCGTGCGGCGCTTCATGCGGCGGCTCGACGGCCACTGGCGCGACCTGCTCGCGCTCAAGCGCGCCGACAACGCCAGCCACACCTACGACGACAACGACTACCACGACCGCCTCGAAGCCGCCTGCGAGCGCGTGGAGGCGGAGGAGGCGGCCCTGCTGCGCGCGGAAAGCCCGCTCGACGGGCACGAGCTGATGGCGCTGCTGGACCGCGAGCCCGGCCCCTGGATCGCGCGGGTGAAGGAGCGCCTGAGCACGCTCGTGCTCGACGGCGAGCTGCCTCCTGGCGACAAGGAGGCAGCCGCCGCCGTGGCCCGCCGCATGGGCGGCGCAGCGGCGCTCGTGAGGGAAGAGGCGTGAGCAGCGGGAGACGGGGCAGCGCGGCGCCGAGGCGAACTACCCCAGCTCCGAGGCCAGCAGCTCGCGGCTGAACTCGCCGGCTGCGTCGCGGATTCCACGGAAGACGTCCGTCATTTCCGTCTCAGTCATCCAGGGGTAGTCGGGGTCTTCGAACGCATGATGCAACGTCCGTTGCGCGCGGGGGAAGACCGGGCAAGCCTCGCGAGCCGAGTCACATACAGTCAACACCAGGTCAAACTCGTCGTTGCTATAGCGATCGACGTGGTCCGAGGTGTGGCCCGATATATCGATCCCGACTTCGGCCATCACCCGGATCGCAATGGGATGCACCGTTTTGGGCTCGGTGCCGGCGCTCGACACTGAAATCCGTTCCCCGCCGATCGACTGTAGCCAGCCGTGCACCATCTGCGAGCGAGCGCGGTTCCCGGTGCAGATGACCAGCATGCGAAAGGGCTCGGCATCGGACACCGGCGTCCCTCCTCAGCCGCGCCAGGCGCGGGCGATCGTGCCACCGCCCAGCACCGCTTCGCCGCAGTAGAAGGCGATGGTCTGGCCCGGGGTGAGGGCGCGCTGGCGGCGCTCGAAGCGCACGACGGCACGATCGCCGCAATCACCCTCGATCGAGACGAGCGTGGCGGGGGCCGCTTCTGCCTTGTAGCGCGCTTTCGCCGCGATGGCCTCGCCGGGCGGGGGCGGAGCGCCCACCACCCAGGAGACGGACTCGACGGCAGCGTGATCGGCGAAGAGATCTTCTTCCTTGCCCACAACGATCACGTTCGCGGCGGCATCGATGGCGGTCACGTAGCGGGGCTCACCGAGGGTGACGCCGAGGCCCTTGCGCTGGCCCACGGTGAAGCCGCTGACGCCCCTGTGACGGCCAAGCACGGCGCCGTCGCCGGAGCGCAGCTCGCCCGGGCGGGGCTCGCTGCGCTCCGCCACGAAGGCGCGGTAGTCGTTCCCGGGCACGAAACATATCTCGACGCTGTCGGGCTTTTCGGCGACGTCCAGGCCCGCGCGACGCGCGACGGCGCGCACCTCTTCCTTGCGCAGCGCGCCGACCGGCAACAGGAGCCGACGCAACTGCTCCTGACCGAGCATGTAGAGGACGTACGACTGATCCTTCGTCCCGTCGACGCCCCTGAGCAGGCGGTGGGGGACGCCGTCCTCGCCGTGGGCGACGCGCGCGTAATGGCCGGTCGCGAGGAAGGCGGCGTCGAAGGCCGGGAGACGGTCGAGAAGCGCGCGATACTTGATGTGCTCGTTGCAGCGCGCGCAGGGGTTGGGCGTGCGCCCGCGGGCGTACTCGGCGACGAAGGGGTCGACGACGCGCTCGCGGAAGGCATCCTCGAAGTTGAGCACGTAGTGGCGGATGCCGAGCTGCCCCGCGACGCGGCGGGCGTCATCGATATCCTCGACGCTGCAGCACTGCTGGTGGCCGCGCAGCTCGTCGGGGCGCTCCTCGGTCCAGAGGCGCATGGTGACGCCCACCACCTCGTAGCCCTGCTCGACGAGCAGGGCCGCGGCGACGGAGCTATCGACGCCGCCGGACATGGCACAGACGACACGGGGGGCGCTCATCGCTGTGGTACCATCCGTCCGCCCCGCGGCACGCGGGCTGGAGCGCGCGCCCTGGACTCCGAGTCCCTCGCCCACCGCGTCATCGATCTGCTCTCCGATCTCCAGACCGAGGACATCGCGCTGCTCGATATCGCCCGCTCTTCCAGCTTTGCCGACTATTTCGTGCTGGCGACGGCGCGCTCGCCCCTCCAGTTTGCGGCCATCACCGACCGGCTCGGTCACGAGCTGAAGGAGGCGGGGAGTCCCCCGCGCCACCAGGAGGGGACAAAGGAGAGCGGCTGGGTACTCATCGACTTCGGCGACGTCATCGTCCACCTCTTCTCGCCCGAGAAACGGGAATACTACCGCCTGGAGGAACTCTGGGGGCGCACGACGCCGGTCGTGCGCTTCACGGGCTGAGCTCCGGCGAGAGCAGCCGTCAGCGTTCCCCGTCCACTGGCGGGCGCTGTATCTCACCGGTTGCGACCAGGCGTAGCAGCCGGAGCGGCGACAGCAGGAGCGCGGCGGCGGCGCGCCGGTGCGGCAGAGATCACGGGCCTCCTCCAGCGGGACGGAGGGCGACAGGCGAGTGTCCCGAGCGGCGGGCGGACGGGCAGCACCCCGCATTCACGCCTCGTCCTGTCCCTCTATACTCGACCAGGAGTCTGGCTATTGCCAGCAGGGCAGGGGGAAGCATGGAATACCGGCGCCTTGGACGGTCGGGCCTGCACGTCTCGGTGGCAGGGCTGGGCTGCAACAACTTCGGCATGCGCATCGACTACGAGGCCGCCGAGCGGGTGGTGAACGCGGCCCTCGACGCGGGCGTCACGCTCTTCGACACCGCGGACGTGTACGGCGCGGGCGCCTCTGAGGAGATGCTGGGGAAGGCGCTCGGGGGGCGCCGCCACGAGGCCGTCATCGCCACCAAGTTCGCCGTCCCCATGGGCGAGGGGCCGATGCAGCGTGGCGGCTCCCGCCGCTGGATCATCGAGGCCTGCGAGGCCAGCCTGCGCCGCCTCGGCGCGGACTTCATCGACCTCTACCAGATTCACTTGCCCGACCCCGAGACGCCGGTCGAGGAGACGCTACGTGCGCTCGACGACCTCGTGCGGGCGGGCAAGGTGCGTTATACGGGCAACTCGAACTTCCGAGGCTGGCAGATCGCCGAGGCGCACTGGACGGCGGAGACGCGGAACCTCACGCCGTTCGTCTCGGCCCAGAATCACTACAACCTGCTGGAACGCGGCGTGGAGGCGGAAGTCGTGCCCGCGGCGAAGCGGTACGGCCTCGGCATCCTGCCGTATTTCCCGCTCGCCAGCGGCTTCCTCACGGGCAAGTACCGCCCCGGCGAGAAGGCCGCCGAAGGCACGCGCCTGGCGGCGTGGGGAGCACGGGCGGGGGGCACGCTCACGGAGGCGAACTTCGCCCGGCTGGGCAAGCTCGAAGCCTGGGCAGCCGAACGGGGACGCAGCGTCCTCGACCTCGCGATCGGCTGGCTCGCCTCGCAGCCGCACATTGCCAGCGTGATCTCAGGCGCAACGAAGCCGGAGCAGGTCGAGGCGAACGTGACGGCGACCACGGGCTGGCGGCTCACGCCGGAGGAAGTCGACGAAGTCTCGGCCATCGCCTCCTGAGAGCCGCCCCGCGGCGGTCGGCGGCCAGTAGCAGGCAGCGGGGCTGCTACACTAGGAACGAGCCCACAGGGAAGGAGCCCTGAGCCCTTGGCCTACGCCGACAAGCAGATCGTCTGCCGCGACTGCAGCACCAGCTTTACCTTCACCGCTGGCGAGCAGGAGTTCTACGCCAACAAGGGGCTCATGAACGAGCCCTCGCGCTGTCCCTCGTGCCGCCAGGCAAGGCGCTCGAACCGCAGCTCCCTTGAGGAGATGGACGGCTATGTGCGCTACGGCAACTTCGCCAGCTTCGGCGGCAAGACGCCCCGCCAGATGCACCCCGCCGCCTGCGCCGAGTGCAACCAGATGACGGAAGTGCCATTCCAACCGCGAGGCGACCGCCCCGTCTACTGCAGTACCTGCTACAACAAGATACGGCCGCCCCGACAGGAAGCGCCGCCCCGACAGGCGCGCCTGCGCTAGTCCTCCAGCGGAGGAGCCCGTGGTCGGCGACGAGATACGCCTCACGCAACTCCGCCGGATGCTCGGCGAGCCATTCGCCGGCCTCGACGAGGCGAGCGCTGCGATCGCCCGAGACCCCGCCCGCCTCGCGCGGGCGCTCGTGGCCGAGGCGGCGGCGAGCGACGACGTGGCGAGCATCGAATCGGCGAGCGCCTACATCGAGGCGCGCCTCGCCGGCTTCGCGAACACGGTCCCGCCCGCGGCGGCGGGCAAGGTGCGCACCGCCGTCGAATCAGCCCTGGCCGCCTGGGCCTGACCGCACGCACTATCCTTCAGCACAGGAGGCGCTCATGCCAGAAGCGCCAGTAACCCCCGAGGTCGTCAGGTGGGCGATCGACGAGAGCGGCCTGTCGGTGGCGGAAGTCGCCGAGCGCCTCACGGTCGAGCCTTCCGCCGTTTCCGCCTGGGCAAGAGGCTCGGCGAAACCGAGCAAGGGCCAGCTGACGAAGCTGGCGAAGAATCTCAAGCGGCCACGGGCGATGTTCTTCCTGCCGGAGGCGCCGGTCGCAAGCTCCCTTCCTGACGGGCTGCGAACCGTCGCGGGGGCGAGCTCGCGCCCGCGCGACCTCAGCTTCGATGAGCGCATCCAGGTACGCCGCACCCGCCGCCTGCAGGAGTTCCTGAGCGCGCTCATCGAAACCCCTCCTGTACTACCCGCAGCCGCGCGGGGCGAGCGCCCGGAGGTCGTCGGGGAGCAGCTCCGCAACTGGATCGGGGTGAACCGGGAGGCGCAGCAGGAGTGGAAAACCGCCTCCCAGGCGTTCACCGGCTGGCGCAAGGCTATTCAGGCGAAGGGGGTGGCCGTGCTCGCGCTCCCGCTGCGCAAGGACGGAATCCGGGGGTTCGCGCTGGGCAACGAGCGCGCGCCGATGATCGCGGTCAACACAGCGGACATTCCTGAAGCGCGCTGTTTCACGCTCTTCCACGAGCTCGCCCACCTCGTGCTGCGAGACAGCGTTTCCTGCGCTGCGCCCGGCAGCCGGGCGCAGGGGCTCGAGCAGTGGTGCGACCGCGTGGCGAGCAACGCCCTCATCCCGCGTGCGGTACTCCGCGAGGCCACCGAGGCCACGGACCTCGACCCCCTCGCCCTCGTGAAACGGATAGCGAACCGCTTCAAGGTCAGCCGCCGCGCCACCGCGATCGCGCTTGAGGAGATCGGAGCGGTCGAAGGCGCCTACGCACTCGTTGAGACGGAGTGGCCCCACATCGATCGCGAGAAGAAAGGTGGGGGCGGGGGTGGGGGGCAGACTGCTCCGAAGAAGCGAACTCACGAGTACGGCGGTCTGGTTGTAGGGGCAATCATCCGCGCGCTCAACTCCGGGCGCATCAACGAGATGGAAGCCAGTGACCACCTCCGCCTCGATCGCACATGCCTACCGGAAATCACGAGTACTTGACGGATGGCCAGCCCCCTGCCGGGCTTTGAAAATGTGCAGTGGGTGCTCGACTCCAGCGCCGCCATCAACTTCCAAAAGTCCATCCCGGTCGCAGACCAGCAAGCGTTCTGGGCTGGACTTCTCGATCTCGTGCGCGCTGGCCGACTTGTCTTCCCAATCCAAGTGAAGGCCGAGGTCGGCGATGTTAAACGCCCTGACGCCCTGGCGCGGTGGGTGAAGGAGGTAATGGATGAACTGGACTCCCTGCCGGCACCCAGCGACACCACGGTGAGTACGGTTGTTCGGAAATACCCCAACCTCCTAAGGGGCTTCTCTGAGCGTGAGATTGCTGACCCCTATGTCGTCGCGCTGGCGATCGAGCGCTCCCGCGCTGGTCGAGAGGTTCACGTTGTCTCCGACGACCAGGCCATCCAGGCTGTCTGCATGGACTGCGACATCGCCGTCCAGACATGGTCCGAATTCTACGAGCGCGTGCGCGCGTGACCGACGGGCGCAGGTGTTCGATACTGGCCCACGCACGTCGTGTGCCACCCACCACACCCATCAGGAGGCGTTCCATGCCCCGACATCCGAACGAGGCGCTCTTCGAGGGCGAGCCGCCCCTGCCCGTCATCCCCGCCTGCGAGCACTTCGCGGGCACGGAGACGCGCATCCGGAAAGCGTTCGAGCTCCAGCACGAGCTGGGGGGCGTCTTCGACATCACCATGGACCTCGAGGACGGCGCACCTACGGGAGAGGAGCGCGCGCACGCCGAGATGACCGCGCGCATGCAGAACGCGGATGAGAACGGGTTCAACATGGCGGGCGTGCGCATCCACGACTACACGCACGATCACTGGCGCGCCGATATCGACATCGTCGTCGGCGAGGCGGGCGATCGCGTCGCCTACCTCACGGTGCCGAAGTGCACGGAGGCGAGCCAGGGCGTGGAGATGATCGACTACATCCGCGAGCGTACGCAGCGGGCGGGAGTGAAGCGCGAGATTCCCGTGCACATCCTGGTGGAGACGCACGGCGCCCTGCGCCACGCCTGGGAGCTGGCGGCGCTGCCCAACGTGCAGGTGCTCGATTTCGGGCTCATGGACTTCGTCTCCGCCCACCACGGCACCATTCCCGCCTCGGCGATGCGCTCGCCCGGGCAGTTCGACCACGCCCTCATCCGGCGCGCCAAGGCCGACGTGGTGGCGGCGGCGCTCGCGCACGGGGTCGTGCCCGCGCACAACGTGACGCTCGAGCTGCGCGACGCGGACGTCATCTACGGCGACGCGCGCCGCGCCCGCGAGGAGTTCGGGTTCGTGCGGCAGTGGTCGATCTATCCTGCGCAGATCGAGCCGATCACGCGGGCGATGTCGCCCGAGGCCCCGGAGGTCGAGCTGGGCGAAGCGATCATGCTGAAGGCGTTCGAGGCCGACTGGGGACCCATCCAGCACGAGGGCGACCTGCACGACCGCGCGACCTACCGCTACTACTGGGAGGCGCTGCAGCGCGCGCGCCTGATGAATATCCCCCTTTCCGAGGAAGTGGAACGCACGTTCTTCAGCGAGGCGGGGGCCTCTTGAGCGCGGCGTGACCCTCTACCTGATCCGCCATGGGCTCGCCACGGCGGGCCTCGACGACCTCGACCCCGGCCTTGCGGCGCTGGGGCGCGAACAGGCGGAGGCAGCCGCGCGGGCGCTCGCCCAACTGGAGCCTGCGCGCCTCGCCGTCTCGCCCCTGCGCCGCACGCGCGAGACGGCCGAGCCGTTCGCGAAGGCGTTCGGGCTCGAACCCGAGATTCACGTGGAGGTTGCCGAGGTCTTCGACCCGAACCAGCCGCCGGAGGAGCGCAAGGCCATCCTCGGGCCATTCATGGCGGGCCTCTGGAGCGAGCAGCCCGAGGCGCTGCGCCGCTGGCGCGAGCGGGTGATCGCGACGCTGAAGGGGCTGGGCGCAAGCGGCGACGTGGTGGTCGTGAGCCACTACATCGCCATCTGCGCCGCCATCGGCGAGGCCACCAACGACGATCGCGTGGTACCGGTGAAGCTCGCGAACGCCTCCATCACGACGCTGGAATGCGGCGGCGGAACCCTCACGCTGGGGGTGGCGGGCGCTACCGGTCACCTCGCGCCCGATCAGGTCACGGGCATCGCAACGGCTCTGCCGGGCGGGCCGTAGGGAGCACCCCTCGCGCGCCGCTTTCCCCTTGCCCCGCGCCGTCGTACGCTGGACGCGCAAGCGATTGCCGGAGACCGCAGGTCCCCGCGGGGGGATAAGCCGCAAGCGGCGCCTGTCGAGGCGATGCGCGAGCCGGGCGCGATGTCGCGCCGCTCGCACTTTCCCTCTCTCCCCGTCGCTGGATTGGAGCCCCGTCGTGCCTGCCGCGAAGAAGGTGGCGCTCGTCGCCGAGATCAAGCAGGACATGGAGCGCGCCGAGGTCGCCATCGGCAGCGACCACAGCGGGCTCGACGTGGGCGCGTTCCAGGCGCTGCGCCGCGCCCTGCGGCCTGCTGATGTACGCGTGCGCGTCGTCAAGAACTCGCTCGCCCGGCGGGCCGCCGAGGAGGCGGGCCGCCCCGAGCTGGCGGAGCTGCTGCGGGGGCCGACGACGCTCACGTTCGGCTACGGCGACGCGGTCGCGCCCGCGCGGCTGCTCATCCAGCACTTGCGCGCCGAGCGGCTCAACCTGCCCATCCACGGGGGCTGGCTGGAAGGCCGCCTGCTGAGCCCCGCGGAAGTGGAGGAGCTCGCGACGACGCCTCCGCGGGACGAACTCATCGCCCAGATCGCGGGCAAGCTCCGCTCACCCGTCCAGAACCTCGCGGGCCTGCTGGAGGCCACGCTGCGGAACTTCAACGGCCTCATCGAGGCACGCGCCAACCAGCTCGAAGAGGGCGACGCCGCCTGAACGCGGCAGCGCCCGCCGGAAACGCCATACCGAAGGGGGATTGCGATGGCCACCAAGACCGAGGAAGCCCTGGAGATCATCAAGGGCATGACGCTGCTCGAACTCCGCGACCTGAACAAGGCGATCGAGGAGGAGTTCGACATCACGGCGGCAGCGCCGATGATGATGGCCGCCGCGGGCGCGCCCACCGCCGATGACGCCGCTGCCGAGGAGCAGACGGAGTTCGACGTCATCCTCAAGAGCTTCGGCGAGAAGAAGATCAACGTGATCAAGGCTGTACGCGAGATCGTGAGCGGCCTCGGCCTGAAGGAGGCCAAGGAGCTCGTCGAGAGTGCCCCCGCGAAGATCAAGGAGGGCGTGACCAAGGACGAGGCCGGCGAAATCAAAACCAAGCTCGAAGCGGTCGGCGCGACCATGGACATCGAGTAGCGCGACGGCGGGCAGCCCCGGCACGTCGCCGAGGGCGGAACCCGGGCAGATTCGACACCGTCAACGCCGTACGAGGGTTCGGGGGCGGCGGCGATTGGGAGCCGGTTGACGGCAGCTGACGCGGCGCCGACGCTACACTCCGGCGTAACTGTGGAGGCCGGTGATCCAGAGGTTCACGCCGAAGTAGGTGAAGAGCATCAGGCCCCACATGGCGACGAGCCACCACATTGGGTCGGGGCGGCGGCCGCGGCGCAGCCGCTTGGGCACGAGCCGGCGGATGATGGGCGCGCCCGTCACCGAGCCCTCGCCGGCGCGGGCGTGGAAGTAGGCGGTGAGCGAGAGCAGCACCACGAGCGCGCTCGTCTCCTTCGGATCCCAGCCCCAGTAGCGGCCCCAGGCGCTGTTGGCCCACCACGCGCCGAGCGCGATCCCGAGCGTGAGCAGGGGGAACCCCACCAGCACCGCACGGTGCGCGAGGTCGCCGGCGACGTCTCCGGCGGGCAGGATCGCAAACCGCCGCCCGCCTTCGCCGCCCTGCGCGAGGTAGACGAGCGCCGCGCAGAAGGCCACCGTGAGCACCGCATAGGACACCATGACGACGCTTACGTGAAGCGTGAGCAGGGGGCCGTTCTGGAGGGCGGGGATGAGGGGCGTGACCTCGTCGGGGAAGCGCGTGGCGACGGCCAGCAGCGCAACCACGACGGGGAGTGCCACGAGCCCGAAGCGTCGCACCCGCGCCGTCCGCTCGAATGCGAGCCAGGCGGCCACCACTCCCCACGCCAGCGCGACCGTGTACTCGTAGAGGTTCGAGAGCGGCGCGTGCCCGACCGCCGCCCAGCGGGCCGCAAGCGCGCCCGTGAGGGCGAATGCAGTGAGCGCCGCGAACGCCGTCGCGAGCCGCCCCAGACCGGCGACGGGCGTGCCCGTCCCGCCCGCGAGCGTGACTGTCCCCGCCACGGTCTGCGCGCTGAGCCGCCGCAGCGAGAACGTGCCGCTGGCGGCGTAGCCCGCGTAGGTCGCCGAAGCGATCGCGGCAAGCGCGAGGCCGGTCCAGAACAGGTAGCTGGCAAGCTCGACCATCCCCCTGCATGCTGCCGCATGGCAGGGGGAGAGGAAAGAGGAGCAACGGAGCCAGCAACGCTACAGCAGGCGCATGCGCGCATTCTCGACGGCCGTGGGGCCAGCGCCCTGGCCCGTGCGGAACGCGGTCGCCATCATCCTGCTCACCGCCTGTCTCACAGCTTGCTCGGACGGAGACGGGGAGCGCCTCCTCACTGTCACACTCACCGTCGAGGGCGCGGGGGGCGCCTCCGCCGGGCTGAAGGCGGAGGTGGCGGCCACGCCCGCCGAGCGCACCCAAGGGCTTATGTTCCGCCAGTCTCTCGGAGAGCGCGAGGCGACGCTCTTCATCTTCCCGGAGGAAACGGTGAACCCGTTCTGGATGCGCAACACGACGATCTTCCTCACGATCGCCTTCCTCGCGGCGGACGGACGGGTGCTGGAACTACGCGAAGGTGCACCTCTCGACGAGACGCTGCTGCACCCATCCGGGCCTTACCGCTACGCGCTCGAAGTGAACTTGGGCTGGTTCGGGTGGCACGGGCTGGGCCCCGGCGCCCGCGTCATCCTGCCCCGAGGGCTGCCCCAGGGGCAGCAGGGGTGCACTCCTCGCTCCTGGCAGGGGCAGGGTAGGATGCGCCCGCGGAGGGTGACGATGGCGAAGGTCCATTTCGGTGTGAACGTGCCCCAGATCAAGCGCACCTGGGAGGAGACGAGTGCCGCCGCGCGCGAGTTCGAGGCGCTCGGCTTCGATTCGATCTGGGTGAACGATCACCTCTACGGTCCGCAATCGCCCCACATCCCCATCCTCGAAGCGTGGAGCACCGTGGCGGCACTGGCGGCGATCACCGAGCGCGTCGAGATCGGCACACTCGTGACGCCTGCGGGGATGCGCAACCCCGCCCATCTGGGCAAGACCATCGCCACCGCGGACGCGATCGCGGGCGGGCGCGTCATCCCCGGGCTCGGCGGCGGCTGGATGGAACGCGAGTTCACCGACTTCGGCATGCCCTTCCTCTCAACCCGCGAGCGCCTCCGGCAGCTCGAAGAGACGGTCGTACTGCTCAAGCGCATGTGGAGCGAGGAATCGCCGGTCGATTTCGCGGGCGAGCACGTGCGCGTCGAGCGCCTCGTCTGCGAGCCGAAGCCGCCGCGTACGCCACCCATCCTCGTCGGGGGCGCCGGCGAGCGCGTCACCCTGCGCATCGCCGCCGAGCACGCTGCCATCTGGAATAACCTCGCAGGGCACCACACGGACCTCGCGCGCAAGGTGGCGGTCCTGCGCGAGCACTGTCGCGACACCGGACGCGACCCGGACGAGGTGACCGTCAGCCAGCAGTGCCTCGTGACGATCGCGCCGGACGAGTCCTCGGCAGGGCCGCTGATCGAGCGCGCACAGACGATCTTCGGCGGGCACCTGGGCGATCCCACGGGGCCGCTCGCGCTTTCGGGCAGCCCCGAGCGCATCCGCGACCAGATCGCGCGCAATCGTGAGGCAGGCTGCGAGATGTTCGTGATCGAGTTCTTCGGGCGGGACACGCGCGAGCCGGCGCGCCTCTTCGCCGAGCACGTCCTGCCCTACATATAGCGGGCCGGGGTAGGATGGGGGAGGAGCGGGGGAGTGGATAGGGTCCGGTGGTCCTCGCCGTCTTCAAAACGGTCGCCTCGTCGCCAGCGCGGCGAGGGGTGGGTTCGACTCCCATGCACTCCCGCCAGACCGAGGCAGCGCGCGCCGCTTGGGCGCGTCGCGCGTGTATTCGAACAGAAGTCGAGGGTCTCGGGCGGGATTCTCCTTCCTCCGGCATCCTCCCCAATCGCTCGCTAGTAGATGATCTGCTCCTCGACGAGGCGGGCGTACTCTTCGGCGCTGAGGCCCAGCAGGCCCCGGCAGACCTCCTCGCTGTGCTCCCCGAAGAGGGGGGCAGGGCCGTAGTCGCAGGCGGGCAGCTCGCTGTAGCGCCCCGGAAGCCCCGCCACCAGCCGCGGACCCACCTCGGGGTGATCCATCTCCACGTAGAGGTCGCGCTCGTTCATGGCCTCGTCGGCCAGCAGCTCGTAGGGGTCGAGGCAGGGCGCCGCCGCCACGCCCGCCGCCTGCAGTATGTGCATCACCTCGTAGTGCGAGCGTTCCTTCGTCCAGGCTGTGATGCGCTCGTCAATCTCGTCGTGATGGGCGCGCCGCCCCGTCACGCCCGCGAAGCGATCGTCACGCACCCAGGATGAGTCGCCCAGCGCCGCCGCCAGCGCGCGCCACTCCCCGTCGCTGGCCACCTCGATCGCTACCCACTTGTCCTCGCCCGCGCAGCGGTAGACGCCACGTGGCGCATGGGCGGGGGAGCGGTTGCCGCTCCGCGCGGTCTCGCGCCCGTTCATGGCGAAATCCATGAGCGGCTCGGGGATCATGGCCGAGACGATCTGCGCCATCGAGAGGTCGACGTACTGCCCCTCACCAGTGCGGTTGCGCGCATGCAGGGCGGAGAGTGCGGTGAAGGCCATGACCGTCCCGATCATGAAGTCCGGGTAGAGCCCACCCAGACCGGAGGGCGGGGCCCCCTCGTAGCCCGTCAGGTGGGGCAGGCCGGCGTAGGCCTGTACGTTCGGCCCCCAGCCCGTGGCAGCGCGGTCGGGCCCGGTCTGGCCGAGGGGGGAGGTGGCGATCATGACGATGCGCGGGTTGATCGCCCTGAGCGCGTCGTAGCCGAGCCCCATCTTCTCCATGACGCCGGCTGCGTAGTTCTCCATGACGATGTCGCTGTGGCGCACGAGCCCCTTCGCCAGATCGAGGCCGCGCGGGGTGGAGAGATTCAGGCGGAGGCTCTTGCGGCTGAAGTTGAGGGAGTTGAAGACCGCGCCGCGGTTGATGCCGGGCACGCCATCAGCGCCAGTGCCGAGGTTCTGGCGGTGAAAGTCGAGGCGGCTCTGCGATTCGATGCGGATCACCTCGGCGCCGAGGCTGCCCAGCCAGGCGGTCGCGTAAGGTCCTGCCAGGATCCAGCCGAAGTCAGCCACACGCACACCCTCAAGGGGCCGGTTGCTCACCCCACAACCTCCTCCGCGAGGACGCAGGCGCCCGCCGCCAGCAGCACGGCGAGCTCCGCTTGGGAACGCCCCAGCTCGCCACAGATCGCCTCGCGCGTGTGCTCGCCCAGGCGCGGGGCCGGCCGCCGCACGGCCCAGGGCGTGGCCGAGTAGCGGGCCGCCGCCCCCGGCTGGCGCTGCGGCCCGGCCAGCGGGTGTTCGACCTCGACGAAGAAATCGCGGGCCGCGTACTGCCGTGAGCCCAGTGTCTCCGCCATGGTGTTGACGGGGAAGCAGGCGACGTTGCGTTCGAGCGCCATCTCGTAGATCTCTTGCTTCGTATGCTCCATGAGCCACTCAACGGTGAGGGGTTCGACCACGTCGGCGTTTGCGACCCGCCCCATCGTCGTCGCGAACGCTTCGCTCACGGCCCAGCCGGGGCTGCCCATCATGTCGACGACCGCCCGCCACCAGTGGTCGAGCAAGAACGGGGCGAACGAGACGTACCCGTCCTTGCAGGGCATCACCCAGGGGAAGTTCGCTTTTTCGCGAGATATCTTGGGCTGCTGCCCGTAGGCGATGCTGGCGACGGGCATGCGCGTCATGGCTGCCACGGATTCCATCGCGGAGACGTCCACCAGCTGGCCGCGGCCGCTGGCGGCGCGGTGGAACACGGCAATCAGTGCCATCGTCGCCGCCGTCCAGCCCGTGAGGTAATCGCCCTGGGAACCACCGTCGACGAGCGGCGGGCAAGCTTCCGGGTCGGTGATCTCGTTGTAGGGCGTCTCGCGGCCCATACCCCCGGCGTGGAAGGCCGTGAAGGCGGAGCCGCGGTAGTCGCGGTAGGGCCCTGTGAGGCCGTAGGGGCTCACGCAGACCATGATGAGGCCCGCGTTCCTCGCGCTGAGCGTCGCGAAGTCCAGCCCGAGCTCATCGTAGGCCGCGGGGGCGAGGTCGGCGACGAAGATGTCGGCACGCGCGACCAGCTCGCGCAGGAGTTCGCGCCCGTGCTCCGTGGCGGTGTCAAGGGCAGCGCCGCGCTTGTTCGTGTTCAGGTAGAGGAAGCGCCCGCTGCGTTCGGGATGGGGCTCATCGCCGGGGAAGGGGCCTTCGCTACGGCTGCGGTCGCCGGCGAGCGGCTCCACCTTGAGCACATCGGCGCCGAGGTCGGCAAACGCTTTGGCGCAGAAGGGCCCGGTGATCCCCTGGGCGTATTCGACCACGCGCAGGTCGCCGAGAGCACCCCCGGCGGTTCCTCCCGCTTCGCCCGCCACCGTCTACGACGACTTCTGCGGGGCCTGGTACTGCTGCATCACCTGCCGGTTGCGGGAGGAGGTTCCGAGAATCGGCGAAATGAGCGAGGAGCCCTCGGCGATGAGCCCCGCCTCCGCGCAGAGCGCCCGGAACAGGGCGATCATGCGCTCCCGCTCTGCGGGGGGCTCGTACTCGCGGAAGACCGAACGCATCTTCATGTCGCTCGCCTGAGCCGGCTCAGGGACTGCCTCGAAGACCGGCTCGTAGACCTCGCGCAGCAGCTCCTCGAGCGCCTCGTGGTATTCCTCCTCCGACTCGCAGTTCTGGATCTTGTGGAACCGCGGCGTCGGCCCACCGGCGGAGTCGATCAGGTCGAGCAGCCGCAGCGCGTGCATCGTGCGATCCACATCGATGAAGGGGATACCCACATGGTGCAGGTCGTCGGGGCTGAAGCGCCGGGGGAAGTCGCGCAGACGGTAACGCCTGATCACGCTGAGGATATTGACCATACCGGCAGCGGGCGCCGTGGCCTCGGTCGGGTGCGTCATCGTGCTCTCACCTCCTTCGCGGAGCAGCTTGCTCGCGAGCGATCTAGCGGTCGGGGCCGTAGAGGTACTGGTCGAGCGCGTGGTGCATCGCGCGGATGCGGCGCTCTTCGCTGTTCAGCAGGATGCCGCTGAAGCCCTGCGAGTGGTACGACTCCTGCACGATCTGGGCCTGCGCCATGTCCTGCTCCAGCGCTTCGAACAGCTCCGGATGGTTGCGGGCAGTGCCGTAGACCGTCGCCGGGCGGCGGGGCGGGGGAGCGCCCTCCGGCACGCGCGCGTACACCTGGTAGTCCCAGAAGGACTTGTTGGGGTCGGTGGGGTGCGGGCGCGGGCGGAAGAACAGGAACGAGCCGTAGGTCAGGTTGAGCGTGATGTTGGGAAAGATCATGTAGTGGAAGTTGTCCACAAGCTGCTCATCGACGAGCAGATCGAAGTCCATGCCGATGCGCTGGCCCCACTCGCGCCGGGCCCTGGCGAGGAACGGCGGCAGATCGCGCGCCTTGCCCCTGAAGGCGTCGGGGTCGGCACCGCAATCCTGCAGGTTCTGGCGCTGCTGGCGGGTGAGCTGGTCCCGATGCTCGTAGCCGAAGCGCTGGGCGAGGTCGTCGGTCCAGCTCGGGTCGGGCAAGCCCATGCGGATGAGCTGGCGGCTGTGCTTGCCGCCGTCGTAGACGTCGAGGGGCGTCGAGAGGTGGTCGAAGTACTCCAGCAGCTGCGGGTGGAGGGCGGGCAGGTGGTATATCTCGGCGAACTGGTCGACCGCGAACTTCCAGTTACAGGACCATTCCAGCACGTAGTCGTCGACCAGGTGGTACTGGTCGAGGCGGTAGGGGTCGAGGTGCGAGGGGATGACGCCGAGGAACTCGTGCAGGGGCTCGGCCTCGGGGTTCATATTGAACCAGACCCAGCCGGCCCAGGCCTCGACGCGCACTTCGCTCAGACACTGCTTCTCCTCGGGGATGCCATTTACGAAGTGCTGGCGGTCGGGCACATCCGTGAGTTCCCCCTGGATGTTGAACGTCCACAGGTGGAAGGGGCACTGCAGCTGTTCGGCGTGGCCGAGCCCTACGCTCGGGCGCAGGCGGCTGCCGCGGTGGGGGCAGACGTTGTAGTAGCCCTTGACCTCATCGGGGCTTGTGCGCATGAAGATGAATGACTCGCGCCCGATGGCGTGGACGAAGTGGTCGCCGACCTCGGGGATGTCGGCGAGCGGGCCTGCGTTCAGCCACACCTTCGTCCACATGCGCTCCCATTCGAGCTGCGCGAACCCGGGAGAGGTGTAGCGTTCTGTATCAATCAGGCCCGTGCCCATGTCGGGCTCTGCGGTCCTGCCCGTGGGCGTGGGCGTGGGGCGGTTCTCGAGCACCATCGCGCGTGCCTCCACAACAGGCGAGTGTGGGCGCATCATGGCCTTTCGGGAAGCGATCGGTCAACGCGCCGCGCGCCGAGTTCGACGTACCGTGCCCCCGACATTGACAGACCGCGTGCGGCAGTCGAGCATGCCCGCCGAGAGGCTCGGGGCGAGGCTTGCCCGCCATCCCTCGTGTCTCAGGATCGCGGACGGCCAGACCCGGCCCCGCAGGCACACGGGAGAAGCGCATGGCCACGATCGAAGAGCTCGAGCGGCGAGTGGAGTACCTGGAGGCGGTCGAGGGCGTCCGCCGCACCGTGTACGAATACCTTCTCCTGCACGACATCCCGAACGTGGTCGAGGACCTGATCGCCCTCTTCACGGAGGACGCGATCCTCGATATCAGCGGCTACGGCGAGTCGCTCGAAGGCAGGCTGAATGGCCGCGAGGCGATCGCCGGCCTCTACCGCCGCCTGGACGCGGGCGGCGTCGCCACGGGCAAGCACACGACGACCAACGTCCACATCGAGGTTGACGGCGAGGAGGCGACGGTCATCAGCTACCTCGACGTGGGGCAGCTGCCCAACCCGGGAGTGGCCCCCGGCGGCGGCATCTATCAGGAGCGCCTGCGGCGCGAGGCCGACGGTCGCTGGCGCTTCTCCCACAAGCGCATCATCGGCACGGGGGAGCAGACGGTGCACGCCGCGATCGACCACAGCTTCCCCGGTACGGGGGCGTGGCGCGACTAGCGCGCCACACGCAAGGATCCACGATGGAGTTCGGCTGGAGCGAGGAGCTGGAGGCGTTCCGCGAGGAGGTACGCGCATTCCTGCGCGAGGTGGATACGCCCGCCCTGCGCGAGGAGCTCGCCAACCGTGGCGAGAGCGCGCGCCAGGGCCCCGAGCAGCAGCGAGTCCGCGAAGCGCTCGAAGCGCGCGGCTGGATACGCATGTGCTGGCCGGAGGAGCTCGGAGGCGAGGGGCGGTCGCAGTGGTTCCAGTTCGTAGTCACGGAGGAGTTCGCCAAGGCCGAGATCCCCTACGGCATCGGCTTCGGCTCCATGGTCGGCCCGGCCATCCACCGCTTCGGCACGGAGGCGCAGCGGGAGAAGTACCTCCCCGGCATCTGGGGCAACGAGATCACCATCTGCCTGGGCTATTCGGAGCCGAACGCGGGCACAGACCTGGCAGCCCTCGAAACATTGGCCCTGAAGGACGGCGACGACTGGCTCATCAACGGCCAGAAGCTCTGGACGAGCGCGGCGGACACGGCCTCGCACGTCTGGCTCGCAGCCCGCACCGACCCGGAGGCCCCCAAGCACCGCGGCATCTCCACCTTCATCGTGCCGATGAACACCGCCGGTATCTCCGTGCGACCGATCATGACGATGGCGGGGGCGCGCACCAACGAGGTGTTCTTCGAGGACGTGCGAGTGCCCGGCGACGCGCTCATCGGCGAGGTGAACCAGGGCTGGTACATTATCGCCAACGCGCTCGACCACGAGCGTGTCTGGATCGGCGCGGGTGGCGGGTTGCGCCACATCTTCGACCGGCTCCTGGCCTACATCCGCGATCAGCGCCCCGACCTGCTGGAGGACGCCTCCGCACGCATGCGCCTGACCGAGCTGGAACTCGACCTCGATGTCATGGAGGGGCTCGTGCTCACCAACGCCTCGATCGTCGCATCGGGGGAGACGCCTACGATGGAGGCCTCCATGTCCAAGATCTGGACCTCCGAGCTGCGCTACCGCATCAGCAGTGCGGCGATGGACCTCCTCGGGCGTGAGGGAGCGCTGACGGAGGAGTCCGACGGCTTCGCCCCGCTCGCGGGGGAGCTGGAACGCACCTACCGCGCCTCGCCCATCCAGCGTTTTGGAGGAGGCGCGAACGAGGTCCAGCGGGACATCATCGCCCGCCGCGGCCTCGGGCTGCCGCGGTAGCGAGCGCCCGCATGGATACGGCCCTCAGCGAGACCCAGCGGCTCCTGCGCGATTCCCTGCGCGACTACCTGCGCAAGGAGGTCTCCTTCGACCGCATCCGCGAGCTCGAACGGGCGGGGGGCGCGGACGAGGAGCTCTGGGAGTATCTGCAGGGCGCGGGGTTCCTCGCGCTCCCCTTTGCCGAGCGCCACGGGGGGGCGGGTGGCGAGCTGACCGACGCGGCCATCCTGCTCGAAGAGCTGACCCGCCGCGCCTGCATCATCCCCTTCCCCGAAACGATTGCGGGCGCGCTCGCCATCGAGCGCCACGGCGAGGAGGCGCTCGCGGAGGAGATCGTGGCAGGCGTCATCGCGGGGACGGTCACGATCGCCCCGGCGCCCGGCGGCGACGGCACCCGCGTCGAGGGCGGGGCCCTCAGCGGCGAGCGCATCGTCGACTACGGCGGCGAGGTCACGCACCACCTGGTGGATGGGAGCGAGGGAGGCGAGCCGGGCCTCTACCTCGTGGAGAGCCACCACGAGCGCGTCCGGTGGGAACCGCTCCGCACGATCGCGCGCACGCCGCTGGCGCGCTGCACCTATGCCGGCGCGCCAGCAAGGCGCGCGGGCGGCGCCGAGTCGCTCCGCTTCCTGCGCCGGGCGGGGCGCGCGCTGTGCGCCATCCAATGCCTCGGCAACGCCCAGCAAGCGCTCGACATGACGGTGGAGTACACCGGCATGCGCGTCCAGTTCGGGCGGCCGATCGGCTCCTTCCAGGCTGTCCAGCATCACTGCGCGAACATGGCCACGCAGACGCTCGCGGCGCGCTTCCTCGCCTACCGAGCCATCTGGAACCTGGACCAGGGGCGCGCAAGCGACCGTGAGATCGCCAAGGCGAAGGTGCTCGCCTCACGCGCGGCCACGGAAGTGACCATGCAGGCACACATCCTCTATGGGGGCATCGGCTACACGGAGGAGTACGACCTGCACTTCTTCAGCCGCCGCGGCAAGGAGCGCGCGCTGGCCTGGGGCAGCGCCGACGAGTGCCTGCGCCTCGCTGCAGCGACGCTCACCGAGGTGCGACCCTGGCGGTAGACCTCGTCTGCGGCCGCGAGGTCGCCGAAGGCGACGTGGACGCGGTCACGGGGCGCGTTCCCGGGGGCGCGCCCGAACGGGGCGGCAGCGCGGGCGTCAAGCGGTTCTACGGGGGCCGCTGGTACTACTTCTGCTCGCTGGAGTGCCGCCTCAAGTTCGTGGCCACGCCCGCGGAGTTCATCGGAGCGCGCGAGGGATGAGACGCGGGCGAGTCGTGTAGGCTCCCCCCGCCAGCACGCGATGGAGGATCCCATGAGCCAACTGACCGGCTCCGAAATGACCGTCGACGAGAACATCATGGTGCCCATGCGCGACGGCGTGCGTCTCGAAGCCGACATCTACCGTCCGCCGGGCCCCGGCCCCTTCCCCGCGCTCGTCTCGCGCTCGCCCTATGGGCGCAACCCGGGCGGGCGGCCCGGCACGGGGGCCGACTTCTGGGTCCCCCTCGGCTACGCCTACGTTACACAGGACTGCCGCGGACGCTTCGGCTCGGAGGGCGACTACACCCCTCATCTGACTGAGGGTCCCGACGGCTACGACACCATCGAGTGGGTGGCGGAGCAGCCCTGGTGCGATGGCGCAGTGGGCACGACGGGCCAGTCGTACCTCGGGGCCGACCAGTACCAGCTCGCGCCCCACAACCCTCCCCACCTGCGGGCGATGGCGCCTGTCTCCGGAACCTGCGATCACCGCCAGAGCTGGACGCGGCACGCGGGCGGCGCGCTCGAACACGGCTGGATGGTTCCCTACGCCCTGCTCAAGGGGCGCAACACGCTCGAACGCAAGGGGCTCGCGGGGGAGCAGATGGAGACGCTCGAAGGCTACCTCGATCCGCCCGACGAGCACGGTTTCTTCGCGCAGCCGCTCACGCCCGAGGGCTACGCCCACGTGCCCCTCACGGACTGGGGCGAGCGGATGAAAGACATCGCCCCCTACTTCGCGGACTATCTCTCGCAGCCCGATGACGGCCCCTTCTGGTGGGAGATCAACGTGCGCCGCGGCTTCCACACCGTGGATACGCCCATGTTCCACTTCGGCTCCTGGTACGACATCTTTCTGGAAGGCACGCTCTCCGGCTTCGAGGGCGTGACCGCCCTCGGCGGGCCCAACGCGCGCGGCAACCAGCGCCTGCTCGTGGGCCCCTGGGGCCACATCGGCTACTCGTTGCCAACCAGCGACGGTTGCGGTGAGCTCGATTTCGGCGCCGAAGCGGCGATCGATTTCATGCAGGTCCAGCAGCGATGGTTCGGGCACTGGCTCAAGGGCGAGGACACGGGGATCATGGATGAGGCCCCCGTGCGCATCTTCGTGATGGGCGAGAACCGCTGGCGCGACGAGCAGGAATGGCCCCTGGCGCGCACGCAGTACACTCCCTGGTACCTGCACAGCGGCGGTGGCGCCAACAGCCTTGCGGGCGACGGCGCGCTCAGCCCCGAGGCTCCCGGCCAGGAGCCGCCCGACCGTTACGTCTACGACCCCCACGACCCCGTTCCCAGCCTGGGCGGCAACAACCTCATCATCCCCCGCGGCGTCTTCGACCAGCGCCCCGCCGAGCAGCGCGACGACGTGCTCGTCTACACCAGCGAGGTGCTCAGCGAGAACCTTGAGGTGACGGGGCCATTGCGGGTCACGCTCTGGGCCACCTCCTCAGCCGTCGATACCGACTTCACGGCGAAGCTCGTGGACGTACGGCCCGACGGCTACGCCCAGAACCTGCAGGACGGGATCATCCGCGCGCGCTATCGCGATTCCGCGAGCTCGCCCAGCCTGCTCACGCCCGGGCAGCCCTACCGCTACGAGATCGATCTGTGGGCCACCAGCCACGTCTTCCTCGCCGGGCACCGCATCCGCGTCGATATCAGCTCGTCGTGCTTCCCACGCTTCGATCGCAACCCGAACACGGGCACGCCTGTCGAGAGCGAGTCAAACCTCGTGCCCGCCGCGCAGCTGGTATTGCACGATGCGCAGCATCCCTCGCACATCACGCTGCCCGTCATCCCCGGCTAGAGGCCCGTCCACCGGACACCGTTTGGGGGCGACCCGCTGGCGTGGCAGGGCCGCCCCCAGCTATCCCGCACCCCCGAAACTTCTAGCGGTCGGGCCCGTAGAGGTACTGCTCCAGCGCGTAGTGCATCGCGCGGACACGGCGCTCCTCGCTGTTCAGGAGGATTCCGTTGAAGCCCTGGGAGTGGTACGACTCCTGCACGATCTGGGCCTGCGCCATGTCCTGCGCAAGCGCCTCGAAGACCTCCACATCGCGCGCGCTGCCATGAACCGTCTGCGGTCGCGGCGGTACCGGCGTGCCTTCCGGCAGGCGCACGAACACCTGGTAGTCCCAGAGGCAGCGGTCAGGGTCGGTGGGATGCGGGCGCGCGCGGAAGTAGGTCAGCGAGGTTCCACCGATGTTGAGCGTGATGTTGGGGAAGATCATGTAGTGGTAGTCGTCGATGAGCTGCTCGTCGTGAAGCCCGGAGACGTCTACCCCCATCTGCTCGTAGAGGTCGCGGCGCGCCTTCGTGATGGCGGGACGAACGTCGTCGACGCCGCCTTCGAACGAGTCCTTGTCGATCCCGACGCCGGCGAGCTGATGCCACTGCGAGTCGGTGATCATCTCCTTGTCCGTGTAGCCGTGGCTGCGGGCCATGTCGTCGGTCCAGGCGTTGCCATCGGGGTAGCCCTGGCGGATGAGCTGGCGGCTGTGCTTGCCGCCGTCGTACACATCGAGGGGGGTACCTGCCGTGTCCCACCACTCGATGAGCTGCGGGTGGAGGGCGGGCAGGTGGTAGATCTCGGCGAACTGGTCGACCGCGAACTTCCAGTTGCAGGCCCACTCCAGCTGGAAGTCCTGCACCAGGTGGTACTCGTCGAAGCGGTAGGGGTCGAGATGCGAGGGGATGATGCCGAGGAACTCGTTCAGCGGCTCCGCCTGCGGGTTCATGTTGAAGAAGAGGAAGCCGCCCCAGGTCTCGACGCGCACCTCGCTGAGGCACTGCTTCTCCTCGGGGATGCCGTTCACGAAGTGCTGGCGGTCGGGCACATCCGTGAGTTCGCCCTGGATGTTGAACGTCCACAGGTGGAAGGGGCACTGCAGCTGTTCGGCGTGGCCGAGCCCTACGCTCGGGCGCAGGCGGCTGCCGCGGTGGGGGCAGACGTTGTAGTAGCCCCTGAACTCGTCGGGGCTCGTGCGCATGAAGATGAACGACTCGCGACCAAGCGTGTGGGTGAAGTAGTCACCGACCTCGGGGATATCGCACAGCGGCCCGGCGATGTTCCACACCTTCGTCCACATGCGCTCCCATTCGAGCTGCGCGAACTCGGGCGAGGTGTAGCGCGTCTGGTCGATCAGACCGGAACCCATATCGGGCTCGTCCACACGCTCAAGGGGCGTCATCAAAAGCGGATTCTGCGTGACCATCGAGGTTCTCCTACAGCAACTGGCGGGCAGGCATTCGTGTTGCGGCGATGGTGTCACCGCCCCGCACGCGCGTCAACGCGGGCACTTGCGGGATGCGCGTTGCGGGCGCGGTCCGCTAGCATGCAGTGGCGCACCAGCCGAACACCCCGGGAGAGCAGCCATGTCAGCCGTCGGAGTCGTCGCCCGCTTCACCATCCACGCCGGGAAGGCCGAAGAGTTCGCCCGCGTGGCGAACGAATGGCTCGTCGCCCCCAGCCAGAGCGAGGAGGGCTGCATCCGCTACGAGCTGTGGCAGGACAACGAAGACCCGACCCACTTCGCGATGGTGGAGGAGTGGGAGAGCGACGAGGCGCTGAACGCCCACCTGGCGGGGGCGTCCGGCCGCAGCGGCGGCCCCAACATGGGCGACTACCTGGCGGGCCCGCCGGAGATGCGGCGCTTCAGCAAAACGGGCTGAGCACAGCGGCGGGCGCGCGCTAGCCTGCGCGCAGGGGCTTCATCACCTCTTCCACGAAGCGCAGCACGGGCTCCGTCGACGTGGGGTGTCCGAAGTCGCAGGTGAAGTGGCGCACGCCCAGCTCGCGGAAGCGTTCGAGCGTCTCGCGCCACTGCTCCGATTCCTGGCTGGTGTTGGGCAGGCCAACCTCGCGCGTCACGCTGATCGTGATAGCGGCGGGGTCGCGGCCCGCCTCCTCGGCGGCGTTCCAGACGATGTCCCGCTTCCGGGTCCAGTTCTGCTCCCACTCATCCACCGGCCACCAGAACGTGTTCCAGCCGTCTGCGAGGCGGCCCACCATGGGGAGCGAGAGCTGCTCGCCCTGGGCGCCGACCATGATGGGGATCATGGGATCGGGGCGCGGCGGCGCCTTGGCGTCCTTGATGGTGTAGTAGCGCCCCTCGAAGCTCGGCGATTCCTCCGTCCACATCAGGCGGCATATCTGGATTGTCTCTTCCAGCTGGCGGATGCGCGTCGCCGTAGAGGGGAACTCGTAGCCGTAGCGCTCAAACTCCTCGCCGCGCCAGCCTGCCCCGATGCCGAGGATGAAGCGGCCGCCGGAGAGGGCCTGCAGGGTGGCCGCCATCTTGGCCGTGAGCGCAGGGTTTCGGTACCCCTGGCCGAGCACGTGGTGGCAGAGTTTGACGGTCGGGAACTTCGCTGCCAGCCAGGTCATCGTCGTCCATGACTCGAGGAAGGGATCGTTCTCGTTGGCGAAGCCGTAGAAGTGATCGGCCAGCCACACACAGTCGAAGTGCTCGAACGCCACCGGCAGGATGTTCCGCTCCTGGTACATCACGATCGGCTCGTGATCGCTCTCGGGCAGTCCGATCACCGGAGACACCCATCCAAAAGTGAGTTCGTCAGTCACGCTCGGTCTCCTCCTGGCCCCCGCAGTCGCCGTGCGCGGGCGCAGGGGAGGATACACGAGGGCAGGCGGTGCCGCGTTGACGCGCGCCGCGCAGCCCGCCTGAAGCGGTAGGGTTAGGCGAAACCAGCGGCGCGCCGCCCGTGCGCAGCGCGAGGGAGGGCCCCATGCGAGCGCTTGTCTACCGCGGCCACAAGCGTATTGAGGTCGAGCAGATGCCCGACGCCAAGGTTCCCGCGCCGGACGGCGCGCTCGTGCGCACGACCCGCTTCGCCATCTGCGGCTCCGACCTGCACGGCTACCACGGGCCCGTGAACGAAGAGCGCATCGGCCGCGCCATGGGCCACGAGTGCGTGGGCGAAGTCGTCTCCGTGGGTCCCGAGGTACGCCAGTTCCGCGCGGGCGACCGCGTGCTTGTATCGGCCGTCGCCGGCTGCGGGCGCTGCGAAGCGTGCCAGAGCCTGTTGACCGCGCGCTGCCCGAACGTAGAGGCGCGCGTGCTCGGCGGGCCCGGGCTGGACGCGGGGCAGGCGGAGGCCATCGGCGTGCCCGCCGCCGACAGCACCCTGCTCCGCATCCCCGAGGGCGTGAGCGAGGAGCAGGCCGTGCTCCTCACGGACATCCTCCCCACGGGCTACAAGGGCGCACGCGGAGCGGAGATCAAGCCCGGCGGCACCGTCGCCGTCGTGGGCGCGGGGCCGGTCGGGCAGATGGCCCTCGAGACGGCCTTCCTCTTCGGCCCCTCGAAGGTCTTCGCCATCGACCAGGTCCCCCACCGCCTGGCGGAGGCGGAGCGGCTGGGTGCCATCCCCATCAACGCAAGTGAGATCGATCCAGTTGAGGCCGTGCTCGACCAGACGGGCGGGCGCGGGGCGCAGCACGTGGTAGAGGCAGCAGGACCGCAGGCGACAGTGCGGATCGCCTTCGGTGTGCTGGCCCACGGCGGCGTCCTCTCGCAGGTCGGCGCTACCGCCGATCCCGAAATGACCGTCGATCTGATGCAGCTCTTCGGCAAGGACCTCACCTACAAGGTGGGGCTCGTCTCACCCCAGTTCGCATGGCCGGAGCTGGCGCCGCTGCTACAGGAGGGCAAGCTTCATCCCGAGCGCGTCTTCACCCACCACCTGCCGATGTCCGACGGCCCCCACGGCTACGCGATCTTCGACGAGCGCCGCGACGGCGTGATCAAGGTGCTGCTGGACCCCGACCGCTAGCGCCCCCGCAGGAAGCCTGTCCAGCGCTGCGGGTCCTCGGGGCGGGGCCGGGGCCCTCCGGGCGGTTCGAGCGTGCGCCAGAAGCGCGCCATGAGCGGCTCGTAGGCTCTCCACAGCGCCACCGTCGCGGCCCACATGACGAGCCCGCCCGTCCACGCCGCCAGCAACAGCTGCCACGTGGCGGTTCCCACCGAGGGCGCGTCCACGTCCCCCACGACGCCGCCCGCTGTCACCTGTACGCGGAAGTAGAGCCCCCCGTCGTTGATCACGTCGAACTGCGAGATGGCAATCGCTGCCAGGGGCACGACGAGTGTGCGCGCCAGGGCCAGCACAAGCGCCAACGCCGCCGCCAGACGCACGTACCCGTTGCGGTTCAGCAACCACAGCGCCACGAGCAGGTTGAGCGCCCCGGGTACCGCCAGCAGCAGCCAGATACGCCAGACTTCGAAGTAGTAGAAGCACGACTGCGCGATGCTCCCGCCGAAGCGGCAGAGATCGGCCTGCGGCAGCCCGAGCGCCTCCGCCTCGTGCTCCCCGCCCAGCATCAAGATCAGCAGGGCACCCAGCGGCAGCGTCGCCAGCGGCGTTGCCATGATCCAGAGGAACGGCGAGCGCGTCCGCGGCCTGCGCCACAGTCCGTCCACGCTCAGGGCGCCACTACCGCTCGACGGCACGGGGTGCGGTTCACTGCGAGAGCTTGCCCCACTCACCGCTCAGGTCCGCGTGGCCGCGGTAGAGCGCCTCAAGGCGGCGCGTGTGGATGTACCACTGTCCGTCGATCCGGCGGTAGGTATCGAAGTAGCACAGCGAATTCATTGTCCGTCCGGCCTCGCGGTTCAGGAACTCGCCCATGTACCAGCGGCCCGAGGCGGTATCTCCCGTCACATCGTCGATGACGCCCGAGTAGACGTGCATGTAGACGTTGGGGATGCTGGCCATGATGCGCGTCCAGTCGGCCACGATCGCCTCGCGCCCCTTGCGCGCGGTGCGCGTGATCCACTCGCCGTCCGGCGCCCAGGTGTCGCCCCACGCCTCCGCATCGAAGCGATTAACTGCATCCACATAGCGCTCCGCCACCTGCCGCAGCGCGGTGTAGTCCTCAGCCGTGGGTGCTCCCATCGCTCGTCTCCTTGCTGGCTGTATCAGCCTACCGCACAGGATGCTGCTGCGCCGTAGGATTCAGCCCACCAACCGCGGGAGGGCACTTCATGGACGACACCGGCACGTACGAAGGCATGCTTGCGGAGACGATCACGGTCCCCGGCGACGGCGGCGATCGCATCCACGCCTACTTCGCCCGGCCCCTGGGAGAGGGGCCGTTTCCGGCGATGCTGCTGCTCCACCACATCCCCGGCTGGGACGAGTGGTACAAGGAGACGGCGCGCCGCTACGCGCACCACGGCTACGTCACGATCGCGCCCGACCTCTACTGCCGCGACGGGCACGGCACCGCCGAGGACGTGGCCGCCAGGGTTCGCGCCGAGGGCGGTGCTCCCGACAACCGTGTCCTTGGCGACGCCGACGGCTGCATCGCCTTCCTCCGCTCACTACCTTATGTGAATGGCAAGGTTGGCGTGATGGGCACCTGCTCAGGCGGGCGCCACACCTTCCTCGTGGCCTGCCGCTCCGGCGAGGGCGTTGACGCCGCCATCGACTGCTGGGGCGGGGGCGTGGTCATGGGGCCCGATGAGCTCTCGCCGCAGCGTCCCGTCGCGCCCATCGACCACACCGCCGCCCTCGCCGCGCCACTGCTCGGCCTCTTCGGCGAGAACGATCGCAGCCCCACTCCTGCCCAGGTTGCCGAGCATGAAGCCGCGCTCCAGCACGAGGGCAAGACCTACGAGTTCCACATGTATCCCGACGCCGGGCACGGCTTCTTCTACTACCAGTACCCTGCGGCCTACGCCGCCGGGGCAGCGGTGGACGGGTGGGAGAAGATATGGGAGTTCCTCGGCCGCCATCTCGCGGTCTGAGGCGACGAAGGGAGACAGCGCATGTGTACCATGATCGCGGAGAAGCTCCAGGTGACGGGTAGCGGCAAGGCGCGCGACCGCTGGTTCGCGCTCGGCCAGACCTACGTCTCCTACGACCACCCTTTCCACTTGCGGCGCGAGCACGCCCTCAACCTCGACTTCGTCAACGAGGCGCTCGGTCCGGGGGCGCGCGTCGCCGTCGAGCTCGCTCCCGAGGCCGCGCGCGAACTCGCGACGACGATCCTGCGCCTGCTCGATGAAGGCGCGAGGGTGGAGGGGCGCTGAGCGCCCCCGCCTCAGCGGTAGGGGATGATCTGGGCGTAATCGACCCACGAGAAGGCGAAATCGACCACGAGCACATCTTTCAGGATTGGCCCCCAGCATCGGCCCCACGACTTCGGTATGGCAGGGATGTGACGCGTACGCTTCCATCGCCTCGATCGAGTCCACCTCAGCGATGAAGGCGAGGTCGAAGCGGTCCGTCGCCGAGGGGTAGTACGGGCCCGGCTTGCCCAGAATCCAGCGCCGGATGAACGGCTTTTGCTTGGGGAAGCGGTCGAGCGCCCGCGTGAACTCCTCGACCGCCTCCTCGCTCGCTTCTTCCTTGAGGGGCAGCATCGTCACGTGCGCGACGGAGACGCTGTCGCCGCCCTGTAGACTCCCCCCGAACGGATGGGGAACGGTATGCAGATCGGCGCCCAGCTCCACAACAACTCGACCAGCTGGCAGGACATCTCCGCCGTGGCTCGCGCAATGGATGCGGGTCGTTGGTCCAGCCTCTGGGTCTACGACCACTTCTTTCCGCCGGTCCCCAACCTCCCCAACGAGATCCCCACGTTCGAGGCGTACGCGCTTCTCGCGGGGCTGGCGGCCACCACCGGGCGGATTCGCCTGGGTACGCTCGTCACCGGAAATACGTACCGCAATCCTGCGCTCGTCGCCAAGATGATCGCCACCATGGACGACATGAGCGGGGGGCGCATGAACGTAGGGATCGGCGCGGCCTGGTTCGAGCGCGAGCACACGGCCTTCGGCTGGCCCTTCCCCTCGCTGAGGGAGCGCTGCAATCGCCTCGAAGAGGCCGTCCGGATCATCCGCCTGCTGTTTGACAGCGACGGCCCGGTCACCTTCGAGGGTCGCTACTACCGCCTCGACAACACCCCCTTCGAACCGAAGTGCGTGCAGCAGCCGCACGCCCCCATCATGGTTGGCGGCGGCGGCGAGCAGCGCACCCTGCGCACCCTCGCCCGCTACGGCGACATCATGAACGTCGACGGCCCGCCTGCGTTCGTTCGACGCAAGATCGAGACGCTCGAACGTCGCTGTGCCGAGGCGGGGCGCGACCCCGCTGAAATCAGGAAGACCATACAGCTGACCTGTGTTCTGCAGGATGACCCTGAGCGGGCGCAGGCGTGGCGAGAACGCTACGGCAGCCACCTCACCCCCGAGGAGCGCGAGCGCGACCTCGCGATCGGCCCTCCCGAACGTATCATCGAGGTGCTCCGGCGCTACGAGGATGTCGGGGTCGAGGAAGCCATCTTCGCGCGCATGCCCAACAACCCCGTCCTCTACCAGCGCCTCGATGCCGAAGTCCTGAGCGCCTTCGACTGAGGGGCGCCGCCCCCCGCGCGCCAGGGGCGTGCAGCGCAACGGGCGTGAAGCGGGGACGTATCCTGTATCCGGCAGGCACCGCTCCTGTACGGCTTGCGCAGGGCGAAGAGGGCAGCAACTCGACGCTGGCGGAGGTAGCAATGGTCAACGATACGGCTGGTGCCGGTCCAGCCATCGCACGCGAGTGGCAACCAATCGAGGATCTGCCGGGGAACTGGCGCGATCTCTGCCGCCCCGATCTCCATGCCGTCCACCGGCAGTGGGTTGAAGATCGTGCCCTCATCAAGGACGAGGCCAGGATACGAGCCTTTCAGGAAAGGCTCGCGAGTCAGTGGGCCATAGAGACCGGGATCATCGAGCGCCTCTACACCGTTGACCGGGGGGTGACCGTCCAAATCCTCGAAGCAGGGATGGAGGCGCTGGGCCAGTTCCATGCGAAGGGTCTTGTCTCGGCAGATGCCCGCGCGCTGATACAAGACCAGTACGCCGCTTTCGAGATGGTCATGGACCTTGATCGGAGGTGCACGCGAGCTCACCGACTCCTACTTCAAGGAACTCCACCACCGGTTAACCCTCAGTCAGGAGACCTGTGACGCGGAAGACCAGTTCGGGAACCCCATGAAGGTTTCGTTGCTGAAAGGCGACTGGAAGCAGAAGCCGAACAACCCCAGACGATTCCCGACGGGACTTTTCACGAGTACTGTCCGCCCGAATTCGTTCGTGACGAGATCGAACGGCTGCTCAATTGGCACCAGGCACACACCGGAACCTGTCCTGAAGTCGAAGCCGCCTGGCTCCACCATCGCTTCGCACAGATTCATCCGTTCCAGGACGGCAACGGCCGTGTCGCCCGAGCCCTCACCGCCGCCGTCTTTCTGAAGGCGGACTATCTCGTTCTCGTCATTCGTGATGAGGAGCACCGTGAGCGCTACCTCGATGCGCTGGAGTCGGCCGATGACGGCGACCTGAAGCTACTTGTCGACCTCTTCGCCGACATCCAGGCCGACGATCTTCAGGATGCGATGAAGGCCCTCCGTGAACTCCGCGGCGAGACGCTCGTGAAGGCCGCAGATTCGCTCGCGGAGCGGGCAAGGAAGCGCAAGGAAGAATCGCAGGAACGCGCCGCTGACGTCATGGAGGGCCTGCTCCGGATCGCCAGCGTCCGCCTCCAAGAGGCCGCAGGTGAACTGCATCGTGCCTTCAACGGGCAAGAGGTAGCGATCTCAGCCCGCGTTTCCCCCGACGAGGATGACAAGCAGGATTGGTGGTCCTGGCAGATCATCGAAGCTGCTCGCAAACACAACTACTTCGCCGAGCTCAACCGCCCTCGCCGGTGGGTGGCGCTCCGGTTGCGTCTGCCAGAGATCGAGAAGGAAGAGACCCGGTTGGTCATCTCCATACACGCCGTCGGACGCGCTGCTGACCTATACGCGGTGACGGCGTTTCTGACGAACCCACAGGCGAGCGGCGAGGGCTTCGAATCCAATCGCTGGGAGAACAACGTCATCTCCGATCATGCCTTCCGCTTCGGTGCAGGGACAACGAAGGTCGAAGACCTGGAGACCCCTTTCCGCGAGTGGCTCAAGACGATCATCGAGAACGGCCTGAGCACCTGGGGGGAGCACCTGTAGCGCGCATGGCCGCGGGGGAAGGGCGTATCCTGAGCGGTGATAGCGAGCCAGCGGCCACAGGCCGGAGCGTAGCCCGGCAACCAACGGGGAGTCCGCATGAAGTCCGAAGTCCACCCTCTTTCCGGCGCTACCTACACGGAGCTCGGCGACGGCCTCATCCGCGTCGAGAAGGCGAAGCGGTACGGCATCTTCCAGTGGGACGGCCACCACGTCGAGGGCGACCTGAAGTACGCCGACCCGCATCTGCTGCAGTGGGTCGGCGGCCCGGAGTTGCCCGCCGAGGCGCAAGAGAACGACCCGCGGCGGCTCGCGCGATTGCGCGCGAACCAGAACGCGGCCGCCGCCGAGGCGCAGTACGCCGGGGGCACGGCCCTCGCCGGTGAGACCGACGACAGCTTCACCCGCTACACCGGCGACCCCGGCAGGGACACTCCCGCCGGGCGGCGCTCCTCCGGCATCTCCTACATGGAGCTGCTCGACGGCGACCAGTACCCCGAACGCATCCCCGACACGCTGCGCATGGAGTCGTCCCTACCCGGTGGCGTGCGCAAGGTGCCCATCGAGCGCTACACGAGCAGGAAGTGGCACGATCTGGAGGTCGAGCGCCTCTGGAAGCGGGTCTGGCAGATGGCCTGCCACGTCGACGACATCCCCGAGATCGGCGATTACACCGTCTACGACGTCGCCCACCTCTCGTGGATCGTCGTGCGCACCGGCGTGGACGAGTTCAAGGCGTTCAACAACGCCTGTCTCCACCGCGGACGCCAGCTGCGCGAATTCGACGGCAAGCAGGCCACCGAGTTCCGCTGCCCCTTCCACGGCTGGTGCTGGGAGATCGATGGCTCCCTGCGCGAGATCCCCTCGGAGTGGGACTTCCCCGAGGTCCGCGAGGACGCGAGCCACCTGCGCGAGGCGAAGACGGCCACCTGGGGCGGCTTCGTCTTCATCAACCCCGACCCGGACTGCGAGCCTTTCGAAGAGTTCCTCGGCGACCTGCCCAAACATTATGAGAAGTACGACTACGCGAAGAAGTACAAGCAGATGCACGTGGCGAAGGTGGTGCGCGCCAACTGGAAGGTGAACCAGGAAGCCTTCATGGAGGGCTACCACATCATCGCCACGCACCCGCAGCTGATGATCTACGGGGGCGATGGCGCCAACCACCAGTACGACTCGTTCGGCAACTGGTCGCGCGCCGTCACGATCGCCGCGCGCTCCAGCCCCCACCGCAACATCCACCCGCTGCGCGAGGAGATTTTTGCGACCCGCCACCAGATGGCGGACATGATGCGCGAGAGCCTGCGCGAGGTGATCGGCGACCGCGTCGACAGCTACTGCGATTCCGAGCTGATCGACGGGCAGTACAACAACCTCTTCCCCAACTTCCACCCGTGGGGCTCGTTCAGCCGCATCGTCTATCGCTTCCGGCCCTACGGCGACGACCCGGACATGAGCATCATGGAGGTGATCTACCTCGCCCCCTGGCCCGAGGGTGAGCCCAAGCCACCCGCCGCGGGGATTCACTGGCTGGGGGCGGACGACCACTGGACCGCTGCGCCGGAGATGGGGGGACTCGCGCGCGTGCTCAACCAGGACAGCTACAACCTGCCGAAGGTCCAGCGGGGCCTGAAGACGAAGGCCGACCCCACCATCTATCTGGCCGCGTACGAGGAAGGGAAACTGCGCCACTTCCACCACCTCTACGATCAGTGGGTGGCAGCCGGAGCAGGCGAGCAGGTCTGAGCGGTCGAGCGCGGGCCCATGCCCCAACGGCGCTGCACGTTCTGCCCCGCGCCCCCATTTGAGGAGGTCGCGGTCTCCAGCTGGACGGACGACCCCGCCGACGTGCGCCGCAAGACGATCCCCCTCTGCCGCAAGCACCTGCTACGCCTGCGCAAGGCGGGCGACGCCGGTCACCAGTACCGCGGCGTGCGCTACAAGGCCGGGTTCTGGTAGCCCGCGGTTTCAGGCGAGAGCGGGTTCTCGCCGATCAGGCGCTCCCCGACGCACTCGCCCCGCCCGAGATCCTCGGTGATGACGTGCTCGATCGCGCCGGCGTCCAGCCCCGCATACCACCTGCCCTCGGGGTAGACGACCGCCACAGGACCGCTCTCGCAGATGCGCAGGCAGCCGACCTTCGTACGGTAGATCGGCGGGCCCGTGCCGCGCGCGTTCAGTTCGCCCACGCCGCGCTTCAGCCGCGCCCAGGCGGCCGCGCCCTCCTCGGGCGTGCAGCAATCGGGCCCGGTACAGAGGAAGACGTGGCGTCCGTAGCTCCCCACGCCCCGCCGTCGTGCCTCGGCACGTGCGCCTTCCAGCCCGGCGCGCTCCTCGCCGGTCACGTCGCTAGTGCTCGCTGAAGAACGCTCGCTCCGAGTGGCCGGGCTCGACCAGCAGGTGCATCTCCGAGCGCAGCGCCAGCATGGACGCGCTCGAGGCGGCGGCCTCCGCCGCGGCTTCGTCGGCGTAGACCGCGAGGCGCGCCAGCTCGCCGCTGTTGTCGTGCGGGTGGAGGACGAACGTTTCCAGGCACCCCTCGTGGGTGGAGGCTTCGGTGTTGATGCGTCCGAGGATCTCGCGCAGGCGGGTTTCTTCGCCGCGCCGCGGCTTCGCGATCGAGATGCGAATGTAGGGCATGCTCAGGGCTCCTTCCACGTGGGCACCATCGTAGCCGGTCCGTCCACCGTCTGTAGCGAACGAAGCCCCCGCCGCGGGGGCGGCGGGGGCCCTGTTCACACTGACGCCGGTGCGGTGCGGCTACAGGCGCAGTTTGCCGTGCGAGGGCTGGCGGCGGCGCTGCCGCTGGGGGAGCGCTGCCTCTTCGGCCGCCAGGTCGATCGGCGGACGGGTCAGCACTTCGTGCACGTAGCCGCACATGATGCAGCTACCGTAGGTGCCGTGCCAATCGCGCTCCACGAGGATGGAGCCGTTGCACTTGGGGCACGTCTTGGGGGGGGCCTCTTGCAAGGCGGGCATGAAAAATTCTCCTGGATTCCGTGAGGCGCGAACTAAACAGACCTCGAAACGCGCGACCTGCGCGCCAGGCCTTCCGATGCATACGGGGTTAGCTGACGGGTTCGGGCGGAAGGTTGCCCTAGGAACTGGATAAGCCCCATTCACCCCAGAAGTGGTTCCCCCGCTGCGCCTGCCAGAGCGCATTCTGCAGATATCCGTCTCTACCGAACACATGCTCCGTATGGGAGCCCAGCGACGCTAGCAGGATCGTTCGGGGCCTGTCAAGGGGTTCGCGAAGAAAATCACAAAGAGTGCGGGTGACAGCCACCTCTGTCCGCGACGGTTACGCCGCGAGGAGTGCCGGGGCGAGCGCCGCTCCCGCCGCGGCCAGCCAGATCGCCAGCGCCGGTCCCGCCTCCACGCCCCGCCAGCCCACACTCCTCGCCGCCAACGCGAGCCCCGCGATGAGCACGGCGAACATGGCTCCGGCCACCACCTCCCAGCCCGCGTTCGCACCAGCGAGCGGCTGTACGACGAACGCCGCGGCGAGGGGCACGGCCGCCACCAGCAGCAGTGCCCCCGCCGCCCGGACGAATGGCCGCAAACGCCCGGACGCCGCCAGCCCGAGCGCCCCCAACAGCGCAGTCAAGCCAAGCAGCGCCCCCACCGCAGCCTCGCCGCCGGCACGGAGCGGGGGGAGGGGCGGGAACGGCAGGGGCCCTCCCCCGATCGCGCGCAGCCCGGGCGCATCCGCTCCCCCTTCGGCGCGCAGGCGCAGGAACCGCCGTGCCTCCTCGTCGCCCGCCAGCAGCAGCTCGGGCAAATCGGGCGCGTCCACACCGGCCTGCTCCAGCAGGTCGCGGTAGACGCTCAACTCGAGCGCGACGGCGGCCTCGTGCTCCGCGAACTCCGGCACGACTCCCAGTGCGGACACGAGCGTCACGTAGCGGGGGACGTCGTCCGCCGCGATCCGTCCGAGCTCCGCGCGCACGGCCAGCAGCAGCGTCAAGCCCGCGAGCGCGCCCGCGAGCACCGTCCACGCGAACGTATGGTTCCAGGCCAGCGACAGCGCGCGCTGCCCCATGGCCGCAAGCGGCCCCAGCCCCAGCGGCGCGGGGGCGTCCGCAGGCGGCGTCCCGGCCCGGCGCGCGCGCTCCGCCAGGGCGACCGTGTCCGCAGCCGCCGCGCCGAACCAGCGCACGGCGCCGATGGCGGGCGCCAGCGCGAGCGCGCCGGCGCCCGCCATGGCCACGCCGTAGAGCGCCGTAGAGCCATCGCGAATCCCGTCGATCTCCGCCTGCCGTCCGAGCGCGAAAGCGCCCGCCAGCGCGGCGGCCGCAAGAAACGCAGCCACAGCGCCCGCGGCCGGTTTCCGCTCGCCGTCCGGATCCCGCAGGGCGCTCGCCGCAACGAACAGCAGCACGCTCAACGCCACGCCCGTCAGGGCCGCGCCCGCGAACCACCAGCGCCCCTCTTCCAGCACCACCAGCGGCAGCGCGAAGGCGAATGCTCCAGCGAGCGCCGCTGCGATCGCATAGCCCGCGGTCACCGTGCGCCCTGCATTGTGGAGCGCGCGCGCCCAGAGGGGCAGCGAAATCGCGGCAAAAGTCGCAGCGGCGAGCCCGAGCGCCTGGACCACGAGAGGCGCGACCAGCCAGACAGCGTCCCCGCTGAGGCGGTGGAACGGAGCCCCAATGGCGAGGCCGGCGGCGCCCACCGCCGCGATCAGGGCGAACGTTTCCGCGCCTACGATGGCGCTCAGCACGGAGTCGCTCCCGTCCACCTTCTCGTCACCGCCGCCGTTCGCTGTCAAGCGCGCCGCCAGCGCCACGAGCGCCGCTCCCGCAGCCACGCCCATCGTGAGGAAGGCCGCCTCCCCGTGCGGGATTTCGGCGAAGCGCGCGGCGGCGGCGTAGAGCCCCGTCACGCCCGCGATCGCGACGGCGGCGGCGGCGAGGGCCGGGGCCGCTCCCGCCCAGAGCGTGATCGCCAGCGCATGGCGCAGGTTGCGATCGGAGACGGTCGCGGCGCGCTGGCTCGCGCGCTGGCCCAGGGCCGCCCCCACGAGCGCCGTGAGGAGGGCCACGAACGCGCCCGCGACCACCCCCAGGCCGGCGAGCGCGCCCATCTCGATCGCCTCGCGGTAGACGCCCGCGAGTGCTCCGAAGGCGGCGCCCGCGAGCAGCGCGGCGGAAAGGCTGAGCGAGACGAAGCGCCAGAGGAGCGCGCCATCCCTCGCGGGTGCTGCCTCCGCGGCCTCAGCGACAGCATCGCTCGGGCGCGTGCGCAGGAGGATGTCGAGCGAGAACCAGAACGCGAAGGCGAGGGCAGCGACGGCGGAGAGCGGAATCGCGAACTGCGCCACGATCACCGCTCGCGTCCTCTCTACGCCCTTGCGCGGAGGGCGTCCCCTCCCGCCGGGGCGGCTCCGGCGGGGGACTGCGGCCAGCAGCTACGCTAGATGAACAGCGGGCCGAACACCACCGCCACGATCGACATCAGCTTCAGGAGGATGTTGAGCGAGGGGCCAGAGGTGTCCTTGAACGGATCCCCCACGGTATCGCCGACCACGGCAGCTTTGTGCGCCTCCGAGCCCTTACCGCCGAAGTGGCCCTCTTCGATGTACTTCTTGGCGTTGTCCCAGGCGCCGCCCGCGTTGGCCATCATGATGGCCAGCATGGCGCCCGCGGCGATCGAGCCGATGAGCAGTCCGCCGAGCGATTCCGCGCTGATAACGGCGCCAACGAAGATGGGGACCGCCACGGCCAGGAGCCCTGGCAGGATCATCTCGCGCAGCGCCCCTGTCGTGGAGATGCTCACCGCGCGCTCGTAGTCCGGGGCATCGGTACCGTCCATGATACCGGGCTTCTCGCGGAACTGACGCCGCACCTCTTCCACCATCGCCTGCGCCGCGCGACCCACGGCGCCCATCGAGAGCGCGGAGAACACGAACGGCATCAGCGCGCCGATGAGAATGCCGACCATCACCTGCCAGCTGAGGAGATTGAATACCTCCACGCCGGTAGTGATGGAGTAGGTAGCCAGCAGGGCCAGTGCCGTGAGCATGGCCGAACCGATGGCGAAACCCTTGCCCGTGGCCGCGGTGGTGTTGCCCAGCTGGTCGAGTGCGTCTGTACGCTGACGCACTTCCGGTTCGAGCCCCGCCTGCTCGGCGATGCCGCCGGCGTTGTCAGCCACGGGGCCGTAGGCGTCGGTCGCGAGGGTCACACCCAGCGGCGCGAGCATGCCGACGGCGGCGAGGGCGATGCCGTAGAACCCGGCGAATTCGTTCGCGAGGATGATGGCGACCACGATCGTCACGAGCGGGATCGCCGTCGAGAGCATCCCCAGGCTCATGCCGCCGATGATCACGGGCCCCGTGCCCGTCTCCGCCTGCGCGGAAAGGTTGACCGTAGGGCTGTAGCGGAAGGGACCGAGGGCGAAGCCCTCCGAGGAGGTGAATCCCTCGGTGACGGTCCCGATGACCTGCCCCGCGACGAGGCCCACGAGGATCGCCCAGAAGAGGTCCCAGCTCAGGTCGAGCACGCCGATGGCGACGGCCGCGCCCGCCAGCACAAGCACGGAAGCGCCGAACACGCCCGCGCGCAGGGCCCAGAGCAGCCGCCCCTGGCTCGCCTGTTCGCCCGTGCGCACGAAGAAGGTCGAGATCACGGCGGCGAGGATGCCGATACCCGCGACCAGCAGCGGCAACATGACGGCATCGCCCTTGAAGCCGTAGGCACCCTTGGGGAACAGGCTCATGGCACCGGTGTACTCGACGCCCGCGATGGCGACCGCGGCCAACGCCATCGTCGCCACAATCGAGCCGACGTAGGACTCGAACAGATCGGCGCCCATGCCCGCGACGTCGCCTACGTTGTCGCCCACGTTGTCGGCGATGGTGGCGGGGTTGCGGGGGTCGTCTTCGGGGATGCCCGCCTCGACCTTGCCGACGAGGTCGGCGCCCACGTCGGCGGCCTTCGTGTAGATGCCACCGCCCACGCGCGCGAACAGCGCGATCGAGGACGCGCCGAAGGCGAAGCCCGCGAGCGGGACCGCGCTCTCCCAGATGAGGTAGAGAACGGCCAGGCCGAGGATGCCCAGGCCCACCACGGTCATGCCCATCACCGTGCCCGAGTTAAACGCGACTCGCAGGGCCGGGTTGAGCCCCTCCTGCGCTTTCGCCGCCGTGCGCACGTTCGCCCGCACGGCGATGGTCATCCCCAGATAGCCCGCGCTGCCCGAGAGGATGGCGCCCACGAGGTAGGAGATGGCCATCGCGGGGGCGTCGCTCTCGAAGCTCCAGAAGCGGCTCTCGAGCGGGTTCTTGTCGAGCACGTCCAGGTCGATGAACAGGAGCAGGACAACAAACACGGCGGCGACGAAGACCGCCAGCACGGCGTATTCGCGCCGCAGGAAGGTCGCTGCGCCGAGCTGAATCGCCCGCGCGATCGCCTGCATCTTCTCGTTCCCCTCGTCCTCCCGCACGACGGCGAAGACGCGGAACGCAGAGAAGGCGAGCGCGAGGGCGCCCGCAACGATAGCGAAGATCAGAATCTCCATGGTCCCTCCAGAGGCGGATGCAGGAGCGGCCGCGCATCCCACAGTGCAAGCAGCGGGCCGCCGGGCGAGGAGCAAGACCTGACGAGCGAGGCGTGGCGGGCGCGCACAGGAAGAGCCAGGATACTCTGGCCACTCACGCGGCCGCATCCACGTGCGTGGAAAGACTGGCTGCTCTCAGGGTTCCTGGCTGGCATAATCGCGTTCGCGGACATGTACTTTCGCGGGCATATACTTCGGCCACGTGGTTTTGTTTGCCCCTGGCGCGGAGACCGGTCCGCCGGTAGTAGCAAATCCCTCGACAGGGACGCGAGCGCATACTCAGCTTCGTGCATACTAACCGCCTGTCAGTGCGGAGACGTTGGGCTTGTAAGGTAACCGTACCGGTTGCAGTCTGATGAGGGCGTCGACGGTTCTCCCCACCGTGTCGGATAGCACGCACTCTGATCCTAAGGAGCGCGACACGTGCTGTCCAGCCACGCTACGGCCCGCGCCCGTCAGTCCGGCGACCTTCCCCTGGCGCATCCGGTCGAGCATGAGGCGCTGCAACGCCGTTCAGCAAGCTACCGCGCTTAAGCCCAGCGCTTCGGGGGGGAGGGGAGGCCTCGACGCGGACGCGGGCGGCGCGCGCTCACAGATTCTTGACCGGGTCCGGCAGGTCGCCCTCGCGCGCGGCGTCGATCATCTCGCGCGCGCTCTCGGGCATATCGATGCCGTACTCATCGAAGCGCTTCTCCACCCAGGAGCCGATCTGGCGCGGATCGCGGATGTCCGCCTGCGCCCCGTCGACACCGGGATCGCCGTAGCGTTCGAGCACGTCCGCACGCGAGTAGGTACGGGCGAAGCTCGAGACCAGCCGCTGCGTCGCCCCGCTACCGCAGTGCTCGCAGGGAACCTCAGCGCCGGTTCCGGCCTTGCGCGTGAAGTGGTTCGTGATGCGTCGGCAGTCGTTACAGAGGAACTCGTAGATGGGCATCGCGGGGCGCGATCGTAGCACGCTCCCTCCCACCTCCGCCCGCCGCTACTCGTGCGGGGCGTCGGGGATTTCGAGCCCGCGGAAATGTTCGATGTGCGCCACGGCGTCGCGGGCGGCGATGTCGAGGCTGACGAGGTCGATGCGGACGAGCTCAGGGTCGAGCGCGCGCGCTTCGCAGAACTCCATGGCGCAACGCCACATGCGCCGCAGCTTGCGTGCATCCAGTGATTCCGCGGCGGTGCCCCGCTCCGCCCGCCGCGTGCGCACCTCGACGAACACTACGTCGCCGCCGTCGCGGGCTACGAGGTCGATCTCGCCGCTGGGCGTCCGCACGTTGCGCGCGACGATCTCCAGCCCCGCCGCCTCCAGACGGTGGGCCGCAACGCGCTCGCCGAACGCACCCAGCCGCTGGCGTCGCGTCACAGCGGGAGCCTGTGCTGAGCGAAGGGCGCCCAGCTGAGGCGGTGCGCCTCGCAGGGGCCGCGGCGTTCGATCGCGCGCCGGTGGCCCGGCGTCGCGTAGCCCTTGTTGCGGCAGAAGCCGTAGCCGGGGATGCCCGCGCAGAGCTCCGCCATCCAGCGATCGCGGGCCACCTTGGCCACGATCGAGGCCGCCGCCACGCTGACGCTGCGTGCATCCGCCTTCGGTTCCGCACGCACGTTAGGGAGGGGCAGGGTGAGCGCGTCGGAGATGACGGCGTCAGGGGGGCGCGGCAGCGCCTCGATAGCGCGCAGGACGGAGAGCCGCCGCGCCTCCACGATGCCGCGGCGATCGACCTCGGCGTTCGTCGCCCAGCCCAGGGCGCAGGCGATCGAAGCCGTGATCTCGGCGGCCAGCTTCTCGCGCGCCAGGGCCGTGAGCATCTTGGAATCCCGCACCCGCCGGAACCACTCATGCCGGTCGTGCGACGCGATCAGCACAGCCGCGGCGGTCACCGGACCGGCGAGCGGGCCCACTCCCACCTCATCCACCCCCGCTACCAAAAATGCGCCCTCCCGCCAGGCTTCGCGCTCCCAGCGCAGGGAGGGGACGCGGGAGCGGGGCGCTAGTGGCTTCTTCGGGGAGCGCGAAGCCACTAGCGCCCCGCTCCGGGGGGCGCATCGAGCAGGGCCGCGAGCGCCACGTCGAGCGCGGGCGGCTCGGGCGCGTCCCTGAAGGCCCCGAACCTGCGGAAGATCCCGGCAGCCGCGCGATGGAAGCCGTCGGGCAGGTCCGCCGCGGCGAACGTGCTGGCGATCTCCTCCATCTCACCGGCGAAGCGCCACGCCTTCGGCACGCTGCCGAGCGCGCGCGCCTCCGCGCCCTCCGCCAGCTCGGGCTGCGAACGCGCCCACTCCGCGCGCAGCGCCTCCCCCACGCCCTCGTGCTCAGCCAGTGCGAGGATCGCCGCCAGCAGCGCCGCTGTGCCCTTCGTGTAGGCGGCGTAGGCCATCTTCAGCGCGGAGGCTGCGCCGGGCTCCGCGCCGATGACGATCGCCTCGAGGGGACTTTCGGCGAAGAGCGCAGCCACGCCGCCCGCCTCGCTCCCGGCGAGGTAGAGCCGCGTGCTCCCCTGCTTCCAGGCGGGTGGCCCGATCAGACCGCCGTCGACGAAGGCGCTCGCGCCGCCTGCCAGCACGGTCTCCCGGATCGCCTCTACTCGTGCCGGCGACACTGCGTTCGCGTCGACGTAGAGGCCCGCGAATCCCGTGCGCGCCACACGCTCGGCCAGCGTGAGCGCCGCGTCGGGCGGGCAGACGCTGATGAGGGTCTCGCACGACGACGCCAGCCGCGCGAGACCACCAACGTCCTCCAGGCCCGCTTCCGCGGCACGGGCGCGCGTCGCCACGCTACGCCCCTCGCTCGCCCAGAGCACGCGCCGTCCCCGCGCCGTCAGCCCTGCCCCCACGGAAGCGCCCATGGCTCCCGGATGCAGGAGGCCGGCGGCGCCAGCGAGGGAGCCGGCCATCGCTAGTCCTCGTCTGGCTCCGCGCTCCCGGCGGGCGGGGGGAGCTGCGCGGGGGTGCGTACGAGCAGCGCCTCGATCTCAGTTGCGTTTCTCGCGAGCTGCTGGTTCAGCGTCTCGATCTCGGCGAGCGCAGCCTGTACTTCAGCGAGGTCGCTCTCCATCTCTCCCGATGCCAGCAGGGGGTAGAGCGCCTCACCGATCGCTGTCTTCTCGCGCCGGACGCGCGATTCCAGGCGGCTCGCACGCATTTCGAGCTGCGCCCGTCGCGTCTGCTTCTTCGTGGCGTCCGTCGCCGCTGCGGCGGTTTCGCGAACACGATCCAGAAAACTCATGACCCCAGTACGTCAATCACCGTGTCAAACATCACTCTGAGGGTCTCGCGAACACGGTCCCGAAAACTCATGGCTCCAGTATAGGGCGAGCGCTCCCACCACGCATGCCATGCTCAGGCGCCCGCCAGCGACTCTTCGTAGACCTGGGCCATGCCCTCCAGCACGGTATCGGCCAGCCCCAGGATGCTCTCCATCGCCTCCACAGCCTCGTCCGCGCCCAGCTGAGCCTCTGAGGCGAGTTGGGCCGCCGTCTCCTCCAGCGAGCGGCGCAGCGCGTTGAACGTCCCCACCGCGTCGGTGAGCGTTACGCCCGCCGCGACCAGCGTGCGACCGTACTCCGCCCCGACGCCGCGCGCGTCGTCGATGAACCGATCGGGGCGCGTACGCGACGAGACGAAGCGCGCGAAGAGGTCCACCAGCTGGCGCCCGATGAAGCGCAGGCGATCGCGCGCCGCCTTGTCCAACCCCGCAAAGACGTCCATCTCGTGGCGCTGGCGGCGGCGGCTCAGGCGGCGCTTCACGCGAGCCAGCGCGAGCTCGCTGATGCGGTCCGTGTCCAGGGCAGCGGCAGCCTGGCTGCTCTGCGCCATGAACTGGCGCACGTCCTCTTCGAGGATGCGCCGGTGACCGCCGCTCGTGCGGTAGGAGCGAACCTCGCCCGCATCGACCCAGCGGCGGACCGTCGAGTGGCTCACACCGAGGAGCTCGCTCGCGCGTCCCAGGGAGAGCCACTCCCGCGCCCGTGAGGGTTCCGGCACGAAACCTCCCAAATCTCACGACAAGCATACGAGAAGCGCCCGCGCTCGCGCTACCCCGTATCGTGGGGGCCTCAGTGGCGCAGGAGGCGCGTGTCTTCCCTGTCCTCGGCGCCTTCCGCGGCCATCTCTGCGGCGCGTCGGAGAGAGCCTTCCCCGAAGCGATCGCGCAGCGCGCTCACCGCCTCCGCCAGGCGGTCCGCCTCGAGCGTCTCCCCCAGCTTCAGCTGCCGCGCGCGCGGGCGCAGGTTCGTGACCCCGATCCCGATCAGGCGCACGGGGCGGCGTCCCTCCTCGCACCAGACGCGCTCGAAGAGATCCACGCCCGCGCGGAAGATATCGTCCGCCAGCGCCACCTGCCCCACCACCGTCCAGGAGCGCGTGAGGGTTTCGAACGGCGGGAAGCGGAGCTTGAGGACGACGGTTCGCGCTGCCTGCCGGTTGCGCGCCAGATCATGCGCCACGCGCTCCGACTGGGCCCGCAGGAGGGCGCGCAGCCGTGTGCGTTCGGGCTCGTCGCGCCCGAACGTCACCTCGCGGCTCACCGATTTGGCCGCACTCCGTTCCATGAGCACGGGCGCTTCGAACCGCCCCAGGGCCCGCTCGTGCAGCTCCTCACCCATCCTCCCGAAGCGGGCGCGCAGCGCCGTCCGCGGCCAGGAGGCCACCTCTCCGATGGTGCGCAGCCCCAGATCCGACAGTCGCGCCTCCAGCTTCGCGCCCACCATCGGCAGGTCACGCACGGGCCGCGGCGCCAGGAAGTCCGCCTCTCCACCCGCCGCCACGAGGCAGAGCCCGTCGGGCTTGGCCGCATCGCTGGCCACCTTTGCGACGAGCTTGTTGGCGGCAATCCCCACGGAGGCGACGATGCCGATCTCCCCGCACACCCGCTCGCGGATCGCCCGCGCGATGGTCTCGCCGTCGCCGAAGAGCCGCCGCGAGCCCGTGACGTCGAGGTACGCCTCGTCCGCTCCGGCCGGCTCGCAGGCGGGCGTGAAGTCGCGCAGGATCGAGTGGAAACGCTCCGAGGCGGGCGCGTAGTAATCGAAGTCCACGGGCAAGCAGGTCGCCTGCGGGCAGAGACGCTGCGCGCGCGACATGGGCAGGCCCGAGTGCACCCCGAAGGCACGCGCCTCGTAGCTCGCGGTGCTCACCACCCCGCGCGGCCCGGTGAAGCCGACCACGACCGGCGTCCCCGCCAGCTCGGGCCGGCGCAACTGCTCCATCGCCACGAAGAAGGCGTCGAGATCGACGTGCAGGATGGTCGGCGGCGCCGTCATGCGAACATCCATTCGGATGGTAGCGCGCCGCCACGCCCCGTGGGAAGGGGCAGGCGGGAGGCTCGCGCGTCAGGCGTCTCCTGAGTTCTCGCGGAGGAACTGTTCGATATCGCCGACGAGCTCGCCGGGTTCGGGGAGTGCATCGCCCGCCGCCTGCTCGTCCGCCTCGAGCGCGCGCTCGAGGCGCTTCAGGTAGGCGCTCATCTGCGGGTCTCCCTCGACCGTGGCCTCGAGCCGCTCGCGGAAGCGTTGCGAGGCCGCCTCCAGCTCGTCCAGGTTCAGCGCGAACGCCGGATCCAGCAGGCGTTCCAGGCGCTGGAGCACCGCCAGCGACGCGGGCGGGCACTGGTCGCCGGTGATGTAGTGGGGCACGGTCGCCCAGAGGCTCGCTGAGGGACGCTTCGCTTCCTGAAGGGCGTGGTGGAGCACTCCCAGAATCCCGGTCGGGCCCTCGTAGCGGGAGCGCTGCAGATCGAGGCGCGTGGCCATCTCCGGGTCGGCAGCGCTGCCCATGACTGCGATCGGGCGGCGATGGCTCGCCTCCCCGATGAGCGCCCCCAGCGACACCACCATGGAGACATCGAGCGCGTCGAACAGCTCCAGGCATTCCTCGGTGAAGGTCCGCCAGCGCAGGTTCGGCTCGGCGCCGATACCGATCACGTAGTCCGGCGCGGGCGCGTCCGTGCGCGCGTAGTAGAACTCGTTGGCGGGCCACGAGAGCCGGCGCCGGCCGCTCGAATCCAGACGCACCGAGGGCCGCGTCTCCGTGAACGCGAAGAAGGCGTCCGGCTCGATCGAGGCGAAGCGCCGCGCCCCCAGCCGCCGAACCACGAAGCGCGCCGCGTTGCTCGCCGCGCTGGCGGCATCGTTCCAGCCCGTGAAGGCCATCACCGCCACCGGCGATCGCAGATCGGGGGCCTGCTCCATGGTCAGGTGTCTCATCTTGCGGTTGCCTTCAACCGTCCCTTCCAGAAGGGCCGCGCCACGCAGCGAGGCGCAGACACGACCCTACACCTTCACGACAGGGACGCGACCGCGGCTGCCAAAGCACGCAGCCCGGGAGAGAGTGGCCGGTAGATACTTTATCCATCGCGGCGCACGTGGCGCAGATCGTCCGACAGAGAACAGCTGCAGGCGGCCCGGAGCATTAGCCGGCGTACTCCCAGCCGAGTTCCTTCTCCGTGAGGATTTCGCCGCTGCGCTGGACGTCGCCATCCGTGACGCGGCCCACCACCAGCGTGTGATCGCCCGTTTCCACGAACTGCTCGACTGCGCAGGCGTACCAGCCAAGCGCCTCCGCCAGGACGGGCGCACCGCCGGGCGTGAGCCAGTGCGCGAGGCCCTGGAGCTTGTCGTGGACTGCCTCCGCTGCTTCCTCGGAGCGCCCGCGAATCTTGCGTCCTTCGGCGGGCATCACCACCTTGCGGGCGATTTCGTGGCCGTCGCGCTCGTGCAGGAGGTTCACGGTGAAGGCCCCGGTCTCGCGCACGAAGCGCAGCGTGCGGGCGTCGTTCTCGATCGAGGCCGCCACGAGCCGCGGGCTGAACGAGACCTGCATCACCCAGTCCGCGATCATCAGGTTGCGCTCGCCCGCGGCGCTGGCCGAGCCGATCACGTGTACGCCGTAGCACATGGCCAGGAGCGCCTTCGCGATCGGTTCGAGCTCGAGCGGCTCGCCCGGGATGTTGGGGAACTCTGAGCCGGGGAAGCTCTGTGTCACCGTTCCATCCGATCGCGGCGTCCGTGGTGGCCGGCCCTGCCCGGGCCGGGCTTCCACCACGCGTGGCTGCTCAGGGACAACTGTAGCCGCAACCGGCGGCAATGAGAACAGAACCGCCCGGGGGGGCGACGGGGGCAGGCTTACGGCCCCAGGCGCGGCAGCATGGACGAGCCGAGGCAGGTGGTTGCTGCTTATCCCGCCGAACCCTAGTATGCGACCGCAAAACTCCCAGCAGCTAATTAAGGGAAGAAGGGAATAGGAGATTTGCCACTTTCTGCAAAGAACGCCCGACGCATCCTCACTCTGGTACTCCCCGCGCTCCTCGGGCTGATCCTGCTGGCCGCCTGCGGGGGCGCGCCCGCCGAGACGGCGCGGCCAGCCACGACGACGCCCACAGCAGCGGCGACGGACACGCCCACGGCGGCGGCCACGAGCGCGTCCACCGAGCGCCCCGCCGCCCCCGGCTACCCCCGCGACGTCGTTGACCTCCTCGGGCGCACGGTCACCATCCCTGACAAGCCCCGCGCCATCGTCGCCATCAGCCCCACTGCGACCGAGTTCGTCTACGCCGTCGGGGGGACGATCATCGGTCGCAGCGAGTCGGTCGACTATCCACCCGAGGCCGCCCAGGCGCCCTCTACCGGCACGGCCTACCAGCCGAGCTTCGAGGCCATCCTCGCGCTTGAGCCCGACCTCGTCGTCGCCGACTCCAGCATCCACACGCAGCCGAACATCATGGCCGCGCTCGAGGGCCTCAACGTGCCCGTTATCTTCGCCGGAGCGGAGAGCCTGGAGGAGGTCGCCGCCGGACTGGCCCTGCTCGGCGAGGCGCTCGACAACCCGGCGGCGGCAGCGACGGTCGCCGCCGGCATCGAGGCGGCCCGCGCCAGCGCGCGGGAAGCGCTCGCGGGGCTCGAACTCACCGCCGTACTCCTCATCAGCGATCGCGACCGCAACCTCTACGGGGCGAAGGCGAGCAGCTACGCCGGCGCCATCCTCGAAGCGCTGGGCATCACCAACCCCGCGGACGTCCAGCCCGATTCCGGACCCTTCCCGGGCTTCACGCGCATCGCCCCCGAGGCGATGCTGCAGTTTGATCCCGCGTATATCTTCACGGTCACGCCCGCGCCGCCCCCCGCGCCGAAGCTCAGTGGGCTGCTGGGCTTCTTCCCCGGCTTCAGCGGGCTCCAGGCGATCGCGGAGGGGCGCGTATTCGAGCTCGATATGCAGCTGTTTGTACAGGCGCCCGGGCCCCGCGTGGTCGAAGCCTTCGCCGCCATCGTGGCGGCGGTCGCCGGACAGTAGGGAGCGAGCCCAACGATGGCGGGGCTCACAGCGGCGCGGACGGGTGCGGGGGGGAGCCGCTCCCGCCGCCCCCTCGCGCTTGCCTGCGCCGGAGTGTTCGCCCTCGCCGTCATCGGCCTGCTCACCATGATGTTCGGGGCCGTCACCCTCTCCCCGGGAGAGGCGCTTTCGGGGCTGACCGACGGCTCCGATTCGTTCTCGGGGCTCGTGGTCGGGCAGATACGGTATCCGCGCTTCCTCGATGCTGTCCTTGTGGGCGCCTCGCTGGGCGTGGCGGGGGCGCTACTCCAGGGCGTCACCCGCAACCCGCTCGGCGACCCCACGATTTTCGGGCTCACCGCTGCCGCCGGGCTGGCGAGCGCCACCGCCGTCGTCATCAGCCCGCAGGTTCCGCAGTGGGGCATCGCGCTGGCCGCGGCTGGCGGGGGGCTCGGCGGGGCCGGCATCCTTTTCGTGGTCGCCTACCGTGGGGCGGTCTCGCCGGTGCGGCTCGCGCTGGCCGGCATTGCCCTCTCCGCGCTCTTCGGGGCCATCATCGTCGCGCTCCTTTCGAGCTCGCGCACGTTCCTGCAGACGAGCCTCGGCTTCCTCGCGGGCGGCCTCTACGGGGCCGACTGGGACGACCTGCGCTCCATCCTCCCTTACACGCTGCCCGCGCTGGCCGCGGCGTTCGCGCTCTCCGGGCGCCTCAACGTCCTCTCCCTGGGCGACGACGTGGCCACCGGTCTGGGCGTGCTCGCGGACCGCACGCGGCTCGCCATCCTCGCGGTCGCGGGCATCCTTACCGCCGCCGCCGTGGCCGTGGCCGGGCTCGTCAGCTTCGTGGGGCTGCTCAGCCCCCACGCCGCACGCTACGCTGCCGGCTCCGACAACCGCTACCTGGTACCCGCCTCGGCGCTCGCGGGCGCGATCCTCGTGAGCGCCGCCGACCTCGTGGCGAAGCTCCTCATCAGCCCTTCGGAGATTCCCATGGGCATCATCACCGCTGCCGTGGGGGCACCTGTCCTCCTCTATCTTGTGCGGTTCAAGGCGTAGGCCCATGCGGCTGACCGTCGAGCGCCTGAGCCTGCGGTACAACGGCCGCGACGCCGTCCGGGGGGTGTCGCTCGACCTCGCGAGCGGCGAGCTGGTGGCGATCGTGGGCCCCAACGGCAGCGGCAAGACGACGCTGCTGCGGGGCATGTCGCGCCTCCTCAAGCCCGTCGCCGGACACGTGCTGCTGGATGGCAAGGAGATCCACGCGATCGGGGCGCGCGGCGTCGCCCGCCGCCTCGCCATCCTGTCCCAGATTCACGCCGAGGGGGCGGACCTCACGGTGCGCGAGCTGGTGTGGCGCGGGCGCTCGCCGCACCAGGGCATCCTCCAGCGCGCGAGTGCGCCCGACCACAAGGCCGTCGCCCGGGCGCTCGAAGCCACCGACCTCCACGAACTCGCGGACCGCCCGCTCGCCAGCCTCTCCGGGGGCGAGCGCCAGCGCGCCTGGATCGCGCTCGCCCTCGCCCAGCAGCCGCGCGTCCTCCTCCTCGACGAGCCCACGAGCTTCCTCGACGTGCGACATCAGGTGGACGTGATCGCGCTCCTCCAGCGCCTCAACGCCGGAGGGATGACGGTCGTGGCCATCATCCACGACCTTGCCCTCGCGGGGCGTTTCATGCAGCGCGTGATCGGGATGCGCGACGGCCGCATCGCCTTCGACGGCCCCCCGCGCGAGGTGCTGCGCCCCAAACCCCTGGAAGACGTGTTCGGCATCCCCATGACCGTGCTCGAAGACCCCGAGAGCGGCCTGCCCGTGCCCCTCCCGCGCTACCCCGCGGACGCCTCCCGCCGCCCCACCTCAGCCCCCGAGGGCGGCGCGTAAGCGAGCCGCCAGCGCGCGGTAGTCGTCCACATCCTCGCGCCCGAAGCGCACGAGTGCGAGGGGGCCGAGCCCCGAATCCCTGGCGAAGAGCGCCACCGCGAGGGCCATCGCCAGCGCGTAGGCGAGCGTCGTCGCCAGGGCCGCACCTTCCACCCCCATCACGGGCACGAGCGCCACCGCCAGGGCCAGGTCGGCCACGAGCGCCACGCCCGCGATCAGGGCCGCGAACCAGGGCTGCCCCCGCTGGTAGGTGTAGAACCCCGAGAGCGCCGCTGCCAGCCCGTAGATCAACGTCCCCGGGAGGAGGATGCGGAGCGAGGCGCTCATGGCCGCGAACTCCTCGCTGAACAGCAGCGCCACGAGCGCGTCCGCGAGCGCGAAGAGCGCCAGGCAGACAAGCCCCAGCGCCACGAGCGTATGTCGCGTGATACGCGCCGTCAGGCGGGCCGCTTCCCCCGCTGCCAGCGCCCCCAGGCGCGCGTAGGCCGCGAGCGCGAGCGAGCCGCTCAGCAGCCACACCGACTCCGCTGCGACGACCGCGTTGCCGTAGACACCGACGCCTCCCCTCCCCACGAAGTGGTCGACGACGAAGAAGTCGGCGCGATAGTTCAGGTACGAGATCGCGCCCGCCATGGCCGCCGCCAACCCGAAGCCCGCGAGCGCGCGCATAAGCGCGGGCTCGAACCCGTGCCACGCCCGCGACCCCGAAAGCGCCAGGGCGAGCAGGGCGGGCGCGGACGCCCACTGGCCCGCCGCGAAGGCCGCCAGCGCCGCCTCCGCCGTCGCGCGCTCCAGCCCCCAGATGGTGAACGCGACGGCGGCCAGCGCGAGGGCGGGGGGCAGCACGAGGGCGGCGTTGTAGCGCACGAACGCCTCCTGCCCGAGGAGCACGCCCGCGAGCACGCTGTGCACCACCATGGCGGCCACACTCGCGCCCACGGGGAGCGCGATCGCCGCGGTTTCGCCCGACGCCGCGAGCGCCACGCCGCCCGCTGCCGCAAACGCCAGCGCCGCCAGCGCGAGCGCGGGAGCCGCCCCGTTCAGGAGCACGCCCAGCGCCGCCCGCCCCTGGTTCGCGATCTGGTAGGCGACCGTCGCCGTGAGCCCGCCCGTCATCGCCGCGGCCACGCCCGCGACCGTGGCCCCCAGCACGAACGTGCCGCGCCCGTCATCGCCGAGCGCGGCCGATGTCGCCAGCACGATTCCGAGGGCAGCGCCCAGGTTCGCGACCCGGAAGACGAAGGCGATCACGCCGCCGTACGCGATCGACATCGCCGTTATCGTACGCGCGCGCCAGGGGAGCGCTGCCGCGCGGTCCGTGCAGGGATGCTACTGGAAGGCGTTGTAGAGGCCGTCGTTATCGCCGGGCAGGAGGTCGGTTGTCACGTTCGCGATGGCGATGATATCGCGGTCGCTCGTGATCACCATGCCACCCCAGAGGCAATCGGGCGCCGCGTTCAGCCCGTTCGTCTCCGGGTCATCGAGGTTCTGGTAGAAGAGGAACGTGTCCGTGATCGTGACTGTGGCCGTGTAGGTCGCCCGCCGCTGGCAGCCCGGGGCCTCCGAGGTGTGGTCGTTCACCGTCGTGATCTCCAGGTTGGCCGCGCCCCCGCCGGCGACGGAGACGCTTACCCAGCTGTTGAACCCATCGAACGGTCCCGTCTGGTAGACGCGGCGGAACACGAGCGGGAACTTCGCGCTCTTCGAGGCGCGCTCCGCAGGGACTCCATTGACCGCTGTGTAGAGGTCCTCGTGGTCGAAGCTGCCCGCGCTCGTCATCTTGCCACGCAGCAGGAGCGCGGCCAGGGGCAGGTCGGACTCGACCTCAGCGGCGCCGATGAACCCCGGCGGCAGCTCGTCGGTGTCGAACACGCTGTGGCCGCGCCCCTCGCCCGAAGGCACCTCTATCTCGACCTCGAAGCGCACCTGCGTGTCCTCGTCGCCGATGATGGCGCCCGAATAGGAGATCGTGGCCGTGGCCGTCTCCAGCCACGGATTCATGAGGGCGTACTCGCTCCAGAAGCCGTCCACTGTCTTCAGCGCGAGGGGCAGGATCATGCGCGTGGAGACGCCGTCCCACCCCGAGTCTTTGTCGCCGACGACGAAGCCGTCGTACGAGGCCAGCTGCCTGCCGTCGGGGTGTTGGCGGTAGATGTCGGCGGCCACCGTGATCGGCTCCGTCGAGGCGACGGTCACGGCCATCAGCGTGTTCGCGGTCTGCGGCGGCATGGGCCGCGCGCCGTCCGCCGTGTCCGGCGCAAGGGTGAGCTGCCCGCCCGCCGCGATCGGGTAGCCGCCGGCGGGGCAGCGCTCGCTGGGGATCGGGCGGTCCACGAGCACCGGCTTGCCGTCCGCGCCCACCACTCCCCTGGCAGGCGTGAAGGCGTAGACGAGCGTGACGCACGCTACCGCCTGGCTCGCGTTCGCGATCGCGAAGCGCGTGTTGATCACGTCGCCCGATTCGGCCTCGACCAGCGCATTCGCCACGTAGGGCAGCGCGACCAGCACGCCGCCGTTCGCATGCGCGTTGTGGATGGAGTAGGACTTGACGCCGCCCGGGCCCACGATGTCGCGCACGAGCAGGGCATTCATGGGCTGGTTGCTGGAGAGCACCCCCACGCCGCGGAAGCCGGGGACGAGCCCCCCGTTCACAGCCTGTACGAACGTGCGGGTGCCCGCAGGGGGCACGTTCCAGAAGCGCCGGCTCGCCGCCGGTATGAGCACCCCGCCGGGGGTGTAGAAGTCCATCACGATCACGGCCAGATCGTCACCGTCGTTCTGGGCGATCACGTTCGTGTTCTCTTTGCTCTGGGGCAGGAGCGAGGTGTTCACATGGAAGCGCAGGTCCATGCCACGGGCGGGCCCGGAGTCGAGCGCTGCATCAGCGCTGTCCGCGGACAGCGGGATCAGGACCAGCGCCGCGAGCAGCAGGGCCAGGGCACGAGGGTGGGCGTGCGCGCGCGGATGGGGCATGCAGCCTCCCATTGGGAGTGTCACGGCCACTCCATCTGCCGTCAATGAGCGAAGGCCGCGCCTACTCCAGCATGCTCAGCAACTGGAATACGACGACAAAGCTCGCCGCTGCCCCGACCATAATGACCACGAGCCGCGCGCCACGCACGCCTTCATTGTGCGGTCGCGGCGGCTGTCGCGCGACGCTTCCGCGCGGGTCGTGTTCTTGCTCTCGCCTCTCCCTGACCCCCTCGCACGCGTCCGCGCTCTGAGCGACGATAGCCGCATGCGCCGGCTCACCCTCGCCACCGCCGTCACGATCGCCGCTGCAGCGCTCGCGTGTGGAGGCGGCAACGCCTCACCCCCTGCCAGCCCTGCTCCGACACAGGCCGCCGCGACTGCCACTGCTACAGCTACAGCCACGGCGACTGCCGCCGTTCAGGCGTCCCCCAGGGTCTACTTCATCCACACCGAGTGGTGACCGCAGTGCGAGCGCATCCGCCCCGTGTGGGCGGACCTGCAGGACGAGTACGGAGACCGGATCGAGCTTGTGACTGTCGACCGGGACAGTGAGGAGGGCGGCCCGTTCGCCCGTTCGCACGGCATCCATTACCAGCCCGGCTTTGTCGTTGTGAACGCAAGCGGCGAGGTGATCTACGCCGGGCTCGGCCCCTGGGAGGAGGACGACGTGCGCGCGCGCGTCCTCTCCATCCTCCCCGAGTAGTCCGCGGGGCCGCTCAGCGGGCGGCCGCCGCAGCCATCAGACGCTGCGCGCGCGCCACCAGCACGGGCACGAACCACTCGAAGCGCGCGCTGTCCGGATTCGCCCCGGTCTCCTGGAGATGCTGCATGTAGAGCCCTTCGAGGATGATCGCGAGCTTGAAGACGGCGAACACATGGTAGAAGGCGGCGTGGCGCATCGAGCGGCCGCTGGCCTCCTCGTACATGGCGGTCAGCTCCTCGTGTGCGGGGAACCCCTCGCGCGCGCTCAAGTGTACGGGCGGTTCCCAGCCGGGCGGAGGCGGGGGGTCGCCCGGGTCGCCCCAATAGGAGAGCAGCCAGCCCACGTCCGCCAGGGGGTCGCCGACCGTCGCCATCTCCCAATCAAAGATCGCCACAACGCGCGGCTCGTCCGCGCCGAACATCACGTTGTCGAGCCGGTAATCGCCGTGCACCACCGTGGACGCCGAGTCCTCCGGCATGCGCGCGCGCAACCACGCCACGATCTCCTCGATCCCGGGCAGGTCGCGCGTTTGCGGGCGCGTCAGTTCCCACTGCCCGACCCAGCGCCGCATCTGCCGCTCCAGGTAGCCACCACCGCGCCCGCGCAGGCCCGCCGCACGCCAGTCCACGGCGTGCAGCTCAACCAGCGCCGCCACCAGCTCCCCGGCGATGCGCCGACGCCCTGCGGGCGTGTCGTAGGCCGCCGGAATCCCGTCCCGCAGCATCGCCCCGAAGCAGCGCTCCATCAGGTAGAAGGGCGCCCCGATGACGGATGCATCCTCGCAGCCGATCACGGGGGCGGGCACGCGCGCGCGCCCCTGCAGCGCCACCAGGAAGCGGTGCTCGCGGAGCACGTCGTGGGCCGTGGGGAGCAGGGGGCCAGGCGGGGGGCGGCGCAGCACCCACGTCCGCTCTCCACGCGTCACGTAGTAGGTCAGGTTCGAGGAGCCCACCACGTGCTGCTCGCAGACGAGCGGCGCGGGCGGGCCGGGCACGCACGCGGCGAGAAAGCGCTCGAGCGCGGGAACGTCGATCTGCCCGTCCGGAGCCGTGTCCGCCGCCATCGCGCGCACGCCTACAGCGCGGCGAAGTCCCAGCCCGCGCCCTCGCGGAAGCTGCGCAGGATGCGGCGCGAGACCACCATCCGGTGCGTCTCGTCAGGGCCATCGTAGATGCGCGCGCCGCGGGCTTCGCGGTACATCGATTCGAGGGGCGTATCGCCGCTGACGCCGCGCGCGCCGTGCGTCTGGATGGCGCGATCGATCACGTCGTGGAGCACCTTCGCGCCGAAGAACTTGATCGCGGAGATTTCGACGCGCGCTTCATCGCCCGCGTCGATCTTCTCCGCCGCACGCAACGTGAGCAGGCGGGCCGCCTGGATTTCGACGCAGGAGTCCGCGATCCAGTTCTGGATCGTCTGTTTCTCGGCGAGCGGGCCGCCGAACGCCTCGCGTGTGAGGGAGTACTCACACATCAGCTCGAAGGCACGCTGGCTCTGGCCCAGCCAGCGCATGCAGTGATGGATACGCCCCGGGCCGAGGCGCTTCTGCGCGATACGGAAGCCGCTGCCGGGCTCGCCCAATACGTTCGTCAGGGGCACGCGCACGTCGCGGTAGCGGATTTCGCAGTGATGGCCCCCGGTATCGCCCATCACGCTCACAGGCCGGACGATGTCGAAGCCGGGCGTGCCGGCGGGGACGATGATCTGGCTCATGCGGCTGTGTGGTGGCTGGTCGGGCTCGGTCACGCACATGACGATCGCGAAGGCGGCGCCGATCGCGCCAGTGGTGAACCACTTGTGCCCGTTGAGCACCCACTCGTCGCCGTCGCGCACCGCCGTCGTCTGCAGGTTCGTGGGGTCCGATCCCGAGACCTCCGGCTCCGTCATCGAGAAGCACGAGGTGATTTCGCCGGCGACGAGGGGCTTCAGCCAGCGCTCCTGCTGCGCGGGCGTGCCGAACTGCCAGAGGATCTCGGCGTTGCCCGAGTCGGGCGCCTGAGCCCCGAAGGCGCGCGGCGCCTGGGGGCTGCGCCCGAGGATCTCGTTCATGAAGACGTAGGGCATGAAGCCGATGCCCATGCCGCCCGCCTCGGCGGGCAGATGCGGCGCCCACATGCCCATCGCCTTCGTGCGCCCCTGGAGGTCGCGCATGAGCGCCTCGCCTGCCTCATCGCGGGCTGCGAGCGCCCCCTCGCCGGGGTAGATGTGCTCGTCCAGGAACGCCCTGGTGCGCGCGCGCAGCTCCTCGATCCCGGCTTCGTCCAGCGCCGCTCGCGTTTCCGTCACCACGGCTCCACCTCCATTCGCCACCCACGACTCTACCAGCGGCGCACGCCTCGGTCCCTCCCTGGCGTGCGATCGCCGGCGGGTGCATGATCCAGCGCTGCCCGCCCGTGGCCCCAACTACCTTCCTGCTGCCCCCCGAATCTGCGATGGTGGTACGCAGCGCCAGGCCGCTGCTCAGCGAGGGAGTGCCCGCATGATGACCCTGCCTTGGCGTTCGCTTGTCCTGCGCCTCGCCTTTGCCCTCGCACTCCTCGCCATCCCCGCCGTCATCGCTGTGCTCCTCACCCCGAGCGGTGAGCGTGGCACTGAGCCCACGTCTGCCGCCTTCGTTCCTGAAAACGCTGCCCTTTACATTGCGATAAACACGGACCCCGGGTCAGCGCCATGGCGCTCGGCCTCTGCCCTGCTCGAGCGGTTGGGCGCTGCGGACCTCGCAGACCAGCTGCGCGAGGGCTTCGTGCTGCAGGACGCTCCCGGGGAGGCCGCGGTCGCGCCCCTCCCCGGATCGGGCTTCGCCTTCTTCCTCACCGGCCTCGACCTCGAGACTGGTGTCTTCCACGGCGGCACCATCATGCACGTTCGCGATCCCGCGCAGGCCGAGCGCCTCACCCTGCGCGCCCTGCCCGAAGATGCCGTCGAGCGCCACCATCTCGGCATCACCTACCACTTCTCTGAGAATGAGGGCGCGTTCGTGCGGCTCGATGATCACCTGGTGTTCGCCTCCGACGAGGCGGCCTTGCACGCCGTTCTCGAGACGAGGCACAAGCGCGCCCGCTCGCTCGCAGCTGCGCCCACCTTCCGGCGCCTCCGTGGCGAGCTGGGCGGGGAGTTCCTCGCCTTCGTCTACCTCGATCCCGCTCGTCTCGCGGGCGAGGCACCCGGCCTCGATCTGTTCGCCAGCACTGGCCTGATGGGGATCGACTCGGGAGCGCTGGCGGCAGTCGTGCGGGCGAGCGACGATGCTTTCACGCTGACCGGCGTGGCCATGGGCGACACCGGCCTGCTCACACCCGCGCTGCAGCCGCACACCTCTCGCTTCGCCGCGATCGTACCCGCCAGGACGGCCGTCTTCTTCTCCACCTCTGCTATCGCGGGCGTCTGGGCAGCGCTGGCAGACACGATCGCCGAGAGCGACGAGACGGGCGCGGGCGTCCTCGACGTGGCGCTCGCCGCCACGGGCGAGGCGCTCGGGCTCACGAGCATCGAGGATCTCATCGCCATCCTCGATGGCGAGGTCGCCGTCGCCGTGTGGTTCTCCGAAGACGGTGACCTCGGCGGAGCGGTCCTCCTCGTCGAAGTCGCCGACGCAGCGGTCGCCCGCCCGGCACTGGAGGCGTTCGTTGTGCTGCTCGGCGGGGAAGAAGCAGGTGTAGCCGTTACGGTCGCCAACGGCTACGCCGCGCTCGGCACGCCAGACGCGATCGAGGCGCTGGGCGAAGGCGGCACACCTGTGCTGGCGAGCTCCGAGCGCTACGCCGCCGCGCTCGATGCGATCGAGGCGCCCCCCGGCACAATCATCTACCTCGATCTCGGCAGCCTCACATCCGCCTTCAGCGAGGCTATGCCCATCGATGGAGCCGCTGCCGTGGACGCCCTCGGCGCCATGGGGGCCATGATCGTGAACCTGGTTGTCGAAGACGGGCTCATGCACATCGGGGGCACGCTCACCATCGAGGCCGCCGACTGACGCGGCCGCCGCCCCGCGCAGAGCGCCATGCCGTTTGCCTGTCTCCGTGCGCTATGATTCGCTCCCGCCCACGCGGCGGTTGAGGAGAAGCGTCATGCCAGCCGGACCGAGCGATCGCGAAACCGCCCGCAAGCTCTTCGAGGAGGGCGGCTGGAGCAGCGGCGACCCCTACGGCCCCGACCAGTGGTTCGCTGAAGACGCCGTCATGCGCGACATCGTCGGCCACGCCGAGCCCCTCCGCGGTCGCGAGGAGATCCGCAAGTTCTGGGCCAGCCAGAAGGTCGGCATCACGCTGCGCGTTCCCGTCGAGGAGCTCTATGTGGCTGAGGGCCACCGCGGGGTCGCCGTTCTCTGGATGGCCTACGGCCAGATCATGGACGAGACGAACGAGAACTACGGCAAGTGGATCACCTTCGAGGGCATGTCCCGCCTCGAATTCAACGACGCGGGCGAGGTGACCCTCGAGGTCGACTACCATCACGGCCCCCAGGGCGTGGCCGAGAGCTGGGTGGCGCACTGGAACGCGCGCCGAGCCCGCCCCTGGAAGGAGCTCGGCGCGATCACCGGCGCCTGACGCGACTGCCGCGCTCCCATTCCCCCGCGCGCAGGGCTCGCGTGCCCTCAGCGCTCCCCGGCCAGCATCCCCAGGTAGACAGCGCGCACGGCGAACGCTTGCCGCACTTCGCCTACCACCTCCTCGAAGAACTCGGTGCGATACTCGCGGTTCGTCATCGTGCTGATGGTGAAATAGAAGCCTGAGAACGCCCCCAGGAAGAGCGACACCTGCAGCAGCTCCACCGTCAGCCGCGAGCCGTCCAGCGTGCGCGGCTCGCGGCTGATCCAGCTGGCCACCACCTGCTCATCCATGGCGATGATGCCGAACACCAGGAAGAATCCGCCCACCAGCGTGCTCACGACCAGCACCTGCAGCGAGAGCGTGAAGAGCACGACCAGCCCCGCGTTGGCCCACTGCCGCCGGCGCAGGGGTGCATCCAGCCGGATAGCTTGCCCAGCGCCCGCCATCCCCGCCACGGGCGTGCCCTCGATCAGAGCCTGCACCTGCGCAGCATCGGTGAAGGTCTCCAGGGCGCCGATCTCGGCCGGCAACCGGAAGATAAGGAACATCGAGGTCACCAGCACAAAGAGCCCGATCACTGCTGCCAGAAGCGCGGCCTCCAGCGAGCCCGCCAAGAGCCACACCTCGGCGTTGATGAACAAAAACGTCACGAAGATCAACAGCATCGGCAGCGCCCGTGCAAGCAGCCCCACCACATCGAGTGCATCGCGGATGAGCCGCCGCCCCGCCCAGTGCAGCATCGGCAGCAGCGCATAGCTCACCGTCACGTAGGCGAGAACCAGCACCCCCACGTTCGCCGCCACCGTCCAGCCACCCAGTACCCAGTCGCCTCGAGAGGCGACAATGAGCGCCGGTGGCGCCAGCAGGAACACCAGCAGCTGCACACCCCCCACTCTCGCCGGCAGATCCGGCAGGCCGCGCCGCTGCAGAACGTTCGAGCCCGCCCAGGCCACTGCCAGCAGCGCCACCCCACCGATCACCACCAGCACGTTCGCCCACAACGGCCAGGCCGGATTGATGGCCAGGAACACCTCCAGGAACAGCACAAACGTGAGGAAGGGCAACCCCCGCGTCAGCACATCGCGGCGCACGCTGTAGTCTTCGGTGAAGTGGGGAATGCCGCGGCTGCGGAACCACGCCTCAGTCGCTGCAATCACCTCAGCGGCAGCGGCCATAGCCTCGTGCTCCGGCTGCTATTCGGTGAGGAAGACGGGGCCCGGGGGCGCTCCCGCGGCGGCAGCCTCCGCATCCGCCAGCATGCGGCGGATGCGGCCCGCCTCGCGCTCGATCTCGTCCGGCGTGAGCGTCCAGGCGTGGCGCACGATGCCGCCCATGCCGTGGCTGTCCCAGGCGACCACCAGCTCCTCGATCTCGCCGAGCACGGCAGCGGGCACGGCCTTGCGTGGGAGCCGCAGCTCGGCGATGCGCGTCCAGGCGGCCGCCAGCGCCTGGGGCGAGGCCGTGCCCTCGCCGAGGTCGCCCTCGACGGCGGCGCGCAGCCGCGCGATCGTCGGCTCGAGCTGGCGCGCGGTGTAGGTCGCCTCATCGTCGTGGTGCAGGAGGGGGGGCAAGTCAAAGTTGATCGGCACGCACGCAGTCTAGCGCGCATCGCCACCATCGGGGGGAGGCCGCCCGCGGGTCAGGCGTTGACGAAATGCGCCCGAAGCGCTCAAACCGTCTCGGCCACCATGCGCTCGGCGCCAGCCGCGCCCGCAACGCGCGAGCCGAGGGAGGCAGCGGATGGACGAGCGAGAGCGCGCCAACGACGAGCTGGTCACGCGTTTCGTGCGGGAGTGGGACGCGCCCCACCTGGACGGTGAACGCATGGCCGCCTCCTTCGCGGACGAGGCGGTCTATCACAACGTGCCCTTCCCCCGATCGAGGGCGGGGCAGCGATCGCGGCGCTACTCGGGGGCGGGGGCTCGCGGCCCGAGGAGCGCGGCAGCACCAACCTCGGCTGGGTCGTCCACCACCAGGCCGCCAACGGCGACGTGGCCCTGAACGAGCGTTCCGGAGACGCCGTGGCGATCAGGCCGCAGCGATCTTGATCTGCCTGGGCCTGGCGGCCGCCGGCACGGGGATGCGGAGCGTGAGCACGCCGTTGGCGAGCTCGCCGTTCACCTCCGCCTCGTGGAGTACGCCGGGGAGGGCGAGCCGCCGGCTGAGCGTCGCCCAGCGCCGCTCGCGGCGGTGATAGCGCTCGCTCTCCCGTGCTTCGCAGGCGCGGTGCTCCGCCTTGATGGAGAGCACGCCCTGATGGAGCTGGACGTCGATCTCGGCCTCGGAGAAGCCCGGGAGCGAGGCGCGCACGATCAGCTCGGAGTCGGTCTCGGAGATATCCACGCTGAGCGCGCCCTCGTCGAAGGCGCCGCTCTCCATCGAGCCGAAGGCGCGGCTGAAGACACGGTCCACCCAGTCCCTGGTCGAGTCGACGGGATCGTAGCGAATGATTCCTGCCATTGTTTCTCTCCTTCTCTCACAATCACCCTGTGAGGTTTCAGGTTGATCATCCGTGAAATTGGCACTCATGTCAAGCGAGTGCCAGCCGTGGCGGCGTACGCGCGACGGGAGGCGTCTGAGCGGTCCTGGAGGGGGACGCTATGCCTTGTCGAAGAGGATGCGGAGCTCCTGGAGGCCGCGCAGGATATAGCTCGGCTCGTGGCTTGGAGCGGGGTAGTCCGGATCGAGGCGGAAGTTCGTCATGCGCTTCAGCACCTCTTCGAACGCCACCCGTATCTCCAGCCGCGCGAGGGCCGCGCCGATGCAGTAGTGGGGCCCGGCGCTGAAGGCCAGGTGGTTGCGCGCGTTGTCGCGCGATACGTCGAAGCGGGCGGCGTCCGCGAACTCGCCTTCGTCGCGGTTGGCGGCGCCGTAGATGAGCATGAGCGTCGTCTTCGCGGGCAGGGCGACGCCGCCCAGCACGGTCTCGCGCGTCGTCGTGCGGAAGAGTGCGCGCACGGGGGACTCCGCCCGCAACGCCTCCTCCGTCATGTTTGCGATCAGGGAGGGGTCGCGCTGTACCGCCGCAAGCTGCTCAGGGTTCTCGATGAAGAGCAGCATCGTGCTGCCGATGAGGTGTGCGGTCGTCTCCTTACCAGCCACCTGGAGCTGCTGGATGATGCTGAGGATCTCGGCTTCGTTCAGGGGGCGCGGGGCCTCGTCCGTCTCCAGCTCGGCCGTCGCCAGCGTCGTGAGGATGTCGTCCTTCGGGTTCTGGCGGCGCTCCTCGGCGCGCATCAGGAAGTACTCCTGCATCTCCAGGCCCGCACGCAGCACCGCCCGCTCCTGCTCAGGCGGGATCGTGCGCTCGATGCCGCCGATAGCGAGGTCCGCGCGCTGCTTGAACTCGCGCAGCTCCGAGCGGGGGATGCCGATCTGGTCCGCGATCACCGCCATCGGCAGCTCGTCCGCAAACTGGCTCGTGAAGTCCACCTTGCCGTCGTCGACGAAGCTGTCGATGAGATCCGTCACGATCTCGCGAACGTAGTCCTCCATGCCCGCCACCCGCCGCGCCGAAAGCGCCTTGTTGACGAGCGAGCGGTAACGCGCGTGGTAGGGCGGATCGGCGGCGAGCAGCGTCGGCGCGTTCGACCGCGCCGTCTGCTCACGCAGTTCCCTGATCTCATCATCGAGCGGCTCCTGCTCCATGCCGGGCAGGTCCACGGGGCCAGTGGGCATCGCCGACGAGTAGGTCGCGGAGTCGTGTACCACTTCGCGGATGAGGTCGAAGGTACTCACCACGGCCAGCCCCATCTCGGGGACGAGGTGCACGGGCGCTTCTTCGTGCAGCGCCTTGTAGAAGGGGTAGGGGCACTCCAGCGTCTCGGGGTCCATGAGGTTGAAATCGGCAAGAGCCATTGCGCGTTCGCTCCGGTCGCCCCCTGAGGGGGTGTGGTGGCGTAACCCTACAGTTTTTTTGGGATCGCCTGCGCGCGTGTTCCCGGCGCGCGAGCGCCGCCCGCCCTAGAGAATCTGGGAGAGGAAGAGCCTGGTGCGCTCTTCGCGGGGGTTCTGGAAGAAGTGCTCAGGGGTTCCCTGCTCGACCAGTGCGCCCTCATCGAAGAACACCAGACGATCTGCCACCTCGCGCGCAAAGCCCATCTCGTGCGTGACCACGATCATCGTCATGCCGGAGCGCGCCAGTTCGCGCATCACGTCCAGCACCTCCTTGATCATCTCCGGGTCGAGCGCCGAGGTGGGTTCGTCGAAGAGCATGATCCTGGGCTGCATGGCCAGCGCCCGCGCGATCGCCACGCGCTGTTGCTGGCCACCCGAGAGCTGCGCCGGGTACTTGTCCGCCTGTTCGGGAATGCCGACCCGCTCGAGGAGCTGCGTCGCGAGCTCGTCGGCCTCCCGCCTGGGCATGCGGCGGACCTTGCGCGGCCCCAGCGTGATGTTGTTCATGACGGACAGATGGGGAAAGAGGTTGAACTGCTGGAAGACCATCCCCACCTCGGAGCGGATGGCGTTCAGGTTGCGCACGTCGTCATTCATCTCGATGCCGTCGATCACGATCCGCCCGGCGTCGTGCTCCTCCAGGCGGTTGAGGCAGCGGATGAAGGTGGACTTGCCTGACCCCGAAGGCCCCAGCACTACCACGATCTCGTGCTCGCGGACCGACAGTGAGATGTTGTCGAGCGCCTGAAAGTCGCCGAACCACTTGTCCACGCCTTCGGCGATGATGATCTCCTGCCCCACGGCCAAGTCGCGCTGATGCGCGGGAGCGGGGGCGGGCGGAGGTGTGGTCGTGCTGCTCATCGTGGCGCTCCTTGTGCGAATCCTACCGCTCGCCGACGCCCAGCGAACGCTCCATCCGCTGCGAGACGCGCGACATGATGAAGGCCACGATCCAGAAGACGACGGCGACGAAGACGTAGACCTCGATGCGGGCGTCGATGAACTCCGCCTGCGCGATCGCGGAGTCGGCGTTGCCCTTGAACTCGCGCAGGGTGAGGATCACGGTCACCAGCGTGGTGTCCTTCCAAAGTGCGATCGCCTGCCCCACCATAGGGGGGATGGAGATGCGCAGCGCCTGCGGCAGGACGATCAGCTGCATGGACTGGAAGCGCGTGAGCCCAATCGCGTGGGCGGCTTCGGACTGGCCACCGGAAAGCGCCTGAAGACCACCGCGGATGTACTCCGCCATATAGGCGCCCGTAAACACGGCGAGGACGACCATCGTACGCACGATGAGGTCGCCACCGATGATGTCGTCGAGGATGAAAAGGGCGACGAACAGCCAGCCCAGCAGCGGCGCTCCACGCACCACTTCGATGTAGGCCGTACAGGTCCAGGAGATCGCCCGCATCGAGGAAGCGCGGCCGAGCGCGAGCGGGATCGCCACGACGAGGCCGCCGGCGATGCCGACAGGCGCGAGCACGAGGTTGAGGACGAAGCCATCGAGCTGGCGCGCGCTGGCGCCGCCGAAGGCCATCAGCACGACGAGGACGATCGGGAGCGAGAGCGCCAGCAGCCCCCCGACGACGCGGATCTGGAGGGTGCGCCCGGGGCCGGATTCGCGCGGCAGCCGCACGGTGAGCGCATAGCCCGCGTAGAGCATGAGGACCGCGGCCAGGAACCAGAGCGACGACCAGATCGCTGCCCCGCCGTGGGCCATGAGGAAGACCGTGAACGCACCCGCGAGAGCGATGAACAGGTGGTCCTTCCGGCCCAGGTTGGCCCAGGTGCCGTAGGCGAGCCCGATCAGCGTGAACACGACGCCGATGGCGAACCACAGCCGCCACTCCTGGTCGGCCGGGAAACCTCCGGCGAACAGCAGCCAGCGGTTGAACGTCACCACCCTCCAGTTCGCATCAACGAAGACGAACCAGGCGACCCCGACGAGCAGCAGGCCAATGAGGGCTGCGCTAAAAACAGTCAGCAGCGTGCCCGCAGGGGAGGGGAAGAGGTTGCGCCGCACCCACTCGCGGGCGCGGACGGGCCACGGCCGGCGCGCGCGCTGGCGGTGCGGGGGCAGCACGATGCGCCGAGGCTGCGGGGCGGGCATATCGACCATCGGCGCTCCTCCCTACACCTGGTGCGTGGTCACGCGCGCGTTGAAGAAGTTCATCACCGCCGAAATCACGAAAGAGATCAGCATGTAGGTAATGATGATGACGAAGAACATCTCCAGCGCGTGGCCGGCCTTGTTCTGAATAATAGTGGCGATGCGGAAGAGGTCGTCATAGAGCACCGCGTAGGCCAGTGACGAGTTCTTGTTCACGTTGAGGAACTGGTTGGTGACGGAGGGGATGATCTGTCGCAGGGCCTGGGGCAGGATAATCAGCGTGAGACGCTGGTAGCCGGTGAGGCCGATCGCGCTGGCCGCTTCCGTCTGGCCGCGCGGCAACGCCTGGATGCTGCCGCGCACGATCTCCGCAATGAAGGCGCCGGTGTAGATGGTGAGGCCGAGCACGAGCGCGGCAAACTCGGGCCGGATGACCATCCCTTCGGCGTAGTTCGTGCCCGTAACGACAGGGCGGTCGATGGCGACCGGCGCGCCGAGCGCCAGGAACGAGACGGCGGCGGCGACGGCGAACAGCGCGAAGGCCCAGCGATTGGCATTCTGCGGCTGGCCCGTCTCGCGCTCGCGCTCCTGCAGCCGCGCGCGTACCTGCATGGTGGCGTAGCCCGCCAACAGCAGCGCCGCCACCCAGACGCCGACCAGCCAGTCGGGCGTCCCCCAGAACCCGCTATCGGGGACGGGCCAGGGGATGGCGATCCCGCGATTGGAGAGGAAGAAGGCATCACCGCCGTTGATGACGCTGCCGATCTGGGGGGCGCCGACCAGGAGGATGGCGTACCAGATGACAATCTGCACCAGCAGCGGTGTGTTACGGAAGATTTCGACGAAGAGCATCGCCATGCGCGCGACGAGCCAGTTCGACGACAGCCGCGCCACGCCGACGGCCACGCCCACGATCATCGACAGCAGGATCCCGACAAGGACCGCCCGGAGCGTCGCCCAGACGCCGACCAGGTAGATCGTGATGCGCGAGTTGGTGACGCCGTCGACGTCGGTCAGCCACTGGCTGCCGACGGCAAAACCAGCCGGTTCGTCGAGGAAGCCGAAGCCGAACTCGCGCAGATCAAGCGCCGAGAATACATACGCGAATGCCACGGCCGTGGCTGCAATGTAGCCGCCCTGCGTGAGCAGGCGGCGGAAGCCACGCCGGTAGAGGAGCGGCACATCTCTGCTGGCGGGTCGGACATCAGCTGACATGTTTCAGTGGTTATCGCGCGGCGGCGGCCCCAAGCTTCAGTGTGGCTGGCTGAAGATACGCGAAGGGGGCCGCCCCTGTCGGGACGGCCCCCTTGCGAAGCGTTCAGGCCGCAGCTGTCCTAGCGGTAGGGCAGCGCGTACTGGATGCCGCCGGTGCCGGGCGGGCAGTTGCTCTTGTCCTCGTTTGCGAGGGCGTTGAGCGAACAGGCCCGCGGGACCGCGTCGCCCACGGTGTTCTCGTAGATCTCACCGTAGTTGCCGACCGCCGCAATGGCGCGCTGGATGAACTGCGCATTTACGGAGTCGAAACCGAGGGTGCTGACCGCACCGCCCTCGAAGGGCACGCCGAGCAGCCGTGCGACCGCAGTATTGGGCGGGTCGGCTGCCAGCGAGGCGACGTTGCCGCGGGTGATGCCCATCTCTTCAGCCGCGATCAGGCCGTGGACAACCCAGTTGACGACGTCCTTCCACTCGCTGTCGTAGTCCCGCACGCCGGGGGCCAGCGGCTCCTTGGAGATCAGCTCGCCAAGAATCACGAACTCGCTGGCGTTGTCCAGCACGCCGATGCGCGAGGCGAGGTTGCTCTGGTCGGCTGTCCACACATCGCAGCGGCCCTGCAGGAACGCGTCCTGCGTCTCCTGGTCGCTCCCGCCGAGCGGGGTGTAGCTGAGCCCGAGGTCGGTGAAATGGTCCGCCAGGTTCTGTTCAGTGGTCGTGCCGGACTGGACGCAGATCGTCTTTTCGCCCATGTCGGCGGTGGAGGCGATCCCCCCGCCCGCGTGCACGGCAAAGCCCTGGCCGGTGTAGAAGGTGGTCTGCGCAAAGTCCACGTTCAGCTCGCGGTCACGCGAGGCGGTGAGCGTGGTGGTGCGGATAAGCACGTCGATCTCGCCGTCGGCGAGCAGCTCGAAGCGGGTCGAGGCGTCGGAAGCGTCGACGAATTCGACCTCGCTCGCGTCGCCGAGCACCGCCGCCGCGATCGCCTTGCAGAATTCGACGTCGAACCCGACCACGCTGCCATCGGCTTCCCTGAAGCCAAACAGGGGCTGGGTCTGCTTCACGCCGCACTTCAACTCGCCACGGTCCTTGATCGTCTGGATCGTGTCGCCGCGGCTCTCGCCGCCATTGTCGTCGCCGCCACAAGCCACTGCGACGGTCGCCAGCAGCGCCACCGCCACGGCCGCGAACAGCCCAAAACGTATTCGTGTCACAAAGCCTCCTCAGGTACCAATACGATGAGGCGTAGCCTACGCCTCACGGGCATAAACGCCACCGGTGGCGTTTATGCCCGGCGCTACGCGGGCCTGTTGCGGAGCGCCTCCGCCGTCCGGCGCGTGAAGCCGAGGAAGCCGCCTGTGCCGATCGCCACCATGTTCAGGCCGTGGTTGCGCCCTTCGTTGAACACCTTCAGCGTGGCGATATTGGCGCAGGCCGCCTTCATGTAGTTGAAGACCTCCCAGTAGCGCAGCTCCTCGCCGCCAATCTCGAACTCCTCCACCTCGCGCAGCAGGTCGAGGATGGGCTCGGGCGGGCCGAACATGCGCCCCTTGATGTAAGCGAAGAAGGCGACATCCTCCATGGGGTCACCCAGGTTCGACCACTCCCAGTCGACGTGGGCCACGATCCTGCCCTCGTGGAGGATGAAGTTGCCTGCGCTGAGGTCGCCGTGGTTGAGGCGCACCGGGCGCTTCGGCTCAGGCACGTTGCGCCGCAGCCACGCGATCGCCTCGTCCAGGAGGGGCTCGCGCACGTAGCGGTAGCGCTCGTAGCGGTCCACCCAGAGGTCGAGCTGCTGCAGCGTGCTCTCACGTGTATCGGCGGGGATGCCGAGGGCGTGGAGGCCCAGTTCCTCCGGCGAATGGCGGTGCATCTCCCCGATCGAGGCGATGTAGGTGCGCAGGATCGCCTGCGCCTCCCCGGGGCTGGCGAGGTAGCCGAAACCGCCGTCCCCCTCGACGCGCTCGGTGACCATAAAGGGGTAGCCAAACCATTGCGGGTCGTCTTCGAGCCAGCGCGGCCTGGGCACGGGCACGGGCCCGCCGTGGAGGGCCTGGAGCAGCCGGAACTCGGGCTCGCTGGACGTGCCCAGCACGCCTCCCTGCTCGATGCGGAACACGAGCTCGGGCTGATCGGGCTGGTCCGTCCTCACGACGAGCGTCTCCCGCGACTGACCGGATGCGAGCCTGCTGAGCGCCTCGACCCGCACGGGCTTGCCCAGCGCGTGCGTGAGGAAGGCAGCGGCGTGTTCCTTGCGGGCTTCGGGCTGGTACGGCATGGCCTACCGCCGCCGGCCCGGGTAGCTGAACCCGATCGGTTGCCAGAACGCCGCCTGCGACGCGAGGGTCTCCATGAGCGCCTCCGTGATCCCGAGGCGGTCGGCGGGCAGGTCGTCGAAGCCGTACCCGCCCTGCGCCCAGGCCGCATCGATGGCCGCACTCACGGCCTCGCGCAGGGCGGCGTTGCGGTCGCGCAGCGCCTGGAGGCCTTCCCCCACGGGCGGCTCCGGCACAGCCACGGCGTCTTCGCCGAGGGCGGCGTTCGCGTCCGCCAGCGCCGTCTCGAGGCGCGCGTTCTCTTCGGCGAGAAAGACGGGCTCGCGCTCCGCCCGCCCCTCGAGGTGCTGCAGCATGAGCGCCATCTGCGTGCCCATCGCGCGGGCCCAGTCGGACTCCAGTTCGGGGATGAGCACGTCTTCGAGCACGTTGCGCATCCCCACGATCAACTCATCACTCGTCGGTCGCACGACCTGACCCCCCAGCCGCCGCGGCTCGGCCCGTCCCCGGCGGGGCGCTGATCATACCCCGACGCCCGCGCGCCGCCGCATCCGCCGTCCCCTCGCCCATGACTGCAAGCGGTCATACGCTAGCGATCACACGCTATAGTATATGAGCGGTTTCGCCGCTCGGAGGAGCACAGCACGATGAACAAGACCGAGATGGTGGCCGCACTGGCCAGGAGGACCGATCTCACGCAGGCCAAGGCCGCTGAAGTCATCGATGCGATCTTCAGCACCGTGCCCGGCCAGGGGTTGATCGCCAGCGAACTGCATGGCGGCGGCGAAGTCTCGATCGGCGGCTTCGGCAAGTTCGAGACGCGTGAGCGCAGCGCCCGCCCGGGCCGCAACCCCGCCACGGGTGCGTCGATCCAGATTCCGGCCTCGCGCTCGCCTGCCTTCAAGGCCGCCAGGAACCTGAAAGACTCCGTCTAGCCTGTCACAGGCGGATGCGTGCGGGAATCCGCATTCGCCCGCGCGACGGTACGATCGCCTCATGATGAGAGGCACGCCCCCCCACGGAGCGCGCCGCGTGCTGCCTGGCCCGCTCTGGCAGTGGGTCATTGTCGCCGCCGTGATCGGCGCCTGGGGCGTGGCGCTCGCGGCCTGGGGGGGAGCCTTCAATGCCAGCGCGCAGAGCGCCGCGCGCGACATCCTGCGCATCTGGGCGGCCCTGCTGTTCGCGGGAACGGTAATCTGGCTTGCGCTCGTCCTGCCCGGCGTCACCCTCAGCACCATCACCGCCCGCCGCCGCGGCATGCCCGGGCTCGTGGGGCAGGGCGCAGCCCTCTTCTGGGCGGGAACGTTTCTCGTAGTCACGGGTCTGGCCACTTCCGCCGCCGTCTGGCTGGCGCTGGGCGGCTGGCCGCGTTAGCGCCTGTCCGCGCTGATCGCCGCTGCAAGCCGCTTCGGCGCCATCGTCAAGATGCACGCCGGCCGCCTCCACCAGCGCACGATCGTGATGGAGGAGGACACGCGGAACATGACGCCCACGGGAGAGGGGCAGAACCCGCAGCCCCTTCGATTACGCGTCCGGAGCTATCGAGAAGTTGAGCAGGTTCCCATCTGGATCGCGGACGATGAAGCCGGCGATGCCCCAGGGCTTCATCTCGAGTTGCTGGTAGAAGTCGATGTCCTTGCCCGCATACTCCCGGTACAGCGCCTCGACATCGTCGACTTCCAGATAGGCCGCCAGCAGCTCGCTCCGCTCAGCCGCGTCGCGGTCGAGGACGGGCGCGGCGACGAGCCGGAGGTTCAGCCGCGCAGCGTCGCGGCTCAGCTGGGCGTAGACCGGCGGCTCGCCGAAGAGGAAGCGGACCTCGAAGCCCAACTGCCGGCGGTAGAAGCGCGCGGCCCGATCCATGTCGCCGGTGAACAGCTGGGGGTAGGCAGCGGTCACCAGGGCGCTGGCGGCCGACCGCGCTGAACCGCTCAGCGCGTCCAGGCTGTCTCGGCGACGGCGCGCGCGGGGCTCGTGGCCACCACCAGCGGCAGCTGGTCCTGCACGTCCAGCGGGTAGAGGTCGGTGAAGCAGCCGTTGCAGAGCGCATCCGCGGGGCGGCGCGTCGCGCGCACGAGCCCCTCCACGCTGAGGTAGCCGAGCGAATCGGCAGCGATGTGCTCGCGAATCTCCGCAAGCGACTTGTTCGCGGCGATCAGCTCGGAGCGCGTGGCCATGTCCACGCCCAGATGGCAGGGCGCGATAATGGGCGGGGAGGCAATGCGCACGTGCACCTCCCTGGCCCCCGCCCGCCGCAGCAGCTCCAGCACGCGCGGCTTCGTCGTGCCACGCACGATTGAGTCGTCCACCACCACCACGCGCCGCCCCTCGAGCACTTCGCGCATGGCGTTCAGCTTGAGGGCAACGCCCATGTCGCGGATGCGCTGGTCGGGCTGGATGAAGGTGCGCCCCACGTAGCGGTTCTTCACAAGCCCGTCGCGGTAGGGCAGACCGGCTTCGCGGGCGAAGCCGATCGCCGCAGGGATGCCCGAGTCGGGCACGCCGATCACGAGGTCGGCGCTCTCCGGCGGCGGCTGCTCGCGCGCCAGCTCCTCGCCCAGGCGCTCGCGCGCGAGGTAGATGAGCTCCCCCGAGAGGCGGCTGTCGGGGCGCGCGAAGTAGACGTACTCGAGTGTGCATCCTGCCGTGCGCCCGGAGCGCCCCAGGGGGAAGAAGCTCCGCATCCCCGTGGCGTCGATCCGGAGCACCTCGCCCGGCTCCACTTCGCGCTCGGCGCTCGCCCCCAGATGCTCCAGCGCGCACGTTTCCGAGGCCACGATCCAGGCGTTCCCCAGCCGCCCCAGGCAGAGCGGGCGTACACCCAGCGGGTCGCGCGCGGCGAAGAGCGTGTCCGGCGTCATGATCGTGAGCGAGTAGGCGCCGTGCGCACGCCGCATGACGTAGCGGAAGCGCGCCTCCCAGCTATCAGCCGGCGCGAGCGTGAGGAGATGGGCGATCAGCTCCGTATCGGCCGTGCTCCGCAGCGCCACGCCCATGGCCGTCACGTCCTCGCGCAGCATTTCAGCGTTCACGAGGTTGCCGTTGTGGGCGACGGCGATCTCGGAGCCGCTCTGGCGGTCGCGCACCACGATCGGCTGCGCGTTGCGCGCGAAGGAGCCACCCGCCGTGCTGTAGCGGGTGTGGCCGATGGCGAGATGGCCCTGCAGGTGCGCCAGGTCCTGTTCGTCGAACACCTGTGAGACGAGGCCCATGCCCGTGCGCAGCCGCACCGGCCCGCCGTCGCTCGTGGCTATGCCGGCGCTTTCCTGGCCACGGTGCTGCAGCGAGTAGAGCCCGTAGAAGGTGAGCCGGGCGACGTCCTCCCCTGGCCCGTAGACGCCGAAGACGCCACATGCCTCCTGCGGATGGTCACTGCCGTCGCTCACAGGCTGACCCACCCCTTCGCCGCATGGTCACTGCCTTGCCCGCCCACTATAGCGCGGGTGGAGAGTAGACGGCCTAGTCGTTGAAGGGGTCGGTTGGGGGCTTGTCGTAGTCGAGGTAAGGGGGCCAGAGTGATTCGAGCTCGCGGCGGATGGGGTCGCCCTCGGGCAGGTAGCGGTGGAACTGGGGCTCTACATCGCGCCGCTGCCAGCCGCCGGCGATGGTGTCCTCCTTGATCTTGTCCTGGAGGAGCATGAGGCCCGTGAGCAGCGATTCCGGCCTCGGCGGGCAGCCGGGAACGTAGACGTCGACGGGCAGGAGCACGTTCACGCCGGGGGTGACGCTGTAGGCGTAGGCGAAGGGGCCCCCCATGGTGGCGCAGCCGCCCATCGCGATCGCCCACTTGGGCTCTGGCATCTGCAGCCATACGCGGCGGATGGCGGGCGCCATCTTCCAGGTGACAGTGCCGGGCACGATGAGGAGGTCGGCCTGTCGCGGCGAGGCGCGGAAGATCTCGGCCCCGAAACGGGCGATGTCGTAGCGCGGCATCGCCGTCGCGATCATCTCCATCGCGCAGCAGGCGAGCCCAAACATCGCGGGCCAGAGCGACGAGCGGCGCGCCCAGTTGAGCACCTGGTCTACGCTCGTCACGAGGACGTTCTGCTGGACCTCGTCCTCCACCCTCGTGAGGTCGTGGAGGTGGAGCGGCTCGTAGACCTTCGTCGAGTGTTCCGGCATCGCGCGCTCAGCCTACGGCGGCGCATCGCCAGACGCTAGCGCCGGTAGGTTCCCTCACTGATCGGCTCGTCGACAACGAGGTCGCCGTTGCGGATCTTGATGTTGTAGCCGCATTCCGGGTTCGTGCAGGCCCACGCCTTGTAGTGGATAGGCGCTCCCTGGCTGCCGAAGTCCGAGAGAGGAACCAGATCGCCATCGTCGCAACGACGGCAGCGCGGAAATTCTTCCATTACACCGCCACCCCAGCCCGTAGTGTTCGTCGAACCCTACAGCCAGCGGCGTCCTCCAGCAACACCGTCGGGCCGCGACCGGGGCGGGCTGCCCCTTACGCCTTCGCGGGGGCCGTACGCGCCGCCTCTCGCTGAGGGGTCGCGCCTACTGTAACCGCGGCGACCAACCGCCCGCATAGCCGCGCACGAGGAGGTCGTTGCCGAGGGTCTCGACGGCGCGCGCGCGCAGGGCGATCGCCTCCGCTGCCCTCGCCACCCCCGCCCCACCTACGGCGGCCACGCCATCCCCACCGATGATGCTCGGTGCGAGGAAGGCCCATACTTCGTCCACGTGCCCGCCCGCGAAGAGCGAGCCCAGCGCCGCGCCTCCCCCCTCCGCCCAGATCGAGAGCACGCCGCGCGCGGCCAGCGTTGCGAGCAGCTGGTCGAGGTTCAGCCCGCCACCGTCGCGATCACACTCGATAACCTGCGCGCCCGCGGCGGCGATGGCGGCCTTCCACCCGGCGTCCGCCTCGCGGGAGGTCGCGATGAGCGTGCGGCCCGGCTCGTGGAGCAGCCGCGCCGATGGCGGGAGGCGCCCGCGCCCGTCGAGCACGATCCGCAGCGCCTGGCGCTCCGTCGTGCGCCCCTGCGGGCGGGCGGTAAGCGCGGGGTCATCCGCCAGCGCCGTGCCGCTCCCTACGAGGACGGCGTCGACCCAGGCGCGCTGCTCGTGGGCGCGCTCGCGCGCGGCCTCACCGGTGATCCAGCGCGAGTCGCCGCCCGCCGCTGCGATACGACCATCCAGGCTGGCGGCGAACTTCGCGATCACGTAGGGGCGTCCCGTCTCCCGGTGCTTGAGGTAGGGCCGCAGGAGCGCCGCCGCCTCTGCCGCGCCGTCTCCCACCTCCACCGTCAACCCCACCTCGCGCAGCAGCGCCAGCCCCCGTCCGCGCACGCGCGGCTCCGCATCGGGCAGCGCCACGACCACACGCTCGACGCCCGCCGCCACGATCGCCTCGGCACAGGGCCGCGTGCGCTTGCCCGGGAACGGCGCGCACGGTTCGAGCGTCACGTAGAGCGTGCCGCCACGCCCGCCGTGCGCCAGCGCGCACGCCTCCGCGTGCGCGCCGCCGTCGGGCGCGGTCGCGCCTTCCGCCACGATCCTGCCGCCGCGCACGAGCACAGCCCCGACCCACGGATTGGGGCTCGTGCGCCCGCGCGCCGCCCGCGCTGCCATGAGCGCCCGCTGCATGAACGGCGAAGCTCCCGCCATGGGGCAAGCTTAGCGGGCGCCGCGCCCGTCTCGTAGTAAGCTGCGGGGGCGCCTCCGTAGCTCAATGGAGAGAGCGCCTGGCTTCGGACCAGGAGGTTGCGGGTTCGACTCCTGCCGGGGGCGCCAGCACGGATCAGCGCGCGGTCCCGCCCGCAAGTGCCGCCCGCAACGCCTCGCACACTTCATCCACCTCCCCCTCGGTCATGGCGGGGAAGAGGGGCAGGCTGATCGCGCCCGCGAACGCCGCCTCCGCGACGGGGAACGCGTCCCCTTCCCACAGGCCCAAGTCGCGGAAGGCCGTGAAGTGGTGAACCGGGATGAAATGCACGGACGCCTGTACACCATGCGCTGCCAGAGCCCGGATCGCCTCGTCGCGCCCCACCACCGCGGCCGGCGTGAGGCGCACGACAAACAGGTGCCAGGCGTGCGTGTTGTCCGCGCTCCCCTGCGGCAGCGTCAGGCGCTCCTCATCCGCGAGGTTCTCGCGGTAACGCGCGGCCAGCACCGCCCGCCGCGCCTGCAGCTGTCCGGCCTTGCGCAGCTGGCTCCGTCCCAGCGCCGCCGCCGGGTCGGGCAGGTTCGCCTTGAACCCGATCTCGGCGATATCGTAGCGCCAGGCGCCGCCGGCATCGTAGCGCCGCCAGGCGTCGCGCGTCATGCCATGAAGTGCGAGGGCACGCACGCGCTCGGCCAGCTCCTCGTCGTCCGTCGTGAGAGCGCCGCCCTCGCCGCTCGTCACCGGCTTCGTCGCGTAGAAGCTGAAGGCCGTCGCATCGCCGATGCTTCCCACCCGCCGCCCTCGCCAGGCGCCGCCGATGGCATGCGCGGCGTCTTCGAGCGTTTTCGCGCCGCAGCTGTGCGCAATCTCCAGGATGGCGTCCATCGCGCACGGCTCTCCAGCGAAGTGCACAGGCGCGATCGCCTTCGTGCGTGGCGTCACCGCGCGTGCCACCTGCCCGGGGTCGATGTTGAGGTCGTCCTGCCGGATATCGGCGAGCACGGGCCGCGCGCCCGCCTCCACGATCGTCGAGACAGTCGAGGCGAACGTGTACGGGGTCGTGATCACCTCGTCGCCCGCGCCGATGCGCCAGCCCGCGAGCGCCAGCCGCAGCGCCGCGGTGCAGGAGCTCAGCGCGACCGCATGGCGCGCACCCGTGAAGGCGGCGAGTTCGACCTCGAAGGCGGCGGCATTGGGGCCGCTCGTGAGCCAGCCTCCCCGTAGCGCCTCCGCCACGGCGGAGACGTCATCGTCGTCGATGTGGGGACGGAAGAAGGGGATGCGCGGCGGCGCCACCATTCAGCGCTCCCAGGGGCGGTGTCCGCCGCTGGCCGCGCCCCAGAGGAAGCCGAGGCCATAGGCTGCGTGCATGGACGCGGCGGCGGCGAATACGAGCGCGGGGTGCGCGCCGTGGGCCGCACCCGCCCGCCTTGAGGCCCGCATACCGAGGCCCAGGTAGAGGTTCGCCAGCAGCCGCAGCAGCAGGCGTGCCAGACGCCAGCGGCGCCCCAGCACGAGCAGCGCCGCCCCACCCGCCACCATCGCCGCGGGGGCGAAGTGGCGCGGCTCCAGCGGCGCGCCACTTCGCAGCAGCGCGCCCTTGGCGGCGCCGTAGCCCGCGTACTGGCGCGCAAGTGCGGGCAGGCTCGAACGCGCGTAGTAGGTGCTACGGATGGCGGGGTCGAGCACGATGCGCCCCCCTGCCTGGCGCAGGCGTGCGTTGTAGCCGTCCTCGTCGGCGCCGTCCACGCTCTCGTCGAAGGGCCCCAGCACGTCCCAGACCCGCCGGTGGTAGCAGCCGAACGCCACCGTATCGACCTCGCCCCCCTCGTCGGCATAGCGGAAGCGGGCATTGCCCACGCCGAAGGGGGACGACATGGCCGCCGCGATCGCCCGTCCCACGGGCCCGCGCCCCACGGTCTCAATGCGCCCACCCACGCAGGCCACGCCCGTGCGCCTGAGCGCCTCCACGGAAGCGCCGATGAAGTCGGGGGGTGTATGGCTGTGGGCCCCGATGATGATCCAGCAGTCGCCTTGCGCCACGCGCATCCCGGCGTTGAGGCCGCCAACAGTGAGGCGCTTTGTGTTCTCCACCAGCTCCAGGCGGCGGAAGGGGCCCGCGTAGGCGCGCACGAGGGCGCGCGTGGCGTCCTCGCTGCCGCCGTCCGCCACCAGCACCTCGATCCGCGAGGGGTCGTACTCCTGGCGCGCGAGCGAGTCGAGCAGCGCCGTGATGTGCGCCTCCTCGTTCAGCGTGGGGATCACGACCGACACGAGCGGGCGCCCGGGGAGGGTCAGATCTCGGGCGAGCGGCAGGGATTCTGCGGAGGAAGGCATGCGGCCACGCTAGGCGCTGCCCCTGGAGGGGTCAACGCCCCGCGAGGACCGCCTTATAGACTGCCTCCACGCGCGCCGCCGCCACCTCGCGTGCGTGGTAGCGCACCGCCCAGGCGCGCGTCCGCCCACCGAGGTCCGCGCGCGCCGCGGGCGCGGCCAGCAGCTCCGCCACTGCGTCCGCGATCGCCACGCCGTCCGCCGCGTCGACGATCGGCGGCGGCTCCGGATAGGCGTCGCCGTAGCGGAAGCGGGCCACGAGGGGGCGGCCACAAGCCATCGCCTCGATCTCGGCCATGCCCACCGCCCCATCGCGCACCTGCCCGAGCACTACCTTGTGGCGCGCGATCAGCGCGGGCAGCTTCCAGCGAGGCTGCGGCGCCACCAGCACGACGTTCGGCAGGGCCGCGAAGGCATCGACCCACGACCCGCGCGCCACCGCCGTGACGCGCGCCTCGGGACACCGCACCAGCAGCGCACTGCACGCTTCGTGCAGATGCGCCACGCCCTTGTTCTCCTCGAGCCAGCAGGCGATGTAGATCTCCTCGCCGTCCGCGGGCTCCGGCGCGGGCGAGAAGGCGTCCGTGTCCACCGGATTGGGCAGGAATTCGGCGTCCGGCCGATCGCGCGCGAGCTCCGGCGTGGCGTAGAAGACATGTGCCGCCGCGCGGAGCGCGGGTCTCGTGATCGCGCGGCGCAGGGGCCCGATCGCGCGCACGTCGTCGCCGTGGGCGTGGAGGACGTAGGGGATTCGCGCGAGCCTCCCGACGAGGCCCAGGTAGGCGTAGTGGATGTGCGCGAGGTCGTAGCCACCACGCTGCAGGCGCGCCGCCAGGGCGGCGATCTCCGCCGCGCGCACGGGCGCCGCCAGCGGCTTCCAGCGATCGTCGAGCCCGCCTCCCCACAGCCGCGGCTGGAGCAGGGCGACTTCGTGGCCGCGCTCGCGCAGCGCCGCGGTCAGCTCGCTCGCGACACTGGCAACATCGTTGACCTGTGCGATACGCACGGCTCAGATCGCCGGCCGCGAGCGCGCGCCGATCTCCTCGCAGACCTCGTGGACGCGCGCTGCCGCGCGCCCCAGGGGGTGGCAGCGCTCGACCCACTCCCGCCCCGCCCGTCCGAGCCGCTCGCGCGCATCCGCATCGTCCACGAGCTGCATGATCGCATTCGCGATGTCGCGCCCGTCGACGGCACGCACGAACGGCGGACGCTCGGGGTAGGCGTCGAGCTGGTTGAACCAGCTCACCACCGGGCGTCCGCAGGCGAGCGCTTCCAGCTCCGCCATGCCCGCGATGCCGAAGCGTGCCCAGCCTGCAACGACGCCGTGCCGCGAGATAATTCCGGGGAGGCGCTCGCGCGGCTGGCGGTGCAGCAGCGTGACGTTGGGGAGTTCGCCGAAGGCGCCCGCGTACGCTCCCTGGGCGGGCGTGGTGACGCGGATCGCGGGGCGTTCGCGCGCAAGGATGCGGCACGCCTCCAGCAGCCGCCCGGCGCCCTTCACCTCCGTCAACGCGCAGCAGATGTAGACGCCGCGATGGTCACGCGCGGGCGAGAGCGGCCGGAACAGCTCAGTGTCGATCGGGTTGGGCAGGAATTCCCCGTCGCGGCGCACAGGCGCCACGGAGGCCGCAAGGTCGGGGGTCGAGTAGAACACATGCCGGGCGCTCGCCAGCGCGCGCGCGATGAACGGGCGCGTGAGGGCTGTGGTCTCGCGCAGGTCGGTCCCGTGGCAGTGAAGGATGTAGGGAAACCGCCCCAGCACGCCTACCATCCCGAGGTAGGCGTAGTGGATGTGGGCGACGTCGTAGCGGCCGCGCCGGATCGAGCGGATCAGCTGCGCCCACTCCAGCGCCCGCGCGGGGCTCACGACAGGCTTGAACCAGCGCGGCAGGTCGCTCCCCAGCAGCCGCGGCTGCAGCAGCGTGACGGTGTGCCCGCGGGCCCGCAGCCCGGCCCCGATCTCCGAGGCCACCGAGGCGATGTCGTTGACCTCGACGATGCGCATTTCGCGCCCTACGCGGCTTCGCCGCGGCGTACCTGCGCGAGCCACTCCACCGTGTAGATCGCGATCAGGCCGAACACGAGCGTCAGCGCCAGCGTCACCGCGATGAGGCCCGCCACCGAGCCCCCCAGCCCCCCGCTGACTGTGCGCTCGACATGCATCCAGCTCTCCGTGCTCTCGACCGCCACGCGCGCGTTCACAACGCGCAGCCAGGCCGTCTCCTTGGCCCAGTCGAGTGCGCGCACCTCGTCCAGTTTGGCCAGCAGGGCGGGGTCGAGCGATCCGTCCGAGAGTGCGGCGATGCGCCCGCTGATGCTCGCCAGCGCCGTTTCGAGGCTCGCCGCGTAGGCCGCCAGTACCACCTCCCCGTCGCCCGCGCGTACCTCCTCACCGATCACGCCTGCGGCCAGCGAGGCGGTTGCCGTCTCCGAAAGCCCCGCGGTCCGCGCCGCCGCGAGCGCCGCTTCCGCGTGCGCGAGCTCCTTGCGCAGCTCCGCCTCCTGCACGTTCAGGGAGTCGAGCGGGTTCGTGCCCTGGCGGCTGCGGAAGAGTTCGTCGACGGGGATGCCGCGCTCCGCCGTGGCCGCCCACAGCTCTGCGTAGGCGGCCACGAAGTGCGCCTCCGCCTCCGCCGCGACGTGCTCCACGCTCTCCACGAACCGCTGGCGGAAGAGTCCGTCCAGGTCGAGAAACTCCTGCTCAAACACGCTCACGAACGCCTCGCGGTAGCGTTCCGCAGCACCCCGCTGGCGGTCCTTGACGGAGACCGTGAGCACCCCGCGCGAGACTCCCGGCGCCACCGAGGCTGGCGTGAGCTCCACCGCGAAGCGCTCGCCGTAATCGAACGCCCCGTCGCCGATCACGGCGATCACCCGTGCCGCGAACTCGGGATCGTCCGTCATCGAGAGCGCTTCGTAGATGCGCAACCCGCGCTCGCCGGCGGAGCCGGGGTCGTGGATCACCGTGTCCAGCTCGATCTCGGCCACGGCGTTCGTCTCACCGGCGACGGCGTTGAACACAACCGCCACGACCACGCCCAGTACGAGGAAGGGGAGGAAGAGCCAGCCCCGGCGCCTGATGAGTCGGAGGTCTCGGTCAAGACCGCTGGTCGGGGGCGGCATCTGTCCGTATCGTAGGTTTCGCCCCAGAGCGCGGTCAACGAAGCGCCCTTGCTATGCTTCCGATTGTCCTCATCGCCGCCGTTGACGTCGCGCTCCTGGCGTTCTTCTTCTTTCGCCGCGACCCCCGCCTGCTCCTTCCCGCGGTCGTCCTGCTGCTGCCCGTCGAGGTCTTCGAGACGCAAACGCTCGAGGTCCTCGGCGAAGGCGGCGCGAGCGGCGTCCTGCGCTCCCTGCTCAACCCCGGCCAGGCGCTCATGGCTGCCACGGTGCTCACGGCCTTCGTACGCTGGCGTCACGAGCCCGCGCGCCTCATCCCTTCCTCCAGCCTCGTGGTGCCAGTGGTCGCGCTCCTGCTCCTGCTGTTGCTTGGCGTCGCCTGGTCCGACTCGTTCGTGTCTTCAAACAGCATCGCCGTGGTGCCGCTCTATGTGCTCTTCCTCTTCGTCGCCCCCTCCTTCATCGAGAGCCGCCGCGACGTCGAGCGGCTCATCGTGGCGGTGCTCACCGTCGCCATCGTGCTCGCGCTGCTGGCCGTGGCCCAACGCGGCATTGGGGTCTTCGCCTGGCGCGAGAGCCTGATCCAGTCCGACGGCGTGAGCTACCGCGCGAACGCGACCTTCGCCTCGCCCAACATCCTCGCGCGCTTCCTCGCCGTGGCCCTGCCCCTCGGCGCGGTGCTGGCGCTGGCAACGGGTCCGCGCCGCCTCACGCTCTGGCTCACGCCGACCCTCCTCGTCTTCGGCACGGTCGCGATCGCGGCCACGGCCTCCCGCTCGGGCTGGCTCATGCTCATCCTCACGGGGCTCCTTGTCCTCCTGCTCATACCCACAACGCGCTACGCGAAGGCGAAGATCGCCGCCGCCGGCCTGCTCGCACTGGGACTGGGCGCCGTCCTCCTGCTCTGGCAGGGGGGTGCCGGCGCCGAGCGCGTGGGCAGCATCGCGGAGAGCGCGAGCGTGCTCGGCCAGCGCGAGTACCTCATCCGCGCGGGCTGGGCGATGTTCCGGGACAGCCCCCTGATCGGCGTCGGTGCGGGCAACTACCAGCACGCCCTCGTCACCTCCTACCTCGACGTCATCCCCACCTGGGCACGCGTCTCGCTCTCGCACACCTCGCTCGTCTCAGTGCTTGCCGAGCTCGGCCTCACGGGCGTCTTCCTCTTCGGCTTCGTGGGGGTGCGTCTCACCGTCACTATCGTGCGTGCCTACGCGCGGAGCAGCGACGCTTACAGTCGCGCGGTGCTTGGCTGGCTCGCGGCCGCCATCACGGGCATCGTGCTCCACAGCCAGTCGGAGGGCCGCCTCTTCGACGAGCCGTTCCTCTGGGTGCTGCTGGCGCTCGTGATCGCCTTCGAGCTGCGCCCCTCGCTCATGGCCGTGCGCGACCTTCCGGCAGCGGCGCCAGCCGCGCCGCCGCCGGTCTCGACCAGCGGCGGCTAGAATGGCTTCGGGTATGTACACCGTGCTGGCCGGCGGCGTGGGCGCCGCGCGCTTCCTCCAGGGACTCGTGCAGGCCGTCGAACCGCCAGGCGTCACCGTCATCTCCAACGTCGCCGACGATGTCGAGGTGTTCGGCCTGCACGTCTCGCCCGACACCGACATCGTCATCTACTCCCTCGCGGGCATCGTCAACCCCGAGACGGGCTGGGGCATCGAGGGCGACAGCTTCGCCGTGGTCGACGCCCTGCGCCGCTTCGGCTATGGCCGCTGGTTCAACCTCGGCGACCGCGATCTGGCGACGGCGGTGCACCGCACGCGCCTGCTGCGCGAGGGCCGCGCGATGCACGAGATCGTGGCCGGGCTGGCGGAGGCTTTCGGCGTGGGGGCAGCCATCCTGCCCGTCACCAACGAGCGCGTCGCCACCTTCGTGCAGACCGCCGCGGGGGAGGAGCTCGCGTTCCAGGACTACATGGTGCGCCTCGGCACGGAGCCTGCCGTGACGGGCGTGCGCTTCGCCGGGGCAGAGCAGGCCGCCCCCGCTCCGGGCGTGCTCGCCGCCATCCGCGAGGCGGAGATGCTAGTCATCGCACCCAGCAACCCCTTCGTCAGCATCGCTCCCATCCTCGCTGTCGCCGGCATACGCGAGGCCGTGGCCGAGAGCGGCGCGCGCCGCATCGCCATCAGCCCGATCGTCGGCGGGGAGGCGATCAAGGGCCCGGCCGCGAAGATGCTCGCCAGCCTCGGCCACGAGGTCTCAGCCGTGGGCGTCGCCGCCATCTACCGCGATCTCATCGATGTGATGGTCATCGACGAGCAAGATCGCGCGCTCGCTCCCCGCATCGAGTCGCTCGGCCTCGCCTGTGCCGTGACGGACACGATGATGACCAGCCCTGAACGCAAGGCCGCGCTGGCTCGTTTTGTGGGTCGCCTCTAGCAGTGCGACCCCGGCTGACCTGCGCCGTGATGGGGCTTCCGGGAGTCGCCTCAAGTACCCGCTTTCGGCTGATTGACGCCGTGATAGGGCCTGCCTGGGGGCTGGTGGACTTTGCGGCGGCGAACGGTCGCGGGCACGCAGCTGGCGGCGAATTCAGAAAATGGGATTGACGATGATGGCCTGTTCGCGTTCGGGGCCCACGGATATCAGGTCGACCGGCACGCCCAGGAGCGTTTCCACGCGGCGCACGTAGAGCTGTGCCTCCGCGGGCAGGTCGTCGAAGGCGCGCACGCCCGAGGTGGGCTCACTCCAGCCCGGCATCTCCTCGTAGACGGGCTTCACCCGCCGCAGCAGGGACGGGCTCGCGGGCATCGTCCGCACGACCTGGCCGTCGATCTCGTAAGCCGTGCAGAGCTTCAGCGCGGGCAGGCCATCAAGCACGTCGAGCCGGGTGAGGGCCAGCGCGGAGAGGCCGTTGAAGCCTACGGAGTAGCACGCTGCCACGGTATCGAGCCAGCCGATGCGGCGCGGGCGGCCCGTGGTGGTGCCGTACTCGCCCCGCCCGAACTCCTTGCCGTGGTCGCGCAGGCGGTCGCCGATCTCGCCCGACAGCTCCGTGGGGAAGGGGCCGTTGCCGACGCGCGTGCAGTAGCTCTTGAATACGCCCACGGCGCGTTGCACGTCCGTCGGTCCGATGCCCACTCCCAGCGTCGCTCCTCCAGCGGCGCTGCTGGGCACGCTCGAGGTGACGTACTCGTAGGTGCCGTGGTCGAGGTCGAGCAGCGAGCCTTGCGCGCCCTCGAGGAGCACGTACTCGCCCGCGCGCAGCGCTTCCACCACGATTGCCTGCGTATCCGCCACGAAGGGGCGCAGGCGCTGGCCGTAGCCGAGGTACTGATCGAAGCATTCGGCGAAGTCGAGCGGCTCCGCGCCGTAGACACCCGTGATGACGCGGTTCTGGTAATCCAGTACCGAGCGCATACGCGGCATCAGGTCTTCGTGTTCGAGGAGGTCGGCGATACGGAGGCCCCGCCGCGCCACCTTGTCGGTGAAGCAGGGGCCGATGCCTTTTCCGGTGGTTCCGATGGCACCCGCCCCCCGCAGCTCCTCGTCGAGCCGGTCGATGAGGCGGTGCCAGGGCATGACCACCTGCGCACGGTCGCTCACCTTCAGCCTGGCCGTGTCGATGCCGCGCGACCGGAGCTGTGCGATCTCGCCCAGCAGCACCTCGGGGTCGACTGCGACGCCGTTGCCGATGAGGCAGGTTTTTTCGGGATAGAAGATTCCCGCGGGCACGAGGTGGAGCTTGAACTCGCCCAGCGCGTTCACGATCGTATGGCCGGCGTTGTTACCGGCCGAATAGCGGGCAACCACACGCGCCTTGCGGGCCAGCAGATCGACGATACGGCCCTTGCCCTCATCGCCCCACTGCCCGCCAACAACCACGACTGCTGGCATGGCGGACTCGCTCCGGGGGCTCCTCTTGCGCGGGAGCCAGCCCGTGGGGCAAGTGTACTCCCTGAGCAGGAAGGCGCGAGCCGCGGGCCAGTAACCTGGCCCGTAGCGGTTACTTCGCGGCGGGCTGGGCGCGCTTGCACTGTTCGAGGAAGCGCGCCCAGAGGCGGTCTCGCTTGCGGGAGCCGCGGCGGTAGCCCACCTGCCCGCCGATGAGCGGTCCGAAGAGCTGCGCCAGCAGGTAGCCACCGCCGATGAGGACGAGGAAGGCCACGCCCGGATGCCCCAGCGGCCCCGCCGCCCACACCACCAGCACCACAAACAACACCGCCGCGATCAGCAGCCCCAGCAGCGCGCCCCCGTAGACCCAGCTCGCCTCCGCGCGCTTCTTCGCGCGGTAGATGCCCAACACCTCGGGGGGCACGGCGGTGACCGTCGCGCACTCCGCTGTCTCCGTAGCGCAGGAGGGGCAGCGCTCACCACCAGCGGCGAGGCGGGCGAAACAGAACCCGCAGAAGATGCCCGCATTCGGCACCTGGCGGTCGATAATCTCGTCCATGCGGTCCTGGAGACGCGTCGCATAGGGGTAGGGCGAGCGGTACCCTGCCGCCTCACACTCGCCCTGCTCCGGTTGCGGCACGGCGACTCCCTCCTGCCGCGCGAGCAGCCCCGTGGCGGGGGCGCGCTCAGCCTGCGTGGATACGTACGGTTCCCGCGAGACCGTCGACCGTCACTGTGGCCCCGTCGGGGATGCTGCGCGTGCCCGTCTCGGTACCGACCACGCACGGGAGCGCATACTCGCGCGCTTCGATGGCAGCGTGCGAGAGCACCCCACCGCGGTCCGTGACGATGGCGCCGGCCATGGCGAACAGCGGCGTCCAGGCAGGGGAGGTGAAGGGGCAGACAAGCACATCGCCCGGCTGGAGGCGTTCGGCATCGGCGATGCTGAAGACTACGCGGGCGCGGCCTCTGACCGTTCCGGGGCTGGCGCCAACGCCCTTGAGGAGCGCGGGATCGTCGCTTCGCTCCGCTGGTCCGCCGAACATCAGCATGCTGAAGTTGGGGACGGGGGCGGGCGCTTCGGGGGGCGGGTGGCCAATCGTGAGCGGCGGATCGAGCGCCGCCCAGCGGTCGCAGTCGGCCTTGCGTGCGTCGACCGTTTCGCGCAGCGGCGGAGAGGCCGCCATCGCGAGCAGCGAAAGCTCGTCCAGGCTCAGGTGGAAGACGTCCTCGGGCGTCGCCAGCGCCCCGCGCGCAGCCAGCTGCCGCCCGAGGACGAGACAGGCGGGGCGGAGCGCACCGACGCAGTTCTGCTGCCAGTGCGCGCGTCCTTCGATCACGAAGACGTAGTCGGCGGCGCCCGCGAGGAGCGAACGGAAGCGCGTGCGGGCATCGTCGTCGGGCAGCTCCGCCTCGCAGCGCGCGGTCGTTTCGACGCGCTCGGCACGGGCGCGGGCATGGGCGGCAGCGGGACCGCGCGCGGGGTCCGGGGCAAAGCCTGCGAGCAGGCGCAGTGCGGGACCCGGATGCTCGCCCCAGGCAGGCTCGTGCAGCTCCCACCAGGTCTGCGAGCCGTGGCCGTAGGTCTCCAGGCAGGCCTCGAACGCGTCGCTGAACGCCTTTCCCCCGGGCGCTTCGCGGGCGGCGGTGAGGTCGCCATCGCGGGCCGCGGCGAGCAGCGCGGGAGAAGCGCGGAGGAGGCGCGCGAGCTCCTCCATGGCCAGCCCCCGCGTCAGGGAGTCGTTCTCGAAGCCCTGCAGGAGAGTCGCCACCAGACGGTCGCCACCAGGGCCGAAACGCTCCTCGCAGAAGGCCAGCAACGCATTCGCTGGCGCTATCGCCAGCGGGAGCGGCTGCATGGTGTAGGCGAAGGCGCGGGCTGCCTCGGCGAAGTAGCCGGGCAGCGCCTGCGCGAGCTCCTCCAGCGGCCAGCGCTCGTAGTCCTCCGACCAGAGCGCTTCGCAGATCTCGCGGATGCGCGGGAGCGCGTGCCGCTCCCAGGCGTCGCGAGCCCCGTCGTAGGGGGACGGTTCGAGGGCCGCGGCGGCGGGCGCACCGCCGCCGGACGCCACGTAGGAGTAGCCGTTGAGGTGGAGTGCATGTCCGCCGAAGGCCCGCAGGAAGCGCTCGAGCATCTCCTGGGCGAGAAGGGGCACGGGGCGCAGTGCGTGCGGAAGCAGCCGCAGGGGCAGGGCGGCGTCGGACGGTGGCGTGAAGGCATCAGTGGTCATCGCAAAGCGTCAACCGGGCTCCCCGCATTGTACGAGTGCGAGCGCGGAGGCACACCCCTCAGCGGCTGAGCCTCGCGACCAGCCCCGTCAGCGTGGCGGAGGGAGGCCGCGGGCGCGAGGCGCTCGCCCGCGGCCTCCTACGTCAGGAGCGGACGCCCGGCCGGCAAGCCACATGGACTCGCGGCGGAGGTCGTAGCAGTTGAGCCAGCCGTCCGGCGCGACGTCGCGCAGCCGCGAGCTGAAGCCGTAGTACGACACCGTGCTGATGGGCAGCGACCGGCTGCACTAGTGGCGATCGAGAATCCAGTGCTGGGTTTGAGGTTCTTCGTTGGCTGTAGGTGTAGGGCTGCGTCAGCATCGAATTGATGACATCGGGGTCTCACCGCCGCAGCCCGCGAGGATGGCGGCGGACCCAGCCGCTGCCGGCCAGAAGCTCCGCACCGGTGGGACTCCCTTCCGCCTAGGGCTCGCAGGCCGTGAATACGAGGCAACTGTTCTGCCCGCCGAAGCCGAAGCTGTTTTTCATCACCACGCGCACGTCAAGCTGGCGCTGCCCCTCGGGAATGTAGTCCAGGTCGCAGGTCGGATCGGGCGTCTCCAGGTTGATGGTGGGGTGGGCGGTCGAGGTCTCCAGCGTCTTGATGGCAGCGACCGTCTCCATGCCGCCGCTTGCGCCGAGCCCGTGGCCGATCATGCTCTTGGTGGCGCTGATCGGGATCTGGTAGGCGCGCTCGCCGAAGACGGTCTTGATCGCGTTCGTCTCGGCGGTATCACCGGCAGGCGTGCTCGTCGCGTGGGCGTTGATGTAGGACACGTCCTCGGGGGCGGCGCCGGCGTCGTCCAGCGCCTCGCGCATCGCACGCGCGGCGCCCTCGCCGTCCTCCGGCGGGGCGACCACGTGGAAGGCATCGGCGGTGCAGCCGAAGCCCGCGAGCTCCGCATAGAGGCGCGCGCCGCGCCGCCGCGCATGCTCTTCGCTCTCCAGCACGAGCGCCCCTGCCCCCTCGCAGGGCACGAAGCCGTCGCGGTCCGCGTCGAACGGGCGGCTCGCCTTCGCGGGGTCGCCCCCGGAGCTGGTGACGGCGCGCATCACGCAGAAGCCAGCGAGGCCGAGCTCGCTGATCCCTGCCTCGCAGCCCCCCGCAAGCATCACGTCGGCGCGGCCCGCGCGGATCATGAGCGCCGCCTCGCCAATCGCCTGCGTGCCCGCCGCGCAGGCGGTCACGACCGTGCCGTTGTAGCCGCGCAGGCCGAACTGCATCGCTACCTGCGCCCCTGCCATGTTCCCCAGCTGCTTCGAGAAGAAGAGCGGGTCGATGCGCATGCCGCCACGCTCGAAGAGCGTGTACGCCGCCTCCTGGATGCCTGGATAGCCGCCGCCGCCGTTGCCGGTGAGCACGCCCACGCGGTTCCGCTCCACCGTCTCCAGGTCGAGGGCGGCGTCGTCGAACGCCTCGCGGGCGGCGGCGACCATGAGCTGGGAGAAGCGGCCCATGCGGCGGGCGGCCTTGCGGTCCATGAAGGCCGCGGGCGCGAACTCGGGAATCTCCCCGGCGAACTTGCAGGGGAAGCCGCTCGTGTCGAAGAACGTAATGCGATCGATGCCCGAGCGCCCCGCGAGCAGGCTCGCCCAGTAGTCGGGCACGTTCATCCCCGCCGGCGTGACCGCGCCCAGGCCCGTGACCACAACGCGCGTGCGCGTGCGCAGCACTTCTTTCATCAGGGCAAGCGTAGCAGCCGCCCACGAGCGGCGCGCCCGACGCCGCGCCAGCCTGCTACGCTTGCCCCGATGGTGGACGCCACCCTCCCCAACCACGTCGCCGCGCGCCGCCGCGACGGGCGCTACGAGGTACTCCTGCACCGCTCGCTCGCGCTCATCGGCAACGGCAGGGTCGAGATTCACAGTGCACGCAGCACAGTCCTGTTCCCCGCACTCGGCGTAGCCCTGAGCGGCGGCGCGGGCGCGCTTATCGCCATCGAGGCGGGCGATCTGTCCTTCCCCCTGCTCGTCGCGCTGCTGCTCTTTACCCTCCTCGCGTTCCCCATCTCCATGATGGCACTCGTCAGCGCCGTCATCGGCGCCGACGTCGTCGTCGACGAGCGCAAGGGCTCGGTCACCTGGCAGCAGGGCTACCTGGGCATGGGCGTGGGCGCGCGCGAGGTGGCGCCCTTCGCCAGGATCGACCACCTCGCGATCACGATTGAAGGGGCCGAGCCGGATCGCTGGCGCGAGAAGACCGACGCCCTGCGCCAGTTCGCCCTGGTGCTCGTGAAGCGTTCAGGCAGGCGCCTCACCCTCACCCAGACGCCCGTTGCCGCCGGAGACCAGACCGACGGCATGGATCGCACCCTGGCGGTCGCCAACGCGATCGCCGCCCTCACCGGCGCTGAAGTCGTCCTGCCCGAGGGCTGGGAGCTCATCGAGCTCTCCGAGGAGGAAGCTGCGGGAGGCCCGCGCCGTGGCTGACGCTGCCCTCGAGGCCCTGCTCAAGGCCAGGACCATCGCCATCGTGGGGCTCGACGGGCGCACGAACCGCCCCGCCTGGGAGGTCGCCGCGTGGCTCCAGGCCGAGGGCTACCGCATCGTCCCCGTGCCCGTGCAGCGCCCCGCAGACGAAGTGCTGGGCGAGCGCGCCTACGCCTCCCTGCGCGACATCCCCCACGCAATCGACCTGGTCGACGTGTTCGTGCGCTCCGAGCACACGGACACGATCGTCGACGACGCGATCGCCGCAGGCGCGGGTGCCATCTGGCTCCAGCTCGGCGTCACGAACGACGCCGCTATCGCGCGCGCCCGCGCCGCGGGCCTCGCAGCCACCCAGAACCGCTGCACGAAACTAGAGCGCCAGCGAGCTCTTCAGTCTGTCTCGCCTGCTGTCTCGCCTGCCAGCTCTCCTGCGTAGTCGCGGATAGCGTCGTAGACGCGCCAGAGCTCGCGGTCCTTGTCGAGTGGGTAGGTGGGGGGCGCGATGCGGACACCCGGGAAGGCATCGATCACCTCCTGGTGGTCGTCGATCACGTAGTCGGGCGCGAAGGGCACGCTCAGTTCCGCGAGGCGCTCGTGGTGACGGTAGAGGGGCTTCCAGAAGCAGTCGCGGATGTGATCGTGCAGCTCGAAGCGCCGCACGATCTCCCAGCGCGGGCCGTTGCCGCTCCACAGGTAGACCTCGTGGCCTTCGTCCCGCAGCCGCTCGAACACCTCCACGACGCCCGGCCGCAGGCGCACGTCCCAGGTGATGATGGTGTCGTCGACGTCGAAGAAGATGCGCATTCGGTGATTCTCGGGGATCGTTGGCGTAGCCGCCCGTCAGGGCGCGTCCGCCACCGGCCTGCCCGCCTCCAGCAGCCGCAGTGAGGCCTGGAAGACATCGGACAGGATCTTCGCGCGCAGCCCGCCTTCGGCGAATACGGGCCGGTAGAGGTCCTCGATGACGTACGGCACGAAGCGCAGGTTCGCCAGACGCGCGCCCCAGAACGTGGCCTCCAGCAGGTAGCCCTGCGTGTGGCCCTCCAGGCGCGTCTGATCGTAGATGAAGTTGCCCAGCGCGTAGGCGATGAACGCCTCCGGCCCCGCCTCGACGGCCTGGACGTGGTGGGCCTGGTTCCCCACCACCAGCGCTGCCCCCGCGTCCACCGCCGCGCGCAGCGCCTTGATGCTGCGCGGGCTCGGGTCGTGCGTGTCCTCGGTGCCAGTCTGGACTTGTACGATGACCACATCGACCTGTTCCGCGAGCTGGCCGATGCGCTCGCGGAAGCGCTCCAGGCCGAGATCCGCGGCGGGGCGGAAGAAAGCCGGTTCGCCCGCCGCGTTCTCCTCGGCGTAGCTGTCGTCCAGGGGTGCCGTGCCGGGCGAGTTCTCGCCCGCCCCGAGGTTGTAGGCGGCCACGTCGTCGAAGCCGAGGAAGCCGAACGCCGTGCCACCCGCGAAGAGGATCGCGGGCGCAAGCGCCTCCTCGAGGTTGGCGCCTCCCCCCACCACCGCGATCTCCGCGCCCCGCAACAGCTCGATCGTGCGCAGCATCGCGCGCGCGCCGCACTCGCCCGTTCCGCAGTCGAACACGTGGTTCGTCGCCACCGTCACTTCATCGAAGCCCGACAGGGTCAGAGCCTCGATGACCTGCGGGGGCGAGCTCAGGTTCACGTGCGGGAAGCAGCCCAGCGGCGCGGCGATGTCCTGGATACTGCCGTCGACCGAGCCGAGCGTCAGGTCCGCCGAGGCGAGGTAGGCGCCGACGGGCCCGCGCAGGGCCGCCCCCCAGTCGCCCGTCGCCTCGATCGCCGCCAGCGAGCAGCGCGACTGCAGGATGTCGCCCGTGGCGATGACCGTGACGGGCTGCGGCAGCGGCGCCGAATGCTCCGCGGCAAGTGCGGCCGCGGCATCGCGCCCAGCCTCCGTGAACGGCGCGATCGTGACCGCGTCCACGAACGGCCATTCGCCCGCCTCGCCCCGCCCGCGCACGAGATCGACGCCGTCGACGGCGATCGCGGTGACTGTGGGGCCTACCTCGTCGAGGGGCACGAAGGCCCACGCTCCCGAATCGAACGTGATCGCCTCCAGCAGCTCGGCCCAGGTCGCGAACGTCCGCGCGGGCGCGGTTGGGGCGAACGCGACGCTCGCCGCATCTCCGGCGGGCGCGATGGCGAAGGTGCTTACGGGCCCCGGTATCCCGCCGGCTTCGGCCCAGTCCACGATCTCGCCCCGCGCGAGCGCCCGCAGCTGGGTCCGCGTGAGCGCGTCGACGCCCACCCCCATCGCCGCCACGGGCACGTAGTAGCGGCGCACGAGGCGCTCCGTCTCGCCTGCGAGAAGAAAGGCGAGGTCAGCCCCATCTGCCGCAGGACCCAGATCCGGACCAGCCAGTTCCGCAGGCAGCTTACCCAGGTAGGCGATCGCTGACGCGGGCGGAGTGGCGGTGGCGGTGGCGGTCGCAGTCGCGAGGGGGGGGGCAGGCGCGGGGGCGTCGGTGGCGGCGTCCAGCAGCGCGAGGGCGAGCGCCCCCAGGCTGGCTGCCAGCACCAGCAGCGAGGCGACGAACGCCCGCGACGCGAGCCGTCTGCGCCCCGTCGCCGCCATGCCTCCCCCACTCGCACCCGGCTCGCGTCTTTCCATACCTCGCGATGATCGGCGCACCACTCGCGAGCGGTCAAGACGCGGCGGCAGCGGGCAGACCTGTTGCGCGCGCTGCGGCAGGCCGCCACGATGCGCGTATGAGCGACCGTCCCCGCCTGCTCCTCGCCACTGCCGATCCTGACCAACTCGCCGACCTCCGCGATCTCCTCGCGGATGCGCCGGTCGAGTGCATCGCCTGCGAGGAGGCCATCGAGCCGCCCGCGGGGGGTGACTACGCCGCCCGCGCGCGGCTGCGCGCGCGGGCCTGCGCCGAGGCCAGCGGCGAGCGCGCGCTGGCCCTCTGCGCGGGGATCGAGGTGTACGCGCTCGACCTGCAGCCGGGCGCGCTCACCGAGACCTTCCATGCCGGGGGATCGAGCGACGAACGTTGCAGGGCGCTGCTCGCCCGCCTCGCGAACACGCCCCCCGGGCAACGCATCGCCGTTGGCCGAGCCACCGCTGCCCTCGCCACACCCGGCGAGAGCGCCGCCGTCTCTTCCTCAATCATCGAATGCGAGATCGCGGCCGAGCCGCGCGGCGACGGCGGCTACGGGTTCGACGCCGTCACACAGCTCGTCACGGGACGAACCCTCGCCGAGCTTTCCGCTTCCGACCGCAACCGCCTCGGCCACCGCGGCAAGGCTGTGCGCCCGCTCATCGCGCGCCTCGGTTGAGCACCCTACGCGCCTGCGGCCTCGTACCAGCGGGGACGCGGCAGCGCGCCCGCGCGGCGGACGGCGAGCGTCTCCGCGATCGCAGTATCGATCGCCGCGACGAACGCTCCACGCGTCCCGTCGTTGTGGAAGATACGGTCCGCCGCGGGCGCGCGCTCGCGCCAGTCGCGCGCAGAGGCGAGGCGCTGCAGCGCCTCCTCCCGCGAGAGGTCGCGCGTTTCCGTGAGGCGAACGATCGCCGTCTCACGCTCCGCCGTCACCAGCCAGGCCGCGTCGGCCTTCGTCATATAGTCGCGCTCCAGCAGGTTGACCGCCTCCAGGACCGCGAGCGCGCCGTTGGGCAGATCTCGCCGCCAGCGCTCGAGCAGGGCCAGGAAGTACGCAGGAATATCCCCGATCGCAGTCCGCAGCGCCTCCATGCGCTCCGGCTTGCCGAACACCATGCCACCGAGGACGCGGCGATCGATGACGCCGTCCTCGCCAACGATCTCCTCGCCGAACTTGGCCACCACGCGTTCGAATCCGGGCGTGCCGGGCGCATAGAGGCGATGCACTTCACGATCGGCGTCGACATGGAGAGCGCCGTGCGCCTCCGCGAGGCGCGCGCAGAGCAGGCTTTTGCCCGCCGCGATCGAGCCAGTGACGCCAAGAATCAGGGGCACGCCGTATTCTAGACGCCCGAACCGCCATGGACGCTTGCGAGGCGAGCACCGCGATCCGCCGCGCCTTCCCCGAACTGGGGGATGCGCCCGTGCGCGCGCTCGCGCAGGGCTGGTCGCACTGGACCTTCGCCCACGGCGAGCGCGTCTTCCGCTTTCCCCGCACGGCCGCTGACGCGCGCCTGCTGAGCCGCGAGATCGGCCTCCTGCCAACGCTCGCGCCGCACCTGCCCGCGCCCGTGCCCGTCCCCCGCTGGGTGGGCAGCTGGCGGGGCCGCCCCTTCGCGGGATACCCGGCCATCGCGGGCGAGGCGCTGCGGCGGGGTACGCTCTTCGGACCGAACGGGGCCACGGTCGCGCGCGAACTGGGGGCGTTTCTGAGTGCGCTCCACGACTTTCCCCCGGAGCAGGCGGCACGCACGCTCGACGCGCCCCTGCCCGAGACGCTTCCCGAACCCCACGACTGGCTCGAATCGATCCGCATGCGCGTCTTCCCGCGCCTCTCCGCCACCCTGCGCGTGGCCGTCGACAGCGGCTTCCAGCGCTACGCGCGCGCCCGCCTCGCCACGCCGCCTCGCCTCATCCACAACGACCTCGGCTTCGTACACATCCTCGAACGCGCCGGACACCTCACGGGCGTCATCGACTTCACGGACGCGGACTTCGGCGATCCCGCCGCCGATTTCGCGGGTATCCTCGCGGACGGCGGCTGGCACGCGGTGGACGACGTTGCGCGTTTCTACAGCCGTCCCCTCGGACGGGGGTTCCACGAGCGCGTCGAGTTCCGCTACTGGACCGCGCCCCTCCACGACATCCTCTACGGCCTGAAGACGGGCGAGGAGCGCTACGTGGGGCTCGGCCGCTCCGGCCTTGCCCAGCGAATGCGCGAGACGGGCATCCTGCCCGCCTGAGCGAGGCCGCGCGCGCCAGCAGGCCGCCGTGCAAAAGGAGCAGGCCGCGGCGGCGTATCATATCCGCGGGCGGTGCCATGCCAGAGCTTCTGGATGACCTCCGCGTCATCGACCTCAGCGAGGGGCCCATCGGCGGGCTCGCGACGATGGCGCTCGCGGATTTCGGCGCCGGCGTCATCAAGATCGAGCGCCCCGGGGGCGACCCCTGGCGCACGCTCGCCAACGCGCCGGTGTGGCTGCGGGGCAAGCGCAGCGCCGTTCTGGACCTGCGCGAAGAGGGCGGCAGGGAGGCGCTCGCGCGGCTCGCCGAAGGCGCCGACGTGGTCGTGACGAGCACCCGCCCGGGCAAGGCCGCGGCCCTCGGCGCGAGCTACGAGCGCCTCAGCGCCCGCAACCCCGCGCTCATCTACTGCGCGATCACGGGCTTCGGCGGAAAAGGCCCGTACGCGGGCTACCCCGGCTATGAGGCCGTCGTCGCCGCGAAGCTGGGGCGCATGCTGACCTTCCGCGGCCTGCCCGACCGCGACGGTCCCGCCTACGCCGCCGTCCAGGCAGGCTCGCACGCCTGCTCGCAGGCCGCCCTGCACGGCATCCTCGCCGCCCTGATGGCGCGCGAAACGAGCGGCGGCCAGCTGGTGGAGACGAGCATCCTGCAGGGGCTCTTCGCCTACGACCTCGGCGGGCTCTACCGCACACAGCTCGCGGAGCGCCATCCCGACCTCTTCGCGGGCCTGGCCATGCCCGCCATGCCGACGCTCAACTACCACGCGCTGCAGACCCGGGACGGACGCTGGCTCCAGTTCGGGAACCTGATGGCGCACCTCTTCGACAACTACCTGGCGGCCGCGGGGCTGGCCGATATCTACGCCGACTCCGACTACGAGGGGCCGCCCTCGCAGTGGTCGGAGGAGGCGCGGGAGCGGCTGCGCGACCGCATGTTCGAGCGTACGCGCGAGCGCACGGCGGAGGAGTGGATGCGGACCTTCGTCGAGCACGGCGGTGTGGCCGCCACTCCCTTCCAGAGCACGCAGGAAGCGCTCGAAGACCCCGACCTCGTGCTCAACGGCCACGTCGTCGAGCGCGAGCACCCCACGCTCGGGCACGTGCGCCAGCTGGGTCCGCTAGCGCGCCTCGCCGCCACCCCCGGAACCGCAGGCGAGGCAGGCCCCGAGACGGGCGAGCACACGGAAGCGGTCCTGCGGGAGGCTGCGCGGGCACGCCCGCGCGCAGCCACACCACCGCCGGCTGCCGCGGGGCCACCCCTGCGTGGCGTCACCGTGCTGGAGTTCGCCACAGTCATCGCCGCCCCCCTGGGAGCCGCCGTGCTTGCCGACCTGGGGGCGCGCGTGATCAAAATCGAGCCCGTCGGTGGCGACCCCTTCCGCGGCATGGGCATTGGCGCGATCGGCGCGGCGCGCGTCAACGGGAGCAAGGAGAGCATCGCCCTCGACCTGAAGCGCGCCGAGGGCCAAGCGATCGTCCACGCGCTCGCGCGCAGCGCCGACATCCTCATCCACAACTACCGCCCGGGCGTGCCCGAACGGCTGGGCATCGGCTACGAGACGCTCCGGGCAATCCGCCCCGAACTCGTCCATGTCTCAGTCAACGGTTACGGGCGCAACGGGCCGGGCGCGCACCGCCCCTCCACGCACCCCATCCCCGGGGCGGGGCTCGGCGGGGCGCTGCTGCAGGCGGGCGAGGGCGCGCCTGCCGTCTGCGAGACCCTCCCCGAGCTGCGTGACACCGCCCGCAAGCTCTTCCGCGCGAACGAGCTCAACCCCGACCCCAACACCTCAATGGTCGTCGCCTCGGCTTCGCTGCTGGGTCTCTACGCGCAGCGCCGCTTCGGCACGGGCCAGGAGGTGTTTGTCGATATGTTCGGGGCCAACGCCTGGGCCAACGCCGACGACTTCGTGGCCTACGCGGGCAAGCCACCCCGTGCCACCCCCGACGCTAATCTCTTCGGGCTGAACGCCACCTGGCGGCTCTACCCCGCCGCCGAGGGCTGGGTGTTCCTGGGGCTCGTGCGGCAGCGTGAGTGGGAGCGCTTCTGCGCGCTCGCGGAACGCCCCGCACTCGCGCGTGATCCCCGCTTCGCCAGCGCCGGCGCGCGCGACCGCCACAACGGTGAGCTGGCAGCTGCACTCGCCGCGCTCTTCGCCGAGCGCACGGCGGACGCGTGGGAGGCGCTGCTGGCGGGCGAGGGGCTGGGCTGCGTGCGCGCCGACGGCGCCCCCGTCGGGGAGTTCATCGCGAAGGACGCGCACGTCGCTGCCAACGGCCTGCGCACACCCACCCGCAACATCAACTACGGCGCGTACGAGCGCTACGGTCCCCTCACCGGCTTCAGCGTGACGCAGCTGGAGCTGGGAGGTTTCCCGCTGGCCGGCGAACAGAGCGATGCCATCCTCGCCGAGCTCGGCTACAAGCCTGATGCGATCGCGGCCCTGCGCGCGGCTGGCGTCGTCTGGTCGGAGACGCCCGCCCCCCTCGCCCCGGTCTCCGCCTCCGCCCCCTCCTGAACCATGCCCGACACGCTCACCGGTCGCCTCCTCATCGCCACACCGAACATCGAGGACCCGAACTTCCGGCGCGCTGCGGTCCTGCTCTGCGCACACGATCGTGAGGGCGCGTTCGGGCTCGTGCTCAACCAGCCACTCGAGGACGAAGCCGTCGCCGGCCACCTGCCCGAGTGGGCGCCGCTGGCGGTCGAGCCGGCCGTGCTCTTCCGTGGCGGGCCGGTCTCGCCCTCAGCGGTCTTCGCTGTCGCTGCGAGCGACGACCTGCCCGTCGAGCGCTGGGGCCTGCGCATCGCTCCAGGGCTCGGCCTCATCGATCCTGGCAGGGGGCCCGGTCACTTCGCCGGCCGGCTGGGCCGCATGCGCTTCTTCGCGGGCTACGCAGGCTGGGGTGAGGGGCAGCTCGACGGCGAGATCGCCGGCCACGGCTGGTTCGTCATCGATGCGCTCCCCGACGACCCCTTCGTCGTACAGCCCGGGGCGCTCTGGCGGGAAGCGTTGCGCCGCCAGGGCGGCGAGCTCGCGCGCTTCGCCAGCCACCCCGGCGAGCCCGGCGTCAACTGAGCGGCCAGCCGTTCGCAGTCACACTGATCGCTGGTAGCATGGCGGCGGCTCAACGTTGCCATCCAGGAGGAATCGATGCCCGCATACGTGCTTGCGCAGGGTCGAGTAGAGGATCAGGAGAAATTGAACCGCTATCTGGCCGGAGCGGGCGGCACCCTCGCCCCCCACAACGCGAAGGTGCTCGTCTATACGGAGAGCCCCGAGGTGGTCGAGGGCGAGGTGACCAACAACCGCACCGTCCTCATCGAGTTCCCCGACATGGCCGCTGCCCGCGCCTGGTACGACTCGCCCGAGTACGCGGCCGTGCGCGGCTTCCGCATCGAGGGAGCGCCGGGGACGCTCGTGCTGCTGGAGGGGCTGGGCTGAGGGTGAGGATCAGCGTCCCTACATCGCCTTGATGCCCTGGTACTCCTGGGCGAAGACGCACTCCTGCAGGCCCAGTCCTACATCGCTCGGGTCGTCGAGGTTGGTGTAGCGCGTGTAGAGCTCGGCGAAGTGGCCGCCCGGGCGTTGCTTCACTTCGTTGCCCTCCAGGTCGCGCACGACGACGGGATGGGAGACATCCCAGATTTCGCCCTCGACGAGGTGCTCACCGCGGTAGACGCCCCGCCCGAGCCCATCGTTCCAGCCGCCCCAGTAGCCCCCGCCCTGCATGTAGACGGGCTTGCTGACGGTTTCGAGCAGGAAGCGATCGACGCCCCCGTCCGGGCGCGTGAGGTCCAGGCGCGCGCTCCTGAGCCGGGGGAAGCCGTCCTCGAACTCCGTCTCCACCACGTCGACGTCCGTGTAGGACCAGCCCTCCCGGCCGGAGCCGTAGGGGTAATCGATGCGGCTGTGGACGCGCCCGAGCTCGGCCAGCTCGCCGCCGCCGGTGCCCGCCGCCACGATTGTACCGTCGGTGCGGTGGCGGAAGGAGCAGAACATCGAGCGATCGGCGAAGCGCACGAGCGCCCACCAGCGCGCCCCCGGCGCGCCCCAGATGGAGCGTCGCTGGCGAGCGGGGGCGGCGTGGCGGTTCGGCTGCTCGCCCTCGCCCGTGCTCGCCTGGCCCCAGGAGTGGTCCTTGGCGCCCACCCAGCCGTCCTCGACCTCGAAGCGGTACTCCTTGCCGCCCACCTTGAGCCAGCCCGAGAGATCGCCCAGCTGGACGAGGTTTGAGCGCTCCCCCGCGAGCCGCCCGTCGGCGTAGGTGCGCACGCCCGAGCACTCGTCGTAGGGGGGGGCCGAGCTCTCCCAGTGGATATCGAAGGAGACATCGTGGGGGTTTTCCGCCAGCCCCAGGCGGAGGGTGCGCAGTCCGCGGATGATCTCCTGGGAGAACGGCCCCACCCGCAGCTCATCGATGTTGGGGCGCAGGCGGCGCGTGGCGCGCACGTTGTACTGCTTGCCCCCGGCAGTGCTGAGGATCGCGTAGGCGTCGATCACGTTGGTGTTGTGGTAGAGGCGCAGGGCGGTGATCAGGTTCACCTCGCCGTCGGGGTCGCCGACGCAGTGCCAGTAGCCATCGCTCCAGCCGGGGCTCGGATTCGCGACCGTGTCGAACGTGTCGATCGTCTGGTGGCGGGGCCACTCGTCGAGTTCCGTCAGGACGCGTCGTGCGGGCATGGGGCTCTCCTCCAGCTGTAGTGAGCGCAGGATACGCCCCGCGCCCCCCACAGGTGAACGCACGACCTGCGTGCGTACAATCCGCCGCCGGAGGGATTCACAATGCCAGACGACGTGTTCTCGATGGAAGGCAAGGTGGTGATCGTGACGGGCGCGAGCTACGGGCTGGGCGTCACCTGGGCGAGCGCGCTCGCAGACCGCGGCGCCGACATCGTCGCCACCTCACGCAGCCGCGACCGTCTTGGCGACACGGTCGCGATGATCGAGGGCAAGGGCCGCCGCTGCCTCCCCGTGGCCTGCGACGTGCGCGAGTACGACCAGGTGGAAGCGCTGATGAAGGCGGCCTGGGACGAGTTCGGCTCTGTCGATGTGCTCATCAACAACGCTGGTATCGCCGACCTTCGCGCCTGGCGGGCAGAGCACTCCGACAACGAGATCTTCCACGATATTGTCCAGACCGATCTCACTGGCCTCTGGTACTGCTGCCGCGCCGCGGCCCAGCACTTTCTCCGCCAAGGGTACGGCAACATCATCAACATCAGCTCCATCTTCGGCATCGGCGGCTTCGAGGGGCGTTCTCCCGGCTACTTCGCGGCCAAGGGCGGTGTCAGCAACCTCACCGAGTTCCTCGCGGTCGAGTGGGGCGACCGTGGCATCCGCGTGAACGCCCTCGCGCCGACCATTTTCGACACGCCCATGACGCACGACGGGCTCATCCAGAGCGGCGTGATGGAGATGCTGGAGGGGCGCACGCCCATGCGCCGCATCGGCGTCACCGAGGACCTGATCGGCCCGATCGTCTTCCTCGCCTCGGACGCCTCGCGCTACGTGAGCGGGGCGGTTCTGCCGCTCGATGGAGGGCTCACCGCCAGCCGCGGCTACTCCCCCGGCCCCTTCCCGATGGACGAGTTCGACCCCGAGGGTCGCGGCCGCCCGCTCATGCCCGGAGACCCCTGGGGGTAGGGCCGCGGGGCGCGAAGGCTCCTCCGAAGAATTCGAGATCCTCGTCACAGGCCAAACGCTGGAAAGGAACCGTCGGCTCTCCTGTCGTTCCGGCAAGCGTCTTGCCGATCTGCTCGCGAAGCACGAACTTGGCGTGAAGCGCAACTCGCACTATCTGCTCGCACCCCCTGAGCCAGAGGGGATCGAGCAGGAGAGCCTTGCTTCCTGAGTCTTCGACCAGAACACCTACTTCATATCGATAACGTACTCAAGGGCTTGGCGTGCGCCCGAAAATCCTTCGTAGACTCCCATATCATCACATTCGGCCGCAGCCGCTGCCAGGATGATCTGCATGGCGACCCACTCCGGGGTATTTCGGGCGGGCTCGTTCGGCCACTCCGGCAGCAGTGAGAGGTCCACGCGGTAGGCTTCATCGTCTTCATAGCTGTCGAGAATCCTGATCACCTGTCTGATGTTCTCAACTGGTATCGATGTCACTGTGTTCTCCTATCACGCCTGCTGCCGAAGGGAATTGGGGTAAGTTACGCGTTTCAGGGGAAGGCCTTGGCGCGCCCAACTCTCGAAGATACGCCCGAGGTCATTCACGTCGCTGTTTCGTCCTTCGAGCGTTCGGTTCCCCACTCGAACCTTACCGGTAGACTCCCAGAGTGGATGATCTTTCGGCACACCGTGCCTAGTCACCAGTTTGCCCGTCTTCGGATCAACCACCTGAACGTCGGTGAAGCAACGCAGATGCGGTTCGAGGTTCGCGAAGAAGCGCCGCACATCAGGGACCGCAAGGCGGTCGCCCTTGTAGAGAATCAGGTGCCACGCGATCGCCAGCGCGCGCCACATCGTTGAAGATGCGATCAGTGATTGTCCGCGAAGCGTGGGGGCATCGATCTCGCCAGCACGGAGATGCTCGAGATCAGGGAAGGTCTCGAAGAGCACGGCCAGAAACTCCTTGATCCGTTCCCGCCACAATGCTTCGTTCTCCTCGATATCCCCGCGTATCTTCTTGCCGATCCGCCCGGGCCCGACGATGACGCTGCGGCAGATATCGGCGACGGCCTTTGCACCCAGGATATCCTTGGATGTGATCCCCACCCGCCCCGCCTGCCCGCTGCTAACCAGCCCCGCGAGTGGCGCGAACGTCTCGATGATGTCCTGGGCGATCCGGTCTACCGGATCTCGCGTGTTGAGTTTGGTCGCGAAGTCCGGGTTAATGCCTTTCGCGTAGCGGGCGATATCTGCGAACATCAAACCGTGCGTGCGGTCATCTGCCACCACCAGCACCACCTCGACCTGGGATTCGTTGAGGATGATGTGGCGAACCTGCTCAATCTCCCTGAACTCCTGCCGAACCTTCGTATCCGCCTCATTCCGTGAGAGATGGTTGCGCAGCTCGGCGATCTTCTTCTCGGTCTCTTCCGCGAACAGATAGACCCCGAGCACGCGGTGCTGCCCATCCTGGATGTCCCAATGTGAGCCACGTGGAACCCGTATCTTCACAAGACCGATTTCGGAGACCACTACCGTCTCACGGATACGCTCCTGGGTCGTGCGGAGCTGAATCGGCGGAAACGTCCAGCCGTGGTTTCCGGTGGCGTTGTCACGGAGGTAGTCGCGGAAGCTGCGCGCCCGGGTGAGTTCGACCTTACGGTTCCCGGGGAACGGCTCCCTGGGATCCGGCCGTTTCACGGTATCCACCAGGTAGGCCAGCGGGGCCGTGAACGTGTAACGCGTCTGCTTGCCCTGGGTAGTCCTGAAGGCAGTGAGAGGCTCTCCCCAGGCGGAGACCGCCGTCTCTGCGAGTTCCTCGCGGAGCCTGTCCTCTTGATCGATCGTCAACGCACTCATGCCAACTCCCGTTAAGCGGCTTATCCGCCTAGATTAAGTGGAGGTGAGTATGGAGGTGCGTCTACGTGCTGTCAACAGGTTAAAACGGGGGAATTAGCCGCTTGTTTCAGGGTGTGCCTGCGCTACGCCGCGCACATGCGGCGGGTGACCTCGTAGATGAGCTGGCAGCTGAGGCGGAAGCTCTCGAGGCTGAGGCGCTCGTTGTGGCCGTGGACGGTGCGCGCCAGCTCGGGCGCAGTGAGCCCGCCGGAGAAGCCGTAGGCGACCACGCCGCGGTCGCGGAAGACGCGGCTGTCGGTGAACCCCGCCGTGAGCCCGGGGGTCACGACGGCGTCCTCCACCAGCTCGCGCACCGCCGCCTCGATCGTGGCGAAGAGCTCCGTGTCGTGCGCGCTCGCCTCGGAGGCGCCCGCGAAGACGCGCTCGATGCGCACTTTCGGGTCGTCGATGACGCGCGACACTTCCTGCTCGAAGGCGTCCGCCTCTACGCCGGGGAGCAGACGGCAATCGATGGTCGCTTCCGCCCGTCCGGGGATCACGTTGTGCTTCACACCCGCGCTGGCGGTTGTGGCGCTGATCGTGTTCGTGAGCAGGGCGCGCACGCGCAGATCGCCCTTCGCCGCCTTCGCCAGGTCCGCGAGCGACGCGCTGCCGCGGTAGACGCCCGCCCGCTGGAGGCGCGCGAAGTACTCGGCCAGCACGGGCGTGACCTGTGGCTCGCGCTCCCATGCCTGAAGCCGTCCGAGGGCGCGCACGAGGCGGTCGAGGGCGTTGTCGTCATGCGGGACTGAGCCGTGCCCTGGACGCCCCTCGACGACCAGCCGCAGCCAGAGCGGCCCCTTCTCGCCCGTCGCCACGGTGAACACCGGGCGTTTGACGCCGAACAGCTCGGTGGAGCCGCCGCCACCCTCGTTGATCACGTACTCCGCCTCGAGCGCCGCCGGGTGCTGCTCGGCGAGCCACTCGATGCCGCGAAGTCCGCCCGCCTCCTCGTCGGCCACGGCCAGGAACACGACATCACGCGCGAGGGACAGGCCGGAGCGCTTCAACAGGAGCAGCGTGAGCAGCTCCGCCACGCCCTGACCCTTCATGTCGAGCGCCCCGCGTCCCCAGATCTCTCCGTTCCGCACAGCGCCCCCGAAGGGGTCTTCGTCCCAGTACTCACGCTGGACGGGTACGACGTCGGTGTGGTTCAGCAGGAGCAGCGGGCGCCCGCCGCCATCTCCCGGGAGCACGGCCCTCAGGGAGACGCGATCATCGCCCGCATCGAACAGCTCGAAGGCGATGCCCTCGCGTTCGAGCACGCCGCCGAGGAAGGCGCAGGCGGCGCGCTCGCGCCCGGGCGGGTTGGAGGTATCGACGCGCAGGTACGCCTGAAGCAGCGCGACCGCTTCCGCGAACGCCGCGTCCCAGTCGATGTACGGTTCCGTCACCGTCACAGGCGGCAGGATACGCTCCACCGCTACTCCTGTGCCCGGCGAGCGCTTCGTGCGCCAGTTTCGCGTACGCCTCCAGCCGGTACACCGGTTCCCCACCACTCGCGTACCATTGCCGTTCATGCAGTGCCCGCGCGATGGCACCATGCTGATCCTCGAACGGCACGAGGGCATCGAGGTTGACCGCTGCCCCGCGTGCAACGGTCGCTGGCTCGATCACCATGAGCTCGATGAACTCGAGGCGCGCACCGCCCCCGAGGAGCACCAGCGGCGCGCCATGATCGAATACGCTCGCCGGCCCAGCGAGCTCGACTGCCCCGCCTGCGGGAAGGGGATGCGCGCCTTCAACTATCGCGCCTATAACCTCGAACTCGACACCTGCGAGGACGAACACGGCTTCTGGGTCGATGCGGGCGAGGAGGGCCGCATCCGCGACGTGATGGAGGAGCGCGTGCGTGGCCTCAATCGAGCCGCCTCCGCCGAGGAAGCCTGGCGTGACTTTCTCCGCGGCACTGGCAGCAAGTCGATGTGGGACCAGATCAGCGGCTTCTTCCGCAGAGGACGCCGCTAGGCTGACCGGAAGGGCGCCTGTGCTACGCTCGCGCGGGCGCAGCGGGGCCGCCACGGTGTTCCGCCGGCACTGCCCGCCTGGAAGAAACGCAGCGGTGCGAGCACACAGCGAAGCATGATAGGGCAGGAACCGCGCAGGCCGGCAAGCGGCGGGACGCCCGCGTGGTGGACGCCCACCACGCAGCGCGTTCGCTCCACCATCGGCGAGTTCCTGCGGCTCGAGGCGGCGGGCGGCATCGTCCTCCTCATCGCCTCCATCCTCGCGCTCGTCTGGGTCAACGTTCACGGTACTTCCTACCACGAGTTCTGGGACTACCACTTCGAGCTCGGGCTCACGATCGCGGGCGAGGTCTTCGCTATCGACGAGCACCTGAAGGGCTGGGTGAACGACGCCCTGATGGTCGTCTTCTTCTTTGTGGTAGGCATGGAGATCAAGCGCGAGCTCGTCACTGGCGAGCTGCGCGACCCGCGCCGCGCGGCCCTTCCGATCATCGCCGCGGCGGGCGGCATGATCGTCCCCGCCACCATCTACGCGTGCATGAACCTCGGCGGCGACGGGATCAACGGCTGGGGCATCCCCGTGGCCACCGATATCGCCTTCGTCGTTGGCGTGCTCGCGCTCTTCGGGCGGCGGCTGCCGGCCGGCCTGCGCGTCTTTCTGCTCACCCTGGCGATCGCCGATGACATCGGCGGAATCGCGATTATCGCCGTCTTCTACACGGACGACCTCTCGCTGCCCTGGCTGGGGACGGCGATCGGCCTGGTCACGCTGGTCGTGGCCGGGCAGCGGCTGCGCATCAGACACATCGCACTCTACGTGGTGATCGGACTGGCGCTCTGGTACGCCACCTTCGAGTCGGGCATCCACGCCACCATCGCGGGGGTCGCGCTGGGGCTCCTCACCCCCGCCCGCCCCTTCCGCGGCAGGGATGTGATGCACACGCTGGAGCACACGCTGCTCCCCTATTCGAGCTTCGTCGTCGTGCCCCTCTTCGCCCTTGCCAACGCGGGCGTCGAGATCACGCCCGGGGCGCTTGGCGACGCCTTCAGCACGCGCATTGCCTGGGGGGTCGTGCTCGGGCTGGTGGCGGGCAAGTTCCTCGGCATCAGTCTCACCACCCTGGCGGGCCTGCACCTCGGGGCGGGGCGGCTCCCCGAGGGGGTCACCGCGGGACACACATTCGGCGCCGCCCTGCTCGCCGGCATCGGCTTCACCGTCTCGCTCTTCATCGCCGAGCTCTCCCTCGGGGGGGATGCGCTGCTTCTCGATCAGGCCAAGCTCGGCGTGCTCGCAGGCTCGCTCGTGGCGGGCGCGGCGGGTGTGGCATTCCTCTACGCCGTCTCGCGCATCTCTCCCACCAGCGCCGAGCACGGCGACATCGCGAGCATCGTCGACAGCTGACCGCAGGGCGAGCGAGGCGAGCGCTAGCGGCCAGCGCCAGAAAGCCCCTCGCGCCGCACCAGGCGGATCGCCGTCCGGATCGACTCCACCATGCTCGTCTCGCCGGCCACGCCCTTGCCGGCGATATCGAAGGCAGTGCCGTGATCGACGGAGGTGCGGATGAACGGCAGACCCAGGTTCACGCTGACGCTCTCGGCAAAGCCATGCACCTTGATCGCGATGTGCCCCTGATCGTGGTACATGACGACGACCACGTCGTAGCGCCCGGCGATCGCCTGATTGAACACCGAGTCCGCGGGAACGGGCCCCGCCGCCCTGATCCCCTCGCCTTTCGCTGCCTCCACGGCTGGCCCGATCTCGGTCAGCTCCTCCGTGCCGATGAGGCCCCCGTCGCCGGCGTGCGGGTTGAGCGCCGCCACGGCGATACGCGGCTCGGGGAAGCCCCACGCGCGGAATTGCGAATCCGTCAGCCGGATAGCCCGCAGTACGTTTTCGCGCGTCACGTGGGCGCACGCTTCAGCCAGCGTCTTGTGCGTCGAGAGGTGCATGCAGCGCAGCCCCCCGCTCACGAGCATGGTAGCCACGTGTTCCGACCCGGAGAGACGCTGGAAGACCTCCTGGTGCCCCATATCCGCGCTTCCCGCCAGCCGCCACGACTCCTTGTTGATGGGCGCCGTCACGATCGCGGCGACCTCGCCTGCGAGCGCCAGCCGCGCCGCCGCCTCAACCCACATGTGCGAAGCCTCCCCCGCTACCACCGAATGCTCGCCCATAGCGAACGGGGCCTCGCGGAAGCCCCCGACTGGCAGCACCTCTATGGTCCCCTGCTCCCCGCGAACGGCCTCCGGGCGGCGGACGGAACGGAGCTCGTGGGTGGAGCCGATCAGCCGGAGCGCGGCAGCGGCGCTCGTGGGAGAGCCCAGCAGGAAGAGGCGCGCCTCCGCGTGCAGTTCGTCCCGCTGCAGCGCCTTCGCCGCCACCTCGGGCCCAATGCCGGCGGGGTCGCCGAGCGTGACCGCGACGAGTGGCCGGCCGGTCACGGGGGCTCCCCCTGGCCCCGCTCCATGCGCGTGGCAGCGCCGGCGTCCCCGGGTGAGACCTCCTCGTAGTCGATGACGCTGAAGTGTTCGGAGATGCGCGCGAGGATCGCGCCTGGCGGGGCATGATCGGGCGAAGCCATGTACTCGTCGAGGTGGGCGCGGCTGGCGAAGGCACAGGAGATGGCGATCTCGCAGCGTTCGCCGATCTCCTGGAAGTTCCAACCGCAGCGGTAGTCGATCGCCTTCGGGTGGCGGCTGATGGGACCGAGCGCCGCGAAGAAGGCTTCGATCTCCTCCGCGGGCGCACCCTCCCTGAGCGTGATCGTGACGATATGGCGGATCATGCGCGCCTCCTCTGGTCCGCTCCGCTGGCCCTTCGGGGCAAGAACGGCGGCGGGCCGGGGTGCTAGCGATCGAAGACGACGACGCCGCGGGCGTTCTTGCCGGCGGTCATGTCCGCGAACGCCTGGGCAACGTCCTCGATGGCATAGGTGGTGGTGACGAGCGAGTCGAGGTCGAGCTTGCCCGCGCGATACCAGCCAAGCAGGCGGGGGAAGTCGCGGACGCTGGCGCCCCCGCCGCAGAAGGATCCCTTCAGCGTCTTCTCGGTGACAGCGAAGAGGCCCGCGGAGAGGGAGAACGTGTCCTCGAAGCGGCCGACGCCGACGATGGTGGCGATGCCACCGCGGCGGGCAGCGGTGTACGCCTGCTCCATGGCTGCGCCGAGGCCGATCGCCTCGAACGTGTAATCGGCGCCACGCCCCGCGGTGAGCGCCAGCACCTGCTCGACGGGGTTGTCCTGCGAGGCGTCGATGACGTGGGTGGCGCCGAGCTTGCGGGCAAGATCGAACTTGCCCGGGTTCGTGTCGATAACGATTACCGTGGCGGCGCCGGCGATGACACAGCCCTGGAGCACGCTCAGGCCGACGCCCCCCGCGCCCCAGATGGCGCAACTGGTCCCGGGACGCACGCCCGCCGTGTTGATGGCAGCGCCTGCCCCGGTGATGACGCCGCAACCGAGGAGCGACGCGCTCAGCAGGGGGATGTCGTCGTCGATCTTGATGGCCGTGTTCTCGGCCACGACGGTGTACTCGCAGAGGCCACCGACAGAGGCGAAGGGTGCGAAGTCGAGCCCATCCAGATGGAAGGGGGTGTTGCCGCCACTGCCGAGGGGCATGCGCTCGCACTGGGCGTACTGCCCCTCGATGCACTGGAGGCAGCGCCCGCAGAAGGCGGTGGTGGTCATGATCACGTGGTCGCCGGGGGCGAGCGAGGTGACGCCCTGGCCGACGGACTCGATGATCCCCGCGCCCTCGTGGCCGAGGACGACGGGGTTCGCGGCAGGCAGGACGCCTTCGAGCACGGACTGATCTGTGTGGCAGAGCCCGCAGGCGCTGAGCTTGACGCGCACCTGGCCCGGGCCGGGTGCGTCGACCGTCACGGTCTGGACTTCGAGGGGTGCGCCACTGGCGCGTAACACGGCTGCCTTCGCTTGCATCGTCGCCTCCATACGGCGCCCGCGCTCGGCGGCGCGCCTGCGGCGATTCTACGGGGCGCGGGGCAGAGGGCGCCGCCGAGCGCGGATGTATCATCGCGCAGCGAGCCCACGGTGATCATTGTCCTGCACGGCCACGACGAGCTCCGCGTGCGGCGGCGTCTGGACGCGCTCCGCGGCGCGGACGGCGCGGACGCGGTGCTGCTCGACGGGCGCGCCGTGAAACCGGATGACATTCTGGGGTCCGCACTCACGGCGCCGTTCCTGTCGCCGCGGCGGGTCGTGATTGTGGAAGGCCTGCTGGGGCGCTTCGAGGCGCGTGGCGGCGGGCGTACGCCGCGCGTGGACGCCTTCAACCCGCTGCTGACCGGGCTGGCGGAGGGCATCCCCGAGACGACGATGCTGGCGTTCGTCGACGGGGCTATCGATGCCAGGCGCAATCCCCTGCTGCGGCGGCTGGCGGAGACGCCGGGGGTCGAGGTAGAACACTTTCCCGAGCTGCGGCGGGGTGAGCTGGTCGAGTTTGTGCGGGAGGAGGCACGGCAGCAGGGGGTCGCGCTGCGGCGTGGACGGTCCGTGCGCCGCCTGCCCGTGGACGAGGAGTGGCGACGCCCGCGCGAGGACGACCCCGCGCAGCTGCTGGCGGCGCTCCACCCGAACACTCTGGAGCTCTCGCGGGAGCTGGAGAAGCTGGCGCTCTACACAATGGGCCGGGAGGCAACCGTGGACGACGTCGACCTGCTCTGCGGCGGGGAACGGGGGGCAACGATCTGGGAGCTGACGGACGCGGTACTGGACGGGGAGACGGCAAAGGCGCTGCAGGCGCTGCGCTTCCTCCTCTCACGCGGGGAGAGCGTGAGCAGCCTGCTGGCGCAGCTGGCGGCGGCCTACCGGCCCCTCACGACAGTACTGGACCTGCTGGAGGAGGGGGCCGGCGCGGAGGAGATCGGCAAGGCGATCCGGCGGCCCTGGCCACGCCTGCGCGACCTCGCCATCCAGCGGGCGCGGCGGTTGGGGCGGGAGGGGGTGCTGCGCGCCTACGAACTACTGGTGGCGGCCGATCGCGGCATCAAGCTCGGGGAGGTGCGCGACGAGCTCGCGCTGGAGGTGGCGGCGACGCGCCTGCTGGCGCTCTCGCCGCGGGCGGGCCGCCGCCGCACCTCCTGACTCAGCCCTGCCAGACGGGGGGTTGCAGGAGCTGGGCATGGCGGCTGGGCCGGAGCTAGCCGCTGGGGCGGATGGAGGAGACGAAGCGTCCCTGGATGCGCACATCCTCGGGGGCGGCGTAGATGGGGGGCATCGTGGCATTCGCGGGCTGGAGGCGGATGCGGCCGTTTTCGCGGTAGAAGCGCTTGAGCGTGACCTCGCCGCGATCCTGGAGCCAGACGGCGACCTTCTCGCCATCCTCGGCGACGGTGGTGGGTTCGAGGAAGACGATATCGCCGTCGTCGATGAGGTCCTCGATCATCGACGTTCCCTTCACGCGCAGGGCGAACACGTTCTGATGGCCGCGCACCATCTCCTCGGTGACGGTGACGGTGTCCTCGACGTCGCTGCTCCAGCGGTCGCTGTTGGGAACGGGGATGGGCTGGCCGGCGGCGATAGCGCCAAGCACAGGCACATCGACAGTACGGGAGCGGCGGCGCCCTTCGAGCAGCTCGATGCCGCGCGAGACCTCGCGATCGCGCCGCAGCAGGCCCTTCTCCTCGAGCCGGCGGAGGTTGTAGTCGACGACGGAGGTGCTGCTGATGCTGCAGCCGGTCTGGATATCGCGGATGGAGGGGGGGTAGTCCTTGTCCGCGATGAAGTCGCGGATGAATTCGAAGATATGGCGTTGCCTGGTCGAAAGCTCGCTCATGGCTGGCCCCGCGAACAGATGTTCGCGGCGTATTGAACAACGCTGCAGGTTTATCGTCAAGGGCGTTCGGAACACCGGGGGCTTGTGGCGGGCAGAAGGCTGCGGTTTGCTTGGGGTGTGGATGCCCGCGCGCGTATCGAGGCGCTCGCCGTGGAGGGCGGCTTGGACCTGGTGCGCTTCGCCGGGGCCTCGACGTTGGCCGAAGCGAGGACGGCCGCGCGCGACGCGCTCGCGGCGGGGCGGCTGGCGGAGCTGCGCTGGATGACGGCGGAGTGGATCGAGCGCGCGACCGATCCGGCGGCGTTCCTCGCGGGGGCGAACACGGTCGTGCTGCTCGCGGTCACGGGCCACGCACCCGACCCGACGCCTCCGGACAGCCGTGCGCGGGGGCGCGTGGCACGCTATGCACGGGGGCGCGACTACCACCGCCTGTTCGAATCGAAGCTGCGACGGATCGCGCGCGCCATCCGCGACGAGCTGGGGGGCGATGCGCGCGCGACGGTCGACTACGGGCCGCTGCTGGAGCGGCCCCTGGCAGCGCGGGCGGGGCTGGGCTGGCTGGGGAAGTCGACGATGCTGCTGGCGCCCGGCTTCGGGCCCTGGGTGCTGCTCGGCGCGATCGCGACGGCGCTGACGATCGCGCCCGACGCCCCGCTGCGCAAGACCTGCGGGAGCTGTACGCGCTGCATCGTGGCCTGCCCGACGGGCGCCCTCGCGCCAGATGGGGGCATGCTCGATTCGCGCCTCTGTATCAGCTACCACACGATCGAGAGCCGCGCGCCCATCCCCCGCACGCTGCGGGCGAAGTTCGGCGGCTGGATCTTCGGCTGCGACGATTGCCTGGACTCGTGCCCGGTGGGGGCGGGAAATGCGGCGAGCCACCCCGACCTCGCCCCCGCCACGGCGGACGACGCCTTCCCGCCGCTGGCGGAGCTGCTGGCGCTGGACGAGGCTGCGTTCCGCCAGAGGTTCCGCGGGCGCGCCATCCTGCGGGCCACACGCGACGGCCTGCTGCGGAATGCCTGCGTGGCGCTGGGGAACGTGGGGGGGCTGGAGGATGCGACGGCGCTCGAAGGCGCGCTCGCGGACGGCGCCGCACTCGTGCGCGGGCACGCGGCCTGGGCGCTGGGCGAGCTCGCGCGGCGGCACAGCGCAGGCGGGCGCGTTGGGGCGGCTCTCGCGACGCGCCAGGCGGTCGAGACGGACAGGTGGGTGCGCGACGAGCTGGAGGCGGCACTCGTAGCGTCACGGCAACGCCCGGGGTAGGCTCGCGCGATGCCACCGGTCACGCCCGGATCCACTGTGACGCTGCGCGAGATCACCGCCGGAAACCTCGAAGCGGTGCTCTCCCTGTCTGTGCGCGACTCGCAGCGGGCGTTCGTGGCGACGAACGAGCGCTCCCTCGCGCAGGCACACTTCGAGGAGGCAGCGTGGTTTCGGGCCGTGTGCGCGGACGGCGAGCCCGTCGGGTTCGTCCTGCTCCACGACGAGAGCCTGCGCGCCGAGCCGCGCGAACGGGGCTACCTCTACCTGTGGCGGCTGATGATCGACCAGCGCTTCCAGCGCATGGGTTTCGGCAGGCGCGCCATGCAGCTCCTCATCGCCCACGCACGCACGCGTCCGCACGACGGGAAGTTGCACACGAGCTGGCGGCAGGGAGAGGGCAGCGCCGAGGGCTTCTACCTGAATCTCGGGTTCACAGCCACTGGCCTGGACGGCGACGCGGAGATGCAGGCGTACCTCGACCTGTGACGGGGCGGGCTAGAGGCGCAGGCCAAGCAGCTCACGGGTGACGGTTCCGTCGCCGGCGACGTTCACGACGACCCAGGTGATGCGCAGCCTGAAGCGCCCCTCGGGGGTGTCGAGCCAGACCTCATCGCCCTTCTCCCAGCGGTAGTCGGAGTCGATGGTGAGGTAGTGCTGGGCCTTGCTGCCGGTGAACTCGTCGGCCTCGAAGAAGCTGGTTCTCATGCGCCCACGTCCCGCCCGCCGGCAGGGGCGGAGTCGGGGGGGAGGGCGCGGGCGGGCACACGGCCCGCGATCTCGTGCATCTGGGCAAGCACGCCGTTGTGGACGGCCTCACGGGCGGCCCTGACTCCCCCCAGGATGGCGCGCGCATCGGAACGTCCGTGGGCAACGAAGACAACGCCATCGACGCCGAGCAGCTGGGCGCCACCGTACTCGGCGTAGTCGAAGCGGCGCTGGGACCTGCGCAGTTCGGACCTGAGCACGAGACCGGCGGCGAGGTTCCAGGGCGTCCTCCGCACGGCGCGGCGGAGTTCGCCGAAGAACAGCTCGGCCACGCCCTCCACCGTCTTGATGAAGACGTTGCCGGTGAAGCCGTCCATGACGGCGACGTCGGCGGCGCACCGGGGGAGTTGGCCGGCCTCGATGTTGCCGATGAAGTTGAGGCCGCTGGCGCGGAGGGCGCGGTTCACCTCGATGGTGAGCTGGTTGCCCTTCGAGTCCTCCTCGCCGATGGAGATGAGGCCGACGCGGGGCGCCGTGATGCCGTGCATGCGCTCCATCACGGCGGCGCCCATGTGCGCGTACTGCACGAGGTGGGCGGGCCTGGAGTCGGCGTTGGCGCCCACGTCGAGGATCATCGTGAGGCCGTCCTCGCCGGTGGCGACGATCATGCCGAGGGCGGGGCGGGCGATGCCGGGCACGCGCCCGAGGCGCAGGAGGGCCGCGGTGAGGGTCGCGCCTGTGTTGCCGGCGGTGACGAAGGCGTCGGCCTCACCCTCCTTGATGAGTGCCATGCCGACGTTGATCGAAGCCTCGGGCTTCGCCTTGACCGCCTCGATCGGGTCGTCCATGCCGATGACGTCGGGGGCGTCGACGATGCGCGGGAGAGGCGCGCCCTCGGTACCGCCGCCCTCCAGCCCGGCGCGCACGTCCGCTTCGCGACCCACGAGGAGAATCCCGGCGTCGAGGCGGCGGGCCGCCAGCAGGGCGCCCCGCACGACTTCGGCGGGACCGTGGTCGCCACCCATGGCATCGACGGCAATTCTCGGTTTCATGCTCGTTCGTTCCGCTCGGTCGCCCGCCTGCCCGCAAACGCGCCCGCTAGCTGCTCCCTTCCACACATTCGGCGGTAACAATCAGCCGCGCGCTGGCGTTCGTCAATGGTCCGAGGGCGTAGTCGCCGAAGGTGTCGAGGAGGCGCAGGCCAGCGACGGCGAGGAGCAGGGCGAGCTCGGCGCGGGTGACGTAGCGCAGGCGGTGCTCACTGCGGGCGCGGCGCACGAGACCGCCGGCACCGGTGCGCTCGTAGAGCACGTGCAGGGTGCGCGTCTGCGTGGCGAGGTCGTCCTCATGGATGTGCCAGACGGTGAGCGGCTCGCCCTGGAGGTCGCCGGCGAAGGCGAGGAAGGGCTCGCCGTTGGCGGAGGGGTCGAGCCAGTGACCCGGGCCAGCCACGTCGAGGGCGAGGCGTCCGTGCGGGGAGAGGGCGCGGGCGGCGGCGCGCAGGGCGGCGATCTGCCCGACAGCGTCAGCGCAGGAGAGAAAGACGTCGTTGGGGAGGATGACGGCAGCGAAGGCGGACCGCGGCAACTCGACCCCGGGGAGGCGCCCGTCGAGGAAGTCGATGGCGAGGCGTTCGGCGGCGGCCCGGCGGCGCGCGACGGCGAGCATCGCGGGGGAGGGGTCGATGGCGGTGAGGCGGTGACCGGCACGCGCCAGCGGCAGGGTGATGCGCCCCGTGCCCGCGCCCACCTCGAGGACAGGGCCGCCCTGCCCGGCGGCGAAGGGCAGCCAGAAATCGAGGTCGCCGCCGCCTTCGCCGTGGATGGCGTCGTAGAAGGCGGCGTCAACGGCGTACGGGTCGGGGGCGGCCATCACGCGAGCGTACTACGAGGCGGTGGGCTCGGGCGGTGGGAGGGGAGGGACGGGGCGGGAGCACTGCAGGCAGCGCCACTCGCGGTCAACGTGGGCGTCGAGGTAGGCGTCGCCACCACAGCGGGCGCAGGCGCGGGGGCGCAGGCGCGGGGCCGCAGGCGGGGCGGGGGCGGCGGGATGCGGCGCTTCGCCATTCGATCGTGGACCTCCGCACGCATCGTGGCAGGGCGGGGGACGAGCTCCGACGCGGCGGTGGCGCGGGCGGCTAGCGGGCGCGGGGAGGGGGCTGGAGTGCATCGGCAGCGATGAAGGCCAGCTGGCGGTCCGTCATCTGCTCTACCGTGAAGAGGCGAAAGATGAGGCGCGCACAGGCGATCAGCAGGCGCGGGCCGGTGAACACCTCCTCGCTCACGAGGATGGAGCCCCCCACTGGATCGTCGCCGGCGGGCGCGACCTCCCAGGCGTGGACGGCGTCGACCCAGAGGTAGCGCGCCGCCCATGCGACACGGCGGCCCTCCTCGACCTCGACGACGGTGAGGTCGAACACAGGGCGGAAGGGGCCGCGCCGGACCTGCTCGCGGTAGCGTCTGCCGGTGGTCCACCAGCGCTCGCTGGCGGGCAGGGGCGCGGCGACGGGGCGGATCCACTGGATGTAGCGGTCGCGCACGGGCCAGCGGGGCAGGTCGACGAGCGCCTCCCAAACGGCGTCCGGGGGCGCAGCGACGGGAAGCGCGCGCCTCACCACGAGGCGCCCGGGGAAGAGTCGCGCGAGGCCAGCGATCATCCGCTGAGCCTACCGGAGCGCGCGCTCCACGCGCTCGGCAGGCTCCCGCCGAGCGCGTGGGATAGCTATCATGGGTCCGGCGCCCGGTTGCGCGGAGCGGAGGAGACATGGCCAGGCTGCTCGAAGGGAAATCCGCAATCGTCACGGGGGCGGCACTGGGACTGGGGAACGCCTTCGCCCGTGCCCTGGCGGCCGAGGGCGCGAGCCTGACCGTCTGCGACGTACGCGTGGAGGTAAACGACCTCGCAACCACCCTGGAGGCGGGCGGTGCCCGCGCGCAGGCGCTCAGCGCCGACGTGAGCGTCGCGGCGGATGTGCGGCGGGTGGTTGACGGCCACGCCGAGCGGTTCGGCGGCATAGACGTGCTCGTGAGCAATGCGGGCGTCTGGGGGCCCAGCACGGCCACCGACGACCTCGACAAAACGCTCGCCGACTACGAGGCCATCGTGAACACGAACCTGAAGGGCGCCTACCTCTTCGGGCGGGCCGTTATCCCTCACCTGATCGCAGGCGGGGGCGGCAACATCGTGCACATCAGCAGCGATCACGTTTGCACCTGCGGCACGCCCGCGCTGCGCCCCCACGCAAACACGCCCGCCTGCGCCTGGAGGGACGGCCCGCCGCGCCCCACCGGGGGCGGGCCGGACATGGACCTCTACGACGCCTCGAAATGGGGCCTCAACGGCTTCACCATCCCCTGGTCGAAGGCGCTGGCGGAGCACGGTATCCGTGTGAACGCGCTCTGCATGGGAGCGACCGACTCGCACATGGTGCGCACCTTCCACGCGGCGAACCCGGGATCGGGCATCCTCGACAATGCAATGCGCGCGGAGGACGTGGCGGCGCTCCTGATCGCGCTCCTGCGCGAAGGGCCGGAGGGACGCACGGGTCAGAACATCAACATCGCCGTTGGTCACCCGATCGAGCTGCCGCCGCCGGGTTCTCCCTACCTCTTCACGGAGGCGCGGACATGAGCGCGGGGTTCCTCGACGGACAGCAGGCGATCATCACGGGGGCGGCTCAGGGGCTGGGAGCGGCCTTCGCAGAGGCGCTGGCGGCGGAGGGCGCGGGCGTGACGCTGTGTGACGTGAAGGACGAGGTCGAGGCGGTGGCGGCGGGCATCCGCGCCCGCGGCGGCAGCGCACAAGCGCACATCGCCGATGTCGCCGTTCGCGAAGACGTCGAGCGCGTGGTCGCGGAGGCGGTGGCGGCGGGAGGGGGGCTCGACCTGCTCGTGAACAACGCCAGCCGCTGGGCGCAGAGCCCCGTGACGGACAGCTGGGAGAAGGCGCTCGCCAGCTGGGATCTGATCATGGACACGAACCTGAAGGGCGCCGTGCTGTGCGGGCGCGCCTGCGTGCCCCACCTGATCGCGCGCGGCGGCGGCAACATCGTGAACATCAGCACCTACTACGTGCTGCCCGCCCGCAGCGCGGGCACGAACCCGCCAGGCACCGACCTCTACGCAGCCTCCAAGTGGGCGCTCAACGGGCTCACGCAGGCGTGGTCACAGGCGCTGGCGGGGCACGGCGTGCGCGTCAACGCGCTCTGTATGGGTGCCACCGACACGGCGATGCTGCGCGGCCTCTTCGAGGGCGACCCGCCCGCGGACTTCGCCGCGACCTGGATGCGTCCGCAGCAGATCGCAGGCCAGCTGCTCGACATCCTGCGCGAGGGCGCCGAGGGGCGCACGGGCGAGAACATCGGCGCCTGGGTGGGCTATCCCGTCGAGCTCGGCCCGCGTAAGCCCCCCCACGAGGCGATCGCGGGATCGCCAGTGGCATAGGCGCAGGAGTCATGCCGGGAAGGGCGGGGGAGCGGTGATCTTGTGTTGCAGGCACTCGATCGCGCGTCCCAGGCTGGGGGCGGCGCGGGCGGCGGCTTCGACATCCCAGGGCCCGGCGACGAACTCGCTGAGAGTGCTCGTGTAGGCCGGACCTTCGGTCCGGCCGCTGCGGTGGCGCGGCACAATGGCTTCGCAGAGACGGCGGCGGCGAGACTGCCGAACGATATCGACCAGCCTGTCCTTTGGGCGAGGGATGGACTCGACGTCCGCAGGAATCCGGGCGACTCTGACTCCCGCCCAGCTCGCGAAGCCCGCTCGATCGGCGAGCAGCCACGCCTCGACCTGGTGGACGGCGATGCGGAAGCACATGCCTTCAGCAGGTTCGGGCAATGCCTCTGCGACGAGCGAGGGCGCGCATTCGGGATTCTGGTCAAGGTCCACGAGCACGAACCAGAGTCCTCCGTAGCCTGCGGCCGCGTTGTAGCCCGAAAGCTGATCAAGCACGTGCCTGCGCCCCTTCTTGCCATAGACCCGCCCGAACTGGCCACCACAGAATTGAGTGAGGCGGCGTGCGATCGCTTCGTCGAGGTTTCCTTCGACAACGACACGTACGGGCGGGGCGGCGGGCAACGCTCTACCTGCCGAAGAAGGCAAGCTGGCCGGCTTCCCCAGGACGCGTTTCAGGCAGGGCAGCATCGGCGAGCGATAGCCCCCCCTCGACCAGTGCCTTGACCTGCGGGTGGTCAGATGCGAGACAGCCCTGCGTCCCCTCCTTCCCGGGCTCAAGCAGCAGCACTTCGTCAAGTCCGATCCCTTCGTCGCGGAGGAGATCGGGGGAGTGCGTGCTGATAAGCGTCTGCCTGCCGGTGCGTTGCTGCATCTGCGCAAGCATCTGGGGCAGGTGTTCAACGACGCCCGGGTGGAGCGAGAGTTCCGGTTCCTCAAGGAGCAGCGGGCCACCGGATTCGAGCAGGGACCAGAGGATGCCCATCAGGCGCAGGGTGCCGTCAGAAAAGTCAGCCTCCTCCTGCCATGCTCCCTGGGCACGCCAGTGCTTGTACTTGCCACGCAGATGCGGGGTACCCCGTTCATCCCTCCACAGCTCAAGCTCTTCGAGCTGCGGAACGGCGAATTGCAGCGCCTTGATGATACGGCGAAGCCACGCATTGCGGGTCCGCGAAGAGGTTTTGGCAATACGCTCGATGAGATCGGAACCGTACGGATCACGCTCACGTGAGGAGAACGCCGTGGGATTGCGGATGGACTGGGGGACGGTATGGAGGTATCTCACCGACGCGAAAAGGGCGGCCAACTTGCGGAATTTGACGTTGGCGCTGACCTGCTCCAGATGGGTCTGCTTCAGTCTTTCAGGATCAATCTCATCGTCCTTGTCGGGGCGATCCAGGATCACCTTTCCAGCGTAACAAACTTTCTCCTTTTCCAGGAGGGGGACACGTTGGTTGTCCTGCCTGAACCGAAGCAGGTACTCCCAGGTGTCATCATCCTCTCCTACCGTTACCTCGATACCGACCGACGGGTAGCGACGAGCGGCGAGGCAGCGGATGCGGGAAACGCCGCCCCGGCGGCGAACTGCGTCCTGGAACCCTCCACCCGCAGAGGCGATATCGCGCAGGAAGTGGAAGACATCCAGCAGGTTTGACTTTCCGGATGCATTCGGCCCAATGACGAATACGCGGCGCTGGAGGGGCACAGAAACTGATGTGAAGTTCCGCCAGTTCTGGAGCTTGATCCCGCTAAAGGAGAGCGCCTGCCGGGGAGACTGTGCTCTGGCCATTTCGCTTCCTACTGTACAGGGAAGCCGCTCCCCTACTGGCCCGCAACGGCGTCGCTGACGTGCTCGGCGCCGTCGACGTGGAGGGAGACGCCGGAGATGAAGCGCGCCTCGTCGGAGTGGAGGAAGAGGGCGGCGTAGCCGACATCCCAGCCAGTGCCCATCTTGCCGCCGAGGGGGATGCGGCTGTTGCGGCGTGCGATGAGCGTCTCGCGGTCGGCGCCGGCGGCCACGCGCGGCTCGATCGCCATGGGGGTATTCATCGCGCCGGGGAGGATGGCGTTGACGCGGATGGTATCGCGCGCGTGCTGGGCAGCGAGCTGCTCCGTGAGTGCGAGGAGAGCGGTCTTCGTGACCTTGTAGCCGAGGAAGGGGTAGGCGTGGCGCGCGGCCATCGAGGAGATGTTGACGATCGAGCCGCCGCCGCGCTCGCGCATGGCGGGGATAGCCTGGCGCGCGGCGAGCCAGGCGCTCTTGAGGTTGAGGGCGACGATACGGTCGAAGTCCCGCTCGGTGAGGTCGAGGGGCGGGGCATCGCCCGCGCCCACGCTGGCGCCGACGTTGTTGTGGAGGATGTCGAGACCACCGTAGCGGCGCACGGTTTCGGCGACCATGGCGGCGAGGCTGGCCTCGCTGGTAGCGTCGACTTCGAGGGCGGCGGCCGTGCCGCCTTCCTCCGCGATCATGGCGGCCGTCTCGCGGGCGGAGGGGATGTTGCGGTCGGCGGCGACGACGGCGGCACCCTCACGGGCGAGAAGGATGGCAGTGGCGCGCCCGTTACCGATCGTGGCGCCGGGCGTCTGGCCCGCGCCCACGACGATCGCGACCTTGCCCTCGACTCGTCCCGGCATCGCGGACCTCCCTGTGCGGCTCCGGCTCGCTGGCCTGCGGCGGGGATCGGCATTCGCGCTGGACGGGGGCGCGCGTTGGCGTCACCCTTCCCGCTGAACCTCTCCACGGATAAGGAGCCCAGCTTGCCAGTTTCACTGCTTGAACGCGTCGCCCTCGTCACGGGAGCGGGCCGCGGCGTTGGCCGCAGCATCGCGCTGGACCTCGCCCGCCACGGCGCCAGGGTCATCGTGAACGACCTGGGAGGAACCCTTGACGGGGAGGGCGCGGACATCTCCGTGGCGGAATCGGTTGTGCGCGAGATCGAGGCGGCGGGTGGGAGCGGGGCCGCGAACACGGGCGATGTCACCAGCTCCGAGGACGCCTACGGCATGGTGAAGCAGGCGATCGACACGTGGGGGCGGCTCGACATCGTGGTCTCGAACGCGGGCATCCTGCGCGACCGCGCCCTCCACAACCTGCCGGAGGCGGACTGGGCGGCGGTGCTGGCCGTGCACCTGACGGGCGGCTACAACCTTCTCCACCACGCCTGGCCCGCCTTCCGCCAGCAGCACTACGGACGGGTGGTGCTCACCACTTCGAATTCGGGCTTCCTGGGCAACTTCGGGCAGTCAAACTACGCGGCGGCGAAGGCGGGGCTGATCGGGCTGATGAACGTGGCGAAGCTCGAAGGCGAGAAGTACGACGTGATGGTGAACTGCCTGAATCCGGGGGCCGCGACTCGCATGACGACCTCCGTACGGGCGGTATCGCCCGAGAACGTGGCCGCCATCAGCCCCGACCTCGTCGCGCCCGCGGTAACCTATCTCTGCAGCGACTCCTGCACGACGAGCGGGATGATCATCAACGCGGGCAGCGGAACCTTCGGACGGGCAGCGATCGTGCAGAATGCACGCGTCCCCATCGCAGACGCGACCGCTGACGACGTGGAGGCGCACTGGGACGAGATCACGAACCTCGACAGCGCCGAGGTCTGGTGGTCGGTACGGGAGACACGCGCCGCCCACGAAGCCGCACGGAAGGAGTAGCGCGATGGAGTGCTGGGCCGCATCGATCGGCTGGTTTCTCGTGGGGATCGGCGTCGCGCTGGCGGCATCGGGGTTCATCCCTGCGCGCTGGCAGGCGCGGTAGTTCCGACCGGAGCGGGCGCCGGCACCGGTAGCGAGGAATCTCGCTAGAATCATGTGGTGCCGCACAGGGCGGCGGAGGTGTGCTCATGAGGCCGTTCATCCTGACGCACGGGCCCTTGATCGGCCCGTTCACGTGGGTTCCCGTCGCCGCCGAGCTGCGCAAGCTGGGCGCGACCGCGGTGATTCCGGCGCTGACCTCGCCGGCAGCGCGCGGGGGGACGTACTGGGAACGCCACTGCGAGGAGTTTGCGCTGGAGTTCGCGAGCGTGACGCTCGAACTGGACGAGGCGGTGCTGGTGGGGCATAGCGGGGCGGGGCCGCTGCTGCCGCAGCTCGGCCGGCAGCTGGGGCGCGGGCCAGCAGCGTACCTGCTGGTGGATTCGGACCTCCCGCAGGACGGGGCGAGCCGCTTCGACCTCTTCGAGAATTCCGCGCACGTGGAGGAGTTCCGGCGGGCGGCGGTCGAGCCGACCTCGCCGCGGGGCAGGCTGGCGCCACAGCCCGGACGCGAGCCCGCCATCGAGACGGTGCGCGAGTGGCCGCTGGACCTGCTGCGGGAGGCGCTGGCGGAGATGCCGGACAACATGGCGGACGTGCAGTCGACGGTGTTCGCGGGGAAGCGCCCGACGCCGATCGGGGTGCTGGAGGAAGCGTTGCCGGTGCCGGCGGACTGGCCGGAGGCGCCCACCGGCTACCTTCACCTCTCGGCGACGTACGACAGGGCAGCAGCGGAAGCGCACACTCGCGGATGGCCCGTGCGCGAACTGCGCTCCAGCCACGTCCAGATGCTGCTGGAACCGGAAACGTTCGCGCGCGAGCTCGCCGCCTTCGCTGAGGAGGTAGCGGGGTAACCTGGAAGGACCATGGCTGCACCTTCCTCCGGCTCATCTCTACTCGACCAGTTGGTCGAGCGAATCCAGAGCAAGGAAACGCTCGACTGTGAGTTCAAGTCCGCGCAGGGCGGTACCGGCAAGTCGGCCTGGGAAACCGTAAGCGCATTCGCGAACACGCGCGGTGGCTGGCTGATTCTTGGTGTCGACGATGATGGCGAGCCTGTTGGCGTCGGTGACGGCCACACACGGCAGAAGGAGTTCCTCGACCTCGTTCGAAACCCTGAGAAGATCAGCTTCCCCGTTTGTGGACCGGACGATACGTCGGTCGAGCATCTTGACGGCAGGGATCTCGTCGTGATCCGCGTCCCGGCGGCCGCCCAGCGCAATCAACCTGTGTACATCAACGGGAATCCGTACACAGGCACATTCGTGCGACGCGGGGCAAGTGACTACCACTGCACGAAGCCCGAGGTCGACCGCATGATGCGCGAGGCTTCTGACACTGCCGCCGACAAAGCCGTACTCCCGCACTACGGGCTCGCCGACCTTGATTTGAGCACACTGGCCATTTACCGACAGCGGTACCAGAACCAGCATCCGGATTCACCGCACCTGGCGCGTGACGACCTTGGATTTCTTCGGGCCATCGATGGATGGCGACATGATCGCGAGCGTGACGTGGAGGGATTAACCGTGGCGGGGCTGCTCCTCTGCGGAAGGGAAGAGGCCATTCGAGAGTGGCGGGGGCGCCATCTGATCGACTACCGGCTCCTGGGCGAAGACGGCACGGAGGAACGGTGGCGTCATCGCATCGTCTGGGAAGGGAACCTGCTCGGCGCAGTAGATGCGCTATTGCCGAGGCTGGTCGAGGGCATCGATGTTCCCTTCCGCCTCTCGGGCGCAACGCGCCAAGATTCGACTCCAGCCCATATAGCGGTGCGCGAGGCGCTGGTGAACCTCCTGGTGCACACGGATTACTACGAGACTAAGTCTTCGCTCATTCTCCAATCTTCTTCTCGATACCTTTTTCAGAATCCTGGGAGCTCACGGATTCCCGAATCCGATCTCTATGCGGAGAATCGATCAGACCCGCGGAACCCGACTCTCGTCCGCATGTTCAGGCTGATCGGTCTCGCTGAGGAGGCCGGGACCGGGATTCCCGCGATCCTCAATGCGTGGCGCGAGCTCGGTACCGCTTGCCAGAGATACAGTCCGAGCGCTACGAGTTCGCTCTGACTCTACGACAAGCGCATCTGCTCTCGGAAGGCGATCGGAACTGGCTGGAGGCCCTCGGTGGCGGTTGGAGCGAGGCGGAGCAGGTGGCGCTTGTGTCTGCCCGGCACGAGATCATCGACAACGAACGGTTACGGGGATTGGCCGGGCTGCACCCGACTGATGCGACGAAGGTGCTCGTTGGGCTCAGGGATCGCGGGCACTTGACGATGGAGGGAGAGCGGCGCGGGGCTCGATACCGGCTGAGCCCGGCTGCCCAGGCTCTCACGCCTGATGCTCGCCAAGAGCCGCTTCGCCCGGCTGGCGCAACCACGGCCCGCGTGAGCGCGAGCTCTGATAGTTCTGAGCCGAGGTTAGATAGTTTCCAGGCGAGGTTTGATCGTTTGCGCCCCGAACTTACAGAGTTCGCCTCCGAACTATCAGACCTCCTCCATCCCATCGAAGACCGCGGTCGCCTCCAGCCGGCGGAACGTGAGGCGATCGTGTGCCAGCTTTGCGCGGTCACACCCCTGTCCGCCAAGGAACTCAGCGAGCTGATGCTACGCAGCATGCCTGTCATCCATGCTGTCCTGCGCACGCTCGTCAAGGACAGAAGGCTCTCGTACCTCTACCCGGAGCCTAACCACCCCCGCCAGCGCTACCGGAGCGTCAGGCTGACGGACGGGCAGTAGCCGCCCTACGCGCCGAAGTCCCAGGAGAGACCGTCGCGGTAGCGGCGGATGACCTGCCTGGCGATAACGATGCGGTGGACCTCGTCGGGGCCATCGAGGATGCGCAGGGTGCGCGCGCCGCGGTACATCGCCTCCAGGGGCGTATCGCTGGAGACGCCCTTCGCGCCGTAGACCTGGATGGCGCGGTCGACGACGCGTTCGAAGGCGGCGGGCACGGCGACCTTGATGGCGGAGATGTCGGCGCGCGCGCCGGCGCCCGCGTCGATGCGCTCGGCGCAGTGGATGGTCATGAGACGGGCGGACTGGATGTCGATGTAGGAGTCGGCGATGAAGCCCTGGATGAACTGCTTGTCGAACATGGGGCCGCCGTGCACACGGCGGGTCATGACGCGCTTGAGCATGAGGTCATAGGCGCGCCACATCTGGCCGATGGCGTTCATACAGTGGAAGACACGGCCCGCGCCGAGGCGGTCCTGGGCGGCCTGGTGGCCCGAGCCTGCGCTCCCGAGCTGGTTGGTGAGGGGCACGCGCACGTTGTCGTACTCGATCTCGCAGTGGTCGCCGTCGTGACCCCAGACGGGCACGCTGCGGACGATGGTGAAGCCGGGCGTGTCGGTGGGGACGATGATCTGCGTCATCCGGTCGCGCGCGCCGTCGCCGCCGTCCTCCCCGGTGCGGCACATGACGATGGCGAAGGCGGCGCGGCGGGCGCCGGAGGTGAACCACTTGCGACCGTTGATCACCCACTCGTCGCCATCGCGCACCGCGCGGGTCTGGATGGAGTAGGGATCGGAGCCGGGCTGGTCGGGTTCGGTCATGGAGTAGCAGGAGCGGATTTCGCCCCGGATGGAGGGTTCCAGCCAGCGCCGCTTCTGCTCTTCGGTGCCGTACTTGATAAGGATGGTCTGGTTGCCCGAATCGGGCGCTACCACGCCGAAGAGGGGGTTGGAGACGGGGCTCCAGGCGAGCACCTCGTTCATGTAGGCGTGGCCGAGGAAGCCAAGGCCCATGCCGCCGTATTCGCGTGGCAGGTGGGGCGCCCAGAGGCCCTCAGCCTTGACGCGTTCCTGGATGCGCGCGCGCAGGGCGTCCGCCTCGGGGGTGTCGCGGCGGAGGATCTCCTCGTTGGGGATGATCTCCCCGGTGACGATGGCGGCAGTGCGGCGACGGATGTCGTTGATCTCGGGGCTGAGGATGGGGCTGTCGGCGACGGACAGGGTGATGGGTTCCGGTTCCATAGCGGCTCCTCTTGGCCCGCGGAGGGCGGGGCAGTGTAGCGCGGCGCGTGCGGCGGGCGGCCGATCAGGCGTGGGGTTCGACCCAGCGGCCGTGGAAAAGAAGCAGGTCACCGGAGCGCACAGAGACGCGGGCGGGCGACCGCGCGATCTCGTTGTGCACGCCGCGGGCGCTGAAGGCCAGTGCGGCCTCATGGAGCTCCCAGCGGAGCCCGCTCGTGCTGACGCCCTCGCAGCGTCCGATGGCGACGAGCGTGACAACAGTGCCCGGAGGGGCCGCGATGAGCGCTTCGCCGTCGACGAGTTCGATGGCGAAGCGCTCGTCGACGATACGGAGGCGCGCACGCCGCCCGAAGCGCACAAGCACGCTGAGGTTGGCGAGGGCGTGATCAGCGCGTCCGCCACCAGCACCGACGATATCGACGGCGTCGCAGCCCCTGGCAAGGCACCAGGCGACCGCTTTCTCGAGGTCGGTGGCGTTGGGATCAGGGTCGGGGTAGAGGCGGTCGGGGGGGATGGCAGCACGGGCCTCGCCGAGCGAGTCGAAGTCGCCGGTGACAGCGTCAGGCGTGACGCCGAGCGAGCGCAGCGCGGGCGCCTCCGTCAGCGGCCACGACGGTGGCACCCGGCTGGAGCTCGGCCAGCAGGGTGACGGCGTCGGGGGATCGCCGTTGGCGAGCGCAGCAGGGCGCCATCCGTCAGCGGCCACGACGGTGGCACCCGGCTGGAGCGCCGTCAGCGCCACGCAGGCGGCGCGCGCAATCCGCCCATGGAGGGGGGATCGCCGTTGGCGATGACGAGGGCGCGCATCTGTCCAGCGGGCGGAATGCAGGCGCTGGCGGCGGGCGGCTGAGTCAGCCTGAGAGGCAGGCACGCGGCCCCCACCACCAGCACCCTGCCCCTCGAGTAGACTCGACTCTACCTCTGGCCTAGCATGATTTGCCCTCACGCCGTCGAAGCAGCGCCATGTTCGCACCTGGTCTTTCTCAATATCAGCCTGCTCCAGGCGCGGTTCACAACAGCCGTCGACACCGCCATCATGCTCAACCTCCAGGTTGGCAAGAATCTGCGCAAAGCCCCCAGCAGCCGACAGGCCCTGTCACCAATACAATCAGCGATTGAGCGTGAATACCCGAAAAAACAGACTTGGAGCGACTGGCCTACAGCTTCCTGTGCTATTGAACATAGGAGTGGTGGGGAGATACCGGCCTTTTGGCTACAATATCGAGATGGTGAGCATTCCCCGGCATCTTCACAGTACTTATCTCAGCGACTGTTCAAGGAAAAACTCTCTACCCCGGAAGGGTGGGCTCAAGGGAGGTTCCGCGAAGTTGATATTCATGGATCGTGATCGAGGCGCTGGACTGCTTTCCGAACCTCGAGGTCGGCACGAGCGGTCGCGTAGCGGGCGTGCGCGGCAACGCTACGAACATGACGCAGGGGTTCGACTTTTTCGTCGGCCACCGTCCAGATTCAGCTCCCTCGTCGGTACCATCGAGGTGAATCCTGAGAAACCAGCGAAACCAGCGCAGTCTCAACGATTGGCCATGGCGCTCGATGACCTGCCAGTGGGGCATTCTGGAAGCGCCTCGAGCGGGCGGAGGCGCTCCTGCACGGGCTCTCTGCGCTGGCGGCGGGCGGCGGTTGAGTCAGGCTGCTGGGCCAGGCGCGCCTGGCCCCCACCACCAGCACCCTGCAGCCCGCCACGGCCTCCCCTGCAGTATATGCATATCCAGTTGATCGGCTCAGTGTTAACGAATTGACTGCCATCCCATGGCCTGGCATGGAACCAGCGGATTCTTCGTCCTGGCAGGAGCAGGACCATCAGGCGTCAGGCCGAGCGCGCGGCCAGATTGGGGAACGCCTGAGCCAGCGTGCTCAGCCCCTTCTCACGCAGAATTTGCTGCGCCACGGCAGTGCTTGCCTTCTGGCTGAAGCCCGCCGCCACTGTAGGTGGCTTGCGGGCGATCTCCATCTCGATAACGTTGGCAGGATCGTCGACGAGCACCTGAAGTCCAACCCGCTTGAGGACCTTGGCGTCGCCCGTCGGCTTGACGTGATCTGGAGCCACCATGTCGGGAGCGCCGAAGACAATGCCGGTGCCTGAGACGACGAACAGCGTGGCCGTGTTCCACTCGCGGTCGCCGCCACCCATCTGGTTCAGAATCCGCACATCCCCCACACTACCCTTGAATATCCCCTTCACCGAAAGCTTGCGGTCGTTCGGGAGGAGGATATCGCCGGATTTGGCCTGATCGCCGTAGAGGGTGCAGTCGATGCCCACCGAGCGCAGCAGGGCGTAGGTGAAGACCTCAACAGCGCCGCCAGCGACGAAGCGGTTCTCGTAGATGGTGGTGTTGTAGCGTTCCAGCAGCGTGCGAACGGCTTGCTCGTACTCGTGTCGGGCGCTCGTTGAGCAGTTCGTGCGCAACCAGTCGAAGGCACGACGCTCCGCGGTGTAGCGTGTTCGCGAACCGCGACGGGGAGGCTCCGGTTGGGTGGAGCGCGTCATCGGGCGGGGACCCGATCAACGCGCGGGAGCAGGTTATATCTGCGGGGGGGGGGGGGGGGGGGGGAGCATGACGCGCTGTCGTGCCAGTTCGAGGTAGGCGGGCTCGATGTCATAGCCGGCGCAACTCCTGCCCTGCCGGAGGGCAGCGAGGGCGGTCTGGCCGCTCCCCAGGAAGGGGTCCAGCACTTCGTCGCCCTTGTCCGAATAGAGCAGCACGAGGCGGCGCGCCAGCTCCTCGGGGAAGGGGCAGGGGTGGTCGATGTGGCGCGGGGGCACGGGCGCGATGTGCCAGATATTGTTGGCGATGTCGTGGGTGAAGAGTTCGTCGATCGCGAGCGCCGTCGCTGTTCCGCGCCGGGGCTCGCCGGGCTTGCGGAAGATGAGGATGTACTCGGTCATGATGTTGGGGTAGTAGTAGCCCGCGCGCGGATGCTGGATGAAACAGCCTGCCCGCTTCACTCCGCCCGTGACCTTGTTCCAGATGATGTCCTGGTGGAACTCCCAGCCGCTGGTGATGAGCCGCTCGGTGATACGCATCGGGGCGGGGTAGTGCCTGCGCTTGTGGAGGATGGTGCCAACCACGATGGCGCAGAAGCCGCCGTCAACAGTGACGCGCAGCACCTCGCGGAACACCGTCTCGATATTGTCGAGGTAGTCTTCGAAGGTCTCGCCGAAGGCCTGGTACTCGCGCTCGCGGTGCCAGGCGTCCTTGCCCTGCCCCGTATGGATGTCGTAGTCGATCGCGTTCCAGTAGGGAGGCGAGGTGACGGTCAGCGCCACTGAGCCGTCAGCACACTGCGGCATCCTCACCGAGGATTGGTGGTAGAAGCGGTAGCGCTCGCCCTCGACAGTGCCGCTTCGGCATGGGGGCTCGCGGGATGTCTCCGGCGACGGCGCGAGTCCGCCAGGACCAGGCAGGGGAACGACCCCGGGGCGCTTGTGAGACCCGACCTGCAGGGAGCCCATGCGCCTAGCTACACCTGCCGGAAGCGTGCGGTCAAGCTGCGCGGGCGGCGGTTTATTCGGGAAGTTCGTCCGCGTTCTCCCGCTGCCACATGCCCCTCACGCCCACGCCGCCGTCCAGATGAGAGCAGGGCTTCCAATCGGACCGATCACCCAGGAGGGGTCGGTGATCGCCGTGATGATGGCGACAATGGCCGAGGCGGCAACCACTACCAGCGAGGTGTACTGCCCGATCAGAGCTACGTGCTCCCTGCTCCGTGCGATTTCCAGAACGGTTTCTGACCTATCCTGTTCGACGCTCATCCGGTGCCGCTGCTGGTCCTCGGCCATGGAGATGATGCGCTCGGCGGCACCCGGAGATACTGCTTCGTAGACCCCAAGCATCTCGGGAGGAGGAAGAGGGCCTTCGAACGATGATCTTGCGAAGGCAATCAGGCCAGAGTTGTCGCCGTCGATCGGGGTGGTCTCCGGCTCGTCACTCACCTCGACGGCGCACCTCTGCTCGTACGGAGGCCATGTCTTTCATCACCTGTTCTACAAGCTTGCGGATGGAGGGCTCAGATCGCTCGAAGTCATGCATCGCCTTACGGATAGTGGGGTCAGATCGCTCGACGGCGCCCATGGCCCTGCGCATGTCCTGTCCCACCATGTACCAGTCCAGCGCGAGGGCCGTGCGGTCGTCGCGGATGAACGTGGGTTCCGGTATCCGCTGCGGACGGAAGGCGAGGGTCATGCCCCGCCAGAAGCTCCTCAGGAACGAGGACTGCTTGCGCGTCTCCTCGCGCAGGAACCCGAATTGCGCCTCCGCCAGCCGGTCGAGGCCGCATGCGGTCAGCGGGCGTTCGACCGACGAAGCGGGCGGCGAAGGGGCTGTCGGGCCGGGGATGGGCACGGGAACCTCCTGGACGGAACAGGGGCAACCAACAGCATGGACAATGCTGGTACCTATGGTAGCGCGCACAGTCAAGCGGGCGAGGCCCTGTAGGGCGGGGGGTTGGTAGAATCGTTCTGGCGGGTTCACCGCCTTTCCCTGTCTGGAGCGCGCGCATGTCCCTGGAAGAGACGAGCCCGATCCGCCCCGTCAACCTCGAACAGGAGATGCGCGAGAGCTACCTCGATTACGCGATGAGCGTGATCGTCGCGCGCGCGCTGCCGGACGTGCGCGACGGGCTGAAGCCGGTGCAGCGGCGCATCGTCTGGGGCATGTTCGACGGGGGTGCGCGAGCAGGGACCGCCTACCGCAAGTCGGCAGGCATCGTGGGCGACGTGATGGGCCGCTACCACCCTCACGGCGACGGCCCCGTGTACGAGGCGATGGTACGCCAGGCGCAGGACTTCTCCATGCGCTACCCGCTCGTCGACGGGCAGGGGAACTTCGGCAGCGTCGACGGCGACCCGCCGGCGGCGATGCGCTACACGGAGGCGCGGCTGGCGCCGATCGCGGAGGAGCTGGTCGCGGATATCGACCAGGACACGGTCGACTTCGAGCCGAACTACGACGGGCGCTACGAGCAGCCCGCGATCCTGCCTTCGCGACTCCCGAACCTGCTCCTGAACGGCTCCTCGGGGATCGCCGTGGGGATGGCGACGAACATCCCTCCGCACAACCTCGAGGAGATCGTGGACGCGGCCATGCTCCTCATCGAGAACCCCGAGGCGACGCTCGACGACCTGCTCGAGGTGGTGCAGGGGCCGGACTTCCCCACGGCAGGAATCGCGCTGGTGGGCAAGAACCGCGAGCAGCTCCGGCACGCCTACGGGGAGGGGCACGGGCATATCACCGTGCATGCGCGCACGGCCGTGGAGGAGGGGAGCCGGGGGCGCACACAGCTGATCGTGACGGAGCTGCCCTACCAGGTGAACAAGGCATCGCTGATCGAGAAGATCGCGAACCTCGTACGCGAGAAGAAGATCGAGGGTATCGCCGACCTGCGCGACGAGAGCGACCGGAACGGGATGCGCGTGGTGATCGAGCTGAAACGCGAGGGCTCCACGCAGCAGGTCAAGAACCTGCTCTCCAAGCACACGTCGATGCGTTCGACATTCTCGATCAACATGATGGCGATCGTCGGTGGGGCGCCCCGCCGCGTGGGGCTGAAGCGGGCGCTCGATCTCTTCCTCGACCACCGCCGCGAGGTCATACGGCGGCGCAGCGAGTTCCAGCTGCAGAAGGCGCAGGCGCGCGAGCACATCCTGACGGGCCTGTTACGCGCGATCGACCTGCTGGACCAGGTGATCGCGACGATCCGGGGAGCAGAGTCGGCGGCGGCGGCGCTGGGGCTGCTGCAGGCTGCGCCGTTCGAGTTCTCGGAGGCGCAGGCGCGGGCGATCCTCGATATGCAGCTGCGGCGGCTGGCCGCCCTCGAACGGCAGGAGCTCCAGGACGAGCAGCAGGAGCTGCTCGAGCGCATCGCCTGGCTGGAGGACCTGCTGGCCAACCCGCGCAAGATCGACTTCCTCATCAAGGACGATCTGCAGGAGCTGCGCGGGCAATACGGAAACGGGCGGCGCACGGAGATCGTGGAGGGCGACCCGGAGAGCTTCCGCGAAGAGGATCTGGTGGCGCACGAGGAGTGCGTGATCACGCTGAGCCGCCGCAACTACGTGAAGCGCACGCCCCTGCACGAGTTCCGCACGCAACGCCGGGGCGGGCAGGGGAGCCGCGGGGCCGCCGTCCGCGACGAGGACGCCGTGCTCAAGCTGGTCGTCTGCGACACGCACGACAACGTGCTCTTCTTCACGGACCGGGGGAAGGTGTACCACCTGCGCGCCTATGACATCCCCGATTCGAAGAAGCAGGCGCGGGGCGCCTTCATCACCAACCTGATCGAGATCGACCAGCGCGAGCGGGTGACGACGATCGTGGTGGTGAAGGACTACGAGCACGACTTCATGGTGCTGGCGACGCGCCGGGGGCAGGCGAAGAAGACGCCCCTGAAGCAGTTCGAGGAGGTGCGCCGCAACGGCAAGATCGCCATGCGGCTCGACGACGGCGACGAGCTGGTGGCAGCGCGGCTGGCGGCGGCAGAGAGCGACCTCGTGCTCGTCTCCAGCGACGGCCAGGCGATCCGCTTCGCCGTGCGCGAGCTGCGCGACGCGAGCCGCACCAGCGGCGGCGTGCGCGGGCTGAAGCTGCACCCGGGGGCCTACGTGGTGAGCGCGGAGGCAGTGGGGTCGGACGCACAGCAGCTGGTGGTGATCACGGAGCGGGGATTCGGCAAGCGCACGGAGGTGGGTCAATACCCGCGCAAGGGCAGGAGCGGCCTGGGTGTGCGCACGCTGAACATCACACCGAAAACGGGGAACGTGGCGGCGGTGCGGATGGTGGCCCCGGGCCAGGAGCTGATGCTCGTCTCCGAGGACGGCATCCTCATCCGCACGAAGGTGGATTCGATCAGCCTGCTTGGCCGGAACACGCAGGGCGTGACCGTGATGAAGGTGGGCGAGAACGACCGCGTGGCGAGCATCGCCAACTTCGATACGGGCGCCAGGCAGCGGAGCGCCCAACCGGTTCCCGATCAGCGGGCGGCGAGCCTGCCGGCGCAGCTGCCGCTCGACGCCGCGACGGCGACGAACGGCAGCGGGCCCTCCACCAACGGCACCGTCGAGGAGTAGCGCGGAGCGGGGCTCAGGCGAGCCCGAAGAGTTCGTCGAGGCCGAGGACGAGGCCCTCCGCATCCAGCACTGCCCGCACGGCGGCGAGCACACCGGGCATGAAGGAGTCGCGCCCGGTGCTGTCGTGGCGGAGCGTGAGGGTCTGCCCAAGGCCGCCCAGGATCACTTCCTGGTGGGCGACAAGGCCGGGCAGCCGGACCGAGTGGATGGCAACGCCGCCGCTCTCGCCGCCGCGCGTGCCAGGGATGGTCTGCGTCTCCGCTTCAACATGGAGGAAGGGCTCGCCGCGGGCCTCGACCATCTGCTCGGCGGTCGTCCTTGCGGTGCCGCTGGGGGCATCGACCTTGCCAGCGTGGTGGAGCTCGATGATCTCGGCGTGGTCGAAGAAGCGCGCGGCCTGGCGGGCAAAGTGCATGAGCAGCACGGCGCCGACGGCGAAGTTGGGGGCCGCAACGACGCCGAGCTTGCGCCGGGCCGCTTCGCGGCGGAGCTCGTCGAGGAAGACGGCGGGGAGGCCGGTCGTGCCGGTCACGAGCCGGATGCCGCGTTCGAGCGCGGCGCGCGCGAGGAGCGGGGTCCAGGCGGCGTTCGAGAAGTCGACGACGACCGCGGGCGCGTGGGCGTCGAGGCACGGGGCGGCCTCGCGGTAGAGGGGCAGGCCCTCGCAGCGTTCCTCGCGGCTGAGAGCGTCGATGAAGGCGATGGGTTCGGTCGCGGGATCGGCGGCGGCAGCGATCGCGACCTGCCGGCCCATGTTGCCGCTGCCGGAGATGACGATCGGGATCGAGTCCATGCGGCGATTGTACGCAGACGGCAGGGCGTTGCGGTTTGGCCAGACGCGGCTCTATTCTGCGGGCCAATGAGCGAGACCCCACTGCGGCTGCCCGCCGATGCGGCACTCAACCGCGAGCTCATCGCGATCTTCGGCGACGACGCCGAGGTGCGCGCCTGCACCCGGCGGAACTTCCTGCGCGAGGACATCGAGGGCCTGCTCAAGGAGGACGGCGACCTCGGTGAGCGGCCAGTCGACATCGACGAACTCCCGGAACAGGGGTGGGCGGAAACGCGCATCGACGAGGGGCTGGCGTCGCACACTGCAGCGGGCGGGCAGGGATGACGGCGAACTCGACTGAGCCGCACTGCGCCGTGCCGGATGCGGCGGTGCGGGCGGTGCTCGCCCGCCTGCACACCGCAGCCGAGGCGGAGATGCGGGCATTCGCGCGCCGCCCGCGGCTGCGGCTGCCACGGCTGCGGCGCGGGCAGACGGCAACCCCCTCCGATTGGGAGACAGCGAGCGCACTCTACCGCGACAAGTACATCTCCCTCGAACGCGATCAGGGGAACCTGCTTTACCTGCTCGCGCGATCGCTGGGGGCGCGGCGGGCGGCGGAGTTCGGTACCTCCTTCGGCGTCTCGACGATCTACCTGGCGGCGGCGGTGCGGGACAACGGCGGGGGGCTTGCGATCGGGAGCGAGATCGAACCGGCGAAGGCGGCGGTGGCCGAGGCCAACCTGGCGGAGGCGGGCCTTGGGGAGTACGCGGAGGTGCGCGTGGGGGACGCGCGCGCGACGCTGGCGGACCCGGGCGGGCCGCTCGACCTCGTCCTCATCGACGGCTTCCCCCACCTCAACCTCACGATCCTGCAGCTGCTGGCGCCACATATCCGCGCAGGCGGGATGGCGATGGCCGACAACGTGGGCTCCTTCCCGCGGGAGATGGGGGCGTACGTGGACTGGGTGCAGAACCCGGCCAACGGCTTCGTCTCGACGACGCTGCCGCTGCGGGGCGGGACCGAACTCTCTGTGCGCGCGGCCCCCGCCTCGGGCGGGGGCGATTGAACGTAGCGGCAGCGCGTTCCTACGATGATGGCGGACGCTCGGCCATGAGCGGCTAGCCAACCGGCCCGCGCGGGGAGTCCGCTTGCGGGCTGCACGACCACGACCGCCACCCTCCCAATCGTCCGGGCGGCGCGGGAGCCCCGGAGAGGACGCACGGTGACATCCGTACTGATCGAGGCCCGCGGCCTCGTCAAGCACTACGGCGACTTCGTCGCGGTCGACGGTGTCTCCTTCGACATCCGCGAGGGGGAGTGCTTCGGCGTGCTCGGGCCGAACGGGGCGGGCAAGACCACGACCATCCGCATGATCACCGCGACCTCGCCCGTCACGCAGGGCCAGCTCAGCGTCGCCGGGCTGGACGTGGGGACGGAGCCGCGGCAGGTGAAGGCAGTGCTGGGCGTGGTGCCGCAGGAGGACAACCTCGACCCGGACCTGCTCGTGCGCCAGAACCTGGAGGTCTACGCGCGCTACTTCGGCCTGGGGCGGGAGCGGGTGCGACAACGCATCGACGAGGCGCTCGCACTGTTCCAGCTCGATGACCGCGCGCGCTCGAACGTGGACGACCTCTCGGGAGGCATGAAGCGGCGGCTCACGATCGCGCGCGCGCTCGTGAACGACCCGCGCGTGCTCATCCTCGACGAGCCGACGACGGGGCTCGACCCACAGGCGCGCCACCTGGTCTGGCAGCAGCTCCGCCTGCTGAAGAGCCGCGGCGTGACGATGCTGCTGACGACCCACTACATGGAGGAGGCGACGCACCTCTGCGACCGGCTCGTGATCATGCACCGCGGGCGCATCCTGATTGAGGGCCGCCCCCATGACCTGATCGCCGAGGTGGCGGGGCCGCAGGTGCTCGAGCTGCGGCTACCGGCCGCCGAACGGGACGCGCTGCTCGCCGAGTTCCCCCAGGGCGACGGCGTCTCCATGGAGCAGGTCGAGGACCTTACGTACGTGTTCGGCGGTGGCAGGGCCTCGCTGCTGGCGGCAGAGCGCGTGAGCGATCCCCATCGCGCGCATCTGCGTCCGGGCAACATGGAAGACGTGTTCCTGCTGCTGACAGGGCGGGGGTTGCTGGATTGACCGCGATACCGTTCACGCCGGAGGTCTCGACGGGCGCATTCCGCGTGTGGCAGCGCAACCGCGACGCGACGCTGCGCAACTGGAAGACGGAGTTCCTGGGCATCGCGATCGAGCCATTCGCGATCATCCTCGCGCTGGGGCTGGCGCTGGGGCGCTTCGTGGAGCTCGAGAGCGGCGAGGAATACGTGGAGTTTCTCGCGCCTGGCCTGCTGGCGCTCTTCCCCATGTTCGCGGCCACCTTCGAGTGCGCCTGGGGGAGTTACGTGCGGCTGGAGATGCAGGGTACCTACGAGTCGATCATTGCCACACCGATCAGCGTGGACGACGTGATCACAGGCGAGATCCTGTGGGGAACGACGCGCTCGCTCGTGAACGGCTCCTACATCCTGCTCGTCGCGTTCCTCCTCAATCCATGGTTGCACATGGTGGACTCGCCCTGGGCGGTGCTGGCGATCCCCGTGGGTGTGCTGCCGGGCCTGCTGTTCAGCTCGATCTCGATCTCGTTCGCGTCGATCGCGCGGGCGATGAGCCACTTCGCCTACTTCTTCAACCTGGTCATCAACCCGATGTTCTGGTTCGGGGGCGCCTTCTTCCCCTTCGACGACCTGCCCCGCTGGTTCCAGATCGTCGGCTGGTTCGTGCCCCTCAAGCACGTGGTCGACATCTACCGCGGGCTGATCGCGGGCGAGCTCGCCTGGTCGATGCTGGGCAGCCTTGCCTGGCTGGCGGTGGCGACGGTGGCCTTCTACCTGCTCGCGGTGCGGCTCATGCGACGGCGCCTCATCCACTGAGGGGACCTGGCCGTCCGAATTTCGTTTTGCCAGCAGCCTGACGCTCCCACACAACTTCCCCAACAGGCACGGCGCCAACGCGGGACGCCATCGATGAGTGCCTCATGCTCGATCGAGGTTGGCGACTACCGTTCGCTGCTGAACTGCCCGGAGCCGGTTGACCTTATCCTCACCGATCCGCCGTACGCGATCAGTCGCAAGACAGGCTTCCAGAGCATCATCAACGGTGTGGAACGCTTCGCCGTCTCCATGGACTTCGGCGCGTGGGACCACACTGCACCAGACCTCGACGCGCTCGCCACAGCAATGTACACGGCCCTTCGGAAAGGCGGGACCGCGATCGTCTGGTACGACCTGTGGAAGGTCTCATGGCTGGCTGAGGCCATGACCCGCGCCGGGTTCGGGATGATCAGGCTGATCATCTGGGAGAAGAGTAATCCGGTCCCGCTCAACATGCGGGCCACGTACCTCTCCAATTCCCGCGAGATCGCGGTCGTAGGGGTGAAGGGTGGGAGCCGGTCTTTCACTCGGAATACGACAATGGCGTGTATAAGTACCCGATACCGCGACATGGCGGGAACCGGCTCCACCCCACACAGAAGCCCATCGATCTGTTCTCGCGACTGGTGAAGGTCCACAGCCACCCGGGTGATCTGGTCGCCGACCCCTTCCTCGGCAGCGGCACAACCGCAGTGGCAGCGCTTGCGAATGAGCGAAGGTTCGCCGGCGGAGATATCGATTCGCACTACGTAGCGATCGCTCGCCAGAGAGTCGCCCGGTGCCATGCACTCCACCCTACCCACTACGGTATTGGCAGATAGAAGTGTCTGAATTCAGGACAGGAACAATGGCTGCATTATTCGAGGAACTGGCGCATCCAGCCGAAGATGGATTTTCCCGTCCGGTCTATGTTGATGAATTCGTCGGTAAGTACGAGCGCCTGAGACTGGGTAATGGCGGGTCCTGGTGTCGTGACGATGGATCGCTCGCAAGGGTTTATAACATCGAGCGTCACAAGAGTGGAAATTCGATTGATTATGTGAAGCTTCACGGATACAAGAAGCATCCAATCACAAAGCCGATTCCGGAGAGTATCCGGCAGGAACTGGCTGGACAAGGCTGCGTGATTTTGGGGGTGGGAAAGGTGGAGATCGACCACAAGGACGGTCGGCGCGACGACCCCAGGCTGGGAGACGCCGATCGGGTGAAGATCGCTGATTTCCAGCCGATGTCGAAGGCGGCAAATAATGCGAAGAGGCAGCACTGCAAGACGTGTCGGGAGACCTGCCACCGTTTTGACGCGCGGAACCTCGGGTACTCAGTAGGGCAGGTGCGAGGGAACGGTACGTACCGAGGCTCCTGTATCGGCTGCTACTGGTACGACCCGATAGTGTTCAACCAGACGATCAGCGAGGGATTTCAGCAGGCTGGTTAAGCCCGCATCAGGGGCAGGCGAGGAGGTCGCGGAAGACGTCGCTGCCAGCGGGGGACGCGCCGCTCAGCCCCCGGGGGACGAAACCGGCGACGCCGCGCGTGACGGAGACGGCAACGGCGCCCTGCGCGTCGCGGAAGGCGACGGTGATGGTGTGATCGCGCGTGTGATCGAGAGGCAGGGCGTGTTCGCCGTCCTCGCTGACGAGGGAAAGCTGGAAGCAGGCGTCGCCGCGGTAGTCATCGGTGGCGCCGCCGGACCAGCGAGCGAGCACGCCGCGCTCGTCCGCGAACCAGAGGTCCATGGATGCGCTGCTCTCGCTCTCGATATCGAGGAGGATGGCGAGGGCGGGGGTGCCGTCCTCGAGCTCGCCGAAGCGGGCGAGGTCGATGGCGAGGGACCAGCCTTCGGGGGCGGGGACGGGCGCGGGGGGCTCGCCAACGGGCGCGAAGGCGAGGACGGCGGGCGCGGTCACGCCCAGGAGCGCTTTGGCCGAGGGCGAAGTCAGCCGTGAGCGGTCGGGGCTGCAGCCGGCGAGCAGCGCGAGGAGGACGAGCGCGAGGAAGACGAGCGCGGTGTGCGCCCCTGGCTGCGCGCTCGTCCCCTGCCCGCGGCCAGGGATCAGACGGGCGCTCCCTGGATGCGCGCGCGGACGTTGAGCATGCGGTTGAGGGCGGCCACATAGGCCTTCGCGCTGGCGACGATGATGTCCGTATCGGCCGCGCGGCCGGTGTAGGTCTGGCCACCGTCTTCTATGCGGATGGTGACCTTCCCCTGCGCGTCGATGCCTTCGGTGACGGCACTGACGCTGAACTCGGTGAGGTCGGGCGAAAGCTGCGTGATGCGGTTGATGGCGCGGTAGACCGCGTCCACGGGGCCGGTGCCGATGGCAGCATCGGTAAGGATGTCGCCGGCGGGGGAGAGGAGGCGGAGGGTGGCGGTGGGGGTGGCATGGTCGCCGCTGGAGACCTGCACCTGCTCGATGCGCCAGCCCTCGGCAACAAGCGTCTGCAGGTTGTCGCTGACGATCGCCTCGAGGTCACGGTCGTCCACCTCGACCTTCTTGTCGGCGAGCGCCTTGTAGGCGCTGAAGGCGCGGTTAAGCTCCTCGCCGGTGAGTTCGTAACCGAGACCTTCCATGTGCTGCTTGAAGTAGTGGCGGCCGGAGAGCTTGCCGAGCACAAGCTGGGTACCCTGGGGGATGCCGATCTCGACAGGGTCCATGATCTCCCAGGTCTCGCGCAGCTTGAGGATGCCGTCCTGGTGGATGCCGGAGCCGTGGCGGAAGGCGTTCTTGCCCACGACCGCCTTGTTCCACTGCACGGGCATGCCCGAGAGGCGCTCCACGAGCTTGCTGGAGCGGTAGATCTCGCGCGTATCGATGTCGCAGTCGAGGTCGTCGAGATAGTCCTTGCGCGTCTTGATCGCCATGACGACCTCTTCGAGGGAGGTATTACCCGCACGCTCGCCAATGCCGTTGACGGTGACCTCGACCTGGCGGGCGCCGTGCTCGATGGCGGTGAGCGTGTTCGCCGTGCAGAGGCCGAGGTCGTTCTGGCCGTGGAAGCTGAGGCGCGCCTTGTGGATGTTGGACACGTTCTCGCGGATCAGGTCGAAGAGCGCGCCCAGCTCGGAGGGGATGGCGTAGCCGACGGAGTCGGGGATGTTGATGACCGTGGCGCCCGCGTCGATGCAGCGCTCGACGATGGTGTAGATGAAGTGGGGGTCGGAGCGGGTGGCGTCCATAGGGCTGAACTCCACATTGCTCGTGTAGCCCGCGGCGTGCTTCACCATCGCCTCGGCCTGGGTCAGCACCTGCTCGCGGTCCTTGCGCAGCTGGTGCGCCATCTGGATGTCGCTGCTGTTGATGAAGACGTGGATGCGCGGGTCCTCGGCTTCCCTGATTGCCTCCCAGGCGGTATCGACGTCGCTGGCGACGGCGCGCGCGAGGGCGCAGATCGTGGCGTCGCGCACTTCGCGCGAGATGAGCTTGACGGCTTCGAGGTCGCCGGGTGTGGAGCAGGGGAAGCCCGCCTCGATCACGTCGACGCCGAGGCGCTCGAGCTGTTTCGCGACCGCCAGCTTCTCTTCGGGGGTGAAGGCGACGCCGGCGGACTGCTCGCCATCGCGCAGGGTGGTATCGAAGATATGTATCTTCTCGGCCATCGGGGGCTCCTTCGGGAGTGGTGGCGTCCGGCAGCGCGGGATATGCGCCACCGTTCGGGCTGTCCGGTTACAGGGGTCGAACGCGACCGGCGCGCGGCCGCTAGCCTCGCCCGAGGCTGCGCCCCGGCGGGACCGGGGCGGGGGCACACTCCATTCGCACTGCGGTTCCAGCAGGCGTCACGTGTCAAGTCTCGCGCAGGAACGCGCTCGACCGCAAGCGGGCAGATACACGGGGCGGGGACGGCCCGCGTAGGCTTGCGGGATGACCGTTCGCACCGATGCCCTGCGGGCCGCCTGGGCGCACGTCGCGGAGCGCTACGCGGGCTACCGGCTGGCGCTGCCGGGCGAGCCGAGCTTCATCTGCCAGCCGCAGGACTGCGACGCCTACTGCTGCCGCGCCTTCCACGTCGCGGTGGATACGGAGGAGGTGGCGCGCATCGAGCAGGCCGGCGGCGGGCCGCCCGCGCGCTTCCTCGAAAGCGAGGACGGCGAGCCACTCTTGCTGCCGCTGGTGCGTCCCTACGTGCTCGGCCGGCGGGCGGACGGATGCGTGTTCCTGAGCGGGGAGCTGGCGTGCGAACAGTACACGGCGCGCCCAAACGCCTGCCGCTCGTATCCACACCAGGTGATCTTCGTGGAGGGCGCGGGCGGGCGGGCAGTGCAGCCGTCGCGGGAGGCGGGGCGGCAGGCGGTGGAGGCAGTGATCGCGGGGCGGACGGCGGAGGGCGCGCTGCCGCTGCTGCTGCGCCACAGCGAGTGCCCGGGGTTCACAGGGCCGCCCGCCACAACGCATGAGTGGTCGCGGCTGCTGCGCGAGACATACGCACTCGCGGCGGAGGAGGGTGCGGGCGAGGTGGTAAGCTCGCCGCCGTGAGCCGCCACGCGAAACTGCCGGTCGTACGGGGCGAGGTCGAGCGCATCGCCGGCAAGGTGATCGCGGTGCGGCGCGACCTCCACCGCCACCCCGAACTCTCCTGGCAGGAGGAGGGCACGCAGCGCGTGATCCTCGACCGCCTGGGGGCGCTGGGGCTGGAGGACGTGCGGCCCCTGGCGCGCACGGGCGCGACGGCGCTGGTGCGGGGCGCGCGCAAGGGGCCCTGCGTGCTCTGGCGGGCGGATATCGACGCGCTGCCGGTGCCCGAAAAGACGGGGCTGCCGTTCGCCTCGGAGAACGAGGGCGTGATGCACGCCTGTGGCCACGACGCGCACGCGGCGATCGGGCTGGGGTTGGCGGAGCTGGTGGCGGGGGCGCAGGAGTCGCTGGCAGGGAGCGTGCGCTTCGTCTTCCAGCCAGCGGAGGAGGCTTCGGGCGGTGCCGCGCTGTGCATCGAGGAGGGCATCCTCAGGAAGCCGCGCGTCGATCGCGCCCTGGGACTGCACATCAGCGCAGACGTGCCGGTGGGGGCGATCAACGTGGCACCGGGGCCGTTCTTCGCTTCGCCCACAAGCCTGCGCATCACGATCACGGGGCGGGGCGGGCACGCGGCCTCGCCCCATCAGTCGGTGGACGCGGTGGTGGTGGCAGCGCACGTGATCACGGCGCTGCAGACTGTCGTGAGCCGCTCGCTGCCGCCGTTGGAGAGCGCGGTGCTCACGATCGGCAAGCTGGAGGCGGGCTTTCGCGGCAACGTCATCGCCGAGTCGGCGGAGCTGCGGGGCACGCTGCGCACCTACAGCGACCGCGTGCGCGCGCGCATGCTGGCGAAGACCGAGGAGGTCGTGAACGGCGTCTGTGCGGCCTTCGGCGCGACCGCCAGACTGAAGCACCACACGAGCTGTCCGCCACTCGTGAACGACGCGGGCGTGACGGCGTTCGTCCAGGCCGAGGCAGCGCGCTACTTCGGGGAGACAGCACGGGCGGTGCCGGGGATGGGGGCAGAGGATATGGCGTACTTCCTGCGGGAGTGTCCGGGCTGCTACTTCTGGCTGGGGGCGCGCAACGAGGCGGGGGGCGTGGCCGGGCGGCACCACGACCCGGGGTTCGTGATCGACGAGCGCGCCATCCCCCTGGGCCTGGAGTTCGGCCTGCGCCTGATCGAGGGCTCGCTGGCGGAGCTGGCGGAGCTGGCGGCGGGGGCGTAGCTCAGTCCGCTTCGTCCAGCGGCAGGAGGTCCTTGACGATCTCCATCGTTTCGAGGCTGACCGTAACGATGCGTTTCACGAGGTCGAGGATATAGGGCGGGTCGAGTTCCAGCCCCCAGTCGTTCACGTCGTTGACGATGCCGCTCTCCTCGTCCGTCTTACCCGTAGCGATCGAGCAGCCACTCCAGCGCCGAGCGCGGCCCGACGATGTAGTCATGCGCCTGCTCAGGGATGCCTGCGAGCGTAATCCAGTCGTTGTAGACGATCGTCAAGCGGTCTGGCTCGTTCCGCGGGCCGCTCCAGCGCATCTTCTCGACGCGGTGGCGCTCCGGCCCTCGGCGCGCCGCCGCAACCTGCTCCTCCAGCGGGTGCGGTTCGGCCTCCTTGTAGCCGATGTGGAGGTCAAGGAGCCGTTGTGCCGCCCCACTTGAAATTGGATTGGATCACCATCCCGACGTGCTCGCTACTCCGCCCCGCGATGCGCTACCCTCTGCCCCAGCCTATGGGTCTGGTGCGCAACGCGAGTACACTAACCCCCACATGACCAACCTCAGGGGAGGAAGCTATGCCTGAATTCGATACGGTGATCAAGGGCGGGACAGTCTTCGACGGCCAGCGGACGCCGCGGTACAAGGGCGACATCGGGATCAAGGATGGTCGCATTGCGGCGACAGGGGGCAGGATTCAGACGTCGAACGGGGCGAAGGTGATCGACGCCAGCGGGCTGAACGTGGCCCCCGGCTTCGTCGACCTGCACACGCATTACGACTCGCAGGTGTTCTGGGATCCGTGGTGCTCGATCTCGGGCTGGCACGGCGTGACCTCGGTGGCGATCGGCAACTGCGGCTTCGGCTTCGCACCCTGCCGCGCGGAAGACCAGGAGCGCGCGATGCTGACGATGTCGCGCAACGAGGCGGTGCCGCTGGAGGCGATGCAGGAAGGGATGCCCTGGGACTGGGAGACCTATCCCGAGTTCCTCGACAGTCTCGACCGCACGCCGAAGGGAGTGAATCTGCTGAGTTACATGCCGCTGAACCCGTTGATGGCTTATGTGATGGGGCTGGAGGCGGCGAAGAACCGCCCGGCCAACGAGGCGGAGATGGCGGAGATGCAGCGCCTGATGCGGGAAGGGCTGGAGGCGGGCGGCTGCGGCTGGTCGGCGCAGTTCGGTGACAACGACGTGCAGCGCGACTACGACGGCACGCTCATGATCACCAACCTGATGAAGGAGCAGGACCTCGTCTCCTTCGCGCGCGTGCTGCGTGACGCCGGCCGCGGCTTCATCCAGTGCATCGGCGCGAGCCAGGAGCTCACCGAGACGCTGGCCGACGAGAGCGGCCGGCCCGTCATCTGGAATGTGCTCGCCGTCTTCACCGACCAGCACGGCATCGCCATGCCGGGGCACAAGACTGCGATGAAGTGGCTGGACGAGTGCAACGCGCGGGGCACGCGCATCTTCGGGCAGGCGCTCACGGCCGAGAACAACTTCCAGTTCACCTTCGAGGAGTGGAACCTGTTCGACTCCAGCCCTGCCTGGCGCGAGATGACACTCGGCACGGTCGAGGAGCGCGCTGCCAAGATGGCACGGACCGATCTTCGCGACGCGGTGAAGAAGGAGCTGGACGAGTCGCCCATGGGCGGCGCGGGCGTCGTGTTCGACTTCAACCAGCTCATCGTGGGCGAGCTGCACAAGCCCGAGATCGACCGGTACACCGGCTGGACCGTCGCCGAGATCGCGAAGGAACAGGGCAAACATGTTATCGACGCCATGCTCGACATCGCCCTCGCGGACGATATGAAGGCGCTCTTCGTGACGGCGCCGCAGAAGGCCGACATGGAGGCGATGAAGGAGATGGCGAATTCCGCCTTCGCCCTGCCGGGAGTCTCCGACGGCGGCGCGCACACCAAGTTCATCACGCTTGGACGCTACCCCACCGAATTTCTCGCCCTGCTCGTGCGCGACAACGAGATCATGGACCTGGAGCAGGCGCACTGGCGGCTCTCGGCCTATCCGGCGCTGGCGGCGGGCTTCCGCGACCGCGGCACGATCCGCGAGGGCGCGCCCGCAGATATCGTCATCTACGACCTCGAGAACCTCGACATGGGGAAGACGGAGAAGGCCTACGACTACCCGGCGGGGGCGTGGCGGCTGGTCCGCAAGCCGCACGGCTACCGCCACATCCTCGTGAACGGCGAGGAGACGTTCGTGGACGGCGAGTGCACGGGCGCTACCAGCGGCAAGCTCCTCCGCCACGGATCCGCCTGAGCCCGCGCCACCACCGGCAACGCATCAACGCGGGGCGCCCAATGGGCGCCCCGCTCCGCGTCCGCATAGCAGCACCTGCACCGCAGTCAGCGAGCCCGCGCGCTACTCCGTGGTGCGGATGGCGCGGATGGCGATCGTGAGCATGATCGCGCCAAAGGCCACCACGATCCCAATCTCCTCCCAGGTGCTCAGGGTGTAGCCGTACCAATCGACGTGGGTGATCTGGAAGGGGGCGTCGGCGGGAATCTCGGCCAGCTGCTCGGAGAGCGCGATCTCGCGGATGGGCGCCACGGCGTAAGTGACGGGGTTGAGCTTCACGAGCACATCCATCCAGGCGGGGACGTTGTTGATGGGGAAGAAGATGCCGGAGAGGAACATGGCGGGGAAGATCGCCACCTGCGAAAGCATCTGGAAGCTCTCCACCGAACGCAGGCGGCTGCCTATGGCCACACCCAGCCCGGTGAGCATGAAGGAGACGAGCGCGATCAAGGGGAGCAGCTTGATGACGACCCCGAGGGAGATGTCGATGCCAAGGATGGGCGCGATCGCGAACATCACGGCGCCGTTGACGAGCGCCACGGTGGCGCCGCCGCTGATCTTGCCGATGCAGATGGCGGAGCGGCTGACAGGCGCGACGAGAATCTCGCGCAGGAAGCCGAACTGCCGGTCCGTCACGATCGAGACCCCCGAGAACACGGAGTTCATGAGCACGATCATCGCCACCATGCCGGGGAAGATGAACTGGCGGTAGTCGATACCGCCGGGCAGGGTGGCGATGCTGTTCCCCAGCCCCTCGCCGAACATCACGAGCATGATGACGGGCATCGTGAAGGCGGAGATCATGCGGGGGCGGTCGCGGAAGTAGATGAGCACCTCGCGCATCCAGATGACACGCACGACCTGCAGGAAGCCCGCGCGCCCTGTCTCGCCCCGTGGTGCGCCCGCCCCAACCCGTGCCCCGCCTACCGCCGTGGCCTGTTCGACCGTCATCGCATCCTCCGGAATCCGCGCTGCTGCATGGAACGGAACTTGTCCTCTTGACTGAAGCTCGCCTCGCGAATCTGGTGGCCGGTGAGCGAGACAAACACGTCCTCAAGGGTCGGCGCGCGAATACCGACCGACTGGACCTGGCTTTCGAGGCGGCTGAGCAGCACCGGCACGAAGTCACCGCCGCGCTCGACGTTGAACTCGACTGCTTCGTTCTCGAGGCGCGGCTCGATTTCGAACGACTCGCGCACCTCGCGAGCGAGCGCGGCGTTGTCGGGCCCGGCGATGGAGACGACGTCGCCGCCGAGTCGCGCCTTCAGCCGCTCGGGCGTATCGAGAGCGACGATCTTGCCGTGGTCCATGATCGCCACACGGTCGCAGGCTTCCGCCTCGTCCATGTAGTGTGTGGTGAGGAAGATGGTGACCCCCTCGGTGTCGCGCAGGGAGCGGGCGTAGGCCCAGATGCTGCGGCGCGTCTGCGGGTCGAGCCCCACCGTCGGCTCGTCGAGGAAGAGTACGGAGGGCCAGTGCATGAGCCCGCGCGCCACCTCCAGCCGCCGGCGCATGCCGCCGGAGAACGTGAGCACGGTGTCGTCCGCGCGCTCCAACAGCTCCACACGCTCCAGCAGTTGCTCCGCGCGCGGGCGGATGTCCTCGCGCGCCATGCCGAAGAGCTCGCCGTGGAACACGAGGTTTTCGCGCGCGGAGAGGCGCTCATCCACAGTCGAGTCCTGGAAGACGATCCCGATCTTGCGGCGCACGCCGGCCGCATCCGAGGCGATGTCGTGCCCGCCGATGGAGGCGCGCCCCCCGGTCGGACTGAGCAGCGTGCAGAGCATGGAGATGGTCGTCGTCTTGCCCGCCCCGTTGGGCCCGAGGAAACCGAATAGCTCGGCCTCGGCGACCTCGAAGGAAATGCCGTCGACGGCGATGATGTCGCCGAAACGGCGCGTGAGCCCGGAGACCTTGACGGACGGTGGCACCGTCCCATCTTGGCGGTTCACCCCCCTTGCACGCAAAACGCCGGCGGCGGGGCGAGTGCGAGGCCAGGCCTCGGCCAGGGGCTGGTTCACCATATGTCTGTGTAGTTGCTGCTTGAAACGAGTCGGGAGGCCTGGCGGTCTATCAGATGACGCGTGCGGGCCCACGCCCGGGACCGTCTACCCGCGAAGGTCGAGACCTCTCCAGAGGGGGAGCCGAGCCGCCCCCCTCAGGGGGGCGGCTCGTACAGGGCCGTCCCGGGGAAGTAGTCGGACCAGGCGAACCAGAAGACTGAGAATGCGGGCAGGGCGACCAGCCGCCGCCCCCTGAGCTCGCCGTCCAGCGCCTCGCCGCTGAGGACCGACCAGAGCGTGAACGTCTCCAGGTCGCGCGCCACGGCGTTGCCGTTGAGGACGCCTCCGGCCTCGAACCTGAGGACGCGGCCATCGACCGTGGGGTCGAAGGCCACCGCCGTGAGCGCCTTGCTGTCGTAGGCGATGAGCACGGGCCGGTCGCCGATGCGGTCGTTGAACACGGGCGTCTGCGCGAGCTGGCGGTGGGCATAGGCCTTGCGCCCCTGGGGCAGCGCCACGCCCAGTACGAGCTCCTTGCCCGCGAGGCGGTCGTCGCGGTGGCGCTCACCGAGCACGCCCGCACCGGGACTGAAGTAGTAGCCGGCGTAGGAGTCGTTCACGGGGCCGCCCTGATTGAGCGCGGTCGTGTCGGGGTGCAGCTCGAGCCAGCTCTCCCAGCGCGTGAGCACAGCGGGCAGCACATCGAGCGCCGTGCCCGCGAGCGGCCCCGTGACGGCCTCACCCAGGAACTGGCTCCAGAGCGTCTCCGTCTGGCGATCGAACATCACGAGCGCGTTCATGATCAGCTTGCCGGAGACGCCGAATGTGAGGCGCTGGTCTCCGATGTCGCGGGCATACACGATGCCCGTGAAGCAGAGCGGTCACCAGGTGACGGCGATCGCGGTCCCGCCGAGCATGTCGTTGACGATCTCATGGCCACTGAGGAAGGCGACCCCGTAGGCGCGGTGCTCGTCTCCGATGGAGACGCCGATCACGAGGTCGCTGGCGCGCAGCTGCTCGTCCGCGGCGGTGGCGGAGATGACGGCGGGGTGGTCGATGGCCGGGATCGCGTCCTTTGGGAGGAGGGTGACGATCTCGAAGCTGTCCACCTCGCGCTCGTCCGCTGCCGCCGTCCCGGTCGCAGGCAGCGGCGTCTCCGCGGGCGTGGGGGCTTCGGTCGCCGTGATGGGCGGCGCCTCGGTCTCAGCGGTCGCAGGCGTGGCGTGCGGCGCGTCCGGCGGCTCCGCCCCGCCGCACGCGAGCGCGACGGCCAGGATCGCGGCCAACCCCACCAGCAAGAACGCCCGCACGGACGCGCCGCCCGCTCCACGCCGCCAGATCCTTATTCCCCGCCCGCCTGCGGGTAGCTCCCGAAGACTTTGAGCCTGGAGGTCATAGCCCGCAGCGCCTCCAGCGCCGCCGCGCACTCAGGGTCGCGCGCGTGCCCTTCGAAGTCGATGAGGAAGACGTACTCGCCGAAGGTGTCGCGCGTCGGGCGGCTCTCCATCTTCGTGCAGTTGATGCCGCGGCTCGAAAATTCGGTCAGCGCCGCCGTGAGCAGTCCGGCGCGGTCATCCGTGAACTCGAAGGCGATGGAGGTGCGGTCGCGACCCGTGGGCGCGGGCTGTCCGGCGCCGATGACGACGAAGCGCGTGACGTTGCCATCCTGATCCTGAATGCCCTCGGCGAGCGTCTCCGCGCCGTACAGCATGGCCGCGCGCGCATTCGCGATCGCCGCCGCGCCCGCGCGCGCGCGCGCCAGCCCCACGGCCTGCGCGGTCGAGAGGGCAGCCTCCATCTGCGCGCGTGGATAGCACTCCTCCAGGAAGGCGCGGCACTGTCCGAGCGCCTGGGGGTGCGAGTAGATGAGGGTGATGGTGTCGCTCGCCGTGCCCGGCGCGGCCACGAGGTTGTGGACGACGGGCACGAGCAGCTCACGCTGAATCTGCAGCGAGGTCTCGCGGATGAGGATGTCGAGCGTCTCCGCGACGGAGCCGTTGAGGGAGTTCTCGATCGCCATCACGCCCCCGCGGGCCGCGCCCGACTCGACAGCGCGTGCCACGGCAGCGTGCGAAGGACAGGGCAGCAGCTCGCCCATGGGCGCACGGCGGCGCGCAGCCTCCTCGCCGAAGGTGCCCGGCGGCCCGAGGTAGGCGAGCGCCGCGGCCTTCACGCCCTGCCCTCCGCGCTCAGGTGTCGAAGCCATGGGCGCCCCCGATGAGCGCTTCGCGGAGCGCCCCCTTGCTCTCCGCACGCGTCACCACGACGAGCGCGTCGCCCGCCGTCAGGGTGGTGTCGGCGCCGGGAATGCGGGGCACCCCGCCGGAGTCGACAATGAGCGCGACGAGCGACTCGGGGGGCAGCAGCAGCTCACGCGGCGAGCGCCCCACGGCCAGCGAAGTCTCCGAGAGCCGCACCTCCACCAGCTCCAGCCCGTGGTGCAGCTGCATCACGGGGATCATGGCCGTCACCGGCAGCTCCTGCTCGATCTGCGCGAGGATGGCCTCGGTGGCGGAGACCGTCGTCTCGATGCCGCGCTTCTCGAAGAGGAGGGCGTTGCGGGGGTTGTTGACGCGCGCGAGCACGCGCGCCACGCCGCGGTAGCGCGCGATCTCGCAGACCACGAGGTTATCCTCGTCGTCCCCCGTCACAGCCGCCACCAGGGCCGCGCGGGCGATGCCGGCACCGTCGAGCACGACGGCCTCGCAGGCGTCGCCCTGTAGCACCGTACCCTCCAGCAGGTCGTCGATCTCGGCGACGCGCTCGGCGCTCCGCTCGATCACGAGCAGCTCGTTCTCGTCGTTGAGCAGCTCCTGGGCGAGGTGGTAGCCGACCTTGCCGCCGCCGGCGATGATGATGTACATGGTCAGGCCGTCACGGCGCCGCGCCCTGCAGCATGGCGATTATGGCATCCGCGCCTGCGCTCGTGGGGCTATAGGTCTCGATCCCGAGGCGCGCGAATATCTCGCCCCGCTGGGGATCCTTCACGCGGCAGATAACACGCGCCACGCCGTAGACCTCACGCGCCAGCTGGCTGGCGAAGAAGTTGCGGTTGTCGCCCTGGGTGACGGCGATGAAGGCGTCCGCCTCGCCGACGCCGGCGCGCTCCAGCACCCCCGTGTCCATGCCGTTGCCCGCCGCCTTCTGGCCACCGAAGCCATCGGGCAGGCGCCGAAACTGGCTGGCGTCGCGATCGAGCACCATAACGTGGTGGCCCGCGCGGTCGAGCCGCACGGCGATTGCCGAGCCCGTGCGCCCGCAGCCCATGATGAACACGTTCACGGGTGGGCCGCGGGCTGCTTCAGCGGCTGCCGCACCACCCAGACGTTGCAGGCGGCGTGCTTGAGCACATAGTCGGCCGTGCGCCCCAACTCGAACTGGCCCAGCAGGGGGGCGTAGCCGACCCCCAGGATGACCACGTCCACGGCACGCGCTTCGGCTTCCTCCACGATCGCAGGGCCTGCCGCGCGCGCCTGCAGGAGTTCGTCTTCGACGGTGGCACCGCTGCCCTCCCGTGTGAGGGCGCGGGCGCGGCGCAGCAGCTCCTCGCCGCGGCGCGCCTCCAGGTCCATATCCGCCGTCACGGGCAGGCTGCGCTCGACCTCGATAACGTGCAGCAGCGCGAGGATGCCCTTTTCGTGCCGCGCGGTCTCGGCGCCGATGGTGACCGCCTCAAGGCTCGCAGCGCCATCCACCACAGGCACCAGGATGGAGCGAAATCCCGCCATGCAGCGTGCCTCCTCTGCGACCGCGAGAATACTGGAAGGGGGCCAGCGCACACAACGCACACGGCGCTAGCCCCAGCGCGCGAACCAGAGGCGCACCACGCCGTTCAGCACGAGCACCCAGCCGATCCACATCCCCCCACCACCCGTCGAGCCCTGCATGAGCAGGAAGAGGATGAACACAAGCCCGAGGACGAGCGAGGCGATGGAGAAGCAGTAGTTCGCAAAGCGCATTCGGCAGGAGGCGCGGGCGGGCGCCGTCGCGGATGCTACCGTACGACGCCCGTAGCGAGCTGGCGCGCGGATCGCCATAATGGGGCGCGCTGGCCGCAGGACGGCCAACCACGAGGGAGAGCGCAATGGACAGCACCGACTTCTACCTGGCCCCGATGACGATGAGCTACTTCTTCCTCGAGGCGCTCGAGGAGAACGGCTACGGCTTCCCCAAGGGCTGGCGCTCACACCAGCAGAACGTCGAAGCCCTGCTCGAAGACGGCAAGGTCGTCCGCATCAACGTCGGCGCAGGGAACCAGATCGTGATCGAGGACATCACCGCCGAAACGGCGAACGCCTGACCGCCACCCGCGAGCGGGTTGAGAGGGAGCGGAGCACGCAGGCGCCTCCGCCTGTTGCGGCTGCCCAGACCTGAACCCGAGCACAGGCTTCCTCCACCTCTCTTGGTGAGCCCGCGATTGGGTGTAACCCATACAGCGGGATTGTCAAGATTCCTCCATCTTGGTTATTGTAAGATGGCGAGCGGAATGCTAAGCTCGACGGCGTCATGGCCAGAAGCTTCTACGAGATTCTGGGGGTTCCCCGCAGCGCCTCTGCGGCGGAGGTTCGCAGCGCCTACCGTAAGCTCGCGCGGCGCTACCACCCCGACGTCAACCCCAACAACAAGGCCTCGGAGGCCCGCTTCAGGGAGATCCAGGCCGCCTACGACGTACTCGGCGACGAGGAGACGCGCAGGCGTTACGACACGTACGGCGACCGCTGGGAGCAGGCCGAGCAGATCGAGGAGATGCAGCGCCAGCGCGCCAGCGCCGGGTTCGGCGAGCCCGGCGGCTTCTCCTTTGACGGGGGCTTCGGCGATCTCGGCAGCGCCTTCGGGGGGCTGTTCGGGGGCGGCCCGCGCGGCCCCCGCCGTGGCCAGGACACCGAAGCCCCGATCGAGATCACGCTCGACGAGGCGTTCGCCGGCGCCACCCGCACGGTGACGCTGCAGAGCGCCGGGCCCTGCGGCCTCTGCGGCGGCGCGGGCGGGCTCAACGGCGCGCGTTGCCACTCCTGCGGTGGCGCGGGCCAGACGCTCAGGCCGCGCCGCCTCGAGGTCAAGGCGCCCCCCGGTGTGAGGACCGGCTCGCGTGTACGCATCGCTGGCGAAGGCCGCCCGGGCAGTGAGGGCGGCCCCCCCGGCGACCTCTACCTGCTCGTCACCGTCCGGCCCCACGAGCGCTTCGAGCGCTCCGGAGACGACCTCACCATCGAGGTCGCCGTTCCCTACCTCGACGCAGTACTCGGGGGCGAAGTCGAAGTCCCCGCCCTCTCGGGGCGCGTGCTGCTGACCATCCCCCCGCTCACCCAGAACGGGCGGCGCTTCCGCCTGGGCGGCAAGGGCATGCCCGTGCCCGGGCAGAGGGAGCGCCGCGGCGACCTCGTCGCGCGCGTCAGCGTCACGCTGCCGGAGCGGCTCAGCGAACGCGAGCGCGGGCTCTTCGAGGAACTCCGCCAGAGCGCCGCCCCGGCCTGCGCGGCCAGCTAGCGTCCGAAAGGAACCCTCATGCCCCGCCGCCGCCCCCCCACCGGCCCCATCCCCGACGACGAGCCCTGTTACGTCATCTCCATCGCCGCACGCCTCGTCGGCCTCCACCAGCAGACGTTGCGGTACTACGAGCGCGCGGGCTTCATCCGCCCGCACCGCACGGGCGGCAACATCCGCATGTACTCGAACGCGGACATCCAGCGCATCCGCCAGGCCCAGCGGCTCATCGAGGAGCTGGGCGTCAACCTCGCGGGTGTCGAGGTCGTACTCCGCATGAACGACCAGCTGCGTGCCCTGCAGGCCGAGCTCGATGAGCTCCGCGAGGAGCTGGGCCGCCTGCGCCAGACCCGCCTGCCAGCGCCCGCGATCGACAGCGAGGGGCGCCCCGCCCGCTAGCCCCGGCCCACCCGCAACCACAAGACCCCGCGCCCGCGGGGGAAGGAGGAACCACCATCATGATGCGACAAGACCGCTTCACCGAGCAGGCCCGGCAGGTGCTGGCCGCCTCGCAGGAGGCCGTGCGCCGCCAGCGCCACAGCCAATGGGGCGTCCCCCACGTGCTCTTTGCGCTCGCCGAGCTGGACGGCGGGCTCGCGCTCCAGGTGCTCGAACGCCTCGGGGTCGACCCCGCCAGCCTGAAGGCGCGCGTGCGCCAGGTGCTCGAGGAGCAGCCCAGGCTCCAGCACGAAGTCGTCCAGATATACACCACGCCCGAAGTCGTGCGCATGCTCGAAGTCGCCAACGCCGAGGCGGAGCGGCTGAAGGACGAGTACGTCGGCGTCGAGCACCTGCTTATCGCCATCGCCGACAACGAGGAGAGCGGGGCGGCTCGCCTGCTTTCCGAGCTGGGCGTGAACAAGGAAGCCATCTACCGCGCCCTCCGGGAAATCCGCGGCAGCGCCCGCGTCACCAGCCCCACCGCCGAGAGCAGCTACCAGAGCCTGGAGCGCTACAGCACCGATCTCACACAGCTTGCGGCCGAGGGCAAGCTCGACCCCGTCATCGGCCGCGAGACGGAGGTGCGCCGTGTGATGCAGGTCCTCAACCGGCGCACCAAGAACAACCCCGTCGTCATCGGCGAAGCGGGCGTCGGCAAGACGGCCATCGTCGAGGGGCTGGCGCAGCGCATCGCCGCCGGCGACGTACCCGAGAACCTGCGGGAAAAGTCCCTGCGCGCGCTGGATATGGGCGCGCTCGTGGCCGGAGCCAAGTTCCGCGGCGAGTTCGAGGAGCGGCTCAAGGCCGTCATGGAGGAGGTACGCCAGAGCGAAGGCGGCGTCATCCTCTTCATCGACGAATTGCACACGGTTATGGGCGCGGGTGGCGCGGAGGGGGCGATCGACGCGAGCAACCTGATGAAGCCCGCCCTTGCCCGTGGCGAGCTGCACGCCATCGGCGCAACCACACTCGACGAGTACCGCCGCATCGAGAAGGACCCCGCGCTCGAACGGCGCTTCGCCCCCGTCTACGTGGAGGAGCCCTCGGAGGAGGACGCGCTCGCCATCCTGCAGGGCCTGCGCCCCCGCTACGAGGCGCACCACAAGGTTGAGATCGGCGACGAGGCGCTCGAAGCTGCCGTCCGCCTCTCCTCGCGCTACGTGACCGAGCGCCACCTGCCCGACAAGGCGATCGACCTCATCGACGAAGCCGCCAGCAAGCACGTCATCGACGCGCAGGAGACGGCGCCCGAGGTGCGCGCCATCGCCAAACGCCTCGACGCGCTCGCGTTCGAAGCGGAGGCGGCCGTGCAGAAGGAGGACCACGAGCGCGCGGCGCTGGTGAAGCAGGAGGTACTCCAGCTCCAGGAGGAGTACGCGCGGAAGCGCGCCGAGTGGGCCGCCGGGCACGAGGCCGACCTGCGCGTCTCCACCGAGAACATCGCGGACCTCGTCGGCCAGATGACGGGCATCCCCGTGGCCCGCCTGGAGGAGAGCGAGAACGAGAAGCTGCTGCGCATGGAGGAGACCCTGCACGAGCGCGTGGTCGGGCAGGATCGCGCCATCACCGCGCTCAGCGACGCCGTGCGTCGCGCCCGCGCGGGGCTCAAGGACCCGCAGCGCCCGATCGGCTCCTTCATCTTCCTGGGCCCCACAGGCGTGGGGAAGACGGAGCTCGCGAAGGCGCTGGCGCAGTGCCTCTTCGACGACGAGGAGGCGATGATCCGGCTCGACATGTCCGAATATCAGGAGCGCCACACCGTCAGCCGCCTCGTCGGCGCCCCACCCGGCTACATCGGCTACGACGAAGGCGGAGGGCTGACCGAGCAGGTCCGCCGCCGTCCCTACCGCGTCATCCTCTTCGACGAGATCGAGAAGGCGCACCCCGACGTCTTCAACACGCTGCTGCAGATTCTCGATGATGGGCGCCTGACGGACGGTCACGGGCGCACGGTGGACTTCCGCAACACCGTCATCATCATGACGAGCAACCTCGGCACGGGGGCGCAGGAGCGCTTCACCCTGGGGTTCACCCAGCGCAGCGAGGAGGCCGACGGGCAGGATGAGCTACGCGCCTCCGTGGACCGCGCCCTGCGCGAGCATTTCCGGCCCGAGTTCCTCAACCGTATCGATGAGACGATCGTCTTCGAGCCGCTCACGCGGCCCGAGCTGGCGCGGATCGTCGACCTGCTCGTGGGCGAGGTGGGGGAGCGGCTGGCCGAGCGCGAGGTCGCGATCGACCTCAGCGTTGCCGCCCGCGAGGCGCTCGTGGAGGAAGGCTACGACCCCGAGTTCGGCGCGCGTCCCCTGCGGCGCACGGTCGAGCGGCGCATCGAGAACGAGCTGGCGCGGAGGCTGCTCGGGGGCGAGTTCACGGCGGGCCAGCGCATCACCGTCGACCACTCGGACGGCAAGTACGCCTTCAGCGCACCCTCGTAGCCAGGCAGCGTGCCATCGGACAGAACCGGCACGATTTGGAGCGAACGGAGGACGCCACCGATGCGGCTGGTCCGGTGGCTGGTGATCAGGCTGCTCGTGCTGGCGGTGCTGGTTGCCATCGCCGTTACCGGCTGGCACTGGTACGGCGGCGCCTCGGTCGAGTCCGCCCTTCGCATGGTGGTCGACGACTACCGGTTGGCCGCCGCCTGCCCCACGGAGCTGGAACGCATCAGGGATTTCGTGGACAGGCCAGCACCCGCGAACGGCTATTCGCCGGTGTCCGTTCGCCACGGGGACAGCTGGGAAGAGCAAGTATGCGACGGGACGCTCGCCTTCGGTAGCCCAGCCGCCGCTGCGCCCACAACCATCGCGCCCAACCTCGCCACCGCGACGCCACTGCCGACGCCCGATTCTCCGCCCATACCCGCGCCAACACCTGCGCCCACCAGCACCCCCGAACCCGCACCAACGACCACGCCCACCGTCGCGTCCACACCGGACGGGATACGGCCTGCCGAACAGCACCGTGCGTTGAAGACGTTCATGCTCGAACTCACCAATGTGGAGCGCGCCGCCGCCGGACTCCAGCCCCTTGTCCTCGGCGAGAACGCCGCCGCCCAGCTCCACGCCGAGGCGGCGCTGGCAGGCTGCTTCCTGTCGCACTGGGGGCTCGACGGCCTGAAGCCCTACATGCGCTACAGCCTGGCCGGGGGGTACCAGTCGAACGGCGAGAACGTGGCGGGTAGTGACTACTGCGTCAGGGCGGGGGACGGATACCGGGCGCTCGGCGGCATCGAGCAGGAGATTCGCGAGACCATTGAGGGGTGGATGGACAGTGCAGGCCACCGCGACAACATCCTCTATCCGTGGCACCGGAAGGTGAACGTCGGCCTCGCCTGGGATTCCTACAACCTCGTGGCCGTCCAGCACTTCGAGGGCGACTACGTTGCGTACAAGAGCCTGCCCGCCATCGAGAACGGCCTGCTGACGCTCTCCGGAACGGTGAAGAACGGCGCGGGCTTCGGGGAAGACAAGGATCTGCTCGTGCGGGTCTCCTACGACCCGCCTCCGCACGCGCTCACCGGCGGGCAGGTCGCGAGAACCTACTGCTACGACCATGGCCGTCCCGTGGCCGCGTTGAGGCCACCCCTGACGGGCGGCTGGTACTACACGGAAGACGAGTACACGACGACATCCGCGCCCTGTCCCAATCCATACGACGCCCCCGCGGATGCGCCCGACGCGCGCTCGCCCGAGGAAGCGAACGCACTCTGGCAGGAAGCCTATGACGCAAGCCAGGTGCGAGCGGAACGGCTCGTTACCGTACCGTGGATTACCGCATCGGAGTGGACGGCCGAAGACGAGCGCTTTGTGGTGCGGGCGGACCTGTCGGATTTGCTGGCGGAGCACGGCACGGGCATCTACTCGCTCACCGTGTGGGGCGTTATTGGTGGCGAGAACGTCGTGATTTCGCAGTACTCCATGTTCTGTGACACAGGCGCATCCTGCAGAGGTTCCTTCGGGAGCGGGCGTTAGTCCGGCGCACGGTCGAGCGGCGCATCGAGAAGGAGCTCACCGGCGGCCTAGCGAGTGGCGTGGTCCTTCACCCCGAGGTGCCGGGGGCAGGATCGCCAGCAGACAGTTGACACTGCTTACCGCCCCACGCTACGTTTACCTCGCTTTCAGGGCCGACCGATAAGAGCCCATGGGGCTCTTCCCCTTCTGAGGGATAGGCGGCCCGCATCTTTTGCCTACATCAATAGTATGAGACCTTCCCTGATTTGAAGAGGTCATATTCTGAACGAATTCTTCGGCTGATGAGCCCGTGCGAGCGCTTATCGTTCCTCTCCCACTTTCGAAAGATCGCCCACGAGCAGTAGTCTGCGATTTGAAGGCCAGCATCGGTAGCGCTCGGCCAGTGTGTCGTACGAATAGTTCGTCCGAATGTGAGCTGATTCATTACATCCACAATCACACTGTGGAAATCATCCTTTTTTCTTTTTGTACCGAGTGATGATGCAATGATGAGAACTTCATCTCCCTGATGAGAAATATTATGGATAACGTGTCGCATATGGTAATACCATGCATACTGATAGAAGACAGTATTGGTTTGTCGAATTGTGGGTTTCGCCTTTGGCTTATCAAGGATGGTGGCATCCACACGGAATCTGTGAGGATCGCGGGGGGCGCGTTCTAGCCGGTGGGGACGTAGCCAGCGGGGCGTGGGCGTTCGCGCCGCAATTGGGGCAGGAGCAGCACGATCACGCCCGAGAGCAGGAGTGTCGCCCAGCCCAACGCCGTAACCACCAGGGGCAGCCCCACCTCCTGCGCCACCACGCCGACCGGGAGCGTGACCAGCAGGGCGACGCCGTTCGCGAGGGGCAGGAGGCCCATCACGCGCCCGCGCATCCCCTCGCTCACCCGCTGCTGGATGATCACCGAGGCGCTCACCGTTGATGCGGAGATGGCGACGCCGAGGCCGACGTTCGCGAACGCCGTGAGGAAGATCGAGCGCGAGTAGGCGAACACGATCGCGCTGATCGCGAACGCGATGGCCGCCAGCACAAGCGTGCCCCCGCGGCCGGCGATGTCGGGGCGCTGGGCGAAGTACATCGAGCCCGCCACGGCCCCGCCTCCCCAGCCGAACGCCATCAGGGCGAAACCCTCCTCGCCGACGTCCAGAATCTCGGTGGCCCAGATCACGCCGAGGTTCGCGACGCCCGGCATGCCCACGGCGTTCATCACAAACAGCAACGCCACTGCCCCGAAGATCACGGCGTGGCGGCGCGTGTACTGCAGCCCCTCGACGATCGAGCGCAGAACGCGGCGGCCGGCCGCCTCCCCGCGGCTCTCGTAGTCCAGCAGCGCGATCAAGGGGATGATCCCCAGCCACACGAAGAGCGAGCCCGTGTACAGCGCTCCGGGGCCGACGGCCGAGTTCAGGAACGCCGCCACTGGAATCGTGAACGGGATCATCAGCTGTTGTGCCGCCGAGTTCAGACTGATCGCATTCCCCAGATCATCCATGCCCACCACCGCCGGCAGGCTCGCCTGCCTCGCGGGGTGGTCTACTGCCTGCGTGGCCGAGGCGAGGAACGTGAGGGCAACGACCCCGAGGATCGTCGCTTCGCCAAAAGGCGTCATCAGCATCAGCAGCGCCACGAAGATGTTGAGGACGAGCGAAGCCGACTCGCAGACGAGCAGCACCTGCCGCCGCTCGAAACGATCGGCGATAGCGCCGCCCACCAGGCTGAAAAGCAGGGTGGCGAGCCCGCGCCCGCCCAGCAGCAGGCTCGTGTACAGGATCTGCCGATCGGGATAGACGTGCTGGACCCAGAATATCTGCGTGACGAAGTGAAGGGGCTGCACAAGCCCCACCAGCACCGTGCCCGCCAGCAACAGCCGGAAGTTGCGGTAGCGGAAGGCACGGAACGTGTGCGTGCGGCCGGTGGGCATCGGTAACCGAGTCTACGCGCTAACCTCGTTGCTCCCCGCGAGCGCTCCTGTAGCCAGGCACCCCGCGATCGGCCAGAATCGGCGCACTCCGGAGCACGGACGGGAGGAACACCAGATGCTGCTCGACGGGAAAGCCGCCGTTGTCACCGGAAGCGCCGTGGGGATCGGTCGCGCCATCGCGGTCGCGCTCGCCGAGAACGGCGCCGACGTCGCCGGCCTCGATATCGACGCCGTCAACAACGCCGAGACCGCTGCGCTCGTCCGCGCCACGGGCCGCCAGGGGCTCGCCGTCGACTGCGACGTGGCCTGCAAGACGCAGGTGCGCCGCGCCATGAACAGCGCCCTCCAGCGGCTCGGGCGTATCGATGTGCTCGTCAACAATGCCGCCATCTACACCGACACCACGCTCACGGGCGGCACCTACGAGTCACAGACGCACGCCTACGAGCGCTCGATCGACATCTGCGCGATGGGCAGCTACTACTGCGCGCGCGCGGCCACGCCCGCCATGCAGGCGGCCGGCGGCGGCGGCGACATCCTCAACGTCATCACCGAGCACATCAAGGAGGGGCACCTGATGACGGGTGGGGCGGCCAGCGGCTACGACTGCGCGAAATGGGTGCAGTGGCGGCAGGTCGAGACGTGGGCAGTGGAGCTCGCCGAGCACAACATCCGCGTGAACGCCCTCTGTATGGGCGCCACCGATACGCCCATGCTGCGCGCCGTCTCGGCGGCGGCAGCGACGGCAGGCATGCGCCCCGCGGACGTTGGCCAGGCGGTCATCAACATCCTTGCGCACGGGGCGGGCGGGCCAACCGGCCAGTCATACCTGTTCGGGACATCGGGCACTCCGCGCGCCCGCAGCCTCGAGGAGATCGCCGCCCTCGCCCCTGCCTGAGGCTTCCCCGCCGCGTTGCCAGCGCGCGTAGGATAGAGCGCATAGCAGCAGGGCATCGCGCCCGCGTCAGCGAGGGAGCACTACCATGGTCATCCAGTCCATCGCCCGCCAGACCCCCACGGAGAAAGCGCCGGAGCCCGTCCTCGGCACCGAGCTCATCCCCAAGGAGCGCTACACCTCGGAAGAGTTCATGGCGCTCGAATGGGAGCGTATGTGGACGAAGGTCTGGAACATCGCCGGCCGTGAATCCGACATCCCCAACGTCGGCGACTACTTCACCACTGAACTCGGCCCCGAGTCCTTCCTCATCGTGCGCGAGGCGCCCGACAAGGTGCGCGCCTTCTACAACGTCTGCCCCCACCGCGGAAACCAGATCCGCAACCCCGGCATGGGCCACGCCGAATCCTTCCAGTGCGCCTACCACTTCTTCGAGTTCAACCTCGACGGCTCCAAGAAGTTCGTCCCCGACGAGGACACCTTCACCCAGGGCGTCCCCCAGGAGACCGCCCTCGTCGAAGTCCCCTGCGACACCTGGGGCGGCTGGGTCTGGTTCAACATGAACCCCGACGCTGAACCCCTCATGGAGTTCCTCGGCGAGATTCCCGGGCATCTCGACCCCTATCACTTCGAGCAGCAGTACCTCGTCCAGGACCTCACGATCGAGTGGGACTGCAACTGGAAGACCTCGGTGGACGCCTTCAATGAGGTCTACCACGTGCAGGGCATCCACCCGCAGATCCTCGAGTCGATCGACGACATCCACGTGCAGATCGACCTGTACGAGCGGCACAACCGCTACCTCGTGCCCTTCGGGCTGCTGAGCCCGCGCTACCCCAACCAGGGCGAGCTCACGCGCGCGCTCAAGGAGATGCTGCGCGCCGCCGGTATCGATCCGGAGACGTTTGAGGGCGGTCCTGCGGCGGTGCGTCCAGCTATCCAGGCATCGGTGAAGGAGCACGCTGCCGCCCACGGCATCGACCTCTCCGACCTGAACGACGACCAGCTGACGGACGACTACCACTACTACCTCTTCCCCAACATCACGCTGAACACGCACCACTCGGGCGTGATGCTCTTCCGCCAGCGCCCGCACGCGACCGACCCGAACCGGATGTACTACGACCTGCAGAACCTCGTGCGCATCCCCGAGGGCTCGGACCCGCCGCCGCGCCCGGTGCACACGCAGCACAGGCACGGCGAGATCTCGCTCGGGCTGGGGCTCGACCAGGACTCGTACAACCTGCCGCGCGTGCAAAAGGGGATGAACTCGCGCTCGTACAAGGGCCTGCTGATCAACTACCGCGAGCGACGCATCCGCCACATGCACACGGTGATCGACAGCTATCTCGAAGGCCCCGACCGCTAGGAGGGCCTGACCCGGGCGCGCCTCCCACGCCCGGGAAGCAGCGCATCCATTACGCGACGACAGCAAGGGGGAGCGCGCGCCCACGAGGAGGGCGGCTGAGATGCAGGAGCTCGCGGGCAAGGTCGCGGTCGTCACGGGCGGGGCGAGCGGCATCGGCTTCGGCATGGCCGAGCGCTTCGCTGCCGAGGGGATGCGCCTCGTGCTGGCGGATATCGAGGAAGGTGCGCTCACAGCGGCCGCCGAGCGCCTGCGCGAGGGCGGTGCTGAGGCGCTCGCGGTCCCCACCGACGTGGGCGACGCCGCCTCGATGGACGCACTCGCCGAGGGAGCACTCGAACACTTCGGCGCCGTGCACATCATCTGCAACAACGCCGGCGTAGGCGCCCGCGGGCGCATGTGGGAGCTCGGCGTGAACGACTGGGAGTTCGTGCTGCGCGCCAACCTCTGGGGTGTCATCCACGGCGTGCGTGTCTTCACCCCGCACCTGCTCGAGCAGGACGAAGGCCACATCGTCAACACCGCCTCGATGGCCGGGCTCGTGTCCGTGGCCGGTTCGGGCCCCTACAACGTCAGCAAGCACGGAGCCGTCACGCTCTCCGAAACGCTCCACGGCGAGCTGCGCGACGCGGGCTCGCAGGTCGGCGTCTCCGTGCTCTGCCCTGGCATCGTGCGCACGAACCTGCGCAATTCGGAGCGCAACCGCCCGGCCACCCTGCGCGACCTCGATGCCGAGGAGCTGAAGGCGCGGTCGGAGCGCACCCCGGGCTATTCGGGGGCGCCCCTGGCGTCGCTCTCGCCCGAGCTGGTGGCGGAGCGCGTGCTGGAGGCGATCCGCGTGGGGCGCTTCTACATCCTCACGCACGAGGATCAGGAGGGCGCGATCGAGCGGCGCATGCGCGCCATCCTCGAAGACGGCACGCCCGACATCGTGCGCTCCACCGTGTTCGCGGGCGCGGCGCGCGCGGCGCCGTAGGGCGAGCGGGCAGCGCTGCTACCAGCGCTCGGCCTCGCGCGCGAGTTCCGCGATCACGTCCGCCATCGCGGGATGCGTGCCCGCGGGGGCGGTGTAGCGGATACCACGCATGCCACCCGCGCCCGCAACCTGGCCCACGTGCCACCCCTCCGCGGCGAAGAACGGCACGACCGTGGCCTCCCGCCCCCCCGCAAGCGCGCCGATAGCCGTCACGCCCGGATTCTGGTCGGTGAAGACAGCTGTGACCTGCGCGAAGCGGCCCGTGGCGCGCACGTGGGCCGCCTGCGCGTGGACGGTGCGCGCCGAGCCCGCGTTGCGCTGCGTCCCGTGTCCGAGCACGAAGAGCGCCCCGTCCGGCCCGGCCCCCCGCCTCCAGCGCGCGCTCGACGATCACGCCGGCGAGGGCGGGATGCACACCCGCGGGCCGCGTGCAGCGCACCGTCCGCGCCGCCTTCCGCGTGACGCGCCCGTCGAGCCCCATCTCCGCGGGGATGACCTCGTTCGTGAAGTAGCCCTCCGACATGAAGACGGGCACGACCGTGACGGCGTCCGCCGTGCAGCCGTCGAGCGCCCGCGCGAGCGAGGGCTCCTCCTTCCAGAAGGCCGCCAGCACCTCATCCCAGGCGCCGAGCGCGGCGAGACGGCGCGCGTGGGCGCGCACGGTCTCGCCCGAGCGCGCGTTCAGGTGTGAGCCGTGGCCTGCGAGGAGCAGCGCCGTCCTCATCGCGCGCTCACCCGAGGGCATCGATCACGGCGCGCACGAGCGCGTCCAGCGAGGGCGACGCGGCCTCGCTGTCGACGCGCCCGAAGCAGTCGCGCACCGCCTCCGAAGTCCGCGGGCCGATGCTCACGAGCACGCCGTCGAGGCTGGCGGCCTCCCCCCCCAGGGCAGCGCGCAGGTTCCGCGCCGTCGAGCCGCTCGTGAAGGTGATCGCCTCCGCCGCGCGCACCGCCTCCGCCTGCGCCTCGCTGAGGGGCACGGGGCGGTTCTCGTAGGCGGCTACCGCGCGCACCGCCAGCCCCCGCGCCTCCAGAGCAGCGTGCAGGTCAGGCCCGGCCAGCGCCGACTGGAAGAGCATCACGCCCTCGCCGCGCGCAGCCGGAAGCTCCGCGAGCGCCGCGGCGTCCGGCGCAGGGACGAAGTCGGCGCGCAGCCCGTGGGCGGCCAGCGCCGCCGCCGTGGCCTCGCCGGCGGCGGCGATCCGGCGTCCGGCGAGCGCGCGCGCGTCGAGCCCGTCCGCGGCGAGCGCCTCCAGCGCCGCAGCCACGCCGTTCGCGCTGGTGAAGGCCCACCAGACCGCGGGCGCCGCCACGGCCTCGCGGAGGGAACGCGACCCCGCCCGCGAGAGCGTCTCGATGGCGGGTGCCTCGATCACGAACGCACCCTCGGCCTCCAGCCGCTCGACCAACACGCTCGCCTGCGCGCGGGCACGCGTCACAGCCACACGCCGCCCCGCGAGGGGGCCCGGGTCGAACCACGCCAGTTCCGGGGCGAGCTCCGCCACGCTCCCCACCACTGTCACCAGGGGTGCCGTCAGCCCCGCCGCCGCCACCCGCGCCGCGATGTCGCCGAGCGTCCCCCGCGCCACGCGCTGGTCGGGGCGCGTGCCCCAGCGCACGGAGGCCGCGGGCGTCTCCGGCGCGCGCCCCTCCGCGAGCAGGCACTCCACGCACTCCGCCAGCATGGACGCGCCCATGAGCAGCACCACCGTGTCGACCGCGGCGGCGGCACGCCAGTTCGCGCCGCCCTCGCGCGCGCTCGTGCCGTTGATGACCATGAAGGCGCCGGCCAGGCCGCGGTGGGTGACGGGGATACCGGCGTAGGCGAGCGCACCGATCGCGGAGGTGACGCCCGGCACGACGGTGCAGGGCACGCCCGCCGCGTGGCAGGCGCGCAACTCCTCAGAGCCCCGCCCCAACACGAACGGATCGCCACCCTTGAGGCGCACGACGCGCTTGCCCGCGCGAGCACGCGCGATCAACAGGGCCTCAATCTCACGTTGCGGGAGCGCGTGCGCGCCCGCGCGCTTGCCCACACTGCACAGCTCCGCGCCCGCGGGCGCTTCCCGCAGCAATGCGGGCGGCGCGAGCGCGTCGAAGAGCACCACATCGGCGCAGCGCAGCGCTTCGAGCCCCGCTCGCGTGATGAGGCCGGGGTCGCCCGGTCCGGCACCTACGAGCCACACGCTGCCGCTCACCCCAAACTCCCCCGCGCGGTTGCCGGCGCGCCTCGTATGGTAGGCGCGCGCGGAGGGCTGGCGCGACCGGCCAGCGCAACCGCGGGGAGCGACATGGCGGAACCAGCGCAGCACTTCTACGAGTCGCAGCGGCTGCGCCTCGCCTACTGGGCCTGGGGGAGCGAGGCGAACCCGCCCCTCATCCTGATCCACGGCGGGCGCGACCACGCCCGCAGCTGGGACCGCATCGCCCGCGCCTTCGCCCCCGACCACTACGTGGTCGCGCCTGACTTGCGCGGGCACGGGGATTCCGCCTGGGCGCCCGGCAGCGAATACCCCGTCTCCCAGAACGCCATCGACCTGCTCGCCCTCTGCGAGCGGCTGAGCGGTCCCGCGCGTGTGATCTGCCACTCCTTCGGGGGGCAGGTCGCGTTCCTCGCCGCGGGCGCCTACCCCACGCGCTTCGCCTCCATCGTCGCCATCGAAGGGCGCGTGGCGGGACCAGCGGAGCCGCCGCCGCCGATGAACCCCGCGCGCTTCCGCGACTACTACGAGGCACGACGCGCGCTCGAAACGCGGACGCCGCGGCGCTACCCCGACATCGAGGACGCGACCCGACGCGTGCGCGAGATGAACCCTCGGCTCTCGCCCGCGCAGGCGCGCCACCTCGCCATCCACGGCGTGCGCGAGCAGGAGGGCGGCTTCGTCTGGAAGTTCGACAACTGGTCGCGCCCGGGCGTGCGTCGAGACGAGTTCACGCTCGCCGAGATGCGCGCCTTCCTCGCCGCCATCGCCTGCCCGGTGCTTGTCGTGGTGGGCGGCGAGTCAGGGGCGAAGCGCGGCCTCGAGCGCGTCGCGGACGGCTTCGCGCGGGCACGGCCCGTCATCGTCGAGCGCGCGGGCCACTGGGTGCAGCACGACGCCCCCGACGCGGTCATCGCCCTCGCGCGTGAGCATTTTGAGGCTGGCGAGGATGGTTCCGGCGCACTGCAACGCGAGGAGTGAGAGCTGAGAGGAATGAACGAGAGCCTCCCACCGCTCCACCCCTTCCCTCACTCCTCGCATTGCGGGGCACGGCAGGCGCCCGTACGCTCGCGCGCATGAGCGAGGGGAACCGCCAGACGGCCCCCGGTGAGGCGGTAATCGCCGTGCTCATCGAGATGGGCATAAGCGACCCGCGGGCGATCGGGCTCGACCATCCGGGCATCGTGGCCCTCTGCCTCGCGCACGACCAGCTCACGGAGGGGAAGCCGGGGCTCGCCATGCATACCCTCGAGACCGAGCTGGGGGAGCCCGGGGAGCCACAGCCGATCGAGGTCGGGGCCGCAGCTTTCGTCTTGCGGGGGCGCGCGCACGAGGCCCAGGGCCGTTTCTACCACGCCCGCATCGACTACGACCTCGCGCTCAAGCTCAACCCCCGCCACGCCTTCGCCGCGGAGGCGATGCAGCGGCTCAACCGCCCGTAACGGAGGCAGGAGCGGGGCGCCGCCGCTCCGGTCGCGAACCCGCTAGAATCGCGCCGCTGGCGGCATGCGGCGGGAGATGGCGATGGTGCGAACCGATATCCTTGAGCGTAGCGATGAGCTGCGGCGGAGCGCACCACCGCTGGAGCGCCTGCGGGCGATGCGCGGCGCGCTGCTCGAAGCGGGCGATGAGGCGCAGCAGATTCGCCACCTGCCTGCCTGGGCTTCGAACGAGATCGCCGATCAGGGGCTCTATCGCTTCGCCCTGCCCCCCGAGCTCGGCGGCGAGGACCTGCGTGCGCACGACCAGATCGAGATCGTCGAGGCCGCCTCCGCGATCGACGGCTCCGTTGGCTGGTGCGTGCACATCAACTCGGAGATCAACAGCCTCATCATCCGCCGCATGAATCCCGACTTCGCCCACGAGCTGTACGACGACTGGCGCGTCCTGGTCTGCGCGGCGGTGGGGCCCGGCCTCGAACACGCACGCGCGCGGCCCGTGGACGGTGGCTGGCGGCTGTGGTGCCAGGGCTCGTTCGGCAGCGGCTGTCACAACGCCACCTGGACGCTCGTGCACAGCGGCTCCACGGGGGTGCCCGCCGAGGGCGGGGGCTCCTCCGAGCGGGCGTTCCTCATGCCGCGCGGGGACTTCGAGATCATCGACACCTGGGACACCGCGGGGCTGCGCGGCAGCGGCAGCCACGACATCAGGATCGATGGGGCCTTCATCCCCGAACGGGCGACGCTCCCGATGGAGCTCTTCGGGCCCTGCGAGACCTTCTCCAACCCCACCTTCCGCAACCCCATGCAGGCGCACTACAACAAGGCCGCCGTCGCCCTCGGCATCTGCCGCGGCGCCATCGACGACCTCGCCGCGCTGGCTGTGGAAAAGACACCCTGGACCTCGGGCACGCTGCTCGCGGACCAGCCCGAGCTGCAGTACCGCCTCGGCGAGGCGGAGGCCACCCAGCGCGCCGCGCGCGCCTTCCTGCTCGAAGCCCAGCGCGAGACCGAGGAGCACCTCGGCCCCCTGCCCGCGGACGGAGGCCGCGCGCGGCCCGACTGGCCCGTGCTCCAGCGCTCCTGGCTCTCCTGCGTGCACGCCGCGCAGTCCACCCGCCACGTCGTCGACACGATCCACAACACCGCGGGCACCACCGCGAGCCGCATGGAGCATTCGCTGGAGCGCCGCCTGCGCGACGCCCACCAGGCGGCCGCGCACGCGGCCATCTCGTGGCGGCACTACCGCCACCTGGGGAGCACCTGGCTGGACCCCGAGGACTCACCAGCGCAGGGGCACCGCTCCTTCGGCGTCACCGCGCGCGCCTAGAGGTAGCTGGCGGGTCGCTACTTCTCCGGTGGCTTACGGCGGAACAGCCCCCCGACAGCGCCGGAAAGGAAGGGCCGCAGGGGCCGCGGCAAGACGCGCCAGGCGAGCGCCTCGCCCGCGAGGCCGCCCGCGCGCCTGATCTCGTCCTCGTGCTCGCGCGCGTAGCGCGCCGCCCGCGCGGCGGCGGGGCGGGAAGCTTCGATCGCCTGCTGCGCGATCCGTTCGGCCTCGGGGCGCGCCGTCCCGGCGGCGTCCCTTGCAACCCAGACGGCACGCCTGGCGAGGCGCTCAGCGTCCGGCTGGGAGTCGAGGGCGGCCTGGTGCGCCCTGCGGGCCAACCGCCCCAGCGAGCGCCCGATGTTCGCGGCAGTGTCCTCGGCGATGGCGGGGTTGCGTTCGCGTTCGTCCGCCATGGCGCTAGTATGACGCTCCGGTCACGAACCGGTGGCTTCGCCAGAACCTGCGCAAGCGCGAGGGGTTCTCACGCTCATCGTGATAACGGTGGGCCGCCTCGATGCCGGCCTCACGGGGCACAGTCCAGCGGGCACCTGGCAGTGCCTTGCGGGCACGCAGCTCCTGGTCGAAATCGTTCGGCCCGTTCTTCATGAATCCCATATCCGTCTTCCCTTCAACTGTAGCCGAACGCGAGCGGCCTGCCGGAACGCAGCGCTAGTCCCCGCCGCCGCGGATGAAGCGCACGATACGCCGCAGCACGCCCCGGCGCGGGCGCTTCGGGGGACGGTGGCCATGCCCGCGGCGGCCCTTCAGATCGTCGAGCTTCGCCCTGGCGAGCAACTCCAGATTGGGGCCCGGGGACGGCGGCTGAAACCCACTGAAGTCCGCCATGCGATGTCTCCACGCCCACTCTAGCGCACGCGGTGGAGCGCACGCGGTGGCATCGCGAGCGCGCGGCCAGCGGGGCACAGAGATTGACAGGACCGCGTACTATCGGCGCAAGCCCCCGCAGCAACGAAACGAACGGAGGAGCGGCAGTGGTTCAGGAACGCACCCGCTACAGGACCCCCACAGAGAAGGCCCCCGAGCCCCAGCTCGGCACCGAGCTCATCCCCAAGGAGCGCTACACTTCCAAAGAGTTCATGGCGCTCGAATGGGAGCGCATGTGGACGAAGGTCTGGAACATCGCCGGCCGTGAATCCGACATCCCCAACGTCGGCGACTACTTCACCACCGAACTCGGCCCCGAGTCCTTCCTCATCGTGCGTGAGACGCCCGGCAAGGTGCGTGCCTTCTACAACGTCTGCCCCCACCGCGGAAACCAGATCCGCAACCCCGGCATGGGCCACGCCGAATCCTTCCAGTGCGCCTATCACTTCTTCGAGTTCAACCTCGACGGCTCCAAGAAGTTCGTCCCCGACGAGGACACCTTCACCCAGGGCGTCCCCCAGGAGACCGCCCTCGTCGAAGTCCCCTGCGACACCTGGGGCGGCTGGGTCTGGTTCAACATGAACCCCGACGCTGAACCCCTCATGGAGTTCCTCGGCGAGATTCCCGGGCATCTCGACCCCTACCACTTCGAGGAGTTCTCGGTCGTGGCCGACAAGACGATCGAGTGGGACACGAACTGGAAGGCATCGGTGGATGCCTTCAACGAGGTCTACCACGTACAGGGCATCCACCCGCAGCTGCTCGAAGGGCTGGACGACATCCACGTGCAGATCGACCTGTACGAGCGGCACAACCGCTACCTCGTGCCGATGGGCATCGTGAGCCCGCGCTACCCGAACCCGGAGGAGGTCACCGACGGGCTCAAGGGGCGGCTGCGCAACGCGGGCGTCGACCCCGCCGAGTTCGAGGGCCGCAGCGCCGAAGTGCGCCCCTTCCTGCAGCGTCGCGCCCGCGAGACCGCAGAAGAGCAGGGCATGGATGTCTCGGCGCTGAACGACGATCAGATGTCGGACGACTACCACTACTACCTCTTCCCCAACATCACGCTCAACACCCACCACCTCAACTTCGGCTTCTTCCGCCAGCGTCCGCACGCGACCGACCCGAACAAGATGTACTTCGACATCCAGAGCTACGCACGCCTGCCTGCGGGGACGGATGTGCCGCGCCCCGTGCACACGCAGCACAGGCACGGCGAGATTTCGCTCGGGCTGGTGATGGACCAGGATTCCTACAACCTGCCGCGCGTGCAGAAGGGGATGAACTCGCGCGCCTACAAGGGCCTGCTCATCAACTACCGCGAGCGCCGCATCCGCCACATGAACAGGGTGATCGACGGCTACCTCTTCGGCCCCGACCGCTAGCGGGCGCGAGGCGTTCGGCCAGTCAGATGGATATCGGATTCGCCGCTGGTCCCTGGGGGGCAACGTTCGACGAGTTCAGCTTCTCGCTTGCCGCAGCCGAGCGGCACGGCTTCGCCTCCTACTACCTCGGCGACCACTTCTACGTGGGCGAACAGATCGACTCGCTTGAGCCCTACCTGCTCTTCGCGCTCATCGCGCGCGAGACGGAGCGCATCCGCTTCGGGCCGCTGGTGACGCCCGTGATGTTCCGCCCGCCCTCGAACGTAGGGCGGCTCGCGGCACAGCTCGACCTCCTCAGTGGCGGGCGCTTCGTACTGGGGCTGGGCGCCGGCTGGAGTGAGCCCGAGCACCGCACCTACGGCGTGGACTTCCCCTCGCTCGGGGAGCGCTTCGACCGGCTGGAGGAGGCGATCGAGGTGATGCAGGGCATGTGGGGCGAGGGACCAGCCTCCTACGATGGCCGCTACTACCGGCTGCGGGAGGCGCAGACACTGCCCAAGCCCGCGACGGGGCGTCCGCCCATCCTCATCGGCGGCGCCGGGGAGAAGCGCACTCTGCGGATTGTGGCGAAGTACGCGGCGGAGTGGAACAGCGTCGACCTCACCCCGGAGGCGTTCCGCCACAAGAGCGAGGTACTGGCCGCGCACTGTGCAGCGCTGGGGCGCGATCCCGGCGGGATTCGCCGTTCGATGACGATCATCGGCTTCGTCGGCGCAACGGATGCGGAGGTGGAAGCGGCCACACTCACGCAGATGCGGCGCACGCCTCCCCCCGGCAATCCCACGCCAGCGGAGTACCGCGCGCAGCTGCGAGAGCAGGGCGCGATCATGGGTACGGCGGGGGCGGTGGTCGAGCAGCTGGGGCGGCTCGCCGAAGAGGGCCTCGATGAGGTGCAGTTCGTCTACTTCGACCTGGCCTCCGAAAGCCTGCCTGCCTTCCTCGCAGCAGAGGTGGCGCCACAGGTCGCTGCGCTGTAGGCGCTCCGCGAGGGGCTCAGGGCTGGTTGACCGTGTGCTGCGAGCCGCGCCGCACGAGTTCATGCCGGCGGATGCGCCACTCGCCGTCCACGCGCGCCATGTCGTCCACATAGGTCGCCCAGAGCGTCATGACCGCGTCCGGATCGTCCTTCGGAAAGTGCGTCGCCTGCACCTCGGTGCGCACGGAGGCGAAGTCGCCGTTCAGGTCGACCACCTGGTTGCCCATCAGGTGCTGCGTGCCCGTGAAGTTCTCGAGCGCCGCGATCACGTAGGCGAGGTAGGCGTCCGCGCCGTTCATGGACTCGGCGCCGTAGCCGACGACGGTGACGTCATCGGTGAAGCACGAGCGGTAGCGGTCCATCTCGCGCGCGTCCACGGACGTCCCGTAGCGGATCATCACGTCCATGATGGCGGTGCGGTCGGCGAGATACTGGGCGTCAGCGGGCATCTGCGGGCTCCTTCGCATTCGCGGCGTGGCCGCCATCCTACTGCGTCCCACGGGCGTCGGGGCGCTCGCGGCGGGCCCGGTCAGGTTCCGGGGCGCTCGCGCCCGCCGCCCCGACGTAGCCCCGCTCCACAGCTTCCACGAAGACGAACAGCGCGACGAACACGGCGGGGACAGCACACCCCCGTTCCCCGATGAGCGCGCCGATCAGTATCGCTGCGAGCACAATAAGCAGGAGCGCGAGCCGGAGACGCCTCGCCATGGGCGCGCGCATCCCGTCTCGCGGGCGGGGAGGCGCATCCGGGGCCGCTGGCCGATACTGACGCGGGCAGGATGCGCATGGTCGAGAAGGCGTACGGGTTCGTGCTGCGCGGGGACGCGGGCGGGCGCGAGCTGCTCGTGTTCGAGCACGCGGGCAGGTCCGAGGCGGGGCTGCAGACGCCGGGCGGAACCGTCGAGGCGGGCGAGACGCCGATCGAGGCCGTCGCCCGCGAGGTGCTGGAGGAGAGCGGCCTGCCCCTGGACGGCTGGCGGCCAGTGGTGACCTTCGAGCATCAGGCCGTGGCCGGCTCGGACACGCCCGGCCCCCAGCGCTGGCACTGCTTCGTCACTATCCCCGCCGTGCCCCTGCCCGACACGTGGCGCTGCGAGCCGCGGGGCCCGGAGGCGCGGCAGGGGCTGCGCTTCGAGTACCGCTGGGTTGCGCTGGCGGGCGGCGAGCCGCTCGCGGGGGCGCAGGAGGAGGCGCGACAGGCAGTGACGCGCTGGGACGCCGCTCGCGGGCCGTAAGGCACAGGCTGCAGGGTGGGTGGCCGGGACAGCGAGCGCGATGGGGACTCGCGATGGGGACCAGGGGGTTCCCCGGGGGTAGCGCCAGCAGAGGGCGTCCGGCGGGGACGGCCATCTTCAGAGCAGTTTCACGAGCGCGACCGCCGCCCCCGTGATTACACTGCCCTGTGCGTGTCAACCGTCGTTGCCTCCGCCAGGCCCTCCTCGCGTGACACACCACCAAGGCTGGCACCCTGGCAGCCCCGCCACCCCGCCCTCCCCACCAGGCTCCGAACCGCAAGCCGCTGCGTCGAGGCGCCCGGACCAAGGAAGCGCCCGCCGCGAGCGCTATACTGAGCATGGAGGTGCGCCGCCATGAACGGCCTCAAGACCGGCTTCCTGCTCGCCCTGCTCACTGCCATCCTCGTGCTGATCGGCTACCTCATCGGAGGCGTCGGCGGGGCCGCCGTCTTCGTCGTGCTCGCGGGGATTATGAACTTCTCCGCCTTCTGGTTCAGCGACAAATTCGCCCTGCGCATGGCGGGGGCGCACGAAGTGACGGCGGAGCAGGAGCCGCGGCTGCACGCCATGGTGAACGAGGTCGCGAACCTCGCGGGCATGCCCATGCCCAGGGTCTACGTCATCGAGAACGACGCGCCCAACGCCTTCGCCACGGGACGCAGCCCGCAGCGTGCGGCGGTGGCCGTGACCACCGGCATCCGGCGGCTGCTGAGCGAGCGCGAGCTGCGCGCCGTCATCGGCCACGAGATCGGCCACGTGAAGAACCGCGACACGCTCACGAGTTCGATCGTGGCGACGATCGCGGGCGCCATCTCCATGATCTCCTTCATGATGATCTTCTTCGGCGGGCGGCGGAACATGTTCCTGGCCCTCGGGATCGCCATTCTCGCGCCGCTCGCGGCCTCAATCATCCAGTTCGCGATCAGCCGCACGCGCGAGTTCGCCGCCGATGAGACGGGAGCGCGCATCGTGCACGACCCCGAGGCGTTGGCGAGCGCGCTGGAGAAGCTGCACCGGGGCGTCGCCAACCGCCCCATGGAAGCGACACCCCAGCAGGAGGCGGTGGCTGCCCTCTACATCGTCCACCCCTTCAGCGGTGGCGGCATGTCGAAGCTGTTCAGCACCCATCCGCCGCTCGAAGAGCGCGTTGCGCGCCTGCGCCGGATGGCCTACGGCCGTTAGCCGCCGCCCCACCCAGGCCTTTTCCCCTCGCGCCGTTCGCGGACGTTCAGATTCCGCACGCGTGTCATGACGGCGCTGCGAATATCGAACATTCGTTCTATTCTCGGCTTCCTCAGTTTCGCCCCCGAGGAGGTCGCGTCTTGGAGGAAAGCCCGCCGCGGAAGCCACGCAGCGACGCGCTGCCGGAGAACACCCACTACCACGACAGCGGCTGCGATCTCTACCCGTCGTGCCTGCGCTGCCCCCTGCCGCGCTGCCGCTACGAGGAGCCCGGCGGCGCCCCCGCCATGCTGCGCTCGGGGCGTGACGCCGCGATCCTGCGGCTGGCACGGGAGCAGTCCCTTTCGGTCGATGCGCTGGCGGAGCGCTTCGGACTCTCGCGGCGCACGATCTTCCGCGTGCTGCGCACGGGGCGGAAGCGCGCGGAGATGCGCCCGGCAAGCTAGCGGCGCGGTACACTGCGGGCATGCCCGAGGAACGGGTGACGGATGACGCCACCCGGGACGACGAGGATCGCCAGGTGGAGCGGACGCTGCGGCCGCGGCGGCTCGCGGACTTTCCGGGCCAGGATCACCTCAAGGAAGTGCTCGCGATCGCCATCGAAGCGGCGGCGAAGCGCGGCGAGCCGCTCGACCACCACCTTTTCTACGGGCCGCCGGGGCTGGGCAAGACCACGCTCGCACACATCCTCGCCGTGGAGATGGGCTACCCCATCCGCACCACCAGCGGCCCCGCCATCGAGCGTCCGGGCGACCTCGCCGCCATCCTCACAAACCTGAAGGAAGGCGACGTGCTCTTCGTCGACGAGATCCACCGCCTCTCACGCGCGGTGGAGGAGATTCTCTACCCGGCAATGGAGGAGTTCGCCATCGACCTCGTCATCGGCAAGGGGCCAGGGGCACGCTCGATCCGCTTGGCGCTGCCGAGCTTCACACTTATCGGCGCCACCACGCGCTACGCCATGATCAGCGCGCCCCTGCGCGACCGCTTCGGATCCGTCTACCGCCTCGATTTCTACGACATGCCGGCGCTGAGCGCGATCGTGCAGCGTTCGGCGGCGCTGCTCGGTTTCCCCCTCGCGGAGGAGGCGGCGGGGGAGATCGCGCGCCGATCGCGGGGCACGCCGCGCGTGGCCAACCGCATCCTGCGGCGCGTGCGCGACTACGCCGAGGTGCGTGCGGGCGGTCTCGCCTCGCTCGACGCCACGCGCGAGGCGATCAGCCTGCTGGAGGTGGACGCGTTGGGGCTGGACGAGATCGACCGCCGCCTCCTGCGCGCCATCGTCGAGCAGTTCGAAGGCGGGCCCGTGGGCCTGGAAACGATCGCCGCCTCCATCAGCGAAGAATCCGACACTGTCGTTGACGTGTACGAGCCGTTCCTGCTGAAGTGCGGCCTCATCCAGCGGACGCCGCGCGGGCGCATGGCCACGGTGGCGGCCTACCGCCACCTCGGCGCCGCGCCACCCGCAGGCGCGCAGCCGCAGGGCACGCTCTGGGGCGAAGCAGACGCGGACGGGGACGCGCTGTCCGTGCGCGCCCGACGCGCATGACGGACGCGCGGGCCAGCCAGCGGCAGGAGAGCGGGCCGGCGTTCACACGCACGGTGCTGCCCAACGGGCTGCGGATTGTCACGAGCGAGATGCCGCAGACGCGCTCCGCCACCATGAGCGTCTACGTGGGCGCGGGCAGCCGCTACGAGACGGATGCCGAGGCGGGGCTTTCGCATTTCCTCGAACACATGCTCTTCAAGGGCGCCTCGCGCCACCCCAGCGCGCAGGCGATCGCGGAGGCGATCGAGTCAGTGGGCGGTATGCACAACGCCGCCACCGATCGCGAACTCACGGTCTACTACGCAAAAACACCCGACTGGGCCGCGCTCGAAGCGATCGACATCCTCGCCGACATGGTGAGCGCACCGGAGATGGACGCGGACGAGCTTGAGAAGGAGCGCGCTGTGATCCTCGAAGAGCTCGCGGGCGTGGAGGACAGCCCGGGCGAACTCGCCACCATCCTCGCCGACGAGACGCTCTGGCCCGATCAGCCCCTCGGCCGCAACATCGGCGGCGCCGCCGAGACGGCGCGGACGCTGCCCCTCGCCGCGGTGGAGCGCTACTTCCGCGCGCAATACGTCCCCTCCAACATGGTGCTCGCCGTCGCCGGCAACATCGCGCACGAGGCGGTGGCAGCGGCAGCGGAGCGCTGGCTGGGGGGCCTGCCGGCGGCCGAGCCGCACGCCTGGCATCCGGTCCTGCCGCGCGGGCAGCAGGGGCGCGTGGCCGTACGCACGAAAGCCACGGAGCAGGCGCACCTTTGCCTCAGCTACCCCGCCCTCCCCCTCGGCCACCCCGACCAGTACGCCGCAGGCCTGCTCAGCGCGCTCCTCGGCGAGGGTATGTCGAGCCGCCTCTTCCTCGAACTGCGTGAGGAGCGTGCGCTCGTCTACGACGTGCACTCCTACGTAAGCGAGTACCGCGATGCGGGCGCGTTCACGGTCTACGCAGGCTGCGACCCTGCGAACGCGCGCGTCACGCTCGAAGCGGCGCGCACGGGCATCGAGCGCTTCCTGCGAGACGTCACCGCCGAGGAGCTGACCAGGGGCAAGCGCATGGCCGCCGGTCGCATCCAGCTGCGCATGGAGGACACACGCGCCGTCTCCGCCTGGCTCGGCGGGCAGGAGCTCGTGCTGGATGAGATCCTGACGGTCGACGAGGTGGTGGCGCTGATCGAGGCCGTCACACTCGACGACCTCCGCCGCGTGGGGGGCGAGCTGCTGAGGGGCGAGCATGCCACGATCGCAGCGGTGGGCCCCTTCGAGGATACCGCGCCCTTCGCCGGCATCGTCTGAGGCGCCGGCGCCGCTCGTGGCCACGCTCACGGTCCACGTCGTCCCCGTGTTCAAGGGCGTGCTCATCGCCTTCGATGTCGATGCACCCGAGGCCAGCGGGCGCTGGCTCCCCTGGACACCGCTGGAGCACGGCGGCAACCCCTGGGAGACCGCCTCCGCCATCGTGGGCGAGTGGTGCGGCGGCGCGGTGGTGGAGCTGCGGCTGGTCGACGTCATCGCGCGAGGGGCGGGCGCGGAGTGGGGGCTCGCACTCGTCTTTCGCGCCGAGCTGACAGCCCTCCCTGGCGGGGAGAGGGGCCAGCCTCACCCCTGCGCCCCTCCTGAACACGGCAGCGTGCGCGGCTTCGCCGCCGCCGACCTGGCACGCTGGCTGGCGCAGAGCCCGGGCGGTGTCGCGGCCTCGTCGCACACACCCCCCCTCGTCTTCTAGCAGCCGGGGGCCCGTGCGAACGAACACGGGCGTTACACGGGTGTTCGCCAAAACGGCGTTAGTCGACGAAACATCCCCGCTATCAAATGAAAGTCGTGTTTACCAGACGAACGAGGGGCTCATACCGGGGAAGGCGGCGAACGCCGTCAGGCATGGGTATTCGTACGCATACTCCCGCGCCCACTCGACAGCAGCACGGGCGTTACACGGGTGTCTGGCGAAAAGGGGCCTTATCAGGGGGATTATATCGCAAGGTAACATTCCGGCGTCATTCCGGGTCTTCACGCTCGATGTTGAAGGGCCGGAAGATCGCGCTGCGGATCGCATCCAGTGACGCCCCTAGCATGTCGTATTCCGCCTCCATGTCCGCTTTGCTCGGTTGAAAGTCCGCCCCCGGCAGCGTGATCGTGCGAGCCTCCGGCAACGGATGCTTCGGCTTATCCTTGGCCTTCATGGCGTCCTCCCCGCACGAAACTCGTGAATGTTGGAATAGGCGGACTGTCGCTCTTCGTTGGTCCGCTTGTAGCCGCGCCAGTATTCGAGGAATTCCGCTTCAGAGGCGAAGACACCATTCCCGGCGCTGAAATCGTCTATGGTCCCGTTTATGCTTCCGACATTGGCCGTATTGCCACTTCCGGCCCTGTCGCCCGCGATCCGCCATTTTTCTTGTATGAAAACTTCAACATCGTCGAAGGGTATAGGGATTTCCGTCAGGGTATCGAATGAGTAGATGCGCCCGCTTGTGTCCCGTTTCCCTTCAGCTCTCTTGTAAACGAACCCGATAATCCAATGCACACCGTAGTGACTGTAAGGGAAGACGATGTTCTTTCCTTCCGTCTCGGGGCGGATGTAGCTGGTATAGCTTCCCAAGGTATATCCGAATCGAGATTGCCCTTCTCGACGATATGTCGTCTTTACATCAAGGGCGATTTTCTCCCGGTCTTCCTCGCCGCACGTCAAGGTAAAGTCAGGGTAGTGATTCTGCTTTTCCGGCTCGACCAATTGCAATCCTACGCTGTCGGCATAAGACGCGACCGCTTGCCTGACCACAATTTCAAACAGAGTGCTGATAACCTTGGTATCGGAACCCAGAGGATATACACGCGCCCGGCGATCCACGACCCCGCATAATGAATAGCCGTTCTGGATTTCCGCAAGTGCCTTCAGGATGAATTCCTTCATCCCACAACCAATGCTTCTGTCATGCTGTTCCGCAATTCCTCTGTCGATCCCAAATGGTAGAAATGCGAGAAGGTCCGAATTTCATAATCGGAAAAGGCTTCATGTAAGCGATCGTTCCTCCGATATTTGTTCTCGGACCACATTGAATAGAGGAATGGACATGGCAAAGACTTCAAACCATCCTCTAGCTGTGTCGCATCCGCGTCGGTCCACGAATTGAAATAGTCTGTGGAGCGTCCGGCATATGGAGGGTCGCAATAGACAAAATCATCTTCGCGGGATTCGTTCAGAATATCGGCCCAATCTGTGCAGACAAATTTCCACTCCTTTCCCGCCATGCAATCTGCGGCCCGCTGGACTTGATTGCAAATCTTCGTGATGTAGGCAGGGCGGAAGCGTTCCGGCTTTCGGCAGAACGGAGTATTGAAGCGCCCCTTCCTGTTGAAGCGCACCAAGCCGTTGAAGCAAGCTCGATTCAGGAATAGGAAGTCATGCGGATCGCCACTGTCGTTGAAGCGTTCCCGGACTCGGTAGAAGTGATCCTGCCCATCCCGCTGAAGGCGGGCACCCTCTCGCTCCAGGAACGCCCGCACTGTCGTGCCGGTGACGGTCCCAGCCTGTATCGCCGCATAGAAGCGCACCAGGTGCGGGTTGGCGTCGCCTAGCAGCGCGCGCTCAGGCTTGATGTTGAAGGGGACGACGGCGGATCCGACGAAAGGCTCTATCCAGCGTCCTGATCCGCTCCACTCGACGCTATCCTGGATGAACGGGACTGCCTTCGTCTTGATTCCTTGTATCTTGAGCGGCGGAACTTGAACGGCGCTCATCCGAACAGCGTTTCTTCAAGAGCCTTCCGCCGGACTTGCCGCAGCTTCCATGCATTCTGCTGTTCGTCGATCAGAACGCATTTTCCGTCATCGTCCAAGCGAACGGCGAGCGCCATAAGCGGCGTGTGCTCGCCCATGACCAACCCCTTTGTGTGACTATAAGATATGTCCGACAGGCCGCCGCGTCAAGCAGAAAAGGTTACTTTTCGATATAATCCCCCTCCGTTTCGCAGGGGTTCCCTCACTTCACTCACCTCCTCGCCCAGAGCGCCGCGCGTGCGGCGCTGGATGGCGGCCGCCGCCGGCTCGGCGCAGATGACGTGGCGGCGGGGATGGCCCGGGCCGTGGACCGCTCGGATCAGAGCATCCGCGAGACCTACCACGAGGCAGCGACGGGAGTTCGCAAGAACAACCGCTGGCGTGAAGTGATCACTGCCTGCGCCCTCGCCGAGTCCGATGACCGGGGTTACTTCTCAACGCGGGCCGTGACTGAGCAGACGGGCAAGATCCTGAACCGGGACGTGCGCCAGCAGGATGTCGCCTACCACCTCGGGAAGCTGACCGAGCCCGATCGGGGGAGGCTGCTCGAGCGCACAGGGCCCCTGCGCCGCTACCGCTACCGCTTCGTCAACCCGCTCATGCGCCCCTACGTCGTGATGGTGGCGACGAACGACGGGCTGATCTCGCTCTAGCGCGCCTGGCTACTCCGGGCATGAACGCCCGGCCCATCGCCCGCGTACGCGCACGAACGAACACGGGCGTTACACGGGTGTTCGCCAAAACGGCGCTTAATCGACGAAGCATCCCCGCTATCAAATGAAAGTCGTGTTTACCAGACGAACGAGGGGCTCATACCGGGGAAAGGCGGCGAACGCCGTCAGGCATGGGTATTCGTACGCATACTCCCGCGCCCACTCGACAGCAGCACGGGCGTTACAGCCGCGCGGCCGGGCCGCAGCGTGCACACCCCTGCTCCTGTACGCTACGCGAACACACGCTCAGGGAGAGAACCCATGACCGATATCGCCAGCCGGGGCTATGCCAACCCCGATGTCCTCGTCAGCACGGAATGGGTCGCTGCGCACCTGCAGGATCCATCCATCCGTATCGTCGAATCGAACGAGGACCAGCTCCTCTATCCCGCCGGACACATCCCCGGGGCGGTTCAGGTGGACTGGGCGGCGGACCTGAACGATCAGCTGCGGCGCGACTACCTCCAGCGCGAGGGCTTCGAGGCGCTCATGTCGCGCATCGGTGCTACGCCCGAGACGCTCGTGGTGTTCTACGGCGACCGCAACAACTGGTGGGCCACCTACGCCTTCTGGGTCTTCCAGCTCTTCGGGCACGGCGCCGCCCGGGTGATGGACGGGGGCCGCCAGAAGTGGGAGCAGGAGGGGCGCCCGCTCGTGCGCGAGGTTCCCTCCTACGATGCGACCGGCTACGCCGCGCCGGAGCGGAACGACACCGCCATCCGCGCCTTCCGCGACGACGTGATGGCGCACCTCGAGGCGGGGGGGCAGCTGGTGGATGTGCGCAGCCCGCAGGAGTACTCCGGCGAGCGCCTGCACATGCCCGACTTCCCCAACGAGGGAGCCCTCCGCGGCGGCCACATTCCCGGGGCCAAAAGCATCCCCTGGGCGCGTGCCGCCAACCCCGAGGACGGCACCTTCAGGGCCGCCGACGAGCTCCAGGCCATCTACCTCGATGAGCAGGGGCTCGCGCCCGCAGGCGAGACGATCGCCTACTGCCGCATCGGCGAGCGCAGCAGCCACACCTGGTTCGTGCTCACCCACCTGCTCGGCTTCGAGAACGTGCGCAACTACGACGGCTCCTGGACCGAGTGGGGCAACCTGGTGAACGTGCCCATCGAGAAGTGAGCGCGGCGGGCATTCCCCGGGCGCTCGCCGATCTGCTCGATGAGCTCTCCTTCCTCGATCGCGCCGAGCGGGTCGACTACCTGATCGAGTACGCCGACCAGTTCGAGAACGTACCCGCGCGCATCGCCACCCGCCCCTACTCCGAGGAGCACCGCGTGAAGCGCTGCGAATCGCAGGCTTACGTCTGGGCCGAGGGCACCGGCGCGGACGCGCAGCGCTACTACTTCGCCGTCGAGAACCCGCAGGGGATCTCCGCCAGGTCGTTCTGCGCCATCCTCGACCAGACCGTCTCGGGGGCGCCGCTGGCGCAGGTGCTACGCATCCCCGGGGACGCCGTCTTCGACATCTACGGGCGCGAGCTCTCGATGGGCAAGGGCGAGGGGTTGCTCGGGATTCTCACAGCCGTGCAGGGGTTCGCGCGCGAGGCCGCGACCCGCCAGACGCGCTGACCCATGCCCGAGATCCCCGATCTCGAAGCGATCCGCGGGTTCCTCAACGAGCGCCTGCCCGGCCAGACCGTGGCTTCCGTCGAGGTCAGGATTCCGCACGTCGTACGCACAGGCGCGACGGCGCTCGCCGAATCGCTCACGGGCGACGCCTTCGGGGAGACGCAGCGGCACGGCAAGTTCCTGCTGTTCACGCTCGCCTCGGAGCGCGTGCTGGCGATCAACCCGATGCTCACGGGGCGCTTCCGCTACGCCGAAGCGGGCGCCAAAGGCCCGGGGCGGACCTGCCTGCGTCTCGCACTCTCGGGCGGGATGGAGCTGCGCTACTCCGACCTGCGCGTGATGGGGCGCATCTACCTGCTGCCCCTGGGCGGCCTGGAGGCGATCCCGAACTGGAGCGCGGGGGGCCCAGACCTCCTCGACCCCGCACTCACGGGGGAGGTCTGGCTGGAGCGCATCCGCAAGTACCGCGGGCGCATCAAGAACATCCTTACGAAAGCCGAGTTCGTACAGGGCGTCGGCAACGCCTACAGTGACGAGATCCTGTGGGAAGCGCGCATCAACCCCTTCACGCCCCGCAGCGATCTCGACGAGAACGACCTGCGGCGGCTGTTCGCCTGCGCACGCGAGGTGATGGCGTGGGCCACGCCCCTCGCACACGAGCGCATGGTGAAGGGCGGCGTGCTCGACTACGCCGAGCGCCGCGACTTCTTCCGCGTACACCGCCTCGGCGGCGCGGCTCGCTGCCCTCGCGACGGCACCCGGATCACGGACATCGAGGCGAACCGGAAGGTGACGAGCTTCTGCCGCGCCTGCCAGCCGGGCGGCCCCGCCTTCTCCTGAGCTCCCCTCACTCCTCGCGCAGGCGAACCTCGGTCCTGATCGCCCGCACCACCACGCGGTCACTGTAGCTCCCGCTGCTGAAGACACCACCGCAGGTGATCAGGGTCAGCGATTCCTGGGGCGTGTGCGCGAGGATTGCGCGCATATCCAGCTCTTCCAGGGGGTACTGGTGGTTGGCGGTGACGTCGTAGACGAGCACCGTCCCATCGAGCAGGCCGATCTCGATCTGGTCGCCGGGCTCCAGCGTATCCAGGCCCCAGAAGACGGCGGGGCCGTAGTTCACCCAATCCACGTGGCCCGAGAAGACGGCGTTCCCGCCAAGGCCGGGCTTGCCCGTGAAGTCGTACCAGGCGACCAGCTCGGGGCCGTCGGGCGCCTCCATGACGCCCTCCTCGTCCAGATTGAGGGGGATGACGTCGGCGGCGAGGTCGAGACGCTCGATCTGGATCCACGTGACAGGCGCGACGAGGAGGCGCTGCGGGGACTCCTCCACCGGCGGGGGCTCCTCCAACTCCAGCGCTTCGCCTGGCACGCCTTCGGCGGGCGCGGTCACCCGCTCGAGGAGCGAGGGTGGGACCGGCTCGCCACGAACGTCGGCACGGATCGCGCGGGCCGCGGTGAGGTCCGCGTAGGCGGTCTCGACGGGGGCCGCGGCCGTTTCGGTCGGGAGCAAGGCCGACAGCCCCCAGAGCGCGAGGAGAAGCCCCGCCACGAGCGAGACGGCGAGTGCGCCGCCGACCGTCCAGCGGCGCACGGCGCGACGGCCAACGTGCGGCTGCAGGTGAACGCGTGGCATGCGCCGAGTATCGCCTAACCCGTTCGTGCACGAAACTCGTGCGGCATGGCCCGCCGGATATTCAGCCACCGGGGCGTGCGTGCGGCCACCGCCCTCGTCCTCGTGTTGCTCTTGCTCGCGGCCTGGCACTACTGGACGATCGTTTCGAGTCTGTCGGACGCGCGGGCTCACTTGTTGGACATCGAGGAACACCTCAGCGACATCGGGCTCGATCTCATGTCGGAGGACCTTGCGCGCACGCAGGCGCCGCTGACCGCCGCCGAGCGCGACCTGGGGCGGGCACGAACCCACCTGGAGCAGAGCCGACAGCCCCCAGAGCGCGAGGAGAAGCCCCGCCACGAGCGAGACAGCGAGTGCACCGCCGACCGTCCAGCGGCGCACGGCGCGACGGCCAACGTGCGCCTGCGGGAGAACGCGTGGCATACGCCGAGTATCGCCTAACCCGTTCGTGCACGACACTCATGGGGCATGACCCGCCGGATATTCAGCCACCGGGGCGTGCGTGCGGCCACCGCCCTCGTCCTCGTGTTGCTCTTGCTCGCGGCCTGGCACTACTGGACGATCGTTTCGAGTCTGTCGGACGCGCGGGCTCACTTGTTGGACATCGAGGAACACCTCAGCGACATCGGGCTCGATCTCATGTCGGAGGACCTTGCGCGCACGCAGGCGCCGCTGGCCGCCGCCGAGCGCGACCTGGGGCGGGCACGAACCCACCTGCGGCTCGACCCCCTGCTGCGACTGGGGCGGCTGCTGCCGGGGCCGGGCGAGCAGATCGAAGCGCTGGACCGGGTGCTGCGGATGGGTGAACTCCTGCTCGCGATCGGCGAGCAGGCGACAGCGGCAGCGGGCAAGGCGGTAGCGCTGCGGGATAACCCGCCCGAGGGCGCGCAGCTGGCCGAAGCCCTGACCGGCCTGCTCACCGACATCGAGCCGGAGACGGAGTACATCGCTGAGCTGCTGGACGAGCTCGTCGCCACCCGTTTTGAGCTGGGCGACGGCCCCCTGCTGCCGCCACTCAACACCGCCCGCAGCCGCATCGACGCCGAACTCCCGGCGCTCGCAAACTCGCTGGAGTCGCTCAGCCAGATACAGGCAGTCATGCCCCGCATCCTGGGCTTCGAGGGGGAGCGGCGCTACCTCATCCTGGCACTGAACGAGGGCCAGCTCATGCCCGGCGGCGGGTTCGTTACCGCCACCGGCGTGCTCACGCTCGGGGACGGTGTCCCCGAACAGCTGAGCCTGCGCGACGCCGGCCGCTGGCGGACGCTCTGGCTCGAGCAGGGCGGCGGCTACATCGAGCCGCCGGGGCCCCTCCGTCGCTACCTGCTGAAGAGCTACACCTGGAATATGGTGGTCATCAACTGGAGCCCCCACTTCCCCACCTGGGCGGCGCAGGCGCTCGATCTCCACGAGCTCCTCCAGGGCTCGCTGGACGTCGACGGCGTAATCGCCCTGAACCTTCAGGTTCTGGTTGAGAGCCTCAGGCTCACCGGCCCGAAGACCCTCGACATCACCGGCGAGGGTCCTGTCACATTCACCGCGGAGAACGCGATCCTCGAACTGGAACGGGTGACGCGCGACGTGGTCGGCGGGAGGAATGAGGATCGCAAGTCCCTCCTCGGCGACCTTGCCACCCAGCTGCTCGACGACCTCAGGGCCCTCCCTCCGGAGGAGTGGGCGGGCGCCACCGAGATGTTCCGGCGCCTCGGCGAAGAGCGCTACATCCAGGTGCTCGCCTTCGATCCGCACGAGCAGACGGTCCTGCGCGATGTCCGCTGGGACGGACGCATCGAATCGCCCGAGGGCGACTACCTCCAGTTCAACGAGACGAACGTGAGCCCCACGAAGCTCAACTTCGTCATCAAGCCGGAGGGAACCTGGACGGTCGATCTCGACGAGCTCGGGAACGCCCACCACGAGCTCACCCTGACATACCTGAACTCGCTGCCCGACTGGCGCATCGGGAAGGACCAGGAGGTCGTAAACCAGATAATGCTCGGGAACGGGCATTATGGTGGCTACCTGCGGGTGTACTCGCCCGCGAACACGGTCTCCTTCAGGGCGGACCTCGATGGCACCATGGTGGCGATCGAGGATCAGGGAAGCGAGCAGGGCAAAGACTGGTTCGGCATGTTCCTGCCGCTTCCTGCGGGCGTCCAGCGCACCGTCGCGCTGCGCTGGACGGTGCCCCTGGCGACGACGAGCGCCTACGCGCGCAACTACGACCTCTACCTGCAGAAGCAGCCCGGCACCACCGGGCTCTGCCTCACGTTCAGCGTGACGCGAGCGGGGCAGGCGCCCGCAACTCTCGCCATCCACGGCGGACGCATCGATGGGGCGGGGCGGCTCTGCCTGGAGACAGACGCCCACCTGCGCGCATCCTGGTAGGGACGGGCGCAGGGACGGCGCCGCCACACACAGGGAAGCGAGCAGGGCAAGACTGGTTCGGCGTGTTCCTGCCGCTTCCCGCGGGCGTCCAGCGCACCGTCGCGCTGCGCTGGACGGTACCCCTGGCGACGACGAGCGCCTACGCGCGCAACTACGACCTCTACCTGCAGAAGCAGCCCGGCACCACCGGGCTCTGCCTCACGTTCAGCGTGACGCGAGCGGGGCAGGCGCCCGCGACTCTCGCCATCCACGGCGGACGCATCGATGGGGCGGGGCGGCTCTGCCTGGAGACGGACACCCGCCTGCGCGCATCCTGGTAGGGACAGGCGCAGAGGGACGGCGGCGGCACATCGGGCCGCTGGCACACACGAACAGCGGGCGCAGGGTTAACCCTGCGCCCGCTGTATCGGGCTTTGCGAACCAGCTTCCCCGCGCGGGGAAGCTGGTTCGGTTCCGCTTAGCGGCGGCGCTGCACCGCCACCGCGCCAATCCCAGCCACGACCAGCGCGGAAGCGAGCAATCCGGCCATCAGCAGCGCCGTGGGAGCGCTTCCGCCCTCACCGAGCGCGTCCACTGCACCAGTACCAGTGCCGGTGTCCGGCGGCTTGATCTCGTCACCCACGATGATGGTCGCCCTGGCCTCCAGGTCATCATCGGGGTTAGTAGGGTCGCCCTCCAACGTGAACACAACCCTGATCTCACCGGGCGTGTCTCCCGTGGCCAATGCCACCGTCGCCTGGCCGTTTGCATCCGTCATGAAGGCCACCGTCTGGACCAGCTGCATCAAGGCGCTCGCGGACGCCTGGCTGCTCGTAGCGGACGACAGTGACACGCCGCCCCCGCCGGGCGACTTCTCCACCCGCGCCGTGCCAGCCGCATTGGCGACGGGCGCACCGAGGGAATCGGTGAACGTGGTAGTCACATAAACCGTCTCACCAACTGCCGGATTCGCGTTCGACACCTTCGACACCACCGCGGTAGTAGCAACGGGGTCGTCGGTATCGAAGTCGTCGGTACCGGGGTACCCGGGGTACCCCGGGTACCCCTGCGCCAGGGTAGCGCTCACCCCGAGGGCGAGGACAACCGGGAGTATCAGGAACAACGTGCGTTTTGACATGGCTGGGGAACTCCTAAGTCAGGTTCGTTGCGAGACAATACACCAGCGCCCTTGTGGAAACAACAACTCCCGGCACCGCCGCTGGTCAATCATCCGTTCGGGGGGCCATCCGTTCAGGGGGCGTGTCGGCGCAAGCCCCGCGGAGCCGTTGAGGATTCATGCAGCATATGGCGAATCCCGCTGCGGGTGTACGCTGATGGCATCGCCGCCCGGCGCCATCAGGTAGGCGGCGTTCCACGAAATATTCACGAGCAAGGGCGGCCAGGCAGATGTCCAACCGGCAGACACGACGGCAGCAGAGCCGCCAGGCGCGCAAGCAGGCGACCTCCTACCGGGGGGGGCGCTCTTCGGGCGGCTCGCAGGGGGGCGGAGGAAGCGGAGGGCGCGGCTCGAACTTCCTCAGCTGGCCCTACCTCGCAGGCGTGGCCGTGCTCGCCGCCGCGCTCTTCGCGATCGTAACCTTCCTCGCCCTCCGCGATGACGGCGCCGAGGGCGAGCCCGGCGAAGACCTCGCGCCCCTCGACCAGGCGCTCGCGGACCTGCCCCTGGATCTGCAGAACGGCAACAAGCTCGGCAGCGACGACGCACCCGTGAAGCTCATCCAGTACGAGGACTTCCAGTGCCCCCATTGCCTGCGCTACACCGTGGAGCACGAGACGTTCCTGGTGGAGGAGTTCGTGAAGGACGGACTCCTGCAGATCGAGTTCCGGCACCTCCCCATCGTCGGCCTCGAATCCACCACCGCCGCCATCGGCGCCAGCTGCGCGAGCGAACAGAACCGGCTGTGGGAGTACGCCAACCGTCTCTTCGCCATCCAGACGCAGGACGGTTGGCGCGCCGATCAGGGCCACTTCGAGGAATCCGCGCTCCTCGACCTCGCCGGGGAGCTCAGCCTCGACACGGAGGTCTTCGCCACCTGCCAGGGCTCCCCCGATTCGCTCAGCACGGTTGCCGGCCACATGGCGGCAGCGCAGGCGATTGGCTTCCGTGGCACCCCCAGCTTCGTCATCAACGGCGTCCCCCTGCAACGCACCCCCGGCTCGACCGACGCCTGGCGCACGCGCATCGAGGAGGAACTGGAGGGCGAGCCCGGGGCGGACAGTGAGACGAATGAGCCCGGGGCGGACAGTGAGACGAATGAGCCCGGGGCGGACAGTGAGGCGAATGAGCCCGGGGCGGACGGTGAGGCGAATGAGCCCGAGGCGGATGCAGAAGGTGATGACAGCGGCTGAGCCCGCCGGCCCGCCCCGGGGGGCGCTGGGTCCGGGCGTGTGGGCGCCACTCGCTGCGCTGCTCGTGGCAGCCATCGCGGTGCTGGCGGGGTTGCTGCTCGCGCGCGGCGGCGAGGACGCGCCCGCCACGATCGTCTGCGAGCCCGGGACGCCGGGCTGCGAGCTGCGCCAGGAGGTGCACTGGCACGCCGACTTCGCCCTCTACATCCGCGGTGTGCGCTTCGACTTCGACAACGCGCGCTTTGTCTCGGACGAGGACGCCGAGCGGAGCGAGAACGCCCACATCCACCCCCCCCGCTTCCACACCGTCCACGTCCACCGCGAGGGGACGACATGGCGCGAGTTCTTCGACTCCCTCGGCTTTGAGCTGACCGCCACCTGCCTCACGCTTCCCGGGGGGGAGCGCCTCTGCACCTCCGCCACGGAGCGGCTCTCGTTCATCCTCAACGGCGTCCGCCTCGACTCGCTCGCGTTCCAGGACATCACCGACATCGACCGCGCGCTCATCTCCTTCGGCAGCGAGAGCGAGGAAGAGCTGTGGCGGCAGTACGAGCAGGTGACGGACGAGGCGTGCATCATCTCGCGGCTCTGCGAGGACCGCGTTCCCGAGGGGGGCATCGAAGAGGAGCCGTGCACGGGGGGCGGTACCTGTAGCTAGCGCAGCGCGAGGCTAGCCACCGCCGCCCATAACCCCCAGGAGAAAGCTGGAGCCGCGGCACTCGGGCACGTCGTTCGCAACTTCCGCCAGGCGATCGCGTACCGCTACCGATGGGGCAGGCACATCCATGCTCCCCAGCGAGTCGGGCAGCTCGAAGGCATCGGCGCCTTCGGCATCCTTGAGGAATTCGAGCGTATCGGAGAGCGCCGCGACGGTGGCGTTGTGGAAGGCGGCCATCTCACCTGGCGGCGTGGTTTCGCGTAGCGCTTCGAGCAGCTCCTCAAGGGGCTCGATGAGCAGCTCGGTGAGCGCCTCGGCCTCGGAGCCAGCCTCCTCCGGATCGCCGCGGCGCAGCTCGCTCCCTGCCTCCACCATCGCTGTCTCCAGCGCGCGGCCAGCCAGGCAGAGATCGCGCACGTAGCGTTCGTCCGGCGAAGCCTCGCCGGCGGACTCTTCGCCACCACAGGCGAGCGCCAGCAGCGCCACCATGCCTGCCAGCAACACGAGGGCGGCCGCCAGGTGGGAGTGCTGTCTTCCGATCAGGGTGCGCGTCGCGTCCACTAGAGTTTCTCGACCTGCAGGAAGTCGAGCTCGACCGGCGTCTCCCGCCCCAGCATGCTCACCAGCACGCGCACCCTCCCCTTCTCCGTGTTGATCTCATCGACAGAGCCGACGAGGTCCTCGAAGGGGCCGGAGGCGATGCGCACGCTCTCTCCCACCTGAAAGCCGACACGCACGCGCGGCTGCTCCATACGCATCGCTCGCAGGATGTTGTTAACCTCGTCTTGCGTGAGGGGTACAGGCTGCGGCGAGTCCCCAAGATCGGAGCCTGAGCTCACGAAACCGGTGACGCCGCTGGTGTTGCGGATCATGTGCCAGAGGTTGTCGGAGTCGGGATCGCCCGCCTGCAGGGAGATCGTCTGCACCAGCACGTAGCCGGGGTAGAGCTTGCGCTTCACAGTACGGCGCTGGCCGCCGCGAATCTCGATCTCGTCCTCGGTGGGCACGATCACGTGAAAGACGCGATCGCTGGCGTCCGTCTGCTCGACCGTCGCCTTGATGGCGTGGCGCACCTTGTACTCGTGGCCGCTGTAGGTGTTGACGAAGTACCAGGAGCGGCCCTCCATGCCGATCTCCTCGTCGCTGAGCTGCTCCTGCTCGACGTGGTCGTCCCGGCGGGAGCGACGGCGGCGCGGTGGCTGAAGGCCGACCTCCCCGGGGCCCGCTTCGGGCAGGGATTCGTGGCTCGCGGATTCCTGAAGGTCCAGAGTGTCCTCGCTCATGGCTAGAAGAAGAGCTGCTCGATGATCCAGCCGAACAGCAGGTCGAACACGCCAAGGATCAGGCCGATCACGATGGCGACGATGGCGACGACACCGGTCAGGTAGCGCGTCTCGGCGAACGTGGGCCAGGTCACCTTGCGCAGCTCGGAGATGACGTCGGCGACGGCGCGGGGCTGGAGGCGCCGCAGGAAGCCGAAGGGCCGCCAGCGCCGTGGCGGCTGCACGCGCGGCACGGCCGTGGCGCTGGCGGCGACCACGCCGCCGCCGCTCTCCGTACCGGGGGCGGGGGCACGCTCCTCGCGGCGCTCGCGGGGACGGCGGCGGGAGCGCGAGCCACGTCGGCGCTGGGCACGTGCCATCGGGCTACCTTGTCTCCCGGTGCAGCTGCCGCTTCCGGCAGCGGGGGCAGAATTTGCGCAGCTCCAGCCGCTCCGGATCGTTGCGCCGGCTCTTCTGGCTGGTATAGGTGCGCTCGCGGCACTCGGTGCACCCGAGCGTGATGGTCAGCCGGTCGCCTTTCGCTTTCGCCATCGTTCTTCGCCCCTACCCGATGACCCTGGTGACGACGCCGGCGCCGACTGTACGGCCGCCCTCGCGGATTGCGAACCGCAGTCCTTCCTCCACCGCCACCGGCTGGATCAGCGCCACCTTCATCGTCACGTTGTCCCCCGGCATCACCATCTCCGTCCCTTCCGCCAGCTCGATCGACCCCGTCACGTCCGTCGTCCGCACATAGAACTGCGGGCGGTACCCGGGAAAGAACGGCGTGTGACGCCCTCCCTCTTCCTTGCTCAGCACGTACACCTGCGCCTCGAACGTCGTGTGCGGCTTGATCGAGCCCGGCTGCGACAGCACCTGCCCCCGCTGCACATCGTCTCGCTCCACCCCACGCAACAGGCAGCCCACGTTGTCCCCCGCCTCTCCCTCATCCAGCAGCTTCTTGAACATCTCCACACCCGTCACCACCGTCTTGCGCGTCTCCTCCAGCCCCACTATCTCCACCTCTTCCCCCACCTGCACCCGCCCTCGCTCGATCCGCCCCGTCACCACCGTCCCACGACCCTTGATCCCGAATACGTCCTCGATCGGCATCAGAAACGGGCGCTCCAGCGCTCGCTGCGGCTGCGGAATGTACGCGTCCACCGCCTCCATCAGCTCCCGCACCGACCGGTACTCCTCCGCCTCCACGTCCTCCGACTGCGACTCCAGCGCCGCCAGCGCCGACCCCCGCACCACCGGTATCTCCTCCCCCGGAAACTCGTACCCCGTCAGCAGCTCCCGCAGCTCCAGCTCCACCAGCTCCAGCAGCTCCTCGTCCTCCATCATGTCGACCTTGTTCAGGTACACCACTATCGCCGGCACCTCTACCTGCCGCGCCAGCAATATGTGCTCCCGTGTCTGCGGCATCGGCCCGTCCGGCGCTGCCACCACCAGTATCGCCCCGTCCATCTGCGCCGCTCCCGTAATCATGTTCTTGATGTAGTCCGCGTGCCCCGGACAGTCCACGTGCGCGTAGTGCCTCCCCTCCGTCTCGTACTCCACATGCGCTATCGCTATCGTGATCCCACGCGCTCGCTCCTCCGGCGCATTGTCGATCGAGTCGAACTCCCGGTACTCCGCCTCCCCACTCAGCCCCAGTACCTTCGTGATCGCCGCCGTCAGCGTCGTCTTCCCGTGATCCACGTGCCCGATCGTCCCTACGTTCACGTGCGGCTTCGTCCGCTCAAACCGCTCCTTCGCCATCGCTCGCTCTCCCTTCCCTGAACCGCCACGGGCAGTGGGTCGTGCCTGGAGCCCTCATCCAGATTTGAACTGGAGACCTCGTTCTTACCAAGAACGCGCTCTGCCGGCTGAGCTATGAGGGCCGAGCCCGCGGCTGTGCAGTAAATAGTAGCGGGTTTGCCGTTGTAGGGGAGCGGGAGGCGCGGGCCCGGAGCCCGCATCCTCAGGGCAGAGACCGGCGATATCGCCGCCTCACACCCGGGATGGAGAAGCGGCACGCCCGGGATTCACCTCGCCCCGACTTCGCCGCGTCGAATTTGAACTGCCCGCCGTTCTGCGCGACTTCGCCTTCCTGCTCGATCACCTGGCTGTAGCCCGACGGGGAGACGGAGGCTCCGTCGGGCTACAGCCAGTGTGGCGGCGCAGTCGATCGCGCTGGGTGTGGCTGGGGGACGCTACGAGGCTTCAGAGCCGTCAGCGCCGGAAAGCAGGTCGGTGTCGAAGCCGCGATTCCTCGTGAGTTGCGGGCCCGTGAGCGGGCATGGTGGAGGGGGCAGGATTCGAACCTGCGTACCGCTTCGCGGGGCAGATTTACAGTCTGCTGCCTTTAACCACTCGGCCACCCCTCCGCCTGTGGAGCCCAGGAGGGGACTCGAACCCCTAACCTACTGATTACAAATCAGTCGCGCTGCCGGTTGCGCCACCCGGGCCGGGGACTCGACTCCACCCGCGGAGCCCGCCACTGCCGTGCGGCACGGCGGTGGCCCTTCGAGTATCGCCCCGAGGCCAACTGCCCGCAACAGCACGCCGTGCGCCAGTGGGGGCTTGGCGATCGCATCCCCAGCCGCGAGCCTCGTCCGAAACGCACCTGTGGAGGTAGGCGATGGACGGCGAGCCTGTGATCGGCGGCGAGGGCGGCGAGCCCGTGGAGACGGCCAGCGAGGTGGCTCGGGGCGCGCCCCCGACCGGCGCGGCCGCGGATGACAGCGCCTCCGCGAGCGCGCACACCGCGGAACGCGACCTGGCCGAGCGCCTTCGCGCCGCGCTGCTGGCCGCGGACGGCGACATCGCCCCCGAAGAGCTCGCGGGGGAGCGTGCCGGCGAGGTGCACGAGCGCTATGTGGCCGCCCGCGCCCGGCGCAAGCAGGTGCCGGTGGGTGCGCCCGGGCGGCTCGCGCAGGCGCCAGGGAGCGCCTTCGAGAAGATCCGCGAGGGGCTCGCGCGGCTGTGACGGCTGTGAGGACACGAACGCGCGGCTCGATCCTCTCACTCCCGGGGACGGTCGACGACGGGGGTACGCGCGGCTAGCATCGGGGCGCGATGAACGTTGCGATCCTCGGCCTCGGGCGTTTCGGCACGCAGCTCGTGTGGGAGCTCGCTCGCCTCGGCGTCGACGTGCTCGCCACTGACCGCGAGCGCGCGCGCGTCAACGCCGTTGTCGAGACCGCGTTGCTGGCTGCTGAGGGCAACGTGGCGGAGGTCGAGTTCCTCGAAACGCTCTCGCTGCACAACTACGACTCGGTGGTCGTCGCCATCGGCAGCGACGTGGCCACGAGCGTGCTGGTGACGCTCACGCTGAAACACCGCCTGCGGCTCGCGCACGTCGTCTCGAAGGCGAGCACGAACGAGCACACACGCGCGCTCGAGCTGGCGGGCGCGGACGTGATCGTGAACCCCGAGCACGAATCGGCGGAGCGCCTCGCGCATACGCTGGGCAGCCGCGAGATCAGCGACTACATGGCGCTGGGCGGGGCGCAGGGCATCGCCCGCGTGCGGGCGCCCTACTCGGCCACGGGGCAGGCGATCGGTGACCTCGATATCGCGGGGCGCTACAACGTGTTCCTGCTGGCGCGGCTGCGCGCGGACTCGGTGAGCTTCAACCCCGCGCTCGATGAGACCGTGCGGGCGGGCGACTTCTGGATCGTGGCGGGCCACGATGACCAGCTGCGCACGCTTCAGCAGTAGCGGGTCTCGTCGCACGGCGCGTACACGAAAGCCGCCCGCGGGATGCGGGCGGCTTCGCGTTCCCCGACGCAAAGAGGCCAGCGCCAGGCCAGCGCCAGGCCGGCGGCTGCCGGGCGGTCAGGCCGCCCGGTTTATGCGGTGCTCCTCGTTCGTGATGAAGTCGCCCTCCGAGAGCCAGTTCCGGAACTCCCTGGTGGCGCCGCATCCGCGGCAAAGGCCCATGCTCACGGGCCCGTCCGGCTCGTCGATGCGCCAGCGGTGGGAGTGCTGGTTCCGGGTTTGCGTGCGAGTCCGGGTCGTGGTGCGCTTGTTCATGATCTCCCTCCGTAGTTGACATCTGCCTCAGTGGTTGACGTCGCCGGGTCCGGCGCTCTAACCTCCTAAAGGAGAACTCCCACTACTACGAATTTCGTAGTAGTGATGATTACTGTACCACGAGCGCGGGAGGCGTCAAGCGCTCGGGGTTCCCCCGGCTTTCTCCAGCCTTTAGCGTGGCGAGTGAACAGTTCCGTGGTGCGAATGGCCAGACGCGACTCAGCTCGAAAGTCCTACGGGCATCCCTGCCTCATCGCCCAGTCGCTGGACGTACTCGGCGACCGCTGGACGCTGCTCGTGCTGCGCGACCTGATGGCGGGGCTGCGGCGCTACTCCGACATCCTGCGGAACTGCGCGGGCATGTCGCCCAACGTGCTCGCCGACCGGCTCAAGCTGCTCGAGCGCGAGGGGCTCGTGCACCGCCGCTACGAGCGCGCCCTGCCGCCGCGCGTGGACTACACGCTCACGGAGAAGGGGTGGGCGGTGCGTCCCATCCTCCTCTCACTCGTGGAATGGGGCATGACTTACGCCAACCGTTTCACCCGCAAATCCGTCGGAGACACTGTCCCGACGGATTTTGCCGTCCGCGTGATCCCCACCTTCGCCTTCCGCCCTGAGGCCGCCGCCGCTGTGCGCGCCACGATGGTGCTCGAACTCGATGACTGCGAGGGCTGCAGCGCCTGGACCTTCGAGATCGCGGACGGCCGCCTTACCCCCCGGCGCGACGCGGACGCGTCCGCGGACCTGCACCTGCGTACCACCACCGAGGGCTTCTTCCGCTTCTTCCGCGGGGTGGAGGCCCGTGACTGCGGCGATCTGCAGGGGCCGCCCGAGCTGGCGCGGGACTTCCAGCGCTGCTTCGAGCTCGCCCCCGCCGTCTCTGGCCATATCCCTGCCGGACGGGCTTGACAGGTAGCGCGAGCGCCAGAGGATAGCATCAGCCCTGTGGGCTCAAATGTTCCCGTCGTTCGTCACTCCGGTGGCGAACTGGCGGGGTTTCGGAGCCCACACCGTCCCTCCCGCCCGCGCGGCGCTCTCCGCCGGCAGAGGCCCCCTTGCCCCACGCCCGCCGAACGCCTACAAGAGGCAAGCCCGGGACCGCCGTCCGGTGTCAGGCCGGGGGCGAGCGATGAAGCCGGTGGTCAACCACACGCGCTGCGAGGGACATGCGCGTTGCGAGGAGACCGCACCGCAGGTGTTCCGGGTGGACGAGCACGACAAGAGTCAGGTGCTCATGGAAGCCGTCCCTGAAGAGCTGAGCGAGCGCGTCGAGCTGGCCGTGCGCGTCTGCCCGCGGCAGGCGATCCGGCTGGAGGCGGGAGTATGACCAGCGCGGCGGCGGAGGCCCTCAGCCTCGACACGCTCTCCATCACCGACACGCAGCGCTACGTCCCTGCGGCGTAGCCGCGACCAGCCGCAGGCGAAGGCGCGCTCGACTGCTACCGCGGGCGGGCGCTGCTGTTGCTGGCGGCGGGAGACACAGAGGGGCCGCAGCCTCCCCAGCCCTGTATCCCCTCCTGGCTACGAGGCGCCCCGAGGTATGTCACTCACGAACGGCAAGCTACGCCTGCAGCCGGTCGAAGGCCTCCAGGATGGGGGCGAAGCGGCCTTCGACCATCGCCTTCTGCTCCTGGTGCGTGACGATATAGGGCGCGTCCGCGCGGATGGCGTCGAGGACGTGCCGGGCGACGATCATGGGGTCGATGGGGGCGGGCGGCATGGTTCCCGCGCGCGCCCCGAAGTCGCCCGGGCCGCCCAGCTCCTGCGGACGGTTGCGATCGGACTCCATGATGCGCGTGCGTACCCCGCCCGGGCAGAGCACGGAGGCGCTCACCTTCGTCTCCGCGAGGTCAAGCCGCAGCGACTCCGTGAGGGCGACGACGCCGAACTTGGCCACGTTGTAGGGCGCGATGCCCGGGTGCGCCACCAGTCCCGCGATCGAGGCCGTGTTCACGATGTGGCACTCCTCGTCCTGGTCAACCATGCGCTTCAGGAACGCCTGAATGCCGTAGAGCACACCCAGCAGGTCGACGCCGATGACCCAGTCCCAGTCTTCGTCGCTGAGGAGGTGGGCAGGACCCATAGAGACGACGCCCGCGTTGTTGCAGAGGATATGGACGCCTCCCAGCTCGGCGAAGGCGCGGCCAGCAAGCTCGCCAACCGCGGCGCGGCTGGAGACGTCCGTCTCGACAGCGAGGCAGCGGACGCCCCGCGCCTCGATCTCCGCTGCCGTGCGCGCGGCAGTCTCCATCTCCACGTCGGCGAGGACGACATTCATGCCTTCGCCGGCGAAGGTCAGCGCCATGGCGCGCCCGATGCCACCCGCGCCGCCCGTCACCACCGCCGTCTTGCCCCGAAACTCGTTCACGTGCCACCTCCATCCTGGCGGGCAGTCTAGCGGAACCAGCCGGGCCGGGAAGCACACCGGCGCCGTGGCCGTCGCCACGGGCGCGACGCGTGCCGCCATCCCTGGCCGCGCGGACGCCAGACGGACCGACCTCGCCGCGCGCCAGTGGCGACGTCTTACCGTACGCAGAGCGGCGGGTGCGTCATACTGGGCGAGAGGAGGAGATGATGGCCTCCCAACGAGCGGCGCGGCTCGAGCCCGCCGGCGGTTGGCAGCGCGCTGTGCCCGGCGCTCGCGCGGGCGCGCTCTACGCCGCCTTTGCCATGCTCGTGCTCGTCCCTGTCGCGGTCTTCGCCCTCGGCGGCGCGGACGCCGGTTCCTTCAGCCTGAAGGGCGCAGGCGGGCCGTTCGTCGCCTTCTCCGCGGGGGTGCTCTCGTTCGTTTCGCCCTGCGTGCTGCCGATCGTGCCCATCTACGTGACGAACCTCGCGGGCGCGACCGTGGAGCGGGGCCAGGTGATCGCGGACACGCGCAAGACGTTCACGCATGCACTGGCGTTCGTACTCGGCCTGAGCACGGTGTTCATCGCCCTCGGCGCGAGCGCGGGCCTCTTCGGCGTGGCCCTCCAGGACTACCTGCCCGAGCTGGAGACGGCGGCGGGCGTGCTCCTGATCGTGCTGGGCTCACTGCTCATCCCCTCGTCCGGGCGGAAGCCGCCGCTGGTGGCGGCGCTCGCGCTGGCGGCCACGGCGGCGATCTTCTTCGGCGTCGTCGAGCTCGCCGAGCTACGCGACGAGCGGGGGCGGATGCTGCTGCTGGGGCTGGCAGGGCTCGTGGCCTGGGCGAAGTTCTCGGGCTACATCCAGTTCAACCTGCTGCAGCGCACCTTCACGGCCAGCTTCGGGGGCCAGCGCGGCGTGGGCTACACACGCTCGGCGATGGTGGGGGGAGCCTTCGGGGTCGGCTGGACGCCGTGCGTGGGCCCCATCCTCGGCGCCATCCTCACGCTCGCGGCCACCTCCGGCGACGCGCTCACGGGCGCCTACCTGCTGGCCTTCTACTCCGCCGGGCTGGGCGTCCCCTTCCTCCTCGCGGGCCTCGCCATCGGCGATACGACGCGGGCGGTGCGAAAGCTGCAGCGCTACCTACCCGCCTTCGAGGTGGCGAGCGCCGCCATGATGATCGCGCTCGGGGCGCTGCTGCTCGCAGGCGCGATCACGAACCTGAACGAGTACTTCGGCTTCGCCGAATTCAACCAGGGACTTTAGGCCGCCTCCGGCGCGCACCACGACGGGCGCGACGTCGTGACACGCTGTCGGCCCGCATGGGGAGAACTGGAGATACCGATGAGCAATTTGCGTGCAGAAGAGCGCCGCCTCGTCACTGAGGCAGCGGCTGCTGCCAGCAAGTCGGCACCCAGCCCCCGGGAACGGGAGCGTGTGCACGAGGCCGCCAAGCAGGTGATCGAACGGCGCCGCGAAGTGCCAGAGGAACTCGCCAGGCACTAGCTTGTGCCAAGGCTGCACTAGCTCACCGAACCCTTCGCTGCGCACGTGGGGTGGCTGACGGGAGCATCGGGAAAGAGGATTCCATCGCTTTCGTCTGCCGCCGGACGTTCCGCGCAGGCTGGAGTGAGCAGGCAGGCAGGCGATGGTTCACACACCTGCCCCAAGGCGAGCAGGCCGTTGTCTCAAGGGAGATTCAGAACCCCAGTAACCCGCTTGCCCCGCTCGCCCGCGAGGAGCGTGTGTAGCGCCAGCGCTGCTCAGCGTCCGCTGAAGGCGGGCTCGCGGCGTTCGAGGAAGGCCGCGGCGGCGTTGCGGAAGTCCTCCGTCTTCGAGGCCGCGATCATATTGCCGGCCTCGAACGTGAGCGTCTCGGCGAAGGTGTGGGTGGCGCCGTAGGCGAAGTTGCGCTTCATGCGCGCGTAGGCGGCGGTGGGACCCGCCGCGAGCCGCTGCGCCAACGCCAGTGCCTCCTCGCGCAGGGCGCCGCCGGGAACGACGCGGTTGACGATGCCGAGGCGCAGGGCGGTGGCAGCGTCTATCTGCGTGCCGAGCAGGTACAGTTCCTTCGCGCGCGCGAGCCCCACGAGGCGCGCCAGCTGCCAGCTCCCGCCAAAGTCGCCCGTGAGCCCGACGCGTCCGAAGGCGGTCACGAAGCGTGCGTTCTCGGCGGCGAGGCGGACGTCGGCGGCGAGCGCCAGGGAGAAGCCTGCGCCCGCAGCGGCACCGTTCACCGCCGCGATCGTGGGCTTGGGCATCTCCGCCAGCAGCCGCGATATCTCCTCGAAGCGGCGCAGCTGGACCGTGTTCGCGAGCGGGTCAAGCGGGTCGCCGCCGCCGATCCCCTTGAGGTCGCCACCGGAGCAGAAGGCGCGGCCCGCGCCCGTCACCACCAGGCAGCGCACGGCGGGGTCGGCGGCCGCCTCGTGGCCGCGCGCGACGAGGGCGTCGAGCAACTCGCCGCTCATGGCGTTGAGCGCATCGGGGCGGTTCAGGGTGATGACGCCAGTCGCGCCGTCGGTCTCGTAGCGCACGGTCTCGGACATGGCAGGAGCTCCTTCCGGGCGGGGGCCATTCTAGCGCGAGTGGCGCTCACCCCCGCCAGACCAGGTCGACCTCGCCGAGGCGCACGGTATCGCCCTCGGCGACGCCCTCACGGCGCAGGGCGCGGACCACGCCCCAGCGTGCGAGGCGGCGCTCGACCTCGTCTCGCGCGCCCTCCATCTCCAGGTCCATCATCTCCACGAAGGTGACCACACGCTGGCCTTCCACGGTGAAGAGGCCCGGCCCCTGCCGCGCAACGCGGAAGCGCTCCTCGGGCTGAGGGCGCACGACGGGCAGCGGCTCCGGGTGGCGATCGGCGGCGCGCTGGCGTTCATCCCGTACGAGCGCCAGCAGCTGAGCCACGAGCGCGTCCGTGCCCTGGCCCTCCTGCGCCGAGATCGTCGCAACGGGCGCGCCCGTGTGGGCGGCGAGCGTCGTGGCGGCGGCGAGCGCCCCCTCCTCGTCGAGGTCTGCCTTGGTGACGGCGAGGGCGCGCGCGAGGCCAGAGAGTGCGGGGTCGTAGGCGCGCAGCTCAGATTCGATCAGCTCGTAGTCCGTCACCGGGTCGCTGGAGCTGCAGTCGACGAGGTGGAGGAGGACGCGGCAGCGGCGCACGTGCCTGAGGAACTCGAAGCCGAGCCCGTAGCCCTCGCTCGCGCCCTCGATGAGCCCGGGCAGGTCCGCCAGGGTGAAGCGCTCGTAGCCTGCGCGGACGACGCCGAGCATGGGTTCGAGCGTGGTGAAGGGATAGGCGGCGATCTTCGGGTGGGCGTGCGAGACAGCCGCGAGCAGCGTGGACTTGCCCGCGTTCGGCAACCCCAGCAGGCCTACATCCGCGAGCAGGCGCAGCTCGAGCCGGAGCGCGACCGTTTCGCCGGCGTGGCCGCGCTGGGCGTAGCGTGGCGCCTGGTTCGTGCTGGTGGCGAAGCGCTTGTTTCCCCAGCCACCACGTCCGCCCCAGGCGACGAGTGCGGAGGCGCCCGACTCCGCAAGGTCTGCCAACGGCTCGCCCGAGTCCTGATCGAAGGCGACCGTGCCCGCGGGTACCGCGATCGTCAGGTCTTCGCCCTGCGCCCCGCTGCGGAGCCGCGGGCCTCCCGCTCCCCCAGCACCCGCACGGAAGCGGCGGCGGTGGCGGAACTGCTCGAGCGTGTAGGCATCGTCGACCGCACACAGGAACACCCGTCCGCCGCGACCACCATCGCCACCGTCCGGACCACCCAGGGGCACGAATTTCTCGCGGTGGAACGTCATCGCCCCGTCACCGCCGGTACCTCCTGAAACCGTGATTCCGACGCTATCGAACATCTACCTGATCGTAAACGAGCATTGGGATCAGAGGGATGACGAAGGTGATGAGCTGTACGGGTTATGCGGGTGGGTGGCGCAGAGCTTGGGGAGACAGGCTGGCTGCGGTTGTTGGTGAGTGCCGTTTCCGTGCGGAAACGGTGTGGACACGAACGGGAGGCTTGCCCGGGACACGTGCCTGTTCGGGCTGCCATCGGTATCCGAACGCGATCCCGAACGGTTTTCCGAACGCTACTCGCCGCCGGTGGGCTGGGGGGTGGCCTCGCCGAGTGTGGCGAGGCGGCGGCGGACGACGGCCTCATCCTCGCCCAGGCTGGCGTCCTGCTCCTGCTCGTATGTCATTTTGTAGAGCCGTGAGTAGACGCCGTCGGCAGCGAGCAGCTCGTCGTGTGTGCCGATCTCGATCATGCGCCCGTTTTCGAGGACGACGATGCGGTTGGCCTCGCGGATCGTCGAGAGGCGGTGGGCGATGACGAAGGAGGTGCGGTTCTGCAGGAGGCTGCGGAGGGCGCGCTGGATGATGACCTCCGTCTGCGTGTCCACGTAGGCGGTCGCCTCGTCGAGGATGAGGATGCGGGGGGCAGCGAGCACAGCGCGGGCGAAGCTGAGCAGCTGGCGCTGGCCCACGGAGATGTTCTGGCCGCGCTGGTGCAGTTCATGGCCGTAGCCGCCGGGCAGCCGCGAGATAAAGTCGTGGGCGCCCACGGCCCGCGAAGCCGCCTCGATCGCCTCGTCGCTGGCGCCCGGCTTCCCGTACTCGATGTTCTCGCGGATGGTGCCGCTGAACAGGTAGGGCGTCTGCAGCACCACGCCCATGAATTGCGTGAGCGAGCGGCGTTTGATGTCGCGCACGTCGTGCCCGTCGATACGGATGCCCCCCCCTGAAACATCGTAGCCGCGGCTGATGAGGGTGGTGATGGTGGTCTTGCCAGAGCCCGTGTGCCCGACGAGCGCGATCGTCTCGCCCGGCTCCACGTGCAGGTCGAAGTCCTCGAGCACAGGCACGCCTTCGACGTAGTGGAAGTTGACGTTGTCGAAGTCGACGCGGCCTTCGACGGCAGTGAGTTCGGTGGCGTCCTCGCGGTCGCGGATGCGGGGCGTGGTCTCCAGCACCTCGAAGATGCGCTGGCCGCCGGCCATGGCGCGCTGCAGCATCGTGTACTGCATGACGAGGTCGCGGATGGGCTCGAAGAAGCGCAGCACCATCGGGATGAAGACGGCGATCAGCGCAAAGGTCGCGCCAACATCGACCGCACTGCCGTTGATGGCGCGCAAGCCGACGATGATGATGACGGCGGCGGTGGAGATGGCGATGCACATCTCGATTAGGGGCATGATGACGGCGGTGAGCGTGCCCGCCCAGATGTTGGCGTTGCGGTTCTGCTGGTTCATCCGGTCGAAGCGGCGCGCGTTCTCATCCTCGCGGTTGAGGGACTGGACGGTGCGCACGCCGGCGAGGCTCTCGCCGAGGTTGCCGTAGAGCTCGCTGATGCGGATGCGCACGTTGATGAACGCCTCGCGCGCGTAGCGCGCCCAGATGAAGAGGACGAAGATGAGCGGCGGCACCACCGCGAAGGTGTAGAGCGCGAGCGTCCAGTCCGCCTGCATGAGGATGGTGACGGCGATGGCGATGCCGACGATGTCGGCGGCGAAGGTGAGCGAGCCCGTGCTGAGCAGCTCCTGCATCACGGTCACGTCGCTGGTGAGGCGGCTGATCATGCGGCCCACCTCCATCTCGTCGTAGAACGAGAGGGAGAGCCCCTGCATGTGCTCGTACATCTCCGTGCGCAGCTCGTAGAGGAGCTGCGTGCCCACGCGCGCCATGATGAGCTGCTGGACCACGCCCGCGACCCAGCCCAGCACACCGAGGCCAGCCATGAGACCGATCCAGAGGGGGAGGCGGCTGGTATCCCCGGCGGTGCCGTCGGCGACGGCGAAGCCGATGAAGACGGGTGGCACGTAGATGGAGACGGAGACCAGCAGCATGCAGGCGAAGGCGGCGAGGATGGCGCGGCGGCGGTGGCGCAGGTAGGGGAGCATCTTGCGCACGACCTCGGCGTCGTAGGGCTTGCCGAGATACTCTTCGTCCCAGCCGTCGCTGCCGCGCCCGCGGTTCATGCCGCGCTGCCCGCCGATGCCGCTGCTGTAGCCGCCGGCCATGCCGCCGCCCCACATGCCCATCTAGGCACCCCCTCCGCCCGCGGCGGCTGCGACCGGCGCGTCCACCGCGCCCAGCGCCTCTTCCTGGTCGCGCAGTTCGAGGTCGTAGATCGTGCGGTAGAGCCCTTCCTGGGTGAGGAGTTCGTCGTGGCGGCCGCGCTGCACGATGCGTCCGTCTTCGAGCACGAGTATCTCGTCCGCGCGCATGACGGTGCGCAGACGCTGGGCGATGACGAAGGTCGTGCGCCCCTCCATGAGCGTGGCCAGCGCCTGCTGGATGAGGAACTCTGTCTGCGTATCCACGCTCGCGGTCGAATCGTCGAAGATGAGGACGCGCGGGTCGAGCAGGAGCGTGCGCGCGATGGCGACGCGCTGGCGCTGGCCGCCGGAGAGGGTGACGCCGCGCTCGCCCACCCACTCGTCGTAGCCGTAGGGCAGGCTCATGATGAAGTCGTGGATACGGGCCGCCTTGGCCGCGGCCTCGATCTCCTCCTGGCTGGCTGAGGGCCGCCCGTAGGCGATGTTGTCACGGATCGTGCCGAGGAAGAGGAAGACGTCCTGCTGGACGGAGCCGATGCTCCCGCGCAGTGATTCGAGCTGGTAGTTGCGGACATCGACGCCGTCGATCGAGATCGCGCCCGCCGTCACGTCGTAGAAGCGTGGCAGCAGGTTCACGATGGTGGACTTGCCGCTGCCGGTGGGGCCCAGGAGAGCGATGATCTTGCCCGGGGGCGCGTCGATCTCGATGTCGCGCAACACGGCGCTGACGTTGTCGTAGCCGAAGGAGACGCCGCGGAAGCGCACGTGGCCGCGCGGGGTTTCGACGGGAATGGCGCCCTCGCGCTCCTGCACGGCGGACTGCGCATCAAGGATCTCGAAAACGCGCTGGCCGGCGGCGATCGCTCGCGAGAAGCTCGTGACCATGAAGCCGAGCATGCGCACGGGCATCATCAGCAGGGCGAGGATCAGGGGGAAGTAGAAGAACTCGCCCGCGGAGAGGCTGCCTGTGGCTACGAACCAGGCGCCTGCTCCCACGGAGACGCCCATCTGCACGCCCGCGAGGCCCTGCAGCAGGGGGGCGTGGCGCGCCATCAGCAGAGCCTGGACGAGCTGCAGGTCGCGCTGGCCGCGGGCGGCGCCGGCGAACTTCAGCGCCTCCAGCGCCTCGCGGCTGAACGCCTTGACGACGCGGATGCCGCCGAGACCCTCGTCGGCCACCTCCGTGAGGCGCGCCTCGCTCGCCTGGATCTGGACCCAGAGCGGGCGCATCACGCGGTGCACCGCCCAGGAGCGCCAGGCGATGACGGGCAACGTGACGCAGCTGATGAGGGCCAGCTGCCAGTGGTACCAGAACATGCCGCCTACACCCATGATGATCATCCCGATGATCATCAGCAGGCGCAGGGAGGCCATCGACATGAACATGCGGATGTTCTCCACGTCCTGCGTGGCGCGCGACATGATCTGGCCGGTCTGCACGCGGTCGTGGTAGGCGTAGCTGAGGCGCTGGACGTTGTCGTATATCTCGTTGCGGAGGTCGTAGGCGACGCGCTGGCCGAGACTCTCCGAGATGAACGTCTGGGCGAAGGAGGATATGCCCCGGCCAGCGGCGAAGGCGATGAACGCGAGGGCCGTCAGGATGAGCGTCGTCTCGCTGCCCTCGAAGCGGATGATTGAGTCGCCGTCGCGCACGGGCCGCAGGCCGAAATCGATGGCGCGCTGCAGGAGGAAGGGAGGCCCGATCCCGAACAGGGTCGCGCCGATCATCGACACGAGGCCGATGGTCAGCATCTTCCAGTAGGGGATAGCGTAGCCGCCTATGCGCCCCAAGATGCGCAACGCTGATTCTCCTTCGAATATCCGACGGTACCACACCTTCACGCGAAGGGGAATGTTGGGGATGGGGCGGGCGGGGGCGCGACGCTACAGGACCGCGATCAGGGTGCCGAGGACGCCGATGGCGAGGACGAAGCCCGCCCCCATGCGGAGCGTGAGGCGCAGTTCGAGGGCGGCCATATCGGCCCGCAGTTTCCGTCATGTCGCTCTTGAGCTCGGCCCGCAGTTCCGTCATGTCGCCCTTGAGCTCGGCCCGCAGTTCCGTCATGTCGCCCTTGAGCTCGGTCCGCAGATCGGCGGTGTCGCCCTTGAGCTCGGTCCGCAGTTCCGCCAGGTCGGACTTTGTGGCGAGCGGGGCCTGGAGGTCGTGGCCCGAAGCGAGGATCGCCTCAGCCTGCTCGTCGCTGAAGCCTGCGCTGGTGAGGCGGACGAAGGCGGCGTGGGTGCCGGTCGTCATCGCATCCCCAGCGTACGCCTGCTCGCCCCGCGCCGCCAGCGGAGGGGGAGCGGGAACGGCGCGCACTGGCACTCTCGGCGGGAGAGTGCTAATATCCGTGGCACACACAAAACCAGGAAGCGTTGGAGGAACCCTGTGCCCGCAAAGACAGCAACCAAGACTGAGCTTCTGCCCCTCGCCGATCGCATCGTCGTCACGGCCCTGAAGCAGGAAGAGGAGACGGCCAGCGGCATCATCATTCCCGACACGGTGAAGGAGAAGCCGCAGCAGGGCGAGGTGATCGCCGTGGGCCCCGGCAAGGTAGACGACGGCGGCCAGCGCATCCCCATCGACGTCACGCAGGGCGACCGCATTCTCTACGCCAAGTACGCCGGCACGGATATCAAGCTCGACGGCATCGACTACATCGTGCTGAACGAGAAGGACATCCTCGCCAAGCTCGTCTCCTAGCGGAGCGCAGAGAAAGGATCTGCCCCTATGGCGCCCAAGCATCTCCTCTTCGACGAGGCCGCGCGCCGCCATCTGAAGGATGGTGTCGATGCCCTCGCTGATGCGGTGAAGGTGACGCTCGGCCCGCGTGGCCGCAACGTCGTCATCGAGAAGAACTATGGCCCGCCCGTCATCACCAAGGACGGCGTGACGGTGGCCCGCGAGATCGAGCTCGTGGACGCCTTCGAGAACATGGGTACCCAGCTGGTGAAGCAGGTGGCCACGAAGACGAACGACGTGGCCGGCGATGGCACGACGACAGCCACGGTGCTCGCCCAGGCGCTCGTGCGCGGGGGCGTCAAGGTGGTCGCCTCGGGCTCGCACCAGATGTCCATCCGGCGCGGCATCGAGGGTGCCCTCGGTGCCGCCGTCGAGCACCTGCGCTCGCGCGCCGAGCCGGTGCTCACCAAGGAGCAGATCCAGCACGTCGCCTCCATCTCCGGGAACGATACCGAGATCGGCGAGATCGTCGCCGACGTCATGGAGATGGTGGGCAAGGACGGCGTCATCACCGTCGAGGAATCGCGCGGGATCGAGTTCGAGACCGAGTTCGTCGACGGCCTGCAGCTCGACCGCGGCTACCAGTCGCCCCAGTTTGTGACGAACGCGGACCGCATGGAAGCCGTCGTCGAGAACCCCTACATCCTCATCACCGACAAGAAGATATCGGCCATGCAGGACCTGCTCCCCATCCTTGAGCAGGCGATGCAGATGACGAAGGACTTCGTCATCATCTCGGACGATATCGATGGCGAGGCGCTGGCCACGCTGGTGGTGAACAAGCTGCGCGGCACGATGAACCTGCTGGCGCTGCGCGCGCCCAGCTTCGGCGACCGCCGCCTCGCCATCCTCGAGGACATCGCGATCCTCACGGGCGGGGAGCTCATCACCGAGGGCACGGGCCGCCAGCTGCAGAGCGCGACGCTCGCCGACCTCGGCCGCGCCCGTCGCGTGGTGGCAGGCAAGGACGCCGCCACCATCGTCGAGGGCCAGGCCAGCGACGAGGCCATCCAGGGGCGTATCAAGCAGCTGAAGGCCCAGATCGAGGACGTGACCAGCGACTTCGACCGCGAGAAGCTGCAGGAGCGGCTGGCCAAGCTCGCGGGGGGCGTTGCCGTGATCAAGGTCGGCGCCGCCACCGAGATCGAGCTCAAGGAGAAGAAGGCGCGCGTCGAAGATGCCCTCAGCGCCACCCGTGCCGCCGTCGAAGAAGGCGTCGTCGTGGGCGGTGGCGTCGCCCTCATCCGCGCCCAGCAGGCCGTGCGCGAGTACGCCGAGACGCTGGGCAACGACGAGCGCACGGGCGCGCTCCTGCTGGCCGAGTCGCTCGAAGAGCCCGCCTGGCTGATCGCCGACAACGCGGGCCTCGAAGGCTCCGTGATCGTCGAGCGCATCAAGCGTCGCGAGAACGAGAACGAAGGCTGGGACGCCGCCACCGACCGCTGGGGCGACATGTTCGAGATGGGCGTCGTCGACCCCGTGAAGGTGGTGCGCTCGGCTCTCGAGAACGCCGCCAGCGTGAGCGCCATGGTGCTCACCACGGAATCGCTCGTGGCGGATATCCCGCAGCCCGCGGTCGCGGCCGCGCCCACGCCCGAGGAATATTAGTTCCCCGGCATCCTCCAGGTGTACGGAGCGCGTGTCGCATCCGTGCGCGCAGGGGCTGATAGTGGCTCAACCTGAGCGCGGCTCCTTCGGGGCCGCGCTCTTGCGTGGGCGGCTGCGGGCGGGCGCGCTGGCGGGAGAACGGGACAGGGTCGGGAGGGCTGCGGCCTCACCGGCTGGCGAAGTTGCGCAGCCGGTCGGGGTCGTGGGCCAGCTCCCGGCGGCGGATGGCGTCGTAGTACTGCTGCCGTTCGGCGAAAGGGACGGTGAGCCAGGGGAGGGAGCAGCGGAGCCGCAGGGCGTTCAGCCAGAGGCGACCCGGCCTGCGGCTCCCGTCGGCGAAGGGGTGGATGTGCTCGAATTCATGGTGCCAGTCCCGGAGGTCCTTTGAGGAGGGGGGCGCTGGAGGTGGCGGCGGACGCGCGCAAGGGAAGCGGGACAGCTCACCAGCTAGTGGTCCATCTTGGCGACGGGGCCGACGCGCACGTTGAACGTCCGGTAGTGGCCGGGGGGTGTGTTCGGGGCGGGAGCGCATCGGCAGGCGGTGGATCGCGCAGGGCGTGAGCACCCTGCTGCTGCGGGCGGCGCGTCGATAGCCTCGATCAGGTTGGACTCGCGGGCGAAGGCGATCAGTGTCCCCGCGCAGGGCCGCCGGGGGCTCATGCGGACAGGATAGTGTTTCCGTCGCCGAGACACAGGTCGTGCGCGGCCGCCGGTAGCCCTAGGCGATCATAAGCGTACGATTCGGGCTGTGTGGATGCGGCGCGCGCGGGGGAGGCGCTGGCGACGGCGGGCCGGTGGAAGGCTGCGCCGGCGGCTTGGGCGCTTCACCACGCAGGATGTGGTGCGCGCGCTCTGGCTGGGGACGCTCATCGGGCTTGTCGTGGGGGTGGGCGCGATCCTCTTCTTCGAGGCGATCGAGCTCTCGACGAAGTATATCCTCACCGAGCTGACAGGCTACGTGCCCCCGCACGCGCTGGGCGAGGGAAGTGCCGAGCCTTCGGGCCCCACGCGCAGCTGGGCCCTGCCCATTGTGCTGGGGCTGGGAGGGCTCGTCTCCGGCATCCTTGTGTTCTCGCTCGCGCCCGAGGCGGAGGGGCCGGGCGCGGACCAGGTGATCGATGCCTTCCACCAGCGCGGGGGACGCATGCGCTGGCGCGTGATCCCGGTGAAGCTGGTCGCCTCCGCGATCACGATCGGGAGCGGTGGCGCGGCGGGGCGTGAGGGGCCTGCTGCGCAGATCAGCGGGGGCTTCGGCTCCGTCATCGCAGACCGTCTGGGGCTGGGCGCGATCGAGCGGCGGCGGGCGCTGGTGGCGGGCATGGGAGCGGGCATCGGCGCCATCTTCCGCGCCCCTCTGGGCGGTGCCATGATGGCTGCCGAGGCGCTCTACCGCCACGATTTCGAGGCGGATGCGATCCTGCTCTCGCTCATCTCCTCGATCGTCGCCTTCTCCGTCTACGGCGCGTGGTTCGATTACTCCCCGATCTTCGGCGGTACATCCGGCTTCTCCTTCACCAATGCGCAGGAGCTGCCCTGGTACCTCGCCCTGGGGGTGGCCTGCGGGCTGCTCGGCATCCTCTACGCGCGCGGGCTGGAGGGGTCGCAGGCGTTCTTCCGCAGGCTCACCGGGCCGCGCTGGGTGAAGCCCGCCATCGGGGGTGTGCTCGTGGGCACGATCGGTATCGCCGCGCCGGAGGCGATCCACGTGGGCTACGGCTGGGTGCAGCGCTCGCTCACGCCCGAGCAGGTGACGGATTTCTCCTTCTGGCTGCTCGTCTCGCTGCCGCTGCTGCGCATCGTGGCGGCGGCGCTCACGGTGGGGTCGGGGGCGGCGGGGGGCATCTTCGCACCGGGCATGGTGGCGGGAGGCATGCTGGGCGCGCTCTTCTGGCGGCTCTTCCACGACCTGCCAGGCTTCCCCGCGGAGCCGGGGCCGCTCGTCATCATCGGCATGATCGCCGTCTTCGGCAGCATCGCGCACGCACCCCTGGCGATGATGCTGATGGTGGGCGAGATGACGGGGAATCTCTCGCTGCTGGCGCCGGCGATGGTGGCGGTGGCGGTCGCCACCCTGCTCGTGGGGAACACGACGATCTACCGCAGCCAGGTGGCGACGCGCGCGGAATCGAAGGCGCACCGCCACCGCTTCGCCTTCCCCCTGCTCGACGCCCTCCCCGCACAACGGGCGGTGGTACCCCTCCCCTCTGTGCGTGAGGGTGCCACCGTAAAGGTGGCGGTCGCCGCCCTGGAGGCGGCCTCGAGCGCGCAGGGCCTCGTCGTCGACGAGGAGGGGCGGCTGGTGGGCGAGCTGAGCGTGGAAAGGCTGCGCGCGGCGCCCGACGCGGGCGTGCCCGTCGACGGCTTCGTGGACGACATTCCCGCCGTGGTGCTCGCCGACACGCCGCTCGACGAGGCGCTCGATCGCCTCGCGCGCTACGAGCGCCGCTGGCTGCCCGTGCTCGATGGCAGCGACGGCCCCGTGTTGGGCGTCATCGACGCGCGTGCGCTGGTGCGCGCCTACCGGCGCGCGGTGCAGCAGCAGGTGCGCCCGCTCACGCCCGTCGATGCGGAGATCAGCACGATCGAGCTGACGGTGGCGGCGGGCGCGTCAGTGGAGGGGAAGACGCTGCTGGAGGCGCCCTTGCCCGCGGGCGTGCGCGTGCTGACGATGGAGCGGCTGGGGCGCACCTCCGTGCCCGCGGGCGATACGAAGCTGCGTCGCGGTGACCGCCTCACGCTGGTGATGCCGCGGGGCACGCGTGCGGAGGTGCTCTCGCTGATCCTCGGTGGTGGCCGCTAGCCGAAGGCGAGGCGGAGGGCGCCGGCTGCCGCCACCACGCTCAGGACGCCTCCCGCGACCGTGGCGAAGGCGCGGCGGGAGCGGTCGCGCTCCTCTTCGGCGGTGCAGCAGGCGACGAGCATGCGCCCCCGCCGGGCTCGGCGATCACGCTGCGCGCCGCGCCGGGGTGTGCCCGTGGCACGAACACGGCGTAGGAGGCGCCGAAGGGGCTTGCGCCCCCGAAGGCTCCGCCGAGGCCGCGCTCGACGAAGACGGCCTCGATGCGCTCGTCGCGCAGGGCGTCGATCCAGATGCGTGCCCGGGCGATGTTGCTCGCCTCGGCGACGATGGTCGCGCCGTCCTCTGCCGCTCCGGATCTCAGGCGTCCGGCCAGCGTAGTCCCGTGGCGGGCCGCGTGCTCCTGAGCGCACGGTGTTCGCTACAGTTGGGGGCGATGCCGAAACAGGATGGCTCCCTCAAGGCGCGCGAGTTCGTGTTCTTCTGCGAGGACCAGGTACTGACGCGGCTGCCGCCCGCCGTTCCCCGTCCGGAGCGCCACCTGCGCTGGACCACGCTGCAGTTCCACTTCGGCGACGAGCGGGTGCACTTCGAGCTGCAGCCGCAGATGGGGCGGGGCGTGGTGGAGGTGGGGCTGCACTTCGAGGGCCCGGTCGAGGCGAACGACGCCTGGGTCGAGCTCCTCGCCGCCCACGCCGCCGACCTCCTCGGCGAGCTCGGGCCCGCCTGGGAGCTGGAGGAGTGGACGGTCTCGTGGCGGCGGCTGCACCGCCCCTTCCCCTTCGAGCGGCTCACCGCGGAGCTGGCGCGCGAGGTCTCGGGGGAGCTTGTTCGCGCGATGACCGCACTCCACCCGCTGATCGAGGAAGGCGGCGGCGCGAACGCCCCCGCCGCGCCGCCGTTGCGCGCCTCCACGCCCCTGCGCGGCCACCGCCGCGCGCGCCGCTAGGCTGTCGCGAGCCGCTCGATCTCGCGCCAGAACTTGTCGAACGACGGACACTGCTGCCGGACGACCTCGACATCGATTCGCTCGGTGAGCTGGGCCTGGTGGATCGTGGGGCGGTAGGAGTACCGGTCAGTGCGGCGCTCGCTGAGCCACTGCTTGGCGTTGGGCACGGTTTCGGGATTTGACGGCGGGCGGATGTTGTTCCGGAAGCTGCGGTCTTGTGTGAAGGCAGCGGCACTGGCGATGAGCCAGTTCTCGTACTCGCGTACGGCCAGCACGGCAGCACAGATTCCGGCTCCGAACTCCCGGTCGAGGCGACGCTGGAGCTTTGGCTCGAGGGTTGCTGCACAGTCGTCGTCGGCGTCGATGAGCAGAAGTATTCGCGCATCTCCCTTCGCCTTTCGCAGGACGGCCCGTGCGATGCGCTCGAGCTTTCCCGATCTCAGGAGCGTGCCCCTGTGCTCGCGGGTTGGCTTCCGTACCAGGGCGCGGCCAGTGGCGCTCTGCGCTTTGAGGACGCGGCGGATGAGGATCGGGAGCGCACCCACTTCGCCTTCGCCTTCAACGATCGGAAAGATCGAGCGCATGTCAGCGATCAAAAAGCTGGAGCTGGCGGCTTTCGATCTCCCGCGCGGCCTCGTCCGGTTGGAGCAGGTTGGTGCGCAGGAGCTCGCCGGGCGTGAACAGGCGTTTGCGGAGTGTCTCGCGGGAACCTTCGTCGATCCCACTGATCACGGTGGCGCCGCTCTCCGCCTCCACGGCCAGCAATTCATCCGCCCCTATCTCCGATGTGTGGAGCAGGTCGGGCGAGTGGCTTGTAACGAGCACCTGTGTGCGCTCCCGCGCGTCGCAGATGGCATCGAGCAGGGCGGCGAGGGCAGCGGGGTGAAGCCCCAGCTCAGGCTCCTCGATTGCGACCAGAGAAGGAGAGCCGTCGCTGTCCTGGAGGAGTGCTGTGAGGATACCGAGCGCCCGGAGCGTGCCGTCCGAGTTGCTCAGGGGGAGGAACGACCACCCAGGCCAGTCGGCCCTGTCGCTGGCGAGGCCCTGGTGAATCGCGAATGTCCTGCTCTCAGTGCCCTTCGAACCGCCCGGTGAAAACGGCTCGACTGAGCGCAAGCCCGGGATGATGTGGCCGAGGTACTCTTCAATTCGTTTCTTCGTCGCCGGGCTACGGTTTTCCAGTCGTTCGAGCACACTCGGCAGGTTAGCGCCATCGTGTTGCAGAAGAGGACTGGAATCTGATTCCTGTAACTTACGGATTGCGTCCGGATTAAGGTTGTAGAAACACATGCGCGTCAGTGCGTGGTAGACAGTTTTGAACGGCTCGATTTCGCGGCGTTCGGACAGAACAAGTTGATCGTGAGGAATAGTCCCTTCCTCTAAGGCACTGAATCTGATGTGCCCGTCTGAGCTGTAGGCTGAGATGTCGGCTGCGCTGCGGACAAACCAGTCATCCGGGGAGGTAGAGCACTCCTCCTTCTGAATGGTGAATGTCGCTTCTCCCTTGGTGAATTGGCTTTTTGCATTATGGCTGATCTGGAGGCTGTAGTGTCCTGCGAGGCCATCCGGAATCTGAAAGTCAAGCCGGATCGCCAATGCGGATGGGGAGTCACTCCCTTTGCGTTGCACGTCCGATATCGCACCTGTGATGATGCGTATCTTTTCCCCGATACGGTCGTTGAGAGCCTTGTCCGGAGACTCATTAAGGGCATCGGCGACGAAGCGGAGGGCGTCGAGGAAGTTGCTCTTGCCCGAGCCGTTGGGGCCGACGAGGAAGGCGAGGCTCCCCAGCCGCACGTCGCACGCCTTGATGCTCTTGTAGTTCTGGATGCGAACGCGCGTGAGGAAGGGCGGCTGGGCGGTCATGGCGCGAACGTGGTCTCCATGGCGGCGGAGATATCGAAGTAGTCCTGAAAGGTCTGGTTGTAGCGGTAGAAGAGGTCGCGGCGGGTGTAATCCTCGCCGATGGCGAACTCCTCCTCGCTCTGCAGGTCGAGCGAATTGAGGGTGTGGAGCGCCGTCGCGTGGCCGTTCGCCTTGACATTCTCGATCATGGCGCGCCAGGCCTCGGGCGGCTGCGCGAGCGTGAAATCGAGGTCGCGCATGGCCTCGCGCGGGATCTCGGCGACGGCGGTGATGGCGAACGCCTCGAAGGTGACGGCGAAGCAGCGGTCGCCCGCCTGTATGCCCATGACGGCGTCGCAGCTGCCGAGCCGCGTGAAGCTGTCGGAGCGGTTGAGGCGGTCAGCGGCCTCCTGGAACCATTCGGTCGAGGGGAAAACAGGCATGGGGAGAGTGTACTTGAGGGGAGTGCTCCGCTGGTGGCAGAGTGGCAGGCGGCGCTAGTCGTGGCGGGCCCAGCGGTCCTCGGGCTCGTCGGGTGGCGAGGCGGGGGAGGGGGGCGCGGCGTCCGGCGCGGGGCGGGGGCCGAAGGCGCTGCGGTCAGCGCCGATGAGGGAGGGCAGCGACTGGCTCTCGCGGTCCTCGCCGGCGGGGGCGGCGAAGGGGCTGCGCACGCGCGACTGCACCCGCCCCCAGACGTCGCCCCGCTGCCCCGTCGTGAGGCGGCCATCCGTCAGCTCCTCCACGCGGCTGGCCAGCTCCATCACCAGCCGGTCGTGCGTGCAGGTGATGATGGAGACGCCGCGCTCGCGGCAGACATCGCGGATGAGGGTGAAGACGGCGGTGGCGGTGGCCGAGTCGAGCTCGCCCGTGGGTTCGTCGGCGAGCACGAGAGTGGGCCGGGTAACGAGCGCGCGGGCGATGGCGACGCGCTGCTGCTCGCCGCCGGAGAGTTCGTAGGGGCGGTGGTGCGCACGCCGCTCGAGCCCCACGAGCTCCAGCGTCTCGCGGGCCCGCGCGGCCCGCCCGCGACGCACGCCCGCGATGCGCAAGGGCAGCTCCACGTTCTCCTGGGCGGAGAGGAGCGGCAGCAGCCCGAAGGACTGGAAGATGAAACCCAGCTTCTGGCGGCGGAGGGCGATGAGCTGGGCCTCGCCCATCGTATCGACGCGCTCGCCGTCGATACGGACTTCGCCCGCGGTGGGCCGGTCGAGCCCGGCAATGGTATTGAGCAGGGTGGTCTTGCCCGAACCGGAGCGACCGATGAGCGCGAGGAATTCGCCCGGCGCGACGGTGAGGGTCACGTCTCGCACGGCCCAGACCTCCTCGGCGCCGAGGCGGAAGCGGCGGGAGACGTTGCGCAGGTCGACGGCGGCGCCGGCCATCAGCGTTCCTCCGCGGGTACGCGCCGGACGGTATCGGGGAGTACCTCCACGCGCCCTTCGCCCAGGAAGAGCTTGGCGCGCTCGCTGATGCTGAGGCGATCGAGGAACTCGCGCGGTACCTGCAGGCGCCCTGCGGAATCGACAAGCACGTACTCGTCGTGCACGACCTGGGTGATGCCGCCGCTCTGCTCGGTGCGCCGGAATATCTCCATGCTGGTGCGCCCGTCGCGGATGGCGACGACGCGGTTCACGCGGGAGGCGATCTCGGGGTCGTGGGTGACGATGATGATGGTGACGCCGAAGCGCGCGTTGAGGTCGCCCAGCACCTCGTAGACGCTGTCGGCGCCGATGGCGTCGAGCTCGCCGGTGGGCTCGTCGGCGAGGAGCAGGGGCGGGCGGTTGGCGAGCGCCACCGCGATCGAGACGCGCTGCTGCTCGCCGCCGGAGAGCTGCTCAGGGTGGTGCGTGCGGCGGTGGCTCAGGTTCACCGCCGCGAGCAGCTCCAGCGCTCGCTCGTGCGCTGGAGCTGCCTCGACGCCGTCGAGCATGAGCGGCAGCTCGACGTTCTGCGTGGCGCTCAGGTAGGGGATGAGGTTGCGGCCCGTCTGTTGCCAGACGAAGCCGACGGCGCTGCGGCGGTAGCGCACCATCTCGCCCTCCGTCATCGTCAGCAGGTCGCGCCCGCCCACGAAGGCGCGCCCGGCGCTGGGCTGGTCGAGCCCGGCGAGGATGTTGAGCAGGGTGCTCTTGCCCGAGCCGGAGGCGCCGACGATGGCCATCAGCTCGCCCGCGCGCACCTTCAGATCGAGCCCGCGCAGGGCGACCACTTCGAGCTCGTCGCTCTTGTGAATCTTGAAGAGATCCTCGCAGACGATGTAGGGCGTCCCGGGATCGCTGACGGTGGTTTCGGGGGAGGTGGTCATGTGGGAGGCCCTTGTTCGGGGCCCCCGAACGCTACCAGACGCCCCCGAGGCCGTAAACGCCGCCGCCTGGCTGGCTAGCGGCACGAGGCTGATCCGGGCCTCCCAAAATCAAAGTTTGACGTCGCGCTCGCGCTCGTCGTGGGCCTCATTCTCACGGGGTCCGCTGCCCTCGACGGCCCCGCCTCCGTCCACGTAGTGGAAGCTGCAAGCAGCACATCAGCGCCAGTTGCTGAGAGCGCGCCACCTGATCGGTTTTCTCCACCAGTTCCCCTCTGCGCGATAGTCTACTCTACCAACTGGATGATGCAGCAGGCCAGCCCAGCGGCTGCAGAAAGAGCCGGTGCAGCAGGGGCTGCCCGCTTCTGTAGAGCGGCCACCAACTGGTACATAAATGCCGTGACGGAGAATGTCAAACACCGCATCAACCAAGCCAAGACTGTTGGTAAGGCGATATGTAAGTTCAATCCTCTCTGTTAGCAGGTAACGGGAGCGAAGCCTGTCAAGGGGCCTGCCGCCAGTAGCATGCGGCAGGTCCCTTCAGTCTCTCGGTGATCAGACTTCGTCGTCTAGAGGCCATGGCCAATCTTCGGGGAGTGGCACCGGCAAGAATAGCGCCAACGCAGCTACCGGTAGCCACCCAAGAGCCCGGCGAATACACTTCCCTTTAGGTGATTTCTGGTCTGCCATGATGTCTGGATTATACAAGAAAGAGGGCATGGCCGCAAAGGGCGCGCCCTAGAGCTCGCCGATGCGCAGCGCGCGGTGCAGGGCGAGCCGCGAGTAGAGCCGCGCGAGCGCGGCCACGGTGGCGATGAAGACGGCGGCGAGCAGGCCGTAGACGGTGAGCACGGTCCCCCAGCTTACCTGTGAAAGGAGGGGAGGGATCACATCGCTGCCGTCTTCGGTGAGGGCGATCGCGCCGATCATGAGCCGCCCCAGGGGGAAGCCGAGGGCGGTGCCCGCCGCCACGCCCGCGATGATCACGAAGAGCTGCTCGAAGGCGACGACGCCCACGATCTGGCGGCCCGAGAAGCCATGGTGCGGAGGATGGCGAATTCGAGCGAGCGCGTCTGCGCGGCCAGGTAGGAGAACACGATGAAGCCGAGCGCCGTGAGCAGCAGGACTGCCCCGAAGGAGAGGAAGAGGATGCCTTCCCAGCTGGCGGCCACCAGCGGGTCGGACGATTCGAGCGCGAAGAGCCCGGCGGCGTCGAACGTCTCGCGGGCGCGGATGCCCTGCTCCTCCAGCCACTCCCTCGTGAGGGCGACGCCCTCGACGTCACTCAGCCAGACCTCGTTCGCAGTGATGCCGCCGGCCACGCGCGGGGTGCCCGCGCCCGCGTCCTGCAGGGCTGTGAGGTCGGCGATGAGCAGGTGGTTGCGCTCGTTGGGGAAGAAGCCCGGGAAGAACTCGAAGGCGCCCGCCACCTGCGCGGTGAGCACCTGGCGGTTGATGCGCAGGGGGATCAGGTCGCCCGTGCCCACCCCCGCGGCCTCCAGGAACGACTCGCTGGCGAGCACGCGCAGGGGCGCGGCTGAACGGCGCAGGCGCAGCCCCACCGCGCTCGCCGCGAAGGTGTCGTAGGTGAACGTGACCTGTGCGGCGTAGCGCCCGCGTTCGTTCGTGACTTCCGCGCGCGTGATCGATGTCTGCGTGGCCCCGGAGGCGCCGGTGATCGAGTCGTAGCGGTCGAGCGTTTCGAAGGGCTCGATCACGCTGCCGTCGTCGCGGCCTCCACCTTCGGGCCAGGCGGTGAGGTCGTCGAACAGTGCCGTCACGCGGCCGGGGGCGGCGGCGAAGCGGCGCACGCTGAGGAAGACGGACTCGATCTCGAGCGGGCGGTCGAGGGTGGGGGGGCTGCCACGCGGGCTGGAGGGCTGCCTGAGGTCGAACACATAGAGGAGCCAGCCGTCCTCTTCCGCAACGGGCTCCTGCACGGAGATGTACTCGTAGAGGAGGCCGCGCTCGTCGCGGATGCGCACGCCCGGGCGGGCGGCGCGGTCGGGCAGGGAGATGCGCGTCCAGAGGCCGAGGGTACGCGTGCCCGCGGGGGCGGTCGCGCCGGAGGGCGGGGCCTCTTCTCCGTCAGGCTGGAGGCGGGTGAGCAGCTCGTCGAGGTCGCCGCCGAAGTCCTCCCGCCAGAACGCCGCCGCGGCAAAGCCATCGCCCGTGCCGAGGATCTCGGCGGGCACGGAGCGGCCGGTGGCAGGCGTATAGGTTGCGTCGAGGCGGGCGGCGGCGCTGGCGCCGTCAAGGCCGTCGATCGCCTCGATGGCCTCCTCCAGCTGCGCCGTGGAGAGGCGGTCGGGCTCGCGGATATCGATGATGCGCCCGGCGGCGCCGGCTTCGTAGCGGGCACGGTCCTCGAAGCTGCGGTCGAGCGTCGCGCGGAAGCCGGCGGCGAACATCCCCACGGAGGTGGCGAGCAACAGCAGCAGGATGAGGCGGCTGTAGTGCAGGGGGTTGCGCACCATGCGCCAGAGGCTGAGCAGGATCGTGGGGCCGTGCAGCCCCCGCAGTGCCCACGAGGCCGCGCGCAGCGCCACGGGGAAGAGGCGCAGGAACACGAGCGCGATCATCAGGATGAAGAGCGCGGGCGAAACGAGCAGGAGGGGGTCGGCGGAGAGGTCGCCGAAGAGGTTCTCGGTGACGAGCGAACCGCGCTGGCGCAGCTGGTAGAAGAGGAATGCGCCCACGCCCACGAGCGCCAGATCGAGGTAGTAGCGCAGGAAGAGGGGCTGGCGTACGGGCCGCGCGAGGCTCTGCTTGTAGTGCGCCATGGTCGCGCCCGCCGCGCGCCAGGCGGGCCAGAGCAGCGCCCCCAGGGCGAGCAGCGCCCCCAGCAGCGCCATCCCGAAGGCCTCCGCGGTGAGGGTGACGCGCAGCAGCTCGCCCTGGCTGAGGCTGGCGAAGGGCGGCGATGGCCCCAGCAGGCGGATCACACCCGCCGCCAGCAGGGGGCCGAGCGCCACGGCGAAGGCGGTGAGCGCCAGCCCCTCCGTCAGGTACACAGTCATGATCTGGCCGAGGCCCGCGCCGCGGCTCTTGAGGAGCGCGATCTCGCCCGCCTGGCGCTCCACCAGCATCGTCGCCACCAGTACGAGGTAGTAGAGCGCGATCCCCACGATCAGGAGCATCAGCGCGAAGAGGGGCAGGCGTGTGAAGAACAGCTTCTGCTGGTACTCCGCGATCACGTCCGCCAGCCGCGAGTCGACCGCAGCCAGCTCGAGCTGCGCGCGCACGGCCCGCTCCAGCGCCCGCAGGTTGCGCTCGACCGTTTCGGCATTGCGGCTGTTGACGCGCTCGCGGTCGATGAAGGCGTAGGTCTCGAACGTGCCGTCGATCGAGGGCAGGTAGGGCGCGATCGCCTCGACGAACGTGCTCTCGTCGATCACGAGCGGATAGGTGGGCCAGCGCGTGTTATCCACCACGAGGCGGTGGGCGTTGCCGAACCAGTACTCCCCGGAGGCGTCGTTCGGCTCGATGAGCCCGGCGATCGTGGCCTGCACGGGCTCGACATCGTCGCGCCAGAAGGGGTGCAGGTCGAAGGTCTCGCCCGTGCGCGCGCCGAGCGCGCGGGCGGCGGCGGCGCCCATCCAGACCTCGATCACGGGGCGGCGGGAGGAGTCGGTGGTGGGCAGAGCGGGGGCTGCGGGGCCACCCTCCACGAGCGTGACGTGCGAGGCGATGCCGGAAAAGAAGAGGAAGTGGGCACGCGGGCGCAGCTCGTCCTCGCGACGTACCTCCTCTCCCGGCTCGGTCAGGAAGAAGGTAGAGGAGCGCCCGTAGAAGCCAGTCCCCTCGGTCAGCCCGCCTGCGTAGCGCCGCAGCAGGGAGATGGTGGTGTTGCGCCGCTCGGCGTAGACAGCGGGCTCGCCCGGCTGGCTGTTGCTCACGACCTTCAGGTCGAGCGCGAGGGGTTCCTCCTGGCGGAGGGTGAAGCTGAGGCCGAGGTCGCGCACGGCGTCGGAGTAGAGCACGACGCTCGACATGAGCGCGGAGGCGAGGACCATGCCGAAGATGACGGTGGCGAGCAGCCGCCAGTTGGCGCGGCTCCGCTGGGCGACGATCCGCAGGAGGGCGGCGAGGCTGTCCATGGGCGTGAGGGGCAGCCTAGCAGGCAGGCGGGGAAGGCGCGCCGCGGGCGCTCACCCCGTTCCGCCGTTACCCTGAGCGGCGATGGGCGGCCTCGTGGCTCTCTGGGGGCTCCTGCTGCGCCACGCATCCGCCAACTGGCGGATGCTGGCGGTGCTGGCGCTGGGCGTGCTGGTGGCCTCGGCACTGCTGGCGAGCGCGCCCATCTATGCGCGTGCCATGGCCGACCTGGGGCTCAAGTTCACGGTCCGCGATGAGCTGCGCGGCGAGCCCGTGATCCGCGCGGGCATCGAGGCGCAGCAGCTGGGCTCGCCTGACGCGCTGGCCGTGCGCGAGCGCGTCTCGCAGCGCATCGACGAGCGCATTGGCTGGTTCGAGCGCGACCGCTCGGTTGTGCTCGAATCGGCGCGGCTGACGATCGGGCGCACGGGCGCGGAGCCGCGCGCGGGCACCACGCTGGGTGTGCTCTATGCGGTCGAGGGGTTCGAGCGCCACGTGACGGTGGCGGAGGGCCGCCTGCCCGCGCCCGCAGGCCCGGATGCGCCACTGGAAGTGGCCATGAGCGCACGCGCGGCGGTGGTCGCGCGGCTCAGCCCGGGCGACGCGTTCGTGCTCATCGAAGAGCTGGACACCTGCGATCGCATCATCCCCGAGGGGCTCCAGCCACAGCCGCCCTGCGACCTCACGGCGACCGTGCGCTACACGATCCCCGCCGTGCTCACGGGCATCATCGCTGTGGAGGACGAGGACGCTGCGTTCTGGGCGGCGAGCAGTGCCCGCTTCGTCACCCCCACGGGGCCCCTGGTCGATTCCGGGATCGTCGTACCGATGCTTGCACACGTCGATGCTGTCCTCGGCGACTTCGCGGCGCGCTACCCGGGGCAGCGGCTCAATCTCCGCTGGAACATGTTCGCCGACGTCGACTCGCTGGACCAGGGCAACTTCGAGCAGGCGCGCGAGGGCATCCTCGGCCTCAACCGCGACCTGCGCATCTTCAACGGCTACGCCAGCAGCCCGCTCTCGGTGACGCTCGGCGCGTTCGGGCGGAGCGCGGACTTCCAGCGCGCGCCACTCACGATCCTGCTCGTGCAGATCGCGGCGATCGCGGTCTTCTACGTGGCGCTCGTCTCCGTCGCCGTCGTCGAGCGCCAGGGCGAGGCGATCGCGCTGCTGCGCGGGCGTGGCGCGAGCGTGGTGCAGGTCGTTGCCCTTTATGCACTGGAGGGGCTCGCGCTCGCCCTGCCCGCGATCCTGGCGGGGCCGTTCATCGCCGGGGGGGTGACAGCGCTGCTCGGACTCACGCCCGTCTTCAGCGACATCTCCGGCGGTGAGCTGCTGCCGGTCTCCTTCGAGCCGCTCGCCTTCCCCCTGGCCGCGCTCGGGGGGGTGCTCTCCATCGTGGCGCTGTGCGCGCCCGCCTTCGTGGTGGCGCGGCGTGGGCCGCAGGGGCAGCGCCGCGCGCTGGCGCGCCCGGGGGCCGGCCTCATCCAGCGCTACTACCTCGACGTGGCGCTGGTGGGGTTCGCCCTGCTCGCGCTCTGGGAGCTGAATGAGCGCGACTCGGTCTACACGCCTTCCTCGACGGGCGGGGTCTCGAGCGACCCGCTGCTGCTGGCGGCGCCAGCGCTCATCATCGTCGCGGCGGCGGCGGCGCTGGCGCGGCTCTACCCGATCGCGCTGCGCGTGATCGCGGGGGGAGTCGGGCGGGTGGCGGGTGCGGCGGTGGCGATGGGGCTCTGGCAGCTCGTACGCCGTCCCGGACCTTACACGCAGCTCGCGCTGCTGCTCATGATGGCTGTGGCGGTGGGCATGTTCGCGGCGAGCTACACGAGCACCGCCGAGCGCTCCTACGAGGACCGTGCGCGGTTCGCTGCGGGCGTTGAGCTGCGCGCGGGCGCCACCGGCGGAAGTGTGCTGCCCGCCGATCCCGCCCGCCTCGAAGCGGAGCTGGGCGCGGTCGAGGGGGTGGACGCCACCCGCGCCGTCCTGCGCGTGGAGGGGGAGATCGCCACGCCCAACAGCTCGGGCCCGGTGGTCGTGGCGCTCGCCCTGACGCGGGCGGCGGGAGAGCTGCTGTGGTGGCGCGACGATTTTGCCGAGGACTCGCGAGACTCCCTCCTGGACCGCCTCGACAGCGGTGAGCTGCTGCCGGGCATACCCATCCCGCGGGGCTCGACGGAGCTGACCGTGTGGGTGAACCCCGAGGAGAAGCGCGAGAGCGTGTCGCTCTGGGCGCGGGTACGCGATGCCACCGGCGTACACGCGCTGCTGGGCTTCGCGCGGCTCGATTTCGAGGGCTGGCGCGAGCTTCGCGCGCCGATCGAGGGCGGGGTCTTCCGGCCGCTCGTGGAGCCGGTCGCGCTCGTCGCCCTCATCCTCACGGAGCCGCCCAACCAGTTCAACGCGAACATCGCGCCCGTCTTTCTCGACGATATCGGGGCGGTTGACGCGACGGGTGCGGTCACCCCGATCGAAGGCTTCGAGGGGACGGTGCGCTGGGAGGCGATCCCGAGCGCGGAGGCGTTGACCGACGACCTGCAGCAGAGCGACGAGGCCGCGCGTTCGGGATCGCAGTCGGCGCGGCTCGCCTTCCGCCGCGGGACCACAGGCGAGCGCCGCGGGCTCTTCCCCGCGGACCGCAATGTGCCCCTGCCGCTGCTCGCGAGCGAGTCGTTCCTCAGCCGGAACCGGTTGGAGGTGGGGGACGAGGGCCTGCTGGAACTCGACGGCATCGTTGTGCCCTTCGCCATCCGCGGGCGTTACGAGCGATTCCCCACGCTGCCGGCGCTGGAGGGCGACTCGGTGGTGCTGAATCGCGACCAGCTGCTGCGCTGGGGGCGCATGGTGAGCTCCTCGCCCGGCGACCTCTCGCGCGCGAACGAGGTCTGGCTCGACCTCGCGCCCGGCGCCGCCCGCGCGCCGGTCACGGCAGCGCTCGACGAGCGGGGGCTGAGCCGTACCGTCGACCTGGCGGCCACGCTCGTTTCGGTGGAGTCGAACCCGCTGATCGCGGCGAGTGGCACGGGCATCCTCGCGGTCTCGTTCGTCGCCGTGCTGGCGCTGGTGGCGGTGGCGCTGCTTGTCTCGCTCTGGATGGCGGTCCAGCGTCGCCGCGTGGAGTTCGCGGTGCTGGGTGCGATCGGGCTGACGCGGCGGCAGACGCTCGGTGCGCTCGCCCTGGAGTACGCCGTCGTGGGGGCCGTGGGCGTGGCCGCGGGCGTGCTGGTGGGGCAGGTGGTGGGGCGGCGCATGCTCTCGTTCCTCGACGTGACGGAGGCGGGCCTGCCGGTCGAGCCGGGCTTCGTGCTGGAGACGGAGTGGGCGTTCGTGGCGATCGGCGCGGCGGCGGTGGCGGCCATCTTTGCCGTTGCGCTGGCCGTCTCCGTACGGGCGCTGGCGCGCGGCTCCGATGCGGCGGCGCTGCGCACGGAGTGATTGGGGCCGCCTACCCCCAACGTGTTCGGGCCTCTCCGCGATTCGCGTCGCGAAGGGCGCATCAAGGCAAACGAGTGGGGCAAATCACTGACTTGTCTACCAATTGATCTGATGGCATGAAGTGTCGTGGTCGTGCCTGTCCGCTGTATCTCCCCCTGCTGCTGGCGGTTGCGCTGGCGGCGTGTGGCGGGGCGACGCCATCGCCCACCGCCACCGTGAGCCGATCGCCGGAGCCCGCTGCTACGTCGAGTCCTTCACCCACGCCGCCAGCGGCGAGCCCGACTCCCGCGGCAACCGCTTCGATGGGGAGACTGGTCGCTTCGTCGTGTTCGACACGCTGGCCTTCTTCGGCGACTCCTCGGGTTACGTCAGTCGCTACGGGATCGGAAAGGACGGGAGAACGATAGCAGTCATCGAGTGCGCTGCAGGGCAGTGCGAGGCGATGTACGAGGCGCCGAGCGATGACGCGGAACAGCGCCTCTGGCTTTCCCGGGGAACTGGTCGGAGCTACGTCCCTGGCCATCGTGTTCGTGCGGCCCGTGCCCCCGCAGTAGCGGGCTAGCGCGCGCCCTGGGGGGCGACGAGCACGGCCTGCGCGTTCGCGGGGCTCGTGCCCGCGGTCGCGCGCGTGGCGATGCGGTCGCCGTCGGCGATGGGCGCGTCCCAGGGCTCGACGAAGGCGAAGGGCACGCCCGCGAGCAGCTGCACGATGATGGGGCCGTCAGGGCCCGTGAGTATGACCTCGACGGCGCCAGCGCCCGCTCCGGGGGCGACTGCCTCCACCCGTCCCCACAGGATCGGGCGCAGCGAGGGGTCGGCGACGACCTCCGCGCCGGTGAAGCCCGCGGGCGAGCGCGCCAGGCCGCCGGCCTGGGGCGCGCCCGGCTCGCGCAGGGCGATCACGCGGCGGATGACGAAGTTGCGCACGGGGTCGGCAGCGCCCAGGAACATGAGCCAGTGGCCAGGCGCGATCGCCGTGGAGTCGGTGGGGACGAGTGCCTCGATCTCTGCGCCCGCAGCCAGGGCGACGGTGATCGCTTCGCCCTCGATGTTGGCGGGCAGCAGCGTGAGCGACGCGCCGTTCGCCTCGCGCACGTCGAAGAGAGCGGTGGGGCGCGCGGGCGGGGGCGCTTCGAACGGCCCCGGCGGAGGCGGCGCGTCGCTGCTCGAGGCTCCCGAGACGAGGAAGGCGGCAACGCCTCCCCCCACCAGCAGCGCAAGCACGAGAGCGGCGGCGGCGAACGGCGCGATCAGGCGGCGGCGAGCGGGCAGGGGCGGCGGCAGCGGCTCCTCAAGCGTCACGCGCACATGATAGGGCGCGCGGCCCGCTCCGGTTCGGCAGGCTCGTTCCCAGGTGGGGGAGAGGCGTGCGGAAGCTGGCCGTCGCGGGCGTGGCCGCCCGCCCGGGGGCGCCGTCACGGCGGCGGTCCCGTCTTCGGGCTACCGCGCCGGTTGTCAGCGGGCCTTGGCGCCGCCGTCGATGGGGTAGGCGGCGCCGGTGATGAAGGCGGCTTCGTCGCTGAGGAGGAAGGCGACGAGCGCGGCCACCTCGTGGGGCTCGCCGTAGCGCCGCAGGGGCAGCCCCGCCGCGATCGCTTCGTGGCGTGACGCGGGGTCGTCGGGATCGCTGCCGCGCTCGATGGCGCGCATCATGCGCGTCTCGATGGGCGCCGGGCAGATGGCGTTCACGCGGATGTTGTCGCGTGCGAACTCCAGTGCGGCGGTGCGCGTGATCCCGATGACGGCGTGCTTGCTCGCGCCGTAGGCCACGAGGTGAGGCGTGCCCCCCAGCCCCGCCGTCGAGGCGGTGTTCACGATCGCGCCGCCGCCCCGCTCGCGCAGCGCGGGCGTGACCGCCTTCAGCCCCAGCCACACGCCCTTCACGTTCACTGCGATCACCTGGTCGAAGACGTCCTCGGGGTACGCATCGAGGGGCGCGACCGCGCCCTCGATGCCGGCGTTGTTGAAGAAGCCATCGATGCCGCCGAAGCGCTCCATGGCCTCGCGCACGTAGCCCTGGTGGTCGCTCCAGCGGGTCACGTCGGCGGCCACGGCGAGCGCTTCACCGCCTGCCTCCGCGACGGTCCCGACGGTACCCGCGAGGTCGCTTGCGGGCAGGTCCACGGCCACGATGCGTGCACCCTCGCGGGCGAGACGCACGGCGGTGGCGCGACCGATGCCGCCCGCCGCGCCGGTGATGATGATGACCTTGCCCGCGAAACGCTCGCTCATGGCGTTGTCCTCCCGCGGGCCGCCGCGCGGGCCCGCGACGGTAGTCTAGAGAGAAGCGCCGGCGGGTGGGCGCTGACGGATAGAAGCGTCGGCGCTATTCTGTGAGCAGGGTCGGGGTGTAGCTCAGCCTGGTAGAGTGCTTCGTTCGGGACGAAGAGGTCCCCGGTTCAAATCCGGGCACCCCGACCAGTTTTCTTCCGGGTGAGGCACTGGAAGCTGCGGGCGTTCAGTTGAACCCGCCAGAGGGGAGTTGTGCGCTCGCGACGGGAGTTCAGGCGTCGTCTCCCTCCGAGTCTGGGCGCGGCGGTCGACGGGAAGGGTCCCGCGGGCGCACCCTTGGGCGTGCGTGCACGCGTGTGTGGGGGACTGGCTCTGCTGCTGGCGCTGCTGGTGGCGGGCTGCGGTGGGGAGGATGCGCGGGTGCGCGTTCACACGGTGACGCCCGTGCCTGTGGGTAGCACCGCGGAAACGCCCGCGCCTGTCGAGGCGCCCGCGCTTATCGCCTCCGTGGAGGAGGTCGCGCAGGGGAGCGCCATCCTCGTCTCGGTCACGGGCGGGGTGGCGGAGGGCGCAGTCGAGTTCCTGGGGCGAAGCCACCCCCTGCTGCAGGGCGATTTCAGCATGTACACGTTCGTCGCGGTGGGCGCGTTCGATCCCCCGGGCAGGCATCCCCTGCGCGTACGCCTTACGCTCGCCAACGGCTCGACGGGGAGCTTCGAGCGCGAGATCAACGTGCACGCCACGGAGTGGGAGACTGCCCACATCATCTACGTCGAGGGCGAAGGCGATCCCGTGCTGGACCTCACCACGCGTGCGAACGAGGATGCCCTCCTCGCCGCGACATACGCCGTGGAGACGCCCGCGAAACTCTGGAGCGGGCCGTGGCGGGCGCCCGTGGCAGGGGCGATCTCGGGCCAATTCGGCGAGCGGCGCTCGATCAATGGCGAGCCCGCGGACATCCGGCACGGCGGCACCGATTTCGCCGTGCCGGAGGGCGCGCCCGTAACCGCGGCGAATAGCGGGCGGGTGGCGCTCGCACGCCAGCTTGCCGTGCGCGGGAACATGGTGGTGATCGACCACGGCGGCGGTGTGCTTTCGGGCTATGCGCATCTGAGCTCCTTCGCGGTGGCCGAGGGGCAGCTTGTGGAAGCGGGCCAGCTGATCGCTTTCGCGGGCAACTCGGGGTTCTCCACAGCGTCGCACCTGCACTGGGAGGTCTCGGTACACGGCACCCTCGTCGATCCACTGCGCTTCATCGATGGGCGTAACGGGCTGTAGGGCGGGGGCGGCGATGCGCCTGACGGTCGAGATCGAGGACGGGGAGGGGGAGGGCGCGCTGCCGGAGGGGGGGGCGCATCTCGTTGCCTTTATGTCGTTTGCGGCGGTGCGCGGTTTCGGCGCGCGACATCCGCTGATCGCGCTGGCGGAGCGTGCGGCGGAGTTGGGCGTGCGGCTGGGCCCGCTCACGACCTTCTACGAGCGCCGCGCAGAGGATGCCGAGGACGAGGCGAATCTGGAGCGCGCCTGGCAGGCGGCAGTCCCGCTCGCGGCGAGCCTGGAGGCGCTGGGCGGGGCGCTGCGCAACGACGGGCGCGCGGCGTCGCTCGCGCGGCGCGCGGGGGCAGCATCGTTGGCGGCGCAGGCGGAGGCGCTGCGCGGCCTGGCGGAGCGCGCGGCGAGCGAGGGGCGTCGCGTGCGCCTAACCTACGAGCTGTGATTCGCCGCCGCCACGAGGCCCTCCGCGCGCGCGAACGCTGGCTCGCGGGCCCGCGCGGGGCGCTCGCGCACGCGCTCGATTCGCAGGCGGGGCGGGCAGCGCTCTTCCCCCGCGCGCAGCGCATGATCGAACTGCTCGCGCTCGACCGCGCCTGCCGCTACCTCGACGTCGGCTTCGGCGGGGGCGCCCTGGCCCGGCTGCTGGCGGCGCGCGCAGGCGCCTCTGCCCCGCCCATCGTGATGGACGTGGCGTCGGGTCGCGCCCCCCCCGACCTCATCGGCTGGCCCGAGCGCCTGCCCTTCCGCGACGCGACCTTCGACGCGATCACGGCGCTGCACCTGCTGCGCGCGCTCGACGACGACGCGGTCCACGCTTTCGCCGAAGAGCTGGCGCGCGTGCTGGCGCCGGGCGGGGCGGCGCTGCTGGTGGAGTTCGCGCCAGTGCGTTGGGGGCCGCTCGACCGCCTCCACCGACGCGCGGTCTCGGTGGGCTGCGCGCGGGTGGACCTGCGCGGCTGGGGACGGCTGGCAGCGCTGCTGACGGAGTGCGGCTTCGACGCGATCGACCTCGTCGAACTCGGCCCCTACGCCCTCCCCCCCATCCCGCGCGTCAGCGTCCTCGTGCGCAAGCGCCCCCGGGGCGCAGCGGACAGGCTTGCGCATGATCGGCGGCGCGGCAGGGTACGAGCGTGACCGCGGCGGGGAGCGACGCCCTAATGTTCGAGGAAGCCATCCGCGCCTTCGCAGACGGCGTCGCCAGGAATTCCCAGTCCACTGTCCACACCAAGCCGGAAGAGCGCCTGACCGATCCCGTCAGGGAGTTGCTGCACGCCTGCGGCGAGGTGTGGAGCCGTGAGGTGAACTCGCACCCGCAAGTACGCGCCGAAGGGATCGGGTGGCCCGACCTTGGCCTGACCGTCAGTAACCTGCTCTGCGGCTACATCGAACTCAAGGCCCCGGACAGCAGCGCCCGCCCAGAGGATTTCTCCAAACAGAGCCAGAACGGGAAGCAGTGGGAGCGCTACCAGAGGCTCCCCAACCTCATCTACACGAACGGCTCGGAGTGGAGCCTCTACCACGCCGGCACGCGCGCGACGCGCGTGCGTATCGCAGACGACATACGCGACGGACCGGGCGCGCTGAACCACGACAAACTACGGGAACTCGCCAGGCTTCTGCGCGAATTCCTCTCCTGGGAACCGGTTGCGCCGGATACGGCGAGCGGCCTCGCCCAGTTCCTGGCGCCCATTACCCGGTTTCTCCGCGACGAAGTGCGGGACGCCCTCAGCTGCGGGAGCCAGCCGCTCAGGCGGCTGGCAAGCGAGTGGCAGGGCGTCCTCTTCGCCAAAGCGGACGACGACCAGTTCGCTGACGCCTTCGCCCAGACGCTCACCTACGCGCTTCTCCTCGCCCGCTTCGAGGGCGCGGTGAACGTACGCCGTGAGTTTGCCGTCGGGAAGCTGCGGGAGCGCAAGCATGATCTTCTGGCCACTGCGCTTGACCTGCTGGAAAGCGCGCGCGATGAGCTCTCGATGCCGTTCGACTTGCTCGAGCGCGCTATTGGCGTCGCCAACGCGCCCTCCCTGCTGCGCGATCCCCAGATGTCGCTTCTCCCGCTGCCGCCCGTCGACAACGATCCCTGGCTCTACTTCTACGAGAACTTCTCGCTGCCTATGACCCCGATCTTCGCAGGAACCGTGGCGTCTACTACACCCCTGTCCCGGTCGTGCGGGCCCAGGTCCGGTTTGCGGAACAGCTGCTGCGGGACAGGTTCGTCAAGCAGGACGGCTTCGCCGACAGCAGCGTGGTCGTACTCGATCCTGCCTGCGGCACCGGCGCCTATCCGCTGGCTGTCATCGAGGCGGCGAAGGAGATGGCGCGCACTCGCTACGGCGAGGGCTCTCTCCCCGAGAAGCTGCGCGATCTCGCCACGCGGCTCCACGCCTTCGAGATCCTCGTCGGGCCGTATTCAGTGGCGCAATTGCGGATCGCTGAGCGGCTGCACGCGTCGGACGTGACGGACCGCAATCCGCTCGTCTATCTCGCCGATACGCTGGAGTCGCCGAACGTGCCGCCGCAGTTCCCGGATTCGACCTTTTACGAACCGCTGACGCAGGAGCGCGAGCGCGCCCGCGAGGTGAAGCGGAATGCCCGTGTGCTCGTCTGCCTCGGCAACCCACCCTACGACCGCGAACACCACGAGCTGGATGGGGAGGAAGACCGCCGCAAGGGCGGCTGGGTCCGTTACGGCGATGAGCGGCCAGATGCCGAGCCGCCGATTCTCGAGGACTTTCTCAGGCCGGTACGTGAAGCGGGCGGCGGCGTTCACCTGAAGAACCTCTACAACGACTACGTCTACTTCTGGCGCTGGGCGCTCTGGAAGGTGTTCGACTCGACCGGCGACGGTGGCCTCGTCAGCTTCATCACGGCATCCTCATACCTGCACGGCCCAGCCCGCCTACGTCGAGCGCTTCTGGGACGAGCTGGAACAGCCTCCGCCACGCCTGCCCATCACGAAGGACGCGACGCTGTTCACACGCATCGCGGACCTCGGCAAGCGGCTGCTCTACCTCCACACCTACGGAGAGCGCTTCGCTGGACGGAACGACGACGGCTCCGTGCCATACGGTGAAGCGCGCTGCACGAAAGCGGTTTCGTCCGATGAGTACCCCGCCAGCGTCGCCTACGACGCCGAGACCCGCGTATTGCGCGTTGGCAAGGGCGATCACGCGGGCGAGTTCGCGCCCGTCGCGCCCCAGGTCTGGGGCTACTCCGTCTCGGGGATGCAGATTGTCAAGTCGTGGCTCGACCGGCGCAAGCTGAACCGCTCCGGCAGGAAGTCGTCGCCGCTGGACGATATCCGTCCCGAGCGCTGGGAGTTCACCGAAGAGCTGTTGGAGCTGCTTTGGGTGCTGGAACACACGCTTGCGCATGAACCCGAGGGAGCTGCGCTTCTCGACGAGGTATGCGCCGCGCCGCTCTTCACTGCACAAGAACTGCCTGTGCCCACCAAGGCAGAGCGCAGGCCACCCCGTGTCGCGCCGGGCGAGCAGACTGCGCTCGAGCTTTAGCCTGCCGTCGCGCTCACCCCGTCGCTGTGACCAGCCCGTTGCGGTGGGCGAGGCGGGGGAGGCGGGCGCCCAGGCCCGTGAGCACTTCGTAGCTGATCGTGCCGGTAATGGCGGCGACGCCGGCGGCGGTGATCGCTTCGCCGCCCTGCTCGCCGATGAGCACGGCTTCGTCGCCCGGCGCCGCCGCGGGGGCATCGGTGACGTCGATGAGGAACTGGTCCATGCAGACGCGCCCCACGATGGGCCGCCGCCGTCCGCCGGTGAGCACGTGGCCGCGGTTGCCAAGAGCGCGCCGCCAGCCGTCCGCGTAGCCGACGGACACGAGGGCGATGCGCGAGGGACGGGAGGCCCGCCAGGCGAGCCCGTAGCTCACGCCCTCGCCGCGGGCGACGTCGAAGACGCGCGCGAGCCGCGCCTTGAGGGCGAGCGCGGGCCGCACGCCGGGGTCGGGCGTGTTGGGGGGCAGCGCCCCGTAGAGTGCGAGCCCCACGCGCACGGCGTCGTAGCGCAGCTCGGGGCGGCGGAGGGCGGTGGCGGTGTTGGCGGCGTGGCGCAGGGTGACCGGCCCGACGCGCGTGAGCGCCGCCTCAAAGACGGCCGCCTGCTCGCTGGAAAAGGAGTCGTCCTCCTCGTCGGCGTTGGCCATGTGCGTCCAGAGGGCTTCGAGCGTGAGGCTGTCGAGGGTGCGCACGCGGCTGGCGAGGGCGGCCGCCTCGTTCGGGGTCAGGCCGAAGCGGCGGAGGCCGCTGTCGACCTTCACGTGGACGTGGATGGGTGTCTTGCCTGCGCCTGGCGCGGCCTCGGCGAGCGCCTCGGCGAGGGCGGCGCTGGTGACTGTGAGCGTGAGGTTGTGCGTGACCGCGGCGGCGGCCCCTGCGGGGAAGGTGTGCCCGAGCACCAGTACGGGCCGTGTAACGCCTGCCTCGCGCAGGGCGACGCCCTCGGCCAGGGTGGCGACGGCGAAGCGCTCGACGCCGGCCGCTTCGAGCGCGGGGGCGGCGAGCGCGGCACCGTGCCCGTAGGCGTTCGCCTTGACGACGGCGATGATCGCGGTGCTGCCGATGGCCGCACGGACGGCGCGGACGTTCGCCGCAAGAGCGTCGAGGTCGACCTCGATCCAGGCGTTGAGGGTGGCGGTGGCGGCAGCGAGGGTGGGCCGGGCGGGCGAGGGGCTCTTTGCTGGCATGCAGGCTCCCTCGGCGCGGGACGCCTGGACCCGCCCGCGCGGACCGGCCTAGCATCCGTACGGTGGACGCTGGACGCAACCGGCTGCCCTGTACCGTGGCGGTGGCGGCCGTCCTCGCGGCTCTTGCGTTGACGTCGTGCGGCGGGGAGACGCCTCCCTCGCTGGAGACACTCTCGCCGCCGCCCGCAGCGTCCGCCAGCCCCACTCCCTCGCCAGCGCCAGCCCCTGCATCCGCTCCGGACGGCAGCCTCGACGAGGCGTACGCGCTCCTGCGCGCGGGTCTGTACGGGGAAGCGGCGGTGGCCTTCGCGGAACTCTCGCAGCGGGCGACTGACCCCGCGGCTGTCTCGGTGGCGCGGCTGGGGGAGGCAGTGGCGGCGTACGAGGCGGGCGACGCCGCGCGCTCGCTGGCGCTGGTTCGGCTGGCGCTCACGGCGGCCCCGCCCGGATCGCCCGAGGAGGCGCGCGCCGTCTACCTCCTGGGCAGCCGGCTTAATGAGGGCGGTGACTTCGCGGAGGCGGTGGCGCTGCTCCGTCCGCACGCTGTGCTGGGCAGCGGGCTCGCGCTCGCGCCCTTCATCGTTGCGGAATACGCGAGCGCGCTCGCCGGGAACGGCAACGGGGAGGGTGCCGGGCGCGTCTGGCGGGCGCTGCTCGCGACTCCTGCGCTCCAGGTACAGCTGGGTGTGAGCGTACTGCGCCAGAGCGCGTCCCTTGCCCGTGCGAACGGCGATCTGGAGGCACGGCGGCGCTGGCTCGGCGAGCTCGCGGCGCTCACGGGCGAGGCACAGGTCCGCCACGAACTCGCGGCGGTGGCCTTCCTGCTCGACGATCTGGAGCTGTTCGAGACGCAGTTGCGGGCGATTGTCGTGGAGCGCCCTGCGACGCCCGAGGCGCTGCTCGCCATTCGCGATCTGCGGGATGCGGGCTTCGCGATCGATGCGGGCGACGAGGGCTATGTGCTCTACCGTCACCGCGCCTTTGCGGAGGCGCGGGCCGTGCTCGCAGCGGGACTCGGGGAGCCCGGGCTGGCGGAGGCTGCGTTGGCCTTCCGCACCTACTACCTCGCGGCTGCGTACGACGATGCGGGCTTCTTCCTGGAGTCGATACCGCTTTACGACATCGTGGCGGCGTCGCCGGGGGCGGGAGTATTCGCGCATCGTGCGCGCTACTGGGCGGCGCGGGCGCTCGAAAGCGCGGGGAGGCACGAGGAGGCGGCGCGGCGCTACGACGCCATCGCGGTGGAGGCGGACGCGGGCGAGTTCGTGGCAGAGAGCGCGTTCCGAAGCGGGTTTGTCCGGCTGCGCGCGGGCGACGTCGTGGGCGCGGTCGCGGCGTTCGAGGTGGCGGATGTGCGGGGCGGGGGCGATGCGCGCACGCGCTACTGGCTGGGCCGCGCACACGCGATGCAGGGACAGGAGGAGGCCGCGCGCGAGGCCTTCCGGCGGGCGGCAGAGACGGAACCGCATTCGTTTCACGGGCTCGAGGCGCGCCGCGCACTGGGCGAGACGGTTGCCGTGGATGGACGTTACCGGCCTCTCCCGCCGCCGCCCCCGACCGACTGGGACGCCATCGCGGTATGGCTGGCGGGGCGTGTGCCGGGTGCGCCGGGCGAGGGAGCGCCTGAGGCGGTGGAGTTTGCGCTCGCCGGCCTGATGGCGCGCGCGGCGGAGTCTATCGCTTCCGCCGTGGCGCGAACGGATGATCCGTGGGAGCTGCTCGCACTCGCGCGCACGGCGACGGCGGCAGGGTTGCCCCGGCAGTCGTCGGCGATCGCATTCCAGTTGCTGGCGACACTTGGTCTCACGACGGTGGAGGCGCCGGCGCGCGTGGCCGCGCTGCGCTATCCCCTGCCCTACGCGGGGCTGTTGGAGGCGAACGGTCGTGCGCATGGTCTCGATCCGTTGCTGCTCGCGGCGCTCGTCCACCAGGAGAGCCGCTGGGACGCGGAGGCGGTCTCGATCGCCGGGGCGTTGGGGCTGACGCAGGTCATCCCTTCGACGGCGGCGGCGATCGCGGCAGAGCGCGGGCGCACCGATTTCCTGCTCGCCGATCTGTTCCGGCCAGCGGTGTCGCTCGAATTCGGGGCACACTACCTGGGCCGGCAGCTCGCGGCCTTCGGGGACATCCACCAGGCGCTCGCAGCCTACAACGGCGGCCCCGCGAACGTGGCACGCTGGGTGGTGGCGATGGCAGGGGGGTCGCCGGCTGATTTTGTGGAGGCGATCACGTTTGCGGAGACGCGCGGTTACGTGCAACGGGTGATGGAGCACTACACCTGGTACCGTGCGCTCTATGGGGTGGGGGGTGGCGGCTAGGGGGCGGGGGGCGTAGCGTGTCTCGACCGAGGAGCGCGCCGTGTCCCCCAAGCGAACGTATCAGCCGCATCGCCGTCCACGCCGCCGCCGCCACGGCTTCCGCCGGCGGATGGCCTCGCGTGGTGGTCGCGCGGTCTTGAAGGCGCGCCGCCTGAGGGGCCGGAGACGGCTGGCGCTTCTCTAGCGGGCGGTTGGGTGGAGCGGCTGCGGCGTCGCGTTGATATCGAACAAGTGTTCGTATCCGGAAAGACCGTGGGTGGGCGTGTGCTCACGCTGAAGTTTCGAGAGCGGGGGGAGGGGCCAGCGCGAGTGGGGATCGCGACAGGCAAGCGGCTCGACCGGCGTGCAGTCGTCCGCAACCGCGTGCGGCGGCGCCTCCGCGAGGCTGTCCGGGAGCTGCCGCTGTCGGATGGCTACGACGTGGTCGTGCTGGCGCGTCACCCGGCGCTGACGCTCGGGTTCGCGGCGCTGGCGGGGGATGTGCGGAGGATGTTCTCGCTCGCGGGCCTGGTGGTGGAGGGTGAGTCGTGAGGTGGCTCCTGATCGGGGGCGTGCGCGCCTATCAGGTGACGCTCGCCGGGCTGTTCCGGAATACATGCCGCTTCGAGCCGAGCTGTTCACGCTACGCCGAGGAGGCGTTGCGCCTCCACGGCTCGCTGCGGGGGGGTTGGCTGGCGCTGCGGCGGCTTGTGCGCTGCCGGCCCGGCGGCGGCTTCGGCTACGATCCCGTGCCAGAGCGGGAGAACTGGGCGTAAGGGGCTGCACAGGTGTGTTTCACGTGAAACAGTCGCCCGCGGCACGAGATATCCCTTCGTGGTCCCGGCAGCTGCACAGGTGTGTTTCACGTGAAACAGCCGCCCGCGGCACGAGATGCCTTTTCGCAGCCCCGGGCAGCTACGCAGGTGTGTTTCACGTGAAACAGCCGCCCGCGGCCTGACCATGGCCGGACTTGCTGGTAGGATGCGTACAGTGTCTCGCACAAAGCGCCTTCTGCTTGCTGCCATCGCCATGGCCTTCGTATCGGTGGCGTGTGTCGGCTTCTCCGACCCCCGCGGCTGGGCCGCTCCCGTGTTCGAGTCCGGCAACGTCTACGTATTCCTCGATGCTGAGCGGCTGGTGGCAGTGCGCCTCGACGAATTCGGTGGGGAGGCGCTCTGGTCCTTCCCCGACGACGATATCGAGGCGGAGAAGGAGATCGAGCTCGACGCGGTTTACGGACCGCCGCTCTTCGCAGGCGACCGCATCATCCTCGCTGCGTTCTCGGGTGAGGTAGTTGCCCTCTCCAGGGAAGGGCGCTACGCCCCGGCGCAGGGCTCCTGGCGGCGCGACGACGTCCGCGGCAGCATCGTTGGCGGCGCGGTTCTCGCGGGCGGTCGCCTCATCTTCGGGACCACGGCGGAGCACCTCTACGTGCGCAGCGCCGGCGACGGCGGGGACTCTCCGCCCTGGCCGCGCGACGGCCGTCGCCTCAAGGGCGAAATATGGGCTCAGCCAGTGGTGCTGGGTGGTGCGCTCTTCGCAGCCACCACGGACGGCAATCTCTACGCCTTCGACCTCGAAACCGGAGAGGAGCTGTGGGACGAACCGTTCGACGCGGGGGGCGCCGTCGTTGACCTTTCCGCTATCGACGAAGGGCTGCTCTTCGTGCCCACGCTCCACAAACGCGTCTGGCTTGTCGATATCGCGAGCGGGCGCCCGGTACGCGCTGCTTTCCGCGCGGAGGGCTGGGTCTGGACGTCGCCGGCGGTCGCGGATGGCGTGGCCTACTTCGGCGATTTCGGGGGGGTGGTGCACGCGCTCGACCTGGCCACGGGGCGGGAGCTCTGGTCGTATGACGCGGAAGAAAAAGTGAAAGCGCAGTCCGTCATCATTGGTAATACCCTTATCGTTGGGGATGAAGGCGGAAGCGTGCATTTTGTGGACCTCGCGACTGGCGCCCGGCGTAACGTGGTGAAGCTCGATGGCGCGGGCAAGTTCCGCGCGGGCGTGGTGGCGGTGGATGGCTACGCCTGGGTGCTTGGCACGGAGGGGCGGCTCTACCGGGCTGATCCGGAGACGCTCACGGTGGTTGAGCGCGAAGTGCGGGGCCTGCCGTGATCGGAGATATCTTCACGACGGGCCTGCTGGACCCGATGATCAACGTGCTCGTTGTGCTCAACAACGCGTTGTGGGGCAGCTTCGGGTTGGCGGTCATCGCCTTCACGATCCTCGTGCGCTTCGTCACCTTCCCGCTTACGCTGCGCCAGCTCCAGCAGACGCGCGCGATGCAGGCGCTACAGCCGCGCGTGCAGGAGCTTCAGAAGAAGTACACGGACCCCAAGCGACGGCAGGAAGAGATGATGAAGGCGTACCGCGAGGCGGGCGTCAATCCGCTGGGTTGCCTGGGGCCGCTGGTCCTGCAGTTCCCCATCCTGATCGCGCTCTTCTACGCCATCCGCCAGACGCTCGCGGTCTCGCCGGAGGCGCTCGACAACCTCTCGGGGCATCTCTACGCGTGGAGCTACATCCAGGAGGCGGTTCCGCTCGAGGAGAGCTTCCTCGGGATGAACCTGGCGGCGCCCAGCATGCTCATGGTTGCGCTTGTCGGCATCTCGACGTGGGCGCAATCGAAGACCACGGTCACCGTCGCGACGGACGAGCGGGCGCGTACGCAGCAACAGATGATGCAGTGGCTGCTGCCCGTGATGTTTATGTTTTTCTCGTTCAGCTTCCCCAGTGGTGTCAGCCTCTACTGGGTGGTCACGTCAGTGGTGAGCGTAGGGTTCAATATCATCACCTACGGCTTTCCCCTGCTCCACATCCAGCCGCTCGTGGCGCCCCCGGCGCCCCGCCCCGCACGCGAAGCGGCGGCAACGTCAGTATCGTCGGATGGCTTGGGCAGCTCTCGGCCCAGGCCCGTCCGTGAATTGAGGACTTCATCGCATGGAACACGCCGAAGCAAACGGAAAAACCGTCGACGACGCGCTTAGAGTGGCGCTGGCCAAGCTCAACGCCACCGTCGAGGAGGTCGAGATCGTTGTGCTCGACGAGGGCCAGCGGGGGGGGCGCTTGTTCGGGCGTGGTGCCCGAGACGCCGTCGTGCGCGTGGAGCGCCGCGCGCGCGGAACCCGCGAGCAGGCGGACGCTGCGCCGCCCGAGACCTCGGTCCCGCGTGATCGCGGGCGCGGGCGCAGCGGGGGCGCTGTCCGCGATCGCCGTCCGCGACGAGGCCGCAACCCCGGGGAGGGACCTGGCGCCGGACGCTCGCCCCGTGGACGCTCACCGGAACGCGCGCCGCAGCTCACCGAGCAGGACTTCTTCGGTGAGGGCGACACGCCGCCTGCGCGGGCGCCGTTGCGAGGCGGGCGCCGTTCCTCCTCCGCGCCTCAGCGCTCGGCCTCTCCGCGCTCGGCCTCTCCGCGCTCCGCCCCCCCGCGCTCGGCTCCTCCGCGCTCGGCTCCCCCGCGCCGGGATCGCCGCCGCCGCGAGGAGGAGGAGATCGAGCCTGACATCAACGCCGAGGAGGTCGAACTCGCTGCCGAGGTCGTCGACGCTATCCTCCAGATACTCGAGATCGATGCCGACATCAACATCCGCGAGCCAGTCACCCCCGGCGACGGGCTGGGGAGCGCGCGCGCTGTCATCGATATCTCCGGGAACGATCTGGGTATGCTCATCGGGCGGCGGGGCGATAGCCTCAAGGCCTTCCAGTACGTCGTGAACCTCGTGATGACGCGGCACCACCCCGGGCGGGGATCGGTGACGATCGATATCGAGCAGTACCGCCGTCGCCGCGAGGATCAGCTGGTCTCGCTGGCCGACCGCATGGCCGACCGTGTGCGCGAGAACGGCGAACCGATCACGCTTGAACCGATGTCCGCCGCCGATCGCCGCCTGGTGCACATTGCCCTCGCTGGCGACTCCGAGGTCGAGACGGACAGCACCGGCGAGGGCGAGAGCCGCAAAGTGGTGATCAGCCTGCAGGAGGAGTGATGGCGAGCGAGCCTCTCGCGCCGCGCATCGCGACCGTCAGGGATGGCTCTGCGGGCTGCCGGCCCGCCCGCGCGGGGATGGTGCGCCTGCCTTGGGGGGCTGCGCGGTGACGCGCGAAACGATCGCGTTCGTCAACCAGAAGGGAGGCGTGGGCAAGACCACGACCGCCGTCTCGCTGGCCGCGGCACTGGCGCGAGCACGCGAGCGCGTGCTCCTTATCGACCTCGACCCGCAGGCGAACGCCACGAGCGCTGCAGGTCTGCGGGCTGTGGCCGGCCCCTCGATCTACGACGCGCTGATGGGGGAAGCCGAGCCGCACGCGTGCGTGGTGCGGCTCGGGGAGGAGGGGTTCGACCTGCTGCCCGCTACGGCGGAGCTTGCAGGGGCGGAGGTGGAGCTGGCGCCGGCGATCGCGCGCGAGCAGCGTCTGAAAGGTGTGTGCCGGCCGCTTGCCGGCGGCTACGACTGGATCCTCATCGACTGCCCCCCTTCGCTCGGAATCCTTACGGTGAACGCGCTCACAGCGGCGACGAGCGTGGTCATCCCCGTGCAGTGCGAATACCTCCCGCTGGAGGGGCTCACCCACCTGATGGGCACGCTCGATCTCGTGCGCGCCAGCCTCAATCCCGAACTGCGCATTCTCGGCCTGGCGCTGACGATGCTGGACCAGCGCACGCGGCTGGCGCGGGAGGTCGCCGCCGATGTGGTCCGCCATTTCCCCGAGCAGGCCTTCGCCGCCGTGATCCCGCGCGCTGTCAGCCTCGCCGAGGCGCCGAGCCACGGGCAGTCGATCTTCCGCTACAGCCCGGAGAGCCGCGCCGCCGCCGCCTACCGCCGGCTGGCGGACGAGATGACAGCGCGCGTGGGCCTGAACGTATGACGCAGGCGCGACGAGGACTCGGACGGGGGCTCGGCGCCCTCCTGCCCGGTGCGGGGGTAGCGGGCTCGGGCGCGGAGGGGGCAGCCGTGCAAGCGCCCCGGGAGATCGACATCGATCTGATCGCGCCCAACCCCGAGCAGCCGCGCACGAACTTCCCGCCCGAGCAGCTGCGCGAGCTGGCCGGCTCGATCCGCGAGCACGGGGTGATCCAGCCGCTCGTGGTAAGTATCGAGGAGGCGGGTGGCTACTGCCTGATCGCGGGCGAACGGCGGCTCCAGGCGGCGCGCCTAGCCGACCTGCGCACGGTGCCCGTCGTCGTGCGCGAGGCGGTCGGGTCGGAGCTGCTCGAGCTGGCGCTGGTGGAGAACATCCAGCGTGCCGACCTCAACCCGATCGAGGAGGCGATGGCCTACCGCCGCCTCCTCGACGAGTACGCGCTCACGCAGGAGGAGGTGGCGCAGCGCGTGGGGCGCAGCCGTACGGCGGTGGCGAACGCCACCCGCCTGTTGCAGCTGGAGGCGGAGATCCGCCGCAGCCTCGTGGTGGGCGAAATCCGCGAGGGGCACGCGCGCGCGCTGCTGGGCCTGCCGGAGGGCGCGGCCCGCGGCGAGCTCTGGCGCGAGGTCGTGCGCCGCCACCTGAGTGTGCGCGAGACGGAAACGGCTGTACGCCGCGCGTTGGCGGCCCGCCCCGAGGGAGCCCCCGCCCCCGCCGTCGAGCCCCGCACCATCCCCCTGCGCGAGATGGAGAGGAGCCTGCGCCGCGCTCTCGGCACGCGCGTCACCGTCGCGCCGCAGCCGGGCGGCGGCGCGCGCATCGCCATCGAGACCTACAGCGCCGAGGAGCTCGAAGCGGTGGCGGCCAAGCTGCTGAAGGTGGAAGGCTGAGCGCTGGCGGTCAGCCCGCCTGGCGGTGCGGGGTTCCCGGGACGGAGTGGCTGGGCCTGTCTGGTGTGCGCGCGCATACGTCGGGCGGTGGTGGCAGGGAGTAAGGTGGCAGGGACCAGGAGCGGCAGCAGGCGGAGGTGTCTCCATGCGGGTCGCGATCACGGGAAGCACGGGACTGATCGGTCGGTCGCTCACGCGCAGCCTCGAAGCGCGGGGCGACGAGGTCGTACGCATCGCGCGTGGGCTGGCGCAGGCGGACGGCGCGGACTGGGCCCCCGCCGGGGGCTGGGTGCGCGAGGGCGCCTTCACGGGCTGCGAGGCCGTCGTTCACCTGAGTGGCGCTTCCATCGGCGAGGGGCGCTGGACGCCCCGGCGCAAGGCCGTGCTGCGTGCCAGCCGCATCGAGAGCACGCGCCTGCTGGTCGAGCATCTGGCATCGCTCGACCCGAAACCCCGGCGCCTCGTCGTCGCCTCGGCAGTGGGCTACTACGGCGCTCGTGGTAGCGAGCCGCTCACGGAGGACTCGGCGAAGGGTGAGGGCTTCCTCGCAGAGCTGGTGGCGGATTGGGAGGCAGAGGCGGTGAAGGCGAACGCGGCGGGCATCGCCACGGCGATGGCGCGCTTCGGCGTCGTCTTCGCGGCGGAGGCGCCCGCCTTCCGGCGGCTCATGCTGCCCTTCCGCTTCGGCGCGGGCGGCAGGCTCGGCAGCGGGCGGCAGTGGATGCCGTGGGTGGTGCTCGACGACCTCGTGGCCGCGCTCCTTCACCTGTTGGGGAACGAGACGGCGGGCCCCGTGAACGTGGTCGCGCCGGTCGCGGCCACGAACGGTGACGTTACGAAGGCGCTCGCGCGTGTGCTGCGCCGTCCGGCGTTCCTGGTGGTTCCGCGTCTGGCGATGCGCGTCGCGATGGGCGAGGCCGCGGACGAGCTCCTCTTCGCGAGCCAGCGTGCCGTCCCCGAGCGGCTCGCCGCGGAAGGGTTCGAGTTCGCCCAGCCCGAAATCGAGGGGGCGCTGCGCTATCTGCTGCGCGGCTGAGCAGGGAGGCGGCGATGGCGATCTATCGGCTGCGGGTGCACCAGGTCGTGCCGGTGGCGCTGGATGAGGCGTGGGCGTTCTTCTCGAACCCGCGCAACCTCCCGCTGATCACGCCGCCCTGGCTTGGCCTGGAGCTGACCTCCGACCCGCCAGAGCGCATGTATTCCGGGCTCATGATCACCTATACGGTGCGGCCCTTCCCCGGGCTGGCACTCCCCTGGGCGACGGAGATTACGCATGTGGCGGAGGGAGAGCGCTTTGTCGACGACCAGCGTGCCGGTCCCTACAGCCTCTGGCATCACGAGCACGATTTCCGCGTGCTGGAGGGCGGCACGGAGGTACGCGACACGGTCCACTACGCGCTCCCCTTCGGCCCCGCCGGCGATGTGATCGCACGGCTGGCGGTACGTCCGCGCGTGCGTGCGATCTTCGCCTGGCGGCGGCAGGCGTTGGTGGAGCGCTTCGGCCCGGCGCCCTAGCGCTCGCAAAGCGTCAGCGCACGTCGCGGGCGATCAGATCCTCGACCGTCTCGCGGCGCTGGAGGAGACGCGCCTCACCCTCGCGCACGGCCACCACGGGCGGGCGCAGCGCCATGTTGTAGTTGCTCGCCATGGCGAGGTTGTAGCCGCCGCTCGCGGGCAGGGCCACGAGCTCGCCCGCCTCCAGCCGCGGCAGCGCGGCGTCGCGTACGAGGAGGTCGCCGCTTTCGCAGTACTTGCCCGCGAGCGTGACCGTCTCCTCCGCCGCAGCGAGAGGCCGGTCGACGGGCACGGCCTCGTAGCGCGAGCCGTACATGGCGGGCCGGATGTTGTCGGCCATGCCGCCATCGACGGAGACGTAGGTACGCACGTCCGCGATTTCCTTGCGCGCGCCTACCGTGTAGATGGCGACCATGGCGCGGCCGATGAGCGATCGTCCGGGCTCGATATGGAGCGAGGGGGTCGCCAGCTGCTGCTCGGCGAGGGCGCGTTCGAGGGCGCGCGCGAGCCGTTCGGCGTACTCGGCGATCGCGGGCGCACGCTGGTCGCGCGTGTAGGCGAGGGCGAAGCCGCCGCCGGGACTGAACTCGCGGAAGGCGAAGCCGTGGGTATCGCCCATCTGCGCGGCGAAGGCGCAGATCACCTCGCACGCCTGCTCGTACGGCTCGACCTCGAAGATGGGCGAGCCGAGGTGGACATGAAGGCCGCACAGGTTGAGGTTGGGGGCGGCCAGCGCCAGCGCCACGGCGCGCTCGGCGTCACCGGTGGCGATGGCGAAGCCGAACTTCGAGTCGAGCACCCCTGTCGTCGTCTTCGCGTGTGTGTGCGGGTCCACGTTGGGGGAGATGCGCAGAAGTACGGGCTGGCGCGTGCCCCGTTCGCCCGCGATGCGGTCGAGTTCGCCCAGCTCATGGAAGTTGTCGACGACGACGCGCCCGACGGGGATGCCGCTCACGGCGGCCTCCAGCTCCGCGGCGCTCTTGTTGTTGCCGTGGAAGTAGAGGCGCTCGCCGGGGAAACCCGCTGCCCGCGCGATCGCCAGCTCGCCGCCGCTGACGACGTCCATGCCCAGCCCCTCCCCGGCGACGATCGCAGCAAGGGGCAGACTGAGCCAGGCCTTGGCCGCGTAGAGCACGGAGACCTCAGGCCAGCGCGACTCGAACTCGCGGCGGTACTCGCGCGCGGTCTCGCGGAAGTCCGCCTCGTCGAACACGTAGAGGGGTGAACCGTATGCCTCGATGAGCTCGCGCAGGTCGCAGCCGCCCACGCTCAGGCGCCCCGCGGGCGAGAGCGCCGCGGTGTGGGGCAGTACGTGGCGGCAGGTGAGCGCGTCGAGGGGGTTGTCGTGTGGCATGGGGGGGATTATGCGGGGAGGCGCGCGTTTCCGCTCAGGTCATGTGGGCAGCGGTGGCGGCCCGCCTATACTGCCCCCATGCAAGGGGAGCGGAGCCTGCGTGCGCGTTTCGCTGCCGAGCGGCGGCGCGCGGCCTTTTTCGCCGCGCTGGCGGGTGGGGGAGCAGGCATCATCGCTGCCGACATGTGGCTCGCGCCCCAGCTCGGCGTGGCGGGCGGGATCGCGGGCGGCCTGCTCGCCTACGGCACGGTCTTCGCCTGGGAGACGTTTATGTGGCGGCGTCACCATGGCGCCTGAGACCGGCGGGCAGGGGCTCTCCCACCTCGACGAGCACGGTGCTGCGCGCATGGTCGACGTCTCCGGCAAGGCGGTCACGGCGCGCGAGGCGGTGGCGGAGGGATTCGTCGCCATGCGCGCCGAAACGCTCGCGCTCATCCAGCAGGGAGGTCTGCCCAAGGGTGACGTGCTGGCCGTGGCGCGCGTGGCGGGCATCCAGGCGGCGAAGCGCACGAGCGATCTTGTGCCCATGTGTCACCCCCTGCCCATCTCCGCCGTGGCCGTCGCGCTCGTGCCCGCGGGCGAGGCGCGCCTGCGCATCGAGGCGACCGTGCGCACGACGGCGCGCACGGGCGTCGAGATGGAGGCGCTGACGGCGGTCAGCGTGGCTGCCCTGACCGTCTACGACATGTGCAAGGCCGTGGACCGAGGCATGCGCATCGAGGGCGTGCGCCTGTTGGAGAAGCGCGGCGGCGCGAGCGGGGAGTGGCGCGTGGGGGGGGGCGTGAGGGGGGCGTGAGGGGGCTCAGAGCGGGCCCCAGATGCGGTGGATGGCGGCGGCGGCGCCGTCTTCGTCGGCAGTGCCGGTGACGATGCCGGCCACGGCCTTGACGGCTGCAGGGGCGTCGCCCATGGCGACGCCGAGGCCGGCGAGATCAAGCATCCGCAGGTCCACCTCCGTGTCGCCGAAGGCGGCCGTCTGCGCGGGCGCGACCCCGATGGCGTCGCAGAGGCGGCGGAGCGCCGGTCCCTTGCCGGCGGCGGCGTTCGTGACGGCGAGGAGTTCACGTCCGGTGCTGGAGAGGGCGCGCTCGCCGCGCAGGCCGCCGTCGTGCACGAGCGCCTCCAGCGCGCCGAAGGCGGGGTGGCTCGCGCCCGCGAACGGCGCGATTATGAACGCCCGGTCGAGGGGAATCGCGGCGAGGCTGGCGACGGCTGCCGCGCGGCTGCCGGGCTTCGCGCGCTCGCCCCGCGAGAGCCGCCGGAACGCGCCCTCCGCCGTCCCCGCGGTGACGGGCCAGTCCTGCTGGTCGCAGAGCGCGGCGAGGGCGCGCGCCGACTCGTGCGGGAGGACGGTCCGGGCGATGGGCTCGCCGTCACCGCGCCGGATGTCGGCACCTGCGGCGGCGATCAGGGCGCTCAGGCTGGAGGCCACGGGCGCGAGCGTGGGGATGGCGACCTCGTAGGGACGCGCGGTCGCAGCGGCAATCAGCACGCCCTTCGCGGCGAGGCCGCGAACCGCCGCGATGGTCGCCGGCGAGAGCTTCCTGCTCGATCCGACAAGGGTGCCGTCGATATCGAAGACGGCCAGCCGGTAGCGCATGGTGCGCACGATACGGGAAGCTCAGGGGCCGCCGGTGGCGGGAGCGGTGAGGGTGGGGAGGCCGTCGACGATGCGGATGGGGACCAGTTTGTGGCTCTCCACGCCCGCCGCGGTGAATTCGACGAGGAGGATGGCGGAGTCGTTCGCGGGCGGCCAGAAGCCGTCGAACACGAAGTTGCCGAGGCTGTAGGCGATGAGCCCGCCGCCGTACGCCTCTACCTCCTGCAGGACATGCGGGTGCGAGCCGATCACGAGCGATGCGCCCGCGTCGATCGCGGCGCGCGCCTGCTCACGCTGCGTGGGACTGGGCTCCGGCTGCCACTCCAGGCCGAAGTGGAGCATCACCACCACCAGGCCAGCGTCGCGGGCGGCAGCCTTGATCTCCTCCGTCATCGTGGGGATGTCGAGCCAGGCCACCCCGGGTGCGTCTCCGGTCGCCGCCCAGACGCGTGGGTCGAAGCCACCGCTCTCGACCGGCACGGTAACGTAGCCGAGGAATGCGATCGTGAGCCCGCCGCGCATGATCGTGACGAGGGCGTGCGCCGCCGTCCGGTTGGGACCGGCGCCCATGTGCAACACGCCGTGTTCGGCGAGCAGCGCCTGCGTCTCCGCGAGCGCGTCGGGTCCATAGTCGAGGGCGTGGTTGTTGGCGAGCGAGACGAGGTCGACGCCCGCCAGGGAGAGCGCCTCTGCCGCGATCGGTGGAGCGCGGAAGGTGTAGCCCTTGGATACGGGCGAGCCGCTGATGCCGATCGCGCTCTCCAGGTTCGCAACGGCGATGTCCGCGCCCGCGAGGATGTCGCTGACCGCGGCGAAGGCCACGCCCGCGCCCTGCGCATCCAGCCGCGTGCCGACGCTCCGCGCCAGCATCACGTCGCCAACGGCTGCGAGCAGCACGCGGGCTGGGGGAGTGGCGGCAGCGGTGGGTGCGGCTGTGGCGGTGGGCGCGGGCATGGCTGTGGTGGTGGGTGGGGGAGTGGCTATGGCGGGCATGGCCGTGGCGGTTTCCGTCTCGTCCGTCCCGGGGTTGAAGGCGGCAGCGAGGACAATGGCGAGCGCTGCCGCGATCAGGCCCGCCCGCCCGCGCCTTCGCTCAGCGGTCAAGCAGCCTCTCGCGCTTCATGCTGACGAATCTCTCCCCGGCGATCACGATGTGGTCGAACAGTTCGATGCCGAGGGTTTCACCGGTGGCGGCGATGTCTCGCGTGACGTCGATATCGTGGTGGCTGGGGGTGGCGCGCCCGGAGGGGTGGTTGTGGGCGAGGATGAAGGAGCTCGCGTCGAGCACGATGGGCTCGCGGAACACCTCGGCGACGCGGAAGCTGACTGCGTGGACGTTGCCCGACACCACGGCGGGCGTCCCCAGGAGGCGTAAGCCCGAATCGATGGAGAGCACCTGGAGCTCCTCGCGCGAACGCCCGTGCAGGCGCGCGCGCAGGAGGTTGAAGACGGCCTCCGGAGTGCTGAGGTGGGGGCGGCCGTCGGCCTCGCTCAGGGGCAGGCGGCGCCCCAGCTCGATGGCGGCGGCCAGCTGCGCGGCCTTGGCCGGTCCCAGGCCGCGTGCACGCTGCAGCGCCTTCGGATCGGCGCGCATGAGGCCGCGCAGGCCGCCGAGCGCATCCAGCAGGCCGCGGGCGAGGTCGATGACGTTCTCGCCGCGCGTGCCCGAGCCCGCGATGACGGCGATCAGTTCGGCGTCGCTCAGCACGTGGGGGCCGTGGCGCAGCAGCCGCTCGCGCGGACGTTCGTCGCCGGCGAGGTCGTGGATAGTGCGGTAGCCGTCGGGGGTTCCGGCCGGCACGGAGGGGCCCCTAATCGCGCTCAATGAGCAGCGGGTCGGGGGTGGGGATCTCCGGCGGAGGTGGGGCGTCTGCTTCCGGCGCCTGCTTCCGTTCGATGCGCGCTGCGATCATCGAGGCGGGGTAGTACTCGATCTCGACGTAGTCGCCTTGCTTCACCAGCTGGTGCTGCAGCTTGTCGATGCGGAAGATATGGCGGCGGTCGATGCGCAGGTAGTGGCTGCGTGTCACGAGCATGTCGATGCGCGACCAGTGGCGCGTGATGAGGCCGGCGACGGTGTGCGTGCCGCCGCGCAAGTCGCGGATGGCCTGGCCGCTCTGGAAGCCGAAGAGGGTGGCGAGCACCAGCAGGATCACGGGGAGGAACCAGCCCTGCCCGCCCCCGCCCACTGTCTGGACAGCGACGAAGTAGATACCGCCCACGGCCGCGGCGAGGACGAGCGGCGTCCAGACCACCGCTGCACGCCAGAGCCCCCGGCGCGCCTGCGCGATCTTCTCGCGGCGTTCGTCCTGGAAGCGCTGCTCGCTCACGGGCGTGGCACCAGGATGATCTGGCCGATGCCGATGGCGTCGGGGTCGAGGCCGGGGTTCAGCGCGAGGATGGCTTCGAGCGTGACGCCGAAGCTGTCGACGATGTCGCTGAGCGTATCGCCGCTCACGACCGTGTACTCGATGGGTGAAGGCATGGGTGGCGGTGTGGGTGTGGTGGGGGTCTCCGTGGCGGCCGGCGGCGTGGGCGTAGTGGGGGGGGCCGTGGCGGCCGGCGGCGCGGGTGTGGCCTCGGGTGTGGCGGCGGCGGTCGGGGTTGCGGTGGGCGCGAGGAGAACAGGCCCGGCGCGGCTCTCGTCCGCCGGCGGGCGCAGCACGAGGAAGAGCGCCAGGAACGAGCCGAGCACGAGCGCCGCGATCGACCCGCGGTAGGCGAGCACGGAGGGCGCGGCGCGCTCGGGCGGTTCGGGCTCGCGGCTGCCGCGGGCGTGCGGTTCGTCGCTCACGCGGGGAGCCTACCACCCCCTGCGGCCGAAGGGCCGCCCGCCGGGGCGGGGTGGCTCAGCCGGGGACGAACAGCCGCCGCCGGCGCAGCCGCCGTGCGCGGCCCTGCTCGCGGAGCAGCGCGTGGAAGGCTCGCAGGCGGCCCTCGCCCCAGGCGCGGTAGCGCTCCGCCACGGCCTCGCCCACGTTCAGCCGGTCGATGGCGAAGGCGGCGTAGGCGATGGCCGCGTAGGCGGCGGCGCCGCCGGCGAGCGCTTCCTCCAGCTCCACCGGGAGGGTGGAGCCCTGCCCGTCGAGCGTATGGGTGGCGAGGTAGGAGAGCCGCACGCGCTCGCCCCGCGGCGGCGACGGCAGGTCCAGCGTGATCGTCCCTGCCCACACGGAGAAGGGCGCGTAGCGGCGGGGAGAGGCGTCGACGGGCAGCTCCACTGCTTCGAGCGCAACGAAGCCGGGGAGGTCGCTCACCGCCAGCTCGCGGCTGCCTGCGGTGGTGGGGAGGATTGCGCTCGCTTCCCGCGGTGCGGCGCGGCTCAGGTCGGCGAGAGCCCGCGCGATGTGGCGGTCGAGCTCGGCGTCGCTCCAGCGGGCGTCGCTCGCGTCGAGGTCGCGCAGGTCGTTGCGGACGAGGCTGCGGATGTTGGGGAGGGCCGTCATGGGCGCGACGGTGACGCGGCCCGTGGCGAGCGCGAAGGCGGCTCTGTCACCCTGCGCGGCAGGCGCTCAGCCGGAGGGGACGAGCCGGTAGCCCACGTTGCGCACGGTCTCGATGAAGGTATGGCCGTGAATCTCGATCTTCGAGCGGATGCGGCGGATGTGGACGTCGACGGTGCGGGCGCCGCCGAAGTAGTCGTAGCCCCAGACGCGGTTCAGCAGCTGCTCGCGCGTGGAGACGCGCCCCGCGTTCATGGCCAGGTAGCGGATCAGGTCATACTCCTTGAATGTGAGCGTGACGCCCTCGCCGGACACGCTCACGCGGTAGTTCAGGAGGTCGATGGTGAGTGCGCCGCAGCGCACGAAGTTCTCGTTGTCGATGCCGTGGCGACGGTAGAAGGCGCGCTCCACGCGGCGGCGGAGCTCGCCCGGCGCGGCAGGCAGCACGAGGAAGTCGTCGGCGGGCGAATTGAAGGGGATGCGCTCGATCCCGTCCGCCCCGCAAACGTGCAGGGTAATGAGCTCGTGCTTGCTGGAGGCTGCCGCCAGACGGTCGAGCGCGGCGTTGGAGAGGTCGCGCAGGTCGAGCAGGAGCATGCCCGCGGGGCTGCGCTCGATCGCGTCCAGCCCGGCGGGATCGACGACCGTGGCCGTGAGCCCTGCCGCCTCCAGCTCGGGCGCGAGCGCGAGCAGGTCGGGCTGGCTGCTGACGACGAGGACGGCCTGCATGGGCTTCAGTATAGGGAGCATCCGTGGAGGCTCACCGCGGCGCGGGTGGGCTTCCGCCCCTCAGGCGGCGTCTTCGATGACGGCGGACATGCTGCCCTGGCTGCGCTCCATCAGCGGGTCGGGACCGTAGGAGTGGATCCGCTCCTGCTTGAGCAGGCACTCGTCCTTCGCCCCCGTCATCACGATCGCGCGCCCCTCGCTGTCGACCATGCAGGCGATGCCGTAGCCCTTCTCGCGCGAGTAGCCGAAGATCTCGCCGAGCATGCGGATCACGTACTGGTAGGTGTGGCTGTCGTCGTCGAGCAGGATGAGGTGGCAGGGGGGCTCGAGCTGCTCCTCGGTGGTGGGGACGGGCTGCTCGACTGTTTCGGGTGGGGTGAGGGTGGCCACGGGCGCACTGTAGCGAGCGGCGGCGGGTGGCGGCAAGGCGGTCCGCGCTGCCACCGGCGGCTTTGAGCTCGGGTGCGCGATGGCCACGGTTCCGGAACTCTCGCCCCCGGAGGTCGCCCCGTGCCCGCAACGCAACGCTCGCCTGCCGCTCTTCCCCTCCAGCTGCGTGCGCTCGACCAGGACCGTCTGCGCCGCTACCGCGAGCAGCTCGCCTTCTACGAGGGCGAGCAGTGGCAGGGACGCCCCCGCCGCGGCGAACGCCGCCTCGTGCTCAACTACGCGAAGGCGTTCGTCGACAAGATCACGAGCTACCTGTTCGAGGGACGCGCCCTGCAGGTACGCCCGCGCGACCCCCTCGATCGCGCCGCCGGGGAGCGTGCGCGGGTGGCGGAACGGGCCTGGCGCGCCGTCGAGGAAGCGAACGGGCTGGCGCGGCTCGATTTCGAGACGGAGCTCGACTGCGCCGTGCTCGGCGACGCCGCCTGGAAGGTCACCTGGGATGTGGAGGAGGGGTGCGTGCGCGTCTCCGCGCCCGACGTTCAGGGCGTCTACGTCTGGCGACGCCTCGACGATGCCTCCCGCATCGAAGCGCTCGCCTCGCAGTACGCGGCGGGGGGCGCGCCCACAGCCACGGCGGGCGTCTCGCCCGTGGCTGTGGAGGGGCTCGTGACGGAGTACTGGACGGCGGCGACGTTTGAGCTGTGGCGGGGGACCGAACTGGAGCGGCGCGCGCCGAACCCCTACGGCTTCACCGCGCCTCAGCCAGCTCTACTCGAGCTCTCGTGCCGTGCTGGAGGGAGTGGCCGGTCGCAGGACATCGCCGTTCCCCAACGTGAGCGAGCCGAAGCAGCCCTGGGGGTCGAGCGATCTCGTGGCGCTGGCCGAGCCCAACCGTGAGCTGAACCGCGCCTTCAGCCAGCTCAGCCAGATACTCGAGCTCTCGGGCAACCCCATTGCCGTGCTGGAGGGAGTGGCCGGCGCCTGGCTGTCATAACGGTTGACACCCTCCGGGCCAGCCCCGGAGAATCCAGCGCTGCCGGGAGGGGCGGCATTGGAACGGGAACAGCCCTGCTGGCGATTTACGCGCATGACGCCCGCTGAGATCAATCAGGATCCGGTACAGGGCGAGTTCTTCAGCGCGACCGCCGATCTGCCCGGGCGGCTCGTGCGCGAGGCCATCCAGAACTCGCTCGATGCCCGCCGCGGCGATGCGCCCGTGCGCGTGCGCTTCGCCTTCAGCGGCGATGGCGGCGGGCTGCCGCAGGAGAAAACCGGGCGCTACCTCGACGGGCTCAGGCAACACGTCGAGGCGGTCGTCGACGCCGGTGGCATGTCCGCTACCGGCATGGATGCGGCCGGCGACGATGAGGCCGATGCGCTCTCCTGCTTCCGGAAGCCGATGACGTACCTCGTCGTCGAGGACTTCGGCACAACCGGCCTCACCGGCGAAATTACCGCCAACTCCGAGCACGAACCGGGCAACCACTTCTGGGGCTTCTTCCGCAGCACCGGCATCTCACCCAAAGGCGAGAATGACGCCGGATCGTGGGGCCTCGGCAAGTGGGTCTTCCCCGACGCCTCGATCATCAACGCCTACCTGGGGATGACGCAGCGCCATGGGGAGGACAATTGGCTGCTGATGGGCATGGCGCTCCTCGAAACGCACCACATCGGCAAGGACAAATACGACAAATACCACCACTACGGTTTCTTTGCCGCCGCCTCCGGGGAGCCCGATGCGCGCTGGTTCCCGCACCCCGTGGAAGCCCGCAGCGACGACAACTTCATTCTGGAGGCGCTGCAGGACTTCCGGCTCTCCCGGTTGGATGATACTGGTCCCTCCCCTGGTCTCTCGGTCATCGTGCCCTACCCGAAACCCGAGCTGGAGCCCCGGGCGATCGCGCGCGCGGTGATCACGCAGTGGTTCCTCCCCATCGTGCGCGGCGACCTCGTGGTCGAGATCGACCACCCTGATGAGGACAGGCGGACGATCGACGCCGGGACGATCACCGCCGAGGTTGCGAACATCGCGGAGTCGGATCGGGACGACGAGTCGTCGCAATCGCTGCGCGGCGCCATCGAGCTCGCGCGCTGGGCTATCGCCCGCGACGGCAGCGAGTACAGCGATCTTCCGGTGCAGAAGCTCGCTGCCGAGGTGAAGCAGGAAGACCTGGATGATCTGCGCCGCCGCTACGAAGACGGCGAGCGGCTCGCCTTCTGCCTGACGGGGGACGTTCGGCGGAAAGGCGAGGCGTCTGTTCCGAGCGAGTTCCGCGTCTGTCTCGAACGCGCCGACGATATCGAGAACGGCCACGACTACTTCGTGAGGGGCCACCTGCGCATCGCGAAGATGGATCACATCAAGCGCCGGAAGGCGCGCGCCCTCGTGCTCGTGGATGACAACTCCGCTCTGGGGCACATGCTCCGCGACGCCGAAGGGCCGGCGCACGTCTCCTGGGATGCGAATGCGCAGCGGCTCAAGGCAAACTGGATAGGGGGCCAGAAGCGGGTCCAGGATGTTCGCCACGCCGCCGCGGGCCTGCTCAAGTGGCTTGTGGAGCGCCCCGGCGAACGGCAGATGGACGCCCTCGCCGACCTCTTCCCCGGCGATCCCTCGCAGATCGGACGGGGACGCAGCACTACCGGCGGCGGCGGGGGTCCAACCGTAGACCTGCCACCGCGTTCGCCTCAGAACGTTCTGCAGATCGACTCACCTGCGGGCGCGCTCGTGGTGAAGCCGCCCGCTGCCCGCGATGAGGCCAGGACGCTCACGGGCACGGCGTGGGAGATGCGCTTCGCCTACGACACCGTCCGCGGAGATCCCTTCGGCGTTTTCGACAGGGGCGTTGATCAGGGCGCGCCCGATTTCTCGCTGCGTGACGGCGGGCTGCACACCGTACAGGAGGGGTGCGAGCTGGAGATCGTTGCCCACAACGCCCTTCGCTTCGAGGTGCTCGACGAGGAGTTCCGCCTCACCGTGTCCGGCTTCGACGCCCGGGACATGAAGGTGGAATTGCGGGGGATCAGGGAGACGGCGGCGGAGACGGGCGAACCCGAGGTTGAGGCCGCGTGATCCGCCGTATCAACCGCACAGGGCGCGAGCGCATCCTGCGGAAGCATTTCGATCTCAGCCTGCGTGCGACTGAGGGCTCCGACGCGTCGATCTTCGATCTCGAACTGAGGCTGGCGGACTACGGCTTCCCTGCGGACGCGCTCGTGCGCGTGGAGGCGTCGCGCAGTAACGCGGTCCAGCGCTGGGACTACGGCACGGTCGGGGTGCTCACGCCGCCCTCCGACAAAGCGCGACGCATGACAGACGTTCCCGGGACGGCGCGGTTCCGCGTGTTGGTGGTGGCCGCCGACGGCACGGGAAAGCTGCTCGGCCACGCGCCGAACATCAAGCCGGTACTGCCTCTGGGATCGCTCCTGCACCTGGAGGAGAGCGACAAGCTGGGCGATGAGGTCTGGCGCGTCGAGTTCGACGGCGAGGGCGGCTATCCCGTGCTGCTGGTCAACAGCAGCGTGCCGGGCATCAGCGAGACCGTGCGCCATGATCCCGCCTTCCGCGCGCTCGTCATGCCCGCAGTGATGCGCGTGATCCTCCTGCAGATGATCCTGATCGACCGGGCGGACGCGGACGATGACGAGGGGCTGTGGGCGGTCTGGTTCAGGCTCGCGAAGGCGTACCTTCCCGACGTGGAGCCCCCGTCGCTTGCGCACGGGCCGGTGGATACCGCCGATATCGAGCAAGCGCGCGAGTGGATCGATGCAGTCGTGGGCGCGTTCGCGAAGAAGCCCCTGGACGCGGCGGGCACGTATAAGGCGGCGCTGAGCGGAGGCCGCGCGTGAGCGACGGCAATGCCGCCGCGCTGGACAAGCTGCGCGAGGTTCGCGAGGCGCTTGTGCGCCCCGGCACGCTGGCGCTGGTCAAGCTTCGCGACTACCTGTCGCCGCGATCGCCAGCCTGGAAGGCGTTCGTCGCTGTTCGGCCCGTGCCCGGCTACAAGGTTCGGCGGGCGACCCTGACCGGGTGGATCGATGAAGTGATCGCGAACCTGGAGCGCGCGGGCCTGCAGGAAGCGCCGCCCGCGGCGGAAACCACCCCGCCCTCCCGGCGCGATCGCCTTCGCGCGGAACCGCGCACCTCCCCCATGGAGGGGGCGGTGTTCTCTGTGGAGACCGATCAGATCGCGCGCGAGCTGCGCGATCGCGCCGCCGAGGATGGAGACATGGATGCCGCGCCGGCAGGTGTGAGGAGGTTCGGCGAATCGCTCGGGAACGGGCTGGATGACTGGTACTACGGGCCCGAGGAGGGCGACGCAGCCCGGGCGGAGCGCCTTAACCTCTCCCGTGCGCAGCGGGCGGAGCGAGAGCGGTCGCAGGAGGAACAGCGGGCGCGGAAAGCCTCCGCGAGCCCGCCTGTGGAAGTGAGCCACCAGCCCTCTGAAGCGCCGCCACCCCGACCGCTGCCGCCCTCGCGCGGAACGCCGCTGCGGCGTCTTACCTCCGCGGGCATCGAGAAGGCACGCGAGTTCCTCGCGGAGCTGCGCGAACACCCCGAGGCGGGTCGCACGCCCCCGCACGAGCTGCTCTACGGCAAGCGCTACAGCCAGCCTTTCGATCCAGACGAGAGCGCCAGCATCAAGGTTGAGCCGCGTGTGTTTCGTACGCGGCGCGATGCGGGCGAGTACCTTGCGCCCCTGCTGGCGCCGGTGCGCCACCTCGTGACTGACAATGCGGGCGTCTGGTCGTGGCTGGGCATGTACTACTTCGCGGATATGTCCGCCCCCCTGGCGGGACGGAAAAGGGACACTGCCAGCGAAGCCTTCGTGTTCTCCGACGATGAGAGCACGACCGAGGCCCGCCGCTCCTATCAGCGTCGCTACCGGCACTGGCTGCGCTCGTCGTGGCGGCTCCAGGAGCAGCACGGTCAGGATGCGGCGTTCCTGCTCGATGAAGACATCACGAGCTTCACTGACCTCGCTGACCGGACGTTCTCGGACTTTCGCGTCTTCAACTCCTCTGGCGTGGTGCCACTCCTCATCCGTCTCTACACGGATGGCGAGCGCCTGAAGTCCGGCTATCCTCGCAGCCCGGGCGGTCTGCGGCACCTGCTCCGCGCGCTTCCCCAGCTGGAGCTTACCTACGACATGTACGGCATGACACCGGATGCGCTCCTGCGGGTGCTGCCCGAGCCTTTCCGCGAGTGGGACGCGCGCACGGCCTGATGGCCCGCAGGCGACGCTAGAACGGCTTGAAGATGGCGAGCCAGGCCATGAGGGGGATGCTGAGGACGAGCGTTGTGGCGAAGACGAGGGGCACGCGGTCGTCAAGGATCTCGCGCAGCTCGTCGGTGACCTCGCCCCGTTTGGCGGCGATGAGTGCGGCCGTGCGTGCCCGTCGCAGGCCGAAGCCCAACAGCGGCAGGCAGACGAGGTAGAAGAGCACGAAGAGCCCCGTGAGCGCCGCCAGCCAGCCGTCGCGCAGGAAGTCGTACTCGGCGGCGCCCCAGAAGAAGCCGGTCGCGCCGGAGAGCATCGCCCCGGGCAGCAGCACGCGCGTCTCATTGCGGGCCGCCTCCGAGAGGGCGTACATCTGGAACTGCACATCGTGTGCGAGCCAGGCGCGTACGATCAGGGGCCAGGTGGCGCCGAGCCCCGCGCCCAGCCAGATGAGGGCAAGCGTGTGCGCGATGCGCCAGCCGTCCACGCTAGCGGGCGGCGGCGGGTGTGGCAGGGAGGGCGCGGGTGGCGAGGGCAGCGGCTACGAACGCGCGGAAAAGGGGGTTGGGGCGGTTGGGGCGGCTCTGCAGCTCGGGGTGGAACTGCGTGCCCGCCATGAAGGGGTGGCCCGCCACCTCCGCGATCTCGGCCAGCGCGCCATCGGGCGAGGTTCCCGCGATGACCAGGCCCGCCGCCTCCAGCCTCTCGCGGTAGCGGTTGTTCAGCTCCCAGCGGTGGCGGTGGCGCTCGTTCACGAGCTCCGCGTCGTAGGTCTCGGCAGCGCGGCTGCCCTCGCGCAGGCGGCAGGGGTACCAGCCCAGCCGCATGGTGCCGCCTTTGGCCGTGACGCTCTCCTGCTCTTCGAGCAGGCTGACGACGGGCCACGGCGATTCGGGGTCGAACTCGGTGGAGTTGGCGCCCTCCCAGCCGCAGACGTTGCGCGCGAACTCGGTGACCATCGCCTGCAGGCCGAGGCAGAGGCCGAGGTAGGGCACGCCCTGCTCGCGCGCGTAGCGGGCGGCAGCGATCTTCCCCTCCCAGCCGCGTGCGCCAAAGCCACCAGGCACGATGATGCCATCCACCCCTGCGAGCAGGTCCGCGGCGGGGCGAGTCTCCAGGTCCTCAGCGTGCACCCAGCGGATGCTGATTTCGGTGTCCTGGCCAGTGCCCGCGTGCACGAGCGCCTCCTTCACGGAGAGGTAGGCGTCCTGCAGCTCGACGTACTTGCCGGCGATGGCGATCTCGATGGCGTGCGCGGGGTGGCGCTGGCGCTCGACCATCGCCTCCCACCCAAGGAGGTCGTGGGCCGTGGGCCTGAGCCCCAGCCGCTCGAGCGCGAAGTCGCCGAGCCCGTGGTTCTCGAGGATGAGGGGGACGGCGTAGATGGTGTCGACCGTCTCCAGGGGGATGACGGCGCGCGGGTCCACGTCGCAGAAATCGGCGATCTTCCGGCAGATGCTGGCGGGCACGGGATGGTCGCTGCGGGCGATGATGGCGTCTGGCTGGATGCCCATGGAGCGCAGCTCGCTCACGGAGTGCTGCGTCGGCTTCGTCTTCAGCTCGCCCGTGGCGCCGATATAAGGGAGGAAGGTGACGTGCACGCTGAGGAACGCATCGCGGGGCGCGTCGTGGCGGATCTGGCGCATCGTCTCGATGAAGGTCTGGCCCTCGATATCGCCGACGGTGCCGCCCACCTCGCAGATGATCACGTCAGCGCTGCTCTCCGTAGCGGCGGCGTGGATGCGCGCCTTGATCTCGTTGGTGAGGTGGGGCACGGCCTGGATCGTGCCGCCCAGGTAGTCGCCGCGGCGCTCGCGGTCGAGCACGGAGCGGTAGACCTGTCCGCTCGTGACGGAGCAGGCGGCGGAGAGATCCTGATCGAGGAAACGCTCGTAGTGTCCGAGATCGAGGTCGGTCTCGGCGCCGTCGGCTGTCACGAACACCTCACCGTGCTGGTAGGGCGACATGGTGCCGGGGTCGACGTTGAGGTAGGGGTCGAGCTTTTGGATGGTGACGGAGATACCGCGGGACTTCAGCAGCCGTCCGATGCTGGCGGTGGTGATGCCCTTGCCGACAGAACTCACCACGCCGCCCGTCACGAAGATGAACTTGGCCATGCCACTCCTGCAGTGGGGTCGCTTCGGGAATGCTATGGGCGCTCCCGAAGGCAGTCAACGACCCGGGTCGGGGGGAAGGCGGGGAACGCTTTAACTTTTGGCCGCCGCGAGCGTTATCACGGATATGTTGCGCTTGGCAGGCCGGTCTCTCTATGCTCGCCCTGCGTGGCGGTGGCGTCTTGGGAGCGCGTGTGGAACCGACGGCCCTGAGCGAGCTGGCTCCGGACTTCGACGAGCGCCTCGTCGTGGAGCGGGCCAGGTCCGGCGACCAGGAAGCCCTTGGCGACCTCTACTCCTTCTACTTCCCCCGCGTCTACCGCTACGTGGCGGGGCGCGTGTGGTCGACGGAGGACGCCGAAGACGTCACGGAAGAGATCTTCCTGCGCGTCGTCGCCAACCTGAAGCGGTTCCAGTGGCGAGGCCTGCCCTTCGGTGCCTGGATCTTCCGTATCGCCCGCAACGAGGTCGTCTCGCATGCGCGGCGGCAGCAGCGCCGTGGCGCGCCCGCGCCGCTCTCCGATACGATCCCCGATGCGCGCCAGGACCACGTGGCCGCCTACGAGCAGGAGGTTACGCTGGAACTGGTGCGCGACGCCTCCGCCAGGCTGCCAGCGGCGCAGCGCGACGTGATCGCCATGCGCTTCGGCGCCGGACTCTCCGTGGCCGAGACGGCGAGCACGCTGGGCAAAACCGAGAACAATGTGAAAGTGCTGCAGCACAAGGCCGTCGCCAGGCTGCGAAGGACGGTTCGTAGGGACTGATGCGGCTGCTTCGCCCCTTCCGCCGCGCGCCCGATCCGCGGGCCGGGATTTTCGCGGAGGCGCTCGCCCTCTATGAGGACGGGCTGGAGCTCGCCGCCATACTCGCGCTCTACCCCGAAGAGGACCGCACCTGGCTGCAGCCGCTGCTTTCCACCGGCCAGATACTCACGCAGGCCTACGAGGAAGAGGCGGCGAGCTTCTACTTCGAGGGCTCGCTTAAGGCGAAAGTGCTCGCCGCATCCGAGCCGCTCATCGGAGGCCCCCCGCCCCGTCCCGCCCCTCGCCCCCGCCTCGGCCAGCTGGGCGCCGCCCTCGCCTCCGTGGCAGTGCTGGTGGTGGCGGGATCGCTCGGCGTCATCAGCTTCGGCTTCATCACCGCCGGAGACTCCGTGCCGGGCGAGTGGAGCTACGCCTTCAAGCGCGCGACCGAGCAGACGCAGTCGCGCTTCGCGCGCGGCGACGAGCGCATCAACGTGCATATCCGCCAGGCGCAGGAGCGCATCGACGAGATTCAGACGCTCGTCGCGCGCGGGAACCTCAACCAGGGCCACATCAGCGACTTCACCGATGAGCTCGACGATCTGCAGGAGCTCGCTGAGGAGGAAACCTTTGATCCCCTGCAGCAGGCGAAGGTGCGCGGGCTCAGCGAGACGGCCGTGGCCGTGCTCCACGACACCGAGGAGGAGCTCGCGCCCGCTGCCGAGGACGCCATCGACCGGGCCTATCAGGTGGCCGCCGCTGTGAGCGGCGGTACCGTCACCGGCGCCGCGCCGCCTGTGGCCGTGGCGGAACCGGAGCCCTCCGAACCAGCAGCGACGCCGGGGCCGTCAGTGACGCCGGAGCCGCTGGCGACGCCGGAGCTGGTCATTCCCGAGCCCGGCGAAGGGGGAACGGTGGGGCTCGACCTGGGCGGCGAGCCGCGGCCGCTGACCCCGCCCGAGCCGGACCCCGATGCCAGTCCCGGGCCCGGCGAAGGCGGAACGGTGACCCTCGACGAGGGCGGCGATCCGCAGCCGCTGGGCGCTCCCGAGCCGGAAGCGCCCATGCCCGAGGCCGAAACGCCGGAGGATGCGCAGTAGCCAGCGCCCGCCCCCCGTCGGGGCCTCAGCGCTCGGCGGTTCCCGCGTCCGCCCCCTCCCCGTCTGCGGACTCCCAGCGCTGGAACTCGGCGAGCGCCTCGTCGTCGAAGAGCTCGGCGGCGCGGTGCCATTCCGCCTCCGTGCGGGGCGGCAGGCCGTGCATCAGCAGCCCCCGCAGGGCGACCTCCTGGAGTGCGCGCTCGTCCGCCTCGGGGCTGGGGCCGAGCTGGAGCAGGGTGTGCATCATGCGGTTCACGGCTGAGGCTTCCGGCGGCGCGATGCGCCCGCCCAGGATCTCTTCGATGAGCCACCAGCTGAGCGCACGCAGGTCGCGTGCGCGGAGCGCGTCCACGGGCGATGGCACGGCGGGCGTGCCCCCGCCGCGTTCGCGATGGCGCGCGTGGGCGCTGTGCGGGCAGCGGTCGGCGGGGAACCGGCAGGCCGCGCCGCCGCGCGTGGGCGCGCCGCAGAGGGCGTTGGGCATGGGGCGAGCTTGCGGCGGCGGTCCGCCAGCCCGAACCCGCGCCTGTCGCCGCTACTCCATCGTGAGGACGCCCGGGCCAGTCATGTGGATCCAGTAGACCTGGAAGGGGAAGATGGCGGCGAAGCCGTTCAGCCGGGGCGGCGCGTCCGGCAGCCAGGAGTGCCAGAGGCGTGCGGCGTTGTTGTAGCGCAACACCTGGTCGTAGCTCCCGGCGAGGCCGGCGAGCGCTTCCGCCGCCGGTCTCGCGCTGCCTGTGTAGACGAAGACGTTCCAGCCCTCCACCAGCGCCACCTCGCGACCCGTGGGGGGCTCGGGGTTGGGGGCGGACACGCTCCCGCCTTCGGTGTTGACCCAGAAGGCGTCGTACTGGTCGAGCCCGCTGAGGGTGTGCGCATAGGCGGGGGCGTTGCGGTGGTAGTGCAGCACTGCGCCGTTCTCTCCCGCGGCGGCGTCCCAGACGGTGACCAGCGACCAGCTTGCGGGGAGGGCCGCGGCGGCCTCCGGCAGGGGCGCGTCCGGGCCCAGGTGTGCGGCCAGGCTCCAGCCTGCGCCCAGCTGCTGCACGACGGTGTCGCCCGGCGGCGGCATGAGGGCGTTCGCCTCGAGGTCCTCGACGACGAGGCTCTCGTTCGGCGTACTCCAGAGGAGGAGGGACTCCGCGGGCCGTCCGCCGACGGAGAGCGTGATCTCGCGGCCGGGCGCGCCGCAGCCCTCGATCTCGCTCGCGCTGGCGATGCGCAGCGAGTAGCGCGCGTCCGCGCCGGAGGTCTCGGCGGCGCCGCACTCCACTCCGTCGACGTGGGCGCGCACGGGCGTTCCCTCGGGGGGGGGCATCCAGTCCTGCAGCGCGATGCCGCTCACGGTCATGGGCACGCGTTCGAGCGCGGCCTTGATGTCGATGATGCCCGCGCCCGCCCAGTTGCTCTCGTGGGGGGCTGGCGTTGGGGGGCTGGCTGCCTCCTGGACGATGGCGATGTACTCATCCATGGCAAGCGCGGGGTTGCGTGCCATCAGGAGTGCGAACAGGCCCGTCACGAACGGTGTGGCGTGGCTCGTTCCGTTGGGCAGCACCCCGTAGGCGGGGAACACACCGAGGTCGGAGCGAATCGTGCTCACGAGGGCGTTTCCCGGGGCGGCCAGGTCCACGCCGCCGCCGTAGGAGCTGTAGGGTGCCCAGCCGTTGCCGTTGGCGGTGTCGCTTGCGCCCACGCCGATCACGTTCGCGTACTGCGCGTAGGCGGCGGGGAAGCCCACGCCGCCGCTGCCGTGGTTGCCCGCTGCGGCCACGATGATGACACCCTCGGCCAGCGCCTCCTCGATCGCCGTGCGCAGGATGGGGATGTCGGCGGTAGGGTCGCCGGGCAGGCTGGCCAGGCTCACGTTGATGATGGACGCGCCCATTCGCCGCGCGTAGTCGATCGCATGCGCGACGTTGGCCATCTCGCCTGTCGGGTTGTCGCCGCCGGGTCCGCAGTCGAGCACCTTCAGAGTCATCAGGCGCACTCTCCAGGCGACGCCCGTGATGCCCACGTGGTTGTTCCCGCGCGCGCCGATGATCCCCGCCACGGTCGTGCCGTGCGATCCCAGGTTGCGGGTGTTGCCGTGGTCGTCCTGCACGTCCCCGGTCGGCGTGCCCGAGGTGTAGCCGCACCCCTTGATGCGCTTGGGCGTGAGGTTGATGAAGCGGCAGCCGTAGCGGTCGTCAATGCAGCCGTTGTTGTCGCTGTCGATGCCGTCGGCGTCGGCGTCGTCCGGGTTCTGCCAGAGGTTGGGGATGAGGTCTTCGTGCTCCAGATCCACGCCTGTATCGATGACGGCGACGACGATCGCCTCCGCATCGTTGGTGATGTCCCAGCCGCCGGGCGCGCCGATCGGTTCGAGGTAGGGGCCCTGTGCACCCCGGTAAAAGAGGTCGTTGGGCGTGACCGCAGCCTCGATGGTTGCCTCGGGTGTGACGCTCACGACGCCTGGCTGGCCTGCGAGCCCGGTGCGGAATGCGTCGGGCGCCAGGCCCTCAGGCACGGGCAGCAGGCGGTGGCCGTGCGCTGCGAGCGATGGGGGGGCGGCCATGCTCGCGGCCACGCCCCCCTGCAGGCGCACGGCGACCCAGTGTTCGGCGGTGGGAGCGGGCGCGCCTCCGGTGCTCGCGGCCGTAAAAAGCGCCGCGAGCGCCGCCAGAAACGTCAGGACGCGGATCGCTCGCCTCGGCATCGATACCCGCTCAGGTTCCGGACCCGGGAGTAGTCAAGGGGTGAGCTCCTCGGCGTCGCGCGCGAACGGCTTGTTTGTCGATGATACCAATGTGCGGCGTGCGGGCAGCCACCGCGCGTGCAAGACACGATGCGATGCGGATGGCAAGGTGTGGTCGAACGCAGGGGCGCCCCTGCGTTCGGGAACAGGCGGGAGGCGATCCTGGGCCGGAAGCCCCGTGGAGCACGGACGATGGCGCGCCTGAGACCGAAGCCGAATGCCACCCCCGACGACCTCGCGTTCGGCGTCCACGCCTGCGCGATCGCGCTGCGGGAAGGCCTCGCGATGCGACTCCTGTACGTGGAAGGCGGCGCCAGCCGGCGCGTGGCCGCGCTCGCCGCGCAGGCGCTTGCGCAGGGCCTTCCCGCGGAGGCGGTCGAGGCCGCGCGTCTTGCCGAGCTGACGGGTGGGGGCGTGCACCAGGGCGTGCTCGTGCGGCTGCGGCGGTTGCCCGCCGCCCCGCTCCCCCGCAAGGGGGCCGGCCCCGCGCTCGCACTCCTGCTCGACGGCATCACCGACCCCCAGAATACGGGCGCGGCGCTGCGCGTGGCGGTGGCCGCGGGCGCCGAGGTCGTGGTGTTGCCGCCGCGCCGCGGCGCCGCGCTGACGCCGGGTGTGCACCGTGCGAGCGCAGGACTCAGCCTGATCGCGCCCGTGGCCGCGCCCCGCAACCTCGCCCGCGCCATCGAGCAGCTGAAGGAGGCGGGCTACTGGGTCGTGGCGGCTGCTCCAGGCGCGGACGCCGCCGATGCCACCGCCTTCGACTGGCCTGAACGCACGGCGCTTGTGCTCGGGGGGGAGGAGCGCGGCGTGAGCCGCCTGCTGCGGGAGCTGAGCGACTTCCGCGTGGCGTTGCCCATGGACAGCCGCGTGGAGTCGCTCAATGTGGGTGTGGCCTGCGGAGCGCTCGCCTACCTCTGGCGCGCCCGTTGGCCGTTGCCCGCTAGAACGTGATGCGCTGCAGCTGCTCGCCGCTGAGCACGTAGCCGAACCCGTCGCGCGTGGCGAAAGCGGTGAGGTTCCGCAGATCCTCGTGGTGGTACTGGCGCAGGAACGCGCCGTTTCGCCCCAGGATCACGATGCGGTCGGCGCTCGCATCGAGGATCGCGATCTCGTTCGCCGGGCCACTCGTGTGCGGCGTCTCCGCGACGCGCAGGGGCGTGTCGATGCCCGCCTGCGAGAGCACGAGCTTGAGCTCGCCGCTGAAGCGCCGCACGACGCCGTCTGTGCCGGTCGTGAAGATGTCGCCGTCCACCGTGACGCGCCGTACGTCCGCCAGCTCCGGCGCCTGCCGCAGGGTCGCGGGTGTGCTCCCGAAGCCCGCGGGGTCGGCGTCGAAGCGGAAGAGGGCGGCCTGCGGCGCGTCCAGTACGTAGAGCGCCCCGCCGGTGAAGGAGAGGTCGGTGATTGTGAGCCCCTCCGGGCGGGCGAAGGCAAGTTCTGTGAGCACGCCCGCCGCGCTCACAGCCCAGAGCGTGTCCCCGGCGTCCGCGATCAGTAGCGCGGGGCCGCTCGGCCGTGAGGTGTCCGCCCAGGCGATTGCCGCTGGCGCCCGGGGCGTGCGTTTGCCAGCGGCGAAGACCACCGTCTTCTCGCCGGTCGTCAGGTTGATCGCGATCACCTGCTCGCCCGCCGAGTCGAGCAGGTAGGCATGGGTGCTGCTGACCGCGAGCTGCCGGGCGGCGATGGGGGCATCGCCGAAGCCGCGCAGGTCGGCGATGGTGTGGATGGCGGCAGGCGCGACGATGGCGTCGATCTCCGCGAGCGCACGCTCGGTCTGGAGCAGCAGGGGCTCGCTGGGGTCGCTGCCCCCTTTGAGCGCCGCCACTGCGAGCAGGATGTTGCGCGCGCGGGTGAGCGCCTCGCGGCTGAGGCTACGGTTGTCCACGGCGTTGGCCGTGGCGATCTCGCGCTGCGCCTCGTCGATGAGCTGCGTCATGCGCGCCTCGGCGTCGCTTTCGAGCAGGTTCGGGAGCGCCGCCGAGACGACGATGGCGGCGAGCGCCAGCGATCCCGCGATGACGATGAACCAGGAGGGCACGGAGAAGCCGTCCGTGCCCGTGCCCGCGGCGGAGAGGCTGCCGCCCCGCCGCCGCCCGCCACCCATGGCGCTGCGCATGCGCACGAGGGGGGCGCTCGTGGTGGCGCCGCCCTGCTCCGCGATGACAGGTCCGGCGTAGCCTCCGCCGCCCGCTGTGACCTGCAGGCGCCGGCCCGCGGCGATCTCGCCGACGGGCGCTGTGTTCGTGTGGTGCGAGTCCACGGGGGGCGGTTGCGGCTGCCGCGCGCTCGCGATCTCCCGCGAGAAGCTGCGGCCGGGCGCTGTGGTGCGGCTCGTCTCGCGGAGGGCGGCCTCGATTCGCGTGTCGCGCCCCGTAGGTGGGCGGTAAGGCGGCGCGCCGCGGTCGCCGGCGACCCTGCGCAGGGGAACAACCTCCTCCGCGGGCTGGGCCAGGAGCCGCATGGGCGGCGGCACCGCGGAGACGCGCGAGCGTGGGTCGAGCGCCCGCAGCCGCTGCCGTGCGAGCTCGAGCGACGTGGACGCGGCACCGCCGTCGATGAAGAGGCTCGACTGGGAGCCACCCGTCTCGGCGGGTGGCGGGGTGGGCGCGTCACCGGTCGCTCGGCGAACCCCGCCGATGATGGGCTCGCTCGCGGCGGGTGGCGGTTCGGGTTCGGCGAGCGCCAGATCCTCGCCGTCGGGAACGGCCATGAGCAGCACGGCGGCATCGCGCAGGTGCGTGATGCGCCGGTAGAGGTCGGGCAGGATCTCGGAGAGAGAGAGCGTGAGGATGGCGTCCAGCAGCTCCTCATCCAGCGCCTCGGTCACGTTCGTCGTCGCCAGCAACACGCGGTCGCCGGGTTTGAGGGGCAGGAGCGTCAGCTGCGGCGCGCGGGTCCGTCGCCGTCCATCGGTTCGGCGTGCTCGTCGTCCGGCTCATGGCGCGTGGCCGTGGCGCCGGAGATGTGGATGACGCTTGCGGGCCCGCGCGTTGCGAGCACGCTGCGGTTTCCCCACTGGGCGAGGCAGCTTAGCCCCAGGCCGACGCGGTGCTGCGAGATGCTCCTGCCGTTCCACTCCCGGAGCGCGTGCTGCGCTTCGTCGAAGAGGTGGATGAGCGCGCCGGTGAGGCTCAGGTCGAGCGTTTTCCAGCTGCGCTCCGCCTGCGAAACGAGGTGGCCCGCGAATTCGTTGCCTGCGGGTGTCGTCCCCTCCGCCAGCACGAAGAGGTCGCTGCGCTCCGCGCTCGAGCCGTGCCCGGAGACGATGCCGATGGTGGCGCCGCGCTCCAGGGGCTCGTGATCGACGATCGCGAACTGGCCGATTGGCAGGGGTGCTCTCAGGGCGGCCCCCTCTCCGCGACGAATAGCCCCGCCTGCGCGTGGAGCGCCCCTGCGCCCGGGGCCCCTCCCCGCCAGGGAACGGCGGCTGTGCGATTGCGCTCGACTATACGGCAGCGGGCGCGCGCCGCCGAGCGGGGCGCGCCCGCCTTCGTCAGGTCAGGCTCTGCCAGAGTCCGGTGCGGGTACCCGCACGATCATTTGATCGGCAGGCACTGGCGTACACAGGCGACCAGCGGGCGAGTGGTGGCAAACCTGTCCGAGTCTCGGCTGCGAGAAAAACGCGATGACCTACCCGATGATGTATCGCTGGAGAACCTCAATCTGTTGACAGACGTACACTGGCTCCCCCAGCCACTCCATTCCCTTCCCGGAAGGGCTGCACCGGCGTAGCTTCGGATCCTGTAACCAGAGAATGGAGCAAGGCAGCCCCAGCGAGCGGGAGACGGTTAAGGCCCGGGGAAGGGGAGAAACCACTCGAAAATGTTCCCCATGCCACGCAGAACACGCCACAGGCGCGAACGAGGGCGAGAATCAGTGGAATCACTGGAATCACTGTGGTCAGAGTCGTCGGCAGAATCCGGCATGGTGACGCTCCTCTCCCAATACCAACGGTGCGTTGTCACTTTCGGAGACGGATGTGTGAGTTGTTAACAGTGTCGGTCGTGTGCGGCAACAGCGTCGCGCGGCACGCTAGTCGCGCGTGAGCGCCCCCAGCAGCTCGACCGTGCGCCCGGCGGCGGCAGGGTCGTCCTCCAGGTGGAGTACGGCGGCGAGCATCTCGTTCACGCCGAAGTCGGGCAGCGCACGGATGCGCTCGGCCACGGTGGTGGCGGAGCCGTGGATGACGAGCGCGTCCGACATCGCCCGCGAGAACGCGCCTTCGGCCGCCTCGGGGAAGCCCGCGTCCCGCCACATGGCCGAGTAGTAGGGGAGCCGCGGGTAGAAGCCGAGCTGCGCCTGGGCCGCTGCCCACACGGCCTCGGCGTTCTCGGAGACGATGATGGGGACATGGGCGACGAGTGCGGGCCGCGCCCGCCCCGCCGCGTGTGCGCCCGCTTCCATCGCGGGCACGGCCACGCGCTGCAGGTGCGGCAGCGGGCTCACCCATGAGATCGCGCCGTCGGCGAGCTCGCCGCAGAGGCGGAAGGCGTTGGGACGGAGGGCGGCGGCCATCACCCGCACCTGCGCGGGCGCCTGCAGCCGCGCCTCCGCGTGCAGGCGCTGGCCGTGAAACTCGACCGCGCCCTCCTTGAGGATGGCGTTGAGGATCGTGAGGTACTCGCGCAGGTGTTCGAGGGGCCGCACGAACTCGAAGTGGTAGGTGCTCTCCACGGCGGGCTTGTGGCTCGGCCCGACGCCGAGCTTCAGCCGCCCCGGCGCGAGCTGATCGACCACCACCGCGCCCTGCACCAGGGCCAGCGGGTGGCGGGGGAAGGTGGGGATGATCGACGTGCCGAAGCCGATGCGCTCCGTCTCGCCCGCGGCGGCGGCGAACACAGCCAGGGGGTCGGGGGCGGGCCCGCCGCTCGTGAGCCAGGCCGTCTCCACGCCTGCGCGCTCCGCTGCGACGATGCCGTCGATGAGCCCGCTCGCGTCGCGCGCGAGGATGTGCATCCCGATCGTCAGGTTCTCCACGAGCGTACCCTCCTCGCGCCCGCCATCGGCGACCCGCACGGGGATCATAGTACGCGGCGCTGCCCGCACTCGCCTTTCGCTGCCAGCTCCCCCTCGGACCTGCCCGCGTCCGCGGGGACGATCGCCGCACGACTCCTGAGGAGGGTGTAATGCGAACGTATCTCCGGAACTACGCGGCGGCGCTGGCGGTGCTCCTGCGCGCTGCCTGCGGACTCGCCCTGCACGGCCTGCTGCGGCCACGCACGGCGTGCGTCATCGAGCGGGCGACCGGCCGGGTGGCGCGCTCGTGAGCGGCGAGCAGATCCCGGTTGGCCGCATCATCGTCAACATCGTCTCCGTGCTTGCCCTCGTGCTCGTGCTCTCGCTGCTCGGGCTCATCGTCCTCGGCGCGCTCGATGGCGACGCAGGTGTGCGGAGCACGCTCACGCACATCACCGAGACGGTCCTGGGCGTGTTCGTGGGCCTCGCCGCCGGCCGCCTGGCCAGTGCGGGCAGGGCCGCCCCCGCCGGGGGCTAGCACCCCGCTGAGTTCCGCGGGGCGCTACCCTTGGACGGGGCACAGCACTACAGGGGGGCGTCATGGAGAAGCTGGTCGATGGGGACCTCGGCATCGTGCGGGCGGGGCCCGCGGGTTTCGGCAACAACATCTACCTTGTCATCGATGAGGCGTCGGGGGAGGCGGCCTTCATCGATGCCCCCGATGAGGTCGGGAAGAGCGTTGCCGCCGTCGAGTTCGCGGGCGTCGAGCCCTCTGCGATCCTGCTGACGCACTCACACGCGGACCACACGGCCAGCATCGCCGCGCTCAAGGAGCGCTATGGCTGCCGCCTGTTCGCCGATCCGGCTGAGCCCTGGATCCCCGAAGGACAGCTCGATGAGGTGGTCGGCGATGGCGATACCGTGCATGTGGGCGGGCTCGCCTTCCAGGCGCTCAGCATCCCCGGCCACACGCCCGCGAGTACCGCCTTCGTCCACGGCGGGCACGCCTTTGTGGGCGATACGCTCTTCCCCGGCGGTCCCGGGCACTCGCGCTCGAACGAGGCGCTGCAGCAGGAGATCGCATCGATCACCTCGCGCCTCTACACGTTGCCCGATGCGACGGTGGTGTGGCCCGGCCACGGCGAGAAGACGACGATAGGCGCGAGCAAGGCAGAGTACGCCGCCTTCGCCGCCCGCGAACACGCTCCCGACCTGCACGGAGACGTCCTCTGGCGCGCGCCGTAGCCTTCCGGGCTGCCTTTCGATGATCAACGCCGGGGGCCGCCCCGCCTGCTCCGCGAGTGGAGCGCGCGCGTTTCTGCGTCAGATTGTCCGGCATCCCGATGAGCCACTCGACGGGCGCCTGGTAGAGGTGGGCGAAGTCGAGGACCTCGATCACATCAACGCGCCGGTCGCCCGCCTCGCAGCGGTTGATGAACTGCTGTGAGGTTCCCGGCGCACGCCCGGCCTCTACCTGTGTCAGCCCCGCTGCGAGGCGGGCTTCACGCAGGCGCCGCCGCAGGTGTGGGTAGCGTGGATCGTAGGGCGAGGCCATACGGCCAGCGTCTACGCAAATTGCCGGTACTCCCGAATCTCCTCCGGGCGCGGGCGCCGTCGCAGACCGCGGCGCCGTCGCTGTCTCCGTAAACGTCCAGGCGCCATCGCCCGTCGTTGTGATGGCGGGCAGTGGCGGAACGAACATCGTCGTCCGCGTGCTGTGGTTCCTCTTCATCGGCTGGTGGCTGTCGCTCTGGATGGTCTTCCTCGCGGGGCTGCTCCAGTTGACGATTATCGGGATTCCCGCCGCCATCTGGCTTATCAACCGCATTCCCCAGATCGTGACGCTGAAGTCGTCACAGGAGCTCAATGTCACCTTCGCGGGAGGTGTCACGATGGTGAAGCTCAGCGACCGCCCCCAGCGCCCCTGGTATCTCCGGACCGTCTGGTTCATCTGTGTGGAGTGGTGGGCGACCATGGTGTGGCTCATCATGGCGTGGGTTATGAGCATCACGATCATCCTGATGCCGCTCGGCTTCTGGATGTTCGGACAGACAGGGACAGTCCAGACGCTGCGGCGCTAGTGAATCGAATAGGAGAACAGGATGAAGAACTGGATCATCGCAGTCCTCGTCGGGCTGCTCACGCTTTCTACGGTCGTCGTCGTGGCGGCGCAGCCGGGTAAAACGGCGAACGTCGAGGTGCGCGTCTGGCAGGACGTGAACGATTCCAGCGCCATCTACATCAGCGCCCGCCCCGAGGGTGGCTCGTGGGGGACGCTTGGCACGATCCCCCTTCCGCTGGACGATGGTGTCAGCAACAGCGGTCGCTTCCACTACGGCGATATCACCGTCTCGGTGCCGCTGGCACAGTCTGGAGTTTCAGCCCCGACACCGAAGCCCCAGAGCGACCTGAGAAACGCCAGTTCTTCTCCCCTTTGGATAACCCTCTCCGACGGACGATGGGGGCTCGATGTAGAGGCGCTCTCCAACAAGGGGATCGGAGAGTTTGATCTCGACGTAGAGTTCGATCCCGACGTGATGGTATCCGTAGATGGTGGGCGGACCGGAGAGGAATACTGCAACGGAGAGACGATTGTCGCCTTCAGGCTATACGAAAACGGAGAGACGACTGTTGCCTTCAGGCTATACGAAATGGGTTGTGCATCTTGGGACTAAGTAACTCATTCTGAGTTCAACTTCGTAAAGGCCGACATCGATATTGCTGAAGGCTGGTGCTCTGACTTGGAGCATTATCGTTGTGAACGGCATGTCAGAAGCACGACCTCGTCTGGCGTCTGAGCCTGCGAGATACGCAACTGACAGGCGCTCCGGAGCCGCGCGCACCCGAACGCCGAGCCCAACGCCTGCGGCCTGCCACCCGTCGCGGCGCGACGGGTGGCAGGCCGGCGCCTTCCACAATCAGCGCGCGGCCCGCGGTGCGGAGGGCCTTTGGCACGGAGATGAGCAAGCCCTTTCCGGGCGTTCCATGGGGAACCGTCGTCAGCCTCTGCGGGCGGAGCGCCTGGTTCGCCGGACGAACTCCCGCCCGTTCACGTCCCTCCCCGGCCTGTCCCGGGTTCAGCCCTGCCTGAACGGCTCCCTGCAGCGCATTCACTCGCTCGCTGCTACGATCGCCTGCCTGTGGCGATCATGAGTGGAAGCGCGGTTGATGGCCAGCGTGTGCGTGAGGCGGTCGTCGAGCTGCTCGAGGCGGTGGGCGAGGACCCTGCGCGTGAAGGACTGGCGGATACGCCGAGGCGCATCGCCGAGATGTACGCCGAGGTCTTTGGGGGGCTCGCGCAGGACCCCTCCGAGCACCTCGAAGTGGGCTTTGAGGTCGCGCACGATGAGATGGTCATCCTGCGCAACATCCCCTTCTACAGCATGTGCGAGCATCACCTGCTGCCCTTCCACGGTGAGGCGCACGTGGGCTATCTGCCCGATGGGCGCGTTGTCGGCATCAGCAAGCTCGCGCGCGTGGTCGAGGAATACGCCCGCCGCCCGCAGCTGCAGGAGCGGCTCACGAGCCAGGTGGCGGAGACGATCATGGGGGCGCTCGAAGCGGACGGTGTGGCGGTGGTGGTCGAGGCTGAGCACCTGTGCCTGACGATGCGGGGGGTGCGCAAGCCCGGCAGCCGCATGGTGACGAGCGCGATGCGGGGGCAGTTCAAGCGCTCCAGCGTGACCCGCTCGGAGTTCCTTGCGCTCGTGCACGGCTCCTGAGTCCCCCGTGCCGGACGCGGCGGCCGGTGCCGTTCCCGCTTTCGATGACCACCCCCTGCCGCTGATCACGTCCGAGCCGTTCGACTCTCTCGCGCCGGAGTGGGCGGCGCTGCACCGCTCGATCCGGGGCGCGGCGCCGTTCGCGCATCCGGCCTGGCACGAGGCGTGGCTACGCTGCTGCGGTGAGGGCGTCGCGCCCGTGTTCCTCGCCCTCCGCCGCGCGCAGGAGGAGGGCGAGGACGGCGCGCCGCTTGTGGGTGTTATCCCCCTCGATGCAGGGAGCGGGGAGGCGCGCTTTCTCGGCGATCCCGACCTGAGCGACCATGCGGGCGCGCTCGTCGCGTCGGGGCAGGAGCAGGGGGCGGCGGCAGCACTCATCGAGTGGCTGATGGAGGACCTGGCGGGAGCGTTCGAGGCGTGGGGGCTGCCCGCTGCCGGCCCGCTCCGCCCCGCCCTGCTCGCCGCCGCCGCGGGCTACGGCTGGCGCGCGCGCGAGGTTCCCGAAGCGGTCGCGCCCGCGGTCGCGCTGCCCGCCACCTGGGAGGCGTACCTGGCCGCGCTCCCGAAGAAGCACCGCCACGAGCTGCGGCGCAAGCTGCGCAACCTCGAACGCGCGGGCGCGGTCGGGTTCGCGGTGGCGACGGCCCCCGGCGAGGTCGCGGAGGCAGTCGAGGGCCTGCTCGCGATGATGCGCGCGAGCCGCGCAGGGAAGCGTGCCTTCCTCACACCCGCGCGTGAGGCGTTCTTCCGCGCGCTCACCCCCAGCCTGAGTGCGTACGGACTCGCGCGTATCTCCACGCTCACGCTCGACGGACGGCCCGCGGCGCGCGTCTTCACGCTCGAAACGGTCGGGCCCGGTGGCGCGACGATGCTCTACAACAGCGGCTTCGATCCGGAGCTGGCCTCGCTGGCGGTGGGGCTCGTCTCGAAGGCGCTCGTCGTGCGCGACGCGATCACGGGTGGGCGGGGCGCGATCGACTTCCTGCGCGGCGGGGAGGCGTACAAACGCCACCTCGGCGGCGAACCGCGCGAGATCGTGTCGGTGCGCCTGGCACGCTGAGGAGCGGTTGCGCGCTGGACATAGTGATGCGGTTCAGTGATGCTTTGATGTATGCGTACGACCGTACGGCTCGATGACGACCTGCTTGCGGAGGCGAAGGCGCATGTCGCTCATAGCGGCTGCACGCTCACCGCGTTCTTTGAGGATGCGTTGCGTCGCGCGCTTGCGGAGGCGAAGCAACGCCCGCCCCCGAAGCTGCCCACGTTCCGTGGCGATGGCCTGCAGCCGGGCGTCGATCTTGATGATTCCGCCGCGCTGCTGGACCTGACGGAGGGCCGGTGATCCTCGCCGACGTGAATGTCCTCGTCTATGCGCACCGCGAGGACGCGGACCGCCACGACGAGTACGCCAGCTGGCTCGAAGGGCGGGCGAACTCCGAAACCGCCTTCGGGGTGAGTGATCTGGTCCTCAGCGGGTTCATACGCATCGTGACGCACCCGCGAGTGTTCACGCTGCCCAGCCCGCTCTCCGCTGCGCTGGCGTTCGCCGGGGCGCTTCGGGAATTTCCGAACGCCGTACCGGTCTCGCCGGGGGAGCGCCACTGGGGACTCTTCAGGCGGCTGTGCGAGTCGGCCGGCGCGCGCGGGAACCTTGTACCCGATGCGTATCTGGCGGCCCTCGCGATCGAATCCGGCGCTGAGTGGATCTCGACGGATCGCGACTACAGCCGTTTCCCCGGCCTGCGCTGGTGCCATCCCCTCGCCGGCTGACCCGTTTGCGATGTGAGCGGCGACCTCGAGCAGGGCCGCATACATGAGGCCATGACAGGCGGTACGCTCATGCGGATTGCGCAGGTCTCCTACCACACCAGCCCCTTCGCCCCCCCCGGCGGGCGGCAGGCGGGCGGCATGAACGTGTACGTGCGTGAGCTCGCACGCGAGCTCGCCCGTCAGGGGCATCGGGTCGATATCTTCACGCGGCGTGAGGGGGAGGGACCGGAGCTGACGGCGCCCGCTCCCAACCTGCGCCTGGCGCAGCTCCCCGCGGGCCCGCCCGCGCCGCTCGACAAGGAGCTGCTCGCGCCCTTCGTACCCGCCTTCTCAGGGGAGATGCGCCGCTTCGCCGCCGAGCGGGGCGAGATGTACGACCTCGTGCACAGCCACTACTGGCAGGGCGTCGCCGCAGCGGAGCCGTTCGCGCGTGCGATCGGCGCGCCCCACCTGGCGATGTTCCATACCCTCGGCGAGGTGAAGAACCGCGCGCGCGTCTCCGAGCAGGAGCCGGGCGAGCGCATCCGCCGCGAGCGTGACCTCGCTGCCTCGGCTGACGCCATCCTCACCGCCAGCGCGCACGAGCACGCCCTCCTCGCGCGCTACTACGACGCCGACCCCGCGCGTATGGCGAGCATCCCCTGCGGCGTCGACACCGATCGCTTCCGCCCGCTCGTGCGGGACGAGTGCCGCCGTGCGCTCGGGATCGAGGGGGACCGCCCAACGCTGCTCTGGGTGGGCCGCCTGGAGAAGCTGAAGGGCGTCGATATCCTCATCGACGCGCTCGCGCAGATCGAAGACCCGGAGGCGCTCCTGCTGGTCGTGGGCGGTGACGCGCACGGGCGGGCCCTGCGCGCCGAGCTCGAAGCGCAGGTGCGGGCCGCCGGGCTCGAAGCGAGCGTGCGCTTCTGCGGTACCGTCGCCCACGACCAGCTGCCCGTCTGGTACAGCGCCGCCGACGTCTGCGTGGTGCCGAGCTACTACGAGAGCTTTGGGCTGGTGGCGGTGGAGGCGATGGCCTGCGGCACGCCGGTCGTCGCCTCGCGCGTTGGCGGGCTCGTCTCGACTGTGACCGACGGCGTGAACGGCTACCTCATCCCCTGGCGCTGCCCGGAGCCGTTCGCGGAGAAGCTGGAGGTGCTCATCCGCAACCCCGAGCTGCGGGCGAACTTTGCGCGCGCCGCGCGCCGCTCCGTCGAGCGCTTCCGCTGGGACGCGATCGCGCGCCGCATGACCGCCCTCTACGAGCGTGTCATCGCCGCCCGCGCGGACGCGGAGGGCGCGGCGTGAGCGTCGCGGGCGCCTTCCGGGCGCTGAGGCGACGGCTGGCCCGCGGCGGCGCGGACGCATCCGCCCCGCCGCCCCTCGGGACGCCCGTGCGCGCGATGGTGGTGATGGCGCACCCCGACGATGCCGAGTTCGTCTGCGGGGGCACGGTGGCGAAGTGGTGCGCGGAAGGGAGCGAGGTCGTCTACGTCGTCGTCACGGGCGGCGACAAGGGCACGCACGACCCTGCGATGCACCCCGAAAAACTCGCCGCGATCCGCGAGGAGGAGCAGCGCGCCGCCTGCCGCGCGCTCGGCGTGAAGGAGTGCGTCTTTCTCGGCCATCCCGACGGCCACACCGTCGACGAGGAGGAGCTGCGCGGCCAGATTGTGCGCCTCATCCGCATCCACCGGCCCGATCTCATCGTCACCTGGGATGCCTTCCGCCGCGGCTTCAACCACCGTGACCACCGCAACGTGGGCCTGCTCACCGCTGACGCCGTTTACCCGCTCGTGCGTGACCGGCTCTACTACCCGCAGGACGAGGAGGACGGCCTCGCCTCACATCAGGTGAACGAGGTGCTGTTCGCAGGCAGCGACGAGCCCGACTACACGGTGGACGTGACAGACCACTGGGAGGTGCGCCTCGAAGCCGTCCTCTGCCACGCGAGCCAGATCGGCGGGCGTACGCGCGAGGATTTCCTGAAGTTGCGGGCGGAAACAATCGCGCGGCAGGGCCACGCGCGCCTGGAGGAGCGCTTCCGCCGCTGGTCGCTCCGCCGCTCGCCGCCCCCGCCCCGGGCGGCAGCGAACGAGGAGTAGGTCATACTGTCCATACATATCGTAATCTGGCGGCTATAAGCGCCAGATATGTAGAATGGCCCTACAATGCGCCATTGGGCGTTTTAGGGGGGCAGGATGGTTCTGCGCTCGCCTGCTCGTACAGCGCCGTTCTCCTACAGCGAGGCTGGCGTCGCTTCCTCTGAGGAGATGCGCTCGTTCGGGAGCGCGATCGACCTCTTCCGCTCCACGGCGGCCTTCCCCCGCTCCTGCGGCCCGCCCGCTGACCTGGGGGGCCTGTCTGAGCCGTACGCCAGCGTGCTCGATCTCAGCAAGATCGCCCCGAACCTCGCCCTCGCCCTCGCCACTGACGGCGTCGGTACGAAGCTCCTCGTAGCCGAGGCGTTAGGCAAGTACGACACAGCCGGTATCGACTGCGTGGCGATGAATGCCAACGACATCCTCTGCGTCGGCGCTGAGCCCATCGCGATGGTCGACTACATCGCCGTCAAGTCCACGGACACCGACCAGCTGCGGGAGCTGGCCGAGGGGCTCGTGGAGGGCGCGCGGCAAGCGCACGTCTCCATCCCGGGCGGCGAGACAGCACAGGTCGCGGAGATGCTCGCCGGCGGCGACAAGGCGTTCGACCTCGTAGGAACCTGCGCGGGCACGGTCGCGCTCGACAAGGTGATCGTCGGGAGGGAGATCGCCGAGGGCGATGCGATCATCGGCTACGCCTCGACCGGCATCCACGCGAACGGCCTCACGCTGGCGCGACGCGTCTTCGAGCGGGCGGGCTGGGGCTTCGGGCGCCGGGTGCCCGAGTTCGGGCGGACGCTTGGCGAGGAGCTGCTTGAGCCGACGGCGATCTATGTCGATCTGGCGCTCGCACTGCGCGAGGCACTCGATGTCCACGCCTTCGCGCACATCACCAGCGACGGCTTTATCAACCTTACCCGTGTGCCCTCCGCTGTGGCCCAAAAAGCGGGCTTTGCTATCACGGCGCTGCCAGAGACGCCGCCTGTCTTCGAACTCATTCGCCGGTTGGGCGTCCGCGACGAGGAACTGTTTCGGGTGTTCAACATGGGCGTGGGCTTCTGTGCAGTCGTGCCCGAGGCGGCGGCAGAGCAGGCGATCGCTCTCGGCACGAAACACGGCCACAGGGCGACACGGCTTGGGGGCGTGACCGCTGATCAGCCCGGGCGAGTCACGATTCACGCTGATGGTATCCATCTCCGCAGCCACGGGAAGCAGTTCGAACGTATCGCCTGAGCCTTCGCTACTGAACGTGCGCCTCCGAACCAACAGCGTGGTACCGCGTGGTGTGCGATTTCCGAAACACGTTCGTAATAAACAGGTGCGTACCATAGGCGAAACCTGAGCGAAGGCTTGTCCTGCAGCCCGGCCCGTTCACGTTCAGCGGGCCACTCTGCGGGCCGCCGTGCGGGGGGTGCGCGTGTTTGAGATCGATAGCGGGAACACCGCCTGGATGCTCGTCGCCTCGGCGCTGGTGCTGTTCATGACGCCGGGGCTGGCCTTCTTCTACGGTGGCCTCACGCGCAGCAAGAACGTCGCGGGCACGATCATGCAGTCGTTCATCACCATGGGCGTGTCGGGCGTGCTCTGGGTGCTGGTGGGCTACTCGCTCGCCTTCGGGCCAGATCAGGGGCTCGGCCTGATCGGCAACTTCGATCACTGGGGCCTGAACGGGGTGGGGGTCGATTCCGGCGCGAATGGCGTGCCCGACCTCCTCTTCATGGCCTTCCAGATGATGTTCGCGATCATCACGCCCGCGCTCATCACGGGCGCCTTCGCCGAGCGCGCTCGCTTCGGGCCGTTCCTGCTCTTCATCGCCCTTTGGTCGCTCATCGTCTACGCCCCCATCGCGCACTGGGTGTTCGGCGTGAACGGCTGGCTCAATACCTTCTCGGGTGCGGGTGTGGCGGCGGATATCGGCATCAACGGGCTCGACTTCGCCGGGGGCCTGGCCATCCACGTGAACGCGGGCGTGGCCGCCCTCGCCGCCGTGCTCGTGTTCGGCAAGCGCAAGGGCTACGGCGTGGAGCCGATGGAGCCGCACAACATCACGATGGTGGTGCTCGGCGCGGCCATGCTCTGGTTCGGCTGGTTCGGCTTCAATGCGGGCAGTGCCATGGGCGCCAATGGCCAGGCCGTCTACGCCTTCGTTAACACGAACGTCGCCACGGCCATGGCGGCCCTCACCTGGACGCTGCTCAGCTGGTGGGTCTCGGGCAAGCCGAGCGTTGTGGGTGCGGCCTCGGGCGCGGTCGCCGGCCTTGTGGCGATCACGCCCGCCTCCGGCTACGTGGAGCCCATGGAGGCGCTCGCGATCGGCTTCGGCGCTGGCGCCATCTGCTACTTCGCCGTGCGCCTGCGCCAGCGCATCCATTTCGACGATTCGCTCGATGTGGTCGCCGTTCACGGCACCGGCGGGGTCTGGGGGGCGCTCGCCACGGGGCTCTTCGCCACCGCCACGGTGGGCGCGCCTGAGTTCCGCGAGGGGCTTATCCACGGCGAGTGGCGGCTGCTCTGGGATCAGGTCATCGGCCTCGCCGCCGTCGGTGCCTACTCCTTCACCGTCACGTTTGGCATCCTCAAGGGGCTTGACCTGCTCTTCGGCGTGCGCGTCTCTGAGGAGGAGGAGGAGGCCGGGCTCGATGTGGCCCAGCACGGCGAGCGCGCGTACACTAACGATGAGGCCGGCATCGCCATCCCGGGCGGAGGAACCCTCTCGCCATGGATGGCAGTCTCTTCCGGTGAGGAACCGCCGCCGCCAGCCAGGATGAGTGATTCATGAAGAAGATCGAGGCCGTCATCCGCCCTGAGCGCCTGAACGAGGTCAAGCGCGCGCTCGAGGAGCAGGGGGTCCACGGCCTGAACGTCATCCCCGTTACTGGCCGGGGTGCCCAGCGAGGCATCATCCACCAGGGCCGTGGTGGCGAGCGCATCGTCGTCGACATGCTGCCGAAGGTGAAACTCGAGATGGTGGTGGCGGACGGCGCCGTCGGCGGCGCCGTGGACGCCATCGTCGCGGCGGCGCAGACGGGCAATATCGGCGACGGCAAGATCTTCGTCATCCCCATCGATGAGGCGATCCGCGTACGCACGGGTGAGCGCGGCGATATCGCGCTCTGAGTGCGCGCCGCCCGCGAACGGGAACCCATCGTTAACACGAACTTCACGGCCAGGGCGGCGGCGGGCGTTGCCCCTTCGCACCCCCGCTGGCGATGATGCCCTGCACACCCCCGCGCCCATCGGGCGCGCCGCCATCGCTCGAAGAGAGGTAACACCATGACTCCCGAAGAGATCCAACAGTTCATCGCCGACAACGATGTCGCCATGGTCGACGTCAAGTTCACCGACCTGCTCGGCATGTGGCAGCACTTCTCCGTGACACCGCGCGAATGGAGCCCGGACGTCTTCACGGAAGGGCTCGGCTTCGACGGGTCGAGTATCCGCGGCTTCCAGGGCATCCAGCGCTCGGACATGATCCTGATTCCCGATCCGGCGACGGCTGTGCTCGACCCCTTCACCGCGCATACCACGCTCAGCATCATGGCGGAGATCAGGGACCCCATCCTGGGCGAGGGCTACCACAAGGATCCGCGTGGCGTGGCCCAGCGCGCCGAGGAGTATCTGAAGCTGACGGGCGTGGCCGACACCTCCTACTGGGGACCCGAGGCCGAGTTCTTCGTGTTCGACGATGTGCGCTACGACTCCAAGCGCGATACCGCCTACTACGCCCTCGATTCCATCGAGGCCGCCTGGAACACCGGCAACGACGACGGCCCCAACCTCGCCTACAAGACCGAGCACAAGGAGGGCTATTTCCCCGTCCCGCCGCGCGATACCTTGCAGGATCTGCGCACGGAGATGGTGCTCGAGATGCAGAATGTCGGCATCGAGGTGGAGATTCACCATCACGAGGTGGCCACCGCCGGCCAGTGCGAGATCGATATGCGCTACGCCCCGCTCGTGCATATGGCCGACAACCTGCAGTGGTACAAGCACGTCGTCCGCAACGTCGCCCGCAAGGCTGGCAAGACAGCCACGTTCATGCCCAAGCCGGTGTTCGAAGACAACGGCAACGGCATGCACGTGCACCAGTCGCTCTGGAAGGACGGGGAGAACCTCTTTTACGACGAGAACGGCTACGGGATGATCTCGGAGGTGGCACGCTACTATATCGGCGGGCTCATCAAGCACGGAGCCGCGCTGATGGCCTTCTGCGCCCCCACGACGAACTCGTACAAGCGCCTCGTGCCCGGCTACGAGGCGCCCAACGTGCTCGTCTACAGTGCCCGCAACCGCAGCGCCGGCATCCGCATCCCCATGATCTCGAAGAGCCCGAAAGCGAAACGCCTCGAGTTTCGCTCGCCCGACCCCACCTGCAACCCCTACCTCGGCTTCTCCGCCATGCTCATGGCCGGGCTCGATGGCATCGCCAACCGCATCGACCCGGGCGACCCCGTCGACAACATCGACCTCTTCGAGATCGACCCCGGCGAGCACGGCTACCCCGTCATCCCGGGCTCCCTTGCCCAGGTGCTCGATGCGCTCGAGGCCGACCACGAGTTCCTGCTCCAGGGCAAAGTCTTCGACGAGGATCTGATCCGCACCTGGATCGACTACAAGCGCGAAAACGAGGTGGCAGCCGTCGACATCCGCCCCCATCCGCACGAGTTCTCGCTCTACTTCGACGCCTGAGGGAAGGCCTGCTGGCCCCCGGAGGTTCCCATGCCTGCCGCTGATCGCTTCGCAATGACCCTCGGGCACGCGCTCTACTCCATGCGCGCCATCCGCCGCTTCCGCTCCGACCCCATCGCCCGCGCCGACCTGCGTGATATCCTCGACGCTGCGCGGCAGGCCCCCAACGGGGGCAATGCCCAGCCCTGGCGCTTCCTGCTGGTGACTGATGCGGAGAAGCGCGCCCGCCTCGGCGAGCTTTACCGCGAGGCCTGGTGGGCGAAACGCAGGGACGATGGCATTGGCGGCCCCGAGGACATCCCGCCCGGCAAAAGCGTGCGCCGCTCCGCCATGCGCCTCGCGGACGAGATCGGGCGCGTGCCCGCCATCATGCTCGTCTGCGCCACGGCGCGGGGAGCGGGCACGGCGCAGTCCGTCATTCCCGCCACGCAGAACCTGCTGCTGGCCGCACGGGCGCTCGGCATCGGCGGCACAATCACGACGTTGCACGCGGTGGTCGAGGAGCGAGTTCACGATCTCTTCGGCATCCCCGCGGAGGCGCAGGTGGTGTACTGCGTGCCCCTCGGCTACCCGCGCGGGCGCTTCGGCCCCCTCGCCCGCAAGCCCCTCGCGGAGGTTGCTGCGCTCGATTCCTGGGATGCCACGCCGGAGTGGCTCGCGACCTAGCCGCCGCTGCGCGCTTCGGCAGGGAGCACCGCCTGGGCCGCTGTCTACTCGGCGAAGGCGTCCTCGCGCAGGCCGCCGAGGCGTTTCACGTAGCAGCTGCTGTCCCGCTCGATGTCCCAGCCCCGCTCTTCGAGCCGCCGCCGCAGGGGCGCCGTGCGCTCCGTGAGCGGCAGCTCGGCTGTGTGCGCGCCGTGCGTGCCCGCGTAGTGCGCGGCGCGCTCGACCATCCAGGCGTCGAGCCCCCGCCCCTCGTAGCCCGCCGCCAGCACGGGCTCGCGGATGGCGGCCTGGCCGCTCCCCGCGCCGCGCGCCTGGATCACGCCCACGACGCGGTCGCCGTCGGAGGCGACGAACCAGCCTGGGCGCGAGCCCTGCTCGAATGGCCACGGATCCTCGCCCGCGAGGGTGGCGATCGCGGTCGCGTCGCCGCGGCGCTGCTCGCGCACGGTGAGCAGCGGCAGGCGGCGCTCGACCGTGAGGATGGCAAGCGGCGCGCCGCGGTACTCCTCGCGGGCGCGCCCCACGGGCAGGTAGCCGAGCGCCGCGAAGTAGTCCGCCAGGCGGGTCTCCTCGGGGAGGCGAGCGCGCACGAGCCGCAGGCCGCCATCCTGCGCCCGCGCTTCCACCGCGCGCACGAGCGCGCGTCCCGCCCCCGCCTCGCGCGAGGCAAGCAGGTCGAAGCCGCCGATGCCCTCGCCCGCCTCACGCTGGCGCACCGTCCCCGCGATGCGGCCCTCGCGCCCGGCCAGCAGGAACGCCTCGCCTGTCTGCATGCGCAGGGCGAGCGCTTCGGCGGAAGGCAGCGTCGGCTCGGGGTAGGAAGCGTTTGAGCGCGCGAACGCCCGCGCCAGCAGCTCTGCCAGCTCCTGCGCGTCGTCCGCGTCCGCGCCGCGGATCGCGAACCGCCTCACGCGCCGTTCCCGGGAACGGGCTTGCTGCTCCGGAGATGGATACCCCGGCGGCGGTCGCCGTGGACCAGCTCGCACTGGCCGTTCGGGCCGAAGACTCTGCGCGGCCAGGTGGGGGCGGGCTGGAGCGCAGGCGGGAGCGGATACTGGCTCATGACGCACCCGATTCTACGGTGCGCCTGTCTCGACGGTCCGAACGGGTTCGCCCGCAAGGCACCAGTGCGAATGGGGCTACAATGGCGGCCACTCTCCGGCGGCGCGGCCGCCGCCCCGTAAGGAAGGCACCCCATGGAAGATGTTGTCCTCGCCAGCGGTGTTCGCACCGCCATCGGCACATTCAACGGTTCGCTCGCCAACACCCCCGCATCCGATATCGGCTCCACCGTCATCGGCGAGGCCGTCGCGCGTGCCGGCGTCGAGCCGGGCGATGTCGACCAGGTGATCATGGGCATCGTCGGCCAGGTGGCCGAGGACGCCTACCTCTCGCGCTACTCGGGGCTCAAGGCAGGGCTGCCGGTGGAGACGCCGGCGGTCAACGTCAACCGCCTCTGCGGGAGCGGCCTCGAGGCGATCAACACCGCTGCGCGCTACATCGAGACAGGTGACGCGGAGGTGGTGGTAGCCGGCGGTGCGGAGAACATGACGCGTCTGCCCTTCTACCTGCGCAAGGCGCGCGCGGGCTACCGCCTCGGCCACGACGAGATTGAGGATGGCATCATCAAGCTGCTCAGCGATCCCTTCGAGGGCTACCATATGGGCGTCACCGCGGAGAAGCTGGCGGAGGAATACGAAGTCTCCCGCAGCGCCCAGGATGAGTTTGCCGCCGAGAGCCAGCGGCGCGCCCTGAACGCCATCGAGCAGGGCCGCTTCAAGGAGCAGATCGTCCCCATCACCGTGCGTGAGCGCCGCCAGGAGCGCATCTTCGATACGGACGAGTTCCCCCGCGCGAGCACGCCTGAGCAGCTTGCCAAGCTGCGCCCTGCCTTCAAGAAGGAGGGCATGGTCACGCCCGGGAACGCGAGCGGCATAAACGACGGCGCCGCCGCCACCGTCGTGATGAGCGCGACGAAAGCGGAGGCGCTCGGCGTGAAGCCGCGTCTGCGGCTGGTGGCCCGCGCCGAGGCGGGCGTTGATCCCTCGATCATGGGCAGCGGCCCAATCCCCGCCGTGCGCAAGGTGCTCGAAAAGGCGGACATGACGCTCGATCAGATGGACGTGATCGAGCTGAACGAAGCCTTCGCGAGCGTCGCCTGCGCCTGCTCGAACGAGCTCTCGCTCGACCCGCAGAAGACGAACCCGAACGGCGGCGCGATCGCGCTCGGCCACCCCGTGGGCGCGACGGGCACGATCCTCACGGTGAAGCTGATGTACGAGCTGGAGCGTACGGGCGGCCGCTACGGCCTCGTCAGCCTCTGCATCGGCGGCGGGCAGGGCATCGCCACCATCTTCGAGCGGCTTGGCTAGAGAGAGCAGCGGCTGAGCGGGGGCGTGGAAGAAAGCGGGGTTCTTCAGGAGCAAACACAAGGAGTGTGTTGAACTGGTGGACTTGCTGGCTGCCTGCGCATCCGACGCTGCTCACGATCCAGAATGGAGTAGTGCTGAATACTGTCCTTGAGGAGAAGGAATGGACCTGCTGGAAAGTTTCGCGTCCGTTCGAGCCTTACAGTGACGCCCCTGGATTTATGCGCGACGGTTCCAAGGATAATCCAGAAAGCTTTTAGCGGATAGATGGGTTACTTACCTGCAACCTGGTAACGAATCCGGCTCAGGAAAGTTGAAGCTTGGCCCGCGTGTCTGTCATCGCTTCAGAGTGGTGTATCTACCGCGGCGTTTCCACCTTTCCGTCGAGTTGGGAGAGGCGGCGCTGGTGGCGGCCGCCGTCGAAGGGCGTTTCGAGCCAGGCGGCGACAATATCGAGGGCGCTTTCGAGCGAGACCATGCGCGCGCCGATGGCGACGACGTTGGCGTTGTTGTGCCGCCGCCCCAGCTCGGCCGATTCGCGGTTCCAGCAGAGCGCGCAGCGCACGCCTGGCACGCGGTTGGCGGCGATCGCCTCGCCGTTGCCCGAGCCGCCGAGCACGATCCCGCGCTCGCACGCGCCCTCGGCGACCGCCTCGGCGGCGGGGCGGATGTAGAGGGGGTAGTCCGCCATCGCCTCGGAGTTGGTGCCGAAATCGACGGGCTCGTGGCCGCGCTCGACGAGGAACGCCCTGATCGCCTCCTTGTAGCGGTAGCCGGCATGGTCGGATGCGATGGCGATCCGCATGGACGGGAGTCTACCGGCGCGTCCCCTGTGGCCAATGAGGGCGGAGGCCCGGTGTCTAGCTAAAAAGCAGCAGTGGTGACGACAGCCACTATCCCGGCGCCCGTGAGCCCAATGATGGTCAGGCCGAGCCGGAAGGCGCGCTGGCCCCATTGGTCGATACGGTCCTCCACCCGTGTCAGACGCGCATCCTGCCGTGCGAAGCGTTCGTCGAAGCGTCTGTCCATCTCCACGAAGCGCTCGTCGAAGCGGGTAGCGAGTTCGGTGAGGCGCTCGTTGAAACGCTCATCCTGCTGGACCAGACGCTCGCTGAGGCGGGTTTCTACCTGCGCCATGCGCTCGCTGAGGTGGGTAGCAAGTTCGGTGAGGCGTTCGCTGAAGCGCTCATCCTGCAGGCCCATGCGCTCGCTGAGGCGGGTTTCTACCTGTGCCATGCGCTCGCTGAGATGGGCAGCGAATTCGGTGAAGCGCTCATCCTGCTGGGCCAGACGCTCGTCGAAGCGGGTTTCTACCCGCGCTATGCGCTCACTGAGGCGGGTTTCTACCTGCGCCATGCGCTCGCTGAGGTGGGTAGCAAGTTCGGTGAGGCGTTCGCTGAAGCGCTCATCCTGCAGGCCCATGCGCTCGCTGAGGCGGGCGAACTGCTGCATCATCCGCTCGTCGAGACGGACAAAGCCCGCCTCGACCGGGGAGAGGCGCTCCTCGGGTCTGTCGAGCCGCACTTCGATTCGGGCGAGGCGTTCCTCGACCCTGCTCAGGCGGTCCGTTGCTGGCTCGGGCGTGGCCATCGCGTCTCCGGCTTCACCGTACGGCAGGGCTGAGCCACTTCGCAACGGACCCGTCAGGATCAGGCAGGCCCCGGAAACCGGGGCCTGCCTTCGGTCTGCTTCCGGCCCGCGTTACGCGGGCCTTACCGCTGCACGATGAGTACTCCGAAGCGGAGGTGAGTCTTGATGTGGTACACGTGCGACCTCCCTGCGAGTTTCTCATCCCCACAGTACACCTGCTGTCAACCGATCAGGGAGCGGCCAGCGCTCAGGCGGGCTGGTCGAGGCCGAACGTCTCGTGGAGGGCATTCACCGCATCGCGCACGCGCTCCTCGGCGACGATACAGGTGATACGAATCTCGCTCGTCGTGATCAGCTCGATGTTGACCCCTGCGTCCGCAAGTGCGCGGAACATGCGCGCGGCGTAGCCCGCCGCCGACTGGATGCCCGCGCCGATGATGCTCACCTTGCCGAGGTTTGTGTCGGCGGTGTAGCCGGAGGCGCCGGTGGCCGCGCAGATGCGCTCCATGAGGGGTTCTGCGCGGCGCAGGTCTGCCCGCGCCAGCGTGAATGTGAGGTCCGTCAGCTCCCGCTCGCTCGCGTTCTGGACGATCGTATCGACGCTCACACCTGCCTCCGCGAGCGGCTCGAAGATGCGCGCGGCGATGCCGCGCTCGTCGGGCACGTGCCGCAGCGTCACCTTTGCGATGTCGTGGTCATCGACGACGCTGCGAACGCGGTTGCGCTCTTCCATCAGGGTGCCTCCATGGATCAGGGTGCCTGGCGCATCGACCATGCTCGAAGCGACCAGGATGGGCAGATCGTTGACCGCCGCCAGCTCGACGGCTCGGTTGTGCATCACCTGCGAGCCCTGCGTGGCCATTTCGAGCATCTCGTCGTAGTGCAGATCGGCGAGGCGGCGGGCGCCGGGGACGCTGCGCGGGTCGGCGCTGTAGACGCCCTCCACGTCCTTGTAGGTCTCGCAGCGGTCCGCGCCCAGCGCCACCCCCAGCGCCACCGCCGTGAGGTCGCTCGCGCCCCGCCCGAGCGTGACGAAATCGAGCTCCTCGGTGACGCCCTGAAAACCGGCCACGATGGGAACGCGCCCACGGCGCAACTCCTCCTCGACGCGCACGGCGTCGACGCGCTGGATGCGCCCGGCGCCGTGCGAGGCACGCGAGTAGATGCCCGCCTGGCGCCCCGTGAGCCCCACCGCCTCCTGGGCCAGCGCGTGCAGGGCCATGGCGAGCAGCGCCGCCGACATCTGCTCCCCCGTGGCGAGCAGCTGGTCGAGTTCGCGCGGGTCGGGCGCGGGCGCGACGGAGAGGGCGAGGTCGATCAGCTCGTCTGTGCGGTTGCCCATCGCCGAAACCACGACCACGACCTCGTTGCCACCGCGCACACGCTCGATCACCCGCCCCGCCACGTGCCGGATGCGCTCCGCATCGGCTACCGAGGTTCCGCCGTACTTCTGCACGATCCGCATGGGGAGAGGATACGAGAGCGCTGCGTTGTAGCGTGGAGGTAGCCCGGCAGGGGTGGGGTGGCTCAGCCGCGCACGCCCGTGAGCTTCGCCAGCGCGAGCGTGTTGAAGAGCGCGAGGCCCGCGTACCACTTCACCCGCAGACGCGTAGCGTCCTTCGATTCCAGGGCGCCGACGCGGTCGACCGTGAGGCCGCCTGGCGCGGAGAGCCCGGCGAGGGCGCCCTCGCCAAACTGCATCGCGTAGACAGTGGAGGCATCGCTGCTCGTGCCGGCTGTCTGCGCATCGCCTATGTGGTCGTTGATGCCGATGGGAATGCCGTCGTAGAACTGCAGCATCCCGCCGAACGCGTCGCGTCCCGCCTCCAGGAAGGTTCCCGCCGAGCGCGCGAGCCCGTTCAGCTTGCGGCGCGAGCGGCGGCTCATGAGCAACAGGTGGGGCTTGCCCGGCCGTACCTTGTCGATGAGCTCATCGAGGCGCGCGAGCGTGAGAGCGGCGCCGTTCACGCCCATACTCACGGTCTGGCCGCTGGCGCACAGCCGATCGATGCCATCGAAGCTGTCGGTGTCGCTGGAGGCGTTGCCCGATACGAACGTCTTGTCGAAGAGCGCCTGCACGGCCCGCGCCTTCAGTTGAAGCACGGCCGCTTCGAGGTCCTGGATGTTGGAGCGCGTCTCCTTGAGGAAGTTGTCGATATCGGCGTCGCCGCCGAGGATTTTGAGAGAGGCGGTCTTCTGGGTGAAGGTGGGCGTGTCCTCGTCCCACTCGTCGCCCACCCCCCAGAAGGCGGCGGTGGGGGCGGCCTTCTCGCGGTTGTAGGTGAGGCCGTTGCCGGTGATCTCGATGAAGGGCAGGCGTTGCAGGATGGGGCTCTCCTCGGCCATCGTCTCGATGACCCCGGCGAGCAGGGTGTCGTTGCTGAGTTTCGCCGCCTCGGTGAGTGTCAGCGCCATCGGGTCGCACCTCCGGATGTGGGGTTGGGGTCTCCCCACCTTCCGGCTGGTCCTGGCCAGCGCCAATCGCGGCCTGTCACCGACCGTCACCCGCCGGAGGGGCGCTGACCCGCCGCCATCCAGCCGTTCTTCCTGTTCAGGCGGCGGAGGCCGCCGAGCGTGAGCGTGTTGCTCTTGGCGCGATTGCAGGGGCCGCAGAGGAGCATGCGGTTGGAGATGTGGTTGAGCCCGCCCTGGGAGCGTGGCGTGTTGTGGTCCAGCTGCAGGTAGCGTTCGTCGTCGAACTGCCGGTCGCAGCCCGCGCAGACGGGGCCGCTATTCTCAATCAGCAGCGCCATCATCTCCGCGCGGCTCATGCGCGGGCCCGGCGGCTCGAAGCGCAGCTTCGTCTTCAGGAACGGCGCCGCCGCCTCGCCGTCATCCGTGCGCACCGGCGGCGCCGTCGAGTAGCCGATCTGGCCGAACGTGAGCAGCCGCCCGCCGGTGTCGCCGGCGGGCGCGGCCAGCCCCTCCCCCTGGAGGCGCTCGACGACCGTCCCGTGCGCCTTGTCCCAGATATCGATGCCAACCCACTGGCGGCCCAGCCGTTCGGCGGCGATGCACGTCGTGGCGCAACCGGCGAAGGGATCGAGCACCCAGTCGCCCTCGTTGCTGCTGGCCTTGATGATGCGCTCGTAGAGCGCGAGCGGCTTCTGCGTGGGGTAGCCGGTATGCTCATCTCCATAAGGACGCGGGATACTGCGCCACCAGTCCTCCACAACTTTCCCCTTCGGGTTCGGTCGGTAGGTGCGCCCGGGAGCGCGGGTCTCAGTCCCAACAAAGACGGTCGCCTTGTAGTCCGAATCGTACGGTATGCGGACTTCATCTCGATTGAACGTGTACCTAATGCTTCGACTATAGCGGAGGATAGTATCGTGCTTCCTCGGAAAATCCTTGCTGGGCTGTCCGCCACCTGAGTAGCACCAGATGATCTCATTCCTGAAATTCTTCCTCCCGAAGATCGCGTCCATCAGCTCCTTCAGGTAGTGGCTGGCCGTCGGGTCGCAGTGGAGGTAGATGCTGCCGTCCTCCCGCAGCACGCGCCGCATCTCCAGCAGGCGTACGCCCATGAAGCAGAGGAACGCGCCCATGTCGTCGCCGTAGCTGGCGCGCGAGCCGTTGATCACCTCCATCACGTGCGGCCAGTCGTCCTCGATCTGGTCGATCCATTCGGGGTGTACGTCATCGTCCCAGCTCCAGCGGTCCTGGAATCTGGCGCCGGAGGCGAGGCTGTCAGGCGTGGCGTGGAAGTCGCGGCCCTTGTTGAAGGGCGGGTCCGTAGCGATGAGGTGGACCGTGCCGCTGTTCATCCCCCGCAGGAAGGCGAGGTTGTCCCCGTGGAAGAGGGTGCGGTTCGCGAAGTTGACGGCTGGCATGGCTGCTCCCGCTCCCCGCAATGCTACGGCTTGCGCCGCCACGCTGACGTCCCCGCCTCCCACCTCCGCTGCCCGCGCACGACTGTACCCCCATGCGCGAGCCTTCCTTCCCCCGTCTCCGCGCCCCCGCCCTGCGTGGCTACCAGTCGCGCATCGCGCTCGGGCTGCTGCACGCCAGCACCCGTGAGCGGGGCGCGACCCTGACGGTGATGATGCCGCGCCAGTCAGGCAAGAATGAGATCGCCGCCGTCCTCGCCGCCTGCCTCCTGCGCGCGCACGCCCGCACAGGCGGCACGCTGATTGTCTGCGCGCCCACGCGCGATCCGCAGGCGCGCATCAGCGCCGAGCGCATCCTCGCCGCCGTGGCCGCGACCGATGCGCTCGTGCCCGCCGCCGGCCAGAGCAACGCGCGCGGCGATGCCATCGCTGTGGGGCGCGCTCGCGCGCTGCTGCTCAGCGCAAGCCCGCAGGCGAACGTGGCAGGACACACCGCCTCCATCGCCCTCATCGCCGATGAGGCGCAGGACATCGAGGAGGCGTGGTTCAACCGCCAGTTCCGGCCGATGCTCGCCACCACCGGCGCACCCGCGATCCTCTTCGGCACGGCCTGGAACGGGCGCACCCTGATCGAACGCGCGGCGGCGGCGAACCGCGCCCGCGACGCTGCCACAGCGCGCGGTCCGCGCCGCCACTACCAGGCCAGCTGGCGCGAGGTGGCGGCGTCAGCACCCGCCTACGGCGCCTACGTCGAATCCGAGCGTGCGCGGCTCGGCGCGACCCACCCGCTCTTCCTCAGCCAGTACGAACTCGTGCCGGGCGAGACCGCAGGCCGCCTCCTGCCGCGCGACCTGCTCGCCGCCATCGAGGGCGTTCACGATCCGCTCGAGAGGCCCGCAGCGGGCGAGCGCTACGTCGCCGGTCTCGATTTCGGCGGCGAGGGCGAGGGCGCCGACGCCACCGTCCTCACCATCGCGCGGGTCGATACGCCCGCGGGCGGCGGCGAGGGCGGCGCGATCTGCCGTGTTCTCATGCAGCGCGAGTGGTGTGCGGCGCCTTGGGCGCGTGTGCTCGACGAGCTGCGGGCGCTTGACCGCACATGGGCCTTCGCCTGCCTCTGTGTCGATGCGACGGGTCTGGGCGCGCCCCTCGCCGCGCAGCTCCGTCCCCGGCTCGGTGCGCGCCTCGACGAGTTCGTGTTCACGTCCGCCTCCAAGAGCGCGCTCGGCCACGCCCTCCTCGCCGCCGCGCGCACGGGACGGCTCGCCCTCCCCCGCGACGACGGTAGCGCCGAGGCGGCACGCTGCCGCGAGGAGCTCGCAGCCTGCGAGGCTTCGCTCGTGGCGGGCGGGCGCCTCACCTGGGGCAACACGCACGGCCACGACGACTACGTCGCGAGTCTTGCCCTCTGCCTGCGTGCCGCCGAGACAGCAGGCCTGCCGCGGCTGGCGGTGGGCCGCGCGCGGGGCTGACCGCCAGCCGCGACCCTGCTCGCCCGAAAGGGACCGGCTGGCGCTCCCGCGCGTCGCGAAGGCAAGGCGCGGGGGCGAGGCCGCGAACCCGAGGCCGGCTGAACGCCCCCGTCCGTCCCGCGTTCGCGCTCCTCGCCGCCTGCTCCTATGCTTGGCCCCATGCCCGAGCAGTATGTCGCGACCGACAAGCGCACCGGCCTCGAAGTGGCCGTCACCGGCGAGTTCCCCCCGCACCACGACGACCGCATCCGCATCGCCCGCACATGCACGCTCTTCACGCGCCTGCTGGCGACCATCCTTGGCAATACGAGCGAGAGCGACCGGCGCGAGCAGTTCATCGCCATCGAGACGCAACTGGAATTGGCGGAGGCACTCATCCGCGGCGAGCTCGCGGAGGTCCAGCGCCTCCTCCGCCAGACGATGGAGCGCATGGGCTTGGGGCCGGAGCAGCTCGACGAAGTGGCGCGGCGCATCATCCGCGAGTTCGGTGAGGAGGGCCCGCCCGACCTGCGCAATCTCGGCGATTTCGGCGACCTCCGCTCCGGCCCTCCGCTTCCCCTCGACGACCCCCCGCCTGAGCCGGAGGACGACCGCCCGCTCGACGACCGGTTGTAGGCCCCTGACTGCTACGCCCGCTCGATGGTAGCGGTCAGGCCGCGCCCTTCGAGCGCGTCGCGGTAGTGCTCCGCCGCTTCTTTGGGGCACTCGACAACGGTCGCGCGGCCCTCCGTGTGCGCTTCGAGCATGATCGCCGCCGCCGTCTCGACCGTGAGCGAGGGCACGCAGCGCACGAGCGAGGCGACCACGTGCTCCATCGTATTGTGATCATCGTTGTGGAGGATGACGCGCCAGGGCGGGAGGAGTGCGAGCAGAGCCTGCTCATCCAGGCTGGTCTCGGGAAGCGCGGGCCCCGCGTCGCGGACGGGAGTCATCCTCACCGTTCCCGCGGTGCGAGCCGCCCGAGCGCGAACGCGGCGCGCTCGACCGTGGGGAAAACGGCCAGCCCTGCCTCGATGAGCTCGTCGCGAACGGCATCGATGAGCGCCCGCTGCCAGGCGGTTGGGGTCTCCGTCGCGCCCAGCACGACGGAGACGGGGATGGGCGCTGCCGCGATCACCTCGCGCAGGCGCGAGCAGGTGTGGCGCAGACGCCCCCCGGCATCGGGGCGGCCCAGAAACCACTCCTCGCCCACGTTGGCGATGGCGAGGTCGTACGCGCCCGAGGAGACCATGAGCGCGAGCAGGCCGTTTGCGGAGAGGCCACTACCCGCGAGGATCGACTGATCGACGGGGTTCCGTACCCAGCCCGCCAGCGCGGGTGCGCGCTCCGCCACCCGTTCCCGCGCCGCCGCCGGCAGGGGCGGCAGCGTGAGCCCCTCCGCCTCGCAAGCGTCGGCCGACTGCACACCGCGCCCGCCGCCGCCACCGGCCACCGCCACCCGCCGCCCGCGAGGCCGCGCCAGCAGCGAGGCCGCGACGAGCAGGTCAAGGAGTTGCTCCTGACTGCGCGCCTCGATCGCGCCCGCCTGCCGCAGCATCCCTGACCAGACTGCCGCCTCGCCTGCCAGCGCCGCCGTGTGCGAGGCCGCCGCCGCCGCTCCCGCCAGCGATCGCCCCGCCTTCTGGATGATGACTGGCTTGCGCAAGGCCGCCCGCCTCAGGCTCTCGAAGAAGTCGCGCCCGCTGGCCACGCCCTCCACGTAAGCGCCGATCACCTCCGTCCCGGCGTCTTCCGCGAGGTAGGCCAGCAGCTCGGCGGGGGTGAGGTCGAGACCGTTGCCGTAGTTCGCCACCTTGCCGAAGCGCAGCCCCCGCGCCGCGCCGCGGATGACCGCCTCCACGGCGTTGTTCCCGCTCTGGCTGAGGAAGGCCACGCGCCCGGCGGCGCGCGGCAGGTCGGGGCGGAAGGCGATGCGCCCCGCGGGGTGGTAGACGCCCATGCCGTTCGGGCCGAGCAGGCGCACGTCCCGCGCCCGCGCCCGCACTGCGATCTTCGCCTCCAGCGCCGCCGCCTCCGCGCCGCCCGTCTCGCTCAGACGTCCCGTGAAGAGATGGAGGAAGGGCGTGCCTGCCTCGGCGCATTGGTCCACCACGGCGAGGACGCCGCTCGCGGGGATGCAGCAGATCACGAGGTCGATGGCGCCCCGTACCTCGGCCAGGCTCGGCCAGGCGCGGTAGCCCGCGATCTCGTCCGCCTTCGGGTTGATCGGGTAGACCTCGCCCGCGAACCCGAACTCGCGTAGCGCGCGCACGTAGTCGTGCCCCGCCGAATCGGCGTTCGTCGAGGCGCCCACCACGGCCACCGCGCGTGGCGAGAAGAGCCGGTCGAGGTCGTCGGCTGGCGGCATGGGGCGATTCTAGGGGGCGATGGCGCGCCCCGCCCCGCTACGCTCCCGCGGCGGAACCTTGCTACGCTGTCGGGCATGACCGCGCCCGCCGCCCGCAGGCCCGACTGGCTCCGCGTGCGCTTCCCCACGGGGGGCGGCTACGAACGCCTGCGCGACCTGATGCGCGAGCAGGAGCTCCATACCGTCTGCGAGGAGGCGCGCTGCCCCAACATCGGCGACTGCTGGAATCGCGGCACCGCCACCTTCATGATCCTCGGCGACACCTGCACGCGCGCCTGCGGCTTCTGTGCGGTCACCACGGGGCGTCCGGGGGCGCTCGACCGCGGCGAGCCGAAGCGCGTGGCACTCGCCGTCCGGCGCATGGGCCTGCGTCACGCGGTCATCACGAGCGTGAACCGCGACGATGTGCCCGACGGCGGCGCGGGCCTCTTCGCTGAAACCATCCGCTGGGTGCGCCGCCTCTCGCCGGACACGACCATCGAGGTGCTCATCCCTGACTTTCTGGGCGATGCCGAGGCCCTTGCCACCGTGATCGCTGCCGCCCCCGAGATCCTCAACCACAATACCGAGACTGTCCCCCGCCTCTACGCCCGTGTGCGCCCGAAGGCGCGCTATGAGCGCTCGCTCGAACTGCTGCGGCGGGCGAAGGCAGCTGCTCCCGAACGGCTCACGAAGAGCGGGCTCATGGCCGGTCTGGGCGAAACGCACGAGGAGCTCCTCGCCGTCTTCGCCGACCTCCGACGCCAGAACGTCGACATCCTCACGCTCGGGCAGTACCTGCGGCCCACCCCCCGGCACCTCCCCATCGCGCGCTACTACCACCCCGACGAGTTCGCGGAGCTGGGCGAGGCCGCCCGCGCCATGGGCTTCGCGCACGTCGAATCAGGCCCCCTCGTGCGCAGCTCCTACCACGCCGAGGAGCAGACCGCGGCCGCCCTCCCCGCCTCCGCCGCGTCCGGCGACGAACTCCTGCCCCTGGTGGACTGAGCAGCCGTGCCTCACGATTGAGCAGGTGGCTTCGCCTGCCAGACCACACCTTCGTGCAGGATCCATTTCGGATCGGGGCGGCCTGAGGCTCCGATGGAGCCATCTTGCCGGAGGTACCGGTGAGCCACCGCGACCTGGTTCCCTTCAGCGTCAAGGTAGGAGACGGCCTGGCTGCGTGTGCAGACCGGCTCCTGCGCCTTGGGCGGCGAGGGGTGTCTGTCCTTCTTGACCTGTATAGTGAATGTGCCCGTCTCGACCGCCTCCGTGAGGTGGAGTGCATTGAACAGTCTGCGCAGTTCGATGGCTGGAACATATCGGATCGGAGGAGGGTCGGTCATGTCAGATGCTTACCCCGTGTCCGCTGTGCGCACCCAGATCGGCAGGTACGTCCTTGGCGAAATCGACCGCGAGCACCTTGAGGGCTGGCTCTTCCTGCTTGTCTGGTCGGAAGATGGTGGGAAGGCTGCTATCGATCTCGCCTGGACCGCTGAACTGCTTCTGATGGAAGCATCGAGGGGACACCTCAGCGAGCGAGAACTGCGGGCGAATCTGCTTCCCTTGGCTCATCTGTACCTGGACGGGTGTGGATTGGAGTTGTCTCGTCCTGCCTGACGGAAACAGGCAGAAGTATTCTCTTGTGCTCGTGGCCTGCTGGTGTACCGGTGTCGGGGACCGCTCCCTTCAGTCTCGCACCAGCGCGGGGATGTCTGCGAGCTGTTCGGCGACGTGGACGCCAGCGGTGCGGAGCAGCTCTGCCTTGGCCGCGGCGCTGTCTTCCTCGCGCCGCACGAGGGCGCCGGCGTGGCCAAAGCGCACGCCCGGCATCTCCGCCATAAAGTCGCCGGCGATGAAGCTCACGATGCGCAGGCGCCTGCCAGTGCCGGTTCCAGGCGCTCGACCGTTGCGCGCACGTGTCCGGAGCGCCTCCGCCAGCTCCGCTTCCATTACCCCGCCCGGCTCGCTGAAGGTCACGACTGCGTCCGTCTCGGGGTCGGCTTCGAAGAGGGGCAGCAGGCTGGCGAAGGAGGAGCCCGTGATGGGGTCGCCGCCGATCGAGATGGCCGTGGACACACCAAGGCCGTTCAGGGCGAGCAGGCTCGCGATCTCCGTCGTCATCCCGCCCGAACGGGACATGATCCCGACCGCACCCGGCACGAAGCTCCTGGCCGTATCGGCGGCGGGGCCGCCGACGCTCCCCACCTTTGTCTTGCCCGGCACGATGAGACCCATGCTGTTCGGTCCGATGATGCGCACGCCCTCGCGCGCCGCCAGCTCCACCACCTGCGCCGCGTCCAGGCGCGGGACGCGCTCGGTCACGATGACGAGGAGGGGGATGGCGTAGGCGATGCACTCAAAGGCGGCGTCGCGCACGGCCCGCGGTGGCACGGCGATGACGGCGGCGTCCGCCTCGTGCTCGCCCTGCGCCGCCCGCACGGTGTCGTAGACGGGCACGCCGTGTACGTCGCGTCCGCCCCGCCCGGGCGTCACGCCTGCCACCACGCGCCCGCCGTAGTCGAGCGTGTCGCGTGTGAAGGAGACGGCCTCCCGCCCGGTGATGCCGAGCACGAGGATGCGCGTCGATTCGTCGGCGAGGATGCTCACGTCTGTCCGCCGATGGGCAGTGCCACATCCTCGCTGCGCCACAGGTACCAGCAGGCGACGGTCGCCCACGGCCGCCAGGGCGCGCCGATGCGCTCGACCTCGGTGGGCGCGGGCGGCGCATCGAGGCCGTAGAGGCGCGCCATCGCGCGGTTCATCCCCACGTCGCCGGTGGGCAGCACGTCGGGACGCTGCAGCTGGAACATGAGGAACATCTGCGCGGTCCAGGGACCGACGCCGCGTACTCGCGTGAGGTGGGTGATGATCTCGTCGTCGCTCCACCCGGCAAACCGCTCGACGCTCAGCGCGTCCCCGGCGAAGTGCGCCGCCAGGTCGCGCAGCGCCGCCGCCTTCGCCCGCGAGACGCCCGCTGAACGCAGCCGCTCCTCATCCGCAGCCAGCACCTGCGCCGGCCCGGGGAAGAGGCCATGGACCGGATCGGTCGGGCCCTGGGCGGACGGGTCTTCGCCAAAGAGCGCCACGAAGCGCCCCAGGATTGTGTCCGCCGCCTTCCCGCTGAGCTGTTGGAAGATGATCGAGCGGGCCAGCGCCTGAAAGGCCGAGGGCAAAGGCTCGCGAATCCGCGGTGGCCCCACGGCCTCGATCACGAGCGGCATCACGGCATCCGCCTGCCGCAGATGCGCCATCGCGCGTTCGGGGTCGATCGTCGCGGCCACGGGGGGACGGTAGCGGCTGCCCGGCGTGGCGGCCAGTCTGCGGGCGCCTCTGTCGTTGCCTCGCCTCGCCCTGGTCTGTCGCCACGAGGGTCAATCCTTCGGCCTGTGCAGCAGCGTCGTGCGTCCATGTTGGGCCTGCTGATTCCACAGCCGCCGCGAGGTGTCAGGCTTCGCGCGCCGCGGCGGTCAGCCGCCGGAGGAGCGAGTCGGGCGCGCGCCACCGCCAGGAATCGTGCAGCAGCTCGCCGAGCTCGGCCCGGTCGATGGCGGCAAGGCGCACCTGCAGCATCGGATGCTTCTCGTAGTGGGGTGTCCAGAAGAACTTCTCCGGATCCGCCTGCGCGAGCATCTCGCGCTCGTCCGGGTCCGCCCAGAGCACGAGCGACTCGCCGTCCTGGTGCAGCCGCGCGAACAGCCTGTCCCGTACGCGGAAGCCGGGCGTGCCGTAGGAGGGCCGCTCGCTCGTGTCCGGCAGGGCGAGGGCGAGTGCGCGGACATCCTCGGGTGTGACCACGCGCGCATGCTACGCGCTTCGGTAGACTTGCCGCCGTGCCCGCGGAGACGCCCTCGTTCTTGCTCGCCGGGAAGACCGCCCTCGTCACAGGCGGCTCGCGCGGCATCGGCTACGCCATCGCCGAGACGTTCGTGGGCGCGGGCGCGCGCGTCGTCCTCAGCGCGCGTGGCGAGGAGGCGCTTGGTGAGGCGGCACAGCGCCTCGGGCCGAACGCGATCGCGCGCCCCTGCGACGTCGCCGACCCCGGCGCCGTGCGCGCGCTTGTGGAGGATGCGAGCCGCCTCGGTCCCATCGACGTGCTCGTGAACAACGCGGGCGTCAGCCCCTTCTACAAGCGTATCGAGCACACCACAGCCGAGGAGTTCGACCTGCTCATGGGGGTGAACCTGCGCGGCGCCTGGTGCTGTAGCGTCGAGGTAGCGACGCGCCTCTTCGCTGCTGAACTGCCGGGCAGCATCATCAACGTCAGCTCCATGCTCGGCATCCACCCCGACGAGCGCCAGGGCGCCTACGCCGTCACGAAGGCGGGCCTCATCCAGATGACGAAGGCGTGCGCGCTCGAATGGGCCGATCGCGGCGTGCGCGTGAACGCCGTCGCCCCCGGCTGGACGGAGAGCGGGCTCACGGACCGGCTCTTCGAGAGCCGCCACGGCGCGCGCCTCAAGGGTGACATCCCCCTCGGCCGCTTCGCCACGCCAGCGGATACGGCGGGCGCGGCCCTCTACCTCGCGAGCGAGGCCAGCAGCTACGTCACCGGCGCCGTCATCGCCATCGACGGCGGGCGGGCACTGCGGTAGGGGCGCGCATGAAGCGTCTGACGCCCGAGCATCGGGATCGTGCCGTTGCGTTTGTGCTGGCGAAGGCGCGCCCGCTCGACCGCGCCCTCTGCCACCACCATGTTCTCGGTGGCGACCGGCGGGGCGTGCTCGACGAGCTGGCCGCGCTCCAGAACGCGGATGGTGGCTTCCGGGGGATGGAGGCCGATTTCGACGACGGCGGTGCGTCGTCGGTCGTCAATACCCTCCGCGCCCTGGACGTGCTCGAAGATCTCGAAGTTCTCGCGAATCACCCGCTGGCCCGCCGCGCGGTCGCGAGCCTCGTGGCGGCCTACGTCCCCGCCTGGCGCTCCTGGCGGCTGGTCCCGCGGCACGACAACAGCAGGCCGCACGCGCCCTGGTGGCGCTGGACCGACGGCTTCGACGAGGGCTGGGGGTTCTTCGCCGACAACCCCCGCCCGCATGCGGCCGCCAGCCTGTACGCGTTTGCCGGCGCCGTCGAGGCGGCATTCCTGCGCGGGCTCGCCGAAGCCGTCGTGAGCCGCGCCGTGGAGCTCGACCCCGCTGTGGTTCAGAAGGATGCAGCGGAGTGCTACGGGCGCTTCGCGTGCAGCGCCGCCGTGCCCGCGGAGGTACGCGCGCCGGTGCTGGCGCGGCTCACCGAGGTCGTCGAGGCGACGCTGACGACGGATCCGGCGCAGTGGGGTGGCTACGGCCTGCAGCCGCTGGACATCGTCGACTCGCCCGACTCGCCGCTCTACGCCGCCTGCCGCGAGCACGTGGACCGCCACCTCGACTACGTCATCGACACCCAGGGCGAGGACGGCGCCTGGTCGCCACACTGGAGCTGGATGGGGGCCTTCCCGGAAGCGTGGGAGGGGGCAAAGGTCGCTTGGCAGGGCAGGCTGACAGTCCTGCGGCTGCGTCAGCTGGCGGCGTTCGGCCGCGCCTCCTGATCTCGCGTTGGTGCTGTTTCTCGCTTGAATACAGTCGCGCGCGCGGGTCCATATTCAAGCCTTGCGTGAATATGGTTCGGTCGAGGCGGTTGTATTCAAGCGTGCGTTCACAGCGCCGTGCCTTGGCCCCAGCTGTTCAAGCATTGCTTGAACATGGCTTCTCCTACGTGAACAGGTTGGCGTACTCCGAGTAGCGGAACACGCGATGGCGCGCCTGTCCCGTTAGCTCTTCGAGGACGCCCAGCGCCTCCAGGCGCGTCACGAGGTTGTTCGCCGCCTGGAAGGTGACGCCGAGTATCTTCTGCGCCTTGGGTACATCGATGAGCGGGCGCCGGTAGAGCGCTTCGAGCAGGCGCAGGCCCGTCCCCGCGCCGCGCCCTAACTGCGAGATGATCAGATCGCGGTGGCGCTCGCGCAGGTCGACGATCCGGCGTGCTGTCTCGGTGGCGTCGATGGCCGCAGCCGCCACAGCTCGGAGGAAGAAGATCACCCAGTTCTCCCAGGCGCCCTCCTCGCGTACGGCCTGCAGCGCCTCGTAGTAGGCAAGCCGGTGCTGCTTGAGCTGGTGTGAGAGGTAGAGGACGGGCCGCTGGAGCGCCCCCTGCTCGCAGAGGAGGAGTGTAATGAGCAGCCGCCCGACACGACCGTTCCCGTCGAGGAAGGGGTGGATCGTCTCGAATTGCGCATGCACCATGCCGATGCGGATGAGCAGCGGCAGGCTGCGCTCTTCGTGGATGAAGCGTTCCAGGTCGCGGAGCGCTTCGGGGACGGCCTGATGCGGTGGCGGCACGTAGATCGCTTCGCTCAACGTGGCGCCTGCGGGGCCGATCCAGTTCTGGCTCTCCCGCAGCTCCCCGGGCTGGCGCTCGCTGCCGCGCGTCCCCGCCAGCAGGCGCTCGTGCACCTCCCGAATCAGGCGCACGGAGACCGGCAGTGTGGCGAGGCGCGCCAGCCCGTGGTTCATGGCGTTGACGTAGTTCACGACCTCGCCGACATCGTCCGGCCTGCGCGAGCGGAGAACCCGCGCCTCCGCTGCGAGAAGGTCGTCCAGAGAGCTCTGCGTACCCTCGATCTGGCTCGAGAGGACCGCCTCCTTGCGCACGTACATCGTCACGAACAGATCCTGACCGGGCAGGATCCGCGTGGAGCCGTCAAGCCGGCCCAGCGCCTGGTTCGCTTCCTCCAGCAGCGCCACGATATCCACCGTCAGGTCCAGTGCGGGCCGTGGTGGCAGGGGTGCCGGTATGAAGGCGTGGTAGCCCGGTATCTGGAACTCGTACCGGCCCGCGCGCTGCCGCTGCCTCTCAGCTGTTGCCATATGCTCCCTCGCGTGAATACAGCCGCTCTTCGCCCGCCATATTGAAGCTTCACTTTAGCATGGGGTGAAAAGGCGTCCATGTGCAACGGCACTTTCATAACCCCCGCCACTCCCCCTCGCCTCGCCACCATCGCCGAGCTGCGGGCACAGGGTCATCCCCCTGTCATCCTCACCGCCCCGCCCTCTGCTAGACTCGCTCCACTTTCCCTGAGGGAGCCCCCGCCATGCGCTTCACCCACGAGAGCGATATCGAAGCCTTCCGCGACGAGGTCCGCCAGTTCATCGCTGCCGAGCTGCCCTCTGAGGAGGAGCGCCTCGCGCGCTCCCGCCGCGGCGGCTTCGGGACAAACCAGGAGGAGTACGACTACACGATGGGCTTCCAGCGGAAGCTCGCCGGGCGCGGCTGGCTCGCCATGGCCTGGCCCGAGGAGTACGGCGGTGGGGGCGCCTCCCATATGCGCCAGCTCGTCTACAACGAGGAGATGGCCTACGCGGGCGCGCCCGTGGGCAACATGGGCATCGCCTGGGTCGGCCCCTCGCTCATGCTTTACGGCACGGAGGAGCAGAAGCAGATATACATCCCGCCCATCACGAGCGCCGAGCAGTGGTGGTGCACCCTCTACAGCGAGCCAGGCGCCGGCAGCGACCTCGCCTCCCTCCAGACCAGCGCGGTGCGCGACGGCGACGACTACGTGATCAACGGCCAGAAGATCTGGACCTCCGGCGGCCACCTCGCCGACTGGGGCTGGCTCGCCGCCCGCACCGACCCCGATGCGCCCAAGCACAAGGGCATCTCCCTGCTCATGCTCGACATGAAGTCGCCCGGCGTCACCGTGCGCCCGCTCATAAACATGGGCGACAACCACAGCTTCAACGAGGTCTTCTTCGAGGATGTGCGCGTGCCCGCCCGCCAGCGCGTGGGCGAGGAGAACCGCGGCTGGTACCACCTCGCCGTGGCGCTCGACTTCGAGCGCAGTGGCATCGGCGCCTACTCCGGCGGCCGTCGCACGATCGAGCGCCTTGTCAGGATCGCAAAGGAGCAGCCCGCCCTCTGGGCTCGCCGCCCGGGCATCCGCCACGAACTTGCCGACCGCATGGTCGAGGTGAACGTGGGCACGTTCCTCGCCTATCGCGTTGCCACCATGCAGGCGCAGGGACTGGTACCCAACCACGAAGCAAGCGCGAGCAAGCTCTTCGGCAGCGAGCTGGGCCAGCGTGTGGCTCTCACGGGTATGCACATCCTCGGCCTCGCGGGCCAGCTGCGGAGCGAATCCTCGCGCGTCGCCGTCGACCAGGCGCAGAGCTACCTGCAGGCCGTCTCGGGCACGATCGCGGCGGGCACGAGCGAGATCCAGCGCAACATCGTGGCTACCCGCGGCCTTGGCCTCCCCCGCGGCTAGGGGGCAGGCAGGGTTACAGGGTTACACTGGCTGCACAGGGAGAGGGATGGCAGATACCGTCGCCGCTGCAATCGTTCCCGAGGCTCTGGTGATTCCCCGATACGGCTTTGCGGATGCGGACCGGATCGCTCGCGTCTCCCCCGGGACGGCCAGACGCTGGCTTGCGGGATACTCGTACCGGGCGGACGGCGGCGGGATCGTGAGCAAGCCGCCCGTCGGCACGCCCCGGCATGCGCCGGACGCGGCTGTGTCCTTCTTTGACCTCGTCGAGGTTGCAGCGCTCCGTGGGCTTCGCAGGCTTGGCTTCTCGCTGCCGCAGATTCGGACGATCGTTCGGAACTGCCGGGAGCGTTTCGGATCCGAGCGACCGCTGCTCACACAGCGGTTCAAGGTCGGGGGGCGCGATGCGTTCGTGCAGCTGGAAGAAGCGCTCGTCGATGTCCTTCAGGGTCCACGAACCGCCTGGGACGAAGTGCTGGATCCCTTCCTTGAAACGGTCGGCTACCAGGACGGGTGGGCTCACCGCTGGTGGCCTCTGGGGTGCGCGACGAACGTCGTGGTCGATCCGCAGTTTGGCTATGGCCTGCCGGTGGTTGCGGGGAGCGGGGTGAGAACGGAGATTCTCTTCGAGCGCCGCGAAGCGGGCGATTCCCTCGAACAGATCGAGCGCGATTTTGGGGTGGCGTCTGAGGCGCTCAGCGATGCGCTGGAGTTCGAGCGAGCTCTGGTTGCGTGATCTTTATCGATCGCTCGCTCCCCGGGAGCGTTGCGGAGGCGCTTAAGCAGGTCCGCGACGACGTCATCTGGCTCGAAGACCGCTTCCCCCACGACACCCCCGACAACGACTGGCTGGCGGTTGCCGGGCAGGAAGGCTGGCTGGTGATCTCACGCGACAAGCGCATTAGCCACCGGCAGGGCGAACGTGCTGCGATCGCAAAACACAACGCCGGCTGCTTCATCCTCGGACAGCGGAAGCCCCCGACCCGCTGGGAGTGCCTGAAGCTCCTGGCACGGACGCTGGACAAGATGGAAGAGCACTTCGCGGCGACCAGCCGCCCGTTCATCTACATCGTGAACTCATCCGGGCAAATGCGCAGGGTGCCGTAGCGCGTCGCTGGAACGTCCCCTCTACCGCTTGACCGCCGTGTCCTCGCCCGCGTTCACCGGAACGACCAGTCCGTGCCCTCGGGGCCGTCCCGCAGCTCGACGCCGAGCGCGACGAGCCCCTCTCGTACGCGGTCCGCGAGTGCCCACTGACTGGCTGCGCGCAGCTCCGCGCGCAGCTCCACCAGCAGCGCGACGAACGGTGCCGAGTCCTCGTCGCGCGGTGGCGGCTCGTGCAGGGTGAAGCCCAGCACGCCCGCCAGCTCGCGCAGCTCCGCTTGCGCTGCGCCCGCGTCGCGCCCGGCGTCGTGGGCGCGGTTGATTGAGCGCGCGAGGGCGAACAGCGCGGCGAGGGCGCGGGGCGTGTTCAGGTCGTCGTCCATCGCTTCTGTGAAGCGCTCGCGCGCCCTCGCGGGATCGAGTGGCTCGCCCGTCCCCCCGCCTTTGTCGAAGGCTGCCTGGCGCAGGCGTTCGGCCCCCGTGCGGGCGGACGCGAGCGCTGCTTCGCTGTACGTGATCGGGCTGCGGTAGTGGCTCGTGGTGACGAACATGCGGAGCGCGTCCGCCCCGTAGCGGTCCAGCGCCTCGTCGATGCCGATCAGGTTGCCGAGCGACTTCGACATCTTCTGCTCGTCCAGCTGGAGGAGGGCGTTATGCATCCAGATGCCGGCGAAGGGCGTCTTGCCCGTGTACGACTCGCTCTGCGCGATCTCGTTCTCGTGGTGGGGGAAGATCAAGTCCGCGCCGCCACCGTGGATGTCGATCTGCTCGCCGAGCGCGCCCATCGCCATCGCCGAGCACTCGATGTGCCAGCCGGGGCGGCCCGCCCCCCAGGGGCTGTCCCAGCTCGGCTCGCCCGGCTTCGCGCCCTTCCAGAGTGCGAAATCGAGGGGGTCGTCCTTCAGCTCGTTCAGATCCACGCGCGCGCCGCTGCGCAGGTCGTCGAGCGTACGCTTCGAGAGCTTGCCGTAGTCGGGCTTCTCGCGGACGCGGTAGTAGACGTCGCCGCCGGAGGGGTAGGCAACCCCCTTCGCCACGAGCCCTTCGATGAAGGTGACGATGCGCGGGATCTCCTCCGTCGCGCGCGGGTAGGCTGTCGCGGGCAGGACGTTGAGGCGCGCGGTCTGCGAGAGGTACGCCTCCGAGTGCCGCTCCGCCAGCTGCGCCACGCTCGCGCCCGTCTCGGTTGCGCGCTCAATGAGCTTGTCATCGATATCGGTGAAGTTCTGGATGTGGCGCACGGTCTGGCCGCGCCACTCCAGGTAGCGGCGGAGCACGTCGAACACGATCGAGAAGAGCGCGTGGCCGAGGTGCGCCTCGCTGTAGGGCGTGATCCCGCAGACGTAGAGCCGCACCTCCCCGGCGACGGGGACGAGCTCGCGTTTCTCGCCGGTCAGGGTGTCGCGCAGCTTCAGCATCACTGGCCGCGCGGCGCTTCCGCCGCGGCGCTGTGCTCCCCGGCGTGGTGGCCGTCGTGCAGGCCGTCCACGTGCTCCTCGAGGTGCGCGATCAGCGCGCGCAGCTCGTCGACGCGCTCGTCGAGCTGGTTGAGGCGCTCCCACTCGGGGTCGGGCAGGCGCTGCATCACGCCATTGGAGTCGTCGTGGAAGGCGACGATGTGGCCCGGCACGCCCACGACCGTGGCCATGGCGGGCACGTTCGTGATCACGACCGAGCCCGCGCCGATGCGGGCGCGCTCGCCGATCTCGACGGCGCCGATCACCTTCGCCCCCGCCCCCACCACGTTCCCGCCCCGCAGTGTGGGGTGGCGCTTTGTGCGGCGCGTGCTCGTCCCCCCCAGTGTGACTCCCTGGTAGAGCGTCACGTCGGGGCCGATCTCCGTCGTCTCGCCGATGACGACGCCCATGCCGTGGTCGATCACGAAGCGTGGCCCGATGGCGGCCCCCGGGTGAATCTCGATGCCCGTGAAGAAGCGCGCGAGGTGCATGATGCCGCGGGGCACGAGGGGAAGCCCGCGGCGGTGGAGGGCATGCGCGAGGCGATGCGCGAAGCGCGCGTGGAAGCCCGGGTAGAAGAGTGCCACCTCGAGCGCGCTGGTGGCGGCGGGGTCCGCGCCATCGTAGCGCGGATGTCGTCGCGGATCTCGCTAAGCAGGGACATGCCAGCTACCTCTCGGGCTGGGCCGGGCTGCCGCCGGCGCCTGCCAGGCGCGGCACCCCGCCAGACAGATGCAGCGTCGCTGCATGCCATCCGAGAGGTGTGTTCATCGCCCTCGAGCTTACGGCACGCACGCCCCACGGGGAACGGGCCGCGCTACAGCAGCCGGGGTTGCCCGTCGTCCCCGGCTGGCTCCTCCGGGTCGAACTCCCCCACGGTGTCCGCAGCGACGATCTCGTCCTGGATTCCGCGAAGGACGACGTAGGGTCGCAAGAGCGGGTTCGTGAACCGGTAGCGCTTCCTGCGGCTCGGACCTGAGACCTGCAGCACCTCGCCCCGTACAGGGGAGACGAACTGTTTGAGGTGGCGCGCGAATTGGGGAAAGTCATACGACTTCCCGGTGACATGCTGCAGCGGCCTGCGGACATCGGCAGGAGCGAAGAAGCCGAGATCGTCACGAGGAGCAAGTGCGCAGGCGAGGAGCACCTTCCCGAACAGCGCATCCCTTCGTGGGCTTGCTGTCGCCTGGCGGTACGCCTTGCGAATGCTCTCCTGTGAGAGCTCGATCGCCTTGTCGACCGCGTGGCTCACGTCCTGGCTGCTTATGTTCAGGCTCCCCCGTTCGACTGCTGCGAACCCGGCCTCCTGCCCCACCCGATGCGCGTAGTGCGGGAGCCCCTGGGCAAGCCCCGCCATGAGATCGTAGAGGTCTGGCGAGGAGGAAACTCCTACCCGGGCATAGGCATTCTCGATGATGCTGCGCAGCTCTGTTCTCGACATCCTGGGCAGCGAAACCTGGATCGTGGCGCGGTCGATGGAGGAGTGGTCCTCAATGAGGTCGTCAACGGTATCGGCCACGCCCACCAGAATCAGCGTCGAGGGCGCAAGGTAATCCGAGAGCGCCTTGATCAGGCTCGCGAACTTCTGGGTCGTATCCTCGTCGCTGATCTGATCGAATTCGTCGATCACGATGATCAGCGTCTCGCTTGTGAGGTCCAGGAATCTGCGCACCGAGTGGGGCGAGACGATCTGGTGGGTGATCTCCTCGAAGAGATCAAGCCATGCGTCCCCAGCTGGCAAGGACAGATCTCGCTTGGCGTACTCGTCTTTGAGGAGCTCCGCAAGATTGGCCCAAATTGTGTCAAACGAGTCGGCGGGCTCGCAGTTGTAGCGAAGGGCGATGAGCCTGCTGTCATCTCTCGCGAAGCCCACCCAGAACGCATGCGTGAGGCTGGCAAGGGAGGTCTTCCCCACTCCTCGCTCGCCGAAGAGGATCACATGCTGGCCGTGCTGGTTCACCGCCGAGAGGATCCGGACAACCTCCTCTCTCCTGCCCCGGAGGAGGTCGGGCTGGCTCACAGGCCCGGATGGGTTGAGGATTTTCGCCAGATCGACGCGGGCACGGACCGCATCCGCCTGCTCAAGTACGTCGTTCGCCATGCGTTCGCCCACCAACGACTGATAGTAGAGGCCCTACAAGTGCGAGTGCAAGTGCAGACACCTCCCGATCGGCGCGTTCGCCCTGCGTTCGCCTTTCTGTGCTTGGGCACGTCTCCTGTCGCCTGCCTCGACATTCGCCCCACTTCGGGGAATATTCGTACGAATAGAGGCAGCCGCGGCCTGTCGCGTGTCGGGCATTCGCCCCTGCTTCGGGAGCGTTCGCCCTGCGTTCGTCCAGTCGGTATTGCTGGTACATGCCTGAGAAGTGCTAGTACGGAGCAAACGCCCCCGCGATCCGTGCGTTCGCCAGCCGTTCGCCTACTCCGGAGGTTCCAGGCGCGTGGCGACGCGATCGAGGATGGCGTGCGCGACGGCGTACTTGCTCAGGAGCGGCAGGCGCTCGGCCTTCCCCTCGCGGTGGAAGATGGCGACCTCGTTCGTCTCCGTACCGAAGCCGCTGCCCGCCGCCGTCACGTCGTTCGCCACGATCAGGTCGGCGCGCTTCGCCGCGAGCTTGGCGGTGGCGTTGCGCTCCAGATGCTCCGTTTCGGCGGCGAAGGCAATGCGGACGCCGCCCCCCTGTAGCGAGGCGATGATGTCGGGCGTTGCCGTCAGCGGGAGCGTCAGCGCCTCCCCGCCCAGGCCGGCCTTCTTGATCTTCTGCCTGGCGGCCCGGCGGGGGCGGAAGTCAGCGGGTGCTGCCGCCATCAGTAGTGCGTCGCAGCGCGCCATGAGCGGCTCCAACGCCGCCAGCATCTCCGCGACCGTGCCGCTCTCGATGCGCTCCACCGCGTAGGGCGTGGCGAGCGCCGACGGCGCGGTCACCAGCCGCACCGCCGCGCCCCGGTCGCGCGCGGCTTCGGCGATGGCGAAGCCCATGCGCCCGCTCGAGCGGTTGCCGATATAGCGCACCGGATCGAGCGGCTCCTGTGTGCCGCCCGCGGTCACGACGATCGCGCGGCCGCGCAGATCGCCGTCCCGGCGGCCGATCGCGGCGCGCACTGCCCCGAGGATGGCGGGCGTCGCGGCGAGCCGCCCCGCGCCATGCCGCCCGCTTGCGAGGCGGCCCTCCTCCGGCCCCACCACATCCGTTCCCCGTGCGCACAGCGCCTCGATGTTGGCTGCCACCGCGGCGTTCGCCCACATCTGCGAGTCCATCGCGGGCGCGATCACGATTGGGGCCTCCGTCGCGAGCGCCGTGAGCGTCACCATGTCGCCGGCGCCACCGTAGGCGAGGCGCGCCAGGCAGTCCGCCGTGGCGGGCGCGATCACGAGCGCGTCGATGCGGCGCGCGACCTCCACGTGCGCCTCCGCCTCCGCCGTCTCGAACATGTCGACGAGCGCTTCGCGGCCCGTGAGCGATTGGAACGTGAGCGGCGCGATGAAGCGCGTGGCCGCCTCCGTCATGAGCGTTTCGACGGCGGCGCCTGCCTGGCGCAGATTGCTCGCGAGATCGGCCGCCTTGTAGGCGGAAATGCTGCCCGTCACGCCGAGGGCGATGCGCCTCCCCCCGAGCGGGCGCTCGCGGAAGGGGTGGTCAGGCGTCTCAGCCAACGTTGCGCTCGTAGATGAGCCGCAGGCCCTGGAGCGTGAGATCGTGGTTGACGGCGTCGAGCACGTCGGTCTCGGCGGCGATCTCGCTCGCCCAGCCGCCCGTGCCGATGACGGTCGCCTCGCCGCCCAGCTCCTCCTGGAAGCGCGCCACCATGCCCTCGACCAGCCCCACGTAGCCCAGCAGGATGCCCGATTGCAGGGCGTGCGTGGTGTTGCGTCCGATAGCCGCCGGCGGCCGTTCGAGCTGCACGCGTGAGAGCATCGCCGCGCGGCTGAAGAGCGTCTCACTGGCGATGCCGATGCCCGGCGCGATCGCCCCGCCGAGGTAGTCGCCGTCCGCGTTCACAGCGTCGAAGACGGTGGCCGTGCCGAAATCGACGACGATTGCGGGCGGCCCGTAGAGCGCGATCGCGGCCACTGCGTCCACGATGCGGTCAGCGCCCAGTTGGCGGGGATTGTCGTAGAGGATGCGCACGCCCGAGCGCAACCCGTGTCCCACCACCATCGCCGTCACCCCGAAGTAGCGCTCGCAGACGCCCTGGAAAGCGGGCAGGAGCGGCGGCACGTCGCAGCCGATGATGCAGGCCTCGACCGCCTCCGCCGTCAGGTCGCGCGTCGCCAGCAGGTTGAGCATCAGCACGCCGTACTCGTCCGCAGAGCGCTCGGCTTCGACCCCCACCTTCCAGGTCGCGGCGAGTTCATCGCCTGCGAAGAGGCCGATGTGGATGGAGGTGTTGCCGATATCGAGGGCGAGGAGCATGACGTACTGGCTTGGGCTCGCGGAGAGCCCGACCATCCCTAGCGTAGGCGCGGGGGCTGCCGCCCGTAAAGGCGGCGGGGCGCTACACTAGGCGCGTGACCGCCACCGTATCGCTGATTCGCGAGCAGGCGGAGGCTGCCCGTGCCGCCTCCCGGCGGCTCGCCGTCGCCTCCACCAACGCCAAAAACGCGGCCCTCGAGCGTATCGCCGCCCTCCTGCTGGAACGCGAGGAGGCGATCCTCGCGGCGAACGCCGCGGACCTCGCCGCGGGCCGCGAGGCGGGCTTGGCCGGGTTCTTCCTGGAACGCCTCACCCTCACCCCCGCGCGCCTGCGCGGCATGGCTGCTGATACCCGCCATGTCGCCTCGCTGCCCGACCCCGTGGGCGCGACGATCAGCGCCCGTACGCTCGCCAACGGCCTGCAGGTCGCGCGGCGGCGTGTGCCCCTCGGCGTCGTCGCCTGCATCTACGAATCGCGTCCGAACGTCACCATCGATGTCGCCGCGCTCTGCCTCAAGAGCGGCAACGCCGCCGTGCTTCGCGGTGGCAAAGAGGCGCTGCGAAGCAATGCCGTGCTGGGCGACTTGCTGCGGGACGCGCTCGCGGGCTCGGATCTGCCCGCCGAGGCCGTCCAGGTCGTCCGCAATCCCGACCGCGCCCACATCGACGAGCTCCTGCGTATGCACGACCTCATCGACCTTATGGTCCCGCGCGGTGGCGGCGGACTCATCGCCCACGTGCGGGAGATGGCGACGATGCCCGTCGTCGCGCACGGCGCTGCCGTCTCCCACACCTACGTCGATGCGGAGGCCAGCCTGGCGATGGCCCTCGAAATCGTGCACAACGCCAAGACGCGCCGTTACAGCATCTGCAACGCGCTCGATACACTGCTTGTGCATAAGGCGATCGCGCCTGCGCTGCTGCGGCAGCTGGCGGCGCGCTGGGTGGGGAAGGTGACCCTGCTTGGCGATGCGCCCGCTCTCGACCTGCTGGCCCAGCTCGAAATGCGCGGGCTTGCGGTCGAGCCCGCGCGGCCCGGGGACTGGGACACTGAGCACCTCGCCCTGCGCGCTGGCGTGCGCGTCGTCGCCTCGCTCGACGAGGCGCTGGCGCACATCGAGGCGCATGGCAGCGGCCACAGCGAGGCGATCGTCACCGGCAGCTACGAGAGCGCCATGCGCTTCACCAACGAGGTCGACGCCGCCGTCGTCTACGTGAACGCGAGCACGCAGTTCACCGACGGCGCGCAGTTCGGGCTGGGCGCCGAGATCGGCATCTCCACGCAGAAGATGCACGCCCGCGGGCCCATGGGGATCGAGGAGCTCACGAGCTACAAGTGGACGGTTCACGGCTCGGGCCAGGTGCGGCCCGCATGAGCGAGCGCGTAGCAGTCGAGCGACCGGGATACAGCGAGCGCGTAGCAGTCGAGCGACCGGGATACAGCGAGCGCGTAGCAGTCGAGCGACCGGGATACAGCGAGCGCGTAGCAGCGGGGCGAGCGAGGTCGCAATGAGCAACGGTGGCGGGATCAGCTTCGAGCGAGAGGCGCGCACGCCCTACTCCGAGTCCTACACCGTGCTCGACGGCGGCGAGATCGTCGGGCGTGTGGACCTGCACATTCAGTCGCCCAACGTCTACGCCACACTCTGCACGACGCCCGACGCCAGCGACGAACGCATCCGTGAGCTGATCGACGCGATCGACGAGCGGCTCGCGATGACGGCCGACCCCTACCGCGAGGACTTCGTCGTGACCGTCTGGAAGGGCGTCCCCGCGGGTGTCTACGGCGACGCCGACGCGGGCGAGGACACAATCAGCCTGGGCGAGCTCGGCGAGGGCTAGCCGCCAGCGACCTCGTGCGCATCCCCGCGTGGCGCGGCATCGGGCCCGGGGAGCGCACCGTTCTTCGCCAGCGGGAGGCTTGCGGACCCTACGGCGCGCGGATGAGGACTGCGGCGCTCACTTCGAAGAGTGCTGCCGCCGCACCGTCGGTGGCCTCGAAGACGGGCTGCGGGTAGATGCCGACGAAGAGTACGCCCAGCAGCAGCAACCCCGCCAGCCCGCCCAGCAGGGGTGTGGGGCGGAAGCGCGCACGCCCCTCGGGCGGGTCGTACAGGTACATCTGGCGCATCACCATCAGGTAGTAGTAGAGGCTCACGAAGCTGTTGGCCGCCGCCAGGCCCACCAGCCACAGCAGCCCGTCTGTCGTGCTCGCCTGGAACATCAGGAGCTTCGTCGCGAAGCCCGCGAAGAAGGGCAGCCCCGCGAAGGAGAAGAGCGAGGCCGTGATCACGAGCGCCAGGAAGGGCTGCGTCTGCGCCAGCCCCCGCAGCCCCGCGATACTGTCGTCGCCCGTGCGGTTGTAGTGCGCGGTGAGCGCCGCGAAGAGCGCCAGCGTCGAGAGCGTGTATCCCGCGATGTGCAGCAGCAGCGCACTCGAGGCGTTCTCCGCCGTGGCTGCGTCGCCGTAGCCGATGGCTGCGATGGCGACGAGCATGTAGCCCACCTGCCCGATCGAGCTGTAGGCCACCAGCCGCTTCAGGTTCGTCTGTTGGATGGCGAGCAGGTTGCCGGCCGTCATCGTGATCGCCGCCAGCGCTGCGATGGCCGCACGCCACTCGATCGCGTCCACCACAAGCGCGCCCGTGAAGAGCCGCAGGATGAGCGCGAACCCCGCCGCCTTCGAGGCTGTCGAGAGGAACGCCGTGATGGGCAGGGGCGCGCCCTGGTAGGCGTCGGGCGCCCACATGTGGAAGGGCGCCGCCGAGACCTTGAAGCCCACCCCCGCGACGATCAGCATGATACCCGCGATGGCTGCCCAGTCCGTATCGCCGCCGCGAGCCGCGAGCCCCTGGGCGACGCCCTCGTAGGTGGTGCTGCCGGTTACGCCGTAGAGGAGGCTGATGCCGTAGAGGAGCATCGCGCTGGAGAAGGCGCCCAGCAGGATATACTTGAGGCTCGCCTCGTTACTGAGCGTGTCCCGCTTGAGGTAGCCCACGAGGATGTAGAGCGAGAAGCTCAGCAGCTCCAGCGAGATGTAGGCCGTCAGCAGCTCGCGCGAGGCGGCCATCAGCACCATGCCCGTTCCGCCCACGAGCAGGAGGCTGTAGTACTCCCCGGCGGTGTTCGTCCGCCCCCGCAGGTACTGCGCGGAGAAGAGTGCGATCACGAACACAATGCCCGCCGCGAGTATGCGGAAATAGGTCGTGAAGCCGTCCGTGTGGAGGAGGCCCTCGAAGTCGCCTGCCGTGTGCCCGATGTAGGGCAGGGCGGCGATCAGCCACGCTGCCGCCCCTGCCGCCGTCGCGTAGGCGAGCAGGTCCTTGCGGATGTGCGGCCACGCCAGCTCCGCTGCCAGGATGGCCACGGCGGCGGCCACGGCGATGTATTCGGGGATGAAGAGCGTGAAGTCGCGCATCAGCTGGTCACCCCCGGCAGGCTCAGCACGGTGTTCGCGAGGCGGTCGGTGAAGGGCGACCACCAGAGGCCCATGGCCAGCATGGAGACGACGAGCAGGGCGGCTGAGACCGCCTCGATCGGCGAGAGGTCCTTCAGGTCACGCCAGCGTGGGTTGAGCGGCCCGAAGAACACGACCGCGAACATGCGCAGCATGTAGGCAGCCGCGATCGCCGCCGCCAGGATCGCGAGCCCGCCGAAGACCGGGTAGGTGCGGAAGGCGCCCACGAAGATGTGGAACTCCGCCGTGAAGCCGGAGAGCCCGGGCAGCCCTGCGTTCGCGAGCCCCGCCACCACGTAGGCCACCACCCACAGGGGCATCACCTTCGCCACGCCCCCGAAGTCGCGCAGGTCGCGCGTGTGCGCCTGGTCGTAGAGCGCCCCGATGAGGAGGAAGACGAGGGCCGTCATCACACCGTGGCTGAACATCTGCAGGGAGGCGCCGCTCACGCCCACCTCGTTAAGGGTGGCGAGCCCGATCAGCACGTAGCCCATGTGGCTCACGGAGCTGTAGCCGCTGATCAGCTTGAAGTCGCGCTGCGTGAGCGCCGCGATCGCGCCGTAGAGCGCGCCGATGGTGCCCAGCACCAGCAGCGCCGGCATCCAGAACGCCGCCCCCTCGGGCAGGATCTGGATCCCCAGCCGGATGATGCCGAAAGCACCCAGCTTCATCAGCACGCCCGCATGCACCATCGAGACCGAGGTCGGCGCCGACATGTGCCCGTCGGGCGACCACGTGTGCAGCGGCCAGAGGCCCGCGAGCACGCCGCAGCCCACGGCAAAGAAGGGGAAGATCACCTTCTGGAAGTCCGCGCTCAGGGCGCCGCTGCGCCCCGCCTCCCAGAGCGTGGGCAGGTCGAACGTGCCCAGCCCCGCTTCGTGTACCACCGCGAAGATGCCGATCCAGATGCCCACGGAGCCGCCCACCAGCATCAGCGTGAGCTTCATCGCGCCGTACTCCTTGCGCGTCGAGCCCCAGATGCCGATGAGCAGGTAGAGCGGCACCACCGCCAGCTCGTAGAAGAAGAAGAAGAAGAAGAGGTCAAGCGCGAAGAACGTCCCGTAGACGCCCGCGATCAGTATCCAGAAGAGGATGAAGAAATCCTTGACGCGGTACTCGATCTTCCACGCGACGAGCGTGCCCGCGAAGGCGACCACGCCCGTGAGCAGCGTCAGCAGCGCGGAGATGCCGTCCACGCCCAGGTGCAGCGAGATGCCGTTCTCGCCGAGGAATCCCACGTGCTCGATCCAGGGCCAGCGCAGCTGCATCTGCAGCACCTCGCCGTTCGCCTGGTAGGCGAGGAAGACGTAGACGGAGAGCCCCAGCAGGATCGCCCCCACGACGGCCGAGAGGTAGCGTGCCGCCATGCGCTGCGAACCGGGCATGAGCAACAGCGCTCCCGCCGCCAGCAGCGGCAGCGCCAGCGCCGTCAGCAGCACGTAGCCTTGCGCTTCGCCCGAGCCCACGCGCTAGCCTCCCACCGCAAGGGTGATCAGCGTGAGCGCCACCACGCCCGCCGCGATCGCCAGCGCGTAGTTCGGCACGCGCCCGGTCTGCAGGTGCTTCAGCAGGAAGCCGGCGTACCCCGTCATCGCCGCCGAGCCGTCAACGCCTGTGTCGTTCACGGCGAAGCGATCGAACCAGCTGACAACGTAGCTGAAGCCCAGCACCACGCGGTCGATGAGCGCCTGGTAGAGCTCGTCGAAGTAGAACTTGCGGCGCAGCAGCTCGTAGAGTCGCGGCTGCCATTCGGCGAGCGCCGTCGCGCGATCCAGTCGCCCGCCCCGGTAGAGCCAGCCCGCGGCGAAGGCTCCCAGCACGAAGAGCGCCGTGGAGAAGCCCGCGAGCCCCCAGTCCACGTGGAACACCTCGGGGTGGTGCAGGTAGACGAACTCGCCGAAACCGCCCGGGAAGCCGAGGGCATCGCCCACCTCGTGGAAGACCGCGAGGCCCGCGATCACGGAGAGGATCGCGAGGAACACGAGCGGCAGCGTCATGATCGCGCCCGTCTCGCGCGTGTGGCTCGCGATCGCCTCGTCCTGCGGCTTGCCCAGGAAGGTACGGACGAAGAGCCGCATCGTGTAGAAGGCCGTCATGATCGAGGCCACGGAGATGAGAAGGAAGACCAGTGCGCCGCGGTGGGCGTCGACGGCGTGCAGGATCTCGTCCTTGCTCCAGAAGCCCGCCAGGGGGAACAGCCCTGCGAGCGCGAGCGAGCCGATGAGGAAGGTGGCGGCGGTCACCGGCATCTTCCGCCAGAGGCCGCCGAGCTGGCCCATCTCCTGGTGGTGGTGCGTGCCGATGATGACCGACCCCGCCCCCAGGAAGAGCAGCGCCTTGAAGAAGGCGTGGGTAAACAGGTGGAACATGCCCGCACTTACCAGCCCCGCCCCCAGGGCCACGAACATGAATCCCAGCTGGCTCACCGTGGAGTAGGCCAGCACCTTCTTGATGTCCGTCTGCGCGAAGGCGACGGCGCCGCTGAAGAGCGCGGTCACCAGCCCCACGATCGTGATAACCATCAGCGCCCCCCCGGCCGACTCGAAGAGGGGCAGCAGCCGCGCCACCAGGTAGACCCCCGCCACCACCATCGTGGCCGCGTGGATCAGCGCGCTCACAGGTGTGGGGCCCTCCATCGCGTCGGGCAGCCACACGTGGAAGGGTACCTGCGCGCTCTTCCCCATCGCCCCCAGGAGGATGAACATCATCGTTACGAAGAGACGCGTCTCGCCGACCGCGCCTGCCTCCACCGCGTGGAAGATATCGAGGATGTTGAAGGTGCCCGTCGCATCCCAGAGCAGGATGATGCCGATGAGAAGCCCCACGTCGCCCACGCGCGTCGTCACGAACGCCTTCTTCGCCGCCTCCACCGCCGAGCGGCGCTCCCAGTAGTGCCCGATCAGCAGGAACGAGCTCAGGCCCACGACCTCCCAGGCGATGTAGAGAAGCAGCAGGTTGTCCGCCAGCACGAGCATCAGCATCGAAGCGACGAACAGCTGCAGCACGGCGAAGTACCACCAGTAGCGCGGCTCACCCTTCATGTAGCCCACGGAGAACACGTTCACCATGAACGCGACCGTCGTGATCACGGCCAGCATCACGATCGTGATCTGGTCCACGGCGATGCCCATGCGCAGTTCAAAGGAGCCGATCGCCGTCCACTCGATGCTGTTGAGCACAGGCCAGGCGGCATCCCCCAGGCCGAGGAAGCTGGCGAGCACGGCGAAGAAGAGTGCGAAGACGGCAGCTGCCGTCAGCACCGCCACGAAATCGCCCTGGCGTGGCAGGTGGCGGCCAGTGGCGGTCAGCGCGACGAATGCGAACGCGGGCACCGCCGCCAGCATCCAGGCATGCTCAGCCACTCGCGCCTCCCCCTACCACCGCATCGTGGCCGCCTCATCCACGTTGGCGGTTGAACGGTTGCGGAAGAGACGGATGACGATGGCGAGCGCGAGGCCCACCTCGGCAGCGGCCACGGCGATCACGAACACGGCGAAGACGATACCCGTCGCGCGGCCGGGGTCGAGGTAGACAGCGAACGCCACGAAGTTCAGGCTCACCGCGTTCAGCATCAGCTCGACGCTCATGAGCACGAGCACGGCGTTGCGCCGCGCCAGCACGCCGTAGACGCCGAGCGAGAACAGAATCCCGCTGAGGACGAGGTAGTTCTCGAGGGGAACCACTAGTCGCCGTCCTCCTGCCGTGCGATCGCGATCGCACCGATGAAGGCGACCAGCAGGAGTACGGCCATGATGATGAAGGGCGCGCCGTAGTGCTCGAACAGAGCCTCGCCGATCTGTTCGATCGACACCGCCTCGGGCGAACCGCCGAGGTCACCCGGCCAGGCTGTGGCGACCGCCACGGCGACGAGCGTGGCCATGAGCGCCAGCGCCACGAGCGCTCCGAATGGCGCCTGTGCGCCCGTCACGGGCTCGGGCCGCCCCGCGACGCCCATGCGCGTGAGCATCAGTGCCAGCAGGATCAGCACCGTGACCGCCCCGCCGTAGATGAGGAACTGTACGAGGGCGATGAACTCAACCGTGAGGAAGAGGTACATCGCGCCCACACCCGCGAGGCTGAGGATGAGGAAGATGGCCGAATGCACGACCGTTCGCGAGAGCACGACCCCGGCCGCCGTCCCCACGACGCCTACCGCGAAGATCCACCAGAGAACCTCGGTGGTCACGCGCTGCCGTCCCCCTCGCCCGCGTCTCCCGCAGCCGGAAGCGTCCCGCCCAGCTCGGTGATGGTCGCGGATATCTCCGCGGGGATGGCCTCGCCGCGTGCCACATGCTCGCGTGCGGTGCGCTCCGCGCGCATGCGGCGCGCGCGCAGCTTGCGCGGCGAGTTGGGGTCGCCCTGTGCGCCCGCTGCCACGGGTGCCGCCGCCGGTGCTGCCGCCGCTGGTGCTGCCGGAGCGCCGCCCGCCGAGGGCTCGTTCCCCGTGATCTCCTTGTAGAGCGCGCTCTCCGTGTTGTTCAGAGCCCCCAGAACCTCGGGCGGTACCGCCTCGCCCTTTGCCATGTGTTCACGGGCGCTGCGCTCCGCGCGCATGCGGCGCGCGCGCAGCTTGCGCGGCGAGTTGGGATCGCCCACGTCGCCCGCGGGAGTCGCCGGTGCGGCGCTCGCAGGCAGGGCAGCGGGTGGCGGTGACCCGATGGGTGGCACAGGCTCCCCTGTGATCTCCGTGTAGAGCTCGCTTGCGTAGCGCCGCAGGGCCGCGATCGTCTCGGCGCTCACCGCGCCCGCCTCCTGCTCGGCGCGTGCCTCGCGCTCTGCGCGCATGCGGCGCGCGCGCAGCTTGCGCGGCGAGAGCGAGGCCACTTCGTCATCCTCGGCGGTGGCGCCCGCAGCGGCGCCCGCGGCCTGCTTCGGAGCCTCCGGCTCGCGCTCCTGGATGGCCGCGCCGAGCCCCTGGGCGATGCGTTCGGCCTGTGCCGCGCGCGCTGCCGGGCGCGCCCCCGCGAAGCCCGTCGCGGGGGCGTCCACACCCGCGACCAGGGCCGCGTTCGTCTCGATGCTGTCCAGCGGCCGGAAGGGGTTCGCGAGCTCGCCGCTCTTGCTCGCTGCCAGCAGGTCCTCGATGTCCAGGTGCAGATCGCGGCGGTCGTAGGCGGAGTGCTCGTGGCCGCTCCAGGTGTTGTCCATCGCGATCGCCTCGAAAGGGCAGACCTCGATGCAGATGTTGCAGCGCATGCAGCGGGCGTAGTCGATCCAGAACTTCTCGACGATCTTGCGGCGCTCGCTCGTGCCCTCGGGATGCTTCGGGTTGTCCTGCATCACCGCCGTCATGCAGTCCACGGGGCAGTTGCGAACGCAGATGTTGCAGCCCGTGCAGAAGGGCTCGTCGTGGTCGAAGTCCCACGTGAGCACGGGGAAGCTGCGTTGCCGCTCGGAGAGGGCGTGCTTTTCGTCCGGATACTGGATGGTGACGGGCCGCCGCGTGAACGTCGAGAGCGTCGTCGCGAGCCCTTTCAGGATTCCGATCATGGCGTTGCCGCCTCCCCCGAGGGCGTCTCGGCGTGCTTGTAGGTCCCCACGAGGTTCTTCGTGGCGGGCTTGCGTGCGGCGCGAAGGTAGATGGCGCTGAGGAGCGCGATCGCGCCCGCCCAGTTGGCCGCCGCCAGGAGCGCCTCGGGCCAGTCATAGTAGAGGAAGAGGCCGTTCACGAGCAGCAGGGCGAAGCTCACTTCGATGAGTACCTTCCAGCAGAAGCTCATGAGCTGGTCCATGCGCAGGCGCGGCAGCGTGGCCCGCACCCAGAAGACGAGCGTGATCATGAGCAGGCTCTTGATGAAGGTGAGGGCGAGCTGCCAGCCCCAGCCCCACTCCAGCCCGAAGGGGAACTGCCAGCCCCCCAGGAAGATGGCCGCGCCGAAGATGCTGAATGCCCACAGCGCAGCGTACTCGGCCAGCTGGAACATGCTCCAGCGGATGCCCGAGTACTCCACGAAGTAGCCCCCCACAATCTCCGATTCGGCCACGGGGATGTCGAAGGGCGCGCGGTGAAGCTCCGAGAGCACGGCCATGAAGAAGATGACGAACGCGAGTGGCTGTACGAGCACGAAGGGGCGCTCATCCTGCATGCCCACGATCGCGTTCAGATCAAGCGTGCCCGCCACCATCGCTACCGCCAGCAGGGCCACCACCAGCGGAATCTCGTAGCTGATCATCTGCGCCGCCGCCCGCACCCCTCCCAGGAGCGCGTACTTGTTCCCCGAGCCCAGCCCTGCCATCAGCACGCCCACGATGTTCAGCCCCAGCACGGCGAACACGAAGAACATCCCCAGCGCGAGGTTGCGCACGCCCCAGTCGCGCGCGAACGGCAGCGCGATCAGCACGAGGAAGACGGGGATGAAGGTGAGGTAGGGTGCGAACTCGAACACCCAGCGGTCGGCGTTGCGCGGGCGCACATCCTCCTTCACCAGCAGCTTGAGCGCGTCGGCCACACCCTGCAGCAGGCCGGCGGGGCCCGTGCGCGTCGGCCCCAGCCGCATCTGGAAGCGCGCGATCACCTTGCGCTCGCCGTAGGTGAGGTACACCACCACCACCGTCATCAGCAGCACGATGATGACGGTGCGGATGATCGCATCGAGCCAGCTCAGCCCGAAGAACGCCTCGCCGAACATCACTTGTCCACCTCGCCGAGCACGATATCGAGCGAGCCCAGGATGACGATCGCATCCGCCAGGTAACTGCCCACGACCAGCTCCCTCAGCGCGGAGAGGTTACAGAAGGAAGGCGAGCGCAGCTTCGCGCGGTAGGGCTGCGCCCCGCCTCTCGCCATCAGGTAGACGCCGTACTCGCCCTTCGTGCCCTCCGTGGGGAAGTAGAGTTCGCCCTCGTTGATGCGCAGCGTCTTCGGCAGCTTCGGCGCGAGCACGCGCCCCGCTGGCAGCGCATCGAGGCACTGCTCGATGATGCGCGCGCTCTGGTAGCACTCCGCCAGGCGCACGTGGAAGCGGTCGAACACGTCGCCCTGGCGCCCCACCGGGATTTCGAAATCGAGCTGCGGGTAGACGCTGTAGGGCTCGGCCTTGCGGATATCCCAGGGCAGCCCCGTGGCGCGCAGCATGGGGCCGGTGAAGCCCCAGGCGATAGCTTGCCCGGGCGTGACCGGCGTCAGCCCCAGGCAGCGCTCTACGAAGACCTCATTACCCGTCAACAGCCCGTCCAGGTCCTCGAGCCCCTGGCGGATGGAGCCGAGCACCCAGCGGCAGCGCGACTCGAAGTTCTCGGGCAGGTCCATCGTCACCCCGCCGATGCGGAAGTAGGTGGGGAACATGCGGTCGCCCGCGACCTCCTCGATGAGGTCGTAGATGCGCTCCCGCTCGCGCCAGGCGTACGTGAAGCTCGTGCCGAAGGAGCCCACATCTGCGCCGAACGCGCCCAGGAACATGAAGTGCGAGTTGATGCGTGAGAGCTCCATCATGAGCACGCGGATGTACTCCGCCCGCTCCGGAACCTCGATCCCCGCCAGCTTCTCCACGGCCATCACGTAGGCGCCCTCGCAGCACAGCCCCGCGAGGTAGTCGGTGCGGTCCCACCAGCCCATCGCCTGGCGGTAGTCCGCGTTCTCGGAGAGCTTTTCAAGGCCGCGGTGGAGGTAGCCGATGTAGGGCTCGCAGTCGACCACAAGCTCGCCGTCCACCGTCAGCACCATGCGGAACACGCCGTGCGTGGCCGGGTGCTGGGGGCCGACGTTCACGGTCATGTCGACCGTATCGAGAGCGCCCGCAGCGGCGGCGCGCTCCTCCGGCCAGATCGCCATCTAGACCTCCACCCCGGGGGGGCCGTCTTCGATGCCCTGCAGGATTTCCGCCTTCTGCAGGGGGTGCGCCTTGCGCAAGGGGTGGATGCGCAGGTCCTCCTCCAGCAGCAGGTTGCGCGGATCGGGGTGCCCGCTGAACACCAGCCCCACCATCTCCGCCGCCTCCCGCTCGTGCCAGTCCGCCGCCGGATAGAGCCCCGTGAGCGTGGGGATGGAAGGGTCGGCGAGCGGCGCCGGCACAGTCAGCTGCAGCGCGTGGCCGTGCCGGAAGGAGTAGAGCTGGTACTTCGCCTGCAGCCCCTCTTCCTCCATGTCGAGCGCCACCACGTTGCGCAGCAGGTCGAAGGCCAGCTCGGGGTCGTTGCGCAGGCCCGTCGCCAGCGCGAGGAAGTGCGCGGGCGAGACGCGCAGGTCGGCGTACGTCTTCGTCTGCGAAACCTCGAAGGGGACGTCGGGCAGGCGCTCCCGCACGATCGTCGCGATGGCTGGCTCGTCCGCCGGCGCCCCGCCGCTCACCCGACCGTCCCCTTCTCTTCCATGATCTTCGCCTGCAGCGCGAGGAAGCCGTCGAGCAGCGACTCGGGGCGCGGCGGACAGCCGGGCACGTACACGTCCACAGGGATGATCTTGTCGACTCCCTGCAGCACACGGTCGTATTCGGTGTAGGGCCCGCCGTTGGTGGCGCAGGCGCCCATCGAGATGACGTACTTGGGGTTGGGCATCTGCTCGTAGAGCAGCTTGATCGCAGGTGCCATCTTCTTCGTTACCGTGCCCGAGACGATCATCACGTCGCTCTGGCGGGGGCTCGGCCAGGGCACGATGCCGAAGCGATCGAGGTCGTGGTTGCTCATGAAGGTGCCGATCATCTCGATCGCGCAGCAGGCCAGCCCGAATGTCATCGGCCAGAGCGAGCTCTTGCGGCTCATCGCCAGCACCGTATCCACGCCCGTCTGCAGGATGCCGGGCATCACGATGCGGTAGGCGGCCGTCTGCTCCGGCAGCTCCACGGGCGTCAGCCGTTCCGCCTCGTTGCCGTAGTCGGGCACGTAGGCGGGCGGCGTTGCGGCAGTGCTCGCGCCGTCGCTCATCGCCACTCCAGCACGCCCCGCCGCCAGGCGTAGAGCAGCCCCGCGCCGAGCACGACGATGAAGGTGAACATGTACCAGAAGGCGAATTCGGGCAGATCGAGGAAGGTCACCGCCCAGGGAAAGATGAAGATCGTCTCCACATCGAAGATCAGGAACATGATGGCGAACAGGTAGTAGCGCACATGCACCTGCGCCCAGTTACGCCCGACGGGGAGCATGCCGCACTCGTAGGAGACGCCCTTGCCCCGCTCTCGCGCGAAGGGGCCCAGCAGGCGCGCCCCCACGAGCGCCGTGAACACAAGGACGAACCCCGCGATCGCGGCAATCAGCACAGCGGACCAGGTGTCGTAGAAGCTCATGGCCTGCGCGCCTTCGCGGCCGGGCGCGGGCCGCCACGAAGGCTGCCGCCCCTTGTGATTTGCGCCACAAACCTACACCGGAGGGGTAGGGGCGGCAAGCGCGGTAGGCGGTGGCGGGTGGCGGTGTGGTACATTCGTTCGCATGCCGCAGCGGCGAGGGACGGATTACACGAGTCTGATCGAGGGCATCCGTATGGATGATGATGACCTTCCCATGCGCGCCGTCAAGGAGTGGACGCCGAGCAAGCTCGCTCTCTTGTCCTATTATCTAGCCGTTTGCGAAGCTCTGTGAGAAGGCCGGGGGCTGGTACTTCCTCGATGGATTCGCGGGTAACGGCGCTAACGATGCCAAGGGGTTGGGTAGGTTCAAGGGCTCGGCCCTGATAGGTGCAACGATGCAGCCGCCCGCGACGAAGTGTGTTCTCATTGAGAGGAGCAAAGGAGATGCTGACGTGCTCCAGCAGCGTTGCGCAACCCTGGAGCGTGAGGTCGTTGTCCTCACAGGGGATTGCAACGATCGGATAGCCGCTGCGCTCGATCTGTTTGATGATCGGAGGCTGCCTGCCTTTTGTCTGTTCGATCCCGCAGGGCTCGAACTCAGTTGGGAAGTCATCAGGTTCTGCGCTGATCGGCGCAGTCGGGGCACCCCCTATGAGCTACTGATCTACTTTTCAACGCCCGGCGTGATGCGAACGGCCTCGGTGATCGATGAGCGAATGATCGAGGGGGATGAGCGGGCGCTCCGCAGGGTCTTCGGAAACGACGCGTGGCTCCCGATCGCTGAGAGGCAACGCGCCAGAAATATAGACGGGCGCGAAGCAGGAAATGAGTACCTCGCCCTGTACAAGCAACAGATTGAAGGACTTGGCTACAGTCATGTAATGTCACGTCCATCCGTTGCAGATCACAATAGACTGATTTACCATCTCGTGTTTGCCAGCTCCCACGATGCTGGTCAGAACATCATGGAAGACGGCTTCAAGCGGGCATACGCAAGCCAGTTGCCGCTACAGTTCTAGGCATCTCGCCCCACAGCCGACCGTCCAGCTCGCGTCCCGCGCGCCCCTTCCCCACCCGCCGCCCCTCAGCATTGTGCGCCCCCCACTGCTTGAAGAAGAACGGAACGCCCGCCGACGCGCACTGGTCGCGTATCGAGCGCGCCCACTCCGGTTTCATCGGACGCGCTCCCGGCCCCGACTCGCCGCCGGTGATGATCCAGTCAATCCCGCTGAGGTCGATGCCGTCCAGCGGTCCCAGCAGCGGCTCGCAGGAGGCGAAGCGCACTGCGGCGGGAATCCCCCTGAGCGTGTCGAGGCGGTCGAGGAAGCGGCGGTTCTCAACGGAGACACCCAGCCACACGTTCGGCGGCCACGGCAACGTATCAGCGAGAGATTGCGCTCGCTCCGGTCTCTTCGTCAGCACCTGGAAGCGGTGCCAGTCCGCGTGCTCCATCGTGTCGAACACCTGTGCGATGAACTCCGCAGGCACCGCGTCGTGAAAAAGGTCGCTCATGCTGTTGACGAAGATGGTGCGCGGCTTCCGCCACGTCAGAGGCAACCCCAGCCGTTTGGGGCGGAGCGTGAGGTCGAAGCCCATCTCGTACGGGTGGCCGGCCACGCCACGAAAGCGTTCGGCGAACGTCTCGGCGTAGCAGTGTGCGCAGCCGGGGCTGACCTTCGTACAGCCAGTCACGGGATTCCACGTCGCCTCGGTCCACTCGATGCCGGAATTGAGGCTCATCCCGCTCCCCTGGCGAGTCTCGCCATGCAGTTTACAGAATATTTGTTCGTGTGTTCCACGCTACCAGGTGCTCGATGCCGCCCCCGAACGATTGCTACTGCCATGAGCGCCCTCCTCCCCCAGTGCCGGGGCGAGCGAGTATCGTAGGCGGCTGCGCGCTCCCGGCGAGCGCCCCATCCCCCCAGGAGGCCCCTTATGGACGTCGCATCCTTCGCCGAACTCGCGGACGGCTTCAACGATCGGGTGAACCGCATCGTCTGGTGTTCCGTAACCACCACCGACCGGCGGGGAAGGCCGCGCTCGCGCATCCTCCACCCCGTCTGGGAGGGCTCTACCGGCTGGATCGCCACCGGCCGCCACTCCCACAAGGCGAAGCACCTCGCCGGCAACCCCTACGTCTCCCTCACCTACCTCGACCTGCCGCCGGGCAATCCCCTTGGACAGCAGCAGGTCTACGCTGAGTGCAAGGCCGAATGGGAGGACGGCCCCGCCGAGAAACGCCGCCTCTGGGACTTCATCAAGAACGCGCCGCCGCCCGCGGGCTACGACCCCGCCCTCTTCTTCCAGACGGTCGAGAACCCCGAATTCGGCATGCTCAGGCTCACGCCCTGGCGGATCGAACTCTCCGCCCTGGGCGACATGATGACCGGTCAGGAGCCGCGCATCTGGCGGCAGACGGTCTGAGGCTCGCCGCGATGGGCCCGGACCCGCTCGTTCGCCCCGAAATCGAGGAGTACGCCCGCGCCAGCACAACGCCCGAACCCGACCTGCTGCGGCAGGTCGCGCACGAGACGGAGGCGCTCGGGCAGCGTGCGCGCATGCTCACGGGCCGGCTCGAAGGGCGGCTGCTGAAGCTGCTCGTGGCCATGCTACGGCCGCGGCAGGTGCTCGAGATCGGCTGCTTCACGGGCTACTCCGCCCTCTCCATGGCGGAGGCGCTCCCCGCGGGCGGGCGGCTCGTCACCTGCGAGATCAGCGAGGAGCACGCCGCCATCGCCCGCCGCAACTTCGCCCGCAGCCCCCACGGCGAACGCATTGAGCTCCGCCTCGGGCCCGCGCTCGAGACCGTCGCCGCGCTCGACGGCCCCTTCGGTTTCGTCTTCGTCGATGCGGACAAGGCGAACTACCCGGCCTACTACGAGGCTGTCCTGCCGAAGCTCGCCGAAGACGGCGTCATCGCCTTCGACAACGTCCTCTGGTCGGGGCGCGTGCTCGATGGCGAGGATCGCACCGACGATACCGCGGCCATCCGCACCCTCAACGAGCGCCTCGCGCGGGATGCGCGCGTCGAATGCGTCATGCTCACGGTGCGCGATGGCCTCACCCTCGTGCGCCGCGCGCACAGCCGTTGATCGCCAAACGCCCTAAGCTGGAGGCAGGAACTCGAAGAGGCCGCCTCACTGGCGGGGGAGCGGGACATGAGCGAGCGCGAAGCAGTCGAGCGTGGAGGTGACATGAGCGAGAACGGAGCGAGCGAGCGCGGAACCTGGACCGTGAAGGCCGGCCTCGCGCAGATGCTCAAGGGCGGCGTCATCATGGATGTCGTCTCGCCCGAGCACGCCAGGATCGCCGAGGAAGCGGGCGCCTGCGCCGTCATGGCCCTCGAGCGCGTACCCGCCGACATCCGCAAGGACGGCGGCGTCGCGCGCATGAGCGACCCCGAGATCATCGTGCGCATCACCGAGGCCGTCAGCATCCCCGTCATGGCCAAGGCGCGCATCGGCCACTTCGTCGAGGCGGACATCCTCCAGGCGCTCGGCGTCGACTACATCGACGAGTCGGAGGTGCTCACACCCGCCGACGAGGCCCACCACATCGAGAAGCACGCCCTTACGGTGCCCTTCGTCTGCGGCTGCCGCGACCTGGGCGAGGCGCTGCGACGCATCGCCGAAGGCGCCGCCATGATCCGCACCAAGGGCGAGGCGGGTACCGGCGATATCGTCGAGGCCGTGCGCCATATGCGCGCCGTGCAGGGCGAGATTCGCCGCCTGCGCACGCTCGCCGGCGACGAGGTCTACGCCGCCGCCAAGGCACTCGGCGCGCCCGTGGAGCTGGTACGGCGCGTGCGCGAGGAGGGCCGCCTGCCCGTGGTGAACTTCGCCGCCGGCGGTGTCGCCACACCCGCCGACGCCGCCCTCATGATGCGACTGGGCGCCGACGGTGTGTTCGTTGGCTCGGGCGTCTTCAAGTCGGAGAACCCGCCCGCCGTCGCCAGCGCCATCGTGCAGGCGGTGACGCACTACGAGGATGCGGAGCTGCTGGCGCAGGTAAGCCGCGGCCTGGGCGCAGCCATGCGCGGGCTCGCCGTCGCCACCCTCCCCGCCGAAGAAACGCTCGCCCCCCGCGGCTGGTAGCGCGCGGGGGCGGTAGCAGGGGTACGGGGGCGCTGGACTGGCCTTGGGCTGTGACTGGCTCAGCGTGAGGTCGACCGTGCGGGCCTCAGTGCTACCCAGTGGGTGACCGACTCGAAGCCGATGAGCCAGCAGATCAGCATCGCCCTCAACCGTCTCAAAGAGGCGAAGCGCATGGTCGCCGGCCGCTACCAGCCCATAAGTGGACCAGGAAGCACGGCGTCACCATCCCCTGGATCGACGCCCGCCACCAGCGCCGTACCTACCGCCCCGACTTCCTTGTCCAGTACGGCGACGGTGCGCTCGCGCTGATCGAGGTGAAGGCGGCGAACCGCGCCAGCGACTCGCAGGAGGTCCAGCGCAAGCGGAGGGCGGCGGAGCTGTGGTGCCGGCGGCGCGGCATGACCTACGAGATCGCGACCATCGAGTAGCCCCCGCGCCCCTTACGCCGGGCGGCCGCGGAGTTTCTCGTTCTTGCCGGGGGCGGCCAGCGCGAAAGCGATGATCTCGCGCCAGTGGCGGCTCACGTAGTACTGCCCCGCCAGTGCCGCCGCCGTACCCGCTCCCACGACTGCCCACTCCCCCGAGTTCAGCGCGGAGAAGCCGAAGAAGTCGCGTAGCCAGGGCGTGTAGACGGTCAGCACCAGCGCTGCCCCCAGCGCTGCCCCCAGCAGCAGCGTGAGCACGGGCCGCGTGAGGCTGCGGAAGGAGGCGCCCTCGAAGCCCAGCACCTCGATCATGAAGCCGATGCTGGTGAAGCCGATCACGAGCGAGACGAGCGTGCGCGACTCCTCCACGCCCTGCCCGAAGAGCCACTCCACGCCGAACTGCACCACCATCGCCACGCTCGCCAGCGCCACCCCCGCCGGCAGGGCGAAGCGCAGCACGTTGTGCAGGTAGTCCTTGCCCGCGTTCGGCGGCGGGATGCTGATGGAGATGAAGATGGCGGGAATCCCCAGCGCCAGCATCGCCGTCAGCGAGCCGTGCCGGGGCAGGAAGGGGAAGTCCAGCCCCAGCAGGTTCGTCGCGAAGATGAGGAGGTAGGCGTAGACGCTCTTGGCGATGAAGAGCTTGCTCAGCCGCGCCGAGTTGCCCAGCACGAACGTCGCCTCGCGCGCCCCGCGGATGAGCGCCGCGAACGAGTCGCGCACAAGCACGATCCCCGCTACCCCACGCGCCGTGGAGGTGCCCGACTCCATCGCCACGGCGATGTCCGCCGCGCGCAGGGCGCGCACGTCGTTCGCGCCGTCGCCCACCATCGCCACGAAGCGCCCGCGCTCGCGCAGTGTCTCCACGATGCGCTGCTTCTGCTGCGGCGAGATGCGCCCGAACACGCTGTGTGCCACCACCGCCGCCGCGAACGCCTCCCCCTGGAGCGCATCAAGGTCCGCGCCCGCGATCATGCCGCCACGCGGCTTGATGCCGAGCTGCCGCAGGAGCGCCGCCACCGTCTGCGGGTTGTCGCCGCTGATGATCTTGGGCTCGATGCCGAGCTCGCCCATGAGCGTAAAGGCTTCCTTCACCTCCGGGCGCAGCACGTCGGCGAGCGTGAGCAGGGCGAGCGGGCGCATATCCCCGAGGGGCGCGTCGGGGTCGGGCAGCGCGGGCAGCTCGGCGAACGCCACCCCCCGCAGGCCCCGCGCGCTCGCGGCCTGGTAGGCGGCCAGCAGCTCCGTGTCCTCCCCCGCCCGCAGGAGCGTCTCGGGCGCGCCCAGCGCGAAGGTGCGTCGCTCCTCCCCCGCCGCCAGCCGCACTGCGCTCCAGCGCCGCGCCGAGCTGAAGGGCACGTTCGCCTCCGCGCGGGCGGCGTTGGCTCCCGCCGCGAAGCGTGCGGCCAGAGCCGCCGCCGTCTTGCTTTCGCCCGCGGTGGCCGCCGCAAACGCCCCCAGCCAGCCCTCCACCCCCGATGCCCCCGGCGCCCATGTCGCCTCCCGCACCGTCAGCTGGTTCGCCGTCAACGTGCCCGTCTTGTCGAGGCAGATCACGTCGGCGTAGTTGAGCGCCTCGACTGCCTGGATGTCCTGCACGATCGCGCCCGTGCGCGAGACGCGTACAGCGCCCACGGCGAAGGCCACCGTCATCCCCAGCAGCAGCCCCACGGGCACCACCGTCGTCACCGTCGCCGTCGTCGCCTTGAGCGATTCCGTGAGCCCGCGATCCTCCACGGAATAGGAGATGAGGAGGGCGATCGTGAGCACCGCCGTCGCCCCCACGAGCACTCGCAGCAGCCGCTTCAGCTGGATCTGCAGCGGCGTCATGCGGCGCACGAGCTGGCGCGCATCGGCCGTCAGCTGGTGCGCATACGCCTCCGCGCCCACGCGCGTGGCGCTGTAGTAGAGGTCACCCGCCACGCAGAACGACCCCGAGAGCAGCCCGTCGCCGGGGGCCTTGCGCACGGAGCTGGACTCACCCGTGAGCAGCGATTCGTCGACCTCGCCCATGAGCCCCGCCACGGGCCCGTCCGCCACCACCTGGTCGCCCGGGCGCAGATGCACCAGGTCGCCCCGCACGACCGCCTCCGCCGCCACCTCGCGCTCCTCGCCGCCGCGCACCACCAGCGCCCGCGGGGCCGTGAGCGCCACGAGCGAGCGCAGCGTGCGCGTCGCCTGCAGCTCCTGGTAGGTCGCGACCGCCACGTTGGCGAACACGACCACGCCCACGAACAGCCCGTCGCGGAACTCCCCCGCCGCCAGCAGGGCCGCGATCAGGACGAACAGGGTAACGTTGAAGAACGTGACCGCGTTCGTGCGCACCACGTCCCAATCGCCGCGCTGGCGCGAGGTGTCGGTATTGCCCTCGCCCGCCGCGAGCCGCCGCGCTGCTTCGGACTCGCTCAGCCCGGGCCCGGGGCGCTCGCCCGCCGCACTCGCCATGTCCCCAAGGGTAAACGAGGAAGGCAGAGTGGCGCGGGCCTCTCCCCTCCCTTCCCCTATACTCTCCCCTATGTGGACGGCTATCGGACTCCTCAGCTCACTCTGCCTCGCCTTCATCGGGCTGCTCATCGGCCTCTCCCTCGGCGGCATGAATTCCGGCTAGCGCGAGCGTGAGCGGCCCCGCCCTTTCGTCCCGGCACGGCGGCGGCGAGCCCGCTGAGGGCCTCGTCTCCCGCTACCTCAACCGGCGCCTCAGCCGCCCCCTCGCCGCCCTCCTCGCGCGCACCCCCGCCAGCCCCGACGCCGTCACCCTCGCGACTCTCGTCTTCTCCTTTGGCGTGGCCGCCCTCACCGCTGCCGGCTGGCACCTCGCGGGCGGGATCGGCATCCAGCTGGCGAGCATCATCGACGGCGTCGACGGCGACCTTGCCCGCCTCACGGGACGCGCCTCCCGCTTCGGCGCCGCCCTCGACGCCATCGCCGACCGCTACGCCGACGCCGCCATCCTCGGCGGCATGACCATCTATGCCGTGCGCTTCGAGGCGCTCCCCCACCCCGAGGCCGTGGGCGCGCTCGCCCTCGCCGGAGCGCTCACCGTGAGCTACAGCCGCGCCCGTGCCGAAGCCGCCGGCCTCTGGCCCATCACCGCCCGCGGGAGCGGCCCCCTCGCCCTCGCCGCTGCCCTCAGCGCCTTCGCTGGCCGTGACCTGCGCCTCCTCGCCGCCGCCGCCGGAACCGCCGCCGGCTACTGCTACTGGACCCTCGCCGCGCTCGCCGCCGCCAGTGCCCTCACCGTCGCTGTGCGCCTCCTCGCTGCGCAGGGGACGAGGAGTGAGAGGCGCAGGCGGGAGTGAGGGAGCTGCTCTCGCATCTCGCTCACAGAGCCTGCGCTGTGTCCACTGCATCCGCCCTCCTTGCCGCCCTCCATCCCGCCCCTGCTATGATCTCCCGCGACAGTGAGGTTTGCCGTGGCCGCGCCGTTTGATACGCACAAGGCAGTCCGGAGACTCCGTGACGGAGGGCTCGAAGAGGCTGCCGCCGGTGCGGTCGTGACAACGATCCAGGAGGCCGTGGATACGCTCGTCACGCGCGAGGTTCTCCGGATCGAACTCGCCACCATCCGTACTGAGATGGCGGACCTCCGTGCGGACCTCCGTACTGAGATGGCGGACCTCCGTGCGGACCTCCGTGCCGAGATGGCAGACCTCCGTACCGGTATGGCGGACCTCCGCGCTGGCCTCTACCGGGCGCTCTGGATACAGGGTGCCGGCATCGTCGCAATCGTTGGCGTCCTCGTCGCCGTTGCCTGAGCTCCTCGCCATCCCGCCCCTGCTATGATCTCCCGCGACAGTGAGGTTTGCCGTGGCCGCGCCGTTTGATACGCACAAGGCAGTCCGGAGACTCCGTGACGGAGGGCTCGAAGAGGCTGCCGCCGGTGCGGTCGTGACAACGATCCGGGAGGCCGTGGATACGCTCGTCACGCGCGAGGTTCTCCAGCTCGAACTCGCCACCATCCGTGCCGAGATGGCGGACCTCCGTACTGAGATGGCGGACCTCCGTGCAGACCTCCGTGCCGAGATGGCGGACCTCCGTACTGAGATGGCGGACCTCCGTGCGGACCTCCGTGCCGAGATGGCGGACCTCCGTGCCGAGATGGCGGACCTCCGTACCGGCATGGCGGACCTCCGCGCTGGCCTCTACCGGGCGCTCTGGATACAGGGTGCCGGCATCGTCGCAATCGTTGGCGTCCTCGTCGCCGTTGCCTGAGCTCCTCGCCACCCCGCCCCTGTATGATCTCCCGCGACAGTGAGGATTGTCGTGGCCGCGACGTTTGATACGCACAAGGCAGTCCGGAGACTCCGTGACGGAGGGCTCGAAGAGGCTGCCGCCGGTGCGGTCGTGACAACGATCCAGGAGGCCGTGGATACGCTCGTCACGCGCGAGGTTCTCCAGATCGAACTCGCCACCCTCCGTACCGAGATGGCGGACCTCCGTGCGGACCTCCGTACCGAGATGGCGGACCTCCGTGCTGGTCTCTACCGGGCGCTCTGGATACAGGGTGCCGGCATCGTCGCAATCGTTGGCGTCCTCATCGCCATTGCCTGAGGAGTGAGAGCCCCCTCTCACTCCTCTCCCCACCACGGCGCGCGCGCGTTTAACACCACGGCGCGCGCGCGTTAACCTTTGCGCCCGCACGGCGTTATACCCCCCGTAGCACATGCGCGGGCGCGCGTCCGTGGGCGCCGCCCCCGTCGCTCAGGGGAGTTGACCGGTGAAGGCTCCGACCGTAGCCTCTCTGCGATTATCTCCGCGTTCCTTTCCACGGAGAAAGGAGGCCGCCTTCCCCCGCTGATGCGTAACGCGCGCCCGTGGCCCAGCCTGCCACCGGGCGTGCCCCAACGACGACCGCCCCTCCGGGGCCAGCACGAATCTTCATTCAAAGGGAGAACAAGTTTTGAAGAAAGAGCTCGCAAGCTCGTTCACGGGGAAGAGGCTCGCCATCTACGGCGTCCTCCTCGCCGCGATCGCTTTCCTCGCCGCCGGCGGGGTGCTCAACGTCGGTACTGTCGGCGCAGACAGCCATGTCCCCGCTAGCGGTGACGATGGTCTGTTCCACAGGGACTCGCAGGGAGCCGCCATTAAGTCGGCCACTGGGTCCGTCACCCTCACGACCGGCTACCTCCACGAGGTCTGCGTGGCCGGCCTCGTCCCGGACGTTCGAACGGCGCTGGGCCTCAAGAGCAGTTCTGACGACCTGCAAGCTGCCGAGATCGGCATCGTCAGGAGCTTGGGCCGGCCACATCCGATAGGGGCCAACTGGCTGATCCAGGATGTTCTGGCTGCGAAAGGTGCCAACATCACGCAGGTTCAGAAGCGTCACGATGCAGCAAACGGGACCTACTGCGTCTTCTGGACCTCCACCAGGGCGGGCTCACAGACGGTGTTGCTCACCAAGGGCGCTAATGTCATTGCCGACCGCGCCGATGGCACGACAGGCGATGTCGCTGCCGACAAGGAAAATTACATCGACATGGCCAGTGCTGAAAAGCTGACGGTCCACTGGGTGTCAGATGTCCATATCTCCATCACGAACGCCCTTGGCGCGTCGGTGACGGCTGCTCCAATTCCTGGGGAAGTCGTCTATGTGGCTGAAAAGGGCTACGCCAACATCAAGGATGGGACCGATTCGGATAGCGATCCCGATGGCATTGGCCTGACGATCAACATTCGCTCGTCCTCCAACCCGCGGGTGACGAAGCCGCTCGCCAACGTGAAGGTCTCTGTCTCCACGGCAGGCAGTACGTGCGGAAACGTTGACCTCAACGGCACAACCGTTGGGTCCACGGACGCAAGCCCGACGGTGTACACCACGGGTGGTGACGGGAAACAGCTGATAACCGTACACAACCCGGGTTGTGCGATGGCGGAATCGAGCACCAAGGTCACGGTCAAGGTTGGCGATATGAGCCGCGTAGCGACCGTGGAGTGGAAGGCGGGTGGCTACACCGGCGTCACCACTCAGGATCATCCGACGGACAGCAACAAGAAGTTCGTCATTTTCCACGCTGCTGACCGGGACCAGTACGGCGACGGCTTCGAGTGTGGTAGCACGACATCCGCGGCCGCTGGTCGTGGGAACTCCATGGCCAGGAGCGTCAAGATCGAGGCTGTTGGCGGTGGCGGGGTCGCTACGGCCACGCCTGCTGACCTCAAGGCCATCTCAAGCATTGGCGCCAACGGCAAGGCTAACCCCCTTGCGAAGCCGACGCTCAGGGAGCTTCCCGCCGGACAGTCCGAGTGTCAGTGGATCTCCACCATCCAGTCGTTTGCGGCTCTGGATGCCGCGCTCAACCCGACTGCCATCGTCCAGCACACCTCGGCGAAGACGAACGAAGACGGGTTCACGATCCTCGACTTCAGCTCGACGACGGTGCTGACGCTGGTCGACGGCTGGAACCTCGTGTCCTGGTCCGGTCCGGACACGGCGGTCGGCGACGCCATCGCCAACAACGAGGGAGTCGCCTCGGTCTTCAGCTGGAACCCGGGTTCACAGCAGTGGCTGTCGTACTTCCCGGACACTAACGTGCCCGGCCTCAACACCCTGTCCGAGCTCGAGACGGGCTCGGCCTATTGGATACAAGTCAACTAGCAGCCAGCTCCACCTTGGCCCCCCCGCTCCCTTATGGGAGCGGGGGGGTGGGGTGGCTGGCGGCCCACCGGACAAGCAGAGAAGGAGCAAACAGCGTGACCAAAGTTCTGAAATGGCTCGGCGGGGGTCTGGCGGCAGCGGTGCTGCTCGGCTTCGCCGGGTTCCAGGGTGCGGGCTCGGCCGATGCCCAGGAGCCGCCCAGGGTGCCCGCCCGCTTCGGCGGCACCGTCACACTCGACGGCGAACCCGCGGACGCGGGCACTGCGATCGTCGCCTTCATCGACGAGGCCGAGTGCGGCTCGGCGACCGTCACGGGCGACAGGAAGGCCGCCAACTACGTCCTCGATGTGCCTGCCAACTGCGGCAGCAGCGGCGACACCGTTACGTTCACCGTCGGCGGCTACGCGGCCAACGAGTCGGCCACGTGGAACGCCGGCGGGTACGAACTCAACCTCACCGCCTCCTCGGTGATGCCGGAGCCAGAGGAGCCAGAGGAGCCGACGCCGGAACCAACCCCGGAGCCGACGCCGGAGCCAACCCCGGAGCCGACGCCGGAACCAACCCCGGAGCCGACGCCGGAACCCCCAGCTGGCCCTGAGGTCGGTACCGGTCTTGCCGCGACGGACACGAGCGCCACGGCGCCGCTGGCCGCTGCGCTGGGCGCTGCCGTCCTCGCCATCACTCTGGGCGGTTTCGCCCTCGCCCGCCGCCGCCGCTAACCAACCACGGCGCAACGGCACAACCTGGAAGGGCCCCGCAAGGGGCCCTTTCGCATGAGGGGGAGGCGAGCGCCGCGCGCTCCCTTCACTCCTCGTGTACTGGGCCCCCTTGACACCCCTCGCGCCTTCCGGGGCGGTGAAACTCGTGGTGGTGGTGGTGGTGGGGGGGGGGGGGGGGGGGGGGGGTGATACTGATTCCCCCCCACTCCTCGTATACTGGCTCGGTGGTTACCCTGCACCGGATCCTGTGATCAGCGCCGCGCCGCCCGGGACTCCCCACGACGACGGGTATGCTGACCGCACGGACGAGCCTTGCTCCCTCTCACTTCCTGCGCCGCTCCCCTCACTCCTCCACCCCCCCTCGACCTGCTCCTGGCGAATCGCGCCTTCCTCGACCACCATGCCCCCCCGTCCGCGGGCATGGCCCCCGTTGCGGATGCGCGCGGTGGGCTGATCGAGGCCGTGAGGCCCGTCGTCGCGCCCTGGGACGGCGTGCGTGGCACGACCTGGATCGGCGCCGGTCGTGGCCCCTGTGACCGCGCCTGGACGGACGCCGCCGGCTTCGAGCTGCTGGAGACGCCCGCGGGCCCGCTCCGCCACCAGCGCCTCTTCTTCGGGGAGTCCGGTTGGCGCGGCCACTACGCGGAGACGGCAGGGGCCTTCCTCTGGCCGCTGCTCCACCTTGCGCACGCGCCCCTGCCCGCGCTGCGGAGCTACTACCCCGCACCCACGCCCCCCCTGGAGGTGCACTGGCGCGCCTTTGTCGCGGTCAATCGCGCCTTCGCGGAGGCAGCGCTGGCGGCAGGTGGGGCGGCCTGCTGGGTGCACGACTACCAGCTGGCACTCGTGCCCGCGATGCTCCGCGCAGGCGGCTACGGGGGCCGCACGGGCTTCTTCCTCCACACTCCCTTTCCCGACCTCGCCGTGGCCGCGCCCTTCCTGCCCCCGCCCGCGCGGGCGCGCTTCGCCGAGTGGCTCGCGGGCCTGCTTGGCGCGGATCTCGCGGGCGTACAGACGGAGGGCGACGCCGCCCGCCTGCGCGAGGCCGCCGTGCGTCTCTGCGGCGCGCGCGCGGAGATGGAGGGCCTGCGGCTCGCAGACGGTCGCTTCGTGCGCGTCGCCGCTTTCCCCGCGGGCATCGATGCGGGCGCGCTCACGGCGGAGGCGGCGGTCGCACGCCTCCCCGACGGCGTTGTCCGCGACCCCGCCCTGCCTCTCGTCGTCGGGCTCGAACGCGCCGACTACACGAAGGGCGTCCCCGAGCGGCTGACGGCGCTCTGCGCGGCGCTGGAAGGTGGCGCGCGCTTCGCCTACGCGGGCTTCTCCGCGCCCACGCGCGCGGGCGTGCCCGCCTACGACGCCCTCCAGGCTGAGTGCAAGCGGCTGGCGGCCGAAGGGTCGCGCCTCGCCGCCGGGCGCGGACTGCCCTTCGTCCAGAGTCGCCGCGCGCTCGCCTGGGGCGAGGTGGTCGCCCTCCTGCGCGAGGCGGCGGTCGTGTTCACGGCCTCGCTTGCGGACGGCATGAACCTCGTGCCGCTGCAGGCCGCGATCGCCCAGGCGTCGCGTCCCGCGGGCGAGCGCGGGGTCGTGCTGGCGGGACGCGATGCGGGCGTTGCCGCCGCCTGGGCGGGCTTTGCAGCGGATGGACTCGTGCCCTTCGACCCGCTCGATGGCGATGGCGCGCGCCGGGCGCTGCTCGATGCCCTCGCGGGCCGTCCGGGCCGCATCAGCGACCGCCTCGTGGCTGCCGTGCGCGAGCGTAACGCCTGCGCCTGGGGTCGCGCCTTCCTCGCCACCCTCGACGCGGTATGACGCTCGACGGGGCGCTGGCCGGGTGCGTGCGCGAGCTTGCGCGCGGCGCGGGGCCGCTGCTCGTGGCCGCCGACCTCGACGGGACGCTCGCGCCGATCGCACCGAGTCCGACGGATGTGCGCGTGCCGCCGGCCACGCTGGCTGCGCTCGCGCGGCTCGCCGAACGCACGCACACCGCCATCGTGACGGGTCGCGATCTGGCGGCGGCCCGCGCGCTGGTGCCTGTCGCCGGCGTCGAGTTCGTGGCCAGCCACGGCCTCGAGGCGTCCTTCCCCTCGGCGGTGCCTCCGCCCTCGCCCGGGGAGGCGGAGGGCCTGGCGGTGCTCGCGCGGGCGCTGGAGATGCGCTTCGCGGGCACGGCGCTGCGGGTCGAGCGCAAGGCCCGCTCCGTCGCCTTCCACTACCGCGCCGATCCCTCGCTGGCCGGGCCGCTGCGCGCGGCCCTTGTGGACCTGCCCGCGGACCTGCGCCTGCAGCCCGGGCGGCTCGTGCTCGAAGCGCTGCCCGCTGGTGGGGGCAAGGACGCTGCCCTCGCGGCGCTCGTTGAGCGCTTCCGTCCGCGCGCCCTGCTCGTTCTCGGCGACGACCTCACGGACCTCGCAATGTTCCACGCCGCCCGCGACCTTCGCGCGCAAGGCGCGGACGTGCTTGTGGTGGCGGTCGCGGGTGGCGCGGACGCCCCCGCTGAGGTCGCTGCGACGGGCGATGTGGTGGTGGCGCAGGGGGAGGTGGGGGCGCTGCTGGCGCTGCTCGCGGGAGAAGCGCCGCGCCCGCCGCCGTCTGCCTGATCCACCACCACGCCGCCCGCACGTATACTCGCGACGATGCAGAACCCGTCCGGCCCCGCCACTGGCCCTGACCGCTCGCAGGACACCTTCGATTTCGGGCAGGGAACCCCGCGCCGCGCCCGTGCCTTCATGGAGGAGCTCCTGGAGCGCTCGGAGAGCGTCTCCCGCCTGAGCCCGGAGCGGCGGCGGCATCTCGCCATCGCCATGGCCGCCGTGGGCGCGATGTGGATCGCGCCCGTGGTGGCTGGCCGCCACCGTCGCAAGTCCCGCCGCCGCCGGCTGGCCTGACCGCCCGTGAGCGCCGCGGCTCTCACTGTGCTGAACCGTGAGATCGCCGCCTGCCGCGCCTGCCCGCGGCTCGTTGAGTGGCGCGAGCGGGTCGCGCGGGAGAAGCGTGCCGCCTTCCGCGACTGGACCTACTGGGGCCGCCCCGTGACCGGCTTCGGTGACCCCGCTGCCGAGTTGTACGTGGTTGGGCTTGCGCCCGCCGCCCACGGCGGCAATCGCACGGGTCGAGTGTTCACCGGCGACCGCTCCGGCGACTGGGTCTACGGCGCGCTTCACCGCGCGGGCTACGCGAACCAGGCGGAGAGCGCCAACCGCGACGATGGCCTCCGTCTCCGCGGCGCCTGGATCGGCGCGATCGTGCGCTGTGCGCCCCCCGCCAACCGCCCCTCCCGCGAGGAGCGCGCCGCCTGCCTCCCCTACGCGCGCCGCGAGCTCGACCTGCTCCCCCGCGTGCGCGTGGTCGTGGCGCTGGGCGCCTACGCGCACGATGCGCTCTGCGACCTGACGGGGCTACGCCCGCGTCCACGTTTCGGGCATCTGGCGGAGGCGGCGCTGCCGGACGGGCGCACGCTCCTCGACTCCTACCACCCGAGCCAGCGGAACACGTTCACGGGCAAGCTCACGCAGGCGATGTTCGACGCAGTGTTCACACGCGCCCGGGAGCTCACCGCGCGCTAGGACGCCGCCGCCACCAGCTCCAGGAGCGCCCACCCATGCTCCTCCCGCTCGCCCGCCAGGGCCAGGCCGTACGGCTCGAAGGCGGCCAGCGCCTCCTCCCGATCGCTCGTGAGGAAGCCGCTCAGGATGAGCCGCCCCGCGGGTCTGAGCGAGGCTGCGAGCGCCCCCGCGAGCGCGATGTCCGTCCGTGCGCTGACGTTCGCGACCGCGAGGTCCACGGGCGCGACGCCCTCGATGCCCTCTGTGGGGAACGCGCCGTGCACGGTCACGCGCTCGTCCGCGCCGTTCGCGACGCAGTTCGCCCGCGCCACGTCTGCCGCGATCGGGTCGATCTCGAAGGCGTCGACCTGCGCCGCACCCAGCTTCACCGCCGCGATCGCGAGGATGCCCGAGCCCGCCCCGACATCGAGCACACGCGCGCCGGGGCGCACGGCCTCGTCGAGCGCCGTCAGGCAGAGCCGCGTCGTCTCGTGGTGGCCCGTGCCGAACGCCTGGCCGGGGTCGAGCCGCACGATCAGCTGGCGTGGGGCGGGTTCGTACTCGATCCACGAAGGCACGATCGCGATACGGCCCGCTACCACGGGCCCGAAGAACTCGCGCCAGCTTACGGCCCAATCCTGCTCGTACCGCGGACGTGCTGTCAGCTCGACCTCGGGGAAGGCGTCGAGCGCCTCGCGCAGGCGCTGCGTGAGGACCGCGCCCAGCTCGCTCGCGGGCAGCCAGGCGCGCAGCGCGACCGCTTCCCCCGCCCGCACGGCGTAGCCTTCTTCCGGCCCGAGGAGGTCGACCGGCTCCTCCAGCGCGAGCCCACCCGGGGCTGCTTCGCGCATGATCGCCGCCACGGCCTCAACGAGTGCGGGCGGAACCTGCGCCGTGATCTCGTACCAGAGCCCGGTCATGCCTGTGCGCCCGGCGTGGTCCTAGCCAGCGACGGCGTCGCGGAGCCGCTCCAGGAAGCTCTTGCGCCGCCGCGGCAGCGAGGGCGTGCCCAGCGTCCCCGCGAGCTGTTCGAGCAGCCCGCGCTGCTCCTCCGTGAGGTCTTCGGGCACGACCACTGCCGCGCGCACGACCATGTCGCCGCGACGGCTGCTGTTCAGCTGCGGCACGCCCTGGCCGTGCACCACGAACTCGTCGCCGCTCTGCGTGCCCGCGGGCACGTCGAAGTCCATTTCGCCTTCGAGCGTGGGGATATTCAGGCTCGTGCCCAGCGCTGCCTGGGCCATGTTCAGGGGAAGGTCGTAGATGATGTGGTCGTCGATGCGCTCGAAGTACTCGTGGGGTTCGACGGCGAGGAGCACGTAGAGGTTGCCATGCTGGCCGCCGCGCTCGCCCATCTCGCCCTCGCCCGTCAGTCGCACCTGCTGGCCATCGTCCACGCCCGCGGGAATCGATACGCTGATCTGGCGTGAGCGGCGCACGCCACCACGCCCGCGGCAGTGCGTGCACAGGCTCGTGACGATGCGCCCCTCGCCCCTGCAGCGGGAGCAGGTCGAGACGTTCACGAACTGCCCAAAGACGCTCTGCTGGGCGCGCCGGACTTCGCCCGCACCCTTGCACTCAGCGCAGACCTCCGGCTTGCTCCCGGGTGCCGCTCCCGAACCACTGCACGCCTCGCAGTGCTCCAGGCGCTGATACTCCAGCTCCTTCTCCGCGCCGAAGGCCGCTTCCTCGAAGGTGAGCCGCACGCGCGCGCGCAGGTCCGCGCCGCGGCTCGGACCGTGCCGCCGTCCTCCCCGCCCACTGCCGCTGAAGAACGTGTCGAAGATGTCGCCGAAGCCCTCGAACGGCGAGAACCCGTCGAAGCCCGACGGTCCCGCGGCGCCGTCGACCCCGGCGTGGCCGAAGCGGTCGTAGGCGCCCCGTTTCTCTGTGTCGGAGAGCACCTCGTAGGCGCGATTGATCTCCTTGAAACGCTCGGCTGCGTCCTCGCCGCGGTTGCGGTCGGGGTGAAACTCCATCGCCAGCCGCCGGTATGCGCGTTTCACGTCGTCCGCGGACGCATTCCGGTCGACGCCAAGCACGTCGTAGAAGTCTCGCTGCGCAGGGGGCATAGGCTCTGGCAGTGTAGCACCGGCGGGGCTGAGGCGAGAGGGAAGAGTGAGAGGAGTGACTGTTGGGCCGCTCGCGAGCGAGGCCGTATGCTGGAATATCGGATGGACGAGCGAGAGTCGATATGGAGCGTCGAGCGGCGGGTTCGGGACCTCTCGAGCGTCTTGCACGAAGCGCCGCAGGATGCGTAAGCGCGTTGCCTTTCTTCGTCGCCTCGCCCTTACACTTTGTGCCTGTGTCGCTCACGACGCTCGACCTGATGAATCTCCGCTTCAACGCGCTCTTCACGCACGACGAGGAGGGCCGCGTCTGCTTCGTCAACGAACCGGACGGTGCGCGCGCCCCTCGGTTCTGTCTCGGGCGTACGCGGGCGGGCGCGACCTGGCGCTTCCGCGACGACGTGCCCGCTTCGACCGTTACGCGGATCGAGGCGCTCTGCCGCGACGAGCCTGGCAACGGCGACCTGCGCGTCCCCCCACGGCACGCCCGGCGCTACCGCGCGATCCTGGAAGCGTGCGCACCCATCGGGCAGGAGTGGGCGGGCCCCGCCTACCACTTCCCCGCGACGCTGCCGCCGCCCGGCGCCGCGCTGGTACGCCTCGACGCGACCAACGCCCACCTCCTGCGGGGCGGCAGCCTCGAACCGTGGATCGCGGACATCGGCCACAACGAGCCCTTGCTCGCGCTCGTGTGCGAAGGCCGCGCCGTGTCGGTCTGCGCGAGCGTGCGCATCACGCCTGCCGCGCACGAGGCCGGCGTGGAGACGGCATCCGCTTTCCGTGGTCGCGGCTTCGCCCCGGCGGTCGTGGCGGGCTGGGCGCGGGCCGTGCGCGCCCTCGGCGGCGAGCCCTTCTATAGCACCTCCTGGCAGAACGCCGCGTCGCAGGCGGTGGCGCACAAGCTCGGGCTTATCCCCTTCGGAAGCGACTTCCACGTGACGTAGGCGCGATAGCGCAGCGCTCTCCTAGAATGCTCCCATGCCCCGCATCCCCGGCGCCCATGCCCCCGCCTGGAAGCGCTTCATCCGCGGTCCCGTGGCTGTCGAGGAGGCGATCGCGGGCGTCGATCCCGCCACCCTCAACCGCCGCCCCCCCGGCGAGGACTGGTCGATGCGCGACGTCGTCATCCACCTCGCCGACGTCGAGCTCGTACAGGCCGTGCGCATCCGCCTCGTCCTGGCGGGTGGCGAGCCCGTCCTTCCCGCGTGGGACCAGGACGTCTGGAAGCGGAAGCTGCTCTACGTATTCCGCGACCCCGAGGCCGCGCTGAGCGTCTTCCGCCAGGTCCGCTACGGTACCGCCGAGCTGCTGCGCGAGTGCGCCCCCGCGGCATGGGATCGCGCGGGTCGCCATCCCGAGGCCGGTGCGGTCACCGCCGCCGCGTTGCTGGCGAGCGCCGCTGGCCACGTCGAGGAGCACGTCGCGCAGCTGCGCGCGCTGCGCGGACCGGATTAGAGGCTCCCCTCTCGCTGTTCGCTCCTCGCGCTACTCCCAGACCTGATCGAGCAGCGCTTCATCGATATCGAACGCCGAGGGGCCGTCGGGGAGTGGCAGGGGCTCGTCGTGGAGCCAGCGTGGCAGGCGGTCGTCTTCGCGGTCAAAGCCCGCGCGGCGGTTGAACTCGCGCTCCGTCTCGATCGCCTCGCGTGAGAGCGCCAGCAGCCGCTCGTCGCTCATCGCCGTGCCGAAACGCTCGCTGATGAACGCCGCCATGTCCGCGGGCAGGGCGTTCGTGAACTGGCACACCCCCACGGAGTCGGTCGCCATCATCACGAGCTGCTCGTGGCGGCTCTGCTTCACGAGCGTGTCCGGCGTGGCCCCCCGTGCGGTCACCATGCCCGCCGTGTGGTCGGCGCCCTGCGGACTCGTGCTGTAGGTGATGCCCATGCCCTTGAGCGTGCGCGGCTCCCAGGCGGGCAGCCCCTGCCCCTTCACGACCGGCACGCGGTCGATGCCGAAGGTCGCGGCCACGTGTGCGGTACCGTTCCCGACGATGCGCCCGAGCGGCGAGCCCCCGCGGACATCCTCATCGAGGAGGCGCTTCACGCCCGCCCAGTCGCCCCAGTCGAGCGCCCCTGCCTCCATGGCCACGCCGATCGCATTCCCCACCTCGATCGTGTCGAGTCCGAGGTCGTCGCAGAGGCGGTCGAGCTCGGCGACGGCGTCGGCGGGCCCGATCTCCAGGTTCGAGCCGAGCAGCGCGATCGTCTCGAACTCGAGCGCGGTCGTCATGTGCTCACCGCCGGCGTCGTTGTAGAGGATGGCGCACTTGATGATGCAGCCCGCCATGCAGGGCAGCATCTTGCTGCCACGCTCCTTGCCCAGCTCCTCGATCGCCTGCCCGCTGATCGAATCCGCCCGCTCCCAGCTGCCCTGCCGATGATTGCGCGTGGTCATCGAAAGCACGTTCTCGCGGTTGACGAACTTGACGACACCCGCCGTGCCGTAGCGGCTCGTGTTGTGGACGCGCGGGTCCTCCAGCACCAGCCTGCTGAACTTCACCACCTCGCCCTTGAACGCCTTCGCGTTCTCACCGGGCACGGTGCGCGCGCCCCCGGCGTCGTCCACGACGATCGCCTTCAGCCCCTTCGCGCCCATCACGGCGCCGGGCCCGCCGCGCGCCGCGTGTCGTGTGGGGCGGCCCTCCGGGTCGGTCACCGCCACGGAGGCGGCGGCCATGCGGTGCTCGCCCGCGGGCCCGATGGTGGCAGCGGCGCGCGTCCTGAGCGCCTCGCCCACGAGCTCGCGGTGAAGGTCGTAGTTGCTGCGTCCGGCGAGACCGTCCGCCGCTGTGAGGCGCGCACCGCTTGCGTCGATATCGAGCCGCCGCCAGCCCTCGCGCGAGGAGCCGGAGACGACGATCGCCTTGATACCAAGCCGCGCCAGGCGGTGGCCCAGCTGCCCGCCGGCGTTCGCCTCCTTGGTGCCGCCCGTGAGGGGGCTCTTGAAGCCGAAGCTCGTGCGCCCGCTCGTGGTCACGGCCGTCCCTGCGAGCAGCCCGGGCGCGATGAAGAGCTTCGCCTTCTCGCCAAGCGGGTGAACGCGGGCGTCCGTCTCCTCCAGCAGCATGCGTGCGGTGAGGGCGCGCCCGCCGAGCAGCGCGTACGCTTCCGGCGCACGCTCCTCGGTCACGGCGCCCGTGCTCATGTCCACGCGGATGATGCGGTCGATCGCCATCCTGCCCCCGCCCGCCGGGCCAGCTGGTAAGGGCCGGCGGAATCGTTATCGTACAGCAGCCCCTGCCGCGGACCACCCGCCGGGTGGTGAGGTGGGTGGATGCCAGCCATGCCGCTTCTGATCGATGGGAGGATCTGTCCGAAGTCCGGAAGGATGAGCCGGTGAAATTTGACCTGGCATCGCTGAAGAGCGCCGTCGCGCAGCTGGAAGAGGCGCTGGAGTTCTACCGCTCCGACATCGAACGGATCGACCCCCGCTTGCCGACACACCTCAGGGCTGCGGTGATCCAGGCCTTTGAGTTCACCTACTCGCTGGGCGTCAGAGCGATCGAGCGCCAGCTGAGGGAATCCCTCGTGACACCGGATGAGATCAGCAGATTGCACTACCGCGATCTCGTGCGACACGCAGCCGATGCGGGACTCGTCTCCGATCCCCGCCGCTGGTTCCAGTGGCGCGAGCGAAGGAACGCCACGAGCCACGCTTACTCCGAGGCGAAGGCCGAGGAGGCGGTCGCTGGCCTGGACGAGTTCGTCGAGGACGTGCGGTTCCTCGTGGCCATGATCGAGAGGAAACAGCGATGAAGAGCAGCGGCCTGGAGATCGCACCGGAAGATCTGACGATCGTAAGGGGCATTCTTGCCAGCCTTGCGCCCGGGCGCGAGGTGCGTGCCTTCGGGTCCCGTGTCTGCGGCGGCGCGCGCCGGTTCTCCGACCTTGATCTCGCCATCTTCGGCGACAGCCCGTTGCCGCTCGACGAACTCAGCGACCTGCGCGAGGCGTTCTCCGGGTCCGAACTCCCCTTTACGGTCGATATCGTAGACTGGCATGCCCTTCCCGCACGCTTCCGCGAGGGGATCGAAGCGGAGTACCGGATCCTTCAGACCGCTCCCTAGCAGGTCAGGAGCCGCGCTGCGCTGTCTCCTGCCTATACTCGGGGCCATGCGCTCTCCCTCGCCAGCCGCCTTCCAGAAGTGGTTGCGAAACCGGGCGGGTTACGCGAACGCAGAGGTGCTGGGGCTCCACCCGGTCGCGGGCGGGGCCTCAAACCTCACCCTGCGCGCACCGCTCGCGGGCGCGCCCCTCCCTGCTGTAGCCCTGCGTCTGCAGCGCGAGCGCGGCATCTTCGAGCCGTACGATGTCGTGCGTGAGGCGGCCGTGCTGCGGCGTCTCGCGCACTCCTCCGTGCCCGTGCCGGCGGTCGTTGGTGAGGAGCCCGACGCGGACGCGCTGGGCGCGCCCTTCGCAGTGCTGGAGTGGATCGACGCGCCCCACATGGGCGAGGCCGGGCGTGAGGCGAGCTTCAGCGCCTACGCCGCCATGGTCGCCCGCGTCCATGCGCTCGACTGGTGCGCGCTCGGACTCGACCGCGTGCTGGCCGTGCCCGCCTCCGCCGCGGACGCCACCCGCACCGGGATCGAACTGGTAGCCGCGCGCATGGAGCGCTTTCCCGGTGCGGATGCGCCGCTTCTCCGGCGCGCGCTCGCCCTACTGCGCGCCCGCATTCCCGCCGCCGCCGGGATCGCCTTCTGTCAGGGCGACATCAATGTCTTCAACTACCTCTTCCGTACGGGAGAGGTAGTGGCTGTCGTCGACTGGGAGCAGGCATGCATCGGCGACCCCCGCAGCGACGTCGCCCAGCTCGTGGCGCTCGCGCATCTGCAGGGCGCGCCCTTCGGGCCCGTGCGCGAGGCGCCCTTCGTGCGGGCCTACGAACACGCGCGGGGCGCGGGCGAGCTGCGCGGGCTGGAATTCTTTCGCGCGCTTTGGCTGTTCGAACTCGGCGTCATCTACCACGGCTGGCGCGCCTTCAACGAAGAGCCGCCGTGGTATTCCTGGGATCACCTCGCGGATCTGCTCGAACGCGCCCTCGCGGAGCTGGAACGCTCCCCCGCGTGAGCCGGACGCGAGGACGTGCGCGCGCCGCCGCGCCGCGTTAACCGAACGTTAACGGCCCGTTCCTAGCGTTCTGCACGCGTGCCCGCATCCCGTTCCCGTCACGGTCTGTTCACGGTCCTGCCGCATGCTCGCCGTGCGGTGTCTGACAGCAGCCGTGCGCTTGCGGGAGACTTCACGTGGCGATAGCGGGCGCGCCCCCCGAGAGCACCGAGCTCGCCCGCGCGCTGCGCAAGCGCCCCCTCCGGCGCCCTGGCGAGTACCTCGTCATGGTCGCGCTCCTGCTCTGCGCGGCCGTCTCCGTCGCCACTACCTTCGCCATCATCTACGTCCTCTTCGCCGATGCGGTTGGCTTCTTCCGTGAGGTCTCCCTCTGGCACTTCCTCAACCCGGGTAACGAGTGGCAGGCGCTCTTCGATCCGCGCAGCTTCGGCGTCTGGGAGCTCGTCGCGGGCACGGTCAACGTCACCCTCTGGTCGATGGTCATCGCCCTTCCCCTCGGCCTCGCCGCCGCCGTCTACCTGAGCGAGTACGCCCACGTGCAGACGCGCCGCTTCCTCAAGCCGCTGCTCGAGCTGCTCGCGGGTGTCCCCACCGTCGTCTACGCCTACTTCGCCCTCACCTTCGTCTCCGACGACGTGCTCCTGCCGCTGTTCGGCGATCGCGTCTCGTTCTTCAACTCGTTCTCCGCCAGCATCATGCTCGCGGTCATGATCCTGCCGACCATCGCCTCCGTCTCCGAGGATGCGATGGCGAGTGTCCCCCGCGATCTGCGCGAGGCAGCCTACGGCCTCGGCGCGACCCGTCTCGAAGTCGCCTTCCGCGTCGTCTTCCCGGCGGCCATCTCCGGCATCATGGCCGCCATTCTCCTCGCCATCGCGCGCGTCATCGGCGAGACGATGATCGTCGCCGTCGCCGCGGGCTCGACGCCGCACCTCACCCTCTCGCCCCTCGAAAGCATCCAGACGATGACGGGCTACATGCTCCAGGTCGCCCTGGGCGACGCCGCGCGGGGCACGCTCGACTACACGTCGCTCTTCGCCGTGGGTGCCCTGCTCTTCCTCATGACCTTCGCGCTGAACGTGGGGGCGCAGGTGATCGTCCGCCGCTTTCGCGAGGCGTACGAATGAGCGCCGCCGAACCCACGCCGGGCCAGGTCCGCCTGCGCGCCGAGGGAGGAGTGGCGAGGCGGCAGGCGTGGTCGCGTGCCTCGCGCTGGCTGCTCCTCGGGGCCACCCTCCTGGGCCTCGTCGTGCTCGTCATTCTCGGCATCGACAACGCGATCACGGGCGTCCCCGCGCTCGATTGGGACTTCCTCTCGCACTATCCCTCGCGCTTCGCCGAGCGCGCCGGCATCCGTTCCTCCATCCTCGGGTCGGTCTGGGTGCTCGTGGTTACGGTCATCTGCGCCATCCCCGTGGCCGTGGGCGCGGCGGTCTGGATGGAGGAGTTCGCACCCCGGAACGCCGTCCTCACGATCGTGCGTCTCAACATCGCCAACCTCGCGGGCGTGCCCAGCATCATCTACGGCATCCTCGGGCTGGCGGTGTTCGTGCGCCTCCTCGAGCTCGGCCCCAGCATCCTTGCCGGGGCCCTCACGCTCGCGCTCATGATCCTGCCGATGACCGTCATCACCTCCGTCGAAGCGATCAATCAGGTGCCCCCCAGCATCCGCGAGGGATCGCTCGCGCTCGGCGCCAGCCGCTGGCAGACCGTCTGGCACCACGTCCTTCCGGGCGCCCTGCCCGGCATCATGACGGGTACCATCCTCGCCGTCGCCCGCGCCGCCGGGGAGACCGCCGCACTCATCATGATCGGCGCCTTCACCTTCATCGCCTTCGACCCGTCGCTCAGCTTCGGCGGCCTGTCCGACTCGTTCACGACGCTGCCGATCCAGGTCTATAACTGGACGATCCGCCCGCAGCCGGAGTTCCGCGCGAACGCTGCCGCAGGCATTATCGTCCTGATGATCGCCGTCATCGGGCTCAACGCCCTGGCGCTCGTTGTCCGCGACCGCCTGCGGCGCACCTGATCGCACCGGGATGTGAGGTTCCAGTTGTCGATTCGCCTCAAATCAACGGCTCCGATTACTGATGGCCAGGCGCGCCGCGCCCTGCAGGGCCGCCCCGCCGCGGAGCACAGGCCCTCCGCCAACGTCGCGAAACCGAACGGCGAGCTCGCGTTCTCGATCTCCGGCCTCAGTCTCTGGTACAGCGGCAAGCAGGCGCTCTCCAACGTCGGGCTGGACATCGCCCGCCAGCAGGTCACGGCCCTTATCGGCCCCTCCGGCTGCGGCAAGAGCACGCTCCTGCGCTGCCTCAACCGCATGAACGACCTCATCCCCGGCGTCACGATCGAGGGCGGCGTCACCTACCACGGCGTCGACATCTACGGCTCGGAGGTCGATCCTGTGGAGGTGCGCCGCCGCATCGGCATGGTCTTCCAGAAGCCGAATCCGTTCCCCAAGTCGATCTACGACAACGTCGCCTTCGGCGCACGCGTGAACGGCTTCCGTGGCAACCTCGACGACCTCGTGGAGAGCTCCCTGCGGCGCGCCGCCCTCTGGGATGAAGTGAAGGACGATGTGAAGAAGTCCGGCCTCGCCCTCTCGGGCGGCCAGCAGCAGCGGCTCTGCATCGCGCGCGCTCTCGCCAACAACCCCGACGTCATCCTCATGGACGAGCCCTGCTCCGCCCTCGACCCCATCGCCACCCTCAAGATCGAGGACCTCATGCGCGAGCTCGCCACCGACTACACCATCGTCGTCGTCACCCACAACATGCAACAGGCGGCGCGCGTCTCCGACCACACCGCCTTCATGCTCACCGACGAACACGTCACGGGGCAGCTCATCGAGTATGCTCCCACCGAGACGATGTTCACGCAGCCGGCCGACCAGCGTACGGAGGATTACATCAGCGGGCGCTTCGGCTAGAAGGGGCGGGACTCCGTGCCGCGGGAGATGTTCCACAAGGAGCTCGTTGAGCTCCAGGACGATGTCCTCATTCTCGGCTCCATGGCCGAGAAATCGGTCGTCGAAACCGTCGAGGCGCTGCGCTCTGCCGATCTCGAACGGTCCCAGCGCATCATCGACGACGATCTCGCCATCAACCGGAAGCGCTTCGACATCGAAGAGCGCGCGATCTTCCTCATCGCCTCCCAGCAGCCCCTCGCCAGCGACCTGCGCGCCGTGGTGAGCGCGCTCATGATCATCACCGACCTCGAACGTATCGGGGACCACGCCGAAGGCATCGCCCGCATCAACCAGCGCCTCGGCGAAGCCGAATCCGTCCCCCGCCGCATGGGCTACATCCCCGCCATGGCCGACCGCTCACTCGCCATGCTCCGCGACAGCCTCAACGCCTACGTCGAGCGCAACATCGACGAAGCGCGGCGCGTCTGCGACGCCGACGACGAGGTCGACCGCCTCCAGGATGCCGTCTACGACGAGACCTTCCGCGACATGATCGAGAATCCAGACACGATCCAGCGCAACACCTACTTCCTCTGGACGGCCCACAACCTCGAGCGCATCGCCGACCGCTGCACCAACATCTGCGAGCGCGTGATCTACCTCGTGACCGGGCGGATGGAGGAGATCAACGTCTCCAAGTACTAGCGCGCGTCCCCGCCGTTGCCCCTGTGCGCGCGCTGGCCGATACTGAGCGAGTCCTCCGGGAAGGCGGGCGGTTTGTCTGCGGGCTGCCGCGCGCTGCCTCCGGACGGGACGGAAAGAACCACGAGAACATGGCAAAGAAGGTCCGCGCAGTCCTCACGCTCCAGATCGAGGCCGGGAAGGCGAACCCCGCTCCGCCCATTGGCCCCGCGCTTGGCCAGCACGGGGCCAACATCATGGAGTTCTGCAAGGAGTACAACGCCCGCACCCAGGCGCAGGCAGGCAACGTCATCCCCGCCCAACTCACCATCTACGAGGACCGCTCCTTCAGCTTCGTCCTCAAGACGTCCCCCGCGGCCGACCTCCTGCGTAAGGCCGCGGGCGTGGAAAAGGGCTCCGGCACCCCCAGGCTCCAGCCCGTCGGGACCGTCACCTCCGCCGATATCCGGCGCATTGCCGAGGCGAAACTGCCCGACCTCAACGCCAACGACCTCGAAAGCGCCATGAAGATCATCGCCGGCACCGCCCGCAGCATGGGCATCGGCATCGAAGAGTAGGCGGCGCCCCCCGCCCCCAGAGAGGCAACGCATGAAGCGAGGCAAGCGGTTCCGCGAAGCCACCAGCAAGGTTGACCCGGCGCAGCAGTACCCGCCGGAGGAGGCGATCGCCCTCGTCCGCGAGACGGCCACCGCCAGGTTCGACGAGACGGTCGAGATTCACATCCTCACTGGTCTCGATCCGCGCCACGCCGAACAGCAGATCCGCGGCAGCGCCACCCTCCCCCACGGCCTCGGTCGGGAGGTCTGCGTCGCCGTCTTCACCGAAGGCGAGCCCGCGCGCGAGGCGCAGGAGGCGGGCGCCGAGATTATCGGTGGCGACGACCTCATCAAGCGCGTGGAGGAAGGCTTCACCGGCTTCGACGTCGCCATCGCCACGCGCGAGATGATGGGAAAGGTGGGGCGGCTGGGCCGTATCCTCGGGCCTCGCGGGCTCATGCCCAACCCTCGTGCCGGCACCGTCGTCGCCCCCGAGGACGTGGGCCACACCGTGCGCGAGGCGAAGCGTGGGCGCCTCGAGTTCCGCCTCGACCGCCTCGCCAACATCCACGTGCCCCTCGGCAAGGCCTCGTTCGAGACAGAGAAGCTGCGCGAGAACATGGCCGCCTTCATCGAGGCCATCAACGAAGCGCGCCCCGAGACGAAGGGCGCCTTCATCCGCTCCGTCACCCTCACCAGCACCATGGGCCCCGCCGTCGGCGTCGACGTGAACCAGGCCCTGGCGATGAAGCTGGCCTGAACGCGAACCTGTAGCCTGTCCCCACCGCCACCCTTCCCGCCCCTGTATCAGAGCGGGAAGGGGTACCTTCTCGCTACCTGAAAAATTTTAGAGTAGCGCCAGGATGTGGGAACAGACGGAGCCATCAGCGGACAAGCCGCCAGTAGGCAGTCGGGTCGTAGGTAGAGCCGACGCGCTCCAGAAGCCCGCTGCGCTCCAGGCGCTTGAGGTAGCGGAGCACGGTCGGGCGCGAGCGGCTGAACAGGCTGACGGCCTCTGTTGTGGTCACCCGTCCCCGTTGCGTCAGGTGCTCGACGAACTGCCCCGCCCCGGGCGGCAGGCGCTCGAGCAGCCGCGCGCCGAGCGGGTCTGCCCGCAGGATGACCGTGACCGAGGCTGGCCCCTGCTCGTAGAGCGGGGCGGCAAACCCGGCCCGCTGCATCTCCTCGAACATCCGGTTCACACCCTCGCCGAGCTCCCGCCCGTAGCCGAAGTCGCTGAGGGCCCGGGCGATCCGAGGATTCCGCGCGAAGCGCGTCTTGCGGATGTTCTCGATGCGTACCAGCCCGGGAAGCCGTCCGGGGCTCTCAACCTCGACGCAATCCTGAAACAGGGAGGCGCGGATATGGTCGCCCCCCAGCGAGTAGGAGCGATGCGTGACGGCGTTGACGACTGCTTCGAGCCAGGCGTCCTCGGGGATGATCGTCGACGCCCCGAAGCGTCCGCTCTCGCTGAGCCTGATCGCCTGGGGGAGCCACTCCCTGATGAGCGCGCGGGTCTCGCTGATCTGCCTGACGAGCGACCCTTCGATGCGCCGGTCGGCGACGACGTTCGCCCGGGCGCCGGTCTCCTGTCCCCGTCCCTCGTACCGGAGGACGCGCACGTACGCCTCCGGATAGTAGCGCTGCGGCTCTGTGCCCAGCAGCAGCAGCCCCGCGGTCGTCGCCCGCAGGGTGCCCTCGCGCTCAACTGCGAGGCCGCGGGCCTTGAGGGCGGTGGCACGACTGGAAGCGCCGGTCGCGGCGACGTACTGCCCGACGAGCGCGCCGTCGAATTCTTCGGCGTCGGCGCTGTTCATCCTCCCGTCGAAAGCAGCATCCCCCTTGTCGTACCGCAGCTCCTGTGCTTCCACAGGTTCAAGCCTGGTGGTCGCATCGCCGATGCGGAGGAACGTCTCGCCCCTGGCGGTTGTGTGCGGTTGTTCGCTCGATTCAACCTCGAGGACCGCCAGCTCGTCGTCGTCGCCGTCCGCGTTCGTGCAGGAGATAACTGTAAAGGTGTGCCGGACGGGCGGCTCGGTGAACGTCCGTGCGGCCTGACGCCAGTCGTTGACCTTGCCTCCCGCTGAGATCCCTTCGATCCGTCCGTCGTCGCCCAGGCCGAGGGCGATGACGCCGCCCTCCGCGTTTGCGAAGCCGACGAGCACATTGGCGAGATCGCGGGCGCTGATACGTCCGCTCTTGCGCTCGAACCACTGGCTCTCAGGGAATGTCGCGAGCTGCAGCGGATCGTCGACGTTCGGCTCGGCGCCGAGGGGGGCAGGCCGACGGCGGCGGGCATTGGGAGGCATGACCTGTGGAGCCTAGCACATACCTTAAAAATTTTAAGGTTATTCGCAGGTAGCGCGCGGTGCGTCCCGTCGAGCCGCCGTCCGGCCTCAGTACGGCAGCCCCTCCTTGCCGAGGAGCGTGCGCAGACAGGAGGCGTGTCCCAGGTGCCCGTTCGCGTGCCCGATGAGCCCGTGCCCGATCGCCTCCATGCGTGGGACTTCGCCCCACGGGCGGATGCGCACGATTCCGCCCAGGTAGGCGTCGCTCATCGTCGCGATGCGCGGCACGATCGCCTCGCCCACCGCCCGCGTGTAGCGCGTGAACTCCTCGGGCGCGGGGAAGCGCAGGTCGTACGCCTCGTCCCCGGTCATGTTCGTGCCCTGCTCGACACGCGGCAGACCCCACGCCGCGTCGAAGCCCTGCGCGAGCCACACCGGCCGCTCCCGCTCGAACGCGAAGTGCACGATGTTGTCCGCCGTGCGCGCCACGTGCCACACGTCAAAGCCGATCGCGCTCGTCCGGTGCCCCTGCGTGTCACACAGCTGCTCGACCGTCAGCCCCTCGACGACCTGTTCGCAGAAGGCCAGCACGCGCTCGACCAGCCGCGCGTACTGCGCCGCGATGGTCGGCTCCGCTCCGAATCCGGGCATTGTCATGGCGTGTGCTCCTGGAGAAAGCGGCGCACCTCCGCGACCGTGCCTGCCAGATTCGCCTCGCTGCGGCAGTCCACATCGAGGCAGCGCGCGTTGCGCGCGTCGCGGCAGATCTGTTCGGCGATGCTCGTGGGGTGGAACTGATCGCTGCCCGGCAGGATGAGCAGTGGCGTCTCGCACGTCCGCACCCACGCCTCGTCCACACTGAAATAGGGCGCGCGGTCGGGCCAGATGCCGTCCGCGTACGCCTCGATGAGCGCCACGTACGCCTCCGTGTCCAGCCCTGCGATCTGTTCGCGGAAGGCGGGGTCGTCATGGATGCGCCGCGCGAACGGCCCCGCTGCGTTGTTCGCCATAAAGATCGGATTCGCCGCCGCCGCCGCGACCACCGCCCCCACGCCCTTGTCCCGGGCCAGCTCGAGCGTCGGTCGGAACATCTCCATGAACGTAGCCAGCGAGTTCGTGTGGTTCAGCCCCACCGGATCCTGCCCCACCCCCGCGCTGACACGCTCCGGTGCCTCCAGCGCAAGCCGCAGGATGTAGGCCACGCCGATACAGCCGCCGTAGGTATGTGCGCGCTCGATCCCGAGGTCGTCGAGCACTGCCAGCTGGTCGCCGGCCGTCAGGTCGTAGGTCACGGGAGCCGCGGGCGCGGGGCTCTTGCCTGCGTTCCGCTGGTCCATGGCGATGACCAGGAAATCCGAAGCGAACTCCCGGATGGGGTTGATCGCGCTCACCCCCCAGAAGTCGATCTCGCTGTTGACCCCGCCGGGCGCGAAGCAGAGCAGCGGATAGCCCTCGCCGAACGTCTCGTAGTGGATGACAGCCCCGTCGGGCCGCGAAATCTCCGGCATGCGCCACCTCCCCCGATAGCGTGATTCTAGCGCAGCGGCGGGGCGCTGATCGTAGACTGATCGGAATGCCCGCTCGTTCTGCTACTCTCTCGATTCCGGAAGAGATTCGCGATCCTCTCGACGCCGCCTGCTTCGTCTTCCCTGAGGACGCGGAGGAGGTGTGCATCGATATGAGTCGCGTGAAGTGGATCGCCCCAATTGGTGTTGTCGGGCTCCTCGCCCAATGCCTCCGCGGCCGTGAACGGGGAGGGGGCGTGATCATGCAGGTGCTTCTTCCAGAAAGCCGGGAGGTACGTTCCTACCTCGCTGCCATCGGCTTCGATCAAGCGCTCCGTGCTCAGGGGGTGCCTGTCGATGAAGGCGGCCATGTTCTCCGATATGGAAGCACTCCCGTATCTGCCGATCACGAATGTGAGGGATGAGAGAGAAATGGAGGAAGCGGCGAACAGCCTGCAGGAAGCCCTGCAGGCCGGCAGGGCCCCGGGGCATCTCGTGGAACGGGCTTACGACGCCCTGTCCGAGTTGACGAACAACGCACGTGAGCATGGCTCGCCCTGCTTCGTGGTAGCGCAGGACGCATAGTGGCCGAGCACAGCGGGACACGCTCGGCATCACACATTGCCATCGCTGACTACGGACCAGGCTTCCGGCAGTACCCTCACGGCGCATGAGCCGCCTTCGGAGACCGCCGCGATTGAGATGGCGCTTACAGAAGGGGTATCGGGAACTGGAGACCGTGTGCGGGGCCTCGGCCTGAGCGCTGTCAGGAAATCTCTGGAAAGCGTCGATGGGGCGCGTCTGGAGATCTTCTCTCGCAACGGCCTCGTTGTGTATTATAATAATGGCTCGCTCTGCTCTTCTGAGGAACCGGACTGCGGCGGCGTCCTCGTGAGCGTCCACTTCCCGTACAAGATCTAGGCCCAAGCCCCGCTCGCTGGCCACCCCTCCTTGTCTCTCCTGAGTTATACGCTGAGTATATGCACTGGTCACGCCCTCGCCTTCTCCGGTAAGGTTGGCTACACGGAGAGGAGGCGGACATGGAAACCCTGCTGTCTGATTACGGGCGCTCCTTCGCGACACGCGAGCGTGGCGAAGAGGTGGTCCGGAAGATACTGTGCGGCGCGCATCCTGCGAACGTTACGGTCAGCCTCGACGGTGTCCGTGTGAGCCCCTCGTTTCTTCAGAGCTTCCTTTGGCGTCTCGCCACTTCCCTCGATACCGGGGAGATCACGTTGATCTGCTCCGACGAAGAGCGTGCCCTGAAGGCTGAAAGGGTCACGAACCATCTTGGCCTCGGCGACAAGGTGACTGTTGAGCGGGGTGGCGTCCCCGCCTGAGGCCCTACCCTCCCGTCAGATGTGGCAGGGCAGGGAATGGGCGTGCCTGCTCGTAGGCGTAGGAGGCGCGCAGTACGAGGTCGTCGCGGTGCCGTGGCCCGACGATCTGCAGGCCGCAGGGCAGCCCCGCATCCGTCAGCCCCGCCGGCGCGGAGGCCGCAGGGTGGCCCGTAAAGTTGAACGGGTAGGTGAAGGCGATGGCGTTCGCCTGCTCCCCCTCGATCTCCCTCGGGATCGGCCCCGAGGCCGCGAACGCCTCTGTCGGCAGTGCGGGCGTGAGCAGCAGGTCATACCGCTCGAAGAGCCGCGCCGTCCAGGCCACCAGCTCCCCGCGGCGGCGCAGGAACTCCTGGAAGTCCGCAGGCCCTGTGTCGAGTGCGCGGTCCAGCTGGCGTGCGTACCGCTCCGTGAACTCGTCGTGGCGCGTCGTGTAGTTGTCCCACTCCAGCCCCAGCGACTGGAACGCGGAGACGCGCGCCCACCAGCCGCCCATCTCGGGGATCGCATCGCGGTTCTCCTCCACCTCGTGTCCCATCGCTGCGAACATCTCGGCCGCCGCCCGTACCTCGCGTAGCACGTCGCGCTGCACGCGCGTCACCCCGAGCGTCTCGTTGAAGGCGATGCGCAGCTTCGGAGGCGGCTCCTCCAGGCTTGCCGCGTAGGAGAGACCCGGCGGCGGCAGCGATTCCGGGTCTTCGGGGTGGGGCCCCGCGACCACGTCGAGGTAGATGGCGGCGTCGCGCACGCAGCGCGTGAGCGGGCCGTAACAGCTCAGGCTGAGCCAGGCGGGCAGGGGGCGGGGCGCGATCGGCACGCGCCCGTGCGAGGGCTTCAGTCCGTACAGGCCCGTGTAGCAGGCGGGGATGCGGATTGAGCCGCCGCCGTCGCTCGCGGTCGCGAGGGGGACCATCCCCGAGGCCAGCGCCGCCGCCGATCCGCCGCTCGATCCCCCCGGCGTCCGCTCACGATTCCACGGGTTGCGCGTCGCCCCGAAGAGCTCGTTGTCGGTGAAGGGGATATGGCCGAACTCGGGTGTGTTCGTCTTGCCTGTCACGATCGCGCCTGCCGCCCGCAGCCGCGCGACGAGTACGTCGTCGAAGTCCACGCGGTTGTCGCGGTAGAGGCGTGAGCCCTTCGTGGTGGTGAAGCCCGCCGCGTTTTCCAGGTCTTTCACGCCCAGCGGCAGCCCCGCGAAGGGCCCCGCCTCCTCGCCCCGCGCCAGCCGCTCGCCGAGCGCCCGCGCCTCCCGCAGGGCGCTCTCCGCGTCGACCTCGACGAAGGCGTTAAGGCCGGGGTTGAGCGCCTCGATCCGCGCCAGCGATCGCTCCATCAGCGCCACCGGCGAGAGCTCCCGTGCTCGTACCAGCGCCGCCAGTTCGTGCGCCGCTGCGAAGTCGAGGTCGCGTTCCGGTGTTGCGGACACCCTCTCAGCCGCCCTGGATGTTGATGCGCAGATCGAGCGTGTCGCCGTCCGCGAGCGGGGTGGTGAGGGTCGCCTGGACCTCGTTGATGACGGCGAGCACGGCCTCCGAGTCGCGCTCGTTGAACCCCTCGTCCGTGAGGATGTCTTGCGGCGTGAGCCCCTCGCGCCAGTCGAGCGCGAACTCCTCCCGCTTCGAGCTCGAGAGGTTCTGGAGCGTGGGGAAGAGCTTCACCGTGACTGCCATCGGCGCCTCCGGAGTCGCATTCTACGGCCCGCGGCGCGCCTCCGTGGCTGTCCGCGGAGCGCTGGGCTACGATCGCAGGCGTCATGCTCGTTCTCGCGATCGAATCCTCCTGCGACGAGACCGCCGCCGCCCTCATCGAGGATGGTGGCGCCATCCGCAGCTCGATCGTCGCGAGCCAGGTCGACCTCCACGCGAAGTACGGCGGTATCGTGCCCGAGGTTGCCAGCCGCGAGCATCTGCGCCAGATCACGCCCGTCGTGCGCGAGGCGCTCGCCGCTGCGGACTGCGACCTCGACGATGTGGACGCCGTCTGCGCGACGCGCGGACCGGGGCTCGCGGGCGCGCTCCTCGTCGGCTACAGCACGGGCAAGGCGGTCGCCTTCGGGCGCGGCCTGCCCTTCCTCGGCGTGAACCACCTCGAAGGCCACGTCTACGCCAACTGGCTCATGGAAGGCCCCGCCCCCGTCTTCCCCGCCCTCTGCCTCGTCGTCTCCGGCGGCCACACCGACCTCATCCTGATGCGCGGGCACGGCCAGTACGAGCGCCTCGGCGGCACCCTCGACGATGCCGCGGGCGAGGCGTTCGACAAGTCGGGCCGCCTGCTCGGGCTACCCTTCCCCGGCGGCCCCGCCATTGCGAAGCTCGCCGCCACGGCTGGCCCCTCTGCCCTGCGCCTGCCCCGCGCCTGGCTGCGCGGAACCTGCGACTTCAGCTTCAGTGGGCTCAAGACGGCCGTGCTCCACGCTGTGCGCGAGGAGCGCGCCTCGCCCGCCGAGATCGCCTGGGAGTTCCAGGAGGCCGTCGTCGACGTGCTCGCGGGCAAGATCTCCCGGCTGGCGCGTGAGCTCCGCGTTTCGGAAGTGTTGCTGGCCGGCGGGGTGGCCGCCAACGGGCGCCTGCGCGAGGAGATACGCGTCCGCAGCCCTGTGCCCGTGCGCATCCCCCCTCCCGCCCTCTGCACTGACAACGCCGCCATGATCGGGGCCGCCGGCGGCCACCGCCTCGCCCTCGGCCAGCGCAGCCCCCTCGACGAAGACATCTTCAGCACGAACGACTGGTCCCGGGTGTGAGGGGAGGCGGATGCCCGCCGAGGGCATGTCCGGAGTTGTGCAGCCGCTGCAGGTGATGCCATCCGCCGGGGTTGGCACCATGGATAACGCTCAAGGCCCTCCGGAACGTCCGGAGGGCCCTGGCTACTGCAGCGAGGCCGAATGGGGGCCCTTGAACCGCCCCTTGCTTCAAACCCCTGCTAGTTCGTGTCGCTCACACCCTGTACTGGTGTTGAGGTTGCCCCTGAGAGCAGGACGGCCGGGTCGATGATGATGTTCTCGCCAGACGGGATCAGGGCGATGTCCACGTTGGGCGCCAGCTTCTCAATGGCCAGGTACTGAAGAACCTGAGCTGAGAGCGAGGCGTTGATCAGTACATTTGCCTCAGCCTGGGCCTCGGCGCGAATGCGGATAGCGTCCGCTTCGCCGCTGGCGCGGATACGCTCGGCATCGGCAGTGCCTCGCTCCTGTTCCCGCTTCCGTTCAGCCTCCTCCACGGCGCGCAGCCTGTCCTGGGTAGCGATCTGCTTCTGCTCGATGGATTCCTTGAAGGCTCCTTTGAAGTCAATGTTGTCGATGAGAAGATCCTCAATAGTGATGGAAAACCGCTGCAGATCCTGGTCGAGCTCGGCCTGGACTGCACGCCGGATTTCTTCGCGATTCGGAGCGATGTCGACGGTGTTGTACTTGACGGTCTCGGCCTTGAAAAACTGGTTGATGCGCGGCTCGACCAAAGTATCGAACCAGTTCGGACCGACCGTGCGGTAGAGATTCTGCACAGCACCGGGGTCGACGCGGTAGTTGACTGTGGCGGCGACGATCACATCCTGGGTCTCCTTGGAGAACCCGCTGATGTTGTCGAAGCGGGCGCGCTGCACGCGGATGCTCTCCGTGCGGATCGCCTGCCATGGGGCGATGAATTGGAGCCCCTCGCCCTTCTGACCGACGATCTCGCCGAACTGGTAAACGACGGCGACGTCGCCAGCCTCGATCGCCTTGAGCGAGGAGATGGCGGTGTGGGCGCCCACCCAGAGGACGAGAACGATGCCCGCGAACACGATCACCAGGAGGCCGCGGTCCGATTCAGGACTCCCCGGCTCTGCCTCGCGGCGCATCGCCTTCCCGATGAGGAAGGCGACGCCGCAGATGACGACGGCGAAGGCAACGCTGATGAACCAGACCATGATCTCTCCCCGGAGCACTGATGGCTGCGCAGGAGAGTGTACGGCGGATAGCCGTTAGCCGCCCGGCTGTTGCAGCGGCGGCGGCTGCCAGTGTGGTGGTTATTGTCCGCAGAACCGCTGCGGCTGTGGACCGGTCGTTCGCGCAGTACGTCGCGAGCGTCAGCTCCGCAGCGTGCGCAGGCGCAGCAGGTGCGTCGTGACCCCCACCCCAATCCCGGCGAAGAGGACGTAGACCCACACCGGTGGGTCGATCAACCAGGCCGAGAGCGCGAGCCCTGCCCAGAGCGCGACGATCGTCACGGCCTTCGCCGCGGGCGTCGCGCCCCGCTCTTCCTGGTAGTTCCGCAGGTACCGCCCAAAGAGGCGGTTCGTCATCAGCCAGTGGTGTGCGCGCTCGGACCCGCGCGCGTAGCAGGCCGCTGCGATGAGGAAGAACACCGTAGCCGGCAGCAAGGGCAGGAAGATGCCCAGCACACCGATCGCGACGAAGAGACTCCCCAGCGCGATGAGGAGCGCGCGCATCGCCGCCGACGCCGCCAGTGGCGGCTTGACCGCCTTGGGAGAACCTGCCAATTCCGCCAATTGGCTACCATCCCCGCACGTGGTGAGAGTTCCAGCGCGAGTATACCGCATCGCGCGCGGGGCGCGTCTACCGTCCCCGCCGCCGCCAGCGGGTCCAGTTGAACGGTTCGATGCCCGTCTCGGTGAGCTGCCAGATGGAGGCCTCGGCGCGCCCCTCCGCAATCTCGAGGAAGCCGACCGTACCCAACTGCGTCTCCAGGTTGTGCGGGTACGTCGGCGAGCCCGGGTTCACGCAGAGCGCCCCGCCCACCTCGTCCACCGCCTCCACGTGCGAGTGTCCGTAGACGACCACGTCGAGGTCCGTGCGCCCGAAGTAGCGTCCCATGGCGCGCTCGACCGTGAGGTGGGGCGGCGCCTCCGGTATGGGCATGTCGTGCACGAGGCCGATGGAGACGCCCTCGAACTCCAGCGCCCACGCTTCGCGCAGCAGGGGGTGGTCGGGCTGCACGGGACGCCCGCCCGAGCCGTCCTCGCCGTTGCCGCGCGCTGCCCACAGGGGCGCCACCGCGGCCAGTTCATCCAGCAGGCCGACCTCGTGGATGTCGCCCGCGTGCAGGATGGCGTCCACCCCCGCGAAGGCGTCGAACACCTGCGGCCACAGCTCCACCCGCGACTCCGGGATGTGCGTGTCCGAGATCAGGCCGATGCGCACGCGCGCAGTCTACGCGAGCCCCCCGCCCGCTGGCTGCATCTGCTTGCGATAAGAACAAACGTTCTGATACCATGACGCTATGCTCAGCCAGCCCGTCCAGCAGCTCACCCTCCTCGGGAACGAGGGCCCCACGTTCGATCCTGCCCTTGCGGGAATCGAACGCACCGAACTCGCGTATGACGCCTGGATCGACCAGATCCAGGGATGCCTCGCCGGGCACCAGGCCGTCTTCGCCACCCTCCGCGACGACACGCGCTGGCACAGCCACCGCCGCCGCATGTACGACCGCATGGTCGAGGTTCCCCGCCTCACCGCTACCCTCCCCCGCGACGGCCCCGGCCACCCGATCGTGCGCGACCTCGCGGACGCCCTCGGCGCGCGCTACGGTGCCACCTTCGATTCGGTGTCGCTCGCCCTCTACCGCGACGGCCGCGACAGCGTCGCCTGGCATCGCGACAAGGCCCGTCGTGAGCGCCGCGCCTGCGCGCTCGTCGCCACCGTCTCGCTCGGCGAGTCCCGGCGCTTCCTCGTGCGGCCCCACGGCGGAGGTCCCTCGCTCGCCTTCTCCGCTGGCTGGGGCGACCTGCTCGTGATGGGCGGCGCCTGCCAGCTGGCCTGGGAGCACTGCATCCCCAAGGCGCAGCGCGCCGGACCGCGTATCAGCGTCATGTTCCGCAGCAGCGCCGATTTCGCCCGCTTCTGAGCCCCGGCCTCGCCTCCTCAGCCCGTGTCTGGCGCCCTTGTTGCCACTATTGCTAGAGGGACTGGCCCTGCAGGCCTTCCAGCCCAAGCAGGGCCGCGATCTCGCCCTGGTGGGTGGCCACGTGCCAGACCCCGAGTGTTCCGAAGACCCACAGCTTCGGGCGCTTCTGGCCGAAATCCACCTCGCTCAGCAGGTCCTCCTCAGGCGCGCTCGCGAGGTAGCCGTCGACCGCTGCGTGCACTGCCGCCGCGTACTCGCGCAGCGGCCCCAGCTCGAAGCGCAGGCTCTTCGCCCACTCCTGCGTGATGACGGGGCTCTCGGGCAGCTCGAACCCCGTTTTCTCGCCCCAGCCGCCTTCGCGGAACACTGGCTCGCGGCCCTGCAGCCTGCCCACGAGCAACAGGTCCTGCGTGATCGCCGTGTGCGCGTAGGTCGCCCCGATCGGGTTCGTCAGTGAGCCCTCGATCGCCTTCGTGAGCAGCTCCGGCGGGCACTTCGCGATCGCGCCCTCCAGGTTGTCGTGCGCGAACGCGTACTGGCTGCGGAGCACGTCTCTGGCATCCATGCCGTGCCTCCTGGTGCGCGTCTCAGACGCGGATGCTCAGTCTGGACCGTGGCGCGCGCACCCGCCACCTGTGCGCTGCCGCCCGGCGCGCTACCGTTCGCTCCCGCCCAGCTCGACCACGAGCGCCTCGGGCCCGTGGATGCCGCGCACGATGCGCTTCTCGATGTCCGCCGTGCGGCTGGCGCCGGTGAGGATGACCGCGTCGCCGCTGCTGCCGAGCATGGGCGCGAGCTCCTGCGGGTAGCGCACGATCGAGGCCGCGTCGAGCGCCGCCACGAGACGGCGGGCGTCCATGAGCGCTCCCCGCTCTGCCGCCTCCCCCGTGAGCAGCACGCTGCCGGTCGCGGCGACGCCGGCGGCCGCCCGCACGCGGCGATCGCCCGGCTCGGGTTGCACGTGCGCGGCCACCGTCGCGCCGACCGCCTCCGCACGTGCGCGGAAGAGCGCGGCCAGGTCCGCGGGCGCCTCCTCGGGCGCGGCCTCCGGCTCGGTCTCGATGGCCTCGAGCGGCACGAGCATCGCCGCGTCCCGTGCGGGGGTTGTGGTGGGGGGGCGGCGGTCGGGACCGGGCAGCCGTGGCAGGTGCCCGCCCGCCCGCAGCCCGAGCCGTGCCAGCCAGCTCGCGACGCGCCCCCGCTTCCCTGTGAACGCCGCCGCCCACGCCTTCCAGCCGAGCCGCTCGGCCGCCCCGCCCCCCGCCTCCCCGCCGGCGCGCAGGTCAAGCAGCATGCGGTGCAGGGGGATACCCACAGGGCAGACCTCCGTGCAGCGTCCGCAGAGGCTCGAGGCGGAGGGCAGGTCCGCATAGCGCCCGTCGCGCCAGAGCAGCGGCGAGACGATCGCCCCGATCGGTCCCATGTAGGGCGAGCCGTAGGCGAGCCCCCCCGCCGCCGTGTACACGGGGCAGGCGTTCATGCAGGCCCCGCAGCGGATGCAGCGCAGCACGTCGCGGTAGCGTTCGTCCGCGAGGATCGCCGAACGCCCGTTGTCGACCACGACGAGGTGGCGCTCCCGCCCTTCCGCGGGGCCGTCGAGGAAGTGCGTGTAGGCCGTCAGAGGCTGGGCGGTGGCGCTCGGCGCGAGCACCTGCAGCACCGCCAGCGCCGCGTCCTCGTCCGCCACCACCTTCTCCATGCCGGTGACGGCGATGTGCAGCCGCGGGCGGCTTACACCCAGCGCTACGTTGCCTTCGTTCTCGACGATCACGATGCGCCCGCTGCCCGCGATCACAGCGTTCGCGCCGGTGATGCCCGCATCGACATCGGCGAAGAACGCGGCCACTACGTCGCGCACGGCGCGCGAGAGGCGCACGGGGTCGTCGTCGGGAACATCCGCCCCTGCCTGCGCAAGCAGTTCGCGGATGCGCCCGCGGTTCAGGTGGAGGGCCGGCGCAGTGATGTGGCTCGGGCCCCGCCCCTCGATATCGACGATGTACTCGCCAATATCTGTCTCCAGCACCTCCCGCCCCTGCGCCCGCAGCGCGGGCGTGAGCCCTGCCTCCTCCGCCACCATCGACTTCGATTTCGCGATCCGCCGCGCGCCACCCAGCAGATCCGCCACGATTGCCACCGCCTCCTCCGCCGTGGCCGCGCGGTGGTAGCCCGTTCCCTGGCGCACGCAGGACTCCCGTAGCTGCGCGTGCAGCTCGTCGAGGCGCTCGACGGCGTCCGCGCGTGCCGCCTGTGCGCGTGCGCGTGCGGACGGTGGCGCGGCGGCGAGCTGCGCCGCGCTGTCCGTCACGAGCTTGCGCAGGATTGGCGAGAGGGTCGCCGCGGGCGGCCCTGCCTCGATCTCCGCTCGCGCCCGCGCGCGGAAGCCGCTCACGTCAGCGCCCGATCGAGGAGCTCGGCCAGCGTCCACGTCTCCAGCGGCTGTGCCCCGGCGACCGTCACCGCCTCCAGGTGCGCGAGGCAGGAGAGATCGCCGGAAACGAGCACGCGCGCGCCGCGACCAGCCACGTCCGCCAGCTTGGCCCGCGCCATCGCCAGCGAGACCTCCGGTTCCTTCACCGTGAAGGTTCCGCCGAAGCCGCAGCATTCCTCCTCGTAGGCGAGGCGGCGCACCTCCAGCCCCTCGATCCGCCCCAGCAGCGCCAGCGCCCCCTCCGTCAGCCGCAGCTCACGGCGTCCGTGGCAGGCGTCGTGCCAGGCGACGGTGCCGTTGAGCCGCAGCGGCAGCGACGCCAGGTTCGGGTGGGCGGCCACGTAGGCGCCGAACTCGATGAACCGCTCGCTGAAACGCGCAACGGACGCACCCCGCGCCCCCGCCCAGAGCCCCGGCAGGTAGCGCCGCAGCATGCTCGCGCACGAGCCGGAGGGGACCACTACCGTCTCGTGCGCCCGCGCCGCGCGCAGCAGCGCCCGCCCCACGCGCTTCGCTTCCGCGCGGTAGCCACTGTTGAAGGCGGGTTGCCCGCAACACGGCCCCGCGATCGTCGCCGCCTCGTCGCCCAGGCGTTCGAGTACGCGCCGCGCGCGGGCGCCATCGTCGGGGCGCAGCGCCGCCAGGTAGCAGGGGACGAAGAGCGCGACCGTGACCATACCGCTCACGCTACCGGCCACCCGTGCGCCCCCGCAAGCGCGCGCCCGGGTTAGGGGCGGCGTGGCGTGCCCTGTGCGCGTGCCCTACCGTAGAGAGCATGTTCGCACGAGGTTTGCGCATCGCCTCCATCGGCGGCATCGCCATCGAGGTGCATCCCTCCTGGTTCCTCATCGTCGGCGTCGTCTCCTGGCTGCTCGCCGCGGGGCTGTTCCCCGATGCCTACGCAGGCTGGAGCACGGTCACCTACTGGTTCGTAGGCGTAGGCGCGGCCCTCCTGCTGTTCGTCACCGTGCTCCTCCACGAGCTCGCCCACGCGGTGGTCGCGATCCGGCGGGGCCTGCCTGTGCCACGCATCACGCTCTTCATCTTCGGCGGCGTCTCGCACCTCTCACGGCAGCCGCGCTCCGCGGGCGAGGAGTTCGCCATTGCCGCCGCCGGTCCCGCCGCCAGTCTCGTCCTTGCCCTCCTCATCGGCGGCGCCTGGTTCGCCGTGCGCGGCGCGAACGAGCAGATCGATGCGGTCTTCAGCTACCTCGCCAGCGTCAACCTCCTGCTCGCCGTCTTCAATGTCCTGCCCGGCTTCCCCCTGGACGGCGGCCGCGTGCTGCGCTCCATCGCGTGGAGCCGCACGCGCAGCTTCCGCAAGGCCACGCGCATCGCCGCCGGTACCGGCGAAGTCTTCGCCTGGGCGCTCATCGCGGCGGCTTCCGTCCTGCTCTTCTTCGGCCAGTGGGTCACCGGGATATGGCTGATCATGATCGGCTGGTTCCTCCTCGGCGCCGCCCGTGCCGAGGCGAACGGCATCCGCATGGACACCATGCTCAGCCGCCTCCGCGTGCGTGACCTGATGCACAAGACCTTCGCCCAGGTCACCCCCGGCGAGCCCATCCAGTCCGTTGTTGATGAACACATGGCCGGTAAGGGCGAGCCCGCCGTCGTCGTTGCCAACGACACCAACGTGCTTGGCATCCTTACCGTCAGCGACCTCCGCCGCATGCCGCGCCGCGAATGGGCGGTGACGCCCGCCCAGCGCATCATGACCCCACGCGCCGAGGTCGTGACGATCGCCGCAGACGCGCCCGCCACCGACATCCTGCCCCTCCTCGGCCAGCGCCGCCTGAACCAGCTGCCCGTTATCGACGATGGACGCATGATCGGGCTCATCACACGCCGCGAGTTCCTCAATCGCGTCCGGCTCGTCGACGATCACGATCTCAGTCCGGACGCTCTCCCCCATGAGGAGGTCGGGCCGCCGCCTGTTCGCACCTCCGGCGGCGACGGTCCCGCCGGCGCCTGAACCCCGCAGCGCCCCCTACTCCCCGTCCCCGGCGCCGCGCAAGGGGCGCAGCGCCCACGCCTCCCAGATCGCCCACGCCCGCTTGTCCACGCCGTCGCTCAGGCGCAGGCCCACGTCGTTGAGCACGGCGGCGCCCCCCTGGCGGCGCTGCGCGGGGTCGAAGGCGGCGTCCCAGACCACCGCGCTGACCCCGCTTTCCTCCGCATCGTCCAGCAACCGTTCGAGGAACAGCTCCTGGTCCCGTTGCGTGCCGACCAGGGCGTGCCCCTCGATGGGGGCGGAGGCGTAGCCTGCCGCGCTGATCAGTATTTCCCCTGTGAACCGCTCCCGCAGCTGGCGGTAGTAGTCCGCGCGGATCTCCCCCGCCGAGCGGATCCCCGTGAGGTAGGGGTAGGTCGAGATCGCGAGCGCGTCCATTCGCCCCGTGAACGCCTCGATCGCCTCCCACTGCAGCGGGTGACTCCGCGTGAGCGTGCCCTCCAGGTCCTCCAGCTGGAACGTGGGGAAGACCTTCGTCGCCGGGCGCACCGCCTTGACCGCGTCGTAGACCCGCGCGTAGGCGCGCAGGAAGCCCTCAAACTGATCGGGCGCGCGCGCGCGCAGCATGTTGATCTCCACGCCCATCGCCAGGTATTCGGGCTCGTAGTTCGTGGCCACGTAGACGGCATAGGCCACCAGCGCCTCCTGAACGTCCTCACGCAGGAACCCCTCGCCCGGGTCGATCGTGTCCGGCAGGCCGGCGATGCGCCCGCGCTGCACGGCCCCGTCCGTCGGGTCGATGGCGAAGAGCAGCGTCAGCCCGTACTGCCGCACGAGCGCGCGCTCCAGCAGCGTCAGCGCGTGCGTCTCATCCGAGATTTCGGCGCCGGGCAGGAACTCCTCCCAGGGCGGCACGCGCGCGATGCGCACGATCTCGGCGTACCGCCCCGCCTGTGCGAAGGTATCGAGCCAGGCGGCGCGCGTCGGCTCCGGCGGCTGCGTGCCGAAGCCGAGCCGCAGCTGCCGTGGCTCGCCCTGCCCCACCGCGCGCGTCACGTGCGGGCCAGGTGGTGCGCTCGTCTCCTGCTCGCCACCGCAGGCGAATGCGACTGCCCCTGCTACAATCAGGATGGCGGGGAGCAGGCGCGAGCACTGCATGACCCTACGCAGGTTTCTCCTGGCATCGATCGTGGGCGGCGTCCTTGCGGGCGTCGCCATTGCCGGCATCCGCTCCTTCGTGGGCGGCGGCGGTTCTCCTCCCTCCACCCCCTCCCCTGCGACTGCCACGGTCCCCGCGGGCGAAACGCCCCGCGCCGTGGCCGCCCGCTTCGCTGCCGCTTGGGAACAGGGAGACACGGTGGCCATGTACGAGCTCCTGAGCGCACAGGCGCGGGAGGATGCGCCCCTCGCGGACTTCATCGCCGCCTACGCCAGCTTCCGCGAGGAGGCTGCCGTTACGGGTCTCGCCGCGTCCGTGGCCGGTTCCGGTGCACAGAGCGCCACCCTCCGCGTCCACCTCGAAACAGCCTGGTTCGGCGACTTCGAGTATGCCACGATCCTGCGCTTCGCCCCCGCTACCGAGGGTGTCGCTCGCATCGACTGGAGCCCCGCCGCCATCCACCCCGCCCTTGCCGGAGGCGGTGAGCTGCGCGGCGAGGTACGACGTCCGCGGCGGGGCGCTATCTACGACCGCAACGGCGAGCCGCTCGCCGTCACCCTCGATGTGCGCATCATCGGGCTCGACCGTAGTCGCGTCTTCACCCAGGCCACCGTCATTCAGGCATTCGTCTCCTTCGGCTTCGGGCGGGAGGAGATGGAGGCCGCCTTCGCCAGCCCCCTCGGCCTGCGCCAGCGCGTGCCCGTCGGCGTCGTGCCCGACGAGCTTGTGGAAGAGGCGGCGCGTTTCGTCGAGGCCGTGCCCGGCGCCGTGCTCTGGTTCGAAGCGCGCCGCGTCCACCCCCTCGGCCCGGCGGCCGCCCACGTCGTCGGCTACACGCGCGAGTACACCGCGGACGAGCTCGACGCGCTTCCCGGGGCGGGCATCCGCCCCGGTGACCGCCGTGGCGCCGCGGGGCTCGAAGCCGCCCTTGAGACCGAGCTCGCCGGCCGCACGGGCGCGCGGCTCGAAGTCGTCGGGGGCGATCGCCCCGTGCTGCTCTATGAGCGCCCCTTCGTCCCCGGCAGCGACGTGCGCACGACGCTCGTCGCCGACGTCCTCCGTGTCGCGCACGAGGGACTTGGGGGGATGCGGGGCGCGGCCATCGTCGTCGATCCGCGCACGAACGCCATCCTCGCGCTCAACAGCTCGCCCGCGTTCGACCCCGACGCCTTCGAGCGTGGCGACCAGGCGGCCCTGGCCGAGCTGACGGCGGGCGAAGGCCAGCCGCTCGCCAACCGCGCCACGTACGGGCTCTACTCTGCGGGCTCCACGTTCAAGCTGGTTACCGGCGCCGCCGGGCTCGCCTCGGGGCAGTACACGCCCGCCGATCGCATCTTTTGCGGCGCGGTCTGGTACGGCGTCGCCCCGCCCCGCCGCAACTGGGAGGGCGCCCGGGGGCTCCTCACGATCGCGCAGGGTCTCATGCGCTCCTGCAACCCCGTCTTCTACGAGATCGCGCTCACGCTCTACGACGAGGCGCCGGACGCGCTTGCAGAGATGGCGCGCGCCTTCGGCTTTGGCGCGGAGACGGGCACCGCCGGTCTCTCTGATGAGGCCGGACTCGTGCCTGACGCCACCTGGAAGCGCGAGACCCGCGGCGAGCCCTGGTACCCGGGCGACGCCGTGAATCTGGGGATCGGCCAGGGTGACCTGCTCGTCACCCCCATCCAGCTCGCCAACGCCTACAGCGCCTTCCTGGCAGGGCAACTGCGCACGCCCGTGATCCTCGCGGAGGCACCGCCCGCCGCCGCACCCCGGCCCCTCCCCCTGGCCGCGGACCACGCCGCCCACCTTCAGCACGGCCTCGAGCTCGTCACCAGCGCCGGGGGCACCGCGGGCTGGGCCTTCACCGGGGCGGGCTACGACGACTTCGCGGGGAAATCCGGCACCGCCGAGGACTCGAACGACCAGGAGCATGTCCTCTTTGTCGCCTATTCGCCGCGCGCCACGCCCGCCGCGCTCGCCGCCGTCGTCTTCGACGATGGCCCCGCCGGCCGGTCCCTTGCCGCCCCCCTCGCGCGTGACCTTGTGCTCGCCGCGCTCACCGCCGCGCCGCAAGCGGAAACGGAAGCGCCCTAATCGCGCTACGCTTCAGCGCGTGGACGTCCGGGTCCCCGAGGTACGTTGAGTCGTGGGGTACCCCGGCGGGTCATCTGGTTCCGGTGAAAGCCGAGCTCAGTCTACGCGTTGCCGTGCCGCCTTGCCGTCGGGGAGGCGCCCCCTAATCGAGTTTCTTGATCGCCTCGATCAGCGCGGGCACGATCTTCTTGTAGTCCTCCACCACTGCGAAGCGCGCCACCTGCACCATGTTCGCATCCGGATCGCGGTTGATCGCGACGATGTTCTTCGAGCCCGACATGCCCGCCATGTGCTGGCTCGCGCCGCTGATGGCGACCGCGATGTAGAGGTTCGGCGTCACCGTCTTGCCCGTCAGGCCCACCTGCTGAGAGGGCGGGTACCAGCCGAGATCGCAGGCTGCGCGGCTCGCTCCTGTCGCCCCGCCCAGCATGCGCGCGAGCTCTTCGAGCGCCCCGAAGGCCGCCGGGTCGCCCAGGCCGCGCCCGCCCGAGACCACCACGTCGGCGTCCTCCAGGCGCACGCCCGATGCTTCCGCCGCTTCCGTCGCGATCACCCGCACGCGTTGCTCGCCCGTGGCCTCGATCGCCGTCACCGGGCCGTCGCGGCCTGCGTCGGGCGCGAGCGCGTCCCACGCCTTCAACTTCAGCGTCGCGATCTGCGTCTCGCCCCGCCAGGTGACCTCGGCGTTCGCGTTCCCGCCGTAGCAGCTGCGCGTCGCCCGCAGCCGCCCGTCCGCCAGCGTCAGGGCCATGCAGTCCATCGCCGCCGCTGTCCCCAGGCGGAAGGCCATGAGCGGCGCCAGGTCGCGCCCGAGGCTCGTCTGGCCCATGAGCACGATGTCCGCGTCCGCCGCTTCGCGCGTGGCCAGCGCCGCGGCTGCAGCCGTCTCTGCGAACCCTGCGTCGAGCGAGCCCGCGGGCGTGAGGTAGACGGCGTCGGCGCCGTGCTCGATGAGTGTGCGGCCGAGCGCCGCGTCGCCCGCTGCGAGCGCGCTCACCGCGCCCCCGCCCTGTTCGGCCAGCGCGCGCGCCGCCGCCAGCAACTCGAGGGCGACGGGGGCGGCAGCGCCGCCCGAGCTCTCCGCGATGATCAGCGTTCCAGGCATCGGTGTCCTTTAGATGAGCTTCGCCTCGCGCAGTTTCAGCGCGAGAGTGTGGGCCTGCTCCTCGGGGGAGTCGCCCTCGATGATCTCGACGTTGCTCTCGACCGTGGGGATGTAGAGCGCCTCCAGCGGCAGCCAGCGGTTGGCCTCGCCCGTCTCCCCCGCTTCGAGCCCCAGATCCTCCGCCGACCAGACTTGCACCGTCTTCTTCGCCGCGAGCATGATCTGGCGGAGCTGGGGGTAGCGCGGCTCGCCGAACTCGTTCGAAATGGAGACGACCGCCGGCAGGTCCACCTCCACCATCTGGAAGCCGTCGTCCAGCACGCGTTCGACCGTCAGCGTCGAGCCGTCAGCCGTCATCGACTTCGCGATGGTGACGGCGGGGACGCCGAGCAGCTCAGCCACGCCCTGGGGGGCAACGCCCATGTCCCAATCAGCCGCCGCGCGCCCCATGAGGACGAGGTCGCAGTCGCCGATCTTCTCGATCGCCTTCGCCAGCGCTACCGCTGTCTGGAAGCTGTCGATGTTTTCGAAGGCCGGGTCGCTCAACAGTACGCCTTCGTCCGCTCCCATCGCGAGCGCGTGCTTGATCGCGTCGCGGGCCGAATCCGCGCCCAGGCTCACGACCGTGATCCGGCCCTCGCCGGCGGCGTCCTTCAGGCGCAGCGCCGCTTCCGTTGCCTGCGGGTCGTAGGGGTTCACCACCGGCGCGATGCCCTGCGCGGGGATCACGCGCTTTGCCGCCTCGTCCACGGCGAACTGCGAGGCCGGCGTTTCCGGATCGGGGATCTGCTTGACGCAAACGACGATGTTCACGTGGGCGCGGACTCCTTACGGTGCGTAGTGGGCGCACGGCACAGACGCACTGACCATGCGTCGCTTCGCGCGTCAGCGTAGCACAACACTGCCGCTTGTGAAATCTCGCACGTAGCGCGGCAGCGCTCCCTCCCCCAGGTGCGCAGGGGTGCTGCGAAGCAGAGGCGGTCGGGGAACACGGATGCCCGCCCGCGCAGCCTCCGTGAACACTGTGTTTCGAAACCCGCCCGAAACAGCGTAGCAATATGCGGGAAACAGGTAGCCCCTACCGTCCTGCTCGACGTTTCGCCCCACGGGGTATCGAGGAGGATCGCATGAAACGTACCCTACCGGCCCTGCGCCGGCCGACTGCCATACTCGCTGGCGGCCTGCTTGCGCTCGGCATCGTCTCCGCCGTCTCCGCCCATGAAGGCGACGGCGCCGATATCGCCGACATCATCGGCGCCGTCGATACCGCCTGGCTGCTGATCGCGGGTTTCCTCGTGTTCTTCATGCAGGCAGGCTTCGCCATGCTCACGGCAGGCTTCGTCCGCTCGAAAGAGACGGCGAACATCCTGATGAAGAACATGATCGACGCCTGTGTCGGCGGCATCTCCTTCTGGCTCTTTGGATGGGCCTTCGCCTATGGCTTGAGCGACGCCTCGAACCAGTTCATCGGGCTCGGCAACTTCGCCCTCAACGGGTTCGACGACTACGCCAACTGGTTTTTCCAGTTCGCCTTCGCCGCCGCCGCCGCCACGATCGTGGCGGGCGCGCTCGCGGGGCGCACCAGGTATTCGGCCTACCTCATCTACACCGTCGTCGTCACCGGCTTCATCTACCCCGTCGTGGTGCACTGGGGCTGGGACTCGAACACGTGGATGGGCGCCTTCACCGACGGCGAGCCCTGGCTGGCCAACGGCTACATCGACTTCGCCGGTTCCGGCGTCGTCCACACGGTGGGCGGCATCGCCGGGCTCATGGGTGCTATTGCCGTGGGCGCGCGCCTCGGCAAGTACGGTCCCAACGGAGAGGTCCGCGCCATCCCCGGCCACAACATCTCGATCGCCACGATCGGTATGTTCATCCTCTGGTTCGGCTGGTACGGGTTCAACTCGGGCTCCACGCTCGCCCTCTCCGGTGGCATGGCCGAGATCGCCGCGCGTGTCGCTGTCACCACTACGCTTGCGGCGGGGGCCGGCGGTGTGACCGCCATGCTCTGGTCGCGGTTCCGTACGGGCCGCTACGACACCGGCCTCACGATCAACGGCATCCTTGCCGGGCTGGTCGCCATCACCGCCGGCACCGCCACCGTCGACCCCTGGGCCGCGGTTGTGATCGGCGCCATCGGCGGCCTGGTGATGTACTACGGCGTCCTGATGCTGGACAACCTCTTCCGCGTCGATGACCCCGTCGGAGCCGTCTCCGTGCACGCCTTCGCGGGCATCTGGGGCGTCATCGCCGTCGGGCTCTTCTCGTCGAAGGCGGGCATGGAATCCGCTGGCTACGTCGCTGATCCCTCGTCCTACGGCCTGTTCCTGGGCGGTGGCGGTGAGCAGCTCCTTATGCAGCTCATTGGCATCGCCGCCATCGTCGGCTGGACGGCGGTCACGGCGGGTATCCTGTTCTTCGCCATCAAGTTCACCGTTGGCCTCCGCGTCAGCGAGGCGGAAGAGCTGCGCGGACTCGATATCGAGGAGCACGGCATCGACTCCTACCCGGACTTCGGTCCATCGGGCTCCGGCATCTTCGGGCCGGCCGAGATTGGCGGAGGCGGAAAGTGACCGCGCGCTACGATCCGCAGCCGTCCCCGACCCCGGAAAGGAGCTCCTGATGAAGAAGATCGAAGCCATCATCCGGCCCAGCCGCCTCGAAGCCGTCAAGAACGCGCTTGAAGAGCTCGGCTACCCGGGCATCACCGTCTGGGAGGTGAAGGGCCACGGCAAGCAGCGCGGCCTCACCGAGCAGTGGCGCGGGCGCGAGTACCGCGTCGAGTACCTCTCGAAGGTCTGGCTCGCCCTCATCGTCGACGACGCCCAGGCCGAGCAGGTTGTCGCGGCTATCCTCGACAACGCCGGCACGGGCGAGATCGGCGACGGCAAGATATTCATCTCCAGCGTGGAGGACGCAGTCCGCGTTCGCACCCGCGAGCGCGGGAGCGAAGCGCTCTAGCACACGCCACGCTCCACTGAGGGCCGGGCGTCGTCGGGCGCCCGGCCCTCAGGCATTCCCCCTCACCGCCGCCAACCGCCCCAACCCCGGGGAGCGAGGCTGTGAACGGTACGCCTTTCGAGGCGCGCGTTCGAAAGCCTCCGCGAAGGCTGGGCCGAGCGTCGCCGCCGGGCACGCCGAAGCCGCCGCCCCCCCCCGAAGAGCGCCGCATCCGCCACTGGCGCTTCCGGTCGAGGAGATCCCTGCTCTCGCTCCGCAGCCGCCCACGAGCGCGCCTTCAGCCGCGAAACGCCCCGCCTGTGCTCAGGCGGGGCTCGACTCCGCCATCTCCATCAGCGGTACGGCCTGTCCTTCTACGACGCCCTCTACCCGGCCAGTGCCGCCAGCGCCGAAGTCCTGGAGCTCCCGACGGCATAGCGGAGACCTGACAGGGAAGCGCTGGTAGCGCGTGCGGGATTCGAACCCGCGATCTCCGCCTTGAAAGGGCGGCGTCCTGGGCCTCTAGACGAACGCGCCAGCCTCCCCCGCAGTATACCGCTGTGCCCGTTCACTGCCGCCGCACACCCGTGCGGTAGCGCTCCGGATCGGCGCGGCGTTCCCCGCGCTCGCGCGCCCAGCGCGCGTTCCGCTGGCGCATGGTCTTCAGCATCTGCTGGATGAGCGGCCCCTGCTTCCGCCACGCCTCCGCCGCTCGCGCCTTCGCCGCCGCCAGCTCCGCAGGGTCGTGCGCATACGCGCGGTCTGGCTCGATCACCTCCACCGGGCAGGCGGCCACACAGAGGTCACAGTCGATGCAGCCCGCGGGGTCGATCAGGTGTTGCAGGTCGGGCGTGTCGTAGTAGCGGATCGTGTTCGTGGGGCAGACGTGGCGGCAGTTCCCACAGTTGATGCAGCCGGCGACGATCCGGAGCGCCATGCGCCCGCTACGCCCTGCGCGCCCCGCGCGACGCCTTCGGTGGCATCACCGAGGGGCGGAACTTCGCGCGCGGCGCCAGCTCCCTCAGCAGCTCGCCCTGGTTGCGTTTGCGTGCCCACTCCCGCGCCTTCGCCAGCGCCGTCTCCAGCGCCTCCCCCTCCAGCACGTTCGTGGCGTCGTAGTCGATGCAGTCCACCGGGCAGACGGGCACGCAGGCGTTGCAGTCGATGCACGCCTCCGCATAGATGGCGTGCTGGAAGTCCTCCGTGTCGAAGTAGTGGATAGTCTCCGTGGGGCACACCCGCCGGCAGTAGCCACAGTTGATGCAGCTCGCCGCCTCGATGACGTACGTCACTCGTCGTCGTCGCTGCCGCGAATGCCGATCACGCCGCCCGCCTCGGTCAGCAACTCCTCGAGGTGCATGCGCCATTCGTTGACGCGGCGGCGCTTCTTCGGTGTATCGGCCAGCTCCTCGATCTGCGCACGGCCCCACTGGATGTGCTCCTCCTCATCGATCAGGATGAACTTGAGGATGCGCACGGTGGGCGAATCGACGATCTGGTCAGTCGCGCGCAGGTGGTAGAGGTAGTGCGTGGCCAGGTGTGGCTTGAGCACCCCGAAGACGCCAGCCACGCGCAGCACCGAGTCATCCTGGTCCTGGATGGCTTCCATGAAGGCGCGGAACTCGTCGTTGGGCGGTTCCACTTTGGGGGAGGTCATCAGCGGGTAGGGCCCCTCGGCGCCCTCCGTCACGCGTAGCTCGGGCAGGCGCTTGCCGAGCACGTCGGCGTGCTGTGCACAGTGGTAGGCCATCGGCCCGAACTCGACCTTGTGGTGGACCTGCGGCTGCGTGGCGATCCACTGCAGCAGCGCGCGCATCATCTCCACTTCCGCGTAGCGGTAGTGCATCAGCCGCCGTGCGCATTCGTCCACCGAGAAGGCCCCGCCCAGCTTCCGCTGGGGAACCCAGAGCTCGACCATGACCCCTCGCTTCCTGCCCCGCGGGCGCGGGCGTTCGTTACTTCAGTTCCTCGCGGGGGGTGAAGTAAAGCGCCCCCGATTCGCACGGCTGGTGCCGTGTCCACGCGCCCTCTGCCACGGTCGCGGCTACCTCCTCCTCCGTTTCCCACATCGTGATCCACTCATCTTCGAGCGTGGAGACGGCGCACTCCGGCTTCTCGCAGACGAGGTCGTGGATCACCATCGTCTGGCTGTCGCCGCAGTAACGCTTGAAGTTGAAGGGTGGCCGCCAACGCTTCGCCATCGTCTTGCCGCTGGTGCGCCTAGAGAGCGAACTCCTTCGGCGCGACGACCTCGTCGCCCGTGTTGAGCGCCATGATCAGCTCCTCGAACGCCTGCTGCGCCTGCATCGCCTCACGCCGCTTGCCAGCGTTCCCTTCCGTCAGGCGTGGCACCCAGTAGTTGCCCACCTCCACGTGCATCACCTCGTCGGCATGGTTGAAGTCGAACGCGCGCTCCCAGTCCGGGTCGCCGATGTTGCGGCCCATGTCGATAAGCGCCGTGAACAGGTTCATTGCGAGCCCTTCGCCGCCACGGTGCACCGAGGCCATGCTGTTGATCATGTCCAGTGCGGCGCCCGGGTTCGAGCCGCCGCTCGAGCTCGTCAGGCTCTCGCCCGCCGTGTAGCCGTCCACAAAATCGCCGAGCGTGCAGCCGTTCTTCGCCATCTGCTCAAGCACGATCTCCGTGTGCCGGCACTCATCCCAGGTGAGCCGCGCGTTCACGAGCGCCAGCTCCCAGGGCAGCTGGTCGATCCCCTCCCGGGTGGCGACCACGTAGCGCCGTCCGAACGCCTCGGAGCCGCCGATCTCGCCGCCGTACATCGAGTGCAGGAGTACCTTCACAGGAAGCTTCTCGGGATCGCGCAGGAGGATCGAGGGCATGTCGATGCCCTGCTCGCGCCAGTTTGATCGCTCATCCACCGGGAGGTAGCGATGGGGCGGGTCGCGCCGCACCTGGTCGGGCGCCGGATCCTTGTAGAACGGTCGCTCGGTCGTCGCTTCTGCCGTCATCGGGAACCTCCTTGCGCCGCGCGGGCGCGCCGCTGCGCGCATGATACCCCTTCGGGCGTGCGCCCTGTCAGTGTCAGTCCACCAGCTCGCGCAGCCGGTAGACGAGGTCGCTGCCATCACCCCGCCCCACCTGCGTGAACGCGCTCGCCATCGGTGCCCCCTCCACGACCGGGTCGATGCGGCTCCAGGAGTGGACCACAGTGCGGTGCAGGATGAGCCAGGGGCCGCCCCCGCGCCGCTCGAACACATCCACGTAGCGCCCGCCCCAGGTGAAGTCCTTCGCCACGCCCTCCTCGTCTGCGGGCATGCGGTGGTAGGCCACGTGGTACGTCTCCGAGTACGCGCGGTCGCCCTCGACCTCGATCAACGAGTTGCCGAGAAAGTGCTCGGTGCACTCCAGCTGCGAGAGGCCCTCCATCACGTGCTCCGCGAACTCGTGCGCGTTCCCCTTGAAGGTTCCGTGGTCGTCCCGGGCGTCGGGGTGGTAGGCCGATTTCACGAGCTCCGCGTCCAGCAGGTCGATGCCGCGCGAGTAGCGCATCAGCGCGTCGCGGATCTCCTGCTTTGCGATCAGTTCGTCGATCGCGGCTTCGCGGTCAGTTTGGGTGGTCGCCGTCATCGCTGGCCTCCGGTGCGCCGGGTGCGCGGCGGTATTCTAGGCGCGTGGCGAAGCCGACCCGCGTGTTCTCGCGGGAGGCGTATCCTTGCGAGCCCCGCATGGGGGGCGAAGGGGGGAGCGCGATGCCAGCCACGAACGCGCCCGCGACCGCCGCGCGCATGGCTGCCGCCGCGTGCGCCTTCCTCGATTCGCTCGAACCGGCGCAGCGCGACCGTGCCCTGCGCCCGCTCGACGACGACGCTGAGCGGCGCCATTGGAACTACGCCCCCATGGCCCGCGAGGGACTCCCCCTGCTTGCCATGTCGCCCCTCCAGCAGCAGGCCGCCCACCGCCTCGCCGCCAGCGGCCTGAGCCGCTCCGGCTACGTCACCGCCGCCATCATCATGGGTCTCGAAAACGTCCTCGACGCCGCCGAATCGTGGGGCGGGGGCGGGCTCGGCGTCGACACCGGCTCCGACCGCTGGCGCGATCCGCAGCTCTACTTCGTGACGGTCTTCGGCGAGCCTGCCGATCGCGGCGCAACCTGGGGCTGGCGCTTCGAAGGGCACCACGTCTCCCTCCACTACACCGTCGCCAACAACCGCGTCGTCGCCCCCACGCCGGCGTTCTTCGGGGCGAATCCGGCGGAGGCGCCCTTCGGCGGCGTGGGCAGGCTGCGCCCCCTCGCCGGCGAGGAAGACCTCGCGCGCGAGCTGCTGTACGCCCTCGACGAGCGCCAGCGCGGCGCCGCCCGCATCTCACGCGCGGCCCCGCCCGACATCGTGCAGTCCAACCGCCCGCGCGTGGAGGTGGACGCGCTCCCCATCCCCACAGCCGCGCTGATGGGCATCCCCGGCGACAGCCGCTGGGATGAGCGCACCCTTGCCGAACGCGAACGGCTCGGCTACGGCCCTGCGCACGAGGCCGCTCTGCGCTACTCCGCCGTCCCCGGCGGCCTCGCCGCAGAAGCGCTGCACGACGGTCAGCGCGACATCCTCGCCGCCCTGGTGGCGCAGTACCTCAATCGCCTTCCCGATGAGCTGGCGGCGAGCCAGCGCGAGCGGCTGACGGCGGGTGCCTTCGAGGCCATGCACTTCGCCTGGGCGGGCGGCGCCGAGCGAGGCGAGCCCCACTACTACCGCCTGCAGGCCCCGCGCTTCCTCGTTGAGTACGACTGCACGCAGAATGACGCCAATCACATCCACGCGGTCTGGCGCGACCCGGAAGGCGACTTTGGCGAGGATATCCTTGCGCGACACTACGCCGAGCGCCATTAGCGGCGCCGCCCGGCGGCGGGAGCGCGACCTGACATGCGGTACGTAATCTACGGAGCGGGAGCGATCGGCGGCGTCATCGGCGCGCGCCTCCACCTCAGCGGCCACGAGGTGGCGCTGATTGCGCGCGGCCGCCACCTCGCCGCCCTGCGCACGAACGGACTCACGTTCGTCAGCGCGGAAGGAACGCAGACACTCGCTATCCCCGCCGCGGGCTCGCCCGCCGATCTCGCCCTCGCGCCCGACGACACCGTCATCCTCGCCATGAAGTCGCAGGACACGGCAGCGGCGCTCGACGAGCTGAGCGCGGCCGCCCCGCCCGCGATCACGGTCGTCTGCGCGCAGAACGGCGTCGCCAACGAACGCATGGCGCTCCGGCGCTTCGCCAACGTCTACGGCCAGCTCGTCATCCTGCCAGGCACCCACCTCGAGCCCGGCGTGGTCATCGCCAGCGCCAGCCCCACCTTTGGCGTGCTCGATCTGGGCCGCTTCCCCGGCGGTAGCGACGCACGCGCCGATCGCATCGTGCGCGACCTCACGGCGGCTGGATTCAGCGCCATCGCGCGCGATGCGATCATGCCCTGGAAGTACGCCAAGCTGATGGGCAATCTCGCCAACGCCGCGCAGGCGATCCTCGGCCACGAGACGAAGGCGGATGCGCTCCTGGCGCGCGCCCGCGCAGAGGCGCTCGCCTGCTTCGCTGCGGCGGGTATCCAGCGGGTGAGCGACGAAGTGTTCCGCGAGCGCTTCCAGGTGTTGCGCCGCATCTTCGCTGGCAGCCCCGCGGCGCGTACGGGCAACTCCTCCTGGCAGAGCCTCAAGCGCGGCGCCGCCACCATCGAGGCGGACTACCTGAACGGTGAGATCGTCCTCCTCGGGAGGCTCCACGGCGTGCCAGCGCCCGTGAACACGCTCCTGCAGGAGGTTGCGAATGAGCTCGCGGCCGCAGGGTGCGGGCCGGGCGCGCTCACCCTCGCCGAGCTCGAAGCGCGCCTCCCCTAACGCTCCCGCTCCACCTCGCCCACGATGAAGTCGCGCACGAGCGGGAAGACCGGGCGGCGCCAGTCGCCGGCCAGGTCCGCGGGCGCAGCCTCGATCAGGAAGGCGAAGACGAAGCCCCCGCCGGAGCCGTCTTCCGGGCGTGCAAAGCCCGCGGACACGCGGTAACCGATCGGTACCATGGAGGTCCAGTAGCCTGCCTTCTGGCCGTACTCGTAGCCGTTCTCGCCAAAATCGGGAGGGAAGGGCCAGAAGTTCTCGGGCAAGCCGTTCGCGACGGCCAGCCCCAGCAGGTATGCCGTCCGCTCCTCGTCGAGCTGCTCGCCGCGCACGAGCGAGACCCAGACACGCGCGAGGTCGGGGGGCGTGAAGTGTGCGAAACGCCAGCTGTGTTCGATCCGCGAGTCCTCCGAAACGCCCGCCCGCTGAAGTACCGCCGCCACCTGTTCGGGCGTCACCAGCACGTTGATCGCGTCGGCGTTGAAGTCGATGGAGTGTTCGAGAACGATCTCGACGTGCTCCTGGATGTCGCTGAACGCGAGGACGCCGTCCTGCACGGCGCGGAGGGCGGCGATGACGATCATGATCTTGCCCGCAGAGGCGGGGTACTGGGAGTGCCCGGGGCGGACGAGGACGGACGCGCCGCAGTCGAGGTCGATGAGCGCCAGCCCCCAGCCTCCCGTGTAGCCCTTCATCGCCTTCTCGACGGCGCTGGCGAGGACGCCGCCGCGCTTGGCGAGGCTGGCGCAGCGCACCGGGCGGGCGTCCGCCACGATGGCGGACAGCGCCGCAGGCGCCGCGCTGGAGGAGGGCGTCGGCGAGGCGGTGGCGGAGGGCGCAGTCGAGGCGGTGGCGGAGGGCGTCGGCGAGGCGGTGGTGGAGGGCGTTGGCGAGGCGCTGGCGGAGGGCGTTGGCGAGGCGGTGGAGGAGGGCGCAGGCGAGGCGGTGGAGGAGGGCGCAGGCGAGGCGGTGGAGGAGGGCGTTGGTGAGGCGGTGGAGGAGGGCGTCGGCGAGGCGGTGGCGGAGGGCGTTGGTGAGGCGGTGGAGGAGGGCGTCGGCGAGGCGGTGGAGGAGGGCGCTGGCGAGGCGGTGGAGGAGGGCGTCGGCGAGGCGGTGGAGGAGGGCGTCGGCGAGGCGGTGGAGGAGGGCTCCGGCGAGGCGTTGGCGGAGGGTGCAGGCGAGGCGATGGCGGAGGGCGCAGGCGAGGCGGTGGCGGAGGGCGCAGGCGAGGCGATGGCGGAGGGCGTGGCCATCGCGGGACCCTCCGCTCGCGGGCTTGCGCCGCCACACGCGAGCGCGAGAAAGCAGACCGCCAGGGCGGCGGCTGCCGCGCCGCTTCGGTGCCTTCCGATCGTCTTCACCACGCCTGACTGTAGCCCGCTGCGCGCGTCTGCGTGCGCTGCCTTCAGCGGCTACGCCGTACCTCATCGACGATGAAGTCGCGCACGAGCGGGAACACTTGCCGCCGCTGCGGGTCGAACAAGTCGTGCAGCGATGTCTGTAGCAGGAAGGCGAAGGTGAAACCCGCACTGGCGCCGTCTTCGGGGCGCGCGTAGCCGGCTGCCACGAGGTGATCGGGCTGGACGGGGTTGATCCAGTAGCCCGCCTTCTGCCCGAACTCGTAGCCTGCCACGCCGAACTCGGCGGGGAACGTCTCCCGTCCGTCCGGCAGGACCGCCTCCGCCGCGCGCGCCAGCAGGTAGGCCGTCCAGCGCTCGTCGAGCTGGTCCCCGCGCAGGATCGAGGCCCAGACGAGCGCGAGATCGTGCGGCGTGAACCACGCCTCCCGCCACGCCCACGCCAGCGCCGACCGCTCCGAGATGCGCGCCCGCTCCAGCACCGCCGCCACCCGGGCGGGCGTCACGAACGCCGCTACGTTGTCCGTGTTCTTGTCGATCGAGTGGTGGAGCACCAGTTCGACGTCCGCCTCGATCATGGCGAAATCGAGCACCCCCTCCTGCACCGCGCGCAGGGCGGCGGTGAGGACGACGATCTTGCCCGCTGAGGCGGGGTATTGCGCGTACAGGGGCCGGACGACGACTGCCGAATCGCAGTCGAGGTCGACAAGCGCCAGCCCCCATGCTCCCGCGTACCCCTCCATCGCCTCCTCGACCGCGGCGATGAGCCCCGCGCCGCGCGTGGCCGTGCTCGCGCAGCGCCAGGGCCGTCCGTCCGCTGCGGGCTCGCGCGGGCCCTCCGGGTCTGGCGGCAGGGAGGCGCTCGTGGTGGGCGTGAGCGTGGTCGTGGGCGGTGTGGGTGCGGAGGCGGAATGCCCGGTAGCCCGCGGCGGCGAGTCATCCAGTACGAAGAACAGCGTGATCGCGAATCCGCTCGCCAGCGCCAGGACGCTCACCGCGAGCGTGTGGAGCCACGGCCTTCGTCCCGCCACGGGGCAACTGTAGCCCGATCGCTCCAGCGGCAAAGGGCAGGTCGGAGTGAGCGCCTTGAGAGAACCCCCCGAACGCGGCATAGTCGCGCGGGCCGGGCGCTCTTGCCCGCCGGGGGACGCGATGGCTGGACTGAACCTCACCGGACTCGAAGACAAGGTGGCCGTCGTCACCGGCGCGGGCCGCATGAAGAGCATCGGCCGCAGCATCGCCGTCGAACTCGCCCGCGCGGGCGCCGACGTCGTTGTGACCGGCACGGGCCGCCCGCCTGAGCGCTACCCCGACGACGAGAAGGCCGCCGGCTGGCGCGACATCGCCTCCGTGGCCGCCGAGATCGAGGCCGCCGGGCGCAGGGCCCTGCCCCTCGTCAGCGACGCCGGCGACGAGGCCTCCGTCCGCAGTCTGCTCGATCGCACGCTCGCCGGGTTCGGGCGCGTCGACTTCATCGTGAACAACGCGGGTGCCGCCCGTGGCCCCGACCGCGTCCCCGTCGTCGAGATGCCCGTCGACGCTTGGGACACCGTGTTGCGCGTCAACCTGCGCGGCGCCTTCCTCATGTCCAAAGTCTTCGGCCAGCAGCTGATCGAAGCGGGCAACGGCGGCGTCATCGTCAACATCTCCTCGATCGCGGGCAAGGTGCTCGGCCCCAACATGGCCGCCTACGTCGCCAGCAAGGCCGGACTGCAGGGCCTCACCGCCTCCATGGCGCAGGAGATCGGCCGCTACGGCGTCCGCGTGAACGCCATCTGCCCGGGGCTCGTCGATACCTCGCGTATGGCCGACGTCTTCGGCGACCCCGACTTCGACGTGCGCGCCGCGCGCATCCCCATCGGACGCGCGGGCCTGGGCGAGGACATCGGCTGGGCCGCCGTCTACCTCTGCAGCGACCAGGGCTCCTGGATCACGGGCCAGTCCATCAACGTGTGCGGGGGCAACGCGGTCGCTCATTGACGCGCGAACGCGCTCCCCTGCGGGCGATCGTCGATACCAACATCTTCGTGGGTGCGCTCGCGCAGCCCGCGGGCTCGGGCGCGCGCATCCTCGATCGCTGGCGCGGGGGCGGCTTCGAGCACGTCGCCTCGGCAGCCACCCTGCGCGAGGCCGGGATGGTGGTGGGTGCGCGCTGGGTGGAGCGCATCGCCGATGCACGAGTGCGCGATGCCCTCCTCGCCGAGCTGCGTGAGCGCTCGCGCATGGTTGAGGCCCCCACGCTCGACGCGCTCACGCTCAGGGACGCGGGCGACCGCCGCCTTGTCGAGGCTGCCCACGCAGGTGGCGCCCGCTACCTCGTCACCGCCGACCGCGAGGTGCTGCGCATGCGCGGCTACGGCGCGGTCGAATTCGTGACTGCGGGCGAGTTCCTCGCGGCGCTGCGGAGCCACAGCTGTTGACGCGCCCCCCGCGCCCTCCTACCGTTCGCGAACCCCGAGGAGGCGGCAGATGACACTCAACCCGCAGGCCAAATTCGTGCTCGATCAGCTCGCGGCCCTGGGCGCGCCCCCCATCCAGACGCAGGAACCGCAGGCGGTGCGCGAGGCCAACCGCCTGCCCCCCGCCGTCCCCGGCGCGACCATGGCGAGCGAGGAAGACCGCGCCGTCCCCGGCCCTGCGGGCGACATCCCCGTGCGCGTCTACCGCCCCGTCGAGGCCGCCGGCCTGCCCCTGCTTGTCTGGTTCCACGGTGGCGGCTGGGTCATCGGCGATCTCGACGGCGCGGACGTGACCTGTCGCGAGCTGGCCAGCCGCAGCGGCGCCGTCGTCGTTTCCGTCGACTACCGCCTCGCGCCCGAGCACCGCTTCCCCGCCGCCCACGAAGACTGCTACGCCGCGACCGTGTGGGCCGCTGCGCACGCCGCCGAGCTGGGCGCGGACGCGAACCGGCTCGCCGTTGGCGGCGATTCCGCGGGCGGCAACCTCGCCGCGGTCGTCGCGCTGCGCGCCCGCGACGAAGACGGCCCTCCCATCCGCTTCCAGCTGCTCGTCTACCCCGTTACCGACCAGAACTACGAGAGCGGCTCCTACCGCGACAACGCCGAGGGCTACCTGCTCACGCGCGACGGCATGATCTGGTTCTGGGATCACTACCTCGGTCCCGATGGCGACGGCGCCCACCCCCATGCCTCCCCCCTGCGCGCCGCCGACCTCTCCGCCCTGCCCCCCGCGCACGTCATCACCGCCGAATACGACCCCCTGCGCGATGAGGGCGAAGCCTACGCCGTGCGCCTGCGCGAGGAGGGCGTGCCCGCCAGTCTCACGCGCTATGACGGCCAGATCCACGCCTTCTTCGGCATGCACGGCGTCCTCGACGATGCCACCCGCGCCGCCGCCGAGTCCGCCGCCAGGCTCAAGGCCGCCCTCGCCTGAGGCGCGTGCGCAGCCCCTACGGCGCCAGCGCGCGCGTCTTGCGCTCCCCCTCGATGCGCGCCAGGAACTCCGCCAGCGGCACCGCCCCCAGGTCCTCGCCGCTGCGTACGCGCACGGCCACCGTCCCCGCCTCCGCCTCGCGGTCGCCCGCCACGAGCATGTAGGGAACCTTCTGGAGCTGGGCGTTGCGAATCTTCGCGTTCATGCGCTCGCTGCGTGCGTCAACCTCCACGCGGAAGCGTTCCTCACGCAGGGTCGCCGCCACCTCCTCCGCGTAGGGAGCGTGGCGGTCGGCGATGGGGATCACGACCGCCTGCACGGGCGCCAGCCAGAGGGGGAACGCCCCCCCGAAATGCTCGATGAGCACGCCCAGGAAGCGCTCCGTCGAGCCCGTCACGGCGCGGTGCAACATCACCGGCGTGTGCTCCCGCCCGTCCTCGCCGGTGTAGACGCAGCCCATGCGCCCCGGCTGGATGAAGTCGACCTGGATCGTCGAAAGCTGCCACTCCCGTCCCAGCACGTCCTTCGTGAGGAAGTCCGCCTTCGGGCCGTAGAAGGCGGCCTCGCCCTCCTCCTCCGCGTACTCCAGCCCCGACGCCTCCATCGCTGCGCGCAGCGCCGCCACCGCCTGCTCCCACTGCTCGGGCGCGTCCACGAACTTGCCGTTTCCACCCGTGTCCGGCAGCGAGAGCGCCACGCGGTACTCGCGGAAGCCGTACGTCTCCAGCGCCTCCCGCACGAGCGAGAGGGCAAGCGCGAACTCTTCCTGGATCTGCTCCGGCGTACAGAACACGTGTGCGTCATCCTGCGTGAGCGCGCGCACGCGTGTGAGGCCGCTCAGCTCGCCCGACTTTTCGTGACGGTAGAGCGTCGCGAACTCCGCGTAGCGCAGGGGCAGATCGCGGTAGCTGTGTGGCTCCGCGTTGAAGAGCGTCATGTGCGAGGGACAGTTCATCGGCTTCAGGTAGAGCTCCGTCTCGCCATCGACCATCGGTGGGAACATCGCGTCCGCGTAGTGCGCCTTGTGCCCCGAGCGTTCGTAGAGCGCGCCCTTCACAAGGTGCGCCGTCCAGACGTGCTCGTAGCCGGCGCGCTCTTGCAGCTCGCGTACGTAGCCCTCCATCAGGTGGCGCACCGTCTCGCCCTTCGGCAGGAAGAGGGGGATTCCCTGCCCCACGTCGTCGGAGAAGGCGAAGAGCCCGAGCTCGCGACCCACGCGGCGGTGGTCGCGCCTGCGCGCCTCCTCGAGCCGGCGCTCGTACGCCTCCAGCTCCTCCTGTGTCTCGAAGAGCGCGCCGTAGACCCGCTGCAGCTGCGGGTTCGCCTCGTCGCCCCGCCAGTACGCGCCCGCGATGCTCATCAGCTTGAAGGCGGGAATCTCACCTGTGTGGTTCACGTGTCCGCCGCGGCAGAGATCGGTGAAGTCCGCGTGCGTGCACTGGGTAATGGCGCCCTCTTCGAGCCCGCCCAGCAGGTCGAGCTTGAAGGGCTGGTCGTGCCAGCGCGCCTCCGCCTCCGCGCGCGTGATCGCCTCCATGCGGAAGGGATGCCGCCGCCCGATCGACTTGCGCATGCGCCGCCGCAGCCACTTCAGGTCGTCCTGCGTGAGCGCCCGCGGCAGGCGGAAGTCGTAGTAGAAGCCCGTCTCGGTGGGCGGGCCGATGCCGAGCTCGGCCTCGGGCATGAGCTCGACCATCGCCTCGGCGAGTATGTGCGCGGCAGAGTGCCGCATGCGCGCGAGGCGCTCGCTCGCGGGCAGGGCGGCGACGTCGATGGCGGATTCGATCGGTTCTGGCATGGAGGCGGGCTCCCTCGGACGTTCTCACGCCTGCTCAGGGACGGCGCGCGGCCCGTGGTCCCACCCTGATTCCCCGCGCGGCAAGGCGCGCGGGCTCGCTGTGGCCGCTAACGGGGCCAGCCGTGCGCGCCTCCGCGAGGGGCATCGGGCGCAGGCTCGCGGGTGGTATTCACCGCCGGGGCGCCGCGCTTGCAGCCCGGGGCGCGGCTCTCTGGGTCTGGCGGCTACTCGTCCCGGTCGTCACCTTCGTCTGCTGCTGTCCCATTGAGTATAGCCCCTCGCGCCGATCGGTCGAACGCGCCTTGGCGAACGCGGAGGTCGCGGCAAGGGGGGTGAGCAGAGCGTATGAGCGTGGAATGCGGGGTCAATGTCGACAAGCCCGCCCGCCTGGCGCGTGTGCATGAGACAACATGCCCCTGTAGCACACCGCAGCCCGGAGGCCAAAAGAACGGCGGCGGATGGTGCGGGCCATCAAGCCCCGCGACGAAGCGGAGGCGGCCAGAACGCGATAGACTGGAGGGCCCGCGTGGGCGGTTAGCTCAGATGGTTAGAGCGCTGCGTTGACATCGCAGAGGTCACTGGTTCGAATCCAGTATCGCCCACCATTCTTGATGGTAGTTCTCTCACCGTCTGAGCGAGTCTGACACCTGAGGGTCCATTGACTCAGTTCATTGTCACTGGATCCGCTCGCACCTTTATGCGCCGTATTTGTTAGTCACAGGATTCAGGAAAAGCCCATGATCACTCGGGGTGGCTACCCGGGCCGGCGCTCCCTCCGGCACGATGCGGTTCACCCCGCCCAGCTCATAGATGCGCCGCGCCGTCATCGGCGCGCGCCGATCGTGAGCATCGCCGCCATCAGCGGGACTGCTCCGGCGGCGGCGCCGATGACGGCGCAGCGCGCGTCCTCGCCGCCTGCAGCGCGTCTACTCCATCGCACCCCAGGTGTCGAAGTGCGTCACCTGCTCTACGGGCATGCGCTTCGGCTGCGAGAAGCGCCCCCGTACGGGGTAGCCGAGCGGGATGATCGCGCAGGCAGTTGCCCCCACGGGCAGTTCAAGCAGGCGGTCGAGATCGGGCCCTGTCCCGAACGTCGTCAGGGGCGCGCCGATGCCGTGCGCGCGCGCTGCCAGCGCCAGGTTCTGGATGGCGCCGAAGATAAAGCCCCCGTAGAGCAGCCCCAGGCGCGTCGATTCGCGCTCGGAGAGCACGCCCGTCAGCACGGGCACGATGATGACCGGCACCTCGCCGATGTGGTTCGCGAGGTAGGTGACGGAGCGGAGGCCGGCCGCGTCGAGCCCCGTCTCGGACTCGACAACCTTCTCAAACGCGCCCGTCTGGACGCGGCCCCCCCGCTCCAGCGCGGCGGGGTCGGCACGCCCGTAGGTGGCTTCAAACGTGGCCTTCCACCATTCGGCGATCGTCGCCCGCTTCTCCGCGTCGCGAACGACCACCCACCCCCAGATCTGCGAGTTCCCGCCCGTCGGCCCGCGGATGGCGGCGTCGAGCAGCTCGCGCACGATCTCGTCGGGGATCGGGTCGGAGCCGAGGTAGCGGCGCGCGGGCGTCGAGTGGATCGCCTCCAGCACATCGAGGGGGTCGCGTTCTGCCATCGCTGGCGTCTCCTTGCTGGCGTGCCGCGCGCGCTCAGGCGCGCCGCAGCTCCATGTAGTTGGCCGTGGGCTCGTGTCCGACGAACGTCTTGCCGATGTCCTCGTAGTGCCGCCACGAGATGAGGGCGTGCGTGGCCGCCTGGTGGGCGTCGCGCAGGTGGCGTTCGAGCGGGCTCTCCATGCGGCTGCCGGTCGTGCCCGCCGTGTTGTTGATCACGCCCACCACCTGGCGGGTCGACTGGGCGGCGTGGGCGCAGGCAAGGTAGGCAGGCCAGAAGACCTCCCACTCCGGCTCGAGCCGCCCGCCTTTGTCGGGTCGGGGGCCGAGGTGCGCCTCGAGCGCGTCCTGCGTCTCCAGCACGAAGGAGCGGGCGGCCATGAGCGTGGCCTGCGCCTCGCCGATGCGGTATTGCACCTGGGGCATGTCCTTCAGCATCGAGCTCAGCCCCCAGGGCGTCTTCTCCTGGGCCAGCTCGATGAACGAATCGATGGCCCCCTGGCAGACGCCCAGTGCGACCGCCGACTTGTTGTAGACGGCGTGGCAGGGGTTGCGGAAGGTCGGATTGTCCCACTGCTCGCTCGGGGCGAGCGGGCGCGACGGCAACAAGTGCTCGGGGGGAACGTACGTGCCGTCCATGCGTACGTCGTGACTGCCGCTGCCACGCATCCCCGCCGTGTCCCACGTATCGACGATCTCGAACTCGCCACGTGGCACCATGAAGGAGTTGGCAGCGCCTTCGCCCGTAGCCTCATCGATGACGACGGGCGACATGACAAAGTTCCAGGTGGCATTGTGACAGCCGCTCGCGAACGAGCCCTGGTAGCTGAGCCGCCAGCCCTCGCCTTCGCGTCGCGCCGTACGGCCCGGGTTGGGACCGTTGGGCGGGCCCAGGCCGGAGCAGACGAGCGCATCCCAATCATCGAACACCTTGTCGCAGAGGGCGCGGTCCATGCGGCGCACGACGAGGCCGTTGATCTCGGAGTTGATATGCGTACACCAGCCGACTGAGCCATCGATGGCGGAGACGGCGGCGACATTCTCGATCTGCTCGCGGGCGCTCACATCCTCGCCGCCGAGCTCGGCCGGCAGAGCGAAGCGGTAGAAGCCCTGGGCGGCCATCTCTTTCGCCGCCCAGGGCGGCAGGTGGCGGAGCTCTTGCGCCTCGTCGCCCGCCTGGCGCAGCATCTCCCGCATGCCCGCGATGCGATCGAGCATCGACGTCTGCTTGATCTCGTTCTGTCGTTCGATGATCTCGGCACGCACCATCTGTCTTGCCCTCACGCGGTTATGGGCGGGATGATACCGGAGCGGGCGCGCAGGGGTGGTGCTGGAGTGCCGCCTTCTTCGGACGCCCGCCATAGTCGTAGGCCCGGATGATCTCGTTGGGAAAGCACTCCCGCCCGAATACCTGGTCGAGCAGCACCTTTGTGTAGTGAACCTCACGGTAGTCCAGGTGCAGGTAGAGCGAGCCGCTCAGCTTGAGCAGCCGCCGCGCCTCGACAAGAAATGGTTCGGGGAAGCCAGGGTAGTCCTCGAAGGAATCGGAAAGGCGCGTGAGCCGAGGCGGACGGTCTCGTAGCGACGCCCGCCGAAGCCCGTGCGATCGCCTGCGCCATCCCCGACGTGCGCTTCTGCCGCCTGCCCGTATTGAAGGGTGGGTCGAGGTAGATGAGGTCGACCGACTCGCTCACCAGCCTTCGCGCCACCTCCACGCCATCAGCGCAACGAACGATACCGCGCGCGGCCTGGTTGGCAGCCAGCGTCATAAACGTCCCGTAGCGGAGCGGGCTCCCGCTACCCGGTGACGCCCGGTGGGATGGCGCGCTCGTCCGCGGGGCGCGGCGGCGCGACGCTCACCTCAAGCAACTCGGCGATGTCGAATGCGCGGATCGAGCGCGTTTCCTCCTCCGGCTGTACGGCGGGGATGCCGTCCTCGAACATCTGGATGCAGAACGGACAGGCCGTCGCCACGATGTCCGCGCCTGTGTTCGCCGCCTCCGCCGAGCGCAGGTGGTTCACGCGCGTACCCTCCTCCTCCAGCCACATGTTGCCCCCGCCTGCGCCGCAGCAGAGGCCCCGCTCGCGGTTGCGCGGCATCTCCACCAGCTCCGCCCCGGGGATGCTCTCCAGCACCTCCCGCGGCGCGTCCAGCACGCCGTTGCCGCGCCCCAGGTAGCAGGAGTCGTGATAGGTGATCGTCTGGCCGTCCATCACCTTCGGCTGCAGCTTGCCGCGCGCCAGCAGCAACTGGAGGAACTCCGCGTGGTGCGTCACCTCCCAGTGGCCGTCGAAGTCCGGGTACTCGTTCTTGAACGTGTTGAAGCAGTGTGGACAGGCGGTGATGACGCGCCGCACACCGATTTCGTTCAGCGTGGCGGTGTTCGATTCCGCGAGCGTCGCGTAGAGGAACTCGCTGCCGAGGCGGCGGGCGGGGTCGCCCGTGCAGGTCTCCTGCTGGCCGAGCACGCCGAAGCTCACCCCCGCCTCGATCAGCAGGCGCACCACCGACTTCGTGATCGGCAGGTTGCGCTCCACGAGCGCGCCCGAGCAGCCCACCCAGTAGAGGTACTCCTGTGAGCCGTCGAAGACGGGAACCTCCAGGCCCTCCTCGCGCAGCTGCTCCATCCACGTCTCGCGCGTGAGCTGCGTGCCCCGCCAGGGGTGGCCACGCTGCTCGATGTTCTGGAGCGTTTCCTGTGCCGTGCCGGGAATGCGCGCCTGCTCCATCACCAGGTAGCGGCGCATGTCCACGATCGTGGGTACGTGCTCGATCATCACCGGGCACTCCTGCACGCAGGCCATGCAGGTGCGGCAGGCCCAGAGCGACTCGTCTTTCACGTAGTCGCCGACGAGCTCGCCGCCGGTCGCTTCCGCGGGATCCTTGCCCGCGATGAGCAGCGGCCCCGCATGGTTCATGTACGACTTGAGGTCCTGGATGATCGCCATCGGCGAGAGCGGCTGGCCCGCGGTCCAGGCGGGGCAGGCCTCCGTACAGCGCCCGCAGCGAACGCAGGTGTCAGCGTCGAAGAGCTGCTTCCACGAGAAGTCCTGCACCTTGCCCGCGCCGAGGCTCTGGCCCTCCTCGATGAGCTGTTCGAAATCGCCCATGGGCGCGAGGTAGGCCGGAACGGCGGGGCGCTTCAGGAAGGCGTTTACGGGCGCGAAGACGATGTGCCGGAACTTCGTCAGCGCCAGCAGGCTCAGCAGGCTGAAGGCCCCCACCACGTGAATCCACCAGAACACCACGTGCGCGTTCAGCAGCGCGCCCGCGCCCGCGCCGCCCACGATCTTCGCCACTACCCAGCCTGCGGGCGACCAGTACGACCAGCTCTCGTGCCCGCGCGGAATCTCGTCGCCGCCGATGCGAAAGCCCTCCACGAGAAAGCCGGTGAAGAGCACGAAGCCCAGCAGCCCCACGACGATCGCGTCCTCGGACTGGCGGCGGTCCCAGGTCAGCTTCGCCGGCGCGGGGCCGAAGCGGCGGAACACCGCCATCCCGATCCCCGCGAGCCCGATAAGGCCGAAGAGGTCGCCCACGAGGCTGTAGGCGAGGTAGACGCCCCCTTCGAGGAAGGCGTGCTCGCCCCCCACCTGGAAGATGAGCGGGAAGTAGTCGTCGATCGCGAGCAGCAGCGTCACCAGCGTCAGCACCGCGAAGCTCGAGTAGATGCACCCGTGCATCACGCCCGCGTAGCGATCGTTCTTCACGCGGCTCGTGCCCGCGCCCATCGTGATCGCGTTCGTGAGCCGCGCGCCGAGGTCGTTGAAGACGTCCGCCCCCCTCCCCAGCCGCCAGACGCGCAGGCGCTGCACGAACGCCCCCGCGATGAACGCCACGGCCACGCCAAAGATGAAGTACATCACCGCGAAGCCGCTGATGTTGAAGAACACCTCGCGCTGCGCCCCCTCGGTCCGCGCCGTCTCCAGCGCGCCGATGGCGGCGATCACGGCCACGGGGATGGCAATCCCGACGAGGCTCACGTTGAAGCGCGCCCCCTTCGCCGCCCGCGGCGGGGCACTGGCGGGCAGGTCCTTCTCCTGAGGGGCTGGCCGCGCGCTCATACGTTGTCGTTCGTGGGCGTGCCGTACTGTTCGCGCAGGTCCGTCTTCAGCACCTTGCCCATGGCGTTGCGCGGCAGCTCCCCCACGAGCGCGATGTACTGCGGCGCCTTGAACGAGGCGATGCGGCTCTTGCACCAGGCGTTCACCGACTCCGGCGAAAGCTGCGCGCCGGACCTCGCCACGATCACCGCCTTCACCACCTCCCCCCACTCCAGGTCGGGCACGCCGATGACGGCAGCCTCCTCGATGCCCTCATGATCTTCCAGGCAGTTCTCCACCTCTCCCGGGGAGATGTTCTCGCCGCCGCGGATGATGAGGTCTTTCTTGCGGCCCGTGATGAAGAGGTAACCACCCTCGTCCACGCGGCCCACGTCGCCTGTGTGCAGCCAGCCATCGATGATCGCCGCGCTGGTAGCGTCCTCCTGCTCGTAGTAGCCCTTCATCACACGGTCCGAGCGCACGCAGATCTCGCCCTCGTTGCCCGCACCGAGGAGCGCGTTGCGCTCGTCCATGATGCCGATCTCCACGTCGTCCATGGGCCGCCCCACCGAGCGCAACCGCCCCTCGCGCCGCTCCGTGTCCACGCTCAGGTCGTGGTCCTCGGGGCCGAGGTAGGTGAGCGTCGAAGTCGACTCTGTCTGCCCGTAGGCGTTCATCAGGCCAACGCCCAGTGGTGGGAAGATGTCGCACGCCCGCCGTACCACCTCGTAGGGCATGGGCGCCGCCCCGTAGGTGATCAGCTGCAGCGTGGCGAAGTCCGTCTCCGCCAGGTCGGGGTGCTCCATGATGCGCTTCAGCATCGTTGGTACCACCATCGAGTGCGTCGCCCCCTCCTTCCCCACCGCCGCGAGCCACCCCTCGGGGCTGAACTGCGGCAACACGAGCAGCGTGCGCCCGCCCCAGATCGAGGAGAGCATCGCCGTCGCCCCCGCGATGTGGAAGAAGGGCGCCGAGACGAGCGTCTTCTCGTGCACATCGGGATCAGCGGGGTTCATCGTGTTCGTCACGTAGGCGGTCATGTCCAGGTAGGTGATCATCACGCCCTTGGGCAGGGCTGTCGTGCCGCTCGTGAAGATCAGCACCGTGGGTTGCTCGTCATCCACCTCCGTCCAGATCTCCTCTGCCTCTGCCCCCGCCCAAAGCGCGCCGAACTCGAGGTAGCCTGCCGCCGTGCCGTCGTAGCAGACGAACGTCTGCGTGTGCTCCAGCGTGGGCCGGATGCGGTTCACCAGCTCCACGTAGCGCGCCGAGGCGAAGAGCAGTGCTGCCTGGCTCACGTTCAGCATGTGCGTGAGCTCTTCGTCCCTGGCGCGGTAGTTGAGCGGCACGAGCGTCACGCCCAGCATCGCGCAGGCGTAGTAGGTGATCACGAATTCCGCGCTGTTCTGCGACATCACGGCGACCTTCGCGCCCTGTTCGACGCCGCGCGCGCGCATGGCGTTCGCGAGGCGCGTCACCCGCGCCTGCAGCTCCTCGTAGCTGAGGCGGCGGCCGCCCCCGCCCACCTCCACGAGCGCCTCCCGTTCGGGCACGACGGCGGCGGAGATCTGAAGGAACTCGATGGTGTTCATGCCCTCTCCCCGGGAGCGTTGCGCGCGTGGGTCCAGCGAAACGCGATTCTACCGGCGCGCCGCGCGCCGCGCGAATCTTCCTTGCCGGGCCAGTCCTGGCGAGCAGTGCCGGCGGTGCATGTGGGGGGCCGGCGACATCGTGTGGCCCTAGAGCCGGGGACGGCCCCGAAACGGAGGATTCGCGAGCGCCTGTCCGAGCGCCTCCTCGACGGCAGCGTCGAGTGCTTCCGGTGGGACGGCGGCGTCGACCAGCCCCCAGCGAAGCGCCTCCTCCGTCCCCACCGCCTCGCCCGTCAGGATGAGGTCGGCGGCTGCGCCCGGGGGGATCGTGCGGGGCAGCGTCTGCGTGCCTCCCGCGCTCGGGATGTAGCCGAGCGTCACCTCGGGCAGGGCGAAGCGCGCGTCCGCCGCCGCCACGCGCACGTCGCAGCAGAGCGGCAGCTCCAGCCCCGCGCCGAAGCAGAAGCCGTGCAGGCGCGCCACCAGCGGCATCTCCAGCGAGAGCAGCAGCCCCCACAGGTCGCGCTCATGTCGCGCCTGGCGTGCCGCCCAAAGGCTCGGCGCCGTGCCGAACTCCGAGATGTCGGCGCCCGCGCTGAAGGCGCGCCCTTCCCCGCGGAAGCAGACCGCGCGCACGTCGGGGTGGTCGCGGCAGGCGCGCAGGTACTCCCACAGCAGGTCGCGCATGGCAAGGTTGATCGCGTTCAGCCGGTCGGGCCGGTTGAGCGTGATCGTCGCCACGCCACGCCCATCGATCGCGAACAGCACCGGGTCCACCATGTGCAGAGTGTAGGAGACGAGCACAACCTGTGGCGCCCGCCCGCTCAGGAACGGCCCTGCATCTCCCGGCCGGCGCTATCCGTCCGATGCGGACACCGCAGGCGACCCGGAAAGACTACGTGCGCCAGTCGGGCTTGCGGATGGCGCTCCGCTCGCGCAGGGAGAGGTTCTGCGCGAAGTCGTCGTTCGCCTTGCGCGTCAGGTCCTCCAGCTCGTCGCTGCCGATCTTCATCTCCGAGCTGCGCCAGCGCTTCAGCATCGCTTTGTCCCTGGCGCTCAGATCCGCCTCGTTCGCCATGCGGTTTACGAGCTCGACCAGGAGCTCGTTGATCTCGTCGTCGGTGTAGGTGACCTGCGCCATCGTTACCCTCCGTACCGTCTGGTAGCGGCCCTTGCTCTTCACGCGCCGTGTCAGCTTCGAGTCGATCGCGGCGTTCAGCCGCTCGTTCAGAGCCTCCGTCAGCGCCTCCAGTTCGGGCGAGCCCTCGGCGTGGTCCGAGCGCCAGCGGCGGATCGCATCCTTCCCGTCGAGGGAGATGTCGGCGTTATCGATGGCGACCGCGCTGACGAGCATCATCAGCGACCAGGTCTCGGGTTCCTCCAGCAGAACGATCATTCGCTATTCACCTGTGAACTCCGGCGGGCGCTTCTCGAGGAAGGCCCGCACGCCTTCCTCCCGATCTTTGGTCGCCTGCAGGAGCAAGGTCAAATCCGTTTCGAAACGCAGCGCCTGTTCCAGAGGCATCGCCAGCCCGCGCCAGACTGCTTCCTTCGCCAGCCGCGCCGCGATCGGCCCCCGCGCCGCGATCGCCGCCGCCGCCTCCCGCGCTGCCGCGCCCGCGCCCTCCGCCGCCGCCACGCGCGACACCAGCCCCCGCTCCAGCGCTTCCGCCGCCGCGAACCTCCCCGCCGTGTTCGCCCCCACCCCCGGGCCCAGGAGCGTGCGCGTGCGCTCCTCCGTGAGGCCGTCGAACCCGCCCGCCAGCTCGATCGCGGCGTCCGCTCCGCAGACGCGCAGGTCGCAGCCGAGTGCGAGTGCGGCGAGCGCCCCCGCGAGGCGCCCCTCGAAAGCGAAGACTGCCGGCAGCGGGTAGTCGCGCCAGAGCCAGCGCACGCGTTCCCCGGGCCAGGCCGCGACCGCCGCCTCCGGCCCCGCCTCGATCACCACGGCGCGCGCGCCCTGCTCCACGAAGCCCTCCAGCGTGGCGACGATCGTTGCCGCGCTGGCGCTCCGGTCGAGCGCAAGTGTGCGCGTTCTCCCTGCGGGCGTGTCGCCGCCCTGCATGGCCCAGGCCTGGCGGCTTCGCGGCCGCGAGGGGCCGGGGCCGTCCAGGAAATTCGCCGGCAACTACTCCGACTTCCAGGGATCGTGCGGCAGGTCCTCCGCCTCGAAGGATGCGTCCATGCTGCGTGCGACGGCGATGAGCGTCTCCCGTCCTGCACCCTGACTGCTTCCACTGCCAGATGTGCCGGATACGGTGTAGTGAATCCCCTGCGGGCCGGTCCAGCGGAGGTAGTCCTCGCCCGCTGAGCCGGGATCGTCGGGGACGGCATCGCCCGGGGCGGGCTTCCAGGCGCTGGCGGTAATCACGCCGCCGTCTCCATCGAAGACCCATACGGCCGAAATGGTCTGGCCGTCGCTGGCCTCCGCGCCGCAGTGTCTGTTGGGAGTGACGCCCAGGGAGCGGCGTTCCTGGAGGGTGAAACCTCGCGGAGGGTGGGGAATGCCGATACCAGCCTGAGACAGGCTCTCGTCGCTGCGTTCGCCCTCAATCAGGCGGCAGGAGCTGGCGAACTGTGGATCAAGGGCGAGCGCGATGGCCATCAGCGCCTCGGCGCCCAGGCCCTGTTCACGCTTCTTCGCACCGTAGTCGCCTGAGACTTCGTACCGGTAGCGCTCACTACTCCAGCTGATGCTGTAGTCGCTCTGGTAGCCGGGTTCGTGCGTGGCGGCGAGGGAGGCAGGCAGCGAGATGTCGGCCTGGATCCAGCCGCCGCGTCCGTCCGCCCAGTCGGCCTTCAGCCAGGCGAACAGCGGCACAGCGCGGGCGGCGGACTCGCACTCCTCTGCGGGTGGAGTAAGCACGTGGCCGCGGACGTCATGGCGCCGGAAGCCCGCGGGCAGCGCATCGTGCGGGTCGCCCAGGCCGAACTGCTCAAGGTGCTCCCAGGCCACCGCGAGCGCCCGATGGAAACAGCCCGCCTCGAGCCCGGGCGCCAGCCCGTCGATAGCGGCCAGGAGCGCCGCGCGGTCAGGATCAGCGCCGTCATCCGCCTTCCCCTCATCACTATCGTCCGGATAGCGGCTGGTGAAGACGGAATAGGCAGAACCGTCGTGCCAGAACTCGGCCCAGGAGGCGTAGAGGACATTGGCGGCGGGCTCGCCTCCCTGCCGCTGCATGACCGACACGCGGAAGCGCCCATCGACGGTGTGCCAGGCAGTATTGAGGATGAGCCTCTGCTCGTCGCCGTCCTCGCAGTCGCGCTCGGCCAGAAGTTTGATTTCCCTGAGCTCGTAGGCCGAGGCGGGGAGAAGGTTCGGAACGAGACCGCTGGCGGCGAGGTCAACCACGCCGCCAGTGATCACGCCAGCGAGCGTGCCCGCACAGATGACAGGTGCTGGCTCGCTGGTAGCCTGCTCCGCATCCACCTTACGGCTGCCAGCGAGCGTTCCGCTGTCTCCCTCGTCGCTGCCCTCCGGCCCTGCGATGGGTGTGGGGGTACCACCGCCGTCATCAAGCGCAACGCCGATGGCGCCGGCTGCGACAAGCAACACGAGAACGATCAGCGCGGTCGTGGCGCGGAATCGGTGGAGCTGCATCGGGGTTCCCTGCTCGTCCTACCCGCGTGGCTCGCCCTCACTCGTGGAGGTGTGCCCGGCAGCGGTGCGGTCGGCGGCCACCTCCTCGAAGGGCGTGGTGCGCGGTGCCACCTCAGCGCCGGAACGCACGTAGTAGGCGTCCCCGTTAGGGGCGGCGGCGGGCTCCTGCCCCTCCTGCAGGTCGCGCGCCATCCGCAGCATCAGGCGACGGAACTCGATGATCGCCGTGTCCGTCGTGCCCAGGTGCTCCTTCGTACGGTCGTAGATGCGTCCCTGGCTGTCCTGGATGCAGGCGTCCTGCTCGGAGATGCCCTGCACGCCCGTGAAGCTGGTCACGCGCTGCGCCTCGCGGTCGATGAGGTAGTCGTTGTCGCGGTTGCGGATGGGCCGGTAGCGCTCGTCGACGACAGAGTGGATGCTCGCCCTGCCGCCCTGCATGGCCGCCAGCTCCTCCTCCGTGATGGGCCGATCGGGGTTCCACGTGTAAGTGTAGATCCAGCAGCGCTCGTCGTCGATCGGCACCCACGTCTGGCCGTTGATGTTCTGGCCGCGCTCGGCGCCGGGAGCGAGGCTGTGGTTGGGCGCGAGGAACTGCGTGATGCGCCAGTAGGTGCTGTCCTCCTCCGCCCGTCGCGCCCCCCCGATCACGAAGCCCGCCTCCGTCGGGATGATGCTGAAGCGCGGGGAGCCGTCCGCCTTCAGGTAGCGCATGGCCGCAGGCGCGTCTTCGGGCAGCTCCAGAAGCATGTGCAGGAAGGAGAAGTGCGCCGTGTCGATCGCTCCTTCCACCGACTGCGCCCAGTTGCACTCCTGCAGTTTCTTCGAGACGTAGCGGTGGCTTTCGGGCACGAGCGCCCACTCGAACCAGGGCAGCTCGGGCAGGGGCAGCTCGGGCGGCCCCAGGTAGGCCCAGATGTAGCCGCCCCACTCACGCGTCGGGTAGGCCGTGGCCCCCACCTTCTCCCGGAACTGCGACTCCGGCGGCTCCGAGGGCATGTCCACGCAGGCGCCCGTCACGTCGAACTTCCAGCCGTGGTAGACGCAGCGCAGCCCGTGCTCCTCGTTGCGCCCCCAGAAGAGCTCGGCGCGACGGTGCGGGCAGCGCCCCTCGATCAGCCCGACGGTGCCGCTGCTGTCGCGGAAGGCGACCAGCTCCTCGCCGAGCACGCCTGTGCGCACGGGCGGGCAGTCGGGCTGCGGCAGCTCTGTCGAGATCAGCACCGGCAGCCAGAAGCGCCGGAAGAGCTGCCCCATCGGCGTCTCCCGCCCCGTGCGCGTCAGCAGCTCGTTGTCATTCGCGCTCAACACCTTCGGGCCTGCCTCTCTACGGGTTGCATGACCATGGCGCGCTTCTCCTGACGGCGCTGGTGGAGCAAGCGCGCTCAGACCCCGTTGACTTCCTGGGGATAGCGCCAGGGCGTTTCCGGCTGCTCCGCCGCCTCGTCCAACGTCCACATCGGCAGCGAGAGCCCCTCGGCGACATCGGCGAAGACCATGCGCATACGGCTGCCGATGCCCGTTTGGCGGACGAGTTCCGGCGGCGCCAGATCGCCATCGGGGGTGGTGAGATTGCCTGCCACGCGCAACGCCTCGTGCTCGCTGGGCTGCCCCTTCTGCGTGTCGAGGTCGACGAGCAGGATCAGGTACGGCGCCTTCTCCCTGAACTGCGGCTGGATCGCCTGGTGCACCTCCCCGTAGGAGTGCACCGTCCCCGTCCCCTCCACGCGCGTCCAGGCGAATTCGCGGTTCTGGCACCAGGGACAGGCGGTGCCCGGCGGATAGCGCAGCAGGCCGCAGGCGGTACAGCGCTGCAGGTGGAAATCGTGCTGCGCACAGTAGCCGAAGTAGGCGCGGTTCTCGTGGTCGATATCGAGAACAGTGAGGTTCATGCCGCGGTACTCGCCTTGTGGCATCGGCCTACCCTTTCCGCATCACGAGCGACGAGCCCGTCCCCGGCATCGCCCAGCCGAGGTTCATGGAGATATTCGCATCCACCACCTGGCGGCAGCCCCCCTCGGTGTACTCGAAGGTGTGCCGGCGGTGGCCCGCGCCATCCTGAGGGCAGAAATCATCCACCTCGCCACGCAGCTGGCGCACGTTCTCGATGATCATGTTCATGCCGTGTGTGTAGCCCTCGCAGAGGTGCCCGCCGCTGGTGTTGTTGGGCCGCTCCGCCCCCAGACGCATAATGCCGCTGCTCACGTAGTCGCCCCCCTCCCCCTTCTTGCAGAAGCCGTAGTCCTCCAGCTGCAGCATGGTCGTGAAGGTGAAGGCGTCGTAGGCGCCGGTCAGGTCGATGTCCTCCGGCCCCACGCCCGCGTTGGGCCAGATGATGTCCTTGATGTAGTGCCCCGCCACGGTCGAAATGGGACCGTGCTGGAAGTGCATATCGCTGCGCGGCTTGCAGACGCGTCCGGCCACGCCGAGGATGCGGGCGGGCGTCTGTCGGTAGCTGGCGGCGCGCTCCGCGCGAGTGACGATCAAGGCCGTCGCGTTATCCGTCTCCACGCAGCAATCCAGCAGGTGCAGCGGCTTCACGATCATGCGGCTGTTGAGCACGTCCTCCACCGTCACCCGCTGCCGGTAGTAGGCCTTGGGATTGTTCGAGGCGTGCTCGCTGTGGATGACCTTCACCATCGCCAGCTGCTCAGGGGTCGTGCCGTAGTCGTACAGGTGGCGCATGAAGCTGGGGCTGAAGTTCTGGCCCGCGCTGAACCAGCCGTAGGGGGCGGTGTGGAGGGCGTCCCCGCCGGCGGGCGCGCGCGCCCGCGCCCCCGTGCCCCCGATGCGCACCTGCGAGTAGCCGTTCATCGCGCGGAAGACGACCACCGCGTTGCACATGCCCGCCTCGATCGCGCCGATCGCCAGCCCGACCAGCGCCTCGCTGCTCGACCCGCCCCCGTACACGTCCATGTAGAAGTTCAGGCGGATGCCCAAGTCGCCCGCGATCAGCGGCGAGGGTGTCGAGTCGTTGTTCGAGTACGACATCATGCCGTCGACTTCGGCGGCGGGGATGCCTGCGTCCTCCATGGCGTTCTTCACCGCCCACGTGCCGAGTGCGCGCGTGGTCAGGTTCGAGCCGCGCGTGTAGGTCGTCTCGCCCACGCCGATGATGGCGTACTTGTCGCGCAGATACTTCGGGGCCGTCGCGTTGACGTCAGCGGTCATGGGCCCGCCCCCCCTCGCGGATGTGGGGCGCACTCTACCGATCCCGCCCGTCCCGCGCAGGCTCGAACGGCGCTCCCCCTCAGCGTGCCGTGTAGCCTCCGTCCACGGGCAGGGTGACGCCCGTGACGAACGATGCGTCGTCGCTGGCGAGGAAGGCGGCGGCGGCGGCGATCTCCCCGGGCTCGCCCAGCCGTCCCAGCGGGTGCAGCGCCTCCAGCTGTGCCACCGCCTCCCCATCCTCCAGCGTCTCGCTGATCAGGGGCGTGCGGATGTAGCCGGGCGCGATCGCGTTCACGCGCACGCCGTGGTTCGCGTAGATCAGCGCGAACTGCCGTGTGAGGCCCACGACCCCGTGCTTGGCGGCGATGTAGGCGCCGGCCCCGTCCGGGGGCGGATACTCCGTCACGCGTGCGCTCACGAGGCCCACGAGCCCCGCGATTGAGGCTGTGCTGACAACCGCCCCGCCGCCCCGCTCCGCCAGCAGCGCGCCCCCGTGCAGGAGCCCGTAATACACGCCGCTCAGGTTCACCGCGATGGTCGCGTCCCAGGCGGCGCGACCGATGCCCGCGTTGTTCATGAGCACGTCGAACCCGCCCAGCTCGCGTACCGTCTCCTCGCACGCCGCTTTCACCGCCGCCTCCTCCGAGACGTCGAGGCGCAGGGCAGCGCTCGTGCCGCCGCCCTCGGCGATGGTGGCGGCGGTCCCCTGTGCCGCCTCCTCGTCGCGGTCCGTGCACATGACGCTCGCGCCTTCAGCGGCGAAGCGCATCGCCACCGCCCTGCCGATGCCCGAGCCCGCCCCTGTGACGAGCGAGACCTTCCCCGTGAGCCGGTCCATGAGCGTCCCCCGCGCCGAGGTGGCGGCACGCGATTGTAGGCCTCCCGCGCCGCCTCCCGCCTCTCCCCGCGCGGCGCGTACGATGGCGGCGCACAAGGAGGCCCGGCGTGGCAGAGATCAACGGCGGACAGATCATCGCGCGACAGCTGAAGGCGGCCGGTATCGACACGGCCTTTGGAGTGGTGGCCGGGCCCATGATCGAGGTCATGGCGGCGATGGAGCGCGAGGGCATTACGGTGGTCAACTGCCGCCACGAGGTCTCGGCGGGCTTCGCCGCTTCCGCCTGGGGTTGGGCCAGGGGCAAGCCGGGCGTGCTCGTCGTCGGCTCCGGCCCCGCCCTCACCAACGCCGTCACGCCCATGTACGTCGCCACCGAGAGCGCCATGCCGCTCGTCGTGCTGGGCGGCTCCTCAGCGGCGGGCCAGCGCGGGCTCGGCGCCTTCCAGGAGGCCGACCAGGTGGCCTTCGCCGCGCCCGCCTGCAAGTGGGCGGCGCAGGTCGACAGCCAGGCACGCATCGCCGAGTACGTCCACCTTGCCCTGGGCCGCGCCCTCAGCGGACGCCCGGGCGCCGTCTACCTCGACTTCCCCGCCGAGCTCATCCGCACGCCCTTCGCTGAGGATGCGGTCCGCTGGCGCACGCGCACGCCGTCGATTTCGCGTGCCTACCCTTCCCCCGCCGCCCTCGAAGCGATCGCGGGGATGCTCGCGGAGGCAGAACGCCCGCTCGTCATTCTCGGCAAGGGCGCGGGCTGGGCGGACGCCACCTTCCCCCTCGAACGGCTGGTGAGCCGCGGCATCCCCTTCGTCGCCTCGCCCATGGGGCGGGGCACCATCCCCGACGATCACCCCATGTTCATGAACGCCGCCCGCTCAGCCGCACTCAGCGGCGCCGACGCTGTGCTGATGGTTGGTGGGCGCTTCAACTGGGTCTTCCAGTTCGGCCAGCCGCCCCGCTTCGCCGAGGGCGTCCGCATCGCCCAGATCGACGTCGTTGCGGAGGAGTTCTACAGCGGCGCCGAGGTCGAGACCGGTGTCGTCGCCGACTGCGGTGTCGCTGTCGACCAGCTCAACGACCTCCTCGACGCGCGCAGCCTGCGCGTCTCCGCTGGCAGCTGGGCCGGTGATCTCGCCGAGGCGCGCGCTCGCAATGAGGCCCGCACGGCGGAAGCGATGGACTCCGACGAGATACCGATCAATCACTTCCGCCTGTTGCGCGACGTGCGCGACCAACTCGACCGCGACGCCACCGTGACCGTCGACGCCGAGCTCACGATGGGCGTGGCCCGCGCCGTCATGCCCAGCTTCGGCACGCGCTTGCGCCTTAACTCTGGCACAACCGGCTGCATGGGCACGGGCCTGCCCTACGCCCTCGGCGCGAAGCTGGCGCGCCCCGACCGGCAGGTCGTGGCCGTGCTCGGCGACTACGCCTTCGGCGCCGCCGCGATGGAGGTGGAGACGGCCGCCCGCGTGGGTGCCAACGTCGTCATCGTCGTCTCGAACAACGGCGGCATCGCGGGGCACTCGATCCAGGATCGCCAGTTCGCCCCCGATGCGCCCCCCATCGCCGCCCTCCTGCCCGTTGCCTACGAGAAGACCGTCGAGATGGTCGGCGGCTGGGCCCGCCGCGTCGAGGATCCCGCGGACATCGCCCCCGCCGTCCGCGAGGCGCTGGCGGCCAACACCGTTGCCCTCATCAACGTGCTCACCGACCCGAAAGGCCGCCGCTCCGGCTCTGCCTACCTGGGGTAGCAGAATTTCGCATCAACGTCCGCGTGCGCCCGCAGGAAGGCCGTCGGCCACCACTTGCCCTGGGAATAGCCCCGTGCCTCCCTCCCCCGCGCGGTACAATCCCCCCATGCCCCACCAACCTCCGCCACACCTCCGCCCCGCCCGCGACGACGAGCTGCCCGAGCGCCTGCGTGCTCGCGACGACGACTTCACGCGCGTCTTCGGTCACAACGCCCCCCTGCTCGACGCCTGGAACGCCTGGTACCGCCCCCTCATCCGCGACGGGGCCGTGCCCGCCCGCCTCAAGGAGATGGTGCGCCTGCGCGTCGCCCAGCTGAACGCCTGCGACTTCTGACAGGCCGCCCGCATTCCCCTGTCAGGGGAAGGAGAGACCCTCGAGGAGCCGGTGGTCGCAAAGATCGCTACCTGGGGCGACGAGGACTTCAGCGAGGCCGAGAAGGCCGCCTTCCACTACGCCGAGCGCCTCTTCGTCGACCATGCGAACATCGACCACGAGCTGTTCGACGAGCTGCTGCAGTTCTACACGGAGGAGCAGATCCTGGAGATCGGCTGGGCCGTCGTCAGCTACATGGGCTTTGGGCGCCTCATCCACTCCTTCGGCCTGAAGCCCTCCCCAGCCTGAAGCCCTCCGGGAGGACCACCGTGAGCATCGACGCCAGCGCCTTCGCCCCCGACGCCATCAGCGACGAGACGCGTGAGTTCATAGCCGCCTCCGTTGCCATGCGCGAGGGGATGCCTTCGCTGGAGAACACCGACATCGTGGAGATGCGCAGGCTGATGGAGAAGGGCGGCGGCGCGTTCCCCGTACCCCCGCCCGTGGAGCGCGCCGAGGATCGTACGGTGCCCGGCCCCGACGGCGGCGGCGTTCCGCTGCGCGTCATCCGCCCGGAGGGGCGCAGGCCCGCGGGCGTCTACCTCCACATCCACGGCGGTGGCTGGGTGATCGGCAGCGCGCGTATGAGCGACCAGGCGAACCTCGCCCTCGTCGAGGCACTCGGCCTCGCCACCGTCAGTGTCGACTACCGCCTCGCGCCGGAGCACCCCTGGCCCGCGGGGCCGGACGACTGCGAGGCGGCAGCCCTCTGGCTCGCGGAGAACGCCGTCGCCGAATTCGGGAACGCGCGGCTGCTCATCGGCGGCGAATCGGCGGGCGCGCATCTCGCCGCGGTGACGCTCCTGCGCCTGCGCGACCGCCACGGCTTCACCGGCTTCACCGGCGCGAACCTTCTCTACGGGCCCTACGACCTCTCGATGACGCCCAGCCAGCGCCTCGGCGTCGGGCCGGAGGGAGGCCTCACGCAAGCGCACATCGAGGCCTTCTACGGGATGTTCATCCCGGGGTGCGACGCCACCGATCCCGATATCTCGCCGCTGAATGCGGACCTGCGTGGGCTGCCACCCGCGCTCTTCAGCGTGGGCACGCTCGACCCCCTGCTGGATGACTCGCTCTTCATGCACGCGCGCTGGCTGGCGGCGGGCAACGTCTCCGAGCTGGCGCTCTACCCCGGCGGTCCCCACGGCTTCGACGTGGCGCCCATCGCGATCGGACGCCAGGCCACGCAGCGCATCCGCGACTTCCTCGCTGGGCGGATGCAGGCGTAGCGCCGCGTCAGCCGCCCAGCGCCGCCTCCCCGCCGCCCGCCAGCGCCACGGCGGCGCGCAGGGCAGGCGCGGCTGCATCAGTGATCCGCACGCCCGCCGCCTCCTCGCCCAGCCACGACCGGATGCCGCTCGCGTCGCCCGCGAGCTCGACCCAGGCGAGCCCGGCGGGCCGGATGCGGTGTGGCGCCGCGCCGCGTGAGGGGTGACGCTCCGCTGGACCGTCCCAGGCGATGAAGAAGGGCCGCGAGGGGTCGGCCATCGCCTCGGCGAGACCCGCCAGCCGCCACGAGAGTGTGATGCCCCCGGGCCCGTCGCGCGACATCGTCAGCGGGCGCAGCCCCAGCCGCGCAGCGATCACCTCCAGTCCCGCACCGTCCGTGCGCAGGCAGAGCGCGGCCAGGCGATCGCCGCGCGCGGTCTGCTCGCGCAGCCAGCTGCCCATGGGGCTCGTTGCCGCCTCCGCCTCGTCGACGACGCCCATGATCTCGAGGTAGGAACCGCCGAGCGGCACGATCCGGTTGCCGGTCCCGTGACCGGCGTGCCTGCCGCCGGGGAGCGACGCGAGACCGTGCTCGCGTTCGAGCAGTGCGGCCGTCGCGGCGATATCCGCCGTCGCGAGGATGACGTGGTCGATGGCGAGCACGCCTACGATCCGCCCGCTGCATGGCCGGCGCTGTGGCGCAAACGCCCGGCGGTCGCCATGTAGCCATGCCCCCGGGACGGGCGGCGGCTTGCAGTGGCCGCCCGCGCGCGTCAGGATCGACGCATGAACGAAGACATCTTCCGCGAGATTGCGAGTGCGCTCGAATGCGATGAGCCGGTCGCCCTGGCGACGGTGGCGCGCACGCGCGGCTCCACGCCCCGCAAGACTGGCGCCAAGATGGTCATTCGCGGCGATGGCTCGTTCTTCGGTACCATCGGTGGCGGTTGCGGGGAGGCCGAGGTCTGGCAGGAGGCGATGGATGTGCTGAAGGACGGCGCCCCCCGCATCGTCACCGTCGACCTCACCGAGCCTGTCGACGGCGAGGACAAGATCTGTGGCGGCGTCATGGACGTCTTCGTCGAACGCCTGTCCTGAGACCGCCCGCGTTTCTTCAGGACCGCCCGTGACCCTCCGCCCGGTCAAACGCCGCGTGGGGCTCGAACACGGAAAGGCGAACGCCCCGGCCCGCCGGGGCGCTTCCCCCCATTGCCGCATCATGTACCATGATCGTATTGATCTCTCCGGCACGACCGGGGAATGAGGAGGGCGCTATGCCTGGTCCGTTGTTCATTGGAACGCTTGGCGCTCCCGAGATCGCCATCATCGCGGGGATCATTATCCTGATTTTCGGGGTTGGGAAGATCAGCGGCCTTGGCCGCGAACTCGGCTCTTCGATCAAGGAGTTCCGCCGCGCTGTGAAGGACGAAGGCAAGGAAGCGGAGGACGGCGCCCCGGCGCCGCCCGTACAGTCAGCCCAGCAAGCAGTGCCGCCACCGCCACCCGTGCAGCAGGCAGCGTCCTCGCCACCGCCCGAGCCCGTCAGCAGGGACAGCGGCTCGCGAAACGTCTTCTAGGGGCCGCCTGTACCGGAGGATCGTGAACCCATCGCTGGAGGAAGCCGGGCGCGGGTGGCCGTCACGCTCGGGCGGCCTGTCGAACCTTGGGATGAGCTGGCCCAGCGCTGGTGGCTCCCGCGCGGCGCCAACCGTGGCTATCTGAAGGCGGCCCTTAGGACGAACCGCCGGCGACGGCGGGCACGATGCTGACCTCGTCGCCTTCGTTGATGGACGTCGCCAGGTCCTCCAGGAAGCGCACGTCCTCCCCATTGATGTAGATGTTGACGAAGCGGCGCAGGCCGCCCTCGTCGTCGAGGAGCCGCTCGCGCACGCCGGGGAAGCGCGCTTCGAGGTTCTCGATGCAGGCGGCGAGCGATCCGGCCGCGCCCTCGACGCTGGCCTGATCGCCGGTGAGGGCGCGGAGGGGCTGGGGGATGAGGACGGTTACGGACACTGGCGGGCTCCGTTCGTGGTCATGGGCTAGCCTTCGACGACGTCGCCGGTGATGGGGTCCACGCGCACGCCTTCGCTTTCGGCCCAGGCGATGCTGCGTGTGATCTCCCCGGGCTCGCCTTCGAGCTCGAGGACCACCCAGCCGGTGCGTTCGTCGACGTCGGCCATGCGGATGTTGGTGACGACCTCGAACTTTTGCCCGATCAGGTAGATGACGGGCTCCTTGATGAGGTCGGGGGGAAAGGTGAAGCGCAACCGTTGCACAGCCATCAACCGGGTACCTCCGCACGCGCCTGGTAGGCGGCCTCGAAGCTCTCCACGGTCGCGTCGATCTCAAGGCTGACGCCAAGATGATCGACGACGGCCTCTGCGGTCTTGAAGCCGGCGCCGGTGACGAACGCGACGACGAGTTCGTCGGGGTCGATTCTACCGCTCGCCACGAGCTGCCGGACGCTGGCGATGGTAACCCCGCCAGCTGTCTCGGCGAAGATGCCCTCCGTCTCGGCCAGGAGCTTCATGCCCGCGACGATCTCGGCGTCGCTCACGGAGGCGCAGGCGCCGCCCGTCTCACGCAGCTGGACGAGGCTGTAGTAGCCGTCAGCGGGGTTGCCGATGGCGAGCGATTTGGCGATGGTATCGGGCCGCTGCGGGCGGAAGTTCATGCGGCCCTCCGCCCAGGCTGTGGCCACCGGCGAGCAGCCCGCCGCCTGCGCCCCGCTCATGCGCGTCCGTGGCGGGTCGATGAGCCCCGCGCGCGCGAACTCATCCAGCCCCTTCCGGATCTTCACGAACAGCGAGCCGCTGGCGATCGGCACAACGCAGTGGTCGGGCGCGCGCCAGCCCAGCTGTTCGGCGACCTCGAAGCCGAGCGTCTTGGAGCCCTCCGCGTAGTAGGGGCGGACGTTGACGTTGACGAAGGCCCAGTTGCGAGACCCGGCGAGCTCGGCGCAGAGCCGGTTCACCGCATCGTAATTGCCATGAACCTTCACGAGGATGGGGTTGTAGATGCTGGAGCCCAACACCTTGCCTGCCTCGAGGTCGTCGGGGATGACGACCACAGCCTCCATGCCCGCGGCGGCGGCGTGGGCGCTCACACTGTTCGCGAGGTTGCCCGTGCTCGCGCAGGCGAGCTTCTCGTAGCCCAGCTCCCGCGCCCGCGAGCTGGCGATCGCGACAACGCGGTCCTTGAACGACCAGGTAGGGTTGGCCGTGTCGTTCTTGATGTACAGGCGTGGCAGGCCGAGTGCCTTGCCCAGGTTGCGGGCGTGGAGGAGCGGGGTGAACCCCACCCCGATGTCGATCGCCGTCTCCGCCTCGCAGGGCAGGAACTCGCGGTAACGCCACAGCGTGGCGGGGCGGCCCGCGATCGTCTCGCGCGAGACGGCGGCGCGGATGGCGGCATCGTCGTAGACGGCCTCCAGCGGTCCGAAACAGAATTCACAGACATGCAGGGCTGCGAGGGGGTAGTCGCGGCCGCACTCGCGGCAGCGCAGGTTTCGTGCGTAGCTCATGCCTCTCTCGTTCAGTCGGGTATCGCGGAGCGGGGACGATCCCCACGGGGCGGGGCGTCGCCGGCGCGAGGCGGTGGAGTCGCGAGGGTGGCCCTACGGGGCCCGGGACATGAACATTCGGCCCAGCGGGGGCGGCATGATCGCTCCTCGTGCGTGGGCTGGTTCCTCGAGCAGTGGCGCTCTCATCTCTCCACGGTACAGGCGATTGGGGAGTGGGGAAAGCCGGAGCCGCCCGCCGCCGTCCCGCCGGGCCCGTAAACTCTCAGCGATGGAGCGGGAGCGCTTTCGCGAGCTCGTGCGCGAGGCTGTGGCCTCGCTCCCCGCGGATCTGCTTGACCGCGTGCAGAACGTCGAGATCGTGATCGAGTGGCGGCCCACGGCGCAGGACCGCCGGCAGGCGGGGTTGGGGGGTACCCTGCTCGGGCTCTACCACGGTGTCCCCCTGCCCGCGCGCGGCGAGAACTACAACCTCGTGCTCCCCGACAAGATCAGCATCTACCAAAGGCCGATCGAGTCGATCTGTGCCAGCGACGAAGAGGTGCGCAAGCAGGTGCGTACGACCGTGCTGCACGAGATCGGCCACTACTTCGGCATCGACGACCAGCGCCTGCACGAGCTGGGCATGGGCTGAGGCACGCGCAGCGCTCCCGAAGCGGCGGGCGCATGCGCGTGGTAGCGTGAAAGCCCATGACATCTGGCGCGGAGGCCCCGCCCGGGGCGGTTCCCCCCTCCCGCCCCTTTCCCCGCTGGATTTTCGGTCTGGCGCTCGTCTGCTGCGCGCTCGTGACGGGCTGGACGGTCATGTCCGTCCTGGCGCACGTCACGCCCGCCCTCTTCCCCAGCCGCTCGCTGCCGGGCATCGACGAGCTGAACGCGCTGCTGCCCCCGCCGCTCGATATCGATGAGCCCGACGAAGGCACCGGCTTCCGGCGGCGGCAGAACCTGCTGATCATCGGTCTGGACGCACGCCCGGGGCTGGAGCTGCTGGACCTGTGGCGCACGGACATGATTATGGTCGCGACGATCGATCCGAACGCGAACGTGGCCGCGATCCTCTCCTTCCCGCGCGATCTGCTGATCGACATCCACGACCGCGACCCCCAGGTGGGCGTCTACCAGGACCGCATCAACGTCTCCTACCAGCGCGGCGTCCTGTACGAGAACAGCTTCGCCGGGGGGCGGAACAGCTGGCCCTGGACCTCAACCTCAACTTCGGCATCGAGATCGACCACTGGATCGTGCTCGACTTCACGGCGGTCCGGCAGCTGGTGGACGCTATCGGGGGGCTGTATGTCGATATCCCGCCCGCGCTGGTGGTGCCCGAATGGCTCTACAGCGACGACGACGAGGATGCCTACGTGATCCGCTTCGATGCGGGGCCGCAGAAGATCGACGGGTACCACGCCGTAGCCTTCGGGCGTTACCGCGAGGACAGCGACCTGAACCGCGTCAAGCGCCAGAATCTGATCGTGCGGGCCGTCTTCGCGCAGGTTGACGAACGCCTGCTGGACGACGTGCTGAGCCTCTGGAACGCCTTCAGCGACCTCATCCAGACTGATATACCCGTGGGGCTCGTCCCCGGCTACGCTCTGATGCTGAAGGATCTCGAAGGGCGGATCGCGATGTACTCCGTGGGCGACGCCGTGAACGGCGAACCGACGGTGGAGGACTACCTGTTGCCCGCCCGCCACGGCGCGCCGGAGAAGTGGGTGCTCACCTGGCGCCCGGAGAACGTCCAGCACTGGCTGCAGCTCACCTTCGCGGAGGCGAACTACGCGAACCTGCGCGTCGAGGTCCGGGACGGATCCGGAGAGAGCGGGGCAGCACGCGCGGAGGGTCTCGCACGCTACCTTCGCGTCTCGCGCGGGTTGCCGCTGGCCTCCCTGGGCGCCGCTGTCTCGGTCCGCCCCGCGACCACGATCGTGCTGTACGACGAAGGCGCGCGCGCGCTGGCGCTCGACGTGGCCGGGTGGCTGGGGCTGGGGGCGGACGCGATCACGCTGCGCGGACCCGCGGGCGGCGACCAACCCGACCTCGTGATTATCGTCGGCGCCGGCTTCGAGCTTCCGGACGGGTAGGCGCGGCGCTACCCGCCGCCTTCCCGCGGTCCGAGGGCCCTGCGGGCGAGCTGTTCGAGCGCGCGGTCCTCGAGCGGGGGGTTGTGCAGGCCCGCGCGCACGTCGCGGTAGTAGCGCTCCAGCGGGCGGCTCCGCTGGAGGCTCACGCCGCCGACCACGCGCATGGCGAGGTCGACGGCTTCGATCCCGTTGTTGAGCGCATCGACCTTGGCGGCAGCGGCGCGATCGCCGGGCGTCATGCCCTCACCTCCGCCGGATTCCCACGCCGCCGCCGCGTCGCCGATCAGGGCGCGGCTCCGCTGCAGGAGGAGATCGATGCGCGCGATCCGGTGGCGCACGCCGGGATACTCCGCGATCGTCCCCGCGCCCGTGGGCGCCCGCGTGCGCGCGAACGCCACGGCGTAGTCGCGCGCTGCCCGTGCGACGCCCGTGGTGGTGGCGGCCACGCCCAGCGCGAACCACACGCTGCCCGCCCGTCCGCGGGGATCGGGAGCGCCGCCCCCGCGCCGGCCCAGCAGCCGGTCGCGGGGCAGGCGCACGTCGTCGAGGACGAGGTCGTGGCTGCCGCTGGCGCGCATGCCGAGCGCGTCCCAGGTCTCGTCGATGCGCAGTCCGCGGTCGTCGCGCAGCACCAGGAAGTCGGCGATTGCAGGCGTGCCGCCGCCGGGCGGGTCGAGGCGTGCGAGGACGGCAAAGTACCAGAGCGCGGGCGCGAGCGTGACGAATGTCTTGCGGCCCCGCAGCAGCCAGCCGCCCTCGACGGCCGTGGCCACAGTCTCGGGCAGGCCGCCGCCCGCGGGGCTGCCGAGCCCCTCCTCGGTGGCAGCGGTATTCACGAGGCGGCCGTCCTCGACGGCGCCCCGGCAGAGCTCGTCGAACCAGGCGCGGGGGTAGCTGTGCGCCTCGCGCTCGGCCCCGAAGCGGATGAGGTGCATGTTCAGCGCCAGCGCCGTGGAACCGTCGCCGGCGGCGAGCCTCTCCTGGAGCCGCACGAACTGCGAGAGCGGCAGTTCGAAGCCGCCGTGGGAGCGTGGCACGGTGAGTTTGAGGAACCCGGCCTCGCGCAGGTCCGCGAAGTTCTCGTGGGGGAAGGCACCCTCGCGGTCGTAGCGGGGCGCGCGCTCGGCGAAGCGCTCGGCCAGTTCAGCCGCCCGCGAGATCCAGTCCGGTCCGGTCATGGCAGGCAGTCTAGCGGGTCGCCCAACGGAGACGGGTGCGTGGTTGGTATACTCGCGCGGCCCGCCTGGCCAAGAATGGAGCCCTGCCCGTGGAAGAGCCGAAGCTCGTTGCGCAGCGCATCATCGAGAACGTCGAAAAAGTCATCATCGGCAAGGATCGCGAACTGCGCCTCGCCATCACGGCCCTGCTCTGCGGCGGTCACATGCTCGTGGAAGACGTCCCCGGCGTGGGCAAGACAATGCTCGCGCGGGCGCTGGCGCTCTCCACGGGCTGCTCCTTCAAGCGCATCCAGTTCACGCCCGACCTGCTCCCCAGCGACGTGACGGGCGTCTCCATCTTCAACCAGAAGTCGGGCGACTTCGAGTTCCGCGCGGGACCGATCATGGCTCAGATCGTGCTTGCCGACGAGATCAACCGCGCCACCCCCAAGACGCAGTCCTCCCTCCTGGAGGCGATGGAGGAGCGCCAGATGTCGGTGGATGGCGTCACGCACAAGATGCCCTCGCCCTTCATGGTGATGGCGACGCAGAACCCCATCGAGTACGAGGGCACGTTCCCCCTGCCCGAAGCTCAGCTGGACCGCTTCCTCATCCGCGTGAACCTGGGCTATCCCAGTGCCCGCGACGAGGTAGCAGTGCTCGACGAGCAGCAAGTGGCGCACCCCATCGAAAACATCGGGGCGGTCACGGACGCAGGCGAGATCCGCCAGCTGCAGCGCGCCGTGCGGGAGATCTACCTCGACCCCCTCATCAAGCAGTACATCGTCGGGCTCGCGTCGGCGACGCGGCAACACGAGAACGTCTACCTGGGCGCGAGCCCGCGCGGCTCCATCGCGCTCTTCCGCACGTCGCAGGCGCGGGCCCTCCTCGACGGGCGCGACTACGTGGTGCCCGACGACGTGAAGGAGCTGGTCTTCGTGACGCTCTGCCACCGCGTGATCGTGAGCCCGGGCGCGCGTGTGAAGGGCGCTACGGCCTCGGACGTGGTCGCCGACTGCCTGGCGCGCGTGCCCGTGCCCGGCGCGCGCGCCCGCGTCTGAGGCTGCCATGCGCATGCGGCGCGCGCTGGCATGGCCCTTCGCCCCGCAGCGGCGCACGCTCACACTGCTCCTCCTGATCCTGCTGGCGGCGATGTTCGTCGCCACCGGCACCGGCTTCTGGCTGCTCTACCGCATGGCCTACATCCTCGCGATGGGTATCCCCCTCGCGCTCGCGATCGCCTGGCTGAATACCCGCGGGGTCGAGGCCAGCGTCGAGCGGCGCACGCTGCGCGCGCAGGTCGGGCAGCAGGCGGAGGAGCTTATCGAGGTGCACAACCGCAGCATTATCCCCAAGCTCTGGGTCGAGCTCGAAGACCCCAGCGAAGCCCCCGGGCACCATTCCCGGCGCGCGGTGGTGATCCCCGCCCGCGGGCTGCGCAGTTGGGTAGTGCGTACGGAGCTGCGCCGTCGCGGGCTCTTCGCCTGGGGGCCGTTGCGCGTACGCGCGGGCGATCCCTTCGGCGTCTTCCAGGCCGAGCGCAGCTACGGCGCCCCCCAGCAGCTCCTGGTCTATCCACGCGTAGTCGACCTGCCCCGTTTCCAGACGCCGCCCGCGAGCCTGCCCGGCGAGGGCCGCTTCCGCCGCCGCACCCACTACATCACCCCCAACGCAAGCGGCACCCGCGACTACGCCCCCGGCGACCCCCTCAGCCGCATCCACTGGCGCTCCACCGCCCACACCGGCCGGCTCATGGTCAAGACCTTCGAACTGGACCCCACGAGCGACATCTGGGTGATCGCCGACCTGGAGGGGCGCATCCAGGCTGGCGAGGGGGACGAGAGCACGGAGGAGTACACCGTCACCATCGCCGCGAGCGTCGCCCAACGCTACATCGCCGCCAACCGCTCTGTGGGCCTCATCTCGTTTGGGCGCGAGTACAGCCTCGTCGAGGCCGAGCGCGGTCAGCAGCAGCTCGCCCGCATCCTTGAATCGCTGGCTGTGGCCAGGGCCGAGGGCGAAGCGCCGCTGGAGAACCTGCTCATGGAGGAGCAGCGCCGCTTCGGGCGGCACACCACGCTCGTGATCGTGACCGCCTCGACGGACAGCCCCTGGCTCCCGGCGGTGCAGTCGCTGATTCAGCGCGGTGTGCGCGTGGCCGTCGTGCTGGTCGACCCGAGCACCTTTGGCGGTGGGGAACCACCGCTCGTCCTGTTCGGCGAGCTCACGGCCAGCGACATCCTCACCTACGTCGTGGGGCAGGGCGATGACTTGTCCCTGGCCCTCAGCTCGCGCGGTGAGGGGGTAGAAGCATGGCAGAACTAGGCGCGTCCCCGCGGGCGGCGCGCCTGCGCGGCTTCGCCCTGAGCGCCCCCCGCCTGCTGATGAGCTGGGAGGACTGGTTCACGCTGCTGCCGGCGCTGGCCGTCTACCTGTCGCTCGCGATCGCCATCCAGCAGGCAGAATGGGTGCGCGAGTTCCCCTCACTGGCCCCGGCTGTGATCGGGGGGCTGGTGGTGGGGCTGGTGGCCGCGCGCACGGGCGCGAGCCCGCTGCTGGTCCAGCCCGCCGCCCTGCTCCTCTGCCTCGGGCTGCTCACCCTCACTGCCCAGCCCTACGGCGAGGGCGCCTCCTTGGTCGAGCGCGTGGACGACATCGTCATCCGCATGCGCGAGTGGGTCACGGTCGTGCGCGAAGACGACGTGAGCAACGACAACCTCCCCTTCGTCCTGCTCGTGCACACGCTCGGCGTGGCGGGCGCCTACCTCGCCGCCTGGGCGATCTTCCGCTGGCGCAACGCCTGGCTGGCCGTCGTGCCCGCGGGCGCCGGCCTGCTCGCCATCATCGCCACCACCGACGGCCAGCCCAGCGGCGCCTTCCTGCTGTTCTCAATCGGCGCCCTCCTGCTGGTTGCGCGCCTCCACCTGCAGCGCTCGCAGGCGGGCTGGGACCACCAGCGCGTCGAGTACCCCGAGTGGCTGAGCGCGCAGGCGGCGCAGCTCACCCTCGCGCTCACGATCGTAATGGTCGTGGTCGCCTGGCAGATGCCGCTGGGCACGCAGGCGGCCGCCACCGAGCGCGCCATCAGTGCCGTCACCGATCCGATCGAACGGCGCGTGGAGCCGCTCGCGCGCCTCTTCCACGACATCCTCGGCGGAGGCGGTAACTTCCACAAATTCGGCAGTACGATGCCCGTGCGCGGCGACGTGGGCCTCGGCGTGCGCGTCCTTTTCGAGGTCCGCGGCGATTACCCGCGCCTCGTGCGCGGCGCGAGCTACGACGAGTACACCGGTACCGGCTGGAAAGCCACCGACCGCGACGCCCAACAGGTGAACGCCGGCGAGGCCATCACAGCGGGCATCCAGGGACGCCTCTACCGCGACCGCGTCGTCACCGAGCTGGACGTCCAGGTGTTCGACGACGAGGACGCGCTCTTCTCCGTGGGTACGCCCCTCGGCGCGAATATCGACTCCGTCGTGGACCTGCCGGAGACGTTCCCGGGCGACATCGAGCGCGTCCGCAGCCGCGAGGGGCTCGACGGCGGCGACCGCTACCGCGTGCTGGGATCGGTCAGCGTCGCCTCGCCCGCCCAGTTGCGTGCGGACTCGACGCAGTATCCGCAGTGGGTGCGTGAGCGCTACCTGCAGCTCCCCGACGACCTGCCCCCGCGCGTAGCCGAAGAATCAGCGCTGGCGGTGACGGGCACGGCCAATCCGTACGACCTCGCGGTGGCGATCGAGGCCTACCTGCGCACCTTCGAGCGCGACCTGCGTGTGCCCGCCGCGCCCCCTCGTCGCGACGTGGTCGACTTCCTCCTGTTCGACCTCCAGCGTGGCTACTTCGACTACTTCTCGACGGCGATGACGGTGATGCTGCGTACGCAGGGCGTGCCCGCCCGCATCGCCGTGGGCTACGTGCTCGACCCCGAGGACCTGGAGGCGGGCACGTTCTCCGTGCGTAAGAACGACGCCTACTCCTGGGTCGAGGTGTTCTTCCCCACCTACGGCTGGGTCGACTTCAACCCCTCCAACGACCTCTCCCTCCTCGGAGAGGGCATTGGCATCCTGACGGGGGGGAGCAGCAGCGAGATCCCCGAGATCCCCCTCGATATCCTGCCCCTCGAAGCCCTCAGCGGCGAGGATGCCGGTGCCGCCCTGGAGGCCCTCCTCACGCCGATCGAGACGGATGACGGGGGCGGCCTCCCGCTGGCCGTCGTCTGGAGCCTGGGGGGCGCGCTCGTCGTGGCCGCCGTGGTGGCGCTGGGTACGCGCCTCTACTGGCTCTGGGGGCTGCGCGGGCTCTGGGGGCTGCCGCGGCAGTGGGGCGGCCTCGAGCGGCTCGCCGGCTGGGTGGGGCTGGAGGCGGACGAAGCCGAGAGCGCGAGCCGCTGGGGCGACCGGCTCGGCAAGGCGCTCGGCTGCGAGGAGGAAGCAGCGGCCCTGAGCGACGCCTTCGAAGAGGCGCGCTACGGACCCCCCGACCTCGAACGCACCAGCGCCGACGATACCCGCGTCGCCTACCGCGCCCTCCGCAACGCCCTCGCCGCCCGCCTCCTCGGCCGCAAGCCCGCGCGCGACGAAGACGCTGCGGAGGACATGGCGGAGCCCGAAAGCGAACCGGGACCGGAAACGGAATCCGCGAGCAGCGGCCCGAACTGATCCGCACCCCTCACACGTTGAACAGCACGTGCAGGACGTCCCCGTCCCGTACCACGTACTCCTTGCCCTCCGTGCGCAGCAGGCCGCGACGCTTCGCCTCCGCCTCGCTTCCGCAGGCGATCAGGTCTTCGTAGCGGACCACCTCGGCGCGGATAAAGCCGCGCTGCAGGTCGGTGTGGATCTTGCCCGCCGCCTCGGGCGCGGTGGCGCCCTCCGCCACCGTCCAGGCGCGGCACTCGTCGGGGCCGACCGTGAGGAAGCTGATGAGGCCGAGCAGGGCGTAGCTGCGCCGGATGGCTTCGGCCATGCCGCTCTGCTCCACGCCCGCCTCCCGCCGGAACTCGGCCGCGTCCTCCTCGCTGAGCTCGTTCAGTTCCATCTCGAAGCGCCCGCCCATCACGGCGAGGTCACGGGCGGGGCTGGCGTGGACGGCGCGCAGCTCCTCCTCCAGCGCGAGCCGCCGGGGCAGGTCTGCTTCGCCCACGTTCACGAGGTCGAGCAAGGGCTTCTCCGTCAGGAACCGGCTCCCGCCCAGGAGGCGGCGCTCGTCCGGCGTGAGCCTCTGCCTGCGGATGGGCATCTCTGCTTCGAGGCCGTCCTTCAGCCGTTCGAGCAGCGTGTGCAGCGCCTGCAGGGGGCCGCGCTCCCCCGGCTTGAGTGTGCGCAGCTCGAGCTCGATGCGTTCGAGCCGCCGCTCGATCAGTCCCAGGTCGGCGAAGGTCAGCTCAAGGTCCATGGTGGCGATGTCGCGGCTGGCGTCGACCGTACCGTCGGGGTGGGGGACGGCGCCCTCGTGGAACCCGCGCGCTACATGGATGAGCGCGTCGACGGTGGCCAGATCGTTGAGAAAGCGCCCGCCCACGCCCTCCCCCCCGCCGAAGCGCTCGCCCGCGGCCGGAAAGTCCACGTACTCGATCGCGGCATGGGTCGTGCGCTTCGGCTTGTAGAGCTCGGCGAGGCGGTCGACGCGCTCATCGGGGACCGGCACCGCACGGATGTTCGGCTTGCGATCGCCGCCGAAGGCGCCCACGGGGACGTCCCCCCGCGCGACCGCGTTGAAGATGGTGGTCTTGCCAGACCTGGGCAGCCCGATAATGCCGGCGCGCACCGTCCGAACGTACGCGCCACGCGCTCAAGGCGACAGGGGCACTGCGCCGCCCCTGTTGCAGCGCGCCGCCGCCGCGCCCCGGTCCTCCGGGAGGAACAACCCTGCGCGGGATCGATGCAGCCACTGATGTACACGATTTATGTGGTAACATTCACACATGAAGGCGATACAGGTAACGCTCGACGAAGCCTTGCTGGAGCGGCTCGACCAGCGCCCCGAGGTCCGCGAGAAGGGCCGCTCGGCGGTACTGCGCGAGGCCGTGGCCGGGTACCTCGCACACAAGGAGGACGAGGACATCGCCCGCCGCTACGAGGAGGGCTACCGCAAGAACCCCCCGGGCGAGGACGAACTCGCCGGCTGGACCGATGAGGGCGTATGGCCGCAGGACTAACCAGGCCCCTTGAGCGGGGGGATATCCGGTACTACCAGTTCAGAGCGCCCGACAAACGGCGGCCTGTCGTTGTCCTGACGCGCTCCGATGTGCTCCCGCTACTACGGACGGCGACGGTCGCGCCCGTGACGTCGACGATTCGCGGCATCCCCAGCGAGGTCGTCGTCGGTGTGGATGAAGGGCTCGATCACGACTCCGCGGTCAATCTCGACAACATCCAGACTGTCGATCAGCGGCGGCTGAGCGAGTACGCCGGCGCCCTCAGCGAGGCGAAGATGCGCGAGGTCTGCCGCGCCCTTGCCATCGCCACCGGCTGCGCCTGAGCGCCTCAGTCGCCGCTGTCGGAGGGCTCGGGGAAGCGGCGTTCGAGCAGCCGGATGACCGTCACCAGCAGGATCCCGCCGCCCGCCCCCGCCGCCAGTGTGATGAGCCAATCCTGAATATCCACGAGCAGGAAGAGCGCGATCACTGAGCCAATGATGAAACCGAAGGCGAGTATCCGCAGCTGGTGCTTGAGGAAGGTCCACATGGCGGCAGTATAGCCGCCAGTGACGCTGCCGTGCACAGCTCCGGCGGGCGCCTCATGCGATCCCGAACCGGCGTTCGAGGCGCGCGAGCTCGGGCAGGAGGCGGGCGTCCGCGCGTGCGATGGCGCGTTCGGCGCGGGCCGCCGCGCGCAGGCGCGCGGGGCTGAACGCCCCCACCGCGCACAGCGCCTCGAACTCCTCGCGATCCTCCTCGATGAGCGCGCCCGCCGGCGTCAGCCACCAGTCCAGGGCGAGATCGTCGTAGGCGACCTCGCCCTCGCGAAAGCGCACACCCGTGGCCGCGTCGAAGCGGTGCGCGATGATGCGCCCGCCCGCCCGCATGCGGTAGACGGTGTAGGGCCGCGCGCGCCAGAAGTAACCGTGGGAGATGCTCCCGGGCGGGATGGCGACGGGCGTATCGAACGCCTCGCCCCCCTCGCGCATGACGAAGCGCAGCACGACGAGCGCGGGCGAGGCGTATTCGAGCGTGCAGCGGTAGCGCCGCTCGCTCCCGTCGGGCTTGCGCTTGCGCTCGATCCAGGGTGCCCCGCGCGGGTACTGCGACGGTGTTGCGGTTACGGTCACTGCCCCATCATCGCCCTGCGCGCGCCCGTCGCGCGAGTGCGCGCAGGGCGCGCCCCGCCCGGAGGCGATACCGTTTGTGGTATGCGTCGGGGACTGCTCGCTGGTGGGATCGCGCTCATGCTCGCGCTCGCTGCCGCCTGCGGAGGTGGCGAGCCCGCCCCGCCCGCCCCGCGCCCGCTCGTGGCGGAGGCCGAGCGCCTCCACGCGGAGAGTGGCGAGCCGCTCGTGCGCTCGATCGTGCGCGTGCGCTTCGATGCGCCGGCCGAGCCCCTGACACTGCGGGCGCTGCATACGGCCTTCCGTCTCACGCCGCCCGAAGGCTCGCCGCTGGCGGCCGGCCCGCTCGGCGAAATGCCGCTGGAGCGCGTCGAGCGTTCGGGCACGCGCGTAGTCACGCTCACAGTGCGCAATCTGGTCGCCTCCGGCTCGACGCTGCACGTGCGTGCGGACGCCTTTGCGGAGGAAGCACCGGGCGAGCTGACGGTTACCGTGACGAGCGAATTCACCGACCTGGGCGTGGCGCTCGCGGCGGGCGTGTTCGCCTTCCGCGATCCGGGGCTGGTGGAGACACGCCCCCCGGAGACGCCGGCCGCCGCCGATCGTGATCCCGCGCGCGTGCGCGCCGCCCTGGAGGCGCACCTCGACGCACGCGGGGCCTCCGCGCGCGTGCGCGTCGCCGCCCTCGCGCTCTACGACGGCATGGACGCGGAGGCCGTGCCCGCGCCCAAAGTGCGGGCGGCGCTGGCGGCGCTGGCGGGCACGTTCGTTGACGCCGCCGTGAGCTCGCTGCTGGGACCGGAGAACTGCACGGGCCAGCCGCTGGCGTTCGCCGGCTTCCGTGAGCCTCCGGGCGACGCGAACCTGGCCGCGCGCGTGACCTGGACGGAGGAAGGCCGCCGCATCGTCTCCATCCGCCCCGACCTCGAAGCAGCGCCCTTCGAGCTGCTTATGACGCTGCTCGCGCACGAGGCGGTCCACTGCGACCGCTTCGACAGCACGGAAGAGGAGATCGTGGCGAGCGCGATCGACGTGTTCCTCTACATCCACCTGCTGGTCTCACAGCCGCAGCTCGCGCTGGACCCCTCGCCCCTGGCGCGGAACCTGAACATCGAGGCGCTCGCGATGCTGAACAGCGGGCGCGCCGTGCCGGAATCGCTCGGCCTCCTGCCCAGCCCCCACGGACGCGAGGCGCTGCCCGATTCGGGCACGTCCTACGCCTCCTTCGCCGAACTCGTCGCTGCCGCCTATACGAGCGGGACAAACGCCACCGCCCCCGTCGAGCCGGTCGCGCAGCGCTATCTCGACGCCCTCGCGCAGGCGGCAGGCCTGCCCCTCGGGAACGCCTTCGACCTGGACTACGTGGACTCCCTGCTGGGGCGAGCAGCGACCTTCGAAGCGATCTCGAACCTGCTCAGCCTCTTCGATCTCGTCCCTGCCTGAGCGTCGGGGGGCCGCGCCGCCGGGCGCATGGGGAGCGATGGTTCTATCATGCATCCATGCGAGGACATCAATGCGATTCATCCTGACGGTTGTGCTGGCCGCGCTGCTGATCGTCATCACCTACCTGGTGGCGAGCTGGTTTGTGGATGGCTACTTCGGCGGGAACATCTTCCCCGACGGGGCCGAACCCGCCACCTGGTCGGCGCCCGACAGCTGGAGCGAGTGGCACGACATCGTCACCGTTGCGGCAGGTGCCGTGCTGGCGCTGGCCGCGCTCCTCGCCTGCGTCCTGCTGGTGGCACTCACCGCTGTGGTCCTGGCGGTGCGGCGCACGCTGCGAGAGAACGTGGCGCCGACGCTCGACGCGACGCGTGAGCTCGTGGACGAAGTGCGGGGCACCGCCGAGTTCGTAGGCGAGTCTGCGGTAAGCCCCATCATCCGCGTCTACTCGATCGTGAGCGGCGTGAGGCAGGGGATGGGCGCCCTGGGCGCGGCGGGCAAGCGCTTCCGGAGCGGACGATGAGCGAAGCGCCCCGGAAGCCCGTGATTGGCGATGAGCTCGAGGCCGCGGGCGGCAGCCGCGGCGAAGCCGCCGACCAGCTGCGCGCGTTCGTCCGCGGGGCACTGGCGCAGGCACGGGAGGGCGCGCAGGCGAAGGAAGCGGAGCTCTGGGCGCGCTACCACGCCCTCACGAAGGCACGGCGTCAGCGTTGAGAAAGGGGGCCCTCGCGAGGCAGGAGCCGCAGCGTGCTCCGCCGCTTGCTACGCTGGCCGGGGCCCCGTGGAGAGGTGCTGGAGTGGCCGAACAGGCACGCCTGGAAAGCGTGTAGGGGCGCAAGTCCCTCGTGGGTTCGAATCCCACCCTCTCCGCCAGTCCCCCATCCCGCGGACGCCAGCGCCGTTCGCAGCACTGCGAACCCGCCAGCCGCCCTGCTGCTGAGCGCGTACCATCGCCTCCGCGAAGGACGTTCCGGCGGCGGCCCAACCGTGGCGGAGCGACAGGGTGCCCCGCATGCTGATCGGCTACTTCACTGAGCGACCCTACCAGGACCCCGGCGCCAGCTGGTGGGGGACGACCGGCCGCCGCCTCGTCGATCTCGACGCCAGCAACGACGAGTACGACCCCGTCCTCGGCGCCAACCTCTATAACCGCTACCTCGATGAGAAGCTCTACGCCGAGGAGATGGGCTTCGACGCACTTGCCCTCAACGAGCACCACAGCACCCCCTTCTGCATGGGCAGCGCCTGCAACGTCGAGGCCGCCATCCTCGCCCGCACGACAAAGCGCGCAAAGATCGTCCTTATCGGCAACATCCTCCCCATCTGGGACGACCCCCTCTGGCTTGCCGAAGAGCTTGCCATCATCGACACCATCTCGCGCGGCCGCCTCGTCACCGGCTGGGTCCGCGGCACCGGACGCGAGAGCATCGCCCACGACGCCAGCCCGCCCTACAACTGGGAGCGCTTCCAGGAAGCGCACGACCTCGTCGTTGCCGCCTGGACTCGCCCCGGCCCCTTCCGCTGGGAAGGCGAGCACTACCAGTTCCGCTACGTGAACCCCTGGGCACGCCCCTGGCAGACCCCCCACCCCCTCATCATGATCCCCGGCGCCGTCAGCCGCCGCACCGTGCAGTGGGCTGCGCAGCGGCGCTACCCCTACGTGATGCTCGCCACGCGCCTCGAACCCACGCGCCTCTCCTTCGCGTACTACGACGAATGCGCCGCCGCCGCTGGCTACGAGGCCGGCCCGCAGCACCGCGGCTACCTCTTCAAGGTCCACGTCGACGAGACCGAGGAGCGGGCCGAGGAGGTTGCCCGCAAGTACCTGACCGGTCCGGGCAACATCTTCCTCGAAGGCAGCCGCGGCGATGCCCGTGGCCACCTCCAGAACCTGCCCGGCCTTACCGATCGCCGCGCCCTCCTCCCCACCGGAGGCGTCCGCCAGGTGGCCGCGGCCCGCGGCCAGTCCCGGCCCGACGCCCCCGCCTTCCGCCCCATCGCCCTCGACGCCGCCGAACGCCACACGAACGTCGACGACACCTACCGCAATCTCGTCGAGGCCCAGTCCATCATCACGGGCACCCCCGAGAGCGTCGTCCCGAAGATTCGCCACGTCCTCGAATACCTGCGCCCGGGCAGCATCTTCCTCTGGGACGGCGACGGCTCGATGTCGCACGAGGACGCGATGCGCAGCCTCCGGCTCATGGGCGACGAAGTGCTCCCCGCCATCCGCGAGATCGGCGAAGAGCTCGGCCTCGCCAGCCCCTTCGAAGTCGATCCCGCCACCAACGAGCCCCCGCCGCCGTAGCGTTGCCATAGCGCACTCCCTGCGCACTACCCATCCACCTCTCCCTGCTAGTGCCGGAAGTGGCGCGTGCCCGTGAAGACGAGGGCGACGCCGTACTGGTCGCAGCAGTCGATGCAGTCCTGGTCGCGGATGCTGCCCCCGGGCTGGGCGATGGCCGCGACGCCTGCCTCGCAGGCTCGCTCGACGGCGTCGTTCCAGGAGAAGGGGAAGAGCGCGTCGCTCGCGAGCGACGCGCCGCGCAACTCCTCGCCCGCCTTCTCCATCGCCAGTTCGACGCTCTTTACACGGTTGGGCTGGCCGCTGCCCATGCCCAGCAGGCGTCCGTCCCTCGCGATCGTGATGGCGTTGCTCTTCACGTGCTTCACGCAGCGCCAGGCAAACCGCAGGTCCGCGAGCTGTTCCGGCGAAGGATGCCGCTTCGAGACTACGCGGTAGTCGATCGCCTCGGGGGCGATGTCGTCGGTGTCCTGCAGCAGCCAGCCGCCGCCCACCTGGCGCAGGGCGCGGCCCCCGCGGGCGCGAGGCTGCGCTTCCAGAATGCGCAGGTTCTTCGACTTCCCCCGCAGCACGCGCAGCCCTTCCTCGCTGTAGGCGGGCGCGATCACGATCTCATAGAACATGCGCGTCTCGCCGTCCCCGGGGTTGCGAAACTCGCGCAGCTCGCGTGCCAGCGCCTCATCGAGCGGGCGGTTGAAGGCGACGATGCCGCCGAAGGCGCTCACCGGGTCCCCCGCGACGGCGAGGCGGTAGGCCTCGCGCAGGTCCGCACGTGTGGCCGCGCCGCAGGGGTTGGTGTGCTTGACGATCACGCAGGCGGGCTCGGGGAAGTCGTTGACGGCGTTCCAGGCCGCGTCGGCGTCGAGGTAGTTGTTGTAGGAGAGCTCCCTGCCGTGATGTTGCACGGCGGTGACCACGCCACCCTGCCCCTCCTCGGCGAGGGAGCTGTCGCGATAGAGCGCGGCGGACTGATGGGGGTTCTCACCGTAACGGAGGCCCGCGACGCGTCCCAGCGGCACGCTCAGCGCGGGTGGCGGGCCATCCTCGTCCCAGAGCCATTCGGCGACGGCGCTGTCGTAGCTGGCGACGTGCTGGAACGCCTTCCAGGCGAGCCGGCGCCGCGCCGAGGCGTCGAGGCCGCCCGCGCCCAGCGCTTCGAGCGTCCCCGCGTAGTCGGCGGGGTCGGCGAGCGCAATCACTCCATCATGGTTCTTGGCCGCCGCTCGCAGCATGGCAGGCCCGCCAATGTCGATGTTCTCGATGCCCTCCGCGAAGGAGGCGCCCGCGCGAGTGACGGCGGCGCGGAAGGGGTAGAGGTTGCAGGCGACGAGGCCGATGGGGGCGAAGCCATGGCGGGCGAGCGCCTCGCCGTGCGCGGGCAGGTCGCGGCGCGCGAGGATGCCCGCGTGCACCGCCGGATGGAGCGTTTCACCCGCCCATCGAGCATCTCCGGCAGCCCCGTGATCGCCTCGATCGAAGTCACCGGCACGCCCGCGGCCTCGATCGCGCGGCGCGTTCCCCCCGTCGAGACGAGCTCCCAGCCGAGGGCGTGGAGACCGCGGGCGAGGTTCTCGATTCCGGTCTTGTCGTAAACGCCGAGCAGTGCGCGCATCGCCGCCACCTCGCTTCCATGGGAAGCAAACGGCCCGTCCGCGAGAACGGACCGGGCCCAGGCGAGCGGCCACAACTGGAATTGCCCAGGCTCCCCCGCGGTTCTCCGCGTGTTCGCCAGTCACCCGGGCAGGCCCAGCATAGCACGCTGCGCGGGCGCCGCGCGCCCGGCTGTGCGACGATCGGGGGGCTGCTCGAGGCGCGCTGTTCACGGTGCGTTCACACACAACGCCTGAAGATCAGAGACGGGAATGACTGCGGCCCCTGCCACTGCAGCAACGGTGTTGGTCGTCGAGGACGAGGAGGCGCTCCTCCTCGCGATGGCGCACCACCTCCGGCGCGAGGGCTACGACGTGCTAACCGCCACGCGCGGGGACGACGGCCTTCGTCTGGCGCGCGAGCATGAGCCCGACGTGATCGTGCTGGACCTGATGCTCCCGGGGATCGACGGGATAGGGGTCTGCCGCGCCCTGCGGCGGGACACGCAGATACCAATCATCATGGTGACCGCCCTCGGCGGCGAAAGCGATCGCGTCGCCGGCCTCGATACCGGCGCCGACGACTACCTGCCGAAGCCGTTCGGCATGCGTGAGCTGCTCGCGCGCGTGCGCGCCCTGCTGCGGCGAGCCCCCACGAAACAGGATGCGCCCCCGGACGGCGACCTGATCCACTCAGGCGACCTCGAGCTGGATACCGCCCGCCGCGAGGTGCGACGCAGCGGCGTTCTGCTGCGCATGAAGCCACGCGAGTTCGAGCTCCTGCTATTCTTGATGCGACATCCCGGCCAGGTGCTCTCGCGCGAGCACATCCTCGAGTCGGTCTGGGAGCATGGCTTCAACGGTGACGCACGCACGGTGGACGTCCACATACGCTGGCTGCGCCAGAAGATTGAGCCGGATGCGGCCAACCCTGACCGCATCCGCACGGTGCGCGGCAGCGGCTACCTCTTCGAGGGGTAGGCAGGGGCCGTGAGCGGCCTTGCCGCCCGTGCGGCGCTCGCCGGCGGAGGCACTTCGCTCCTGGTGGCGATCGTCGTCGCGATCGTCGCCGCCTCGGTCGGAGGTGCGATCTGGATCGCCCTTGCCGTGCTCGCCCTGGCCACCGTCGTTGCGGGCGCCGCCTTCGCGCTGTTGCGGCCCGTCGAGCTGTCCCTGCGCGAGACGGCGGCGGCGGCACGAACCCTGCGCGGGAGCAGCCTCTCCGGGCGCGCCATCCTCACGACCGGCCCGACGGCCGAACTCACGCACGAGTTCAACGCGATGGCTGCCGCCATCGAAGCCTCGTCGCAGGAGATCGCCGCTGAGCATGCCCGCCTGGAAGCGGCGCTGGCGGCAGCGGCGGACGCGATCATGGCGGTCGACGCCGAGACCGACGTGCAGTACGCCAATCCCGCCGCCCTCGCGTTGCTGGGCAGGGAGCGGAGTGAGGTCGTGGGCCGCGCGCTCATCGAGAGCGTGCGCGACTACGAGCTGGATGCGCTCGTGCGACGCGCCCTCGCCGGGCCCGGCTCTCCGCCGCCACAGGTCATCCCCTTCGGGCGGGAGCGCAGCCCCCTGCGCGCGCTGGCCGTGCCCGTGGCGGAGGGCGGCGACTGGGCGGCCCTGCTCGTGCTCGTCGATCTCTCCCCCCTGCACCGCGTTGACCACATGCGCCGCGACTTCATCAGCAACGTCTCGCACGAGCTGCGTACGCCTATCTCGGCCGTCCGCGCGCTCGTGGAAACGCTGCAGCTGGGCGATCTCGAAGAGGACGAGCAGACCTCCTTCCTCGGCCGTATCCGCCAGCAGGTGGAGCGCATGACGCGGCTCACGAACGAGCTGCTCGATCTCTCGCGGATCGAGTCGGGGGCGATCCACCTCGAACCGGAGCGGGTGGACCTGCGCTCGGTGGTGGCGGAGGCGGAGGCGGGGCTCGCGCCCAGGCTCGAAGCCTGCGGCGTGCGCATCGACGGTCCCGCGGGCGACGTTCCCTCGGTCGAGGCTGACCGCACGGCGACCGTGCGGATCGTGACGAACCTGCTCGACAACGCCCTCAAGTTCAGCCCCGAGGGGAGCGCGATCACCGTGGACGTGCGTGACGGGGACGCGCTCGTGGCTGTGGAGGTCTGCGACGACGGGCCGGGCATCGCCGCGCAGGACCTCGACCGTGTGTTCGAGCGCTTCTACAAGGCCGAACACGCGCGGGCCGGGGCCGGGGCAGGGCTCGGCCTCGCAATCGTGAAGCACCTCGTACAGGCGCACGGGGGCACCGTGGCCGCGCGTAACGAGTCCGGACGCGGTGCGGCCATGACCGTGCGGCTGCCAAAGCGCTTCGTCGGGCGCGAGCCGCGCCTGCCCACCTAGACGGACGCTCGCGTGGAAGCGCTCATCCTGACCTTCGCCGGAGGCGTGCTCGTTGGGATCGTCGTGGCCGCTTGGTCGAAGCACCGCCGCCGCTGAGCGCCTGCGCATGACCATGAACGCCTGTGCTACCTTCGCCCCTCGCGGTGGTACCCGGGCGGAGAGTACATCTGGAGGCGACCCTGAAATGGGGATGCTGTTCGAGCTCTATTCGGCGGCTGGTCCGGCGCTCGTTGTCGGCGGTGGGAACGTCGCCTCGCGCAAGGCGCGCGCCCTTGCCGCCGCGGGCTTCGCGATCGATGTGGTCGCGCCCGCCTGCCAGCCCGCGCTGGTGGCACTCCCGCACACGACCGTGCGGGAGCGGGAGTTCGCGCCGGACGACATCGCCGGACATGCGATCGTTTTCGCCTGCACCGACCGGCGCGACGTGAACCGCACCGTGGGCGAATTGGCGCGCGCCGCCGGCATCCCCGTGGTGGTGGCGGACCGTGGCGCAGAGGGCACGGTCACGACGCCTGCGACATACCGCACGGACGGCCTCACGATCGCGGTCTCCACGAGCGGGGCCTCGCCCCGGCGCGCGGTAGCCGTGCGCGACGCCATCGCCAGGTATCTCGACGGCGCCATGCACGCGGGCGGGGGGAACGCGCCCGGCGGCTAGGAGGCGCCTCCCGCGGCTTCCGCCGCCGCTTCCCCCTCGTAGGTGACGAGGTGACGCATATCCTCCGGCACGTCGGGCAGGCCGACGGTGAATAGCCCCTCGGCCACAGGCGGGGGCACATCGAAGACGTTGTTGAACTTGTGCACCGAGTCCCAGATGCCGATGCCGATCGTCAGCTCCACGACCTGGTCTTCGGTGAAGTGCTCCTTGAGGCGGTCCATCAACGCGTCATCGACGTTGTTCGCGTGGTTGAGGATGAAATCCTCCGCCAGCTCAAGGGCGACCTTGGTGCGGTCAGGGAGATCCGAGTTCCGGAAATCGAGCGCCTTCTCGATCATCTCCTCGTCCATGCCTTCCTTCTGCGCCGCAGAAGAGCGAGCAGGGATTCAGTAACGGCAACCGTTGGTGTTGGACGAGTAGAGCCGGATCAGCTCCTTGAGGACGGGATCGAGGGTGCTGTGTGACCACAACAGCCCGTAGTTGAACATGAACCCCTTGAAGAGGTCCGGGCGGTGCATGTAAACCCCCCCGAAGCCCTCCATGCCGCCGACTTCGCTCACTCTTGGCATTGCCTGCTCCTTCCGCGCCCGGTCGCGCTGGCTGTCCGCGCCTGAGTGCGTTCTCGTCCGCTCGACACTGGCGTATCCTGTCCACGCAGTATAGCCCTGCCGTCAACGGTAGTGGCGTGGGAGGCCGGATGAAGCTGCTTGAAGGAAAGAAGGCGGTCGTGCTCGGCGCGTCGAGCGGCATCGGCTGGGCGATCAGCGAGCGATTCGCCGAGCATGGCGCGGACGTCATCGTCGCCGCCCGCCGCCTGGAGAACCTCGAGAGGCTGGCGGCCAGGATCGGCGGCACCGCGATCCCCTGCGATGGCCGCGACCATGACTCCCTCAAGGCGCTGGCGGACGCCGCCATGGAGAAGTGGGGCCGCCTCGACGTGGCCGTCAACTCCGCGGGCGTGGTGCGTGGTGCCCCCATCAAGGACATCACGCCGGAGGACCTGCACGCCGTTGCCGATATCCAATACTTCGGCTTCATCTACTTCATGAAACACTTCGGAAACGCCCTTGCAGCGAGCGGTGGCGGCTCGCTCATCAATATCACCTCGACGACCGCGATCTCGATCCCGACGGGGCTCACGCCCTACTCGGCGGCCAAGGCCGCAATCAACTTCGCCACCAAGATCGCCGCGCGCGAGTTCGGTCCCGACCAGGTGCGCGTCAACGCTGTCGCGCCAACGTTCGTGCCCACCGCCATGAACAACTACGGCGGCGGCACACCCATCGACGAAGCGCGCGTCGAGCTGCAGCCCGACAACCCCGTGGCTCGCGGGTTCATCGAGCAGACGCCCCTCGGGCGTGTCACCACGGTCGATGACTGCGCGGACGTGACCCTCGTAGTGGCCAGCGACCTCTTCGGCGACATCACCGGGCAAGTCATCCCCGTCGATGGTGGGAACCACCTCCTGCGCCTGCCCGAGACGCGCCGCGCGGCGAGGACGGAGCAAGGATCGTGACTGCAGTGGGTATCGAACTGACCGCGTTCGTCCAGGTGGCGCAGCCCAGCGCCCACCTGGAGCGCTCCGTCGCCTTCTACCGCGACGTGCTGGGCGCGCGCCACACGGGTACCTTCGACCCGCCCGGGCTGGCGTTCTTCGATATCGGGGGCGTGCGCCTCATGCTGGACGCGATCCCGGGCGCGATCGACCACGAGGGCTCGCCGCTCTACTTCCGCGTCGACGGCCTCGACGACGCCGTGGCGGTGCTGCGCGCGCAGGGCGTGGCCATCGAGCACGAGCCCAACATGATCCATCGCGACGAGGCGGGCGACTTCGGCGAGCCAGGCACGGAGGAGTGGATGGCTTTCTTCCGCGACCCCGACGGCAACCTCCTCGCCTTCACCGAGACGCGCCTACCCTAGAGGGCGCGCTTCGGGCGCCTGGCGCGCCTCGCGCGGCTGGTCGAAGATGATGCGGCGGAACGCCTCGGCGTACTCGAAAGGCTGCCCCTCCGCCTGCCCGCGCGCCATCTGCAGCGCGAACCCCGCCACCTCCTCTCCCAGCTGGCTCGGATGGGCGAGGAGCGCCTGCCGCTTCAGCTCGATCGTCTCGCCGATATCGACCCACACGTTGGCGTTACCACCCCCGCTTGCCCCCATCCACAGCTGCTTCACCTTGTGCGGTTCGAGTCCGTCGCTTAGCAGCTCGGGGAAGGTCAGCCGGTCGCGCGCGCTCGGGAAGATCGCGTCGACCGTGGCGTCGCCCGCCGCGCGGTGGTCGGGGTGGTTCGCGTAGGCGTCGAACATGAAGCGCGCCGTCGGGTCGAAGGTCACCACGATCTCGGGGCGGTAACGGCGGATCAGGCGGGTGATGTCGCGGCGCAGGTCGAGCGTGTGCTCGAGATAGCCGTCTTCGTAGCCCAGGAACTCGAAGTGCTTCACCCCCAGGATGCGGCCAGCGGCGCGCTGCTCAGCCTCACGGATCTCGGCCAGGCGCGTAGGCGTCATCTTCGGATCCTCGCTGCCCTTGTTGCCATTCGTGATGATGGCGTAGGTGACCTCCGCACCGCGCGCGGCCCATCTGGCGGCGGTACCAGCCACCATAAACTCGGCGTCATCGGGGTGGGCGACGACGACCATGGCCGCCTCTGGCGGGATATCACCGCCGTTGGTCTCAGTCATCAGGAACCAATCCTCCATCCTCAGGGTGCGGCGCCAGACGCGAAGCGAAGCGTGGTGCGAGCTGCGTTGGTCCGCCGCGATCGGACGAGATTCGCCTTAGGTGTTGCCGTCGCAGCTGAGGTCCACGCTGAGCCCAGCCTCGTCGCCAGCCCGCTCCAGCGCCTCGCAGGCGGCCGTGAACGCGCTATCATCAAACTCCGCATCGAGGGAGTCGATAATACGACTGATCTCCTCGAAGTCTTCCGCCTCGTTCACGCGCTCGGCAAACTCCTGGATGCGGCTGGTGGAGACACGCAGCTCCGCGATGAATGTATCGTGGAGCCCCTCAAGATCGCCGGGAGGTGAGAGGGCTTCGATCTTGCTGATGGCGGCGTTCGTGGTGGCGACGGTCTCGCTGAAGGACGTCCTGATTGCCTCGTTGATGTCGTCCTGGCGAGAGTCCGGGTCGTCCAGCACCGCCACGAGATCGTCGGAATTCGCAACACTGGCCTCCTGCCTCTCGCTGGCGATCCCCTCCAGCTCAGCGAAGTACTCCTCGGGCGAGAGGCCATCGTCGCCGCCACAGTTCGCGAGGAGCGCGGCGGCAAGCACCCCTCCGATCACGAACAGCGCACGCCTCAGCATCGTCGAGTGTTCCCTCCTTACGCTCATAGCGACCTCCTCGTTAAGACGCTAGCCTAGTCTAGCACTCCATGCAGTTCGATGATATTTCTCTCTATCTGCTGGTAGTAGGGGAGGTAGTAGTAGAGCGCGCTGGTGATGGCTGCCTCATAGCGATTGTCGCCACCGTCGTGGCCCCCGCAGGCGGTGAGCAGTGCCCTGTCAGCGCGCTGCCGATCACCAGGAAGGCGTTTCGCTTCACCACACCGCTGCCCCCCGCTGCTCCTCAGAAGATGGCGATGGGGTTCACGGGTGAGCCGGTGCCGCCGCTCACGTGCAGGGGCGCGATGGAGAGCAGGAACTCCCACCGCCCCTCCTCGGCGCAGGTCTGCGCCAGCGGATCGAGGTAGGCGTTGTCGAGCAACGGCAGCCCCATGTAAACGATCGTGAGCACGTGCACGGGGCCGCCCGGCGCCGGCGGCTCCTCGAACAGCGGGTAAGGGGTCGGTCGCGCGTCGAGCATGTCCCAGCCGAGGATGGCGGCGTCCCGGCGCTTGAGCACGGGCACGCAATCGACGTGCAGGCCGGGGGTGGGGGGCACGTCCGCGGCAGCCTCGGGGTTGGCGGCGAGGTAGGCCGGGCGGGCCCCGCGCACGAGCAGGGCATCGCCGGCGCGCAGCTCCACGCCCTCCGCCTCGGCCGCCGCCTCGAGCTCCCAGCCGCGCGTGGGCTCATCCACGGTCACGTACTCCGTGCCGCGCAGGCGGGGGATATCGAGCAGCACCCCGCGCGTGATGATGCCGTCCTTCCAGGCGGCAACATCGCCCGAGCGCGCACCCGCCGGGGTCACCTCCTCGGCGGCATCCTTGCCGTTCCACATCTTCCCTTCCCAGAAGATGTGGCAGAGGGCGTCCACATGGGTAGTTGCGTAGCCGTGGAAGACGAGCCCGATATAGTCGGCGGCGGCCTGCGGGCCGAAGCGCAGGAAGTGCTGGGCGGGGTTGCGGTTGCCGGGTCCCCCGACCGTGTTCAGCGGGTAGGAGAGCGAGACCGCGCGGCCGCTGCGCACGAGCGCTGCCCCCTCGCGGCGCTTCTCCGGCGTGATCAGGTTGATCGTGCCCGCACTGTCATCGGGCCCCCAGCGGCCCCAGTTGCTGCAGCTCTCGAAGTAGGCGCGAACCTCCGCTTCGTCGGGTTCGGGACGCGGCTCTGCTGGCATCGCATCCTCCTTCCTCGGCCGGAATCCTACGCAGCTTCGTCGCGGCGGGCCTGCGGTACCGCTCAGCCCTGGGGGCGTGGGGCGTGGAGGGGGAAGGTGGCGACGGTGTCGTGGCGAGCGCCGGCCGGCTGGAGACGGCTGCGCACCAGCGCAATCTCGCTCGTGCGCCATGTGCACTCAGGGATCTCGATCTTGCCGACGGCCACCTCGATCTCGGCGCGCTGGCGGGTGGGGACGTGGTTGCGCACGCGCCCGAGCGTGAGGTGCGGGCGGAAGGGGCGCGTCTCCGGCTCGAACCCGACCATGGAGAGGGCGCGGTTCACGTCGCGGCCGAGCGCTTCGAGGCGCAGGACGTCGCCCGCGACAGCGGCCCACATCGCCCGCAGCCCCTCGCGCCCCCCAAACGTGCCGATGTTGGCGAGCTCCAGGGAGAAGGCCGAGTGGCGCACGACCGCCTCCTGAAGCGCGACCTTGATGGTGGGGATCTGGCGCTCGGGCGCCTCGCCCAGGAACTTCAGCGTGACGTGCAGGCTCTGCGGGTTGACCCAGCGCACGCTGCTGTCGTCCTGGCTGCGGAGGCTCTCGATCAGGCTGCCGACCGTGCGCCGCACTTCATCGGGCAGTTCGCAGGCGACGAACAGGCGGTGAGTTTTCTCCCGGGGGTCGCTCATGTCAGCACAACCGCCGGCGGGCGTTCTCCCCTGCGACAGCCCCGGCCGGAACCGCGGCCAGCCCCGCGAGGGCCTCCCGCAGCTCCGCTCCCGGCCGCCGCAGGGGGAAGTCCGAGCCGAAGAGGACACGCTCTGCCCCCGCCGCCTCAACCAGGCGCGAGACGCTTGCGGAATCGTACAGGAGGCTGGCGGCGGCGGTGTCGAAGAGGAGGTTGGGGACTGCCGCCCGTACTTCGGGCATGGCGAGGTAGAAGGAGGCGCCTGCGCCCAGGTGCGCGCCCACCATCGTGACCGCCGGCGCGGCGCTGGCCGCCGCGATGAGATCGGCGGGCGAGAGGCCGCCCGCCTTGCCCGCATAGCGATGTCCCACTGGCTCGCTCGTGTGCCAGACGAGCGCCGCGCCTGCATCCCCCGCGAGCGCGGCCAGCCGCTGGCCCTCCACTCCCAGCGGGTCCCAGCCCTGTGTGCCCGGACGCAACTCGCCGAAGCCGCGCGCGCCACCGGCGAGGGCGCGCTTCGCCGCCGCCTCCCAGCCGCGGAGGGCGGGATTAACGGTGGCGAAGGGCGTGATCGCGCTCGGCACCTCGGCGGCGGCTGCGAGGAGGTACTCGTTCTGCTCCGCGATCTCGAGCCCCCCCGCGAAGGCGAAGCCGAGCGCGACCGCCGCCTCGACGCCGTCCTCGCGCAGCACCTCGATCAGCTCCGGCGCCCCCGCGAGCGCGGCGCGCGGATCGCCGTAGATCTCGGCGAAGCCCCGGTCGCGCGCGGCGATGGCGTCTCGCGCGACCGCCTGGGTGGGGGGAAAGAGGTGGGTATGCGCGTCGATGGCCACAGGTGGAGATCGTAGCAGATAGGGTAGGCTTGGCCTGTGGGCCGCTTCATCGACGTGGGCGTGGCCGCGGTGGCCTGCGCCTCGCAACCGCAGTGCCGCGAATGCGTGCAGAGTTGCCCCGTCGACATCCTCGCCCGCGATCGGGGCGATCGCGTCGCACGCGTCCTCGACGAGAACGTGGACGAGTGCATCCTCTGCGACCTCTGCGTGGTTCGCTGCCCCGTCCAGGCGGTGACCGTGACGAAGCGGTACGGCACGGGCTAGTCGCGTCTGGTGAAGCGGCGGAGCCAGGCCACGTGCGCGCTCTCCTCGAGCGCGGTCAGCCAGTGGAGCGCGTCCCACAGCGAGGCCGCTCGGGCGTAGGCGCCGTGCCCGCGCAGGAGCGCGACGCGCGCCTCCCGCAGCGCTTCCGCGATCTGCTGCTCCTGCAGGGGGCCAGGCGCGACCACGGGTACCTTGCGGAGATGAATCCGGCCCTCCGCGTCTTCGGGCGTGAATACGTCCTGTTCGAAGGAGAGGGCGACGGCGTGGCGGGGGTGGGCGTGGGCGACGGCCCCGGCCTGGGTGGTGGCGTAGATGGTCCAATGGAGAATTGTATCGCTGGAGGGCGGCGGCGGCTCGTGGCTGCCGTCGGGGTGGACGCGGCTGATGTCGTCCCTCCCCAGCCGCCCCAGCATCGCCCCCGTGCCCGTGATCCAGAGCGCGTGCCCGTCGCGGACGCTGAGATTCCCGCCGCGACTGCTCACGAGCCTCTGGCGGTAGAGATCGCGCCCCACCTCCCGCAGAGCCCGCAGCGTCTCCGCCGGCGCGCTCATGCGTGGCGCCGTTCACGGCGGCGCGCGGTGGGGGCGGGAGCGGCGCGCGCCATGCTTCCTAGACCTCGCGGAACTCGCCCTCGACGGTTCCCTCCTCGGCGCCGCCCGCGCGGGTGGCGCCGTCGGGACCGGGGTCGGCCGTGCCGGGGTCGGCCGCGCCGGGGTCGGCCGCGCCCGCCTGGCCGTAGACGGACTCGCCGACGCGCTGCAGGGCTTGTGTCAGCGCTTCGAGGGCGGCCTCAATGCGCGCCTTGCCCCCGTCCTCCTGCCCATCCCCCGCATCGAGCGCCTCGCGCACCGCCTTCACCTTCTCCTCCACATCCGTTTTCAGGGCCTCGTCGATCTTGTCCGCGTTGTCGGCGAGCATCTTCTCCGCCTGGTAGGCGGTGCTGTCGGCGAGGTTGCGCAGCTCGATGATCTCGCGGCGGCTGCGATCCTCCTCCGCGTGGAGATCGGCGTCGCGCTGCATGCGCTGGATATCTTCCTCGCTCAGGCCGCTCGACGCCTGGATCGTGATCTTCTGCTCGCGGCCCGTACCCTTGTCGGCGGCGCTCACGTTGACGATACCGTTGGCGTCGATATCGAACGTGACCTCGATCTGGGGCACGCCGCGGGGCGCGGGGAGGATGCCGTCGAGCGTGAACTTGCCCAGCGACTTGTTGTTGGGCGCCATCGGGCGCTCGCCCTGCAGCACGTGAATCTCAACGCTCGGCTGGTTGTCTGCGGCGGTGCTGAACACCTGGCTCTTGGCGGTGGGGATGGTCGTGTTGCGGGGGATGATCGTCGTCATCACCCCACCGAGCGTCTCGATCCCGAGCGTCAGGGGGGTGACGTCGAGCAGGAGTACGTCGTGCACTTCGCCCTTGAGCACACCCGCCTGGATGGCCGCCCCCACGGCGACGACCTCGTCCGGGTTGACGCCCTTGTGGGCCTCCTTGCCAAAGAACTCGCTCACTAGCTGTTGCACGGCGGGCATGCGCGTCTGGCCGCCGACGAGCACGACCTCGTCGACATCGCCCGCCGCCTTGCCGGCGTCGTCGAGCGCCTTCTTCACCGGATCGAGGGTGCCCCGCAGGAGATCGCCCACGAGCTGCTCGAGCTTTGCGCGGCTGAGGCTCAGGTTGAGGTGCCTGGGGCCGCTCGCATCGGCGGTGATGAAGGGCAGGTTGATCTCCGACTGCTGCGCGCTGGAGAGCTCGATCTTCGCCTTCTCCGCCTCCGCCTTGAGGCGCTGGAGCGCCTGCCGGTCCTGGCGCAGGTCGATGCCTTCCGCCTGCCGGAACTCGTCGATGAGCCAGTTGATGACGCGCTCGTCGAAGTCATCGCCGCCCAGATGCGTGTTGCCGTTCGTGCTCAGCACCTGGAAGGTGCCGTCACCGATCTCGAGGATCGAGATGTCGAAGGTGCCGCCGCCGAGGTCGTAGACGGCGATGACCTCCTCAGCCTTCTTGTCGAGGCCGTAGGCGAGAGAGGCAGCGGTGGGCTCGTTGATGATGCGGAGCACGTTGAGCCCGGCGATCTTGCCCGCGTCCGTGGTGGCCTGCCGCTGGGCGTCGTTGAAGTAGGCCGGGACCGTGATGACGGCCTCGGTGACGGGCTCGCCCAGGTACGCCTCCGCGTCGGCCTTCAGCTTCTGCAGGATCATCGCGCTGATTTCGGGCGGGCTGTGCTGCCCCTCGCCCATCGTCACGCGCACGTCGCCGTTGGCGGCGGTGGCAGTGATGTAGGGCATCGTGCCCACGCTCCGCTGGACCTCGGGGTCGGCGTGCTTGCGCCCCATGAAGCGCTTGATGCTGTAGACCGTGTTCTGGGGATTGGTGATCGCCTGGCGCTTGGCCACCTGCCCCACCAGCCGCTCGCCCGACTTCGTGATGGCTACGACCGAGGGGGTAGTGCGCGCCCCTTCGGCGTTGGGCACCACGGTGGGCTCGCCCCCCTCCATCACGGCCATGGCACTGTTCGTCGTTCCGAGATCGATTCCCAGGACTTTCGGCATGCTCTTCTCCTTGCGGCTGTGGTATGTGCGGGGCGGCTAGGCGCCCTCGTTCTCGCTGCCGGTCGCTTCGGCCCCGTCGCCCACGACCACCTGGGCCGGGCGGATGACTGCGCCGTTGAGGGTGTAACCCTGCTGGACAACCTGCAGGCAGACGTTCTCGGGGCCGGGCGCGCGGCCAACAGCCTCGTGGCGGGTCGGATCGAAGGGCTCGCCCTCGGCGGGCACCGCTTCGACGCCCATGCTTTCGAGCAGGGCGGCGAGCTTGCGCTGGATGGCGAGCACGCCCCGCACCCAGCTCTCGTCCGCCAGCGCGCCCTCCAGCGTCTTCACGGCGCGCCCGAAGTCGTCGTGCACGGGCAGCAGGTTGATCACGAGCGCGGCGCTGGCGAGCCGCGCCTGCCCGGAGCGCTCCTGCTCCACGCGGCGCCGGTAGTTGGCGAGGTCGGCGGCTGCGCGCTTCCAGTTCGCCTCCAGGCGCTCGGCATCTGCCCGCGCGGCGGCGAGCTGCTCGCGCAGATCATCGGCGGGCGGCAGATCATCAGTGCGCGGCAGCGCTTCGGCAGCGGCCTCGCCTTCGGGCGCGCGCGGCTCTCCGCGCTCCCCGGCCATGCCCGCCGCCGCGCGCCGGTCGATGGGCCCCGGGCGGTCGCCGTCGACGTTGCGGTCGCTCATCGCTCCTCCGCGGACAGGACGCCAGTGGGGCTCGTGTCGCCGTAGAAGCGGCGCATGAGCTCGGTGAGGACGTCGCTCACATAGCGCACGTGGGCGACCGCGTCGGGGTAATCGAGGCGCGTGGGGCCGAGTAGCCCGATGAGGCCGCCGGCGCCGCTGGGGGGGCCGTAGCGGGTCAGCACGAAGCTCATCTCGCGGTAGGGCTCGGCGGGGTTCTCGTCACCGATGACGATGGCCACGCCCCCGTTGGCGAGGGAGCGTGCGGGGATGGCGCGCTGCAGGCGCGAGCGCTCGACCGCTTCGAGGGTATCGAGCAGGCGGTCGCTGTCGCCCTCATACTCGGGCTGGCGCAGCAGCTCGCGGACGCCCTCCACCACGGGCGTCTCGCTGGTGGCGTCCGCTTCGTTGCGTAGCAGCTCGACGACCTGGTCGCGGACCAGTATCTCGCTGGCGGCCGTCTCGCTGGCGGCGTCGGGCCCTTCGCCCGGCATGCGCGCTGCGATCTCGGTGGCCGTGCGCCCGGCGAGGCTCTCGTTCAGGCGGCCGGCGAGCCGCGTGAGCTGCTCCTGCGTGACGGCGGCGCCGAATTCGAGCGTGGACTGGCGCACGGCGGCGTCGTTCATGACGGTGATGAGAAGTGCGCGCTCCTCCGTGAGCGCGACGAGCTGGAGCTGCTTCAGGCGCACCTCCACGAGGTGGGGGGTCGTCGCGATGGCGGCCGTGTGCAGTGCGTTGGCGAGCACGCTCGCCGAGAGGGCAACCCAGCGTTCGAGGTTGACGGCGCTCTGGTGGAACTGGTGGAGGATGGTGAGCTCTTCCTCGCTGCTCAGGCGGCGTTCGCCCATGAGCGAGCCGACGTAGGTGCGGTAGCCGAGATTGCTGGGCACGCGCCCGGCGGAGGTGTGGGGATGGGTGACCAGCCCCTCCTCCTCCAGGGCGGCCATCTCGCTGCGCACGGTGGCGCTCGAAAGATCGAGATCGTGCCGTGCGACAAGCGCCACGGAGCCCACAGGCTGTGCGCTGTCGACGTAGTCCTCGACGATGAGGGCGAGGAGTTTGGCCCTTCGCTCTGACAATGCCATCGGAAGCCGAGACCCCATGTTAGCACTCCCATCGGGAGAGTGCTAACGCGCCGATCGGCTAGACTCGCCCCATGCCCCTCGGCCTGCTCGGTGGCACCTTCGACCCGCCCCATCTGGGCCATCTCGTGCTGGGCGAGTGCGCCCGCGAACAGTTCGGACTCGACCAGGTGCGCTTCCTGCCTGCGGGCGACCCCTGGCGCAAGGCCGCGCGGGGCGTGACGCCCGCAGCGGACCGGCTCACGATGACGCGGCTGGCCGTCGAGGGCAACCCTTCCTTCTGCGTGGATGCGCGCGAGTTCGAGCGCCCGGGCCCCACCTACACCATCGACACCCTGCGTGAGCTGCGCGCTGAGGGCGCGGAAGTGATCGTGCTCATCCTCGGCAGCGACGCGCTCGCCGACATGCCCGCCTGGCGCGAGCCGGAGGCGATCGCTGTCCTCGCCCGCCTCGCCGTCGCGCCGAAGGGCGCGGGCGCTGGTGAGAGCGCCTCGCTGGCGTCGCAGGCGGGCATGTCGGCGAGCGCGCCGCCGCTGGTGGTGGAGATGCCGCCGCTCGCGATCAGCTCGACGCTGGTGCGCGAACAGGTGCACGCGGGCAAGTCCGTGCGTTACCTCGTACCCGCCGCCGTCGAGGCGTACATCCGCGAGCGCGGGCTCTACCGGTAGCGCTCGCGCAGGCGAGCCTCGAGCGCGGCTGCCCTGATGGGCGCACGCACGATCTCCGCTCCGTCGATCGCCACCACGGGCACGGCCTCGCCGTACCGTTCGCGCAGGCCCGCGTCGCCATCGACATCGATGGCCTGCGGCGTGAAGCCGAGGCGTCCGCCGAGGGTTTCGAGGAGCGCCTGCGCCTCGTCACAGAGATGGCAGCCGGCGCGCGTGTAGAGGGTGACGCGGGGAGCCGCGCTCATGCGCGTGTGGGCGCGGGCGTGTCGCCGCTGTCGCCGTCTGCGGGTGTGCCGAAGATGCGGTCTTCCCACTCGTGCGTGATTGGGCCCGGGAAGCGCCGCAGCACGCCCGCGAGGATGACGGCGAGCCCGGTGACGACCGGTGCGACGATCTGGGGCACGGGCACGCCCTCGATGGTCTGCTCGTCGAAGCGAAACTCGGAGAGGCCGAAGCGCATCACCGAATAGAGGACGGCATACAGGCAGAAGGTCCAGCCCGGCACCTTGATGAAACGCCGCGCCACGAACAGCAGCAGCGCGAGGATGACGAAGTCGCCGAGCAGCTCGTAGCCGCCCGCCGTGGGGTGGACGGCGCGCCCCAGCTCGCCCAGCGTGTTCGGGTGGGCATAGACAAAGGCCCAGGGCAGGTCGCTCGCCGTCGCCAGGTGCTCACCGTTGATGAGGTCGCCGATGCGCCCGATGCCCTGGCCCAGGATCATCCCGGGGGCAGCGGCGTCGAGCCCGATGGCGATCGGCAGGCGCCGGAAGAGGCTATAGATCACGCCCCCGATCACGCCCCCGATGAGCCCGCCGTAGAGCGTGATGCCCCCCTCTGTGATGTCCACGACGATGCCCGCGAGGTCGTTCTCGAACTGTCCCCAGTGCTCGAAGACGAAGAAGAGCCGCGCCCCCACGATAGCCGAAGGTACGGCCACGAGCGCGATCTCCTGCCCCACGTCCGAGGGGATACCATCCACCTTGGCGAGGTACACCGCGAGGCTGACGCCGCAGACGATGCCGATCGCCGTGAAGACGCCGTGCCAGGAGAGCGTCAGCCCAAAGAACGCGCCTATGTTGGGGTCGATGTCGATCGTGATGGCGAGCAGGGCCACGACGGGCGAGAGGTCCATGCACGCCATCGTACGATGACGGCGGCGCGTGGCGTAGCGCCCGCGTTTGCCGCCGGTTCCGCCGAGGCTGTAGGCTCGCCCCTGTGTCTGGTATGGAGGGCAAGACCGCTCTCGTCTGCGGCGTCTCCAACGAGCGCTCGATCTCGTGGGGCATAGCCCGGGCGATGCATGAGGCGGGCGCTCGCGTCGCGCTCTCCTACGGCCCCGCGATGGAGAAGCGCGTGCGCCCCCTCGCCGAGAGCATCGGCTGCGACTTCGTCGAGCCCTGCGATGCGACCAGCGACGAGGAGATCGCCACGCTCTTCGACAAGCTGGTCGAGCGCTACGGCACCATCGACGCGCTCGCACACGGGGTGGTCGGGGCGAAGCGCGAAGATCTGGGCCGCCCCTTCATCGAGACCAGCCGCGACGGCTTCCTCTTCGCCCACGAAGTCTCCGTCTACTCGCTCGTGGCGATGACGCGCGCGGCCCTGCCCCTGATGCCGCACGGCGGTAGCGTCGTCACCCTCAGCTATCACGGTTCGCAGAAGATGATGCCGAGCTACAACGTGATGGGCGTAGCCAAGGCAGCCCTGGAATCGGCCGTGCGCTACCTCGCCTCAGATGTAGGGCCCCGGGGCGTGCGCGTGAACGCGATCAGCGCCGGCCCCGTGCGCACGCTCGCGGCGGCGGGCGTCGGCGAGTTCCGCAGCCTCTACAAGGTGTTCCCGCAGGTGACGCCCCTGCGCCGCCAGATCTCGATCGCAGACGTAGGCGCCGCTGCTGCCTTCCTCGCCAGCGACGCGGGCGCGAACATAAGCGGACAGGTCCTCTACGTCGATGGTGGCTTCAACACCCTCGGCATGGCCATGCCGCCGGACGCGGACGAGCCCGCGTAGCGAGCGCGGTGTGAAGGCAATCGTCATCGAACGGCCGGGCACGGAGGGCGCCCTCGCCTGGCGCGACGTCCCCGAGCCCCTGTCGGGCCCCGACGACCTGCTCGTGGCGGTGCGCGCCTGCGCCCTCAACCGCGCCGACCTCCTCCAGCGCCTGGGCGGCTACCCCCAGCCCGGTCCCAGGCCCGAGTTCGAGATCCCCGGTCTGGAGTTCGCCGGCGAAGTGCTGGAAGCGGGCGCCCGCGTCGAAGGCTTCGCCCCCGGCGACCGTGTGATGGGCCTGCTCGCGGGCGGCGGCTACGCCGAGCGCGTGAGCGTGCACCACCGCCTTGCCGTGAGAGTTCCCGATGCGCTCGGCTGGCGGGAGGCGGGAGCCACGCCCGAGGTGTTTATCACCGCCCACGATGCGCTTCTGCAGTGCGGCCTCCAGTCGGGCGAACGCGTGCTCGTCCACGCCGCCGGCTCGGGCGTGGGCGTGGCCGCCATCCAGATCGCGAAGCTGATGGGCGCCGCGCAGACGCTCGGTACCGCGGGCAGTGCGGAGAAGCTCGAACGCGCCGCCGCCCTCGGCCTCGACGTGGGCGTGAACTACCGCGAGGCGGACTTCACCGAAGCTGTGCTGGACGCGACCGGCGGCGAGGGCGTCGACGTCGTCCTCGACGTGATCGGTGCGGACTACTGGGAGCGCAACCTGCGCGTCCTCGCGCGGCAGGGGCGCATGGTACTGGTCGGCCTCATGGGCGGCGGCGCCGTAGCGGGGGCGAGCCTCGGCCCCCTGCTCATGAAGCGGCTGCAGGTGCGCGGCACCACCCTCCGCGCCCGCCCCCTCGAACAGAAGGCGCAGGCGACCCGCGCCTTCGAGAAGAGTGTGCTGCCCCACCTCGCCTCGGCTCGCGTCAAGGTCGTCGTCGACAGCGTCTACCCGCTGCGCGAGGCCGCCGCCGCGCAGGCGCGCATGGAAGCGAACGCCAACTTCGGCAAGATCGTCCTCGAACCGTAGCCCCGATGACCGGCGAGTTCGTCCCCGCTGCGGACGCTTCGCTCTGGACCGTGACCACGGGCGTGGGACCGCTGCTCGCGCGCTGCCACAGCGGTTCCGGCATCCGGGACGGCCTGGGCAGCCTCGTGGAGGGGCGCTGCACCGTGCATCGCTGCGACCAGCGCGCCTGTGGGCGTTCGAGCGGGGCAGGGCCGTTCACGCTCGCGCGCTTCGTGGAAGCGCTTCGAAGCGCTGGGCGCACCGGGGGCGCGATCGCTGGATCGTGGCGGGCGCGTCTGGCCGAACTGCCTGAGCCGCGGGAGCGAACCCGGGAGCTCCACGACGAGTTCTGCGCGCTTGCCTGGGCTGCTGACCTCGTCGGCCGCGGAACCGCCATCGCGACAGCGCGCCGCACGTTGCGGCCCGGGACACGCGTGAACTTCGCGCTGAATCGCTCCCTGACCGCGGGCGCCCGGCGGGTGCTCGCCGGCGGCGCATTCCGGGACGCTGTTGCTGCCCTCGCGCGTTGTGCTGGCCAGTTCGGGCCGCCCGCGGTCAGTCTGCCCCTTCGAGCGCCGCGCGCAGCTCCGTGAGGTGGCCGATGCGGCGCTGCGGGCGCGCAGGCGGGTTCTCCGGAAACTGGAGCCGCTCGCGGTGAATCCAGACGCTGTGCACGCCCGCCGCCTGCGCGCCGCCGATGTCGGCGTAGAGGTTGTCGCCCACCATCCAGGCTTCCTCAGGAGCGGCCTTCGCGCCCGCGAGGGCGTGCGCGAAGACCGCAGGGTCGGGCTTCCCCTGCCCGAACTCTCCCTCGATCACGATCGCCTCGAAGCGCTCCTCCAGTCCCCAGCGTTCGATCTTGGTGCGCTGCGTCTCCGCCGCACCGTTCGTGACCAGCGCCAGCCGGTAGCCTTGCGCACGCAATGTGTCCAGCGTCTCGATGGAGTCCGCGAAGGGGGCGATGCGGTCCTGCAGCTCGCCCAGCGAGCGGCGTGCAAGCTCGTCCACCGCCGCCTCGTCGAGCCCTTCCGAGAGGAGGGCGAGGCGCACGATCGCTCGGCGAGAATCGAGCGGACGCACGCGGTAGTGCGCCACCGCCGCCTCGTCTGCCCAGAAGAGCGCCCCCTCGCGCTGGATGGCCTGGCGCAGGCTGCCGGCGTCGCCCCCGAGGCGAGGCGCGGCCTCCGCCAGGACCGCCTCCCACGAAGTGTGGACCGCGCTGGACCAGTCCAGCAGCGTGTCGTCCAGGTCGAAGAGAATCGCGCGGGGCGGCGCCGTCATGGCGTCCTCCGCCGCACACCCGCGACCACGGGGGCGCCCGCGAGCGTGAACGCGGCTTCCTGCGCGTCCTCCGCGGGAGCGCCCGCGATCAGCTCGACTGAGAGCGTCTCCGCCTCGATGTAGGCAGCGTGCGCGGCTACGGCCCGCGGTACCGCCTCGCCCCCTCCGTACCAAGTCGTGATGCGGTCGCTTAGATCGAAGCCCGCCTCGCGGCGCAGGTCCTGGATACGCCGCACGAGCTCACGCGCCAGGCCCTCATCCGCGAGCGCGGGCGTGATCGCCGTCGCCACGGCAACGGTGTAGCCCGCCTCGCTCACTACCGCGAAGCCCTCGCGCTCGCGCAGCTCGACGAGGAGATCATCAGGGGCGAGCTTGTGGCCCGCGACCGTCAGCGGCCGGCCTGCGCGCACGGCGGCGGCCACCTCCCCCCCGTCGCGCGCGGCGAGGGCGGCGCGTACCGCCCCCAGCTCGCGCCCCAGGCGCGGCCCGAGGACGGGCAGGTTCGGCTTGACCGCGAAGCTGATGGCGGCGGACTCGTCCTCCAGCAGGGTCAGCGCCTTCACGTTCAGCTCTTCCAGCAGGAGCGCCTTGTTGCGGGTGAGCGCCGCGCCCTCGGCAGGCGAGCGTGGCTTCACCAGCACCTCCGCAAGCGGCTGGCGCACCTTGATCGCGGCCTTCGCCCGCGCCGCCCGCCCCAGCGAGGCGACACGCTTCAGCAGCTGCGTCTCGGCGTTGAGGGATTCGTCGACGAACGTCCCGCCCGTCGCATCGAGGGGGACCGGCTCCGGCCAGTTCGCCAGATGCACACTCTCCGGGGCCGCGCCGTCGAGTGAGCGCACGAGGTTCCGCCAGAGCTCCTCCGAGAGGAAGGGTGTGAAGGGCGCGAGCAGCCGCGCCAGCGTGACCAGCGCCGTATGCAGCGTGAAGTATGCGCTCCGCTTGTCGTCCCCCTCCGCCTCCGAGACGCCCCGCCAGAAGCGGCGGCGGGAGCGGCGCACATACCAGTTCGAGAGGTCGTCGACGAAGCGTTCGAGCGCCCGCGCTGCGGGTGCGGGGTCGTACTCGTCGAGGGCGGCGGTGACCCGCTCGATGAGCACGTTCAGCTCGCTGAGCAGCCAGCGGTCCAGCTCCGGAAGCGCGCCCGCGGGGCGCTCGCGGGGGTCCAGCCCGTCGAGGTTCGCGTAGCTCACGAGAAAGCTGTAGACGTTCCAGAGGGTGAGCTGGAAGCGGCGCAGCCCTTCGTTCACGAGGCGCGCGCTGAAGCGGCGCGACGCGCCCACCGGCGCTGAGGCGTAGATGTACCAGCGCACGGCGTCGGCCCCGAATTCGTCGAGCAGCTCGGACGGCTCGATCACGTTGCCGCGGCTCTTCGACATCTTGTTCCCCTGCTCGTCGAGAATGTGGCCGTGGCAGATGACGTTGCGGTAGCTGATCTCCTCGGGAACTGCCTCCGCCGCGCTCAGGAGCGCCGCCTCCGCGTGGAGGGTGTAGAACCACCCGCGCGTCTGGTCGATCGCTTCGCAGATGAAGTCGGCGGGGAACTGGCGCTGGAACTCGTCCTCGTTCTCGAAGGGGTAGTGCCACTGCGCGTAGGGCATCGCCCCGCTGTCGAACCAGGCGTCTGCCACCTCCGGCACGCGCCGCATCTCGCCCGCGCAGTCCTCACAGCGCAGGGCGATGGCGTCGATGAAGGGGCGGTGGAGGTCCTCGAGCGCCTCCGCCGCAGCACGATCGATCGCGCGTTCGGCCAGCTCCACGCGTGAGCCGATGACGGAGATGCGCTCGCACGTCCCGCAGGTCCAGAAGGGCAGCGGTGTGCCCCAGTAGCGCTCGCGGCTCACGGCCCAGTCAACGTTGTTCTTCAGCCAGTCGCCGAAGCGCCCGTGCTGGATGTGCGCGGGCTGCCAGTTGATGCGCTCGTTCCCCGCGAGCAGGCGCCCCCGCTGCTTCGTCGTCTGGATGTACCAGCTTGGCTTGGCGTAGTAGAGCAGGGGCGATTCGCAGCGCCAGCAGAAGGGGTAGGTGTGCCGGATCTGCTCGCTTCGCAGCATGAGCCCGCGCGCTTCGAGGTCGCCGATCACCTCGCCGTCGGCGTCCTTGACGAAGCGCCCCGCGCCGGGCAGGCCCCCGGCCATGACGCCGCGCGGGTTGACAGGCTGGGCGAAAAGCAGGCCGTGGCGCTTGCCGTCCTCGAAGTCCTCACCGCCGAACGCGGGCGCGATGTGGACGGCGCCTGTGCCGTCGTCGAGGGAGACGTGGTCGGCGGCGATCACACGACGCAGTCCGGCGGTGCTTTCCCCCGCCACCAGCGCGCGCAGGCGCCCGTCGCCGTCGAAGCGCCGAACTGTGTCGCCCGCCTCCTCGGGGCGGTAGAGGGGTTCGTAGGCGAGCCCGACCAGGGCCGCGCCGGGGATCGTACGCAGGGCCGCGCACTCCTCGCCGAGGACAGACGCCGCGCGCGCCGCCGCGAGCACGAGCAGCTCGCCCCCGTGCTCATAGAGGCCGTAGTCGGCATCCTCATTCACGGCGAGGGCGGTGTTGCCGGGCAGGGTCCACGGAGTGGTCGTCCAGGCGACGACGCTCATGGGGCGGCCGCCGTCGAGACCGGCGTGCGTGCGCGCCTCCTCCGTCAGGCGGAACTTGACGAAGATGCTCGGATCGGGCACGTCGTCGCGGTAGCCCTGCGAGAGCTCGTGGTCGCTCAGGCTCGTCTCGCAGCGCGGGCAGTGCGGCGTGCTGCGGTAGTCGCGGTAGACGAGCCCGTGCTCCCAGAGCTGCCTGAAGACCCACCAGCCGCTCTCGATGTAGTCGTCGTCGCAGGTCGCGTAGGGGTTGTCCATGTCCGCCCAGAAGGCGATGCGCTCGGTGAGATCCTCGAAGTCGCGCACGTAGCGCCCCACGCTCTCGCGGCATTTCGCGTTGAAGGCGGCTATACCGTAGTCCTCGATCTCGCTCCTGGAGCGCAGGCCGAGCTCCTTCTCGACCTCGATCTCGACGGGCAGCCCGTGCGTGTCCCAGCCCGCCTTGCGGGGCACGCGGTAGCCGCGCATCGACTTGTAGCGGGCGAAGAGGTCCTTGAGCACGCGGGGCATGATGTGGTGAACCCCGGGGCGGCCGTTCGCCGTCGGCGGGCCTTCGTAGAAGACGAACAGGTTCTCCACGGGGCGATCCTCGACGCTGCGGCGGAAGACGTTGCGCTCGCGCCAGAACCCCAGGATTTCGGTTTCGAGCGCGGGAAAGCTCACGTTCGGGTCGACTGGTCTGAAGAGCTGCGGCACGGTTCAGCCTCCTCGGCGCGGGATGATTCGGGGGTCGCACAAACGCCCGCCCCCGCAGGGACGGGCGATCTGCCCGCGGTACCACCCTGTTTTCCGCACGAGGCGGACGCTCTGCGGAGCGCCGTCACGCTCCTGCCCTCGGTAACGGGAGGCAGCCCGCCGTAGCGAGCTCGTTCCGTCCGGGTCTACTGACCGGCTGGACCGGCGTTCGGCCGGAAGCTCGGGAGGGATGTTCGCTCCCCCTGCAACGCCCCCTCACACCACATGGGGCTCGCTGTGCGCAGACCCGGGAGCTACTCGTCTCCGTCGCAGCCGCTGAGACCAGTCAAGCAGCGACCCCTGTGCGTGTCAATCTCGTCGCGCCCTCACCGCTCCGGTCCCTCGTCGAGCAGGGTGGCAATCTGATCGGCGCGGAGACCGGCACGGTCGAGCGCCTGGACGGTGTAGCGCGCACCGTCGCGCTCGAAGCTGAGGGTGTTCTCGCCTTCGAGCACGCCCGCGAGGCTCCCGCCGGCGATCGCGAAGGAAGCCCCCGCCGCGCGCGCATCGGGATCGAGCACGCCGCCCTTGAGCGGCGGGCGGTCGGTCTGCGCGAAGATGAGCAGGTAGCCCGTGCCGCCGGGGCTGTCGGGGCGGGAGAGGCGCACGCGGTGGAGCGCGAGCCGCCCGAGGAGCCCGTCCACGAGGTTCGTGCCGGGACGTAGCAGCCGCAGCCCGGGGCGCTTGCGATCGATGCCCAGCAACGCCTCCAGCGCCGCAGCGGGGACAAGCTGCCCCCCGGCGTAGGCGTTGGGGATGGCGACGGGTTGCCCCTCCGCGAGAGGCGCGTCAGCGAGCCCGTTGAGCATGCGCAGCTCCCCGCCGCTCAGGCCCGCGGGTCCGAGCGACCCGGCGAGCTCCTCGGGCGTCTCGTTCGCGCGCGCCTCGTAGAGGAAGAAGGCGGCGCTGGCCGCGAGCGCCTCCGCGGTGGCGGGGTCGCCCGATGGCGTGAGCGGCGGCGTTGGCGTTGCCGTCACGGTTGGTGCGGGCGTACGCGTCGGGGAGGGGGTGGGGACCGGCGTCGCCATCTCGGTAGCAGGAGGCGTTGGGTCGGAGGCGCTGCCCCCGCACGCGGCGAGCATGCCCAGCGTGAGCGCGACGGCGAGGGACCAGCGCACAGGGCGCCTCCTTGACGACCGCTCCGCCCCGTCCGGAGCGCCGCGCGCCCTCAGCGTGCCACAGCCGCGGGCGGCGCTCCACGGAGCCACCACGGCCGGCTCAGCCGTCGAGGTTGATCGAGTACTCGGCCGCGCCCAGGCTCACGCCCAGCCCGATGATGACGAGCGTGAGGACGAGGCCCGTGATGCTCAGCGCCATCGAGGTGATGCGCAGACGGCGTATGCGGAGCTCTGGCACTTCCTGCCCGCGCGCACGCTCCTCGAGCGCGTCCACCTGGGCGGGGCCGGTGACGAACATATGTAGCCCGACGAGCAAGAGCATCACCATCAGGATGCCCATCTTGATTACGAAGATGAGTCCGTAGCGCAGGTCGAAGAAGGCAGCTTCGTCGCCCACGCCGTGGTAGTCGCGCCACGTGGCGATCAGGTAGGAACCCCCGATCAGGATGAGGATCAGCCCCGCGCCGCCGATGTAGGCGAAGCGCGTGGTGATCGTGCGCATGGCCACCACCCGCGTGGGCAGATCGGCGATGCCCCGCGAGGCGGGTACCCAGGCGAAGGCCAGGAAAAACTGCGGCCCCACAAACAACGCGATGCCGAGGACGTGCAGCCAGACGGAGGCGATATGCAGGAAGTTCTCCACGGGCGCGCCTCCTCGACGGTTCGGCCAGCGTTGGCCTGCGAGCTTAGGCGCTCCCTCAGCGCGAGCGCAACGGCTCGGCGGGTGCGAGCAGGTGCTCGCGCACCCAGCGCGCAACGCCCCGTGGACGCGCGAAGATGACCTCGTGGGCGGCGCCGCCGGCGATGCGCATCGCCCAGCCGTGCGCGCGCGCCAGCGCCGCCACGGGCGCGACCGGCGCCACGCCGTCGGCGTCGCCGTGAAGGACGGCGACAGGCGTACGCGCCAGCGCCGCCAGATCGGGCACGTGTCCGGCGAAAACGATGCGCTCCAGCCCCCCTCTGTGCGCCGCGGCGCTGTGGTCGAAGAGGTCGAGCAGGACCGGCAGGGGGTACCCCGCGCGCAAGCGCCGCGCCGCCGTCGCCCACAGGTAGCGCGTGCGCTGCAGGGGGCCGCAGAAGGCGTGCCCCCCGGCGGGATCGCGCAGATAGCGGGCGCGCGTGCGGCTCTTCGCGCCGATGAAGCGGCGGCCCTCCTCGATCGTGGCGAACACGGGCAGGCCGGAGAGCCCCACGCGCGCGAAGCGCCCGGGATGGCGGCGCGCCAGTTCCAGGGCGAGGATGGCCCCCATCGAGTGGCCGAGCAGGTACTGCGGCTGCGCCTCGTCCAGCAGCTCCTCCAGGGCCCCGGCGAGGGCGGGCAGGGTGTAGCCAGCGGGGTCCGGCTCGCCCCCGTAGCCCGGCAGGAACGGCGCGAAGGTCACCGTCTCGCCGCCCAGCTCGCGCTGGAGGGGCGCCCAGGCCGCCGGGCTCGAGAGGTAGCCGTGGATCAGCAGGATGCGCGGCGCGGGCATCAGCCGCCCTCGTCGGGGGTTCCGCCGCGTCGCGCAAAGAGCGCCCGCGCCTCTTCGCGCGAGATCAGCGCGAACTGCCCCCGCATCGAGCTGCAGACGCGCCCCTGCGCGTCGCGCATCTCCGCAGCGGTGGTGGCGCGACCCTCCCCCGTCTCCTCGATCCACGCCGTCACAGCGTAACGCCTGCCCGCGCGCACGATGCGGGAGAACTCGATCTCGGCGCGCCGCGTGAGGCCGAACGAGCCCGTCAGCGTGTTCACCGCCCAGGCCATCGCGTCGTCGAGCACCGCGCCCAGCACGCCCCCGTGGACGGCGCCGGGCGCGCCCTCATGCGTGGGTTGTGGCCGGTAGTCGGCGACGACGCGGCGCGCCTCCTCGTCGAGGAAGTAGGAGATATGCAGGCCGCTCGCATTGCCGGCGTCGCAGACGTAGCAGCAGGTCTCGAAGTCGAGATCGTCGCGGCTGAGGCGGCGTTGCGCCATCGCGGAGGCTCCTGCCGCCAGTCTACGCCTGTCGCGGGAGCGCTCCGCGGGGGTAGCATGGAGGAGCCACGGGGCGGCGGAGCGACATGAACGGCGACGAGCGGGAGAGCATGGCGCGCAAGGCGCAGGCCGATCGTGTGCTGGAGCGCGCGGCCTCCGAGATTGCGATGCTGCTCAAGGAGGCGAGCGCCGCCTTGAGCCCCTTTCCTTCCTTCCCCAACGCCTTCTTCACGAACGCCATCGAGTGCGATCCCGGCCCTGCCGGCGATCCCGCGCGCGGCTGCGTGGTTGTGGCCGAGGACGGCGAGCTCTATGAGCTCGAGTTCGGCGTGGACCACGAAGCCGTCGAACTCACCGGATCGTGGGATCCGGTGACCGCGCGCAAAGAGGAGAAGCGCCCCCTCGTACTGCATCCCCTCGACCACCTCATCTACGCCTGTAGCGGGCTCGCGGCGGTCACGGAGGTGCTGCTGGAGCGCGCCGCGGGCGAACCCACGGGAGAGGCAGACACGCCGTGAGCGGTCGCGCGCGCGCCTTCCTCGCCGCCGTTGCCGCCCTCTCCGCGATCGCGGCGGCATGGCGAGCGTTCGGCGTCTGCACGCAGCGCCGCGCAGCGCCGCCTCCGCTTGAGGAGACGGATGCAGCGGTCCGCACGCGCACGGCCGAGTCCTACCTCGACGAGGGCAACGTCTACTTCAACGTGGGGCAGTACAGCCTCGCAATCGAGCGCTACGGGCGCGCGCTCGCGGAGGCGCCACGCCTGGCGGCGGCGCCACGCCTGGCGGCGGCGCACTACAACCGCGCGAACGCCCACACCCGCCTGGGCCAGTACGGCGAGGCGCTCGCGGACTACGATCGCACCCTCGCGCTCACGCCCGACGATGCCGACGCGTTCAACAACCGCGGCATGCTGTGCCTCTACCGTTCCGAGCCCGAAGAGGCGCTGGCCGACTTCGGACGTGCGCTCGCCCTCAACCCGGCGGACGCGACGGTGATCGTCAACCGCGGCCTCGCACAGCTTGCGCAAAGCGCCCCCCGCGAGGCGCTCGCCAGCTTCACCGAGGCGGCGCGGCTCGCCCCCGATGACGCCTCCGCCCGCTACGGCGCCGCCCAGGCGGCCGCTGCCCTGGGCGAGCGCGCGGGCGCCCTCGAACACCTGCGCGAGGCCCTGCAGCTCGAGCCGCGCTACGCGGGCGAAGCCGCCGGCGACGCCAGGCTGGCGCTCCTGGACGGCGACGCGGAATTCCTCCAGCTCCTCCGTCGCGTGGGGGGGGAGTAGCTGCGTGGCCCGCTTCGTGCTGCTCTACGACTACAGTGAGGGCGTCGCCAGGAAGCGCGTGCCCTTCCGCGACGCCCACCTGGCGCTCGCGCACGAGTACCACGAACGCGGCGAACTCCTGCTGGCGGGGGCCTGGGCGGACCCGCTCGACGGCGCCGCCTTCGTCTTCACCGTCGCCGATCGCGCCCGCGTCGAGGCATTCGTCGCCGCCGACCCCTACGTGGCCAACGGCCTCGTGCCCTCGTGGCAGATCCGCGAGTGGATGGTGGTAGTGGGCGGCTAGGCCCGCGGTTCGAGCGCGAACGCCTCCGCGAGCAGCTCGTACGATCGCAGCCGCGCGCCGAAGTCGTAGGTGATCGTCACGATCACGAAATCGTCGACGCCGTAGCGTTCTCCCAGCGCCAGGAGCCGCTCGCGCACCTGCCCCGGGTCGCCCTGGATCGAGCGCTGCCTGAGCAGCTCCAGGTACTCGTGTTCGGGCTCCGTGTAGGTGAAGGCGAGCGCCTCCTCCGGCGAGGGGATGCCGCTCCCGCCCGCGCCGCCCATCAGCCGCCAGCCCCAGCGGCTCCAGGAGAGGCGCTCCGCCTCCGCCTCCGTCTCGGCGGCGAGCGCGGAGACAGCGATCGCGGCGCGGGGTGTGGCGGCCACGGGCGAGGGGGTGAAGAGCCTCCGGTACGCCTCGAAGGCCGTGCCGCCGCGGTGCGAATTGATGAAGTGCGCGTAGCAGAAAGGCCAGCCCAGCTCCGCCGCGTACCCGGCGCTCACGTCACTCGAACCCAGCAGCCAGAGCTCGGGCATCGTTTGTGGGCGGGGCATGGCCGTGATGCCGTGGAACTCGTGATCGGGCGGGAAGTCGTCGGCCAGGAAGCCGTAGAGGTCGAGCAGCTGGTCGGGGAACTGGCCCAGATCCTGGGGCTGGCGCGTGGGCGCGAGCGCGCGCGCGGTGCGGGCATCGCTGCCGGGCGCGCGCCCGATGCCGAGGTCGATCCGCCCCGGGTAGAGCGTTTCGAGCAGGCGGAACGCCTCCGCCACCTTGAGCGCGCTGTAGTGCGGGAGCATGACCCCGCCCGAGCCCACACGGATGCCGCTCGTACGCGCCGCGATCTGGCCGATGAGCACCTCGGGGGCCGTCGAGGCGAGGGCCGAGGTGTTGTGGTGCTCCGCCACCCAGTAGCGCTCGTAGCCGAGGCGGTCCGCCGCCTGCGCGAGCGCTACCGTCTCCGCGAGCGCCACCGCTGCTGTGCCGCCCCGCCGGATGGGCGATTGATCCAGGACGCTGAGCACCGTCATCTGGTCACCCTGGGGGCGCAGGCGTGGCGCCCTCGGGCAGGTCGAACAGTTCCTCCGCGCGACGCTTGCGGCCCGTGCCCTCCGGCAGCGGCGCGCGCCGCAAGCGCCCCGTCAGGCGATCGGCCTCCGCGCGCGTGATCCTGCCCTCCGCCACCAGCGTTGCCGCCTGTACGGGCGAGAGTGCCGCGGTCTCCCGCGCCTCGATGCGGAGATTGCGGAAACGGGGGATGGCCACGAAGGCGAAGGCGAGGATGGCGAGCATGACGAGCGATGAGAGGACGATAGCCAGTGGCGCGCCGATGCGGTCGGCGGCGAGTGTGATGGGCAGCACGCCGATGGGCATGACGCCGAAGGACATCATCATGATCGACATCACGCGACCGCGCAGCTCCTCCGGCGCGATCGTCTGGATGGCAGTGTTGTTCGACGACATGAACAGCATCTGCCCGATGTTACTGGCGGCCATGAACACCAGCCCCAGAACGAACACGTTCGTGGTCCCGAAGGCGATCAGGAAGCCGCCCATCAGGATCGCCCCTGCGAACATGATGCGCCCCTTATTCGGACGGCGGTCGAGGTTGGCTGAGATCACTGTGCCGATCAGCCCGCCGATACCCCCTGAGGCCATGAGCAGGCCGAACCCCAGGCCTCCGCCCTTGCCGAACACGTCCTCGGCGAAGACGGGAAGCATGATCTGCACGGGGAAGGCGAAGAAAGGCATCAGCATGCCCGCGACGAGCAGCATCGCGATCACGGGCGTGCCCCTCACGTAGCGGAAGCCGGTCACGAGACCTTCGCGGAAGCTCTCCGGCTCCGCCTCCGTCTCTGCCTTCATCCCGTGGGCAGGCAGGCGGAACTCCGAGGCGACGGCGATCACGAACAGGGCGACCGTGAGGATGTAAACCAGGCCCACGCCGTCGCCGCCCAGCGGCCCGATCGCACCCAGCGGCGCGATCAGGAGCCCCGCCATGGCGGGCGCGATGATGCGGGTCAGGTTCATGCCGCTCATCTGCAAGGAGACTGCGTTCATAAGCTTGTGTTGGGGCACGAGTTGCGGCACGAGCGCCTGGCGCGCAGGCATGTTCAGCGAGAACACCGTCCCCGCCGAGAACGCCAGCATGAAGAGATGCCAATAGGCGATCAGCCCCGTAAGGATGAGCACCGCCGTCACGAGGCTCACGAGCGCCGCCGCCGCCTGTGTCACGATCAGGAGCGTTCGCTTGTTCACACGGTCGGCGATGAGCCCGCCGATGGGCGCGACGAGCAGCATGGGGATGGCCGCCCCCAGCGTCACAAACCCCAGCGCCGAGGGCGTGCCCACAAGGTCCTGCGCGAGCTGGCCGCGCAGCACGAACTGCATCTGCATCGCCATGAAGAAGGCGGTGTTCCCTGCGAAGTACCAGGCGAACTCCCGCTCCCGGAGCGAAGAGAAGGTCGTCAGCGCAGGGTTCGAGCGGACGGTCGGAGTGTGACGGGTCACCGGGCGCCGCCGCGCGGGCTCGGTGTGGGCAGAAGCGAGGGCAAGGGAAATTCAGTCTACATGCGCCCCTCCCAGCGGGCTACGGTCACTCCTCCTTCACGCCACCACGGCGGTCAGGATGGCGTCCGCGGGGTCGCCCTGGTCGCCCGTGTCGACGAGCACCATGCGACCGGCGACCATCTCAGCGGCCGTGAGCGCGCGGCTCACCGCCACGCCTGCCAGCTCCATGGGCGCGGAGCCGTCGAGCCGCACGACCGCGATCCAGTCGGTCCTGTCGAAGCGCACGAGCGTACCCCTCAGCGCCGCCATCGCTCACCTTGCTCTCCGAGCCCGATGATCGAGTCGTAGCGCGGGCGGTGCCCGGGACGGCGGCTGTACTCCATCCCCAGCTCGACGGCGCGGAACGTCCGCGCCTGCAGGCCGAGCCGCTCGTCCGTGACGGTGATGGCGTCGAATAGTTCCTGCCCGGCGTGGAAGGGCACAACCAGCTGCCCCGCGCTCCTCTCCCGCCGCTCCCGCGCGAGCGCCGCTGCGGCCTGCTCGCGCGCCTCCGCGTCGCTGGCGGCATCGGCGCTGCGCACGAGGCGCAGGCGGTGGCCGTCGCGGTAGATGCTGGCGAAGTCGTGCGCGTCGGCGGCGCGGTCGGGACCGTGGGCGCGCACCCAGTTCGTAGCCGGTGCCGCGTCGTGCAGGGACAGGCTCGTGATCGGGTGGCCGCCCTCGCCGTACTCCTCCCCGCTCATCTTCGCGAAGACCGGGACGGCGAGCCCGTCGCCGTCGGGGATGACGGCCTCGCCGACGGCCTCCAGGAGGCGGCGAGCGGCACTGAGCCCGGATTCGCCGGGCGAGACGGCGAATCCGGGCCTGCTCGCGGACCAGCCTGCGCCGCTCACGCGGATGCCCGCCTTGCCGCAGAGCCGCCGGAAGAGCGCCTCGCGCGTGAGCCCGCCCGCCGGCGATTGCCATACCTGCGGCGCGCGCCAGGCGGCGATCCGCTCCCAGTGGCCCGAACACTCCACGACGACGCGCGCGCTCCCGCCCCCGGCCTCGTGCCTGACCCGCTCGACGGCGGCGTGCACGGCCAGGCCGTACTCGGCACCGCCATCCGCGCCCGACCGGTAGCCGGGCGCGATCTCGACCGTGCCCCCCGGCGTCAGCCCCGCGAATTCGCCGTCCGGCAGCCCGTTGAGCGCACCATCCGCGTTGTCGAGCGTGAGCCGCGCGCGTGTGCTGAACGGTGCCAGCCGGAAGGATGCCTCGACGAGGCGCGCGCTCACCTCGACGCCGCCCGCGATCCCTGCCCGCCAGACGCTGTTCGGGGTCGCGCCCCAGACGTTGGCGGCACTGTCTGCGGCGACAGCGAGGCCGTGGGCGGAGTCCGCTTCATGCGGCTCCGGCTCGGACCAGTCCCCCGGATTGCCGCCGCTGAGGGCGGGCGGATAGCTCGTATAGACGCGGCTGCTCGGCTCCCCGCCAGAGTCGAGCGCGGCGAAACAGGCGCGTTGATCGACGCCCCCGGTCTGCACCACGCCCGGTCCCGCGAACTCGCGCGCCGACGCCGCATCCGATTCGGCGATGACGTTGAGGCCCGACCAGAGGTCCGCGGGGAACCCGCCGTCGCCCAGGAGGCAGGACCAGACCTGCTTCGTCCGCGGCGAGCGGGCGCGGCCGCTCACGATCAGGCGGTAGTCGGCGCCGTCGTGCAGGGCGGCCACGCCGCTGAGGGCCGAGACGTCGCCGCCCCGCGTCCAGTCCGTGCCCGCCCGGTGCCACTGGCCGGCACTGCGGCGCAGGCGCTTCAACGTGCTCGCGCCCTGCGTGTAGAAGGCGCAGGCGTCTCCGTTGGAGCTGCGTATGGCGAGCGCTGCCCGGGCGATGGCGCTGCTCTCGTGCACGAGCGTCCGTTCTGCTGCCCAGCTCGCGCCACCGTCGGCGCTCTCGCGTATGGCGAGCTCACGCCCGCCGGGCGCGACGTAGGCGAGGAGCGCGTCGCTGCCGCGCGCGGCGAGGGCCACGCCTGTGCCCGGCTCTGCCACACCGAGCTCGCTCCAGGCGCCGTAGGCGGAGTCGGGGCCGGGGTTCGCCACGTGCGAGACAGCGAGCGCGCCGTCCTCGTTGCGTGCACGGATGAGCGCGCCCCCGGCGACCGTGAGGGCGTGGGGACAGTCGCGCTCATCGCCGCGGTAGAGCCGCCGCCAGGGCAGCAGGGCCGCGCCCCAGCGCTCGGCGCGCGCGATCACGCGGACGTGGGGACGCCGGTCGGGGGCGCGCTGGTGGGCCCGCAGTGTGGGCGAAAGCGCTTTCATGCGCGCAGAAGGCTGCCGCGACGGACGCGAACCTCCAAGGGGGCGGTGGCAGCCGCGCCTGCTACGATGGCGCCGTGCGCAGGGGCGGCGGCAGCGCGGCGCATCCGGTCTCCTTCGAGGTCGAGCCCGCGTATACGGGGCGGCCGCGGCTCTCGGGGGCCCTGCGCCCCCTCCTGGCGCTCCCGCACCTCCTGTTCACGGGCGGCCCTTCACTGCTGGGAGTAGTGCTGGCGCCCCTGCTGATCGCCGCCGGATTAGCGCCCCTGACGTTGCCGCTCGCGATCGGCGCCTTTGGCGTGCTCGCCGCCGTGGCTACGGTCGCCTCGTGGCTCGCGATCGTGGCGCGTGGGCGGCAGCCCCGCGATCTGCGCGAGTTCGCGATCTTCTTCCTGCGCTGGCGCATGAAGGCGGTCACCTACGCGGCCCTTCTCCGCGACGAGTTCCCGCCCTTCGGCTACGGCGACTACCCCGCTCGCCTCGCGCTCGCAGCGCCACCGCCGCAGCGTGCCCGGCTCGCGGTGGCGCTGCGCCTGCCCCTGCTCCTCCCCCACGCTGTCGCGCTGGCCGCCCTGAACGCTGTCCTTGCCCCCGTGGGCGTCGCGGGCTGGCTCGCAGTGGTTCTGTTCGGGCGCTACCCGCGGCCCCTCTACGGCTTCAGCGCGGGAGTGGTGCGCTGGTCGCTGCGCGTGGAGGCGTACCTGCTCCTGCTCCACGACTGCTACCCGCCGTTCCGTCTCGACTGAGCGGCCGGGTAGCAGGCTCAGCCGCCGAGCATCTCGACCCTGGCCACCTCGGCGCCGCTCGCCGCGATGCGGGTGACGAGCGTGCGGCCCGTCATCCCCGCACGTTCGAGCGTGGCCAGCATGGCGCCGGCCACGCCGCGGCTCGCCTCCGCCGGGGCGAACGCGGCTACGCTGCTGCCCGCGCCGCTCAGCCAGGCCGCGTACGCGCCCGCTCCCTTCGCCGCCGCGAATACGTCGTAGAGCGGCGGGAAGAGGGCAGCCCGCTGGGGCTGGTGGAAGCGGTCCTGCGTCGCCTCATCGAGCAGGTCCGTGCGCCCTGCGGCGAGCGCCGCGACCAGCAGCCCCAGGCGGCTGCTGGTGTGGACCGCGTCCTCGCGGCTGTAGCCCACGGGGAGCAGCCGTCGCGCCTCCCGCGTGGGCATCGGGTGGTCGGGGATGAGGAGAGCGATCTGGAGATCGCCCGGGTAGCGGCAGCGGACGCGTGAGAAGCCCTCCCCGGCGGGCACGCAGACCTGTACCCCCCCGAAGAGCGCGGGACAGGCGTTGTCGGCGTGGCCCTCCAGATCGCACGCGAGGCTGAGGCAGGCGTCTTCGTCGAGGGGGCGTCCCTCGTGCTCGTTGGCAGCGAGAATGCCGGCCACGCGCGCGACGGCGCTCGCTCCGAGCCCGCGCCCGAGCGGGATCGCAACCGTGTAGCGCGCCGCCAGCCCCACCGGCTGCGAGCGCCCGGTGCGCTCGTAGACAGCACGCGCGGCGGAGATCACCATCTTCTCGCCAACGTTGTCCGGCGGTGCCTGCTCGGCCTCGCTTATGCTCACCGTGATGGAGGCAAAGAGGTCGAGCGCGAGGCCGAGGCAGTCGAAGCCCGTGCCGATGTTGGCGCTTGTGGCGGGTACGCGAACCGTGACTTCTGTCGCTTCCATGAGCGATCCCCGCGCGGGGATCGCCGGATCGTAGCACGCGCACAGCGCCCGGAAGAGGCGGGACGCCCTGCTACGATCACACCGCGATGAGCGAGCCCGCACCCGCGCGCAGCCCCGAGAGCCTTGCGGCGATCGAACGCGCGCTCCTGGGTGTGCTCTGCGTGGGCCTCCCTCCCGCCCGTGCCGCCGGCGACGACGCTTTTCGTGTCGATCGCGTGACCGCGCGCGTGCTCGGACTGCTCGAAGGCACGGCCGAACGTCACCTGCAGGGCGCGCGTGTGACGCGCGCATTCCGTGACCGCCTGCGCGCGGCGATCGCCTCGCTCGCGGAGGCGGGCGTCCTCGCCGAGCAGGCGCCGGGCGTGCCCGCGGCGGCGGGCGGCTACGAGGCGGGGCTGGCGATCGACGTGGTCGAGCCGGACGCGCATCCGGTCGTGCTCGACCGCTACCTCGCACAGCAGTGCATGGAAGCGCTCTTCTCGGTGAAGTCCGTCTATCCTTACCTGATGGAGCGCTACACCGCGAGCGGTGAGGTCTGGCGGCGGCTGCGCGCGGAAGGCTACGCCCGGTAGAGGCCAGCGCTTCGGCGTAATGCGCTGGTTGCCGCTAGACTGTCCATCGGAGGGCTCTCTGCCGGTGCCTGAGCCGAACGTCGTGAACCGCACGCTCGCCATCATGGACAACCTTCGCTTCCTGGAAGCGCTCAACAGCGAGTGCATCGACCTCATCGCCATCGACCCGCCCTTCGCCGCCAACGAAACCTTTACCGGTGAGCCGAGCCCGCCGATTACGCTTGATCGCCGCAAACGCGCCTGTCTGACGCTTTCAGGCCTGCTGGGGGAGAACCGCGAGGCGGGCTGGATGCGGGACCGGCAAGCAGCCCAACTGGCGCAGCGGCGTGCGAAGGAGCGCGCCGAGATTGGGGCCAGCGGCTGATGCATGCCCGTCTGGCGCCCGCCGTCACCCTCCGCCAGGAGCACCTCGACGCGATGATCGCGCACGCCCTCGAAGAGGCGCCCAACGAGTGCTGTGGCATGATCGGCGCGCACGAGGGCCGCATCGCCACGCTCTACCGTGCCGTCAACGCCGAGGCCAGCCCCTACCGCTTCAGCATCGATCACCGCGAGCAGCGCCGCATCGAGGAGGCGCTCGCCGCCGCGGGCGAGACGCTCGCGGGCTTCTACCACTCGCACACGGGCAGCCCCGCCCGCCCCAGCCCGACCGATATCCGCATGATGAGCGCCTTCTTCGGGCCGCCGTACGTCCACATCGTCGTCAGCGTCGCCGAGCGCGACCACCCCGATGCGCGCGTCTTCCACATTGAGGAGGGCGGTGCCACGGAGCAGGAGTACGCGATCGCGCCGTAGCGGGAGGACCGCCATCTCCGCCTCCGTGAGTCCTGCCGCCCGCGCCTGCTCCGAGCCTGCGCTCATCCTGCGCGGGCGCACGTTCGCGTGGGGCGAGCGCACCTACCTGATGGCGATCGTGAACGTCACGCCGGACTCGTTCAGCGGCGACGGGCTCGGGGGCGACGCCGCTGCGGCCGCCGCCCTGGCGAAAGAGTTCGCGGACGCCGGGGCGGACCTCCTCGATGTGGGCGGGGAATCGACGCGTCCGGACGCCCTCCCCGTCACGCCCGCGGACGAAGCCGGCCGCGTGCTGCCCGCGATCGCCGCCATCCACGACGCGACCGATCTGCCTGTCTCCATCGACACGCAGCACGCGGAGGTGGCGGCGGCCGCCCTCGCTGAGGGCGCCAGCCTCGTGAACGACATTCACGGCCTGCGCGGCGACACGCGCATGGCGGAGGTGGTAGCCGGGCACGGCGCCGCACTGGTGGCGATGCATAACCAGCGCGGGCGCGGACGGGGAGACGTGATCGCGAACGTGCGCGCGGGCTGGCGCGAGAGCCTGCGCATCGCCATGCAGGCAGGCATCGCCCGCGAGCGCGTCATCCTCGATCCCGGCTTCGGCTTCGGCTGGACGCCGGAGGAGAACCTTGAGCTGATACGCCGCCTCGGCGAGCTCACCACGGAGGGGCCGCCTCTCCTGCTGGGATCCTCGCGCAAGTCGACGCTCGGGCTCGTGCTCGATGCGCCCGTGGGCGATCGGCTCGAAGGCACGGCCGCGGCCGTTGCCATCGCCATCGCAGAGGGCGTCGACATCGTGCGGGTGCACGATGTGGCGGTGATGCGCAAGGTTGCGGCCGTGGCGGACGCGATCTGCCGGGGAAGGTGGCGCGCCCCGTGAGCGAGGCGATCCTCGCGATCGGCTCGAACCTGGGCGATCGCGTGGCCAACCTGCAGGCGGCGCTCGACCTGCTCGCCGAACGGGGCGCCCCCGCCCTGCGTGTCTCCTCCGCCTGGGAGACGCCGCCGCTTCCGCCCGACCAGCCCCGCTACCTGAACGCGGTGGCGGCGGTGGAGACGGCCCTGGAGCCGAAGGATCTTCTGGGCGTGGCAAAGGCGGTCGAGTACCTCCTCGGGCGGCGGCCCGCGGGGCGCTGGCGGCCCCGCCCCATCGATATCGACCTGCTCTTCCACGGCGAGCACACGATCGCGAGCGAGGCACTCGCCCTGCCCCACCCACGGCTCGCTCAGCGAGCCTTCGTGCTGCTCCCCCTCGCGGAGGTGCTGGACGGTCCCCTGCCCGTGCTGGAGCGCAGTGCCGCCACGCTCCTTGCGGGCGTGGACACAGGTGGGCACGTGCGCACGCCCCTGCCCCTGCGCCTGCCTCGCTAGCGGCGCGGCGCGTTCAGACCCAGGGGTGGTCGTCCATGTGCGCGCCGCCCGAAAGCTGCACGGTGGCGCCCCATCCAGCGAGCGCGGCGATGGCCAGCAGCGCCACCGAGGCGGGTGCGAGCAGCCAGCTCGTGCGGAGGGCGGCGCGCGCCCCGGCGATCGCGATGGCCGTGAGCAGCAGCAGCGCGCCCCCGTTCGCGAGCTGCGTCCAGTGGGGCGTCGCGGGGGAAGCGGACGGCGCCGCATCGGGCGCGTTCATGCCTCGCGCAGCTCCGGGGGCAACAGGTTGGGGATGCCGTCCTCGATAGGGTAACGCTCGTCGCAGACCGCGCAGGCGAGCGCGCCCTCGAGGATTTCGGGGCCCTCCTGCCGCAACACGGTCAGGGTCAGTTTGCCCTTGCAGAGGGGGCAGGCGAGCAGATCCAGCAGATCGTCGCGCACCCGCGCATTGTACCCGTAGCAGGGGCCCGGGACGGCACGCCGCGCAAGCGGCGCTCCCGTAGCATTGGCAGGCGTGGACTGGGTCTCTGTAGTCATCGTCGTGCTTGTGGCGCTGCTCACATGGCGGGCCTTCCGGCGCGGCTTCCTGCGCGAACTCGTGGGGCTGGCGGCGCTCATCCTGGCCGTGCCCGTGGCGGGTGTCTTCTACGATGACATGACGCCCAAGCTCGAACCCATCGTGGACAGCAGCCTGGGGGCAGGGCTGCTCTCCTTCCTGGCGCTCCTCGTGGGTGTGATCGTGGGCGGACAGCTGCTGGGCTATCTGCTGCGGCGAAGCGTAGATATGCTCAATCTTGGCGGCGCGGACCGGATCGCGGGCGCTGCCTTCGGCCTGCTCCAGGGCGTGCTGCTCTGCCAGGTGCTGCTCATCGCGCTCGTCATCTTCCCGATGCCTGACCTGCGCCAGGAGATCGATGAATCGCCCCTGGCGACGAGGTTGCTCGACGGCACGCCCTTCGTGCTCTCGATCCTGCCCGAGCGCTTCCGCGAAGCGGTCGACCTGTTCCTGCAGGGTATCGATCTCCTCGATGGCGCGGGGCTCGACGCGATCGGCCCCGCCCGCTAGCAGGCGCGCGGCTGCGGCGCACCCGTTTGTGTATCATCCCGCACACGGCGGCAAGAACGCGCGGAGGCGGACCATGCTCATGACCACATCGGACACGATCCCGGGGCGCGAGATCGCGGAGACACTCGGCTTGGTCACGGCGAATTCAGTGCGCGCGCGGAACATCGGGCGCGATATCCTCGCCTCACTGAAGAACATCACGGGCGGGCAGATCGGTGCCTACCGGCAGCTGCTGGTGGAATCGCGCGAGGAAGCGCTCGCGCGACTTGATACCGAGGCCGGGGCGCTGGGAGCCGACGCGATCGTGGCGCTGCGGCTCTCCACGGCGGCGGTGATGCAGGGCGCCGCCGAAATCCTCGTATACGGCACGGCGGTGAAGCTGCGCTAGGCGAGCACCCCGCGCGATTCGCGCGTATACTTTACCAAGGCTTTACTTTCGCCGCCCGACCCGGGGAGGTCCGGCATGGTTGAGATTATCCGCGCCAGCGAGATGGGCTTCTGTATGGGGGTGCGCCGCGCTGTCCAGATCATGGAGGACGAAGCGACGCCCGATCACCCCATCGCCAGCGCTGGCGAGATCGTACATAATCCTCACGTTGTCGAGCAGCTCGAACGTGCGGGCGTCCGCCAGCTCCCCGGGCCCGACGAGGTGGATGGGGACTTCGGTGCCATCACCGCCGGCCGTGTGGGCACGGGCCGCATCGCCATCACCGCCCACGGCGTCGGCCAGCGCGTCATGCTCGACCTCGAACGCGCCGGGCTCGAGGTCGTCGACACCACCTGTCCGGTGGTCACGCGCGCCCAGCGCTTCGCCCAGAAGTTCGTCCGCGAGAACTGGCACGTGCTCATCTTCGGCGACCCCGGCCACAAGGAAGTGCGGGGCATCACCGGCTGGACGCTCGATTCGCGCGGGCGCTCGCAGGTGACCGTCGTCGAGCACGTGGACCTCGACCACCTCCGCCATGTCGTCGACACCTTCCCCGGAGGCTTCCCCAGCAAGATCGGAGTGATGGCGCAGACGACGCACAAGATGGAGGAATTCGCCCGCTTCGTCGCGAACCTGATGCTGCTGCAGCGCGAGGCGAACTTCGAGATGCACGTGGTCAACACCCTCTGCCACGCCACCACCGGCCAGCAGGTGGCTGCCGCCGAGCTTGCCCACCGCGTCGACGTGATGGTGGTGGTCGGTGGGCGCAAGAGCGCGAACACGCGGCACCTGCGTGAGGTCTGTGAGGGCGAAGGTGCCAGGACCCACCACGTCGAAAGCGCGCACGAGCTCGAGGCCGCGTGGTTCGCGGGCGTGGAGCGCATCGGGCTCACCGCCGGCGCCTCCACCCCGGATCGCTCCATCGACGAGGTGGAGGCGCGCCTGGTTGCGCTCACGGAGGTGCGATGACCGCGCCCGTGCGCTCCGTCCGGGAAGACCCTGCGAGCGCAGGCGGCACCTCCCCCGAGGGGCTTGACGCCTGCCTCGATCGCGGCGTCGCACGGCTGCTCTCGCTGCAGGCGGAGGAGGGCTACTGGTGGGCCGAGCTCGAATCCAACGCGACGATGGCCGCCGAGCACCTCCTGCTTGAACGCTTCCTCGGCACGAACGAGCGCGAGCGCGAGCAGGGCATCGTGCGCTACCTGCTGGAGCTGCAGGGCGAAGACGGCTCCTGGCCGGTGTACTGGGGTGGCCCCGGCGACGTGAGCGTCACGACGGAGGCGTACTTCGCCCTCAAGCTCGCAGGTCTCGACCCGCAGAGGAAGGAGATGCGCCGCGCGTGCGAGTTCGTGCGCGCCAGCGGTGGGGTGGGGGCAGCACGCATCTTCACCAGGCTGTGGCTGGCGCTCTTCGGGCAGTTCGAGTGGGCGGCGCTGCCCGCGATGCCGCCTGAGGCGATCCTGTTGCCCCCTTCCTCACCCCTCAACATCTACGCCTTCGCCTCGTGGGCGCGCGCCACGATCGTGGCCATCCTCGTGGTGTGGGCCTACCGTCCGGTCGTGGCCATCCCCGCGAGCGCCGCCGTCGATGAGCTCTACCTCAACCCTGCGCACCGTCGCACCATCCGCTTCCGCCACGACCGCCAGCCGTTCACGTGGCGCAACGCCTTCCTCGCCATCGACAAGGCGCTGCGCGCGCACGAGCGCCTGCCCTGGAAGCCGCTGCGGAAGCGTGCCCTCGCCGCCTGCGAGCGCTGGATCGTCGAGCACCAGGAAGCGGACGGCTCGTGGGGCGGCATCCAGCCCCCGTGGGTCTACTCGCTGATCGCACTCTCGTGTCGCGGCTACACAATGGACGATCCGGTGATGCGCAAGGGGCTCGCCGGCTTCCTCGGCGACTTCGCCCTGCGGCGGGGCGATACCTTTGCCGTGCAGCCTTGCCTCTCGCCCGTGTGGGACACGGCCCTGGCGGTGACGGGCCTGCGCGAAGCAGGCGTGCCCGCGGACGATGAGGCGCTGCTGCGCGCGGGCCGCTGGCTGCTCGCCCACGAGGTGCGCAGCCTGGGTGATTGGGCGATCACGGTCCCCGGCGTCGAGCCCGGCGGCTTCCCCTTCGAGTTCGCCAACGAGCAGTATCCCGACACGGACGACACCGCCGAGGTCCTCATCGCCCTGCGCCTGCTCGACCTCCCCGGCAAGGATGCACCCTTCCATCGCGCGAAGGTCTGGTTGCGCGCGATGCAATCCACGAACGGTGGCTGGGGCGCCTTCGACCGCGACAACGACCGCGAGTTCGTCACGAACATCCCCTTTGCCGACTTCGGCGCCACGCTCGACCCGCCGACGGAGGACGTGACGGCGCACATCGTGGAGGCGTTCGCCCTCGAAGGGACGCCCCCGCGTGAGGCGATGCTGAGCCGCGCGCTGGACTACCTCTGGGACAAGCAGGAGGCTGACGGCTCGTGGTGGGGGCGCTGGGGCGTGAACTATATCTACGGCCTTGGTGCAGCCGCCCCGGCGGCGGTGGCGGCGGGCGTCGATCCCGCCGACCCGCGCCTGCGACAGGCTGTGCGCTGGCTCGAAGCGCACCAGCAGCCCGACGGCGGCTGGGGCGAAAGCTGCGCTACCTACGACGATCCCTCCCTGCGCGGGCAGGGCCCCAGCACCGCCTCGCAGACGGCCTGGGCGCTGCTCGCACTGCTCGCCCTGGAGCCGCCCGGAAACCCCGCCATCGCGCGCGGGATCAACTACCTGATCAGTGCGCAGTCCGCCAACGGCGAGTGGGAGGAGCCGCACTTCACGGGTACGGGCTTCCCCCGCGACTTCATGCTCAAGTACCACCTCTACCGTAACTACTGGCCCCTGTGGGCGCTGGGCCGCTACCGCCGCCTGCGCGAGGGCCGCCCCATCCACCTGCCCCGCACGGACCCGCTGCGATGACTGTGCCCGCCGGCGAGCAGCTGCAGCGCTGGCCCCCCGAGCGCTCCGTGACGCTCCGTGATGCCTACCGCTGGTGCGAGCGCTACGCCCGCCGCCACGACGAGAACTTCACGGTCGTCTCGCTCTTCCTGCCGCGCAGGCTGCGGCGGCACTTCTTCGCCGTCTACGCCTTCTGCCGCTACACCGACGACCTCGGCGATGAGGCCGAGGGCGACCGTCTCGCGCTCCTCGACGCGTGGGAACAGGAGCTGCGCGAGGCCCTCGCAGGCGAGGCATCGCGCCCGCTGCTGGTCGCCCTTGCGCGCACAATCGCGCGCTGCGAGATACCACTCGACCCCTTCCTGCGGCTGATCGAAGCCAACCGCATCGACCAGCGCATCTCGCGCTTCGAGACCTGCGACGACCTGCTGGAGTACTGCCGCTACTCGGCCACGCCCGTGGGCGAGATGGTGCTGGCCGTGTTCGGCTACCGCGATGCGGCGCGCATCGCCCTCTCCGACGCGACCTGCATCGGGCTGCAGCTCGCGAACTTCTGGCAGGACGTCTCCGTCGATATGGGCAAGGGGCGCATCTACCTGCCGCAGGAGGATCTGCGCCGCTTCGGCTGCTCTGAGGAGCAGATCGTCGAGAGGCGCTTCGACGAGCGCTTCCGCGAGCTGATGCGTTTCGAGGTGGCACGTGCGCGCGCCCTCTTCGCCGAGGGCAGCGCGCTCGAACGGCGCGTCGCCCGCTCGGTCCGCACCGACGTGCGCCTCTTCCGCCTGGGAGGCGAGGCGATCCTCGATGCAATCGAGGCCGCTGGCTACGACACGCTCAGCGCACGACCCCGCGTCACACGCGCCAGGAAAGCGCGGCTGGCGCTCGCCAACGGCTCGCGCATCGCGTTCGGGATCGGGATATAGGAGGGAGACGGCATGGCGTTTGATGTCCTGGCCGAGCTCGAAACGCACTCGGGTGAGCGCTTCACACCGGAGGAGGCCTACGCCTGGTGCAAGGCGTACACGAAGGAGCGCGCCTCGAACTTCTACTACGCCTTCACCATCCTCCCCGCAGAGAAGCGCAACGCCATCTACGCCGCCTACGCCTTCAGCGGCTACGTGGACGACATCGCCGACGAGCTCACGGACCGGGGGCGGCAGGAGGAGGAGATCGCGCTCGCGCGCCAGCGCCTCGGCACCTGCTACGAGGGCGCGCGCGAAGGACCGTTGTGCATCGCCCTGGGCGACGCCGTCGATCGCTTCGCGGTGCCGCGTGAGCAATTCGAGAATCTGGTCAGCGGTGTGGAGATGGACTTCACCATCGACCGCTATGAGAGCTGGCCCGACCTGAAGCAGTACTGCTACCGCGTGGCCTCGATGGTGGGCCACATCTGCCTCTCCATCTTTGGGGCCAAACCTCACCCCCGCGCCAGCGAGTTCGCGACGAGCATGGGCATCGGCCTGCAGATCGTGAATATCATGCGTGATGTGCGTGAGGACGCCGAACGCGGGCGCGTCTACTTCCCCGCTGATGAGCTGGCCGCGCACGACCTCACCGCGGACGACATCCTCGCCTGCCACTACGATGCGCGCTTCGCCGCGATGATGGCGGCCCAGGGCGAGCGCGCCCGCCGCTACTTCCGCCACGGACGCCATCTGTTGCCCCTCCTCGACCTGCGCTCGCGGATGTGCGTGAACGTGCTGCAGGGCGTCTACTTCGAGCTGCTTCAGCGGATCGAGGCGCGGGACTACGACGTCCTCTCCGCGCGGGTGCGCCTGAACGGGCGCGAGAAGGCGTCCGCGATCGTGCGCTTCTGGGGAGCGGCCGCCCTGCTCGGTCCCGCGCGATCCGGCTAGCGCCAGCGCCGTCGTGCGGGTCGGGATCATCGGCGCGGGGCTCGCTGGCCTGGCTGCAGGGTTGGAGCTCGCCGATCGCGGCCATGCCGTCGAGCTGCTCGAACGCCGCCCCTGGGCAGGCGGCGCCACCTACTCGTTCCGCGACGGCGAGACGGGCGTCGCGGTTGATAACGGCCAGCACATCTTCATGCAGTGCACGACGGCCTACCGCGCCTTCCTCGAACGGCTCGGCACGCTGGAGCTCACGCAGCGCCAGGAGCGGCTGCGCGTGCCCATCTTCGACGGCGCGGGCAGCCGCTCCGACCTCTGGGCCGCGAACCTGCCGTTCGGCCTGCATCTCGCCCCCGCCCTGCTCCGCTACCGCCACCTCTCCTGGCGCCAGAAGGTGCAGATCGCGCGTGCCTTCCTCGCGATCCGGCGGCTCCGGCGGGGGGAGCGCGCCCGCCTCGACCACCTGACCTTTGGGGAGTGGCTCCGCGAGCACGGACAGGCGTCCGGCACGATTCGCGAGTTCTGGGACTTCCTCGCGATCCCCACGCTCAACTGTCGCGCCGAAGAGGCGAGCGCCAGTCAGGCGCTCTTCGTCCTGGAGGAGGGCTTCCTGCAGGGCCCGCGCTCGGTGGCGCTGGGCATGCCCGCCGTCGGGCTCTCGGCGCTGCATGTCGAGCCCGCCGTGCGCGCCATCGAGGCGCTCGGCGGCTCGGTCTCCCTGCGCGCGGGCGTCGAGCGCCTCGAAGTCGCGCACGGGCGGGTCGCGGCGCTCGTCCTGCGCGGGGGCGAGCGCCGCGTCTTCGACGCCTGCGTGAGCGCCCTGCCGCCATGGCGGCTCCCGCCGTTGCTGCCCGCGCGCATCCGCGGCGAAGGCGTGCTGGGGACACTCGCGTGCTTCGAACCTGCGCCTATCCTCAACCTCCACCTCTGGTTCGACCGCCCCGTGGCGGATTTCGCCTTCGCGGCGTTCATCCGCTCGGAGGTGCAGTGGGTCTTCAACCGCAGCTGCCTTGGCCGCGAGCACGAGACGGCGGGGCAACACCTCGTGCTCTCCATCAGCGCCCCGGGCGAGCTCTTCGCGCTCGACAAAGAGGCGCTGCGAGCGCGGCTGCTGCCACAGCTGCGGGCCGCGCTTCCCGCGGCCCGCAGCGCGACGCTCGTGCGCTATCTGGCGGTCAAGGAGCCGGAAGCGACGTTCGTGCCCGCCCCCGCCCTCGCGCGTCCCGGCCCCCGCACGCCGCTCCCGAACCTCTTCCTCGCGGGCGCCTACACGGACACCGGCTGGCCCGCTACGATGGAGTCGGCGGTGCGCAGCGGCCTCGCCGCCGCGCAGGCGCTGGATGCCGCAGCGGGCGCGTAGCTCCGCATCCCGGGGGCCAAATGCGCTACTTCAGGCGGTCAGGTGCGGTCAGGCGCGAGAGACATGGGATGTCTGGAAATGGCTCACTAAATGGCTCACCGCCTGTCACAACGCCGGGAATATGGAGACGATCGCTGGCTGCGGGACTGGATCGCCTACGAAAGCTACCGGATCGTTCACGAAAAGCAATAGCGACGCCCTGACTGCCGGGGACGTCGTCACCAGCGTGCTGGCTCGCAGCGTAGCGCCTGCGGCGCGCGCTCCCTATGCTAAGCCCCGCTCTCGGGAGGAACGACGATGGGCATCCCCCTTCGCCAGGCGTTCGCTGTCAGCCGCTACCTGCTCAAGCAGAAGCTGCTCCGCAAGGAGCGCTACCCGCTTGTGCTCATGCTCGAACCGCTCTACCGCTGCAACCTCGAATGCGAAGGCTGCGGCAAGATCCAGCATCCCGAAGAGATCCTGAGCGACTACCTCTCGGTGGAAGAGTGCTGGGAAGCCTCGGACGAGTGTGGCGCGCCGGTCGTCTCCATTGCTGGCGGCGAGCCCCTCATCCACCCCGAGATCGACCGTATCGTCGAGGGGCTGGTGGAGCGCAAGCGCTTCGTCTACCTCTGCACGAACGCGATCCTGCTGGAGCGCTGGCTGCCGAAACTGGTGCCCTCCCCCTACCTCACCATCAGCGTGCATATGGACGGTCTGCGCGAGCAGCACGACAAGTCCGTGGACCGCGATGGCGTCTTCGACAAGGCCGTGGCGGCTATCCGCAAGGCGAAGGCGCAGGGCTTTCGCGTGAGCACGAACACGACCGTCTTCAACGACAGCTCGCCCGAAGAGATGGGCGCCCTGTTCAACTTCCTCGTGGATGACCTGAACGTCGACGGCATGATGGTCTCGCCTGGCTACGACTACCCCAAGGCGCCGAACCAGAGCGTCTTCCTGAAACGACCGGAGATGATCGCGACCTTTCGCCGGATTCTGGATTCGCCCGGCCGGCGGCGCTGGCGCTTCTTCCATACACCCGCCTTCCTCGACTTCCTCCAGGGCAAGCGCGCCATGCAGTGCACCGCCTGGGGCAACCCCACGCGCAGCGTGCTCGGCTGGCAGCGCCCCTGCTACCTGATGAACGAGAGCTACGCCGGGAGCTTCGTCGAGCTGATCGAGGAGACTGAGTGGGAGCGCTACGGCTACGGTCGCGACGCGCGCTGCACCAACTGCATGGCGCACTGCGGCTACGAGGCCACCGCCGTGAGCGAGACGATGAGGAGCCCCCTGGAGGGCGTGCGCGCAGCGCTCGGCACACTAGGCGGCCGCGGCGGTTCGTGAGCCTCCTGCTGGTGGCGCCCACCACCCGTGAGGCGCGCGCGATCGGCTCCGGTTGCCGTGTCACGGGCACCGGTGAGGCGGGCGCACGCGCGCTTGCGGAGTTCCTGCGTATGCAGCGGCCCGAAACCGTACTCATCGTCGGGCTCTGCGGCGGACTCGACCCCTCCCTCGGCGCGGGCGACCTGATCCTCGCGCGCGAGGCCATCGACGAGCGCGGCGAGGGGCTTCAGCCGCCCGCCACCACGCTCGCGAGCGCCCGTCGCGCGCTGCGCAACGAGGGACCGGCGTTCGTCTGCTCGCGCCTCGTGACGGTGCGCGAGCCCGTGGCCACGATCGAGGCGAAACGCGACCTCTGGAACGCGCACGGGGCCGCCGGGGCCGACATGGAGACTGCCGCCTTCGCGCGCGTCGCGGCCGAACACGGCGTCGCCTGGATGGCGCTCCGCGCCGTCATCGACCCCGCGAGGATGGCGCTGCCTCACAGCCTGCGGGCGTGGCGGGGGGAGGAGGACGAGCGCGCCATCGTGCGCGGTATCGCCCTTCACCCCCGCGACTGGATCGCCAGCGGGCGGTTGGCGCTGGCGCTGCGGCCAGCCCTGCGTGCACTGCGGACGGGCACGGGCATCGTGGCGCGCGTGGCCCGCGACACCGTGCCGCTCGGCGACGATCTCCTCGCGGTGGGCCCCCCTCGGTGAACGCCGGGGCGGGCGCCGCCCCTGTAGCCGTCATCACGGGCGCCAGCGCCGGTATCGGGCGGGCGGCTGCCGTGCGCTTCGCGCGCGAGGGCGCCGCCGTAGTGCTGGCGGCGCGCTCGGAGGAGCGCCTCGAACGGCTTGCCGGGCGGATCGAGGCGCGCTTCGGCGTGGAGACGCTCGTCCAGCGCTGCGATGTGCGTGAGCACCACGAGGTGGAGGCGCTGATCGCCGCCGCGATCGTGCGCTTCGGGCGCATCGATGTGCTGGTGAACAACGCAGGCTGCGGCCTCTACGGACGCATCGAGGACACCTCCGGGGAGGCGTTCCGCGACGTGCTCGAGACGAACCTCCTGGGGGCGCATCGCGCTATCCGCGCGGCCCTGCCCCACATGCGCCGGCAGCGTTCGGGGCATATCGTGAACGTGGGCTCGGTGGTGGGGAAGCGCAGCTGGCCGTACCACGGCGCCTACGCCGCCAGCAAGTTCGCGCTCACAGGTCTGACGCAGGCGCTGCGGGGTGAACTGGTGGACTCGGGCGTGAGCGTGAGCCTCGTGCTCCCATCGAGCACGGACACGGACTTCTTCGCACGCGCCCGTTCGCTCACGCCTGGCTACGTGCCCGGCCCCATCGGCCCCGTACAGACGCCGGAGCGGGTGGCGCGGGCGATCGTGCGCTCCGTGCGGCGCCCCTCGCCGGAGGTGCACACCCAGCTGCTGATGCGGATCGCGCTTCTCCTCGCGGAGGTGTTTCCGGCTGCGACGGCGAAGGCGAGCGAACTCTTCTGTCGCTGGCGGCAGGGCCAGGGATCGTGACGCAGGCAGACGGCGCAGATGCCCCGATCCCCGGCGCGCGCCTCCTCCTCGACCAGATGATCCGCCTGAACGATTACCAGGTACCAGGTGGGCTCAGTCGACGAGCTGCGCCAGAAGTCGCGGGCCTACCTCAGCGTGGGCGGCGCTCTCGCCGTGCGGCATCACCCTCGTCGCAGGCCACCATCGGGTAGCGCGGATTCGTTATCGCTTCTGTATACCACCGAGGTGGCGGTGCGCCCCTGGTGAGAACCTCTGGTGGCTCGTCGACGGAGGCGGCAACTTCACCCCGGGCGGTGGCTTTACCGGCCGGCTCGTCCCCTCGCCCTGCCGTTCGAACCTCGCCAGCCTCGCGGGCGGCGGGAGTCGGTGCCCCCACCGCCCGTATGCGCTCCTACTCCCGCGCTACCCAGCCTTCCAGCAGCTGGTGGAAGTGGCGGATCTTCGTCTCGCCGTAGTTCCCGAACTGCACAGCCTCTTTCCTGGTGGCGTGCAGGCCGAGCTGTACGCGCGGCAGGTTGTACGTGTCCTGGTTGAAGACGCGTGCGAGCATCCCCAGCTCCGGTGCCTCCGTCCAGTCGTCGTCGACACCCAGCCAATGGATGGGAGCAGCGGACGGGCGCTCGCTGTCTGGCGGGCAGGGCGCGAGGTAGAGGCACTCCATGATGCACTCGTCGGGATTGTTCCCGTTCGGGCGGAAGCGGTAGACGATGCGGTTGAACGATCCCCAGGGGTGGAAGTTGGGGAAGAGCGTGAAGTAGATGCTGTCGTTCAGTTCGGCATCGGGGACGTTGTCCATCAGGTCGCCGAGCACGGGGCGCAGGCCCTCGCGGATGGCGGCGGCGCCGATCTCCCGGACGGAGGCGCCGTTGGCGGGCGCGGCTGTCATCTGCTCCATGCGCTTGTCCAGCTCTTCGGCGGCGCTCTCCGCGTCTGCGCCGTTCGCGGGCGCCGTTGCGCGCTCGCCGACGTTGCCGCGGCGGCGGCTCCAGGCTTCGTCGTCGGCCTCGAGCTGGCGGCCGGCAAGCCACTGGCACATATGCGGGTCGGCCTCGCCGAGTTCGCCCCCGAGCCAGACGCCGCCCTCCGTGAAGCTGCCCGTGCGGCCATCGCGGGCGGTGACAAGCACGGTGCTGTCCGCCTGTACGTCGTAGATGGCGCCGGTGAGGGGGTGGCGCATCTTGAAGGGGCTCGCGTCCGCGAGGGGCTCCTCCTGGGTCACGTTCGAGAGGTGCGGGCTGGGGACGCCGTTGGGGGTGACTGCGCGGGCGTAGTTGCCGAACACATCGTACTTGGAGTTGGCGTCGCAAATGCCGGCCAGAATCTGGGGATGGGTGGCGACGACGTGGTAGGCCTCCATGAAGGCCTCCTGCGCTACCTTCCAGTTGCAGCGCAGCACCTTGGCGACGTGCGCCTCCTTGTAGCGCTTCTCGTAGGGCAGCAGGGTGAAGTGGCTTTCGAGATCGCCGACGAACTCCTCGAAGGGTTCGGCCTCCGGATCGGGGTTGATGAAGACGAAGCCGCCCCAGCGCGCGACCTTCACCTCGGGCAGGCTCTGCTCGTCGGGGTTCACGTAGGGGAAGTCCCACTGGCAGGGGATCTCCTTGAGTGTGCCATCGAGGTTCCACGTCCAGCCGTGGAAGGCGCAGCGCAGGTCGCGCGCCCGCTTGCCGTCCTCCTGGCGGAGCAGGCGGCCGCGGTGGAGGCACGCGTTGTAGTACGCCTTGAACTCCTCCGCGGCCACGCGCACGACGAGGAAGGACATGCCCGCGATGTCGTAGACGAGGTAGTCGCCCACATCGGGGATGTCGTCCTCGTGGCAGGCCATCTGCCAGACGCGCTTCCAGAGCTTCTCCACTTCAAGGTCGTGCCATGCGCGCGAGGTATAGCGCGCGACGGGCACGCGGGTGGGCTGGCCCTCCTCGATCGGCGAATCACGCAGCAGGTACTCGGGGACGGGATGGCTGTCCTCGGCAAGCAGCTGGGTGTAGGCCACGCCGGCGGAGCGGTTGGTGCCGGTCAGTGTCTCGGTCATGGTGGTGGAACCTCCGGTTCGCCGCCCTCAGGCGGACAGCGCTCGTTCGCGTGGATCGTAGCAGAGCGCGAGCAGGGTTGGCGCGTCGCGGGATCGCGTAGGCTGCGCGGGCGGCCCGGTTCGGTCGCGACGCTCAAAGAAAGAAAGAAGAAGGGAAGCGCGAAGATGCTCCTCGAAGGCAAGGTCGGGATCGTTACGGGAGCGGGCATGGGCATGGGCGAGGCGGTGGCCAGGCGCTGGGCGCGGGAGGGCGCGCGCGTGATCGCCACCGACGTGGACGACGAGGCGGGGCACGCGACGGTCGAGGCGATCGCGGCCGCGGGTGGCGATGCGCGCTTCGTTCATGCCGACGCCGCCAGCGAGGACGACTGGCGCGCCACCACCGCCTACGCCGTGAATGAGCTGGGCGGCCTGCACATTCTGCACAACAACGCCGCCATCCATTTCTGGTTCGATTCGCTGAAGGACCCGTTGGAGAAGTGGGACCAGATGATGGCGGTGAACCTGCGCGGGGTGCTCCTGGGCTGCCGCTTCGCCATCGCGCATATGATCACCGCGGGCGGTGGCGCGATCGTCAACACCTCGTCGGTCTCGGCGCTCCACGGCGTGCCCCTGCAGGGCCTCTACGGCTCGACGAAGGCAGGCGTGATTAACCTGACGCGCTCGCTGGCACGCGCCTACGGAGCGCAGGGCGTGCGTGTGAACGCCATCTGTCCGGGGACGATCGACACGCCCATGCTGCACACGGCGGCGGCCGAGGCGGCGGAGCTGCGCGATGAGAGCGACGAACCGGTCAACCGTGGCGGGGGCGGTACCGGCCCCACGCTCGACGGAGGCCGTCTGGGCACGGCCGATGAGATTGCGAGCGTCGTCACCTTCCTCGTCTCCGACGAGGCCTCGTATGTGAGCGGCGTCTACCTGCCCGTGGACGGCGCAATGATGGCCTGAGGCGAGCGGGGCAGCCGGGCGCCACGGTCGCGCCGGTTGCGCATGTCGCGCCGGTGCTGCTCGTCAGCTGGAGTGCGAGCAGTGGATGCCGTATCGCGGCATCGGCGCCTCTGCTCCCTGAGCGGGGGCGCTTTTAGTTTCCACCCTGAGCGATGCGGCTCGCCTGCTGGACATAGCGGGCCGCTTCGGCTTCCGGGAGGGCCACAGCGCCAGGCGCAAACACTGGTTGTTCGGAGGTCGACTGCGGTGCCCCGTGCCCGGCCTCGTCAATGACGAGCAGGCTCCCCACCCGCTCGTCGAGCAGCGGATGCGACGATTTGTGCTTGAACCGCCGCCGCGACTCGATCCTGCCGTGCGCTCGCTGAAGATTCGCGGCCTCCTCGCGCGCAATCTGCGCAGCCAGACCGCGACAGCCAGCAGTACTGAATTCCGCCCGTTGGAGGAGTACTTCGACAGAGCGAAGAAGCAGCCCCGCTTGGGGATCACCCGGCGTTCCTCATCCTGGCCTGCCGGTGACACTGGCTACCCCGCGCGGTAGATGGCGATACCCTCCGTGTCAATGTGGTGGCGGAGGGCATCGGACTGGATGGCCTCGTACGCCTGGAGGTCGCACTTCGGAAGGATATCGCTCTCCTCGAGATCGAGCGCGAGGCGTCCGGTGCGGTGGCGATCGACGATGCCGCGCGTGGCGAGATCGATGTCGGAGCGGGGGGTCGAGGCGCCTGTCGCGCGTGAGCCGTAGAGCACGACCTCGCGGAGCTCGGGGTAGGCGGCGAAGATGCGGCACAGCTGCTCCCGCACCGCGAGCGGGAGGTCGGGGGCGGTCATGGGCCGTCGCTGGCGCCCAACCGCTCGTGGAGCGCCTCGAAGGCGGCGATGTGGCGCGCGCGGACATTGGCGACCACAGTCTCGAACCTGGCCGCATCGTAGGTGTGGACGGTCAGGTTGCGGTCGCCGATCATGTCGATCCAGACTTCGCCGTCCTCGATGAGCCGGGCTGCGAACGCCTCGCGGATGACGCTACGCGGTGTGACCGTCTCCAGCATGATCCCGTCGTGGGCGAGCCGGTCGTAAAGGGTTCGCCAGGCCAGTTCGTAGGTGTAGTGGAAGCGTTGGGCAAGGCCCTCGCGCTCCAGATCGTTGAGCTGGTTCGCGGGAATCGCCAGCGCTTCCCGCAGGAGCGTGAGTGCCCGCGAGAAGTTCTGGAACCGGCGCCGCCAGCGTTGCTCCTGCGTCATCACTCGCTGTTCGTAGCGTATCGTGTGCGAGCAGCCTGGGCGCCGCCACCGGTCTCCTGGACGAACTCCCAGAGGTGGCCGGAGGGGTCACGCAGCTCGAACGAACGCAGGCCCCAGGGTTTCGTCTCGGGCGGTCCCGAGGGCGCTGCTCCACGGGCGCGCAGGAGCTCGTGGAAGCCGTCGATATCGTCGACGGCGAGGTGAAGGTGGAGGGCGGCCGGTTCGGCGGCGGCAGCGCCGCCGCCGACGTGCAGGAGCAGGCGCAAGCCGCCCGCACGCAGGAGCTGGGAACGGGCGTAGCGCGTCTCTGCCACGAAGCCGAGTGTCTCCGTGTAGAAGGCGGAAGCGCGCTCGAGGTCCTTGACGAAGAGGGTCACGGAGTGGAGGCCGCGAATGCCCGCCACGGTGGCGCTAGCCGACCACGCCCTGAGCGAGCAGCGCCTCGACCTCTGCGCCTTCGAAGCCGAGCTCGCCCAGAACTTCGCGCGTGTGCTCGCCGAGCAGGGGCGCGGGCACGAGCGGCACCTGCGAGCGGGAGAGCAGCGCGGGCATGCGCATCACCTTCACCGAGCCGAGGGAGGGATGCTCCAGCTCCTCGACGAGCCCGCGCTCGGTGAGGTGCGGGTCGGTGAAGAGTTCGTACGTATCGAGCGTGGCCGAGCAGGGCACGCCGGCGCTGGCGAGCTCGTGCATGGCCTCGTGTTTGGTGCGCTGGCGAGTCCACGCCGCCACCAGCTCGTAGAGCTCCTCGGCGTGCTCGAAGCGCAGGCGGGGGGTCTCGAAGCGCGGGTCGCTGGCGATCTCGGGGTGATCGATGGCCATACAGAAGGCGTCCCACTGCGCGCTCGTCACGACCATCACAAAGAGGTAATCGTTCGCGCCGCCGGGCTTGCAGGGGTAGACATCGGTGCCGGGGCCGCGGCGGTTGCCGGTGCGCTCCTGCGGCGCTTCGCCCCAGCTGCGCAGGCCGAGAGTGCGCATGAAGAGGGTGACGGCCTCCTGCATGGAGATTTCGATGAACTGGCCCTCGCCCGTGCGCTGGCTCTGCACATAGGCGGCGGTGATGGCAAGGGCCAGCTGCGTGCCCGTGCCTGAATCGCCGATGGTGGGGCCGGGCTTCATCGGCGGGCCGTCGCGCTCGCCCGTCACGGAGAACGTTCCCCCTGCCGCCTGCGCCACCCAGTCGTAGGAGAGGTAGCCGGCGTAGGGGCCGCTCAGGCCGAATCCCTTGAGGCGCGCGTAGATGATGGCGGGGCTGGCCGTACGCATGACCTCGTAGGAGAGGTCGAGCTTCTCGATCACGCCGGGGCCGTAGTTCTCCACGAACACGTCGAAGCTCGGCGCCATGCGCAGGAGCAGCTCGCGCCCCTCCGCACGGGAGAGGTCAATCGCGAGACTGCGCTTGTTGCTGTTGTAGTTGAGGAAGTACTGCGGCAGCCCCTCGGGGGAGGCGACGCCGCGGCCCGGGTCGCCCCGCCCGGGAGGCTCGATCTTGACCACATCGGCACCGAGCCAGGCGAGCAGCTGCGTGCACGAGGTGCCCGCCTCGTACTGGGTCATGTCGAGCACGCGCATCCCGTCAAGGGCCGGCATAGGCTCTCCTCCCGCCCGGTTGGCACGATGATACCCCTCGCCGCGTGTGCCGCGCCCCGCCGGAGCCTTGCGGGCGTGTGTCGTATGCTGGCCGCGTGGGCCCTGGAGCAGCGATGGACCAGACGGAGGAGCGCCCCGAGGCTGCGCGCGAGTCCCCCAACCTGCCCGAATTCACGCGCATCCTGCAAGGCGACTTCAGCGCCGTCGACTGGCGCATCTTCTGGAGCGGCCTGCCCCTGATCGTGTTCCTCGTCCTCAACTGGTTCTGGCCGGAGGGCCTCTGGCGCACGCAGGTGGCGATCGTCGCCTCCTTCGCGGCCTCGGCCTGGGTGTTCGTCAACAACCGCGACAGCGGTGTGATCCGCACGCTGGCGGTGATGGGTTTCGTGGTGGTGGCGGGGTCGACGGTCGTAGGGCTGGCGCTGAACAGCGCCAAGGCGTTCGTCGCCCAGAACATCGTGAGCGATTTCCTCGTGGCCGCCGTCTGCCTGGGGAGCGTGGCCATCGGCAGGCCCCTCGTGGGCGCGGTGGCGCGCGAGAGCATCCCCGCGCTGCGCACGCTGATGGCGCCGCGCCACCGTGTGTTTGTCGCCCTCACGCTCACCTTCATGGCGCTCAACATCTTCACCGGCGTCTTTCGCATCTTCCTGCTCGACGCCTTCGAGGCGAACGAGTACCTGCTCGTGAGCCGGATCACCGGCTTCCCCCTGACTATGGGCTTCTTCCTCGCCTGCTACTTCTCGATCAAACGCGCCGCGGGCCCTGGCCCGGAACTCTCAGCGCCGCCCGCGCCGTGACATTCTCTGGCCCTCCCTCCCGCATTCCCGCGCCATGAGGGGCGTGACCGTAGGCTATGCCTTCTCCCAGATGTAGAGCCGGTTCTCAAGCCCTGACTCGAGGAGCCACACCTGATCCTCACCCTTGACCGTGCGGACGACTGCCTCGGCGAAGAGCAGGAAGAAAGCGCGCCGGACCTTGGCGAGCTCCTTCTTGACATCCGGAGAATCGCTGCTCGATCCGGGGCTGGCCACTACAGCATTGTGGAACTCAGCAAGGTTGTTGTAGGTCTTCGCTGTCATCTGGAGCGGAACGATGAACCGTACGACCGCCGTCGTTTCGTCAACCAGGTACCGCTCGCCTTCGGCGAGCATGCTCCCCGCCTCCTTCCTTCGGGCAATCTCTGCCGCCCGGAATCTTCCGGAGACGTGTGTGATCGAGTAGCCGGTGAAATGCTCGGCAACAAAGGACACTATTTCAGTCATAGGAACCTCGGTATCTGGAACCTCGGTATCTTCGAAAAACTGTGGTCTGAATGAATCCACACGAAATTCACGAACAAGTCGTTCCACGGTGTCACTGTAAAAGAGAGAATCGAGTGCTTTCGTAAGCTCACGTTCTTTAGTTAGGGGCAGTAGAAATTCATACGTAACGACGTTAGGATATATCTTCCGCTGATACTTCCCGTAGAAATCTGTGGGTTGATGATGGAGTTTAATAAATTCCTTCTCTGAAACCCCCTCAAAAGTTGGAGAAACCAGATCTTCGCCACCCTTGAGCCAGTCACTCCAATGCTTGCTTCGGTAAGTTTCGGCGGTACTCTCTGTCCAGCCAGTCTTCTCAGCCATGCCCGCATCGGAATAAGGCTCACCCGTAGCTGCCAGCTTCTGGAGGTACGCGAACGCGATCCGGGTTTTGGCGTGGGGGTCTTTCGTAGTCGGTCGCTCGTCGCTCTCAGTCATCTTCGCTCTCGCTTGCCAAGCCTCCTGTCGCAGGCCAGACTGCGGCCTGTGGGCGCTTTCCTCAAGTGGGCCGGGGGCAAGGCGAGGCTCGCCCCGCGCATAGTCGAGCACGTGCCCGCACAGATCAGGCGCTATCACGAACCGTTCCTCGGTGGCGGCGCCGTCTTCTTCGCCCTGCATGAAGCGGAGCGCGTTTGCGAGGCCAGTCTCGCTGACAGCAACGCCGATCTGATCACCACCTACAAAGCGGTGCAGGACAACGTGGAGGGCGTGATCACGGCGCTCGCCAAGCTGGCCCGGGGCTACTGCGCGTTGGAGCCGGCGGGGCGGGCGGAGCAGGCGCGCTTCTACTACAACATCCGCGACGAGTACAACATCCGCGACGAGTGCCCGTGCTCGCCCGCGATGAAGGCGGCGCGCCTGCTTTTCCTGAACAAGACCTGTTTCAACGGTCTCTACCGTGTGAATCGCGATGGGTGCTTCAACGTCCCGCATGGCCGCTACGAACGCCCGACCATCCTCGACGCCGAGCGACTTCGGGCGGCCTCACGCGCACTGGAGGGCATCGACCTCCGCGCCGAGGACTTTGACGATGCGTGCGCCCGCGCGGAGCCTGGCGATTTCGTCTACCTCGATCCGCCCTACCAGCCCCTGAGTGAGACCTCCCGCTTCACGAGCTACACGAAGGACGGCTTCGGCCTCAAGCAGCAGCAGCAGCGCCTCCGTGATGCGTTCGACCGCCTCACTGCACGCGGCGTCCCCGCTCTCCTCTCCAATTCCGACCATCCTGCGATCCGTGATCTCTATCAGGGCTACGCGATAGATCAGGTTTCGATGGGGCGCAACATCAACTCGAATGGCAACGGACGCGCCCCTGTCGCTGAGCTGCTGATCAGCAACACCGCCGCGATCGCGGGCGGCATTAGCCGCTCAGCGGCAGCCCGAAGCAGAGCCTGAGCCAGACCTCCAGGTCGGCGAAGGCGATGGCCTTGCCGGTGGAATCGAGATAGGTCTTCATGTTCCCGGAGAAACCGGAGCCGTGGTATGCCACGATCCCGCCGATCGGCCACTTCTCGATGTCCGCGAGGACCGCGGGGATCTTCTCTTCGGCAGTCCCGCGCGAGCCCTGATACTTGCACTCAACCCCAAGCCGCTGGCCGCTCTGCGGCGCGGTGAGGATCAGGTCAATCTTCCGCTTCGCGCCCCACAACCGGCGGCCTACCTCGACCTCACGGTCGACGGTGAGCTCGAGCGATGCGGCGAGATCCGCAACCTGCTCACGAAACTGAGTTCCTGCTGCGGTCGAGCCGCTCCGGCCCGGCACCGTTGTTCTACCCCGCAGGCGCGTGCGTGGTGAGGAACTCCCGGAGGGCGGCGGCGTAGGCCTGGGGGTGTTCGACGAGGCCGGCGTGGCCGCCGGGGAGCTCGCGCAGGGTTCCGTTGGGCAGCGCCTCCGCGAGCGCGGAGGCGCTCGCGGGCGCGACGAGGATGTCCTCCTCGCCCGCGAGCACGAGCGCAGGTTGGTCAACGGCGGCCAGCCGGGCTGTGGCATCGTAGGCGAGGAAGGCTTGTGCCTGGCGTGCGTAGGCGTGGTCCTGGGCGGGATAGGGGTCGTTGGCGCCGCTCTCGACCGCCTGTGGGTGGCGCTGCTGGTCCTCGAGCAGCGTGGACGTGTAGAGCCACGGCGCGGTGAGGGCGAACGTCTGCTCGCGGCTGAGGCTGGAGTGGCGTGCGGCCACCCAGCCTTCGATCACCAGGCGCTGGCGTCCGTCAGGACGCGCCGCCGTCCCGATCAGGGCGAGGCTCGCGACGCGATCGGGGTGCGTGGCGGCGAGTTCGAGGGCGATCGCGCTGCCCATGTCGTAACCCGCGACGCTCGCCTGCTCCACGCCGAGGCGCTCCAGCAGCTGCGCGGCGTCGTCCGCCATGCCCGCGATCGAATACGGCTTGTCGGGTGCGCTCGTGCGGCCCGCCCCGCGGTTGTCGAAGGTGATCACGCGTCGTCCGCGGGCGAGGGCCGGAAGCTGCAGCGACCACAGCCCCGCGTGGCCCCCCAGCCCTGAGATCAGCACGAGCGCGGGCCCCTCGCCGGCCTCTTCGTACCAGGTCACAATGTCGCGAAGCTGGACGTACGGCATGAAGCCGTAGCCTAGCGGGGCCGCTGGCTACTGGCTACGACTGCCGGGCCCGCGGCCCCAGCACACCGCGCCGGTCGGCCTCCTCGATGATCTGGGCGACGTTCGTGGCTGCCCCCTTGCGGATGCTGTCCGTCACCGCCCAGAGGGCGATGCCACCGGGCCGCGAGCCGTCGGCGCGGATGCGGCCCACGAGCACATCGTCGCTGCCCGCAGCGTCGAGCGGGGTCGGGTAGTGCTCCGCGTCCGTGTCGTCGATGACACGGACGCCGGGCATCGCCGCGATCGCCTCACGCGCCTCGGCGGGGTCCACGGGGCGCTCGAACTCCGCCCAGGTGGCCATTGCGTGCCCGAAGAAGGTGGGAATGCGTACGCAGGTAGCGCTCACGGCGAGGTCGGGAGCGTCCAGAATTTTGCGCGTCTCGTTCACCATCTTCGCCTCCTCCCTCGTGGAGGCGTCTTCGACGAAGACATCGACCTGGGGCACGGCGTTGAAGGCGATCTCGCGCTTCTGCGTACCGGATGGCTCGCGCCGTCCCGCGAGAGCGGCGGCCGTCTCGCTTCGCAGCCCCTCCACCGCCGCCGCGCCCGCGCCCGCGACCGCCTGGTAGGTGCTGACGACGATACGGCGCAGCGGGTTGACGCGATGGATCGGGTAGAGCGCCATCACCATCGGCGTGGTCGTACAGTTCGGCTGGCTGATGATGCCGTGGTGCCCCTCCAACGCCTCCGCATTCACCTCCGGAATGACGAGTGGCACTTCGGGGTCCATGCGGAACGCGCTCGAATCGTCGATGACGAAGGCGCCCCGATCGCGCGCAAGCGGGGCGTACTCGCGTGAGGCATCGCTTGATGCCGAGAGGAAGACGATCTCGTCGTCGCCGGCGAAGGAAGCGGGCGACGTCTCCTCCACGGTGACCGACGTCCCCCGGAACGCCACGGGCGCACCTGCCGAGCGGCTGGTCGCGAGCAGCCGCAGTCGCTCGACGGGGATCGCGCGCTCCTCGAGCACCTTCAGGAACTCTCGCCCGACGATGCCCGCGCCGCCGACAACCGTGATGGCGCGAGGCTTCATGGTTCGCATGGTAGCGTACAGCCCCGCAACGTTCGGGGAGGAGAAAGACCAGTGTTCGAAGTGAAGGAGAAGCGCCTCGTCGCGCAGCCCGCGGTCGTGATCCGGGCAAAGGCGCGGGCAGACCAGTTGGGACCGGTCATGGGCGAGCTGCTGCCCGCCGTCTGGGCCTTCCTCCAGGAGCGCGCCGTTGAGCCGGCGGGACCGCCGTTCTCACGCTACCTCGATATGGAGGGTGACGAGTGGGAGTTCGAATGCGGGATCGCCGTCTCGGTGCCGGTCGCGGGCGAGGGCCGCATCGAGGCGAGCGAGCTGCCTGCCGGTGACGCTGCCAGCACCATGCACGTCGGACCCTATGAGACGCTGGGCGAGACCTGGGCCGCGCTCCGTGGCTGGCTGGCGGAGTGCGGGAAGCGCCAGGGGAGCGCGCCCTGGGAACTCTACTGGACCGATCCGGGCGAAGTCGCGAACCCGGCCGAGTGGCGCACGGAGCTGGTAGCGCCCCTGGAGTCGTAACTCCCTAGTCGACGGCGACGGGGGCGGGCTCGTCCTCCGGAGCGGGAGGCTCAATCGCGGGCGGCTGTCGCTCCATATGTTCCAGGCCCGAGATGCTGAAGCCGAGGTCGCCCAGCTCGCACAGGAAGCTGCAGTAGGTGAGCCGCAGGGCGCTCGTGGACTTCGAGGGCTGATAACGCAGCTCGCAGCGGGTGCAGCGCAGCATCTCCTCGCTCTCGGCGCCAAAGGCCGGGGGTGGCGGAACTCCCGCCGGGGAATCGGGGCTTGCTGCATCCACCATCGCGCTTTCCATGCTAACGCTTCCTCCCGCGCCCGCAACCGTCGCCACAGGCCTGTTCGGCGGCGGGCTTCTTGAAGGAGACTGCCGGGGCTGCTAGCCTCGAGACAACGACCCCCCACCCGCGCCTCCAAAGGCGCCGCGCAGCAGGCCTTGGAGGGAGGCGATGCAGCGTCAACGGCCAGGATCTGTCGTCCCCACGCTTCCCTGGTATCTCGATATCAACCGGCTCGCCATCGCGACGGTGGAGATGCTGGGCACGATCGCCCTGCTCTTCCTCTACTTCTTCATCCGTGGCGGGCGGCCCGACGACATCGAGGCGTCGCTCGGCCGCGGCCTGCAGATCATCAAGCTCGAACGGCAGATCGGCATCTTTGTGGAGGCGCACTGGCAGGAGGTCTTCCTCCAGTACGAGCTGCTCATGGATATCGCGAACCAGACCTACGCCTGGGGGCACTACCCCGTGCTCGCGGGCATCGGCATCTGGCTCGCGATCAAGAACCCATCGCGCTTCCGCTTCGTCCGCAACGTGATGCTGCTCTCGGCCGTCATCGGCATCGCCGCCTACTGGCTGCTGCCGACCGCTCCGCCCCGCCTCATCCACCTCTCCGGCATCGATTTCGGCTTCGTCGATACCGTGCACGGCAGCGCCGGCGTGGTCTACATGCAGCCCGCGCCCTTCGTGAACGACTTCGCCGCCCTGCCGAGCTTCCACTTTGGCTGGATCGCGCTCGCCTCAGCAGCCATCTGGGTGAACACGCGGAATCCCCTCATGCGTGCGATCGCGGCGGCCATGTCGATCGTCATGTGGTGGGCGATCGTCGTGACCGGCAACCACTTCTTCTTCGACATGATCGTTGGGGGCTTCGTCGTCGCCGCCAGCTGGATCGCCGTGGCCTACCTGGACCGCATTGGCGTGAGCCAGCGCGTGAGCGAGGCCGCGCTCGCGTACACCGCCCGGATTGGTGTGAGCCAGCGCGTGAGCGAGGCCGCGCTCGCGTACACCGCCCGGTTGCACGCGCGCTTCGCCCGCGCCGCGGACTGAGCGCCGCCCCGTGCCCGTACTCGCCTGCGACCTGGCCGGGCCGGAGGACGCCCCCGCCGCCCTCCTCCTGCACGACATCCCGGGCGACCGTCGCGTCTGGCGCGCGCTCGTCGAGGCCATGCGCGGCGAGCTCCGCATCGTTGCGCCCGACCTGCGCGGCTTCGGCGAGAGCGGCTGGCCGCCAGCCCCCGCCGCGCCGCCCGCGATGCGCGACTACGCCGCCGACCTCGAAGCCCTGCTGGACCGCGAGCGGGTCGAACGCTTCGCCGTCATCGGCGCGGGCTTCGGCGCGGAGGTCGCGCTCGAACTCGCGCTGGTCGCGCCCGCCCGCGTTCGCCGCCTCGTGCTCAGCGGTGCCACTCCCGTCCCCGATCACCCCGCCTACGATGAGGCCCTGCGCACCCGCGAGAAGGACCGCGCGGCGCAAGGGCGGCTCGCCCGCCGCTTTGGGATGGAGCGCGCCGCCGCCTGCGCCGCCCAACCCCTCGCCGGTCCGCATGTGCGCGCGGCCATGCGCCAGCGCTACCGCGGCGTCAACGCAGAGTCGTTCGCGGCCGCGCACGAAGCGTGCGTGGGGCGCGAGGGCCTCCTTCCCCGCCTCGCCACGCTGCGCGTTCCCGCCCTGGTTGTGGCGGGCGACGGCGACCCGCTGCTGCCGGCAGCGCAGCTGCTGGCGGAGACGCTTCCCGCCGCGCGCCTGGTCACGCTTGCGGGCTGCGGCGCGGGCGCGCCCTTCGTCGCACCGCTCGCCTTCGAGGGCGCCCTCGGCGCGTTCCTCGGCGACGTTCACACGGGGGTGGCCGCCGCCGGCTGAAGCCGCGCTCTGGCGACCCCGGGTGCCCGAGCGCGGGCGCTTGGTATACTGCTGTTCCTTTCCTACGCCCCGTAAGGAGTTGCCAACGCATGAAGCGAATCCTCGCCCTGCTCGTCCTCCTCGCCGTCGCCGGTTCCGTCGCGGTCGTAATGCGCCGCAACAGCGGCGACGACGACTTCCTCGATGAGGATCTCGACTAACTGAGCAGCTCCCCGCAGCTCTCCAGCGAGCCTCCGCCCGGCACTCCTGCGGAGCCGGTCGTGACTGGCTACGGCGCCGTCACCGCGCACGGTGGCGGTGTTGATGTCTTGTGGGACGCGCTTGCGGCGGCGCGCTCGCCCACGCGCACCTGGACGCCTGGAGAGGACGCGCCAGCCTACCGCGCGGGGCCCGTCCCCGATGGCTACCGTCCCCACCCGCGCATCCCCCGCAACCTCACGCACTTCCTCGACCGCGGCTCGCTGGTCGGCCTCGACGCTGCACTCCAGGCGGTCGAGGCGGCGGGACTGACGGCGGGCGTCGCTGACTCTCGGCGGTTTGCCGTGGTGGATGGGCTCGCCTTCCGGGCACCTGGCCAGGCCACGCTCTTCGTCCCCTACGGCCAGCTCGTGGCGCGCACGCTGGGCGTGCGCGGGACGGTGTTCGGGCTTGCCGGGGCCGAGGCGAGCGGCCTCGTCGCCATCGCCGAAGCCGCCGCCATCGTCGCCCGTGGGGAGGCCGACGTGGCGGTCGCGGGCTCGGCGCAGACGCTCCAGCCGCCCGTGCTCGCCCACCTCGCCGAACGCGGCCTCATCGCCCCCGAACACGCACACCCGCTCGATGCCCGCCCCGATGGCTGCATCCCCGCCGAGGGCGCCGCCTACGCCGTCATCGAGGCGGCGTCGCACGCCCGCGCGCGCGGGGCGCGGATTCACGCGCGCATCGCCGGTGCGGCAACCACCTTCGACCCGACGGCGGAGCCGCTCGATCCGAGCGACGCGGCAGAGGCGGGCCGCTCCGTCCAGGCCGTCCTGGGGGCGGCGGGCTACCTGCAGAACCAGGTCGATCACGTCGCCTCCTGCGCCGATGGCCGCGCGAACCGCGACGCTGCCGAAGCGATGGGGCTGACACGCACCTTCGGGCGCCATGTCTACTATGCGAGCGTGACCGCGCCGGCGGGGGCTCTGGGCCAGACGCTGGCGGCAAGCGGGCCGCTGGCGCTCGTCTACGCACTCGAAGCGATGCGCCGCCAGCAGGTCGCGCCCGCCGCTGGCTTCCGCGATTCGCCCGAACGCTCCGATCTCAGCGTCGTGCGTGAGCCCCGCGAGGAGCGCCTCGACTGCGTGCTCGTGACCTGCCTCGGCCTGGGTGGCACGAACGCGAGCGTGCTCCTCCAGCGCTAGCCTCGCGCGGGGAGTTGCGGTTCCTTCCGCGTTCCCGACGCGCACGCTACCATGCGGGCAGTGGAGATCAGCTGGCTCGGGCGCACCTGCTTCCGCCTCCGTGGCCGCGAGGGCACCCTGCTGACCGACCCCGTCGCCGCTACCACCGGCTACAGCCTGGGGCGCACCGCCGCCGAGATAGTCACCCTCAGCCTTTGCGACGACCCCGAGATCAGCAATTACGAGGGCGTGCGCGGCGATCCGCGCGTGTTCAGCGCGCCCGGCGAGTACGAAGTGCGCGGCATCCTCGTGACGGGCATCCCCATCCCCCGCTCCGGCGGCGCTCGCACGATGGCCTTCGCTTGCGAAATCGACGGCGTCACCGTTGCCCATCTGGGCCTCCCCGATGCCCCTCCTGGCCCCGCCGTCCTCGAGCGTCTCGACAACGTCGATGTGCTCCTGATGCCCGTCGGGGCGGGCCCTTCCCTCTCCGCCTCCGTCGCCGCGGACCTGATGCAGGCGATCGACCCGAACATCGTGATCCCGATGCACTACCGTACGGAGCAGGAGCGCGCCGGCCTGGAGCCGCTCGACCGCTTCCTGAGCGAGGCCGGAGCGACCCCCGAGCCCCGCTCCCGCCTGAGCGTGACGCGGAGCGGCATCCCGATCGAGCTTACGGTCGAGGTGCTGAAGCCGCGCGGCTCGTAGCGCGCTCGCCCGCAACGAGCGCCCCGTACGCCTCGGGCACGCGGTCGCGGAGGGCATGGGTGCCCGGCGCCATGTCCTTCCACCGCGCCTGCGCGCGGTTCACCTGCGCCGCCATCGCCACGGACATTCCCTCCGGCGCCGCCGTGAGCGGTGTGCCCGCCGGTGAGGTGAGCACGCCCCCACCTGTCCAGGCAGCTGCGGCGTACACGCGGTTCTCGTCGCTGCGCGCCCGCGCGAGACGCTCGTTCATGGGGTGGGCGCCGAAGCCGGGCCAGGCGAGCACGTCAGCGCCTTCGAGCGCGAGACAGCGCGCCACCTCGGGCACGCGGCCCTCGTCGCCGCAGAGGAGGGCGACGTTGCCTGCGGCCGTCGGCGTCACGGGAGCGTTCACTTCGCCGAGGTCGATGCCCCGCCCGTGCGTCGCGCGGTGCACGATCGTTTCCTGCGGCGTCACGAGCACCGCCGCCTGCTCAGCGGTGCAGCCGCTGCTGGCGATGGCGAAGGCGAGCGCGCCGCCGTGCTCCCGTACGGCCTGCTCGAGGGCGGGCAGGGAGATCTGCCAGCCCTCGCTCGCCGCCGCGCCCGCGAACACCGTCAGGTCGCAGTCCTGGGCGCGCAGCGCCGTGTAGCGCGCGATCAGCGGCCCGGGCGCGAAGAGTTCGTCCTCGCCCGGCACGATGGCGATGCGGCGGTTCTCCTCGGCGGGCACGAGTGGCTCCGAGAGCAGCGCTTTCGCCGGCGCGGCCTCCCACGGCTTCGTCAGGCGCGCGTAGAGGCCGGGGCGGCGCGCAAGGGTCTCAGCCGGCGCCTCCGCCGGATCGATGACGTAGGTGATGGCGGTGTCGCCCTCGCTCGCCGCCGCCACGCGCGTGCGCCCCAGCGGGTCAATCACGCACGAGCGGCCCGCGTAGATGAGCGTGCCGTCCTCCGCGCCCCACTTGTCCGCCGCCGCCACCCACACCCCGTTCTCGAAGGCGCGCACGGGCATCAGGTACTCGCACTGGGTGGTGCTGAGCTGCTCCGCGCTGCTGGCCCAGGAGACCCAGGCGGTGAGGTCGAGGATGACCTCAGCGCCGTTCACCGCGAGCGCGCGCGCGATCTCGGGCTGGCGCCCGTCCGCGCAGATCAGCACGCCGAAGCGTGCGAATCCCGCGTCGAACACGGGGAAGGCGTCGCCCCGCTGGAACCAGGCGTTGTCAAAGTGCCAGAGGAAGCTCTTGTCGTAGCGCCCGACCATCTCCCCCCGGGGGTCGAAGATGACGCCGCTGTTCGTGAGCGCACCGCCCTCGTGGGGCACGGCCATGCCCGCGGCGAGCCAGTAGCCGTACTCGCGCGCCTTCGCCCCGAAGAGCGCGGCCACCTCGGCGAAGGAGCGCACGCCCGTGCGTGCGTAGGGATCGGCGTCGCGCACGTAGTAGGCGGGGTAGGCGCACTCGGGCAGAGCCACGAGCCGTGCCCCCGCTGCGCCCGCCGCATCGAGCGCACGCAGCAGCCCCTGGAGGTTCTCCTCCGCTCGTTCGAGGTCGTACGCGCGCACCTGGCAGCAGGCGACGGTGAAGCGCTCCATTGGGTACCTCCCGCGCCTTCGCGCCGGCCCGGGGACGTTGCTAGACTCACCTCGGAGAGGTGTCCGAGTGGCTTATGGTACCGTTCTCGAAAAGCGGTGTGCAGCAATGCACCGGGAGTTCGAATCTCCCCCTCTCCGCCATTCCCGCCCCCGGCAGGCGCGCATCGCCCCTCGCGGTCGAGTGCCCCGTGTCCTGTGTGATCGGCGCGTGAACACGCGCCGCGCCCTCAGCCGCCCGGGCTGGTCGCGTTCGGATGCGCGTCGTAGCGCGGCAGGTAGGGCTTGAGGTCGAGCACAGGCGTGCCGTCGATCGCGTCGAGCCCGCGAACGCGCAGGACCGCGCCCTCGACCTCCAGCAGGGGCACGGCAGCCACTCCGAGATGGTTCGGGCGCAGCTGGCTGCGTGTTGCGAAGACGCCCGCTTCCACGCCCTCCACCAGCAGCGTCGCGGGCAGCTTCGGCGCCGCTGCGGCGAGGTCCAGATAGAAGACCGCGATGATGTGGCTGTAGCCGTCGAGCCCGCGCGCGCGGGAAGCGTGTTCGGGTCGAAGCTCAATGCGGCTCTCGACGCCCTCCCAGCCGCGCGGCTTCGGCTTCGCGACCTCGTTCCGCACCCAGCCGATCGCCTCCAGCACGACCCGCTCAGGCGGCACCGGACGCTCGAAGCGGCGGAAGCGATCGAGCAGACCCATGAGGTTCGTCAGGCGCCGCCGAAATCGAAGTCGAGGGGTATGTCGGCGTAGTGTTCCGAGAGGCAGAGCAGGTTCACGGCCAGCTTCATCTGCCACAGCTTGTCCCCGGCATCCTCGAGGGGAGACTCCACGGACCTCGCCCAGAGCGCGAGCAGCAGCGCGCCGTCGATCCGTCGCTCGTCCGCGGTTCGCATGATTGCCCTCCCCACACGCAAGGCGCCAAGCCAGTATAGGTCGAGAGGAGAATTCCATATGCAGCAGGGACAGCTCACCGCCGCACGCGTGCGGCGTGAGGAACAGGAGAAGGCTGGCGGGACTTCGGAACGCCCTGCTCGCACTGGCGCCCAACGCCTTGCGCATGGTACAATGGGTATAAGCCCTGACAATTCTCGCGGTGGCGTGTCCGAGCGCCCCGCTCCGCCCGCAAGGATCGTATGGTTACCCAGCAAGCGGCCCCTTCCAGCTACACCGCAGCCAACATCCAGGTGCTCGAGGGCCTTGAGGCTGTCCGCCGCCGCCCCGGCATGTACATCGGCACCACCGATAAGGCCGGTCTCCACCAGCTCGTCAAGGAGCTCGTCGACAACGCCGTCGATGAAGCGATGGCGGGCTTCTGCGACCGCGTCGATGTCATCTTCCGCGCGGACGGCTGGTGCACCGTGCGCGACAACGGGCGCGGCATTCCCGTGGGCGTGCAAAAGCAGACAGGGAAGACCGCCGTCGAGACGGTGATGACCGTGCTCCACGCGGGCGGCAAGTTCGGAGGCGGCGGCTACAAGGTCTCCGGCGGCCTCCACGGCGTCGGCGCGAGCGTCGTCAACGCCCTCTCCGAGGAGATGCGGGTGGAGGTCGTCCCCGATCCGCAGGCCCAGGGCAAGCGGCACGGGGACAAGGTCTACCGCCAGGACTACTCGCGTGGTGAGGCGCTCACGAAGCTTGCCCCCACTACCCCGGACCAGCGCCCCTCCGCCGGCACGACCATCTCCTTCAAGCCCGACCCCGAGATATTCGACTCCACCTCGTTCGACTTCGATATCGAAGTGAACCGCCTGCGCCAGTACGCCTACCTCACGAAAGGAACCTGGTTCCACCTCTACGACGAGCGCGACGGGCGCGAGATGAACTACTACTTCGAGGGCGGCATCCAGAGCTACGTGCGCCACGTCAACCGCGAGCGCGCCGTGCTCAATCACGACCCTGTCTACGTCGAGCGCGAGATCGAGGGCAACCTCATTGAGTGCGCGATTCAGTACAACGATGGCTTCAGCGAGTCCGTCTACACCTTCGCCAACGGTATCAATACGATCGATGGCGGCTCCCACCTCACGGGCTTCCGCAGCGCCCTCACGCGCGTCCTCAACGACTACGCACGCAAGGCCAGGCTGCTCAAGGAAGGCGAGGCCAACCTCGGCGGCGAGGATGTACGCGAGGGGCTCGTCGCCGTCGTCTCTGTGAAGCTTCCCGAGCCCCAGTTCGAGGGGCAGACGAAGACGCGCCTCGGCAACGCCGAGGTGGCCACGCACGTGCAGAGCGCGCTCAGCGAGGCGCTCATGCAGCACCTCGAGGAGAACCCCTCTGTCGCCCGCCGCATCGTCGAGAAGGGCATGACCGCGGCCCGCGCCCGTGAGGCCGCCCGCAAGGCGCGCGATCTCGTCCATCGCAAGAGCGCCCTCGAGAGCGGCAACCTCCCGGGCAAACTCGCCGACTGCTCCAGCCGCGACCCCGCCGAGGCCGAGATATTCATCGTCGAGGGCGACAGCGCCGGCGGCTCCGCCAAGCAGGGTCGCGACCGTCACACCCAGGCGATCCTCCCCCTGCGTGGCAAGATCCTCAACGTCGAGAAAGCGCTCCCCGAGAAGATGCTCGGGCACGAGGCCATCCGGCTCATCATCTCCGCACTCGGCACAGGCATCCGCGATACCTTCGACATCACGAAGCTGCGCTACCACAAGGTCATCATCATGACGGACGCGGACGTGGACGGCGCCCATATCCGCACACTGCTGCTCACCTTCTTCTTCCGTAACATGCGCTCTCTGATCGAGATGGGCTTCCTCTATATCGCCCAGCCGCCCCTCTACCGCCTGCAGCAGGGCAAGACCACGCACTACTTCTTCTCCGATGCGGAACTGCGCGAGTTCCGGCGCGGCAAGAAGCAGAAGGGGAACGTGCAGCGCTTCAAGGGCCTCGGCGAGATGAACGCCGACCAGCTCTGGGAGACGGCCCTGCAGCCCGAGTCGCGCATCCTCCTGCAGGTTGCCGTCGAGGACGGAGCCGAGGCCGACGGCAGAATCGCCGGGCTTATGGGCGAGGACGTCGGCTACCGCCGTCGCTTCATCCAGACAAATGCCAAGAACGTCCAGAATCTCGACGTCTAGCGCTAGCGCCCCGTGAAGCGCGGCGGGCGGCGCTCGACGAAGGCCGCGCGTGCCTCCGCCGCGTCCTCCGTCTGCGTGAGGATGGCAGTGCGCGTCTGCTCGAAGCGGTAGCCGTTCTTCACGTCCATGTTCTCGATCAGGTGCAGGCTCTCCTTGGCGAGGCGCACGCCCAGGGGGATCTTGGCCGCGATCAGCCGCGCATCCTCCATCGCTGCCTCCATCAGCTGCTCGGGCGGCACGACGCGTACCACCATGCCGAGGCGGAGAGCCTCCTGCGCGTCGAGCCGCTCGGCGGTGTAGTGAAGTCGGCGCACCAGACCCCAGTTCGTCAGCAGCCGCATGAAGTGGCGGGCCCCGCCGAGCAGCCCGACGTCGATCTCGGGGAGCCCAAAGCTGGCCTTCTCCGAGGCGATGAGGTAGTCGCACGAGGCCGCGATCGCGAGCCCGCCGCCCAACGCGGGGCCGTTGATGGCGCCGATGACGGGCACGGCGCACTCCTGGATCGAGTAGAACATCTCGCGCACGCGGCGGTTGCCGGTCCCCTGGGGGGTGCGGGGAGCGCCGCCGCCGTCGCGGACGCGCACCGCCCCCTTGAGGTCGGCACCCGCGCAGAAGGCGCGCTCGCCTGCGGCCGTGAGCACGGCCACGTGCACGTCGGGATCGTCGGAAAGGGCGTCGAAGACCGCGGGGATGTCCCAGTCCGCCGCCATGGCGTTCACGGGCGGGTTATCGAGGGTTACAACGGCGATGTGATCGTCGATGGCGACATGGATGGGCATGGGGCGTGCTCCTGTGGGGATAGGGCCTAGGCCCCGGCGAAGGCGTCCTTGATCCGGGCGTACCGTTCGAGCTGGGGGATGACGTCGATGGGTGCGCCCAGGTGAATCCACAGGATGAGCCGGTCGAAGCCCATCTCGATCAGCTCCTCCGCCTCCTGCTCGTTCGAGACGAACGTGAGCGCGGAGAGATCGATGGTGTCCATCGCGCGGCCCTTCTCCTCCGCGATGCGCCTGATGCGTTCGATGCCTTCGCGCAGGAGCTCGGGCGGGCCGGGCGGCGCCAGCCAGCCGTCGCAGTACTCGACCACGCGGCGGTGTGCGGGCCGGGAGTTGGCCCCCAGCAGGAAGGGCGGGCCCCCGCGTCGCACCGGCTTCATATCCATCCAGCACTTGTCGAAGTCGACGAACTCGCCGTGGTACTCCGGATCCTTCTTCGTCCAGAGCTCGCGCATGGCCTCGATGCGCTCGCGTGCGATCTGCCAGCGGTGCTCAAAGGGGATGCCGTGGTTGGCGAGCTCGTCGGGGAACCAGCCGCCGCCGAAGCCGATCGTGAGCCGCCCCCGGGAGAGGCGGTCGAGGGAGGCGAGCTCGCGCCCGAAGGTGATGACGTCGTGCTCGTTGATGAGCGAGATGGCGGTGCCGAACATGAGCCGCTCGGTGACGGCGGCGGCGGTGGCGATCGCGATGAACGGGTCGTAAAGGCTGAGGTACTCCTCCGCGAAGGTGAAGGTTTCGAGGTCGGACGGGCGGCCGTAGGGGCGGATACCCTCGCGGTAGAGCGTGACTGTGCCCTGGCGGTCGGCGGGCTCGCCGGTCCAGCGCCGCATGGGGATATGCGTATGCTCGGGAAAGAAGAGCGACTCGAACCCAAGGTCCTCGGCCGCGATCGCAAGCTCCGCGGGCTGCATCGTGTTCGCCGTGGAGAACATGAACACGCCGAAGTTCACCACTGATTCTCTCCTGCGCCGCCCGCGGGGAGCAGTCGGGTGGGGCAGCTGCCGCCGAACCCTACAGTACCGAGCCGCAAGCTTACATTGACAGCGCGGCAGCCAACCTGCCAGCATCGCCTCTCTTGGCGGAGTCGGGGCGCTGTGGAAGCGCCAGCCACTCCGTCGGAGAGCGACGACAGAGGAGAGGCGGCACATGCTTTCAGCGGAAGATCAGCTGGCGATCATGGATCTGAGTGCGCGCTACTGCCACGCGACGGATTCGCATAAGGCGGAGGCGTGGGCCGGCACGTTCACGGCGGACGGTGCGATCGAGGGGCCGCAGGGAATCTCGCAGGGTCGCGATGCCCTCATCCAGTTCGCCCGGGGCGTGAACACGGCGATGCCGAACGTGCGCCACCACGTCAGCAACCTTGTCATCTGCGGCGACGGGGACAGTGCCACGATGGAGTCGTACCTGAACCTGATTGACACGAAGGACGGGAACAAGTCCGTCTTCACCGCGTGCTACGAGGACGAGATCCAGCGCGTCGATGGCGAGTGGAAGTTCGCGCGGCGCAAGATCGTGATGTAGCTCCTGATTCAGCGGAGTTCGGCAAGGAGCGGGAGCGCGCGGCTGCGCACGACCACCGGAGGCGGAGCATGGATGTCGGGCTTATGGTGGAGGCTCAGCACGGGCTGACCTGGGAGCGCTGGCGTCGCATTCTCGCGCTGGCGGAGCGGCTGGGCTTCCCCACGGTGTTTCGCTCCGACCACTACTTCATGCTGCCCTCGCACCAGCAGGACAGCCTCGATCCCTGGCTCTCGTTCACGCTGGCGGCGGCGGAGACGGATCACATCCGCTTCGGACCGCTCGTGACGCCGATCACCTTCCGCCACCCCGTGAACCTGGGGCGCATGGCGGCGCAGGTCGATCTGCTCAGCGGCGGGCGCTTCGTCATGGGGCTGGGCGCGGGCTGGAACGTGGCCGAGCACGCCGCCTACGGGCTTCCCTTTCCGCCCGCGCGGGAGCGCTTTGATCGCCTCACCGAGGGGATCGCGGTCATGCACGCACTCTGGGGGGAGGGCCCCGCCTCGTACGAGGGGGAACACTATCGGCTCGCTGGGGCGGACTGCCTGCCCAAGCCCGCGGCGGGACGCCCGCCGGTCCTCATCGGGGGCAGTGGCGAGCAACGCACATTGCGGCTCGTGGCACAGGTCGCGGACGAATGGAACGTGCCCGCCATGCCCGTCGAGGACTACCGTGCAAAGTGTGTGGTCCTGGAACGCCACTGCGAGGCGGTCGGTCGCGACCCGGCGAGCATCAGGCGTTCCATGATGAGCTTCGGCCTGGTGGGACCCAACGAGGCCGCCGTCGAGCGCATGCGGAGCGTGCTGGCGAGCAAGGGGCTGGGCGGCGGAGGCGGGCCCGCGGCCACGGTCGGTGGCCCGACGGACGAGCTTGTCGAGACGCTCGGACGGCTGGGCGAGCTCGGCCTGGACGAGATCGAGTTCCAGCACTTCGACTTCGACTCGGACGAGATTCCCGAGTACCTCGCCGCCGAGGTGGCCGGAAGGGCGCGCGGCCTCTAGCGTGGCAGGCCGGACCCGGTGGCGGGGACGCATGCGGGAGGCGCGGCCGCGGTGACGCTGGTAACGGATTTGGAGGCGCGGCTCGCAGAAGTGGGTGCGGAGGGGACGCTCGGCTACCTGATCGAGCGCCTGGCGGATGTCGCGGCTGTGGGGGCGGAGCTGGTGGACATGGAGGCCGCCATCAGCGCGGCGGAACTGGCCGAAGAGCGCTCGGTGTCGTGGATGAAGGACGCGTTCGAGCGCTTCCCCATCATGAACGCCGACACGTTCCCGCACAGCTCGCACGTCGATCCGCGCGCGCACGCAGTGCTGGCAACCCACCGGCTGGCCCAGCGCTCGGGGCTCTACCTGCCCTCCGAGCTGCGCGCGATGCACGCGCGCCAGGAGGTCTCGCGCGCGTGGCAGGCGCGCGAGGGCCTGCGCTTCCGGCTGTTCGCGGCGCTGATGCGTACGCTGGGGGAGGCGATGGTGGCTGGTGAGGTGGGCCCCGCTGCCTACGTCTCGACCTGCCAGGACACGGCGAAGTCCTTGGGCGGAATCGAGATCGCCACGCCGTAGACCTGCCCGCAGGTCAGCCGGTGGCCTTGTCGACCCGCTCGCGGAGCCGTTCGAGGGCGGGCCGGACCTCCTCGTCCTTGACCTCGCTCAGGCCGGCCCCGCCGACGCCCATCATAATGCGGGTCACGCCCATCTCATCGAGCTGCTCCAGCGGGATGCGGGCCATGACCTCCGCGCTGCACTGGATCTGGGGCCGGGGGCGGCCCTGCTCCTCCGCCAGCCGCTGCAGCTTTGCCGCTTCGTCCGCGAACTCCTCCACCGGCGTGAACCGCCCGCGCAGATCCTCGGTGAAGTTCAGATGCACGGCGGGGAGCCAGCCGTCGCAGTAGCTTGCGACGCGGTTCAGGACGTTCGGGCCGGCGCCCCCCATGAGGATGGGTGGGTGCGGCTGCTGAACGGGCTTCGGCCACTGCCAGGTGGGCGGTACCTCGACGTGGCGTCCGTGGTACTCCGCCACCTCCTCCGTCCAGAGCGCCTTCATCGCCGCCACCTTCTCACGCATCAGCCGGAAACGCGTGCTGGGGTCGGTGCCGTGCGCCTCCATCTCCTCGGCGTTCCAGCCCGCGCCGATTCCGAGAACGACGCGACCGTTCGAGATCTGATCAAGGGTGGAAACCTCCTTCGCGCAGTGAATGGGATCGCGCTGGGGGATGAGCGCGATGGAAGTGCCGACCTTGATCCGCTCGGTCACCGCTGCCGCCGCTGCCAGCGCCACGAAGGGATCGTACATGCTCTTGTAGACCATCGGCGTCTCGGCCGCGAGGGGAAAATCGGTCGCGAGGGGCATATGTGAGTGCTCGGGGACGAACAGGGATTCGAAGCCCAGACGCTCGGCCTCCCGGGCCACGAGCACGGGGCTCGCGTTGTAGTGCGTCGGGGCGTAGCTCACACCGAATTCCATGCCAGACCCTCCTCGTGGCCACGGGCGGCTCTCGTTTTGCGCCGCGCGCACAGCCTACGCCGTTCGTGGAAGTCAGGCGCGCGGCGGTGCCCGGCCCGCGGCGGTGCCCGGCCCGCGGCGGTGCCCGGCACGCTACGGCGAAGGTGCCCAGATGACAGTCCCGGGGTGGAAGGCCGCCCAGGCGAACCAGAACTGGGTCGTATGTTCGAAAGGAGGCAGTCTCGAACCGGCAAGCGGCCCTGAGTGCGCCAGCCCCGTCACATCCCAGACCGAGCCTGTCTCCTTGTCCTCGAACCGCCCGGGCGCGGCGGGCGCGAAGGTCAGGCTGCGCCCTCCCGCCTCGGGGAGGTACGCCGCGCCGCTGCCCACGTCGCGGGAGGTCGCGATCTCGAACTCGTCGAGCGGGGAGAGCGTTCCCGCTGCCCACAGCACGACCACCTCGGTTCCAGCGAGTTCGACCGTCGCGAGCGAAACCTCGCGGAGTGTCGAGAAGGGCACGACCACATCGAGCCCCTTCGCCGAAAGCGTCAGCACCCGTTCGAGGGCGGGAAGCCGCCGGTCGAGGCTTCTGGCGAAGAAGCGCGGCGCCGTCGCGGTGTCGTAGGCGATGTAGGGATTGTTGCCGTAGATGAAGCTGAACTCCGTATCCTCGGTAAGGATGTCCGCCTCCGGGAACGCGTGCCGGAAGTCTCCGAAGGAGAGCACGCTCATCGAAAGGGGCTGGAGCTGGACGCCGGCATGGTGGCCGACGATGCCCTCGCCGGTGGCCTGCTGCCACCACGTCTCCGTCTGGCGGTCCCACATGATGAGGTCGGAGTGCCGCAGGTTGCCGGAGACGCCGAAGTCGAGCACCGCGCCTTCGACGCGCCGCTCGAACGCCAGCGCCGTGTTACACAGCGGGCAGAATGACGCCACCACAGGCACTCCCGCGACCTCGTCGTTCACGATCTCGTGGAAGGTGAGGATGTGCAGGGGGTAGGCGCGGGCGGTATCGCCGATGCGCAGCACGGCGACGGGCAGGTTGTCCGCATAGTCGACCGCGTCGACGGGCGCGAAGCGCGCGACGCCGTAAGGGCCGCTGGTAGAGACAGCGCCTGGCGCATCGAGCGCGACGATGCAGTCGCGCGCCCCGCAGCCACGCACGATCTGCCCGAACGGCACCGTGTGCCTCGACCAGTCCTGGCCGGGCCAGTCGCGGCAGAAATCAGGAGGCAGCCGGATGATATCGACTTGGCCAGAGGGGTCGGTGTGGTGAGCGTAGGGGCACTCGTCACTGCTGGAAGCGGTCGCGGTCGTGGTCGTTGCCTGTGCGGCGGCAGGCGGACCCGCCTCCTGGCCGCAGGCAACCACGATCAGGGCGATGACGCCGAAGAGCGGTACGATCCAGCTCACGCGTCCATGCTAACTGCCTGTCCCCGCAGGAAAGACGAAGCCCGCCCCCTGAGGGACGGGCTTCGCTGGTCTGGCCAGGCGCTCGCCGAGCGCCCGGATGCCAAAAGGACTAGGCGTCGGCGATCCACATGGACTCGCGACGGCGGTCGTAGAGGTTGAGCCAGTCGTTCGAACCGAAGTCGCGCATCCGCGAGCTGAAGCCGTAGTACGACACCGAGCTGATGGGGAGACCCCAGTTGCACCAGTGGTGATCGAGGATCCAGCGCTGGACCTCCGTGAGGAGAACTGCGCGGGCCTCCGGGTCCGTCTCCGCTTCCTGCGCGTTGAGCATATCGATGAGCGTCGCGGAATCGGCGGCGATCTCCGGACGGGGCGACTCGAGGTAGTGGTTGAAGGCGTTGAAGCCGTACGAACGCGGGTCGTAGTTGATGAGGTGGGAGTCGTTCGGGAGCCCGGTAGTGCCCCCGGCAACACCGTCGCCATAGCTCAGGATCTCCCAGTCCTTCACGTCCTCGCTGCGATCGACGGCGCGCGCCGCCCACGTGTTGGTATCGACCGCCTCAACCTCGGTCTCGATATCGAGAGCCTCGTGAATTGACTGAGCCAAGTACTCGCTGATATCGAGCTGGAGGGGAGTGCTGGACGACTGGAAGATTTTGATCTTCTCGACCGGCACCACGAAGTCGGCGGCCGCCCAGAGCGCCCGCGCCTCTTGCGGATCGTAGCGGTACCAGGTCTGCAGCTCTTCCTGGCTCAGCTTCTGGTATGCAGTGACGAGATCGGAGATGGGAGCGGCGTACTTGCCGCCCAGCGGGCGGATGGCCGCGATGAAACCCTCGTAGTCGAGGGACTTCTGCAGGGCCTGGCGCGAACGCTTGTCGTGGAACTTGCCGCCGTCCATGCCCTGGGAGACGCGCCCACCTGCCGGAACCTCGGCGATGTAGAGGTTGTCGCGCCCCTCGAATTCAGGAAACTCGAGGGGGTCGATCGAGGCGAACACATCGAGGTCGCCCGCCAGGAAGGCCGCTTTCGCGCCCGTTCGATCGGGGACGATGCGGGTCTCCCACGCGTCGATGTAGGGACCGTCCTCGACGAAGCCGTCGTCCGCCGGGGTGTGCTTGTGGTAGTCGGGCCAGCGCTCCACGCGCGTACCCGTGGCGCTGCGCTCAGTCAGCGTGTAGGGGCCGCTGCCTGAGCCATGCGGCAGTTCCTGAATGCCGAGCACGTCCTCGGTGGTGCCGTCCGGCAGGGTGATCGTGCCCACGTTCTCGCCGTACTGCTCGACCATGCGGGGGTTGAGGAACGAATAGTAGTGGCGCGCGCGGTAGACGGGCGCGTCCGCGTTCGGGCGGCTCCAGTGCTCCGAGACTGTGAGCTCGTCGGTGGCCTCGAAATTGTCGACGAAGTTGAAGCCCGTGCGCGTCGTATGCGTGCCGTCGAGGGCATCGTAGAGCTTGGTGAGGCGCCCGAAGCTGAAGGCGACGGCCTCGGAGTTGACGGGGTCGCCGTTATGGAACTTCATGCCCGGGCGGATGCTCCACACGAAGGTAGTGGAGTCGACCTGCTCGAAGCCGACCATGCCGTCCATGGCGAAGGTGTTCTTGGTGGGCTGGTAGGTGTAGGGCTGGGTCATCGTCGAGTAGATGACCTCGGTGTTGTTGACGTGGAAGATGCCGGGGTCGAGGCCCGCATCCTCTTCGGGCTTCCACATCCGCAGCGTGCCGCCCCGGCGTGGCGCATCCGCCGCCTGCGTCGGCACTTCAGTCGCGGCGGCCTGTGTGGCGGCGGCTTCTGTCGCTGCAGCCTGTGTGGCAGCGGCCTCGGTAGCAGCGGGGGCGCCGTCGTCATCATCATCGTCGCCGCAGCCGGCGAGAATGGCAGCCGAACCGGCAGCGGCGACGGCGCTCCCGGCCAGGAAGCCTCGCCGGCTGACGGGGCGGTGACGAAGCCTCTTCCAGTAGTTCTCATTATCGCGCATGCTCAGAACCCTCATTATCGCCGATTGCGATTCGGCGGGACTATACCACCACGGCGCAAGGATCAGGAAGTCCTCCGCCTCGGGCATAGACGAACGGCCAGCCGCGAAACTCGCGGCTGGCCGTTCGTTCTGTTGAGCGCTCCGATGCCGGAAGGGGCTAGGCGTCAGCGAGCCACATGGACTCGCGACGGCGGTCGTAGAAGTTGTTCCAGTCGTTCTGACCGAAGTCACGAAGGCGGGAGCTGAAGCCGAAGTAGGACACAGAACTGACCGGCATCCTCCAGTTGCACCAGTGGTTGTCGAGGATCCAGCGCTGGAGTTCCGTGAGGAGCGCGGCCCGGGCCTCAGGGTCCGTCTCCGCTTCCTGCGTGTCGAGCATATCGATGAGCGTCGCGGAATCGGCGGCGATCTCCGGACGGGGCGACTCGAGGTAGTGGTTGAAGGCGTTGAAGCCATATGCCCGCGGGTCGTAGTGGATGAGGTGCGTGTCGTTCGGCACACCAGTGGTACCTCCGCCCGCACCGCTGCCATAGGACAGGAGCTCCCAATCCTTGACGTCCTCATCGCGGTTGACCGCGCGTGCCGCCCAGGTGTTACTGTCGACTAGCTCGACTTCAGTATCGATCCCGAGAGATTCGGAGATCATCTGGGCGTAGAGGTCACTCACGTCCGCCAGGAGCGGGCTGCCGCTCGCGCCGAAGAGCTTGATGCTATCGACCGGAACCTCAAAGTCGGCGGCTGCCCAGAGCGCGCGCGCCTCAGCCGGGTCGTGGCGGTACCACATCGCGAGTTCTTCCTGGCTTAGCTTCTGATAGGCGGGAATGAGGTTGGAGATGGGTGCGCCCAGCCTGCCTCCGGCCGTCCAGAAGGTTGCGATGATGCGTTCGTAGTCGAGGGACTTCTGCAACGCCTGGCGCGAACGCTTGTCGTGGAACTTGCCGCCGTCCATGCCGAGGTAGCCGGTACCGCCTGCAGGAAGCTCGACCACGGAGACATGATCGAGCCCTTCGAACTCCGGGAGCTCAAGGGGTTCGATAGTGTTGTAGACATCGAGGTCGCCGGCCAGGAAGGCCGCCTTCGCTGATGTCGAGTCGGGGATGATGCGAGTCTCCCACGCGTCGATGTAGGGACCATCCTCGACGAAGCCGTCGTCCGCCGGGGTGTGCTTGTGGTAGTCGGGCCAGCGCTCCACGCGCGTACCCGTGGCGCTGCGCTCAGCCAGCATGTAGGGGCCGCTGCCCGAGCCGTGCGGCAGCCCCTGGAGGCTGAGAACATCCTCCGTCGTGCCGTCCGGGAGCGTGATCGTGCCCTCGTTCTGGCCGTACTGCTCGACCATGCGGGGGTTGAGGAACGAATAGTAGTGGCGCGCGCGGTAGACGGGCGCGTCCGCGTTCGGGCGGCTCCAGTGCTCCGAGACCGTGAGCTCGTCGGTGGCCTCGAAATTGTCGACGAAGCTGAAGCCGGTGCGCGTCGTATGCGTGCCGTCGAGGGCGTCGTAGAGCTTGGTGAGGCGCCCGAAGCTGAAGGCGACGGCCTCGGAGTTGACGGGGTCGCCGTTGTGGAACTTCATGCCTGGGCGGATGCTCCACACGAAGGTAGTGGGGTCGACCTGCTCGAAGCCGACCATGCCGTCCATGGCGAAGGTGTTCTTGGTGGGCTGGTAGGTGTAGGGCTGAGTCATCGTCGAGTAGATGATCTCGGTGTTGTTCAGGTGGAAGATGCCGGGGTCAAGCCCCGCGTCTTCCACTGGCTTCCACAGATTCAGGGTGCCGCCACGCCGCGGTGCGTCCGCTGCCTGGGTTGGGGCTTCGGTGGCAGCAGCTTCGGTAGCAGCAGCTTCGGTGGCAGCAGCTTCGGTGGCAGCGGGAACGTCGTCATCATCGTCGTCGCCACAGCCAGCGAGAATGGCAGCCGAACCGGCAGCGGCGACGCCGCTCCCGGCCAGGAAGCTTCGCCGGCTGACGGGGCGGTGACGAAGCCTCTTCCAGTAGTTCTCGTTATCGCGCATATCCAGGACTCCCTCTCTCACGACGTGTAAGTGCGCCTAGGGCACACCATCCCTAGGCACGATACACCACTCCCCACTACGGGAAAGGAGTTCGAATGTGGCTAAATGCGGCCACGCAACCGTGGATCAAGGGTATCGCGCAGGGAGTCACCGAAGATGTTGAAGCCGAACACCGTGATCGAGAGCGCGAGGCCTGGGAAGATGGCGAGCCAGGGTGCGCGAACGAAGAACTGCCGCGAGCTTCCGGAGAGGTCAGCCCCCCAGGAGGGCGTCCCCGTCTCGACTCCCAGGCCGAGGAAGCTGAGGCTGGCCTCCGTAAGGATGGCGGCGGGCAGTGAGATGCTCGTGACAACGATCATGAGCCCGAACATGTTCGGGGCGATATGGCGCCACATGATGCGGATATTGCTCGCGCCCACCACCTGGGCGGATTCCACGTATTGCGATTCGCGCAGCTCTAGCACCATGCCGCGCATGATCCGGTAGGTTCCGGGCAGGAAGAATGCGGAGATGGCGATGACGAGGGTGAACTCCCCCCGCGATAACCCCGGTAAGTCGGGCAGGTCCTGCCCGACTGCGGAATAGAGCGTGAGGGCAAGAAGGATGCCCGGGATCGCGATGATCATGTCCGCGAGCCGTCCGACCACGAAGTCGACCCCCCCCCCTGCGTAGGCGGAGAGGAGGGCAATGACCGTGCCCGCCAGCGTGCCCACCAGTACCGTCGCGACGCCGATCTTGAGGGAAATGCGCCCACCGTAGAGCACGCGTGACCAGAGATCCTTGCCGCGCGGTCCAGTCCCGAACCAGTGATCAAGGCTGGGGCTTTCCAGGGAACCACCGACACCGAACTGGGTGGGATTGGCGGTGTTGAGGATGGGAGCCGCAGCGGCAGAGAAGGAGACGATGATGATGAGGAGGAGGCCGACCGCGCCGAAGGGCTCTCGCCTCGCCCAGCTTAACAGGTTGAAGCGCTGCCGCGGTGGAATCGCGTACTCGAGCGCGAGCGCTGCCTCGGAGATGGGGGCGGCGGGAGCGGATGTCTGTTCTTGCGCCATGATTAGTACCGGATTCTCGGATCAACGACGGAGTAGAGGACATCAACGATGAGGGTCACGAGGATGAAGACAAGGGAGAACATCATGATGGAGCCGAGGACCAGCGGATAGTCCTGGGCGAGGACCGCATCGAGGGTCAGTCTGCCAAGCCCGGGAATACCGAAGATCAGCTCGGCGATCACGACGCCGCCGAGAACCGCACCGGTTTGCAGGCCGATGAGCGTGATCACCGGGATGAGCGAGTTGCGGAAGACGTGCCCCAGGATGACGCCACGTTCGCGGAGACCCTTGGCGCGAGCGGTGCGTACGTAGTCCGAGTACAACACCTCGAGCATGGATGTGCGAACGAGACGCGCGGTGCCCGCCGCGCTGGCAAGGGCGAGGGTGACGGCTGGCCAGATGACGATGGCGAGATTGTCGAACGGATTCTCTGTGAAGCTCACCCACCTGAAGGCAAACGGTGTCCACTCCCACCAGATGGCAGGGAGCGTGACAAAGAGCACCGCGATCCAGAAGTTGGGGATTGAAATGCCGGCAATCGTGATGGTGCGCAGGGAGTAGTCGAGCAGGCTGTTCCGTTTCACGGCGGAGAGCACCCCCACCGAGATACCGAAGACAGCGGCGATAAAGATGGTCAGCAGACCTACCTCGATCGTGTTGGGAAGGCGCTCGAGGATCTGGCCCGTCACGCCGTCGTGGGGTGGCGTAAGGGTCTCACCGAGGTCTCCCCGGAAGGCTCCCAGGAGCCAGTCGCCGTACTGTTCGTACCAGGGGCGGTTGAGCCCGAAGCGCTCCTCGAAACGCTCGAACGACCCCGGGTCGGCATCGCCGATCGAGGCGACAGCCGCAAAGGCTGCACTGCCGGGTCGGATGTACAGCAACAGGAAGAGGATGAGCGAGATGCCCAGCATCATGAAGGGAACCGCGATCAATCTGCGGATGATGTAGCCGGTCATGCGCCTCTGCGTCGTAGCGGGCTGGGCGCCGGGCCCGCATGCGGGCTTCGACCCTGCCTGCTCGCCATCTCCCTTACGCGCGCCGAACGCAGCCTGCTTGGCCGCCCACGAGCGAGTCGCGGGATTGTCCGCGATCCCTGCCCCGTTCGCAAGCAACCCGCGCCCGCCGCCGTACACTCACTGTCGGCGCACACCCGACGGAGCAGGCGTATGGCTGACGGCGATTCTAACGACGACGCTGGCGAGCGGCTCGGCGCGATGGTGCTCGACTGGGCGGAGGTGTACTGGCGTACGCAGGAAACGGCGCTGCGGCGGCAGGGAGGGGTGGCAGACAGCGAGCTGCGCGATGCTGTGCTGAAGGCGTTCACGGCGGGCGCGGTGGCAGTGTTTCAGCGTTGGGACGAGGTGCGCCCGCTCGTGCCCCGCCGCCGCCCCCCGTGGCGCGATCTGCCGACCCACCACGGCTAGCGCGACCATCTCGGTATCATGGCGCCGCCTGAAGGGAAGGGATGCGCACATGAGCGAAGCGGCGGAGCTGTTCGATCTGAGCGGGAAGGTCGCGCTGGTGACGGGCGGGAGTCGTGGACTCGGGGCGGCGATGGTCCGCAGCTTTGCGCGCGCGGGCGCCGATGTGGTGATCGCGAGCCGCAGGATGGAGTCGTGCGAGCGGCTCGCGGCCGAAGTGCGCGCGGAGACGGGCCGGCGCGCACTCGCCGTCGCCTGCCATGTGGGCGACTGGGGACAGGTCGATACGCTGGCGGAGAAAGCGTACGCCGAATTCGGGAGGGTCGACGTCCTCGTGAACAACGCGGGCATGTCACCGCTCTACAACCACGTCAGCGAGGTGAGCGAAGCCCTCTACGACAAGGTGCTCGATGTGAACCTCAAGGGCCCCTTCCGGCTCACGGCCAACATCGGGACACGGATGGCGGCAGGCGAGGGCGGCTCGATCATCATGGTCTCGAGCACGGCCTCGCAGAGCCCGGGCGAGAACGCCATCCCCTACGCCGCGGCGAAGGCCGGCCTGAACGCGCTGACACTCGCGTTCGCCCGCGCCTTCGCGCCCGGGGTTCGCGTCAACTGCATCATTCCGGGGCCGTTCCTGACGGACATTTCGAAAGCATGGGACATGGAAGCGTTCGAGGCGCGCGCGGCGAGCACAATCCTGCTGGCGCGCGGCGGGGAAGCGGAGGAGATCGCCGGCGCGGCCCTCTACTTCGCCTCGGAAGCATCCAGCTTCACAACCGGCGCGCTGCTGACCGTCTCGGGTGGGGCAACACGGTAGCAGGGGCCGCGGCCGTGGGGGGCGGAAGCGGGAGGGTTTCGCCCACGACAGGGGGTCACGAAGCGGCGAGGGGCTCGTCCCGCCAGCTGAAGCGTGCGTGGAAGCGCAGCATGGTGCGCAGGAGGGGGCGCGCGAGCAGGAGCAGAAGGATGGCGTTGGTGGCGGCGCGCAGGAGATCCCAGCCAGCGCTCGTGAGCAGGTAGAAGTTCCAGTAGCGGCGCACGGTCTCCGCCAGCCCCAACCCCGGCTCGTAGGCGATGTCCGCGCCGCTCACCACGAACGGCCAGAACCAGAGGTTCGTGACGAAGCCGTAGGCGAACCCCCAGAAGACGCCGCCCATGACGATGAGTGCGGTGTCGCGGCGCAGGTCCGCGCCGCCTCCCCCGGCGAGGATGTGCACGGCCCCCATGCTCATCGCCACCCAGCCGGCGGCGAACAGCTGGAATGGAAGCCACGGCCCGAAACCGCCCGTAACGGTTGCGCTGAGGAAGAACGAGAACACGCCCAGGAGAAAGCCGAGGCGCGGGCCGAAGGCGTAGCCCCCGATGATGATCAGGAAAAAGTAGAAGCTCCCGCCCGCGGGCAGGGTGACGGTGCGCAGCACCGCCGCCAGCGCGGAGAGAACGCCCAGCGCCGCCAGCGAGCGGCTGTTAAGCGACCCGCTGCTCAGGTCGGAGACGATGAGCGCGAGGCAGAGGGCGGCGAGCGCGGCGAACACGATGGGGCCGTCCGTGGCGTGCGTGAACCAGCGCGAATCCGGCTCCCTGGCCCCCGCGAACACAAAAGGATGGAAGTAGGCGGCCAGCCCCACCACGTTCAGGGCCGCGAACGTGAACAGCCCGAGGGCTCGTTCTCCGTGGAGCCTCATCCGCCCCTCCTCCGCCAGCGCCACCATCCCCCCAGCGCGCCGATCGCCAGCGCGCTCCCCATAGCGCCGATCACAAGGGGCCGCCAGCGTGCTCCTCCGTCTTTGGCCTGCGCGTCGGAGACTGCTGCCGGTGCGGGCGTGGAAGCGACAGGGGCGGCGGCGGCTTCCTGCGCCGGGGGTGGTGTGGCGCCTGGCGCTTCGGCGGCGGGTGTGACACCACCGCAGACGTCCTCGAACGAGAGTGGTGGCGGCGCAGGCGCTGCTCCAGGTGCGCCACTGCCCCAGCGCCAGCCCTGCAGGTCGCCGCTCTCGGCTTCGAGTGCGCGGAGCCCCAGCGATGAGTACCGCCACCCGGCTTCGTCGCGGGACCGCGAAAAGAACGCCCAGTAGACGCAGCCATCTCCGCCGGAGCGGCATTCACAGGTGCAGGAATCGAACGAGCCGGAATGTTCACAGCCGGTCTCCCCGATCGCACAGACGAGGCCGGAGAAGGCGTTCACATCGAAGCCCGCACGGGCGAGCAGCTCGTCGCCCGCGATGCTGTCGCCCTCGAAAGCGACGCAGACGGTCTCGACGCGACCGCTGCCGTAGTCGACGACGAGGCCCGCCTCGGGCCCCTCCGCGATCGCGGTGGCGGCGATCGCGAGCGGCAGGAGCGTCGCGACCACCGCCGCGAGCGCCCTCACGGCAGCACGTCCTCGGGGAGGATGGCGCCTGCGACGAGCTGGGCGGCTGGCGTCGGGAGCGGCCCGCCGCTCCCGAAAGCGTCGCGTGCGGGCAGGTCGAACTCCATACGCCCCCCGTCGAGCCGAAGGACGCGCGTGGCGATGCGTGCCGCGAGCTCGCGGTCGTGCGTTGCGAGAATAACGCCGCCGCCGCCCGCGGCGTGGGCACGCAGGCGCTCCGCGAGCCATGCTCGGATGGCGGGGTCGGCCCCGCGCGTCGGCTCGTCCAGCAGCCAGACGGGCGGCTCGTGGGCGAGCATGGCGGCGACCGCCACGCGTTGCTGCTGGCCCGCGCTGAGGTCGCGGGGGTCGCGCTCGGCGAGCGTCGTTAGCCCCCAGCGTGCGAGCGCTTCGCCCGTCGCGGGAGCGGCGGGGCGACTGCGACAGGAAGTGGCCAGTTCGGCGGCGACGGTTGGATGGTAGAGCGCGAGTGCGGGCTCCTGGGGCACGAGTCCCGCGAACGCGGAGCGCTCGGCGGTGGACGCGGGCGGCGGCTGGCCGCGAAAACGAAGCGACCCCGCCTGCGGGCGCGCGACCCCGACGATGGCGCGGAGGAGGGAGCTCTTGCCGCTGCCGTTGGGGCCGAGGATCGCGAGCGTCTCGCCCTCGCGCAGCCGCAGGTCAACCCCGCGCAGGGCAGGGAGCGACCCGTAGGAGAGCGTCAACCCCTCGGCGCGGATCAGCTCGTCGCCGGTCGTGGGTGGTGGCGGGTGGGGTCGCACGCGTGCGTGTGCGAGGGAGGCGGCGTGCCCCGCGCGCGCCTCTGCCACCGTGAGGGGAACGGGATCGAGCGCGAGCCGCCGCGCCAGCCGCACCACGGCAGGCGCGCCCTCGTACTCAAGCGCGAACCGTCGCGGGGGCAAGCTCGCGACCGCGCCGCCCGTGATCCGGATCGCCTCATCCGCGAGTGGCAGGAGGTGATCGAGGCGGTGCTCGGCTACGAGCGTCGTCAGCCCCTGCTCCCGGTGCAGCCGCGCGATCGCAGTGGTGATGAGCGCCGCGCCCTCGGGATCGAGCTGCGAAGTGGGCTCGTCCAGCAGGAGCAGGCGCGGCCCCGGGGCGAGCACGGCGGCGATGGCGACGCGCTGGCGCTCCCCGCCCGAGAGCGTGGCGAGGCGGCGGCCGCGGAGATGCTCGATCGCGAGCGAGCGCAGGGCGCCATCAATGCGCGCGCGCATATCGGGGCGGGGGACCGCGCGCTGTTCGAGCGCGAACGCGATCTCGTCCTCGACCACTTCGACGATCGACTGCGCCTCCGGATCCTGGAAGACCATGCCCGCGTCGAGCGCGAGGGCGCGCGTAGGGGTGCGTGCGGTGTCGCGTCCATGGACAGTCGCCCTGCCGGAGAGGCGTCCGCCCGTGAACTGCGGCACGAGTCCGTTGAAAAGCCGCAGGAAGGTCGACTTTCCCCCCGCCGAAGGGCCCGCCACGATGGCGAACCGCCCCTCGTCGAGCGTCAGGGTGACGTCGCGGAGGGCGGGGCTCATCCCCGCCGGGTAGGAGTAACTTACGCGATCGAGCGTGGCGATCATGGGAGCGAGGGGACGGAGCTGGACGCCTCCGCCCGAGGGCGGGTTTCGCTGAAGGCAAGGAACGGCAGGGGCCAGGCTGCCGCGAAGGCGGGCGCCGCCCCCGCAGCGCTGAACTCGGGGACGGCGAGCCCCGCGAAGGGGTTGTAGCCAGCGGGCGCCCAGCCGGCCAGGGCGGCAACCACCACGCCCGCCGCGAGCGCCAGGGAGACGCGCCCCGCCACGAAGAGTGCGGGCGGCTCGTGCTCCACGGTGAGCCGTGTGGTCTTGTGGCGGCGGGCGATGTCCCAGCCCCAGAAGACGATCGCGATCGCGCCCGCCGCCGCCGCCGCCGCGCCCGCCCAGCGGGCCTCGGGGTAGTAGAACCAGACCCAGGTGGCGGCTACCAGCAGGGGCGCGGCGGCGAGGCCCGCCAGGCGCGTGCCCGCGGGGATGGCGGGCGGCGCGGCGTAGCCCCGCGCCTCCATCGCCTCAGCGAAGCGCATCGCGCGGTCGAGCCCGCCCATGACTGCGGGGACCACGAGCGCGTGCAGCTCCCTGACTCCCCCCCGCCGTCCCCGCAGCGCCTGCATCTCGCGCAGGCGCTGGATGTCGGTGAGCGTCGCAGGCAGGAGCGCGAGCCCGATCGTGACCGCCAGCCCGGAGTGGAAGAGCACGGCGGGTGCCAGCCGCAGGGCCGCGTGCGGGCTGACGGCCCCGCTGAAGACGGCGAAGCCGAGCAGGACGGCGAAGATCACTGCGCCGCGGATGGCCCCCCCCACCAGCGCTTCGGCGGTCACCGCGCCCCCCACGCTGAGCCCCCCGATCTGCTCGGGCGCGTCCAGGCGGGGGAGGGTGAAGAGCGTATGGTCACCGCTGCCGGTATTAATGACTGCCACGCCGATGGAGAGGGCGAAGAGCCCGATCCCCAGCAGCGCCAGGTAGCGGATCCCCAGCCCCGCGCGCTCCGTTTTGGGCGCGGCGATCGCGACGAGGACGGTGGCGGACAGCAGGATCGCGAGCGAGGAGGGGTTCGTCGTCGTGAGGGCGACCGCCATCACGAGCGCGACCCAGCCTGCCCAGGCCACCGTGCTCATCGTTCCCTCTCTTCCTTCAGGCGCGGCGCTGGAGCGTCAGTGCCCCTCCCGCCGCCAGCGCCCCTGCCAGTGCCAGCAGTGCCAGCAGGACCGGCGAGGTCCCGCCGTCCGCGTGCAGGCCCGTCCCCGTGGTTGGGGCGGTGGGGGGCGGGCCGTCGCCCTCGGCGGGCGCCAGCGGCGTGAACGGCGCGTTCGCGAACGTGCGCCCGGCGAGCGCGGGCACGGCCTGATTCGTCGCGAAGGCGGGCTCGTAGCCCGCAAACGAGCCGTCCGCCTGCTGCTGGCTCAGGAGGTAGGTGATGGGCGTGGCGCTGCCCGCACGGGTGTACGCGCTGCTCTCAGGATCGATCCGCGCCGCAATCAGCGCCTGCACCACGAAGGCGGTCGAGCTGACGTTGGAGAAGCCGTCGAAGCCCCAGCCGCCGTCGTCGTGCTGGCTCGCGGTGAGGTAGGCGAGGCCCTCCGCGACGGCGGCGTCGCCAACCTCGCTGGTGGCGATGAGCGCCTGCAGGACGATGGCCGTGGTGTCGGGGGTGCTGTCGTCGTCGAAGCCCCAGCCGCTGTCATCGTGCTGGCCCGCGCGCAGGGCGTCGAGCGTCTCCGCGGGTGTCTCCGCGCCTGCCGCGTCCAGCGCTATCACGATCAGCGCCTGGGTGAAGTCGGAACCGTGGTGACGGCCGCTTTCTGGGTCGAACGTGGCTTCGACCACGGCGACGAGGTCGCTGCCTCCGACAGCGCGCGGATCGAGGCCCAGCGCGATAGCCGCGAGTATCCCCTTCGCCGCTAGCGGCGCGTCCAGCGTGGAGGCGTGCGTGGCGAGGAAGTCGGCGGGCGTGCCGCCTGTGGCGCTGGCGCGGATCGTGGGGTCAAGGCCCGTCGCGCGGATCGCGTAGATGGCATCGAACGTCTGCCCTGGCCCGAACGCGAGATCCGCCTGGAACCCGCCGTCGTCCTGCTGCGTGGCACGGATGAACGCGAGTGCGCTTTCGACCGCAGCGTTGTGGGAGAGCGCGTCGTGCGCGCTCCCCGCGGATGTGAGGAGGAGGGCGGCCAACGCCGCCAGGAGTGCGGTTTTCACGGGTGCTCCTTTGTGAATCGCGAAGCGGGTAGAGCGGCGTGTGCACACACGCGCCCGCTCGGTTCGGAACGGGGTGGGAACACCTGGGTCAAGGAACGATCAAGTGCATCGCCGGCTCCTTTGGACGAAGGAATCTCGGCAGCTCGGGGGGAAGTTTCTGGCTGCGGGCGAAGCGCTCGCCCGACACAGTTGCGGCACAGCGCCGGATTCTCACCGGCTTCCCTCTGCTCCGCGCCAACCGGCGCGGCCCCGGAGCTGAGTCAGAGCGATCGTGCGCCCGCTCCGCGCGTCCGTCAAGCAGGCAGGAGGAAGGCGTATCGAACTTCTGTCATGGTCGCTATAATCCCCGGCGAAACCTTGGGCGGACGCACAACAGCGCTCGCCGATCTATGTGGAGAGGTGCCGGTGATGGCCGCGAACCGTGAAGACTTCGAAGCGATGCCCCAGGCCGCGTGTCCGATGAGCGTGGAGGAGGTCGACCTGTTCGCGCCCGGCTCGCAGGAGCACTGGTATAACGCCTACAAGATCCTCCAGGACGAGGCCCCCGTCCTGCGCCTGCCTGGCCAAGGCTACGAGCCCGGCGCCGACGCCTACGTCCTCACCAAGTACGAGGATATCCGTCGCGTGGTGCGCGACCCCGATCTCTTCCCCACCCGCCAGGGGCCGGGCTCATCCGGCACGAGCGAAATCCACGACCAGATATTCGAGAACGAAGGCTTCGGCGAGGTGGTGACAGCACGTGAGCGGCTGCGCCCCGACATCGAATCGCACAAGGCCCACCGCGAGCAGCTGACGGAGCCTTGGGTGGGCGCCTCGGGCGCGCTCCGGCATCGCGAGATGATCACTGCCCACGCCAACCGCCTCATGGACGCCTGGATCGACAAGGGCGAAGTCGAGTTCGTGACGGAGTTCGCCGCCCCCCTGCCCCAGGCCGTTATCTCCACGATCCTCGGGTTCCCGCTGGAGGACATGCCGATGACGAAGAAGTGGGAAGAGGCGCAGGTGCGCCGCTTCGTCTATGGCTTCGGCCCGAAGAGTCAGATGGAGGATCCCGACGAGGCGGATAACGCCCGCGCTCTCGTCGCCTTCAACCGCTACATCCAGGAGCAGATCGACGAGAAGCGGCGCAACCCCAAAGAGGACATGATCACCTTCCTCACACAGGTGGAGTTCCAGGGAGCGCCCCTCGGCGACGGCGACATCATCAGTGTCGTCTCCGGCATGCACATCGGCGGCAACGAAACCACGCAATACGCCCTCACCTCCGAAGCCATGCTCCTCGCCCGGCACCCCAGGATCGTCGAGGAGTTGCGCGCTGATCGCTCCAAGGTGCGCTTCTTCGTCGAGGAAGCGCTGCGCCTCTACGCTCCCACGCAGGGCCTCTCCGGCCGCATGGTGGCGCGCGACACCGAGATTCGCGGGGTCAAAATCCCCGCAGGTTCGCTCCTCCACTTGCGCTGGGCCGCTGCCAACCGCGACCCCGACCTCTGCCCCGCTCCCGACGAGATACGTCTCGACCGCAAGAATCCGGGCAAGCACCTCACGTTCTCCATCCGTCCGCGCGGCTGCCCCGGGGCGGGCCTCTCCCGCCTCGAGCAGAACATCGCCGTCGACGTCATGCTGGATCGCATCGACGAACTCAAGCTCGCGCCCGGCAAGAACGACTTCCAGCACCAGCCCGGCATCATGCTCGGCCTCTACGAACTCCACCTCGAGTTCACGAAAGCGCGCGAGGCCGTCATGGCCTGATCGCGCGCTGCACCATCGACTCAACAGAAGCGGCTCCAGCATCGTCCTCGTCCGTCAGCTGAACCCGAAGGGTTGGTCGAGCGTGAGACCTCGACCCGGGGACTGCACCGGCTTCAATCGACGCTGCCGGCTTTCAGCGCCCTCCTAGGGCCGCACCGCCCGCTTCGGGCGCTGCGCGAGCCTGGTGAGCGCAGGCTGTGCGAGCTTCACGAAAGTACAGGCCAGGCGGCGCGTTTCGCGCGGGTCGATCAGGTCGATCACGTCGCCGCGGTGGGCCGCGCGGAAGGGCGAGCGCAGCCGCAGGAGGCGCTCCTCGATCGCCTCGCGGTGGGCGTCGGGGTTGGCGGCGGCCTCGATCTCGCGCCGGTAGGCGGCGGCCACGCCCCCCTCGATGGGGATGCCGCCCCATTCGCCCGCGGGCCAGCCGAAGCGCAGGTTGAGCCCGTTCGGCTGCCCCACACTGTTGGCCGCGTCGGCGGCCACGCCGTACGACTTGCGTACGTTGAACTCCACCTTCGGCACCTGCGCCTCCGCGCTCGCAATAAGTGCGCGCACGCCCCGTCGCATGGTCCCCTTCCGCTCCGCGTGGGAGCCGAGCATGAACCCTGGCATGTCGAGAAAGATCACGAGCGGGAGGTTGAACGTGTCGCAGAGGTCGACGAAGTGGGTGTACTTGTCGGCCACGTCGCCGTCCATCGCCCCCGCCAGCTTCATCGGGTCGCTTGCGATGACGCCCACGCTGTAGCCGTCGAGGCGCGCGAAGGCGGTGATGATCGCCCCCGCCCAGTGGCGGCGCATCTCGAAGAACTCGCCGTTGTCGACCACGTGCGCGATCAGCGCGCGGGCATCGTAGCCGCGCTTCCGGTTCAGGGGCATGAGGTCCAGCAGCGCTTCGGGGCGGCGATCGGGCGGGTCGCCGCTCTCGATGCGAGGCGCCACCTCCCCGGTGGTGTTGGGGAGATAGGAGAGGAAGCGCTTGATCTGGTCGAAGGCCTCTTCCTCCGATTCGGCTTCGTTCTCGACCTGCCCGCTCTCGTGCACGTGCATGTCCGCCCCGCCGAGCGCTTCCTTGTCGAGCGTCTCGCCGATGGCGCGACGTACCACCGGCGGGCCGGAGGGGAATATCTGCGATTGGCCGCGCACCATGACCGTAAAGTGCGACATGAGGGCGAAAGCGGCGGGCGCGCCCGCTACCGAGCCCATGATGCCCGCCGCGACCGGGACCGTGCGCAGGAGCTCGATCGCACGCCACCACATGTCGCCCGCGGGCAGGCCCATGTGGCCCTCCGCTTCGTCGGCCCTGGAGCTGTGCCCCACTCCCTCCACGAGCTGGACGTAGGGGATGCCGTACTGGAGGGCGAGCGGCTGCGCGAAGTCGCGGGGGTGCTTGCGCACGTTGTGCGGGCTGCCCCCCGAGATGGTGAAGTCGTCGCCGCCGATGGCGATGGGCCGCCCATCGATCTCGGCGAGGCCCATCACGTACGCGCCGGGCGTGAACGCAACGAGGTTGCCCGCGTCGTCGTACTCCGCCGCCCCCGCGAGGGCTCCGGCTTCGACGAAGCTGCCCGCGTCGACCATCTTCTCGATGCGCTCGCGCACGGTGTAGCGCCCGCCCGCGTGCTGGCGGGCGATGCGCTCGGGCCCCCCCAGCTCGCGGCCGAGCGCGCGGATATACTCGATATCCTCGATGGCGCGCTCCCAGGGCATGCCGGGCTTCCAGCTTTCGCGGGTGGGGTCGACTGGCATCGCGGGGCTCCTGGTCGTTCGTGTCGAGCGGGGGCGCGTTCGTTCAGCGGGAACGCTACGCGATAGCCGCACGGATAGCATCGCCCGCATCGCCCGCGCGGTCCGCTACCATGACGCCACCCCCGGGAGGCCCAGCGATGACGAGGCCCGATATCGACCCCCGCGTCTTCACCAGCCACGAGTACGCGGACAACCCCTACCCAACCCTCAAGCTGTTGCGCGACCACTACCCCGTCTACCGCAACCCCCTGACCGGGCAGTGGATGATCACCCGCTACGACGACGTTTGCGCCGCCTTCCGCGACACCGTGAACTACTCCGCGCAGCCCAACGCCCTCGGTATCGGCGCCGTCTTCGGCCCCACGCTCATGGAGTACGACGGCGAGCAGCACAACAAGCTGCGAAACATCGTCGCCCCCGAGTTCGTGGGCAGGAAGCTCGATCTCCTGCTGCCAGTGATCGAGCGCAACTCGATGGCGCTCATCGAGAAGTTCACGGAAAAGCACGCGCGCCGCATCGCCGCGGAAGCTGCGAAGACGGGCCTCATCGATATCGTCGACGACTTCGCCACGCGCCTCCCCCTCAATGTCATCCTCGACGTGCTCGACCTGCCCCAGGACGCGCACGACATGTTCCACGAGTGGTACCCGGCGATGATGAACGGTATCGGCGGTCCGCCCGACATCCGTGCCGCGGGGATCAAGGCGAACCAGGAGTACCACGACTACCTCGAACCGCTGCTCCGCGAGCGCAGCCGTAACCCCGGCGACGACCTCATCTCGCGCCTCTGCGCCGCCGAGGTCGACGGGCACCGTATGACCCCGCAGGAGATCAAGTCCTTCGCCAGCCTCCTGCTTGTGGCCGGCGCGGAGACGACGGACAAGGCGATCGCGAACCTCTGGTACCAGCTGCTCGCCAACCCCGGACAGTGGGAGCTCGTCCGCGACGACCCCTCGCTGCTCGACCGCGCCTTCACGGAGATGATGCGTGTGCACCCGCCTTCCGGCGGGCAGTCGCGCCGCGCTGTCAACGATATCCCCATGTACGACGCCGTCATCCCCGCCGGGGCCTACGTCAACCTCTCGATCTACGGCGGCAACCGCGACGAGCGCGTGTTCCGGAACCCGGACGCGTTCGACATCCTGCGGGACGACCTCTACGTGGGCAGGGCGCTGCGCGCGGGCTACCACGAGAATGGCCAGGCGAGCCACCTTGGCTTCGGGCTGGGCAAGCACTTCTGCGTGGGCTACCAGCTCGCCCAGACGGAGACGGTGATCGGCAGCCGCATGCTGATGGAGGTGATGCGCAACCCGCGCTTCGCCCCCGGCTCCCACCCCAGACCGATCGCGATCAGCCTCGATCCGTGGGAGCTCCTGGTCGAGTTCGACCCGGCCTGACGCCGTGCCGAGCTCCCCTCCCGCCCCGTCGCGCGCCATCGAGGGCGCATCGCCCTCCGCCTTCGCGACGGTCATGCGCGCGCGTGCGCTGCTCCACGGCGGCGAGGATGCCCTCGCCCCGCTCGCTCGCGACCTCGCCGCGGGTCTGGCGGGGGGGCCCGAAGACGTCGCCGTCGAACGCTACAAGCGGCTGCTGTACGCCACGGACGCCTCGATCTACGAGATGGAGCCGGTTGCAGTCGTCTTCCCGCGCTCGACCGAAGACGTCCGCCACGTCATGCGGACGGCGGCCCGCCACGGTGTGCCCGTGCTTCCGCGGGGCGGCGGCACGAGCCTCTCCGGCCAGGCCGTCAACCACGCCATCGTCCTCGACTTCACCAGGCGCATGGCCGCGATCCATGAGATCGACGTCGCGGGCCGCCGCGCGCGCGTGCAGCCCGGGGTTGTCCTCTCCGAGCTGAACCTCGCCCTGCGCCCGTACGGCCTCCAGTACCCGATCGATCCATCCACCGCCAACCGCGCCACCATCGGCGGTGGCATCGGCAACAACTCCTGCGGTGCCCACTCGGCGGTGTATGGCAAGACCGTCGACAACGTGCTGGCGATCGAGGTCGTGCTGGCGGACGGCTCAGTGGCCACGCTCGAAGCGCTGGGCGAGGACGAGGTGGCCGCGCGTGCCGCGCACGAGAGCCTCGAAGCCGCCATCTATCGCGGCGTGCGGGCGCTGGCGAGCGAGTATCGCGTGGAGGTGGAAGCGCGCTTTCCGAAGATCCTGCGCCGCGTCTCCGGCTACAACCTCGACGAGGTACCCGCGGACGGCCCCCTCAACCTCGCGAAGCTGGTGGTGGGCTCCGAGGGCACGCTCGCCACGGTGACTGAGGCAACGGTGCGCGTCGTGCCCGTCCCCGCCGCGAAGGCGGTGGCTGCCCTCCACTTCCGCACGGTGGTGGATGCCGCCGCCGCGACCGTGCGGGTGAACGCGCATGGGCCGTCCGCGGTCGAGCTGGTGGATGACACCATCATCGAGCGCTGCCGCGCCAGCGCCGGCTTCCGCCGCCTCGTCACGTTCGTGCAGGGCGAGCCGGGTGCCCTGCTGCTCGTGGAGTTCGCCGGAGAGCGGGCGGAGGAGGTGGAGGCGAAGGTCGAGCGGCTGCGCGACGGCCTCGTGGAGGATGGCGCCGCCTTCGCAATGACGGCTGCCCTCGGAGCGGCGGAGCAGGCGCGCATGTGGCGCATGCGCGAGGCCGGCCTCGGTCTGCTCATGAGTGTGCGCGGCGACGCCAAGCCCGTCGCCTTCGTGGAGGACACGGCCGTCGCGCCGGAGCGTCTGGCGGAGTACGTCGCGCGCTTCGACGCCGCCGTGCGCGCCCGCGGCCTGCGCCCCGCCTACTACGGCCATGCGAGCGTCGGCTGCCTCCATATCCGCCCCCTGGTGGACCTGAAGGACGCAGTGGACCTCGCCCGTGCGGAAGGGCTGGCGGAGGAGATCGCGGAGCTCGTGCTGGAGTTCGGGGGTTCACTCAGCGGCGAGCATGGCGACGGGATCGTACGCGGGGTCTTCACCGAGCGTATGTTCGGACCCAGCCTCACGCGCGCCTTCCGCGAGCTGAAGGCACTCTGGGATCCGCAGGGGCTGCTCAACCCCGGCAAGATCGTGGAGACGCCCCCCTTCGCGGAGAACCTGCGGCTGAGCCCGCAGACTGTCAACGCGAACGTGCGCACCGAGTTCGACTTCCGCCACGAAGGCGGGCTGGTCCGTGCGGCGGAGCAGTGCAACGGTCAGGGCGCCTGCCGCAAGCTCGATGGCGGCATGTGCCCCTCCTTTATGGTCACGGGCGACGAGGAGCACTCGACCCGTGGCCGCGCCAACCTCCTCCGCCAGGCACTCAACGGTGCGTTGCCGCTCGAAGATCTGACAGGCGCACGTATGCGCGAGGCGCTTGACCTGTGCGTTGAATGCAAGGCGTGCAAGTCGGAGTGCCCCTCCGGCGTCGATTTCGCGAAGCTCAAGTACGAGGTGCTGGCGCAGGCGGGTGCGACCCACGGTGCGCCCCTGCGCGACCGCGCCTTCGCACGCATCCACGGCCTGAGCGCCCTCGCCGGCCGTGCCGCGCCGCTCGCCAACGCGCTCGCGCGTATGCGCTCCGGCCGCGCCCTCCTCGAGCGCGCGGCCGGCATCGACCGGCGCCGGCCCCTGCCGGCCTTCGCGCCCGAGCGCTTCGGGCGTTGGTGGGCGCGGAGCGGCCGGCGGCGCTCCCCCGCCGCCGCGCCGCGGGGCGAGGCCGTCTACCTTGTCGACACGTTCACGGAGTACTTCCACCCCGAGGTGGGGCGGGCGGCGGTGCGTCTGCTCGAAGCGCTCGGCTACGCCGTGACTGTCGTGTCGGACCTGCGCTGCTGCGGACGTCCCGCCATCTCGAAGGGGCAACTGAGGCTGGCGCGGCGCTGGGCGGAGGAGAACCTCGCGCGGCTCGCGCCCTACGCGCGGCGGGGCGTCCCCATCGCCGGCACGGAGCCCTCCTGCCTGCTCACCCTCCGGGACGAGTACCGCGACCTCCTGCCCGGCGAGCGCACCGAGATCGTGGCGGCCCAGGCGGTTCTGCTGGACGAGCTGATCGCGCGGCTGGCGAAGGAGGACCCCGCCGTGCGCGACCGCTTCCGCGAGGCATCGGGAGACGTGCTCGTCCATGCGCACTGCCATCAGAAGGCCCTGGCCGGGGCGGAAGCGACGCTGCAAGCGCTCGCGCTCGCGGGCTACGCCCCCGCCCTCGTCGACTCAGGCTGTTGCGGCATGGCGGGCTCGTTCGGCTTCGAAACCGGGCACTACGAGGTCTCCCGCGAGATGGGCGCCTACCGCCTCTTCCCCGCGGTCGAAGCAGCCGGAGCGGACACCGCCATCGCCATCACCGGCGTCTCCTGCCGCCAGCAGATCGGGCACTTCACCTCGCGCGCCCCCCGCCACGTCGCCGAGCTCCTGGCAGAGGCCCTCCGTGAGGGGTGACCTGCAGCAGCCGCGGCGTGATGGGCTTGCGCCACTCAGGACCTGTCGCGAGGAGGCTCGGTGAGACGCCGCCACTGCTGCTGGTCGGTCACGACCGACGGCCGCAGCGGCTGCGCGTGTAACTCCTCCATCCGCTTCAGCAGCAGCACAACGCTGGCGATGCCGATCTGTACGGAACTGTCTGTCTCCCAGTCCTCGTAGAAATTCTGGTGCAAGGCGCTAGCCTCCCTGAAGAGCCTGTGCAATTCGGGAGATTCCATATCGCGGGCAATTTGGGCGGAGACGGCAAAGAGCAGGCCATGCCCGTTGTGGTTCCAGCCACGGCGCTCGGCGGCGGCCTTCATCGCGTGCGCGGCCGCGCCCCACGCTTTCTCGGACGCCTGGAGCCTGTCGCCCCTGTCGAACTCTTCCTGCGCCTGATGGATCAAGCGGCGGCTCAGGGCCGCATACTTCTCCTCGCTCTCGCTTCGCTCACCGACTGTCACCATCGTACGCGCTCCCGCCTCCTCAGTATGGACGGCCCGCTGGCGGGCAACGTGCCTCGGAAGCCGTGCCCCCCGTTCCACCGGCAGCCCCTGGCGCTTCGGACTCGCACGGTCGCCTACGGCCCCTTCACGCCCTCGAACTCGGTCATGATTACGCATTCGAGGATGCCCAGGCCGGTGTCCGTGGGATCGTCGAGGTTGGTGTAGACCGTCGAGAGCTCGGCGTAGGAGCCGCCCCCGCTGAGCTGCGGAACCTCGTTCCCCTCCAGGTCGTACACCTTGACGGGGTGGGAGATGTCCCAGACCTCGCCCTCGACGACCTCCTCGCCGCGGTAGACGCCCCGCCCGAGGGTGTCGTGCCAGCCGTCGGCGTAGCCCCCCGCGCGCATGTAGACGGGCTCGCTCACGACTTCGAGCTGATAGCGGTCGACGCCCCCGTCGGGTCGGGTCAGGTTGAGGCGTCCTCGCTTGAAGCGGGGATGGCCGTCCTCCCATTCGTGCGCCTCGATCGAGACGTCCGTGTAGGCGAAACCCTCCTTGCCCGAGCCGTAGGCGTACTCCACCCAGCTGTGCACGGGCCCGAGGCTCTGGCGGCCGGTGCCGGAGGAGGAGTAGCGCCCGTCCTCGCCAAGGCGGAAGGCGTAGTAGAGGCAGCGGTCGGGGAAGTTGACCACGGCCCAGTGGCGCACGCCGTCGGCAGCGAAGCTGCCGCGCTCCGGTGTTTCGAGTGGCGGCGCGATGTACGGGTTCGGCTTGCCGCCCGTGCCAGTGCCGGCGCCGATGCCCCAGGAGTGGTCGCGCGTGCCCGCCCAGCCGTCGCCGAAATCGAAATTCCACTCGCGTCCGTTGACTTTGATCGAGCCCGCGATGGCGGCGGACTGGATGTAGTTCGAGCGCTCCGCGGCGAGCCGTCCCTCCACCTGGAAGCGCCCCCCCGGGGCCTCGTCGTAGGGCGGCGCTGTGCTCTCCCAGAGAATGTCGAACTCGATGCCGTGCGGGTTCTCGCGGCAGCCGAGGCGCAGCGTACGCAGGCCGCGGATGATCTCCTGCCAGAAAGGGCCGACCTCCAGCTCGTCGATGCGTGGGCGCAGGCGGCGGCTGGCGCGCAGGTTGTACTGCTTGCCGCTGTCCAGGCTGACGATCGCGTAGGCGTCCATCACGTTCGTGTTGTGGTAGAGGCGGATGGCCGTGATCAGGTTCACTTCGCCCTTCGGGTCACCGAAGCAGAACCAGTAGCCGTCGCTCCATTCGGGGCTGCCCGTCGCGACGGAGTTGAAGGTGTCGATGGTCTGGTGGCGGGGCCACTCGTCGAGCTCGGTGAGGACTCGGGGCCTGGGCATGACGCCTCCTTTTACGCTGGCTCCCCTGCCTGGGTGCGTTCGATGACAACGACGGGAATCTGGCGGCTGGTCTTTGACTGGTACTCGTTGAACTGCGGCATCGCCGCAGCCTGCTGGTCGAAGAGGCGCTGGCGCTCTTCGCCATCGGGGATGATCGCGCGCGCCGCGAACGTCTCATCGTCGAGCTCGATCGTGACCTCGGGGTTGGCCCGCAGGTTGAGGAACCAGGCCGGGTGCTTCGGCGCCCCCGCGTAGGAGGCGATGATCACGATGCGGTTGCCGTCGCTGCTGTAGACGAGCGGGGTCGTGCGCGCTTCCCCGCTCTTCTCCCCGGTGGTAGTCAGGAGCAGGAGGGGTGCGCCCGCGAACTGGCCTGTGACCCTCCCCCCATTGGCGCGGAACTCCTCGATCACCGTGCGGTTGAACGCGAGCATCTGTGCGACTCGATCTGACGTCATGCCGGGCTCCTCCTGCCGCTGTCCCGGCAGAGTCTAGCGGACGCCACGGTTGTGAACGCCGGATGCCGCCGCATGGCTACGCCGGCTGGTGCAGACGGCGCAGGCGGAGATGCGCAGGGGCCAGCTCGCCGCGCGCGGGCATGGGGTCGTGCCGCGCCGTGACGGCAAGGGGCCGCCAGCCACGGGGCCGGGCGTTCGAGCACGGCTGCGCGCATGGCCTCGATCCTACGGGTGTCGCGACGGTGGCGGGGCAGCGAGCGTGGCCAGCTCCCGCAGCAGCGCCAGCCGCTCGCGGTGCCAGCGGCTCGCCAGACCGCTGGAGGAGGGCACGACGTAGGGCACAGTCTCGCCGATGCGCTCGGGCTGCGTGCCGTTCGGACGCCCGACCAGCTTGGAGCGCTGCATGCCCAGCGCATGCCTCCCGAAGTGCACGTAGATCCCCCGCCCGCTGAAAACGGCGAAGGCGGGCTGGTGCGTCCTCAGCTGCCCCAGCAGCCGTTCCGCGCCCGCGGCGATCTCCTCCGTCGTGAGCTCGTCCGCGCGGACCGTGGGGCGTGGGCAGAGGTCGACGAAGCCGATTCCCGCCTCATCCATGAGCAACGCGTCGTCCTCCGGGCCTGCCGCACGCGGGATGAGGCCGCTCGCGTTGAGCTGCCGCCAGAAGGCGTTGCCCCCGCGTGCGTAGTAGTGCCCCGCCCGCGCAGAGTAGACGGAGGGGTTGTAGCCGATGAAGACGATGCGCAGCCCGTGGCGGAGGTGGTGGGGGAGAGTCACGGAGGCGTCGCTCACGGTTCGTCCTCCGTGAGCGCGAAGCGCACCTTCGCGCTGTCCAGACGCAGGGCGTGGGGTGCAGCCGTCTGAGCCGCGGTGAGGGGGAACGAGAGGCGGATCGCGGCGTCGAAGCCCGCAGCGAAGCGTGGAGGGTCCCGCGTGGCAGGCCAGGCGAGCGGGATGCGCTCCCCGTCCGCCAGTTCGAGATCGACCCTCTCTGGCGCGAAGGTCCACGCCTCCGTCGCCCGCACGTCGAGGGAGATGGTGACGAGTCGCGGCGGCCCTGCGTCGACCTCCACGCCCTCCACGCTGATCGTCACCGCGTCGTCGCGGTAGGCGGATCCTGCTGCGATGGTCGTCTCGTCGAAGAAATGGTTGAACGCGGTGGGGAGGCCGAACAGCGCGGCGGGAATGCCCGCGAGCACGCCCAGGATAGCGGCAACGCGCAGGCAGCCGCGGCGCTCGGGGGGCTCGTCGCCCTCGCCGGAGAGAACGGCGCGGCGGCGGGACGGGTCGCTCACGCGCGCCTGCTAGCGGACTCGCGCGGCGAGGACGCTCGCGAAATTGCGCCCCGTGCTGAGCAGGTACCGTTCGTCCGTGGCGATCAGGGCGAGAAAGCGGCGCAGGGCGCTCGCTTCCGGCTCGTCCGGATCGCGTGCGAGGGCGTCCGCGAGCGGGGCCGCGTTGGTGATGGTGAGCGCGCCTCCCGTGCGGATCAGGCGCGTGAGGTCGTCGAACATGCGCTCGTACTCGCTCCAGCGCCCGCTGAGGACGGCGAGGTCGTACGGACCGTTGAGCGCATGCACGACCTCGGGCGGGTCGCCGAAATGGATGCGCATGCGATCGGCGAGCGCGTGCCGCTCGGCGGCCTCACGGATGGCGCCGGCCACCCTGGGGCTGCGCTCGACGATCTCGATCTGGCCGGTGTGGCCGAACGCCCCCGCGACATGGAGATCGGTATACGCCAGCTCGCCCCCGATGTGGAGCACATAGCTGGCACGGGTGGCGCGCACGAGCGTGGCCAGCTGGCGCGCGGTGACCACGGCGGCGAGCCGCGAGTCGGGCGACGAGTCGGGAAGCGCCGCGGCGAAGCGATCGGGAAGCGCCTCCAACAACTCGCGCGCGAACTCATCGCCAGCGGACATGGCGACCATTGTAGGAGCTTGCGCGTCGGGTGGGGGCGGGTCCTCGCCGAGGGCGCGCTCGATGAGGGCCCGGTCCTCGGGCGCGAGCACGTCGCGCATGGCGATCTCGCGGGCGGTGGGGCTGATCTTGCGCCATGTCTTGCGCAGCACGCCGTCCAGTGTGTCGGGGCCGGTATGCGCGGCGAGATCACGCAGCTGCGTCTCCAGAAAGACGAGCGTGAGGCCGTCCTCATAGGTCTGCCCCTCGGGATCGCGTCGCGGCGTCTTCTTGCGGATGATCCGTTCGACGCGCTCGATGACCGCCTCCTCGTAACCCGCCGTTTCGAGTATCCCGTGTGCGTGACGGGCGTGGCGCAGCTGGAGATCGCGCCGCCAGCGGAGGTAGCCGCGCCGCCCCGCAGGGTAGCCGTCACGGGGCGACTCCCAGCGGCGGATGTGGTGGGCGCGGGCGGCCAGCAGCAGCGCCTCGCTCGCGTCGGGCCGCAGCCGCTCGACCCACTCCGTGAGCATGCGTGCGTGCGTGAGCTCCTTGGGCGCGGGCTCGCCGTCGACCCTGATAGTTGCCGGATCGAGCGCGTTCGCCTCGTCGATCAGGGCGATCGCGCGCTCGAAGAGGGGGCCAAAGCGGTGGGCAGCCACGACCTCTACAGCATGGCACGCCCTCTCGCCCGTCGCTGGGCCGCAGTGTGCACCGCCGAACCTACAATGGCCGCATGGACTACCGCGAGGCGATCGCCTTCATCGAGTCGTTTCGGGATATGGAGCGCGACCCTGGCGCTTCCGCCAACCCGCCCATGAGCCTCTCCTCCATGCGCTCGCTGCTGCAGCGGCTGGGCGATCCCCACCGCGGACGGCCCACGGTCCACGTGACTGGCACGAACGGCAAGGGCAGCGTGGCCGCCATGATCGAGGGAATCCTGCGAGCGAGCGGCGCGCGTACGGCGCTCTTCACGAGCCCCCACCTGCACTCCTATGCGGAGCGTGTCAGGATCGCAGGCGAGCCCGTTACGGGGGATGAGCTGGCGGAGGGTGTGCGCGCTATCCGGCCTGCGCTGGAGGCCGAGCAGGAGGCGTCGGGCGGTGCCGTGAGCACGTTCGGGATACTCGCGGCGCTCTTCTACTGGCTCGCGCGCGAACGGTTGGGGGATGATGGCTGGCAGGTCGTGGAGGTGGGCCTGGGAGGCTCGTTCGATGCCACCAACGTTCACGACGGCGCCGAACTGGCGGTGATAACGCCGGTCGCGCTCGACCATACGGCTCTGCTGGGCGGAACCCCCGCCGCGATCGCGCGCGACAAGGCGGGGATCGTTGGCCCCCGCTCCACGTGCGTGCTCGCCCCCCAGCCCGACCCCGCTGTGACGGACGTGGTACGGGCGCGCTGCCGAGAGCTGGGGGCGGCCCTGACCGTGGTCGAGGAAGACTGGGCCGCCAAAGTGCTGGAGCGCTACAGCTTTGGCCAGTCGTTCCTGCTCCACGGGCCGCATGGAACGCGCGAGCTGCGTACGCCCCTGCTGGGTGCCCACCAGGTGGGCAATGCAACGACGGCGGTGGCAGCGAGCCACGTCCTGCGCGCGCACGGGCGTGCGATCAGCGAGGAGGCGATCGCACGCGGGCTCGCCCGTACGCGGGTGGCGGGCCGTCTCGAGGTGATGGGCCGAGGGCCGCTGCTCGTGGCCGACGGTGCGCACAACCCCGCCGCCGCCGCTGCCCTCGCCGCGGCGCTGCGAGACTACCTCGACTGGCGCCGCTGCTTTCTCGTGCTCGGCGTCATGGGTGGCAAGGATCTGCGTGGCATCGGTGGCGGGCTCGCGGGGCTGGCCGATCGCATCTGGTGCTGTGCGCTCGACTCGCGCCGCGCGCGCGACCCCGCGGCGATGGCCGCCGAACTCGCCCCGCTCGGCCCCTCCGTGGAGGTGGCGGCGAGCGTGGCCGAAGGCGTCGAGCGCGCGCGGGAGCGGGCGGATGCGGACGATCTGATCTGCGTGACGGGCTCGCTCTACGCCGTCGCCGCGGCCCGCGCCGCCGCGCTCGGTGGGAGCGTCGCGTCCGCCTGAGCGCCGCGGCCCGCTGGACTCCTGCGGCCCGCCGCCGCAGTCTGGGGGGCCATGTCCTTTGGAGCGGCGATGGTGCGCGGCGAGTTCCCGGTTGCGCTCGAGATCACCCCGCCGCGCACGCCCAGGCCCGCAGTGTTGCTGCGGCGGGCGCGCCTCCTCGAAGGCTGCACCCTCGCGGTCAACGTCATCCAGCGCCCCGACCGCCAGTCGAGCCTCGATGCGGCGCTGGCGCTGCGGCACGAGGGCATCGAACCTGTCTGGCACCTGACCGCCGGAGGGCGTACGGCGGCGGACGTCGCCGCCGCCGTGGAGCGCGCGCGGCGCGGCGGCGTCCGCCACGTGCTCTGCCTGCGTGGCGACCGTGCGGTCGCCCCGCGCGGCCTCCTCGTGCGCGAGGCGATCGCCCTCGTGCGCGAGATCGCCCCGGCGATGGTGATCGGCGCCGCGCTCGACCAGTACCGCGACGGCGAGGCCGCCCGCCGCGCGCTCGCCGGCAAGCTGCGCGCGGGCGCGACCTGCGTCTGGACCCAGCCCGTGTTCGACCTCACGCCTCTGACCCGCGCGGCGGAGCTGGCGAAGGCGGAGCGTCCCGGCGCGCACGTGGTTGCGATGGCTATGCCTCTGCTGACGCGGGAGACGCTCGACGCCGTCAGCAGGCGGCTGCGCATTCCCGTGCCGGATGCGCTGCGGCGGCGGATCGCCGCGGGCGAACAGGAGGCGTGGTGCGCCTTCGACGAGATGCTCGCCGTGCTCGCGGAGCACCCGCTCGTGGATGGCCTGGCGATCATGACCTACCGCGCGGACCCGCCCCCGGGAACAGCGGAGCGCATCGCCGAAGCACTCCGGCGGGCGGGAGTCGCGTGTCCCGCTGACCCTGCCCGGCAGCAGGCGGCGGGCGGCCCGTGCAATCGGTAGACTTGCCCGCATGGAAGAGCGGCGGTTCGGAAGGTTCGGGCCGGTCAGCGTGCTCACGCTCGGAGGCGGCGGCACCGGTGGGGTGTGGGGCGCGACGACGCGCGAGGAAGCGGTGGCCACCGTACGGGCGGCGGTGGATGGTGGCGTCATGTTCCTCGATGTCGCGCCGGGCTACGGCGGTGGCGAAGCGGAGCGCGTGGTGGGAGAGGCGTTCGCGGGGCGCCTCCCCCAGGGCGTGCGCATCTCGACCAAACATCATCTGGGGCGCCCGCCCGCGGCGGAGGTGGCGGGCGCCCTGCGGGCGGCACTGACGGCGAGCCTCGAACGCCTCCGCCTGGAGCGCGTCGACCTGTTCTTTCTGCACGGCATGATTGTCCCCGACGGATTCCCCGGAGAGCGTGGCACGCCGCGCAGCCTGTTCGTGGAGGCGGCGCGCCCCGCGTTCGAGGCGCTGGTGGCAGAAGGGCGCATCGGCGCGTGGGGGGTGAGCGGCGTCGGCGTGCCGTCCGCGCTCCTCGAGACGCTGGCGGAGGATCCGCCCCCGGCCGCCATCCAGTGCGTCGCCAACCTGCTCGATTCACCGGGCGCCATGCGCGCGTTCGAGGAGCCGCCCCGCCCCCGCGAGCTGATCGAGGCAGCGGCGGCCCGCGGCGTGGGCGTCATGGGCATCCGCGCCGTACAGGCGGGCGCGCTCACCGATGCGATCGACCGCGATCTGCCCGACAGTCACCCGGAGATGCTCGACTTCCGGCGGGCCGCGCCTTTCCGTGTGCTGGCGCGCGACCTCGGCGAATCGTCCGCCTCCCTCGCCCATCGCTACGCCCTCACGATGGACGGCGTCTCGACCGTGATCCTGGGCGTCAAGAACCGCGCGGAGCTGGCTGAGTGCCTGGAAGCCGAAGCCAGGGGCGCGCTCGACCCCGAGCTGGTGGCGCGCATCGACGCAGCGGTGGCGGCGGGCTGGTGACCGCGCGGCCCGCCCGTCTCAGCCCGTCTCGCGGCCGCTGAGCGCGCCCGCGAGAGCGGCGCCGCCCAGGCGCGCATCGAGCGCTTCGTTCCAGAGGCGTACCGCCGTGGAGCCGTCTTCGAGCGAAATCCCCCGGCGCGCGGATTCCCGCAGCGTGTCCTGGTCGCCGGCGAGCGCCGCCACCGTGGCATCGAGCTGTCCCTGCGCCCACTCGCGGCGCGTGCGCCAGGCGGGATCCTCGGCAGGCGTGCCGTCCTCGCCCCAGTCGGGGGCGTACCAGGTCGCGTCGAGCAGCGTCTTCTTCTCGTCCTGGGGCCAGGCCGCGAAGCTGAGGATGCCGCTTGGCGTGAAGGTGAGCAGCAGATTGGGGAAGAGCACATAGGTCGTGGCGGTCGAGCGGAGCATCGGGTCGAGGCCCCCGATGGTGGCCAGCCCCTCGTCCCGGAGCTCGCCCCAGTCGAGCGGTCCTGTCAGGCCAAGCGCCTCCGCGCTGGCCGCCTCGAACGGCGCGACAATGCGCAGGTGCCCGCCCCCGAGAGCCTCCACGTCTGCGCCCCTGGCGTCCGCTGCAGGGGCCGCCAGCGCGGGGCGGGGGGGGACGGGGGGCGCGGCGAGGAGCCGCCCCAGAACACGTTTCCAGTTCGCAGGAACGGTGGCGGAGCGCTGATCGAGCGTACGCAGCCCCTCGCCCCCGACGGCCCGCAGCTCCTCGCCCGCAGCCCCGAACCAGGCCCCGAGGTCGGGCGCGCCGGCGTCTTCGTTCACGAAGATCGCGCCCCCGCCGAGGGCGCAGGCGGCGGGTACGAGCCCGCGCTCCTCGCGCTGGAGGTCGACGAAGTCGCGCTCGTCGGGCACCGACACGAGCTTGCCCGACGTGTCGTAGGTCCAGCTGTGGTACTGGCAGCGGAGGGCGCGGTTGCGCCCGCGGGCGACGCGCACCACGGGTGCTCCCCGGTGGCGGCAGCTGTTGTAGAAGCAGCGCACCACGCCGTCCACCGCGTGCACGATGAGGAGCGGCACGCGCGTCTTCTCCCAGGTCAGGTAGAGGCCGGGCCGCGATACCTCGTCGAGCCGTCCGGCCACGAGCCAGGCCTTGCTGAAGATCCGGGCACGCTCGGCTTCGTGGAAGGCGCGGTCGACGAAGCGCTGCGCGGGAAGGCGGACAGGCTCGTGATCGCCGCCGCCCTCCGGCTGCGCCTGCAACCGGCGGCGGATCTCGTCGGAAAGCGCCACGCTCGGTCTCCTCCACGGGTGAAATCGGCGCGATTGTAGGCGACTGGATACACAGGGACACGGCTCGCGCGGCGCGAAGGGGCGGGGTTCGCTACGCTACAGGCAGTGCCCCGAGCGATTTCCGGCCCGCCCGTGCCCCCGACGCTCACCGCCCGCCTCACGCGAACGCGGTCGATGGCCCGCGAGCGGCTGGCCCTGCGCTACGCCCGTCGCTCCGTCACGGTGCCCGTCTACCTCGCGTCCTTCCTCATCAACACGGTCGGAGCCCCGCTCTTTCTCACGATCGCGCTCATGGGCGACCTCGCGCGGGGGCGCGGGACGATCTTCGTCCGCTGCGTGCTGGGGCTCTGGGCCTACCTGGCGGTGGAGGCGTTCGGACTGCTCCTGTTCCTGCCGCTCTGGCTCGCGGGCTGGGGCAGCGAGGAGCGGCGGCTGGCGCTGCACCACTGGTTCGCGCGCGTCTGGTCGCGCTGCGTGTTCTGGAGCCTGGTCCAGCTGTTCGAGGTGCAGGTCGCCGTCGAGGGTGACGAGGCGGCGGCGGAAGGCCCCGTCATCGTCTTCTGCCGGCACGTCTCGCCCGTCGACAATCTGCTGGCGGCTGTCTTCCTCGAAGGGCGGCATGGCCTGCGCCTGCGCTGGGTGATGAATTCGTGGCTCGTGCGCGACCCCTGCATCGATATCGTCGCCCACCGCCTCACGAGCACCTTCCTGACCGTCGGCTCGCGGGAGGGTTCACGCCAGATCGCGAAGGTCGCGGCGTTGGGCGACAACCTGGGCCCGCGCGACGGCGTGCTCGTCTTCCCCGAAGGCGCGCTCTTCACCCCCCAGCGGCTGGCTCGCGCCGTCGCCCGCATGCACCGCGGCGGCGACGAAGCGGCGGCGCAGCAGGCGGAGGGCTTCCGCCACGTGCTGCCCCCCCAGCTCGGCGGACCGCTGGCGCTGCTCGAACGCGCCCCCTCCGCCGACGTCATCTTCTGCGCCCACACCGGTCTGGAGGATGGGAGTTACCGGGCGCTGCTCCAGGGCGGGCTCCTGCGCCGCGAGCTCAACATCGCCTTCTGGCGCGTCCCGCGCGAGACCATCCCTCCTGATGTGGAGGGCCGGACGGCCTGGCTCCACGCCCAGTGGCAGCGCGTCGACGAGTGGATCGAACGAACGCGCGCCCGGGACGCGCCCTGAGCCGCGGCGCTCCCGGTGGCTTCGCCCTGTTCGCAGGCGGTTAACGAACCCCCGCTACCGTTCCCCCGCGCCCCGGGGTTCCCGCCACCCCAACGGCTCTTTGGAGCGCGCCCCGCCGGAGCGCGTTCCTGCTTCCTGCATCCCGCGAGCGGCGCTGGTCGCTCTCCCCGTGCCCCTGCGGGCGCTGTTGCCAGCGCGTACAATCACAGCGTGCGGCCCGCGCCGCTCGTCAGTCGCGGTCGATGGAGGCGCTTCATGCAGGAAACGCTTGTGGAAAGGCTCAAGCAGGAGATCCTGTATGAGTTCTCGCGCGAGGGGCCGCCCGAAGGCTTCCCCAAATTCCCCGATATCCCCGCCGGGCGCTACCGCAGCCAGGAGTTCTTCGACCTGGAGATGGCGCATATGTGGCCGCGGGCGTGGCTCTACGCCACCCGTGAGGAAGAGCTCCCGGAGCCTGGCTCCTACCAGCTCTGGGACTACCTGGAGACGCCCGTGGCGCTGGTACGTGGCGAGGATGGCGCCATCCACGCTTTCCGTAACACCTGCGCGCACGGCTCGCCGCTGCTGGACATGCCCGATGACAGCGGCCTCTTCCACTGGAAGGAGTTCGACTCCGCGGGAAACAACCTCCAGCACCAGCAGGAGTTCCCCAGGCGGAAGCTGCCCGGAGGCGTCTTCCGCTGCCCCGAGGAGGGGCATCTCTACGACTTCACCACCGGCCGCTTCGTCGGCGACCGCACGGACATCCCCGACGAACAGCGCGCCCTGCGCGAGCTTCGCTGCGAGACCTGGGATGGCTGGGTGTTCATCAACCAGGACGCATCCGCGCCGCCCTTGCTCGAGTGGCTCCACCCCCTGCCTGAGCAGATGGCGATGTTCCAGGGCTCCACGCTGCGCATGATCGACAAGCGCTGGACGATCATCCCCTGCAACTGGAAGGTGACCGTTGAAGCCTTCCAGGAGGTCTACCACTTCAAGCACATCCACCAGAAGGCGGGCGTCTCGGGACTCGACCAGCGTGGTGCGACGATGGGTGTGCTGCCCAACGGCCACTCGCGCATGATCACCCCCCTCTCCAAACGTGCCGCCGAGTTGACGGGCATGGCGCACCAGCTCGACTGGCGCGCCGGCCTCGATCGCCAGGCCTTTGGCGCGGGCCAGGAGGGAATGGTCGAGATCCCGACCGTGAACGGCATGACACGCTGTACGAGCACCGCCTTCAGCGCCTTCCCCAACCTGATCACGCCGGTGAGCGCCACTGGCATGCCCTTCCTCCTCGCCTGGCCGCTGGACGTGGGCACGACCCGCTTCGAGTGGATCACCTTTGCCGTGGACTGGGGCGACGCGCCCTCGCCCGCTACCTCCGATATCTGGCGGATGCGCCTCAACGGCTTCGATGTAGTCATGGAGGAAGACACCCGCAACATGGCCCCGATGCAGAAGTCGCTGAACTCGCCCGGCCTCACGGGTATGCCCGTCAGCTATCAGGAGCGCCGTATCTGGAACTGCGCGGAGCAGCTCGATCGCATGATCGGCCCTGAGCGCATTCCTGAAGACCTGCGCGTGCCCCAGCTCCTCGCGCCGTACGTGGAGCGCTAGACCCGCCGCGCCCCGTCCGTGGACCACAGGAGAGACGGATGCCGCTGACCGCCCGCGTGGTGACGCTGGAAGGCGGCTACGGCGTCTGCGCGATCCAGGAGCTGGAGCTGCCCGACCCGGGGCCGCGACAGGCCGTGATCGAGATCTATGCGGCGGGCATTGAGCACGCGCAACTCCACCAGGTCGAGGAGCCCCAGCCGGTCCCCGTGATCCCGGGCCGTGAGGGGACCGCCCGCGTGCTCGCGGCCGGCAGCGACGTCACGCGCGTCAGCGCCGGCGATATCGTGCTCGTGACGCCCTGGGGCGTGGCGCCGGATCGTGAACCGGAACTACCCCTCGTGGAGTTTGACGACGGCTCGCTGGTGGCCGTCGCGCCTGCGGGGACGTGGGCCACCAACGCGGTCGTCGACGAGCAGTTCCTCGTCCCCATCCCCGACCTGCCCGACAAGGAGGGCGCGGCGGTGCTCGGTGCCACGGCTCTGCTGGCCCTGAGCGCGGTGCGGACTGCGGGCGTGGCCGAAGGCGCGACGGTGGCCGTGTTCGGCTGCGCTGGCGCCGGGCTCGCGACCATCGCCGCTGCCGCTGCCGCCGGCGCAGGGAGGATCATCGCCGTTGCCCGCGAGGACGCTCGCCTCCAGGCCGCGCGCGCGCTCGGCGCCACGGAAACGCTGGCCCTGGGCGCCGCCGCCGCGATCGAGCGAATCGGCGAGCTCGCGCCGGACGGCGTGGACCAGCTCTTCGACTGCGTCTACGAGTTCGAGGCGGCCGAGCGCCCCGGGCGAGCGGTCGTGCGGACGGACGGCGCCGCCGTCGCGGTCGCGAGCCCGGGCACGGACGCGCGCCGAGCCGAGCTCGTCGAGCTCGTCGCCGCCTGCGACTACACCCTGCCCGCCGCACCGCGCGTCGATGCGGACGTGGCCGCCCTGCTGGAGTGGCTGGAGAGCGGGCGCCTCCCCCTCCCCACCATCGTCACCTACCGCTGCACCATCGAGCAGGTCAACGAAGCGACCCAGCTTCTCGAAAGTGGCGAGATCGCGGGCCAGGCAGTGATGGTTGTGGAACCCCTGCGCTAGCGGACGCTGCGGGTGGGCGACACGGCCCCGGATCGGGACAAGGACGTGCTCCTGGCGGTGGAGCGCCAGGCGTTCGTACGCTGGTCCGCGGCCATCGCCGCCCTCTCGCCGGATGCGCGCCGCAGCGATGGCTGGACCCTGCTCGAAGTCGTCACCCACCTCGGGGCCTGGCATCGCCTGGCGGTGATCCGCCTGGAACGGCTCGCCGCCGGCGAGCTGCTCGTCCCTCCCGATGTCGACGCGTTCAATGCCCGGGTGCGTACGGACGCTCGCGGACGCAGCTGGTCGGAGGTGCAGGCGGAGGCTGTTGCTGCCCGCGAGGCATTTCTGGCGGCGGTCGGGCGGCTGCCGCAGGAGCTGCTCGATGCGCACGACGGGCTTGGCGCGTTTGTCGTGGCGGCGAACGGTGCCTGGCACTACGAGGAGCATCTGGACGGCTTCGCGACTGGCAACGGCTGACCGGCCCGGCTCCAAGCGCGCTGGTGGCGCGCTGAACCTCGCGCTAGCCGGTCTCGGTCTCGATGAACACGTCCGAGCCGAGCGGCGCGAGCGCCTCCCGCAGCGTCGCTCGGCCGCCTCCGGCTCCGCCCCGCAGCAGGCCCGCGTAATGCAGCTCCTCCGCGAGGCACGCGCTCCGCGCCGCCTCCGGATCGCCGCCGCCCGCGCGCTCGGCCTGGGCCTCGTCCTCCCAGTCCGCGAGCGAGAGCCCGGGGATGCCGTAGGTAAGGCAGGTGCCCTCCACGTCCTGCGTGTGGTGCGTCCCCATTACCAGCGAGGCGAGCTCGTTGACGTCGGGGCTGTGCCAGGCCGCCTCGGGGTCGAAACGCTGGTAGGTGCGGCGGTTGAGGAAGGTCATTGAGAGCGTGAGCCAGGTCTCGCGGTCCGGTGAGGCAATGAGGTTCCAGCCACCCTTCGCACGCAGCAGCAGGAGCGGAACCTCCGGCTCGAGCTCCGCGAAGGCGTCGAACGCGGGCGCGGGCGCCTCGACGCCCGTGGGCTCGACCGTGACTGCCCATCCATCGCGATCCTGCCAGAGCCGCCCCGCGACGATCGCTTCCGCCACGCCGAGCGCGCGTGCCGCCGTCTCCCCCGCGCCGCCCGCCCCGCCCAGATCGACGGCGAGGTCGTAGGCGCCCAGCGTCGCAGCCACATCGCCCAGGCGCAGCGTGGCCTCGTGCGATGGCGCAGCGGCGGCAGCCTCCAGCGCGGCGCGTACGGAGGCGCGCGCCTCTGGCCAGAAGCGGTAGATCGCGATCATCCCCCGCCGCCTTGCCTCAGCCGGCGGGAGCGCCTCAGGCGCGCGACTTCGTGGCGTCCCAGCGCTCCCAGTTGGTGACTTCGTCGACGGGCTTGCGGTTGGTCGGGCCGAAGTTCGCGTTCGGAAAGCCCATCGGGATGATGGCCGCGGGCGTCGCCTCTTCGGGAATCCCGCAGCGCTCGCGGAGGACCCCATCGACAGCGCCCTGGAACGTCGTCATCACTGTGCCAAGCCCGAGGGCACGCGCGGCGAGCATGATGTTCTGGACGGCCTGGTAGATGGAACTGCCAGCGAGCAGTCCCTCGGGGGCAGGCGATTGCACCTGGTAGAGGCAGGGCACGATGAACACGGGTGCCTGCGCGAGGTTCTCGAAGAGGCCCTGCGCCCCCGTCATCATGAGCCGCTCGCCCCTGGTGCCGGACTTGATCGCGTTCTCGATCATCTGCTGCAGCCCCGGGTTCTCGAGCCCCCTGCGCAGCTCCGCAGCGATGGCCGCCCGCGTCTCCTCCTCCTGGATGACGACGAAGCGCCACGGCTGCAGGTTGCTCCCCGAGGGCGCCTTCGTCCCCGCCTCGATCACCCGCCAGATGAGGTCCTCCGGTACGGGCTCGTCCTTCCAGCGGCGAATGGCGCGCTGCGTGTAGAGCGCCTCCCAGATGTCGTTCGTGCCGGAACGGGCGTCTGCCATGGCGCTAGCCGGCTTCCACCGGCACGCGTGCCGGGCGGATGTTGACGGGAATCGCGCTCTGCCGCGCCATCCCCGTGATCGGGTCGTAGGCTTCCTCGTTGTTGACGAGGCGGTTGGTGCTGCCGCCGATGCGGCGCACGTCCTGGTCGTGCGCCGGCGTATCTCCCCACGAGTGCGCCATCGAGATGACCCCCGACGGCACGTCCTTGCTGAAGGCGGCGACGCCCAGAATGGTGGCGCGACTGGACTCGATTTCGATGATCGAGCCGTCCGCGATGCCGTGCTCCTCGCCGTCGCGCGGGTTCAGGAAGGCGGGGTTCGTGCTCCCGTCGCGGGCCGTCAGCCCGGCGATGTCGCGCCCCGAAGAGTTGTAGAACTCGCGCATGCGACGGCTGATCAGGCGGTGGGTGAACTGCTCGCCTGGGAGGTAGCCCGCACCCTCCACCAGCGGCTCCGCGCGCACCTGCTCGATCTCCTCGACCAGATCGGGTGGGGCGACATCGAGGCGCGCGTCGCTGCCTGCGGTTTTGGGGGCGACCCGCACGCCCCCGGTGTCGAAGATGGCGCCGCCGTCTGCCTCCCGAACGCGGTCGAGGGGGATGCGCGACTTTGCCGCGACGACATCCAGCACCTCATCGGTCGTAGGCTTCGTCTCGATATCGAGCGGGCCGCCGGGGAGGTTGATCGCGGTCTTCATGCGGTGGGCGAGGCCCCAGAAGAACTCCCACTCCTCGATCACGTCGTCCTCCGCCTCGACCATCGCCGGGGTGTAGTGCGCGTAGGGCTCGGGATACCAGGAGTCCGTCAGGACCGTGAGGTCGGGCCGTTCGAGTGAGAGCTTCGGGGCGATAACGTAGTCGGCCAGCTTGGCCGTTTGCGACAGCTTGATGTCGATGCTCACGTTGAGGTCGAGGTGCTTCATCGCCTCGATCGTCTTGAGCTGATCGGGCCACGCGCCCACGGGATTGCCGCCGACGCTGATGAGCGCCCGCACGCGCCCTTCGCCCGGAGTGATGATCTCGTCGCTGAGCGCCGCTGTCGGCATCTCGCCGAAGATCTCCCCCAGACCGCGCACGCGGCTCGGCTCGCCCTTGCCCCAGGCGGGGTTGGGCGGGTTGGCCTGTGCCAGGAAGGGGCGCTCCGGGCCGATGACGCCGGGATTCGGCACCACCTCGCCCTCGCGCAGGTAGCGCCCGCAGAGGGTGTTCAGCGTGTTGACGAAGTGCTCGGTCAGGTTGGGGTGGGGCGACATGTTCGCACCCGTCCCGCTGGAGGCGACCCCGCGCGGCCCCGCCGCGAACATGCGTGCGGCGCGCTCCACCAGCGCGGCGGGCACCCCCGTGCGCTCCTCCACGTAGTCCAGCGAAAAGCTGTCCACGGCCTCGCGGAGCTCCGCCACGTGGGCCGCGTTGCCGGCGAGGAAATCGCCGTCGACGAGCCCCTCATCGAACATAACGCGCACGATCCCCGCCAGCAGCGTGGGGTCCTCGCCAGGTCTGACTTGCAGGAAGAGGTCGGCGCGCTTGGCCACATCGGAACGGCGGGGATCGATCACGATCAGCTTCAGGCCACGGTCCTGCGCCTCACGCAGCCGCTTCCAGGGGTTGAAGGGCGGGATGCCCCCGAACATGGAGACGACCGGATTGTTGCCGACCAGCATGGCCACGTCGGCGGTCTCGAATCCGTGGCTGCCACCCCCCCAGGTGCCGTGGCGCGAAGCGGCGATGGCCTTGGCAGGCTGATCGATCGTGACACTCGTGTAGTAGGAGGGCGACTTCACGCCCGCATGCCACGCCCGCGTGACCGAGAGTGTGATGGCGTTGCAGAAAGCGTAGGTGCCGTTGTAGCTGGCGACCGCGCGCGGCCCGTGCTCGGCGATGATGGCGCTCAGCCGCTCCGCGATCTCATCCAGTGCCTGCTCGCTGGAGATCGGCTGGAAGCTGCCGTCGGGCATCCGCTTGAGCGAGCTGCGCAGGCGCTCGGGGTGGTTGTGCTGCTCGGGGAGATGGCGCCCCTTGATGCAGGTGTAGCCCCCGTAGATGGGGTTGGTGGTGTCGCCACGGACCTCTACTACCTTGTTGTCCTCGACATCGACCTCGATGGCGCAGAAGGCGTGACAGAAGCGGCAGAACGATTTCTTGGTCTCAACCATTGGGGGCGTCTCCAGGCAGCAGATATGCGTCCGGGGGAGTCTAGCACGCGGGGCAGGGATCGGGTGAGGCGGTGTACGATTGCCTGCGGGAGCGAAGCCATGGTGACGCAATCGGGCACGCGCGACGAGATCGACGAGTTCGCCAACGCCATCGGCGAGTGGCTGCTCACACAGCAGTTCGGCTTGATCAAGCCCCTCGACTTTCGCCACCGCCTGGGCTTCTCGCGAGACGAGGATGAGCCGTATGTGATCATCGAGCTGCTCGTGAGCGATCCGCCCCCTCCACCGCCACGCGAAGAATTGGTGAAGATGAAGCGCGACGAACTGGCGGCTGCCCTCTCATGGCCGCTCGACGACTGGAAGGCGGTGTTCGAGGCTGCGCGGGCGAAAGGATTCGAAATGGGTCCGCCGCCCGGGATTCAGGCCAGCTGGCCGGTCGATGTGCGGGTGTTCGCCGAACGGGAAGTCGACCGGAACGAATTTTACGGCTGATGGACGGCCCGATCGAGCCCCAGCATCTCCTCGACCAGGCATGGGATATCGCACTCATCGAGGAGCCGGGCGCCGACAGGCGAGGGACAGACGAGGCTGAGATGCGCGACAGCATCTTGAGGGGTGTACGCCGTCCTCTGCGGCCAGAGGACTACCGGCGTGCGATCTCCGCGGCCTACTACGGGCTCTTCCATGCGATCACAATCGCATCTGCTTCGCTCTTCGCACCATCCAGCGAATCACGGAATGAACTCGTGAGGCGGTACCGGCACGGCGATCTGAAGGCCGTCACAGGCTGGGTGCGCAATTCCGGTACCCCTCCGAAATATCTGACGAATAGCGTTGAGACGATGCGTCAAGATAGACGGGTCCAGATGGTTTGCGATGCCTTTCAGCGCCTGAACAAATCCCGCGAGAGCGCCGATTACGACCACAATGCCTCGTTCACCCAGCAGCACGTGCTCGATCATGTCCGGCTTGCACAGCAGGCGGTGAACCTGATTCCTGACCGCTGGATATTCGACGAGATCCTTCCGGGGAGTTCTGGCGGTCTGCCTCCCGAGATCCCCGGAGTGGCCGAAATTCCCCACGAGCGATACCGCTTCGTCACGAGCCCCGGTGGGCGGCTGTTCCTGGGGCTGCTGGCTGGGGGCGGCCGCGCCTAGCGGAACGGATTCTCGTCGCCGGAAGTCAAGGGAGCGCTCGGTTCGTCGAGGCCCAGGAGCTTCAGTCGGGCAGCATCGTAGGTCTGTTTGGCGCGAGCCTCGCGGTTGAGCAGCCCCTTGAGCCGGTCTGGAGTCAGCGCCTCCCCTTCGAGCAGGACGTCGTGGACGCGCTCCAGCTGCTTTCGCCAGCCTCGCCAGGCGTTCTGATATGCTTCACGGATGACCTCGTCAACCATATCGGCGCTTCTCCGGCTGCGCGCCCTCAGCGCGACGATCAAAACGGGCAGGGCGTGCGCCCTGCCCGAAGGCTGATGCGATGGTAGCGCATAGGGGATTCGAACCCCTGATCTCCGCCTTGAGAGGGCGGTGTCCTGGGCCGCTAGACGAATGCGCCACTGCTATCAGCCTAGCGCAGCGATGACGGGTCGGGCAAGAATGCCCGTGGCCGCCGGGCGCGCGCTCGGTGCCGCTGTCGCGCTCCTGCTGGCCGCGGTGTTCTCAGCCTGTGGCTCCGCCAGAGGCGAGGCGGAACAGCCTGGCGGCACGCCGCCTCCGGCCGTAGCAGCGGCCACACCAGCGACCGCAGCCCCCTCCGGCCCCACCCCACCCTCCTCCCCCGAAGCCGCAGCACCACTGCCCGACATCGTGCGCGAGCTGCTCGACGAGGTTTCCGCCCTGCGCGAGCTCGAGGCGCCCCCCGGGCTCCGCGCGCGCACCGTCTCCTCTCGCGACCTCCCCGCCCTGTTCGAACGGCTGACGACGGACAAGGAGCGCCGCCACTACGACCAGATCACCACCCTCTACCGCCTGCTCGGGCACCTGCAGCGAGACCAGACCGTCTACGAAATCCAGCAATCCTTCCTCGGCAACGTGGCCGGCCTCTACTCCCCCAGCGAGAAGACGCTCTGGGTTGTCACCGCCGGGGAGGAGGTAGGTCTGGATGACCTCAGCCAGGTTGAGCGCTTCACGCTCGTTCACGAGATCCTGCACGCCATCCAGGACTACCACTTCGATCTTGAGGCGACCCTTGACCGTGTCCTCGATCACCTCGATGCCTCGCTCGCCTTCACGGCCCTCGTGGAAGGCGACGCCGTCGTCTACTCCAGCCGCTACGCTCGCCGCTTTATCGCCACACCCGCAGGTGGCTGGCGTTTCCTGCTGGGAGCGCCGCTCCAGATCGATAGGATTCCCCCCGCTGTCAACCGCGAGATCTACTTTCCCTACACCACGGGCGCGGACGCTGTGCAGTATCTCCTCGCGGAGGAGGGCGTCGAGCGCCTCAACGCCCTCCTCGCGGACCCACTCGTGACGACCACCCATATCCTCCACCCCGAGCTGTTGGGCTCCGCCTGGGAACCCGAAGTGCCTTCCCGCGACGCACTGCCCTGGCAGGCCATCAGGGCCAGCCTTGGCCCCTCCTGGCGCCTGCAGACGGGCTCCCTCGGGGAGTTCCAGCTCCTCAACTATCTTGTCGGGGATTCCCCCACCGGCGGCTCTGGCTGGATTCGGTCCGGCGCCAACCGCACCGCTGTCGAGGCTGCCGCCGGCTGGTCCGGGGACCGCTACTTCCTCTTCGAGAACGGCGAGCAGAGTGTGCTCGTGGCGCTTGTGCGCTTTGCCAGCACCGAGGACGCGCGCGAGTTTGCCGCGGTGCACCTCACCCTCACGACCACCGAGGCGGACACTATCGAGGAGCCCGACTTCACACTTGCCAGGCAGGAGAACGGCAACGTCATCGCGCACATCGAGCCTCTGGGGCGCGAGGTGCTCTTCGCCATCGGCTCTACCGAAGCGGTCGTGCGCGCCGTCCTCACCCCCCTGCTGGAAGGCTAGCTTCGGCCCGTTGTAGCCAGGAGGGAGCCTTCCCCGGCGCTCACCGGCGCCTCCAGCCAGGTGCGCAGGCCGGAGTGCAGGCGTTCGCCACGCACGAAACCAGCGCGCTCCAGCGCCCCCAGGTACTCCTCCACCTGGCGGTGGCGCAGCACCCGGAGCGCCGCCCCGCCCGCCGCGAGACCGTCGCGCCCGCCACCCAGCAGCAGCTCCAGCGGCTCGCGCACGGCCGCGTCCTCCCACTCCCGCGCCAGCCGCACCTCCGCCTTGCGCAAGTACTGGTGCTGCTCATCCCGACGATCGGGAAATGCCTCCAGGAATCCCGCAAGGCGCTCTACCTGGTACTCCAGCAGCCGTTCGCGATCGAGCGCCGCGTAGGCGTAGAGGTCGCGTTCGAGCTGGTTCCGGGCAAGGTTGCCCGCGGCACGGAAGAAGCTGAACAGGACGCTGTCCTGCACGAAGAGGTAGGCCATCAGCTCGGGAAAGCTGCGCGCCTCCGTGGCCCCGCGGATGAGCCCCGTCGGCGCCTGCAGGCCGAGCCCGCCACCGTTCGCGAGCGCGCGCTTGCGGAAGGCCTCGGCGTGCCGCGCCAGGTCGTAGATGACGCTGCCCATGAACAGCTTCATCTCCACAAACCCGTAGCTGATTTCGGGCAGCCAGCGGCCAAGCACCGTTGCCTCCGCGTAGGCCCGCTCGCTCTGCTCCGTCATGACCTGGCAGATGGCGCGCTCTATGTCGTCGGGCAGTGCTTCGAGGCTGCGCCAGCCGAGGTCCGTCGCGGGCGCCCAGCGTTCGCGGATCGCGCGCTCGTAGAGGTCGGCCACCGACGGCGCCCAGACGATGGCCTTCTCGAAGATGGTGTAACCCATGTCCTCCTGCACGGCGGTGGGGTGCGAGCCGCGCGCGATCTCCGTGCGGTTCGTCCAGAGGTCGGGGACCTCTCCGTAGGAGCCCACCATGATGTCGGCGAGCGTCAGCCCCATCTCCGCGTCCGCGGGCACGGCGCGCACCCCCCACTCCGTGGGCGACTCCATCCAGGCGAAGCTGGGCTGGGCGGCCTCGCGATCGAGGAAGCCCTTGGCCTGGTCGCCGCTCAGGCGCGTGGCCAGTACCGCGGCGATGGTGTTGACGTCGTAGCCGTGGGCAAGGGCGCGATCGAGGAGGCCCTCTTCCCAGCCCAGGGCCCGCGCCTGCTCGCGCAGATCCTCGCTGATCGTCCCGTCGTCCGCTTCCCCGTCCGCGGCCATGGCGTCAGGCGGCGAACTGTGCGAGGGCGGGGCCCAGACGCTCGCGACGATCGCCGAGGCCAGCGACGTCGAGACGGTGGAGGTACTCCTTGACCTGCCGCTGCCGGAGGAGCATGAACCGGGCCACGCCCTCGTCGAAGTGCTCCTTGCCGCCGCCGAGCAGGATGGCGAGCGATTCGAAGACGGGCGGGAAGGTCACGTCCCCGCTGCCCCCGCCCGAAGCCTCCTCCGCCCGGTCCAGGTAGTGGTGGATCTCCTCCCGCCGCTCCGGCGCTTCCGCCAGCACGTGCTTGAGGTGCATCACGCCGAACGCCAGGTGGCGCGACTCGTCCTGCGCGGCCATCCGGAAGATGCGCTTGTCCGCCTGTGTCGGCCCGATCAGCTCGCCCATGCGGAACATGGACTGCACGAAGCCCTCCGCCTGTACGTGCATGAGCACCGACATCTCCGTGAAATCCTTGGCGTCGATCAGGTTGCGCAGGCCCAGCCCCGCCCCCTGCGCGAGGAGCCCCCCGCCGTTGGCGAGTGCGCGCTTGCGGAACACGTCGCTGTGGCGTGCCTCGTCCATGATCTGCGTCATCAGGAAGAGCCCCACCTCGAACTCGTCGCCGCTGATCGCGGGCAGCCACTGCCCGGGCACGTCCCCGGCGATGAACTCGACCTCCGCAAGCATGGTGGCGAGCTGGCACATCGCGCGCTCCGTCTCATCCGGCAGCTCACGCAGGGTCTCCCAGGGAATGTCGCGCGCAGAGGACCACTGCCGCTGGACCGCCTCTTCGTAGAGCGCGTGGCACTGGTCCGCCCAGACGTCCGCCTTCGTCTGGTAGGTGAGCCCCTGGCGGTGTGCCTCCGCCCGCGCCCGCGCCCCCCGCAGACGGGGCGTCATGTCACGCGACGCCTCCTCGCGGGAGGCCCAGGCGCCGGTGTCGATCGCTTCCAGCGTGAGCCCCCTCTTGCCGGGCTCCGCGGCGGTGGGTTCGTCGTAGAGGTCGAGCCAGGAGAGGTCGAGCTCCGGAGTTGCGGGTGCTGCGGTCATGGATTCCCCCCTCGCGGCACGAGGCACTCTCCGAGTATACGGCGCCCGACGCCGAAATGAAGGGCAGCCTCGACCGCGACAACCACCGTGCGGCGTGGCACGATCACGGGCAATGCCCAAACAGGTCGTCAACGTCGCCAGCGACGACTATCTGAGCGCAATCTACCGTCTCTACCACGATGAGGGCGAGAGAGTGATCGCGGTGCGCCTGGCCGACCGCCTGGGCGTGACGCCGCCCTCCGTGGCGGGAATGCTGAAGCGGCTGCGGCGCGACAACCTCGTATCTATCGACCGGCGCAAGCTGATCGCGCTCACCCCCGAGGGGCTGCGCCGGGCCGAGCGCATGGTGCGACGCCACCGACTCGCAGAATGCCTCCTCACAAGCGTGCTGCAGGTGCCCTGGTGGCGCGCCTACGAGGAGGCGCACCTCCTCGAACACGGCATCTCCGACGTGACCGAGCCCCACCTGATCGAGACACTGGGCAACCCCGGTCGGAGCCCCTTCGGCTACCCCATCCCCGGGCTGGCGAACGCAGGCGTGCTCCCCATGACCACGCTCGCCGATGTGTCCGAGGGCGCCACCGTCGAGGTCGACCGCGTGTTCGAGGAAGACGAGCGCCTGCTGCAGTTCTTCGATGCCGAGGGCATCCGTCCGGGGCAGCCGGTCAGGCTGGAGTCGTCCGCGCCCTACCGCGGCACGGTCACGCTCAGGGTGTCGGAGCGCGAGATTGTGATGGGCACGCAGGTGGCCAGCCGCGTGTGGGTGTGCGACGACGGCGAGGACGCCCCGCGCTGAGCGTATCGCACGCGCTCCCACGGGCGCGCCGAAAGCCGTAGGATGCGCAGGCGCGCCGTGTGCGCCGATAACCGCACGAAAGGCAGGTTCCCCCAATGGCCGATTACGCCAAACCGGTCCCCGTGCCCACGCCCGAGACGCAGGACTTCTGGGACGGGGCAAAGCGCGGCGAGCTTCGGCTCCAGCGCTGCGACGCCTGCGAGCAGATCATCTTCCCGCCGCGCCCCTTCTGCGCGAGCTGCGGCGCCCGCTCCGTTTCGAGCTTCACCGCCAGCGGACGCGGCATGCTCTATAGCTACGTGATCAACCACCGCCCACCACCCCCCTTCGGCAAGGAACCCTACGCGATCGCGATCGTGGAGCTCGAAGAGGGCCCGCGTATGATGTCCAACATCGTCGAGTGCGACCAGACGCCCGAGGCGCTGGCGCTCGACATGCCCCTCGAAGTCGTCTTCGAACCGATCACAGACGATATTTCGCTGCCGAAGTTCCGCCCGGTGGGAGGCTAGCCATGGAGCCGCGTTCCGTAGCCATCGTGGGCGCCGCCGAGACGACCGAACTCGGCCGCATTCCCGGACTCTCCCAGATCCAGCTGCACGCCGACGCCGCCCTCAACGCCATGGCCGATGCCGGCCTGGGCCCGGGCGACATCGACGGCGTGGCCACAGCGGGTGAAGCGCCCGCGGGCATCGCCCACTACCTCGGCATCACCCCCACCTGGGTGGATGGCACCCAGGTGGGCGGTTGCTCCTTCATGCTGCACGTGCGCCATGCCGCTGCTGCCATCGCCGAGGGGCTCTGCACTACAGCGCTCGTCACCCATGGCGAGAGTGGCCGCTCGCGCGTCGGCCGCGGCGGGTTCGCCGCCGCGCCTGCGTCGCTCCCGGGGCAATTCGAGGCGCCCTATGGCCCCGGCGGCCCCCCTTCCACCTTCACCCTCGGCGTGCTGCGCTACATGAAGGAGACGGGGCTCACGCACGAGCAGCTGGCCTCCGTCGCGGTCGTCCAGCGGGAGTGGGCGGGAATGAACCCGCGTGCCACCTTCCGCGACCCCGTCACCGTCGACGACGTGCTCAACTCGCGCATGATCGCCTACCCCTTCCACCTCCTCCAGTGTTGCCTCGTGACCGACGGTGGCGGCGCCCTCATCCTCGTCTCCCGCGAGCGGGCGCGCGACTTCCCCACCAGGCCCGTCTACATTCTCGGCACCGGCGAGAGCGTGGAGACGCCCATGATCAGCCAGATGGAGGACATGACCACCTCGCGCGCCTTCCGCGTGGCGGGGGGCAAGGCCTTCGCCGAAGCCGGCATCACCCACGATGACGTCGACCACGTGATGATCTACGACGCCTTCGCCCACCTGCCCATCTATGGCCTTGAGGACCTCGGGTTCGTCGGGCGTGGCGAGGCGGGCGCCTTCATCGAGGCGCGCAATACCGCCCCCGGCGGCCCCCTCCCTGTCAACACCAACGGCGGCGGCCTCAGCTATATGCATTCCGGCATGTACGGCATGTACGCCCTCCAGGAGAGCGTGCGCCAGATGCGCGGTGTCGCCCCCGCCCAGGTGCCCGACGCCGCCATCAGCGTCTGCCACGGCGTCGGCGGCATGTTCATGGCCTCCGGAACGATTATTATGACGAACGAATAGCTGTCCTCCGGCAGGCAGGGAGCAGGTCTGTGGTGACGACGGCTTCGGTCAAAGACGCTGCTGTCGAGGATGCTGCGGTCGCCGGGGATGCTGGCGACTTCGGCCCTTCCGCACGCTGTTCGTCAACATCCGGCTCATCCTCGAGTCCGTCGCCGGGGGGCTCGAGGATGCCCGGATCGATGCCTGGTTCGTAGGGTTCGCCAAAGTCAACGAGGGGCGCGGCTTCTACCTGGAGCTCACCGGCGGGGGAGAACTGGTAATCAACCCGATGGGGAACATGGATAGCGCCTTTGCGGAAGTGGAACTCATCGGGGAACTGTTCATGTAGCCCAACGCTACGGTAGACGTGCGCTCGCCTCGCGGGCGATTGTGCGCCTGCCCGACGGTTCGCGCGCCGAACCCGACGCCCCCTGGCTGTCGCCGGAACAGGTGGCGGAGCTGCTGTCCGTTTCCGCTGGCTACCGGCCCGATGCCGTGCCGGAGTCGCTGGACAACCCGGAAGCGGTTAGCGGCGAACTGGTGCTGCCCGGGTTCGTGTTCGAAGTACGCCGCCCCCTCTTCGAGCAGCACGAGCCGGCGGGCCAGGAGGCGACGCAGTGACGGCGATACCTCGGCCCGCCTCGATCACGGCCACGCGAGCCCTTTGATGAAGGGTGGGGTAGTGGTAGCCGCAGGTGGGGGGGGGCGTGAGCGGCGGCCTCGACGGCGCTGAACCCCGACCGCGATAATCGTTCGATGACCTTCGCCTACCGCCCCCTCAGCGAGGACAGCTGGGACAGCTGGATCGCCACCAACGCGCGCGGCTTCCTTGCGGACGTTGGCCACGCTGCCGAGTGGGGCGAACGGGTGCGCCCTCTCGTCGAATTCGACCGCAGCCTCGGCGCCTTCGACGGCGCCGAACTGGTCGGGAAGACGCAGGCGATCTCCTTCACCATGAGCGTCCCCGGCGGCGACCTCCCCACCGCCGGCGTCACCGCCGTCACCGTGCTCCCCACCCACCGCCGCCGTGGCGTCCTCACCGAGCTCATGCGCCGACAGCTCGACGACGTGCGCGACCGTGGCGAGCCATTCGCCGCCCTCTGGGCCTCCGAGAGCCTCATCTACGGTCGCTTCGGCTACGGCATGGCGGCGCAGGCGCACGACCTGCGCATCGACCGCCGCCATACCACCCTCACAGCCCCCGCTGATCCCGGGGGCGCCGTCCGCTTCGTCACACGCGATGAAGCGCTCGAACGCTGGCCGCCACTCCACGAGCGGGCGCGCGCGACCCGCGCGGGCATGATGGCGCGTGTGGCGGGCTACTGGAGCGGCCTCACCCTCCCGTCCGCGGAGAAGCCCGAGGCCGGGTTCTCGCAGAGCCAGCTCGTCGAGTACACCGATGCGGGCGACCCGCAGGGCTACGCCATCTATGCGGTGAAGGGCGCCGATGGTCCCGGAGGCCTCCCCGCCGGCGCGCTCCGGCTCGACGAGCTCATCGCGCTCAACGGGCGCGCCGAGGCCGCGCTCTGGCGCTACCTCTTCGGCGTTGACCTGATCGAGACCATTGAGGCGCCCAACCGTCCGCCCGACGACGCCCTCTTCTGGATGCTGGCCGATCCCCGCCGCCTCCAGCGCCACCCGCACGATTCGCTCTGGCTGCGCCTGCTCGATGTCCCCCGCGCCCTCGAAGCCCGCGCCTGGCCCGCCGAGGGCAGGCTTACCCTCGATGTGCGTGACCCCTTTGGCCCGTGGGCGCAGGGGCGCTTCGAACTCGTCGCCGAAGGCGGCCGCGCGATCTGCCGCCCGCTCGCCGCCGCGGTTGCGCCCGACCTCGCCCTGGGCGCGTCCGACCTCGCCACCGTCTGCCTCGGCGGGGCGCGTCCTTCCGTGCTGGCGCGGGCGGCGCGGGTGGAGGGCTCCCCGCAGGCGCTTCGCCTGGCGGATGCACTCTTCGCCTGGCGTACCGCTCCCTGGTGCGCCGATCAGTTCTAGGCCGCCGCCACCGCGCACGCTTGCCGCCGCGCCTCCCGCCCGCCATGATCGCCGGCGATGGCTGACTTCAGCGCCGCCGCCCCCTCCGAGCCGGAGAAGCGTACCGTTGTCCACGATCGCGCCGCCCGCCCGGACGCGCCCTCAGAGCGGCGCGACCTCGCACGGCTGCTGCTCCTTATCGCCGCAGGCGCTCTCTTCGGCGCGGCCATCCTCGCTCTCGCCTACCAGACGCGCGCGAGCTGGACCGAAGCGCGCGACTGGGTCGTGCCCGTCACCGTGCCGTTCTACGCGCTCAGCGGCCTCGCCCTCGCCCACCTCGTGCTGCGCCGCGCCTGGCGCGAGGCGTCCGCGGGCCTCGTCTTCCTCGCGCTCGCGCTTGCGCTGACGGGCTTCAACCTCTGGCGCGCGGTCCTCACGAGCGGCCCCGACGGCCTCCGCGATGGTCTCTCCATCGCCGCCGCCATCTTCCTCGCGCTCGCCATCGCCGCCCTCCTCTCCGCCATGGCCTGGGTCGAGGCGTGCCGTCCCGTCAGGCCACCCGCCTCCGGGCTCTAGCGCCGTGTGCCGGAGCATCAAGCGGCTGCGCGGCCCCGAGGGCGTTGCTGGCGCCGCCGAAATCCGCGAAGCCTCGCTGCAGTACGTGCGCAAGGTGAGCGGCTTCCGCGCGCCCTCGCGCCGTAACCAGGAGGCGTTCGAGGCCGCAGTCGCGCAGGTCGCCGAGGTGACGTGCCGTCTGCTCGAGTCCGTTAGCCCGCGGCCCCAGCCGTAGCGCCCGCCGCGGGCGGCGTCAACGCCGCTTCGCAATCAAGCACGCGCGCGAAGTGGTGCACGAACGCTTCCGCCACTTCGGCCACGGCCACAGACTTGTCCGCCTCCGCCGTCAGGCTCGTCATCTCCGCGTCGGCCATGCCGCAGGGGTTCATCAGGGCAATATGCGCCATGTCTGGCGCCACGTTGAGGGCGGCCCCATGCATCGAGACATAGCGCCGCACGTGCAGTCCCACGGAGCCGATCTTGCGGCCTTCGACCCACACCCCGCGGGCGCACTCGTGCCGCCCGCCCGCAACCCCCCACTCCCCGAGGACGCCGATCATCGTCTCCTCAAGCGCGGCCACATAGTCGACGACGCCGATCCCCCACGCGCGCAGGTCGATGATCCCGTAGGCCACGAGCTGCCCCGGGCCGTGGTAGGTGATGTCGCCGCCGCGCTCCGTCTGTGCGATCTCGATGCCCTGCGCGCGCACGGCTCCGACGGCAGCGCGCAGGCTCGGATCGGGGTGGTTCCGCCCCAGCGTGAACACCGGACGGTGCTCCGTGAGCAGCAGCGTATCGACGCCCTCCCCGCGACACCGCTCTGTCTGCAGCCGCTGCTGCAGGCGGTGGACCTCGCCGTAGCCGGTGAGGCCCAGGTGGCGGACTGCGAGCGAACGGAGGGCGTTCGGGGCGGACATACCGCCGCCTAGCGTAGCGGCCCGCCACGCCGCCCGCGATCAGGCGCCGCCCGCCGCCTCTGCCCCGATCCCCTCGATCGTCTCCCAGTCTTCCTCGCGCAGGGGCGAGAGCTCACCCCGCCGGTACTGGTCGTAGAGGCGGAAGAGCGCATCCTTGTGAGGCCGCACGCGCCCGATGGGGCACGCCTCCCAGTCTGCCTCAGACTCGTCGCAGTAGCCCCTGCGCAACTCGCCGCACTTGGGTTGCAGGTAGTGCCCCAGCTCGGGCACGGCCTTCACGACCTCGGCCCGTAGCAGCGCTGCCACGCGCCGAAACTCCCACTGCGCGCGCGTACACAGGCGCAGGTCACAGATGTGGAGCAGGCTCGCGAAGTTCACCGTGATCTTGAAATTCGTGTTCGTGGCGTTCGGCAGCAGGAAGCGCGCATCCTCGGCCGGCACGCCCGCCTCCACCAGCGACTCGTACAGCGCCCCCGCCTGTGCGAAGAGCGCCTCCATCTGCTCCCCCATGCCCGCTTGCTCGACGCTCTGCGGGATGCTGTGGGGGAACTCGCCCCCCTTGTAGGTCACATAACGCTGGCTCTGCTGCTCGAAGGAGATGCCTACGCGATGCCGCACGAATTGGTGGCTGAAGGCGCGCGAGACCCCGGAGATAGCGAACTCGAACCAGACCTGCTCCAGCGGGCTCGCGTGGCCCGTCTTCAGCCGCTCCACGATGAAGGCGTGCATCGTCTCGCGCGGAATGCGCTCGTCTTCGATGCGCGCCGTCAACTGCTGCGGCGTCAGCTGGCTGTAGCAGGTGCGGTAAGCGATGTAGAGGGAGCGGAGAGGGTCTTCCGTGTGCGAGAGGAGGGCGACCGCAATGGACATGCAACCGCCTCCTCCTCTGGTGCGTGGCCCCTCGTGCCGCCGCACGATTGTGCAGCAGCGGAGCATACGCGTGTGCAGAATCGGATCATACGCGCATCGTGCGTCTTCGACGTGCGGCCGCACTGCTAACCCGTTCGCAGCAGGCCCCGCAGGCGCTCCTCCAGCGCCCACAACACCATCTCCGGGTCGAAGCGCTCACGCACGGCGCGCGCGCCCTCCTCGTTCGTGCCGAGGTCGCCCGCCGCGTGGCGCTCGGCGAGGCCTCGCAGCGCCGCCGCCACGTCCTCCAGCCCCTCTGCCCGGATTGCGCCCTCCAGCGGCTGCGTCCAGATCACGTAGCGCCCCCGCGAGAGCGCCTCCAGCGCCATGAACGACATCCCGTCGTGCGTGGTCAGCCGCACGTAGACGCTGACTTCGCGGTAGAGCGCCTCGATATCATCGGTCCAGCCGCGCGCGTCCACGTTCGGGGGGAGCTCGCCCGGAAGCGTCGCCGCCGGTGAAGGCGCCACCACGAACGCGATCTCCGGCAGCTTGTGTGGCAGCCGCAGCAGCGTCTCCACATCGAACACCCCGCGGTCGAAGGGATCGGCTGGCAGGTAGAGGAGCGCGCGAAAGCGCTCCGGCAAGGGGAGGCTGTGGGGGGCCAGCGTGGGCGTGGGCAGGGGCGCGTATTCGGCGGCGACCCCCGCCTTCGCGAGCTCATCCGCCAGCCAGGGAGCATCGCACCAGTGCGTTGCGCGTTCCGCGATGTGCTGCGAGCCCCGCCCGCGCCGCGCCGCCTGCGCCGCGAGGAGCGCGTCGGTGCCCACCCAGTGCATCACGAGCGGCCGCGTGCGCACATGCAGGAGGGCGTTCACGGGTGTGCGTCGCTCAATGCGCCCCCCGATGACATACACGAGCTCGCTCGCCGCCACGGCGCGGGCGATGCGCAGCCAGCCAGGGAGGCTGCGCCCGGGATGGGCGGCGTAGTGCGAGCGCCAGCCGCGGGCGCGAAGCCCTGCCGCCAGCATCCGCCCGAAGTGGGGAAGCCCGAGGATGAGCAGGCGCGGCGCCGTGGGGGCGGGCGCCATCCGCTAGCGGGCCACGCGGCGGGCGGGCGGCGCCGCCACGGTCGCGCCGGGCGGCACGTCCTTCGCCACCAGCGCGTTCGCCCCCACGGTCGCGCCCGCCCCCACGGTCACGCCGTGGAGCACAGTTGCGCCCGCGCCCAGGTACGCGCCCGCCCCGATGCGCACCGGAGCCTGCTCGCGCGGGCGGCGCTCGCGCAGCGGCCCCGTGCCCGTGTCGATGTGCGTGATCAGCGTGCAGCGCATCGAAATCGTCGCTTCCGCCTCGATCGTCACCCTGTCCGCGAGGTCGATGAGCACGTCCGCGCCGAGGTGGGCGCGCTCGCCGATCGCGAGGCGCGCGAAGCTCTCGCCCGCGTTCACAATCTGCAGCGGCCCCTGGATGGAGACGCCCTCGCCCACGATGGCGCCAAACTCGCGCAGGATGGCGGCGTGGTCGGCAGCGGTAGCGCGCAGGTGCCCCGCGACGCCCTCGCCCCCGCCACGCAGGTATGCCACGGCGCGCTGCGCCCGTCCGATCGCGCCCAGGAGCGCCCGCGCTGGTCCGGCGGCAGGCCGCAGGCGCGCACGGAAGGCGGCGAGAGCGGCCATGCGGGCACCGTACCAGCGCCGGCGACCCCATGCCAGAGTTCGCCGCTGCCGTGCGAACGGGCGCGATCGTCTTGCTCTCCCGTGGCCGCGCGCCTAGGCTCGACCGCAGCATTCGGGGCTTTGCGGCCCCGCATGGGGCTGGCGATGCGCGCTCACCCTCCCGCTCCGGCAAACCCGCGCGCGGGCCCGGCACGCGCCGGTCGCGGGCTTTCGGCGCTGCTCGCGATTGCCGCCGCCGCCCTCATCATCTGGTTTGCCGCTGCTCCCTTGCGGGCGCAGGGACCGCCGCCGTTCCCCGACTTCACGACCGTGTTCGGTCGTGCGCTCGTCGACGGAGAGAACCTCTCGCCGCCCGCCCAGCCACTGATTGCCTTCATCAATGGTCACTCCTGTGGCTGGAGTTCGACCCAGCTCGCCAGCGCCCGTGAAGATGTCCCCATCGGCGATTGGGGCCGCACCGTCTACGCCGTCGATGCTCGCGCGGATGGCTCGGGCCTCTACCAGATCCCCGGCTGCGGGACCGCCGGCGTCACGATCAGCCTCTACTTCCCTCTGATTGGCCGTATGGCCACGCAGGAGGTGTCCTTCGGCGGCGCCTCGGACGTGCGCGCCGACCTCTCCCTCGACGTAAATCTGCGCTACCGGCTGAAGGCGCCGCTGATGGCCAGCGACGGCATTACCCGGTAGCGACGCGGGCCGCCCTCGCAGTCAGCTACGGCCGTCCGTGGGGAATGTCGCGCGGCGCTCGACTGCGATCGCGGTCAGGTAGCGGCCCGCCTCGCATGCGCGCCCCGCAGGCTTGGCGAGCAGCCGTCGCACGTCCGCGGGCGTATCGAGGTCGAGCGCTAGCGCGGGCGCGTTCGCGCGGCGGATGGCGAATCCGGCTGCGCGCGCGCGCGCCTCGTGGCGGTCGCCGCTGCCTTCGCCGTAGGCCAGCGCGAACCGCCCCGGCGGTCGCAGGAGCATCGCGTTCGTGCCCCCGTCGCTGCTCCGCGCCAGCGTGGCCGAGGGCGTGGGGGGCGCCTGCGCCAGCAGGTCGCGCAGCGCCTCCGATGTGACCAGTGGCAGATCGGCGTGGAGGATCAGCAGCTCCACGCGGGCCAGCTGCCCGACGGCGCGTTCGAGCTGCGCGTTCAACCCCCGCGGCGATGGAGCCTCCGCAAGCGCGCGCACGTTCGCCGGAAGGTACGAGCGGAGGCGTTCGTCCGCGGTCAGCACGACCGCCTCCAGCCCCGCGCCCTCGACCGCGCGCAGCACGGTCGCGAGCGCGCGTCGCACCAGCTCCGCGCGCTCTTCGGGTTCGATAAGCGCTGCGAGCCGCCCTTTCGCGCGGTCGAGGCGGTTTACGGGGATGAGGACGGTCGGCGGCACGCCCCCGATCGTACTGCGTGGGCCGCGCTTGTCAGCGCCCGGCAGTGGGTGCGAAGCACAGGGCGAAGGCGCCGTCGGGCAGCGTCGCCTCGTCGCTTGCGCGCAGCGGGGAACCGGCGAGCGCCGCGGTCAGTTCCTCGCGCGTCGGACTCGCCTCCCCGCCGTCCATCACGAGCCAGCCCGTGGCGGCCCCGCCCGCAGCGTCGATCAGCCACGCGAGGCGGCTGAGGTTGGCCGCGCTCAGCTCGTCGCGCTGCGGCCACCAGGCGATTTGGAGCGCGGGCTCTGCCACCTGCAGCGAGCTCGCCACCGTGGGTCGCGGGTCGAGCGCGCCCGCCTCCGCGAGCGCCTCGTCGGGTGGGTCGATGAGCATGGCGCGCACCTCGCCCTCCCCCAGCCCGAGCGCGGCGAGCACGCTCATGCCGGCGGACCGGCTACGCGATCTTGCCGTGGCACTTCTTGAACTTGATGCCACTGCCGCAGGGGCAAGGGTCGTTACGCCCGATCTTCTTGCCCCCGGGGCGGAGCGTGGGGGCCGTCCCGCCGCTGCCCGCGCGCGCCCTCGCCGGCGCGGAAGCGCCGCCCGCCTCCGGCCTGCGCTCGCGCACGGCGCCGTTCGCTGAGGGGCGCGGCGGCAGGTCTTGCGCGCGCATCTTGAAGACGGCCTGTGCTACCTGCCTCCGGATGTTCCCCTGCAGCTGCTGGAACATGTCGTAGCCCTCGCGCTTGAAGGCCACCAGTGGATCCACCTGCGCGTACGCCTGAAGGCCCACGCTCTGGCGCACGTCCTCGACCGCCGTCAGGTGCTCGCGCCAGTGATAGTCGATCGTTTCGAGCAGGAGCCACTGCTGGAGCTTGCGCGCCATCTCCTCCCCCAGCGCCTCCTCCACCTCCTCGAAGCGTTCCTCGATGCGGTCGAGGGCCGTGTCGGCGATGCGATCCGGCGCCTCCTCGATCTCTTCGAGCGCAGGCAGGATGTCCGGCGGCATGATCTCGCCCAGCTCCGTGTGCACGAGGTTCGCGTCGAAGCCGTCCTCGCTGTTCCGCTCGATGATGCCGTCCACCTCGTCCGTCACGAACGCGAGCACGTTCTCGCGCACGTCCGCGCCTTCCAGCACCTTGCCGCGCTCCGTGTACATCACCGAACGCTGCTCGTTGATCACGTCGTCGAACTCGACCAGCCGCTTGCGGATGTCGAAGTTGTAGCCCTCGACCTTCTGCTGTGCCTGCTCGATGGCGCGCGTGACCATGCGCGATTCGAGGGGCATGTCCTCCGTCATGCCCATCTTCTCCATCATCCCCGGCACCCAGTCGGGCGCGAAGCGCTTCATGATGTCGTCGCCGAAGGAGACGAAGAAGCGGCTTGAGCCGGGGTCTCCCTGCCGCCCCGAGCGGCCCCGCAGCTGGTTGTCGATGCGCCGCGACTCGTGCCGCTCCGTGCCGATCACATGCAGGCCGCCCGATCGTGCCACTCCTTCGCCCAGCTTGATGTCCGTGCCCCGCCCCGCCATGTTCGTGGCGATCACCACCGCGCCCGCCTCGCCCGCGCCCTCCACGATGTGTGCCTCGCGCTCGTGCTGCTTGGCATTCAGCACCTCGTGCCCGATGCCCCGGCGGCGCAGCAGCGTCGCGAGGTACTCCGATTTCTCGATCGACGTGGTGCCTACCAGCACAGGCCGCCCCCGCTCGTGCTTCGCCGCGATCTCCTCGACCACCGCGGCGAACTTCGCTTGCTCGTTGATGTACACCACATCGGCGTGGTCCTCGCGGATCATCGGCTGGTTCGTGGGAATGGCGACCACGTCAAGGCCGTAGATCTTCGCGAACTCCTCCGCCTCCGTTTCCGCCGTGCCCGTCATGCCCGCCAGCTTCTCGTAGAGGCGGAAGTAGTTCTGGAACGTGATCGTCGCGTGTGTGAGCGACTCGCGTTGGATGGGGACGCCCTCCTTCGCCTCCACTGCCTGGTGGATGCCGTGGCTCCAGCGGCGCCCCGGCATCATCCGCCCCGTGAACTCGTCGACGATGACGATCTCGCGGGCGCGGACCACATAGTCGCGATCGGGGCGCTTCAGGTACTCGGCGTCGAGCGCGGCTTCGAGGTGGCGCGCCAGCCGCGGGTCGCTCCCGAACAGGTTCTCGACCTTGAGGGCGCGCTCGATCTTCGCGATGCCTGTCTCCGTGAGCGCTACGTGCTTCGCCTTGTGGTCGATTGCGTAGTCCAGCTCCGCGTGCAGGCCGCGCACGGCGCGCGCGAACAGCTGATAGGTGCTGCTCGCCTCCCCCGCCTGCCCGCTGATGATGAGCGGCGTCCGCGACTCATCGATGAGGATGTTGTCCACCTCGTCGACAATCGCGTAGGCGAGCGGACGCTGCGTCTTCCGCTCGGCCTCGCCCACCATGTTGTCGCGCAGATAGTCGAAGCCGAACTCGTTGTTCGTGCCGTAGGTCACATCCGTGTGGTACACGTCGCGGCGCTCGCAGGGGCGCAGGTCGTCGAGCCCCCCCTCGCCATCCTCCCCCGGGCGGTAGCCGGGCGCGTACAGGTACTGCACATGGTTGTTCTGGATGACGCCGACGCTTACACCGAGCGCCTCGAAGACGGGGCCGTACCAGGCCGCGTCGCGCCGCGCCAGGTAGTCGTTCACGGTCACGAGGTGCGCCCCCCGGCCCGCCAGCGCGTTCAGGTAGAGCGGCGCGATCGCGGTCAGCGTCTTGCCCTCGCCCGTCTTCATCTCCGCGATCTTCCCCTGGTGCAGCACCAACCCCCCCATCAGCTGCACGGGGTAGGGACGCTGCCCCATCTTCCGCCAGGCCATCTCGCGCACGGCGGCGAACGCCTCAGGCATCAGGTCATCCAGCGGCTCACCCTGCGCGAGCCGCCCGCGGAACACTTCCGTGAGGTTCCTGAGCTCCGCGTCGGAGAGCGTGGTGAAGTCGTCGCCCAGCGCCTCGATCGCCTTGATCGCGGAGGAGAGGCGTTTCACCTCCCGCTCGTTGGAGTCGCCCACCACGCGCCCGATGAAGCCAAGCTTCGCCATAGACCTCCAGTCTATCGCGCGATGGCGCCCGTGAGGAAACGCCACGGGCCTGCCAGGCAGCAAGCCCGTGGGACGCCTGCCGTGTATCGCGCAGCGGCCTGCCCGCCGCCCTGGCGCGCTACTCCGACTTCACCAGCCCGACCGTGTTGCCGTCGAGGTCCGCGAAGAGCGCGAAGGTGACCGTGCCCGGGATCTCGGTGACCGGCACGACGATGCTCCCGCCCTTCGCGACGATCCTGTCGAGCGCCTGCTGTGGATCGGCCACCTCGATGTAGAAGATGGCCATCGGTGGCCCCTCCGCGGCGGTGATGCCGCCCTCGATCCCGCTCCCACCCCCGGTCGCGACCATGCCGTAGTTCATCGGGTTGTTCGCGTCGATGCTCCAGCCGAAGAGGTCGCTGTAGAACGCCTGCGTGGCCGCGGCGTCCTTGCCGTGAATCTCGAAGTGCACTACTGGTGCGCCCATGGGCTCCTCCCTTTCGCTCGTTCCGGTCGTGTGTCAGTCGATCAGCGCCGCGATCACGCTGTCAACGACGGCGTCCGCCTTGGCGCGCATCTCCTCGTCGTTCGCATCCTGAATCGGATGGGGCACGAAGAGGCGGCGTACCTCGGGCAGCCCCAGCGCCTCCGCCTGCGCCTCTGCCGCCTCCTCGAACTCAGCGGAGGCGATGAACACCGAAGGTGTGTTGTTGATCTCGAACCAGGTCGTGTCGTGCACACTGCACGTCGTACATGATCCTCAGTCGGCAAGCCCTTCGACGACGAAATCCACCTCCCGCGCCATCTCCCGCCGCAGCGCCTCCGGGGCCGGTTTCGTGAACGTGGGCTTGATGTAGCGCCGCACCTCCACCTCGGGCAGGCGCTCGCGCAGGCGAACCTCGAGCTGGTCGAGCAGGACGTCGCCCCGCGGCTTCGAGATGTCGAGCAGCGCAAGCGTCCCGCTGATCGCCTCGGGGCGGCGAGCGAGCGAGCGGCGGATGGGAACGCGCTCGTCCGTAGGGTCGAGAATGGTCGTCAAGGGACGCCTCCTCCGCAGTCTTGCCAGTAGCCCAAGTATACGCAGCCCAAGTATACGCCCCGCCGTGCGTGCGACGGGGCGCTACACTGGGAGCATATGCATCCCATGATGAACCCCGCACGGGGTGAGGAGCTTCCGATGACTGAGCTGCTTCCGATGGTCCAGCCGCAACTCTCGATCTCGATCACCTACTGCGTCCCCTGAAACTACACCGCACGGGCCGCGTGGACGGCCCAGGAGCTTCTGCAGACCTTCGCCGATCAGATCGCCTCGCTCACGCTCGTCCCCGGCGCCGGAGGCGCCTTCGAGGTCGAGATCGACGGTGACCTCGTCTTCTCCAAGCAGTCGGTGGGTCGTTACCCCGAGATCGGGGAGCTGGAGGACGCCATCGCCGCCCGCCTGCGCTAGCTGTCGCGGCCCCGCCCCGCGGTTGCCGTGCGGGAGGCGCGCCCCTAGGCTCCTCACCACCGCGAAGGAGGCCCCGCGTGCCCTTCATGCTTGTCCGCCTGCAGTGCCGCTACGGCAAGGTACAGGAATTCCAGGAGATTATGTCCCACCTCGTGCCCGTCCTCGAGGCGAAAGGCTGGCGCCTCCACGGCGCCTGGCAGAACCGTATCGGCCGCCTGAACAAGTGCTACGACCTCTGGGAGATGCCCGACGCCAACCACGTCAGCTCCGTCCTCGCCCTCGCCGGCCAGGAGCCCGAATTCCAGCAGTGGGCCCGGGGCCTGGCGGAGTGTCTGGAAGAAGAGGAGCTTGAATTCATGGACGAGCTCCCCTACTCCGTGGACGCGCGTGAGCGTCAGGCAGCCGCAGTCCGCGGCTAGTGAGCCGCGGGCAGTTAGCGTGACGGAAGCATCAGGCGAGACAGTGGCATCAGCAGGCACAGCCCGGGGGCAGACGACCATCCTCGGGATGTATCCCGCGTCGCCCCCCCCTGCCTGGCCGAATCGCTGGGAGCAATCCCCCGGCGTCCTGCCCCGTCAGTCGCTGCGCGAGGCGCAACGGCTGGGGATCATCACGACCACTGGCTACATTCCCGATGAGAGCTTCCAGCCCGCCAGCCTCGATCTGCTCCTCGGCCCCACCGCCTACCGCATCGGTGCCAGCTTCCTGCCCGGTGACAGGCGGACGGTGCAGGAACGGCTGGGCGACCTGCAACTCGACAAGGGCATCGATATCCGCTCAGGGGGCATCCTCGAGCCGAACCGCCCCTACCTCATCCCCCTCATGGAGAGCCTGCGTCTTCCCGAGAATGTCCGCGCCCTGGCCAGCCCCAAGAGCTCTACAGGCCGCGTCGATATCTTCACGCGCCTGGTGACGGATCACTCTCAGCGCTTCGATGACATCGCGGCGGGCTACGAGGGCGCGCTCTGGCTGGAGGTCTTCTCCCGTTCGTTTCTGGTGAAGGTGCACGCTGGCAGCGCGCTGAATCAACTGCGTCTGATCGTGGAGGAGGCGCCTGCTTCCGCGGATGAGGCGAACGGCGCGGCCCTGGGGCCCTCCCCCTCCGCACCCGAGCCGGTGTGCATTCAGCCCCTGCACAGTCCAGATGTGGTATTCGGCACAGGAGCCATATCTGGATGCGGCGGGCGGCCCCGTACCTGTCGGCTTCAAGGCGAAACGAAACAACAGCGCGCTGCTGGACCTGGCGCGCAACAACCATCCACCGCGTGCGTTCTGGGAGCCGATCTGGCCATGCAGCGAGCTCGTGCTGGAGCCGGAGGAGTTCTACCTGCTGCGTTCGCGCGAGCAGATCGCCGTACCCGCCGATCTGGCCGCGGAGATGGTCGCCTTTGAGTCCACCAGCGGCGAGCTGCGTACCCACTACGCAGGCTTCTTCGACCCCGGGTTCGGAAAGGGCGCGGCGGGCGGTGGCCTCCCTGCCGTGCTCGAAGTGCGTGCCCACGATGTGCCCTTCCTGGTGGAAGACGGCCAGCAGATTGCGAGGTTGCGTTACCAACGCCTGGTGGAGCCGCCGGAGCAGCTCTATGGGCGTGAGACCGACTCGCACTACGGGGACGACCGCCAGTGGCGCTTCCTGAGCAAGCACTTCGGGCCGTGGGGGCAGCTCCCGCTCCGCTTCTGACGGGTAGGTTGGGCGGATAGGCGGGATTGCGCGCGCACGCTAGACTAAGCCCCCTATGCCCGAGATCGGCCGCCTGCTCACCGCCATGGTCACCCCCTACACCGCCGGGGGCGAAGTCGACTACGCCTGCGCCCGCCGCCTCGCCGCCTCCCTCGTCCGCGCTGGAAACGACGGCGTCGTCGTCACCGGTACTACCGGCGAGGCTCCCCTCCTGAGCGACGGCGAGAAGGCGCGGCTCTGGGAGGAGACGAAGCAGGAACTCGGCGCCGCCGCCACCGTCGTCGCCGGCGCGGGCACGAACGACACACGCCATTCCATCGCCCTCGCCAGGCGCGCCGAGGCCGCCGGCGTTGACGCCATCCTCGCTGTTGCGCCCTACTACCTGCGCCCGCCCCAGGACGGCATCGTCGAACACTTCCGCCGCATCGCCGAAAGCGTGAGCCTGCCCGTCATCGTCTACAACGTGCCTGGCCGTACTGGCGTGAACCTGTCCGTGGAGACGCTCCTGCGGCTCGCCGAAATTCCCAACATCGCCGGCAACAAGGAGGCGAACGGCGATCTCCACGCCGCCGCCCGCGTGCTGGAGGCCGCGCCCGCGTTCCGTATCTGGAGCGGCAACGACAACGATAACTTCCACCTCTGGTGCATGGGTGCCTACGGGGCCGTCAGCGTGACCGCCCATATCGTCGCAGGGCGCCAGCGCGCCATGCTCGACCACGTGCTCGCGGGCGACCTCGCCGCCGCCGCCGCCATCCACCGCCCGCTCGTGCCCCTCACCGACGCCTGCTTCCTCAACGGCAGTCCCAGCACCATCCGCTACGTCCTCCGCCAGCTCGGTGTCGAGATCGGCGCCCCCCGCCTGCCCGTCGTAGAGCCCGCCCCCGCGATCGGCGCGAAGGTGATGGCGGAGGTCCAGCGGCACCGGCTCGACGCGCTCCCCGTCGCCTGAGCTCGCCCCCGCGCCGAATCGCGAACTCCCCTCCCTGCCGCGTTTGGCGCGCCCCGCAGCTGGGTGATACCGTCAGGCTTCCTGGAGTGCGGCAATGAGCGGCCTGGGAATCGGTGAGCAGCTGGCCCAGGCCCGCGAAGCACGCGGCTGCACGCTCGAAGACGCCGAGCGCGACACCCGCATCTCGCGCCAATACCTCGAGGCCCTCGAGGACGAGCAGTTCGATCGCATCCCCGCACCCGTCTACGCGCGCGGCTTCCTGCGCTCCTACTCGCAGTACCTCGGCATCGAGGCGAACGCACTGCTCGCCCGCTTTCCGCGCGAACCCGCCGCCTACGGCAGCGGCGCTTCCGGCGGCCCCGTGAGCAGGGAGATCCCCCCCGGCGGCGACCACTCCGGGCCCTCCGCCGCGCGCCTGCAGCGCGAGCCCACGATCGGCATTGATATCGGCGTCGCCATCCCCGTGCGCCGCATGCGCACTGGCCCCCTGCTCACCGCCCGAACCGCCGCCCTGGCCCTCGTCGCGCTCCTCGTCACTGTCGTCGTGGTCGTGCTGGCGATCGCCATCGCCAACCTTGGCGACGGCGCTGGTAGCGCTACCCCGCTCGCCGCCACGCCCGCCCCCGGCGAGGCTGCCCTGTCGAGTGGTCTCGCGATCGAGCGCGGCGTCGTCCCCGACGTCATCGGCCAGATCGAGGACGTCGCCCGCCGGGCCGTTCAGGACGCGGGCTTCGAGATCACTGTCGTCCGCGCGAGCAGCGATCAGTACCCGCGCGGCATGGTCTTCGAGCAGGCGCCCGCCGCGGGTGTCGAACGCGAGCCGGGCCGCGGGGTCTTCATCGTGGTGAGCGAGGGCCCCTGAGCTCGACCCCACCGCGGTGTCCGTAGCCCATGTGGCCGGTAATATGGGCGCTATGTCCGAGATTCCCACCCTCGATCCACCCCGCCGCGTCCTCATGGGCCCCGGCCCCAGCGGCGCCGACCCCAGCGTCCTCGCTGCCATGGCGTTCCCCATCCTCGGCCACCTCGACCCCGAATTCATCCGCATCATGGACGAGTGCCAGACCATGATGCGGCAGGTCTTCCGCACCGGGAACGAAGTAACCCTTGCCACCCCCGGTACCGGCACCAGCGGCATGGAAGCCACCGTCATGAACCTCCTCCAGCCGGGCGACCGCGCCGTCGTCGGCGTCTGCGGCTACTTCGGCGAGCGCATCGTGCAGATGGCCGAGCGCACCGGCGCGACTGTCACGCGCGTGACCGCCCCCTGGGGCTCCCCCATCGACCCCGAGGATATTGAGCGCGCGCTGCGCGATGGCCCCGCCAGGCTCGTCGCCATCGTCCACGCCGAGACCTCCACAGGCGTGCGCCAGCCCGTTGAGCCCATCGCCGCGCTCGCGAAGGACGCGGGCGCGCTGCTGCTCCTCGATTGCGTCACCTCCCTCGGTGGCGTGCCCGTCGAGATCGACGCCTGGGGCGTCGACGCCGCCTACTCGGGCACGCAGAAGTGCCTGTCCGCGCCCCCCGGCGCTTCGCCCGTCACCCTCTCCCCCGCCGCCTGGAGCGCCGTCCAGGCCCGCGAGACGCCAGCCAACAGCTGGTACCTCGATCTCAGCCTGCTCGAAGCCTACTGGGACAGCCGTCGCGCCTATCACCACACCTCGCCCATCTCCATGACCTATGCCCTCCACCGCGCGCTCGCCCTCGTGCTCGAAGAAGGGATCGAGGCGCGCTGGGAGCGGCACGAGCGTAACGGTCGCGCCCTGCAGCAGGGACTGGAGGCAATGGGCCTCGCCCTCCATGCCGACGCCGGCCACCGCCTCCCCGTCCTCACCACCGTGCGCATCCCCGAGGGCGTCGAGGATGCGCACGTGCGCGGCGCACTCCTCGATCGCTTCAGCATCGAGGTCGGGGGTGGCCTCGGCGACCTGCGCGGGCGCGTCTGGCGCATCGGGCTCATGGGCGAATCGTCCACGCCCGGCAACGTGCTCTACTTCCTCGCCTCGCTCGGCCGCCTCCTGCGCGAGCACGGCTTCGCCGCCGATCTTGGCGCCGCGCTTGATGTCGCCGCCAGCCGCCTCGGTCCGTAGGTTGCGCCCGCCCGTCCTCCTGCTCGCGGGTCTCTGCACCCTCATCCTCGCCTGCGGGGACTCGTCGGCCCCGGCTTCTCCCACGCCCGAACCCCGGGCTGCCTCTCCCACGCCCGAACCCCGGGCTGCCTCTCCCACGCCCGAACCCCGGGCTGCCTCCCCCACGCCCAAACCCCGGGCTGCCTCCCCCACGCCCAAACCCCGGGCTGCCTCCCCCACGCCCAGCCCGGTCGTGTCCCCGCCCGCTGCCGTCATCGTCCCCGCCTTCCCTGGCCTCCCCGATCTGGAGCGGCCCGTCGCCCTCGTCGACGTGCCCGGGCACGACCTGTTCCTGATCGTCCTTGCTGAGGGTCGCGTGCTCGCAGTCCCGAGAGACGGCCCCTACGAGAACCCGCGTACGGTCCATGATCAGCGCGAGACCACCGTCTGTTGCGGGAGCGAGGAGGGGCTCCTCTCCATCGCGCTCGATCCTGATTTCGCCCGCAACCGCTACGTCTATGCCTACTACAGTCCGCGCACGGAGCAGCCCTCCACCCGCATCGTACGCTTCGAGACCGCGGGCGAGGGCGAATCGTTCGCGTTCGACGCCGCCAGCGAGTTCCTCCTCTACGAAACCGCCCAGCCCTACCGCAACCATAACGGCGGTACCCTTGCCTTCGGCCCCGACGGCATGCTCTACCTCGGCATTGGCGATGGCGGCAGCGCGAACGATCCCCACGGCCACGGCCAGGACCGTAGCACCCCCCTCGGCTCCATCATCCGCATCGACGTGCGCGGCGCCTCAGTCGCTGCGCCCTACGCAACCCCTCCCGATAACCCCTTCGTCGGCCACGAAGGAGCCCTCCCGGAAACGTGGGCCTACGGCATGCGCAATCCCTGGCGCATGAGCTTCGACCGCGAGACAGGCCTCCTCTGGGCCGGTGACGTCGGCCAGCACGACCTTGAGGAGGTCAACGTCATCCGCTCCGGTGGGAACTATGGTTGGAACACCGCCGAAGGGACGAGCTGCTTCTCTCCCCCCGAGGGCTGCGACCGCGCCGGTCTCACCCCGCCCGTCTGGGAGTACAGCCACGCACAGGGCTGCTCCATCACCGGCGGCTACGTCTACCGTGGCGAGGCGATCCCCTCCCTGCGCGGCTGGTACCTCTTCAGCGATTACTGCAACGGCCTCATCTGGGCGATCCCCGCCGAGGCCGCTGCCGCTGGCCTGGCTGTGGAGCCCGTGCTCCTCTGGGGAAACGGCCCCAATGCTGCCGTCTCCTTCGCCGAGGACATCCGCGGCGAGCTCTACTTCATCAGTTTCGCTGGCGAACGCATCTACCGCTTCGTCTCCCCGTAGGACGCAGGCGGGCGGCCCACCCCCAGGTAGCGCACCCCCGCCACTTCCAGTGCATCCCGATCGAGCGCGTTGCGTGCGTCCAGCACGAGCGGCGCGATCCGCCCCCACGGCAGCGACGTATAAGCGGCGTGCAACGCATGCACGATGACAATGTCGTAGCCTGCCAGCGGCTCCGTCGCTGCCCTGAAGCCGAGCACGGCCACCTCGTTGTCGTCGAGGAGCGCATCGTGGCCCCACACCCGCGCTCCCCGCTCCGTCAGCTCGCGCAGCAGGTCGACCGCATTCGTATGCGCGGTCACGGCCACGTTCGGGCGAAAGGTGAGGCCCAGCACGAGGCAGCGTTTCCCCGCGATCCCCCCGGCGACGGCCTCGTCGAGCCGCTGGACGAGGTAGGCCGGCATCGCCTCGTTCACCGCACGCCCCGCTCCCGCCAGCGAGCTGGGTGCCCCGCCTTCCATGAGAAAGCGTGGGTAGACGGGGATGCAGTGCCCCCCGACCCCCGCCCCGGGCGTGTGGATATGGCTGAACGGCTGGCTGTTGGCCGCCGCGATCACCTCACGCACGTCCACCCCGAAGTGATCCGCCGCCTGCGCGAGCTCGTTCGCCAGCGCAATGTTGAGGTCGCGGTAGACGCCCTCCGCGACCTTGCTCAGCTCCGCCGCCTCCGCGCTCGTGAGCTCCAGAGTCTCGCTCCCCAGCGCTTCCCGGAAGAACGCCGCCGCGTGCTCCCCGCTCCCCGCATCCACCCCGCCCACCACCTTCGGGTACGCCCCGATATCCTCCAGCACACGCCCCATGAAGAGCCGCTCGGGGCTCGCCGCCACGGAGAAGTCGCGCCCCAGCCGCCTGCCCCCCACCTCCAGCAGCGGCGCCAGCGTCCTCCGCGCCGTCCCCGGCGGCACCGTCGTGCCGAAGACCACGAGCGTCCCTGGCGCCAGCCCAGCCCCAATCGCCCGCGCCGCCGCCTTGATCGTGCGCAGGTCGGCCCGCCCCGCCCCGTCGAGGTCCACTGCCACAGTGCAGAGCACAGCCTCGCAGCCGGCCACCCCCGCGGACGTGTCCGTGGTCGCGCGCAGGCGGCGGGCCGCCACCGCCTCCGCGAGCAGATCTCCGAGTCCAGTCTCCTCGGGGAAGGGGTTGATGCCGCGCGTCACCGCTGCCACCCGCTCCGCGTCGATGTCGCAGCCGGTCACCTCGTGGCCGCGCCCCGCGATCGCCGCCGCCACCGGCAGCCCCACCCGCCCCAGCCCTACCACAGCGACCTTCATGCGGAAGAGGCCCTCTCCGCAACCGCCACGGGCGCAACCGCCACTGGCGCACCCGTCGCCGCCGATTGCGCCAGTGCCTCCGCCACGGCCAGCGCCGCGATCGCGTCCGCGGGCGTGACCGGCGGCGGCCCGCCCCTGCGCACGGCCTCGCAGAAAGCGGCCAGCTCCGCCCGCAGCGGCTCGCCCTGCGCCACCGGATACCGGCTCATCGGGCCCTCCGTCACGGCCCCCGCCGCGCCCTCCCGCGCCCTCGCCGGGAACCCCTCGTAGAACGTCAGCGACTGCGCCGCCAGATCGACCACGAACACCCCCCGCTCGCAGAGCGCCTCCAGCACGCGCTCCTTCGCCGGCGTGAGCCAGTTGCTGTCGAGCACGCCCAGCGTGCCGCCCTCGAAGTGCAGGAGCCCCGCAAGCAGGTCCTCGAAGGGCGTGACCACGTGGCGCAGCGCCTCCCCGTAGACGCGCTCCACCTCACATCCGAGCAGGTAGCGCATCACGTCGATGTCGTGCGTCGCGAGATCGTGGATGACGCCCGTGTCGCGGATGCGATCGGGGAAGGGGTTGACCCGTCGCGCCCGCAGCTGTAGCACGCGACCCCCCTGCCCCGCCGTCAGCCGCTCGCGTAACGCCTCGATCGCCGGATCGAAGCGCACGATGTGCCCCACCATCAGCAGCACGCCCTCCGCCTCCGCCGCCCCCGCCAGCCGCTGCGCCTCCGCCACCGTGGCTGCGATCGGCTTCTCCACGAGCACGTGCGCGCCCGCTGCGATCGCCTCCAGCGCCAGCGGTGCGTGCGCGCGCGTCGGCGCGGCCACCGTCACCAGGTCGGGGCGTGTCTCGCGCAGGAGCGACTCGCCCGAGGGGAAGCCAGGGGTGGTGCGCCCCGCCTTCGCCCGCGCCACGCGCTCCGCGTCCGGGTCCGCCACGCCCACCAGCTCGACGTCCGGCAGCTCCGCGAGCACGCGCGCGTGGTTCGCGCCCATCGAGCCGAGGCCGATCACAGCGGCGCGGAGGACGCTGGCCATCGCTCGACTCTAGTGCGCGGCCCTGGAATGTGAAAGCAGCGCGCTCAGCTCGCCGCGTTCACTGCCGCGATGATCGTGGCCAGGTCGTCCTCGCTGAGCGCGGGGTGGACGGGCAGGCTTACCACCTGCGCGGCTGCCGCCTCCGTCACGGGGAACGAGCCCTCGCCGTAGCCAAGTTCCTGCATGACGGGCTGCCAGTGGATGGGGATCGGGTAGTGCACCGCCGTCTCCACGCCCGCCTCCCGCAGGCGTTCGCGGAAGCTCTCGCGCTCCGACGGCACGCGCACCGTGTATTGGTTGAATCCGTGCGTGTCCCCCTCCCTCACCCGCGGCGTCTCCAGCCGCGTAATCCTTTCGGAGAGCGCGGCGGCGTTCCGCGTGCGCGCCTTCAGCCACCCCTCCAGCCGCCCCAGCTGTGCCAGCCCGATCGCCGCGTGTACGTCCGACAGCCGCCAGTTGAGCCCCAGCAGCTCGTGCCGGTAGCGGTCCGCCTGGCCGTGGTTGCGCAGCTGCCGCGCGCGGCGCGCTGTCTCGCCGTCGTCCGTCGTGATCATGCCCCCCTCGGCGCTCGTCACGCTCTTCGTCGGATACAGGCTGAAGCAGCCCGTGCCGAAGGCGCCCGCCGCCCGCCCCGCATGCCGCGCCCCCAGCGCCTGCGCGGCGTCCTCGATCAGCACGAGGCCGTAGTCCGCGCACAGATCCGCCAGCGCCCCCACGGGCGCGGGGTGTCCGTAGAGGTGCGCCGGCAGGATGGCGCGCGTGCGCTCGCTGATAGCCTCTTCCACGAGCCCCGCGTCTAGGTTGAAATCGAACGGGTCGATATCCACGAACACGGGCTCGGCGCCACAGGCGATGATGCTCGTCGCAGTCGCGATGAAGCTGAAGGGCGTTGTGATTACCTCGTCGCCCGGGCCGATGCCGTGCGCCTTAAGCGCGATCACGAGCGCTGCCGTGCCGCTGCTCACCGCAACCGCGTGGCGCACCCCGATAACGTCCGCGAACGCCTCCTCGAAGGCGGCCGTGCGCGGCCCTTGCGCCAGCTGGCCGCTCGCCAGCGTCTCGCGCACGGCCTGCTGCTCCGTCTCCCCGATCAGCGGCTTCGCGATCGGGATGCGTGGCCCCTGCGTCTCGCTCACGAGCTGCCCCCACCCGTGAGCGCCAGACCCTCACCCGCGCGCGCGTAGCGGCGATCGCAGGCGGTGCAGCGCAGGTCGCCGTCAAGCCGCGCGCCGCAGCGGCAGACCCAGCCCCCGATCCGCGCCGGCGAACCGGCCGCGAGGCCGTGGTCGGGCACGTCGCGCGTCACCAGCGCGCCCGCTGCCACCAGCGCCCAGCGCCCGATCGTGAGGCCGGGCAGCACCACCGCCCCCGCCCCCAGCGAGGCGCCCTCGCGCACGAGCGAGCGTGCGAGCGTCCAGTCGCCCTCGCCCTTTGGCGAACCGTCCGCGTTCACCGCTCGAGGCAGGCGGTCGTTCGTGAAGATCACGCCCGGCCCCACGAACACGCCGTCTTCGAGCGTGAGACCCGCGTAGAGGCAGGCGTAGTTCTGAACCTTGCAGCGCGCCCCCAGGCGTACGCCCGCGTCCACGTAGACCCCCTTCCCGATGACGCACTCCTCCCCGATCGCCGCCCCCTCGCGGACCTGTGCCTCGTGCCAGACGCGCCCGCCCGCTCCCAGCGTCGCGTCGCGGCTCACATCCGCGCTCGGGTGGATGTATGGCGCGCTCATCCCCGTGCGGGCGTCGATCGCTCGCGTCCCGGGGACTCGTCTTCGACGTAGGACGCGCTGTACCGCCGCATGATCAGATGCAGCCGTCGCCGGATCTCCGCGTCCTCGTACCGGGTAGTGGCCATCTCGTCGAGCAGGCGGCCAATCTCGCGCTCGTTCGCGCCCACCCCCGCGCGCAGCCGCACGATTTTCGGGTGGTCGGTAGGGAACGCCTCCTCGTCCTCCGCCACCAGCTGCTCGCGCAGCTTCTCGCCCGGGCGCGGCTCCGTGAACTGCACCTCCACGTCGCGCCCCGGGCGCAGGCCGCGCAGCCGGATCATGCGCTCGGCGAGGTCGTGGATGTTCACCGGTTCGCCCATGTCGAGCATGTAGATCGAGCCCCATTGGCGGTAGCTCGCCGCCTGGATCACGAGCGCCACCGCCTCGGGGATACTGATGAAGTAGCGCTCCATGTCCGCGTGCATCACCGTCACCGGCCCACCCTGCTCGATCTGGCGCATGAAGATCGGCGCCACCGAGCCGCGGCTGCCCATCACGTTTCCGAAGCGCACCACCGTGAAGGCCGTCGTTTCGCTTGCCTGCGCCAGCGAAAGCGTCAGCAGCTCAGCCAGCCGCTTGCTCGCGCCGTACACGCTTGCCGGCTGCACCGCCTTGTCCGTCGAGAGCAGCGTGAACGTCTCGCTGCCGAACTCGCGCGCCGCGAGTGCGAGGTTGCGCGTGCCCTCCACGTTCGTGCGGAACGCCTCGCCCGGGTGGTCCTCCAGCAGGGGCACGTGCTTGAGCGCGGCGGCGTGGTAGATCACCTCCGGACGCGATCCCGCGAACACTCGCCGCACGCGCTCGCCGTCTGCCACGTCCGCGATCGCCACGCGCACCGCCGTCTCCGTTGCCAGCTGGCCCAGCTCGATCGAGAGGTCGAAGAGTCCCGTCTCGTTGTTGTCCACGAGATGCAGCTCGCGCGGCCCGAACTGCAGCAGCTGCCGGCACAGCTCCGATCCGATCGACCCCGCCGCGCCCGTCACCAGCACGGACTTCCCCCTCACGGAGGCCGCGCAAGCGGCGAAATCGATCTTCACCGCCTCCCGCCCGAGCAAGTCGTCGAGCGTCACGTCGCGGAGGTAGTCGCCTGTCTCCGGCCCCCGCATCCACCCCGCTACCTCCGGCACGATGCGCACGGGCACGTCGAGTGCCTCGCAGGCCGCCACGATCGCGCGCACCGGCTCGCTGCTTGCACCCTCCAGCGCGATCGCGACGATGTCCACCTCGCGGCTGTGGATCACGTCCGCCAGTTCCGCCAGGGGGCCGTACACGCGCAGGCCGTGCACACGCGTGTGCAGCCGCTTCGGGTCGTCGTCAACGAACCCCACCGGCTGGTAGCTCAGGTCGGGGCTGTTCTGCAGCTCGCGCGCCAGCAGCAGCCCCGTACGCCCCGCCCCGGCGATCAGCAGCCTGCGCGCCCCCCCCGCCCAGGGCGTCCGCGCCAGCAGCCGCGTCCGCATCTTCACCATCGCCATCCCGGGGAAGATCAGCGCCCCCGCGATCAGGATCACGGAGACCGGCAGCGCGCGCTCGTCGGGCACCAGCCCCACCACGAACAGCGCCGCCGTAACCGCTGCCACGGGACGGAAGAGCGTCAGCACGTCGCCCGTGCTGCCGTACATCCACACCGTGCGGTACACCCCGAAGGCGAGGTTCGCCACGACGAACGCGAGCGCGATGCCGGGCGCCGCCAGCGCCGCGACCTCCGCGCTCTCGCGGGGCACGTGCCCCTCGAAGCGCAGCAGCAGCCCTACCGCGTAGGCGCCGCTGACGACGAGCACATCGAGCAACACCGCCGCGGCGATGTGCATGGGGTCTCCTGCGAACGCGCGGTGGAAGGCGTTGCGGGCGTTCATCGCGCGCCCTTCCCGCGGAACGAGGCCAGCAGGCTGAAGAAGAGGATAGGGATATCCGTCAGGACAGAGTGGTTCTCGACGTAACGAAGATCGTAGGTAAGCGTTTCTTCGTAGGTCAAATCCGAACGTCCCCGCATCTGCGCCAGCCCGGCGATACCCGGGAGCGCATCCTGCCGCCGCCGGAAGCACTCCGGGTACTGCGTCACGATCTCCGGGATCTCCGGGCGCGGCCCCACCAGGCTCATCTCCCCGCGGAGCACGTTCAGCAGGTTCGGCAGCTCATCGATCGAAACTCTCCGAGCGATGTGCCCCACCCGCCCGATGCGCGGGTCGCGCCAGTCTGGCGGGTTGAACCGCTCCGCTTTCCAGTTCCTCACCGTGCGGTCCCGCTCCTCCCCGTTCCGTGCCGCGCGCATCGTGCGCAGCTTGTGAATGCGAAACGGCTTCCCGCTGAGCCCCACGCGCTCCTGCCTGAACCACGGATTCGCCCGCAACTCGATCGCCAGCGCTGCCGCGAACGGCGCCGCCAGAACAGCTGCGAACGGCGCCACCAGCAGCGTGACCGTGACATCGAACGCGCGCTTTGCGCCGCCAGGCTCACTCGCCATCGCCGCCGCCTCCGTTGCTCAGGATAGCGAGGGCGCCCGTCTCCGTCGCCGTGGCGGGGCGCAACGGGCAGCGCTGCTACACTCGCCGGCGTGAACGCCGAGGCGCTCCCCTACACCCTGCTCATCATCCTCATCGAGCTCGCCGTTGGCAGCCTCTGGGTCACGCTCGCCGCCGACCTGCGCGGTGGCGTAACCCGCGGCTTCGTCCTCACCATGTCGCTCGCTGCCGCCATCGTCGCGGGGCTCGCCTGGTGGTCGGCCATCGCCGTCGCGGTCGGCGCCGACATCGACGGCTACCTCGTCGACGCCGGCTGGTTCGCGCCCATGAAGCGCGCCCTCCTCGTCGTGCTGGGTGCGACCGCGTGCTACGCCTTCATGGTGTTCATGGGCTGGGACCCCGTCGGACGCATCGTCGCCATCGGCGGCTCCGTCGCCGGCGTCCTCTGCGTCGCCTTCCTGGCGGCGATGCTCGCGCCTCCCGTCTGGGGCTATGCCGGCGCGTTCCTCGCGCTGTTCGCCGGAACCCTCGCCATGGGCGCCGTCTCCACCTCGATGACGTGGGGCCACTGGTACCTCACGGAGGGCTCCCTGCCCGGGCGGCCTCTGCGTGAGCTCGCCTGGATTCTGATCGCCTCCATCGCCCTGCAAGCGTTCCTGCTCGCGGTCAACGCCGCCCTCCCCGAGCGCGTCACTCCCACTCCCGCCGTCCCCGTCGAGGGCGGCCTGCTCGGCAACCCCCTCTTCTGGTTCCGTATCGGCGTCGGCCTCGCCTTCGCCTTCATCCTCGCCGTACTCGCCCTGCGCACCGCCCAGATTCGCTCCATGCAGAGCGCCACCGGCCTTCTCTACATCTGCATGGGCGCCGTCTTCACGGGCGAAGTGCTCGCGCGCGGCGTGCAGTTCCTCACCGCCCACCCCGTCTAGCGACCCGCGCCGCGCGCCGTTCTGGTGCTACGATGGCGCTGCCGTGGGGGGCGAACATGCAGCGGGACCGTGCCTGGGGAATCCTCGCCGAATTCGCGCAGGAAGAACGCACGCGCAAGCACGGGATCGCCGTCGAAGCCGTCATGCGGGCCTACGCGCGCAAGCTCGGCCAGGACGAGGAAAAGTGGGGGATCGTCGGCCTGCTCCACGACTTCGACTGGGAGATTCACCCCACCGAGGAACTCCACCCCAGGGAGGGCGCGAAGCTGCTTGAGGCGCGCGCCGTGCCCGAGGACATCCGCTACGCCATCCTCTGCCACGCCCCCTTCCTCGGTCTCGACTACACCCAGGACATGGACCGCGCCATCTACGCCGCCGACGAGATGGCCGGCTTCGTCATCGCCTGCACGCTCGTGCGTCCGGACAAGTCGCTCGCCACGCTCAAGCCCTCCTCCGTGAAGAAGAAGATGAAGGACAAGGCATTCGCCCGCAGCGTCAGCCGCGATGACCTCCGCAACGGCGCTGCCAACTTCGGCGTGGATCTCGATGAGCACATCCGCTTTGTCGCCAGCGCACTCACGCCCGTCGCCGGGCAGCTTGGAGTGAACCCGTGACCCACGCTGCTCCTCCCGATCGCAACATCTCCATGGAGCTGGCCCGCGCTACCGAGGCGGCGGCCCTGGGCGCCGTCCCCTGGACCGGCCGCGGTGACAAGAACGGCGCCGACGGCGGCGCCGTCGACGCCATGCGCGCCATGCTCAACACCATCGATATCGACGGCGTCGTCGTCATCGGCGAGGGCGAGAAGGATGAAGCGCCGATGCTCTTCAACGGCGAGCACGTCGGTACAGGGAACGGGCCGCGGGTCGATATCGCCGTCGACCCGATCGACGGCACGACGCTGCTCTCCCTCGGCCGCGCCAACGCCGTCAGCGTCATCGCCGCCGCCCCCCGTGGAGCCATGTACAACCCCCAGGACATCTTCTACATGGAGAAGATCGCCGTCGGCCCCGAGGCGAAGGGCAAGGTCGACCTCGCCGCGCCCGTGCGCTGGAACCTCGAGCAGGTCGCCAAAGCGCGCGGCATCCCCCTCAGCGAAGTCACCGTGACCCTGCTCGATCGCCCCCGCAACGACGACCTCGTCGCCAGTATCCGCGAAGCGGGTGCGCGTATCATCTCCATCACCGATGGTGATGTGGCGGGAGCTGTGATGGCAGGCACGGACGGCACGGGCGTCGACATGCTTCTGGGCATCGGTGGATCGCCCGAAGGTGTTTCCGCAGCCTGCGCCATCAAGGCGCTCGACGGCGACATGCAGTGCCGTCTGTGGCCACGGCACGATGGAGACCGCGTCCTCGCTGCCGAGCGCGGCCTCGATCTCACCAGGGTACTCACGCTCGATGACCTCGTCAGCGGCGATGACTGCTTCTTCGCGCTCACGGGTATCACCACCGGCTACTTGCTGCGCGGCGTGGAGGTGACCAAATCGGGGGCACGCACGCACTCGCTCGTGATGCGCAGCCGCTCCCGCACGGTGCGCACAATCGAGGCTGAACACCACACCCACAAGGTCGGGCAGTTTCTCACGCCGGAGTGAGGAGTCAGGAGGGGTAGCCATGACTGACGAAGCCGCGAGGGCTGAACTTGCCGCCTGGGTGCGCGAGTACAGCGATACCTTCGGATACGCCTTCCACGCAGGCGATCCGGCGATGATGCGTCCCTACTGCCATGTGCCCGCGCTCAGTGTCGGCGGCGGCAAGGTCGCGCTCATCGCCACCGAGGCGGAATCGGACGGCCGCTGGGCCGCCGCCCATGCCGGACTCCCCGCCGGCTACGACCACAGCGTCCTCCACACCGTCGACGTGACCTTCACCAGCCCCACCGCCGCCTTCGTCACCGTCGACTGCGGGCGCTACCTCGCGGACGGCGAGGAGTATGTGCGCTTCAACGCCTCCTACGTGGTGGCAAAGGTCGAGGAAGGCTGGCGCATCACCGCCTGGATCGGCCACCGCTGAGGGCTCCGAGGCCCTTCACGCGGGCTTCGTGATCGAGAGAATCCCCGCGCGGCTGGTCGCGGGCAGCAGTTCGAGCCGTACCCCAAGCGCGCTGTTGATGTATGAGACGCCCAGCACGCGCGAGCCGTCCTCGCCTACCGTCGTCATCTCCAGATCCGCGCCCTCTGCCGTGAGCCGCTCGATCTCGCCGTCGAGGTCGTCCACGAACGCGCCCAGGTGGTGGATGCGCGAGCCCGCTCCCGCCTCCCAGACCGTGCCCGGCACAGCCTCGATGAGCTCCAGGTAGGGCGGCCCCTCGGCCGTATAGGCGTAGCGCGAGGCGAGTGTCTGCATGCCCGCCTTCGTGCGAACGCGAATGCTCGCCGTTCCCGGTGGGCGAGGCCACGTCACGCCGAAGCGCTTCGCGATCTCCTCCATCCCTTTCTCGATCCTGGGCACGATGATGCCGACGTGGAAGACATCGTCGTAGTTGATCACAGCTGTCCCCCGGCCCCGCGCAGGTTCGCGAGCATGCCCTCGCGCATGGTCGCGGGCAGGAGCTCCTGCCGCACGCCCAGCGCGCTGTTGATGTATGAGACCGCCAGCACCCCGCCCGTCAGGTCGAGCGTTGCCTCCAGCTCCGCGCCTTCCGCGCGCAGCCTCGCCACCTCGTCGTCGAGGTCGTCCACGAAGGCCCCCAGGTGGTGGATGCGCGAGCCTGCGCCCGCTTCCCACACCGTCCCCGGCACCGCCTGGATCAACTCCAGGTACGGCGGTCCCTCCGCCGTGTAGGCGCCCAGCACCCCCACCTTCGCCTCGCCCGCGGCCGTCCGTGCGATGACCTCGCTCAGCCCCGGCGGTCGCGGAAAGCTCACACCGAAGCGCCTCGCGATCTCGCGCATGCCCGCCTCGATCTCGGGCACGATGATGCCCACGTGGAAGAAGTCGTCGTAGTTCATGCGCGGCACCGTACGCTCCTCCGCCCTTCCCCCGCAAGCAAGAGCTCCAGCGCGCCGCCCCGCCCCCGCAGGCGGTGTATCGTGCCCCGCGAGGCCCCATGCCTGGTCCGCTCGCTGGCGTCCGTGTGCTCGATCTCTCTCGCGGGGTCGCCGGTTGCTACGCTGCCAAGCTTCTCGCCGACTACGGCGCCGATACGCTCAAGGTCGAGCCCCCCGACGGCGATCCCCTCCGCCGCTTCGGCCCCTTCCCAGACGACGAGCCCCACCCTGAGCGCTCCGGCCTCTTCCTTCACCTCAACACGAACAAGCGCTCGTCCATCCTCGACGTGACCGATCCTGCGAATGCGCCCCGCGTGCGTGCCCTCGCCGCCGAAACTGACATCGTCGTGGAGGACTTCGCGCCCGGCGATGCGGCGGCTTGGGGTTGGGGCTGGGAGATGCTCACCGCCGCTCGCGACGACCTCACGCTCCTCTCGGTCACGCCCTACGGCCAGACTGGGCCCTACCGTCGTTACCGCGGCTCCGAGATCACCCTCCAGGCGCTGGGTGGTCCCATGCATATGACCGGCCACGCCAGCCTCGGGCCGCTCAAGCACGCCGGTCACTTCGCGGGCTATCACGCTGGCATCATCGCTGCCTTCGCCGCCACGCTCGTGCGCCTCCGTGTCGAGGCCGGCGGTCAGGGCGATTGGATCGATGTCGCCGTTGCGGAATGCCAGGCCAGCTCCCGCGACCGGCGCAGCGCTGCCCTCCTCGCCGCCTCCTACGCGGGCGTAGGGGGAGCCCGCGGTGCCACCGCCCTGCGTGTAGGGGCGGGGGTGCGGCCCTGCGCTGACGGCTACGTGAACGTCTTCGGGGCGGGGCCGCGCCTCCCCGGCCTCCTGCGCCTCATCGACCGCGCGGACCTTCTCGACCGTCCGGGGATCGATGCACCCGCCACGCTCATGCCGCCCGCGCTCGCCGAGGAGATCGAAGGGGCCTACCGCGCCTGGCTCGCGGAGCGCACGAAACGCGAGGTCATCGCCCTTGCCCAGGAGCAACGCCTGCCCTGCGGCGCGCTCCAGACCACGCAGGACCTGATCGAGGATCCGCACTTTCGCTCGCGCGGTGTGTGGGAGGCCATCGACCACCCCGAGGCAGGCTGCCTCGACTACCCGGGCCGCCCCTTCGTGCTGTCGGCCACGCCCCGCCCGCCCGCCCGCCGCGCCCCCCTCCTCGGTGAGCACGACGGTGGCGAACCCTTTGCCCCCCGCCCCCGGGCGCCATCCCTGCCCGCCCGTCCGCGCCCCGCCGATCGTCTCCCCCTCGAAGGTGTGCGCGTTGCCGAGGTCACGGTCGTCTGGGCGGGAACGCACGTCAGCCAGATTCTCGCCGACTGGGGCGCGGAGGTGGTGCGCGTCGAGCCCGTCAACCGCATCCAGCCTGCCACCCGCGGCGCCGAGGGTTCGCTTACGAAGGAGCAGGCCCGCCGCATTGCTGAGCAGGGCCAGACGCTCACCGCCTACCCCGCGTTCGACCCCCGCGACGATCCCTGGAACCGCAGCCCCAGCTTCAACGTGGGCGCCCGCAACAAACGCTCGATGACGTGCGACATTATGGCCCCCGAGGGACGCGAGGCGCTCCGCCGTCTCATCGCCCGCTGCGATGTCTTTATCGAGAACAACGTCCCTGAGACGATGGCCAGGGCGGAGATCAGCTACGAGGCGTTCCGCGAGATCAACCCCGCGCTCGTCATGCTGCGCATGCCCGCATTCGGCCTCAGCGGGCCCTACCGCGACTACCGCGGCTTCGGCATGCACGCGGAGGCCACGGTCGGCCACACCCTCCTGCGCGGCTACCCCGACACCGGGCCCGAGTTCACCGGTGAGGCCCTCGCCTCCGACGCCATCGCGGGCGTGCACGGCGCCCTTGCCGTGGTCATGGCGCTCCTCCACCGCCAGCGCACGGGCGAAGGCCAGCAGATCGAGATGGCCCTCGCAGAATCCTTCCTGCCCGTCCTTGGCCAGTTCCTCCTCGACTGCGGCATGAACGGGCGCGTTGCCGGCGCCCTCGGCAACACCCACCCCTGGCACACCCCCCACGACGTCTACCCCACCCGCGGCAACGACCAGTGGATCGCCATCGATGTGGCCAGCGACGCGGAGTTCTCCGCACTCTGCCGCGTCCTCGGGGGCGGCGCGCTTCCCGGCGACCCGCGCTTCGCCTCGCCCGGGCGCCGCCGCGAGCACCGTGCCGCCCTCGACGACGCCGTCGCTGCGCTCACCCGCGTGCGCGACAAGCATGAGCTCTTCCATGCGCTCCAGGCGAGCGGGGTCTGCGCCGCTCCCGCTCTCGACGCCGTGGAGGCGCAGGCCGACCCGCACCTGAACGCGCGCGGCTTCTTCGAGGAGGTGTACCAGCGCGGCGTGGGGACGCATCGCTACCCGGGCATGCCCGTCAAGCTCGCGAACACGCCGAACGCCATCCGCCTGCCCGCCCCCAACCTGGGCGAACACAACGAGTGGGCCTGGCTCGACCTCCTCGGCTACACCCGCGCGCAGCTCGACGCGGTCGTCGCCAAAGGCCAGGCGGGCACCCGCTACCCCGCCAGTCTCCTGCCCCAGCCCCGCGCCTGAGGGGTCTGGGTTGGGGTTGGGGGGCTCTGCGATCCCCGGGGTGGCCCGTCAATGCGTACGACTCGTCACCGTAGCCGTAGTCCAGGCCGGACGGCAGGTCGCAGGGTAGTGGAGCGCGTGGGGGAGGCAGCGGGAAGGGGGCAGTGGCGTTGTGCGGAGGGGGTTAGCGGGCGCTCCGCCGCACCGCGCGCTCGCCCGTCTCCGTGAACACGACATACGAACCCTTGCCACCGTGGATCTGCGGCTCGGCAGCGAGCTTGCGGCGGAGCAGCGTCAGCGGACCGTCGGGCGCGCAGAGCGCCTCCGGCAATCCCAGCACATCCACCAGCAGGGCGTGGTCGAGCCGCGCCCGCGCTGTATCCTCGTCGATCTGGTCGAAGGGCAGGAAGCGCTCCCCGCGCAGGCGCTCGAACGCCTGCCGCGCCCGTGCGTGCTGCTCATCTGTGAGGGCGCGCACGTCGAGCGTGGGTATACGCGGGATGCCCGTCACCGTCGTCGTGCCCCGCCCCGACTGCGTCTTGTTCGCCATCCACCAGTGCATGAGCAGCCCCAGCGTCGAGTTGGACCAGAGGGCGAAGGCGTATTCGTGCTCAGGGTTCTCGAAGATGACCGACGGCCACGCTCGCCCGCCGATACATCGACGCTCCGTCATCGCCACGATCAGCGACTGCGAGTTGAACCGCAGGTCGCGGTTGTAGTGCGCGCGTGTAGCAGTGGCCCAGATGCGGTGGGCCGCTTCGGGGGTTGCAGGCGCGCCTTCCGAGTCTGGTTCGACCATCAACTGACGCTCACGTTTGGCGTGGTGAGCCCAGAGGACGGGGTAGGTGGAGACGGGCGTGTCCCGTTTACGAATCTGAAACGCGCCCCGTCCTCTCGCCGAGGGGCTTCCGATCAGGCGGTCAACAGGTCCGACACCAGCAATGGCGTCAATGAGGGTAACAGGGAGGTGTGTGGGGGCTGGGTCCGTGGCACGTGTCGGAAACGTCCCGTGTGTGACCTGCCAGGCGAACTGTGCCAGCGATGCATCTGCTACGCCGACCAGCGGCCACGGCCCGTCTTCCGGCAGTGGGCAATCGAGAAGGCGGCCGTATGGCTTGTCGCCAAGCAGGATGGGCGTGCCGCCAACCGGCCCGTCTTCGAGCCGCCGGATATCGCCATGGTCGATCAGGTGTCGGATGGTAGTTGCGATGAGATCGCTATGGAGGGCAGACGCAGGACGCTGCCCCAGGATTACAAAAATTCCGCGCCGATCGCGCGTTTACGCGCGATCGGCGCGGAATGTACGACTCCCGATGAGCAGGCATTCAGCCATCCCTGTATCTGCTGAGAACGACGAGTCGTGCGAGCCAGACCCCGCAATCGTGACGGCCACTGTCTCTTCGTAGTTATCTATCCACTGCCGTCGGGTAGCACCCCATGAGCTACCGCTGAGTGTGCTGAGTGGCAGGACCATCGCTGTCGTGCCAGAAGGTCGCACCTTGCGATGCGCAAGTTCGACGAAGTGTGACGCCAGACCCGCGTGATCATTCGAAGGCGCCCCTTGCGTAAGCGTCCTCACGTTCTGCGACATCACCTGCTGATCGCTTTGCGATGCCTCGAACGCTGCATATGCGGGGATCGGGACACTGGCGTGCTCCCCCTCGTGGTTCGTTGGACGCGTAAAGGGCGGATTCATGATCACCAGGTCGAACGTGCCGTGCCCCACACGACTCACCAGGTCGTGCACATCCTCTGGCGCGCGCCCGCCAGCCGTTCGCGCCGCCTGCCCGATCAGGCTTGCCTGTACATCTGCCGCCAGCAGGTCAAGGGAGCCAATCGCTACCGAGCCGTCCTTCTGTGCGCCGTAGGGCATCGTCAGCAGGCACTCGCCCTCGAAGGGCGTATCGGGCTGCGCACCCGCCAGCATGGCCGCCGTCAGATGCACGGCGATATTGAGCACGTCGAGCCCGACCAGGCCGTTCTTCATCATCGGCCCGTGGAGCGCCTTCGCGTCGCCGCCGTGCAGCTCGTGGAGGAGCAAGAGGCGCTGATAGGCAGCCGAGAGGAGCGTGCCCGTACCGCAGGCGAAATCGCCGATCTGGACTGCCGCCAGCGTCTCCCCATCGCCCCAGTCCGCGCCGCCGGGTGGGCGGTCAAGCGGCAGCGCCAGCCCCGCCAGCAGGGCCGCTGCCTCGGGACGGGTGTAGTAGGTCGCGAGGAACTTGCGGTCGGCGATCAGCCGCTGGAAGACCATCCCCGTGAGGTCGTGTGAGCGCGTCACGCCGCCCGCTACGAGTCGCCGCGCCGTCTGCCAGAGTGGCCGGAGAACATCGTTCGCTGTCTCGATTGGCATGAGGGTGGGATCGAGCAACTTCTTCGCGATCCCGAAGATCGGCCAATAGTTCCGTTCGAGGATCGCTGCCCACTCGGCCAGCAGCTCCTCACGCTTGAGCATCAAGGCGAAGAAACCATCGATCGATTGAACCGCTCGCTTGGCTACCCCCTCCCTCCCGATCTGAAAATCGGCCTGGGCAAGGGCCTCGTGGAAGATGAGAGCGTTCAGGAGCACCGTCATGGCCATGCACCGTGTCTGACCGCCACGATCGTCGGATTGGCCCAGAATCTCGGCAACCTGCGCGCCACGCCCTTCGCCAGACCGAGGATGCTGGTGGGAGAACCGGTCGGCGGCATCGTTGATCCCGCCCTCCAGTACGTCGGCGAGCTTCTCCACGCGGGGCGCAGGCGTGGAGGAGCGATGCACGAGCATCGCCAGGTCGATCACGCTGCCCTGTAGCCAGCCTGTTTCCGGCAGCCGTTGCCGCCCGCGTTCGTCGTCGCGGACGTGCGTGTAGAGCGCATACTCGAACGCCTCCGTCCTGCGGACCGCCTCCCGTAGAGCCTCCCCGTCCAGCCGCTTGAACGCTGGCGGATAGACGAGCGCGATCGCTGTCTCGATGGGGTGTTCGCTGCCCGCGGTGAGCATCTTTCCCAGCCGTGCGATGGCGTCTTTCTCCGCACTCGCGTGGTTCGTCCGCTCCGCCTCGATTGCGACCGGCCAGCCGGAGGCATCGCGGACGAGCACATCCGGCCGGCCACCTTCGACCAGCACACCCCCGGTGCGCTCGGCGCTGATCTTCCAGCTGGCGCGCAGCTTGCCCAGCACTTCGCCCAACGCCACGTTCATCGTCTGCTCGTGCGTCTGTTCGGCCATAGTGTGAGTCTACTGGGCTGTGCCCGTCGCTGACGCGCCTTATCCAGCCACTGCTGCGAGGGCGGCGGCGGCGGCCCCCAGCAGGCCTGCGTCCTGGCCGAGTTCGCTGGTGCGCACGGGGGTAGCGGAGGCGGGACCGTAGGCGAGCGAGGCGAGCGCCGCGCGGAGCGGTTCGAGCAGCAGGTCGCCCATCCCCAGCAGCCCCCCCGAGAGCGTGATCACATCGGGGTTGAGCACGTTCACGAGGCTTCCCAGCCCGACACCGATCAGGTGGCCGCCGTTGCGGATCTCCGCGGCAGCGGCAGCATCGCCACGCGCAGCGGCGGCCGCGAGGTCGGCGGCGGTGGGGGTGCGGCCCGCCGCGATCTCCGCGAGGATGGGCGCCGCGCCCGCCTCCAGCAGGCGTTGTGCGCGCCGCCCGAAGGCCACGCCGCCCGCGAGCGCTTCGAGGCAGCCGCGCGCCCCGCAGGCGCAGCGCGGCCCCGCGGTGTCGAGCACGATGTGACCGATCTCCCCCGCCAGCCCCCCCGCTCCGCGGTAGAGCCGCCCGTCGATCACGATCCCCCCGCCGATGCCCGTCCCCAGCGTCGCGTGGAGGGTGTGCCGCGTACCCCGGGCGGCGCCGAAGCGGTGTTCGCCCAGCGCCGCCGCAGAGGCGTCGTTCTCGATGGAGACGGGAATGCCGATGCGCTCGGAGACCGCCGCCGTCAGTGCCAGGTTGCGGAAGGCGGGGATGTTGGGCGAGACCATGACCGTGCCGCGCTCCGCGTCGATCAGACCTGCTGCCGCGATGCAGGCCGCCACAGGTGTGTTCCTGCCGCCCGCCTGCACCGCCTCCAGCAGCTCCGCCACGCGCTCCAGCACGGCCTCTGCGGAGCCGGCGGGCGTGGGCAGCTCGTGGCGTGCGAGCACCTCGCCCGCGTCGTTCACGAGCGCAGAGCGCAGGTTCGTCCCGCCGAAGTCCCCCGCGATCACGGTTCGGGCCATGCGCGCACTCTACCCGACCGGCTCGTTTCGCTGGACAGGTTCGTCGCCGCCGCCGGGCGCGCTGCGCGTATCCTGTGCGTATGGAGGCGTGGCAGGCGCGGCTGCTGGAGGAGGCGCGCACGGGGTCGCTCGGCACGATCGCGTCCGGCGGGCTCCCCCAGCTGGTGCCGGTATGCTACGCGCTTGTGGGGGGCGGCGTCGCGATCGCGATCGACGAGAAGCCGAAGCGTGGCGGGACGCTCGCACGCGTGCGCAACATCGAGCGCGACCCGCGCGCCTCGCTCCTCGTCGACCACTACGAAGAGCGCTGGGAGCGCCTCGCCTGGGTGCGTCTCGATTGCGCGGCGAGTGTGCTCACGAGTGGTGCGGCCTGGCCGGAGGCGCTCGCCGCGCTCCGCCGCCGCTACCCGCGCTACCGCGCCATGGCCCTCGAAGCGCGGCCCCTCATCCGCCTCTGCCCCATGCGCGTAGTGGGCTGGTGCTGGCAGGAGGCAGAATGCGCGCAGGGCGGGCGCGCCGAACATCGCGCGACCGGAGGGGAGAACCCATGCGTATCGGCCTGATGATCGAGGGTCAGAATGATCTCACCTGGGAGCGCTGGCTCCACATCGCCGCCCTCACCGAGCGGCTTGGCTTCGCCTCCCTCTTCCGCTCGGACCACTACTTCACGGGTGTGCGACAGATGCAGTCGCTCGAAGCCTGGCTCTCCTTCGCGGCGATCGCGCGCGAACCGCACTCGTACCGCTTCGGCGCGCTCGTCACGCCCGTCACCTTCCGCCGTCCTGTGAATGACGCGCGTATGGCGGCGCAGCTCGACCTGCTCAGCGGGGGGCGCTTCGTGATGGGGCTCGGCGCGGGCTGGAACGAAGCCGAGCATCGCGCCTACGGCATCCCCTTCCCGCTCATGAAGGAGCGCTTTGACCGGCTCGACGAGGCTGTACGACTCATGCGCGCCCTCTGGACCGAACGCCCCGCCTCGTTCGGAGGGCGCTTCTACCAGCTCGACGGGGTGAACTACCAGCCGCCGCCCGCCCCTGGCCGCCCGCCCGTCCTCATCGGCGGCGCGGGCGAGCGCCGCACCCTGCGCATCGCCGCCGAGCACGCCGACGAGTGGAACTGCGTGACCGTCACCGAGCCCAGAGGCTACGTGCGCAAATGCGAGGCGCTCGAACGCCACTGCGAAGCGGTTGGGCGCGACCCTGCGTCGATCGCGCGCTCCATGATGGTCTTCCCCCTCGCTGCGCCCAACGAGCGCGCCCTCGCCGCCGTCACCGCCAAAACGATGGCGCACTTCGGCCTCGACCCCGAAGCCTCCCCGCGTGTCTTCCGCGAACGCATGGAGGGCCGCGGCCTCCTCAGCGGCACGACCGGCGAGGTCGTCGAGAAGCTCGGGCGGCTCGCCGAGCTCGGCCTCCAGGAGATGGTCCTCCAGCACATGGACTTCGATTCAGACGAAGGACCCGAGTACTTCGCCGCCGAGATCGCCCCGCGTGTCGCCGGCCTGTAGGCAACCGCGGCCAGGCCCGTCCGCTTTCCGGTTGCTACTGGCTCAGGACAACGCAGGACAACGGGACCAGCGCTCCGGGCACGGCTACCCTTCATCCAGGGGGGTGTACTCCACGCCCAGCTTCGCCAGCTCCGCCACCAGTGTCTCCTCAAAGATGCGCCCTGTCCCGAAGGAAACGATGATCCCGTCCGCATCGATGAAGTACGTCGTGGGCATCCCCAGCAGACGGTAGTGCACCGCCACCGCGCCCTCCGCGTCGAGCAGCGCCGGGTACTTCGCGACGAACACATCGAGCAGCCCCACCGCCTGTTTGGCGTCCTCCTGCAGATTCACCCCGAGAAAGACAACCTCGCCGTCGAGCGCCTTGTAGGCTCGCTGGAAGTCGGGAATCTCGGCGCGGCAGGGGGCGCACCAGCTTGCGTACCAGTTCAGCACCACCGGTTTGCCGTGGAAGTCCGAGAGCCGCACGATGCGCTCCGGGTCGCGCGCGTTCGCCAGCGCGAAGTCGGGCGCAGGTTTGTCCACTTCCGGCCGGTGCGAATCGATCATGCCGGTGGCAGTACCCGTGCTCCCGAGCGGTTCCCCCTCGCCAGAGCCCCCCGCGACGAAGAGCCATACCACCAGGACCGCGACTGCCACTGCGACAACCGTGAGGATGGCGTAACTGCCGTATCGCCGCGCCCGATCATCGCTGCTCATTCTGCACTTCCCTCAATTTCTCGCGCTGGTTTCTCGTGCTGTTCGCCATCGTGGATGACGAGTCCTCGCAGCACCCGCCAGAGCAACTCACGAGGGTTTGTTCGCTCGCCCCCCTCGTCCGTGCCATCGTAGTCCCCGCGCATCACGCGTGGGTACTCCGCCGATATCTCTGCCCCCAGCAGGAGCACGTTCGCGCTAATGAACACGAGGAACAGGAACGCGGCCACGGCCCCCAGCGAACCGAACACGAGGTCGTAGCGGCTGAAGTGTTCGAGGTAGACGCCGAACGCCTGCTTCGCTGCCTCGAAGAGCACCGCCGCCAGCAGCGCGCCCGGCCACACGTGCCGCAGGCGCACGTGCGTTGCCGGAACGAGCCAGTACAGCACCGCGAACGCCACGAACGAGAGCGCTGCGGGCACGATGAACGCGGCCACCGCCCAGCCCAGCCCCAGCCCGCTCGCGAGGTCGCCCAGCACCGGCGTTTCGTCGATCGCCGAGCGCGCCACCCGCAGCGTCGTGGTCGCTCCCAGCGAGGCGAGGAAGATCGCGCCGAGCATGGCCATCATCCCGAAGTCCACCAGCTTCTGGCGCACGAGCGGGCGCTTCCCCGAGAGGTCGAAGGCGATATCGAGCGAGCGACGCATCACCCCGAACATCGCGCTCGCCGCCCAGGCCATGCCCGCCAGCCCCGCCAGCCCCAGCGCCCCGCTCGAGGGCCCCGTCAGCTCGTGTACGGCGTCCTCGACGTTCTCCGTGCCGGCCGCGTCCACCGGCAGCAGGCCTGTCAGCTCGTCGATCAGGCGGCGCTCGATGTCGCTGTCCTGCAGCACGAACCCGAGCACGCCGATCGCGAAGATCACGAGCGGGAAGAGCGAGAACAGCACGTAGTAGGAGATGGCCGCCGCCAGCTGTGAGCAGTTGTCGTCGAGGAACCCGCGTAGCGAGCGATACGTCAGCAGCCACAGGTGGCGAAGCGGCAGCACGGGCTCACTGTAGGCGCGGGCGAAAGCGCGGGCCAACGCCCCGCGCCATCCACCCCTCCACGTTGCGTGCGCCCGGGCGCGAATCTCCCCCCATGCTCACACCACTCCCCGTCCGCCAGCTACTGTTGACCCGCACCACGAACCGCCCCAACCGCCCTTTCGCCAGCGGCCTCGCCGCCTTCATCACCATCCACCAGACTGGTAACCGGAGGCGGGGCGCGAACGCCCATGCCCACGCCCGCTGGCTCGCGCGCGCCGCCCCCTACTCCTGGCACGCCACCATCGACGACCGCGAAATCTGGCAGTCGCTGGACTGGAGCGAGCAGGGCTGGCACGCGGGAGACGGTGCGGGCGGCCCCGGCAACACCACCTCACTCGGTCTCGAAATCTGCGTGAACGAAGGCATCGACGCTCCCGCCGCCGACGCGAACGCCGCCTGGCTCGTCGCACGCCTGCGTGCCGCCGGACACGGTCGCGAGGGCATCGTCCAGCACCACCACTGGACAGGGAAGGATTGTCCGCAACTGATCCGCGCCGCGCCCGGACGCTGGGAGCGTTTCCTCGAACAGGTCGCCAGCTTCGAGGCCCTCGAAGCCAGTGCGCGCCTGGGGGAGCGTCTCACCCGCCTCGAACGCCGCGTCGGCGCCCTGGAAGCGAGCGCCACAGGCACGGGCAGAGCGGTCGAGCCACCGTCCGCAGCGCGCTAGGATACAGGCACGGGATGCCTTCGTAGCTCAGCTGGAAGAGCGGCGCATTCGTAATGCGCAGGTCGTCGGTTCGAATCCGACCGAAGGCTCCATCCGTCCTTCGCCATTCGGGTTCAGGCGCTCTCCTCACTCCCGTCAGCGGTGGTTCGTGACCGATGGCTCCTCTGCCAGCGCCCGGCGGATGCCTGCCACCCACTCCGGATCGAGCCCCAGCGCTTCCGTCACGGCTTCGTCGATCTCGCGCCGCGAGAGTGGCGGGCCAGCTGCTGACAGAGGACAACGCCGACCTGCGCGCCCTCCTCGCGGATGCGCTCGGCCGCCTCTGGTACGATCCCGCCGCCTACCCCACGATCGCCTCGCTCGCGGACGAGAACGAGACCCTGAGCGGCCTCGTGGAGCGGTTGATCCACGCCCTTCACGCGGATGGTCTCGACGGCCCCGCCCGTACCGCCACCGAGGTCGCTATGCGCGCCTGTCTCGCCCGTCAGGTCGAACGCGAGCGGCCACTCTACGCTCCCGCCTTCAGTGGCCCGCCGTTCTGAGGAGTGAGAGGGTGGGGTAGTCGCTGCTCTCCTCGTATAGGATCGTGGCGTGGCTACGGTAGCCGTTATTGGCGCGGGCGCCGTTGGCTCCTACTACGGCGCGCGGCTCGCGCAGGCCGGGCACGACGTGCGCTTTCTCCTGCGCCGAGACTTCGACGCCGTCGCCGCGAGCGGCCTGCGCATCGAATCGCACCGCGGCAGTTTCGTGCTCGAACGCCCCGCTATCGCCCGCGACCCCGCGCAGCTCGGCATCGCCGACTGGGTGCTCTGCGGGCTCAAGGCAACCTCGCTCGGCGACGCCTCCGCCCTCATCCGCCCCTGCCTCGGCCCGGAGACGCGCATCCTCGCCATCATGAACGGCCTCGGCATCGAAGAGGCGCTGGCGGCCTCGATCGGCAACGAGCGCATCTTCAGCGGCCTCGCCTTCACCTGTCTCAACCGCGGCGAGCCCGGAACCATCCACCACTACGAGTACGGCCAGGTGACGATCGCCCACCTGGGCGACGATGCGGCCGAGCTGGAGCGCGCCCTGGCCCTCTGGGACGGTGCCCGTGTGGAAGTCGCCAGCGCTCCCTGCCTCCTTCAGGCGCGCTGGGAGAAGCTCGTCTGGAACGTGCCCTTCAACGGGCTCACCGTCGCCGCTGGTGGCGTTGACACTGAGGCTATCGTCACCGACAAGGCCCTCCGCGCTGAGGCGCGCGCTCTCATGCGCGAGGTCGTCGCGGCCGGCAACGCCGACCTCGCTGCGCACGAGCGGCGCGAACGCATCGACGGCGAGGCCGTCATCGCGCGTATGTTCGCGCTCACCGACGTCATGGGTCCCTACCGCCCCAGCACGCTGATCGATTTCCTCGAAGGGCGCGAGATCGAGGTTGACGCGATCTTCGCCGAGCCCGCCCGCCGCGCTCGCGCCCTCGGCGTCCCTGTCCCGCGCCTGGAGCTGCTGGCGGCCCTGCTCGCCCGCCTCGATCCCGCCCGTGGCTGAGCGTTACGCCGGCGCCGTGTCTGCTGAGTCCGCCCCTGAGTCGCCCGAGTCTGCCCCTGAGGAGCCCTCAGCCGGCTGCGTCGCAAACTGCTGCACGCGGTCAAGCCGCCGGTGCATCGCACTGACGAAGGCCAGCCACTCGATCGCTTCTGGCTCTGCGAGGTCGTACTCATCGGCGTGCGTCATGACATTGCGGATAGCCAGCGTTAGCCCGGCGGCGAGGAATCGATAGCCGTTGTGCTCACCCCGCTCGATACGCGTTTCGCGAGAACTGAAGGCAAGGATAGGTTTCTTCTCTGAGAAGACCAAATTGATCAATTCTGTTCCCTGCTTGTCCTGTGCTTTTGGGTGATCGGCGAGCTCTGCGACGCGATTGAGGAATCGCTCGGCTGCCTTCCGAACCGCCTCCTGGAAATGCCCATCGCGAAACAGTGCTTGAGCCCGATCTGTCTCACTGTGAAGATCGCCAAGCGTGAGTTGTTGCCGGACCTCTGCCATCAAGCGACGAGCTTCTGGGCGAGGGGTCTCGCCGCCTCGGCGCCGATACCCCTCATTCGGACGAGACGGTTGGGTGAACGAGGTTTCCCCAGCACGGCGATCTCATCCATACTTCCAAGGGTGGTCATGAAATTCGCGGCATCGAGCTTTTTATAGGTGTCAGCCGCTTGTCGAATGTGCTGAGTACCGGTCTCCAGGCCGACCGCCGTACGCACGCCGCAGACCAGCAACGTAATATTGCGGACTGCTGCCGCTTTGCCCTCAGGTAGCTTGTTGGCATGAAACACGAGCTTTGGCTCGTCGCCGCTCAGGTCGAAAAGCTCTCTCACCGGTTCCGTTTCGTTGAAGCCGAAGTAGCGTGCGGCCGCGTCGAGGCGCTGCTGTTCAGTATCCAGAACCGAATCGATCGGTTCGGTGGTGGGCGCTGCCTCCGCGGCTGCCGTGGCCGCGTGCTGCTGCTGCGCGCCGCCGTTACCGAGCAGGTGGTCGAGCACGCGCTCGAACGCAATCCGCTGCAGGTCCCTGTCCTCGTCCTCCAGCACCGACGCCGCGTCGAGCGCCTGTTTGACGAGCTCCCCCAACCGGCTTCCCGCGTCCGTTGTCATGGACTGTTCCTCTACGATGAGATGTCCCGCCAGTCTAGCACTGCTAGCACAACCGTTCTAAGGCGCGTGGCTTGCCTGACAGTTCCGCGTGCCAACCACTCCCCACGCGTGTGCGTCCTCGCGCGTTATGCTTGGCCGCCATGAAGCTTCCCTGGCGGCTCAGATTCGGCGTCTTCATGGCGCCCTACCACTCCGTGCGCGACAGCATGAGCCTCGCCATCCGTCGCGACGTGCGCACCCTCCAGTGGCTCGATGAGCTCGGCTACGACGAAGCGTTCATCGGCGAGCACCATTCCGCGGGCTGGGAGCCCATCGCCAGCCCCGAGCTCTTCATCGCCCACGTGGCGCAGGAGACGGAGTCGATCCGTCTGGGCACGGGTGTCGTCTCGCTCCCCTACCACCACCCCTACATGCTTGCGGAGCGCATCCTGTTGCTCGACCACCTCACGCGCGGGCGTGTGATGCTGGGCGCCGGCCCCGGCGCGCTCCCCTCCGATACGGCCCAGCTCGGCCTCGCCGCGACCCAGCTCCGCCCCCGTTTGGATGAGGGGCTGGGCGTCGTCCTGCGCTTGTTGCGGGGCGAGGAGGTCACGCACGAGAGCCCGGGCTGGTTCACGTTGCGGAATGCATCCTGCCAGCTACAGCCGTACCGCGAGGAAGGCATCCCCGTGTTCGTCGCGACCACCTCCTCGCCCGCGGGCGCGACCATTGCCGGGAAGCACGGCGTGGGGGTGCTCTCCGGCGCATCCTTCCGCCCCCTCGGCCCGGGCCTGAAGAACACTTGGGGTACCGCTGAGGAGGCCGCCGCAGCCCGCGACAAGACGCTCGACCGTCGCGACTGGCGGGTGATGACCCGTATCCATGTGGCTGAGAGCCGCGAGCAGGCCTGTCGCGATATCTCCGCGGGCCTGTACGAGTTCGACTGCGAGTACATCGCGGGGACGCTCGGGCGCCCCTTCGACTACGAAGGCGCGCCCGAGGATTACGCCGCCTGGTGCGTCGAGCACGGTGGCGCCCTCTTCGGCAGCCCCGACGAGGTGAGCGCGGGGCTGGAAGGCCTCTGGGCTGCGAGCGGGGGCGGCTTCGGGGGCGTGCTCCTGATGGCGAACGAGTTCGCCCCGCCCGATCGCATGCGCGAACACTACGAGCTGCTCGCCCGCTACGTCTTCCCGCGCTTCCAGGGGGCGCTCGAACGCCCCCTGCGCTCACACGCGCGCGCCGTCGCCGACCGCGTGTCCGGTAACCAGGGCGAGGCGAACGCGATCGCTGCGGCCATGCGCGCCGCTGGCGGCGAGGCTCCCGAAACCGTCCTCGGCACCAGCGTGCGGCCTTCCGGCCAGTAGCGCGAGGGCGGTGCGGCGGCAGGGCAGCAGCCGCGCCACCCTCCGTTAGTTGATGCGCTGCGCGACCACCACGTCGCGGGAGAGGTAGTAGCCGCCGGTGCGCGCGCCGCTCTCGTCCCTCGCGTACGGCTCGAACTCGCCGCCGCAGGTGATCAGTGTCACCCACTCCGCGCCCAGCGGGCGCGCAACCGGCCAGAGGATGTCGCGCATCGGGATCGTGGCCAGGGGGTACCGTTCGACGGAGAAGACGCGGTAGCGGTACTCTTGGCCGTCGTTCATGACGGCGATGACCTCGTCGCCGTCCTCCAGCTCCATGAGCCGCTCAAAGGGGCCGGGGATGTTCCGGTAGTAGACGTGTGCGGAGAAGATCGCGTTCCCGCGGATTCCGGGCGTGTCGAAGACTTCGTACCAGCCCGTCTCGCGATGGTCGTCGGGATGGTCGAGTACGTTGTTCTCCAGCAACCCCAGCCCGACGATAGGGGAATCGACGCCGAGATCGGGGATGCGGAGGCGCGCCACCGGGAGAGCGTCCGGCGTGGCCTCCGGGGTAGCCTCGGGCTCGGGCTCGGGCTCCCCCGAGTGGAACCTCGACGGTGATGTCACCGTAGCGGTAGGAGCCAGTGCTGCTGAGGCCGGGCGTCTCCAGGAGGGTGGTGCCCAATGTGCGCCAGGAGCCGCCCTCCGGTCGGGCGCTGATGTAGAGCTTCAGGGGGTCGGCGCGCAGCTGCCAGACGCGCACTTCGACGTTCGCCGCTTGCAGGCTCCCGGAGCCCCCGAGTGGAACCTCGACGGTGATGTCACCGTAGCGGTAGGAGCCAGTGCTGCTGAGGCCGGGCGTCTCCAGGAGGGTGGTGCCCAATGTGCGCCAGGAGCCGCCCTCCGGTCGGGCGCTGATATAGAGCTTCAGGGGGTCGGCGCGCAGCTGCCAGACGCGCACCTCGACGTTCGCCGTCGGTTCCGTTTCCTCCCCCTGCGCTGCCACTCCCCCGGCTGCAGTCCCTGCGACGACCGAGAGCGCGAGCGCCGCGATCAGCGCCGCGATCATCCAGTTCCTCATGCGAACGTCTCCTGCTGGCCCGTGCTGCGCTCAGTCTATCGGGAATCGCGGAAGGAGAAAGCCCGGCGGCGGTTGCAGTGGGCGTAAGATCGCGCCGGAGGCCGCCATGCCGCTGGATCACGTCTTCCGCCCCATCACTGTCAACGGGACCCAATTCCGCAACCGCGTCGTGCGCTCTGCCCATGGCACGGGCCTGGGCCGCGGCGAGGTCAGTGACGACCTCATCGCCTACCACGAGGCCCGTGCCCGCGGCGGCGTCGCCATGAGCATCCTCGAAGCCTCATCCGTGCATCCCGCCGCAGGCATGGCGGGTGTGCCCGCCTTCTCCGACGCCGTGATCCCGGGCTACGCCCGCCTCGCCACGGCCGCCCACCGCCACGGCATGGTCATGATGCAGCAGCTCTTCCATCCCGGCGCGCATGCGGTACCGCTCGACGGCAGCCCGCCGTGGGCGCCCTCGGCCGTCCCCAGCGTGCGCCATCTGCGTGCCTCCGAGGGCCAGGGCGACGTCCCCATCGCCATGAGTCAGGGAATGATCGACGAAACCATCGCGGCCTACGCCGCAGCCGCCCGCCGCGCCCGCGAAGGCGGCCTCGACGGCATCGAGATCCACTACGGTCACAGCTTCCTCATCATGCAATTCCTCTCGCCCACCACGAACCGGCGCACGGACCGCTACGGGGGCAGCGCAGAGAACCGCCGCCGCTTCGGCAAGGAGGTCGCCGCCGCCATCCGCGCGGCCACCGGTCCCGACTTCATCATTGGCGTGCGTCTCAGCGGGCGTGAGGGCGTGCCCGGCGGGCTCGAGCCCGATGACTGCAAGGAGATCGCGCTCGATCTCGAAGCGACCGGCCTCATCGACCTCTTCAGCGTCTCCACCGCCGGCTATCTCGACTTCGACCGCCTCATCGGCGGGATGCACGAGGAGCATGGCTACGAACTCCCCTGGAGCACGCCCGCCAGCCGCGCCCTCGCCACGCCGAGCTTCGTCGTGGGGCGCATCCTCACGCTCGCCGAGGCCGACGCTATCATCGCGCGTGGCGACGCGGATATGGTCTCGATGATCCGCGCGTCGATCGCCGATCCCGATATCGTACGCAAGACGCAGGAGGGCCGCGTCGACGACGTGCGTCCCTGCCTCGGCTGCAACCAGGGGTGCATCGGTGGCAGCACGGGGCCGCTCATGCGCTTCGGCTGCGTCGTCAACGTGGGTGTGGGGCAGGAGCTCCGCTTCGGCGAGGACAGAATCAGCGTGGCGGGCGAGAGCAGGCGCGTGCTCGTGGCCGGCGGCGGCCCGGCCGGGCTCGAAGCCGCCCGCGTGGCCGCGCTCCGTGGCCATCAGGTCACGCTCTGCGAGGCGAGCGGCGCGCTCGGCGGCCAGGTGCGGCTCGCGCGCAGGGCTCCTTCCCGCGACGAGTTCGGCAAGGACGTCGACTGGTGCGAGGCGCAGCTGCGCAAGCTCGAAGTCGACATCCGCCTCGATACCCCCGTCGACCGCGCACTCATCGACGCCGGGCGGCCCGACGCCGTCATCGTGGCGACCGGCTCCGCGCCGCGCCGCGACGGCTTCCAGTCGGCCCGCCCAGCCAGCCCCGTGGATGGCATCGATCGCGCCAACGTCTTCACCAGCTGGGAGGTGATGCGCGACGAGGCCGAGACCGGCGCGACCGCGCTCATCTTCGACGACGTGGGCCACTACGAAGCTATCGCAGTCGCGGAATACCTGCTGGAGAAGGGCGTTGCCGTTGTCTTCGCCACGTCTCACACGAGCGTCGGGCCGCAGACGGTAGGGGCGCTCATGCGCGATCCCGCCCTCCGCCGCCTCACCGACCACCGTAGCGGCTTTACGCTCGTGCCCCGCGTCCAGCTCGTGAAGGTAACCACCGACGCGGTCACGCTCCGCAGCCTCGACTCGGGGAAGGACCGTGAGCATGCCGTCGAGAGCGCCGTCGTCATCTCGGGCAATGCTGCTAACCGCGCGCTCGCGGAGGCCCTCGATGACTACGAAGGTGAGGTGCTGGTCGTCGGCGATGCGCTCGCGCCCCGCCCCATCGAGCGGGCCATACACGACGGCCACTACGCTGCCCTGCGCATCGGCGAGGCCGCGGGCGAGAGGCGCTGGACGGGCCGCGCTGTGACCCCGCCCGCGAACGCGCTCGCGGGTGGGTAGGGCGGGTCCGGGCGCCCCCGTGGCGTGATGGCAGTGTCCCCGCTGAGCCCGCGAGTTTGGCCCGTGCGCAGCAGCCCCACGACTGTGCGCCAGCCCTCTTCCTCGCGCCGCTGCTTCCGTATCCTCAACCTCGCGAGTCCCAGGGACCTTGACGAGACTGTGCGCGGCTAACTGGACGAGGTGTACGACAGTGCTGGCTGCGCAGGGCCTCAGGAGGGTTGTTCGCCTCCCGCCCCCAGCTCGCGGCCGTTCCACATCTCCCACAGCCGCACCACCTCCGTGTGATCGACGGCCCTGCCCAGCTGCTCCTCCGCCCCCCGCCAGAGTTCGCGGCAGCGCGCCAGCAGCGGCGTTTCCAGTGCCAGCTCCTCCGCGATCCCCGCCGCGATGCCGACGTCCTTCGCCATTAGCCCCATTGTGAAACCCGAGGCGAAGCCCCGCGAGAGCACCTCCTGCGCTGCCTTCCCCTCCGTCGCCGAGTTGCGTCCCGAGGAGGCATTCAGAACCTCGATCATCCGCGCCGGGTCCAGCCCCATGCGGTCGCCCACGATGAGCGCTTCGCACGCCGCCGCCATCCCCGTCGCGGCGAGGTAGTTGTTGAGCGCCTTCATCGTGTGTCCCGCCCCCACGGCGCCCATCTCGTAGATCGTGCGTCCCAGGCGCTCCAGCAGTGGACGGCAGCGGGCGATCGTCTCCACGTCTCCCCCCGCCATGATCGCCAGCGAACCGTCCCGCGCGCGCGTCACCCCACCGGAGACGGGCGCATCCACGAGCTTGATGCTGCGCTCGCGTAGCTCCTCTGCGAGCCGCCGTGTGCCCAACGGAGCTGAGCTGCTCATGTCGATCAGGACGCTCCCGCGCGCGAGCCCCGCCGCCAGCCCCTCCCCGTCCGCCCCTCCCAGCGCGACCTCGCGCACGACCTCGCCGTCCGGCAGCATGGTGATGATGGTGTCGCTCGCCGCGCCCAGCGTGCGAAGGTCCGCCGCCGCTGTCGCCCCGTGCTCCGCCGCGAACGAGTCCGCTGCCTCCGCGCGCACGTCCAGCACGGTGAGGGCGTAGTGGGGAGCGAGCAGGCTCGCCATCGGCCAGCCCATCTTTCCCAGCCCCACGAAGCCGATGCGGGTCAGCGTGCCCGTTGCCGCTTCATCCATCGCTAAGCCACCTCCGGGAATACCTCGCGCGCCACACGGAAGCCATCGGGGGCCGCAGGCGAGGGGAGCCTACCGTGAAGCGTCCCCGATTGGTATGCGCCCGCACTATGCGCCCGGGGTCTGCTGCGTCCAGCTCGCCAGCGGATGGAGCGTGCGCTTTGCGATGCGCCAGCCGCCCTCCGCGAGTATGGCGTGATCGACGTAGGTGAGCAGCACCACGAGCACGTCGCCCGCCGGGCCGAGGTGCGAGGCGTGCATGTAGGTCGACATCTCCGCGCTCGCGCTGTCCTCGTCGGGGACGATGTTGACACTTCCAATCAGGTGTTGCGTGCGCACGTGCCCGGCGGTGCGGAAGGTGTCCTCGACGAATGCGGCCCACTCGTCCGGCCCCCTGCGCCGCGTCTCCGCACTCCCCGCGATCGCGATGTCCGCGTCCGGCGTGAACGTCCGGTGGTAGAGGGCGCGGCCCGTCTCCGGATCGTCGCGCCCGATCGCGTCGGTGCCGAGCGCATAGTTCACGGCGAGCTGGCGGATGGCGCTCTCAGTCGCAGGCCAGTCGGGGTGGTCGCTTCCCCCCGCCATCCGCAGCGCGCGTGGTGTCGCGTCGCTCATCGTCCGCCCTCCACGGGGTGCGGTTCGCGGCCGAGCTCGGCCATCACCGCCTTGAAGGCGCTGTACTCCTGCGCGCCCACGATCGCGTACTTCTCGTCGAAGATGAAGGTCGGGACCGAGCGCACACCCGCGAGACGCGCCCCGCGTACGGCCTCCTCCACGTGCTCGCGGTAGACGCCGCCTTCGAGCGCCTCCCGCAACGGCACCCCCTGCAGCCCCGCCGTCTCCCCGATGCGCACAAGCCGCTCCACCGCGCCGATATCATCCAGGCGCTCGAAGTAGGCCTCGAAGACGCTCCGCTGGAACGCGACTGCGGAGCCCCCGCTCTCCGCGGCGAACTCCGCTGCCTGGTGCGCGAGGAGTGAGCTCGAGCGATGGCTGCGACCCGGCGTGAAGCGAATCCCCGCCGCCCCTGCGCGCTCCTCCAGGTAGGCGCGCGCCTCGCTCCTGCCCGCCGGAGGCGGTGGCTGCGGCCGCCCCTCCAGCGGAACGTCCGGGTCGAGCAGGAACGGCGCGAACTGCACCTCAATCCCTCCGTAGTCCTGTTGCAGCCGTTCGACCTCGCCGAGGCCGAGGTAGCACCACGGTCAGACGAAGTCGGAGACTACCGTGAGCAGCGTGCGTGCGGCTGCCGTGTCCATGCTGCGAGAGTATACGGAGTGGTGCGCGCGCAGGGTGCTACCGCTCGCCCGCCTCCGGGAGCGGCTCCCGCCTCGCGGGTGCCTTGACCCCGACATGCGGCACGAGGCGGGCCAGCCAGTGCGGCAGCCACCAGTTCGCGTCGCTGAGGGTATGCATGATCGCGGGCACGAGCACGAGCCGGATGACGGTCGCGTCGAGGAAGATGGCGACAGAGAGACCTATACCGAACTCCTTGATCACGCGCTGGTCGCTGAGCGCGAAGCTGAGGAACACCGCGACCATGATCGCCGCCGCCGCCGAGATCACGCGGCTCGTGGCGGCGAGCCCCCGCACGACCGCCTCCCCGTTGTCGCCCGTCGCCAGGTACTCCTCGCGCACGCGGCTTACGAGGAACACCTCGTAGTCCATGGAAAGGCCGAACAGCACCGCGAACATCATCATGGGCAGGAACGATTCGATCGGCCCCGTGCCGTCGAGGCCGATCGCGTCCGCGCCCCACCCCCACTGGAAGATGGCGACGAGCACGCCGTAGGCAGCCCCCGCCGCGAGCACGTTCATCGCCGCCGCCTTCAGTGGCACCAGCAGCGACCGGAAGATCACGAGCAGGAGCAGGAAGCTCGCCCCGATGACGGCGGTGAGAAAGACCGGCATGCGTGAGCCGACACGGTCGCCGAGGTCGATGAAGGTCGCCGTGGGGCCGCCCACGAGCACGTCCACGTCTGTGCCCGTGAGCAGCTCGGGCAGCCGATCGCGCAGGCGGTGGACGAGGTCGCCCGTCGCCTCGTCCTGGGGTGAGCTTGTGGGGATGACGAGCATCGTGCCCGCTGTCCCGTCCTCGCTGAGCACGGCCGGCGTGATGCTCGCGATGTTCGGATCGCCGGCGATCTGTGCGGGAAGCGACGCGAACGCGGCTGCCTGCTCCTCGCTTTCAAGCGCTGCGCCCACGAGGATCGGCCCGTTGAAGCCGACGCCGAACCCCTCCGCGAGCAGGTCGTACGCCCGCCGCGACGTGAGCGAGGTGGGGTTGCTGCCCGCATCGCTCGACCCCAATCGCATGTCGAGCGTGGGGAAGGCAAGGGCCAGCAGCAGGACGGCGGCGGCGACGAGCCAGATCCAGGGCGCGCGCTGAATGGTGCGACCCAGGCGGTAGGCTATGCCGGTTTCGCTCTGGATGGCGGAGACCCGCAGCCCGGGCACGGAGAGGCGGTTCACCCGCTCGCCCACGAGCGCCAGAATTGCCGGCAGGACCAACAGCGCGACGGCCGCCGCCAGCGCGACCGCCAGCGCCGGCCCCATCGCCGTGAGCGAGAGCAGCGGTACGCCGACCGTCCACAGCCCCATCAGCGCGATGACCACGCTGCACCCCGCGAACAGGACCGCGTGCCCCGCCGTCGAGGCCGCTTTCACGGTCGCGTTCGGGACTGTCATGCCGTTCGCCAGCGCCTCGCGGAAGCGGGTCACCACCAGCAGGGCGTAGTCGATCCCCACGCCGATGCCGATCATCGCCGCGAACTGCGGGGTGAAGCTGGCGAGATTGATGAAGGAGGCGCCCACGCCGATCAGGAAGAAGGCTGGTATGAGCGCCAGCAGCGCCGTGAAGATCGGCAGGCCCGCCGCTGTAACCGTGCCAAAGGCGATCAGCAGAATTACCGCCGCCGCCGCGAGCCCGATGAGCTCCGCGTTGCCCGGCGGCTCCTGTTCGCCGGCTCCCGCCACGATCCCGCCCAGCTCGACCTGCAGGCCCTCGCGCGAGACCTCCTCGCGCCAGGCAAAGATCGCCCCGATGCTGCTGTCCGCGAGATCGGACGCTGTCGCCGCGTACTGTACGGTGATGCGGGCGATCTCGCCGTCGGCCGAGATACGCCCGGGCGCGTTGTAGGGCGAGATCACGCCCAGCACCTCCGGCAGCGCCTCCGCCTCCGCGATGAGCGCTTCCACGTCCGCGCGCACGGCCTCCGTCCGCAAGCCCGCGGGCGCGCGCACGGCGATTTCGGCGCTGTCGCCTGCGGCTCGCGGGAAGCGCTCCTGGAGCAGGTCCACGAGCTTCTGCGACTCTGCCCCCGGGAGAGTGAAGCCGCCCGTGCCGAACTCGCCTCGCTGCGATGCCCACAGCCCGCCGCAGATGGCGATGAACGCCAGCGCGCCCGCGACTACGAGCCACGGGTGGCGGCACGCGAACCGCGGCCAGCGCTCGAACAGCAGCGAGCCGCCCGTGGGCGGTGGCACCTCTGCCTGCTCCGCCCCGTCCGGGCGATCCTCCGCGCGCGCGGATGCGGCCCTCGCTACCGAAAGGCCAGCGCTTCGCCGCACCGGGCGCGACCCGCTCGCGCTGTCCGTGCGCGCGCGGCGCTGCCCCAGCCGGAGCGCGGCGCCAGCCACGGCGAGGGCTGTCAGCCCCGCGAGCAGTCGCCACACGATGCTCATGCGCCGCGCGTTTCCTGGCGCGTCGCGCGGGAGTGGGAAGGCTGCGGGTAGAGGCGATGGTTCATCGGATTCCCGGCAGTGAGGCTCGAAGGTTGAGCGTGAGGGTCCGGAGGCGGGCGCTGTGCTGTCCCGTACCGTAGCAGGCAGGCCGTTTGCCGCCACCCCGTCTCGCAGGGCCGCCACTACACCTCGAGCGCGGCATGGTGTCCGGAGTGGATCGCCAGCTCCAGCCAGCGCGGTGCGAGGGCGTCACCAACGACGCGCACATCGCCTTCGTAGCCGTCGATCACATCCGCGAATTCCGTATTTGGCTCATTGCCCGACATCAGCACGACCATGTCCGTCGCCACGCGCTCCTCCCCACCCGAATCGAGGTTGCGACGCAGCACATCTGTCTCCGTGATCTCCGCCAGGTGGGCGCGTGAGTACCTGCAGCCCGCCCGCACTCAGCCCGGTGCCGTGCGCCGATCGGATGATGCGGTTCTTGATCTCCAGCCTGTTGATGGTGATGGGACTGAAGACGTGGGGATAGGGCATGACGCACCCCCCGTGGCGTGGCGGGCCTACTCGTCCGCTTCCAGCAGGAACGGGCCGTTCGCGCCGCGCCCCCGTACCGACGTCAGCTCGACGATGACCGCCTTGCCCGACCGCTCGGGGTCGCGCTGGCGCTCCAGCTCGTGCGAGCGGTCGTAGACGGCACGGTCGAGCTCTGGATCGTCGTTCAGCCGCGCCCTTCCGGTGAACTGATAGAAACGATGCGCGGCCATGTTGGAGTAGATCAGCGCGACCGTCGGGTGCGTCTCCAGTGATGCCACGAGTGTGCTCGCTGCCGCATCCCGCGACCAGAACGCAAGCGCCGAATCGCTGAGCACCTGCGCCGTGCCACGGAAGCTCACCGCTGGCTCGCAGTCTGCGGTCACGCCCGCGACGACGATCGGATGCCCCTCCGCGAAAGCGCTGTCCACGTCGCGCTTGACTGACTCCGGCAGCACGATCACCGGACGCTCTCCTCGGTCAGGCTAATCGCCTGCGCGGGGCACATCGCGATAGCGTCGTTCGCCTGCCCGATCTCTTCGCCGGTGGGGTACTCCACCGCGAAGTGCGTATGGACAGCCTTCTGAAAGTTGGGGTCGAAGAAATCGAAGTCCGGTGCCATGACGACCTCCCGACGCGGAAATATACAAGCGCCCGCCCCGGCTCGCCGGGGGCGCGATCCGGTTCCGCACCGCCCGTTTTGTGGTTTGACAACTCCCCCCCCCCCCCCCCCCCGGATAATCGTGCGCGGATTCCCTATGGGAGGAAGGGGGACGCGATCGCAGGCGAACCGGAGTTGACCGTGCTTTCGCTCGGCGGCGGCGTTCAGAGCTCCACGCTCGCGCTTATGGCGGCGGAAGGTCTCCTGAAGCCACGCCCCGATTTCGCTATCTTCGCCGACACCGGGTGGGAGCCCGATGGCGTCTACCGGCACCTCGAATGGCTCGGGGAAGTTCTGCCCTTCCCCCTCCTGCATGTTTCGGGAGGCGATCTCCGCCACGACCTGCTCGCCGGCACGAACTCGACGGGTCAGGCGTTCAGCTCGGTGCCAGTCTTCGTCCGTTCGCGGAATGGCAAGGCGGGCATAGCCCGTCGCCAGTGCACACGCGAGTACAAGCTCTCGCCAATCGAGCGAGAACTGCGCGATCTGCTCGGACTCGGCCACCGGCAGCCGGTACCTCATGGCGTCTACGTCGAGTTGTGGATCGGCATCAGCACGGACGAAGCGGCGATGCGGATGAAGCAGAGCCGTGTGCGGTGGATCGAGCACCGGTGGCCGCTTCTTGAAGCCGGACTCTCACGTGGCGACTGTCGCGCGTGGTTCGCCGAACACTTCCCCGGGCGGACGCTGCCCCGCAGCGCCTGCATCGGCTGCCCCTACCACACTGACGGGGAGTGGGCGGAGATGAAGCGCGCCGATCCACGTTCGTGGGAAGACGCTGTTCTCGTGGATGAGGCGCTGCGGGTGGCGGGGCGGGCAGAGCGGTTCGCCGGGGAGGTCTACCTCCACCAGAGCCTGACGCCGCTCACCGAAGTTGCGTTCGAAGGCGAGGATGACGTGCCCTTCGGCGAAGAATGCGAGGGCATGTGCGGTGTCTGAGGCGCTGCTCCAGGTCGCCCTCACCGGTCTGCGGGGCCGCCGCTACCGCTTCACTCCTGCCCTTCCGAACAGGGTTGGGAGAGATGTGGCAGGGCTCTACGCACGGTGGCTCAGCTGTTTCTGCCTCTACGTGGGTATGAGCACGAGCATCGGGATGCGTCTCTACCAGCACCGCGTGCAGCAGCACAACGACCGGCTCGCCGCCCACCTCAAGGCCTGGTGGAAAGACATCGAAACATCCGTCATCGCTATACCGGGGGTATCCCGCGATTGCCTCCTCAGGATCGAACAACGAGCAATAAGCGCCTTGCATCCCTGCGCCAACATCTCCATCCCCAGAGCAAGCTAAGGAGCCGTTGCCATGCCCAGAACCTTTCCCGCCGTGCGAGGGAATTTCGGATCGTTCGAGTACTGGATCATCACGATGAAAATGGGAGAACTCATCAAGAGTACCACTATCCCGAAGGATGATACGCCCGGATGGGAAGCGCTCTCGCTCGAAGAACGCTACCAGCGTGACATCAAGATCAACCGTGTGAAGAAAGAGATCGCGCCCTACTACGCCAACGACGAGGATCGCTTCTCGAGTGCCATCATCCTCGCCGTCCAGAACCACGAGAAGATGACATTCGAGTCACTCCGGAGCCTCAGCGCGAGCGGAAAGATCTCACTCCCACAGCTCTATATGAGCGCATCGGAGAACATGGGATTTCTGACGTTCCTGGGCGGCGAGGTCTTCATCCCCCTCGATGGCCAGCACCGCGTGAAGGCGTTTCAGTACGCCATCAGCGGAATTGACGACAATGGCAAGCCGATCGCGAGGGTGAAGGGCGATACTAACCTCGCGAACGAAGATGTCGCGGTGATACTTGTCCGCTTCGAACAGGAAGCATCCCGCCGAATCTTTAACAAGGTGAACCGCTACGCGAAACCGACGGGGAAGGGCGAGAATCTTATCACCGACGATGACGACGCTATCGCCGTCATCACCCGAGCAATGATCAGCGACAGCCACCACGCCCTGATTCCGGCGCGGCTCGTGCGCTACCAGTCGAATACGCTCAGCGCCGTCGCTCCCGAGTTCACCACCCTCGCCACGCTCTACGATGCCAACGTAGAGATCGCCAAAAGCGAGCCTTCGTCCCCGAAGACGAAGGTGCAGAACGCAGAGGGAGAGGAGAAGGATCTCTACGAGCAGGCCATCCTCGATGTGTGGGGCCATCTGCTGAACCGCGTTGATCTCTACCGGGAGGCGCTGCTTGATACGGAAGAGTCCGGTGATGAGCGACGCCGTGAGATACGCAAGGCAGAGCTGCTGGGCAAGCCTGTCGGCCAGCTGGTCCTTGTGCTCGCCTTCCTGGAGATCAAGAAGCGGTGTTACGGAATCTCACCCGAAGCGATCTGCGACCGCTTCAACCGCATCGACTGGAGCCTCGATCACAAACACTGGGAAGGTGTTCTCATGAACCCCAACCGCCGTGTGATGTCGGGCAAGACGGTAGCGAATATGGCCGCGCGTTTCGTCGCCCACCTGTGCGGTGCGTCGCTGACAGAGGCAGAGCAGCAGCGTCTGCGCGAGCACATCTGGGGCGCGGGTACAGGGAAGCCGCTGCCCGCGCCCATCGCGTAGCCCCTACCAGCTGTCCCAGTGGACCGTCTCCGAGACAGGGAGGCGCGTGACGGGGCCGAAATTACCCATGGGGTAGCCCACGGGGACGAGGCAGTAGGCCTCGACCGTCTCCGGCAGGCCCAGGATCGCCTTCACCGCCGCGCGGTCGCGCAGCCCCAGCGTCGTCGGCGTTGCGCCGAGGCCGAGGGCGCGGGCCGCCAGCAGCACGTTCTGGACAGCGGGCCAGACGTAGCCGCCGCCGCCCGACCGTGTCGGGTCTGCCTGCGCCTCGGAGAACTCCAGGCAGGCGATCACGAGTGCCGGAATCTCGTGCATGTGCTCCATCTGCCACACGACTGCCTCGCGCATGCGGTCGCGTTTCGCCTGTGAGTGGTGTGGCAGCTCGACCACAGGGTCCGCCGCCATGTAGGCGGTAATGTGCTTGCGGTTCTGCTCCGCCAGCAACCGCTTGCGCTCGGGGTCGCGCACGATCACCCAGCGCACGTTCTGCACGTTCGAGCCCGTGGGCGCGTGGTTGCCCGCGTCCGCCAGCTTCAGCAGCAGCTCCTCGGGGACGGGGTCGGGCTTCAGCCGCCGCATCGCCCGGCAGTTGTAGAGAACCTCGAAAAGACCCAGCTCCTCAGACATGCTGTCTCCTCCTGACGCCTCGTCGCGTGTGTCCGTGCGAGACTACGCCCCCAGCCGCTGGAGGCTACCCATGCCCGATCTGCTCTACGAGAAACGCGAGCGCTACGCCCTCTTCACGATGAACCGCCCCGAACGGCTCAACGCCCTCGGCGGCACGATGGTGGCGGACCTCGCCGAGGCGCTCGCCGACTTCGAGGCTGACCCCGGCATGCGTGCGGGCATCCTCACGGGCGCGGGGCGCGCCTTCAGCGCCGGTGCCGACCTGAAGGAGATGAACCAGCGCAACGTCGACCGCGGCGATGGCCCCGCGCCACGCCGCACCTTCGATCCGGCGAGCGCGCTGCCCTTCTCCCGCTCGCGCAAGCCGTTTATCGCGGCCATCAACGGGCTCTGCATCGCCGGTGGTCTCGAACGCGCCCTCGACTGCGACATCCGTATCTGCTCGACCGATGCCTGGTTCGGGCTGTTCGAGGCGAAGCGCGGTATCCTCGCAGGCTATGCCATCCACCACCTCGCTCGCCTTGTCCCCTTCGGGGACGCGATGTACATCCTCCTCACGGGCGACCGCGTCGCGCCCGCGGACGCCCTCCGCATGGGGCTCGTGCGCGAGGTGCTCGCGCCGGAGGAGCTGCTGCTCCGCGCGGAGGCGATCGCGGGCATGATCGCCTCCAACGCCCCGCTCTCGGTCGAGGGCAGCAAGTTCATGGCGCAGCAGTGGCGGCAGCTCCAGATCGACGAGTCCTATCGCACGGGCGAATGGGTGAGCCGCGCCGTCCTCAACTCCGAAGATGCAAAGGAAGGCCCGCGCGCCTTCGCCGAGAAACGCGAGCCCCGCTGGCAGGGTCGCTAACCGAACGAAGGAGCCCGCGATGACCTCCGGCAAAGCCCCCCTGCGCATTGGCCTCATCGGCGCCGGCGGCAACATGAAGCTGCGCCATATCCCCGGCTTCCGCGCCACCGGCGAGGTCGAGCTGGTGTCCGTGTGCAACCGCAGCGAGGCGAGTGGCAGCCGCGTCGCGGACGAGTTCGGCATCGCCCGCGTGGAGCCCGATCCCGCCACCCTCCTCACCGCCCCCGATATCGATGCCGTCTGCATCGGCACCTGGCCGGACATGCACCGCGAGATCACCATCGCCGCGCTGGAAGCGGGCAAGCATGTGCTCTGCGAGGCGCGCATGGCCACAGACGCCGCCGCCGCGCGTGCCATGCTTGCCGCCGCCGAGGCGCGCCCCGGCCTCGTCGCCCAGCTCGTCCCCGCGCCCTTCGACCTCAAGAGCTGGCGCACCATCCGCCGCCTGCTCGGCGATGGCTCGCTCGGCGAAGTGCGCGAGGTCCACGTGACGGTCCTTGGCGGGAACGCGCTCGATTCCGCCGCGCCCCTGCACTGGCGTGAGCGTACCGATCGCTCGGGCATGAACGTCATGCAGTTCGGTATCTACGTCGAGATCGTCTCGCGCTGGTTCGGCCCAACCCGCACCGTCCTCGCCCACGGTGCGACCTTCGTCCGTGAGCGCACTGACCCCGAAACCGGCGAGCGCCTCCCGATCGCCGTACCCGACAGCCTCGGCGTATTCGCTGATCTCGAACGCGGCGGGCGCGTCACCTACCGCCTCGGGAGCCTGCTCCACGCCGCCCCCGCCAACGGCATCTCCATCTACGGCTCCGCCGGAACCCTCCATTGGCGCCCGGGCGACACGATGACCTTCGCCCCGCTCGGCCACGAGCCTGCCCCCCTCAACCCCGACCCGGGCACGGCTGGCGAGTGGCGCGTCGAGCAGGACTTTGTCGACTCCGTCCGCCGCCGCGCGCCCGTCACCCTCACCAGCTTCGCCGACGGCCTGCACTACATGCGCGTCATCGAGGCCACCCACCGCAGCCGCCTCGAAGGCCGCGCCGTGCAGCTGGCGGAGGTGTGAAGGGGCACCTGAGGCGGATTTCGCGGGCGACATCGTGCTGACATGCTCAATGGTTCGGGTGCCACGACGCTCGCAGCGGAGGCCACGGGCAGACGCTGGATTGGCGTAGACCTCAACCCGGACTACTGCGAACACGCCGAGACCCCGAGGCGAACTTGCCCACCCCCATCCCCTGTTCCCCGGTAAGGTGCGCCGCACGACCTACCCCTTCCGGAGGCCCCCCATGCCGCAGGCTGAGCCGTTTACCGTTGCCATCCCCGACGAGGATATCGCCGACCTCCACCGCCGCCTCGACCGCACCCGCTTTCCCGCCGACTTCGCCAACGAGGACTGGCGCTTCGGCATGAACCGCGACTACCTCGAATCATTCCTGCGCTCCTGGCGCCACGAGTACGACTGGCGCGAAACCGAGGCGCGCATCAACGCCTACGCCAACTACAAGGTCGAGTTCGACGGTGTGCCTGTGCATTTCATCCACGAACGCGGCCAGGGGCCGAACCCCGTCCCCCTCATCCTCACGCACGGCTGGCCCTGGACGTTCTGGGACTTCGAGCAGGTCATCGCTCCCCTCACCGACCCCGCCGCCCACGGCGGCGACCCCGCCGACGCCTTCGACGTCGTCGTGCCCTCGCTCCCTGGCTTCGGTTTCTCCACTCCCCTCACGGTCGATGGCCTCGAGACGAGCAAGACCGTCGACCTCTGGGCGCGGCTGATGACGGAGGTCCTCGGCTATAAGCGCTTCGCGGCGGGTGGCGGCGACTTCGGCGCGATGATCTCTGGCACGCTCGGTTTCCGCTATCCCGAGCGCGTTCTCGGCGTCCACCTCACGCTGCCCTCCATGCCGCCAACGGCCGTCCCCGCCGGCCTCCCCGAGCCAGGCAGCCTGCGCCAGCTTCTGGGAACGCTCACCGGCCCCGCGTCCCGCACCAGCCGCGACGCCTTCGCCCCCGACGAGCGCCACCGCTACGACCTGATGGAATCGCGCTGGAGCACGGCCCTCGCCCATATCGCCGTCCACACGACCGACCCGCAGACGCTCGCCTTCGCCCTCCACGATTCACCCGCCGGCCTGGCCGCCTGGCTCGTCGAGCGCCGCCGTAATTGGAGCGACAACGACGGTGACGTGGAGCAGGCGTTCTCCCGCCAGTTCCTGCTCGATACGCTCAGCATCTACTGGTTCACGGAGAGCTTCGTCACGACCTCGCGCTGGTACTGGCACACCTTCCGCACGCCCCCGCAGCCTGTGCCCGACCCGGAAGCCGCGCGCCGCGTGCCCTTCGGCCTGCCCGTCTTCCCCAGGGAGATGGTATTCGTGCCCCGCGCCGTGGCGGAGGCGAACGCCAACGTCGTCCACTGGGCGGAGCAGCCCCGTGGCGGCCACTTCGCCGCCGCCGAAGTGCCGGAGCTCTTCGTGGAGGACCTGCGCGCCTTCGCCCGCAAGCTGCGCTAGCGCAGTGTGTGGGCGCTACGTCTTCGCGTTCTCCAGGTGCCGGCCGACGTGGCCGATGACCCACTCGCCCTCATGCCACTTCATGTAGACGCGCAGGCAGTGGTGGGGGTCCATCCCGATCCCGAACTTCAGGTGTTCCTCCATCAGCATGCGTTCGCCGTTGATGCGGAACTCGTAGTTCGAGCGGAATTTGGCCATGTCCGCTTCCTGGCCGAGGCGGGGCGCATAGGTGACGCCCATGTCGGCGAGCCAGTCCGCGACCGACTTCCCGATGCTGGCAGTGAGGCGCAGGCTGGCGATCCGTGAGAGGTGGCGGAACGCCTGGTACACGTCTTCGGGGCGCTCGTACGGCGATTTCATGGCCGACTCCCGCGCGCTCTTGAGAAAGCGCAACCGCGAGAGTTTGGCTGCCGCCTCTACCACATCGACGACGGTCTCGATCGGCTGCCCCGCGTCGGCCCCGGCGACGGGCTGCGCTGACGCGGATGCCCCGAAGGTCTTGAACTCCTGAAGGATGCGCTCGTTCTCCTCCTTGAGTTGCTGGTTCGCCAGTTCAGCGCCCTTGACAGTCTCTTCGAGTTTGGCCGCTTCCGCGCGCGCTTCGTCCCGCTCGCGCTCGGCCTGACGTTTGCCGTCCTTGAGTTTCTCCATGCGGGGGCGGGTGTACCAGGGCACCTGGTCGTCCTGGATAGTTTGTTCGAGTTTGGCCACTGTCGCGCGCGCTTCGTCTCGTTCGCGCTCGGCCCGCAATTTGGCGCTGGCCAGCGCCTGCACGCCTTTCGCCAGTGCGAGGCTCCCGGCGATGGGCGCGGGCGGCGTGTGGGGACGGCGCGGGCGCGCCCGCCCGCGCCGGGCATCCTCTTCCTCGGCAAGCCCAACGATCACCCGCGCGAGGCGTCCTCCCCAGCGCCGGAGTTCGCGCCGGGCGTCTGCCAGGAGCGCGCCCGTTTCGTTCATGTCCGTTTCGTCCTCCGGCGGCTCCGTTTCGTCCTCCGGCGGCTCTGCGGGAGTCGGAGTTATCGATTCCAGTCTACCCCCGTCGACCACCGGGCCTCCCCCCTACAGCGCGATCTCGCGCACATCGGCCGCCACCGTCAGGGGCGCTTCTGTGAGCGCGGCCACTGCCTCCGGTGTCCAGCCGGGGGCGATCTCGCGCAGCGTGAGCCCCGCCGCGACCACTTCCACCACCGCCAGGTCCGTCACGATCAGGTCCACGCAGCGGCGGGCAGTGAGTGGGTAGGCGCACTTCCGTACGATGCGCGCGGCGCCCGTCTTGGTCGTGTGCTCCATCGCCACGATCAGCTGCCGCGCGCCGGTGGCGAGGTCCATTGCCCCGCCGATGCTGCCGCCACCCCGCTCCGGCACCGACCAGTTGGCGAGGTCGCCCCGTTCCGAGACCTGCAGGCCACCGAGCACGGCCACATCGATGTGCCCCCCGCGCACCATCGCGAACGACGCGGTGCTGTCGAAGAAGCTGGCGCCCGGGTTGAGGCGCACCGGCTGTCCGCCCGCGTTGATGAGGTCGGGGTCGAACGCCTCGTTGCTGAAGCCGCCGTAGCCAAGGATGCCGTTCTCCGCCTGCAGCAGGATGCCAGCGTCCGGCGGCATGAACGCGCCCACCAGCGTGGGCAGCCCGACACCGAGGTTCACGACGCTCCCGGGCGGTAGCTCCTGTGCCACGCGCATCGCCACCAGTTCCCGAGTGAGCCGCGGCGGCCCCTCAGCGTCCATCCCAACGCACCTCCAGCGGATCGCAGCGCACGAGACGGTCGATGTACACCGCAGGTGTGTCGACCGCCTCTGGCGCGATCGCGCCCGTCTCCACGATCTCCTCGACTTCCGCGATCACGAGGTCCGCTGCCGTCGCCATCACGGGGTTGAAGTTCTGGCCCGCCAGCCGGTAGCTGAGGTTGCCGAGGCGGTCGGCGCGGTGCGCCTTGAGGAGGGCCACATCCGCGCGCAGGGGGCGCTCCAGCAGCCACTCCTCCCCCGCCCAGGTCACGGTCTCCTTCCCCGCTGCCACCTGCGTGCCCGCGCCCGTACGCGTGAGGAATCCGCCAATGCCTGCGCCTCCCGCACGGATGCGCTCCGCAAAGGTTCCCTGCGGCACCAGTTCCAGCTCGACCTCGCCCCGGCGGTACTGCGCCTCGAAGTGGCTCTCCCGCGCGCTGGAGGCACGCACGGCGAACGTCGCGATCGCCCTCGTGACCTGCCGTCCCTCGCAGAGCTCGTCGAGCTTGTCGCCGAAGCCGATGTTGTTCGCGATCAGCGTGATGTCGCGAGTCCCGCGGCGCTTCAGTGCGAGGATGAGGTTGCTCGGCGTCCCCGCCGATACGAACCCGCCGACCATCACCCGCGCGCCGTCGACGATGCCATCCAGGGCTTCATCGGGCGTGCGGTACACGGTCGCGGTCATCGCCTGCTCGCCTCGCGGAGTGCTGAGGAGTTTGCCCCAAAGGCGTAGGCTGCCCCCATCGGCGCTACGGCGTCAAAACGCAAATGCGCGAACGGAGGACAGGACCATGGCGGACGCACTCGAAGGCAAGGTCTCCATCATCACCGGCGGTGGCTCGGGCATGGGCCGCTCGACCGCCCTGCGCTTCGCCAGCGAGGGCGCGGCCGTCGCTATCGCCGATGTCAACGACGAAGGCGGCGAGGCGACCGCTGCCCAGATCGAGGATCTGGGTGGGCGCGCTGCGTTCATCCATACCGATACCTCCGACGAGGAGGCCGTCGTGGCCCTCGTGGCGGAGACCGCCCGCGCCTTCGGACGGGTGGACTCGATGGTCGCCGCCGCCGGCATCTCCTACGCCAACTACGTGGAGGGCGACCGCGAGACGGATCCCTTCCTCAATCCCGCCGCTGCCAGCATCCTCACCAAGCCCACGGAGCGCTGGCAGAAAGTGATCGACGTCAACCTTACCGGCGTCATGCTCTGCGCCCGCGAGGCCGCGCGCCAGATGATCGCCGAGGATCACGGCGGCACGATCGTCACCTTCTCCTCGATCGCCGCCTACGCCCCCTCGCCCGGCATCATGGATTACTGCGTCTCGAAGGTGGGCGTAATCATGCTCACGCGCTGTTTCGCCGCCGAGTTCGGCCGCTACGGCATCCGCGTCAACTCCATCGCCCCCGGCCCCATCGAGACGCCGATGACGGAGTCGCTGCGCAGCACGGGCGCTCTCCAGGCCCAGGGCGGCGCGCTCCCGCTGGGGCGCATGGCCAAGCCCGAGGAGGTCTCGAACGCGGTCCTCTTCCTCACCAGCGACCAGTCGAGCTACATCACGGGCAAGACGCTCGGCGTCGATGGCGGTACGAACACCGTCTAGTCCTCGGGGTCGTGACCACTGAAGACGCGATCAAGCGCGTCCGGGTCCACCCCCAACTCCCGCAGCCAGTGGAAGAGCGTATCGCTGTCGATACCGCCATCGAGCGAGACCTCGAACGCAAACGCCTTCGGCCCGCCGAATTTGCCGCTGGAGGCGTAGAGGGAGCCATCCCCCGGGGCGTAGGGGGTGGTAGCCGAGGGCACTGAGGATAGCCCGGCACTGCCGGCCCGAGAGCAGCACTGCTAGGCAGGAACGGGAACGGTCGTCGTCGTCGCTTCTTCGGCGGGCGCGGGCTCCCACTCGTATGAAGCCCCCAGCTCGCGCAGGACGTCCTCCATCCCCTGGCCGGCTGATCGCCGGAGGGAGAGACTCTCTACGAGACGCCCGATGACGTCCTCTACCTGGTGGTCGAGCTCTCCGCGCGAGGGGGCGACTGTCATGAAGGGGGGAGCCGTGCTCTCTGCGAGCCACGAGCCGTCGGACTGCTGCCGGATCGCGACGGTGGCCTTGATGATGTAGCCCATGAAGCAATCCTCCACAGGCACAACAGTATCGTTCCTGTCAGCGCGCGGCAACCGCCTACGGCTCCCCGGGCGGGCGCGGGCGCGATGTACCCGCCGCCACGATCTCGTCGAGCGCCAGCAGCGCTTCGAGCGTGTCCTGCACGCGCAGCGGGACCGCGAACTCGCGCGGGATCAGGGGGCGGTTGATGGCCGCGAAGAAGAACTCGCGCGCGCGGTTCGGCAGGTCGTCCTCGGTCAGTAGCAGCAGGCCGTAGTTCGCCTGCCGCACGAGCCGCTCCGCCACCTGTTCGTGGTTCGGCCCGGGTGCCTGCAGCGTGCCGTCGTCCAGCCCCAGCGCGATCGGGCGCGTGCTCTCGTGGAACGGCCCCTCGCCTTCGTACGAGACGCGCATATAGGTGATCGCGTGTCCGTCCGCGCTCACCTCTGTACGGAGCCCCCCGATGAGCTCGAACCGTCCGTGCACCCGCCACCTCCGATCACCATCGTACGCTCCCGCAGCGCCGTCGAGGGCTCCTGTCGTGCGACTCCCGCCCGCGGGGACGGCGCGACCACTGGAGCGCCCGCTCGCTGCCGTGCTAGGCTCAAAGCGGAGGCTTGGGGACTCGTCTAATGGTAGGACAGCAGATTCTGGATCTGTATGTGGGGGTTCGACTCCTCCGTCCCCAGCCAACCCCTTCCCCGTCGCTGACGCCTCCGCGCTGTGCTACTCGGCGGCGACTTCTTCGGGGTCGACCCCCAGCCGCACGAGCAGGGCGTCGAGGTTGGCTACGCTCCGTACCTCCCGCATCAGTGTGAGGAAGCGGCCGAGGTCGCGCTTCTCCTCCCACACGCGCGCCACCTTCGGGCCGATCGGGTCCGACGACTGCGGCAGGCTCGCGTACGAGCCGTAGAAGGCGAAGTACGCCTGGTTGATCTTGCGGATGACGATGCCCTGCTCCGCCAGGTAGCGCCGTCGCTCCTCCATCAGCGTTTCCGCCTCCGCCACGCGCCCCTCCGCCAGGAGCGCGTCCACCTCCAGTCGCAGGGCGCTCATCTCGCTGCTGAAGTCGAGCGAGGAGCGCTTGCGCGGTGGCGGGCGGCCGTCTGCGCGCTCCGCCAGCGTCACGGGGTGCAGCGCCTGCACGATTCGCGCAATCTCCGTTTCCGCGATGTCCGCCACCGTCTCGTTCAGCGTCACGCCGTCCCCCGTCCCCCATGCCTCCCCCAGCGGATAGAAGGCGAGGTAGTGGTGCACCCACTCGTGTGCCGCCAGTCGCAGGATCGAGTCGTAGGAGCGGTCCTCGCGCACGATCGCCGGGTACGCCGCCAGCCCACTGATCGCGACGACCAGCGAGACCGTGTCCCCGTCGCTGGTCAGATCCTCGATTGCCTCGATCTCGGCCAGGCTCAGATCCGGCTCCAGGAGCGTGTCGCCCGCCCGCCGGATCTCGTCGCGGGGCGATCGGACGAGCAGCTGCGGCGGGATCGCCAGCTCGATCGCCACCGGCGGCCAGAGCACCTTGTATCCGTCGAAGAGCGGCAGCGGACGTTTCAGCCCCGCTGCCGCCGCCGCATCCGCCACGTAGCCCTCGATGATCCGCTCTACGTCGTTCTCGTAGAGTGCCCGCTCGTTCGCCAGCGTTTCCAGCAGCGCCGGTTCTGCCGTCTCCGCCCGCAGCTCGGCGCGAATCTCGCTGGTCAGGCGGAAGTAGGCTGCGAGGCTCGCGGCCTCATCTGCTGCATCGATGCCGCCGCCCGCGCCCAGCCTCGTGAAGGCGGTGGAGACGAGATTGGCCGCCTCCCAGCGCCAGAGCGAGTACTCGTAGCGACCGAGCGCTCCCTGGTTCCAGGCAAGGCTGAGCGCGAGCCCCAGGACGATTCCCAGCGCCGCCGCGCCCGTGAGCCCGAGCGGGAAAAGCCCCGGCCGCCAGGGACGCAACCCGACGGGCGTGGGATCGTCCTCCAGGGAGCGAATCCGGTTCATCCGCGCAGTCTAGGCAGCACCGCCCGTTGTCGCCGCCATGCGCCCTGGACGGCGCTCGGCGATACAATGCCGTGGTATGGCGGCAGGGTCGGCGTCAGCCCCGCGAGCGGTGATCGAGCAGCCCTCTTCGCCGCGCTTGTTCTACGCTTCCTTCGAGGCGCGCGTCGTCGCCGCCGCGATCGATGCGCTCATCCTCTTCATCGTCGCCGGCGTCCTCATCATCGCCGGCGCGGTGAACCTCCTCGTCTCCTCCGACTTCGAACGCGTGAACGCCTCCGGCTCCTCCATCAACCTGTTCTGGATGCTCGTCGGTGCCGTTCCGCCCGTCTTCCTCCTCTACTTCTTCCTGAGCCTGGCGATCTGGGGGAAAACCGCGGGCGCCGCCGTCATGCACATCGACGTCGTGCGATCCGACGGTGCGCCGCTCGGCGTCGTGGGGGCGCTCGCGCGCGTGATCGGCATGCTCGTCTACGCGCTCCTGCTGGCGATCGGGGTTGCCCTCGCCTACATCCTGCGGGGGACGCCCGCCGCCGCCGCCCTTTTCCTCGGGCTCAGCTTCCTCGTCTCCGCAGCGGGCATTCTCTGGGCTGCCGTCGACCCCTACCGGCGCACCCTCCACGACCGCCTCGCCGGAACCATCGTCGTGCAGAAGGCGTAGGGGAGCACGCATGGCTGGCTGGCGACCGTCCTCCCCCTCGCGCAGCGCCGCCTATGCCCGCGTCTTCGGCCAAGCCTACTCGAGCGCTGAACATGGCGGCGCGGTGCTGGCAGCCGGACTCTTCGCCATCGCGCTCTTTCTCTTCCTCGCCTCGCTCAGCGTCTACGAGATCACGCGCCCCGATCGTGCCGCCGCCATCCTCGGCGCGGGCATCGCTTCCCTCACGGACATCGACCAGACGCTCGCCGAGAACCTCCCCCGGCTGCGTGAGGAGGCCGCCGCCAGCGACGAGCCAGTGCTCGCCCTGCCGGGCTACGCCCTCCCCGTGAGCCTGACGCGCGCGGAAGCGCTCAGCGCCAGCCCCGAGACGCTCCGCGCCATTCTCCTCGCACGCTCCGTCGACCTTGTCGACGCGAATGGGCTCGATGTCTTCGACCGCACCGGCGAGCAGTCCTCCGACCTGGTCTCTCTCTCTTCCGTCGTCGGCGAGTTCGTCGGACTTCTCACGGGGAGCGCCCACGCGCGTGCGCGCTGGGTGGCCGTCGCCGCGCTTGTTGCGGCGACAGGGCTGGGGGCTGCCACGCTCGCGCTCAACCGCGGCTTCGCGCGGTTCCGTGCGTGCGGCACGGCTGTCCTGCTCGCCGCCCTGCCCGGCTATCTCGCCTCGCGGGGCAGTGGCTACCTGCTCGACCGCTTCGGCTCCGACGATGCTTTCGTGGTCGACCTGCAGACGGCCGTGCAGGCTATGCTTGCCGTGCCCGAGCGCAACTTCTTCATTGCCGGAGCACTCGGGCTCTCCCTGCTTGTCGCAGGCTGGTTTCTTGGCCTGCTGGCGGATTCCCTCTCTCCCGAGGCGGCGCCCGATCCTGCCTCCTGGGACGAAGGCGGCCCCGCCCCGCCCTTCGACGCCGTCCCCGGCCCCGCCTTCCCCGATGCCGCTCCTCTTCGTCGCTGGCTGCACTGGCGATTCCCCGCGCGCCGCGTACCCGTCGCCGCGCCGGAAGCTGCGGATTCCCCGCGCGAGGATGCTTAGCCGGACGCTCCCGCCCGCAGCACGCTGCCCGCGCAATCCGGCTCCAGCGGGCACGCCTCGCAGCGCGGCGCGCGCGCCCCGCACGTGCGCCGCCCATGCTTGATCAGCAGCATGTGGAAACGGTAGTAACGCTCCGGAGAGACGAGCGCCTCGAGCCGCACGTGCGCCTGCTCCGCCGTCGTTTTGGGCGGCACGAGGGCCAGCCGTTTCGCCACCCGTTCCACGTGCGTGTCCACCGGCAGCGCCGGCCGCCCCAGCGCGAACAGGAGCACGCACGCCGCCGTCTTCGGCCCCACGCCCGGCAGCCCGCGGAGCCACGCTCGCGCCTCCTCCAGCGGCTCATTCTCCAGGAACCCCAGATCCCAGTCCGGCGCGCGTGCCCGTACCGTCGCCAGAATGCGTCTGATTCGCGGCGCCTTCTGCTGCGCCAGCCCGCCGCTCCGGATCGTCGCCACCAGATCCTCGACGGGCGCCTCCGCGATCGCCTCCCAGCTGGGGTAGCGACGCATCAGTTGTACGAAGGCGCGCCCGCTGTTCCGGTCCGAGGTGTTCTGCGAGAGCACCGTCAGTACCAGCTCCGCCAGCGCGTCGCCGTGAGGCCGTGGCTCCGGCTCGCCGTAGAGGTCGCCCAGCGCCGCCATGATGGATTCAGGCTCGGGGTTGAGGCTCACGCCGCGATCCTAGTGTGCTCCCGTCCGCTACGATTCCCCCATGACCGCACGCGAGATCAGGCTCACCGATCTGACCGGCTGTGGCGGCTGAGCGTCAAAAGCAGGGCCCGAGGCCCTGGCGCAGGTTCTGTCGCCGCTCGTCCGCTCGTTCGATCCCGTCCGGCATCCCGACGTCCTCGCCGGGCTCGGATCGCCGGACGATGCCGCCGTCTTTCGCATCAACGCGCGCACTGCCGTCGTCGCCACGGTCGACTTCTTCGCGCCCCTCGTTGACGATCCCTGGCAGTACGGCGCGATCGCCGCTGCCAACGCCATGTCCGACGTCTACGCGATGGGCGGTGAGGTCGCGCTCGCGCTCAACATCGCCGCCTTCCCCGAAGACTTGCCTCCGGAGACCGCGGCCGAGATCATCCGCGGCGGCGCCGAGAAGGTCGCCGAAGGCGGCGGCGTCATCGCCGGTGGCCACACCATCTGGGACGACGAGCCGAAGTACGGCCTCAGCGTCCTCGGCCTCGTGAGCCCTGCGCGCATGCTGCGCAAGTCTGCCCTCCGTGTGGGCGACCGCCTCTACCTCACCAAGCCCCTCGGCGTTGGCGCCATCCTCTCGTCCACAGGCGATGGGCGGGGCGAGGCGGCCTGGCTCGATGCCGCTATCGATTCAATGCTGCGCCTCAACCGCCACGCCGCCCACCTCGCCGTCCGCCTCCGCCTGCGCTCCGCCACCGACGTCACCGGCTTCGGCCTCGCCGGGCACCTCTGGGAGATGGTGGAGCGCTCTGGTGTGTCCGCCGTGATCGAGGCGGCGGCGCTGCCCCTGCTGCCCGGCGCGCGCGAGTCAGCTGCGATGGGCGCGCACACGGGCGGCGAGGGGCGCAACCGCGCCTGGGTGCGCGACCGCCTCGCCGTCGCGCCGGGGGTCGCGCCCGAGCTCGCCGCCCTCGCCTTCGACCCACAGACCTCCGGCGGCCTCCTCATCGCCTGCCCCGCGCGCAAGGCCCGCGCGCTCGAAGCCGCTTTCGCCGCCGACAACGAGCCGCTCTGGCGTATCGGCCGCGTCGCCAAAGGCGAACCCCACATCGCGCTGCGCTAGCGCGCGCCCGCTCACTCCTCCAGCCGCACCCCGTCCGAGGCCCACCGCAGGGAGTCGCTGTGCGCCCAGCCCTCGACGCCGTCGTCGGTGCGAAGGCGCATCCACTCCGGCTCCCAGATGCCGTAGTCGACCACCTCGGCGAGGGAGCCCGCGGGCAGACAGGCCACGATTGCGCCCCCGCCATCTCCTCTCTCGTACAGATCTGCGCAAGGTTCGGCGGTGACCTCGACCAGCAGGCCTTCCTCGAACGGAGGCCGCTCAATAACCGGGGCAAGGGCTGACAAACTCGGGCCTAATGTATCATCGGGCGGCTTGTAGAAGATGCCAGTGCGCACTCGAATTGTGTTGCTGTCTCCGCCCCACCCGATCGAGGGGACCCTTAGCCCGAGAATAGGTCTTCTACTCTCGCCGAACGACAGTGAAGCGAGTTCCTCGCCCTGTTGATTCACTACCGTCAAGAACTCCGAGTAGCGTGTGGGGTCATGTGGCGCTGATCTGCCTGGCGGCCCTGCCTGCCATTGTCCTTCCACGGTAACGAGTCGATGGCCGCTCGGCGTGTTAACCACAATTCCGGAACTGTCCGCAAGCCACGAATTGGAGAGCCCCTCTCTTCGCCAGGGCTGTTGCGCGCCCTTGATGCGAAACAGTTCTTCTCCCGTACCGGCATCGAAAATGGAGATAACCATCGCTCGGAGGGATGATGCGAGGTACTCCCCGGCAAACCCGGATGTAATTATGGCAATCAGACTTCCATCCGGTGAAATGCCAACAAATGGATTCTCTACCTTGTTCCCCACGAAGCTTGGCCAGCAGGGGAACGTGTGGTCGGTGGGGGCCGATCCGTCCGCGCTGTAGCGGGCGATGCGGCATGTGTCGGAATCCAGCTGTATCACCGCGACGCCCCCATCAAAGGGCTCGACCCAGGCTCTGGGGGTTCCCTTCCCCCACCACTCCACCCCGGACAGCGACCAGGTAGCGGATGGGGTGACGGTAACGCTGCCTGCCTGACGTAGATCGAAGAGGTATAGCTGCTCTAGATCATGCACGAACACGTAACGGCCTTCGTGGTGCGGCCAAAGGTACGCGCCCCCGCCATCCGGGACCGCGAACTGTGCAACGGGCTGCATCTCGCCGTCCACTACGACGAACACGTTGGCGCTGCGAAAGATGAGCCGTTCGTCGCTTCCCGTTCCCCAGCCGATCAACTCACCCGCAGTACTCGCCAACCAGCCCTGACCTCGTGTGTACGTGCGGCCCGTCAGCCGGTCGTGCAAGGCATGACCGGGAAGCAGAAGGAAACGGTTGCCTGGCGAGAGGCGGATATCGACGGTTACGGTTCCGACGGCTCTACGTTCCCCGTCAACCTCCTCGACGGCATCGCCCTCCGGGCGTATCCACCCCTCCACCGCGCCCGACTCGACATCGAGCAGGTGGAGCCCCGCCTCCCACGGCACTGACTCGCCCGACTCGAATGTCACGTGCGTGAGTCCCGCTTCCGCCAGCGCCGCTTCCGTCTCGATCTCGCGGATTCCGAGGTCGTCCGCGGTCACGAGCGGTGCAGGCGTTGCGGTGGGCGTGGGCGTGGGTGAGGGCGTGGGCGTCGTGGCAGGCGAGGATGTGGGCGAGGAGGTGGTGGTGGATGTGGGCGTGGGTGTGGGCGTGGGTGTTGCGGTAGGCATGGGCGAGGGCGTGGCTGTTGGAGATGGCTGGACGGGCTCGGGAGGCGGTGTCCCCGTCGGGGACGGGCTCGCTGGCACGGTCGTGGCGACGGCTGTGGTGGCGGCGGTCTCGGGAGCGGGTTGAACCTCCGCGCTACCACAGCCAGCCAGGATGACGATTCCGGCGAGCGCCGCCACAGCCCGAATCGGTCGCATGCGCTTAGTGTAGGCCCGCCTCCTCGCCGCTGTCCCATTCGTCGCCGGCGGCGCCCGCTGCGTTGCCTCGGCGCGCACCCGTTCCCTACACTGCGAAGCATGACTGCCGCCGCTGCCGCTACTGCCTTCGAGACCGTCATCGGGCTCGAAGCGCATGTCCAGCCCATCACGCAGAGCAAGATGTTCTGCGGCTGCAGCGCCGAGTACGCGGGCGCCGCACCCAATACCCATGTCTGCCCCGTCTGCCTGGGCCTGCCCGGCGTCCTGCCCGTCATCAACGAAGAGGCCATCCGCCTCATCGTCAAGACCGGCCTCGCCCTCAACTGCGAGATCGCGGCGTTCTCCAGGTTCGATCGCAAGAACTACCCCTACCCCGACCTCATGAAGGGCTACCAGGTGAGCCAGTACGACCTGCCCGTCTGCCATGGCGGCTGGCTCGACGTCGAAGCAGAGGGCGAGCGCTCCCGCGTTGGCGTGACGCGCGTGCATATGGAGGAGGACACCGCCCGCCTCCTTCACCGCACCGACACCGTCACGGGCGAGGGCTACAGCCTCATCGACATCAACCGTTCCGGCACGCCCCTCATGGAGATCGTCAGCGAGCCGGATATCCGTTCACCGGAACAGGCCCGCGCCTACCTTGTGAGCCTGCGTGCCATCCTCCGCGCGATCGACACGAGCCGGGCCAACATGGAGGAAGGCAACTTCCGCTGCGATGCCAACATCAGCCTGCGCCCCTCTGGGCAGGAGGCGCTCGGCGCCAAGGTTGAGGTCAAGAACATGAACAGCTTCCGCGCCGTCCACGAGGCCCTGCGCTTCGAGACCGCACGCCAGGCGGCCATCCTCGGCGAGGGCGGGGTCATCGTCCAGGAGACGCGTGGCTGGGATCAGGATCGCCAGGAGACCGTTCCCCAGCGCTCGAAAGAGGAGGCGAACGATTACCGCTACTTCCCCGAGCCCGACCTCCCCCCGCTTGCGCTCAGCCGCGACTTCGTCGAGGAGGTGCGCGCCGAGCTTCCCGAGCTCCCCGCCGCCCGTCGCGGGCGCTACCTCGACCTCGGCCTCTCCGACTTCGAGGCCTCGACCCTGGCTGAGGCGCGCGACCGCTCCGACTTCGCCGACGCCGTCGCCGCGGCTCTCCCCTTCGACCGCGCCCGCGCCGCCAAGCTCGCCGCGAACTGGGTGCTGGGCGAGGTCGGGCGTTGGGTGAACGAGCGCGACGCTGCGGTCGGGCAGTTCCCGCTCGCCCCCGGCGCCCTCGCCGAGCTGATCGGGCTGGCCGAGCGCGGAACTGTCACCGGTCAGGTCGCGCGGCAGGTGTTCGAAGAGATGATCGCGAGCGGCAGGGGCGCCGCGTCGCTCGTCGCCGAAGGGGGGCTCGCGCAGGTCCGCGAGAGCGACGAGCTCGCCGCTGTCGTGCGCAAGGTCATCGCCGCGAACGAGAAGGTCGTGGCCGACTACCGTGGCGGCAAGACCGCAGCGCTCAAGCGCCTCCTCGGCGGCGTCATGCGCGAGACGCGGGGCCGCGCCAACCCGCAGGCTGCCCGCGATCTGCTCGAGCGCGAGCTCGACGGGTAATGCGCCCCGCGGGCGCGGGAGTACCGCCCGGCGAGCCAGGATCAGCGGGCGCTGGCCGCTCTCGCGTTCGATGATAGACTCTCTCAACGTAATGCCACGCAGGATGCGCAACCACAGCCTTGTGACATGGCTTTATCCAGGGATGCACATCAAGCGCTGGCTGTTGCTGCTCGTCGTGGGCATGACGCTCCTCAGCCTCGGCGTTGCCTACCTTCTGCGCGAGGCCTACCTCACCTACGACTTCCCGGGCATCGCCCACGAACTCACCCTGCAGTTCATCCCCCGCTGGGCGCGTGGGACCATCTTCGTCACCCTCGCCCTGAGCAGCGTCTGCCTCGCCTTCTGGAAGCTGAACGCCTCGCTGCTCTACGCCGTCATGCGCCCCGGCGACAACAACCACAACATGGCCCGGTCGCTTTACAGCAAGCGCATCCTGAGCCGCGGACCGCGCATCGTCGCGATTGGCGGCGGCACGGGCCTCTCCGTGCTGCTCCGCGGCCTCAAGGAGCACACGAGCAATCTCACCGCGATCGTCACCGTCGCCGACGACGGCGGCTCATCCGGACGCTTGCGGCAGGAGTTCGGCATCGTCGCCCCCGGCGACATCCGCCAATGCGTCGCCGCGCTCGCGGAGGCTGAGCCCCTCATGTCGCGCCTGTTCCAATATCGCTTCCAGGAGGGCGACGGCCTCGAGGGCCACTCCTTCGGCAACCTCTTCCTCGTTGCCCTGGCGAACGTCACGGGGAACTTCGAGACGGCCATCCAGGAGGCCAGCCGCGTGCTCAACGTACGCGGCGCCATCTTCCCCTCGACCCTCGTCGATGTAACCCTCTCGGCGCACACGCACGACGGTGAGCTGGTGCACGGCGAGCACAACATCACCGAGTATGGCGCCTGCATCCGCGAGCTGTACCTCAACCCGCCACACGCCGAGGCCCACCCCGAGGCCGTGGGCGCCATCCTGGACGCCGACCTCGTCGTCGTAGGCCCCGGCAGCCTCTACACGAGCGTGCTCCCCAACCTGCTGGTCGAGGACCTGCGCCAGGCGCTGCTCGCCACCGCCGCCCCCTGCATGTTCGTCTGCAACGTTGCCACCCAGCACGGCGAGACCGACGGCTTCAGCGTCTCCGATCACATCGCGGCGCTCGAGCGCCACACCGCCCCCGGTCTCATCGACGTCGTCGTGGCGAACGACAACGTCGCCAGCCTTCCCGATGCGTGGAACTCCACGCCCGTCGCGCTCAGACACCCCGAGGCGCGCGTGTTCGAGGGCGTGCGGATCGTGAAGGCCGATGTGGTCGCGGGCGAAAATCGCTACCGCCACGACTCCGAGCGGCTCGCCGCCACCATCCTCGACGTGTACCATGGCCGCGAGAACGGAGGGCTTGCGAACGGGCGCCTGCCCGCCGAAGAAGCTGCGCTCGCCACACGCTGATGCTGCTGAACGCCATCCAGATCATCGTCTCCACCCTGCTCATTACGGCGGTCCTGCTGCAGGTCAAGGGCTCCGGCTTCGGCGCCGCTCTGGGCGGCCTCTCCGGTGGCTCCGTCTACCGCACCAAGCGCGGCCTCGAAAAGACGCTCTTCCAGGCGACGATAATCCTCGTCATCGTCTTCCTCTTCGTGTCCTTCCTGAGCGTTCAGTCTCAGCGCTAGCCCTCTCGATGATGCGCGCGGTTGCGAGCTCGCGGCGCGCCCTCCTCGTCACGCTCGCCCTTGCGGGCGGTGCGCTGGCCGTCGCCGTCCTCGTTGTGCTCCTGCTCGGGCGCGACGGCCTCGATTCTCCCCCTCCCGCCTCTCCCGCGCGCAGCGACTACGTCGAAGGCGTCATCGGCGCCTGGCAGCGCATCAACCCCCTCTTTGCCTCGGAGAACGCCGTCGACGAGGACCTCTCACGGCTCGTCTTCGCCGGCCTCGTACGGGCCGGTCCCGATGGGCGGCTCCTCCCCGATCTCGCCCCGCTCCCCACAGTCAGCGAGGATGGCCTTACCTATACCTTCCGGCTCCATCCCGGCCTTCGCTGGCACGACGGCGCGCCTCTGCGCTCGCTCGACGTCGACTTCACCATCGAGCAGATACTGGCCCCCGACTTCCGCGGCCCTCCGGAGCTCACCCTGGCCTGGACCGGCGTTGAGGTGCGCACGCCCGACCTGCGCACGGTAGTCTTCCGCTTGCCCGCTCCGAGCGCGTCCTTCCTCGCCCGCTTCGCCACGATCGGCATCCTCCCCGAGCATCTCCTCCAGGGACTCGATGGCGCGGCGCTCTTCGATTCGCCCTTCAACGCCCGCCCCGTTGGCGCCGGCCCCTACCGTATCGAGTCGCTCACCTCCACCGAAGCGGCTCTGCGCGGCTACGCGCGCTACCACTTCGGCCGCCCCGAACTGGATACCCTCGCCATCCGCTTCCTCCCCGACTTCCCCGCGGCGCAGCGCGCCCTCGAAGCGCGGGAGATCGACGGTATCCTCCTCCGCCAGTCGCTCCACCAGGCGCAGCTGGATGCGCTCGGCCAGATCGAGGGCTTCGTCCGCGAGGATCTACAGCGCTCCGTCTCCCTCGTGCTCTACCTCAACAGCGGCCAGGCCGCCTACTTCGGCGATGTGCGCGTGCGCACCGCCATCTCCCTTGCCCTCGATCGCGAGGCTCTGGTCGAAGACGCCCTGCTCGGGCTCGCCACGCCGTCCGCCTCCGCAATCGCGCCCGGAACCTGGGCCTATGCGCCCTCTTTCGATAGCCTGCCGAGCGATCCCGAGCCAGCCTCCGCCCTCCTCGCCGAGGCTGGCTGGCACCGCAGCCCCATCACCGGCGTGCTCGTCCGCCAGGGCTCCGAATTCCGCCTGACCATCCGTACTGACGACAACCCCCGGCATGTCGCCCTCGCCCGCGAGATCGCGCGCCAGCTCGAACCGCTCGGCGTCCGCGCCACCGTCGCCAGCACGAGTTTCACCGTGCTCCGCCGCGACTTCCTTGATATGCGCACCTACGACGCCGCCCTCACTGGCTGGGACCAGGGCGCGGATCCCGACCCCTACTTCGCCTGGCACAGCTCCCAGGCAAGGCCCCCCGGCGGCAACGTCGCCAGCTACGGTGGCATCGTCGTCGATGCGCTCCTCGAACGCGGCCGCACCCACCTCGACCGCTCCGTGCGCATCGACACCTATACGCAGTTCCAGGAAGTCTGGCGGCGCGAGGCGCCAAGCGTCATCATCGCCTACCCGAGATACCGCTACGTCCGCACGGACGCGCTCGATGCGCCCGCTCTCGGCGTCCTCTTCAACCCCGCCGACCGCTTCCTGGACGTGCACGAGTGGCGTATCGCATGACTTCCATGCTGCCAGTCTTCCTGCTGACCGACTTCGGCACGCGCGATGCGTATGTGGGGCAGATGAAGGCGGTGCTCACCGCCCGCGCCCCCGGCGCCCCCATCGTCGACCTTACGCACGGGGTCTCGCCCTACGCCGTCGACGAGGGCGCCTGGATCCTCGAAACGGCCCTGCCCTTCCTCCCCTCGCCCGCGGTCGTGGTCACCGTGGTCGACCCCGGCGTCGGCAGCGAGCGCCTCCCCATCGCCGTGCGCGCGCCCGCGGGCGCGGGAGACGCCAGCGCACGCTACTTCGTGGGGCCCGACAACGGTCTCCTCTCCGCGGCGGTCGACCCCGCCGCCCGCCTGTCCAGCCTACGCCGCCGTGCGCTGCCCGCGGGCTTCGAAGCGCGCGCCATCACGAACCCCGAGGCGCGCCTCGAAGCCGTCAGCGCCACCTTCCATGGCCGCGATATCTTCGCCCCCACCGCCGCCCTTCTCGCGCGTGCAGGCGCCTACGAAGCACTCGGTCCCGCTCTCGACGGGATCATGCTGCTGCCGCCCTTTGCGGGCCTTCCCGATGCGGGGGGCGGCCTGTGCGGGACCATCATCCACGTCGATCGCTACGGCAACCTCGTCACCACCCTGCGCCAGGAGCAGCTTCCTCCCGTCTTCACCCTCATGGTAGGCGGGCACTGCATCGAGCGCCTGGTCGCTACCTTCAGCGAGGTGCCGCCCGGCGTCCTCGCCTGCCACATCGACTCCAGCGGCTTCCTCGCCGTCGCTGAGCGTGAGGGGAACGCCGCCGCCCGCACCGGCGCCGTCCGTGGCGACGCAGTGCTGCTCACACCGCGATGAACGCCGCCGCCGTCCGCACGATCTTCATGGGCTCGCCGCAGTTCGCCGTCCCCAGCCTTCGCGCGCTCATGGCTGCGGGCTACGACGTGCGCCTCGTCATCACCCAGCCCGACCGCCCCGCCGGACGCGGTGGCCGCGTGCGCGCGCCCGCCGCCAGGATCGAGGCCGGGCGTCTCGACGTCGCCGCCATCCAGCCAGCGACGCTCGCCACCCCCGAGGTGCTCGCGTCGCTGGCTGCCGTCCAGCCCGACCTTATCGTCGTCGCCGCCTACGGCCGTATCCTCCCACGCGCCGTGCTCGCCCTCCCCCGCCACGGCGCCGTCAACGTCCACCCATCCCTTCTGCCCCGCTGGCGCGGTCCCTCCCCCATCGCCGCCGCCATCCTCGCAGGCGACGAAACGACCGGCGTCTCCATCATGGAGCTCGTGCGGCGGATGGACGCCGGGCCCGTCATCGCCGCCCGCCCCTTCCCCGTCTCCCCCGCCGATACCACCGGCGTCCTCGAAGCGCGCCTCGCCGAAGAGGGCGCCGGCCTCCTTGTCGAGGCGCTCCCCGGCTGGCTCGCGGGCGAGCCCCGCGCCATCCCCCAGGATGAGGCCCGCGTGACCACCTGCCCGCTCCTCACGAAGCGCGACGGCCACCTGCGTGCGGGCATGACCGCCGCCGAGGCCGAGCGCGCCGTCCGCGCCTACGATCCCTGGCCGGGCGCCTTCGTGACCTACGCCGGCGACCGTCTCGCGATCTGGCGGGCACACGTCGCGCCCGCCGCCGAAGCACGCGCCCCGGGCAGCCTCACGCGTCTGGAGGGCCGCCCCGCCGTCTCCTTCCACGAGGGTCTGCTGGTCCTGGATGAGGTTCAGCGCAGTGGCTCGCGACGTGTCTCCGGCGAAGCGTTCCTGAATGGCGAGCAGGGCCGCCTCGCCGCCTCCGCGGGTCTCGCATGACGAGCATCCTGCGTCTCACACCGGACGAGCTGGAAGCTGCCCTCACAAAGCTCGACGCGCCCCGCTACCGCGCGGACCAGGTATTGAACGCCCTCTACGTGCACGGTGTCGCTTCCCTTGACGGCCTCACCCAGATCCCCATCTCGCTCCGCGAGCGGATGCGCGGGGCAGGCCTCACCCTCGCCCCGCCCGTCCGCATCCGCGAAAGCGTGAGCGACGACGGCGAGACGGCGAAGGCACTCCTCGCCCTGCCCGGCGGCGCCGCCGTGGAGGCAGTGCTCATGCGCTACCCGCGCGCCCGCCGCCGCCCCCGCGCGACCGTGTGCGTCTCCACGCAGGCCGGCTGCGCCATGGGCTGCGTTTTTTGCGCCACCGGCCAGATGGGTTTCGAACGCAATCTCGCCGCCGAGGACATCGTGGCGCAGGCGCTCCACTTCCAGCGTCTTCTGAAGCCACGCAGCGAACGCGTCACCAACGTTGTGTTCATGGGCATGGGCGAGCCCCTCGCGAACTACGCCGAGACGCTCCGCGCGGTCCGCCTGCTGACCAACGCCCGCGCCTTCGGTCTCGCCCAGCGCGCCGTCACGGTTTCCACGGTCGGCATCCCGCGCGCCATTGACCGCCTTGCCGGCGAACGATTGCAGATCGGCCTCGCCATCTCCCTCCACGCGCCCGACGACGTCCTGCGGCGGCGGCTCGTGCCTACGGCCAGCCCCAACTCCGTGCGCGAGCTGCTCGACGCCGCCCGTCGCTACTTCCGCGCGACGGGGCGGCGCGTCTCGATCGAGTACGCGCTCATCGGCGGCGTCAACGACGCGCCCGGGCAGGCGCGTGCGCTCGCCGTTCTCCTCCGGGGCAGCGGCATGCACGTCAACCTCATCCCCCTTAACCCCACCGCCGGTCCCTTCGCCGCTCCGTCCCGCCAGCGCGTGCGCGAGTTTCGCCGCATCCTCATGACTGCGGGTGTGAATGCGACTGTGCGCATCGAGAAGGGAGCGGCGATCGCCGCTGCCTGCGGGCAGCTGCGCACGGATGCCGCTAGCGAAACAGACGCCGCGCCAGGCTGAGCGCGAAGCTCCCCGCCGCCAGCCCCAGCCCCACCGCGAAGGCCGTGCGCAGGTCCAGCCAGGTGTGCACCTCGCCCCGCACGACCGGCGCAGCAAGCACGCCCACGCGCGCGCCATCGCACGCCGCCGACACCGTCGCCATCGCGGCCACCGCGCTGTCCCGCACCGTCGCCCGCTGTGCTCGCAGCGCGCCGATCGCGGACCGCCCGGCGTGGACCGTGCCCGCCTCCAGCTGGAGTACCGCTGCCTGTTCGATAGCCGCCTGCTCCGTGTAGACTTGGCGCACGCTCTCGCGCTTGATCGTCCCGTGCCGAGGTCCCGCGCCGTTCCCGCTGTCCTCGACACCCGCCCGCGCCGCGCCCCGGTCGAAGCTTGTCACGCGCTAGCCTCCCCGTACGCTTACGCTAGACCGCGGCCCGAGAAAGGGCAATGCTCCCCCGTGTGCGCACTTCCGACTTCGACTACCGTCTCCCGCCGGAGCTGATCGCCCAGCAGCCGGTCGAGCCGCGCGACGCCGCCCGTCTCATGCTCGTCTCCCGCCGCGCGGGCACGTTCGCCCACTACCGGGTACGCGACCTCCCCGCCCTCCTTCGCGCGGGCGACCTGCTCGTCCTGAACGACACGCGCGTCATGGCCGCGCGCCTCCTCGGCGAGCGCGCCGATACCGGCGGGCGGGTCGAGCTCCTCCTCCTGCGCGAACGCGGCGACGGCTCCTGGTCCGTGCTCGTGCGCCCCGCCCGCGCGGCGCGGCCGGGGCGCCGGTTGCGGTTGAACGCCAGCGACGGGGTGCTCTCCGCGACCGTCCTCAGCCGCGAGGCCGAGAGCGCCACCGTCGCCTTCGACCGCCCCATCGACCCCGCTGCCGCCGGAACCGTCCCCCTTCCACCCTACATCCGCGACTTCTGCGGTGATCCCGAGCGCTACCAGACCGTGTTCGCCCGCGAGGCCCGCAGTGCCGCCGCTCCCACCGCGGGCCTGCACTTCACGCCCGATCTCCTCGCGCGTCTGGCCGGGGTGGGGGTCCAGCACGCCTTCCTCACGCTCGAGGTTGGGGCGGGCACGTTCCGTCCGGTCCGCACGGAGAACCCTGCCGAGCACACGCTCCCGCCCGAGCGCTACCGCCTGCCCGCCGCCACCGCCGCTGCCATCCGCGCCGCCCGTGCCGAGGGCCGCCGCGTGATCGCCGCCGGCACGACGGTCGTGCGCACGCTCGAACACGCGCTCGGTGGCGGGGAAGCCGCGCCCGAGGGCGAGACGGCGCTTTTCATCCGCCCCGGCTACGCGTTTTCCGCCGTCGATGCGCTGCTCACGAACTTCCACCTGCCACGCTCGACGCTGTTGATGCTCGTGGCCGCCTTCGCGGGCCGTGAGCTCGTGTGCGACGCCTACGCCGAGGCCGTCCGTGAGCGCTACCGCTTTTACAGCTTCGGCGATGCGATGTTGCTCGTCCCCTGATCGTCCTCCGCCAGACTCCAGCGCCCCTCCCGTTGTGCGACGATCCCGTCGCGGGCGAGCGCGGCAAGGTAGCGCTCGCACTGTGCGCGGTGCTCCTCGGGCAGGCGCGCCGCGATCTCTGCAGCGCGAAGCTGGCTGCCCTCGCCCAGCATCGCTACGATCCGTCCGCGCGCAAAGCGGGCTGTTGTCGCGAAGGGAGAGGCTGGCGTTTTTGCCCCCGCGTCCCTGGCGGCGGGGCGGTCCGCCGCCAGCCAGGAGCAGTCCCGCGCGAGCGGGCAGACCCCGCACGCAGGTGAGGACGCCCGGCACAATTGTGCCCCCAGATCCATTACCGCCAGCTGGTGTGCCCGCGCCCCGCGCTCGGGCAGCCAAGCCGTGGCCGCCTCCCGCAGCGCTACCCCGTATGGCGCCCTCGCCGCAGCCTGCCCCAGAAGCGCGCGAGCGACCACCCGCGCCACGTTCGTGTCCAGCGCCGCCGTTCGCCGCCCACCCGCGAAGCAGGCCACGGCGGCGGCGGTATATGCCCCCACTCCGGGTAGCGATCGCAGCTTCGCCTCATCCGTGGGAATGCCCCCGAACCGTGCCAGCGCCTCGCGCACGGCCCGCTGCAGGTTCACCGCGCGGCGGTTGTAGCCCAGCCCCGACCACTCGCGGATGACCGTCGCCGTCGGCTCTTCCGCCAGGCTTGCCGCGGTTGGCCAGCGCTCCAGCCAAGCCTCGTAACGGGGCCGCACGCGCTCTACTTGCGTCTGTTGCAGCATCACCTCCGAGACGAGCACCGCGTAGGGGTCGCGCGTCAGCCGCCACGGTAGCCCGTGCCGCCCGTTCGCGCGGTACCAGCGCCCGAGCGCCCGCCGCAGCCGCGCGAGCTCGCGTGGGGCAGGGGGCGAGCTCGTCGCCGCTGCGCTACTCGCCGTCCTCGAACTCCCCGTCATCGGTGGTGGCGCTTGCCGCTGGCACGATCGCGAAGTCGCCCTCGCCGCCACGGCGTGGGCTCCGCGTGGGGATGGCCTCGATCTGCTCGATGAGCTGCGCGAGCTCACTCGCGGGCGTGTCCCCCGCCACCACCACGCCCCCCGCTCCGCTCTCGCGCAAGGCCGCCAGCTCCGCGCTTCGCGCCGCGGGTGTCACCGTGACGAGCAATGGCGCTGCGCACAGTATCGCCACCCGCGCCAGCGAGATGCGCCGCGCCAGCGTGAGCCCCTCGACCGGCGTCCGCACGAGTACGGCGTCGAGCGCGAGGGGCGCGAGCGCGCGCAGCCGTGTGTCGTCCCACGCCTCGTCCGCGGCCAGCACGAGCCCCAGGTCGCCCTCGACGATCTCTGCGGCGGTGGTCTCGGGCACGGCGATGACAAAGTCGACCCCGGCGTCCCCGAGCGACGCGATGTCCGCCACCGTCAGCGACGCGAAGTCGGCGCCCGCCAGCCCAGCGAGGCCACCCGCGGCGGCAGCCGCATCCGTGTCGACGGCCCTCACGGTCGCGAAGTCGGCGCCCGCGGCCAGCCCCTCGGCGGCCTCGCTCGTGGAATCTGCGAGCGTGCCGAGCAGGAGCGCGCGGTGTTTCGCGCGCGCGGCGGTACCGAATCCCAGCAGCCGTCCCTCGCCCCGCCGCTTCTGCTGGAGCGCCTCTCTGAGCTTGCTCACGCTGTCCCTCCCGTATTCGTCGCCTCTGCCGGTTCCGTCACCCTGCCGCCACGGATGACGCCCGCGATGGTTGCGGGGCGCTGGAGGCAGCCGATGTCGGCAAGAGTATCCTCGGTCAGCATCAGGATATCCGCCGCGAGGCCCGGACGCAGCCTCCCCACCTCTTCTTCCAGCCCCAGCAGATCCGCCGCCCAGGCCGTCGCCGCCAGCAGCGCTGCTGCCGGCGAGAGTCCATGGTTGGCCATGCGCACCACCTCCTGCGCGTTCTCGCCCGGGCGGTTCAACGGCGTTCCCTGATCCGTGCCCATCGCCACCCGCACGCCCGCGCGCACCGCCCGCTCGTAGCTCGCGAGGTGGTCCTCCAGCACCGCCTGTCCCTTGGCCACCGCGTACGCGGGGATGCCCGACTCCGCGCTGTGCGCGATGTGGTGCGGTGCCGTCAGCGTCGGCACGAGGTATGTGCCTGCCTCGATCATCATCGAGATCGCCTCGTCGTCGAGCCAGACGCCGTGCTCGATCGAGGTGACGCCCGCGGCCACTGCGTTCTTGATGCCCTCCGTCGACTGGGCGTGCGCGGCGACCGTGCGGAACGCCTTTACGCCCTCCTCCACGCCAGCGGCGAGCTCCTCGCGCGTGAATGCCGGCGAGCGCGGGTCCACCCCCGGCGTGAGCACGCCACCGCTCGCGAACAGTTTGATCGCCGCTGCGCCCGCGCGCAGCTCTTCGCGTACGGCCTTGCGCACGGCGTCGGCGCCGTCGGCCTCGCGCGCGATGAAGCCGTGTCCGTGCCCGCCCGACATCGTGATCCCCATCCCCGCCGCCACCACCCGTGGCCCCACGACCTCCCCCGCCGCGATCGCCGCTGCCAGGTCGATGTTGAGCCGGTCGGCGGCGCCCAGGTCCCGCACCGTGGTGATCCCGCCCGCGAGTGTGGCCCGCGCGTGCTCCGCTGCCCGCCAGGCGCGCCGTGCCAGCGGAAGCCGCCGCCCCGGCGTGAGCTCGGCAGGGTCGCCCGACGATGTGATGTGGACGTGGCAGTCGATGAGGCCGGGGATGAGGTACTGGCCCGCGCACTCGATCGTGAGTGCCCCTTCCGGCGGCTCCACCTCCCCCAGCGCCGCGATGCGCCCCTCCGCGCAGAGCACATCGCCGCGTACGAACGTGCGCGCGTCGCTCTCGAAGAATGCGCCCCCGCGCAGCAGCAGTGGCCGGCCGTCAGTCATTGGGGGAACAAAACGCGGTCCGCGGGTCGCTAGATCAGCCCGCTGCCCCGCAGACGCGGATCGAGCACGTCCCGCAGCGAGTCGCCGAAGAAGTTGAACGCCAGCACCGTGACCGAGAGCGCGAGCCCGGGGAACACCGGCAGCCACCAGCCGCTGGCGAAGTAGCTGCGTGCGTTCGGTCCGAGGTCTACGCCCCAGGACGGCGTGCCCGGCTCCAGTCCGAGTCCGAGGAACGACAGCCCCGCTTCAGACAGGATTGCCGCGGGGATGATGATGCTCGCGTTCACGATCGCCAGCGGCAAAAGGTTTGGCAGGATGTGCCGGAACATGATCCGCAAGTTCGAGGCACCGACCACCCGTGCTGATTCAGCGTACGTCGAAGCCGACTCCTGGATCACGTTTCCCCGCAGCACACGCGTTGTGAGTGGCGTGAACGTGAACGCGATCGCGAACATGAGCGTCGTGATACTCCGGTCCACAGCGGTGGTGAAGAGGATGAGCCAGAGCAGCCCGGGTACAGCGACGAGGACCTCGATGAGCCGGGAGACCAAGTGGTCGATGAAGCCCTTGAAGTGACCCGCCGCCAGCGACAGCGTGACGGCGACAACCATCGAGATACCGACTGCACCGATGCCGATCATGAGCGTTGGTCGCGTCCCGTAGAGTACACGCGACCACAGATCCTGTCCCTTCCGGTTCGTCCCCATCCAGTAGTCGTCGCTCGGACCCTGCAGGAAGTCCCGCCCGAACGCTTCCGGGTCAACGGTGTTGAGGTGCGGGGCGAAGACTGCGGCGATGGCGACGAAGAGGATGATGGTGAAGCCGAAGGCCCCCAGCGGCTGTGACCGCACGAACCGCCAAGTTGCCCTCACCCGGTTGGCGAGGAAGCCGCTGCTGGAGAATGCGCTGGAAGGGTCCTGTAGTACGGTAGCCGTTGCCATCTTCAGGCCCCCATTGCGCCCTAGTACCGGATTCTCGGATCGATGTAGGCGTAGCTGATGTCGACGATGAGCGTCACGAAGAAGAACCATGTCGCGAACAGCAGCACGATTGCCTGAATGATCTGGAAGTCACGATTTCCGATCGCCTGGATCACCCAGTTTCCCAGCCCCGGAATCGAGAAGATGCTCTCGATGATCACCGATCCACCGAGAATGAGCCCGAACTGCAGGCCGGCGATGGTGAAGACCGTTATCATCGATGGCCGGAACACATGCCGTGCGATAATCGGCAGCTCTTTCAGACCTTTCGACCGCGCCGTCCGCACGTAGTCGCCTCGCAGCACCTCAAGCATCGACGAGCGGGCAATGCGGGCGATGTACCCCGCGCTCGAGAGGCCCAGCACCGCCCCGGCAATGAACAGGATCTGGAGGTGGTTCAGCGGATCGTCCCACCCCGTCCAGTCCGGTACCCAGCGTTGCTGCCAGAAGTAGGCCGGCAGGAACACGATGAGCGTCGCGATCCAAAAGTTCGGCACGCTGATCGCGAGGATCGAAATGAACCGCGCGAGATAATCGGACATCTTCCCGGGCCGGATCGCCGAGAGCACCCCAACGGGTATCCCGATGAACAGGCTGATGAGGATGCTCAGTAAGCCTAACTGGAGCGTGTTCCCCAAGCGCGTCCAGAGCTCACTCGTGACCGGCTTGTCCCAAGCGATTGAGTGCCCGAAATCCCACTTGGTCGCAATGTCGGTGAGCCACTTCCCGTACTCCTCGATTTTGCACGTGATGTCTTCCAGGATGTTGTCCGCGTCGTCGCAGATGTTGAGCCCCAACTGCTCGCGGAGCCCCTCGATGCAGGTCTGGTCGGCCATTCCCGATGCGCCACAGCGAACCTGCGCGGCATCCCCCGGGATGATGCGCATGAACACGAACACGATCACCGTCACGGCCACGACCGTAAACGGGATAACCAAAAGCCGCCGGAGGATGTAGTTCCGCACGGGTTACCGCCCTGCTCTCTGGGGGTGTGAAAGGTGCTTCCGGCTGGACCTGGTCCAACCGGAAGCACCTCGCTGCGCGACTCGGGTTGGGAGGACTAGCCCTCCAGCCAGACGTTGTGCGCGCGCAGGAAGCCGAAGGCCGCAGTCTGGTCGCCATCTGGCGGCGGGGCACGTTCTTCAGGCGTGAGCCGACCGCAAGGTAATTCGTGGTGCGCACTGGCAGCGGGAAGGTGCAGCAGTAGCGCGTGAAGATGCGCCGCTGCAGGTCTTTCAGCAGCTCAGCGCGCTCCTCCTCGTCGAAGGTCGCCGCCTGCTGGTCCGCCCGGTCCTGGAGCTCCCGCGCGTACGGGTGCGTGATCTCCAGTGCCGCGCGCACTGTTTCACCCTGCTCTCCACCGCCTAGGGTGGCGTAATTTGGGTGATCGACGTCGGTCCAAGGGATGGAAATGTTCACCCCCTTGTACCAGTTTCCGCCCCAGATGGCACCGTATCCGTCCGGTGTGTAGCCGACGAGCGCGTTCCAGTCCGGCATAGTTAAGCCAGCGCTGTTGCCCGCGACGAAGAAATCCCAGTCCTTCGTGCACCCGTGTACCCGTTTGCTGAGGCGATGAACGTCGCGACATCGCGAGGGTTGTAGACAACCTTCACACCGAGCGCGTTCTCGAAGCTCTGCCCGATGAACTCGACGTTCTGCGTGTCGGGCGACCACGAAGCGGTCGTGGTGTGCAGCTCGGGGAAGAGCTCAGGGCCGCCGTTCGCTTCCCAGAGAGCGCGCGCGCCCTCCGGATCGTAGACCTGGTAGCCGCGGATCTCTTCCTGCGAGAGGCCGTAGTTGGGAAACGCGGTGGGGCTCACGGGAGCTCCACGCCGGCCCTCGCCACCAAGGATGATGTCAATGTAGCCGTCCCAGTCCATCGCCATCGAAAGCGCCTTCGAGAGCTCCGGATGCGGCGTCCACTTGGCCGCCGCCAGCTGGATCATCGACGCGCCGTCGTCGATTGCCGGGCCGGTGAGGATGTTGACGTTCGGCTGGCCTTCCCACTCGCCCGCCTTCACCTTATCGATCGCGCCGTGGTAGTCCGTGTCGCCCGCGAGGAAGCGCGCCTCGCGCGCCGACCCATCGGTGATGATCACGTCCTCCATCCGGTCGATGTAGGGAAAGTCGTGGTTGAAGCGGGTCCCGGGAATCTGGTCATGGCCGTAGTAGTTCGGATTCCGCTTCAACGTGATCTTCGTATCACCGTAACCTCTTCGAACATGTACGGGCCGCTGCCTGCGTTGATGCCCGAGACCGCGCTGAGGTCGCCTTGTTCCTCTGCTTCGATACGCTCCGCGCGCGACGACCACGATCGAGGCGGCCGCGAGCGCCCGCGTGTTTGAGGCGAAAGGCTTGTTCTGGTTGATCTGCAGAGTGAGGTTGTCAGGGGTATCGAAGATCGCCCCGAGGCCGGGGTCCATGAATGAGAAGAAGAGCTCGTTGACGTTCGACCCGCGATTCTGGCGGGCGTCCGGGTAGCGGGCGAGGCTGTAGGCCCAGTCCTCGGACGTGACCTCGCGGCCACCGGCGGCTTCGGGGTTGAAGCGGACCCCCTCGCGCAGGTTCAGCACGAGCGTCTCGGTGTCGACCTGCTCCCAGCTCTGTGCGGCGTCCGGGTAGAACTGGTCTTCGATGATCGAGAACGCCATCAGCTGGCTGTAGGTCTGCGCCATGCCGAACGGGTAGGTGATCGTGATCGCGGGATCGAAGCCTGTGGGAGGAGCGCCCAACGGATTGGCGTAGTTCAGTGTTCCGCCGTAACGGGAGCGATCCTCGGGGGCTTCCGTCGCTGCGGCCTCAGTGGCTGCGGCTTCCGTCGCTGCGGCCTCGGTGGCTGCGGCTTCCGTCGCTGCAGCCTCTCCGCCAGTATCGTCATCATCGTCGTCGTCGCCGCAGCCCGCGAGGATCGCGGCCGAGCCCGCGGCCAGCGTCGCGCCGCCCGCCAGCACACGCCTGCGCGACACGCGCTTGCGCCAGTACTTACCCCAGTAACTTTCTGCCATTCAGTCAATCCTTCCCGGGAGTGGTGTGAATCCTCTGTTACGGATTCTGCGCCCAAGCATGGAGGCCACGCTCCCATGCTGATTTCCGCGCATCATACGCATGCTGTCAATGCGGACAAGCAAGCGACCATGGCAGCTGGCAGGCAAGCGCCCCTACGCCTGCCCGGGCGTGTTGTCGTATCCGGCGGTGATGGGCGTGTCCACGCGCTGCCCGCTGCCGCCCGCCGGGCTGTAGCGCTCGACGATCTCCCCCAGCTGCTCCCGCCCCGCCGCCGGCGGAACATCCGCGGGCTGGCCGGGCAGCGAGGCGACGTGCAGCGTCTGCGTGGGGAAGGCAAACTCCACCCCCAGCGCCTCCGCCAGGCGCATGATGTCGAGGTTGAGCACGTGCCGCGTGCGCAGCTCGGCGTTCCAGTCAGGCGCGGCGATGAAGCAGTAGACGAGGATATCGAGCGTGGCCGCGCCGAAGCCGTGGAACTCGACGATGTAGTAGTCCTTGCGCATGTCCGGATTTGCGCGGATGAGCGCGCGTACGCCCTCCACGAACGCCTGCACCTGGTCCGGTGTGGTGTGGTAGGCCAGCCCCAGCGTCGTCTTGTAGCGCCGCCACTGCCGCAGCCCCATGTTGTCCACGTGTGCATCCACGATGCGCGCGTTCGGCACCGTCACGACTGAGTTGTAGAAGGTGCGCACGCGCGAGGAGCGGAAGCCCACGTGCTCCACCGTCCCCTCGATGTCGTTCACTACTACCCAGTCCCCCACCTGGAAGGGCCGGTCCGCGAAGATCGTCACCCCCCCGAGCAGGTTGCGGATTGTGTCCTGCGCGGCCAGCGCGATCGCCAGTCCGCCCAGCCCCAGCCCCGCCACCAGCGAGGTCACATTCACGCCGAGGTTTCCCAGAACGAAGAGTCCCCCGATCACCAGCACCACGCCCTTCAGGGCCGTCCTGGCGAGGGGTACGAGCTGGTCGTCGAGGCGGCTCTCTGTCTTCGCCGCGCGCCGCTCGAACACGTTCGTGAGAATGTCGATGCCGCGAAAGCCCAGCAGCACGAGCGCGCCCGCGCCGAACAGGCTCGCGATTCGCCCCACCGCATCCTCGATGCTGGGAGCGAAACCCAAAGTGGGAAAGCCCAGCAGGACCGTGACCGCCGCCACCAGTGCCAGCAGCGCGCGCCCCAGTCGCTCCCGCTCGCGGTTCCAGAACTGACGGTCGGCGCTTTCGAACCGCGTGCGCACGTACAGCCTGAGCAGATGGATGGCGAGGAACTGGACCGCCGCCACCACCAGGATGAGGGCGCCGAGCCCGATGAACTGCTCGATCTCGATGCCCAGGTAGGTGTCCTTGAACCAGTCCGGCGCCAGGAATGGAATCGCGGGCGCCATTGCCCCTCCCCTCCCGCTACGATCGCGGTGTGCGGTCGCGGCGGGGTTGGCGTCAGCCTAGCGCGCAATGGCGCATGCGCCAAGGCGCTTTCACAATTCCGGTCGCGGCTCCTGGCCGTGCGCCGGTTCGCCATCGCCCTGACAGGCTGCTAGCGTTCCCCTACTCTTCCCCCGGAGGCGCCCCGTGCTCCACCGCCCCTTCGTGCAGCTCGCCTACTTCGTCCCCGACATCGTTGCCGCCGCCGAACGCTGGGCGGCCGAGCGCGGCGCTGGCCCCTTCTTTATCGCCGAACACATCCCCGTCGAGAACGTCCGCTACCGCGGGCGCCCTGCCCAGCTCGACCACTCCTCCGCCTACGGCCAGCTCGGCACGATCATGATCGAGCTGGTCCAGCAGAACGATCCCGGCCCATCCGCCTTCCGCGATCTGTTCGGGCCGGGCGAGCAGGGGCTTCACCACGCCGCCACCATCGTCCCCAGCTTCGAGGAGGAGATCGCGCGCTACGAGTCCCTCGGCTATGCCGTCGCCAACCGCTGCACCACCGTTGGCGGCGGACTCGATTTCGCCTTCATCGATACAGTCGCGATCTACGGCCACATGGTGGAGGTGTACGAGGGCATGCCGGGCCTGCTCGAGTTCTACGCGATGGTCGCCGTGGCCGCTGAGGGCTGGGACGGCACCGATCCCGTCCGCCGCCTCGGCTGAGCCGCTCCCTGCCCTACGGCGCCGCCCCGGGCATCACCCAGTTCGCTGGCGCGGCCGTCTCGAAGCGCAGCCCCTCGCGATCGGGGGCGAGGTCCGTGATCGTCAGGGCGAACGGTTCAAGGTAGTCCGCCTCGCCGTCCATGATGCGGAAGGGGCGATCGTGGCCCGGGTAGATCACGTCCGCGCTGGCGACCGCCTTCGCGATGCTCTCGCACGCCTGCGAAAGCGAGCCGAACACGAGCGCTGGCTCGCCCGAGAGCGCCACCGGCGCGGAATGCACCGCGTCGCCGGCCACGCAGGCCGTGCCCGCCTCCGTCTCCACCAGCAGCCCGATGCTCCCGACGGAGTGGCCGGGGAGCTCGATCACCCGCACGCCCGTCGCCAGCTCGTCCCCCTCCGCCACCTCCTCGATGCGATGCGTCTCCAGCGCCAGCCCCGTCCAGGGTGGTGTGGCCCAGTCGTTCGCGTGCGGCGATCCCGCGTAGCGCCGCTCCCGCGGGTGCAGGAGCAGCGTCGCCCCCGCAAAGCGGTCGAAGTTCTGGGCATGGTCCCAGTGCGCGTGAGTCAACACGACGGCATCGATGTTCGCCTCGCTCAGGCCACGCCGCGCCAGGGCCGCGCTCAGCTCCTGCCGCCTCCCCACGTGCGCCGTATCGACAAGGATGAGCCGCCCCTCCGATTCCACCAGCGTCACCGCGCAGAAGGCGGGCCGCCCAGTATCGGTCGAGAACGAGAACCCGTGCAGCAGAACATCGAGTGTGGCCATGCGCACAGCTTACCCCGATGGCGGGGCGCGGTGGGTAGAATCGGCGGTGTGCTGGAGGAGGCCGGAATGAGCCGTGAACAACTGCTGGCAATGGCCCGCCGTGAGGTCGAGAACCTCGTGAACGACCGCATCGATCTCGCCGACGAGGTCTACGAGATCCCCACGAGTCTCTACCACGACCCCGATCGCTGGCAGCTCGAGGTCGACCGCATCTTCAAGCGCCTGCCCCTCGCCCTCGGGTTCTCCTGCGAGCTGCGCATGCCCGGCGATTACCGCGCCCTCGAGGTGGTGGGTGTGCCCGTGCTCATGGTGCGCGGCGGCGAGGGCGAGGTTCGCGCCTTCGTCAATATGTGCAGCCACCGCGGCGCCATCATCGTCGACGAAGGTGCCGGCCGCTCGCGCGGCTTCCGCTGCCCCTACCATGCCTGGAGCTACGACCTTGAAGGCCGCCTCGTCTCCATCTTCGATTCCGGCAACTTCGGCGATATCGACAAGTCCTGCTACGGGCTCACGCCCCTTCCTGCCACCGAGCGCGCCGGTCTCATCTGGGTCACCCTCAACCCCCGCTCCGCAGTCGATATCGATGCCTTCCTCAGCGGCTACGACAGCGTCCTCGCAGCCCTCGGTTTCGAGGACGCCCACCTCATTGGCCGCCAGAACCTCGATGGCCCCAACTGGAAGGTCGCCTACGACGGCTACCGCGACCTCTACCACATCCCCATCCTCCACCGGAACAGCTTCGGACCCGACTCCGCCTACCAGCCCGACTACTACGCCTGGGGCTCGCACGTGCGCATGGTCTCCCCCACGCGCCACGCCCGCCTCGCCGACCTCCCCGAGGATCAGTGGCAGACCGAGGACCTCACCCCTGGCATCTGGACCATCTTCCCCAACGTCTCCATCGCGGGCGGCCAGGGCGGCGCCCCTTACATGGTTTCCCAGATGTTCCCCGGCGAGAGTCCCGGCACCTCCTTCACCATCCAGAACTTCCTCCTGCACGAACCGCCCCCGCCCGAGGACGAGGAAGAGCTCGCCACGCATATGCGCTTCTACCGCGATGTCGTCTCCGACGAGGACTACTACACCGGCTTCCGCGTCCAGCGCGCGCTCAGAACCGGCGCCAAGACGCACTCCCTCTTCGGGCGGAACGAGGGCGGCGGGCAGCTCTTCCACCGCTGGGTACAGGCGCTCGTCGATACCGACGACGCCGGCCTCGATGCTCTGCTCCGCCGCGGCCTCGACGGGGTAGCCCCGTAAGGCCGTCCGCGCGCGGCTCCCGCCCCGAGCGCCTGTGGGAGGCCACTGCAGATGCTCTCGCCAGCGCTGCCTCCACCGTGATCGATGTGGTTATCGACAACAACGCGGTCGCGCCTGTGACCGCCTGCGGCCGTGCCAGCCGCCGTGAGCGGGTGGTGCTCGACAGCCTCGATGAGATCGCCGGCACTCGTGCGCGCGATCCGCACCCGTGACGGCGCCGCCCTCCCCTCCCCTCCGCCAGCCCCGCGCCGCGCGCATCCTGCCATCACGCTACTACTACGGGTGGTATGTCACGGCGGGCGTCGCCCTCGTCATGATGTGCGGCATCGGTGTCGGCTACTACGGCCTCGCCGTCTTCCTGCGGCCCCTGCAGGAGGCGCACGGCTGGTCCAACGCGAGCGTGAGCGGTGCCACCGCTGCCTACTTCGTCATCTCGGGGTTTGCCGCCGCCCTCGCCGGGCCTTCCATCGACCGCCACGGCCCCCGGCCTTTCCTCGTCGCCGGTCTGCTCCTCACCGCCCTCATGATCGCCCTCGTCGGCTTCGTCGAGAAGCTCTGGCAGCTCTACGCCGTCTACGCCCTGCTGGCGGCCGCCTTCGGGATGGCCGGCGGCGTTGCCACCAACGCGATCATGGCGCGCTGGTTCGTCCGCCGCCGCGCCCGCGCCATGAGCGTCTCCGCGACGGGCGTCTCCTCCGCGGGCGTCATCCTGCCGCCCCTCGGTGCCTGGCTGATCGGCGCGGGCGGCCTCGGCCTCGCCACGCCCGTCCTCGCCGCCGTCATCCTCGCCGTGGGCCTGCCCGTCACGCTCCTGGTGCTCGTCTGGGATCCACGTCAGATGCGACTCGCGCCCGACGGTCTCGCCCCTGCCGCCCCGTCCGCGCCCGCCGCCCTTCGCGACGAGGTCCAGCTGCGCGTCTGGACGCTGCCCGAGGTCATGCGCACGCTCTCCTTCTGGGCGCTCACCGCGGCCTTTGTCCTCGTGCTCCTCGCGCAGACAGGCTTCCTCATCCACGAGATTGCGTTCCTGGAGGCGCGCACTGGCTCCCGCGCGGCCGCCTCGCTCGCGCTCAGCGCCACCGCCGCCGGCAGCACCGTCGCACGGCTCATCGTCGGCGTCTTCGCCGATGCGCTCAGCAAGCGCCATCTCGCGGCCGGCCTCTTCGCGCTCCAGGCCTCCTCGGTGCTGCTCCTCACCTACATCGATACGGCCGCTACCACCTACGTGTTCGCGCTCACCTTCGGCTTCACGGTTGGCAATATCTACATGATGCAGTCGTTGCTCGCTGCCGAGCTCTTCGGCCTCGTCTCATTCGGGACCGTCTTCGGCGCGCTCACATTCGCCAGCCAGGTGAGCAGCGGCGCCGGACCGCTCCTGGTCGGTCTCATGGCGCAGACCGGAGGCGGCTACGACATGGCCTTTGTGGTCACCGCGGGGCTGACCTTCGCCGCCGCCGTCACCGTCCTGTTCGCGCGGCCCGTGCGCCCGGCGGCCTGAGGGGCGGGGCGCGCGGAGTCAGCGCAGCGCCCGTCCGTGCGCCTTCCGCTCCGGCGCGCTCCCGCCAGCGCCAGGACGTTCGTGCCCGCGATCGTGAGCGCGACTGCGCCCCTGCCAGGGTCGGTCCGGGCCCGCGTTCCCCGTGTCCGGCGTCCTCAGGCGCGGGCCTCTCTTCCTGCACGGTAACCGCACTCCGTTTGGGAATAACGCCCTCCCGACGCGCCGGCGGACGGGCGAGGAACGTCTTAGCGCGTCGCTTGCGGCTTACCCCGATAGAGCCCGCGGTTGCGGATGTAGGCCGCGACCTCCCCCGGCACGTCGCTGCTCACGCTGCCCGCCCCTGCGTGTGCACGTGCGGCGCTGGAGGAGATGCGCCCGTGCTCCTCGCCGAGCGCGAGCGTGACGATGCGGCCGCCGTAGCGCGCTGCGTGCTCCGCCACCCAGGTGGCCACGCCCGCTGCCGTCACCTCTCCCCGGTTCGCCACGATCGCGCGGTGCCGCGCGAAGAACCGGTCCAGCTCCCTCTCCATCCCGCCCGCGTAGTAGTGCTCGTCGAAGAGCCGCACGAGCGTGTCGTAGCCGAGCGCGAAGTCGAAGGCGGCTTGCGGGCAGGCCGCGCGCAGGGCAGCCGCCTGATCGACGATGCGCGCCTGGTTCACCGCCAGCACCGCCATCGCCGGGCGCGAGTCGTGTACGGCGAGGAGCATGCCGATGCGGTCCGCCAGCGATGCGCCCTCGACGCCCTTGGCCACGTTCCGCGTCGTGAGCAGCGCCGCTCCGTGCCCGACGCCCTCGACCGCCGCCGCCAGCTCGAGGAGGCGCAGGTGTGCGCGTGTGGGCGGGTTCCAGGCCGATGGCAGCACCGCCCAGCGGCCCCGCGGCGCCCCGTCTGCGTCGAAGCGCGCGATCGCGGGCGCCGCTGTGCACGCCAGCGTCTCCAGCCGCTCGCGGATCGTCTGCTCCTCCATGCCGCCTTCGATTGTAGGCGCTCGCGCCTGCCGTCCCGGCCAGCCCCCGGCCGCCGCTCCTTGCCCCGCCTCGCCACCCCGCCGTAGCGTGGCGCCCCGTGCCAGTTTCCCCCTCCCTCCCGCGGCGGCCCGCCCGCCTGCCGCTGGCCATGCTCCTGCTCGGTGTGCTCGCTGTCTCCTGGGCCGCCATCTTCGTGCGCCTCGCGGACGCCGCGCCCGCTCTCACGATCGCCGCCTACCGCCTTCTCTTCGCGGCGGGGCTGCTGCTCCTGCTTGCTGCCGCGGCGCGGGTGCGCGGGCTCATCACCCTCCCGCCCCGCTCCAGCCTGCCCCTCCTCGCGCTTTCGGGCGTACTCCTGGGCGGCCATTTCTGGAGCTGGTTCGCTTCGCTCGAACGGACCTCGGTTGGGTCCAGCGTGGTGATCGTTGGGTTGCAGCCGCTGCTGGGGGCGCTCCTCGCCTTCGCCCTCCTCGGGGAGCGTCCAGCCCGCCGCGAATATGCCGGGCTGGTGGTCGCGCTCGCCGGGCTTGCAGTTATCGCTGGCCTCGACCTCGCGCGCGGGGTCGAGGCGTTCGCGGGCGACCTGCTCGCGCTGCTCGCGGCCCTCCTCGTCGCCGCTTACCAGACGATCCGCCGCGGCACTCGTCACGAGACGGGCGCGCTCGCCTACTCTGCCGCTGTCACCACCGCCGCTGCGGTTGCGCTCTGGCTTGCCGTGCTTGTCGTGCGGCCCTCCCTCGGCGGCTTCGGGGGCGAGGCGTGGGCGTTCATCGTGCTGCTCGCGCTCATTCCGCAGGCGATCGGGCATACGGCCCTCAACTGGGCGCTCGGACACCTGCGCGTCGTCACCGTGGGCCTCGCGATCCTCGGCGAACCGCTGTTGGCGACGCTCTTCGCCATCCCGGTGCTCGGCGAGACGCCCCCGACGGGCGTCCTCATCGGCGGCCCGCTGATCGTCGTGGGCGTGACGCTGGGGCTCAGTGCGCCCTCCCGCGGCGGCGTCCCCGCGCCGCCGCCAGCGTGAGCGCGCCCGTGTCGGGAGGCGTCTCGATCACCCGCCGGATGGCGCGCTCGTGTTCACCGTCGTGCGCGGCCCAGTGCGCGAGCCAGGTGCGCAGCGTGAAGGCGCGCGGCTCTCCCCAGGGCGTGGTGCCGCCCGCGATCCGTACCTCCCGCTCCAGCCCCGCGGGCGACAGCGCGAGGACGGCCTCCACCGCTGCCTCCCGCGAGCGGCGCATGGTCGCCCGCAGCTCGCTGAGCCCCTGCCCGCGCACGCCCGCAATGAGCGCCTCCCGCCGCGCTTCGAGCACCTCCGCGTCGCGCGTCCCGCCTACCCATAGCACTTTTCCCACCTGCGCTGCCGCCAGCTCTACGGTAATCACGTCGATCGTTGCGATGTGCCGTACATGGTCGAGCGCCGTCCAGGCGTCGCCGCCGTGCCGCTCCCAGTAGTCCGCGGGCACGGCGGCGATCAGGCCGTCCAGGATCAGCCGCGCCGCCGCCGCGCGCTCGACCAACGTCCGCACTTCCGCCAGGACGCCCACGCTTGCAACTCTGCCAAAGCGCGCCCCGCCCCGCGAGCTGGCCCTACGGGGCTCACAAGTTACACTGGCAGCGGTGCATCCGCTTCTCTTTGATATCGACGGCACGCTCATCGCCAGCGGTGGTGCTGGCCGCCATGCCATAGCCGCTGCCTTCGCCGCCGCGTTCGGCCTCGCCGCGCCCCTCGAGGGCATCCCCATCGATGGCCGCACCGACCGCGCCATCTTCTCGGACGCGATCGCGCGCACCGGCGTTTCCCCCGACCAGGCCACCATCGAGCGCATGATCACCGCCTACCTTGCGCGCCTGCCGGAAGCGCTCCACGGCCACGATGGCCGCATCCTCGATGGCGTTGTCGATCTGCTCGACGCCCTCGATCAGGCTGGCGCCGCGCTCGGGCTCGCCACCGGCAACGTCGCCCGCGGCGCCGAGCTCAAGCTCCGCCATTTCGGCCTCTGGGAGCGCTTCCGCGCTGGTGGCTTCGGCGACGCCTCCGTTGATCGCGCGGAGGTCGTCGCTACCGCCATCGAGGCGCTCTCGCGGGAGGCGGGGCTGAACGGCGCCTCCGTCAGTCCGATCGTCATCGGCGACACTCCCCACGATGTAGCCGCGGCGCATACCGTCGGCGCGTACGCTCTCACCGTCGCCACCGGCGCCTATGACGAGGACACCCTGCGCGAGAGCGGTGCCGATTTCGTTCTCCCCGACCTGCGCGACACCGAAGCGGCGCTCGCCATCCTCCTCGGCTAGCCGCGACCGCGACGCCCGAACCGGCAGACTTACGGCGCCCGGGCTTGTCCCGAGGCGCAGTATCGCGCATGAGCGTCTTTCAACTATGAGCCCCTGCCGCTTGCCGGGGAGCATATTCGCGGCCGGCCCGTAGAATCGCAGGCCATGCCCCAACGGCCGCTGATCGCGTCTCGGACGTCGGTATTCTCGGAGTCGGTCATCCGCGAGATGACGCGGCTCTCGTTCGCGCACGGCGCGATCAACCTCGCGCAGGGCTTCCCCGACTTTCCCGCGCCCGAGTTCGTGAAACGTGCCGCCGTCGAGGCGATCGAGGCGGACGTGAACCAGTACGCGATCACCTGGGGCGATCCGCGGCTGCGTGCCGCCATCGCCGCGAAAGTGCGGTGCCACTACGGCCTCGACGTCGACCCTGAACGCGAAGTGACAGTCACCTGCGGCGCAACCGAGGCGATGATGGCGGCGATGCTGGCGTTCGTGGAGGCGGACGACGAGGTCATCGTCTTCGAGCCGTTCTACGAAAACTACGTGCCCGATGCGGCCATGAGTGGCGCTGCACTGCGCTTCGTGACGCTGCGGGGAGCGGACTTCACCTTCGACCCCGACGAGCTGCGGGCAGCGTTCGGGCCGCGCACGAAGGCGATCATCGTGAACTCGCCCAACAACCCCAGCGGCAAGGTGTTCGGCCGCGAGGAGCTCGCCCGTATCGCGTCTCTCTGTCAGGAGTTCGACTGCCTCTGCTTCACCGACGAGATCTACGAGCACATCCTCTTCGACGGGCGTGCGCACGTCCCCATGGCAACGCTCCCGGGGATGTACGAGCGCACGGTGACGATCAGCGGGCTCTCCAAGACGTTCAGTATCACCGGCTGGCGCCTCGGCTACGTGGTCGCGCCCCCGCACCTGAGTGAGGCCGTGCGCAAGGTGCACGACTTCCTCACGGTGGGGGCGCCCGCGCCACTGCAACAGGCGGGCGCAGTCGCCATCGAGCAGGGCGAGTCCTACTACCCCGAGCTGCGGGCCATGTACGAAGGGAAGCGCAACCGCCTGCTGGCCACCCTCCGCGAGGCGGGATTCGCCTGCCCCACGCCCGCGGGCGCCTACTACGTGATGGCGGACTTCGGCGACCTCGGCTTCACCGGCGACGACACGGCCTTCGCGCTCCACCTGACCGAGCGGGCGGGGGTGGCGCCGGTACCGGGCTCCAGCTTCTACGACGACGCGGCGGCGGGGTCGCGCTTCGTGCGCTTCACCTTCTCGAAGTCGGATGAGACGCTGGCGGAGGCGGGGCGGCGGCTGGAGACGCTGTAGCGAGGGGGCCCGCGGCGCCCGAACCGCCGTCGCTCCGGAAGAATCCCTTCACGGTCGCGCTGTAGTGCTGGTAGGCGAGGCCCATGGCCAGCAGCACCATTCCCAGAATGACAAACGCCCCCACGCGGTAGCCGCGATCGAGCAGGAAGATGTCGAATGTGAAGAGCTTTGCCACTGGCGCTGCCAGCAGAACGATCCCCATGACGCGGAGCAGTCGCGATCGGCTCAGGATGCCTGCCGAGATCAGTAGCGCGGCGTAGACGGTCCACATGAGCGTCAGGGTCATGTGCAGGCCGGCGTCGTAGCTGGCGCCGGCCACGAGTTCGCGGTGGTTGAAGAGGCGCACCACCTCCGCCGTGGATACCCACACAATGACCGCATTGGCGGTGACAGCCAGGATCGTCCTGTTCCTCCAGGCGAACTGCCCCGGGAGGTTCCCCGAACTCCTCTCCACCCAGGCCACCGTCGCGATACCGGCCATAACGACCACGAAGGAGAGGAAGTAGTAGTTCAGGATGATCCAGTGCTTCCCCTCGGGGATGCCGATGACGAAGGTGTCGATGAACAGCAGCTTCGCCGTGGCGCCCCCGATCACGGTCAGGCCGCCGAGGGTGAGGAGGTGCGCGCCCCGCCATCTCGCCACGGCCATCAGCAGCGCGCCGTAGACGGCCCACAGGACTGTCACCGTGGAGAGCATGTGGTGGAAGGCTTGCGCCTCGGTGGCCTCGCCCGCGGCCTCCAGCGCCTGACGGTCGAAGTAGCTGATCACCTCAGCGCTGAGAATCCAGAGGGTCAGCAGATGCGCGACGCCCGTCAGCGCCCTCGCAGCGTGCTGCTCCTCCAGTGTCGCGAGCGCCTTGCCCGCATCGGCGCGCCAGCCGTGCGACGCGGTGGTCGTGTACAGCGCCCCGGCCCGGAGGCCATAGCCATACAACCAGGTGGCCGCGTAGAGCGCCCCGATGCCGAAGGCAAAGGCCAGGAACCTGCTGTTCAGGACCAGCGTGAACCCGGACGCATCCACCGATCCAGTGTCGACGGCAAGGATGCGCAAAACCGCGCAGGTGAGCACGGCCAGCCCCGCGAGACGGCTCTGCCAGCTGCCCACGACAACGCCCAGCCCCACGAAGACGGCGCCTTCCGCAGCCCACGCCACCGATACCCATTCGCCCGTGAATTGCAGGGGGGCGGCCACGGTCAGGAAGACCACGGCCGTGGCGCTCAGCTGAAGCGGGATCACGCGGGAGACGCCCGGCCTGATCATCGCGGCGAGGGCCACGAGCCCGTGGAGGGTCGCGAGCAGGAAGGAGATCAGTCCGAACCACGCCTCGTACTGCTCCCACATGATGCCGAACGTGAGGCCGTAGAACGCGAAGGCGTTGACCATGATCAGCGTCATGTCGAAGTGAACGGGCCGCCGCCGCCACAGGATGTTGTAGAGGATCGAGGCCCCCAGGAAGATGAGGAACACGCCGGAGAGCCCAAGCTGGGCGGCGATGGTCTCGTCCTGCCCGACGCGGTCGAACCAGGCGACGAACAGGGCGTAGGACGCCACCATCCCGATGAGCGTGTACCAGCGCCAGCCGCGGACACTGGCCACCGCCACGATCCCTGCGTCGATGATCAGCAGGTAGCCCAGCCCCACGGAGAGGCGGTCGCCCAGCTCCTCGCCGAGCAGCACCGGCGTGAGGAACGCGCCGAACAGCGCGAGAAAGGCGACGACGCGCGAGTTGTGCCTGATAGCGATGGCCCAGCCCACGGCCACCACGAGACCGAGGAACACTAGCGCGGGCACGAGCGGGATCAGGTCGTAGAAGCCGAAGGATGCGTAGATAGCCAGGTAGAGGATGGCGACGCCGCCGCCAGCCACCGCCCGCGACCAGGGTGGGGCGCGACGCGCCGTGTATTCGCCCGTCGCGATCATGGCCAGCCCGGCCACCACCCCCAGTACCACCCGCCCCGTGGGGCCGATCCACTGGTTGTCGAAGGCCAGCTTGAGGAAGAACCCGACGCCGATGGCCAAGGCTACAACGCCGATGATGGCGAACCAGTTCTGGCCCACGACACGCTCCCAGTCGATCTGCAGTCGTGCGATCTGCAGTCGTGGAGCGGAGACGGCGGGTGGAGTGGGCGTTGCGACCGGCTCTCGCGCCGTTGCGGTGGCTGTTACCTTCACGCCCTCCGGCTCGACGGGGCCTGGCGGTTCCGCTACGGCGGGTTCGGAGGCGGGGCGCCCGACACCGACGCCCAGGAGGGCCTCGATCCGGGTGAGCCGCGCGGAGAGCGAGCTGACCTGCCCGGCCAGCTCGCGGACCTCCCGGACCAGCGCATCGGGATACGGACGCGTCATCTGGCCCCGCCTGCAGTGGTTGCAATGACACAGTCGGAGGCCATCTCCCGACTGCAATCCAGACAGTACCGCGCTCGTGACACGTCGGGAGCGCTCCTCACTGGGCCGTCGGCCGTGGCAGGCTCCAGAAGGCTACACCAGCATCCGCGTTGGCGGATGACGCTCCCTGCTCGCGGCGACCAGTCCGCCGCCGTTCGCCACTTCGTGGGCGGCTGCTACACTCACGGGAAGGGCCGCCCACGGGCGGCCCTTCCCGCCACGAGGGGTTTGTGATGAGCGACGCGCCGGCGAGCACGCGGCTCGCTTCCGCCTATGAGCCGCGCGAGGTGGAGGACCGCATCTACGCCTTCTGGGAGGAGGGCGGCTACTTCCGCGCACGGGTAGTTCCCGGGGAGGCGCCCTACAGCATCGTGATGCCCCCGCCGAACGTCACGGGCGAGCTCCACCTCGGCCACGGGCTGGAGGACGCGATCACGGACACGCTCGTGCGCTGGCACCGCATGCAGGGCCAGCCTGCGCTGTGGCTGCCGGGTGAGGACCACGCCGGCATCGCCACGCAGAACGTGATCGAGCGCGAGCTGCTGAAAGAGGGGATCGACCGGCGCGACCTGGGGCGGGAGGCGTTCGCGGCGCGTACCTGGCAATGGGTGCGGAAGCTGCGCCCGCGCATCTACGAGCAGCACCGCAAGCTCGGCGCGAGCGCGGACTGGAGCCGCGACGTGTTCACGCTCGACCCCCGGGTCGTGCGGGCCGTGCGCACCACATTCGTGAACCTCTACCGCGACGGGCTGATCTACCGTGGGCTGCGGATGATCAACTGGTGCCCGCGCTGCGGCACGGCCCTGAGCGACCTCGAAGTTGACTACGCGGAGGAGGAGGCGAGCCTCTACTACGTGCGCTATCCGGTGGTGGGGGAGGGCGGTATGGCGCTCCCCGATGCGCTGTCGGTCGCCACCGTGCGGCCGGAGACGATGGTGGCGGACACAGGCGTGGCCGTACACCCCGAGGACGCGCGCTACGAGGACAGGATCGGACGCACGGTGCTCTTGCCCGTAGTGGGGCGCGAGCTGCCCGTGGTGGCCGACGAGGCGATCCGGCCGGAGTTCGGCACGGGTGCCCTCAAGGTGACGCCCGGGCACGATCCCCTCGACTGGGAGATCGGGCAGCGCCACGACCTCGACGCGATCGTGGCGATCGGGCCCGACGGGCGCATGAACGAGGAGGCGGGTCCGTACGCCGGGATGGAAGTGGCGGAAGCGCGCGCCGCGATCGTGAGCGACCTGGAGGACGGCGGCTTCCTCGAACGTACCGAGCCCTACACACACAGCGTGGGGCGCTGCAGTCGCTGCGACGCGGTCATCGAGCCCCTGCCCGGCGAGCAGTGGTGGGTGGCAGTGAACAAGGAATATCGCCCCGGTGTCTCGCTGGCGGGCGCGGCGGCGGCGGCCGTGCGGGAGGGGCGCATCCGCATCGTGCCCGCGCGGCTGGCGCGCACCTTCCTGAACTGGACCGATAACATGCGCGACTGGTGCATCAGCCGCCAGATCTGGTGGGGGCACCAGATCCCGGTCTGGTACTGCGCCTGCGGGGAGACGATCGTCGCGATCGACGACCCTGCCGCCTGCCCCGTCTGCGGCAGCGCGGAGCTGCGGCAGGACGAGGATGTGCTCGATACGTGGTTCTCCTCGGCGCTGGCGCCCCACGCGGACCTCGGCTGGCCCGACGACAGCGAGGACCTGCGCTACTTCTACCCGACCACGGATATGCAGATGGGCTACGACATCATGTTCTTCTGGTCCGCCAGGATGGTGATGTTCGGGCTCTACAACATGCGCGCGCATGCACCCGACGGCGACATTCCGTTCCGCACGGTGCTCTTCCACGGGCTCATTCGCGACGCGAACGGCGAGAAGATGGCGAAGTCGCGCGGCAACGTCGTCGACCCGTTGGTCGCGGCGGGCGTCTACGGCGCGGATGCCTTCCGCTTCGCCCTGCTGACGGCGTCGACGCTCGGGCAGGACATGAAGTACAGCGAGGAGCGCATGGCGGCGGCGCGCAACTTCGCCAACAAGCTCTGGAACACTGCCCGCTACGTGCTGATGCAGATGGAGGGGCGGCACATACGGCGGCCCCTCGCCGCGGACCGGGAGATGCTTGCGCTCGAGGACCGCTGGCTGCTCTCACGCCTGGAGGGGCTGGAGGGGGAGGTGGATTCCCTGCTGACGGCCTACCAGCTCGGCGAGGCGGGGCGGCGAATCCAGGGCTTTATCTGGAATGAGCTCGCCGACTGGTACGTGGAGATGAGCAAGGTGCGGCTGCGGGAGGGCGACGAGCGCCCGTTGGCGGTGCTCGCGCACGCGCTCGATCACGGCCTGCGCCTGCTGCACCCCATGATGCCGTTCGTGACGGAGGAGCTGTGGGGCCGCCTGCGGGAGCGCCTCGACGGCGACTTCGCAGTGGCGCTGATCGTGGCCCCGTTCCCGAAGAGCGCGGGCGTCTGGCGGGACGAAGCGGCGGAAGCGGCGATGGACCACGTGATCGAGGTGAACCGCGCAATCCGCAACCTGCGCGCGGAGAAGCGCGTGGCGGCGGGCGCGCGCCCGACCGTCTACCTGCGCGCTGCGGGACAGGCGGATGTGCTGCGTGAGACCGCCGCGGCGACCGCCTTCACCTCGCGGGTCGAGCCGCTGGTGACCGGCGCGGGCGCGGACCTGCCCGCGGGCGAGTACGCCTTCGCGCGTGTGGGCGGCACCGAAGTGGCGCTGGCGCTGCCCGAGGTGGACCGGGCGGCGGAACGCGGGCGGCTGGAACGCGAGCTGGCGGAGTCGGAAGGCCAGATCGCGCGGCTCGAGCGCCAGCTGCGCAACGAGCGCTTCCTGGAGCGCGCCCCCGCCGCTGTCGTGCAGGGCGAGCGCGATCGCCTGGCGCAGGCGGGCGTGCGGGCGGCGGGGCTGCGCGAACGAATCGCGGCGCTGGGCGGCTAGCGGTTGGGGCCGCGGCCCATGGGGTAGGGCTGCCAGCGATGCAGCGCTGTGCGCGGCAGCACCTCAGGGTTGACGGCGCTGCGCGGCCAGCGTCCCTGCAGCGCCGTCGCGATCTCGCGTCCGAGACGCCGACGCGTCTCCGGCATCATCCGCGCCGTCGCCGAGGCCACGTGCGGCGTCACGATGACGTTGTCCATGTGAAGCAGGGGGTTCTCCGCGTTGGCGGGCTCGACCTCGAAGACGTCGAGGGCGGCGCCCGCGATCCGGCCCGTTTCCAGCGCCCGAATCAGCGCCGCCTCATCCACCGTGGGCCCGCGGCCGTTGTTCACGAAGATGGCAGAGGGCTTCATCGTGGCGAAGTGCTCGTCGCTCATCAGGTGGCGCGTCTCCGCGTTCAGGGGCGCGTGCATGGAGACGAAGTCAGCGCGTTCGAGCATCTCCATAAACCCCACGGGCTCCACGCCCTCCGCCGTCATCGTCAGTTCGCTCACGTAGGGGTCGTACGCGATCACGCGCAGCCCGAACGGCTGGCAGCGCCGCGCCACCGCTCGCGCGATATTGCCGAAGGCGATGAGCCCCACGGTCTGCCCCCAGAGGCGGGGGATGTCGTGGAAGACGGGCCGCGCCTCGCGCCAGTTGCCTTCCCCCATGAGGCGGTCCATCAGCTTCAGGCGGCGGGCGGCGGCCAGCAGCAGCGCAACCGTGTGGTCGGCGACCTCCTCGATGAACACGTCAGGCACGTTCGTGACGACGATGCCCGCCTCCGTCGCTGCCTCGACGTCGACAGTATCGGCGCCCACGCTGCCGAGGCCGATCACCACGCAGCGGTCGAGTCCCGCGATGATATCGGCGGTGATGCGCCGCCCCGGCGCGATGACGGCGTCGGCCTCGTGCGCGGCGGCGGCGAATTCCGCGTCTGTCTTTGCCGGAATCTCGAGGATCGTGGCGCCGATGGGATCGAGCGCCTCGCGCTCGTAGCGGAAGTCGTCGTTCAGTGGCGTGCCCTCGCGCGATTGCGCTGCGACCACGAAGCCGCCGGACTCGTCAGTCATCGTTGTTCCTCTCCCTGCTCATGTGCGTCACTGCGGTGGAGTAATCTGGCCAAGAAGAGCAAAGGCCCCCCGGTTCCCAGGAAGTCAGTGGCGCCTGGCCTGGCCCCAAGCCGATATCTTCGCCCCCGAAGGTTCAAAGCGTCTGAGAAGACGGCTCCCTAGCCCTGTCGCCCTGTCAGGTTGGGAATCGCCGTCATGCCGTTACCCCAATCATTTTACCGAACCGAATCGGAGACGTTTTGAACCGTGCCCGATAGGCTTCTCTGCCATCAGGCCCACTCCAGCGTGAGCAGCACGTCCACCTCATCGCTCGCATTCGCCGCAACCGTCTCTGCGACCCTCCCGACCATCAGACCGGTGATGTTCGCGTTGTCAGGGTTGCTGCTGGCGGCAACAGTCATGGTTTCGTCAGAAGCAGCGCTCGCGAAGGCCACGTTGTCGTTCGCGTCGTCGTAGTGATCGCTGCCGGCAACCGTCACGGTTCCGTCAGAAGTAGCGGTTGCCGCATTCCCCGCAGCAACCGCCAGCGCGGTTGCCTTTCGCATGCGGCATACACCCTTGATCTGGATGAACCCCTGGTCATCAGTGACAGGCGCTGACACGCCCGACGGAATGACCAGACACCCGGCAACCATCCCGGTGCTGCCAGAGCTACGGTTCGAGACCTTCCCCGCCGCCACGTCGGTCCAGTAGAGAACGTCGCCGTCCGTCGCCGAGGTGAGCGCCTCGAATTCGACGCACATGTATTCCTTGCCGTCCGCCCCCACGCCCGTCCTGAACCCCGGCTCCTGTGCGTGGTACAGCCTGTCCACATCGGCTTTCTTCCAGAAAGAGCCGAGGCGGAAGCCCTGCCGCCCTGAATAGTTAGGAATCGCCGTCATGCCGTTACCCCCAGCATTTTACCGAACCGAACAGGAGACGTAATGACCAGCTGGCACGTGATGCTCAGATACCCGATGTACGACCACGGCCGGTTGGACGCCGCAGGCTTCATTGGGGTCCACCGCATGTTGTTGCCACTGTGAACGATCATGTAGATGTAGTCGCTGTTGAGGACGTAAATCTCGCCGGGCGGATTCGCAGGCGTCCAGCAGAACGGAATCCCCTCAAACGTGACATTTTTCGCGTTGAGGGGCCAGTCCCCGATCTCCTTTTGACTCGTCCGAACGGTAGCGGCCAACCGGTTGTTGTACGAATGCCAGACTTCCTTATCGCCCCAGACAGAATCTGGCCTCCCCGCCCCCTGCCCCACCGAGCAATCGTCAATCAGCTTCTGTAGTGAGTTGGGCCCCTCCGCCTGGAAGGGACCGTTGACCAGCATCTCCTGTGCTTGCCAGAAGGGATTCGTGCTGCGATCGATGTCCCCGTACGTATTCGTAGCGTCGATCGCCGCTTGCAGCCCGTCAAGGCTGTACGGCGTACGCGATCCATCCAGAAACAGGTCCTTGTTAATGTCGAAGCGGATACCTTCTATCGCCTTATTTCGGCGCGTCGTCATCATTCGGTAGAACGCGGCGGGGCCGCTGTTAGCCAGCTCCTCGTCCTGATTCCAGCCGTAGGGGCGGTAGTAGCGCCGCATCTGGAAGCTCGCCGTGTCCTCACCACGGGCCGTCCCGCCCACGTCGGGGGGAAACTTGTCCACAGTGGCACGGTACACCGTGCTACTGTGGACCTTCTCGATGGCGCTACGAACCTTTTGGTTTCGCACCCCCACCTTGCGCACCTGCCGCTTGGCCATCTCCTGCCCAAACAGAACCGACAGGAGCGTGAGGTCCTTCAGGTCCTGGTCAACAGGTGTTTTCTCGATAACCTCCTTCAGCGTGCGGTTATCAACGGCATTCAGGAAATCTGGATCGTTCGCCATCTCTTGCCTCCCATCCATCATTTCGTTGAAGTTCTTCATGAACAGCGCCTCGCTGTCGATTTCATCGGCGATCGGCTCTTCGGTTGTCATTCCGATACTCCTGTATCCATCTGCTGGCGCACAAGGATACCATAGAGCTCCGTCACGAACGAAGGTGACGTGAGCTTACCCTCTGAGAAGAAGATACTAAACAGCCGGTGAGGGCGCCCATCACTTCACCGTAGCCATCACGATACGGCCAGCTCGGTGATCCTCCGAAAACTCACTGGACCCCTTGCCTCAACCAGCTCCAGATACCCTGCCTGCCGGATGGCCCCCAGTTTTGCCTCCTGCCGCCCCGCCAGCCGTGCCATCAGCCCTGTGTATGGCGGTCGCTGCCCCTCGGTCGGGGGAGGTCAGACCCGAACCGGGGCGCCGGCGCGCACCGCCGGGACCGCCGCGCTCCGGAAGAACCCGACGACCGCGCCGCCCTGCAGCAGGCTAGATACGTAAACCGCACCCTCGGGCACGCGGTCCGTGACCGTTGCGGGAGCGCGCAGCGTCAGTTCGCCATCTGCCAGCTCGATCTCGTCGCCGCTGGCGATGCCGAGGCGCTCGGCGTCCTCTTCGCTCACCTGGATACGGTCGTAGCGGTGGAGCCTCTCCGCCTCGGGGTGGCGCAGGGCAGCGGCGTCGGTCGCCGTGTACTGGTCGCGACCGGTGATGATGCGCAGCCCCTCGCCGCCGGCGGGAGCGTCTGCCACCGGCACGATGCTCCCCTGCCCCGACGGCGCGACCTCCAGCCGTACGCCCTCGCCGATGATCAGGTCGGCGGCAGGTTGGTAGGCGGGAGTCTCGCGGGCGATGGCTGCGAGCGCCGTCTCCGGGTCGGCGGGAACCTCGACGCCGAGCGTGTTCGCCAGCGCCGAGAGCGCGGCGAAGCAGGTCACGGCCTCGCCCTCCGGCGCGATCGCCGGTTCGAGCCGCTGCACGCGAAAGTCGCCCTGCGTGTACGTGCCGCGCGAGGCGTACGAGCGCCCCTCCGCCAGCACGGTGTGCGCGCGCCTGGCCGTTTCATGCGCCACGTTATCGATGACCACGAGCGCGTCAAGGCGGTCGAGCGAGACGGCGGCGGTGGGCAGGCGCATCGTGGGGTCATCGCGCACCACGAGCAGGCCGCTCAGGCCGTCGAGCGGGTCGCCGTCACCCTCCACCGCCACACCCGCGTCGAGCAGCCCGTGCGTGTTCACCTCCGGCGGCGCGATCACGAGGTGGTCCGAGGCGGCAGCGCCGTGGAGCACGACCGCGAGATTCGCGGCCCCGCCCGCCATCGCCCCCGCGATCGCGGGCGAGACGGGGTTGGGTGCGCAGATGACGATGGCGTCCTCGCTGCCGCGTAGTGCCTCCGCCGCACCGGCGATGGCCTCGCTGGCGGGAGTCTCGCCACGCAGGGCAAGGGCGAGGGCGGCGGCGGCCTGCCCTTCCTCGCCGGCGGGGGGCCGGATCCAGTGCGTGGCGAAATCGACGAGTTCGCTGCGCAGCGCCCCGATGACGACGAGGGTGGCGTTCTCGCGCGCGGCTGCGTCCTTCACGCGTACGCTGAGCACGTTGTGGCTCTCTTCGAGGTCGTCGGCAACGACGACGATCGCTTTCGCTGTCGGGATGCGCGTCATGTCCGTGGCCATGCGCCACGTGCCCAGGCGCGCCTCCAGCGCCTCCCTGGCCGCGCGCATCACCGGCCCAAGGGGGCTATCGGCGGTGGCGTCGAACGCTTCGCGGGCGATCAGGCGCGCCAGGTACGCCTCCTCGTTCGTGACAGTTCCGCCCACGAGCACACCCACGCGGCCTTTGGCGGCGGCTTCGCGCAGCACGCGGGCGGCCTCACTGGCCGCATCCTCGAGGGTGGCGGGTGCCTGGATCACGCCGCGCCGCACGAGGTGGCGGGAGAGCCGCTCACGTGGCTTGAGGGAATCATAGTGGTAGCGCCCACGCACGCAGATCTGGTCGCCGGCGAAGGGGTTGCCCGGGCCGGGGCGCACGATTACGCCGCGGCCCTCGCGCGAGCCCAGCTGGATGCTGCAGCCGACCGCGCACGAGTCGCAGGTCGTCGTCGTCCACGTGTCCGGCTTCGCCACCCATTTGTTGGGGTGCTCCATGAGCGCCGCTGTGGGGCAGACGTCGATGCAGGCGCCGCTGAAGTCGCAGTTGCTCTCGTCGATGGCGCCGCCCGCGCCGAACGTGATCTGCAGGTCGAAGCCGCGCCCGCCAAGCGTGATAGCGCTCGTGTGGCGCTTCTCTTCGCAGACCCGCTGGCAACGCGTGCAGATGATGCACATCTGCGGGTCGAACTCCATGTACGGGTTGGCCCGGTCGGCGGGCGGCTGCGGCGCCTGGTAGAAGGTTCGCTCCTCCCCCACCCAGGGCTCGTAGCCCGACATCCCCACCATTTCGCAGGTCGCCTGTAGCTCGCAGCGGTAGTTCTTCGAGCAGGTGAGGCAGCGGTGGGTGACCACATCGTCGCGCAGGCAGATGTCACCCGGGTGGCAGTGCTCACGCCGGTGGCAGGTAAGGCAGCGCTCGCTGTGGTTCGAGATCAGCACGGAGAGGACCGCGCGCCGCGCCTCCTGCACCTCCTCCGTGTCCGTACGCACCACCAGCCCCTCCTGCGCCACACTTGTGCAGGCCAGCTGCAGCCCGGGTGGCCCCTCGATGTCGACCAGGCAGGTACGGCAGCCCGCGTACGGCTTGAGCCCGTCCACGTAGCAGAGGTTCGACATGTAGACGCCGTTGTTCTTGAGCACCTCGACGAGCGGCGCGCCCTCGGGAGCCTCGATCGCGCGGCCGTTCGCCGTGATCGTCGCCATCGTCTAGAGCCGGTGGAAGTCGGCGTCGGGAGCAGGCGCCTTCATGCCGTTCGGGTAGGTGTTTTCGTTCCGATTGAGGAACGACTGCGCCATCCTGCTGAGGGCATGCTTGTCGCGGTACATCTCATCGAAGTCCGTGACCGCGTCATCGAGCGGCCCGCCCGGCTGGATCGCTTCGTAGGGGCAGGCCTCCGTGCAGAGCCCGCAGTACATGCAGATGCGGAAGTCGATCTCGTAGCGGTCGATGTTGCGGCGGCCCTCGGCGTCCTGGCTGGTGGCGACAAGGATGCAGCCGTCGGGGCATGCCTGGGCGCAGGTGCTGCAGCCCGTGCAGCGCTCCTCGAACCAGAGCAGGTTCGTGCGCGCGTTCACGGGCACCGGCCGCGAGACCTCCGGGTACTCGATAGTGCTCACCGGCTTGAACAGCTGCCGCAGCGTGAGGCCCATCCCCCGCGCGATGCCCGTGCCGTACGCCATGCAGTCAGTCCTCCGTGGAGAAGCAGCCCGATCGTAGCCGCCCCACCTCGTGATGACAATCACGAAGGCGCGCTGAAGCCGCCGTGCGCCACTTCCCTCGCCACGAATGCGTAGACTTCGCCTCGCCAATCCCAATATCCCACGGAGGCGAGTCATGCTCTTCGAGCTGCGTCAGTACCAGATCAAGCCGGGCCAGCAAGCGCGCTGGGTAGAGTTCATGGAAGACACGATCATCCCCTTCCAGGCGTCGAAGGGCATGGTCATCCTCGGCAGCTTCACCGACGAGGCGGACGAGTCGGTCTACATCTGGATCCGCCGCTTCCGCGACGAGGCGGAGCGCGAAGCGCAGTATGAGGCCGTCTACCAGAGCGACGAGTGGAAGAACGAGATCGGCCCGCAGATTCCGGAGATGATGGCTCGCGAGGGCATCGTCGTCCGTCGCCTCATCCCCACCCCCCACTCCGCCCTCCAGTAGCGGACCGCTCGCCGGGGCGGCGTGCTGCTAATTTTGCTTTCAGTAGCAGCACGCTTGTAGTTCCGTGCGAGGGGTGGGGTACCCCGGTCCTCCCTAGAGGCGGCGCAGTTTCGTGAAGCTTTTGAGTTCGCGGGGCGGGTCGAGCGTGCGGCCGCGGATGCTGTAGGAGACCTCGCCCACGTAGATGTCGCCGCGCGAGTCCACGGCCACGCCGTGGGGTGCGATGAACTGGCCGGGGGCTTCGCCCTCGGCCTCGTCGCCGAAGCGCGCGAGGAGGTCGCCCCCGCGTGTGAGGATGCTCAGGCGGTGGCCCAGGCCGGGGCAGCCCTCCATCCCGTCCATCCCGTTCAGCTCGCCGATATAGACGAGCCCGTCGGGGCCGATGACGAGCCCGTCGGGGCGGTGGATGTTGTTCCACATCTCGAGGAAGCGTCCTTCGGCATCAAACACCTGCACGCGGTGGCACTCGCGGTCGGCCACGTAGACGCGCTCCTCCTCGTCCACGGCCACGTTGTGGGGGCGGATGAATTGCCCCGCGTCGATGCCGGGACCGCCCCAGGAGAGCACGTGCTCACCCGCTGCCGTGTAGCGGTGGACACGCGCGTTGCCGTAGCCGTCGGTGACGAAGAGGTCGCCGCTCACGGGGGAGACGGCGGCGTGTGTGGGGCGGTTGAAGGGCTGGCCGCTCCAGCGGGGCGCGGGCTCGCCCCCGAGCGTGAGCAGCAGCTCGCCCGCCTGCGACCACTTCGTGATCGCGTGTGTGCCGTCGTCGACGCACCAGATATCGCCGTCCGCGCCGATGAAGAGGCCGTGCGTGCGCGCGTCGAAGACGCCCTCGCCGAAGCTGCGCAGGAAGCGCCCCTCGCGGTCGAACACCATGATGGGGTAGCTCGTGTTGCGCGTGAGGAGGAAAACCTCGTCGCGCGCGTTGACGGCCACGCCGGGCGTCTCCCGCAAGCTCACGCCCTCGGGTAGCCGCTCCCAGCCCTCCACGACCTCGTAGCGAAAATCGCCTTCGCCCAGAATCACCGGCATCGCGCTCCTCCTCGTGTCCTGGCCGCCGCCGATTGACCCCGCCAGCAGGCCGATCTCAGACTGCCGTGATGGTAACGGCTCGCCCGCCTGTCGGGGACCGGCCCCCTGCCGGACGTGTGGCCGTCCTGCACTCCGTCCGCCCCTCGCCCGCGCTCAGCCGCGTCCTCGCCTGGGCCCGCTGGCCGCGGGTTGGCGCAGTGACGCTCGCGGGCGGCTTCGTCCTGCTGATCGCAGCCGGTACGCTCGTCCTGCTCGCGCCCGCCGCCTCCACCGCTGGAACCAGCGCCGCCGATGCGTTCTTCACGGCGGTCTCCGCGGCTACGCTAACCGGCCTCACGCCGGTGGAGACGCAGGAGCACTGGACGCTCCTGGGCGAAGGCGCGATCGCCGCTGTCATCGCGCTCGGTGGTCTCCTGTACCTGGTGGGGGCGAGCGTGCTCCTCTGGCTGCTGGGGAGGCGGTTCGCCCTGCGCGATCCGGAGCTGCGACGCGTCTTCCGGGGCACTCCCGGCCGGGGCGAGGTCTGGGCCGTGGTGCGTACCGTCCTCGCCGCCGCCCTGAGCGTACAGGCGCTGGGCGCCGCCGCGCTCTTGCTCATGCTGCTGGGGGCGGGCGTGCCCGCGGAGCGCGCGCTCTGGTGGGGGCCCTTCCACGCCGTCAGCGCCTTCAACAACGCGGGTTTCGCCCTCGCTGGGGGAGGCTACGGCGCCTTCGCGGACGACCTGCCCGTGCTCGCTCTCACGGGCGTGCTCGCCTTCCTCGGCGGCATCGGACCTCTGCCAGTCGCGCTCTACGCCTCGCGGCGCTCATTCCGCCGCCTGCCCTTCGATAGCCGCGTCGCCGTCCTGGCGATGGCGGTGGTGCTGCTCGCAGGGGGCACGCTCCTGCTCGCCGGCGAGTGGGCGAACGGCGCCACGCTCGGCGCCGAGCCGGCCTGGCGGCGGCCCTTCCTCGCCCTCTTCGAGTCGGCCATGCGCACCACCGGGCTCACGACGCTCGACACAGCTGCCCTCCGCGAGGAGAGCAAGGTGCTGGCCACCGGCCTGATGGCGATCGGGGGGGCGGCGGGCTCCGTGAGCGGCGGGCTGAAAGTGGGGGCTGTCTCCGTGCTGGCGGCGGGGCTCGTTGCCGCCCTGCGCGGACGGGAACGGCTCTCGCTGCTGGGCCGCGAACTCCCGGCGGACACCTTCCAGCGGGCCTTCGCCAGCGCGTTCCTGTTCGGGATGGCCGCCGCCGCACTCGTCGCGGGCTTGATCGCGGCTTCCGAGGGCGCCCCCCTCGATGCGCTCTTCGAGGGTGTCTCCGCGCTCAGCCTCGCGGGCTGGACGGCGGGCCTCACGGAGGCGGCGGGCCCCACCGAGCGCGCGCTCCTGATCGCCGCCATGACTGTGGGCCGTTTCGCGCCGTTGCTGCTCGTCCTCCAGATGGCGCGCGAGCGCTCGCAGCCGCCGGGCCGCCACCTCGGGGACAGCATCCGCTTCGGCTAGCGGAGCCCCGTCACGCTACCGTCCGTGCCAGTGATAGCCCGCCGCGCGCAGGGCCGCCTGGAGGGCGCCGTAGTCGCCCTGGAAGTGATGCCCGCCCATGCCCGTTGCGCGTGCGGCCTCGACGTTCTCGGCGAGGTCGTCGATGAAGAAGCAGCCCGCCACGGGCACACCGATGCGCTCGGCGGCGAGCCGATAGATGGCGGGGTCGGGTTTCGCGAGGCCGACCAGCCCCGAGATCACGCAGTCGTGCCAGTCGATGTCGACGCCGAAATGGGGGACCAGCCGCTCCTGCAGGTCCGGCGCGGCGTTGCTCAGCAGCCCGATGTGCACGCCCGCCGCGCGCAACATCCTGGCGAGCGCGATGTTCGGCTCATGGCGCTCGACGGGGCGGGCGTGCCATTCGCGGAAGAGCGGCCCGGCGCGATCGCCGCAGTGTTCCCCCAGCGAGGCGATGGCTGCCGCCGCCCAGGTCTCGCGGTCGCCCCGGCCGGTCTGCAGCGCACGCCAGGCTGCGGTGCCGTAGAGCGCACGGCGAAGCGCCCCTCGCGGCAGCCCGTACTGCTCGCCGAAGACCTCGTACTCTGCCCAGTCCTGCCGCAGGAGCACCCCACCGAAGTCAAAGAGCACGGCGGCGAGATCGACCGCAGTCCTGCTCGTCATGTCCCGCGCCCTCGCGTCAGCTCTCGCGCTGACGGTCGTAGAAGTTCCGGCGCTCGATCGCCGGGCGGAACACCGCCGGCATGCGCTGGAACATGTCCTCAACGTTCCACGGTGCCTTGCCCTGAATCTGGCGGATAGCCTCCGGCTGGTTGAAGAGCGAGACCTGGTAGCCGGAGGCGCCGATCACCTGACCGTTGATCCAGCCCGACTCCGTGCTCGCGAGATAGACGACCGGCGGTGCGACGTTGTCGGGCGACATCTCGCGCTGGCGCTCCTCGGCGGCGCGCGCTTCGGCCCCGCTCAGCTGGCGGCGACGGTCCGGCGGTATGGTGTCGCCCATGCGCGTGGCCGCGCCCGGGCTGATCGCATTCGAGGTCACGCCGTAGCGCCCGAGCGCATTCGCGCACGAGTATGTCAGCCCCACGATGCCAAGCTTGGCGGCGGCGTAGTTCGGCTGCCCCGGCGCGCCCGAGAGGCCGGAGACTGAGGTGAAGTTGATCAGTCGGTAGTCCCCCTTGCGCTCCTGCCGCCAGTAGATCGAGGCGTACTTCGAGGTGTTGAACGTGCCTTTCAGGTGCACCGCGATGACAGCGTCCCACTCGGCCTCAGTCATGTTGAAGATCATGCGGTCGCGCAAAATGCCCGCCACGTTCACGAGCACGTCGAGCTGTCCGTATTCGTTCAGCGCCGTACGGATGATCTGCTCCGCCGCGTCGTAGTCCGAGACATCATCGAAGCTGGCAACCGCGCGCCCGCCGGCGGCCTCGATCTCGCGCACGACCTCTCGCGCAGGTGCGTCGTCGGCACCCTCGCCGTCGACGCTCCCCCCGAGGTCGTTCACGACAACCGCGGCACCCTCGGCGGCCATCGCCCTGGCGATGGAGGCGCCGATGCCGCGCCCCGCGCCCGTCACGATCGCAACGCGATCCTTCAGTCGATCCATGGCTGTCGTTCTCCCCTTGCCGTCGTCTCTGTCCGCGGGCGCTGGTGGCCCATGCGTCCGCAAAGCCAGCCCATTCTGCCACCTGCTCGCGAAGGTGCGAGCGGACGCGCTGTCCATCCCCGCCCCGCGGCGTGGCAGAATGGCGCTCCCGATGACAGCCGAAGGCCCATCGCTGCCCTACGACCGTGACAGCGTCGATCACGTGCTCACGACCACGCGCTCTGTGCGCCGCCGCCTCGACTTCGACCGGCCGGTCGAACCAGCGGTCATCGAGGAGTGTATCGGGATCGCCATCCAGGCCGCGCCCGGCGGCGGTGAAGCGCGGCCCTGGCACTTTCTGGTCGTGACGGACCAGGCCAGGCGCGATGCCATTGGTGGGCTCTACCGCGAGGGCTTCTACCGCTTCGCCGGCGCCGCCGAACGCCGCCGCCCCATGCGCCCCGTCATCGCCTACCTCGCCGATAACCTCCACCGCTGCCCCGCGCTCATCATCCCTTGCATCGAGGGGCGCGTGGAGAACGAAGGGCAGGGCGCGCAGGCAAGCCTCTACGGCCAGATCCTGCCCGCCGCCTGGTCGCTCATGATGGCCCTGCGCACGCGCGGCCTGGGCACTGCCTGGACGGCCATCCATCTGCAGTACGCGAACGAGGTCGCCGAGCTGCTCGCCATCCCCGAGACCATCAGCCAGGCCACCCTCTTCCCCGTCGCCTACTTCACCGGCGACGACAACTTCAAGCGCGTCGCGCGCCCCCCCGTGGAAGAGGTCATCCACTGGGACGCCTGGGGCGCCCGCGACGCGCCCCGCGCCTGAGCGTCGCTAGCCCTGTTCCTGCAGCCTCGTGCCGGATCGCACCCCGGAGCTGGCGGGGCCGGCGATAGTGAAGCCGCGCAAGCCGGTAATACTTGTCGGCGATGGCTGCAGCACGTGTACCCCCACCTCCCGTGCCAGTTCCCGGTAGCGCTCCATATCCGGCACCATCACCCACGGGTTGGCTGCGGAGCGTCTGGCACGGGGCCCAGCCAGCTCACCTCCTCCAGATAGAGGTGGTGGCCCTCCCACGTCCAGTTCCACAAAGTCGCCGTCGTCGCGCAGCACCGCAACCATTCCGTGGACCTCTTGATATCGCGCATATCCCTGCTACCCGTCCACCCGCCACTGGATGAGCGTATAGCGATCCTCGCCCTCGCCGTGGTCCTCGAAGACCGCCTCGACCTCTGCGCCGATGACCACGTCCTGCGATGGCTCCCCCAGCAGGTTGCCTGCCATACGCACGTTGTCCGCATCGGGAAGCTCCACGAGCACGACGAGGTAGGGCGTCGCCTCCTGCAGCGCCGGATGGACAGGATGCCAGACGCGCTCCCAGCTGTAGATGCGTCCCCGCCCCGAGACGCGCGCCCAGGCGAGGTCGTAGGAGTGGCAGCGATGGCAGATCCACTCCGGCCCCCACTGGAAGCCCTCGCAGGCGCGGCACTGCTGGACGGCCAGCTCGTGGCGCTTCGCCGCCTCCCAGAACTCCACCCCGAGGCCGTCGACTGCGGGCGCAGGCCGGGGCAGACCCTCCGGCAGGTAGGTGCGTGCCTCCGCGCTCACGAGTCCGTCCCCGGGTCGGCGGCGAGGATGAGATCGCTCACAGGCTGAACCATCGGGCCGGAGGTGACCATCGAGATATTCGCGCCCGGCACCTGGCAGGTCGAGTCGCCGCGCACCTGGCGCACGGCCTCGTGCACCAGTTCGAGGCCGTGCATGTAGCACTCGGCGAGGTTGCCGCCGCTCGTGTTGAGTGGCAACTTCCCGTCCGGCGCGGAGAAGTGCTCGAGCGTAAAGAACTCGTTCACCTCGTCCGGCTCGCAGAAGCCGTGCTCGACGATGCTCATGAGTACGCCCCCGGTGAAGTTCTCGTAGCTCTGCAGCACGTCCACGTCCTCCGGTCCCACGCCTGCCATCGCGTAGAGCCGCGGTGCGAGCGTCTTGAAGTTGGAGGTCGCGTAGTCGGGCGAATTGTGCGCCGTCGCCGCCTGGCGGTGGTCCGAGCCTTGCGCCGCACCGAGAACGTACGCAGGCCTGTGCGACATATCCCGGGCGCGTTCCGCGCTGGTCACGATGAGGGCGGCGGCGCCATCGTTCTCCTGGCAGCAATCGAACAGGTGGAACGGCTCCACGATCAGCCGCGAGTTGTCGTACAGCTCCTCCGTCAGCTCGCGCCCGTACATGACCGCGCGCGGGTTCGACTGTGCGTGCCGGTAGGAGGCCAGCGAGATGGCCCGCAGCGCACCCTGTTCGGCGCCGTGCTCGTACATGAAGCGCCGGATGCGCATGGCGAAGGACTGCGCTGGCGACATAAGCCCGTAAGGCGCCGTGAACGCCGCCGCGCCGGGCGCCGTCAGGGTCCGCGGACCCTGACCGAACCGCCCGAACTGCCCCTGTGCGAGCCCGCGGTAGACCACCACATACTTCGAGTAACCCGCGACTACCGCCGCCACCGCATTCGCGACCGCGCCCGAGCCGCCACCGCCACCCCCGCCCCAGAACATGTTGCTGAAGGTGAGATCCTTCGTGCCAAGGGCGGCGGCCAGCCGCGGCGGATCGTTGCGATCGTTGCTGAAGGAGGCGAAGCCGTCGATGTCGCGTACGTCGATGCCGGCGTCGTCTGCGGCGAGCCGGATCGCATCGAGCACCAGCCTGAACTCGGGATCAGGCGACTGACCCCGCTTGTAGTAGGTCGTCTCGCCGATGCCGGCGATGGCCGTTTTGCCCCGCATCGTGGCGTCCGCTGCCATGTTCGCCTCCGCGCTCTGTTCTGCGCGGAATGCTACACGGCGGACCGCCCGGTCTCCGCCCGAACCGGCTAAGCGGCGTTCTGCTTTGGCAGCATCCACTCGGGAAACCAGCGACTGAACAGCGTCACCGCTTCCGCATCGCGGCGGCTCGGCGAGAGCATATGGTGAGCTTTGCCCTGCCCTGAATACGACAGGGCGAAAACACCACTCGCACGCCGCCCAATCGCGATGAATCCCACCGCATTCAGGTTGCTGATCGCGATAAAGCCAACCGCATTCAGGCCCCCCACCGCCACGAGGCCCACTGCGTTCACGCTGCTTACCGCGATGAGGCCGATCGCGTTCACGCTGCTCACTGCGATGAGGCCGATCGCGTTGATGGCGCTTGCTGCGATGAGGCCGATCGCGTTGATGGCGCTTACCGCAATGACAGTGCCTGGCATGCCGTCCCTCCGGTCGCCCTGTGTGTCACGCTCTGTGTATCAAAGGCTACAGGCCGGAGTTCACGCGCCGCCACGTGGTACCCTTGCGCTGTCCCGCCCTTGGCCGCTCTCTGCGTCGAGTGCTGCAAGCAGGCGTGCCTTGTCCGCGACGAACTGTGGTCCGGTGACGATCATGGGACGCCGCGGGCGCGGGTAGTCGATCGCGACGCGCGCGGCCATCCGCGCGGGCCGCGGCGTGAGCACGTAGACGACATCGGAGAGGACGAGCGCCTCCTCCACATCGTGCGTGACGAAGAGGACGGTGCGCGCATCGCGGCTCCAGACCTCCTGCAGCCACTGGTGCATCTCCCGCCGCGTGATCGCGTCGAGCGCCCCGAAGGGCTCGTCCAGCAGCAGGAGGTGACGGGGCATGAGGAAAGTGCGCAGCAGGGCCAGCCTCTGGCGCATGCCCCCGCTCAGCTGCGAGGGCCAGCTCTCCTCGAACCCCGCCAGCCCGAATCGCTCGAAGAGGGCGCGTGCGCGCAGGCGCGCCTGCGCCCGCCCCAGGCCCGCGATCTCCGCACCGAGCACAGCGTTGCCGAGCGCCCTGCGCCAGGGCAGGAGCAGGGCGCTCTGGGGCATATAGGCGGCCAGCCCGGGCTGGCCCAATGCCGAGCGCCCCTCGATCAGGGCCTCACCGGCATCAGGGCGCAGCAGCCCCGCAAGCACCTGCAGCAGCGTGCTCTTGCCGCAACCGCTCGGCCCCACCAGGCTCACGAAGCTGCCCGCTGCCACCTCGAGGTCGATCCCGCCGAGCGCCTCCACGGGTCGCGCGCCCGCAAACGTGTGCCGCAGCCCGCGGATGGCGATGGCCGTGTCGCTCATGGCGCCTCCCTCAGGGAAGGAAGTCGTTCGTGAAGGCCGCCTCCACATCGATCGCCGATTCCGTCACCCCTGACTCCAGCAGGAAGCGCTCGAAGCGGGTCCAGACGTCGAGACTCTGGCGCCCCCAGTCGTCGGGATCGGTCACGTAGCGGCTGGCGAGGTATGCGGCACTCGCGCGCACCAGCGCCTCATCGAGCTCGGGCACGGCTGCCAGCAGGATGTCCGCCGCCTCCGAGGGGTTCTCGATCGCATGGCGGTAGCCCCGCACGGTCGCCTCCATGAAGTCCTCGACCAGCTCGGGATCGTCCGCGATCAGCGCTTCGCTCGTGACGACCACGGGTGTGTACCAGTCGGGGATGCAGTCGGTATGGTCGATGAAGCGGATGAACGAGATGTTCTCGCCCAGCAGATCCGTGTAGCGGATGCCGTCCCAGCCATCGAAGATCCAGACGAAGTCGTAGTGGTCCTCCTGCATGCCCACGAGGTAGTCGACGTTGCCGACGAAGCCGTACTCCACGGCCTCCGGATCGCCCCCGTCGCAGGCTACGAGCGCCGAGATCAGGGGCTCCTCGATCGCGCCGCCGAAGCCACCGTAGACCTTGCCGGCCAGATCACGCGGGCGTGCGATACCCTCGTCGCCGAGGGCGATCAGGCTCGATGTGTTGTGTTCGATGATGGCCGCGATGGAGACAACGGGTATTCCCTGCGTGCGCGCGGGAATCACGTCCTCCTGCTGGGACGTGCCGAAGTGGGCGGCGCCGGTGCCGACGGCCTGAATGACGCCGCCCGCGCCGGGCTCGATGATCTCCACGTCGAGCCCGGCGTCCGCGTACCAGCCCTTCGCCTTGGCGATGTAGACGCCCGCGTAGTTCGTGTTCGGCGTCCAGGCCAGCATGAAGGTGGCGCTCCTGCGCTCGCCGGGGCCGTCGTCGCCACAGGCCACTGCGGTGAACCCCGCCGCCAGAAGCAGCAGGGGGATGAGCAGGAACGGTCTGTTCAGGTATCTCATGAGCTGTTCTCTCCTCTGTCGTTGGCGTAGTTCCAGGGCGAGGCCAGCCTCGCCAGCAAATGTACCGCCCCGAAGAGGGCCATACTGAGCAGCGCGATCACGGCGATCGCGACGAAGATCTGGTCGATTCGGAACGAGGCCTGGGAGCGGATGATGAAGATGCCCAGCCCCTCCCTGGCCGCGACCCACTCGGCGATGACAGCCCCGATGACCGCGTAGGCGGCGGCGATCTTGAGGCCCGCGAAGAACGCGGGGATGGCCGAGGGGATGAGCACGTGACGCAGCTCCCCGAGCCTGCCTGCGCCCATGCTGCGTATGAGCGCCACCATCTCGCGATCTGCGGAGACGAGCCCGTCGACCGTGCTCACCACAATCGGGAAAAACCCGACGAGCGCGACGACGATGAGCTTGGACTCCATGCCGATGCCGACCCAGACGATCAGGAGCGGCGCCAGCACGATCGGCGGGACCGTCTGCGAGGTGACGATGATTGGGTACAGCACACGGCGCGCGAGCGGGACACTCGCGATCAGCACGGCGAGGGCGATGCCTCCCGCGGCTGCCGCCCCCAGCCCAGCGGTCGCCTCGATGGCGGTGGCTTCGATGTGGGCTGGCAGCAGGCCGCGCTTCTCCAGAAACGCCGCCCAGATGACGCTCGGTGCGGGCAGTATCCAGGGGCGCGTGTCGAGCAGCTCCACCAGCAGCTCCCACAGCCCCACCAGCCCCACCAGCAACAGCAACGCGGGCGCGTATTCGCGCGCCAGCAGGAGCAGGCGGCCCAGCGCCCAACGCCACCGTCGCGCGCCCTCAGCCATCGCCGCCCTCGCGGAACTTGCCTGTGAGGCTGGCGATGGTCGGGTGGGGGACGCCAGCCGTCTGTTCGACCTTGATCACGGTCACGAGCCCCTCCGCGCCAGCCTCGAGGCAGGCTTCGTGCACCCGCCGCATCAGCGGCCAGAGCTCGTCGGGCTCGCCCTCCACGGTCGTGCCCAACGCGCCCACCTCACAGGCCAGCCCCGAGCTCTGCACGACGGCGATGGCCGCCTCGATGTGCCGGTAGGGATCCTCGGGCGGGCCCGCGGGGCTCGCGAGGCACTCCAGTTCGACGATCATGCGCACTCCTCCTTCTTGCGCTGCCGGAGGAGTGCCCTGACGAGGTCGTGCGATGGGTGAGGGTGAGCCGCGATACCCGCTCAGCGATCGTTCGCCGAACCCGTGTCCGGCAGGCGCGTCTCCGCCCGGCACGGCTGCGCCCGGCTGGTACCGTCTGCCGAAGGTTGTGCGTTCACGCCGCTTCCCTACGCTCGCATTACCGAGTTCAGGTTCCTGGGGTAGTCCTCGCGGATCTCAGCCTTTCGGCCCCCCCGGCGGCAGATTCCGTTCCGGAATATGCCCCTCCACGCTAGGCCCGCCGGCCCGCTGCGTCAACCCGTGTCCTCGCGCACGGAGCCTGTGCCTGTACATGCGTGCGTATAGCGTATACTCACGCCACTAACCTGTCCTCAGAATGGCAAGGGAGGCCCCCGTGGCAGTAGCCCCGACAACGGCGCTCGAAGGCACACCCGTCGAGCGTGTGCACAAGCTCACCCAGGTGATTCGCGAGGGCGGCGACGAAGCCCAGAAGCTGCGCCGCCTCCCCGACGAGACGGTCGATATCCTCATCGACGAGGGGCTCTTCCGCTTCACCCTGCCCCCCGGGCTCGATGGCGAGGATGCCAGCTCGACCGAGACGATTGAGGTGCTCGAAGCGATCTCTGCCATCGACGCCTCCGTTGGCTGGAACGTAATGATCGGCTCCGAGATCAACGCTATGGCCGCCGGCGGCATGCCCACCGACCTCGCCCGCGAGGTCTACCTCGAAAACCCGCGCGTCATCATGTGTGGCGGCGGCGGCCCCGGCACCGTCCCCGGCAGGGCCGTCGAACAGCCCGACGGCAGCTACAAGATATGGGGCCAGACCACCTTCCAGAGCGGCTGCCACCAGGTCGAGTGGGCCTTCATGTCCTGCCCCCTCTACGAGAGCGAAGACGCCCCTGCCCCGCTCATGGACGAGGCCGCGGGCATGCCCAGGATGAAGATGTTCTTCGTGAACCGCTCGAAGTTCGAGGTCGTGGATACCTGGGATGTCGCCGGCCTGCGCGGCTCCGGCAGCCACGATGTGAAGGTCGACGGCGCGATCATCGAGAAGAAGTGGCTGGACGTGGACCTGATGAAGCTGCCAGCCCTCTACCCCAATCCTGTGTTCCGCATGCCCGTGCCCCTGCGCCTCTCCTACAACAAGGCGGCCGTGGCGCTGGGCGTCGGACGCGGTGCCCTCAACACCTTTGCCGAGATGGCACAGACGAAGACGCCGATGATGGCGTCCTCCACCCTCCGCGATCGCTCTATCGCCCAGTACCGCATGGGCGAGTGCGAAGCGACCGTGCAAGCCGCGCGCGCCTTCGTGATGGAGGCGATGCGCGAGGTGGAGGACGAGCTCCACGCGGGCGCAGAGCACCCCAGCGCCGCGATCACAAAAAAGGCACGCCTCGCCTGCACCTTCGCCGCGAACGCCTGCCTTCACGGCGGGCACCACCGCCGCGCGGATGTACAGTCCGCTCGAGCGCAAACTCCGCGACGCGCATGGCTGCGCCTCGCACCGCTGGGTCGCGCACCCCCTCTACGAGACCATCGGCAAGCTCTATCTCGGCCACGAACCCGATTTCGAGTTCCAGGGGGCGTAGCCCGCGCCCGCTTGGCATTGACACCACAAATGGCGAGGCGGAGGTTGTGTCCATAGAAGTGATGGAGAAGTGATGGCGGTTAGCTCCCGGTCATCGGGATGAGTCCGCCGTCCGAACACGAAGCCGGAGCTGGGGGGCAGCGTTCTCGGCTCCGTGTTCATTAAGCGCTAGGCGCGCCTGTCGGCGGCGCTGGACGCGGGTTAGGGAGGGGGCGAAAGGATATCGCCTTCCTTCTCAATTCGCAGTCCTTCAACGAAGTCTTGCGCCTTCTGTACGAGATGGCACTGTTCATAGTCTCGGTCTGAGTAGCGCCACTGGTGAAGTGGCTTCACGCGATCTCGCACGAGCGTGGCGAAGAACCCGTCTCCTTGGAGTTCAGGCACACGATCTCCATCGGGGATGAACACGAACAGTTTTTGTGGCGCATCGTTTTGTCCGGCATGTAGCACGAGTTCGAATCGTGCTCCGCGCTGCTGTGCGTTCCGCTCAATCAGTACGACTGTGCCAGCACAGCTATTGAACAATTCAGGCTCTAGCGACGGATCGAGTGCGAGTACCACCTCACGGACATAGGGTATGTCCTCCTAGCGCGTCGCGAATCTGCTCTCGCTTCGTACGGCCCTGCGCCCCTATCCCTTCCGCTCGGAATGCTCAGGGGCGCCACCGTGGAGCATGATGCGGAGCTGGATTTCTTTCCTCTTCGTGATCTCTGACTGTTGCCAGTCGGCAAGCGAGGTATCAGCAGCGCCGACAAATTCGCGCTTGTTCACCGGTCGACGAACAGCTGGCTCGCAACATCCCGCCCGCGGTCGGTGATGAGGAGACCACCTGGCGCAGCGGTTGCCCACTCGGCGCGAACGATGCGCAAGATGGCGCGCAGGTCATCATAGTCCTCAATGAGCGCAGCCCCCGCACGTCGCTCAGCTTCCACACGAGCCTGATCCGTGCTTCCAGGATGAATCCTCGTTGGCAGGATCAGATATGGAGGATGTATCACTTCGATCCCTCTCTGGCCTTGCTACTCAAACTAGGATACGAGACTTGCTCTCTAAGATATGAGTATTCTGCTGCTGTGGATCGTCGAAGTAGAGAGTGGACAGGACGCGAGCATCGAGTGGCGTGTGATCTGTCGCCTGAGCACCACTGGGTTTCCCACCCTGTGCGACCCTTGAGACACGGCACTGCTCTCAGCCGTTACCGACATCAGCTTCTCCTGATTCTGCTCGCTTGTGCCTGATGGCCTCCGCACGAGATCGCCCGTCTTCAATCGCCGCGGTGAGCTGCTCCACGATTTCGGTTTGCGAGCCATGGGCGCCGTATTGACCGGCCCACAGGATGGATTGGCGAATCAGCATCTCAGCAGTGCCGATCAAGTCGTCAGCCAACATCATGAAGTAGGCGACGCTTGGCGATCACTTCACCGCCCGGGCCAGTATCCGTCCGATCGCTCCCCTCGGAGTCGAAATACGCTCGCCTGACCCCATAAGGTCGCCGGCTGGGGCTCGGCAATCTCCATAACTGCGATGGGTTCGTCGCGGGCGCTTGTGGCCTCTGTTTCGGACATGGGGTGCTAGGGTAGCACGCGTTGCCACATTCGCGGGAGTATCACGGGCGGGCCATATGCTCGCGCCTGGACTGCCGCGCCTGGTGACTCGAACCCTCATGCCTTGCGGCCACGGATTTTAAGTCCGCTGCGTCTGCCAGTTCCGCCACCCCGGCGTTCGCCGGTGCGAAGATGATAGGCGTTCGCGGGAGTCGGGCGGCACGCGGGTGACCGCCATCCGTGTATTCCTTGCTAGTGCGCGACCCAGTGCCCCTCCTCCTCACGCGCCTCGCCCCGTGCTTCGAGCAGATCGAGCTGCCCTTGCACGCTTGACGCCGTCTGCCAGAAGCGGCGCCCGGTGGCGCGCGGGTAGAGCCGTGCGCAGAGATCGTAGACGCTCGCCGGGCCCGCCCGCCGGAGCGCCTCGCGCACGCGCCCGCTGCGGCGCCTGATGCGCCCGAGCACGTCCGCGATGGCCTCGGCGGTGCCCTCGAAGGGCTCGCCGTGTCCGGGGAAGCAGCGCGTGAAGCCGCCTGTCGCGAGCCGTTCGAGCGAGGCGGTGAAGTGCGGCAGCGTGCGAAAGCGTGTGAGCCGCTCGCCCTCCGCCACGAACTGGATGGCGGGCAGCGGGTCGACGTCCGGCAGGAGCTGGTCACCGGAGAAGAGCCAGCCCTCCTCGCGTACTGCCAGCACGAGGTTGCCGGGCGTGTGTCCGGGGGCCGCCAGCAGCTCGACGCCCGCGACCTCCGCGTCACCCACAACGAGCGTGTCAGCGTCGAACGGGGGGTAGCGCAGCCCCGTGGGCCAGCGGGGCGCGCCCGCGGGATAGGCCGCTGACTGTGCGGCGCGGAGGGCCGCCGCGCGTCGCTCCGCGATCCGTTCGCGTACGTGCGCGAGCGTGGCGGGCGGCGCGCCCGTACTTTCCGCCCAGGCCAGCAGGGCCGCGACCTCGGCAGGCAACTGCATGAGCGGACGCGCGGTCAGGGGCGCGTCCGCCGCTCCCACCCAGACGGGCGCACCCACCTCCTGCCAGCGCTTGCCCAGGCCCGCGTGGTCGTGGTGGCCGTGCGTCACCACGACCATGTCGGGTGGTTCGCCCGCGAGCGCGTCCCCGAGTGCCTCCCAGGCGCCGGCGTAGTCGGGCCCCGTGTCGATGAGAATGCGCGCGCCGCCGCGCCGCACGAGGTGCACGGTGTTGTCTCCCAGCGCGATCGAGCGCACCTCGCCCACTGGCCCAGTGTGCCATGCGGGCGCAAGGCGATTCGCAAGCTACCTTCCGGCCCCATACCATCGGGCGCTCAGGAGGTCTCCATGACCGAGGGCGTTACGAGCCGTCTCTCCCGCGAGGAGGTTGAGACGATCCACGGCGTCGCCGCCGAGCTGCAGGCGAGCGTCGAGCGTGTGATTGTGGGAAAGCGTGAGGTAGTGCGGCTGGCGCTTGTCGCGCTCCTCTGCGAAGGGCACATCCTCCTCGAAGACGTGCCCGGCACCGGCAAGACGACGCTCGCGAAGGCGATTGCACGTTCGCTCGGCTGCTCCTTTCGCCGTATCCAGTTTACGCCCGACCTCATGCCCTCGGACATCACGGGCATCCACTACTTCGACCAGAAGGCGCAGGAGTTCGCCTTCCGCGAGGGGCCGCTCATCGCCCAGATCGTCCTCGCCGACGAGGTCAACCGGGCGACGCCGCGCACGCAGGCAGCCATGCTGGAGGCGATGGAGGAGCGCCAGATCACCGTCGAGGGCGAAACGACGCTCCTGCCCCGCCCCTTCCTCGTCATCGCCACGCAGAACCCGATCGAGCTCGAAGGCACGTTCCCTCTCCCTGAGGCGCAGCTCGATCGCTTCCTCCTGCGCCTCGATCTCGGCTACCCCGACGAGGACGGCGAGGATGAGATCCTCGTCCGCCTGGAGCACGAGAACCCGCTCGACGACCTTGGCCCCGTGGTGACGTCGGAGCGGCTCCTGCAGCTGGCGGCGGCGCTCCAGCGCCTGCACGTCGATCCGGCGGTGCGGCGCTACGCCGTGCAGATCGTGCGGGAGACGCGCAACGAGGCTGCCTTCGAGCTTGGCGCGAGCCCGCGCGCGAGCCTCGCCCTCTTCCGCGCCGCGCGCGCCTACGCCGCCATCTGCGGGCGCGATTACACGCTTCCCGATGACGTCAAGGCGATGGCGCCGCACGTGCTCCCCCACCGCCTCATCCTTTCCACCCAGACGCGCCTCCGCGGACGCGGCGTCGAGGACCTCATCGCCGAAATCCTCGAGCGCGTACCCGTGCCCATCGAAGACGGCGTGGCGGCCGCTCCGGCACACGTCCCGGCTCCCGCTGCGCCTGCGCCTGTACCGGAGGCCGCCTTCGACAGCGACTCGCCCTGGCGGCGGCGTTGATGCCGCCGTCGCGCAGCCGCTGGCGGGGCCGCTAGCCCGTGCCCTTTCGCGGTGCCTGGCTGCTTGCGGGCCCCGTCCTGATCGGTGTGGGGTTCGGCACGGGCCAGCCGATGATCACCGGTATCGGCGTTGTCGTCCTCATCGTGGGGATGGCCAGCCGCTGGTGGGCGCGCTACCTCTTCGCCCGGGTGCACGTTCGCCACGATCTCAGCGAGTCGCGCGTCTTTCAGGGCGAAACGGTCGAGCTGCGGCTGGAGTTGGAGAACCGCAAGATCCTGCCGCTCCCATGGTTCAACCTGCGCCTCGCTCTCGCCGAGGGGCTTGAGGTGGAGGGCGAGGCGCAGGTTGCGGCATCGTCGCCCGGGTTCAGCTGGCTACCGCGTCGGGGCGCCCTCGGCTGGTATGAGCGGCGGCGCTGGCGCGTGCGGCTCGGCGCGAAGGAGCGCGGCCAGTTCCAGATCGGCCCCACCCAGCTTCACTCATCCGACCTCCTCGGCATCTTCCCCCGCGACTGGGAGGACGCCGGAACCGCGAGCTTCATCGCCTACCCGCGCGTGTTCGCGCTCGACGACCTGGGCTTTCCTGCCGACCGCCCCCTCGGCGAGGCGAAGGGCCGCAACCGCATCTTCGAAGACCCCCTCCGGATCGCCGGCCTTCGCGACTACGAGCCCGGCGATCCCCTGCGCCGCATCGACTGGAAGGCGACGGCGCGGCGGGGCGAGCTGCAGTCGCGCGTTTACGAACCCTCAGCGGTGCAGCAGCTCTACGTACTCCTCAACATCGACACGCTCCAACACTCCTGGGAGGGGTACCTGAAGGAGGAGCTGGAGCGGACCGTCTCCCTGGCGGCTTCGCTCGCGGTCTGGGGAGCGGGCCGCCGTTTCGCCACTGGCCTGCTCGCCAACGGCTCGCTGCCGAACTCGGACCGCCCCTTGCGCCTCCCCCCCTCCCGCGCCCGCTCACAGCTCCCGCGCATCCTCGAAGCGCTCGCGATGGTGCAGCCGCTCACGATGGGTGATCTCGCGAGCCACCTGCGCCGCGAATCGAGCCGCCTGCCGCTTGGCTCGACGCTCGTGCTCGCCGCCTCGCTCGTCCCCGCCGAGCTCGCCGAGGCGCTACGCCGCCTCCAGGCCGATGGCCACCGCGTTGCCGTGCTCGTCACCTCCGATCGCGTCGATCTCGCGCTGCTCGACGGCCTCTCCGTGCAGGTCACGGGCCGCCGCTTCGAGGCCAGCGAGGTGATCGCGTGATTGCGTTCGTCGCCGTCGCCGCGCTGCTCGCCGCGGAGGCGCTCGCGCTCTATGTTGCTGGCGAGCTCGTCATGCGCATCTTCCCCGCGCCCCGCAACGAGCTCGTGAGCGCCCCGGGCTTCGTCGCGATCGCTTTTATCGCCTACCTCGCGCCCACCCTGCTCGACCGGTTCGCGGCGGCAGTGCAGGCGAAGCCCCAGGCGATCGCGGGGCTCGGGGTACTTGTGCTCTACGCCGCCCTCCGCCTTCAGTACGCCCACGACCTCGCTCTCTGGGACTTCGGCTGGGCTGCCGACTTTGTCGTCGAGACAGGCACGGTCAAGGGCTGGATACCGCCCGTCCTCGTGAGCGCTGTGCTCCTGCTCGCCGTCTGGTCGCGGGCGGCGTGGCGCGCGCGGGGCGAAGTCTGGCTCGAATCCGCTCCCCGCTCCCTTGCCCTGCCCTTCGGCTTGGTCACCCTCGTGCTCGTCCTGACAGCGGGCAGCGCCGCCGCCGAGATCGTCGCCCGTGGCGGCGCCGTCTTCTACGGTGTGGCGCTCGTGGCGCTCGCCTGTTCGCAGCTGGCGCAGGGCGGCGCCGGCATCGGCAGGCTCCGTGCGGGCGGCGTCACGCTCACGCTGCTCGTGGGGACAGCCGCCTTCGCCGCCCTTGGCGTGCTCGTCGTGGGCGTGCTGCTCGAACCTGCGATCGATTTGCTCACGCCTCCGGTGAGCGCCGCTCTGCGGGGGGTCTTCTGGCTCCTCACGTGGGTGATCATCTTCCCGCTCGCATGGCTGCTCACGATCTTCTTCGAATTCATCTTCAGTCTCCTTGGCGATGGTGACGGATCCGACCAGATACAGCTCCCTGAACCGCCTCTCGAGAGCGAGGGGGCGGCTGGCTCAGGCGACGATGGCAGCGAGTCCCTTTGGCTCCGCATTGCCCGATACGCGCTTCCCGCGGGGGCGCTCTTCCTCGCCCTCGCGGTCGTAGCGCTCGCGCTTGTCGTGCTCGCGCGCCTGCGGCGGCGCGCCGGGGAGAAAGCAGGCCAGGAGGCGGAGTCCGAGCGCCTCGGCGGCCTCGCCGGTGACCTGCGCGAGGCCGCCCGCAACCTGTTCCGCCGCGAGCACCGCCGCGAGCCCTCCGGCGAGGGCGTCGTGCACCTCTACCTCGAAGTCCTCGAATCCGCGCGTCAGGCAGGGACGCCCCGCGCCGCCTCCCGCACTCCCCACGAGTTCGCGCCAGTGCTCATCGACGCTTTCCATCGCGACGTGACCGATGAGATCACCGCCGCCTTCGAGCATGCGCGCTATGCGGGCCGCGCCCCCGATGCCGCCGCGCTCGCGGACCTGCGTCGCCGCTGGGAGGCGTTGGACTAGCGCCCGTCGCGGAGGAGTGCCCAGCCCTCGCCGCGCTCCACCACGAGCGGCAGCGCCTGCGAAGTATCCTCACGCGCGGCGAAGGCGATGTCGGCGGTGAGCCCCAGCGCCTTGAGGGCGCGCGCGTGCCTGGCGCCCGCCACGAGGCGTGCGCTGCGGCCAGTGCGCTGGGGGAGTCCGGGTGCGATCCAGTCCTCGTAGCCGGTCGCCTCGGCGGCCAGCCCTGCGGCGTCGCCGAGTTCGACCCCCGGGCGCTCGCGCGCGATCAGCTGGACGAGTCGCGCCGCCGCGGCGAAGTCCTCGAGGGCGAAGCGTTCGCCGCCCGCCGCTCCCGCACACACGAGTGCCACGCGCTCGAATCCCGCCGCCCAGCGCGCCGCCGCCGCCGCGTTGGCGAAGGCAGCGGCGGCCACCGCCCCCCGTCCCGCCACCCCGCAGAGAGCGCGCGTGCCGTTCGTTGTGAACAGCGCCGCGCGCCGGCCGTCGAGCGCCAGCGTGGCAGCATCCGCAGGGGAGTTGCCGTGGTCGAATCCCGCCGGCGGCAGCCCCCCGACTTCCCCGAAGAGGATGCGCCCCTCCGCGCGCGCTCTCTCCCGTGCGGCTTCGAGGCGATCGAGGACGAGCAGCTCCGCGAGCCCGCCCGCGAACAGCGCCGCGATCGTCGTCGTCGCCCGCAGCACGTCGATCACGAGGAACGCATCCGCCTCGATCGCTGCCGCCTCCGCGGGCAGCAGCGCCACCTCGATTCGTCTCGTCATAGGCGCATCATGCGCTCCCGCGGGGGGCGGCGCACGCCCGCGCAGCCGCCGCGCGGTCGAGGCCGTATCCTCTTGGCGATGGACCTGCGACCGGTCGGCCTGTTCGACTCCGGCGTTGGCGGACTGAGCGTTCTCCGTGAGTTCCGGCGCCTCGCCCCGCGCGAGCGCGCGGTCTATTTCGCCGATACGGCCTGGTTCCCCTACGGTCCCCGCGATCCCGCCGAGGTGCGCAAGCGCGCCTTCGCCATCACGCGGCGGCTTGTCGACCTCGGCGCGAAGCTCATCGTCGTCGCCTGCAACACCGCGTCCGCCGCCGCCGTCACCGAGCTGCGCGACCTGTTCGATGTGCCCTTCGTGGGCATGGTCCCGGGCGTCAAGCCCGCGGCGCTCGCCTCCAGGAGCGGGCGCGTCGCCGTCCTCGCCACGCCCGGCACCTTCGACGGCGACCTCTACGACGGTGTCGTGGAGGAGTTCAGCGAGGGCGTGGTCATCGACCGCGTCGTCGGACACGACCTCGCCGCGCTGGTCGAGCGCGGCGAGGTCGTGTCCGAGGCGGCCCGCGCCGCCGTGAGGGCCGTCCTCGCGCGCGCCGTCGAGGCAGGCGCGGACATAGTGGCGCTCGGCTGCACGCACTACGAGTTCCTCGCTCCCGCGATCACGCAGGAGTTCCCGGGCGTGACCGTCCTTGGCACGGGTGAGGCGGTGGCGAAGCGCGCCGCCGCCCTCCTCGCCACGCTCGACCTGGAGGCACCGCCGGATGCCGAGGGCGCGCTCGACCTCATCGTCTCGGGGAACCGTGACGCCTTCCTCGCTGTGCTTCCCCCCCTGGGGTTCGCCCCCCATGGGCGGGGAGCGGAGGCGCTCCCATGACGCCCTACGTCGAGCGGCTCGCCCGCCGTAGCAGGGAGGCGCGCAGCCTCGTTTGCATCGGCCTCGATCCCCCCGCCAGCCTGCCCCTGGGGGAGGTCGCCGCGCGCAACCGCACGATCATCGAGGCGACCGCGCCGTACGCCGCCTGCTACAAGCCCAACCTCGCCTTCTACGAGCAGTTCGGTATCCCCGGCCTGCGCGCGCTCGAAGCGACGCTCGCCGCCATCCCCGACGGCGTCCCCGTGATCGGCGACGCCAAGCGCGGCGATATGGCCAACACCGCCGCCGCCTACGCCCGTGCGCTCTTCGACGTCTGGGGGTTCGACGCGGCGACCGTGAACCCGCTCCTGGGGCGCGATGCGATCGAGCCGTTCCTCGCCTATGAGGACCGTGGCGTCTACGTGCTCTGCCGCACCTCGAATCCAGGGGCCGCCACGATCCAGAATGCGCCGCTCACGGAGGGCCGGACGCTCTACGAGCGCATTGCCGGGGAGGCGCCCGGTTGGGGCGCGAACGTGGGCCTCGTCGCAGGCGCCACGGCCCCCGGCGAGCTCGCCCGCATCCGCGCGCTGGCCCCTCGCGCGACGATTCTCGTGCCCGGCGTTGGCGCGCAGGGCGGCGATCCCGCAGAGGTCGCTGCCGCCGCCGGTCGTGAGCCCGGCCTCGTCGTCGTGAGTGCATCGCGCAGCATCGCGGACGCGCCCGACCCCGCGGCGGCGGCGCGCGCCCTGCGCGACGCCCTCAACGCCCCCGCTCCGTGAGCGTCGAGGTGGCCGTCGGCGATGTCTGGCGGATGCGGCGGCGGCACCCCTGCGGCGGCTGGGAGTGGCGCGTGTACCGAACTGGCGCCGACATCGGCCTCGTCTGCCTCGAATGCAGGCGTCATGTGCTGCTCGAGCGCAGGCGTTTCGAGGCGAGGGCGAAGGCGCGGGTCGCTGCCGCCCCCGCCGCCCCTTGAGCGCCGCTGAGCCGTCTCCGCCGTCCGCGGCCCTCCTGCGCCAACACCCGTTCCGCAGTCTGAGCTTCACGCGCTTCTCCTCGCGCGTCGCCCAGAACGCGCTCAACCTCGGGCTGGTCCTGCTTGTGCTCGAAGCCACGGGCCGTTCGTTCTTTACAGGTCTGCTCGTGCTCGCGCTGGTGGTACCGGCGACGGTCGCGGGCGTCGTCGCGGGCGTCGCCGCCGACACCTTCCCGCGACGCTTGATCGTCGCTGCGGGCAACGTCGCCCGCGCCGCCGTCTGCGTTGGCTTCATCAGCGGCGGCGGCGGCGCTGCTTCCCTCTACGTGGTCGCGGTTCTGCTCGCGATCTGCACGCAGTTCGTCTCCACGGCGGAGGGGGCCATCCTCCCCGCGCTCGTCAGGCGTGGCGAGCTGGCGCGGGCGAACGCCATCGGCCAGGCGGTGGGGGGCGCCGCCCAGATCGCCGGTTTCGCCGTACTCACGCCGGTCGTGCTGCGCGTCTTCGGGAGCGCGGACGCGCTCTTCGCTGTCGCCGCCGTGCTCTTTCTCGTGGCCGCCGTCCACGCCGTTCTGATCGGTCCCGTGGAGAGAGCACCCGCGGATGGGGTGGCAGGCTCGCCGCGCGGTGGCCAGCCCCCGTGGTGGAAGGCGGGCTGGCTCGCCATCCGCGCCGACCCCTTTGTCTACCGCGCGGCCGTCGAGCTCACGCTGCTGGCGATGGCGCTCATCATCCTCGGTGGCCTCATCCCCCTGTACATCCGCGACATGCTTGACCTGTCCTTCGAGGTTGGTGCGCTCGTACTCACGCCCGCCGCAGTGGGCATGGTCCTCGGTTTGCGGGTGGCCGGGCCGCTTGCGCGCCGTGGCGCCCACAGCGCCCTCAGCTCGGCCGGCTTCGCGGCCTTCGCCACGCTGCTGCTCGCCCTCTCCTTCGTGAACGAGGAGGCGTCCTTCCTCGGCGGCTACGGCGCGTTCGCGTGGCTCAACGACTTCCGCCTCGGAAACTTCGATGGCGGCGCGCTCCTCGCGATGGGCCTCGTGCTTCCCCTCGGCTTCGCCTACGCGATCGTCAGCGTCACCGCCCAGACGGTCCTCAACGATCGCGTGGCGCTCGGACTGCAGGGCCGCGTGCTCGCCACGCAGGGGGCGATGGCGGCGCTCGCGGCCTCGCTGCCCGTGCTTGCCGCGGGCGCCCTCGGCGACTGGCTCGGAGTGCAGCCAGTGATGGCAATCCTCGCCGCCGCCATCGCCACCGCCGCCGCCATCAACCTGCGATCCTGAGGGCCCGTGCCGGGGGGTGTCTTGCCGCGTTGCGCCGCGCCCTCCTATCATCGGGCTGGACGCTTCGGCGGCTGGAGTGGGTACCGTGCGCGAGATGACGATCGAGAGCATCCGGCTCTCGCTGAACAGCTACCAGCGCATCGCCATCCTTCGGGAGAAGGACACCGACCGCTACCTCACGATCTGGATCGGCCCCTACGAGGCGGAAAGCATCTCCCTGCGCCTCCACGACGTCACCCCGCCGCGTCCGCAGACGCACGACCTGCTCCGCAACGTGATCGAGCAGCTCGGCGCCAGCGTGCGCTACATCCTCCTGAACGATCTCGCGCGGGATACCTACTACGCCCGCATTGTGCTGGACGTGAACGGCGACGCCGTCGAGATCGACGCGCGCCCCTCGGACGCCATCTCCCTCGCCGTGCGTACGGATGCGCCGATCTATGCCGAGGAGACCGTGCTCGATCAGGGCGGCGAGATCATCCGCGAGGAGGAGGAGGAGGGCAGCGGCGAACGGGAGCCGGAGAAGCCGGTCGATCCCGCTGAGCTGGAGCGCCTGGGGCCGTTCAAGGACTTCATCGAAGGGCTCGATCTGAGCGGATTCGATGATCCCCAGCGCTAGGTGCGGCGCGCTTCGCGGGGCCGTTCCGGGCTCCGCTTGCGCATCCCTTCACAATCGCCCTATCATTCGCGCGGTTTGAACACGGTCATGACGAGGTCGGGACGGAGCGGTTGGGTAGCTCCCACCGCCTACCTGATGGGTGCGGGCTGGTTCTTCGCAACCTGCATTGTCGTCGGCGTTCTGCTTGGCCGCTGGCTCGATGGCCTCACCGGGATCGAACCACTCTTCACCCTCTTGGGGATCATCCTCGGGTTGACGCTGGCTATCAGCGGTGGGATACGCATGCTGCTCCCCTTCATGAAACGCTTTGGTGATGGCGCGGATGGCGCCTCCCGTAACGCACGATGAGAAAATTCTACGTCGTCGTCGGCGCCATTGTGGCGGTGATCGCCTTTGTGGCCATCGGCCTCATCGTCGCGCGCGGCCCGCAGCCCGAGATCATCGTCCCTGCCGAGATCATCACAAAGGTGGGCCCTCTCAATATCTCGAACACGCTCATCTCCGCCTGGATGGCGATGCTCATCCTCATCGTCGGCTCGTTCCTCGCCACGCGCGCGATGAAGCTGATTCCCTCCGGCGCCCAGAACTTCCTCGAATCCGCCATTGAGTTCCTTGTGGGACAGATGGAGGACATCGCCGGCGCGAAGAACGCCCGCCGGTTCTTCCCCGTGATCGCGACTCTTTTCATCTTCATCCTGCTTTCGAACTGGACGGGTCTCCTCCCGTTCTTCAACGCGATCGGCAAGACGGAAGACGTAGGGCACCACATCTTCCACGAGATCGAGCACCACCACGAAGAGCACGAAGCCTTCATCGAAGACATCGAACCCTCCCGCGGCTGGCTAGTGGACGACACCGGCATCGGGTTCGTGAAGCCGAATGCCGGTGATGCTCACTTCGAACTCGGCGCTACGGAAGTGGCGCCGGTCGAGCCCGCTGCGGCCCTCGATCGGTACGTCGTCTTTCTCGCGGAAACGTTCACCAGCTTCGATCCCGAGGAGTTCGGCGCGGATGGCGGCCACGGCGCGATCGAGGTGACTGCGCCCATGCTACGGGCGGCGGTGGGAGCGCTCGCAGCCACGCCCGACGCCCCCCTCCTGCTCACGCCTGAAGCCGGTGGCGACGGCCACCACGGCGTGTCCAGCGCCCTCCTCGGCGACGAGCTCACGGTCGCGGGGGTCGAGTTCCGTGGCCAGAAGCTGGCACTCATCGTTCCCTTCTTCCGCTCCGTCTACAGCGACGTGAACAACACGATCGCGCTGGCCCTTATCGCGTTCGTGATGATCGAGTTCTGGGGCCTGCAGTCGCTGGGGCTGGGCTACCTGAAGAAGTTCTTCAACTTCAGCGGGGTGATCCCCGCCTTCGTAGGCATCCTCGAGCTGCTCTCGGAGTTCATCCGCATCATCAGCTTCGCCTTCAGGCTCTTCGGCAACATCTTCGCGGGGGAGGTGCTCATCCTCATGCTCACCTTCCTGCTGCCGTTCCTCGTTGTCGATATCATCTACGGTCTCGAGCTGTTCGTCGGCCTCATCCAGGCCACGGTCTTCGCGCTCCTCACGCTGGTGTTCGCCGTGATGGCGGTCGAGCACCACGACGAGGAGGACGGCGGCCACCAGGGCGAAGCGGGCGGCCACGACATGGAATCCCGGGAGAGCCTGGGGCAGTAGCCCCGCTCCCCGACAATTGCCCCCCGCGGAGGCGGGGAGGACACACAGGAGGATATACCGACCATGGGAGCACTCGACCTTCTCTTCCTGCTCGCGCTCGATGCCGACGGGGCCAAGGCGATCGGCGCCGGCCTCGCGATGGGCCTTGGCGCCCTCGGTCCCGGCATCGGCATCGGCATGCTCGTCAGCCATGCGATGGAGGCGCTCGGGCGCAACCCCGAAGCCCGCGCGGCCATCCAGACGAACATGATCCTGGGCGTCGCCTTCGCCGAGGCGATCGGCATCTACGCCCTGCTCACGGCGATCATCATCGCGTTCGTCATCTAGTGGCGGCGAATGTGAATCGCTGAAGCGAGGGAACTTCATGGGCGAAGCCTTTACCGCGCTGGGTATCAACCTGCCGCAGCTGCTCGCGCAGATCGTGAACTTTATCGTCCTGCTCCTGATCCTGCGCTTCACCCTCTACAAGCCGGTCCTGCGCATGCTCGACGATCGCCGGAAGCGCATCGCCGAGGGGCTGGGAGCGGCGGAGGCGGCCCGCGCTGAAGCCTCCGATGCGCAGGCGCAGATCCAGGCCCAGCTCGACGAGGCGCGTGGCCAGGGCCAGGAGATCGTGGCCAACGCGCAGCAGGTCGCCTCGCGCGTCCAGGACGAAGCGCGCGACCAGGCCGAGCGCGACCGTGAGGCTGCCGCCCAGCGCTCGCGCCAGGAGATCCAGCTGGAGCGCGATCGCGCGATCGCCGATCTCCGCGCCGAGTTCGCGGAGATCACCGTGAGCGCCGCCGAGCGCGTCATCCGCCAGTCGCTCGACGGTGAGGCGCACCAGCGCATCATTGAAGAGGCGCTTGCGGAGTCCGATATGGGGGAGCGCGGCTAGATGGCCGACATACAGGCCGCCCGGCGCTATGCCCAGGCGGCGTTCGCCATCGCCCGCGATGGCGGCGCGATCACGCAGTGGCGTGGCGATCTCGACGATATCGCCACGGCGCTCGCAGAATCGGACGCGGCTGCCTGGTTCGCCAGCCCGCGTGTGTCTGTGGCCGAGCGACAGGCGGCGGTCGCACGCGTGCTCGACACGGCGCCCCTCGCCGCCAACCTTGCGCGGCTGCTGATCGCCAAAGGGCGCACCGCCGAGGCGCGGGCGATCGCGAACGCCTTCAACCGCCTCGCCGATGAGCACGAAGGGCTCGCGCAGGCCGAGATCACGACCGCCGTTCCCCTCCAGCCAGAGCAGGTCTCCGCCATTGAGCGGCGCCTGGGCGAGGCCTTGGGGAAGCAGATCACCGCCACCGCGCACACCGATTCCGGCATCGTCGGCGGCGTCGTCCTCCGCATCCAGGATCATCTCATCGATGGCAGTGTGCGCACCCGCCTGCGGCGGATGCGCCAGCAGCTGAGCGGCGTCCGCTAGGGCGCGCGAGAGAGCACGAGGAAGCAAGCATGGCCGTTCGCGCCGAAGAGATCGCATCCATCCTCCGCGAGCAGATCGAGCAGTTCGAGGCCCCGTCCGTCGCCACTGATGTGGGCGTCGTCATCGAGGCCGGCGACGGCGTGGCCCGCGCCCACGGGCTCGCCAACGCCAGGTACTCGGAGCTGCTCGAATTCCCCAACGGCACCATGGGCCTTGCTCTCAACCTCGAGGAGGAATCCGTCAGCGCTGTCGTCCTCGGCGACTACGAGAGCATCAGGGAAGGCGACGAGGTGCGTGCTACGGGGCGCATCATCGAGGTGCCCGTCGGCGATGAACTCATCGGTCGCGTCGTCGATGCGCTCGGTACCCCCATCGACGGCAAAGGCCCGATCGGCACGACGAAGACGCGCCCGGTCGAGCGCATCGCCCCGGGCGTCACCCTGCGCCAGGGCGTCGATACCCCCGTGCAGACGGGCATCAAGGCGATCGACGCCATGATCCCGATCGGGCGCGGCCAGCGCGAGCTCATCATCGGCGACCGCTCGACAGGCAAGAGCGCCATCGCCCTCGACACCATCATCAACCAGAAGGGCGGCGACCTCGTCTGCATCTACGTGGCCATCGGCCAGAAGGCGGGCAAGGTCGCCCAGGTGCTGGGCCAGCTCGAAGAGCACGGGGCCATGGAGCACACCATCATCGTCGCCGCCAACGCCTCAGAATCCGCTGCGCTGCAGTACCTCGCGCCCTACGCAGGCTGCGCCATGGGCGAGGAGATCATGGAGAGCGGGCGCGACGCCCTCATCATCTACGACGACCTGAGCAAGCACGCCTGGGGCTACCGCCAGATCTCGTTGCTGCTGCGCCGCCCGCCAGGCCGCGAGGCCTACCCGGGCGATGTGTTCTACCTCCACAGCCGCCTGCTGGAACGCGCCGCCAAGCTGCAGGCAGGGGGATCGCTCACGGCCCTGCCTGTCATCGAGACGCAGGCGAACGACGTCTCCGCCTACATCCCCACCAACGTCATCTCCATCACCGATGGCCAGATCTATCTGGAGCCGGACCTCTTCAACGCGGGCATCCGCCCCGCGCTCAACGTGGGCCTCTCGGTGAGCCGCGTGGGCGGGGCCGCGCAGACGCGCGCGATGCGCTCGGTCGCGGGGCGGCTCAAAGGCGACCACGCCCAGTTCCGCGAGCTGCAGGCCTTCGCCCAGTTCGGTACGAGCGACCTCGATGCCGCCACGCAGAGCCAGCTCGAACGCGGCCTGCGCGCCAACGAAGTGCTCAAGCAGGCGCAGTTCGTTCCCCTGCGCCTCGCCGACGAGGTCGCCGTCATCTTCGCCCTCACGCAGGGTCTGCTTGACGATGTGCCCGTGGAGAAGATCACCAGCTTCGAGTCCGCCTTCGTGAGCTTCCTCGCCAGCAACAAGCCCGATCTGGTCGAACGCCTCGAGGCGGAACGCGAGATCAGCGACGAGCTTGACGGCGAGCTGCGCGCCGCCGTCACGGAATTCAAGGAGGCGGTCCCCTACTAGGGGGAGCCATGCCCACCATCCAGCAGCTGCGCCGTCGCATCGGGTCGGTCCGCAACACGGCCAAGATCACGAACGCGCTCCAGCTCGTGGCCGCTTCGAAGATGCGCCGCGCGCAGGAGCGTGCCACCGAGGGCCGCCCCTACGCGGAGAAGATCCAGCTCGTCCTCTCCTCCCTCGCGGCCACCGCCCCCGGCGACGGCGAGGACTCCCACCCCTTCCTCGTCCAGCGCCCCGTCGAGACCGTCGGCATTCTCCACATCACGCCCGACCGCGGCCTCTGCGGCGCCCTCAACGCCAACCTCAACGGCACCGCCGGCAGCTTCGTGAATGCGGCAGAACAGCCCACCTCCATCGTTGCCGTCGGGCGCAAGGGTCGCGACTTCTTCGTGCGCGCCCGCGCGAACGTCGCTGCCGAGTTCACCGACCTCAGCGACTACCCCGCGCTCACCGAGACGAGCGTCATTGCGCGGCTCGTGATGGACGACTACCTCGCGGGGGAGGTCGACCAGGTCTTCATCAGCTTCGCCGAGTTCGTGAACACGGTGAACCAGCGCCCCATCGTTCGCCGGCTCCTCCCCGTAGAGCCCCCCGCCGCCGCGGATGAGGCGGGGGCGGCGGCGCTGCGCCAGGAGTACCTCTTCGAGCCCAGCCCGGGTCTCGTCTTCGAGCGCCTCCTGCCGCGCTACGTGGAGATGCAGGTGCACGCTGCCATCCTCGAATCAGCAGCCTCGGAGCAGTCCGCGCGCATGGTCGCCATGAAGAACGCGACCGACAACGCCAACGAGATCGAACGCGAGCTCACGCTCACCTACAACAAAGCCCGCCAGGAGCAGGTCACCACCGAGTTGCTCGACATCGTGGGTGGCGCCGAGGCCGTCAGTGGCTGATGCTCCCCCCTTCGCGGCGAAGGTCTTCCACGTGGATGGCGTGCTCGCCGAGGGCGAGCCCCTCTACTACGGGACGGTGGGCGCGCTGCTCGCCGGGGACGACATCACCTTCACCCTCGACCGGTACAAGCGCTATCTGGGCACGAAGGCTGGCCGCCTCCTGAACGAGGGTCAGGACCGCATCTGTGCCGAAGGGCTCGCCTTCGAGCGTCGCACCAGCCCCGGCGCGGGCCCCGAACTCGCGGAGCGCCTCGCGCGCTTCCGTGCCAAATCCTGAACAAGCCGGAGGAGCCCCATCATGGTTACCGCCAACGCCGCTGAAGGCCGCATCGCCCAGATTATCGGCACTGTGATTGACGTCGAGTTCCCGCCCGACCGGCTGCCGCCCATCTACAACGCGCTCCGCATCGACCGTGGCGACGGCTCCAGCCTCATCGTCGAGGTGCAGCAGCACGTTGGCAATAACTGGGTGCGGGCGCTGGCGATGGACTCGACCGACGGCCTCACCCGTGGCATGGCCGCCGTCGATACGGGTGAGCCGATCGCGGTACCCGTGGGGGAGCACGCGCTGGGGCGCATGTTCAACGTTCTCGGCGACCCCATTGACGACCTTCCCGCTCCCGAAGACGCCCCCCACTGGCCCATCCACCGCGAGCCGCCCTCCTTCGAGAATCTGGAGACGCAGCCCTCCATCCTAGAGACGGGCATCAAGGTGATCGACCTGATCTCCCCCCTTGTGCGCGGCGGCAAGGTCGGCCTCTACGGTGGCGCCGGCGTTGGCAAGACCGTCATCATCCAGGAGCTCATCTCGAACATCGCCCGCGAGCACGGTGGCTTCTCCGTTTTCGCGGGCGTGGGCGAGCGCTCGCGCGAGGGCAACGATCTCTGGAACGAGATGAGGGAGTCAGGTGTCCTCCCGCGTATGTCCATGGTCTTTGGCCAGATGAACGAGCCCCCCGGCGTACGCCTGCGCGTCGCGCTCAGTGGCCTCACCATGGCTGAGTATTTCCGCGACGAGCAGTCGCAGGACGTCCTCTTCTTCGTCGACAACATCTACCGCTACACACTTGCGGGCATGGAGGTCTCCGCGCTCCTCGGGCGTATGCCCTCCGCCGTGGGCTACCAGCCCACCCTCTCCACGGAGATGGGCGATCTGCAGGAGCGCATCACCTCCACGAAGAAGGGCTCAATCACCTCATTCCAGGCCATCTACGTGCCCGCCGACGACTACACCGACCCGGGCGTGGCCACCACCTTCGGACACCTCGACGCCGTCGTCGCGCTGGACCGTTCGCTCTCCGAGCAGGCGCTCTACCCCGCCATGGATCCGCTCGTCTCCTTCTCTCGCGCGCTCGAACCCCGCATCGTTGGCGAGGAGCACTACGAGGTCGCGCGCGACGTGCAGAGCGTGCTGCAGCGCTACAAGGACCTCCAGGACATCATCGCCATCCTCGGCATCGACGAGCTTTCCGATGAGGACAAGCTCGTCGTCGCGCGCGCGCGCAAGCTACAGCGCTTCCTCACCCAGCCCTTCTTCGTGGGCGAGGTCTTTACGGGACGCGAGGGCCGCTACGTCTCCATCCGCGAGACCGTGCGCGGCTTCAAGGAGATCCTCGACGGCCAGCACGACGGGCTCCCCGAGCAGGCGTTCTACATGAAGGGCGGCATCGAGGAGGCGGTGGAGGAAGGCCGCCGGACGAGCGAGGAGGCGTAAGTGCCACTCTTCATCGAGATTGTTACGGCCGAGCGCGTCGTCCGCACCGAGGAGGCGGTCGATGTACTCATCGCGCCCGGCAGCGAGGGCCAGCTCGCGATCCTGCCCCGCCACGCCCCGCTCATGACCACGCTCGACTTCGGCGAGCTCGTCTTCCGGCGCGGCTCCAGCGAGTCCTCGTTCGCAATCTCCGGCGGCTTCCTCGAAGTGCACAGTAACCACGTCACGGTGCTGGCTGACGTCGCCGAGGCTGCCGAAGACATCGATGTGGACCGCGCGGAGAAGGCCCGCACGCGCGCCGAGGAGCGCCTGCGCGATATCCACGAGGAGGGCGTGAGCACCGCCGACCTCGCGCGCGCCCAGGCGGCGATGCAGCGCGCGCTCCTGCGCCTGCGCGTGGCCGAGCGCCGCCGCCGCCGTCCGGGCCCGCCCATGCCCGGCGGCTAGCCTTCCTTCAGCGCCCCTGCGTGTCGTGCGTTATTCACTCGGTGGAGCTGATGAGGTTCCCGTCCGGGTCGCAGTAGCGGTAGCGGGCCTCCCGCCCCCAGGCCTCCTTCTCCACTTCCCCGCCTTTCGCGACGAGCCTTTCGTGCGCAGCCTCCAGGTCCTCGACGAAGAGGCCGGGCGCGGGCTCGCGCCGGGCCTCTACCGGAAAAAAGGCGAAGTGGAAGTATGGGTCGTGCCACGAGGTCTCCCCGTGACGCGGGTTCTCGTTCGGTTGCAGGTTGATGCCGAGGCCGTCGCGATAGAAGCGCACCGAGGCAGCAAGATCCCCGACGTGGAACGCTGTGAAACAGGGCCCGGATGTCCGTCATCACGTGCCTCCCAGGGCAGCATAGGCGGCTGACGCGAGGGTCAGCCGCCTGACTGCCACGGCGTGTTCGGGTGGCCGCCTGTTGCCGCAGCCTTCTGCCTGTCCCCATACTGAGTGTATGTCCCCCCAGCGTGGACGTGACTCCCGCTACAAAGTGCGCGGCGGCGCTGTCCTCAGCGGCTCCGTACGTATCTCCGGCGCAGCGAATGCGGCGCTGACCGCCATGTGCGCCGGTCTCCTCACGGACGAGACCGTCGTACTCGACAACGTCCCCGCCATCTCCGACATCGACTCGCTCGGCGCACTGCTCAGCAGCCTCGGCGCGAGCGTCGAGCGGACGGTGCCCGACCGCGTTGCGATCAGCGGTGCTGGCGTGCGCACCCTGCAGGCGCCGAGCGAGCTCATCACCGAGAACCGCGCCTCATTCCAGGTGCTGGGCCCGCTCCTCGCTCGCCACGGTTTCGCCTCGCTGCCGCATCCCGGGGGCGACGTGATCGGCCAGCGCCCCGTCGATGTGCACCTCTTCGGCTTTGAGGCGATGGGCGCGACCATCAGTCGCTCTGGCGAGTTCTACCAGGCACGCGCCCCTCAGGGTCTCACGGGCACGCGCGTCTTCATGGACTACCCCTCCGTCTCGGGCACGAATAACATCATGCTGGCGGCGGCGCTTGCCAGGGGCCAGACCACCATCGTCAACGCCGCCACCGAGCCGGAAGTGCAGACACTCGCTCGACTGCTCAATGAGATGGGCGCGCGCATCGCCGGCGCGGGCACGCAGATAATGACCGTCGAGGGGGTCGAACGCCTGCACGGCGCGACTTTCACGCTCCCCCCCGACCGCATCGAGGCCGGCACCTTCGCCATCGCCGCCGCCATGACGGGGGGCGATGTCGAGGTGGTGGAGGCGCCCGTGGAGGTCATGGACGCGCTTCTCAGCAAGCTTCGTGCGATTGGCGCCACTGTGGAGATGCGCGAGGGCTCGGTGCGCGTCGCCGCCGGTCCGCGGCTCTCCCCCGTGAGCTTCCAGGCGCTGCCCTATCCCGGGCTCGCCACCGACCTGCACGCCCCGCTGGCCGCGCTGCTCACGCAGGCAGAGGGCGTCTCCGTCATCTACGAGCGCGTGTTCGACAACCGCATGCTCTACGTGGGCGAACTCCGCAAGCTGGGCGCCGAGATCGTGAGCACGGGCTCCTCCGCCATCGTCAGCGGCCCCACCCCCCTGCATGGCGTGCCCCTGCACGCGCTCGATATACGCGCGGGTGCCGCCGTGCTCCTCGCCGCCCTGGTTGCGAGTGGCACGACGGTGATCGACGAGATACACCACCTCGATCGCAAGTACGAGCGGCTCGACGAGAAGCTGCAGGCGCTCGGCGTCGAAATCGAGCGGGTGTAGGCGCGATGGCCTTCGGCTTCCTCTCGAACACGCGGGCGGGCATCGACCTCGGCACCGCGAACATCCTCGTGTTCGTGCAGGGGCAGGGCATCGTCGTGAACGAGCCTTCCGTGGTCGCGCGACATAACCGTGATAACGCTCTCATCGCCGTGGGCGCCGCGGCGCGCCTGATGCAGGGTCGCACGCCCGGCGCGCTCAGCATCATCCGCCCGATGCGCGAAGGCGTGATCGCCGATTACCTGACGACCGAGGCGATGATGCGCTACTTCATCGGCGTCGTGACGGGACGCTTCAACCTGATCCGCCCCGAGATCATGGTGACGGTGCCGGCGGGCGTTACCAGCGTCGAGCAGCGCGCCGTTCGCGACGCCACCGAGCAGGCGGGCGCGCGCCGCCCCGCCCATCTCGTCCCCGAGCCCCTTGCCGCCGCCCTCGGCGCGAGCGTTCCCGTGGGCACGCCCCGCGGCAACATGATCGTAAACATCGGCGGCGGGCGCACGGAAGCCGCCATCATCTCCCTCTACGGCATCGTCGTCAGCGAGTCCGTGCGCGTCGCCGGCGACCGCATCGACGAGGCTATCCAGGCGTTCGTGCGCCGCCGCCACAACCTCCTGATCGGTGAGAGCACCGCCGAGGAGATCAAGATCGCGATCGGCTCGGCCATGCCCCTCGCCGAGGATCTCACGGCGCAGGTGCGGGGGCGAGACCAGCTCAGCGGCCTGCCCAAGACGATTACTCTCAACAGCGACGAAGTCGCGCAGGCCATCCAGGACTCGCTCGGCCAGATCATCCAGGCCGTGCGCAGCGTGCTCGAACGCACCCCGCCGGAGCTCGCCGCCGATGTCATCGACCGCGGCATCGTGCTCACCGGCGGCGGCGCCCTGCTCCGCCACTTCGATGAGCTCCTCACGCAAGAGACGGGCGTGCCCTGCTACGTCGCCGACAGCCCGCTCGAATGCGTCGCGGTCGGCGCCGCATTCGCCCTTGACCACCTGGAGATCATTGCGCGCAGCCTTCCCACCGAGGAGGAGCAGCTCGTGGGCCTCTTCTCCCAGTCCAGCCACTGATCCCGCTGGAGAACCGCTGCATGCCCCTGAATCCCCCCGCCGAGATCTCTCTTGCCGCCCCCAACATCCTCGTGGTGGGCGACAGCTGCTCGGGGAAGACCACGCTGGCTGCCGCTCTCGCGGAGCGCTTCGGTCTCCGCCACATCGAGATCGACGCCCTCAGCTGGGCCCCCGGCTGGACCGAGGTCCCGCGGGACCGGCTCAGGCAGCTCGTCCGCGAGGCGATCGCCGAGCCGGGCTGGGCGATGGATGGTAACTACCAGAGCAGTCTCGGCGACCTCACGCTCGCGGCTGCCGGTACGATCGTCTGGCTCGACCTTCCCCTGCACGTCACGCTGCGGCGCACGGTCGCGCGCTCCTGGCGACGCTGGCGGAGGAGTGAGCTGCTCTGGGGCCATAGCCGCGAGCGCTTCTGGCCGCACCTCCTGCCGTGGGACCAGTCGCTCATCTGGTGGACGCTGAAGAGCCATCGCCGCCGCCGCCGCCGCTACGCCCAGGCGATGGCGGACTCTCGCTGGGCGCACATCCGCTTCGTGCGGCTGCGCTCGTCCGCCGCCGTCGAACGCTGGTTCGCGCAGGCGCGACTGGCCGAGCCGGACGGGGACGCCCGCTAGCCCGCATCCAGTTCTTTCAGGTGGTAGGTCATGCCCTGCATCATCACAACGGGGTCGATCTGGCGGATCGAGACTCCCGCGGGCACGTGCGCCGAGATCGGCGCGTAGTTCAGGATCGCACGCAGGCCGCTGGCAACGAGGCGGTCTACGACATCCTGCGCGGCGCTCGCGGGCACGGCCACCACCGCGATGTCGACCGGCTCCCGCCTGAGGGATGCTTCCAGGTCGTCCATGGCCTGCACGTCGATGCCGTGGATCGTCCTGCCGGCGACTTCGGGTCCGGCATCGAAGGCTGCGACTGTATGGAACCCCTGCGGCGCGAAGCCATCGTACTCGAGGATCGCCTGGCCCAGCCGGCCAATGCCGACGACGCAGACGCGCCAGCTGCGATCGAGCCCCATAATCCCGCGGAGCCGCTCCAGCAGGTCGTCCACATTGTAGCCGCGCCCCTGCTTGCCGAAACGCCCGAAGTAGCTGAGATCCTTGCGGATCTGTGCGGGCGTCACGTCGAGCTGCTCGCCCAGCGTCTGCGAGCTGACCACCGTCGCGCCCGCTGCTGCGAGCATCGAGAGCGCCCGCGCGTAGAGTGGCAGCCGGTTGATGACGACCTCGGGGATTGTTGACATGAGCGCGGCTCCGCTCTCCCCCCGGTCACGCGCGCCGCTCAGGCAGCAGTTGTGAAAATTCGAACAGACGAACAGCGCGACTGTATACCGCGCCGTTCGAGGGGGTCAACGGTCCCGTGTCGCGAACCCTCAGCCGTGCGTGGCTGCCTGCAGCTTCGTGAGAGCCGTGATCGTGGCGGCCACGTGGCCGTCGCAAGCCTCCGGCGCCGTGCAGGGGTCGAGCAGGACCTCGCCCGCCTCCACGCGCGCGACGATCGCCGGATCCGCCTCCCGCAGCGCCTGCGCGAGCCACTCCGCGCCCCGTTCCGCGCGCAGCGCCGCGCACCACGAGGGCCGCCCCGAGCCCGGGGCCGCGCCCCCGCCGATCATTGTGCGCGACTCCACGACGCGCCCGTGTGCCGCCGCCGCCCGCGCCCACGCTTCCGCCCGCCGTCGCAGCTCCGTGCCCCCAGCGCGAGCATGCGCCAGACGGGGATCTCCTCGCGCTCCGTGCCCGTGGCGTAGGCCAGCAGCGTCGCGTTGAGCGCGGCGATCGTCAGCTTGTCGACTCGCAGGGCGCGCGCCAGCGGGCGCCGTCGCAGCTCCGCGATGAGATCGCCCCGACCCGCGACCACGCCGCACTGCGGCCCGCCCAACAGCTTGTCGCCGCTGAACAGCGTCAGGTCGGCGCCCGCGCGAAGGCTCTCCTGCACGGTGGGCTCGTGCGGGATGCCGTAGGCCGCCGTCTCCACCAGGCAGCCGCTGCCGAGGTCGTCGAGCAGGAGCGTGCCGTGCGTGCGCGCCAGCGCCGCCAGATCGGCGAGTGCAGGCTGCGCAGTGAAGCCCGTCACCTGGAAGTTCGAGCGGTGCACGCGCAGGATCGCGGCGGTCTCGTCGCCCATCGCCTCGGCGTAGTCCTCCGCGTAGGTGCGGTTGGTCGTGCCCACCTCGACGATTCGCGCCCCGCTCTCACGTAGCACATCGGGGATGCGGAAGCGCCCGCCGATCTCCACCGCCTCGCCGCGCGAGACGACGACTTCGCGCCCCGCCGCGAACACCTGCAGCACCATCAGGAGCGCGGCGGCGTTGTTGTTCACGACCAGCCCGTCTTCCGCGCCGGTGGTGCGGTGGATGAGGTCGCGCACATGCTCGTGGCGGCTGCCGCGGCTCCCCGCCGCAAAGTCGAACTCCAGGTTCGTGTAGTCGCGTCCCGCTTCGGCTACGGCAGCGAGGGCTCGCTCGCTCAGCGGCGCTCGCCCCAGGTTCGTCTGCAGGATGACGCCGGTGGCGTTCACAACGCGCCGCAGCGACGGGCGCGTGAGCTCGGCCAGTGCCGCCTCCGCCTCCGCCGCGATCGCCGCCAGATCGGGCACGGGTGCGCCCTTCAGCGCCGCCGCGCGTGCGTTCGCGACCGCCACACGTACGGCCTCCACCGCGAGCGTGTGTGGCCAGGCCCCGTCCCCGCGCAGCTCAGCAAGCACGGCCTCGACGCTGGGGATGGAGCGAAGCGCGGACGTCATGCGCCGATCCTAGCGCGCGTCCGCCCCGTTCGTGTCCGTAAATCCAGTCTGAGTGAGAATCAGCGGAAGAACCCTCGACAGGAAACAGCCGTGAACCTGCGCATCCCCGGACCGACCCCCTGCCCCGACGGTGTCCTCGAAGCCGTCGGTGGCGCGATGATGAACCACCGCGGCCCCGAGTTCGCGGCCATCATCCGCCGCGTGACCGGGGGGCTGAACTGGGTTTTCGGCGTTTCCAGCGATGTGCTCATACTCACCGCCTCGGGCACGGGCGGGCTCGAAGCCGCCGTCGTCAACGTGCTCAGCCCCGGCGATCGCGTGCTCGCCGTCACCATCGGCGTCTTCGGGAACCGCTTCGCCGCCATCGCCGAGACCTACGGCGCGGATGTCGTCCGCTACGAGGTTGAGTGGGGTGCCGCCGCCGACCCCGCGGAGATCGCACGCCGCCTCGACGCGGACGCCGCCATCAAGGCCGTCCTTGTCACGCACAACGAGACCTCGACCGGCGTCACCAACCCGCTCGAAGCCATCGCCGCCGTGGTGCGCGAGCACGACGCCCTCCTCATCGTCGATGGCGTCAGCAGCGTCGCCTCCATCCCCTGCCCCGCCGAGCGCTGGGGTCTCGATGTGCTCGTGAGCGGTTCGCAGAAGGGCTGGATGACGCCGCCCGGGCTCTCCTTCTTCTGGCTCAGCGAGCGCGCCTGGGCGGCCAGCGAGCGCGCCGAGATGCCGCGCTTCTACTTCGACGCCGCGCGCGCGCGCGACTCCCTCGCCCGCCTCCAGACGCCGTGGACGCCCGCGCTCTCCATCTGCTACGGCCTCGACAAGGCCTTCGATCTGCTCCGCGGGGAGGGTCTCGAAGGCATCTACGGCCGCCACCGTGACGTTGCGCAGTACGCCCGCGAGCGCGTCCGCGCGATGGGGCTCGATCTGTTCGCGCGCGACGAGCGTTTCGCCTCCGATACGGTCACCGCCGTGCGCTGGCCCGAGGGCGTCGACGGCGCCGCAATCGCGCGGCGCGCCCGCGAGGAGTACGGCGTGGTGCTCGGTGGTGGCCAGCAATCGCTCAGGGACAAGATCTTCCGTGTGGGCCACCTGGGCCACTTCTCCCGTGAGGACATCGCCGCCGCCCTCGACACCGTCGAACGCCTCCTCAGCGAGTCCACTGCTACCGTCGCGAAGCCATGAGTGAAGGGCGCGCCACGGGCGAGCGGCCGCGGGTGCTTGTTGCTGATCCGATCGCCGCCGAGGGAGTCGCCCTGCTGGAAACAGGCGCGGACGTGGATGTACGCACGGGGCTCACGCCCGCGGAATTGCGCGAGGCCATCGGTGGCTATGACGCCCTCGTCGTGCGCAGTGAGGCGAAGGTCACGGCCGAGGTGCTCGCCCCCGCTGACCGCCTGCAGATCATTGCGCGCGCCGGTACCGGCGTCGACAACGTGGACCTCGAGGCGGCCACGGCGCGCGGCGTCGTGGTCGTGAACGCGCCGCGCGGGAACACGATCGCCGCCGCGGAGCACGCCTTCGCCCTGCTCATGGCGCTCGCGCGGCATATCCCGCGGGCCGATCGCTCACTGCGCGGCGGCGAGTGGCAGCGGCGGGCGTTCATGGGTGCTGAGCTCCGCGGGCGTACCCTCGGCCTTGTCGGCTTCGGGCCGATCGGCTCGGAGATGGCGCGCCGCGCGCTCGCCTTCGAGATGCGCGTTGTCGCTCACGATCCGTTCGTGCCGGAAGAGCGCATGCGCGCGCTCGGCGCCGAACCGGCCGCCCTCGACTGGCTGTACGCCGAAAGCGACTTCATCAGCGTGCATACGCCGCTGACGGCGAGCACGCGCGGCATGATCGCCCGCGAGCAGTTCGCGGCGATGAGGGATGGCGTGCGCCTTATCAACGCGGCCCGCGGGGGCATCATCGATGAGTCCGACCTGCTTGCGGCGGTGCGTTCGGGGAAGGTCGCTGGCGCTGCCCTGGACGTGTTCTCGACGGAACCGCCGGGTGAGCTTCCGCTCTTCGGAGAGGAGCGCATCATCGTGACGCCCCACCTCGCCGGCTCGACCGCCGAGGCGCAGGAGCGCATCGCCACCGATATCGCCGAGCAGGTGCTGGACGTGCTCGCGGGCCGTCCGCCCCGCTACCCCGTGAACGCCCCCCTTGTGCCCCCGGAAACGCTCGAGATCGTCGGCCCTTACCTCGCCGTCGCGGAGCTGCTGGGCACGGTCGCGACGCAGCTCCTGCGGGGGCACCTGACCTCCATCGACCTCGCGTTCTTCGGCGAGATCGCCGAGCACGACGTCACACCCCTCAAGGCCTTCGCGATCCGCGGCCTGCTGCGGCCCATCAGTGAGCAGAACGTCAACCTCGTCAACGCCACGAACATCGCGGAGGCGCGCGGCTGGACCATCGATGAGCGCCTGCGGGCCTCGCACGAAGCCTTCCACAACCTCATCGAGCTGCGCGTTGGCAGCAGCGCCGCGGAGGTGACCGTCAGCGGCACGGCGCACCACTCCCGCCCCAACATCGTGCGCATCAACGACCTCGACATCGACCTGATGCCAGAGCCGGGCGGCTTCCTCCTCGTCTGCGAGAACGAGGACCGCCCTGGCATGATCGGCAAGCTCGGGACGCTCCTGGGTGGGCTCGATATCAACATCAGCGCGATGCGCGTGGGCCGGCGCAGTCCCCGCGGACGCGCCCTCATGGTGCTGATCCTCGACGATGAGCCAGATGCTGCCGCCCTCGATCTGATCGCCTCGGTCGAGGGCATCGCAAGCGTCCGCCTCGTGCGCCTCTAGGGTCACTCCGGATGGAGATCGGCGACCTCAGCCCCGACGACGAAGTGTCGATCGCGCAGGTTGCGCATATCGTCGTCGAGGCGTTCCGGGGCCACACGCCTGCGTGGCCCGATCTCGCCGGCGCCGAGGCTGAGGTGCGCGAGTCCTTCGCCGAAGACCGTCTCAGCCGCGTCGCCCGCGAAGGGACAGCCGTGCTCGGCTGGATCGGCGGCATCCGTGACTACGATGGGCACGCCTGGGAGATACACCCCCTCGTAGTTGACCCCGCCCGCCAGCGCGAAGGCGTCGGCCGCGCCCTCGTCGCCGACCTCGAACGGCTGGCGGCGGCGCGCGGCGCCTCCCACCCTCTGGCTGGGCGCCGACGATGAGGACGGGCGCACCTCCCTGGGCGGTGCCGACCTCTATCCGGACCCCCTCGCGCGCCTGGCGGCCATCACGAACCCGGGCGGGCATCCGTACACGTTCTATCTCGCGTGCGGCTTCTCGCTGGCGGGCGTCATTCCCGACGCCAACGGGCCGGGCAAGCCCGACATCCTCCTGGCCAGGCGCATCGGTCTGCCTCAGGGCGAAAGCGGCGCGAAGACGAGCCCCGTGCCCAGCTTGGGATAGTAGAAGGTCGATTTCTGCGGGAGCCGCTCGCCGCCGTCCGCCAGCGCCATCACCTCGCCCGCAGCCACGGGCTGCAGCAGGAAGCCTGTGCCACCGCCGCGCAGCGCTTCGAGCACCTCGGCGACCTCGTGCGTAAACGTTACCGCGCCCGCGCGCAGCTCCTCGTCGCTGATCCCCCAGAGCGTGTCCAGCACGCCGAGTCGAAGCAGGACGGGCGCCGCCGCCGTCCAGCGCGCGCTTGCGCCCGCTGGCGTGAGGCTCGCGATGGCGTCCGCGCTCCGCGGGCGCAAGAGGTGGAAGCGCCCGGGCGTCAGGTTGACCGTAACGATCGCCTCCGACGCGGCGGTGCGTGTGGCATCGAGTGTTTCCGTGTTCGCCGCTATCTCCTCGATGGCGAACAGGCCCTCCAGCCGCGCCCTCCAGTCCGCGGGCGCCTCTCTGGGGACGTAGCGGTGGAGCGGGCGCACCACGAGCCCCTCGTCCGTCACGGGCACGACCCCCGCCATCGCGAAGCGCGCGGGATGGTCGCGGGCGAGCTCACCGTTGCGCTCCGCCAGCCAGCGGCGGTAGGCCAGCGCAGTCTCGTAGCGGTGGTGGCCGTCAGCGATGTAGAACGCCTCCGAAAGCAGGGGTGCGAGCTGGCGCAGCGTCTCGCGCTCGGCGGGGAGCGCCCAGAGGCGGTGGCGTACGCTGCCGGTCTCGCCTGCTGCATCTGCTTCGCGGCCCTCCGCGGCGGCAGCGAGCAGGCCCGCGAGCTGCCCTGAGCGGTCGCGCGCGAGCATGAAGACAGGGCTGAACTGCGTGCGCGCCGCCTGCAGCAGACGCAGGCGGTCGGCCTTCGGCGCGGAGAGCGTGAACTCGTGCGGCTTCACCGCCCCGGCCTCCCAGGGCTGCGATTCCACGCCGCAGATGAGGGCGCGCCGCCGCCGCTCGCGTCCACCCTCCGCGAAGACCTGCTCGTAGGCGTAGAGCATCGGCTCGGTGTCGCGCGCGAGCACGCCCGCGGCGATCCAGCGATCGAGCTCCGCCGCGACCTCCGCGTCGCGCCCGCGCCCTGCTTCCGCAAGCTCCAGGTGCACGGCGTTGTAGGGCGAGAGCCCGGCGAGGCGCTCGCGTTCGCGTTCGCCGATCACGTCGAAGGGCGGTGCCAGCAGCCGGTCGAGGGGGCCCGCCGCCGCCGTGTAGCGCAGCCCGCGGATGGGCGTCAGGCGGGGCACCGACAGCCCCCCGCGGGCGCCGCGCCCGCGCCGCTGCCTTCGCCCTGTAGAATCAGCCTCCCGTCATGAAACGCGCCCCCTACTGCGTCTTCTGCAACATCGTCGCCGGGGCCGAGCCCGCCAACGTTATCTACGAAGACGATGCGGTCATCGTCATCCAGAACGTCCTCCGCTGGGTCCCGGTGATGCTGCTGGCGATGACGAAAGAGCACCGCACACAGGCGGAGCTGTGGGAAGACGGTATCGACGCCGTGGGCCGTATCGCCGCAAAGATCGGCGCGGAGACCTGCCCCGACGGTTTCCGCCTGCTCTCCAACTTCGGTTTCGAGGCGATGCAGAGTCAGGAGCACGGGCACCTCCACATCGTTGGCGGCACGCACCTCGGGCCCTACGTCTGAGCGGCGAGGCGCAGCGCCTCCCGCTGCCGCTCGAACAGCTGCGCGATGCCTCTCCGCGCCAGGCCCACGAGCGCGTTCAGCGACGGCTCGTCGAACGCCTTCCCCTCGGCGGTGCCCTGCACCTCCACGAAAGCGTCCGCGCCCGTCATGACGACGTTGAAGTCGACCTCGGCCGCCGCATCCTCCTCGTAGCAGAGGTCGAGGAGCGGTGCGCCCGCGACGATGCCCGCCGAGACTGCCGCCACCGCGGTCGTGATCGTCTCCGGCGGGATACGATCGGCGCGTGCCAGCTTCTCCGTGGCCAGGCGAAGCGCCACGAAGCCGCCCGTGATCGCCGCCGTGCGCGTGCCTCCATCCGCCTGCAGCACGTCGCAGTCGACGGTGATGGTGCGCGGGCCGAGCAGATCGAGGTCGACTGCGGCGCGCAGAGAGCGCCCGATGAGCCGCTGGATCTCCTGGGTGCGCCCGCCCGGATGGCCGCGCTCAACCTCGCGCTGCGTCCGTGTCAGGGTCGAGCGCGGGAGCATCGAGTACTCGGCGGTTACCCAGCCGCTCTGCGTGTTGCGGAGCCAGCCCGGCTGGCGCTCGGCCACGCTCGCGGCGCAGAGCACGCGCGTCTTGCCGAAGGCGATGAGACAGCTGCCCTCGGCGAACTCCTGGTAACCGGTCTCGATCGAGACTGGCCGCAGCTCATTGGGCTGGCGGCCATCGACCCGTACTGTCATGATGCCGCCTTCGCTGCCCGATGGGGCTCTGCTACGCTACCGCTCTCCCTCGCCAGGCGCAAAAACCGCGTCCCAGCGTTCTGCCCGCACGCGAAGGGCAGCGCCGTCGCTCAGGATCGTGACACGACCGTGCAGGTCTGTCCGCAGCACTACCTGCCCCGCGAGCGCGGCGAGCGTCTCGTCAGTGGGGTGCCCGTGCCGGTTCCCCTCGCCCGTGGAGATGACGGCGAGCCGTGCGCCGGTCGCGGCGAAGAAGCCGCCGGCGTTCGTGCTGGCGCCGTGGTGGGGTACCTTCAGCACGTCCGCGCCGGTATCGCCGAGCGCCAGGAGCGACTGCTGCGCCGTTTCTTCGATATCGCCCGTGAGCAGGACGCTCACGCCACCGTAGCGCACGCGGAGCACGAGCGAGGAGGCGTTGCGGGCGCCTTCGAGCGGCCCCGGCGGAGGCCACAGCGCCTCGAACAGCACTCCGTCGATCGCGAAGGTGTCGCCCCTGCGCAGCGCGGTCCGTGTCTCCGCCTCCCCGGCGAAGCGCGCGTAGACCGCCGTCTCGTGCGTCGCGCCGCTGTCGTACACGGTCTCGACGTCGAAGCGTTCGAGCAGAGCGGGCAAGCCGCTGATGTGGTCCGCGTCGGGGTGGGTGAGCACGGCAGCGGCGATGCCGCGCTGCCAGTGCGGAAGCACCGCGCCGAGCTCGCGCGCGAGGACGATACCGCTCGACCCGCCGTCTACCACCACCCGCTCCCCGTTCGGGGTCGTGACGAGAATGGCGTCGCCCTGGCCTACATCGAGGATGGCGACTTCGAGCCGCCCCGGCCCGCCGATCGGCGCAAGGCTGACGGCGAAGATCGCCGCCACGAGCGCGCAAGTCCCGCCCGCGAGTGCTGCGATGCGCACGGTCCGCGCGGCGCTCCCCGCCGTACGTGGCGGCGTCGCGGGCGCAAGGTAGCGGTAGGCAGGCCACGCCGCTACGGTGAGCACCACACTCGCGGCCAGCGCTGTGGCCGCGCCTGCGTCGGGCACGCGCACCGCCGCATGGGGAACGCTCGCCCCGGCCTCGGCCATCCAGATGATGAACGCCAGTGGGTAGTACGCGGCGGCGCCGGCGATCCATCCCGCAGGCTCCCACAGCGCCCCCGCGATTGCTGCCGCGCCGCTCAGCCAGAAGGCGAACGCGAAGAGTGGGACCGTGGGGATATTCACGAGCGGCCCGATCAGCGATACCTGCCCGAACGTGACCCAGATGATCGGCAGCGTCGCGAGCCAGGCCGCCAGTGAGAGCGCCGCGACCTCCAGCAGGGTGTTGGGGACGGCCCCGGCGGCGCCCAGCCGCGCCAGCGTCCAGGCCAGCCCGTGGCGAATCCAGGGGCTGAAGGCGATGAGCCCCGCCGTGGCCGCGACGCTCAGCTGGAATCCCGCCTCCGCAGCCAGGCGCGGCTGAACCGCGGTCATCGCGATCGCCGCCGCGCCGAGCGCGGCCATGCCGCTGTGTGGCCGCCCCAGCCAGTACCCCAGCAAGACGATCGCCGCCATGATTCCCGCCCGCACGACCGTCTCCTCGGCGCCTGCGAGGAGCGTGTACAGCACGAGCGAGACGGCGGCGGGGAGCGTCGCCCAGTTGCGCCCCATGAGCGGGGTACACAGCAGGAACACCAGCGCCGTCACGAGCACTATGTTCGATCCCGAGACCGCGACGAAGTGCGCGAGCCCCGTCTCGCGGAACGCCTCCGTGAGCTCGCTCGGCATGTTCGCGTCGCGCCCCATCACAATGCCCGCCGCCAGTGCCGCCACCGGTTCGGGCAGCGTCGCCTGCAGCGCGCGATCGAGCCGCAGCCGGATACCGCTGGCGAGCACGCGGGGCGACAAGCGCGGCCCCTCGCCCAGCGTCTCCACGTGTGGGAAGTCCATCATGCCCACGACGCCGCGCCGTGCGAGGAAGGCTCGGTAGTCGAACGCCTCCAGCACGGGCGGCGCTTCCAGCGCCCCTGAGACGCGCACGGGAGCGCCGTAGTCAAGCGATGCCTCCGGCCTGAGCGTGATGAGCGCACGCCCGTCCGTCTTGCGCCAGGCGCCGCCTTCGCCGCGGATGTGCTCGGCGCGCACGTAGTAGCGCACGGTCGTGAGGCCAGGGTCGGGCTCGGAGTCGACGCGTCCCTCAATCGTCACCGCCGTGCCGGCCGAGCGCGCGAGGTCTGGCAGCGGCGTCTCGGCCCAGCGCTCAAAGCGCCACGCCCCGAGCAGCGCGAGCAGCGCTGCCGCCGCCAGCAGCAGGGCCGCGTTCCGCCCCCTCCACGCCCAGGCGGCTGGTACGGCCGTGGCGAACCATGCGCCCGCGATCCAGGGGGGCGCACCCCACACGCCCGTGGCTGCGATCCCGAGGAGCCAGGCAGCGGCGAGAATGGAGAGGCTCACGCCAGCCCTTCGGGCTGCTGCGGCGCGGAGCAGGGGAGGGGCGCGCCAGCCCTGCCAGTGTGTCCTGTCTCCGGTATCTGGCGAGACATCCAACTGTTCTGTTCAGGGTGGCTGCGGTTGGCGTCGCTGTGGCCGGAGGGGCAGGCGCGGCGTCGGGCTCTCAAAGAGGCTGCGCGTGGTTGCAATGAAGGCGTCGACATTGCCACCTCGCAGGCTCCTGGTTCCCAACGGTGGGCGTGGGCGTGGGCGTGGGCGTGGGATCGGGGATGACGCCCCTCGTGGGCGGAGGCAGGTCCAGTCCGCCGCAGGCCACGAGCGCCACCGCCGCCAGACAAACCGCCTTCCCGCTGCCTGCGCTCTGCCTCCATGTTGGAGGCTAGCCCCTCGTGTCCCGTGCGTACCCCACTCGCTCAGCCGCCTCGCGGTGTTACTGCTTCCCCTGTCAGCGCCCGCCCGGCCGCGAGCACCGGCCCCACCTTCGTCCCGTCGCGCAGCTCGGTGTAGATGCGCAGCAGCGGTTCCGTGCCCGAGAGCCGGAACAGCACCCACCCCTCCTCCAGCAGGTAGCGCCACCCGTCCGTTCGGTCCACGCCCGTCACGGGCAAACCCGCGAACGCCTCCGGTACCGCCGCGTCGAGCGTCGACGCCACGGCTGCGTTCGCACCCGGCGCCAGCTCGAGGTCCACGCGCTCGTAGAAGTGCGGCCCCGTGATTGCGAACACCTCGTCCAGCAGCTCGTGCGGTCCCTTGCCGCTCAGCGCCATCGCGTCCAGCAGATAGAGCGCCGCGAGGATGCCGTCGCGCTCTGGCAGGTGCCCGCGGAAGCCGTATCCCCCGCTCTCCTCCCCCCCGATGAGCGCGTCTTCGCGCAGCATCGCTGGCCCGATGTGCTTGAACCCCACCGGCGTCTCGATGCAGGGCACTCCGTAGTGTTCGGCCAGGAGCCGCACCATCGCCGTCGTCGTCACCGACTTCACCACCGCCCCCCGCAGCACGCGCGCCCCCAGCAGGTACTGCACCAGCAGCGCGAATGTCCGCAGCTGATCCACATAAGCGCCACTCCCGTCCACCAGCCCCACGCGGTCGGCGTCGCCGTCGTTCGCGATGCCCGCGTCGAAGCCGCCGCCCGCCACCAACGTCCGGAGGGTATCGAGGTTCGAGGCGATCGGCTCCGGTGCGCGCAGGCCCGGGAAGAGGGGATTGCGCTCGGTGTGGATCTCCTCCACGCGCGTGCTGCCCCCGTCGAGCAGCGCCGGGAGCAGCCCCGCCCCCGCGCCGAACATCGGGTCGACCGCCACGTGCAACCCCGCCCCCCGGATGCGTGGGAGGTCGACCTGGCGCCCCAGCCCCGCCAGGTAGCCTGCGATGGGATCGAAGCGCGTGATCGACTCCGAGTCCGCGGGCGCCAGCTTCGGCGCGGGCGAGCCCTCGAGGATCGCGGGCACGCGTGCCTCGATATCGGCCACGATTTCCGGGCTGGCGCTGCCGCCATAGTGCGGTTTCACCTTGATCCCGTTCCAGCGGAAGGGGTTGTGGCTGCTCGTCACGATCACGCCGCCTGCCGCGCCCGTCTCGACGATGCGGTAACTCAGCGCGGGCGTCGGCGCGGGCCGGTCGGCCAGCTGCACGGCGAAGCCGGCGCCCGCCAGCACGCGCGCTGCCGCCAGGGCGAACTCGTCCGAGAGGAAGCGCGTGTCGTATCCCACGATCAGGGGCCTGCCGCGCCCGCGGTTCTCGGTGAAGTGCCCGGCAATCGCCTGCGCGCAGGCCCGCACGTTCGCGAACGTGAACTCCTCGCCCATGATTGCGCGCCAGCCGTCAGTTCCGAAGCGCACCGGGTTCTCGCTCATTCCTGCTGCTCCTTCGAGGGGCTCACGTTCGCTGCCCGCCCGGCTCTACCGTCGCACCCGGTCCCACGCGCGCGCCCGCCGCCACGCATGCCCCCTGCCCCAGCACGGCCCCGCGCACTACCGCCCCCGCCCCGATCTCCACCCCGTCCGCGAGGATCGAATCGCGCACTTGCGCATCTGCCCCCACGCGCACCCCTTCCCATAGCACCGACCCCGACACGCACGCATTGTGCTCCACCGCACATCCAGCCCCGATCGCCGACATCGTGATCGCTGCCCCCGCCCCGATCGACGCCCCCTCCGCCACCAGCGGCGCGCCCGCGCGGTGTGCGAGCGCGCACGAGAGTTCGAGGTAGCGCGCGGGCGTGCCCAGGTCCGCCCACAACCCCTCGAAGCAGAAGCCCAGCACGTTCGCGCCCTTCCCCACCAGCGATGGAAACAGCGTCTCCTCCACGCGCACGGCGCCCGCCGGGATCGCCCCCACCAGCTCCGGTTCGAAGACCCACACGCCCGCATTTACCAGATCGCTCGGTGCCGTTCCCGGCGGCGGCTTCTCCACGAAGCCCGTGATCCGCGAGGCGGCGTCCACTACTGCCACCCCGAACGCCGAGGGGTCGGCTACGGCGCAGAGCGCCAGCGTCAGCTGAGCCTCTGCGCGCTCGTGCGCCTCCAGCGCGCCCGCGAGGTCGAAGTCCACGTATACGTCGCCGTTCAGGACGAGGAAGCGCCCCTCCACGCCCGCCGCCCATACGGCGTTGCGGATCGCCCCCCCCGACTCCAGCCGCTCGCGCTCTGTCACATGTCCGATCGTGAGCGGCCCGCGCCGGCCTTCGGGGTAGGCCTGCGCCATGTCCTCGTGGCGCGGGCCCAGCGTGAGCACCGCCCGCTCGATACCGGAAGCAGCCAGCCAGTCCAGCAGATGGTCGAGCGCCGGACGGTTCGCGACAGGGATCAGGCTCTTGTGGCGGGTCAGCGTCAGCGGGCGAAGCCGCGCCCCCTGCCCCCCGACGAGAATGATGGCGTCCATGCCTGCCGCAGGTTACCCCCCGCGCCGCGCCGTTGCCGCCACATCCGCCGCGCGGCTCGTGTCCTCCCAGGGAACATCCAGCCCTGTGCGCCCGAAGTGTCCGTAGGCGGCGGTCGCGTGGAAGATCGGGCGGCGCAGGTCGAGATCGCGGATGAGCGCCCCCGGGCGCAGGTCGAAGTGCCTGCGCACCGCCGCTAGGATCGCGCCTTCGGGCGCTTCGCCCGTCCCGAACGTCTCCACGTTCACCGAGGTCGGCTGCGCCACCCCGATCGCGTACGAGAGCGTTACCTCGCAGCGTCGCGCCAGCCCCCCCGCCACGATCGTCTTCGCGACCCAGCGCGCCGCGTAGGCTGCGGAGCGGTCCACCTTCGTCGGATCCTTGCCGCTGAAGGCCCCGCCCCCGTGGCGCGCCACCCCCCCGTAGGTGTCGACGATGATCTTGCGTCCGGTCAGGCCGGCGTCGCCCTTCGGCCCCCCTACCACGAACCGCCCCGAGGGATTCACGAAGATCTTCGTCGTGCCGTCCACCAGCGCGCGGTCCACGATCGTGTCGATGATGTGCTGCCGTACCTCCGTCTCGATCACCTCGCGCTCGATGTCAGGTGCGTGCTGCGTCGAGATCACGATCGCCTCCGCCCGCCGCGGCTGCCAGTCGCCGTCGTACTCCACCGTCACCTGCGACTTGCCATCGGGGCGCAGCCAGGGCAGCTCGCCGCTCTTGCGCGCTTCCGCCAGCCGCCGCGCGAGCCGGTGCGCGAGCGAGATCGTGAGGGGCATCAGCTCCGGCGTCTCGTCGCAGGCGAAGCCGATCATCATCCCCTGGTCGCCCGCGCCCGTGTCGAGCTCCTCACTCTCCGCCAGCCCGTGGCGCGCCTCCCACGAGCGGTTCACCCCCGCCGCTATGTCCTGCGACTGCTCGTTGATGGCCGTGACGACGCCGCACGTCTCCCAGTCGAAGCCGATCTCGGAGGAGATGTAGCCGATGTCGCGGATCGTCTCGCGAACGATGCGGGGGATGTCCACGTAGGCACTGGTCGTGATCTCGCCTGTCACCAGCACCAGACCCGTCGTGATCGCCGTCTCGCAGGCCACGCGCGCCAGCGGATCGCGCGCGATGATCTCGTCGAGAATGGCGTCCGAGATCTGGTCGCACATCTTGTCCGGGTGTCCTTCCGTCACGGACTCGGAGGTCACGAAGCGCGGCTCGCTCATGTCCCCGCCTGCCAGCTCGTGAGGTAGCGCTGCTGCTCCTCCGTGAGCGTGTCGATGGCGACGCCCATCGCCTGCAGCTTCAGGCGCGCGATCTCCTCGTCGATCTCGTCCGGCAGCTTGTGTACCTGCTGCTCCAGCGCGTTCGCGTTGGCTGCGAGCCACTCCGCCCCCAGCGCCTGGTTCGCGAACGACATGTCCATGACGGAGGCGGGATGGCCCTCGGCCGCGGCGAGATTCACCAGCCGCCCCTCGCCCAGCACGTACAGCCTGCGCCCGTCTGCCAGCCGGTACTCATCCACCATCTTGCGCACGCGCCGCTTGCCCTCGCTCATGCCCTCCAGCGCGGGCAGGTCGATCTCGTTATCGAAGTGGCCGCTGTTGGCTATGATCGCGCCATCCTTCATCGTTTCCAGCGCTGCCCCATCGATCACGTGGCAATCTCCCGTCACGGTCACGAAGATGTCCCCCGTCTTCGCCGCCTCCGCCATCGGCATCACGGTGAACCCCTCCATCACCGCTTCGAGCGCACGTACTGGATCGACCTCGGTCACGATCACGTGTGCGCCGAGCCCGCGCGCGCGGCTGGCCAGGCCGCGCCCGCACCAGCCGTAGCCCGCAATCACGAACGCCTTGCCCGCGAGGAGCACGTTCGTTGCCCGGATGATGCCGTCGAGCGTCGATTGGCCCGTGCCGAAGCGGTTGTCGAAAAGGTGTTTCGTCGCCGACTCATTCACGCCCACGATCGGGTAGCCCAGCGCCCCGCTCTTCGCCATCGCGCGCAGGCGGATCACGCCCGTCGTCGTCTCCTCGCTGCCGCCCACCACACCCGCCAGCAGCTCGCGGCGATCCTGGTGGATCGTCGCCACCAGGTCTGCACCGTCGTCCATCGTCAGCTGCGGGCCATGATCCAGCGCCTGATGGATGTGGCGGTAGTACGTCTCGTTGTCCTCGCCTCGCCGCGCGAACACGGAGATGCCGTACTCCACCGCCAGCGCCGCCGCTACGTCGTCCTGGGTGGAGAGCGGATTGCTCGCGCACAGCCGCAGCTCGGCGCCGCCGTCGCGCAGCGCCAGCGCCAGGTTCGCCGTCTCCGTCGTCACGTGCAGACAGGCGGCGATGCGCAGCCCCCACAAGGGCCGCTCCCTCGCGAATCGCTCGCGGATGAGCGCCAGCACGGGCATCTCCCGCGCTGCCCAAGCGATGCGGTCCACCCCTTCGGGCGCGCGTGCCGGGTTGCTGATGTCGGAGGGAATGTTCATTCGTCGCTGCCGCTCGTGTGGAACCTCACAAGCGTACCGAAACGAGCGCTCCGCCGCGACGCCGTCCCCGCGCCTTCGCGCGCAGGCGGCGCGGCAAGGCCAGCAGCGCGGCTGCCTCGCCCCGCGTCGCGCTCGCCTCTACCACCCGTCCCGCTGCACGGTAGCCGATCCGCTCGTACGCCCTGACCGCGGGGGCGTTCGCGGGGTCCACCGTCAGCACCACGGTTTCGCACCGGTCGAGCAGCGCCTTCGTCGTCGCGCTCGTCACCGCCGCCGCGTAGCCCTGGCCGCGGTAGCGCGGGTGCGTGAACACGTTCCCCACGACGGCGACCCGCTCCTGCGGCGAGACGGCGTGGGTTCCCGCGATCGCCACCAGCCGCCCCCCGACTACCACGCCCCGATACACCCCTCCGTCGATGTGTCCGGCCTCGTAGTGGGTGGGGTTCCCCTCCGAGCTGTAGAGCGCGTTGATGCGGCGGATGTCGATACCCAGCAAGGGCGTAACGGGAACGACTTCGCGGGGGCGGAAGCACGCGGCGCGCACGCTCATGCGCAGCATCGGCTGGCTGTTCGAGAGCCGGTAGACGCGGCGCAGCGTCTCGATATGCTCGCTCTGGCAGGTCAGGTAGCTGCGCACCGGCCCTGGCTCGATCGAAAGAATGGCCGCGATCGCCCAAGGGTCGCCTGTCACGAAGCTCGCCTCGCCCAACCCCCCGCGGCTGTGCGTCACCAGCGCCCGCCCGTCCGGCCCCTCCGCCGCGAACCAGCGCGTCCGTTCGAAGAGCCCCGGCTCCAGCTGTGCGAGCGCATAGGCGGCGTGCTCGAGCTGCGGGCGCAGTCGCGCTCGCAGCTCGCCGCGTTCGCGGAGCGTCCGCACGAGGTACTCGCGCCGCTCCCTGCCCGCCGCCCACGAAAGCTCCCGCTCCGCCATCACGCGCCCTCCCCGAAGCGGGTGAGCGCGCGAAACTCGCGGTAGCGCTCCTCGATCTCCTCGCGCCGCAGCGTCAGCAGGCGGCTCGGTCCGAATCCCTCCACCGCGAACGACGCCACCGCCGAGCCGTAGACGACGGCCCGCCGCAGCTCCTCCGCGGTCAGCGCCGTCGCGCGATCGAGGTAGCCCAGGAAGCCGCCCGCGAAGGCGTCGCCCGCGCCCGTCGGGTCCACCACCTCCTCCAGGGGGTAGCCCGGCGCGACGAAGTAGTCGTCCTTGCTCACGAAGACCGCGCCGTACTCCCCGAGCTTGACCAGTGCCCCCGCCGCACCCGCTGCCAGCAGCGCCCGTCCCGCCTTCGCGATGCTTGCCGCTCCCGCCAGCTGCCGCGCCTCCGATTCGTTCACCGAGACGAAGCTGGCCTCCCGCATCGTGCTTTCCACGCCCGCCCGCTGCGTCTCGATGTAGAACTGGATCGTGTCGACCATTGTCACGCGCGGCGCCTTCAGCGCGCGCAGCATCGTGCGCTGCGTGGCCGGGTCGTCCGCCGCCGCGAACGCTGTCTCCGAAGCGTCCCAGCCCTCAGGCAGCACAGGCCGCCAGCAGCCGTTCACGCCGAGCTCGGTGTACAGCGTCTCGCGCGTGTTCATGTCGTAACCGTAGCGCGCTCCCCAGCGGCTCGTTCTGCCCCCCGCGATCGTCGTGAGGCCCGCGAGGTCGATGCCGCGCCCGTCGAACTTCACCCGCTCGCTGGCGGGGAAGTCCTCGCCGATCGCCGCCAGCAGGCGCACGTCCGTGAACTGCGCCGCCGCCAGCGCCGCACACGTGGCTGAGCCCCCCAGCGACCGCTCCGCGCGCGCGAAGGGCGTCTCGATCTCGTCCAGCGCGACCCATCCCGCCACCAGCAGCGTCATGCGCTCGCCATCCCGAGGCGACGCCGCAGCACCGGCCCCAGCCGCCCCCGTGACTCTGCGGAGATCGCCCGGGGGGGCGTGATCAATGCCATGTCCAGCGTCCGCTCGCAGACGCAGGTCTCCTGTGGCTCGAGCGCCGCCACGAGCCGCCGCACGGCCTCGCGGCTTCGCTCGACGTTCTCCGCCAGCGTCTCGAACACGACCCCCGCGTCCACCGCCGCCTCGTCCGCACGCCAGGCGTCGTAGTCGGTCACGGCGGCGAGCATCGCATAGCAGAGCTCCGCCTCGCGCGCCAGCTTCGCTTCGGGCAGCGCCGTCATCCCCACCACGCTCGCCCCCCATGAGCGGTACAGCTCGCTCTCCGCGCGCGTGCCGAAGGCGGGCCCCTCCACCACCACGTAGCTGCCGCCGTCGTGCGCTTCCCCCCCCGCCGCCCGCCCCGCCGTGATCGCGCGGGCGCGCAGATTGGCGCAGAACGGCTCGGCGAAGGCGACATGCGCGACCACGCCCTCCCCAAAGAACGTGCCCGGGCGGACGCCCCGCGTGCGGTCGACCAGCTGGTCGGGCGCCACCAGATCGCGCGGCCGGTACTCCTCCCGCAGGGAGCCTACTGCCGAGATCGCCAGCACGCGCCGCACCCCCAGAGACTTCAGTGCCCAGAAGTTTGCGCGCTGCGGCAGCTCCGAGGGGAGTAGACGGTGGCCGCGCCCGTGCCGCGCCAGGAACGCCACGCGGCGTCCCTCCAGCTCGCCCACCCGGATGACGTCGCTCGGACGCCCGAAGGGGGTATCGAGTGCCAGCTCCTCGACCGCGCGCAGCCCCGGCATCTCGTAGAAGCCGCTTCCCCCCAGGACTGCCAGTTCGATCGGCTCAGACACCAGCGCGCTCGCTTTGGGACGGTTGCCTCGGAGTCTACCCCGCCGCCCTTCCCTCGCGTCCCCCGTCGTCCGTCCCCGCCAGCGCCGTGATGGCGGGCCTGTACGGTGGCCGCAACACCCCCGTCTCCGTGACGATCGCCGTGATCAGCTCCGCCGGAGTCACGTCGAACGCGGGGTTCCAGGCGCCGCCCCCCGCCGGGTTCCAGCGCTCCCCCCGAATCCCCCTACCTCGTCCCCGGTGCGGAACTCGATCGGGATCGCCTTCCCCGTCGTCGCCGCCGTGTCGAACGTGCTCACCGGAGCCGCGAGGTAGAAGGGCACGTCGTGGCGCGCCGCCACCGCTGCCAGTCCGTAGGTACCCACCTTGTTGGCGCTGTCCCCGTTGGCCGCGATGCGGTCCGCGCCGGTGATGACCGCCCCTACCCGCCCCGAGGCGATCAGCGAGGCTGCCGCCGTGTCGGGCAGGAGCGTCCCCGGGATACCGAGCACCTTCAGTTCCCACATCGTGAGGCGTGCGCCCTGCAGCAGGGGGCGCGTCTCCGTGGCGTAGCAGCGCTCGATCCGGCCCGCCCGCCAGGCAGCTGCGATCACCGCCAGCGCCGTGCCTTCTCATCCGGTAGCGAGCGCGCCGGTGTTGCAGTGCGTGAGCACGGCGCCCTCGATCCCCGGCAACTCCCGCCCGTGGCGCGCCAGCGCCAGCGCCGCGAACCGCCAGAGCGCCGCCCGCCGCTCCTCCTCCCCCTTCTCCGCTTCCGCCGCCGCCAGCGCTTCATCGATCATCGTACCGAGGTCGGCGGCGGTGGGTCGCGTCTCCTTCAGATCGGCCGCCGCCCGCGCCAGCGTCTCCGCCTCCGTTCCGCGTTCCTCCCCGGCGATCGCCATCCCGCAGGCGCCGGTCACGCCCAGCAGTGGCGCTCCCCGTACGCGCAGGGCACGGATCGCCTCTGCCACGGCAGCGACTGTGCACAACCGCAGCCGGCGCTCCTCGTGTGGCAGGCGGGTCTGATCCAGCGCCTCGACGCCCTCGCCCGGCAGGATGCGGATCGGCACGATGACGCTCACGACGCTCCCGTTCCTCAGTAGCGCACGAGGCTGAGCGCGTCGTAACCGGCCAGCTGTTCCCGTCCGCTCAGCGCTTCCAGCTCGATTACGAATCCCAGCCCCACCACCTCGCCCCCCGCCAGCTCGACCAGCTTCGCCGCTGCCGCCGCCGTCCCCCCCGTCGCCAGCAGGTCGTCGACGATGTACGCGCGCTTCCCCACGTCCAGAGCGTCCTCGTGGATGTCGAGCCGGCTCTCGCCGTACTCCAGCGAGTATTCGATCGACATGCGTGCTGCCGGCAGCTTCCCTTCCTTCCGCGCGGGCACGAACGGCAGCTTCATACGGTCTGCCATCGCCGCCCCGAACACGAATCCGCGCGACTCGATGCCCACGATCACGGCGGCGTCCCGGCGGGCCGCGTGCACGCACAGCTCGGCGATGCTGTAGCGGAAGGCGAGCGGGTCGGCCAGCAGCGGCGTGATGTCCCGGAAGAGCACGCCCTTGCTGGGGAAATCGGCAACGTCGCGAATGCGCCTGCGCAGGTCCACGGCAAGTAATTCTAGCGTATCCGCCCGCTCCGCCACGCCGCCGCCGTCCGCCGGGGTTTCCCCGCAGCGCGAATACGAGTACCGTTCCCCTGCCGGCGCATGCGCGCGCGAGTCCTCAACCGGAGCTGTCCCATGACCATCACTACCCGCCAGGGCACCCCCACGGAAAAAGCGTCCGAGCCCCTCCTCGGCACCGAGCTCATCCCCAAGGAGCGCTACACCTCTGAGGAGTACATGGCGCTCGAGTGGGAGCGCATGTGGACGAAAGTCTGGAACATGGCCGGTCGCGAATCCGACATCCCCAACGTCGGCGACTACTTCACCACCGAACTCGGCCCCGAGTCCTTCCTCATCGTGCGCGAGACGCCCGACAAGGTGCGCGCCTTCTACAACGTCTGCCCCCACCGCGGGAACCAGATCCGCAACCCCGGCATGGGCCACGCCGAGTCCTTCCAGTGCGCCTATCACTTCTTCGAGTTCAACCTCGACGGCTCCAAGAAGTTCGTGCCGGACGAGGACACCTTCACCCAGGGCGTCCCCCAGGAGACGGCCCTCGTCGAAGTGCCCTGTGACACCTGGGGCGGGTTCGTGTGGTTCAACATGAACCCCGACGCTGAGCCCCTGCTGGAGTTCCTCGACCCGGTCGCGCAGCACCTCGATTCGTACCACTTCGAGGAGTACGCGATCGTCCAGGACATGACGATCGAGTGGGACTGCAACTGGAAGACCTCGGTGGACGCCTTCAACGAGGTCTACCACGTGCAGGGCATTCACCCGCAGCTGCTGGAGTCGCTGGACGACATCCACGTGCAGATCGACCTGTATGAGCGGCACAACCGTTACCTCGTGCCATTCGGGCTCGTGAGCCCGCGCTACCCCAACCAGAAAGAGGTCACGCAGCCACTGCGGGAGTTCATGACCGCCTCCGGCATCGACCCCGACACGTTCGAGGGTGGCATGGGCGATGTGCGCCCCGCCATGCAGGCGGCCACGCGCAAGTCGGCTGAGGCCCAGGGCCTCGACGTCTCCGGGCTGAACGACGACCAGCTCTCCGACGACTACCACTACTACATCTTCCCCAGCCTCACCTTCAATACGAACGCCCTCAACTTCCTCTTCTTCCGCCAGCGACCACACGCCACCGATCCGAACAAGATGCTCTTCGACCTCCAGACCTATCTGCGCATGCCCCCCGGCGCCGATTCGCCCCCGCGCCCGGTACACACGCAGTACAAGCACGGCGAGATCTCGATCGGGCTGGTGATGGACCAGGACTCCTACAACCTGCCGCGCGTGCAGAAGGGGATGAACTCGCGCGCCTACAAGGGGCTGTTGATCAACTACCGCGAGCGCCGCATCCGCCACATGCACAAGGTGCTCGATGCCTACATCGAGGGCCCCGACCGCTAGTGCGCGAGTCCCTCGCGCACGGAACAGAACTTCGCGAAAGCCGTGGCGCATCACCGTCGCGGCCTTCGCGTCTGCGAGCCTCCAGCCGCTGCGGAACCGGATACCCGCAGGCTTGACGCCCCCTGTACGGCTTCCTATACGATAGTGTCATCCATTGGGCGTTACTCCCTGCGCAAACGGAGGCAGCATGGGGCAGAACATCGCCTCGGAGGAACGCTCCTGAGGGCGTACGCTATCGCCGAAGAGGCCATCGAGGCCATTGAACGTGTGCCCGGTACGGTAAGCCACACGCCACGGAGGAACCGCCATGACTGAGACTCCTGCCAGCAGCGCTGCCATCCCTGCCTCTGCCTGCCCCGTCGCTACCGAGATCGGCGCCGAGCTCTTCGCGCCCGGCTCGCAGGAGCGCTGGTTCGAGTCCTACAAGCTCCTCCACGCCGAGGCACCCATCGCCCGTATTCCCGGCAAGGGCTGGCTCCCCGGTACCGACGCCTTCATCGTCTCCCGGTTCGATGACATCGCCGCCATCACGCGCGACCCCCGCTTCTTCGACCTCATGCCCGATGAGGCGTCGCCTGCCGCGGGCGGCTCCAGCCAGGTAGAGGCCGAAATCTTTCGCGAGGAAGGCTTCGGCGAGACCGTTGACGCTGCCCAGACCCTCCGCCCCACCGTTGAGCAGCACAAGCGCTACCGCATGCAGCTCTGGGATCCCTGGGTCGGCCCTGAGGGCGCCGAGCGCCACCGCGTGATGGTGACCGCCGCCGTGAACGATCTCATCGACCGCTGGATCGACGACGGCCGAGTCGAGTTCGTCACGCAGTTCGCCGCCCCCCTCCCCCAGACCGTGATCACTACCATTCTCGGCTTCCCGCTCGAGGATATGCCCCTCCTGAAGAAGATGGAGGAGGCCCAGGTCCGTCGCTTCGTCTACGGCGCCGGCCCCAGGAACGAGCTCCCTGAGGAGGTCGACCGCGAGAACGCCGCCGTCCTCGTCGACTTCCACCGCTACATCCAGAAGCAGATCGACGAGAAGCGGAAGAACCCGAAGGATGACATGGTCTCCTTCCTCACCCAGGTCGACTACGAGGGCCGTAATCTCAGCGACGGCGAGATCGTCAGCATCGCCGTGCTCATGCACATCGGCGGCAACGAGACCACCCAGTACGCCCTCACCTCCGAGGCCATGATCCTCGCCCGGCGTCCCGACATCGTCGCGGAGCTTCGCGCCGACCGTGGCAAGATTCGCTTCTTCGTGGAGGAAGCGCTGCGCCTCTACGCCCCCACCCAGGGCGGTGCCGGCGGCCGCTTCGTTCCCGAGGATATGGAGATTCGCGGCGTCCGCATCCCCCGCGGCTCGCTGCTGCACCTCCGCTTCGGGGCGGGCAACCGCGACGCCGACCTCTGCCCCGCCCCCGGCGACCTCCGCCTCGACCGCAAGAACCCGGGCCGCCACCTCACGTTCTCTATGGGCCCGCGCAACTGCCCCGGGCAGGGCATCTCCCGCCTGGAGCAGAACATCGCCGTCGAGGCCCTCGTCGACCGGCTCGACAACCTCCGCTTCGCGCCGGACAAGAACGACTTCACCCACCAGCCCGGCATCATGCTGGGGCTCTACGAGCTCCACCTTGACTTTGACAAGCGCTGAGAGGCGCGGCATGAGTGAGGCCGGGTGCAGCGGGGTCGCGTTGACCGAGGTCGTGCCTTTCGGCGACCTGCCTGTGCGCGCTGCCGCCCGCTTTCCCGACGCCGATGCGGTCGTCTTCCCCGACCGCCGCCACACCTGCGCGAGTCTGAACGAGGCGGCGGTGCGCGCCGCCCGCTCGCTCGCGGGACTCGGCCTCGGTCCCGGCGACCACGTGGGCATCCTCATGCCCAACTGCATGAACTTCGTCGAGGTCATGTTCGGCGCCGCCATGCTGGGCGCCTGGGTCGTCCCCATCAACGCGCGCTACAAGGAGCACGAGCTCGCCTACGTCATCGCCAACGCCGACCTCAAGCTGCTCGTCACCAGCGACCTCATCGACGAGCACGTCGACTTCGTCGAGCTCCTCCACCGCTGCCTGCCCGGCCTCGCTGAAACCACGGACCCCACGTGCCTCGACCTTCCCGCCGCGCCCGCACTGCGCAGCGTCGTCCTCCTCGGCGAATCGTCCCCCGCGGGCATGATCGCCCGCGCTGCCTTCGAGGCCGCCGCCGAGGGTGTGAGCGCGGAGGAGGTACATCTGGCGCGCTCGCGCGTCCGCCTCCGCGACGTGGCGGTGATGATGTACACCTCCGGCACGACCGCGGACCCCAAGGGCTGTCCCCTCAGCCACGAGGCGCTGGTACGCACCTCCGTCACCGCCTGCCGCGACCGCTTCGAGCTGACCGACGCCGACCGCTTCTGGGACCCTCTCCCGCTCTTCCACATGAGCGCCATCCTCCCGCTCATCGGCTGCATGGACGTGGGAGCCGCCTACATCACCCTCACCCACTTCGAGCCGGAGCTCGGCATCGCCCAGCTACGCGACGAGCGCGCCACCGTCTGCTTCTCCACCTTCCCGCCGATCACCACCGCCCTCCTCAACCACCCGCACTGGGACCCCGCCGAGTTCTCGCGCATCCGCCTGATGAACAACGTCGCGCCCCCCGATGCCCTCCGCCGCATCCACGCCGCCCTCCCTACCGCCAGCCACACGAATGCCTATGGCCTCACCGAGTGCGGTGGCGTGGCTGCCTTCAGCCATCCCGACGATCCTCCCGAGAAACGCCCCGTCACCTCAGGCCGTCCCCTCCCCGGCATCGAACTGCAGATACGCGACACCGAGACGGGCGCCTCCCTCGACGATCCCAACCGGCGCGGCCAGATATGGATGCGCGGTTACTGCCTCTTCGAGGGCTATTACAAGGACCCCGTCAAGAATGCCGAATGCTTCGACGCCGCAGGCTGGTTCAACACCGGCGACCTCGGCGCGCTCGATGAGGAAGGCCGCGTCAGCTTCCTCGGGCGCAGCAAGGACATGCTCAAGGTCGGGGGAGAAAACGTCGCCGCCCTCGAGATCGAGTCGTACATCCAGACCCATCCCACCGTGACCATCGCCCAGGTCGTGGCCGTGCCCGACGAGCGCTACGACGAGGTGCCTGCCGCCTTCGTTGAGCTCGCCCCCGGCGCTGTCCTCGCCCCCGACGACCTCATCGCCCACTGCCGCGGCCGCATTGCCAGCTTCAAGATCCCCCGCTACGTCCGCTTCGTCGCCCCCGGCGAGTGGCCCATGTCCGCCACCAAGGTCCAGAAGTACCGCCTCCGCGACCAGCTCCTCGCCGAACTCGGCCTCTCGGGGTAGCCCCGCATGGCCCGGGCCGCCCCCTGCCCGTAGACTGCCGTTCCCGCAGCATAGTGAATGAACCCCGGCTTTTCGGGGAGCGCTCGATAGTAGTGCCAGCAAGGTCTGGCCAGTGCGCTACCAAGTAGCGCTGACCCTTAGCCTAGTGCTTTTCGAGCTCCTTCAGAACCTCTCGCCTGTCGTCGATCACTCGGTCCGCAGCCTCGGCCAAGGTCAGGCGTGGGCGACTGGACCGGCTGCGCTGCTTTCGGGGGGTGCGGTCCGCTGGCTTTGCCAGCTTGTTGGTCGTGCGGGCCATGAGCTTTCTCCGTGTGCGCCCAGCATAGCACCGTATTCGGATCGGCCGGGGCGCACACGTGGCCCGGCCGGCCCCCTCACACCGTGAAGTAGCGTGCCTCCGGATGGTGGACCACGATCGCGCTCGTCGTCTGTTCGGGGTGCCACTGGAACGTCTCCCCCAGCTCTGCCCCGATGCGCTCCGGGCGCAGCAGCGTGGCGATGCCCGTCTGCTGCTCCAGATCGGGGCAGGCCGGGTAGCCGAACGAGTAGCGTGACCCCTGATACTCCTGCTTGAACAGCCCCTGCGTCTCCGCCGCGTCCTGGCCCGCGACGCCCATCTCCTCGCGCACGCGCTTGTGCCAGAGCTCCGCCAGCGCCTCCGCGCTCTCCACTCCGAGGCCGTGGAAGTGCAGGTACTCGCGGTACTCGTTCGACTCGAACAGCTCCGCCGCCAGCTCGCTGGCGCGCGATCCGACCGTCGCCAGCGTGAAGGCCACCGTGTCGTACTCGTCACTCACTCCGTCGCGGAAGAAGTCGGCGATGCAGAGCCGCCGCCCCGAGGGCTGCCGCGGGAAGGCGAAGCGCACCGGCTCGCCCGCCGGAGCCTCCCCCACGACCTCGGGCCAGACGAGCAGGTCGTTCCCCTCCGCCTGGCACTTGAAGTAGCCATAGACCACCTGTGGCGTGAGCAGCCCCTCCGCGATCGCGCGTTCCTGCCAGCGGCGGAAGACAGGCCGCACCTCTTCGTCGAGGAGCGCTTCGTACTCTTCGTCGCTCCGCTCGCCGCGCTGGTAGCCCCACTGCCCGCGGAACAGCGCCACCTCGTTCACGAACGCGAAGACGTCGCGCAGCGGAACGCCCCGCACCACGCGGCTCCCCCAGAACGGCGGCTTCGGCACGGGCGCGTCGCGCGCCACCGCCGAGCGCGCGTACTCGTCGTGCGTGGCAGCGGCGCGCGGCTGGCGGCGGATTCCCTGCGCTGGCGCCCGCTCACCCCGTGCCCGCTCCCCCTCCACGCCTGCGACCACCCGCCCCAGCGTATCGAGCCCCTCGAAGGCATCGCGGCAGTAGTAGACGTCGCCCTCGTAGATGGCCTGCAGGTCGTCCTCGACGTAGCGGCGGTTGAGCGCTGCGCCACCCAGCAACACAGGGAAGCGCGAGAGGCCGCGCGCGTTCAGCTCCTCGAGGTCTTCGCGCATCACCACCGTGCTCTTCACCAGCAGGCCGCTCAGCCCGATCGCGTCCGCTTCCACCTCCAGCGCCTTCTCGATGATGGCCGCGATGGGCTGCTTGATGCCGAGGTTGTGCACGGTGTAGCCGTTGTTCGAGAGAATGATGTCGACCAGGTTCTTGCCGATGTCATGTACGTCGCCCCGCACCGTGGCGAGCACGATGCAGCCCTTGCCCGCCCCCTCGACCCGCTCCAGGTGCGGCTCCAGGCGCTCCACAGCCGCCTTCATCGTCTCCGCGCTCTGCAGCACGAAGGGAAGCTGCATCTTTCCCGCCCCGAAGAGGTCGCCCACCACCTTCATCCCGTCGAGCAGGTGCTCGTTGATGATCGTGAGCGCGTCAAAGCGGCCCAGCGCTTCGTCGAGGTCCGCCTCGATACCGCGCCGGTCACCGTCGATGATGCGCGCCTTCAGGCGCTCCTCCACGGGGAGCGCCGCCCGTTCCTCCTTCGCCCTCGCCGGCTGCGCCTCTGCCTCCTCGAAGAGCGACAGGAAGTGGATGAGCGGGTCGTAACCCTCCCGCCGCCGGTCGTGGATGAGGTCGCGCGCCGCCGCTAGCTGCTCCCCGGGGATGCGGTTGAGCGGCAGGATCTGGCGAGCGTTCACGATCGCCCCGTCCAGCCCCGCCTCCACCGCCTCTGTCAGGAACACGGAGTTCAGCACCCGCCGCGCCGCCGGTTTCAGCCCGAAGGACACGTTCGAGACCCCCAGGATCGTATGCGTCTCTGGCAGTTCCGCCTTCACCCGCCGGATCGCCTCGAGCGTCGCCAGCGCGTCGCCCCGCAGGTCCTCCTGCCCGCCGCCCAGCGGAAACGTGAGCATGTCGAAGAGCAGGTCGCCCGGCTCCATGCCGTAGCGCCCGACCGCGAGATCGTGGATGCGGTGCGCCACCCGCAGCTTCCACTCGACCGTGCGCGCCTGCCCCTCCTCGTCGATGACGAGCGCGACCGCTGCCGCCCCGAAGCGCTTGATCAGCGGTAGCAGGCGCGTGATCTTGCGCTCTCCGTCCTCGAGGTTGATCGAGTTCACGATGGCCTTGCCGCCGTACAGCTTCAGCGCCGATTCGATCACGGAGACCTCGGTCGAATCGAACACGAGCGGTAGCGTCGCCTGTGTGCGCAGCGCCCCCGCGAAGCGCTCCATGTCGGGCGCCCCCTCGCGCCCCACGTAGTCGACCATCAGGTCGAGCACGTGCGCACCCTCCGCCGCCTGCTCGCGCGCCAGCGCCACCGCCCCCTCCGCGTCGTCCGCCAGCAGCAGCTCGCGGAACGCCCGCGATCCGGTCGCGTTCATCCGCTCCCCGACCACCAGGAACGACGTGTCCTGCTCGAACGGCACGCTCGTGTAGAGCGAGCTGCAGGCAGCCTCGATCGCCTTCGGTCGCGGCTTCGGTCCTGGCCGCCCGATGGCCTTGATCGCCCGTGTGAAGTGCTCGGGCGTCGTGCCGCAGCAGCCCGCCGCGATGCTCGTGCCGAGCTCCTCCACGAAGATGCGCTGGTAGCGGGCGAATGCCTCGGGCGTGAGCGGGTAGCAGGTCTCGCCGTCGCGGATTTCAGGCAGGCCCGCGTTCGGCCCGATGAACACTGGACGCCGCGAGTTCCGCGCCAGATGACGCACGTGCTCGACCATCTGCTCCGGTCCCGTCGCGCAGTTGATGCCGATCACGTCGACCGTATCGATCGCCTCCAGCACCGTCAGCGCACAGGCGATATCAGAGCCGAGCAGCATCGTGCCTGTCGTCTCGATCGTCACGCTCGCAATCACCGGCAGGCGCGCGGCCGTCTCCGCAAACACGTCCTCGATCGCCCCCAGCGCCGCCTTCGTCTGCAGCAGGTCCTGGCAGGTCTCGACCTTGAGCACGTCGATGCCGCCCTCGATCAGGCCCCGCGCTTGCTCGCGGTAGCTCGCAACCAGCTCGTCGTAGCCGATGTGGCCCAGCGAGGGCAGCTTCGTGCCCGGCCCCATCGTCCCGAAGCTGTAGCGCGGCCACTGCGGCGTCGTGAACTCGTCCCGTACGCGCCCGATCTGTTCCGCCGCGAGACGGTTGATCTCGCGCACGCGCTCGGCGATGCCGTACTCGGCGAACACCACGCGGTTTGCCCCGAACGTCGCCGAATCGACCGCATCGCAGCCTGCCGCGTAGAAGCTCCGCTGGACATCCGCAAGCAGCTCCGGTTTCGAGACCGTCAGGTACTCGTTGCAGCCGTCGAGCCCGCCGTAATCCTCAGGCGTGGGCTTGCGTGCGAGGATCGTGGAGCCAATCGGGCCCGCCGCGAACAGTGCCTGCTCGCGTAGCCGGTTCAGAAAGGGAAGGTCACGGGCGAGGTAAGCGAACGGTCCAACCCCCGCGGGAATCCGGGAACAAGGGTAGCAGGTGCCCCTCTGTCGAGGGTGAGCTGAGTGTCAACCTGCCGTCTCCCTCCCTTGCGCCTCCGCTCGCTCGCCCGCTACCATTGTTGACGCACTTACTCGACTTTACGCGGGAGGCGATCCCCGTGGCGGCGTGCCGTCGCGGGCAGGGTACAATGCGCGGTTCCACACGTGGCGACTACGGGCTTCGCGCCCTGATCGAGCTGGCCGGCCACTACGGCCAGGGCCCCCTCCAGTGCTCCGAGATCGCCCTCCGCCGCCACGTCCCCGAGCAGTACCTCGATCAGCTCCTCACCACCCTCCGCAAGGCTGGCTTCGTGCGCTCCCAACGGGGCCCCGCGGGCGGCCACGAGCTCGCCCGCGCCCCGGGCGAGATTCCCGTGCTCGACGCCATCGTCACCCTCGAAGGCAGCCTCTCGCCCGTCGCCTGGCTCGACGAGCCCCCCGAGCGTACCGACCACCCCCACCGGTGCGGCCAGCGCGAGATATGGGAGCGCATCCGCGACGCCACGAGCGCCATCCTCGCCTCCTACACCGTCGCCGACCTCCTTGCGAAGGAGCCACGGGCGGTCGCGGGCAGGTATCGCATATGAGCACCGCGTCGCAGCCGAGCGGACGAAGACGCCGGGCGGCCGGGCGGCTGACCGCATGACCGTGCCCGCCCACCCCCGGCTCGCGCAGTCCGTCCTCGATCTCGTTGGTGATACGCCCCTCGTGCGGCTCAATCGCGTCGTGCCCGAGGGATCCGCCGCTGTCTACGGCAAGCTCGAGAGCATGAACCCCGCGGGCTCGGTCAAGGACCGCATCGCCCTCGCCATGATCGAAGACGCCGAGCGCGCCGGCCACCTCCAGCCCGGCGTCACCATCGTCGAGCCCACATCCGGAAATACCGGCATCGGCCTCGCCATGGTCGCCGCCGTCAAGGGCTACCGGCTCATCCTTACCATGCCCGACGACATGTCGGTCGAGCGCCGCCGCCTCTTCGAGCGCTTCGGCGCGGAGGTCCACCTCACGCCCGCCATCGAGGGCATGACGGGCGCCGTCTTCGCCGCCAGCCAGATCGCCGAGAGCGAGCCCGACGCCTTCGTCCCCCAGCAGTTCGAGAATCCCGCCAACCCTGACGTCCACCGCCGCACGACCGCGCGCGAGATTCTCGCCGCCACCGGCGGCGAGATCGACGCCTTCGTTGCCGCTGTAGGCACGGGGGGAACGATCACCGGCGTTGGCCAGGTGCTTCGGAGGGAGCTCGGCGAGCGCCTCCGCATCGTCGCCGTCGAGCCCGCCCGCTCGCCCGTGCTCAGTGGCGGGCGGCCCGGCCTCAGTGGCATCCAGGGCATCGGCGCCAGCTTCGTCCCCGGCGTCCTCGACCGCGAGATCTACGATGAAGTCATCCGCGTGGAGGACAAGGACGCCTTCGCCATGACCTCCCGCCTCACGCGCGAGGAGGGGCTGCTCGTCGGCATCTCCGCCGCCGCCAACGTCGTTGCCTCGCTCGCTGTCGCAGCGCGCCTTGGCGAGGATGCCCGTATCGTCACCATCCTCTGCGACACAGGGGAGCGTTACCTCAGTGTCGACCTCTAGCTCGGCGGCGGGTGCCGCCCCACCATCCCAAGGCTCCCCCAGCGCGAGCCGCAGCGAGGCAGAGTCCGTGAGCGTCAACGTCTACGTCCCCACCCCCTTCCGCCACCTCGTCGGCAACCGCGTGCGTGTGCGCGCGGTCGGGGCGAACCTGCGCGAGGTCATGGACGACCTCGATGTGCAGTTCCCCGGCTTTACCGCCCAGGTGCGCGACGCCAGCGGCCAGCTCGCGACCCATATTGGCGTCTACGTGAACCAGGTCGAGATCGAAGGGATCGAGGGCGAAGCCACGCGCCTCGCCGCGGGCGACGAGGTTGCCTTCATCCCCGCCCTCGCCGGCGGGGCCGGTGTCGCGCTCACCCCCGAGATGGTCGAGCGCTACAGCCGCCATCTCATCATGCCCCAGGTCGCCAGCGTTGGGCAGCGCAAGATCATCGAGGCGAAGGTGCTCGTCGTCGGCGCAGGCGGGCTCGGCTCGCCCGTCGCCCTCTACCTTGCCCTCGCCGGCATCGGCACGATCGGGCTGGTCGACTTCGATGTGGTCGACCGCTCCAACCTGCAGCGCCAGATCCTCCACCAGACCGCCGATATCTCCCGCCCCAAGGTCCAGTCCGCGAAGGAGACGCTGCTCGCGCACAACCCTAACGTGGAGGTTGCGCTCCATGAGGTCCCTCTCACCAGCGACAACGCCTTCGAGATCATCGGCCAGTACGACATCGTTGTGAACGGCGCCGACAACTTCGCCACGCGCTACCTCGTGAACGACGCCTGCTACCTGCTGAAGAAGCGGCTCGTCGACGGCTCCATCCTCATGTTCGATGGCCAGGCCACGACCTACCTGCCCGGCCAGGGCTGCTATCGCTGCCTCTACCCCGCGCCGCCCCCGCCCGGCATGGTGCCGAGCTGCGCCGAGGCGGGTGTACTCGGCGCGATGTGCGCCACCATCGGCAGCATCCAGGCACGGAGGTGCTCAAGCTTGTCCTCGGGCAGGGTGAACCCCTCGTCAACCGCCTCCTCCTCTACGACGCCCTCTCCCTCGAATTCCGCACCGTCAGGATTCGTCGCGACCCAGCCTGCCCCCTGTGCGGCGAGAGCCCCACCATCACCGGGCTCATCGACTACGAGGAGTTCTGCGGCGCTCCCTTTCCCCACCCCGAAGAGACGGGCGCGCCCGCCTGACCCGTGCCACGCCAGGAGAACCGACCGTGACCTCAGCTACCGAGCCAACCGTCCGCATCCGCGTTACCGCCGTGCTCCAGAAGCTCGTGGGAGGGCAGAAGGAGATCCAGGTGCGTGGCGCGACCGTGGCCGGGGCCGTCGACGACATCGAAGCGAGCTACCCCGGCTTCAAGGCCCAGTTGTACGACGACGATGGCCAGCTGCAGCGCTTCGTCAACGTCTACCTCAACGATGAGGACATCCGCTATACCGGCGGCCTTGGCGCCGTCCTCAAGGAAGACGACGTCCTCGATATCCTCCCCGCGCTCGCCGGGGGCTAGCGCCCGCCCCGCCGTGGCCCTCCACCGCTCCATTCTCGACCTCATCGGCGACACGCCCCTCGTCGAGCTGTGCGCTTTCGCGCCCCGCCCCGAGGTCCACCTCTACGCCAAGCTGGAGGGTCAGAACCCCACCGGCTCCGTCAAGGACCGCATCGCCAGGGCCATGATCGAGGCCGCCGAGGCGCGTGGCGAGCTCGAACCGGGCGACACCATCCTCGAACCCACCTCGGGGAACACCGGTATCGGCCTCGCCCTCATCGGCAAGCTGCGCGGCTACCGCGTAGTCTGCGTCATGCCCGAAAACGTCAGCGAGGAACGCTCGCGCCTGCTCCGCTCCCTCGGCGCCGAGATCATCTCCTCGCCCGGCGAACTCGGCTCGAACGGCGCCATCGCGAGGGCGAAAGAGATCGTCGCCGCCAATCCCGGCCGCTACTACTTCCCCTACCAGTACGGCAACGAGGCCAACCCCGCTGCCCACGAGCACGGCACCGCCGTTGAGATTCTGCGCGACCTCCCCGAAGTCACTGCCTTCGTCGCCGGCCTCGGTACCGGCGGCACCCTCACAGGCACCGGCCGCGGGCTCAAGGCCCGCAACCCCGCCATCCGCGTTATAGCCGCCGCACCCCACCCGGGCGACAACGTCCAGGGCCTGCGCGCCCTCGAGGAGGGCTTCATCCCCGAAATCTTCGACGAGTCCGTCCTCGACGGGAAGATCGTCGTCGACAGCCGCACCAGCTTCGCCTGCACAAAGGAGCTCGCCGAGAAGGAAGGCGTCTTCGCCGGCGTCAGCAGCGGCTCTGTCGTGCGCGCTGCCCTCAAGGTCGCCGAACGCCTCGAAGGCGAGCAGCACATCGTCTGCCTCCTCGCCGACGGCGGCTGGAAGTACCTCAGCTCCGGCCTCTGGACTACCGACTGGGACGACCTCCCCGAGGACGTCGACGAGATGATCTGGTGGTAACGCCCCGCCAGTTTCCAGCTCTGCTCCGGCGCCGCGATGTTCCCGAGAGCACCATCGAGGAAGCCTTGCCGCAGGTCAATCTTGTCCCGATCGGGGGCCTCGCTTCCAGGGCTGGAACTCGCACGATGCAGGAGTCTCCGTCGATCTCTCGTGGGATTGGCTGGTTGGGCCGCAGCTTGCTGCGCTGGTAGAGGCGCTCAACGGCCTCGTCGCCGCCCAGCAGGTAGGCGGTGCTGATCGCCTGGTTCTGTGAGAGCCGAATAAGATCGCGTACGATCAGGAAATCGATACCCTTCTGAACGCTGGCGGCTGTGCGACCAGGGCGCACCTTTACGCCGGGTTGGCGGGCGATAGCGTTCTGCATTGCAGCAGAACTCCATCCCGTGTGCCACCGTATCAGCAGGTCCGGAAGTGCCTCTCTCTCGATCCCGCTTGCGCTCCCTGAGCAAGAGCGTCTGGACGATTGTGCCGACGTCAAATCTGAGCCCGCCTTGTGGTTCCTGGGCAGAGGCTTCCGCCTGCGGTGTACAGGCACCCTGCGTCTACGAACCGCGCGACTGATCCATTCGTGATTCCCTTAAGAAAAAGGCCCCCTATGGGGGGCTTTCAAATGCGCGGGCCCTGTACTGCGTCGGTGCAACGCGCCCCGCTCCCTGCGTACACTGCGCCAATGCGCTTCGGCGTGACCCTCCCCAACGCCGGCTACGGCGGCGACCCCGAGACGCTCATCCAGTTCGCTGTAGACGCCGAGGAAGCGGGCTGGGATGGCGTTTTCCTCTGGGATACGCCCTACGCCGCCGTCCCCGACGAGCCGCCCATGGCTTTCGCCGACGCCTGGGTGCTGCTCTCCGCCATGGCCGTGCGCACCGAGCGCGTCCGCCTTGGCACGATGCTCACCCCTCTCGCCTGGCACCGGCCCTGGCTCATCGCGCGCCAGGCGGTGACCCTCGATCACCTCTCCGGGGGGCGCTTTACCCTCGCCACCGGCCTTGGCGCGCCCCCCGACGAGGGGCCCTGGTTCGGCGGCGACGAGCCCAATCGCCGCACACGCGCGGCCATGCTCGACGAGTCGCTCGCCATCCTGCAAGGCCTCTGGAGCGGCGAGCCGTTCGCCTTCGCTGGCGAGCAATTCGGCCTCCGCGAGGTGACCTTCCTGCCGCGCCCCGTTCAGCAGCCGCGCATTCCCATCTGGGTCGTCGGCGCCTGGTCCCGCGACCCCTCCCTGTGGCCCCAGCGCAAGTCGATGCGCCGCGCCATCCGCTACGATGGCCTCCTCCCCAACGTCTTTGATCGCGACGGCGCGCGCGCCTTCGATGCTCCTGACGAGCAAGCCCTCGCCGATCTGTTCGCGATGAAGGACTGGATCGATCGGGAGCGGGCCAGCAAGACGCCGTACGACATCGTCGTCGAGCGCGACAGCGAAGCGTTTCGCGACGCCGAAGTGCGCGCCGAGGCCGGGCGTTGGGCGGAAGCGGGCGCGACCTGGTGGCTCGAAAGCGTCTGGAGTGAGATGTACCGCGCCCCCACGGACCCCGAACCCCTGCGCCGCCGCATCCTCCGCGGCCCGCCCCGCCCCTGACCCGGCTGCTCCAGGAAGGAGCCTCTGGCCCCGCCTCGCCTGTATCGCTATGTTGCGCACAGCATATCCCGTACGGAGCGGTCCTTGGTCCCCCTTCGCCTGTTCCCCGCCGCCCTGGCCGCTGCCTGTGCCGTTGCCGTGGCTGCCGCCTGCGGCGGTTCGGGGGGCGGTGGGACGATGATCCTTGCCACCACCACCTCGACCTACGACAGCGGCCTCCTCGACGAGCTCGTCCCCCGTTTCGAGCGGGAGACGGGCGTGGATGTCAAGGTCATCGCCGTGGGGACCGGCGCCGCCCTCCGCATGGCGGGCGAAGGCAACGTCGACGCCGTCCTCGTGCACGCCCCCGAAGCCGAGGCCGAGTACGTGGCCCGCGGTGACCTCGTCTCCGGCCGCCTTGTCATGACGAACGATTTCGTTATCGCCGGCCCCCCCGACGATCCCGCCGCCGCTGTCGCTCCCGACCTCCCCGCTGCCCTCGCGGCCATCGCCAGCCACGGCCGCTTCGTCTCCCGCGGCGACGGCTCCGGCACCCACACGAGGGAGCTGGCCCTCTGGGCGCTCGCCGGCGTTGACCCCCGTGACGTGATCCGCGAGGAGACTGGCCAGGGCATGGGTGCGACCCTCATCGTCGCCTCCCAGCGCCGCGCCTACACCCTCACCGACCGCGCCACCTGGCTCGCTCTCCACAAGGTGCTCGACCTCGCCGTCCTCTTCGAGGGCGACGCCCGCCTTCGCAACGTCTACCACGTCTACGTCGTCAGCCCCGCTCGCCACGAAGGCGTCGCTGCGGACCACGCTGAAGCCTTTGCGGCGTTTCTCGTCGCGCCGCGCACGCAGGCGCTCATCGGCCAATTCCGCGCCGATGAGTTCGGCCAGTCCCTCTTTACCCCCGCCGCCGCGTCCGCAGCCGGGGGTGGGGGGTGAGCGCCCTCTGGGATGGCCTGCGCGAGGCGGTGCGACTCATCGCCAGCGGTGATGGCGAGCTCTTTGCCATCGCCGCCCGCACGCTGCTCGTCTCCGGCTCCGCCACCGCCCTCGCCATGCTCGCGGGCGTTCCCCTTGGCTACCTTCTGGGGCGCGCGCGTTTCCCCGCGCGTACGCTCATCCTCGCCGGCGTGGGCACGGGCATGGGCATGCCGCCGGTCGTCGCCGGGCTCGTCATCTGGCTGCTGCTCGTGCGCAACGGCCCCTTCGGCGGCTTCGAGCTCATCTACACAAAACCGGCCATGATCATCGCCCAGTTCGTCATCGCCACGCCCCTCGTCACGGCCTTCACCGCCGCCTCTATCCAGGCCCTGCCTGCGCGCCTGCCCGACCTCCTCGCCGTGCTCGGCGCGGGGCGGCTGCGCACGCTCTGGCTGCTCGCGCGGGAAGCCCGCCTCGGGCTTCTGGCCGCGGTCATCGCCGGCTTCGGCGCCGTCGTCTCCGAAGTTGGCGCCTCGATGGCCGTCGGTGGCAACCTGGCGGACGACACGCGCGTGCTCACGACCGCCATCGTCACCGAGACGAGCCGCGCCAATACCGAGCGCGCCCTCGCCTACGGACTCGTGCTCCTCGCCATGGCCTTCGCCGTCGTGGCCGTGCTCACCCTTGCGCAGCAGCGCGGCCCGCGCTGATGGAAGCGCGGCTGGAAGGCGTCTCCTTCGCCTACGGCGACCGCACCGTGCTTGATGTCCCCGCGCTGCGCTTCGAGCCCAGCCGCGTCACGGCCCTGCTCGGCCCCAACGGCTCGGGGAAGTCGACACTCCTGCGTCTGCTGGCCGGCCTCGATCGGCCCCGTGCCGGGCGTGTCCTCCTTGGCGGCCGCTCCGCGCCCGCCGCCCGCGCCGCCGTCGCCTACGCCTTCCAGGAGGCGGTCTTTCTCTCCGGCACCCTGCGCGCGAACCTCGATCTCGCGCTCCGCCTGCGTGGCCTTCCTTCCGTCGAGCGGCGCGAGCGGCTCGAAGAGGCTGCCTCCGCCTGCGGCGTCGCCCATCTCCTCACCCGCGCCGCCGTCCACCTCTCCGGCGGCGAGGCGCAGCGTGCCAACCTTGCGCGCGCGCTCGCCCTGCGCGCGCCCATCACCCTGCTCGACGAGCCGCTCGCGGGCTTCGACGAGCAGGGCCGCCGCCGGCTGCTCGGAGAGCTGCCCGCCCTCCTGCGGCGCTTCGCCGCCACCACCGTGCTCGTTACCCACGATCGCGAGGAGGCGCTGCGCCTCGCCGCCGACATCGTCCTCCTGCGCGAGGGCCGCGTCCGCGCCGCCGGGCCGAAAGAGGCCGTCTTTGCCGCGCCGCCCGACCCCGAGACGGCGGCCTTCCTCGGCTACACGCTGCTCCCCACCCATGTCGGCCTCGCCGGCGTCGCTCCCGGCGGCCTCCACCCCGGCGCGGGCGAACGCACCTTCGAGATGCACGTCGAGGAGATCGTTGATCTCATCAGCGGCATCGAGGTCGTGGGCCGCATCGGAGCGGCGCGCGCCGCCGTCAGCTTCCCCACTGCCGCGCCTCTCCCCTCCCCCGGCGAGCGCATCGCCGTGGGTGCTCCCGGGAGCGCGATCGTGTCCTTCACTGCCACCACTCCCGATCGCCCGCCTCCAGCGACTGTTGACAGGCCTGCGCGCGCGCCCGTAGCTTGAGATGTACGATGGATGCGCGGGCGGTTCCACGCACACGTTCACGGCGCCGCTCAGGGCGCCGTTTCCGTGTCAAGGCCGCCTGCCCGGAGGAGCCAGCGGACATGCAATCGAGCATCATCGGCAAGATCGAGAAAGCGAAGCGCTACGCTGCCGAGCGTGACCGCATTCGCGTCGAAGGCTTCAGCGCGACCGTCCACGGCGATAACGGCAACCACAGCGTCGCGCTCGCGGGCGATACCTGGTCGTGCACCTGCGGGTTCTTCGGCGAATGGTCGATCTGCAGCCACACGATGGCGCTCGAACGCGTGCTCGCGGGCCTCGTCGCGCCCCAGCCTCTCCCCGTGAGTAGCGCGACGGGCACGTAGGCGCCCGCGCCCCACGTGCGGCGACGTACGATGGTCGCGCGCATGGCCACGCCCGCGACCAGCAGTCCGCGCCGCCTTCTCGCCCTCTGGGCAGCTGCGGGCGCCGCCGCCCTCAGTTCGCGTCTCGGGCGGGGCGCCGGCACCGCCCTCCCCGGCCTCCTCGCCGAGCGCATCGACCCGCGCTTCGTTGCCGGCCTCGGTCGCCCGCTCGCTGGCGGCGCCGTGCTGGTCACCGGGACGAACGGCAAGACGACGACCGCCCGCCTGCTCGCGGAGATGCTCACCGCCGCCAGTCAGGCCGCTGTCCACAACCGCGAGGGATCGAACCTCACGCGCGGCATCGCCTCCGCTCTCGCCGCTGCCACAGACTGGCGGGGCCGCCCCCGCGACCGCGGCGCGATCGCCCTGATGGAGACGGACGAAGCGACCCTGCCGGCCGCGGTCCGCGCGCTCCAGCCGCGGGCGGTCGCGTTCACGAACCTCTTCCGCGACCAGCTCGACCGCTACGGCGAAGTCGAGCGCGTTGCCGCGCACTGGCGCGCGGCGCTCGACCTCCTGCCGCCCGCTGCCACCCTCGTGCTCAACGCCGACGACCCTTCCGTTGCCGAGCTGGCGCTCGACTGGTCGGGGGGCGTGCACTGGTACTCGCTCGCCGGCGTGCGCGTGGCCACTGGCGCCTCCGGCCCCGCCGACGCGCGCTGGTGCCGCGCCTGCGGCGGGGCCTACCGTTACGCTGCGCGCTACGCCGCCCACCTCGGCGAGTGGCGCTGCTCCGGCTGTGAGCGCGCCCGTCCCCGGCCCGATACGGCCGCCGCCGCGATCGCGCCCGTGCCCGCGGGCCTGTGCCTCGACGTAGAGGGTCTGGGCGCCCTCGAGCTGCCCCTCAGCGGCCACTACAACGCCGCCAATGCCCTCGCCGCGATCGCCCTCGCGCGCGTGCTCGACCTGCCGCCGGAAGCCGTGCGCGCGGGCCTCGCCGCCACCCGTCCCGCGTTCGGGCGGGGGGAAACCGTCTCCTTCGCGGGACGCCGCCTGCGCCTGTTGCTGTGCAAGAACCCCGCCGGCGCGACCGAGGCGCTGCGTCTCGTCGAGGGCGAGGAGGGGGCTGCTGAGGTCGCCTTCGTCCTCAACGACCGCTTCGCCGACGGCCGCGACGTGAGCTGGATTTGGGACGTCGAGTTCGAGCGGCTCGCGGGGCGTGTGGCGCGCTGCTGGGTGGCGGGCGAGCGTGCCGAGGACGCCGCCCTGCGCCTGCGCTATGCGGGCTGGCCCGCGCCCGCCGCCGTCATGCGCGCGCCTGCCGCGTTCCTCGACGCGCTCGCGGAGGAGTCCCACCCTGGCGCGGCCACGGTGCTCGTGACCTATACCGCCCTCCTCGACCTGCGCGCCGAACTCGCCCGCCGCGGGGCCCGTTCCGAGTCCACGGGCGGCCCCATCCCCGCTGCCACCGCCTGAGCGTTCGCGGGAGCGAGCGGCCATGCTACACGCTACCGTGTAGCATGGCCGCATGCCGTGTCCTCCGGACGATCACGCCGCGAACGCGTGGGTACGCCGCCTGCGCTTGCGCTCGGGGCTGAGCCAGACCGCCTTCGCGCGCCGCCTCGGCGTGCGCCAGCAGACGGTGAGCGAGTGGGAACGGGGCCGCTACGTGCCGCGCGGCGCAAGCCTCACGGTGCTGCGCATGCTGGCAGAGGAGACCGCGCCCTACGATGCTTCTCCGCCCGAGGGGGAGGACGGCTCGTGAGCGTTCTCGCGCCCGTCCGCCGCCCCGCCTCCTGGCCCTGGCGCACCCTTGCTGAAGCGCCTGCGGCAGGCGCGGCCCTGCGCGGCGAAGCGGCCCTCGCCGAGCGCTGGTTCGCGGGCCGCTGTGCCCTCGCGCGCGTCGAGGACGGGCGCCAGCTGCGGATCCGCTTCCCCGGCGTTCCCGCTCCCGGCTACGGCCCCGACGCCCGCGACGCGGTGATCGAGCTCGACGGGGCCGAGCTGTGTGGTGACGTCGAGCTCCATCTCCGCGCCAGCGGCTGGCGCGCGCACGGTCACCACCACGACCCCGCCTTCGCCCGCGTCGTGCTCCACGTTGTCGAGCACAACGACGGCCGCGCGCTCGTCACCCGCCACGCGAGTGGTCGCGCGATCGCCCTCGCGGTCGCGCTCCCGCCCGCCACGCCGCCCCCGCCGGCGTTCGCGCCGCCCTGCGCCGCCACCGCCGCCCGCTTCCCGCCCGAGCCCGCGCTCGAGCGGCTCGGCCTCGAACGGCTACGGGCGAAGACCTCACGCGCGCGCCACTGGGCCGTCACGCGGGGAGCGGCGCCCGTGCTCTACGCGCTAGCCCTGGAGACGCTCGGTGGCCGCCGCAACCGCGACGCCTTCGTCGAACTCGCCCGTCGCCTGCCCCTGCCCGCCCTCCTCGAGCGTGCTGCTGCCGCTCCCGCGGAGGAGCGCGCTGCCGCCCTCGGGGCTGTCCTGCGCGAAGCGGCGGTGGGGATCCCCCTCGCGCGCCACGGTGGCCGCCCCGCTGCCGCCCCCGAGCGGCGGCTTGCCGCCCTCGGCGCGCTCTGCGCCCGTCTCTGGCCGCAGGCCGGGGCGCGCGCAGCCTGGCCCGAATCCCTCGCTGCGCCCGCATCCATCCCCCGCGCCCTGCGCGCTCCCGGGATCGGCGCGGGCACCTCCGTCGAGCTGGCCGTCAACGCCGTTCTGCCCGTGGCGATCGGCGCCCGCCTCTGGCCCGGAGGAGACGCCCTCGACCGCTTTCGCGCGCTGGCCGCGCCCGCCTCCTACGGCCAGCTGCGCCCCCTTGGCGGCTGGCTCGGCGCGGGCGGGCGCGACCCCTTCGCCCGCGCCGCCGCCCTCCAGGGTGCGCTCCTCCTGCACGCCCGTCACTGCGCCCGCGGCGGTTGCGGTGCCTGCCCGCTCTCGGATCCCCCGGTGGGCGCGTGCAGGATTGCCCCCGGCGGGGGAGAATAGCGGCGGGCGGCGGGAACCGCCCCGGGGCGCCGCCGCCGCGAGAGGGACGTATGCAGACCATCGCCGAGAAGATATGGGAGCAGCACCTCGTTCGTCGCGAGGAGGGCCTCCCCGATCTCCTCTACATCGATCTCCATCTCGTCCACGAGGTCACCTCTGCCCAGGCCTTCGAGGCCCTGCGTCTCGCCGGCCGAAGCGTCCGCCGTCCCGACCGCACCCTCGCCACCGTCGACCACAACGTGCCCACTGAAGGGCGCGATCTGCCCTGGGACGACCCTCTCTCCGTCCAGCAGGTCGAGGCCCTCCGCACCAACTGCGCCGAATTCGGGGTGCCCTTCTTCGATATCGACGACCCCCGCCAGGGCATCGTCCACGTCATCGGCCCCGAGCAGGGCTACAGCCAGCCGGGCATGACTCTCGTCTGCGGCGACAGCCATACCTCCACCCACGGCGCGCTCGGCGCCCTCGCCTTCGGCATCGGCACCTCCGAGGTGGAGCATGTGCTCGCCACACAGACGCTTCCCCAGTCCCCCCAGCGCACCATGGCCATTGAGGTGAACGGCGAGCTCGCTGTGGGAGTCACCGCCAAGGACGTCGTCCTCACCATCATCCATACCATCGGCGTCGGTGGCGGCGCGGGCCACATCGTGGAGTACCGCGGCGAGGTCATCCGCTCCCTCTCCATGGAGGGCCGCATGACCATCTGCAACATGAGCATCGAAGCGGGCGCCCGCGCCGGTATCGTCGCGCCCGACGACGTTACCTTCGCCTATCTCGAAGGCCGCCCCGCCAGCCCCGCCGGCGCCGCCTGGGAGCGCGCGCTCGATCACTGGCGCAGCCTCGCCACCGACGACGGCGCCGGCTTCGACACGACTGTCAGCCTCGAGGGCGCCGCGATCGAGCCCTGCGTCACCTGGGGCACTAACCCCGCCCAGAGCGTGCCCGTCACCGGTCGCGTGCCCGACCCCGCCGCCGCCACCAGCGAGGCCGGCCGCGAACAGATCGAGCGCGCCCTGCGCTACATGGACCTCGAACCAAGCGTCGCAATTGCCGACATCCCCCTCGATCGCGTCTTCATCGGCTCCTGCACGAACTCACGGCTCGAAGACCTGCGCGCTGCCGCGGGCGCCGTCCGCGGGCGCCGCGTCAATCCCGGCGTGCGCGCCATGGTCGTGCCCGGCTCCGGCCTCGTGAAGGCCGCCGCCGAAGCCGAGGGCCTCGACGAGGTCTTCCGCGCCGCTGGCTTCGACTGGCGGGCCGCTGGCTGCTCCATGTGTCTTGGCATGAACCCCGACATCCTCCTCCCCGGGGAGCGCTGTGCCTCCACCTCCAACCGCAACTTCGAGGGGCGCCAGGGGCCCGGCGGGCGCACCCACCTGGTGAGCCCGGCGATGGCCGCCGCCGCCGCCATCGCCGGCCACTTCGTCGACATCCGCGACTGGGAGATGCGCTGATGCGAAAGTTCGAGACCGTCCGCAGCAGGACACTGCCCCTCAACCGTGCCGACGTCGATACCGATCAGATCATCCCCGCCAAGTACCTCAAGCGCATCGAGCGCAGCGGCTTTGGCGAGTTCCTCTTCGACGACTGGCGCAAGGATCCCGAATTCGTCCTCAACGAGCCCGTCTTCGCGGACGCGCGCATCCTCGTCACGGGCACGAACTTCGGCTGCGGCTCCTCACGCGAACATGCTCCCTGGGCGCTGGAGGACCGCGGCTTCCGCGCCATCGTCGCCCCCTCCTTCGCCGACATCTTCCGCAACAACTGTGCCAAGGTCGGCCTCCTCACCATCGTCCTCGCCCCCGAGGATGTCGCCTTCCTCATCGCTCGCGCCGAGGAGCTGCCCGAGGCCGAGACGATCGTCGATCTCGAGACGCAGACCGTCGCCACCGCCGACGGCGCTTTCGCGCGCTCCTTCGAGATCGATCCCGCCGTCAGGCGCAATCTCCTCGAAGGGCTCGACGCCATCGGTCTCACGCTCGCGCACGAAGACGCGATCGCGGCCTTCGAGGCACGCCGCCCCGACGGCCGTTATCCCTCCACCACGCAGGAGGAGGGGCCTGCGTGAGCGGCGAGCGTACTCCCCGCCCCAGCCTCGCCGCAGCGCGCGCCAACTGGCGCCGTTCGTCCCTCCCCTTCGCCGCCAGGCTGTCCCTCCTCCTGCGCAACAACTGGCGGAAGCTTCGCACGCGCAGCGACTGCTGCGGGGAGTACGGCCAGCCTGGCTGCTGAGTGAGCCCGCCGCCGTCCGGTACGGGCGGCCCCGATGCCCCGCTCCCGTAGCGCCGCCGCGTCCTCCCCGCCCGCGGTCGCGGTTACGGTCCTGACGCGCCTGCCGCCGCGGCCCCTGCCGCCGCCCCGCTACGTCTTCCCCGACCCGCGCGAAGCACCGGCGAGCGGCCTCGTTGCCGAGGGCGGCGATCTCGCCCCCGAGACGATCGTCGCCGCCTGTGCGGCCGGAGTCTTCGCCTGGCCCCACGAGGGCGTCGATACCCTCTGGTGGTCGCCCGACCCGCGCGCCGTGCTCCCGTCCGAGCGCTTCCACGTCTCCCGCAGGCTCGCGCGCCGTGTGCGCCAGGGCCGCTTCCGCGTCACCATCGACGGTGCCTTCGCCCAGGTCATCGCCGCCTGCGCCGTGCGCCCCGAGGGCACCTGGATCACACCCGCCCTCATGCGCGCCTACCTGCGCCTTCACGCCCTCGGCTGGGCGCACAGCTTCGAGGTCTGGGATCTGCAGCGGCGCGCTCGCGGGCGGGCTCTACGGCCTCCGCGTGGGCGGCCTCTTCGCCGCCGAGTCGATGTTCCACCGCGCTGCCGACGCCTCCAAGATCGCCCTTCTCGCCCTCTGCCAGCACGCGCCCGCCACGGGCGTCTCCCTCATCGATGTGCAGCTCCCCACCCCCCACCTCGCCTCCCTCGGGGCGCTGACCATCTCCCGCGACCGCTACCTCGACCGCCTCGCCGCCGTCCTTGCCTGACGCTCCGCCCGCGCCGTTCCCGCGCGGAGCCGGTAGACTGCGTCCATGTCCGTTTATCCCCTCCTCCTCGCCCCCGGCGACGGTATCGGCCCGGAGGTGCTCGAAGAGGCGCTCAAGGCGCTCGCCGCCGTCGAGCGGCGCTTCGGCCACGAGTTCCAGTACGAGAACGCCACCGTCGGCGGGGCCGCCATCGACCGCTACGGCGTCGCCCTCCGCGACGAGACGCTCGATGCCGCGGAGCGCGCGCGTGCCGTCCTCTTCGGCGCCGTCGGCGGCCCCAAATGGGACGACCCCGGGGCCTCGGTCCGCCCCGAGCAGGCCATCCTCGGCCTGCGCAAGGGCCTCGGCCTCTTCGCCAACCTCCGCCCCGTGCGCGTCAACCCCCTCATGATCGACGACGGTGCGGTCAAGCCCGAGGTGCTGCGCGGTACCGACCTGGTCGTCGTCCGCGAGCTCACAGGCGGTGTCTACTACGGCAAGCCCCGCAAGCGCTGGAGCAACACCCGCGGGCGGCAGGCTGTCGATACCGTCCGCTACAGCGAGCGCGAGATCGAGCGTATTCTGCGTACGGGCTTCGATCTTGCCCGCGGTCGCCGCCGCAAGCTCACCAGCGTCGACAAGGCCAACGTCCTCGACACCAGCCGCCTCTGGCGCGAGGTCGCCACCGAGGTAGCCCGCGACTACCCCGACGTCGAGCTTGAGCACCTGCTTGTCGACTCCTGCGCCATGCACCTCATCCGCCAGCCCGCCGCCTTTGACGTCATCGTCACCGAGAACATGTTCGGCGACATCCTCACCGACGAGGCGTCCGTGCTCGCCGGCTCCATGGGGATGCTTCCCTCCGCCAGCCTTGGCCGCCGCCGCCGCGACGGAACGGGCGCGGGCATGTACGAGCCCATCCACGGTACCGCCCCCGACATCGCGGGCCAGCGCAAGGCCAACCCCATCGCCATGATCCTCAGCGCCGCCCTCATGTTGCGTCATTCGCTCGCCCTGGAGGAAGAAGCCGCCGCCATCGAGGCTGCCGTCGACGCTGTGCTCGCCGAGGGGTACCGTACCGCCGATATCGAAACCGAGGACGCCATCACCGTCGATACCGCACGTATGGGCACGCTCGTTGCCGAGCGTCTCTCTGCATGATCCCGCCCCTCACACCCTCCACCAACTTGGTAGGATAGAGGGGTCACACACTCAGCCGTCGGGCGCTCGACCGCGCCGCGGCGCCTGTCGCAAGAGCGAGGTTCCCGTGACCACTACCGAGATTCAGCGTGGCCTTGAAGGCGTCAACGTCACCGCCACCAAGCTTTGCAGCATCGATGGACAGAAAGGCGAGCTCGTCTACGCCGGCTACAACATCTACGACCTTGCCGAGCGCGCCTCCTTCGAAGAGACGGCCTTCCTCCTCTGGAACCTCCGTCTCCCAACCGTTAAGGAGCTGGATGATCTCAAGGCGCTCCTCATCCGGGAGCGCCCCCTCTCCGAGCTGAACCGCACCCTCATCCCCGAGCTGCTTGGCCAGGCCAAGCCCATGCGCGCGCTCGAGATATGCATCACCGCGCTCGGGGCCCTCGACCCCAAGTCCAGCGATTTCTCGCACGAGCAACTCAAGTGGACGGCGGCGCGGCTCACCGCGCGCATGCCCACCGTCGTCTCCGCGTTCCACCGCCTCCGCCAGGGGCTCGAGATCGTGCCCCCGCGCGACGATCTCGGTCATGCGGCCAATTTCCTCTGGACCCTCACCGGCGAGGAGCCCAGCGAGCTGGAGACGCACGTCTTCGATATCGCCATGACCCTCCACGCCGAGCACGAGATGAACGCCTCCACCTTCGCCGCGATCGTCACCGCATCTACCATGAGCGACATGTACTCCGCCATCGCCTCCGCCATCGGGACGCTCAAGGGGCCGCTCCATGGCGGCGCCAACGACGCCGTTTTCCAGATGCTCGAGGAGATCGGCGAGGCCGGGAACATCGAGTCCCATATCGAGGCCATGCTCGCCCGCGGCGAACGAGTGATGGGCATCGGCCACCGCGTCTACAAGACCACCGACCCGCGAGCCATCATCCTCGAGCAGCTCGGCGAGCAGCTTGCCGAGAACTCCCCCGACCGCAAGTATTTCGACCTCTCCCGCCAGGTGCGCGACCACCTCGCCAGGCGCCTCGCCGGGCGCCCCCTCTACCCCAACGTCGACTTCTTCAGCGCATCCGTCTACCGCATGCTGGGCATCCCCAACGATCTCTACACGCCCATCTTCGCCGTCGCCCGCATCGCCGGCTGGAGTGCCCATCTCCTCGAGCAGTACGCCGACAACCGCCTCGTGCGCCCGAACGCCGTCTACGCTGGCGAGAAAGCGCGCGTGTACGAGCCCATCGAAGCCCGCGGCCAGGGTGAGCCCGCTACTCCTCGCTGAGGAGTTCCTCGTAGCCCTCGTCGCCTTCCTGCATGCGCAGCTCCACCTCCTGTGCCTCTGCCTCCTCGCGCGCCTCGCGCGCCTCCGCGTTCTCGCCCATGAGCCCCCCCTGCGCGTCCACCTCGAAGACCGCCTCGCGCGCCTCGCGCACCTGTGCGTACCAGCTTCCCCCCAGGAACGTCAGAGGGCTGAAGACGCGCTCCTCCAGCAGCCAGCGCTCCGCGTACGCCTCTTCCAGCGCCTGGACGTTCACCACCTCGCCCGCGAACAGCACGTGGTCGCCCGTGGGGATCACGTCCCGCAGGCCGCACTCGATCCAGGCCAGGCAGCCGTCGAGGAGCGGTGCTTCCACGCGCAGCGCCGCGAACGCCTCCAGCTTGCCGCCATCGATCTTGTTCTCCTCGGCCCCCGTGCGGCTGCCGAAAAAGGCTGTTTCCCGCAGAAGCTCCGGCCCCGGGATGTTGAGCACGAACTCCTCGCTGAAGCGGATCATGTCCGCTGTGAAGCGACCCGGATGCAGGACCACGCCCACCATCGGAGGCGACATCGAGAGTGGCACCGTCCAGGCCACGGGCGCGGCGTTGGCGCTGCCCCGCCAGCTCGCCGTGACAATGCTCACAGGGCCCGGATTCAGCAGCCGACGGGCGTCGGTTGGGTCGTAGAGACGGCGCGCCACAGTGCTGCTCCTCCGGCCTTCCCTGTCAGACGCTCGCGACCGGCTCCCGCGTGTGGCGCCAGTGCATGAACTCCCAGTAGGCGAGCAGCTCCGGAATGTCCTCGGGTCGCTTCTCCAGCTCGTACGCCATGCCCGCGATGCGGCTGTTGCGCACGTACAGCACATCCGTGTCTGCGCCCAGGAAGTAGTGCAGGGGCCGGTTCAGGACGCGTGCCACTTCCAGCAGTATGTCGATTCCGACCGTGCGGTGTCCCGCCTCGTACAGGCTGACCGCACTCTGCGTCGTGCTCAGCGCCTGGGCCAGCTGCACCTGGCTCAGGCCCGCGTCCTTGCGCGCCTGCCGGATGCGCTGTCCCAGAACTGCCGAGACCGGAGCCTTACCGTTCTTGCTCACCATCGTCGTCGTTCGTCTCTTCAGGACCCGCAGGATGCACCCACGCCAATCACTGATGGAAGTAGAAAGGTCTACAAAAGAGAGTACAAATCGCGGATATTCCGGTCAAACCCTCACGCCTGTCTACCGCCCTGCCCGCAGCTGCTCCACCAGCGCGGTGGGCAGTCCCGCCGCCGCCATCCGCCGCTGTGTCTCGCCCACGTCGTAGGCCACGCGGTGGTACGCCACCGTGCCCGCTGCGCTGTCCACGAGCGCGTATGACGCGCGCGCGTCGCCGTCCCGCGGCTGCTCCACAGACCCCGGGTTCACGATCCGGCGGACCTTCGCCCAGCGCCACTATCCCGCCACTATCCCACCCGCCGCCGGCACCTTCGCCTCCACGCCCGCCGCACCCATGCGCACCAGTAGGCGCGCGACGACGCCGTTGGGGTCGGGGCCGTAGCCAACGGTATCGCCCAGGTTCCAGATCGCCTCCGCTCCCCGCCCCTCCGCGTCCGCCAGCACGGCCTCCAGCGCGACCAGGTTCGCATGCACGTCCGAGATGAGCGCGATCCGCACGGTCGTATCCTGGCCTGGCCCGCCGGAGTGGGGCGCAGCCCCGCCCCTCCTATACTGGATGGAATGACCGCCGCACACGAAGCCACCGCCGTCACCGTGAGCGAGGAGGCCACGCGCGCCTTCGGCGAGCGCCTCGGCGCGCTGCTCGGCGCCGGTGACGTCGTCCTCCTCAGCGGTGAGCTCGGCAGCGGCAAGACGCGCCTCGCCCAGGGTATCGGCCGTGCCCTCGGCTGTCCCGGTCCCATCACAAGCCCCACCTTCGTCCTCGTCAACGAGCACCCCGGTCGCGAACGGCTCTTTCACGCCGACCTCTACCGCATCGCCGGGGCGCTCGACCTCGCCGAGCTCGGCCTGTGGGAAGAAGCCGAGCGTGGTGTCCTCGTGGTCGAGTGGCCCGATCGCGCCGCCGGTCAGCTCCCTGCCGCCACCCTCGCCATCGAGATCCTCCCTGGCGAGGGCTGCGAGCGCCGCCTGCGCCTGCGTGCCAGGGGCGAGCGTGGCCGCGAGATCATCGCCGCCCTGGACCTTGCATGAGCACCGTCCTCACCATCGACACCGCCTCGGCCGCGTTTGCCCTCGCCCTGCAGGACAGCCCCGGCGACGAGATCCGCACCGTCGAGGCTGCTGCCGGTTTCCGTCACGCCGCCCTCCTCGCCGCCGTTGAGGAGCAGCTGCGCGGTGCGCCCCTGGAGGCGGTCGTGGCCGTGTGCGGGCCGGGCAGCTACTCGGGGCTCCGCGCCGGCCTCGCCACCGCCCAGGGCCTCGCTCTCGCCGGGGGCTGCGTGCTCGCTGGCGTTTCCACCCTTGAGGCGGTGGCCGCCGTCTGCCATGCCCGCCCCCTCGTGCAACCGCCGCGCCTTACGGCCATCCATCCCGCTGGTCGTGGCGACCTCGCCGCCCAGCGCTTCCACGGCCTCGTTCCCGCCGGTCCCATGCGCATCGTCTCCGCTGCGGAGCTTGCGGGAGAGCCCCTCGCGGGCGAGGGCTCGGCGGCGCTCGGCGGGCATGAGGTCTTGCCGCGCGAACGCGCCGCCGGCGCGCTCGCCCGCTACCGCGCCGGGGCCCTCCCCGCCACCGCGGAGCTGAACGCGATCTACCTGCGCGAGCCCGCCGTCACCCCGCCGCGCCGCCCCTTCGGTCCTGCTGGCGCACAGGGCCGCGCGCCAGCAGGATAGACCCATGGCCGAACGCACCCTCGTGCTCGTCAAGCCTGACGCCATGCAGCGCGGCCTCGCGGGCGCTATCCTCCAGCGCCTGGAGCGCAGGGGACTGCGCCTCACCGGCCTGAAACTGATGCAGATGGATGAAGCCCTTGCCCGTCGCCACTACGCCGAGCACGAGGGTAAGCCCTTTTTCGCGGGCCTCGTCGAATACATCACCAGCAGCCCCGTCATCGCCGCCGTCTTCGAGGGCGAGGCCGCCACCGCCGCCGTCCGCATGAGCGTCGGCGCGACGAATCCGGCGGCAGCGGCGGCGGGCACGATCCGCGGCGATTTCGGCCTCGAAGTCGGACGTAACCTCGTGCACGCGAGCGACAGCCCCGAGAGCGGTGAGCGCGAAGCCGCCCTCTTCTTCGCCCCCGGGGAGCTCACCGGCTGGCCCCGCGATACCGACCGCTGGATCTCCGAAAACCCCTGACTGGCTCGCCGCCCGCGAGCGAAACGCCGCGCTCTCGTATGCTTGCCCCACCCCATCGATCGGAGCATCCATGAAGCAGTACAACGCGTCCCCTGCCCTCACTATCGACGCCGCCAAGCGTTACACCGCCACCATCGAGACCTCCGCCGGCACCATGGTCGCCGATCTCTTCGCCGGCGAAGTCCCCAATACGGTCAACAACTTCGTCTTCCTCGCTCGCGACGGCTTCTACGACGACGTTATCTTCCACCGCGTCATCAAGGGCTTCATGATCCAGGGCGGCGATCCCACCGGCACCGGGCGCGGCGGCCCCGGTTATCGCTTCGACGACGAGCCCGTCACCCGTCCCTATGAGCGCGGCTCGCTCGCCATGGCCAACGCTGGCCCAAACACGAACGGCTGCCAGTTCTTCATCATGCACGCCGATTACCCGCTCCCGCCCAACTACACCATCTTCGGGAAGCTCACCGGAGGCGAAGAGGTCGTCGACGCCATCGCCGAGGCTGAGACCGGCGCCAACGACCGCCCCGCCGCCCCCGTCGTGATCAGCGGCGTCACCATCGCCGAGAGCTGACCCTCAGTCTCCTGCTGGCTCCGTGTCGGGCGAGGCGGTGGGCGCAGGCCGTGCATGGCCGTACACGCGCCCGTAGACGAGCGTCAGGATCGCTGTGACCGCCGCCAGCGCTGCCCCTGTCTGGAACACCATCGGCGCGTCGTACGCCTCCACCACGAATCCTCCGATGGCCGGTCCCACCGCCAGCCCCAGCCCGCTCAGCGCCACCGACCACCCGATCAGTGTCCCCCGGTGCGATTCCGGCGCCAGGTCCATCACCGAGGCGTTCAGCGCCGGTACCTGGAGCACATTTCCGCAGAAGATCACTGCCGTCGCCGTTGCCGCCAGGGGGATGGTTGCCGTCTGCGCCGCCGCCAGCGCCCCCGCGATGATCAGCAGCTGGCCCAACAGGATCGGACGCGTTCGTCCGATGCGATCGGAGAAGTGCCCCGCCGGGACGTAGAGCAGCCCCCCCGCTACCACTGCCGGGATCAGGAGCGCCGTCAGCTGCGTGAACGATATCCTGAGTACGTCGTCGCCGTAGGGCCGGATCGCCGGTATCAGCGAGCTCACCCCGATCGTCGCCGCGAGGATGAGCGCGCTCAGGAACAGTATCCGCGCTGAGAGCACGCTCCTCAGCGGCCGCCGCAGCGCCTGATCCGCCTGCGCCTGCCCGTTCTGCCGGTAGGAGGGAACGCCCGTCTGACCGGTCGTCAGCGCTGCCACCACCGCCACGATCGCGATGACGAAGAGCGTGTCCGGTGCCGTCTCCACCAGCGAGGCGCCGATCAGCGCGCCCAGCCCGAACCCCAGCAGCTGCCCCACGTTCAGGAACCCCACCACCTTGCCCCGATCGACCGGCGGGTAGAGGTCCGCCCCGATCGCGTACGTCGCGGGCCAGATGAACGCCGTGGAGAGTCCCAGCAGCGCTGCGAACCCCAGGTAGGCGTACTCGTGCTGTACCGTTCCCATCAGCGCCAGCGCCGGGATCATCAGCGCGAACCCGAGCAGCAGCGCGTGCTTCCGCTCGATGCGGTCGCTGATCGCTCCCGCGGGCGTTTCCGAAACGAAGCGGGCGCCACCGTAAAGCGCCAGCAGGTAGCCCCCGATCGCATCGCTCGCGCCCAGGTTGTTCGGCACGAACTCCTGGAAGATCGCGAAGAGCACGATCCCCAGCGCCACCTGTGAGCAGAAGATGCCCACCCCCAACGCGTGCGGCGCTCCCCGTAACCACGCCGCCAGCCGTACAGGCATGCCGGAACTCTACCGGCGCTTCGCCCTGTAAACTCTTCGCGGCCCCCGTACGCTGGTTCCCCGCCCCTCGCCTCCCTATCCTGAGCGGGCGGTGGCAGATACCCCCGAGAGCGAGTTCGCGCAGGCGATCGCCGGTCGTGACCACGAGGTCGACCTCTTCGGCGGCGCTGTCGCCATCGCCCGTCTCGGACGCGATCGCGTCGACGCCCACGCCATCGCCCGCGAGCTCGATCTGGCCGCCGAGGCCGTCCGCGAGTGCTCCGGCGAGCGCGCCCGCCCCGACGACCTCGCTGCCGCCATCGCCGCCGAGATCTTCGAGCGCCGCGGCTTCCGCGGCAACCGCGAGCGCTACGCCGACCCCGAGAACAGCTACATCGATCGCGTCATCGAGCGCCGTCTCGGCATCCCCATCACCCTCTCCCTCGTGTATATGGAAGTCGCCCAGCGTCTCGGCCTCGAATGTGACGGCATCGGCTTCCCCGGGCACTTCCTCGTTCGCTGCGGTGGCGCGGGGGGCTTCTTCGTCGATCCTTTCAACGCCGGGGCGCGGCCCACCCGCGAGGAGCTCCAGCGCCGCCTCGCCGGCCACCCCGGTACGGCGCCCAGCCTCGACTCGCTCCTCGCTGCCGTCACCCGCCGCCAGATCCTGCAGCGCATGCTCCTCAACCTCTGCGCCGCCTACCAGGGCGCGGGCGCCACCCCTCGCTGGATCGCCGCCCTCGGCTTCCGCCTGCGCCTCGAGCCGTGGAACGCCGCGCTCTACCTCGAACGCGGCCTCCTCCACTACCAGCAGGGCGCCGAGGAACTTGCCCTGGCCGATCTCGAACGGTACGTTACCAGTGGCGAGCCCGCGCCGAACCCGCGGGCGGTGCGTATCTTCGACCAGCTCCGCCTGCGGCTTGAACGGAGAAAGGGGTCGTAGTGACTGGTTCTCCTTCCAGCAAGCACTCCGCCGCCAGGAAGCGCGCGTCACTCCAGCGCCCCATCGCCTGGTATCTCCGCCAGCTGTCGAAGTTCATGAATGTCCTCTCCGACGAGGAGCTGGACCGGCTCGTACCCCTCCTCAGCGAGCGCCGCTTCGAACCGCGCCAGTTCCTCTTCTCCGCGGGCGAGCCCCCCGAGCGCGTCTTTCTTCTGTTGAAGGGACGTGTCAAGCTCTACCACGTCGCCAATAACGGCAAGGAGATCATCCTCGACATCGCCGGCAAGGGCGACCTCGTCGGCGACATGGCCATCGTCGAAGGCTCCGAGCGCGCCACTTGCGCGCGCGCCCTCGACGAGACCGTTGCCGTCAGCATCTCCTGGGAGGACTTCTCCCACCTCGTCCAGCGTTCGCCCAGGGTCGCGTTCGCCATGGCCGAGCTCATGGCCGGACGCCTTGCGGGCATGCAGCGCACCTTCATGAACCTCGTCTCCAAGCCCGTCTCCGGCCGCCTCGCCGACGCGCTCCTCGATCGTGCCCGGGACCGCGAGATTCGCCTCGGGCTCACCCACGAGGAGCTCGCCCAGACGATCGGCACCAGTCGCGAGACCGTCACCGCGCTCCTCAGCCGCTTCGTCACGCTCGGAGCTATCGTGCCCGTCTCTGATGGCTACCGCCTCGCCGGCGAGGAGACACTGCGCGCCATCTCCAGCGGCGCTATCTCTGTCTCTCCCCGCCATCCCGTTCGGGAGCAGCCGAGCGCGGCTTCGCCTTGATCTCCCCCGGGGCGAGCCGTCCCCCGTCCTTCGCCACTACCCCCTCGCGTCCTGCGCTCATCGCCCACGGTGGTGGCAACAGCCGCGCCCGCGTGCGGCGAGCGCTCGCCGCACGCGCCGCCTTCGTCGAAGTCGACCTCTGGGTCCGCCACGGACGTTTCGAGGCTCGCCACGAGCGCCGCCTCCCCGGCCCCCTGCCCATCCTCTTCGAGCGCTGGTACCTCGCCCCCGCGCTTCGCCCCGCCTACCGCCTCGACGACCTGCTCCGCGCCTGCGAGGGCCGCGCGAGCGTCTTCCTCGACCTCAAGAACGGCGCCGGTGTCGCACCTCTGTTGCTGCGTCAGGCGCTCGCCCGGTCCGGTCGCGGCGTACGCGCTGTCGTTTCCTCGCAGAACTGGGCGCAGCTGCGCGAGGTCAAGACCGCCTGCCCCGATCTCGACCTCTACTACTCCGTCGATACCGCGGCCCAGCTCGATCTGTTCCGCTCGGTGACGTCCCACGACCCGTTCCCTGCCGGTGTCTCCTGCCGCCACTCGCTGCTCTCCGGGCACGACGTCACGGGCTTCCACGAAGAGGGCCTTGCCGTCGTCGCCTGGACCGTCGACGATGCGGACCGCGCGCGTGATCTCGCCCGCTGGGGCGTCGACGCTATCACCACCAACCGCCTCGCGGAGATACGCGCCGCGCTCGCGGCCCTGCCATGAGCCCCGACCCGCAGCCGCTCGCCGTCTACGTCCACATCCCTTTCTGCGTGCGCGTCTGCGGCTACTGCGATTTCAACACCTATGCGGGCATGGATGGGGCGAAGGCTCCCTATACCACAGCCGCCGTCGCCGAGATCGGCGCCTGGGCGCATGTCCTCGGCAGCTGCGCCGTCGCCTCCATCGCCTTCGGTGGCGGCACTCCCGGGGAGATGCCTCCCGAGGCGATCGCCGACATCATCGATGCGGTCCGTGCCGCCGCCCCCCTTGCCCCCAACGCCGAGATCAGCCTCGAAGCGAACCCCTGCACTACCTCCGGCCCTGCGCTCCGCGCGCTCGCGCGCGCGGGCGTCAACCGCATCTCCTTCGGCGCACAGAGCTTCGCCGCTGCCGAGCTCGCCTTCCTCGATCGCATCCACACGCCCGAGGCGACCGCCGCCTCCCTCACGCTTGCCCGCGAGGCCGGCATCGCCAGCGTGAACCTCGACCTCATGTACGGCCTCCCCGGCCAGTCCCTGCGCGCCTGGGAGGTGACCCTCGACCGCGCCCTCCGCCTCGCGCCCGACCATCTCTCGCTCTACGCTCTCACCGTCGAGCCTGCCACTCCCCTTGCCGCTCGCGTGCAGCGGGGAGAAGTGCGCACCGCCGATCCCGACCTCGTTGCGACCATGTACGAAGCCGCGGACGCCCGCCTCGAAGCCACGGGTTACCGCGCCTACGAGCTCTCGAACTGGGCTCGCCCCGGCCATGAGAGCTGCCACAACCGCGCTTACTGGAGCGACCGCGACTACCTCGGGATCGGCGCAGGTGCCCACGGCTTCCTCGATGGTGAGCGCTTCGAGAACGTGGCCCATCCCCGCGCCTACATCGAGGCCGTGCGTTCCACCGGACGTGCCATCGCGAGCGCCTCGCGCCCCGATCCCGCCACGGCCATGGCCGACTGGCTGGCCCTCCGCCTGCGTCTCGTCGAGGGGTTCGCCCCCGCCGAGTTCGCCGCCCGCTTCGGCGAGCCGCTCGCGAGCGCCGCCGGGCCGCCCCTCGATGACTGCCGCGCCGCCGGTCTGCTCGAAGAGATCGAGGGGCGGCTGCGCCTTACGCCGCGTGGACGCCTCCTGCACAGCGAAGTCGCCGTCCGTGCGCTTGCCCACCTTCAGCGCCGCGTCTGCGCATCCGGCGTGCCAGCGGGCAGCCGCGGCGTGGCATAATCCCGACCACACACGATGTATGTTGTCGGGACCGCTGGTCACGTCGACCACGGAAAAAGCGCCCTCGTCCAGGCCCTCACCGGTATCGATCCCGACCGTCTCCGCGAGGAGAAGGATCGTGGTCTCACCATCGACCTCGGCTTCGCCTGGCTGACCCTCCCCTCCGGACGTGAAGTCAGCATCGTTGATGTTCCCGGCCATGAGCGGTTCATCAAGAACATGCTCGCGGGCGCCGGCGGTGTCGATCTCGCGCTCCTCGTCGTCGACGCCGAAGAGGGCCCCATGCCCCAGACACGCGAGCACCTCGCCATCCTCGACCTCCTCGACGTCCCCGCCGGCGTTGTCGCCATCACCAAGTGCGACCGCGCTGAGGATGAGTACGTCGACCTCGTCGAGGCGGAGGTAGCCGAGACCCTGAGCGGCTCGCGGCTCGCGGGTGCAGCCATCGTGCGCACCTCCGCGCTGAGTGGCGCCGGCCTCGATGCGCTCCTCGCGGCCTTCGATGCGGCCCTCGACGCCACCCCTCCAAAGCGCGACCTCGGACGCCCCCGCCTCCCCATCGATCGTGCCTTCGCGATCAAGGGCTTCGGCGCGGTCGTGACCGGCACGCTCCTCGACGGCGCCCTCGAAACAGGCCAGGAGGTCGAGATCCAGCCCGGCGGGCTGCGCGGGCGAGTGCGCGGCCTTCAGCGCCACGGTGCGAAGATCGAGCGCCTCGCGCCGGGGACGCGCACCGCCGTCAACGTCAGCGGAATCCGTACCGAGCAGCTGCGCCGCGGTATGGTGCTCGCTGCGCCCGGCGTGCTCCGGCCCGTTCGTGCCGTCGACGTGCGCCTCCAGGCCACGCACCTCCTCCGCCACCCCCTCGCGCATGATGCGGGCGTTACATTTCTCTCGGCCACCGCCGAATCCGAGGCCAGGGTGCGCTTTCTCGACCGCGACGAGCTCGAGCCGGGCGAAGCCGCCTGGGCCCAGCTCGTGCTCGAATCGCCCGTTGCGGTGCTCCCGCGTGACAGCTGCATCGTGCGCACCCCCAACGAGACCGTGGCCGGCGGCCCTATCGTCGCCGTTAACCCCCGCCGTCACCGCCGCCACCGCCGCGAGGTCCTTGAGGCGCTCGCGCGACAGCTCGAGGCGCCCCCCGCCGAGCGCCTCGCCGATGCCCTCGCCGCCGCCCCCCTGCCCCGCGCCACCCTCGGCGCCGCACTCGGTCTCGAATCGGCCGAGGCATCCGCAGCCGTCCGCGAACTCGTTGCCGCCGGCCGCGCCGTTGAGCGTGGCGAGTTGCTCGCGGGCCGCCCCTGGCTCGCCGCCGCCGCTGCCGAACTTGTCGGGGTCGTGCGCGCCTATCTTGCGCAGCATCCTCTGCGCCGCTCCACTCCCCGCGGCTACCTGCGCAGCCAGCTCGCCATCGAGCCGCACTGCTTCGAGCTTGCGGTCAGTGAAAGCCTCGCCGCCGGCGATCTGGTCGAACGCACGGGTGGCGATCTCCAGCCCGCTGGTTACGCCGTCCGCCTCAGCAGCGCCCAACAGGAGCAGGCCAGCGCCTTCCTCACCGCTGCGAAGGCCGGGGGTGCGAGCCCCCCGACCGACGCCCTCCCGCTGCCCGACCTGCTCGGCTATCTCGTCGAGGAGGGCCTTGTCGAGGACACGGGCGGTGGTGTTGTCTTCGAGGCGGGCATCTATGCCACGCTCGTGCGGCGCATTTGTGAGCACATCGAGACGCATGGCGCCATCAGTCTCGCCGAGGTGCGCGATCTCTTCGGCACGAGCCGCAAGTACGCGCAGGCCTTGCTCGAACACCTCGACGCCACCCACGTCACCCGCCGCACCGGCGATGTACGCGTCCTGCGTTCGCCCCGGGAGGCCCGCCGGTGACCATGCGCATGGATACCGTCGCTGCCGGGCTCCCCGCGCTCATCGAACGCCACGAAGAGACGCGCATGGCGGCGGCGGCCGCTCTCGAAGGTGCGCGTGGAACCCTGCGCCAGTGGGGCCGCGACCCCGAGGCGGCCAGCGCCCGCATCGAACAGGCGCTGCGTGCCCAGGCCATCCCCTACGCGCGCGCCTTGGATGGCGACCCCGCCGCCGCCTTCCCCGTCCCTGCTCTCGCCCCCGTCACGGTTGTCGCCGTGGATGGCTCATCGATCACCCCCGACCGTTTCGCCACCGTGCGCTGCTATGCGCTCAACATCGGCCACGTCCGCCTGCCCTACGGTGTCGCGGTCGAACCCACCCTCGGCGCCATCGCTGAAGTAGGGCTCGACCGCGATCTCCTCGCCGGCGCGGGCGAGATGCGGCTGGCGCCGCGCGGCCTCGCCACGCGCCTGCTGCGCGACGTGCGCGAGCTGGAGCGTGGCGTCGAGCTGGCGGCGTCAGCGGTGGCGGAGGGCGCCGTCGTGCTCCTCATCGACGGCACGCTCCTCCCCTGGGATCTTCATACCCGCCAGGCGTCCGAGGCGGCCCTCTCCCCCTACCGCGAGCGCACGCTCGACGCGCTCGAACGGCTGCGGGCCTGCGGCGAGGCGCTCAGCGCCGGCGCCTACATCTCCGCGTCCGCCGCACGCGAGGTGGTGGCGAGCCTCGAAGCGCTCGCCCCGCCCCCGCCCTCCGCTCCGCCCCTGGACGACGGCGACGTGTTCCGGAGGCTGCTTGCCAGCGGCGAGCGCAGCGCCCTCTTTCGCTCGTGCAGCAGCCGCCCGGGGCGGGTCGAGCAGCTCTTGCCCGGCCACGAGGTCGCCTTCTTCTACCTCCGTGTGGGCGGCGACCTGGCCCGGGTTGAGCTGCCCGCCTGGGCTGCCGCGCCCGCGCAGATCGATCGTCTCCACGCTACCCTCGTCGACCAGTGTGAGCGCTGCGAGGGCTACCCTCGCGCCCTGCAGGAGGCGCACGAACAGGCCGTCATCTCTTCTGGCGACCGCGAGCAGTTCGAGCGCCTGCTCGCGCGTCTCGCGGGCGAAGCCGGTATCCGCCAGCCCGCGAACGGCAAGCAGCACAGCAAACGGAGGCGGTCGATCTGAGCGAGACCTGCCGCGTCATCCATGCCAGCGTGCGGACATTCGACTGCGCCTACCTGCGCTACACGAGCGAGCCCTTCGCCCTCGGCCAGATGCTCGCCGTGCGCGAGGGCCAGTATTTCACGTTCGGCGTTGTTGCTGAGAGTGAGAGCGGCCCCGAGGATCCCGCGCGCCCCCTTGTCCCCCGCGGCATGGCTGGCCAGGGCGCCGCCAGTGTGCTGGCGAACAATCCCGAGATCGCCCTGCTCCTCCGGACCACTCTCACCGTCGCTGTCTGCGGCCATATCGAGCGTGAGGTCGCCCGTCCCGTCCTCCCGCCCCAGCCTCCCCCCCTGCTCGCCGAAGTGCACGCCGCCACCGACGACGAGAAAATGCGCGTCGCCGCGGACGGCGCCTTTCTCGTGCCCCTCCTCGCCAATCCCGCCGCCGATGATGCCGTCATCGCTGCCGTCATCCGCGACGTCGCGCGTGCCGCCGACTCCGAAGCGCGCGCGTTCACCATCCGCGCAGGCAAGGAGCTCGCGCGCCTGCTCAAGGCCGAGCCCTCGCGGCTGACCAGCATCCTGCGGATGGTGGAGCCATGAGCGACCGCGGGCAGTCCGGCGAGCGTGAGCCCGCCCCTCCCCTCGGTGTTGTCGTTGGCGGCTCCCTCACGAAGGGGATCGAAGTGCGCCTCGATGCGGGCCAGGCGGCCCAGCTGGGCCAGTATGCGATGGCCCCCATCGGTGGTGGTGCGAACCTCCTCGGCATGGTCACCGACATCATGCTCAAGTCCGTCGACTCCGGCCCCACGGTCTGGCCGCCCGCCGAGGGCGACGCGCTCCTGCGCGAGGTGCTGCAGGACACCAGTGTCTACACCTCCCTTGCCGTCGACCCCTACCTTGAGCTGCCCGCCACCGGTGACGAGCCTGTCCGTGCCCGCCGCCTGCCCAGCCACTTCGCCCCCATTCTCCCCGCTGGGCAGGCCGTCCTCGACCGTGCCTTTTCCACCGACGGCCGCGCCGCCATTCCCCTCGGCGCCCCCCTCGGCATGGCCAGCCTCGAGGTCAGCGTCGACTTCGAGCGCCTTTTCGAGCGCTCCGCGGGCGTCTTCGGCAAGAGCGGCACCGGCAAGAGCGTGCTCGTCCTCCACCTGCTCGATGCCATGCTCCTGCGCTCCGCCGCTGCCGCCACCAACAGCGACCGCACCGTCGCCCTCGTCTTTGATATGCACAACGACTACGGCTGGAGCATGAAGTTCCAGGGCCCCGGCGCGCGCGAGCTGCGCTCCCTCAAGCAGCGTCACCAGACCGACGTTGAGCTCTATACGCTCGAATCCGGCGTGGCCCGCTCCGACGGCCAGATCCTCATCGGCACGAACGACATCCAGCCCGACGACCTCGAGGTTCTGCGCGAGACCACGAACCTCACCGAGCACGCGGTCGAAGCTGCCCGCGATTGCCGGCAACGCTTCGGCTCCGGCTGGATCGATGAGCTCCTCCAGAACGATCCCTCCTCCGCCTTCGTCAGGAAGATATGGGGTGAGCCGCCCGAGGAGGAGGTGACCTGGCCCCGCGTCGGCGCCCGCATCGGCTACCCCGGATCGCTCGAGAACCTGCGCCGCGGGCTGCGCCGCATCGCCCGCAAGGAGTTCGTCCGCGCCGGCGATGCCCAGTTCGGCGACGTGCTGGAGCACATAGTGCGCGCCCTGCAGGGTGGCAAGAGCGTCGTCGTCCAGTTCGGCCGCTTCGGCAGCGACCTCACCAGCTACATGCTCGTCGCCAACATGCTCTCGCGCCGCATCTGGGAGCGCTACCGTGATCGCACGGAGCGTGCACAGGAGCGCGAAGCGCCCCCCAACCGCCTCGTGATCGTCATCGAGGAGGCGCACAAGTTCGTCGACCGCTCGCTCGCCGGCCAGAGCATCTTCGGCCAGATCGCCCGCGAGCTTCGCAAGTACAACGTCACACTGCTCGTCATTGACCAGCGCCCCAGCCAGATCGACCCTGAGGTACTCTCCCAGATCGGTACCAGGGCCTGCCTGCAGCTCGATAGTGACAGCGACGTCGAGGCGCTTGTGGGCGGTGCCGCCGGCAGGAGCGGCCTGCGCCAGGTCATCGCCACCCTCGAGAGCAAGCGGCAGGCGCTCGTGTTCGGCCACGCCCTGCCCATGCCCGTCGTCGTCCACACACCCGAAGCCACGAACGACGTCTCCGCGCGTGGCTCCCTGCGCCGCCGTCTCGGCATCCCCGAGCGCGAAGGGGAGAGCCCCGCCCGCGCGCTCTTCGGCGCCGCCATCGAGGAGTGAGCGTAAAGAGCCGTCGGGAGCCGGACTCGCGTCAGCCGCTCGAGAGCGCGCCGCGCTCCGTCCCGCGCTCCCGAGCGCGCCGCCACAGCCGCCCCAGATCGTGGTTCTCCCACGCCACCAGCACCTGCGCTGCCACGAAGATGCTGCTGTAGGTTCCCGCGATCACCCCCACCAGCAGCACCAGCAGGAAATTCTGGATCGTGACCCCGCCGATCAGGAACATCGCAATAATCGTCAGCACCGTCACGAATGACGTGTTGATCGACCGCACCAGCGATTCCGTCAGGCTCACGTTCACCGCCTCCGTGAACGGCACGAACGTGTCCCGCGAGGTCACCTCCCGCACGCGGTCGAACACCACGATCGTGTCGTGCACGGAGAAGCCGATGACCGTCAGGATCGCCACGATGAAGGCCGTGTCCACCTCCGTCCCCGCGAACTTCGCGAGGAGTGAGAACAGCCCCAGCACGATCACCGAATCGTGCACGAGTGCGATCACCGCGCAGAGCCCGTACCGCCATGAGCTTTCCTGGCGGCGGAACGCGAACGCCACGTAGATCAGGATCGCCGCCGCCGCCGCCACTACCGCCAGCGTCGCGTCCCGCGCGATCTCTGTGGAGACCGTCCCCGAGACCGTCGCGAAATCGAGGCGCTCGACCGGGCCGAACCTGGCCTCCAGCGCGGCGATGATCTCATCGATCTCCCCGGGCGGCGTTGGCCCCTGCGCGGCCGTGACCGGCGGCGCCCCCTGCAGCTCCTCCGTCCGTACCAGGTACGTGTCCGGACCCATCCCCTGGACGCGCGCCTCGTCGTGTCCGAGCTGGCTGAGCGCCTCCCGCAGATCGTCCGGTGCCGCCGCCCCCGGTTCGAACGCGAGCGTGAACGTCGACCCGCCCGTGAACTCGATCCCCGCGCGCAGCGAAGGCGGGACCACGAGCACGATCACCGCCGCCGTGAATACCGCCAGTGAGAGCCCCAGCGTCAGCCAGCGCCGCTGGGAGAAGGCGATGAACGTCGCTCGACGCGCCCGTTCTGGCGCTTCCCCGCCGCCGCCCTCGCCGCCCGCTGCCAGCGCCTCGGCGTTGAACAGCCAGCGCGAGCGCGCGAAGCGCGTGCCCACGAACAGCCGCAGGAAGGTGCGTGTCACCACGATCGCCGAGAACATGCTCACGGCCACGCCGGCCGCCAGCGTGATCGCGAAGCCGCGCACGAACGAAGCCCCGAACTGGTCGCCGAACCAGAACAGGATTGCGCAGGTGATGAACGTGGCGATGTTGGAGTCGCGAATCGACGGCCACGCCCGCCGGAAGCCCGTCTCGATCGCCGTGCTTAGCGGGCGGCCCCGCCGCAGCTCCTCCTTCATCCGCTCGAAGATGAGGATGTTCGCGTCGACCGCCATCCCCACCGACAGGATGAACGCGGCGATTCCCGAGAGCGTCAGCGTCACTGGCCACAGCTTGAAGACCGTCAGCGTGATGAGCGCATAGACGATGAGCGCGAAGGCCGCCAGCAGCCCGGGGAAGCGGTAGTAGAGGATCATGAACGCCAGCACCGCCAGCAGCCCGATCTCCGCCGCGTTCACCGAGGCCTTGACCGAGTCATCCCCCAGCGAGGCGCTTACCTCGTTCGCCTGGATGGTGCGCAGAGGCACGGGCAGCGCGCCCGCGTTCAGCTGCTTTGAGAGGTCGCGCGCCTCCGTGAAGCTGTCCAGCCCCGTGATCGACCCCTGCTCTTCGATCACGCCCTGCACCACCGCATCCGAGATCAGCTCCTCGTCGAGGTAGATGAGGATGCGCCGCTGCGGGTCGCTCACGTTGTAGCGCAGCGCGCGCGTCGTGATCTGGCGAACCAGCTCGCTGCCCGCTCCCGTCGTCTCGAAGCTCACCGCGAACGTGGTACCCCGCCGCTCGGGGTAGGTGTTGTTCTTCAGGTGCTGGCCCGTCATCTGGATCTCGAGGCCGTTGACTACGCCCGTGGCGGGCACGAGGGCGCCGTCGTCGTCGAACACGTAGTAGGCGAGCGAAGCCGTCCGCCCGATCAGGCGCTCCGCATCGGGGAGGCTCATCCCCGGAACCTGCACGTCGAGCCGGTTGCCGCTCGCGATCTGGATCTCCGGCTCTACCACGCCGAACGCGTCCACACGCCGCGCGATCACCTCCTTGGCGACATCCAGCGATTCGCTCAGATCTCCCTCGAAGTCCGCGGGCGGCTCCGCCTGCAGCACGAGATGGGCGCCGCCCTGCAGGTCCAGCCCCAGGCGCATCGTCTCGCGCTCGAAGCTGCCCACGCTCAGCCCCCGGCCCTCGGGCCAGAAGTCGCCCGGCAGGTAGCGCCCCGGCGTGCTCGGCCAGACGACGATGAGACAGAAGACGCTCGCTGCGAGAATCGCGCCGAAGAGCCCGACCGTCAGGGAGTTACGCATGCGGCTCGGCGGGCTCCCCGACGCCCGCCGTCACTGCCTCACGCGGCTCCTCCGGCACAGGCTCGAGCGTTGTCAGCCGCCGCTCGATCGCCTCCGTCAGCGCGCGCACATGGATGCCCTGCGCGATCTCCAGGACCAGCTCCGTCGGCCCCTCCGCCGGTGTCAGCACGTCCTTCACCTCGCCGATGATCCCGCCCGTCGTTACCACCTCGTCACCGATCCGTAGCTCCCGCACTGCCTTCTTGCGCTGCCGCTGCTGCTTCAAAACCGGCTGCAAGAGGATGAAGTAGAACGCCGCTACGGCAAGCACCGTGTAGAAGATGACACTGAACATCACGGCCATGGGAGCCCCCGGTACTCGGCGGTCATGCGTGCGAGAGCCTGACGAGCGTGCGCGAGTGCCGCTGCGCGGTCGTCTACCTCACCGGCCAGCTGGGCCTCGCGCACTGATGTTAGGACAGCCCCCAGCAGCCGTCCACCTGGCAGCCCCAGCTCCTGCATCAGGTCCGCGCCGCTCACCAGCGCCGCCGCCTCCCCGCGCAGGGCCGCCTCCGTGCGCGTCACGATCTGCCCGAGGAAGGCGGTGTGGCGCTCGAAGTGCTCGCGGCGGTAGGAGGGCCCGCGCGTCGCCATCCCGTCCGCCAGCTGCAGCAGCATCAGGGGCGCCACCTGCCCCTCCAGGTCGCGCGCGAAGCGCCGCAACGCCCGGTCCGTAGGGGGCCAGGCGCGCGCGAATTCGCCCGGGCGCAGATGGTAGCGCACCATCGAGGTGACGAAGGCGACGCTCGCGGGCTCGAAACCGAGCGCCCCCAGCCGTCCCTTCAGCAGCTCCGCCCCCCGCGGGCCGTGCCGCGGGAAGCGCAGCCGCCCCTCTTTCTCCACCGCCGTGCGCGGCTTCGCGATGTCGTGCACGAGGCAGGCGAGCCGTAGCAGGTGCAACAGCGGCCGCCCGTCGATCTCCTGCCCCAGCCGCTCCGCCAGCGTGGTCTCCGCCGAGGGCTCGGGCAAGTGCATGCCCTCCACGCCCTCCCCCAGCGCGCGGTCGAGCGCGCCCACTGCCGCGAAGTTGTGGTCGAGCACCGTGTAGTGGTGCAGCGCGGGCTGTACGAAGCCGCGCCCTTCCTCCAGCTCCGGCAGCAGCGTTCCCGTCAGCGCCCCCGCGCCGTCGAGCACGCGCAGCCGTGCCTCCGCGCCGGGGGAGGCGATCGCCGCGAGCAGCTCCCTGGGGGGCGTCACGTGCGCAGTCTACTGGCGCATCCGCGGATGCCTACGCCCGCGGGTGCGCCAGGTCGTACTGTTCGCGTTTCTGCTGGTTCGTCAGCTGCGTATATATCTGCGTCGTCGAGATGCTCGCGTGGCCAAGCGCTTCCTGAACGTTCCGCAGGGGCATGCCGCCCGAGAGCATGTGCGTGGCGTAGGTGTGCCGCAGCGTATGCGGCGTGATCCCTTCCAGACCCGCCTCCCGCGCGTAGTTCTTCATGATCAGCCAGAAGCCCTGGCGCGTCAGCCGCCCACCCCGGCGGTTCACGAAGAGCGCCGCCTCGCGGCGGTTGCGCACCAGCTTCGGGCGTACGTGGAAGATGTACTGCCGCAGCTCGTCCACGGCGCGCTGGTAGAGCGGCAACACCCGCTCCTGGTCGCCCTTGCCGATGCTCCGCACCGTCACCGGGTCGCTCTCCAGCGCCACATGCGCTACGTCCAGCGAGACCAGCTCGGTCACGCGCATCCCCGTCGCGTAGGCCGTCTCCAGCATCGCCTTGTCCCGTCGCGCGACGGGAGTGCTCCGGCGCGCCGGCTGCTCCATCAGCTCGTCCACTTCCTCCAGCGTGAGCGTCCGCGGCAGCCCCTTCCCCACCTGGGGCGAGCGCAGGTCTCCAGTCGGATCGCTCGTGAGGACGCCCTCAGCTGCCATGAACCCGAAAAACGACTTCACCGCCGCCACCTTGCGCGCCACCGTCGCCGCCTTGTAGCGCCGTCCGCGCAGCTCCTCCACGAACCCCAGGAGCGTCTCGTCCTTGACCGATCCCCAGGGGGCGCAGGAGGCGCCTGCGGACGGAACCTGCCGGACCACGCTCTTCTCAAACTGCCGCAGGTCGCTCCTGTAGGCCGAGATCGTGTTCACGGAAGCGTTCTTCTCGACCTCCAGGAAAGTCAGAAAGGCTTCGATCTGCAGATCCATCAGAGTCTCCTCCAGGACTGTGCATGAGCGTGGCGGTTCCGATGGGGTACGCGGTTATGCTAGGCGGGGGCGGGATGCCTGACTACCGCCAGCGATGCGCCGTGTATGAAGATTCGCGCGCGCTTTGCCCACCCCATCCGGCGGCGTTCCGTGCGCCCCATGCCTCTCAGTCGCGTGCCGCCGTGATCCGCAGCCAGAGACGCTTGCCCACGCGCACGCGCGCTTCTGCCCGCGCCGGCTCGCGCTCGTTCGTCACTGTCTCGCCGTCCACCGTCACCGCTCCCTGGTGGAAGAGGCGCCGCGCTGCCCGCCGTGAAGGCGCTGCGCCCGCCGCCACGATCACGTCGATCAGCGCCTGCCCCTCGCGTGCCGCCGCCTCCGGCATCTCCTCCGGCGCTTCCCTGCGCTGGACCGTCCGCTCGAAGTGCGCCTCCGCTCGCGCCGCCGCTTCCTCCCCATGCAGCTCTGTCACGATTGTCCGCGCCAGCCGCTTCTTCTCCGTGAGCGGATCGCGCTTGCCCGTCGCGAGCGCCTCGACCGTCGCCGCCACGTGCGCGCGGTCGAGGTTCGTTGCGAGTTCGAAATAGTTCGCGAGCGCGCTGTCGGGGATCGACATGGCCTTCCCGTACTGCTCTGCCGGTGCCTCCGTCAGCCCGATGAAGTTCCCCGTCGATTTCGACATGCGGACCGCGCCGTCGATCCCCACCAGGATCGGCATCGTGACCGGCACGTGCTTGCGCTGCCCGGCCTCCTCCTGGAGCTTGCGACCCGCCATCAGGTTGAAGAGTTGCTCCGTGCCCCCCACCTGCACGTCGCAGGCCAGCGCCCGCGCGTCGTAGCCCTGCAGGAGCGCATAGAGGAACTCGTGCAGGTAGACGGCGGCGCCCCGCCGGTGCCGCTCGCGGAAGTTGTCGCGCGTCAGCATCTCCGCAACCGTAAACTTCGACATCAGCGCGATGAGATCGGTCAGGTCGAGCGCGCCCAGCCACTCCGAGTTGCGCCGCAGCACAGTCCGCGCCGGGTCCAGGATCTTCGCCGCCTGATCGAGGTAGGTGCGCTCGTTCGCCTTCACCTCCTCGCTCGTGACCTGGGGGCGCAGCCTGTTCTTGTCCGACGGATCGCCGATGAGCGCGGTCGTGTCCCCGATCAGGAAGACCGTTTCGTGCCCGAGATCCTGGAACTGCCGCAATTTCCGTAGCGGCACGGCGTGCCCGAGCGTCAGCGATTCTGCTGTCGGGTCGATGCCCAGGTAGACGTGCAGGGGGCGATCCTCCTCCAGCAGCGCGCGCAACTCCGCCTCGAACGCCCGCCGCAACCCCGTGTCTCCGTACTCCACCCCGCTCATGAGCACGAAGAGCTGCTCGTCCACGGGCGCCATCCGGCGGCTCATGCGAGCAACTCCCGCACACGGCGCACGTCCTCCGCGATCTGCGCCCGCAACACCTCCGGCCCCGCGAACGCCCGCTCGGGGCGTATGCGCTCCATGATCGCGATCTCCATGCGCTCATCGTAGAGGTCGCCCTCGAAATCGAGCAGGTGCGTCTCGATCGAGATGTGCCCTTCGTCGAAGGTGGGTCGCCGCCCGATGTTCGTCGCTCCCGGCAGCGTACGTCCCACTGCCTTCGCCACCGTTGCGTAGACCCCGAGCGCGGGCAGTGCGCGGTCCGCTGCCACCGAGATGTTGGCCGTGGGGAAGCCGATCGTGCGCCCCCGCTCGAAGCCGCGCACCACCGGTCCCGCGAGCGTGTAGGGCCGCCCCAGCAGCTCCGCCACGGCGTGCATATCGCCCGCCTCCAGCGCGGCTCGCACCATCGTCGAACTGCAGCGCTCGCCATCCGCCAGCAGAGGCTCGATCTGCACCACCTCAAACCCCAGCTCCTCGCCTGCCCGCCGCATCCGCTCAGGCGTATCCGCGGGCGCTCCCCGCCCGAAGGCGGCGTCCGGTCCCAGCACCAGCAACCGCATCCGCAGCAGCCGGTGGAACGCCTTCGCCAGATCCTCCCCCGTCACCTCCGAGAGCTCGGAGGTGAACGTGAGCGGCAGCACCCACGCCGCGCCCGCCTCGCGTATAAGCCCGATGCGGTCCTCCAGCGAGGCCAGGTAGCTCGCCGCGATGTCGGGCCGGAGCACGGTCAGCGGATGCGGGTGCAGCGTCACCACCCCGGGCGCGAGTCCACGCGCCTCCGCTTCTTCCCGCAGCCGCGCGATCAGCGTCTGGTGCCCGCGGTGCACGCCATCGAGCACCCCGACGGAGAGCGCGCTCTCGCCCCTGGGGGCGGTGGCTTCCAGCTGGGCAAGCGTCAGGGAGGGCAGCGGCATCGCGGTTACCGCCCCGCCTGCGCGAGTCCGCTGGCTATACTGATCATGCGCGCATCCAGTCCCCGATGCTCGCGCGGAGGTTTTCCGTGCGAATCCCGCGGTCTCTGGTGAAGGGCGGCCACTGGCGCCTCCTGCTTCTGGTGCTCGCGTGGGCGGGTTTCATGATGGCGCTCGCGAGTACGCCGAGCCCCTCAGACCCCTCTGGCGAGATTCTCTCGAACCTGGTCCACACCGGCCAGTACACCGTCCTCGTGATCCTCCTCGCCAGTTTCGCCTGCTCTGTTCTTCCGCGCTGCCCCCTTGCGGTGCTGCTCGCGTTCGTGGCGGTCGCCGGCGTGCTCTTTGGCGCTGGCCAGGAGTGGTACCAGTCGTTCCTCCCGCATCGCACTGCCGATCCCGGCGATGTGCTGTTCGACGCCGCCGGGGTCGCTGCCGGACTGCTCCTCTGGCAGGCGGGCTTCGCCCTTCGGCGGCGTCGCGCTCAGCGTGCGCTCGTCGCTGGTTGAGTCGCCGCCTTCACGCGGATATCGCCCCATGGCTTCGCCTGGTCGACCTCGCACGCCCCGCGTTTGAGCAGCTCCAGCAGCGCGATGAACGTGATCACGACCTCGAGCCGCGTTCGACAGGCCGCAATCACGCGCCGGAACGAGAACGATCGCGCCTTCCCCGCGAGCCGCGCTTCCAGCGCCGCGATGCGCTCGCTCAGGCTCACTTCAACCCGCTCGACTGTACCCGGCGGCGCCTCTGGCAGGCGCTCCAGTACCTCGATCATCGCGGCGTAGAGCGCCTCCAGCGTGATCCCGTGGAGGGCGTTGCCCGGCGGCGGTTCCGGCGCGGGCGCCCCCCTCGGGTAGGTGCGTAGCCCTGCCGCCGCCCGCTCCCCCAGCCTGTCCGCCGCCTCGCGGAAGCGCCGGTACTCCAGCAGCAGCGCTACCAGCTCCGCGCCCGTCTCCGCCTCCTCTGGCTGCTCCCTCCTGTCCTCCGCGTGCTCTGGCAGCAGCGCCCGCGACTTCAGCTGCAGCAGCTTCGCCCCGATCGAGACGAACTCCGCCAGCGCGGGTGCGTCCAGCGATTCGTCGGCATGCACCGCCGTCAGGTACTGATCGGTGACGACCACGAGCGAGACGGTCGTGACGTCGAGGTCACGACTCTGGATCAGCTGGAGCAGCATATCCAGCGGGCCCTGGAACATCGGTAAGCGGATTTCGGGCATGGCCTCCAGCAGGCCACTGTCCCCCCGCTTGGGGTGCGCCTGTGCGGAGCTCGTCCCCGCCGCCCCGCTGCCGTGGCCCCGCGATGCAGGGGCCAGTCGCTCGATCGCAGCGGCGCGATGGGCGAGAGACTGCATCATCCCGCGAATCGCGCCTGTGCGCGAGCGCGCGTGCCTCAGTCCCCCGCGGGCGCGTCCGCGGGCTGCAGGTCTGCGCGCAGCGCCTTCGCCTCACGCAGGTAGATGTGCTGGATCTCCTGGGCCGCCGCGTCCGTATTCACGTGCAGCAGAATGCGTACGCACTTCTGCAGGCTGCCCGGCACGTTCATCTCGTGCCCGCAGAGCAGCGGCACGTACTGCCAGCCCTCCAGGCGGCGCGTTGCTTCTGCCGGGAACTCGGCGTTGAGGTCCGGCGTCGTCGTGAAGTGTGCCGAGGCGATGTCGTCCGCCGCCACACCGTTCGCGGCCACCATCGCCTCCAGCAGCTCGCGCGTCCCCTCGAGGATCGCCTCGCGGGCGTTCTCGCTCACCGTGATCGCACCGCGGATGCCGCGAACCGGCATATACAGATCCTCCTCATGGGGCGGGCGCAGGCGCCTTGCGCCAGCTGCGCGCCCGTGCGTCTTCCCTCAGTCTGAGCCCGCACCGCCACGGCCGGTGACAAGCTCCACGTAGGCACGGGCGCGTTCGGCGCAGCTTTCCGCGCTCCCCCGTTCGATGGCCGCGATAATAGCAGAGCCCACCACCACGCCCTCCGCCAGCCGCCCCACTTCCGTCACCTGCTCGCGCGTCGAAACCCCGAAGCCGACCGCGATGGGCAGGTCCGTATGCCGCCGGATCGCCGCCACCAGGTCGCCGATCTCAGTCGAGAGCTCTGACCGCTGGCCGGTTGTACCTGTCACGCTCACACAGTAGATGAACGAGTCCGCCGCCGCCGCTACTGCCCCCATCCGCGCCTCTGCCGTCGTCGGGCCGATCAGGGGCACGAAGCTCACGCCGTGCCGTGAGCAGGCCTTGCGGAACGCGCCCCCCTCCTCCGGTGGCAGGTCGACCACGATGAAGCCGTCGGCGCCCGCGGCAGCGGCATCGGCGGTGGCCCGCTCCTCGCCGTAGGCGAGGAGCGGATTGTCGTAGCCCATCAGCAGCAGCGGCGCGGCGAGGCCCCCTGCGCGCGCTTCGCGCACCATCGCCAGGCAGTCCGCGAAGGTCACCCCCGCGGCTACTGCCACCTCGTTCGCGCGCTGGATCGTCGCGCCGTCGGCCAGCGGGTCAGTGAAGGGCACCCCCAGCTCGATCACGTCCGCGCCGCCCGCCTCCAGCGCGAGCAGCAGGGGCACCGTCTGGTCGCGTCGCGGATGCCCTGCCATCACGTAGGCCACGAACGCCGCGCGGCCCTCCGCCCGCGCCGCCGCGAAGCGCGCCCGCAACCGCTCGGACATCCCTACGCCTCCGTCGCCAGCAGCAGCGAGAAGCTCGCCGTGTTGAACAGCATGTGGAAGGCCACGCTCTCCCAGAGCGCGCCCCGCCGCCAGAACAGCCACGCCAGCACCACGCCGATGATAAAGAACGGAATGAGGCTGCCGGGGTCGAAGTGGACGGCACTGAAGAGCACGCCCGAAAGCAGCGCCGCCGGCCAGAACCCCCACCGCTGCAGCCCTCCGAATACGAGCCCGCGGTAGAACAGCTCCTCCGCCAGCGGCGCCGCTACGATCGCCGCCACGCCTGCCAGCGCGATCGTCAGCGATGCGCGCACGACCTCGAACGGCACCGTACTGCGCGGTTCGAGCGCATCGATATCGAGCGTGCTCACGAGTGCGCTGTAGATCGCGATCATCACGTAGCAGCCCACCGCCGCCAGCGCTGGCCGCCAGAGGTCCCGCGCGCGGAACCGGTTCAGCTGCAGGCCGCGCGCGAGCCGCCCCGCCCCCTCCCGCGTGACCAGCGCCACTACCGCGATCAGCACCACACTGAAGGCGAGCGTCGTGCCCATGCCCAGCGCGATTGCCGTCTGGTCCGCCAGCAGCGCGGGCGGGGCGGGCAGCCCCTCCCCCTTCGCCGCCGCCGCCAGCCGCTCGTCCATGTAGGCCGCGATCGTTCCCGCTTTCACGAACACGTCGCCGGCATCGCGCGTCTGGAGATCCGCCCCCGTCCCCTCCACCAGCCCGATGAGCGCCAGGTTCGCCACGAGCAGCGCCGCCGCCGCCGCCAGCAATCCGAGCAGCACGTGCCGGGGTCCCCAGGGGATGGCCTGGCCGTAGGCTCCGGGGGCAGCGGGTGGTGCGGCGTGCGCGCTCAGAGCGTGACGTCCAGCGCCTCGGCGACCGTGTGCATGTCCTTGTCGCCGCGCCCGCTCAGGCCGATCAGCACGTCTCCGCCCTTACCGATCTCCTCGGCCAGCCGCAGCGCCGCCCCTATGGCGTGCGCCGGTTCCAGCGCCGGGATGATGCCTTCGCTCCGCGTGAGCCGCAGGAACCCCTCCAGCGCCTCCGCGTCGTCAGCCGCGAGGTACTCCGCGCGCGCGCTCGCCTTCAGCCAGGCGTGCTCGGGCCCCACGCCCGGGTAGTCGAGCCCCGCCGAGATGCTGTGCGTGTCCAGGATCTGCCCCGCGGCGTCCTGCAGCAGATACGTCCGCGTCCCGTGCAGCACCCCCGGTTGTCCTGCCACGAGCGTCGCCGCGTTTCGTCCGGGCGCCGAGAGCCCCTCGCCCGCCGCTTCCACCCCCACCAGCCGTACGGGATCATCGAGGAGCGGGTGGAACAGCCCGATCGCGTTGCTGCCCCCGCCCACGCAGGCGACCGCTACGTCGGGCAGCCGCCCTGCCTGCTCCAGCATCTGCGCCCGCGCCTCCCGCCCGATGACCGACTGGAAGTCCCGCACCATGGTGGGGAACGGGTGCGGCCCGATCGCCGAGCCGATCAGGTAGTGCGTCGTCCGCACGTTCGTCACCCAGTCCCGCATCGCCTCGTTGATCGCGTCCTTCAGCGTGCGGCTCCCCGAATCAACGGGCACCACCTCCGCGCCCAGCATCTTCATGCGAAAGACGTTCAGCGACTGCCGCCGAATGTCCTCGCTGCCCATGTACACCACACAGTCGAGTCCCAGCATCGCGCACACCGTCGCCGTCGCCACGCCGTGCTGCCCCGCGCCCGTCTCCGCGATGATGCGCGGCTTCCCCAGCTGCTTCGCCAGCAGCGCCTGCCCGAGCGCGTTGTTGATCTTGTGCGCGCCCGTGTGCGCCAGGTCCTCGCGCTTGAGCCAGAGGCGTGCCCCGCCCGTCTCCTCCGTGAGCCGTCGCGCGAAGTAGAGCGGCGTCGGCCGCCCCGCATAGTGCCGCCCCAGATACGCCAGCTCCCGGGCGAAGGCGGGATCGTGGCGCGCCGCGTCGTATGCCTCCTCCAGCTCGTCGTGCGCCGCCACCAGCACCTCGGGGATGTAGCGACCGCCGAACTCCCCGAACCGCGGCGCCAGCCTGCCCTGCGCGTCCGCGCTCATTGTCCTGCCCCCTTCGCCGCGCGGATGAACGCGCGCACCTTCTCGATGTCTTTCACACCGTCCGTCTCGACCCCGCTGGAGACGTCGACCGCCCACGGATCGACCGCTGCCACCGCCTCCGCTGCGTTCTCCGGTGAGAGTCCTCCTGCCAGCATCAGGGGCAGCCGTTGTGCCACCTGCGCGGCCACGTCCCAGTCGAACGTTGTTCCGGTGCCTCCCCGCGCCTTCCTGCTGCCCGTGTCGAGCAGGATGCCCGCGGCTGCGCCCGGTACCGCCGCCGCCAGCACGTCGCCAGCGGCCGTCTCCGGATGCACGTGGATCGCCTGCAGCACGGGCGGGCGTATCCGGCGCACGAACTCCTCGTCCTCACCTCCGGAGAGCTGGACCAGGTCCAGCCCTGCGGCCTCCGCGATCTCGTTCGCATCCGCCGCCTCCTGATCGGCGAAGACCCCCACGATCAACGGCCGCCAGCGCGCGATCGCGTCGTCGATCGCTTCGTTCCACGCCCTGAACCAGCTCGCGCCGCACGCCTCGCCCCGCCCTGGCCCCTCGATGCGCGCCACCTCCGTGTTCCGCCGCACGCCTCGAACCGCCTCGATGATCTCGTAGCACTCCCCGGGCGAGACTTGCCGCCGCGAGCTGGCGAAGATCATCCCGATGAAGTCTGCGCCTGCCATCGCCGCCGCTCGCGCCGTCTCCGCATCGCGCACGCTGCAGATCTTCACGCGTGTCACGGGCCCCGCAGCTCCGCGATCATGGCCGCCGGGTCGGAGGCACGCATGAGCGCCTCGCCGACGAGTACTGCCTTTGCCCCCGCGGCCTCGAAGCGCGCCACGTCGGCGCGCCCGCCGATGCCGCTCAACGCCGCCAGCAGGATGCCCGCGGGCGCTCCGCCCGCCAGCCGGTCAGTCGTCGCCAGGTCGACCTCGAAGCTGCGCAGGTCGCGGTTGTTGATCCCCACCAGCCTCGCCCCCACCGCCTCCGCGCGCGCCATCTCCTCGGCGCTGTTCACCTCCACGAGTGCCTCCATGCCGAGATCGTGCGCGCAGGCAAGCAGCCTGCCCAGCGTCTCGCCGTCGAGGCAAGTCACGATCAGGAGGACGGCATCCGCGCCGTTAAGGCGCGCCTCCAGCAGCTGGTACTCGTCGGTGAGGAAGTCCTTGCGCAGTAGCCCCGGACGGCTCGCCCCCAGCGCCCCCAGCGCCTCCCGCGCCCGTCGCAGATCCTCCAGCGAGCCCTTGAACCACACCGGCTCCGTGAGCACGGAGACGCCCGCTGCCCCGCCCCGCGCGTAGCGCAGCGCCTGTTCGGCGGCGTCCATCTCCGGTGCGATGTCGCCCTTGCTCGGCGAGGCGCGCTTGATCTCGGCGATGACCGCCGGCGGCGCTTCCGCCAGCCGTGCGACGAAGTCGATCGGCGGCGGCGCCGCGCTCGCCAGGCGCAGGAGCTCGCTGAAAGAGCGCGCCGCTTTCGCCGCGGCCACGTCCTCGCGGCGCTGCGTCACAATCGTTTCCAGGATGCTCGCCTCGCTCATGCCGCCTCCCGCGTCAGCCGCACGTACGTCTCCGTGACCGCCCGCGCCTTCCCCGAGGCGATCGCTTCCCGCGCCAGCGCTGCCCCTTCCGCGAAGCTGCCGGCCAGCCCCGCCACCCAGCACCCCGCCGCCGCGTTCAGCGTCACGAAGTCCGTCACCGGTCCTCCCGCCCCCGCCAGCACGGCGCGCAGCGTCTCCGCGTTCTCCTCCGGCGCGCCACCCGAGACCTCGTCGAGCGCGCATCCCTTCACCCCAAACGTGCCTGGCGTTAGCTCCTCCTCGCGCACCGTCCCCGCCTCCAGAATCCAGGCGTGCGTCGGAGCGGCGGGGCTGATCTCGTCCAGCCCGTCCGCCGAGTGCACGATGAGCGCGCGCTCGAGCCCGCGCAGGCGGAACGCCTCCGCGAAGAGCGGCCCGAGGTGTGCCGACCCCACGCCCGTCAGCTGCGCGCGCGGTTTCGCCGGGTTCGAGATTGGCCCTAGCACGTTGAAGATCGTGCGTGTCCCCAGCTCCCGCCGCGCGCCGCTCACGTGGCGCACCGCGGGGTGGAAGCGTTGCGCGAAGAGGAACCCGAAGCCGCACGCCTCGATGATGCTTGTGACCGCCGCGCCTCCCAGGTCGATGCGCGCGCCCATCGCTTCGAGCAGGTCCGCCGAGCCGCAGCGCGACGAGGCTGCGCGGTTCCCATGTTTCGCCACGCGCGCGCCCGCGCCCGCCACCACGAAGCCCGCTGCCGTCGACACGTTGAACGTGTCTGCGCCGTCCCCGCCCGTCCCGCACAGATCAACCACGTTCTCTACGGCGATCGGCTCCGCGTACGCCTCCATCACCGCCCAGCAGGCCGCCACCGTCGCGGGCGTTTCGCCGTGCGCGCGCATGCCCGCGAGGAACGCGCCGATCTGCGCCTGCGTGGTTTCACCCGACATAATCGCTTCGAGCGCCGCCGCCGCCGTCGAAGGCTCGATACCGCCGCCATCCAGCAGTGCACCGAGGGCCGCCTGCATCGCTGTCATCGCGGCCACGTCCCGCCGCTGATCTCGAGGAAGTTCTGTAGCAGCAGCAGGCCGTGCTCCGTGGCGATCGATTCCGGGTGGAACTGCACGCCCTCTACCGTGAAGCGCTCGTGCCGCACCGCCATCACCACGCCGCTTTCGGAGCGCGCGGAGATGGTGAGCGCATCCGGCAGGCTCGCGGGGTTCGCCACAAGCGAGTGGTAACGCACCGCCGTGAACGGATCGGGCAGGCCCGCGAACACGCCCTTGCTGTCGTGCGTAATCGAAGACGTCTTGCCGTGCTTGATCTCGCCCGCGCCCTCGATCCGCCCTGCGAACGCTTCGCAGATGCACTGGTGTCCGAGGCACACGCCGAGCACCGGCGCCCGCCCTGCGAACCGCCGCACGATCTCCGTCGCGACCCCCGCCCCCGAGGGCCTCCCGGGTCCAGGCGAGATCACGACCCGCTCGGGCGCCAGCTCCTCGCACTCCTCCACTGTTGCCTCGTCGTTGCGGCGCACTACTATCTCCGCGCCCAACTCCGCCAGGTACTGATAGAGGTTGTAGGTGAAGCTGTCGTAGTTGTCGATGAGCAGCGTCGTCACTGGTCGAGGCCTCCCTCCGCGGCCAGGTCCGCCGCTACCTCGCGCAGCGTCCCCGCCAGCTCCTCCGGCGTGAAGCCGTAGCCGCGGCGGTCGAGGTGGAACTTCTCCGCGAGGTAGTTGGTGTCGAACGCGCCCGGCGAGCGCAGGTCGAGCGGGTAGGCCGTTCCCGGTTCACCCAGCAGCACCACCAGAAAGTAACCGTCGCCCGCGCCCCGCGCATACGGCGCGGTCTCCCGCAGCAGGGGCACGAGCGCGAGGTCGATCGTGTTCGCGCGGTAGAAGCGCGCGGCCACGTGCGTGATCTCCTTCGCCATCGCCGCGCCTGTCACGTCGCCGCCCCCGCCGCCGCGGCGCGCACGTAGGCGAGCGCCTCCGCCGGACGCTCTGCCAGCAGGTCCGGCCCCGCCGCCTGCAGCCGGTCTGTGTCGAGCGAGCCCCACGCCGCCCCGATCGCATGGCAGCCCGCCGCCCGCGCCGCCGCCACGTCCGCGGGCGTATCGCCCACGTACGCGATGTCCGCGGGCTCGTCGATGAGCAGCCGCTCCATCGCCGTGAAGAGCGGCTCCGGCTCCGGCTTGTGCCGCTCGCAGTCGTCGAAGCCGACCACCGCCGCGAAACGGTCGAGCAGCCCCGTGCGCGTCAGCTCCGCCGTCGCCCCCCACGAGACCTTCGAGGTCACGACAGCCAGGTCCATGCCGTCCGTGCGCAGCGCGTCGAGTGTCTCCGCCACCCCGGGGAAGGGCGCGATCTCGATCTCCTGCGCGTAGTAGCGCTCGCGGTAGGTCTCAACGAATCGCCGCCAGCCGTCTCCCAGCAACTGCCGCGCGAGGTCCTCCAGCGTGCGGCCGTTGTGCTCGCGCCAGAGCGCGTGCGCGTCGGGGCGCGTTCCCAGGCAGCGCTCGCAGGTGTATGCAAGCGCTGCCATGCGCCCCGGCAACGTCTCCAGCAACGTATCATCGAGATCCCAGAACACGGCCCTCATGGCGCGCGCTCCGGCCGCGGCACGCCCCGCTCCGCGAAGACCTCCTCCATCACCGGCCACGCCGACAGCGCCGCCGGGAATCCCGCGTAGACCGCAACCATGCGCAGCGTCTCCACCACCTCCGCGGGCGACGCCCCATGGTTCAGCGCGCCGTTGATGTGCGAGCGCAGCTGGGCGGACCGCCCTGTGAGCGCCGCCAGCATCGCCACCACTTCGAGGCTGCGGGTGCGGCGGTCCAGCCGCTCGTTGCCCCACACCTCCCCCAGCGCGAAATCGACGACAGCGTCCGCCAGTTCGGGTGAGCCTGCCCGCAGGGCGGCGTGGCGCGCATCCGGATCGCCGCCGCCCGAGAGCGTGCGCAGCACATCGCGCCCGGCCTCCCGTCTCGACCCGAAAGCGCCGCCGCCCTCGCCCGCCTCTGCTTCCACGCCCAGCTCGCGCTGAAGCGCTCTCAGGATTGCGGCGCTGTCGTCGCGAGGCGGTGCCAGCCCAAAGGCGGCGAGGACGCTCGCGCGTACCCGTTCGTCCATCGCCAGGGAGGTCAGCGCCGCGGGCTCGCGCCAGTTCAGCTCGACTCCTTCCGCCGCCGCCGGCTCCCCCCGCCAGGCGCGCAGGGCAAACAGGTTGTAGACAGTGTGCCCCTCCCCGGGCCCTTCCCCGGAGGGGATGAACAGCGTCTCGTGGAACGCCTCCTCGCCCGCCTCCATGGTGATCCCCATCTTCCCCAGGATCGCCGCCATCCCCTCTTCTACGTCCTCGTGCTCAGGCAGCAGGTCGCCCCCCGGCAGCGCCCAGTGCGTTGCTCCCCGCTCGCGCTGGAGCAGGAGCTTGCCCTCCCGCTCGAGGATCGCCGCCAGGTGGATGCGTTGCGCCATCAGCTGTATCCGAGGCGCTCGTGGGGCTGCTGCGCCGCCGCCAGCTCGGCCTGGTCAATGGCGCGCTCCAGCGCCAGCATCTTGTCCACGCTCTCCTGGTACTCCGTCGCCGGTACTGAGTCGTACACAATGCCCCCTCCCGCCTGCAGGTACGCGTTCCCGTTCTTCAACACCATCGTACGGATGGCAATGCACGTATCGAGGCTCCCCGAGAAGCTGATGTACCCGACCGCGCCCGCATAGACGCCGCGCTTCTCGCGCTCCAGCTCGGCGATGATCTCCATCGCCCGCACCTTCGGTGCGCCCGAGACAGTCCCCGCCGGGAACACCGAGCGCAAGGCGTCGAAGGGAGTGCGGTCCGCGCGCAACCGCCCCGAGACGTGCGAGACGATATGCATCACGTGCGAGTACCGCTCGATCTCCATGAGCTGGTCGACCTGCACGGTACCCGCCTCCGCCACGCGGCCCACGTCGTTCCGGCCCAGGTCCACGAGCATGATGTGTTCGGCGCGCTCCTTCTCGTCGGCCAGCAGCTCCTCCGCGAACGCATCGTCTTCCTCCGGCGTCGCCCCCCGCGGGCGCGTGCCCGCGATCGGATGCGTCGTCACCACCCCGTCCTCCACGCGCACGAGCATCTCTGGCGAAGCGCCCACCACCTGAAAGCCGTCGAGGTCGAGATAGAACATGTAGGGCGACGGATTCACCGTGCGCAGTTGCCGGTAGATCGTGAACGGGTGCACCGAGGTCGGCCGCCGGATCCGCTGCGAGGGCACCGCCTGGATGACCTCCCCATCGATCACGTCCTCGCGGATGCGCTCCACCATCAGCTCGTAGCCTTCGCGTCCCACGTTCGAAGTTCCGCGTGCGCTCGTGCGGGCCACCGCGTCGACTTCCTCGACCGGCAGCGTCAGGGGCCTGCTCAGGCGCGCCACGATTCCGTCGATCGTCGCCGCTGCCTGCCGGTAGGAAGCCTCGATATCGCCGTCCAGGCGGCAATGCGCGATCGCGTGGATGGTGTGGCGGATGTGGTCGAACACCACCATCGAGTCGCACAGCAGGAATATCGCTTCGGGGATGCCGATCGGGTCGTCCTCGTTGGCGGGCACGCGCGGTTCGAAGTGGCGGATCGCCTCGTAGCCCAGGTAGCCCACGGCCCCGCCCGTGAGGCGCGGCAACCCTGGCAGTTCCACCGCGCGGAGAGCCGACAGCTCCTCCTCGAGCACCGCGAGTGGATCGCCCTCGTAGCGCTCGCCCCGCCCGGTCCGGATCACGCGGTAAGGCGTGGTGCCAATAAACGAGTAGCGCGCCAGCCGCTCCCCACCCTCTACCGACTCCAGCAGAAACGAGTGCCGCCCCTCGCGCACCTTCAGGTACGCCGAGACGGGCGTCTCCAGGTCCGCCGCCACCTCGCGATGGACCGGCGCCAGGTTCCAGTCGCCTGCTGCTGCGAACGCCTTCACCTCGTCGAGTGTCGGGCGCAGCACGCTCAGCCTCCCCGCGGCGGTTGCGCCAGGTAGTCCACCTCCAACGCCTCCCGCACAAGCGTCATGGTCTCCCGTGCCGCCGCCCGCGCCCGCGCCGTGCCCGATTCCAGCGCGCCCCGCACCTCGTCCAGGTGCGCCTCGTAGTACGCCCGCCGCTCCCGGAACGGGTCGAGCAGCTTATTCAGCGCGCGCGTCAGCTTCTGCTTCACTTCCACGTCGCCCACCCGCCCCGCCACGTAGCGCTCCTTCAGGTCGTTCACCTCGTCCTCGTCTGGGTTGAACGCGTCGTGATACATGAAGACGGGGTTGCCTTCCACGTGGCCCGGGTCGGTCGCGCGCAGGCGGGTGGGGTCGGTGAACATGCCCCGCACCTTCTGTGCGACCGTCTCCGCGCTGTCCTTGAGCGCGATCGAGTTGTTCAGCGACTTGCCCATCTTCGCCTGGCCATCCAGCCCCACCAGGCGGGGCACGCGCCCCACCAGCCCCTGTGGCTCGGGGAAGACCTCGCGGAACTGGCGGTTGAAGCGTCGCGCCAGCTCCCGCGTCATCTCGATGTGCGGTAGCTGATCCTCACCGGTGGGCACGAGGTGCGCCCGCGGCATGAGGATGTTTGCCACTTGCATCACCGGATAGGTAAAGAACGCCACCGGCACCGACTTCTTGCCGAAATCGGCCATCTCCGCCTTCAGCGTGGGGTTGCGCTGCAGCATTCCCAGCGGCAGGAACCAGCTCAGCCACGTGGTCAGCTCCGCGTGTTCCGGCACGAGGCTCTCGATGACGAAGCAGCTCTCCTCCGGGTCGAGCCCGACCGCCAGCCAGTCCAGCGCCACCTCCCAGACGGATTCGCGCACCCGTGCGAGGTCGTCCGCGTAGTCCGAGACCTGGTAGTCCGCGATCAGGAAGTGGCAGTCATACTCATGCTGCAGGCGAACCCAGTTCTCGAGCGCCCCTGCATAGTGGCCCAAGTGCAACGCCCCCGTCGGCCGGATGCCGGTCAGGATTCGCTTCCGCTCGCTCATCGGAGCCTCCGTCCGCGCCTGCGCCCCGCTAGGCCGCTGCGCCGTAGCAGCCGTCCAGGAACGCCAGCAGCCGCTCGCTTGCCCGCTCCGCAGCGCCCACCACGGCGTCGCTGTCCTCGCAGAGCTCTTCGATCGCCGCAATCTCCGCGCCCGAGTGCGCCACGTCCGAGACGAGGTGCACGGAGAAGAACTCGAACTGGTCGGGCCGCAGGCCGTACTTCTCGCTCAGGCCCTTGATCTTCTCCCACGCGATCGCCGGTACCTGCGACTCGTAGGCGAAGAGCGCCCCCAGCGCCTCGGCCACGGGCGCGTTCGCCGCCGCCTCAGCGTAGTGCGCGACAAGCGCCCGCGTCTGCGCGTGCGGCACCGTGCGCTCGACTTCCTCGCGCGAGATGCCGAGCGCCGCGGCGAACTCCAGCCACAGCGCCGTGTGGTTGCGCTTGCCGTGCTCCTCGTCCCAGAGGTTGTCCAGCAACAGCTGCCGGATAGCGGGCGACTCCGTTCGCGCATGGATTGCGCTCAGAAAGCGGGGGAACGCCCGCTCGAAGTGATAGTACTGGCGCGCATAGTCGCGCAGCCGCTCCAGTTCAAGCGTGCCCGCGCTCCACTCCCGGTAGAAGGGGTGATCGAGCAGCGATCGCTCCGCGATCGCCGCTCGCAGGCGCGCCTCCAGGGCAGATATCGTTCCTGTTGCCATCATTGCGACCTCCCGTGCCGTCGCCTTGTCCGTGGCCGATGGCTCCACCCCGCGCGACGCTCGCTGCGTTCGCGGGAGGCGGGGCCAGGCGACCCAGAAAAAGAACCCGCCGTCCAAAGGACGGGGGTTCCCGCGGTACCACCTTCGTTCCCCGGCGCGAGCCGGGGCGCTCAGCGAGCGCTTCGCCCGTTGCCGTACGAACGCCCGGGGCCTGTAACGGAGCCCGCTCCGCCCCCGCCTACGCACCGTCTCCGGCTTCGGCGGGAGAGCTCCCGGGGCCATTCACCGCTCGCGCACCTGCCGGGCTTCCACCATCCCCGGCTCGTTGCCATGGCCGCTTGAGCGGTTACTCTTCCCGATCGCCGCTTCGCGATTTGTTTGTCGTTCGAGCCTAGGTCCGCGCGTGCGCAGCGTCAACAGGCTCCGCCGTCCCCTACTCCTTCGGCAGGAACGCCTCCAGCGCCGTCATGGCGTCCGGCTCTGTCAACAGCGGCGGGTGCGCTGCTCCCAGCACATCCACCCCCTGCGCGTTGGGATGCTCAGCCACCATCTTCGCCGCCGTGTCGCGGCTCAGGATATCGCTGTGCTCGCCGCGCAGCACGAGGATGGGGCACTGGACGGAGCGATACTGGCGCCACAGCTCATCGGTTTCGGGCACTCCCCCGCCCACGTGGCGCGCCGCCGGGTCCATCTTCCACACATAGAGGCCGCTGTCGCTCCGGCGAACGTTCCAGCGCGCGTAGTCCTCCACCCGCTGGTTCGGGAGCCGGCTGGCCGCCGGGAAATACTCCCGGTAGTACGCCACCACCGCCTTCAGGTCCGGGAAGGCCGTCGGTGTCGAGTCCGTGCGCTCGCTGATACGGTCCACGCCACTGCTGTCCAGGTCCGGGCCGATGTCGTTCATTACCAGTGCCGAGACGCGTTCCGGATGCTGCGCGGCATACGCCATCGCCACGCCGCCCCCCATCGCCGTGCCGATGAGCGCGAAGCGCTGCAACCCCAGCGCCTCGCGCACCGCCTCCACGTCCGAGGCGTAGACGCTCTGGGTGTACTCGTCGGGCGGGCCCCACGCTGATTCACCCCGTCCGCGGAAGTCCAGCGCGAACACCTGGTAGCGCTCTGCCAGCGCGGTCGCCGCCGTGTCGAACATGCGCGCTTGCCCGGCGAGGTTGTGGAGCATTACGACGCTCCCTGCTGAGGCCGAGCCGCGTGCGATCAGATGCTGCCGCAGTCCATTCGCTTCGACGAAGATATCCCGCACACCGAATGCGCTCGTCATTCGCTCATTCCTCCAGCTTGCCAGTCGGCACCGTAGCCGGGTGTGATTCTACGGAACGCGCGCCGCTCTGGTTTGCGCCCCGCTCGTTGCACACCGCGGCTAGAGCGGCTGGCGGCCTGCGTAGCCCGTATCGAGTGGGTGCCAGTAGCAGATGTCCTCCTCACCAAGCTCGTAACAGAGGAGCACGACCTCCCCCTCGCGCTCGTGGGGGAAGTCGATCAGGCCCCGCTCCGGATCCTTCAGCTGTATCCCCCAGCCATCGAGCCGCTCCGCGCACTCACGCAGCGCCGCCTCGTGCGCCGCCCGCTGCTCTCCCGCGGCGGCGGGCGGTGACGCGATCGGGTGCCCGTCCGCCAGCGCCGCGCGCCGCTCCGCGGCGTCCAGCGCGCGCGCCCCGCGCAGCGCCACGAATGCCTCGCGCAGCTGCTCCAGTACGGGCCTTGCCTGTGGCAGCAGCACACGCGCCTCCTCCACGCTGAAGAGCCGCATGTCAGACGAAGAGGTGGAGCGGCATCTGTTCGGGCAGTACCGTCTCGCCGGAGGCGATCGCGTCCCGTCCCGCCAGCTCCTCCTCCACCCCCGGGCCGACCACGACGTTCCGCCCGATCGTCATGCCCGCGGGGATGACCGCCCGCTTGCCCACGATCGAGGCGCCGCTGTGGAGGATGTCGGGGCGGGCGTGATTCGCCACCGCCGCGTCCCCCAGGCCCACCGTCGCCCCGCTCCCCACCTGAACCTCCTTGTCCAGGATCGCATGATCGACCACCGCGCCCGCGCGGATCACGCTGTCGTGGCAGACGATCGAGTCGCGCACGACCGCCCCCGCTTCCACCACCACCCCCGGCGAAATCACCGAGCGCTCCACCGCTCCTTCGATCTGCGCCCCCGGCGAGATGAGCGCGTGGTGGGGCGACGCCTGCGCCCCGAAGCGTGCCGGCGCCTCCGATCGCCCTGCCGTCCGCAGCGGCGCGTCGGGGTTCGACAGGTTCAGCGGCGGATGCTGCTCGATCAGGTCCATGTTGGCCTGCCAGTACGCCTCGATCGTGCCCACGTCGCGCCAGTAGTCGAGGTATTGGTACCCGAACACGCGGCGGTGTCCGAAGATGCGTGGCACGATGTCCCGCCCGAAGTCATGCGCGCTCGCCTCGCCCAGGCTCGCGTCCTCCTGCAGCGCTTCGATGAGCACGTCCCGCCGGAAGCAGTAGATGCCCATCGAAACCCACGTCGAGCGCGGTTCCGCCGGTTTCTCCTGGAAGTCCACCACGCGCCCGCTTGCGTCCAGCTCCAGAACCCCGAAGCGGTGCGCTTCCTCCAGGGGGATCCCGTACACCCCCATGGTCACGTCCGCCCGCTGCTGCCGGTGATACGCCACCAGGTTGCGGTACGACATCAGGTAGACGTGGTCCGCCGAGAGGATCAGCACTTCCTCCGCCCGCGATTGCGCGATCAGGTAGAGATTCTGGTAGACCGCGTCGGCAGTCCCCTGGTACCAGTCCATCTCTGCGCGCCCGAGATACGGCTGCAGGATCTCGATGTGCCGGTCGGGCGTGTCGAGCCCCCACGAGCCCCCCGAAGCGATGTGGTTCACGAGCGATCGCGGGCGGTACTGCGTCAGCACCGCCACGCGGTCGATATCGCTCGTCGCGCAGTTGCTGAGCACGAAATCCACGATGCGGTACTGCCCCCCGAACACCACCGCCGGCTTCGCGCGCTGCTCCGAGAGCACCGAGAGGCGGTCCCCCTGCCCGCCCGCCAGGATCAACGCAAGCACATCGCGCATGGCCGCATTCTAGCCCCCGCGGGCCCGTCTGCCCCTCTCCCTCGAGCGGCTATGCTGAGGGCATGCGTTCCTGCCGCATCGCCCTCGCACAGATGAACGCTACCGTCGGCGACATCGCCGGCAACTGCGAGCGCATCCGCTCCGCCGTCGCCGCCGCCCGCGAGGCTGGCTGCGCCATCGTCGCCTTCCCCGAGCTCGCCGTCACCGGCTATCCCCCCGAAGACCTCCTCCTGCGCCGTTCCTTCTGCGAGGAATCGCGCCGCGCCGCCCTCGCCCTCGCCCCCGCGACCGCCGGCCTCATCGCCGTCGTCGGGTTTGTCGACTGGCACGGTGGCGACCCCTGGAACGCTGCTGCTGTGTTCGCCGGCGGGCAGTGGGTCCACACCTACCAGAAGCGCCGCCTCCCCAACTACGGCGTCTTCGACGAGGAGCGCTACTTCGCCGCCGGGCGCAGCGTGCCCGTCTACCGTGCCGGCGACCTGGCCTTCGGCGTCAGCATCTGCGAGGACATCTGGTACCCGGGCCAGCCCCTCAACGGTATGGCGCTCGGCGGCGCCGAACTCTGCATCAACATCAACGCCTCCCCCTACCACCGTGGCCGTAGCGACGATCGCGCCCGCATGCTCGCCACTCGCTCCGTCGATAACCGCATCGCCATCGCCTATGTCAATGCCACCGGCGGCCAGGATGAGCTCGTCTTCGATGGCGGCTCCATGGTGACGGGCGTTCATGGCGAGAGCATCGCCACCGCTCCCCAGTTCCGCGAAGACCTCCTCATCGTTGATATCGACCTCGACGAAGCCGCCCAGCGCCGCCTGCACGACCCCCGCCGTCGCGCCGAGCTGCGACACGAAGGCTCGCTCGCGGATGTCGAGCAGGTTGCCCTCGGCATCGAGGTCGACCTGCGACCCCCGCCAGAGCCGCGCCGCCCCCACGCTTCGACCCTTCCCGACGAGGCCGAGGTCTGGGGGGCACTCGTCCTCGGAACCCGCGACTACCTCGCCAAGACCGGCTTCGAGCGCGCCTTCGTCGGCCTCTCCGGCGGCATCGACTCCAGCGTTGTCGCCGCCGTCGCCGTCGATGCGCTCGGCCCCGGAAACGTCACCGGCGTCTCCATGCCCAGCCGCTTCTCGAGCGATCACAGCCGCGCGGACGCGGACGCGCTCGCCGAAAATCTCGGCATCGAGCTGCTCACGATCCCCATCGAGCCCGCGCACGCAGCCATGCTGGAGATGCTCGCGGAGCCCTTCGCCGGTCTCGAACCCGGCGTCGCCGAGGAGAACCTGCAGTCGCGCCAGCGCGGCAATATCCTCATGAGCCTCGCCAACAAGTTCGGAGCGCTCGTGCTCACCACCGGCAACAAGAGCGAGATGGCCACCGGCTACGCCACCCTCTATGGCGACATGGCGGGCGGTTTTGCCGTCATCAAGGATGTGCCCAAGACGCTCGCCTGGGCCCTCGCCCGCTGGCGCAACGCCGAGGCCGGAGGCCCCCTCATCCCCGACGCGGTCATCACGAAACCCCCCAGCGCCGAGCTCCGCCCCGACCAGCTCGACGCCGACTCCCTCCCTCCTTACGAGGTGCTCGATCCCATCCTCGAAGCCTACGTCGAGGGTGACCGCAGCGGCCTCGAGATCGTCGCCATGGGCTTCGAGGAGGCGACCGTGCGCCGCATCCTCGCCCTTGTCGATCGCAACGAATACAAGCGCCGCCAAGCCCCGCCTGGCGTCAAGATCACGCCCCGCGCCTTCGGTCGCGACCGCCGCCTCCCCATCGCCAACCGCTACACGGGGTGGTAGGGTGGCGACGGTGGTGGATGGCGAAGATGGTGGAAGATAGTGACTGAACGCCTCTCACCGATCGAGCCCGGAGCCTTGCTTGCCCATGCCCGGAGCCTCTGCGCCGCCGCTCCCCCTGAGCGGTCAGCGACTGACTACCGTCGTGCCGTCTCCGCAGCTTACTTCGCGCTTTTCCATGCGCTAACGCTCCCACCGCTGGGCTGCATGCGCCAGAGGGTACGCTCGTCGAGCAGTACCAGCTCACCCGTAGCTTCAGGCATGGGGATATCTGGGAGGTCTCTGCCCGGGTGACTGGCACGCCGCCTCAGCGGTACGCTTCCCGGATCGCAATGCTGCTATCCGACGAGCGAGTGCGAAGGGTTGCTGCCGCAGTCCTGAATCTGCGAACGAAGCGTGATGACGCTGACTACAACCATTTCGCACAGTTCACCCGCGACACAGCTAGCGCCTTGGTGGAGCAGGAGGCGGATGCGGTGAGCAAGGTCGAATCGCAGGAGTTCGCAGGAAGCTCTACCGGCCAAAGTTTCCTGCAAATGATAGCTGAGCAGTATACTAACAGGGATCCCAGCGCCGAGGAGGCAGACAGTGGAAGCGCTTAAGACAGAGACAGAGCTTAAAGCCTTGCCGAACCAGGTGGTAGACAAGCGGCTCTGCGAGATGCGTGGCGTGCTCTGCGAGCTGCCCGTGAAAGTAGACGCGGATATCCTCCCCATGGCACTGGAAGAACGAGCTCGATTTGATGACTTGGTTCAATTCGTGGAAGGTGATTTTACTTGGCGAACGATCGATGCCGCGGGACAATACATGATGGCTATCGAGCGGGTTCTGGAATATGCACTGGTCCCGTGGGTCCTTGGCCGCGCATCCTTGGAGGCGTCTGCCCGTTCTGCGTGGTTGTCGGAGACTAAAGTCACAAAACATGAGAGGCTCGAGCGAAACCTTCTCCTCCAACTTTCGGAGATGCCCTCAGTAGACGGGCAGAAAAACAGAGAATTTCCTATTTCTGATGCCAGAGAAATGCTCCTTTCCCTTGCTAGAAAGGAAGGCATTCGTCTATCGAAGAAGCGAATGCAGGATGTCATCCCTGGAAAGACTAAAATGGTCCAGGATGCTCTTGGTATGGGAAACTGGTATGAAAATTTCTCTGCTATTATTCATAATAATTCCCATGCAACTCGAGCGGTCACGGTGAAGGTTCCAGAAAATCTCGATCCTCGAGCGAATGCGCTTATCCCGATCGTTGTCTGGGCATATTCGGTTGCAGTCTGGCGATTCTTCCGTAACCGGGATCTCCCCTGCGACCAACTCACGGATGCTCTAACGAAGTACGGGGAAAGGCTTGGATTCCCCACGTACTTCTGGCAATCTCAGCCCCAGCCACAGCGCTGATCCCACAGAGAGCCTCAGCAGCGCTTGAGACATAGCCTAGGCTGAATCTTTTCCTTGGCCCTTCCAAGGATTCATGAGCGAGTGTGAGCGCTTGGGCTCACACTTCATCAACCAGAGTGGAACGCTCGCGCGGCTCAGCAGGGCCGCTGCACCCGACCAACACCAACAAGATGGCGAGGCCCATCGCGCCCGCCGCGGTCCCTCCCAAGCTGACAAAAGCGCTGGCAGCGTTGCGCATCAAGGGCGGATTGTAACGCCGCCCCTAGTGTTCCAGCCCCCGCACCTCCGCGCTGGGGGCGAAATCCAGTACCTCCAGCTCCATGCGGTTCCCGTGCCACTCGCGGCTGAGGGAGTAGACGATGTCCAGCTCCCCCGCCAGCTCGTCCTCCGCCATGCCGAAGGCGATGCCGGGCCAGGTCGAGGCGCCGTCGCGCACCTTCAGCTTCAGGTGGCTCTTGTCCGACCCCACCCTGCGGCTGTCCCGCAGCTCGACGTTGCGGCTGAGCAGCACCGGACGGCGGTTGCCGTGGCCGCACGGCTCGAAGCGCGTGAGCCCCTTCACCTCCACCCCCGTGAGCGCCGACAGCGGCGATTCCGCATCGATCGTGAGCGAGGGGCGCTGGTCTTCAGGCGCGAGCAGCTCCGCCGCCGTGTTCACGATCCGCTCGCGGAACGCCTCCAGGTGCTCGTTGCGGATGGTGAAGCCCGCCGCCGCGCGGTGGCCGCCGTGGCGCTCCAGCAGGTCCGCCTCCTTACGAATCGCCTTCACGATGTTGAAGCCCGCGAAGGTGCGCGCGCTCGCGCGGCTCGTCTCTGCCCCCAGTTCGTACACGATCGCCGGGCGGTGGCGTGATTCCACCAGCCGTCCCGCCAGGATCCCCACGATGCCCGCGTGCAGCCGTTCGCTCCCCACCATCGTCAGCGGCTCGTCGCTTGCACCCAGCAGCGCTTCCGCCTCCAGCAGGCCCTGCGCGCACGCCTCCCGCCGCTGCTGGTTGAGTGCGTCCAGCTCCTCCGCCAGCGGGTGCGCCTGCGCCGGCGTCTCTGCCAGCAGCAGGTCGAGCGCCGTGCGCGCGTGCTTCATCCGTCCCGCCGCGTTCAGGCGAGGCCCCAGCCCGAATCCCAGCGTCTCCGCCCCGATCCGCTCCACGCTCGTACCCGCGATCTTCGCCAGCACCTCCACTCCCGGGCGTGGCGCCGTGCGCATGTGTTCGAGCCCCGCCGCTACGAGCGCGCGGTTCTCATCCGCCAGCGGGGCCACATCCACCACGGTGCCCAGCGCTACCAGGTCGAGGAAGTCGCGCTCGGGCAGCTCGCGCCCCAGCGATTCGAAGAGCGCCTGCAGAAAGCGCCAGGCCACGCCCACCGCCGCCAGCTCCCTGAAGGGGTAGGGCGAGTCCTCGCGTTTCGGGTTGATCACGGCCAGCGCTGCTGGCATCGCTGCCGGCACGGTGTGATGATCAAGCACGATCACCTCCGCTCCCAGGCCGTTGGCGCAGGCGATCTCGGCCACCGAGCTCGTGCCGCAGTCGGCGGTGATGATCAGCCCCGCGCCCGCCCCGTGCAGCTGATCGACCGCGTCCACGTTCAGCCCGTAGCCCTCACGGAAGCGGTCCGGCAGGTAGGGGATGGTCTTCGCCCCGAGCCGTTCGAGCGCCAGCTTCAGGAGCGCGATCGAGGTCACGCCGTCCACATCGAAATCGCCGAAGAGCGCGATCGTCTCCCGCTCGGCGATGGCGTGCCGCGTGCGCCGGAGCGCAGCCTCCATGCCGGGCAGCAGGAGTGGATCGTGGCGCTCCTCAAGGTGCGGCTTGTAGAAGCGTTCCGCCGCCTCGCGCGTAGTGATGCCGCGCGCCGCCAGCACCGTGCCCACCACCGGAGGCAGCCTTGCCAGCCGCTCCTGCTGCGCGAACGCGCGGCGCAACCTCCAGCGCGGCGCTGTTCGCGCCGGCGCCGTCATCGCGCGGTGGGTGCGTGCTGGCGGAAGACGAGCGAGCTGTTGTGCCCCCCGAACCCGAATGCGTTCGACATCACTGCCCGCAGCGGGGCCGAACGCGCGGTGTTCGGCACGTAATCGAGGTCGCAGTCCGGGTCCGGTGTCTCGTAGTTGATCGTCGGCGGGATCGCGCCGTGCCGGAGCGCCAGGACCGCGATCCCGGCCTCAACCGCGCCCGCCGCCCCCAGCAGGTGCCCCATCATCGACTTCGTCGAGCTCACCGGCAGCGTGTAGGCGTACTCGCCGAACACGCGCTTCACCGCCAGCGTCTCGAAGCGGTCGTTCAGAGGCGTCGAGGTACCGTGCGCGTTCAGGTAGTCAATGTCGTCGGGGGACGCGCCGGCATCGCGGAGCGCCGCCTCCATGGCGAGCGCCGCCCCCGAGGCGTCTTCCACCGGCTGCGTCACGTGGTGGGCGTCGCTCGTGGCGCCGTAGCCCGCCAGCTCGGCGAGTGGTGTCGCCCCCCGCGCCAGCGCGTGCTCTTCCGCTTCCAGCAGCAGCACGCCCGCGCCCTCACCGATGATGAAGCCGTCACGGTTGGCGTCGAAGGGGCGTGAGGCTGTCGCCGAGTCGGTCGATTCCGTGAGCGCCTTCGCCGCCGCGAAGCCCGCCACCACGAGCGGCGAGATCGCCGCCTCGGCGCCGCCTGCCACGGCCACATCCACCTCGCCCCGGCGGATCATGCCCGCCGCTACGCCGATGGCGTCGGCGCCACTCGCGCAGGCGCTCACCACTGCGAAGTTCACGCCCTTCGCCCCCAGCCGGATGCTGAGCTGACCCCCCGCCATATCAGGCAGCATCTGTGTCAACAGGAAGGGGCTCACACGGCTTGGTCCACGCTTTCGGAGCGTCTCGTACTCGCGCTCCAGCTTCAGGATGCCGCCGATGGCCGTGCCGATGATCGTCGCAACGCGATGCCCGTCGTCCACAGGCGACGTGTAGTTCGCCTGGCGCAGCGCTTCGTCTGCCGCCACGAAAGCGAACTGGGTGAAGCGGTCTGCGCGGCGCGCCTCCTTGCGCTCCATGAACGCTGTTGGGTCGAACTGCTTGACCTCGGCGCCCACGACATCACCGAAGCGCTCGTCGGTGAACTGCTCGATAAGTCCCACCCCTGAGCGCCCCGCGAGCAGCGCCTCCCAGGTCGCCGGTGCATCGAGCCCGAGCGGCGTGACCATCCCCAGACCAGTAACGGCGACACGCCTGTTCATGGTTGCTCCGGCCGGATCGATGCTGGACCGCGACTATACATCAGGGCTCCGTGATCTCCCGAACGACGCCCGGCAGCCGCGTTGCGATCTCCCCTGCCAGCAGGCCGCTCACGCCGTACTCTCCGCGCAGCGCCTCGCCTGCCGCCGCGTGCAGATATACGCCCAGGCTGGCGGCGTCGAACGGGCTCAGCCCCTGCGCCAGGTAGGCCGCGATCATCCCCGCGAGCGCGTCGCCGCTCCCCGCTGTCGCCAGCAGCGGGTTGGCGAAGGGTGAGATGCGCGCCCGGCCTTCCGCCTCCGCCACCACCGTGTGTGCTCCCTTGAGCGCCACCACGCAGCCGAAACGCGACGCCGCCTCGCGTGCTGCAGCCACGCGATTCGCCTGGACTTCCGCTACGTTCATCTCCAGCAGCCGCGCCATCTCGCCCGGGTGTGGCGTCAGCACTGCCCCTGCGGGTACACGCGCGGCGCCATCCTCCAGCACCGCCAGCGCGTTGAGTGCGTCGGCGTCGATCACGATGCGTCCCGCCAGATCCTGCGCCGTGTCTGGCAGGATCGCCCACACCAGCGCGCTCGTCTCGCCCGTGTGGCCCAGTCCGGGCCCTACTACCCCCGCGTCGAAGGCGGCCCATTCGCCCCGCAACGCGGGCGCCGCCTCGTCCGCCAGGCCGCCGTCTGCCGCAGCCGCCTGGGGCAGCCAGGTGGCCTCCGCCAGGGAGGGCGCGATCGAGGCGATGACCGGCTCCGGGCAGGCGATCGTCACGAGCCCCGCCCCTGCCCGGTAGGCAGCCGTGGCGACAAGCGCGGGCGCGCCCCGGTAGCGCGTGCTCCCCCCGACGACCAGCACCTTGCCAAACGTGCCCTTGTTCGCGTCCTCGGGGCGTGGCGGCAACGCCTCGCGCGCCCAGCGAGAAGTGATCAGCTCGAGCGAGGCGGTCTCCATCGCCTCCGCCGGGATGCCGATATCGACCACCTGCACGCGTCCCACGACGCCGCTCCCTGCCGCCTGGTACATCCCCACCTTCGGCAGCCCGAAGGTCACTGTCACGTCCGCCGCCACGGTCAGTGGATCGCTCCCGCCGCCATCGGCGTCGAGCCCCGTCGGCAGATCGATGGCGAGGAGCTTCGGCGGGTGTGTGCCTGCGCGCGCTTCCGCCAGCGCCGCCAGCGCCGCCCCGATCGGTTCATCCGCTGCCAGCGGGCGCGCTTTCCCCACGCCCAGCAGTGCGTCGATCGCCAGGTCTGCCGTCGCGGCCTGCCTCAGCGCCGCTTCCGCCGCCGCTCCCGTCGCCACCTCGACCTCGCGCGCCTGCAGCTCACGCAGATGCCCGTCCTCCTCCCGCCCCCGCGGCGCGGCCACGGTCACCTCCGCGCCCCAGTCGTGCAGGTGGCGCGCGGCCACGAGTCCGTCGCCACCATTGTTCCCCGGGCCCGCCAGCACCAGGATCTGACGACCCTCGAGCGTTCCCAGCAGCATCCACGCCTCCTGCGCCGCCGCCAGCCCCGCTTCCTCCATCAGCTGCGTCTCGCTCGTGCCCGCTGCGATCGCGGCGCGCTCCATCGCGCGCATCTCCTCGACCGTCACCAGTTTCACGACATCCCCCCTGCGCGTCCGAGCCCGGGGTCTGGCCCGACACGGGCCGCTCCTGCCTGAACGCTCATCGCAGCCCCTCCTCGCGCACGAGCCGCAGTGCCGCCTCGCCCAGGCGTGGCGTGTCTTCCGCTTCGCTCAGCGCGCGCTCCCCCACCGCCGAGGCCATCGCGTACTCCCGCGAGTGCGTGAGGCTGACGTCGAGCCCCCGCAGGGCGATGCGCTCTGCCCGCTCCGCCCCCCGCCCGTAGAGGAACACCAGCGGCTTCCCCCGGCGGTTGGGCAGAATCTCGATATCGCGCCAGCCGACGCCCCTCACGCCCGTGCCGAGCGCCTTCATCACCGCCTCCTTCGCGGCGAAGCGTGCCGCCAGCTCGGGCACGCGCCCGCGGCAGTAGCGCACTTCGTCCTCTGTGTACACCCGCCGCAGGAAGCGCTCTCCGTGCCGTTCGAGTACGGCCCCTACGCGCGCGATCTCGATGATGTCGACGCCGTGGGCGAGTTTTCGGGCCACGCAACGATCCTAGCCCCTCGCCCATCCCCACGCCCACCCCGTACGCTTGAGGCGTGACTGCGGCCACCATCGACGGGCGCGCCATCGCCGCCGACCTTCGTGCCGAACTCGCTGCAGAGGTCGCCGTGCTCGCCGCGCGTGGCGTTCGGCCCGGGCTCGCCGCCGTCCTCGCCAGCGACGACCCCGGCTCGATCAGCTACGTCAACGCCAAGGCGCGCGCCTGTGCCGAGGCCGGTATCTTCTCTGAGACCATCCGCCTGCCCGCCGGCGCCTCGCAGCAGGTGCTCCTCGAACGCATCACCGCCCTCAACGCCGATGCTCGTTTCCACGCCATCCTCCAGCAGCTTCCCCTCCCCGCCCACATTGATGAGCACTCCATCCTCGACGCCATCCATCCCGCGAAAGACGTCGACGGCCTCCATCCCGCCAACCTCGGCCGCCTCCTGCGCGGCGAGACCAGCGGCCCCATCCCTTGCACCCCCCAGGGCGTCATGCGCCTGCTCGCCCGTTCTGGCGTCGACCCCGCCGGCAGGCACGCCGTCGTCGTTGGCCGCTCCACGCTCGTCGGGCGGCCGCTGGCGGTCCTCCTCGCCAACAAGGCTGCGGGCGCCAACGCCACTGTCACCCTCTGCCACACCGGCACTGCCGACCTCGCCGTCCACACACGCGCCGCCGATATCCTCGTCGCCGCTGCGGGCCGCCCCCGCACGATTACCGCCGGGATGGTCAAGCCGGGCGCCACCGTCATCGACGTGGGCGTCAACCGCATCGACGATCCCTCGCGCAAGCGCGGCTGGCGCCTTGTTGGCGACGTCGACTTCGCGGGCGTGGCCGAAGTCGCCGCTCGCATCACAAAGGTGCCCGGCGGCGTCGGCCCGATGACGATCGCCATGCTGCTCGCCAACACGGTTCGGGCTGCCCGCCTCGCTGCCGGGGTGGAAGCGCCCGCTAGCCACTGACTCCGATCCTTGGGACACTGAGGCCATGCATCAGCTTCTCGGCCAGGCCCGCGACTTCCTCGCCCGCCTCGCCGATACGCTGGTGCGACTTTGACCTCCCCGCAGGTGAAGCGCGCCTTGCCTTCCTCGAAGCGCAGTCCGGTGAGGCGTCCTTCTGGGACGACGCCGAAACCGCTCGTGGTGTGATGCAGGAGATCGCCGTCCTGCGCGATCGCAGCGAGACCTGGCGCGCGCTTGAACGCCGTGCGCAAGAGCAGGTCGAACTCATCACGATCGCTGCCGCCGAGGACGACGAGTCGTTCGCCGAGCACGCCGAGCAGGAGATTGACGCCCTCCAGCGTCGGCTCGATCGCCTCGAGTTCGAGCTGCAGCTCTCCGGTGAGTACGACCCCCGCGATGCCATCCTCGCCCTCCATGCCGGTGCCGGCGGCACCGAGTCGCAGGACTGGGCGGAGATGCTCATGCGCATGTACCTGCGCTGGGCCGAGGGGCACGGCTACGCTACCGAGGTGCTGGACTCCGCCGAGGGCGAGGAGGCGGGCCTCAAGAGCGCCACGATCGAGGTGCGCGGCCCGCTCGCCTACGGCTACCTCGCCAGCGAGCGCGGGGTCCACCGCCTTGTGCGCCTGTCGCCTTTCGACGCCGCCCATGCCCGCCACACCAGCTTTGCCAAGGTCGAGGTCATGCCCGAGGTCGCCTCCGCGGCCGAGATCGTGATCGGCCCTGACGACATCCGCGTCGATGTCTTCCGCGCCAGCGGCCACGGCGGCCAGAACGTGCAGAAGAACTCCACCGCCATCCGCATCACCCACCTCCCCACCGGCATCGTCGTCACCTGCCAGAACGAGCGCTCCCAACACCGCAACCGCACGAGCGCCATGAAAGTCCTCGAAGCGCGTCTCCTCGAACGCCAGCTGCTCGCCCGTGAAGAAGAGAAAGCGCGGCTCAAGGGCAAGCACGTGGATATGGGCTGGGGCAACCAGATCCGGAGCTACGTGCTCCATCCGTATAAGATGGTCAAGGATCACCGTACCGACTTCGAGACGAGCGACACCAGCGCAGTGCTGAACGGCGACCTGGACGGTCTCATCGAGGCCTACTTGCGCGCTCGTATGGGAGAGGGCATATGAGAGCCGCCTTCCTCCTGTCCGTGCTCGCGCTACTCGCGAGCCTCGCGTTGGGCGCCTCCGTCCCCGTGTCCGCCCAGGAGCCCGCCTTCGCCACCGAGGTCGTGAACGAGTTCCCCCAGTTCCTGCGCTTCCGGCTTACCGCCAGCGCCCCCGCTGAGGTCACCGACGTCACTCTCCGCTACCGCATCACCGGGTCTGGCTCCCTCGCCCGTGCCAGGCCGGAGGAGTTCGAACCTGGAACTGAGGTCAGCCTCGAGGCGCGCGTGCCCACCGGCGTCCTTGGCTTTGTCCCTGTCGGCAGTGAGTTCGTCTACCACTGGGAGCTCACCCTTGACGACGGCTCCACCCTCTCCAGCGAGACCGCTGCCTACTTCTATCTCCCCCCCGACAAGGCGTGGCAGAGCGTCCACAACGACTTCATGCGCATCTACTACCACGGGAACAGAGAGGACGTCGCCCTCCGTTTCCTGGATGCAGGCGAGCGCACCTATGCGCGCATGGGCGCGCTCCTGCAGACGGAGCTCGAGATCGTCCCTGTCACAACCATCCTCTTCGCCTCCGAGTCCAACCTGGAGGAAGCGCAGCCTGTCCGCAGCGAGAGCTACGACGCGGCCACGAGTCTCTGCGGCACGCAGGTGGCGGATAACATCCTCTTCGTCACCGATAGCCTCTGCGGCACGCGCGACCGCGCCGATACCCTTCGCCACGAGTTCACCCACATCCTCACGAAAGCCGCTGGCGAGAGTGCGCTCGGCAAGATTCCATCCTGGCTCGACGAGGGAACCGCGGTCTACTCCCAGACCGAACCCGGCACCGGTTACGTCGGCGCCTTCGAGGTTGGCGTGGCCATCGACCGTCTCATCTCTTTCGATCAGATGATCACGGGGAACCGCAACCCTCGCCAGGTCGGGCTCTTCTATGGCCAGTCCTACGAGATGGTGAGGTTCCTCATCGCCCGTGGCGGCGAAGGGCAGTTCGCCCGCCTCTTCGCCACCATCAAGGCAGGGAACCGCTTCGACGCCGCCATCGAGACCGTCTACGGCTTCGACATCGCGGGCTTCGAAGATGCCTTCCGAGCGGCCCACGGGCTCCCGCCTCGCCAGCCCGCCCCGACCCCCACTCCCGCCCGCGAGCAGCCCGCAGCCGGGACCAACCAGGCCGAACCTGAAGAGTCTGAGCCCGGGCAGGCCGTGCCCGCCAGCGACGGCGGGGACGGGCGCCAACTCAGCAGCATCGCCCTCGGCGCCATCGGCGGGGGCGCCGGACTCGCCCTCCTTGCCCTGCTGGCCTACCTGTTCTCGCTCATGCTCGGCAACCGCGCGCGTCAGTCCGAGTCCGCTGCCGCTCCCCGCCCTCCCGCGGCTCCGCCTCCTGAGGCGCCCGAGCCGGAGCCCGACGAGTGGGGTCCGCCCCCGCCCTGACTTCCCGCCTCTTCGCGATCCAGCACGCGCAGCGCCTCCCCGACGATCGCCCAGCGTTGCAGCGCTGTCGCGTTCGCGAGCACCGCCAGAATCACGATCACGACCATGAGCCCGTTCGCCAGCAGCCCGATGCCGATCAGCAAGATGCGCTCCTGCCGGCGGAAGAGCCCTTCGCGCGTGGCGATGCCCAGCGCCTCCCCCCGCGCCCGCACGTAGCTAACGGCGATGCTGCCGAAGAGCGCCGCGTACCCGAATCCGGCCTGGACCGCCTCTCCCCGCTCCGCGAAGTACCAGATGCAGGCGCACAGCACGAGCGCTTCCCCCACGCGGTCCATGACTGCGTCCAGCAGCGCGCCGTAGGACGTCGCCTGCCCCGTTGCTCGCGCCACCGCTCCGTCCACGAAGTCCAGAGCGCCGAACGCGAGGAACACCGCCCCCGCGATCAGCAGGCGCTCGTCGATGATCAGCCAGGCGGCAGCCGCGCTCCCCGCCCCGCCCACCAGCGTGATCATGTTCGGCGTAATGCCCAGCGCCCCCACGCGCCGCCCGATCGCGTCGCTTGCACCCGCGGGGATGCGATCGGGCAGAAGCCGCAACCACCTGCGGTTCACGCCTGCACTGGCTCCCGCGCTGCTACCACCTGTCGCCGTTCGTAGAGCAGCCGCTCGTAGTAGGCGAGCACGCGCCGCGCCACGTTCTCCCAGCTGTAGTGCGCTGCCAGCGCCTGGCCCCGTGCCGCCAGCGCCGCGCGCAGGTCAGGGTCGCGGCGCAGGTCCAGAACCGCCTGTGCGATCCCGGTGTCGTCCTTCGGTGGCACGAGCAGCCCGTCCACCTCGTTCGTGATCACCCCGGCGAACCCCTCGATGTTGCTCGCCACCACCGGCAGGCCCGCCGCCATCGCCTCCAGCAGCGCGATTCCCTGGCTCTCGTTCCCCGTCGCCGGCGAGCAGAAGGCGTGCACGCTGTGGTGGTAGCGTGGCAGTTCCGCATAGGGCACGTTCGAGCGGAAGACGACGTTCTCCTCCAGCCCCATCAGCCGCTCGTAGCGGCGGAAGCTCCCCGCTCCCACCACGATCAGGCGGCTCTGCGGCTCCGCTTCGTGGATGCGCCGGAACGCCCGTAACGCGTACTTCAGCCCCTTGCGCTTCTCCGGACGCCCCACGAACAGCAGGTTGAAGCAGCCGTCGTCGAACTCCGCAAGGGGCGCGTGCTCGCCCGCGAAGTGGGCGAAATCGATCCCGTTCGGGATCAGGTTGAAGTAGCCGGGGAAGTAGCGCCCCACCAGCCGCGCCGCCGCGGGCGAGACCGCGATCTTCCCGTCGAGCTTCCGGAACCACCGCCGCGTCAGAGGGCGCGTGTAGCCGTAGATGCGATTGCCGCCCTCCTTCGCCGCGTGGAAGGTGCCCACGTTGGCCGCGGTCGAATGGCGTAGTACCTGATAGGGCAGGAGCGGCATCAGCGGCTCGTGCAGGTGGATGATCTCGAAGTTGCCGCTGGCGAGGAGGCTCTCGATCGCCCGCCCCTTCCAGGTGAAGCTGATGCGTGCCATCGAGCCACTCGCCGGGACTGCCCGCGGACGGCCCAGCACCACGCACTGGCCCTCCGCGCCGTCCGGGTCGGAGGCGGGCGCCAGGATCGTCACCTCATGGCCCCAGTGGCGGAACTGCGTCCCCAGCTGGCCGATATGGCGGTTCACCCCGCTGGGCACGGACCAGTCGTACGGCGAAACGAGCGCGATCCTCATCGATCGCTCACCCACGTCCTTCGTCGCACCATCTTACGCGGTGTCGCCGAGAATCCCCACGCCAGCCCCAGCGCCGCCCGCCCCAGCCCGATCTCGTGCAGCGAAGGCGGCCGCGAGTGCCCCTCCGCCACCGCCCCCGCCGCCAGCGCCGCATGAAGCTCCGCCGCGGTCGTTCCCTCGAACTCCGTCCAGCCCGTGCCGACCTGGGGCAGGTGATGGCTGTCGCTGCCCCCGCACACGGGCAGCCGCCAGCGCTCCGCGTTGAGCCGCGCCGCCCGCCGCGCCGTCACCCGCCCTGCCGGGCTGAGGTTCATCTCGATCGCGTCGAAGGTCGCGCCTGCCTCCCCCCGCGCCGTCACCCGCTCGATCGTGCGCTCGCTCAGCGAGCGCGTCAGCCAGCTCATGGGGTGGGCCGCGATCGCGATCCCCCCCTGCGCGTGGATCGCCTCCAGCGTTGCCTCCACCGAACGGAAGATCGCAGGCGTGCGCTCGATGAAGAGCGCCAGCAGATGCCCGTGGCGGGTCGTGATCTCCGCCCCCGGCGCCACTTCCAGGCGCAGCCCCCGCTTCGCCGCCAGTTCGCGTGCCTCCAGCCCGCCCCGCACGTCCTCGTGGTCGGTGACGGCGATCACGTCCAGCGTCGTGTTCTGCTCGGCGTGGTCGAGAATATCCGCCACCGAGGCCATCCCATCCGAGATGCGCGTGTGGATGTGCAGGTCCGCCCTACCCACAGGCGTGCGCCTGCCAGAATGCTTCGAGCACCGTCCACTGTCCCGGGTCGCGCCGCAGCTGGGCGCCGAACAGGTCCGCCCAGCGTTGCGCCGCCGCCCGCACCGCCTCCTCGCGATCACCCCCCGCAGGGACCGTGAACGGCTCCTCGATCCACAACGTCTGATCGTCGGCGACCTGGCGCGCGACGAACATTGGCGCCACCACCGCTCCCGTGCGCCGCGCCAGCTCCCAGGGTCCGCGTGGCAGCAGCACCCGCCGCCCCAGGAGCGTCACGCAGACGCCGTCGCCCCCCAGGTCGCGGTCGGCCACCAGCGTCACCATGCCCCCCGCCTGCAGCTCACGCAGCGCCCGGCGTGCGCCGCCAACGCCCGCCTCCACCACGTGCCCCCCCGCAGCCTCGCGTAGCCGCGCAAGGTAGCGCCCGAGCGGGGGCGGCGACAGCGGTTCGACCAGCTCCACCCAGCGTCTTCCCCGCTGCGCGATCGCGACGAGCGCGAGCTCGGGGCTGCCCACGTGCGCACTCGCAATGATCACCGGATGCGGGGCGAAGAGTGCGGGAATGTGCTCTTCGCCCACGATGCGCAGGTGTTCCCGCTCGAAGCTCGCATGATCGCGGTGGGGAAGCGTCGCCAGGTCCACGTAGTAGCTCGCCACGTGCTGGAACGTCTTCAGCGCGGCGGCGTTCGCCCGTTCGTGGTTACCCCCGCAAGCCGGCGCCAGATTGTCGATCACCCGTTCCCGCACCTTCGCACGTAGTCTCCAGGCCACCCATCCGGCGTACCGCGCCAGCGCGTAGGCGAGCCGCGGGAAGCGCCCCGCCAGTGGCGCGGCCACACGCAGGACCGCCAACGTCAGCGTTCCGGGGAGGATTCGTCCGCGGCTCGTGGTTCCCAAAACTCCCGGAACATATACCACTGATCAGGGTACTGGCGGATGAACGCCTCATGCGCATGCATGATCGCCTGCGTGAGCGCCTGCACGTCTCGGGCCGTGTCTCCGCTCGGCGTGAAGTCGAGGTCGAAGTTCGAGAGCACGTCGATACGGCCCGGCCCTCGCCGCGGGAACGCCACCGCTCCCACCGCCGCGCCCGTCCGCAGCGCCAGCCGCGCCGGTCCCGCGGGCACCTCCACCACCTCCCCGAAGAAGCGCACGCGCACACCCCCCTCGCTGAGCGGCCGGTCGATGAGGATGGCCACCATCTCGTTCTGCCGCAGCGCCCGTACGAGCGACAGTCCTGCGCGCTCCATCTTCACGAGGCGCACACCGAGTGCCTCCCGCCCGTCCACGATCAACGAGTCGAGACGGGCATTGGCGAACGTCTCCCCCACCACCGTCAGGGCGTAGCCGCGCGCGGCCGCGATCGCTGCCCCCAGGTCCCAGTTGCCGAAGTGCACGGGGGCCACCAGCACCCCCCGCCCACGCGCCAGCGCCCGATCGAGCCCCTCGAACCCCGGCGTCTCCACGCCCACCGCGAGCCGCTCCTGCGGTGAGAGCCACCCCGCGCCGGCGAACTCCATCGTGTAGCGTCCGTAGTTCGCCAGCGATCGCCGCGCCACCCGCCGCCGCTCCCCCGCCGTCGCCTCCGGCAGCACGCGCTCGTAGTTGCGCAGCATCGCCCGCCGCCCCCGCGGCCACAGGTAGAAGGCCGCATGCCCCCCGGCCGCCGCTGCCCGGCAGAGCAGACCCAGCGGCAGCACGCGCGCAAGTGCCAGGATCGCGCGCCAGCCAGCGTACTCGAGCGTTCCAGCCCCCTTCGCGCGGGAAGGTTACCCCTTGGCGATGAACGACTCGACCATATCGCGCGCCTCGTCGTCGTGGTATTGCACCGGCGGCGACTTCATGAACCAGGCGCTGGGCGCGAGCAGCGGGCCCTTCAGCCCGCGGTCGAGCCCCAGCTTCGCGCAGCGGATCGCATCGATCACCACGCCCGCGCTGTTCGGGCTGTCCCAGACCTCGAGCTTCAGCTCCAGGTTCAGGGGCACGTTCCCGAAGGTTGTGCCTTCCATGCGGATGTGGCACCACTTGCGGTCGTTCAGCCAGGGCACGTAGTCGCTCGGGCCCACATGCACGTCGTCGGCGGGCAAGTTGTAGTCGATCTGGCTCGTCACTGCTGTCGTCTTCGAGATCTTCTTCGACTCCAGCCGCGAGCGTTCGAGCATGTTGAGGAAGTCGGTATTCCCCCCGAAGTTCAGCTGGTACGTCCGGTCCAGGCGCACGCCACGGTCTGCAAACAGCCGCGCCAGCGTGCGGTGCACGATCGTTGCCCCCACCTGGCTCTTGATGTCGTCGCCCACGATCGGCAGCCCCGCCTCCTCGAAGCGGCGCGGCCAGTAGCCGTTCTCGTCTCGCGCGATGAACACGGGGATGCAGTTGATAAAGGCGCAGCCCGCCGCCAGCGTCTGCTCCACGTACCACTTGGTCGCCTCTTCCGAACCCACCGGCAGGTAGTTGATGACTACGTCGATCTCGTTCTCGCGCAGCAGCTTCACGATGTCGGCTGTGCCCCCCGGAGCCTTCTCGATGACGCCGCCCAGGTACTGCCCCAGCCCGTCGTGCGTCATCCCCCGCTCCACCTTCACACCCTGCTGCGGCACCTCCGCGAAGCGATACGTGTTGTTCTGGCCCTCGAATACCGCCTCCGAGAGGTCCTTCCCCACCTTGGCCGCGTCGATATCGATCGCCACCGCCACGTTGATGTCGTTGATGTGATAGCCCCCCACTACGGGGTGCATGATGCCGGGAACCTCGTCCCCCGCCTCGACGTGCCGGTAAAGCTCCAGCCCCTGCACGAGCGAGGAGGCGCAGTTGCCCACGCCGATGATGGCTACATTAATGCCCAAGGTCATCCACTCCAGATCGATGGTTCAGTGAGCGCGGTGCGACCCGCCCAACGGCCACGTTCCCAGACCCCTCAGGCCGCAACGCAGTACTCCACCATACCATGCTCTCTCTGCCGCGCACGATCACGCGCCACCCCCATCCCGTGAGTGCCGTGAGCGCTCAGCGGCTCTGCGCCCACTCCTTCGCGTGGTAGGTGATGATGATGTCTGCGCCCGCGCGCCGGATCGATGTCAGTGTCTCGTCGATGGCGCGTGCCTCGTCGATCCAGCCGTTCGTCGCCGCCGCTTTCAGCATGCTGTACTCGCCGCTGACGTTGTAGGCCGCGAGGGGCACGTCCACGGCCTCGCGCATCTGGCGGAGCACGTCGAGGTAGGCGAGCGCCGGTTTCACCATCACGAGGTCGGCGCCTTCCTCGATGTCCGTCAGCACTTCGTCGCGGGCCATGCGCGCGTTCGCGGGGTCCAGCTGGTAGCCGCGGCGGTCGCCGAATGCGGGCGCGCTGGCGGCGGCCTCGCGGAATGGTCCGTAGAACGCACTCGCGAACTTCGCCGCGTAGGAGAGGATCGCGACATCGCCCTGGCCGGAGCCGTCGAGCGCCTCGCGGATGGCGGCCACGCGGCCGTCCATCATGTCGCTGGGCGCGACGATGTCGCAGCCCGCCTCCGCAAGGCTGACGGCCATGTCCGCGAGTATGGGGAGGCTCGCGTCGTTGTCGATGTCGCCGCCTCGCCCGGGCACGCCGCAGTGTCCGTGGCTCGTGTACTCGCAGAGGCAGACGTCGCCAATGATGAGCAGATCGGGGTGGGCGTCCTTCAACCGCCGGGCCGCTTCCTGCACGACGCCGCGTTCGTCGTACGCTGAAGAGCCGCGCTCGTCCTTCGTTGCGGGGATGCCGAAGAGGAGGACGGCGGGCACGCCCGCGCTCTGCAGCACGCCCGCCTCCGCGGCGAGCGCCTCCAGCCCCAGCCGCGCCTGCCCGGGCATGGCTGCAATGGGTGCGCGCCCGTCGAGCCCCTCCTCCACAAAGAGCGGCGCCACCAGGTGCGCAGGCGTCAGCTCGGTCTCGCGCACGAGGCCCCGGATCGCTTCCGAGCGGCGCAGCCGCCGGTGCCGCCGGAACTCCAGCCCCTCCATCACGCGCGTCCGCCGGGGCCCTGCGTCAGACGGCGCACTCGCCCTCACCGCGCTCCAGCACGTAGAGCTCGTACTTCGTCCAGTCGATGAACATCTCGCGATTGTCCTCCGAGAACTCCCCGGGAATCGCCAGATCCCGAACCGCCTCCGTGAAACGCTCCTTGCCGGCACGGTCGAAGTAATCGTTAAACTCCTCCCCCTCGCGCCGTTCGTTCTGATAGAGCTCGATCCAGCGCTGCACGGCGTCGGGTGTGCGTTTCGCCGGCAGGCGCAGCTTGAGCTGCGTGCCGATGCGGAAGCTGCTGCCGCCGCCCGCGTAGCTGCCCGCGATGAAGGCGTGGTAGGCGGGCAGCTGGTGGCCCTCCACCTTCATGGCGGCACCGTGGAAGCCGATGTTGGCGAGGTGGTGCTGGCCGCAGCTGTTGGGGCAGCCGCTCATCTTGATATGCAGCTTCGCCACCAGCGGGTCGTCGACCGCCAGCTCCGTCACCCGCTCCTGGATGGCGCGGTTGAGCCCCATCGAGCTCGTGATGCCAAGCTTGCAGCTGTCCGTCCCGGGGCAGCTCACCACGTCCGTCACCGTGTCCGCGCCCGCCTCCGCCAGGTCGAGCGCCGCCAGCCGTGCGTAGACCTCGTAGAGGCTCTCGTCGCGCACCCAGCGCAGCACCAGGTTCTGCTGCACGGTCGTGCGCGCGTTGCCACCACAGTACTCGCGCATGATGGCGGCGATGCCGCGGAACTGCCCGGGTGTGAGGTCGCCGCGCGTGATCTTGATCTGTACGGTGCTGAAGCCCTGCTGCTTCTGCGCCTTCACGTTCGCCGCCACGAACCGGTGGAAGGCGTCCGCGCCGTCCACGGGCTGCTCGTAGGAGTCGCGCCGCGCGGGCGCGCGCTCCGCCTCGTTGTCGAGGAAGAGCAGGCGCTCGGGGCTGAAGTCGCGCTGCGCCCATTCGCCCGCGAGCTCCTCGTCGACCATCTCCAGGAAGCGATCCACGCCGATGCGGTCGATCAGCACCTTGATGCGCGCCATCGCGCGGTTTTTCCGCAGCATATCGGCGGCGTTGAAGATGCGAATAACCGCTTCGCTGACCTTCAGGTACTCGTCCACTGGCACGAATTCGCGCACCACGATCGCCTCGCGCGGCATGATCGCGAGCCCACCCCCGCAGACCATGCGGAACCCCCGCACGCCGTCGCGGATGCGCGGAATGAAGCCGAGGTCGTGAATGCCCGTGATCGCCACGTCGGTGTCATCGGCGCTGAAGGCGACCTTGAACTTGCGTGGCAGCAGCTGCGTGAGTGGGTTGCGCAGCCAGAAGCGCGCGAACGCGCCCGCGTACGGCGTCACGTCGAAGAGCTCGCCCGCGGTCACGCCCGCCCACGGGTCAGCGGTGACGTTGCGCACGGTGTTGCCGCAGGCCTCGCGCGTGGAGAGCCCCGCCTTCGCCAGGAGGCGCAGCACGTCCATCATCTTCAACAGGGGGATGTGGTGGAACTGGAAGTTCTGGCGTGTGGTGATGTGGCCCTTGCGCAGGGGCGCGAAACGATCCGCGATCTCCGCGAACGCCTCCATCTGCTCCGGCGTCACCCCGCCGAAGGGGAGCTTCACGCGCGTCATCTGCACGTTTGGCTGGCGCTGGCCGTAGACTCCCTGCTTCAACCGGAAGCCTTGGAAGACCGCCTCGTCTGCGTAGCCGCCCGCGAGGAAGCGCGTCGCCTCCGTATCGAAGTCGTCGAGCTCTTCGGTCAGGATCGGCAGGATCGTGCCGGGAGCGTTCGTCTGGACAATGGTCTCGACCGCGCGCATGGGCTGTCCTTTCGCGAGTCGCGGCCCGCGTGGGCGTGCGAGGGGAGGACTGGTAAAACGACTGTAGCATATGGCACGCCGTTGCCGGCGACCCGTATTGTTGATATTGTTGAGCGACGAACTCAGCTTTGCCGCGGAGCCCCCTGTGACCCTTGCCGACAGGCTCGATGCCGACACGCTCGACGCACTCAATGAGCGCTTCGAGGCCGCCAGCCCTCCCGGGATCGTGCGCTGGGCCGTCGAGACGTTCGGCGACGGCCTCTCCATCGGCGCCAGCTTCGGCGGCCCCAGCGGCATGGCCATCCTCCACATGGCCGCCCGGATCAAGCCGAACGTCCACGTCTTCGTCCTCGATACAGGCTACCTTTTCGAGGAAACGGACCAGACGCGCGAGCGCGCGACGGACGCGCTCGCGCTCGCGAACGTGCAGGTCTACACGCCGAAGCTGAGCCACGAGGAGCAAGCCGCCGGGCACGGCGCCGCCCTCTGGATGCGCGACCCCGACCGCTGCTGCGAGATTCGCAAGGTCGAACCCAACCGTCGCGCCCTCGCCGGCAAGGCCGCCTGGATCTCCGGCCTCCGTCGCGACCAGTCTGACGGCCGCGCGGCGGTCCCCATCGTCGCCTGGAATGACCGCTTCCATGTCGTCAAGCTCAACCCGCTCGCGCGTTGGACCGAGAAGGAGACGTGGGCCTACATCGTCGAGCACGACATCCCCTACAACCCGCTGCTCGACCAGGGCTACGTGAGCATCGGCTGCTACAACTGCACCGTGCCCGGCAAGCAGGGCCGCCAGGGCCGCTGGGAGAACTTCGGGAAGGACGAGTGCGGACTGCACACCTGAGCCCGCATTCAGGCAGAGCGTTCAGCCGGCGGCCGGGAGGCCGCCACCATCGTGTTCGGGAGGAAGACGTATGAACAACCAAGGCTTCGTCATCTGGTTTACGGGGCTCTCCGGCTCCGGCAAGAGCACGCTCGCGGAGGCGCTTGCGCCCGCCCTGCGCGAGCGCGGGTGCAAGATCGAAATCCTCGATGGCGACATCGTTCGCACGAATCTCTCGAAGGGCCTCGGCTTCAGCAAGGACGATCGCGACACCAACATCCGTCGCATCGGCTTCGTCGCCGGCCTCCTTGCGCGCAACGGCGTCGGTGTCATTACCGCCGCCATCTCGCCCTACCGCGCTATCCGCGACGAGAACCGCGCGCTCGTCGAAGGCGACGGGGGCACGTTCGTCGAGGTGTATGCCGCCGCCACCGTCGAGCAATGCGAGGCGCGCGATGTGAAGGGCCTCTATGCGAAGGCGCGCGCAGGCGAGATCACAGGGTTCACCGGCGTTGACGACCCCTACGAAGAGCCCGCTGCTCCCGAGGTGCGCTGCGAGACCGGCATCGATTCGCCTGAGGCGAGCCTCCAGCAGATCATCGACCACCTCGAAGCGCGCGGCCTGCTGCCGGACGTGCGCTCATGAGCGCCCTCGGCGAGCCCTATGGCGGTGCCCTCGTCGACCTTGTCGCCAGTGGTGGAGCGGGCGAGGAGCTTGCGCGCGAGGTCGCCGGTCTCCCGACCGTTGAGCTCGACTCGCGCACCACGAGCGACTTCGAGCTCCTCGCGAACGGCGGCTTCAGCCCGCTCACTGGCTTCATGGGCGAGGCCGAGTACCGGTCCGTCGTCGAGACGATGACGCTCGCCAGCGGCCTGCCCTGGCCGATCCCCGTGACGCTTGCTGTGCCCGAGTCGCGCGCCGCTGAACTGAGGCCCGGCGTTCGTGCCTCTCTGCGCGACGCGAACGGCCTCGTCCTTGGCGTCATCGACATCGAGGAGGCTTACCGCCGCGAGAAAACGCACGAGGCCGAGCAGGTATTCCGCACCGCGGACGAGGCCCACCCCGGCGTCGCCGCCCTCTACGCTTCCGGCGATCTCGTGCTGGGCGGGCCCGTGCGCGCGCTCCGCCTTCCCGACCACGGCGACTTCCCCGACCGCCGTCTCACCCCCGCCCGGACGCGCGCCGCCTTCGCCGCGCACGGCTGGCGCACCATCGTCGGTTTCCAGACGCGCAACCCCATCCACCGCGCGCACGAGTACCTCATCAAGGTCGCGCTCGAAGGCGTCGACGGCGCCCTCGTGCATCCGCTTGTGGGCGATACGAAGGACGACGACATCCCCGCGGATGTGCGTATGCGCTGCTACGAGACGCTGCTCGAGCGCTACTTCCCCGCGGATCGTGTGCAGCTCTCCGTGCTGCCCGCGGCCATGCGCTACGCCGGCCCGCGCGAGGCGATCTTCCACGCCATCATGCGCAAGAACTACGGCTGCACCCACTTCATCGTGGGGCGCGATCACGCCGGCGTGGGGAACTACTACGGCACCTACGATGCCCAGCGCATCTTCGATGAGATCGATCTCGACGCGCTCGGTATCCAGCCGCTCTTCTTCGAGCACGCCTTCTGGTGCCTGCGCAGCGGCGCCATGGCGACGGCGAAGACGAGCCCTGCCACGCCCGGGGAGCGCCTCTTCCTCTCCGGCACGAAGGTGCGCGAGATGCTCGCCAACGGCGAGGATCTGCCGGTCGAGTTCACTCGACCCGAGGTCGCTGCTGTTCTGATGGAGAGCGCCCGGGGCAGCTGAGGTGGAGCAGCGGGCGCGCCCCGTCGCGCGCAGAGACCCGTCCCCCGCCGCTGCTCCGCCCGCGCTCCGCGGTGCCGGGTGGATCCGCCCGGCCACGCTCGCGCGCATCGCCTGGGGGCTCGCCGGGTTCGTGCTGTTCGTGCTCGCCCTCGAGATCGCGCGGGCGGGCGCGGGCTCGCTCGCGCCCCTGCTCTCCGACCTCAGCGTGGCTGGCGTGACGAACGGCCTCGGCTTTGGCTGGCTCTTCGCCTGCGTCATGCTCAGCGGGTCGCCCGTCGCTGCGATCGGCGTCACCTTGCTCTCGGAGGGCGTCTTCCGCGAAGCCGAAGCCTTTGCGGTGATCGCGGGCTCGCGCCTCGGCGCCTCCTTCATCGTGCTCGCTGTTGGTTTCGCCGCCTACCGCTTCGGGCGGCGCCGCGGCGACGGTCTCGCGATCGGCATCGTCGCCATGCTCGTGACGTTCACGACGCAGGGCCCGGCGGTGGCGCTCGGCTTCCTCGCGCTCGAACGCGGCTGGCTCGACGGCCTCAGACCGGCCACGCCCGATGCGCTGCTGAACGGCGCCAGCGCTTCCTTCGGACCTGTGAGCGATGCGCTCGATGCGGCGCTGCCCGGCCTGCTCGTGTTCGTTGCGGGGGCGGTGGCGCTTCTCCTCGCGTTCGCCGTGTTTGAGCGCGCCCTGCCGCAGCTCGAAGGAGAGGCTGAGGGCATCCGCCGCCGTCTCGACGTGCTCAACCGCCGCCCGCTGATGTTCCTCATGGGCGTGCTACTCACGCTCACAACGCTCAGTGTGGCGGTCTCGCTGACGGTGCTCGTGCCTCTTGCCCTGCGCGGCTACATCCGCCGCGAGCATGTCATCCCTTACGTGCTCGGCGCCAACATCGCGACGTTCGTCGATACGCTCGGGGCGAGCGTCCTCGTGGGTGGCGAGGCCGCGATCGCCGTCGTGCTGGCGCAGGTCGCCTCGCTCACGGTGGTATCGGGCCTCGTGCTGACCGCCCTCTACAGGCCCTACCGTGCTGCCATCCTTGGCAGCGAGCGCTGGATCGCCGCGCGACCCCGCCGCCTCGCAGGGTTCCTCGTTGCGATCGTGGCTGTGCCGCTCGTGCTCCTCGTCCTCTAGCGAGCCATCGTTTCGAGGATGGCCGCCGCCTCCGCGAGGGTGGCGCGCTCCTCCCTCCCTCCCAGATGGACGCTCAGCGAGAAGCGCCCGCGCGCGACCACGACGGCGTAGCGGACGAGGCCGCCGCGCTCCTCCAGGCGGAACGCGCGCATGCCCTCCGGTCGCGGGCGGCGGCGGGATCTCGCGGATGGCCGTGCCCTCGGCGATGGTGACTCCCGCGACCGTCAGGCTCAGCGAGCCCCGATCGGCCCGCAGCGCCGCCGCGAAGCGTACCGCCTCGGCCGCCTCCCCGAAGGCGGTGACCTGGCAGACGAGTTCGAGGGCCGACGTCCGCCCCGGGGTCGTCGATGCGCTCCTTCCAGTATGCGAAGTAGCCGCCCTCCACGCCCGCCCGCGCGAGCGTCTGCGCGCCTGCCTCACGCCCGAGGTCGCTCCGCGAGAGGTTCCCGAACGTCAGGCGCTCGAACGCCTCGGGCAGGCGTTCCTCCTGGCACGCCCGTACGGCAAGCATCTCCGGCGCGCCGCCTCCGCACGCCGCCAGGAGCACGAGCGCGCAGAGCGCGGCAAGGGCGCTGCCCGCCCTACTCTTCGGCGAGCGGAAGATCGGGCTCAGGGCCGATCAGCCCGTGTTTGGTCGAATAGCGCTCGACCGCCACGATGAGCGCGAAGAAGGGGATGAAGCCGAGGAGCGCCATCGCCCCCCACAGCCAGAACCCTCCGATACAGAACAGAATGCCCGCAGCCGTGAAGAATGACATCCCGATGATCGAGAGGATACGCCCGGCCACTACATAAGGCGAGATCGGCGCCTTCAGCATTGCTGCCCTCCATTCCGCTTGCGCGCCGTGACCACGCTGTTCTGCGCACCGGTGGGCGAACACCACATGCGCTCGAATCCAGCCTCTGCCAGCAGCTCCGCGATCTGCGCTTGCGTGCGGTTCTCGCCACCCAGGAGCGCCATCATCAGACCGCTGACGGAGGCATGATCGGGCCCTGTCAGATCCTCAGCCAGCATCGGTTCCGCGATGATGATCGCGCCGCCTGGCTCAAGCGCCGCGTGGCATGCTGCGAGGATGCGCCGGCAGTCTGCCGTCTCCCAGTCGTGCAGGATGTTCGCGAGCAGCAGTGCGTCGTGCTCCTCTGGCAGAGGATCCTCGAAGAACGACCCCGCGACAAAGCGGCAGCGTGTGCCCAGCCCTCGTTCGGCAATGTGCTCCTCCGCGAGCGCCCGTACCCCCGGCAGGTCGAAGATCGTGGCTTCGAGTGCGGGCTGCGCTTCGAGCAGGGCGAGCGCGTAGCCGCCGGCGCTCCCCCCGACGTCGAGCAGCCGCCGGAACGGGGCGAAGTCGACCTCGCAGCGGAGGTGCTCGGCGCCCGCGACGGCGTTCGCGAGCATCCCCTCCGCGAACCAGCGCCGGGCTTCGCCGTCGAGACCCCCGAAGAGGTCCACCTGGCCAGCGGGTGAGACAGGCTCACCGCTCGCGAGCGCCTCGCCGAGCCGTCCGATCTGCTCGTGGAAGCCCTGGAAGAGCAGAGCCCGTCCGCCCGCGAAACGCGGGCTCGATCGCACCAGGAAGCGCTTGGTGGCGAGCGTCGCGCGGAAGCGCCCCTTCCCGTCCCGAACCGCCAGCCCCTGGCTCGCGAGGAACGCGAGAAGCGCGGGAGCGATGCGTGGTGCGAGCCCCAAATCCTCAGGCGCAGCCAGTCCAGCCGCGAGCCGCTCGAACAGCCCGCTGCGCAGGCAGAAGGCGAGTGCCTGGGCGCGCACGGCGCCGTCCTGGAGCGCGTAGATGCGCAGCCGCGCGGTTTCGATCTCCTCGCTCGTGGTGTGCATGCCGCCACATTCTCGCGCGGGCGCGGGGAGCGGGCCAGCGGCGCCGCCTTTCACTGCAGCACGAACCAGACAGCCGCTACGGCGCTCGCGCCGATCACGATCCATGCCGCGATCGAGAGCGCCGCCGCCGCGTCCTCGTCGGAGTCGCGCTTGATCCATGACCAGACGAAGAAGGGCAGGAGCACAAGCCCGACGAGGAGCGCCATACGCGCAGTCTAGCCATGCCATGGGGTCACGGGGGCGTGGGGCGCGGCCGCGCGGTAGAGTGCCCCCACACCCTCGGAGGTCGCCGCTGTGGAGTTCTGCCGCTACGAGAAGAAGGGCCGTGTCGCCTTTATAACCATCACCCGCCCGGAGGTCATGAACGCGCTTCATGTCCACGCCAACCTCGAGCTGCACGAGGTCTGGGACGACTTCGCCGCGGATGACGACCTCTGGGTCGCTGTCTTCACAGGAGAAGGCGAACGCGCCTTCAGTGCCGGCAACGACCTCAAGTTCACTGCCGAGCAGTCGCGTCTTCCCGCCTCCGAGCGACCGCGCCTGGCTTGGCCGGGCACGGGCTTCGGTGGTCTCACCAGCCGCTTCGACCTGTACAAGCCGGTTATCGCACGGGTGAACGGCTACGCCCTCGGCGGCGGCTTCGAGATGGCCCTCGCCAGCGACATCATCATCGCCGCCGAGCACGCCCGCTTCGGCCTCACCGAGCCCAGGGTGGGTCTTATCGCTGGCGCCAACGGCGTCCACCGTCTCCCCCGCCAGGGGCCGCTCAAGGCGGCCATGGGGCATATGCTCACGGGCCGCCACATGACAGCCCGGCGCGCCTACGAGCTCGGCATCGCCAACGAAGTCGTCCCCCTCGCCGATCTCGACGAGGCAGTCGACAGCTGGGTCAGTGACATCCTCAGCTGCGCACCCCTTTCCGTGCGCTCCACCAAGGAGACGGCCCTGCGCGGGCTCGACATGGCGCTGCCCGATGCCGCCAGGGCTGTCTTTACCTGGGAGTCGCGCCGCCGCCAGTCCCCCGACGCTGTCGAGGGGCCGCGTGCCTTCGCCGAAAAGCGCGACCCTGACTGGAAGGGGACCTGGACCTGATCGCCCTCGCCGGATCGTGGGAGCGAACCGCTAAGATTCGTAGCAGGGGCCCCTTCTTTGTCCAGCTATGATGAACGCCCGGTCGAGGTGCTGCCCGCCTCGGCCACAAACCGGTTAATCGCCTCACTCCGCTACGAGCAGTTCCGCTGGCTCTACATCAGCAACATCGCCTTCATGTTCGCCATGATGGGCCAGTTCCTCGTCCGCTCCTACCTCGCCTTCAAGCTTACCGACAGCGCTTTCTCCCTCGGCATCGTCAACTTCGTTGTCGCCCTGCCCATGCTGGCAGTCTCGCCACTTGGCGGGGCGCTGGCTGATCGCGTCGACCGCCGCAAACTCATCCTCTTCGTCCAGACCGCCGTGGTCATCGACGAGCTTCTCGTCCTCCTTCTCCTGATCACCGATCAGCTGACCTTTACCTATCTGCTGGCACTCACGGGCATTCTCGGCGTGCTCTTCCCCTTCATGATGCCCGCCCGCCAGGCGATCGTCGCGAACGTGGTCGGCAGGCAGGGACTGGGGAACGCCATGGCCTTGCAGATGGGCGGGATGAACGCCGCCCGCGTCGTCGGGCCTGTTGCCGCAGGCTTCCTCATCTCCGTCACGGGCGTCGAGAGCACTTACAGCATCGCCCTTGTCCTCTACGGCGTCGGCCTTGCCGCGATGCTGCGAGTACGGCCTTCCTTCTCCGATGAGCAGGGTGAACGCGGCTCGGTCTTCGGCGATATCGTTGAGGGGCTCCGCTATGTGCGCGAAAACGCTCCCGTGCGCGTGCTGCTCCTCTTCGGTCTCGTGCCCACCCTCCTCGCGATGCCCTTTCAGACGCTGCTCGTTGTCTTCGCCGAAGAGGTTTGGGATGTTGGCGCCTTTGGCTTTGGCATGCTGCAGATGTTCGCCGGCGTGGGTGGTCTGGTCGGGTCGATCTACGTGGCCTGGGACGCGGAGTCGCATCGGCGCCTGCGCCGCATGATCGGCAGCATCATCGGTTTCGGGGCCACGCTCCTGCTGTTCTCTATCAGCCCGTGGTTCCTGCTCGCGTTACCGCTGGTTTTTTTCGCCGATGTCTTCGTGAGCGTCTTTATGGTGCTGAACAACACCGCCATTCAGGTGCTCATCCCCGATTTCGTGCGAGGCCGCGTGATGAGCCTCCTGATGATGTCCTTCGGCCTCACGCCTCTCGGCACCCTGCCCATGAGCTGGTTCGCCGATCAGTTTGGCGCTCCCGCCGCCGTTGCCCTCGCCTCCGCCCTCATGCTCGTTGCGGCCGTGCTCTTCTTCGCGCTCAGCCCCTCGCTTCGCCGGCTCGATACCAACACCCGTGAGGCCGAGAGAGCGTTTGGGGACGCCGAGCGTCGTGGCTACCTCGCGCCCGAGCTCACGCCGGCTGCGAAGTAGGGCGGGACACGCGCCGTCCGTACGGGGGTGGGGAGAGGGGGAGATGGTGCTGAGGCCCAGAATCGAACTGGGGACACCTGCGTTTTCAGCGCAGTGCTCTACCGACTGAGCTACCTCAGCGTCAGGCCATCGTAGGAACCGCTTCCGCGAGGGGCAAGGCTCGCGTCTATGCCGCCCCCGCCCGCACGCGCTCGACGACCTCCTCCAGCGAGACGATCACGCTCTCACTCCCGGAGCGTCCCTTTACCTCGATGCCCCCCCGCCCGAGCGCGCGCGGGCTCACGGTCAGGCGCACCGGCATCCCGAGCAGGTCCGCGTCCTTGAACTTGGCCCCCGGCGATTCCTCGCGGTCGTCCACGAGCGCTGCCAGCCCCGCCTCCTCCAGCGCCTCCTCCAGCGCCTTGAGTGCCTCCGCGACCTCCGGCTTCTCACCGCCCAGCGCCACCACGTGCACGTCGTACGGCGCCAGCGATGCGGGCCAGGCGATGCCGTCTGCGTCGTGGTTCGCCTCGATCACCGCCGCCAGCAGGCGGTCGACGCCGATGCCGTAGCAGCCCATCACCGCGTACTGCCGCGCCCCCGCTTCGTCGAGGTAGCGCACGCCGAGCGCTTCCGTGTACCTGGCGCCCAGCTTGAACACGTGCCCGAGCTCCATGCCCGAGCGTATCACAAGGCGTCCGTCGCAGCGCGGACAGTCGTGCCCCGCCTGCGCCAGTGCGATATCGGCCACCAGGTTGGCTGTCCAGTCGCGGCCATGGTTGAGGTTGCGCAGATGCGTGTCGCGCTCGTTGGCGCCTCCCACAAGGTTCACCGCCTCGATGACGCTCTCGTCTGCTACCACCCGCACGCCCTCGAGGCCCGCGGGCGAGGCAGAACCCGCCACGAGCCCGGCGCGCGCCACCGCCGCGGCGTCCATCGGCTCCAGCTCGACTACCTGCAGGAGGTTGCGCAGCTTCGTCTCGTTCACTTCCAGATCGCCGCGGATGGCGGCGAGCACGGGCTCGCCGTCTGCGAGGTAGAACACGGCCTTCGCCGTCTGCCGCTCTTCGATGGCGAGAAACGCGGCCAGCTCCGCGATCGTGGTCACGCCCGGGGTCTCCACGCGTTCGGGGAGCGCGGGTTCGGCGGCCAGCGGCGGCTCCGCCCGGAACGTCGCCTTCTCCGCGTTCGCCGCGTAGCCGCAGGCGGGGCAGAGCAACACCTCGTCCTCGCCGTGTTCGTTCAGGTAGATGAACTCCTGGCTGTCCTTCCCCCCGATCGCGCCCGAGTCGGCCTCGACCGCGATCACTGGCGTCTCCGCGCGCGCGAAGATGCGCCGGTAGGCGTCGAACATCGCCGCGTACGACTCATCGAGCGACTCCCAGCCGGGGTCGAAGCTGTAGGCGTCCTTCATGCCGAACTCACGCAGCCGGATCAGGCCGCCACGCGGGCGCGGCTCGTCCCGGAACTTCTGCTGGATCTGATAGAGCGTGACGGGCAGATCGCGGTAGCTCTGTACCTGGTGGGCGGCCAGCGCGCTGATCGCCTCCTCGTGCGTGGGCGCGAGCACGAAGCCGCGCTCGCGGCGATCGGCGAGCCGGAACAGCGTCCCTCCGAACCCCTCCGAACGCCCCGTCGCCTCCCAGAGCTCCACGGGCTGAAGGGCGGGAAGCCGCAGTTCCTGTGCCCCCGCGCGGTCCATCTCTTCCCGGATCAGCGCCTCGACCTTGCGCATCGCCCGCCAGCCGAGCGGCGTGAAGCTGTAGAGCCCGGACGCCAGGGGCATCACCAGCCCTGCGCGCAGCAGCAGCCGGTGGCTCGGAAGCTCCGCTTCTGCGGGTGCCTCGCGCAGCGTCTTCAGAAAGAGCCTGCTCATCCGCGTCGGTGGCGACATTCGTCTACTCTCCCCGCGCCTTGCCGCTCCGGTCAAGCGCGCCGAGGTCGCTCCAGCTCCGCACTGTCGATGAGCAGGGTGACAGGTCCATCGTTCACGCTCTCGACGGCCATGCGGGCGCCGAAGCGACCGCGCTCGCAGGTCACGCCCGTCCCCTCGACCGTCTCGCAGAAGCGCTCGTAGAGCGCCTTCGCGATCCCTGGCCCTGCCGCCGTCGTGAACGACGGCCGCCGCCCCCGGCGTACGTCCCCGTACAGGGTGAACTGGCTCACGCACAGCACGGTGCCCCCGGCCGCCACGAGATCGTGGTTCATACGCCCCTCGGCATCGTCGAAGAGGCGCAGCCCGAGCACCTTTCGCGCGAGCACCTCGGCGGTCGCCCCGTCGTCGCCGTGAGTCACGCCGAGCAGGATGAGGAGCCCGCCCTCGATGGCGCCCGCGATCTCGCCGTCTATACGTACGCTGGCGCGGCTGACTCGCTGGACGAGCGCCCGCACGCCGGTCTCAGTCCTTCGAGGAGCTCTCGCTCGACTTCGCGCTCTTGCTCTCGCTCGATTTTTCGGCGGACTTCTCGCTCGAGCTGTTGCTCGATGCACCCGCCTGCGATTTCCTGCTGTCGGTCGAGTAGAAGCCGCTTCCCTTGAAGACGACCGTGGGCGCGTGCAGGATGCGCTTCGCTGTGCCCTTCTCGCAGTGCTGACAGGTGTGGCTGGAAGCGGCGGAGAAGCTCTCGCGTCGATCGTAGTGGCGCTTGCACGAATCGCAACGGTACTCGTAGGTGGGCACGTAATCCTTCCTGACTGAACAGAGAGGCAGAGCGAACTGAACAGGAGCCAGAGCGATTGTGGCGAGACTGGCACTCGCCTGTCAAGAGTGCCAGTCCTGACCTCCCTGCGCGCACGTACAATCGAGATGGGAGAGGTGCCCGAGCGGCTGAAGGGAACCGTCTTGAAAACGGTCGTGGCGAAAGCCACCGTGGGTTCGAATCCCACCCTCTCCGCCATCCTGTCGCGCACAGCGCCTGTCCGCGCCCGTAGAATCCGGGTGCTATGCCCCGGCTCGAGGGAACCGCCGCCATCATCACCGGCGCCGCTCACGGTATCGGCAACGGCATGGCCCGTGTGCTTGCCGCGGAAGGCGCTGCCCTCGCGCTCTGCGATCTCGATCCGGTTGTCGTGGATCTCGCCGCCGATCTCGAGCGCGAGGGTGCCCGGGTCATGGCCGCTGAGGTCGATGTGCGCGTCCCCGCCGGCGTACGGCGTTTCGTCGATGCCGCCATTGCCCGCTTCGGACGCATCGACACCATGGTCAGCAACGCGGGCGCGTGGCGTGGCACCTCGCCCCTCGACCCCTGGGAGAAGGCGCTCGACGACTTCGACGCGCTCATCGCGACGAACCTCAGGGGCGTGTTCCTCTGCGGGCGCGCCATCGCGCCCCATATGGTCGAGACGGGGGGCGGGCATATCGTCAACATCGCTACGGACCACATCTGTCCCCCGCCTGGCTACTCCACCGGCGGTGGCACGAATATGGACGTCTATGATGCCTCGAAGTGGGGGATCAACGGCTTCACGCAGGCTTGGGCGCGCGCGCTCGCGCCCCACGGCGTACGTGTGAACGCCCTCTGCATGGACGCCACCGATTCGAAGATGATCCGCGGCGCGCTCGGCCGCACGCCCCCGCCCGAGCTCCTCGATCGCTGGATGCGGCCCAGGCAGATCGGCCGCCTGCTCGTCGACCTCCTCGCGGAGGGATCCGATGGGCGAACGGGCGAGAACATCGGCATCTGGCTCGACCACGAGATCGCGCTGCCGCCGCGCCGTGAGCCGCTCCCGAGCCGCTTCGCCTAGGCGCGCACGGCCGCCGCCGCCCGCGATTGCCGCCGCCGGTACCAGAAGTAGAGCGCGCTCAGGAACACGCCCGCAACCCAGACCCCCCCGATGGCCAGCGTGATGCGGAAGTCGCGCCCGAGGCTGTCCCCCGCCACCACTGCCACCACCGTTGGCGTGAGCATCCCCAGGAAGCTGAACGCGAAGAAGCGCCAGAACGAGATCGCCGTCAGTCCCGCAAGGAAGCTGATCCAGTCGAAGTTGACGACCGGCAGCATGCGTGCCCAGAAGATGAGACGCCCGCCCATGCGGAGCGTGAGGTCGTCCAGCTGGGCCGCCGCCTTGCTGCCCACGAGCCGCGGCAGGTGCCGCCGCCCCAGCCGCCGCGCTACCCAGAACGCCATCGCCGATCCCCACATCATCCCTGCCATCGAGTAGACGCTTCCCAGCACCGGGCCCCAGACCAGCCCCGCCGCGATGAAGATGGGCGCGTTCGGGATTGGTGCGAACAATACGGAGAAGGCCATCACCGCCATGAACACGATCGGTCCCCACACGCCCCATGTCTCCACGCGGTCGCGCAGCGGCTCGGCGTCGAACTCCAGCGAGACGCCGAAGACCCCCGAGGCGATGAAGTAGGCCCCCACGAGCGCCGCGAACACGCCCGCGAGTCCGACGAGTACGCGCCCCTGCAGGAGCAGCGGCGTCTCCTCCCCGGCATCCACGAAGTCGCTGACGCTCGGCCGGCGTAGCGTGTGCTCCGGGCTCCCCTCAGACATGCTCATCGCCCCATGTGCCTGCCTCCGCGCGGCGGATGCCCCGGCTCGATCGCTCCGGTGACCGGCGGCACGAGTACTATCTTAGCCGAGCTGTCCGAACGGACAGGATCACTCGCAGTCTCGCTCTCCGCCGGCGCGGATGTCAGCCGAAGTTCGCGACCAGGTACACGATCGGTGCTACGAACACGATTGAGTCGAGCCGGTCGAGCAGCCCGCCGTGGCCGGGCAGGAGCCCCGAGGAGTCCTTGATGTCGACGCGGCGCTTCATCCAGCTCTCGAACAGGTCGCCCGCCTGCGCCGCCACGCCCAGGGCGAGGCCGAGCCCCACGATCGCGCCCGCTCCCAGCCCGAGATTGAGCAGCGGCGCGAGCACTCCGACGGCGAGCAGGGCGCCCCCGATCCCTCCGGCGGCGCCCTCCCACGTCTTCCGCGGGCTGATCCGCGGCGCGAGCTTGTGCCGCCCGATGAGCGACCCTGTCGCGTAGGCGCCGGTGTCTACCGTGAACGTCGCGAGCACCAGCAGGAGTACCCAGTCGCGGCCCTGGTCCAGGTCACGCGCGAGCACCACCGTGGAAAAGATGATCCCCGGGTAGATGATCGCCCAGCCCAGAACGCGCAATGGCTTGCGCGGGCCAAAAGCGTTCGTGCGGGCGTACCCTGCCCCCAGAAAGAGGAGAGCCAGCACGGCCCCCGCCACGAGGAAGCGTTCGTCGGCGTGTGCTCCTGCCACCACGATCGCGGGCGCAACGAGCCCGGGACCCAGCGGCGCTACCGCGCGGTACGGCTGTCCCGGAAGCAGCCACGCATGAGCGAACTCCACCGTTGCCCCGAGCGTGATCACGCCCGCCACGATCGCGAAGGGCCACCCGCCCGCATAGATCACGAGCAGCAGGGCGGGCACGCCCACCGCGGCTGTGGCGAGACGCAGCGCGAGGTCGCGGGGCATGCTCGCTAGCCGTCCGTGAACGCGTTGAGGTCCTCGGTCGGGAGTGCGCCGAACTTCCGCTTGCGTCGGCCGTACTCGGCCAGCGCCAGGTCGATATCCTCGCGTCCGAAGTCGGGCCAGCAGGTGGAGGTGAAGTACAGCTCGGCGTAGGCGCTCTGCCAGAGCAGGAAGTTCGAGATACGCTGCTCGCCCGCCGTGCGGATCAGCAGATCCGGGTCGGGCAGCCCGCCCGTGAACAGGTGCGCCGCTACCAGCCGTTCGTCGATCGCCTCGGGCGCGACGCCCGCCTCCGCGATGCGGCGCACGGCGGTCACGATCTCGTCGCGCCCGCCGTAGCTGAAGCAGATGTTCAGCATCAGGCGGTCGTTCCCGCGGGTCAGCTCGACCGCCTGCCGGACTCGCTCCTGGAGCTTTGCCGGCAGCTTCTCCAGGTGGCCGAAGTGGCGCAGCCGCACGTTGTTCCGGTGCAGGTTCGCCGTCTCCCGCTGGAGGAAGCGGTCGACCAGCCGGAAAATCACGGAGACTTCGCTCCGCGGTCGGCTCCAGTTCTCCGTGGAGAAGGCGAAGAGCGTGATGTAGCGCACGTCGTGCTCGGCGAAGCGCTCAATCAGCCGCCGGATGTTCTCCGAGCCGGCGCGGTGCCCCGCCGCCCGCGGCAGACCCCGCTCCGTGGCCCAGCGCCCGTTCCCGTCCATGATGATGGCCACGTGGCTGGGCACGCGCCCGCCCGTCAGCGGCGAGATGCGATCGCCGCCCGCGTCCGTTTCGGGTTTGACTGCCGCCCGCTCCCGCGTCGCCTCAGATATCAAGCAGTTCCTCCTCCTTGCGCTTCCCCTCCTCGTCGATCATCTCGATGTGCGCGTCGGTTATCTTCTGCAGGTCGTGCTCATACTGGAACAGGTCGTCCTGCGTCAGGTCGCCCGTGCGTTCGCCCTTGCGCAGGTCGTCGTGCGCGTGCCGCCGCACGTTACGGGCAGCGACGCGTGCGTCCTCCGCCTTTTGGTGGACCAGGCGCACGAACTCGCGACGGCGCTCCTCTGTGAGCTGGGGGATGGGAAGCCGGACGAGCTGTCCGTCGATGCTCGGGTTCAGCCCGAGGTCGGAAGTCTGAATCGCCTTCACGACCGGCTGTACCGCTCCCGCGTCCCAGACATGGACGGCCAGCAGCCGCGCTTCGGGGGCGTTGATCGTGCCGAGCTGGTTGAGCGGCTGCGTCTGGCCGTAATGTTCCACTGCCAGGTTTTCGATGAGGCTGGGGTGGGCGCGGCCCGTGCGCACGCTCGCCAGTTCACGCCGGAACGCCTCCACTGCCCCATCCATGCGCTCTTCCGCATCGAGCATGATCTCGTCCGCGTCGGCCATCGCTCTCTCCCCCGCGCTAGCCCGTGCGGGCGGGTTCGGCGGGCGCTTCGGCGCTCACCGTCGTTCCGAGGCGCTCGCCGTGGAGCGCACGGTACACGCTCTCGCCCGCTCGTACGTCGAAGACCACGATCGGGAGCTCGTGCTCCATGCAGAGGCTGAGGGCCGTGCTGTCCATGACCTGCAACCGGCGCTGGATCGCATCCAGATGGCTCAGGCGCGCGAAACGGGTCGCCCCCGGCGATTTCGCGGGATCGGCGTCGTACACCCCGTCGACGCCGTTCTTCGCCATCAGCAGGGTCTCGCACTCGACCTCGATGGCGCGCAGGGCGGCGGCGGTGTCGGTCGTCATGAAGGGGTTGCCGGTTCCCGCCGCGAACACCACGATGCGTCCCTTCTCCAGGTGCCGGATCGCCCGGCGGCGGATGTATGGCTCCGCGATCTGCGCCATCGGCAGCGCCGACTGTGTGCGTACCTCGGCGCCTGCGTGTCCGAGCGCGTCCTGCAGCGCGAGCGCGTTCATCATCGTGCTCAGCATGCCCGCGTAGTCTGCCGTGGCGCGGTCCATACCCCGCTCGGCGGCGGCTTGGCCGCGCCAGAAGTTGCCGCCCCCAACCACGATCGCGACCTCGATCCCTTCGGACGAGGCGCGCGCGAGCTGTCCGGCGAGATCGCTGATGGCGCGGTGGTCGATGCCGAACTCGTGGTCGCCCATGAGGGCCTCGCCGCTCAGCTTCACGAGCGCGCGCCGGTAGGCCTCGCCCACGCCTGCTTCCCCCTCAGGATCCCAGTGCGAAGCGCGCGAAGCGCCGGATGCGGATGTTCTCCCCAGTCTTCGCCATCGCCTCCTGAACGAGCTCGCCGACTGTCTTCGAAGCGTCTTTCACCCACGGCTGGCTCAGCAGCGCAACCTCCTCGTCCGCGCCCTCCACGTCAGGCTGGCTGGCGCGTTCTTTGGGCGAGATCATGGCGGGGGCCATGGCCGCGACCTGCATCGCGACCTCGTGCACGAGGCTGCGGAACTCGTCCGTATTTGCCACGAAGTCCGTCTCGCAGTTCACCTCCACGAGCGCGCCGATGCGCCCGCCCGCGTGGATGTACGTATCGATGACGCCCTGGCCCGTTTCGCGCTCGGCGCGTTTGGCGGCAGCTGCCAGCCCCCGCTCCCGCAGGATAGCCGCTGCCTGGTCCATGTCGCCGTCCGCCTCTTCGAGGGCGCGCTTTGCGTCCATCACGCCGGCGCCGCTCGCGTCGCGCAGTACTTTCACCATTGCCGTCGAGATCTCAGCCAGTGCTCTGCTCCTCTGCTGTGGCCAGCGCCTTCGGCGCGGGGCTGGTCGCTGCCGGTGCGGGGCTGGCCTGCGCCGCAGCCATGGCGGATTCCTGCTCGGCTGCGAGCTGCGCCATCTCTTCGCTGTACGCCTCCGCGCCCACGCCCGCCTCGCGCGCTGCGCGGCCCTCGATCGCGCCGTCCGCGATCTTGCCCAGGATCAGTTTGATCGCGCGGATGGCGTCGTCGTTGCTCGGGATGGGGTAGGAAATTGGGTCGGGGTCACAGTTCGTATCGACAAGCGAGACGATCGGGATGCCCAGGCGGTCGCACTCGGCGACCGCGATCGCCTCCTTCATCGTGTCGATGACGAAGACCGCCCGGGGCAGGCGGTCGAGATACTTGATGCCGCCGAAGTAGTGGTTCAGCCGCTCGATCTCGTTGGCGATGTCGATCTGCTCCTTCTTCGCGCGCCGCGCGAACTCGCCGCGCTCGGTGCGCTCCTCCAGGTCGCGCAGGTGGCGGATGCGCGACTGGATCGTGCGGAAGTTGGTGAGCGTGCCACCGAGCCAGCGGTTGTTGACGTACGGAAGCCCGGAGCGCTGCGCCTCCAGCTCGACCGTTTCGCGGGCCTGCTTCTTCGTGCCGATGATGAGCACGTCATTGCCGCCGGCCACCACCTCGCGCACGAAGTCGATCGCCTGGTCGAGGCGCTTGACCGTCTGCTGCAGGTCGATGATGTGGATGCCGTTGCGTTCGGTGAAGATGAAATGCCGCATCTTCGGGTTCCAGCGCCGCGTCTGGTGGCCGAAGTGCACGCCGGCTTCCAGTAGCTGCTTCATCGTGACGGGCGTGACCACGGAGTCCGCCCCCTTCTGCGCGACACAAAGATTTGGCGCAAGCGCCAGACGCCGCGCGCTCGCCCCAGAATAGCGGGCCCCGCCACCTTGCGGAAGGCGGCCCGCTTGCTGCAGGCGGGAATGTCAGGCATGCCGCCGGTAGGCCTGATCGTGTGAGCAGTTGTTCCGCAGCCAGACTTCGCTGTTTTCGATGGTGAAGGTGATGCGCAGCGACTGCGCGCGCGCCTCCTGCAGCCCGTTACGGCCGTAGACCTCGCTCACCCGCACCGAGGCGGCGTTGAGGACGCGCTCCACCTTCCGGAGCGCGTCGCGAGGGAGGCGCTGGCCATCCGGCCATTCATGTGATTCCCCCCTCCTGCTGCCGCTGATGCTCATGCCGCGCAAGATTCTGCTGGAGCACAGCAACGAATTCACGCATCCGTTGGGCTGATAGACCAACCCGCGCGACTGTCTTTACCGGGGCGAACTCGATTTGCGCAAGTGCCGCCTGCTGTTCTGCCTCGCTCCCAATGACCGGGAGGTAGGCTGCCTTGGCCAAAGGAGATGATGAACTCAGCATTCAGGTTCTGGGCAATGAGCTGATTGGCGAAGCAGGATCGGTTGGACGTCCTTGTCGATCCAGATGAGGGGAACAGTGCGCGCCTCTCCGTCAGGCCCGGTAGTCGCCATTCGGCCCTCCCGTGGGGTCAGGAAGGTAGCACCCACCCTGCCTGCCTCCCGCGGCGCTCCGCTTTTGCCTCGCGCTGGCCACTGTGCGTGCGAGGCGCTATCGTAAATCCCACGAAGGAGGTGATGCGCATGGACGACCACAGTTGTAGCCAACCCCATCTAGCGCAGGAGGTGACCTCCTCCTAGAAGGAGCGTTGCGTTACGAACGGGGCCTGTGCGGCGTTACGCCGCCGGGCCCCTTTTTTGTTCCTGCAGCGGTGCCTCCCCGAGCCATGCCTCACTTTCCCGCTTTCGATCCCGAACGGTTCGCCGCCGCGCTCCACGCCGCTGCCCTGGGACGCGACCTGCGCTGCGTGCGCGAGACGCCTTCGACGATGGACCTCGCGCGCACGGCGGCGTTGGAAGGCGCGCCCCATGGCACCCTCATCCTGGCGGAGACGCAGACGGCCGGGCGCGGCCGCCGCGGACGCGGCTTCTTCAGCCCCCCCGGCGGCAGCCTCTACTTCACCCTCATCCTGCGGCCCTCCCCCGGGGACTACGCCCGTCTGCCGCTCGCCGTGCCGGTCGCCGTCTGCCGAGCCTGCGCGCTCGAGGGCGTTCCTGCACGCATCAAGTGGCCGAACGATATCTGGGTGGGCGAGCGCAAGCTGAGCGGCATGCTCATCGACGGCGAGGCCAGCCCCGCCGGGCTCATCGCCTACGTGGGGGTCGGCGTCAACGTCAATGCCGACCCCACTGCCGACCCCGCCCTGCGCGAGAGCGCCACCAGCCTCGGACGTGAGCTCGGGCGTGAGGTCGCGCGTGAGGCGCTCCTCGCGCGCGTCTGCGATGAGCTCGAGGCAGCGTTCGTCGCGCGCGAGGGTGCACTCGCCTGCGACTACCGCCAGCGGAGCCTCGTGCTCGGGCGCTGCGTCACGGTCGAGGGTTCCGGCGACGCCTACGAAGCGCTGGCGGTCGGCATTACCGCCGCTGGCGCGCTCGTGGTCGAGCGCGTCAGCGGCGAGCGCACCACCGTGCTCGCCGCTGACGTCTCGGTCCGTCCGGCTGTCTGATCGCGAGCGGCGTCAGGGGCGCTAGACGTCGTCGTCGTCGTCGTGGTCCGTATCGATGAACATGCGGATGAGGTCCATCGGCAGCGGGAAGACGATTGTCGAGCTGTTCTCGACGGAGATTTCGGAGAGCGTCTGCAGGTAGCGCAGCTGGAGCGTGGTGGGTTCGCGCGCCATCACCTCAGCCGCTTCCCGCAGCCGCTCGCTTGCCTGGAACTCGCCATCCGCGGCGATGATCTTCGCACGCCGTTCGCGCTCGGCCTCGGCCTGCGCCGCCATCGCGCGCTGCATCGTCGACGGTAGCTCCACGTCCTTCACTTCAACGGTGCTGACCTTGATGCCCCAGGGCTCGGTCTCCTCGTCGATGATCTTCTGCAGCTCCTGGTTCACCTCCTCGCGCTGCGAGAGCAGGCCGTCGAGGTCGGTTTGGCCCATCACCGAGCGGAGCGTCGTCTGCGAGATCTGCGAGGTTGCGCGGACGAAGTCGAGAATGCGCACGACCGCTGCCGTCGGCTCTACCACGCGGAAGTAGACGACCGCGTTCACCTTCACCGTCACGTTGTCGCGGGTGATCGCCTCCTGCGAGGGCACATCGAGCGTGATCGTGCGCAGGTCGACCTTCACCATGCGGTCGATGAAGGGCAGCAGCACGAAGAGACCGGGCCCCTTCGCCCCCGTCAGGCGGCCCAGCCGGAAGATCACACCCCGTTCGTACTCGGCGACCACGCGGATCTGGAATGGCAGGAGCGGGATCAGCAGGATCGCGCTCAGCCCCAGCAGGAATATACGGATGATGCTGGCAAGGAGACTGCTCGGCGGTTCCTCCGCTATCTCCTCCGGCTGTGGTGGTGGCTGTTGCTGCGTCATGGCTGTTTCTCCTTCCGCACCCTGAGCCTGAGGCCCGCGGCGCTCACTACGCGCACCTGCTCGCCCTGCGCGGCGGAGCCGTCTTCGATCTCCGCCTGCCAGCGCTCGCCCTGGATAAACACTACGCCATCCGGCATGAGCGGTGTGCGTGCGACTGCCATTCTACCCACGAGCGCTTCCGTGCCGGTCTCCCTGCGCAATCTACGCATCCGCGCCAGTCCCACCGCCATCGAGACGAACACGACCACGAGCAGGAACGCCAGCGCGCCCACGACGATGCGGTTCGGCTGGAACTCCGTGGGGGTGTCGCGAAACGCGATGATCGCGCCCAGCACGAGCGCCAGCAACCCCCCTCCGGCGAGAATCCCGCCTGACGGCACGAACAGCTCCAGCGCGAAGAAGATGAGCGCTACCCCGATCAACACGAGCCCCACCGTGTCCACCGGCAGCACGCCCAACGCGAGGAAGCCGAGCACGATCGCGATGACGCCCGCCACGCCGGGGAAGACCAGGCCGGGATTCGAAAGCTCGAGGAAGAGCCCCAGCATGCCCAGCGAGATCAGGATCGTCGCCAGCGTCGGGTTGGCGAGCCGCTCGAGGAAGCGCTCCCAGACCGTCATGCTCGTGGTGACGCGCTCCGCTCCGGCGAGCCCCGTCAGCGCTACGGTCGTCCCCGGCTTCAGCGCGATCGCCGTCCCGTCGATGCGGGCGAGCAGCTCGTCGAGGTCGTTCGCCACGAAGTCCACGACGTTCAGCTCGACCGCCTCCGTCTGCGTCGCCGAGACTGCCTCGCGCACGGCCTGCTCCGCCCAGTCGGCGTTGCGACCGCGCAGCTCGGCGATGCCGCGGATGAAGCTGACTGCGTCGTTCTCCACCTTCTTGCCGAGCGTACCCTCGATGTCGCTGCCGTCGGCGTTCACCGCTGACGCGGCGCCGATGGATGTGTTCGGCGCCATCACAGCCACATGCGCGGCCATCGTGATGAACGTCCCCGCGCTCGCTGCCCGCGCCCCCCAAGGCGATACGTAGACAGCGACCGGCACGTCCGCGGCCTCGATGCGCTGCACGATCTCACGCATGGAGGAACTGAAGCCGCCCGGCGTATCCATCTCGATAACGACGAGGCGCGCATCCGCGTCCTCCGCCAGGCCGATGCCGCGATCGATGTAACGCTCCGTGATCGGGCCGATGCCGCCGTCGAGCCGCAGGAGGTGGATCGCCCCCGGCTCGACGGGGGCGACGCCGCAAGCCGCCGCGAGCCCCACCGCGAGCACGAGCCCCAGGAGCGCAAGCCGCACGGTTCTCAACTGGGGCATTCCGCATCGAGTATAGCGAGCGTGTTCGGCGCTCGCGCGCCGCCCCGCTACCCTTGGCGCAGCAAGGGGCGCTATGGCTGCCGTTGAACCACGGGGACTCCACGAGCGAATCGACGCCCGCCGCCGCCGCGCGATGGCGCGCGAGCTTCAGGCCTGGCTCCGTGAGGAGCGCGACGAGGACGTGGGCGAGCTCGCCGCCGGGTTCCTCCTCGAATTCGTGCTCAACCTCGCCGGGCCGGACCTCTACAACGCCGCCCTCGCCGATGTGGCGAAGACCTTCCGCGAGCATGCCGGGATCGTCGAAGCGGACTTCGCGGCACTCGCACGAGACGCCTTCGAGCCGCGCCCTCCGGTGGAGTGACTGCTGGCTATGAACCAGCGCCCGCGATCGGCTCGACCTTCGGGAAAGTCGTCTCGAACAGCTTGTCGAGACCGGCTACCGCGCCGCCGGCGACTCCCTGGTGGATGGGCGGCCCCAGTAGCTCGAGGATCGGCCCCCCGCCTGCCGCGTGCACATAGGAGAGGCTCCCGGGGAGCGTCTCACTGATGACCTCGTCGAGGGGGCTGTCGAAGTTCAGCTGCACGACGCCCGCGTTGGGGTAGACCCAGCGGATTTCGCCGCCCTTCTCCAGCATCTCCTTCGTCGCCGCGACCACATCGGGCACGTAGAGCCCGAGATGCTGGACGCCGTCGCCGTGATCGTCGTGCCACTGCTGGTGGGGCGTGTCACCGCTCACCGGCTGGATGATCTCGACGATCGAGCCCGCGATCGCGCCGTAGTAGACGCGCAGCTCCGCCTCCTCGCCCGACATGGAGTGGACCTTGTAGGGCGGCATCAGCCGGAATTCGGCGCCGATCAGGTTCGTGTAGGTATTGGCCAGCGCGTCGGCGTCGGCGACGACGAAGCCGAGGTGATGCATCACAGGGCTTTCGGTACGAACGGTCATGGAGTCTCGCTTCCGTGGGATCAGAGTACCGGGCGCACGCTACGCGATCCCGCGCCCGCGGGCCAGCGGGGGTGGGGGCTACGGTGTTGTCGGGACGAAGATGGCCATGGAGAGCAGAGAGAAGTCCGCAGTCGGCTCGGGGGCGTCGCGAAGCTTGCGAAGCTCGTCGTCCAGTTCTCCCTGAAGGTTGCGCGCTCGGCCCTCATGTAGCTTCTTGATGCCCTCGTCCGTAGCGCTGCCGGCCCACTGTCTGCTGCGTCCAATTTTGGCTTCGTACGATCGCCTGAGCGTCGCGGTCTGAATGGCGACACGACTATCCTGCTGCTCGCGTGCCTCCTTCTCAATTGCGCGAGTACGCCGTTCCACCTCCTCGAACGAGCACTGTGCGATAATACGCACGGTGTCCTCGTCGATGTCGCCCGCGCTGCTCTCCCCACCGCCGGTGGAGAGAGCAGCCAGGAGTCGCTCAGACAGCCCTTCGAGGATGTCTCCACTGGATGGAGACAGGGCGACAGGAAGCATCGTCGTCTGACCTTCCAGGCCGTGCAGCTTTACGCGGTAGATGGCGAGTGCGATTCCGTCAACCGCGTCTGGTGGCTTCTCCTCCCTGATCCAGTCCGGCAGTGGGATTCGCCCCACGCGTGAGATCCAGTTGCCGGGGCCATATTTGCTAAGCCGTTCGATCGCTGTTGCAACTATTTCGTGTCCTGCATGCAGGAAGGGGAGATTTGGGTTCTCCTGCGCCACGTCGCTATCGAACGTGACCCAAGCGTGCCCTTGCTGGGAGAGCCGCTCGGTGACAGGGGCGCGGTCGGCGGCGAATTCCGTGGGTTGGGTGCGTTTGTTCTGCATCCACGAAAAGACCTCACGGAGCTTGTCTTTTGAAATGTGGAGATCGAAGATGCGGCCCCGCTTCGTTTCATCGAGCCGGTCTCGTTTGCTGCCCCCGGCAGCGAGCCAGCGCTCGACAATCGCGCGTACCTCCATCGATGAGATATAGCGGCCCGTGGTCCTGATATTCTTGACCTCCTGACGGAGCAGGTCACCCTGGCCCATGAGCTCGGCCTTGCTCTCCTCCAGTTGCTCAAGATCGAGCTTCTCCTGTTCGATTTTCAAGATGGCTGATCGAGTCTTTTCCTCCTGTTCTTCCGGGGAGAGTTCCTGCGTGAGGATGTCGACCTGCAGTGATGCAATCATGGGACCCATAATAGACTCCAGCTGGCCGATCGATTCCTCAAATATTTTGATGCGCTGGTAGAGCCTTAGAAGGACGCGAGTGTCGATCGTGCCCTCCACGAAGAAGGATACGACGAGGATCTGCTTCTCCTTCTGGCCGAAGCGATCGATCCTGCCGATGCGCTGCTCCACACGCATCGGATTCCACGGCAAGTCGTAGTTGATCACCGCATCGCAAAACTGGAGGTCCAGGCCCTCGGATCCCACTTCTGTCGAAATCAAGACACGGATGTCGAAACTCTGCCGGAAATTTTCGATCCGTTTTGATCGCTCAGATGAGGTGATTTCTCCGGATATCGTGATGCTTCCTATTCCATCCTTCTGTAATCTCGAGTAAAGTTGGCGCAGTGTCCCTCTCCACTCCGTGAAGCAGATGATTTTGCGATCGCGCTTCTCGTCGAGAATTATCCTGAGGATCTCCACGAACTTCTCGATCTTCGAGTCTCGCTCCGGCAGATTCTCCGCTGCATCGCGAAGCCGGTTGATAGCGTTATTAAGGTGAGTGAAAGGCGTTCTAATCGCAAAGAGATCTGGGGCGAGATCCTTTGGTTCTGAATCAGATCCCTCGTACTCGCTATCAGGTGCGACCGCTATTCGGGCCTGGACGCTTGCGATACGTTCCTCGACCTTCTCACGGGCCACATGGATTGAGCTTGCCGCTTGGCGTTCCGGCTGCACAACGTAGAAACCCGGGTGGATATTGCGCTCGATCGCTTCTGCACGGATGAACACGTTCCATGCATCATAGAACTCCTGTTCTTCTATGCTTGGCTTTACCGGTAGAGTCATCGACCGTCGCTGTGCGATATCCTGTACTTCCCGTTTGCGTGTCCGCGTGTAATATGGGGCCAGCGTGTGAACTTTCTGAAGATCGCGACGGAGGCGCACGGTCGCTTCCGGTGTCAGAGAGTCGACATCCTCTATCCGTCGTAGCCATGACATATAGAGGTCATCTTTCTGGAACGCGACACCATAGGATGTCTTCAGTGCAGATCCCATGTGTTGGGAGACCTTGGGGAGGCTGGGGTTAGGGTCGGATAATTCGGCTATTGCAGCGTTGATATAACGGTTAGGTCTTAGTCTATCATTCATATCACTCTTAGAGTTGTCCTGGAACTCTGCAGGATTGACCAGCTGTAACAGGCTGAGAAGGTCTCCTTCTCCGGTCTGCACCGGCGTTGCTGAGAGGAGGAGGATATGATCTGCTTGGCTTGAGAGAGCTTCGCCAAGCGTAAAGCTGCGCGTTTTGGGATTCCGCATGTGATGTGCTTCGTCGATGATGACAAGGTCGAGAGGAATTCCCGTCTTCACGAGGGTGCTTTCAAAATCCGTGGTCCGCAGGCCCTCCAGTGATGTAACACCGTGAAACGGTGGCCAATACCCTTCGCGGTCATACTTGTCCTTGAGCTCCTGGAAGTCCTTACTCTTCATCTCCTGGAGGTATATCCCGAAGCGCTCGCGAAGCTCTCGCTGCCATTTTTCGCGAAGATTAGCAGGGCAGATGACGAGGATACGATCAACCGGTCCGCGAGCGAGCAGCTCTCTCGTGATGAGCGCTGCCTCGATGGTCTTGCCGAGTCCCACCTCGTCGGCGATCAGCAGGCCGTGGGGCTGCTGCTGGATGAACTGGAGAACCGGCTTGAACTGGTACGGGAGAAACTGCGTCCGCGACGATCCCATCGAGAAAAGGACGTCGGAGAACTTGTGTGAAAACTTCTGAAGGGCGAGGTCTGCCATGAAGTCCTCGATGCGTGACCAGCGAAACTTCGCCTCCACCCCTCGCAGGTTAGTGGCGGCTGTCCATGCCTCGGCTCCATCTGAAGACTTGACGAGGTACTGCCCCGACTCTGGTCCCTCAACCACCCTGCCTGTATCGGCTGGATCTGAGACCTTGACGACCTCGTCCCCAATCGTGAACTCCATCAGTCCTCCAGGTGCGATACTCTGGCGCTGCTCCTACCCCTGCGCGCCGCGCACCTCCGCGAGGCGCTGGATGGAGGCGATGGCGTGCTCCTGTGCGGGCATCAGGTTGCGCACAATGACGTCGGTGTAGCCCACCTCGCCGAGTGCGCGGAAGTTCGCCGCTACCGTCTCGGGGCTCCCGATCGCGAGCGCTGAGGGGTCCATGCCGCGGTAGCCCCCCTCCACGACCGGTCTCGTGGTCTCCGCCGCCTCGGCGTCGCTCTCGCCGACGTAGATGTCGCGGCGGATCGCGACCGCGCCCGCTTTTGCGCCAGCGTGAATCTGGCGCCGTTCGAGGAACTCCGCCGATTGCGCTGCCGCCTGCGCGGGCGTGAGCCCGGGCGAGGCCAGCCAGCCATCGCCGAGGCGGGCGGCGCGATCAAGAGCGGCGCTCGCTACCGCTCCGATCCAGACCTCCACCCTATCGGGCGGCACGGGCGCGATGCTCGCCTCCTGGAAACTCCAGCGACCCTCTGCGCTGACCGTCTCGCCCGCCCAGAGCCGCCGCATGATGTCGAGCGATTCCTCAAAGCGTGAGGGACGGTGGCGCGGATTCACGCCGAATGCAGGGAACTGGTTGTCGTCCGGGCCGATCGCGCACTGCATCACGAACGGCCCTTCGTGGAGCGCCGCAAGCGTGCCGATCTGCTCCGCCAGCAGCACCGGGTGCCAGAGCGGCAGGAGGAAGAGCGCCCCCGCGGGCCGGTCGCCCCACTCGGCCAGCAGCCGCCCCAGAACAGGCACGTTCTGGTAGTACGTCATGGGCGCGGTGCTGTGGTGGTCGCCGATGAAGAGGCTGTCGAGCCCCGCCTCGCGCGCCGCCGCCGCGCGCTCGACGAGCCAGCGCCCGCCCGTGCGCGCGTCCGGCGCCCGCAGCGCCGTCGTCAGCGATATCCCGATGCGCATGGTCATGGTGCCTGCGCCGCCCGAAACTCGATGTGCAGCTCCCTCAGTGCACGCAGGAACAGGTGTGGCTGGTGCCTGAAGTCATTCTTGCCCGGTGCGAACCACATCTCGTCGACGCGCTCGACCAGCGTCTTGAAACTGTAGTAGAGCTCGCGGCGCGCGAGCGGGGCGCCGAGGCAGTAGTGGATGCCCGCCCCGAAGGTGAGGTGCGCCATCGGGTTCTTGCGGTCGAGGTCGACCTCGGCGGGGCACTCGAAGCGGCGCTCGTCGCGGTTCGCGGCGGCGTAGCGCGTGCCGAGTGACGCCCCCGCGGGGATAGTCACGCCGTGCAGCTCCACGTCGTTCAGCGCGACCCGCCCCAGCATCTGCACGGGCGATTCCAGCCGCAGCACCTCCTCGACGAACGTCCGCAGGTACTTCTCGGGGTCCGCCTTGAGCCGCGCCCAGAGGTCGGGCTGCTCGATGAGAATCTTCACGCCCTCGGAGATGGCGTTGGTGCTCGTTTCAGAGCCGCCCACGAAGGTGTCGGACATCATCTCCGCCTGCAGCTCACCGTCGGTGAGGGTGCGCCCCCACTCGGGGATCTCGGAGTTCACGAGATCGGAGAGGAGTGTGTCGTCGGGTTCCTCGCGCAGCCGGTCGAACACCTTCTTGAAGTAGTGCTGCGCCTCGATCTCGGCCTCGATGCACTCGCGCTCCTCCTCCTCGCTCAGCATCTGGCCGAAGCGGCGCACCCAGGCGTCGGTGGCGCGCTTGATGAACCAGATGTCCTCCTCCTTTACGCCCATCTGGTGGCCGATCACGATGAGCGGCAGCGGCACCGAGAACTGCCGCACCCAGTCGCAGTTGCCATCATCGATGAAGGCATCGAAGAGGCGGTTGGCGACGCTCTCCACGAAGGGGTCGAGCTGCCTGATCTTCCCCGGGCGGAAGGCCTTGTCGAACATCTTGCGCATCTGCCGGTGGTTGGGATCGTCGCGCGCGGCGAGTGTCGGCTCGGGTAGCCAGCCGCGCTTCTCCTCGTACACCGAGAGCATGTGCTGCTGCCGTTCGCTCAGCGCGGGGCGCGCCTCGGTCCCGGCGTTGCGCCGCCCGCCGTTGCCGAAGTTCTCGGTATCAAGCAGCACCTCGCGCAGGTCGTCGAAGCGAGAGATGACGTACTGGCCGGTGCGAGGGTCGTGGTAGACAGGAGCCTGGTCGCGCAGCGCCTGGTACGCCTCGTAGGGGCAATCCTGTACGTCAGGATCGAGGAAGTCGAAGTCGTCTGGCGTCTTCCGCTCCGCAGGCGGATCTGTGGACTGGGTGTCGCTCATCGTGGGCCTCCTGGCACACTGTTGCGCCGGATTTTGGGGACAGACGGGAGGCGCGGCAAGGCACGGCTCAGTGCGCCGCCGCGTAGTGCTCGGCGAGCAGGTCACGCCCGAAGTCACCCTCGGGGTCGCGCCATACGGTGTGGCTGTGGTTGGCGTTGTTCTGGACGCAGTCGTACTCGATGAGCACGCGCGGCCCCTGCAGCCGGTAGTAGTGCGGCTGCTTCCGCTCGAGCCCGCCCGCCCAGGCGAAGTGTAGCTCGGGGAGGACGCCGAGCAGGCGCTCGTGCGCCGCCGCCGCCAGGGGCTCGGGCAGGCGCTGCGTGTATTCGCGCAGCAGCGCTTCGAGGATGGCTCGCTGCGCCTCCGACATGCCCGCCGCGGCAAGCCCCTTGGGCGTGAGCGAGTAGCGCGCCGCCTCACGGTCGCTGTCCGTCATCGCCTGGCGGCTGTCGAGGTCGTGCTGCATCGCGTCCAGGCGGCTGGCGGTGCCGTCGTCGGGCAGGCCGTTGAACACCCGCGCGATCCACTCCGGCTGGGCGCCATCCTCCACCTGCGGGCGGTTCGACTGGACGATGTCGAAGGGCGCTGCCTTGGAGATGACGGCCACGGCGCGCTGGGCCGTATCGAGGCTGTGGACGAGCTCACGCGCGAGGTCTTCCTCGCCCGCGACCGGCCGCAGCGTCTGATAGTCGCTCAGGGCTGCCTCATGGGGGTTCGCCCCGAAGAATGTGGGCGTCACCGATACGATCTCCCCGTCGACGATGGTGTTATGGACGGAGACGTGGTGCCCCCCGAAGCGCCATCCCCAGGCCTCGCTCCCGGGCTCGCCGAAGACCATCGCGAAGTACATCGCCGGGTCCGAGCCGTGCATCACCCCGCGCATCGATCCGCGCGGGATGCGCCAGCCGCCGAGCGCGTCCTGCCACGCTTCGAGGTTCATGATGACTGTCGCCCGCCGGTACGCCGGCAGGCTCAACCCCGATGCGAGCAGCCGGTGCGCGAGCTGCACCTGGCGCACACTCAGGTCGGCCAGGGGCACGCCCTCGTGGTCCGTTGGCGTGTAGTACCAGACCTCCCGGCGCGGGTCGGCGAACGGCGGGTTCGCCCGTTCCCGTAGCTCGTCGGGCAGGGCGGCGAGCCAATCGCTGGCTGCCTCCGCCATTCGTTCGACCACGTCCTTCGCGACGATGCCCATGCTGTCCTCCGATCGCGAGCGCAGCCTACGGCTCCGCTGGTCCCGCGGGAAGCGCCCGCTGGTTCCTGTGCATTGTGCGAATCAGTTGAGTGATGCGCTGGTTCCCCCAGCCAGCTCTAGTGCGCCTGCGCTCGGTTGCTGCAGGAAGCGCGCATGAAGCCATAACCGGCGACTTGTTCGGTTCCTTCTGTACTGCTAAACTAGCGTTGCCTGAAATGCAGGAGATTAGCGCAGGAGATTAGCCAGGATGGTGAAGTTCTCGAAGATCGCGGCATCTGCCGCCCCTGGTCCCGTTCGGAAGACAGGGAGCCTTACAGCACGCATGCGGCAGTACGAAGAGTACGTCAATGCGGTAATGCCCGACCAAGCGGGCAGGCTGACGCCCGAAGAGGGCGAGACCACGCGTGGTCTCGCGCTTCGCATCTCGCGTGCTGCCAGGCGCGTGGACAAGACGGCTGATACCTGGGTGCGCGAGGGATCCGTCTACTTCATCGTCTCGTAGCGCGACACATTGGCAGGTAGTCCGCTGATCGATGGAGGGTATGGTCGCGGGATAGCTTGGAGAAGTGGCTTGTCGTGCCGCTGATTGCGCTGTCTCTTGTCGCAAGCGCATCAGCGCATTCGGTGGCGGGCATTGAGGTGTGCGCTTGGGGCTCCTGTACAGTGCCGGAGACGCCCCGCTCACCCTATGCCGCAGCTTCGACTCGCGATGATCAGGCACATCAATGGCGATACCCGCCAGGGGATACGCCGGCTACCAGCAGTACGGCACCGCAGGGCGCGAACCGCTGGCGCGCGCCCTGCGGTATCCCTCCCACCATGCACAGCGTGTAGATACTCATCAGGCGGCCCGTGACCGCCTGTACGGACCCGAACGAGAACATGTTCGCCCACAGCAGCGCGAACGGACGCGACTGGAAGGCGGCGAAAGTCGAGTGCGGGAGTCCGCGCTGCTCGCCCTGGGCCTCGACTGATCCCGCTGCCGCTTCCCGAAAGGGACACCACGTTCGGCGATGCTACAGGCCGGCGGCGTTCCCTACCCCGCCACGGGCAGGCGGCGGCGGCCCCAGAGGAAGAAGGGCGCGATCCGTTCGCCTTCGCCGAGGAGACGGAGGTCGGGGCAGCGCTGAAGCAGCGTGCGCAGGGCGATGCGCCCCTCCAGCCGCGCCAGCGGCGCACCCAGGCAGAAGTGGACCCCCAGCCCGAAGCCGAGGTGGCGGTTGCGTTCGCGGTCGAGTGAGAATGCATCGGGTGCCGCGAATGCGGCGGGATCGCGGTTGGCAGCGGCGTAATGCAGCATCACCTTCGCATCCTTCGGCACTGTCCCGCCTTCGAGCTCCACGTCCCGCGTGGTCGTGCGGTAGAGCCCAAGTACGGGCGGGTCGAAGCGCAGGCTCTCCTCGACTGCCGCCTCGATCAACGCGGGCTCTTCGAGCAAGCGCTCCCAGAGCGAGCGCTCCTGCAGTAGCCGCCAGACCATGTTCGTGATGAGCGATGTCGTGGTCTCGTTGCCGCCCACGAGCAGCTGCGTGACGACGCCCAGTATCTCCTCGTCCGCGAGCCCCCGTCCGTCCTGCTTGGCCTCGACCAGCGCCCGGATAAGGTCGTCGCCTGCCGGCGCCGCGCGCCGCGCCTTGATCGCGGCCAACAGGTACGCGGCCAGCTCGCCCATCTCCGCTGCCCAGGGCGTGGGGTCCTCCGCGCCCATCGCGATCACGGTCACATCGGACCAGCGCTTGAAGAGGTGCAGATCCTCGCCCGGCACGCCCAGCATCTCCGCGATCACGATCACGGGCAGTGGGAAGGCGTAATCGTCGTGCAGGTCCCAGGCGCTGGCGTCCGCGCGCTCGTCGAGCAGCTCTTCGGAGAGCGCCGTGATGCGCTCCGCCCGCTCCGCGATCGCCTTCGGGGTGAACGCCTGCTGCACGAGGCTGCGGTAGAAAGTGTGCTGCGGTGGATCGGAGAGCATACCCGCGGGTGGACTGTGGCGCGGCCCCTGCCCGAATTCGCTGGAGAAGGTCTGGATGTTGAGCAGCGCCGCCTGGACGTCGCGGTGGCGTGAGAGCGTGTAGAAGGGCGGCTCGAACGCCTCGAAGAAGTGCACCGGCGCTTCTTCGAGAAGGTGGCGATAGGCCACGCTCGGATCCGCCCGGACCGCTTCCGAAAGCGGGTTATACCCCTCGTGCATACGGTCTCTCCTCCAGGTTCCGACGCCGTGAGCCCTACGCCTTCGCGGGCACTTCCTGCCGCCTCGTGAACGCCAGGTCGAGGTGGTAGAGGCCAAGCATGATCCCGGGCTGGCGCCGGAAGTCGTTCGTCTCCTTCAGCTCGATCGTCTCGAGACGGTCCAGGAGCGCATTCACGGCGACGTTCTGCTCCATCCGCGAGAGCCCAGCGCCCGGACACGAGCGCGGTCCCTGCGAGAAGGTGAGGTGGCGGCCTGCGTGCGGCCGCGCCAGATCGATCTCCTCGGCACGCTCATAGTGCTCCGGATCGCGGTTTCCCGCCCCGAAGCGCAGATGCAGCAACGAGCCCGCGGGAATCCTCACCCCCCGAAGGTCGAAGTCGATGCGCGCCGTCCTCGCGGTCAGCCCTTGCGTGGGTGCGTAGAGGCGCAGCGCTTCCTCGACAAAGAAGCGCACCTTCGAGCGATCGGCGCGCAGCTCATCCACGATATCGGGGCGCTGCGCGAGCAGCATCGCCTCCGCCGTGAGCGCGTACTGCGTCGTCTCGTTCCCGCCGATGTGCATCAGCAGGGCCACGCTCGTGATATCGGCGTCGCTCAGCTTCCTGCCCTCGAACTCCACCGCCGTGAGGGAGGAGAGCATGTCGTCCCCGGGATTGCGCCGCTTCTCCTGGATCCGGTCTGCGAGGTACTGGTTGAAGGCGACGAGTTCATGCGCGTTCTCCTGCTCGTCTTCGTCGCTCATCTCGCTCTTCACACCCGTGCCGTAGACGAAGCGCCGCACCTGCGCCTCCTCCATCCTGCGCAGCATGGGCATATCTTCAAGGGGCAGGCCGAGGATGGTCGTGATCACCGTCTGTGGCAGCGGCGCGGCGAAACCGCGGACGAACTCGACTTCGCCGCTGGCGATCCAGTTGTCGATCAGCTGGTGGGCGGCGGCGGTGGCCATCGCCTCGTAACGCTGCGCGCCCTCCGGCCCTACCCACGGATCGGTGACCAGGCGGCGGTAGCGCATCGCCTGTTCCTCGCTCGCGCGCAGGTCCCGCTGTGCGTTGAAGGCCTCGCCGAAGCCCGCGTCCTCGAAGATCTCCGCCTGCAGGGGGCTGTTGCCGTTCCCCTGCTGGTCTTGATCCTCGCGGCCGAGCACGAGCTCGCGCTCCCGCGCGACGCGGGCGATGTCCTCGTACTTCGTGAGGATGAACGCGTCGGTGCCCGGAAGGCGGCCCTGCCCCGGCAGCCGAATCACCGGGCACTGCTCCTGAAGCAGGCGGTAAGCGTCGAACCACCACTCCTGCGCACCCGCCGCGAAGAGGTCGATCTCCTCGTGGTTCACGGGGCACTGCGCGGGCGCCACTGGAACCTCCGTGGTTCCGTAGTACGTCATCGACACTACGCCCTCCTCTCTCCACGCCTGGGCTCAGGGTTTGATCGAGCGCATGATCGCATCCCTGCTGCGCGCCCGCTACCTCGGCGGTGGTCGACTCAGTTGCGAGCCGCCGCCTGCGCCAGTTACCGGCCCCCGGTTAGCGATCTCCGGAATCTTCTTCAGTTTCCCCACCGCTCCCAGTGTGTGCACTCCTGCCAGGGTTTGCGCCAGGGGCGGCCCCAGGGGCCCTGCGGGTAGCCCACGGGGATGAGCGCCGTGATCGTCGCGTCCTCCGGCAGCCCCAGCACATCGCGGATGGGCGTTGCCTGATCAGGTTTCACTGGCGAGTAGTCCGTCGCCAGCGTCAGCAGCACCGTGCCGAGCCCACGCGCGCGCGCCGCCAGGAGAATGTTCTGCACCGCCGGGTAGGTCGAGCTGAAGAAGCCCGACGAGATGTCGGCGTCGTCGGGAGCACGGCCCATCAGGCAGGTAGCGATGATCGCCGGTGACTCGTCCAGGCGTTCCACGTTGTGCATCGCTTTCGAGTACACCCGCTTGCGGTCCGCGATGATGTCGGGGTCGGCGAGGACGCCGTCGCGGATATAGCGCTCGCCCACGTCGCGGTAGGCCGCGCCGATCTTCGCGATCTGGTCTCGGTCCGTCACCACCACGAACGCCCACATCTGCGTATTGCCTGCGCTCGGCGCCATCGTTGCCGCCTCGATGAGGTACTCGAGGTCTTCGCGCGGGACGGGATCCGGCTTCAGACGCCGCATGCTCCGGGTCGTGAATATCGCTTCGTGGAGTGAGAGGTCGCTCATCTGTCGCTCCTGACAGCCTCGCGCTGCCGGTGGATCCGCACGATAGCCGCGCGCAAGCGGCGGCGGCAAGCGGCGCGGGCGTGGGCGTGGGCGCTGGAATCGCGCTGGGCGCGACGGTAGACTTACCGTAAACCCCCAACCTCAGGGGAGGAAGCTATGCCTGAATTCGATACGGTGATCAAGGGCGGGACGGTCTTCGACGGCCAGCGGACGCCGCGGTACAAGGGCGACATCGGGATCAAGGATGGTCGCATTGCGGCGACAGGGGGCAGGATTCAGACGTCGAACGGGGCGAAGGTGATCGACGCCAGCGGGCTGAACGTGGCCCCCGGCTTCGTCGACCTGCACACGCATTACGACTCGCAGGTGTTCTGGGATCCGTGGTGCTCGATCTCGGGCTGGCACGGCGTGACCTCGGTGGCGATCGGCAACTGCGGCTTCGGCTTCGCACCCTGCCGCGCGGAAGACCAGGAGCGCGCGATGCTGACGATGTCGCGCAACGAGGCGGTGCCGCTGGAGGCGATGCAGGAAGGGATGCCCTGGGACTGGGAGACCTATCCCGAGTTCCTCGACAGTCTCGACCGCACGCCGAAGGGAGTGAATCTGCTGAGCTACATGCCGCTGAACCCGTTGATGGCTTATGTGATGGGGCTGGAGGCGGCGAAGAACCGCCCGGCCAACGAGGCGGAGATGGCGGAGATGCAGCGCCTGATGCGGGAAGGGCTGGAGGCGGGCGGCTGCGGCTGGTCGGCGCAGTTCGGTGACAATGACGTACAGCGCGACTACGACGGCACGCTCATGATCACCAACCTGATGAAGGAGCAGGACCTCGTCTCCTTCGCGCGCGTGCTGCGTGACGCCGGCCGCGGCTTCATCCAGTGCATCGGCGCGAGCCAGGGGCTCACCGAGACGCTGGCCGACGAGAGCGGCCGGCCCGTCATCTACAACGTGCTCGCGGTCGCGACCGACCAGCACGGGCGGGCAATGCCGCAGTACAAGGACACCATGAACTGGCTGGACGAGTGCAACGCGCGAGGCACGCGCGTCTTCGCCCAGGCGCTCACGGCCGAGAATAACTTCCAGTTCACCTTCGAGGAGTGGAACCTCTTCGATACCAGCCCGGTGTGGCGCGAGATCACGCTCGGCACGGTCGCAGAGCGCGCCGCCAAGATGGCCGATCCCGAGCACCGCGCCGCCGCCCGGGCCGAGTACGACGAGTCCGAGCGCGGCGGGCAGGGCGTGGTCTTCGCGATGGCGGACCTCATCGTGGGCGAGCTGCACAAGCCCGAGATCGACCGGTATACCGGCTGGACCGTCGCCGAGATCGCGAAGGAGCGGGGCGTGCACCCTATCGACGCGATGCTCGATATAGCCCTCGAAGACGACATGCAGGCGCTCTTTGTGACCGCGCCGCGCCCCGCCGACATGGAGGCGATGAAGGAGATGGCGAACTCCGCCTTCGCCCTGCCGGGAGTCTCCGACGGCGGCGCGCACACCAAGTTCATCACGCTCGGACGCTACCCCACCGAATTTCTCGCCCTGCTCGTGCGCGACAACGAGATCATGGACCTGGAGCAGGCGCACTGGCGGCTCTCGGCCTATCCGGCGCTGGCGGCGGGCTTCCGCGACCGCGGCACGATCCGCGAGGGCGCGCCCGCAGACATCGTCATCTACGACCTCGAGAACCTCGACATGGGGAAGACGGAGAAGGCCTACGACTACCCGGCGGGGGCGTGGCGGCTGGTCCGCAAGCCGCACGGCTACCGCCACATCCTCGTGAACGGCGAGGAGACGTTCGTGGACGGCGAGTGCACGGGCGCTACCAGCGGCAAGCTCCTCCGCCACGGATCCGCCTGAGCCCGATGTCGTTAGGATTATCTCCGTTCGCTACCACCAGCTCGACAGGGAGGGATCATGGCTGAGAACTACTGGACCAGATACATGCGCAGGCGCCCGGTCACGCGGCGAGGCTTCCTGAAGGGATCCGCTGTCGTGGGCGGCGGCGCCGCCACTGCCGCCCTCATCGGCTGCGGCGATGACGACGATGATACCGCGGCGCCGACGCCAGACGAGCCCGACCGCGACGCCGCGACCGCTGAGCCCACGCAGGCGCCCTCCACTATCAAGCGCGGCGGCACCCTGCGCATTGGCGGCAGCGTCGGGGGAGACTCCGTGTTCGACCCTGCCATCACGAACCACACGACGACCTACTCGCTGGGCATGGGACTCGCCTATAACCGACTGCTTAACTACGACGGGGATGTTCGGGTAAATGCTGAGCTGGCGGAGTCCCTTCCCGAACAACCGGACGATCTCACCTATGTCTTCAAACTGAGGCCGGGCGTTCAGTGGCATGACCTGCCGCCGGCCAACGGAAGGGAGTTCACCGCCGAGGATGCCGCCTTCGGCCTCGGCCGCTTCAACGAAGACAACGCCGAGTTCATCCAGGGTCAGCTCGACCGCATCGACAACATTGAGGTCATCGATGGCCTCACGTTCCAGGTGACAACGAGTGAACCGTTCGCGCCCATGCTCCGCTTCCTGGCTGACGACCCCATCCTGATGGTGAACCAGGAGCAGCGAGAAGCCGTTGGCGACGAAGGCATGAAGAAGTACGAGAACATGGTCGGGACGGGTCCGTGGATCCGGGGCGAGCTCGATCCGGATGTGCGCGGCATTGTCAACCGCAACCCCAACTACTTCGAGATGGGCGACGACGGCCAACCCCTCCCCTACATGGATAACATCGAGCACCTTGCGTTCTCGCCGGAAGCCCAGGAGGGCGCCTTCATCACGGGTGAGTTCGACCACTACGACAACATCGGCGCCGGCGGCCAGTTCGTGCAGGTGCAGGCGTTGCAGGGGCAGCTTGGTGATGGCGTCGCCTTCCGCAAGCGTCTGCACTCGGCGATCGAAGAGACGCATATGCATACGCAGAAGGCGCCCTTCAACGATCCCCGCGTGCGCAAGGCCGTGCACCTCGTCATCAACCGGCAGATCGCCGTCAACCCCTTCGGTCCCGAGAGCGGGGTATACATGGGGCCGGTCCCGCAGATGTTCCATCCCCTCGCCTTCAGCGAGGAAGAGCTCCTGCAGATGCCGGGCTGGCGCGAGGACAAGGAGCAGGACATCGCCGACGCCATCGCCCTCATGAATGCCGCTGGTGTCGGCGTGGGCGCCGGCGAGACGATCACGATCAACACGCCCATCCAGTGCGATTGCCACGGCGTCGGTATCAAGGAGGACGTCGCCGCCCTTGGGCTCAACCTCGAACTTGAACCGCTGACCAGTGCAGGGGAGTATTTCGGAGAGCGCGCGAAGGGCAACTTCATCATGAACATCGGACTTGAGGTGGGCGGTACGGATGCGGACACTTACCTCTACCACCGCTTCCACACGGGTGCCCCGTTCAACCGGACCGGGTTCTCGGATCCCGATGTTGACCGCCTGCTGGAAAAGCAGCGCTCGACTCTCGATCCGGAGGCGCGGGCCGATGCCGTGCGTGAAGCCTCGCTTGCGCTCATCGAGCACTCGCCCCAGGCGTTCACCGCCTCGCTCGTCTTCTACCCCATCTTCCGCAGCTACGTCATGGGCCATCCCGAGGGCATCCCCTTCGGTCTGACCCACAACCTCGCCCGCCTCTGGCTGGATAGTTAGGGTATCTTCGAGGGAACGGTTCTGTAAGAGCACAACGAGAAGGCGCTTCGTATCACGAGGTCTCTGGCCCCGGAGAGCCTATGCGAAGAGGAGGACACCCCCAAGGGGTGTCCTCCTCTTCCGTTATCTGTGCTCGCTGGAGCTGGTAGCAAGGTGGAGGTAACTTGGTAGCTCCGCAGATCGGGGGCCTGGGGACAGGACGAACCTGGCCGATAGGAGCCACAGACACCGTGCCGGGTGGGAGGCTTCCCGGGATGTACCATGGGCCGGGGGCTGGGTGGAACAGGTGCAACCACTCTAAGTCCCACGCATGCGTGGGTCCCAAAGGTCGCGCAGGGAGTCGCCCAGCAAGTTCACCCCAAGAACCGCCAGCGCCAAGCCGATGGCGGGGAAGATGAACAGGTGTGAGTCGCTGGAGATATAGGTGCGGCTGTCGGCGATCATGAGCCCCCACTCCGACTGGGGCGGGCTGACGCCCAGCCCCAGGAAGCCAAGAGCGCCCGTCAGGAGCATCAGGTTGCCCAGGCCCACCGCGAAGATGACCCCGATCGTTGGGGCGATGTTTGGAAGGATGTGGCGCAGCAGTACCCGCATCCACGAGGCCCCCAGGACCTGCGCCGCCTCCACGTACTGATTGGTGAGCGTCGAAAGCGTCGAGGCGCGGGTAATCCGGACCAGCGGTGACGTCACTACGAGCGCGAGCACGAGGATGAGGATTTGAGTATCGCGCCCGAACACGATGATGAAGAGCAAAATGAGGAAGAGTCCGGGGAGCGCTAGCATCGCGTCGATGATGCGCTGGAGGATCAGGTCCACCCAGGGGACGTAGGCGGAGGTCATACCCAGCAGCGTCCCCGCTACAGTCGCGATCGCGAGTCCGAACACGGAGACGGCGACAGTGATGCGCCCTCCCGCCATTGTGCGCGAGAAATAGTCTCGCCCCTTGTCGTCAGTTCCGAACCAGTTTGCGCCGGATGGCTCGGCGAGCAGGTTGGCACTCTGCTTATCGGGATCATGCGTTGCAACCGTCGGGCCGAAGATGACGATGACGAGCACGAGGAGCGTGAGGAACAGACCGAAGACGCCGACCGGTTGCGCCCGCGCGGTTTGTCCTAACCGCCGCCAGATGTTCGGGCGCTCCGTGAGCGGGCTCTCACCAGCCGGCTGCGCCGCCAGCGACTCGGCGGTGCTCATGCGTACTGGATCCGCGGGTTAAGCCAGGCGTAGAGGATGTCGACGGCAAGGTTGACCATCACGAACATGAAGCCGGAGAAGACCACGAACGTCTGGACGACGAGGTAGTCCTCCTGGAGCACCGCGTCTAGGGCGTAGAGGCCCAGTCCGGGCAGGCTGAAAATCGACTCGATGATGACGACCCCGCCGAGCGCGCTGCCGAAGGAGAGGCCGAGCACGGTGATCACGGGGATGAGCGCGTTCTTGAGCGCATGCCGCCGGATCACGGCCACCTGCGGTAGCCCCTTCGCCCGCGCGGTACGTACGTAGTCCTGGCGCAGTACTTCCAGCATCTCCGTGCGCGTCAGCCGGATGAGGGTCGCCATCAGCGCCAGTGATCCCACGATGACGGGGATGGAGTACACCCTCATGTTCTGGAGCGGGTCCTCCCAGAAGGGCACGTAGCCCGATGGCGGGAACCAGCCCCACCAGATCGCCGGGAACTTCAGGGCGAAGACCGCCACGACGAAACTCGGGACGGCGAGCACGATCACGCTGATGATGCGGATGGCGTGGTCGCTGAGGCCGTTCTGTCTCACGGCCGCGAGCGCTCCCAACGGGATCGCCACAACCGCCTGGACGATCACCGTGAGCACGACCAGCTCGATCGTCACGGGGAAGCGCCGCTTGATCTCGTCGACGATCGGGGTGGCACTCACGAATGAGGAGCCGAAGTCGCCCTGGAAGGCGTTCGACATCCAGTCGAAGTACGCCTCGAACGGCCCCTTGTTCAACCCCAGCTGCTCGCGCAGCTCATCCGCGCGTTCGGGCACATAGCCGCCCGTCAGACGGGCGTCGACAACGTCCGCCGGCGTGAGCCGCATAATCATCGCTGTACCGAAGGAGAGGATGAACAGCGTTACCGGCACGAGCATCAGCCGTCGCAGGATGTAGGTCGTCATCGGCGGCTACCGCCCGAGGAACGCGGTCACTGCGTCCATGGTGCGCTCTGGCTGTTCCAGTTGCGGCAGGTGCCCCGCCCCTGCGATCAGCTCCACGCGCGCGTTCGGGATGCGCGCCTCGAACTCGCCTGCGTAGACCGGCGGCACAAGGCCGTCCTCCTCCCCCCGACAGACAAGCGTTGGCGCGGTGATGCGGTGCAGCCGCTTCTTCAGGCCCTTGTCGGGGATGGGCCACACGCACTTCCCCGTGCACGCCAGCGACCAGGTGGTGCGTAGTGCCATCTGGTCGCTGGCCTCCAGGTCGACGGGGGCCAGCAGCTGCGCGACGGGCCCGGTCGGGTCGGCAAAAAGCAGCGAGGCGAGGTCCTGCGGCGTCGTGGCCATCTGCACAAGCGCCACGTCCTGGCCGCGCGTCGCCAGCGCCAGCGCTCTGCCCATCACGTTGGGCCTGGCATGAAGCCGTAGTCGTTCTGGTGGTGCTTGTTCACGCAGATACCGTCGAAGCCCAGCTTCGCCGCGTGCAGCAGCTCGTCCAGCGTCCAGTTGCAGTAGTCGCCCACGTGCTCCGCTGTCGCGAGCTTGTGGAAGGCGGGTCGACCCAGACCGTCGAAGTCGTCAGGCAGCTTGCGATGGGCAGTAGGTGGGACATCGAGATCTGCACCGGTACCTCCGCAGCGCCTGGCGGCGCTTGCCCGCGAGTCCACGCTGGGGGACGGCCGCGCTGGGTGGGGAGAGCCCCGCGCTCACGCTAGCGAGTGCTTCGCGGCAGGTCAACACGATCGCGTATGCGCCCCCCTACCCGCGCTGGCGTCTAGGCTAGGTGCATGGCGGCTCCCCGCGGTGTCCGTAGTCTCGACCCCCGGATGGCGCTTGCCCGCCGCCACTTTACGAACTTCGTGCGCCCCGTGCAGGAGTTCATCCAGACGGAGAGCGCGAGCGCCGTGCTCCTCATGCTCGCTGCGGTGGCCGCGCTCGTCTGGGCCAACTCCCCCTGGCGCCACACGTACGAGGAGTTGCTCAACACCAGCCTCGGCATCGACCTCGCCTTCTGGCAGGTCCAGGGGACCGTCCACTTCTGGGTGAACGACGCGGGCATGGTCCTCTTCTTTTTCGTCATCGGCCTCGAGATCAAGCGCGAGATCACGATCGGCGAGCTCTCCGACCCACGCGTGATGGTGGCACCCATCGCCGGGGCGCTGGGGGGCATGCTCCTGCCCCTCGGGCTCTTCCTGCTCATCGCCCAGGGAGCCGAGGCGCGCGAGGGCTGGGCCATCCCCATGGCGACCGATGTCGCCTTCGCCCTCGGCGTCGCCACGCTCGTCGGCGGGCGCGTTCCGCTCGGGCTGCGGGCGATGCTCCTCACCTTCATCATCGTCGACGACATCGGCACGGTTGCCGTCGTTGCGCTGTTTTATTCGAGCGACGTGCAGGTCGATCAGGTTGTGCTCGCCGTCTCCCTCGTCGCCCTCATGCTCGTGCTCTACCGGCTCGGCGTGCGCGCGATGTTCGTATTCTTCGCGGTAGGCATCGTGTCCTGGGGGGCGCTCCTCGATTCGGGCGTCCACCCGACCACGCTCGGGGCCATCCTCGGCTTCCTCACGCCCTGGCGCCCGCCTGTATCACTCGAAGGGTTCGTGCGGACCGCGCGCCAGCTGCTCGAACGCTTCCGCGCCGGCGACGAATCGCCCGACCGTGCGCGCGGCCACGACCAGATCGTCGATTCCCTCCTCAGCCTCAGCGACCTCAGCAGCAATGCCGTCCCCCATGTCGACCGTCTCGAACATAACCTCCATCCCTGGGTGGCGTTCCTCGTCGTGCCCGCTTTCGCGCTCGCCAATGCGGGCGTGCCGCTCAGCAGCAGTGGCATCAGCGATGCCTTCTCGAGCACCGTCACCTGGGGCGTTCTTGTAGGGCTTGTTGTCGGGAAGCCGTTCGGGCTGATGGCAGCCACCTGGCTGGCGGTCGCGCTCGGCGCGCGCCGTCCCCCGGGTGTCACCTGGCGGGGGGTAGCAGCCATCGGGCTTGTCGCCGGCATCGGCTTCACCATCTCCCTCTTCGTCGCCGACCTCGCCTACACCGACGCCGAGCTGCTGCGGCAGAGCAAGGTCGGCATCCTGGGGGCGTTCGTCGTCGCCGCCCCGCTCGGGTTCCTCGGGTTTCTCCTGTTGCCCAGGGTTGTGCGCGTCGAGCGTCCGGGCAGGCTGGTCGGGGAGCCGGACCGTATGCATCTTGATAAAAGGGAGTAGGCTGCGCGCGACGGTTCAATTCAGGAACACACGAGGAGGTTGCCATGAGGTTCTTTCGGCGTGGAGATACGGGATCGAGTGGTGCTGTGCTCGAAGATCCACTGGAAGCCTGCCAGCACATCCTTCTGGTCCCGCACTGGGACTCGCCGGGGAGTATCGGCAACGACGAGGAGGTGAGCAGCTACAGCTGCAACACCTGCAGTGAGGGCTTCACGCCCGAGGAGGAGCAGATACTGCGCGCCACCGACGCGGACCGCATTCGCCGTGGCTTGCAGGAGCGCCCGAACCTCCAGGCGCAGTACCCTCTCACATGGCATCTGGCCGACGGACGCGAAGTGGAGCTGCGCCGTCTGGACTCCTCGACCCGCAACGCGTTCCTGCGATTCGCTCGAACGCTCCCCCTGGACGACATGCTGTTTCTCCGCGAGGACCTCTCGAGCGGCACCGTCATCGACGCGCTCGTCAGGAGTGTGGTCGAGGGGGTGGACTTCGCCCTCGTGGCCTGCGACGGCGATGAGGTCGTGGGCTACGCGTCGCTGCACGGCGAACCCATGCGCTGGACCCGCAACGTGGGGGAGATTCGCGTGATCGTGGCGAGCGGCTACCGCGGCAGCGGCCTCGGTGGAAGGCTCGCCCGCGAAGTTATCGGCGCGGCCCCGAACTTCGGCTCGCGCAAGATCACCGCCCAGATGACTGTCGATCAGACGGGCGCCCGTGTCGCCTTCGAGCGTCTCGGTTTCCAGGAGGAAGCGACGCTCACGGGCTGGGTCACCGATCGCCGCGGCCTCCCCCGCGATCTTCTGATCATGGCTCTCGACCTCTCGGTCCCGCAGTCCTGACGCCTGGTTCGGGGGGCAGTATTGCTGCGGTTTCCCGTGCCTGGAACTTGGGCGCCGATTCTCCTTGTCGCTGTGACGGGGTTTCTCCTGGCCGGCTGTGGCGAGTCAGATGGAGGGCCCGCCAGGCCCGATCTGTCTCCCGAACCGCCCGCGGAGACCGATCTGTTCAGCAAGTCGGTCAGCGTGTTCGGGGTGATGATTCGGGCCACCGCGGCCACTCCCAACGAGGCGATTCTGCATGCTGCGCAGGTGCTTGCCGAGTACCTGGACAACGACGAAGACGGCACCCCGGATAATCCAGCGATCGTCGAAGCGATGGTCTCTGGTGGAGCCACACTCATCATGGCCAGGAATGAAGCCGAGCTCCGGTCGAGCGCGAACAGCGAGATCAGCGACTGGGCCGAGGATGCCGGGGACACTGACTCGTGGCAGGGTCTGTGGGGCAGCGAGGTCTTCCCCAACGGTCGCGCCGAAGGGCGCTTCGATGCGACGCTGGAGGAGGTGCTTCACCTCATCACCCATGTCGGGTACGCCCGCGCCTACCCCGCGATCTTTGGGGAGGAAGCGGGCAGCGCCCTGGCGGGTGCGATGGATGTCGCTCGGGGAGGAAGGTTTCTCACCGTTCCCGCCAGGTATCCAGACAAAGCGTGGTACACGTATGACGACAGCACGTGTGACTACGCCTGTCAGGTAACCGAGTACCTCTACTGGGCGCTGACCTCTGTCCTTGGCGCGCAAGATTATCCGGGGCGGATCGAGGAGATCCGTCACGAGTGGCGGCTGAACACCCGGGCTCTCGTGCGAGCGACTGATGCCCGCGTTTACGAGTTGATCTCGGACCCGCACTACGGCTTCGCCACGATCCTGCCAGATGGTGTGTACTCAGCGAGGACCTTCACGATCAACGAATAGCCACGCGAAAAGAGCGCTGCCACGGCTGGTCGGCATGCAGCATGGAGCAGGAGACAAGGGGCGAACTCGCGACATCCTGCCTGGAAGGCAGGTGCTCTACTGCTGAGCTACTCCCGCTCGCGGCCTCTGCGCGATTGTAGCAACGGGAGCGCGCTCCGGTCCTGTCGCAATTGCAAGGGAGACGTTCACCCTCTGTACACTCGCGGATAGTCGCACCGCGATGGGGGAGCCGGGGGTGGTTATTGCTCCTCCATCTCCGCCTGCACCAGCGACTCGGGATCGAGATTCTGGTCGTTCTCGACTTCGATGACGAGCGAATTGATGGTACCCGTGAACGGGAACGGGGACTCGTAGAGGACGCTGACCGGCGTACCACTATCGCGACCGACATCGAGGCCCTCGATCGTGAACAGTCCGCCCAGCAGGCGCGGGAGATCGAGGCGTGCAGTTTCTCGTCCATCCACGTAGACGACGCCGGTGCCTCGCAGATCTCCTGTTTTCGCGAACACGAACTCAAGATCAGCGCGACCCGTCGAGAGTTGCAGGTCGCTGGCAACCCGCCATCGATCGCCTCCGCAGTTGTACTCGTACCAGAGGCGGTTCTCGTGTACGAACAGGGCATACCCCCCCGCATAGCCGCCGTGGGCAATGATGACGCCCCCGTCTTCGGGCTGGCGGCGAACGATGGTCGCCCGGATGCGGTGTGAACGGTTGCGGACATCCGCCGCTGCCACAGTGGGCACGTGCGCCATGCCCTGGAAGTACGTAAACCGGAGCCGGTCCTGAGGGCTTCCCGGAGGAACATTGAAGACAGCGGAGATTGCCCCGCCGTGCTCGATCGGGAGTACGTCGTGCCGTCCGGCCTCCACCCACCAGCGATCGATCAGCTGCCTCAGCCGTTCCGGATGCTCCGCTGCGAGGTCGTGACTCTCGGAGAAGTCTTCATCCAGTTTATAGAGCTCCCAGGGCTCCGACTGAAAGCTCGCGCCGGGTGTGTGGAACGTCACCGCCTTCCACCCCCGGTGCCACACTGAGCGGTGGCCGTTCATCTCGAAGTGCTGTGTGACCTTACGGGTTGGTTCCTCCGGATTGACGAACGTATAGGCCATACTCTGGCCAGCTACCGGAAGCTGCGGCATACCCTGAAACGTATCTGGAGCCTGGATGTCGAGAACATCGAGCACGGTGGGCATTACATCGGTCACATGATGGAACTGGTGGCGTAGGCCGCCACGGTCCTTGATCCTGTCCGGCCAGTGAAGGATCAGCGGGCTCCGGATGCCTCCTGCATGCAGGTACTGCTTGTACCAGCGGCATGGGGTGTTGCCGGCCTGAGCCCAGCCCGAAGGATAGTTGCAGTGTGAGTTGGGGCCGCCAATCTCGTCGAGATGCTCGAGGTTGAAGGTCTCGTCATCAAGTTGGTTCATCCTGCGCAGCCAGTTCACAGTCCCCAGGGGACCGCCGGCGTCGCTGGCGCCGTTGTCCGAGAGCACGATGAAGAGCGTGTTGGCGAGCAGTTCAGAGCCCTCAAGATACTTCACGAGCCTGCCGATCTGGTCATCAGTGTGGTCCAGCATCGCCGCGAAGGCCTCTTGCAGCCGGCTGGCGACCAGCTGCTGCTCCTCGGTCAGGCTCTCCCATGGCGGTACACCGGGGTTGCTGGGCGGCAGGACGGTACCTTCCGGGACAATGCCCAGCGTTTTCTGCCGTTCGAACCACTCCTCCCGAGCCGCGTCCCAACCCTGATCAAAGCGGCCGCGGTACTTGTCCAGGTATTGCTGCGGCGCCTGGTGAGGGTCGTGGCAGGCGCCAAAGGCCAGATAGAGGAAGAACGGCCTCTCCGTATAGATCGCCTGCTGATTCCGGATTAACTCGATAGCGTGGTCAACGATATCCTCGCTCACGTGGTAGTCGGGATGGTCCGGCGTCGGGATCGGGTGGTTGTCGCAGGTGAGCGAGGGAGCGAACTGATCGGTGAGCGCATCAAGGAACCCGTAGTACCGCTCGAAGCCCTTCTGCAGCGGCCAGTTGTCAAACGGCCCGGCGGCGGACGTTTCGGACATCGGGGCGAGATGCCATTTCCCGACCGCGAAAGTGGCGAGCCCACGGCTCTTCAGGAGTTGCGGCAGGGGCACTGCCTTGGGGGAGATGCTCCCCCTGCCGTTCGGAAAGCCCCGCGCCCAGTTCGAGACCGACCTCATCCCGACGCTGTGGTGGTTGCGACCAGTTAGCAGGCAGGCGCGCGAGGGCGAACACAGGGTGGTGGTGTGGTAGTTGGTGTAGCGGATGCCACCGGCAGCGAGCCGGTCGATGGTGGGGGTGTCGATGGTAGAGCCGTAACAGCCCACCTGCGCGAAGCCCACATCGTCGAGAACAACCAGCACGACATTCGGGAGCCCCTGCAGGTCCGGTGGCTGCGGCCAGGCCACACTGGATTCCCCGGCGTCCAGGCCAACGTATCCTGCGGGTTCGGCTCCATCAGGCATAGGTTCCTCACATGTCAGCGGCGAATTGCCAGCTGCTTCAGCCACCTCACCGGGCACACTTTCTCACCCGCGTGCCCTGCTCGCAGCACAAGCACAGCGAGCGCCATCCCTTATTCGCTCAGCCAGACATTCCCGAGGTACGTCAGGGGCTCAATGAAGTTCTGGTAACCCTGCACTCTCGGCTTCACCACGCTCATGGCCCGGGTCGGGGCGCATGGCAAGAGCCAGGGGTCGTCATGGAAGAGCTCGTTGAAGCGCCGGTACTGTTCCCTGGCCTCGGGCGAGAACGGATCGAGCACCCGCAGCTTCTCCTTGATGTCGGCAAAGACGGGGTTGGTGTACTTGCTCGGGTTGTTGTCCTGGAAAGGTAGCGGCTGCGTGATCACAGTGACCGGTGAGAAGGGAGAGAATCCTGTCAGCAAGAACCACCCTGCTTCAAAATCTCGCTCGAACAATTTTTTGTTCATGTCCGGGATATCGTGTCCGATCAGTTCGATATCAACTCCCACTGCGGCGAAGTTCTCCTTCAGGAGAGCAGCAAGCTGTGATCCAACTGTTGGATGGTTCGCGTAGTGGTCAAAGGGAATCGGTCCGGATTGACTGAACCCTGCCTCAGCAAGGAGCGCTTTCGAACGCTCGGGATCATAGAAATCCTTCTCGAGAGAAGCATCGAATGCAGGACTTCCCGGATCCCAGGGCTGGGTTGTGATCTCGACAAGCCCCTCCAACAGCTCTCCCACGATTCGTTTCCGGTCTATCGCCCAAAAGAGCGCCTGACGCACCCTCTTATCGACAAACAGGGGATTGGTGACGTTGAGACCCGCGTATATGATCCCCCACTTCGCTGCTATTCTTGTCTCGTCCTCATGGGCCTTCGCGAACAGCGGACTCGCAGGCGCGACATCGATGTCGTTGGCGTCATACGCTTGCCCGATCGCTTCAGAGTCGGCGAACTGGATCACCTTGATGCCATCCAGGTAGGGGCCGCGATCATCGTGCCAGTTGGGGTTCGGAGCGAGATCGTACCCTACCCCGGGGCTCCAGGAGTTCAACATATATGGTCCCGTCCCCAGAACCTTCTCTCCAGTCTGAAGCTGCGCGTAGGTTGACTTCTTGGTAACAGGAAACTGAGCAAAGAAATCGTTTACATTCGTGAGCGGTGCATCGAATTTAAACGACATCGTTCGCTCATCGATTGCAGAGTAATCCACAACCCGTGCCGCGAATGCCCTGAGCTGACCACTGAATGAGAAGTTGTACTTCTCGGGATCAATGATGGCGTCGATCCCGAAGAAGACATCTTCTGGCGTCACCGGGGAACCATCGTGGAAGACCGCGTTCGGCTTCAGCCTGGCTGTGACCTCCGTGAAGTCGTCTGAGACTTCATAGCGATCGACCAGCACGAGGGTAGGTGATGGGCTGTCTTCATAGCGGATCAGGCTCTCGAAGACGAGGAGGGGGATCCCCTGCTGGCGGGTAAAGGGAGCCCCATTGGTCAGAAGCAGATCCCCCTGGACCGCGTATCGCAGAATGCCGCCCGTCCGCGGGCCGGAGGGCGTCTCCTCCACCTGGGTCGGGTCCGGCTGATCGTCGTCGTCATCGTCACCGCAGCCTACGGTTGCGGCGGTCACCGCAGTACCCAGCAAGGCCCCGGAGCCGGCGAGCATCTGACGCCGTGAGATGGGCCTGTTCAGTCCTGAAGTCATGGGTGAACCTCCGATGAGTATTGTCAGATCCCGAGCACAGGAGACCTGCCTTGGGTACTGCAGACCCGCACATGGATTCTGCGGACCATGATGCCCGGCAGGAGTATAAGTCTTCGGGGAGATGTGTGTCGTCCCCCCGCCATAGCCTCTCTCCGATCCCCCACTTCCGCTCGGTGTATCCTTCGGTTGCCGGCGAGGGCGCTACGGGTGCGCTCTTCGGACGCCCGGCCAGCGTGTTCCCATTCATTCTCGGGAAGACGGCTGGCTTGGCACGGGAGCGAAGCGTGGCGCCCCGGCCGAAGGGGGAATGGGGAACTATGGCGCCGTTCATTGTGAACCGGGTCGTCCAGACGATCCCCGTGATGTTCTTCGCCACCGTTGCTGTCTTCCTCGTGCTGCGATTGATCCCCGGCGACCCTGCTCACTTTCTTGCTGGCGAGGACGCGACCCCCGAAGACATCCATGGTATCCGTGAGCAGCTCGGGCTTACCGACAGCTGGCCCGAGCAGTACATCCGCTGGATCGGCAACCTCGCGCGTGGAGACTTCGGGCAGTCGTTTCAGAACCGCCTTTCCGTCGGGCGTCTGTTCTCGATCAACTTCCCCCCCACGCTTGAGCTCAGCGTCGTTGCCTACGCCTTCGCGATCGTCGTGGGCATCCCTCTGGGCCTGCTCGGCGGAGTGAAACGGAGGGGCGGCTGGGACTGGCTGCTCTCCGGCTACACGATGGTGGCGGTGGGCGTCCCCAGCTTCTTGACGGGCATCCTCCTCCTCTGGGTCTTCGCAGTGGAGCTTCCGTGGTTCCCTTCCCACGGACGCGAGTCCTTCCTCGACGACCCGCTGGCCTCGCTGCACCACCTTGCGCTGCCAGCCCTCGCCCTGGGAGCGCCCATCAGTGCGGTACTCGCTCGCTACACGCGGACAACGATCGCCGACGTCGTCGGTCAGGACTTTGTCCGCACAGCGAGGGCGAAGGGGCTCAACGAACGAAATGTCGTGATGCGGCACGCTCTGCGCAACTCGCTGATTCCGGTGATCACGATCATGGCGCTGCAGATTGGGGCGGTACTCGCCGGCGCGGTGGTGATCGAACAGGTTTTCACGAGGCCTGGCGTTGGCCGCCTCATGATCGACGCGATCAACAGCAGGGACTACCTCGTCGTGCAGAGTTCGCTTGTTGTCTTCGTCGTCATCTTCGTCGCGGCGAACCTGGTCGCCGATATCACGTATGGACTCGTTGACCCGCGGGTACGCGACCAATGAGCGCCACACCCTCTACGGAGCTGGCGACCCTCGGGGCGCGGCTCACGCACTCCATGTGGATGGACGCCCTCAAGCGCATCATGCGCAATCCGCAGGGAGCGATTGCGCTGACGGGCCTCCTCCTGCTCATGCTGGCGGCGCTTGGCGCCTCCCTCGTCACCTGGCACGACCCCATCGGCCAGGACGCCTCCGGCAGGCTGCTCGCTCCTTCATGGGACCACCCGTTTGGAACCGATGAGCTCCGGCGGGACCTCTTCGCGCGCACCGTTTTCGGGCTCAGGGCGTCCCTCCTGCTGAGCTTCCTGGGGGTCGTTGGGGGCGCCTTCGTCGGCACCACTGCCGGATTCGCCGTGGGCTACGTCGGCGGCTGGTCCGACGCCACGGTCATGCGCCTCGTAGACGCGCTGCTGGCGTTCCCGGGACTGCTCATGGTCCTCGCCATCGTCACCATTCTCGGCCCTGGCATCCAGAACGTCGGCATCGCTATCGCGTTCTTTACCCTCCCGGGGTTCGTGAGGCTCTCGCGCGCCCAAATGCTGGCTGAGCGGAACAAGGACTACGTCCTCGCAGCGCGGGTGGTCGGCGCCAACCCCATCCGGATCATCTTTCGACACATTGTGCTCAACGCCCTTCCTCCCCTGCTCACACAGGTCGCGCTGGCTATCGCTGGAGGGGTGCTCCTGGTAGCCGCCCTCAGTTTTCTTGGCCTCGGCGAGACGCCGCCAGCGCCCTCCCTGGGGGGGCTGGTGAATACAAGCAGGGCGTACCTCCAGTTCGCGTGGTGGTACCCGCTCTTCCCGGGCGCTGTGCTCGCGCTCCTGCTGCTTTGCCTCAACCTCCTCTCCGACGCGATCAACGAAGCGATCAGTCCGTACGCCCGGAGACGCTCGTAGCCGGGACGGCAGGCGCCAAAGCCTTCGCGGGGAGCCTTGAACTACCGAATCTTGCGACCGCCTGGAGGGCTCGCGGTCACCCGGTAAGCCGGGCAATGTCAAGCCCGAACACCCGCGCAGCGTTCCCCGCGAGGATCTGATGGGTCTCCCCTGCGTCGACGTCCGCGAAAAGGTCGTCGATCATCGATTGCGTGTGGGGGAAGGTCCCCTCCGGATGCGGGTAGTCAGTTCCAAACATCAGACTTTCGACACCCAGGCGGTGCCGCCCGGCAACGTCCGCCTCCGTGAGTGGCCCCGCGCAGAAGCCCTGGCGCCGGAAGAGCTCACTCGGGAGCAGCTCCTGGCTTTGGCCGCCAGGCCTCAGCTTCACCAGTGCGTCGAACTCGTCCAGCAGTGGCGGCACCCAGGTGCTCCCGGATTCGACATACCCGAACGAAAGGGTGGGGAAGCGCTCTGCGATCCCGCCGAGAAGGAAGTGCTTGAGCGCCGACCGGAGCTCAAGGGTCGTCAACGGCCCCAGCTGGAAGACCTGACCGTTGGGGTCTGCCTCAAGGATGGGATTCTCACGGCCGAAGCCAGGATGGAAGAGGATGGGCAGCCGCAGTTCTTCGGCGAGCGCCCACAGGCGGTCGTAACTCCGGTCATGGTAGGGAAGCGCGCCCGGGAACCAGTAGAAAGCGCCTGGCAGGATCAGCGCCCGGAACCCCGCCTCGTGGGCCTCGCGAACCTCCGCGAGCGTCGTATCCATATCGGAGAGCGTCACAGCGGCCACTCCGACGAATCGGTACGCCTCAGGCGCGAAGTGGTCGGAAAACCAGCGGTAATACGCGCTGTTCGCCGCCCGGACGAAGTCGATATCGGGATCGCGGGATCCGCCGCGTTCGATGACAACTTCGGCGCAGACGCCATCGCTCGTGATGGCGGACATCCTCGCATCGAGATCGACGGTAATACGGAACTCCTCAGGACGGTTCGCACGCCCTGAGTACGAAGTCTCCTGACCGCGTGCACGCATGTTCGCCAGGATCTTCTGCAGTCTCTCCTCATCTTTGGCGTTCAAGTCAAGCATTTTCTCGCGATAGTTCGGGTCGATATACTCCGAGAGGTCGAGGAACCTCTCCGTGTGAGAATCGGCTGAAATGACTACTCGTGACGACATTATTCTCTCCTCGTTCAGGAACTGACATGGCGTCGTTCCAGCTTCGGCTCGCGCCGTCTCCTCTGCTCTGTTCGGCCCGTGCCTTCGCCGGAGCTTCTCACCAGAGCGTGCAGACACTGCCACCATACCCGAATTCCCCAAGGATGCTAACCAGTGGGCGGGTGCGCACGTCTGCTGCTGGCAGTGGAGAGCGCCTGCGCCGGATCGTTCGGGGCAAGGGCGACCCGGGAGTGTGGAGCGGGAGACGAGGGTCGAACTCGCGACATCCTGCTTGGAAGGCAGGCGCTCTACCGCTGAGCTACTCCCGCTCGCGGCCTCTGCGCGATTGTAGCAACCGGAGCGAGCCCCGCCCCTGTTGGGCACGACAGATGGAGGCGCGTGACGAGCCAGCGGTGCACATCCCCGCAGCAGAGCAGCCGCTGCGCACACCACGTCGCGAGCTCCGCATCCGCCAGGTCCGGGGGAACGGCTGCGGCCAGCGCACCTGCAGCCACTTTCACCGCAGCAGGTCGGCGCGCGCGTGGCTTGCGGCGTACGGCACGAACGTGTACTCCGCTCCCACGACCTCTGCGCCCGTCTCGGTCACCAGCGAGCCTGCGCAGGCGGTCACGTCGTGCTTCCCGTGACGAACGCTCGCGCTTCGTCGAGGAGTGCCTGCCAGAGATCGGGCTTGCGCTCGGGAATCTGCACCCACTCGCGGAAGCGCCGCCCGGCGGGCGCGAAGGCCAGCCCGGTCCCGCTGGCGATGAGATCGTTCACCCGGTCTGCGGGAATCTTCACGATTAGATCGCCCGTGCGGTGTTCAACAGTTGCGAAGAAGGCGCCGCCGTCTGTGCGCAGGCAACGCAACCCCATCATCGTGCCTTCCCGGGCCTCTCCTGTGACGAGGAGCGGTTCTGCAAGTTCCCGGAAAAGCGCGTCGTCGATGTTTGCGTCCGCCCTGCGCGGGGCGTGTTCGTCCGGCGTCACGGGCCTTCCAGTGCCCGGTTGGCTCTGGTAGCGGCGACACGCGGCTCGGCGCCGTCCCGGCCGAAGCGGGGGATCACGTCGCGCCAGCGCAGCCGCATGTCCCAGGCGGCCAGCGGCGCCAGCACGATCGCGGGGAGGATAATAATCGCCTCGACCCCGACCGCATAAGCGAGGGCCGCGTCCCGTGGTTCGCCGAGCGCCACGAGCGCCTCTTTCGCCAGGAAGGCAAGTCCCACGCTTGCCTGGGCGAGCGGGATGCCGGCCCCGATGTTCGCTGCGGCCACGACGAACACGTGCACGAGAAAGCTGAGGCTGATGCCCAGCGAGGCGGCGACTGCCCAGTAGAGGAGCGCCTCGCTCAGCCAGACAGCCGCTGACAGCGCGAGCACGTACGCCGTCTGCGAGGGGGCCTGGATCGAGCGCATGCCGGTGAGGAATGGCGCAACCCGCGGTTGCGCCAGTAGCCCGCGCCAACCGGTCGTCGGGACCTCATCGCCACGATCCCGCGTGACGAACCAGGCGATCGCGAGGCCGGCGGGCGTGCCGAAGAGCATAAAGGCCGTCAGCCCCGTGAAGCTGTCGCCGATGGTGAGCGTCGCCAGCGCCAGCGCCAGCAGCAGCGCGAAGACGAAGCCGTCCATGATCCGCTCGATCGCCTCCGCCCCGAACAGCTCGAGCCGGCCGATGCGGAACTTCTTGGCGGTGACCTGGATCGTCAGCACATACCCCAGCCCGAAGGGCAGCGCCATGTTTGCCGCCTGTCCAAGGACGACCCGTGGGAAGGCGTGGCGGGTCGAGATGACCCTCAGATGCTGCACGAGAATCCGCCAGCGGTGGGCGCGCAGCCAGTAGCGCGTGAAGAACACGAGTGCGATGGGGGGCAGGAAGCGTACATCGGCATGCTGCAGCGTCCTCCCCACCTCGCCCAGGTTGACGTCCCGCAGCAGGAGCCACACCAGCACCAGGCTCACGCCGATGCCGAGGGCGAGCCGAAGCGGATGGGCGAGTACGCCAAGCGACGCCACCGTGGCCTCCGTATGCGCAGGCAAGGGGCGAGACGCTCCTCCGCCCCACTACCCGCGCAGAGCCCCCATTGTGACCATCTGGACCATCTGTGGGTAGCGCGGCCCGAGGCCCCGGGCGAGCGCCGGGCTACTCGCCGGGCGCGTCTGGCTCGGGCAGCTCCTCGATTTGGTCGCGTGTGGCCTCGGCCGGGTCGCTCTCGCCCCGCCCTTCCCCGCTCGCCTCGATGCCGAGTGCCTCCGCGAAGCGCCGGTACGATTCCAGCGAGTCGCCGTACTTGCGGTGCCCCGCCGTGTGCCAGGCGCTCGCCAGCAGCAGCGTTTCCCGTCGCGACGAGGTCGAGTGGCCGTAGTCCTCGAGGAGGCAGAGCCCGATCTCCTGGTTGTGCGGATCGTTCCCGTGCTTCACCGCTGCCGTTGCCAGCGTGCGTACCAGCGGCGAGCGCCCGTAGCCGGCGGCGAGGTACGCCTGCGTCCAGGCAACGCTCTCCGCGGGCCGCAGATCCATGAGCGACTCGTCGAGCCGCGCCAGCAGCCGGTCGCCGGAAAGCGCCTCGAACCCCTTCGGCGGGGAAACGAGCGGCCGGCCGTGGCCTTTCAGGTTGGCGATCCAGCGTGCCGCCTGGTTCACGAACGATCCCGCCACGAACAGCAGCTTCGTGCGGTGGGGGTGCTCGAACGTGTCGTAGAACCAGCGCAGGGTGTTCGTGTACTCGTAGGCGTGCTGCGGCATCGAAAACTCATCCGCCACCACCGTCTCGAGGATCACGTTCGCAGCCGCAACCTGGATCGTGTCCAGGATCTGGCGCGGGCCCCGCCCCGCGAGCAGCAGCGCCACGATCTGCTCGATGTAGTCCGGCTCCGGCATCGCCGTCAGCGCGCGGATCAGCCCCTCCGCCTCTGGCTCGGAGAGGGGCGCATCCTGCGCGAACAGGCCGGCGTCGCGCCCCTCCGCCGGCGTCGGATCGATCGAAGAGCCGGGCAGTTCCTCACGCAGGCGGTAGAGCTCGACTTGGCATGCCATCTCGTATTCGGAGTGCCAGCGCGGGCCCACGGCCACATCGAGCACGCCCGCGTAGAGCACGTGATGGGCGTTCTCCCAGCCGATCGCCTCTCCCAGCTCGACGGCGGCACGCGCTCGGTAGGCCTTGTGCCCGGTGGTGTAGGAACGGTTGTAGAGCAAGCGCCCCTGCACGTCGATGAGCCCCGCGAACACGAGCTGCGCGAGCAGCTCCCCGCGGTGGTCCGTCTCTTCGAAGAGTCCGAGGAATACCCGGTAGGCGCGCACCACCTCGCCCCGCTCCACAAGCGTGAGCCACTCGTTCAGCCGCTCCTCGAAGGTGCCCTCGAGGCGCAGCGGCTCCTGGTCGTCCCAGTGACGCTCGGGCGGCGGCGGCGCCTCGCCCGGCTCAGGCCTGTAAGTGCGCCGTCCGTAGTGGCCGGGCATGCGTCCGATGAGCTGGTTCCACGGATCGAGGCCCGTGGGCACGTACCAGAGGGTCTGCGCCAGGGGCAGATGGCGCAGACCCTCTGGCAGGTAGCGTGGCAGGTTCAGGCTCGTGCGCGCGCTCAGCAGGCAGTGGTCGTTGTTCACGAACCGCAGCACGCCGCCGTCGATGCGCTGGTGGTAGGGTACGTTCGTGTAGGGCGCGTGCGTGCGCACGGTCTCGCTGAGGATTTCAACCGGTTTGCGACCCGCCTCCAGCAGGCTCAGCAACGTCTCCCTGGTGGCGTTCTGGTCGCGCCCCAGGATGCCCTCCTCAAGCCGTGCGTAAAGCCGAACCGCCTGCCGGTCGCGCGCCGCCGTCGCCGTCATCGCGAGCCTCCCCGGTCATGCCCCCGCACGACTCGCCCGATTATAGGGCGTGCGAGCGTGCGCGGCGGCAGCTTCCTAGCCCGCCGCCGAGGCCGTGGGCTCGCCCGCGTAGCGGCCGTCGCGTGCGAGGCCGTTCAGCCGCGCGCGCTCGTAGAAAGCAGCCTGTGCCGCCACGACGTTCTCTGCCTTGCCACCCCACGCCGCCAGCGCCGGCGCCTGCAGGCCGCGCCCGTAGGAGAAGCTCAGCGCCCACGGCTTGGCGCCCGGGGCGGCGTTGATCGCGTTCAGGTTCTCCGTCGATTCCACTGCTGTCTGCCCGCCCGAGAGGAAGTTGATCGACGGCACTGCCGCCGGTACCGCCCGCCGGGAGACGGTCAGCGTCGCCTCTGCGACCTCCGCGGGCGACGCTCGCCGGCTGCTCTCGCTGCCGGGCACGACCATATTCGGTTTCAGGACCATCCCTTCGAGCAGTACGCCGTGGCGGTCGAGCGCCGCGAAGACGGCGTGCAGCACCGCCTCGGTCACCTCCGCGCAGTGCTCGATCGTATGGCTGCCGTCCATCAGCACCTCTGGCTCGACGATGGGGACGACACCTGCCTCTTGGCAGATGCGCGTATAGCGGGCCAGCACCTCTGCGTTGGCGGAGATGGCGAGGGCGCTCGGGAGCGTGGCGTTCACGTTGTAGACCTCGCGCCATTTGGCGAAGCGCGCGCCCTGCGCCTTGTACGCGTCGAGCCGTCCCGCCAGCCCGTCGAGCCCCTCCGTGATCACGTCGCCCGGCGCGCCCGCGAGCGGAACCGTGCCCTTGTCCACCTTGATCCCCGGCACGATGCGCTGGGCCGAGGCGACCTCCGGAAGCGGCGTGCCCTCGCTGTCCATCTGCACGAGCGTCTCCTCGAACAGAATCACCCCGCAGATGAACTTGCCCACGCCCGGCGTCGTCAGCAGGAGCGAGCGGTAGGCGCGCCGGTTCTCCTCGGTCGATTCCACGCCGATCGAGTCGAAGCGGCGCTTGATCGTGCGCGAACTCTCATCGGCGGCGAGGATGCCCTTGCCGGGCGCTACCAGGTCCGCGACGGTCTGCCGGAGTACGCCTTCGTCCATGTTTCCCCCTGCCCCTGGGCGGCTGTGGTATCCCCATCTTACTCGCCCCTTCGGCGGCTGCGTCCGCTGGCGCGACCACCGGGTGTGCGGCGCGCGGGCGGGGGCTCAGGCGGCGACCGCGAGGCTGTTGAGCCAGCCGGTTGCGCCCTCGTTGACGGCCCCGGTCTCGGAAGATGCGAAGAACCAGTGGATCGCGAAGCCGGCGCTGGCGAGCAGCTCCTGCCACTCGCGTTCCCCAAAGAAGGTGTACCAGATATCCGGCGCTCCGGCCCCGCTGTCAATCCAGCCTGCTGTGTTCCCCCGCTGCACCGAGCAGTAGAACGCACCGCCGTCGACCAGCGCCCGGCGTATCTCCGCGAGGGCGCGCGGCGCTTCCTCGCGGGTCAGGTGGTGCAGCGAAGCCGAAGCCCAGGCACCGTCGAACGAAGCTGGGGCGAAGGGGAGTGCGAGGGCCGTCCCCCACGCCAGTGCGGCGGAGGGCAGGCGGTCGCGTGCGAGCCTCAGCTGCTCGCGTGAGACGTCCAGGCCGGTGGCGTCGAGGCCCATCAGGCTCAGGTCAGCCATTTCGAGGCCCGGCCCGCAGCCGATGTCGATGACCCTTGCCCGCGCTCCCAGGAGCCGGCGGAACCGCCTCCTGGGCTCGTCGAACCACTCTCGCGACAGGCGTTCGCCCTGCTTCGCGTAAGCCGGGGCCCGCTGGTTGTAGTGGTCGGCGATGCGCGTGAGCCGTTCGCGCGTTGCGTGCATAAGTTCGCTCTGGCAGGCCGGGCACGGGAAGCCCTCGCCCGGGCGAGAGGCCCGGTGCCGTTTCGGGGCCTGCCTTTAGGCGGCGCTCGCTCGCCGGCCGCGGATCCAGTTGAGGAACGCCCGCACCCGCGGGTTGGGCGCCTTCTCCCCGTTCTCGGTGTCCTTCAGCTCGGCGAAGCCGCGACCGCAGTCCTGGCAGTAACCGTAGACGTTCAGGTTCTCGCGTCCACAGGCGGGGCACGTCTTCATGGCCTCAGTCTAGCCTCCCCGCCCGACACGGGCACGCGGGCGCCATTGTCCGCACCGGTTGCGCCACGCAAACTGTGGAGCCACTACTGGCGGGAGATCTGCACGTGAGCCTCGACCCCATCCGCGACGTGATGCCGCTCGTCATCGAGTCCGACGGCCGGCGCGAGCGCGCCTACGACATCTACTCGCTTCTCCTAAAGGAGCGCATCGTCTTCCTCGGCACGCCGATCGACGCGATGGTCGCGAACATCATCATCGCCCAGCTGCTCTACCTCGACCGCGAGGACGAGGAGAAGGACGTCACCCTCTACGTCAACAGCCCGGGCGGGAGCGTCACGGCAGGGCTCGCGATCTACGACACCATGCAGCTCATTCGCCCCGATGTTGCGACCGTGTGTATTGGGCTCGCGGCGAGCATGGGCACGGTGCTGCTTACGGGCGGCGCGAAGGGCAAGCGCACGGCCCTCCCCAACGCCACCGTACACCTCCACCAGGTCATGGGCGGTGCCGAGGGGCAGGCCTCCGACATCGAGATTCAGGCGCGGGAGACGCTGCGCCTGCAGGCCGTCCTGCGCAACATCATCCATGAGCAGACGGGCCAGCCGATGGAGCGTATCGAGCACGATACCGATCGCGACTTCTGGCTCGATGCGCAGGCGGCGAAGCAGTACGGGCTCATTGACGAGGTGTTGGAGAGCCCCGGCGCAAGCGCAAACGGCGCCGCCGCCGCGGACTCCTCCGGAGGCTAGCCCGCCGTCTCCGGCTCGATTCGCGACACGCCGCCCATGTAGGGGCGGAGAACATCGGGGACGGCCACGGTGCCGTCGGCCTGCTGGTAGTTCTCGATGATCGCGATCAGCGATCGCGGCGCTCCCAGCCCGGAGCCGTTGAGCATATGCGGGAAACGCGGGCGCGCCTCCGCCTCCGGCCGGTAGCGTACGTTGGCCCGGCGCGCCTGGAAGTCGAGCGTGGTGGAGACCGAGCTCACTTCGAGCCATTCCTCGACGCCCGGGGCCCAGAGCTCGACGTCGAATGACTTGGCCGCCTTGAAATCGAGATCGCCCGAGCAGAGTTGGAGCACCCGGTATGGGATCGCGAGGGCCTCGGCGAGGGTGCACGCCTGCGCGAGCATCGCGTCCAGTTCGGTTTCACCCGCTTCCGGCTCGCAGAAGACGAACATCTCGACCTTCTCGAACTGGTGGACCCGCTTAAGCCCGCGCGTGTCGCGCCCGGCGCTCATCTTCTCGCGGCGGAAGCAGGGCGTGTGCGCTACGAGCCGCTGCGGGATCGCGTCCGCCGGCAGGATCTCGTCGCGGTAGAGGTTCGCGAACGGCGCCTCGGCCGTCGGCACGAGCAGGTAGTCCTCTTCCGCGTCCTGGTAAAGGTTCTCGCGGAACTTCGGCAGGTGGCCGGATGCGACGAACGACTCCTCCGAGAGCATGTAGGGCAGGTAGTGCTCCACGAATCCGGCTTCGATGTGGGAGTCGATCATCCACTGGATCATCGCCCGGTGTAGCCGTGCAATACCGCCGCGGAGTACGAAGAATCGCGCCCCCGACAGCTTCGCACCGCGGGCGAGATCGATCCCCGCCAGAATCTCCCCGACTTCCCAGTGGGGACGGGGCGCGAAGTCGAATGTGCGCGGCGTGCCCACGGTCTTCACGATCACGTTCTCGCGCTCATCCGCGCCGGTCGGGGTCGTGGGGTCGGTGATGTTGGGAACCTCGAGGAGCGACTCCCGAAGGGCTCGGTCCGCCTTCCGCAGGTGCGCCTCCAAACCGGCGAGCCGCGAGCCAAGCGCGCGCGCCGCCGCGATGCGCGTCGTGCGTTCCCCCGCGTCGGTCGTCGCACCGATCGCCTTGCTGGAAGTGTTGCGCTCGGCGCGCATCGCCTCCACGTCGCGCAGGAGCGCGAGGCGCTGCTCGTCGAGGACGAGAATCTCGTCGAGCGGCGCATCCGCGCCGCGCGCGGCGTGGTCGAGCCTGACCCGCTCCAGGTTCTCGCGGATGAACTGGGGGCTGAGCATGGGCTACTCCGCTGCCGCTGCCGCCAGCGCTCGCACTCCGAGCAGCCGCACATCCTCGGTGACTGGCACGAGCGTACCATCGGGCGCGGGGAGGGAAAATGCGCCCGCCAGCGCCTCCGCGTCAACCCAGCGGCAGGGCCCGTGCGGGATCGCCGCGGCGAAATCGACCGCCCCCGTCGCGCGCGTGAAGTAGACGTGATCGATGTGCTGGTGGAAGGGCTGATCCTCGCGCGTGATGTTCTCGATCAGGATCACCGCGGGCGGTGGCAGCACCTTCGGGCTGGCGCAGGCCAGCAGATCCGGCGGCGCGATCACCTCCACCTCCAGCCCCGCCTCCTCCAGCGCCTCCCGACAGGCCGTCTGCACAGGGTCTTCGTTCGGCTCGCTGTGGCCCCCGGGGGGCAGCCACATCCCCAGCTTCGTGTGCCAGAGCAGAAGCGTCCGCTCCTCCGCCACCACGTAGGCCGTGCCCGTGTGGTGGCGTTCCAGCACCTCCCCGCCCATCGCGCGCGTCGTCATTCCAGTTCGCGCGAGGCGAGGCTGCGGCGCTGGGGGAAGAGGATGACCTCGCGGATGCTCGTCTGGCCCGTGAGCGCCATCACCAGCCGGTCGATCCCCATTCCGAGCCCGCCCGCCGGCGGCATGCCGTGTTCCAGTGCGATCAGAAAATCCTCGTCGGCGAGTTCGGCCTCCTCGTCGCCCGCCGCGCGCAGCGCCTGCTGCTCCTCGAAACGCGCGCGCTGGTCGATGGGGTCGTTCAGCTCGGAGTAGGCGTTCGCAATCTCGAAGCCGCCCACGAACGCCTCGAAACGCTCGACCAGCCCCGGTGCGCCGGCCTTGCGCTTCGCCAGGGGAGAAAGCTCGATGGGGTAGTCCAGCAGGAAGACCGGCTGGATCAGATGTGGCTCCACGAGCTGGCTCACGGCGATATCGATCAGCTTCCCGCGGCTCGCCGTGGGTGGCGCATCGAGCCGGCGCCTGAGCAGCTCCTGTCGCAGCGCCTCGGTCCCGACCAAGGCGGCCAGGTCGAAGTCGGCGTACTCGCGGAGCGCATCGTGAAAGGTGATGCGTCGCCAGGGCGGGCTCAGGTCGATCTCGTGCTCGCCGAAGGTCACCGTCGCCGCCCCCAGAACCTCCTGCGCCACACCGCTCACGAGCTCTTCGACGAGCGCCGCCATCGCGCCATAATCGGCGTACGCCTGGTAGAGTTCGAGCATCGTGAACTCGGGGTTGTGGCGTGGGCTGAAGCCTTCGTTGCGGAAGATGCGCCCAATCTCGTAGACCTGCTCAAAGCCGCCCACAAGCAGCCGCTTGAGGTGCAGTTCGAGGCTGATACGCAGGTAGCGATCCTCGTCGAGGCCGCGCGAGTGCGTCACGAACGGCCTCGCGGCGGCGCCCCCTGCTTCCTCCTGCAGCACCGGCGTCTCCACCTCCAGGAAGCCGCGGTCGTCGAGATGCCGGCGGACCGCGGCCACGATCCGGCTGCGGGTCTGGAATGTGGCCCGCGTCGTTTCGTTCGCGAGCAGGTCGAGGTAGCGGCGGCGCTGGCGGAGATCCGCGTCCGTGAGGCCGTGGAACTTCTCCGGCGGGGCCTGCAGCGCCTTTGCGGTCAGCCGCCAGGCCGTCGCCGCGACCGTCGCCTCGCCCGTGCGCGTGCGCATGGGTCTCCCCGTCACCGCCACGAAGTCGCCCAGGTCGAGCAACCTCAGCCGCGTGTACGCTTCCTCGCCGATCTCGTTGTGCCGGAGCAGCGCCTGCAGGCGCCCCGCCCCGTCCTGCACGTCGAGAAAGCTGGCCTTGCCCATCCTCCGCTGCGCCACCACCCGCCCGGCGATGGCGACGGGCGCCAGCGCCGGCTCTTCCCCGCTGGCGACATGCTCCAGCAGGGCGCGCACCTCCGCACTTGTGTGCGATCGCTCGACGCGCGCAGGGTAGGGGTCGAGCCCCGCATCGCGCAGCGCCGCTGCCCGCGCGATGCGCTGTGCACGCAGGCTCGCACCGCCTGTCCCGCCGGTTCCAGCGGCACCCGCCTCCTGGCTGTCTCTTTCTTCGCCCATCCTGCTCCCGTTCCGTGCTTTGCGGCAAAGAGGCCGCCGGGCGGGCGGGCGTCCTTCCTCCGGAGGTGATCGTGAGGCTCGGCCTCAGTCGATCGCGAGCACCTTCACCTTGATCACGCCGCGCGGAACCATGATCTCAATCTCCTCGCCCCGGGAGCGCCCCAAGAGCGCCGCACCGATGGGCGACTCGTTCGAGATGAGGCCCGCGGCGGCGTTCGCCTCCGGCGTTCCCACAATCTGGTAGTGGCGCATCTTCCCGTCCTGGAGCACCTTCACGCCGCTCCCGACGACCACGCGCGAGGCGTGGTGCGCGCCTTCCTCGTCGATGAAGACGGCCCGCCGCAGAAGATCCTCGAGGTCGAGGATCTTCCCTTCGAGCAGGCTCTGCTCCTGCTTGGCGTTATCGTACTCGGCGTCGTTCTGGCTGGTGCCCAGTTCGCGCGCCTTCTGGATGTGATCCGCGACAGTCTTGCGGTCCGACTTCAGGCTCTCCAGCTCCTCGTGGAGCCTGGTGACGCCCTCTTTCGTCATGGGCACAGGGTTTTGTGGCATGGTTCCGTCGCTCTCGAAGATACGGCGCCGTCCGCCCGGGGCGGCTCGTGGGAGTGCCAGTATACCGCATGTGCGCGCTGCCCCCGCGAAGACCGCATATGGCGCCAGCGCGCCGGTAGGCGATAATCGCCGCATGCTGTCGCTGGCTTTCAGTCACGTCTCCGCGCGGACTCGCTCCGCTACTGCTGCCCAGGCGTGATGATTCGCCCAGGCGCCCGCCGGAGTTGGGGCGGGGGGCCTGTGCGGCGCTCCCCGTTCTCCGGTGGCGGGCGCGCGCCCTTCATCCGCCCTGTCCTGCTGGCCGTGATCGCGGCTGCGGTTCTCGCCATCGCCGCTGTAGTCGCCTGTACGTTTCTCGCCGGTGGCCCTGGCGAGTGCGATGAGGCTTACTGCGAGACGCTGTCCAGCGACCTCGTGGTTCCCACGGGCTTCGAGGCACTCAGCAAGATATTCGAGCGCAACCCCAACGCCGATCCCTTTCCCGACGGCTTCGACCTCACGATTCCGCTCGAAGTCCCGCTGGCCGCTGGCCTCAGCCTCAGCTTCTACGGTTACGACAGCGAGCGTGGGCTCTGGGCGCCGGTGGCGAGCGCCGCGCTCGACTCGACGGGTGAATACGCCACGGGCCAGTTCGCCGATCCTCCGCGCTATCTCGCCATCTTCCGGAGGCTGGGCGAAGAGCACCTCGTGGTCGCCTACCTCGAACCAGGCGCCGCCCTCCACCCCAGCGCCGCCAGCCTCGCCACCATCATCCACACTCTCGATTTCACGCCTGCCGGCGACGGCTCGCTCGTGGGACAGCCGAGCGCGCGTCCCTCTACGACGGCCGCGCACTACCCCGTCGTCTCCGCTTCCGCCGGTATCGACGGCGCCTTGCCCAACGTCGATGCTGTCCTCGCGACGGGCGCCGATCGCACGAACCACGTCCGCCAGATACTCCAGCTCGTGGCCGCCCACCGCCTGGCAGGCATCGACATCGCCTACCTCGACCTGCGCGCCGATCTCCGCACCTCTTTCACCCTGTTCGTCTCCGAGCTCGCCGATGGCCTGCACGCCCAGGGCAAGAAGCTGACGCTGACGCTGCCCGCGCCCGTGAAGGCAGTCGACCGCATCGATGAGGGCGCCTACGACTGGGCGGTTCTCGGCGCCGCCGCCGATCTCATCAAGATCGCCCCTGTTCGCGACCAGAGTGCCTACCGCCTGTACCTACCCGAGGTTCTCGAACATGTCACCGCCGCCGTCGATCCCGCCAGGCTCATCCTCACCGTCACGCCCTACGCTTCCGAGAAGTCGACGGACGGGCTGCGGCGGCTCACCCTGACCCAGGCGATGACGGTCGCGGGCAAGCTCGCTGTTCGCAGCGAGAGCGTGACTGCGGGCAGCGAGATCCGGATCGTCGCCGTTAACCTCGACCGCGACGAGGGGCTCAGCGGCCTGCGCTGGCAGCCGGAGACGGCGACCGTGGCCTTCACCTACAACCTGAACGGGGGCCGTACCGTCTGGATCGAGAACGCCTTCAGCGTCGGCTTCAAACTCGAATTCGTGAATGTGTTCGATCTCGGCGGCCTCGCCGTGGAAGACGCGAGCGACAATGTCTTCCTCGGCGATATCTGGGGCGCGATCGAGTCCTTCGTGACGACCGGGCAGCCTGTTCTGCAGCAGCCCAACCACAGCGATCTGCTCCCCCGCTGGGAGGTGACCGGCGGCGAGCTTGTGGGCGGCGATCGCGGCATCGTGACCTGGCTGGCGCCACCCGAGGCCGGCGCCCACACCGTCACGCTCACCCTCAGCGACGGCGTCGATCGCTTCGAGAGCCGGATCGCGCTCGTCCTCCAGCCCGCCGTCGAAGCTTCCGCACGGGCTCCCTGAGGTGCCCCCGGCTCGCGTCCGTGTCACTGGTGGTGATCTGCGCGGCTTCCAGCTGGCCGAGCACGGCGGCGCCCGTCTGCGCCCTACGAGTGCCCTGGTGCGCGAGGCCATCTTCAACGTTCTCGCGGCGCGCGTTGCAGACGCCGCCGTGCTCGACCTCTTCGCGGGCACGGGCGCGCTTGGCGTCGAGGCGCTCAGCCGTGCCGCGCGCCGCGCGGTGTTCGTCGAGAGCCACCGCGGGGCCGCGCGCGCCATCGTCCAGAGCCTTGCCCGCGCGGGGCTCTCCGAACGCGGTGCCGTCGTCCGCGGCGCGCTGCCGGGCGCGCTCGCGTCCCTGGACGAGCCCTTCGATCTGATCTTCCTCGACCCGCCCTATGCGTCCGAGCGGGCCGCGCCCACGCTCGGCGGGCTCGCCCCGCTCCTGGCGGCGGGCGGCGCGGTCGTCTACGAGCATCGGAGCCGATACAATCCACCAGAACGCCCGGCCGGTCTTGCGCTGGTCGATCGCCGGGTCTACGGCGATACCGCCGTGGCGTTCTTCGTGGCGCTGGAGGGGGCATGAGAACGGCGATCTTCCCGGGCGCGTTCGATCCCGTCACGAACGGGCATCTCGACCTCGTTCAGCGTATGGCCAACCTGTTCGACCGCGTCATCGTCGCTGTCATCCGGGGACGCGAGAAGAGCGCCATGTTCACCTGGGAGGAGCGCATCGACCTCTTCCGCAAGGCCGTCACGGATCTCCCCAACGTCGAGGTGGACGTGCTCGACGGTCTCACCGTCGAGATGGCGAAGGAGCGCGGTGCCCTCGCCATCGTGCGCGGCATCCGCGGCGGCGGTGACTTCGAGTACGAGTTCGATATGGCCCTCATGAACCGCAAGATGGCGCCCACGGTCGAGTCCGTGTACCTCATGACGAACCACGAGTACATCTACGTGAGCGCGAGCCGCGTACGCGAGGTCTCCCGGCTCGGCTACGATGTTGACGGCCTCGTGCCGGCGCACGTTCGCGCCGCCATCCGCGCAAAACTCGGGCTGGCCGGCTAGGCCGCAGGCGGCGCCGCTGGTGGAACTGCTCGAACTCATCGCCAGCCTCGAATCGCTCGTCGTGCAGGCGCGCCGCCTGCCCATGGGGGGTAACCTCGTGATCGAGCGGCGCGCGATACTCGACCTTGTCGATCAGCTGCGGCTCGCCGTCCCCGATGCGGTCCGCCAGGCCGCGCAGGTTCTGGAGCAGCGGGAGCAGCTACTGCGTGATGCAAGGGAGCGCGTGCAGGCGCTCCTCGACGAGGCGGAGCGCCGCCGCGCGCAGCTGGTGAGCGAAGCCTCGCTGGTGCAGGAAGCCGAAAAGCGCAGCCAGGCGATCATCATGGACGCCGAGGCGCACGCGCGACAGACCGTCGCCGACGCCGACGCCACGGCCGCCGCCCACCTGAGCGAGGCTGCCGTGGCCGCGAGCAGCCAGCTGGCGGACGCCGACCGCTACGCTGTCTCCGTCATCGAACGGCTCCAGGTTGACATCCGCGCCATCCTTGAATCGCTCGCACGCAGCAGCGAGGCCCTGCGCGAGGCCCGCTGAGGCTCGCCTACGGCGCCGCGATCGCCGCGCCCACGGCTTCGCCCGTGATGCTGCCGTGCGACGCCTCCCAGCGCGCCCGCCCGCCGCGCAGGATCAGCACCTGCGGCGACTCGTGCTTCACGCCTGTCCTCGCCGCGATGGCGGCCGTCAGTTCGCGCTGCTCCGCTACGTCGATGAGCGCGATGTTGCCCTCGACGAGCGCCATCTCATCGTAGGCGCGGCTCGAGATGGGGCACCAGTAGTCGTGCAGGAAGAGCACGACGTCACCCTCGCGCGAACGCTCGAACCAGGCGTCGAGCTCCGCCATCCCGGCGACGTTGCGGAAGTCCTTCGTGCCCACGGGCGCTCCTCCTCGTGCGCAGGGTATGCCCGCGCGCTCTCACGATAGCAGGAGCGGTCGGGTGAGCGGCGCTCAGGGGCGGCGCGCGATCGCGTAGGTCGCGCGGCCTGCCGCCACCAGCTCATCTGCTTCGTTGCGGAGCTCGATCGCCACGAACACGGTCGTGCGGCCTGCGCGCAGCACGCGCCCCTCCGCCCGCACCTCCCCGCGCGCCGCCCGCAGGTAGGAGACGTTCAGGTCTGTCGTCGCGTGCCCCGCCCAGGTCTCGTCCGCCAGATCACGCAGCGTCGCCACCGCCGCTCCGGAGGCGGCGTCGATGAGTGAGGCGAGCGCGCCGCCGTGCATCACGTCCGTCCGGCGCGTCGCCAGCTCCGGGCGCATCGCCAGTCGCAGCGTTGCCCGCCCCCGTTCGGCGTCCACGAGCTCGATGCCGAGCAGCTCCCAGTACGGGATCCGCCCCGCCGCCACCAGCGCTTCGATCGCAGGGTCCATCGTCTTCCCCCGCACCGTATACTGCTGCCCGCCAGTGAACCCGTCACGGAGGCAGGCAATGGTTGCGATCCCTACAGCCGCGGGTGCCGTCGAGCACACCGATCTCGGCGCCACCCTCATGCACGAGCACGTCTTCATCCGCTCGCCCGGCGTGTTCGAGGCGTGGCCAGAGCTCTGGGACCGCGCGGCCGAGGTCGCCCATGCCGTCCAGCGCTTCCGCGAGCTCAAGGCTGCGGGCATCGACACCATCGTCGACCTGACTACGATCGACCTCGGCCGCGACGCCGCCATGGTGGCCGAGGTGGCGCGCCAGGTCGACCTCAACATCATCATGTGCACAGGCGTCTGGCGGCAGCCCCCCAACCTCTTCCGCCAGCTCGACAGCGACGCCATCGCCGATCTCTTCGTGCGCGATATCGAGCGCGGCATCGAAGGCAGCGATGTTCGCGCGGGCGTGATCAAGCTCGCTACCGAGCCCACCGTGGATGAGGTGAACGAGGTGATGCTGCGCGCGGGCGCACGCGCCCACCGTCGCACGGGCGTCCCCATCAGCACGCACAGCGACGTCTCCACTGAGTCGGGGCTCGCCCAGCAGGACGTCTTCGAGCAGGAGGGCGTCGATCTCACGCGCGTCGTTATAGGGCACTCGGGCGACAGCGAGGACACGGACTACCTGCGCCGCATTATCGATCGTGGCAGCGCCACCGGCATGGACCGCTTCGGCATCGAGCGGCGCCTTGACACGGAGCGCCGCGTTGCGACCGTCGCCGCGCTCTGCGGGATGGGCTACGCGGGAGGCATGGTCCTCTCCCACGACGTGAACTGCTTTATGGACACGCTGCCGCGCGAGTCGCGGCAGGAGTGGGCGCCGAACTGGCACTTCCTGCACATTACCAACGACGTGCTCCCTGCGCTCCGCGAGCGTGGTGTCTCGGAGGCGCAGATCACCGCGATGCTGGTCGAGAACCCGCGGCGCATCTTCGCCCGCCGCGATCCGTACTAGGAGGCGAAACGGGCGATGCTAGAAGTCGAAGCCGTCGCCCATATCAGGCATTCCGCCCATATCAGGCATTCCACCCATGCCGCCGGGCATCCCACCCATGCCGGGTGGCATCTCGCCCCCGCCCAGATCGCCAAAGTCGCCCATGCCAGCATCGTCCGAGGTTCCACCCACGCCGATGATGGCTGCGCCGAAGATGCGGTGCGCCTGCTTCCCGTCATCGGGACAGCGGGCACTGTCGCCCGCCTTTTCGCGCGGCCGCGTGTGTTCAAAGACCTTCCCGCATGAGCGGCAGCGAAATTCGTAGACAGGCATGGATTCGATCTCCTCTCGCCAAACGTCGGGTTGTGTGCCTTCCGATCCTAGCACTCTCGGCTCCTGGCGCTCTCGCCGGAGCTGTCGAACCTGATGCGAGTACGCCCTCCAGGCGCTACGATCGAGACCTGCGGGCCCCCGTAGCTCAGCGGATAGAGTGTCGGCCTCCGGAGCCGAAGGCAGAGGTTCGAGTCCTCTCGGGGGTACCAGTTCCAGTTCACCGCAGGTCCAGGTTGACGGGGAGAGGGCTGTTCGTGGGCAAGCCCGACAGCACCTGTCCCTGAAAGAAAGACACACCTTGTACCAAAAGCCCCCCCCCCCCCCCCAGATTTGGTAACTTGATGCGAACGCTCCGGGTCGACCGGTTCACCGTGTTTCTGGTGGCGCTCGGCGCGCTGGGTGCCGCCCTCATTCTGTTGCGCGAATCCACCTACGGCGTGGGGATTAGCCCGGATTCAGTGCTGTACGTATCGACAGCGCAGAACCTCCTGGAAGGGAATGGGTTCGTCTACTACTGGGGTTACTATTGGGGTACCTACCTGAATGCCCCTCCTCTCTACCCGTTAGTCTTGGCATTCTCCGGATTATTCGGAGTGGATGTGGTGTCGGCCGCCGGATACGTGAATTCCGCTGCCTTCGGACTGACCATCTTCGTAACGACTATGTGGGTTCGCAGTCACGTCCAGTCCCGTTTCCTGGTGATCTGGGCGGGCTGTGCCTGTATCCTGTCGGTGCCGCTGATCTATGTTTCAACCTTCGCCTGGACGGAGCCCCTGTTTATCCTGTTCACCGTTCTCTCTCTCTTCACGCTGGACCACTTTCTGAGTACTCGCCAACGGTGGTTCCTCCTGCTGGCAGCCGTTTGCTCCGCCCTCGCCTGCCTGACTCGCTATCCCGGAGTAATTGTAGTCTTCACCTCTCTTATTTTTCTGGTGTCGCAGAGGTGCGTGACAATATCGGATAAATTAAAATATTCTGTTTTCTATTTCGTCATTTCAATAGCTCCGCTCTACATATGGATGCTGAGGAACTATGTGGTATATGGCTCAATTTTTGGAAAATATCCCTCAGAAAGATTCGCATTTCTATTGGTAGTTCCCATCGTTGTTTTGTTTCTGGTGAGGAGTGCAAACTGGTCAAAGAGGGTAAAGATAACTTCCTTCGCTATAATTGCCATTGTGTCTGTCGGTGTGTGGATTCTACGAAATTTTCTGGTTTCAAATTCTTTGACTGGCAGATATTATCCACTAGATTTTCCATCGATTCCTGTTCTTCATACCACCTCTTCCGAGTTCATTCGATGGATGTTAGGAGATGGTATTTTCAAGATTATGAGCAGAGTAGTTGATAAAATAACTGGTATTTCGATGATCAATGATCATACGATTGCAGGAGTCTCTTTGACGGTTGGTTTTCTTATGCTTACGGCGATAGTCGTCGGGTTTCTGCTCTTGCGCCTGAGAAGCAGGGAAGTTCCTCTCCGGGTGGGATACTGGTCTGTCCCCGCCGTGTTTTCAGTACTCTATGTATTTGTGGCAATTTCCTTCCTCTCCGATGCTACCTCTCTGCCAGTAAGATATCTGACTCCACTCTATATTCCCGCTCTGGTTGTGGTTACGCTAATCCTGAACGAGTTCTTTCGCGATGCTGAAAAAAAGAATCCGCTGGGGGCGGTGCCATTGTTCCGGAAGTGGAACAATGCAAATCTTACAAGAACGCTGACGGTGAGCATACCGATGCTTGCCCTGGTGGCTGGCCTCTCCCTCTGGATTCTCCAGTTTTCTATTGTAAATTACCGTGACATAAATCACCGAATGGAAAATGGGTATGGTTACTCATCCAGAGAGTGGACGGATTCCGAGACGGTTCGCTATCTGAGATCCTCCCTGCCAGACGGCCGTATCTGGACCAACCAAGCCGTTGCGTTGCACTTTTGGCTAGACCTTGAGGGTCATGAAAAAATTTACCCACTGGAGCTCGCGATTGCGACATCCCCCAGACACTTGCTGTCCCAGGCCCGTGTAGCCGGTGAAGATGTATACTTTGTCTGGTTCCACAACGCATCCCATCCGGATTATGGATACGGTGTCGATGATATCACCTCGCTTGCCGGAGTAGAACCAGTGATGGATCTGGAAGATGGGGTTATAGTGAAAGGAAAAAAATTCTCTGATGATGCAGTAATCCTGAATGAAGACCCACTTGTAAAGTCTGCCTTGGGAAATGCTCGTATCATCATTCGCTCCATCTTTAACGTGTATCTTAATGAAGAGGAGAACATGCTGATTTACGTAAAAAATGACTGCACTGAAGTGGATATTTCTCCAGCCACCTTCCTGCATGTTGTCCCGATTAACAAAATGGATCTTCCCGATGATCGCCAGCAATATGGTTACGACAACCTCGACTTCACATCTGGTACGTATGAATTTCTGAGCGAGGGGCTCTGCCTTGCTACCCGGGACCTGCCCGACTACGAAATTGCCACGATCCGCACCGGCCAGTACATCGATTCGGGACAAATTTGGCGAGAGGGGTTTGACTTTGCCGTCGAGTAGCCGGGGCGCGGCCAGTCGTCTCAGCGTGGCTGCCTCAGGCGTATCCAACTCCACTGCCCGCGGGTATCACACTCTTGGCTGCCAGGGACTGTAGAGTCTGGACTGCCTCCAGCCAGCGCCGGGGACTGTCTCCCGAAGCAGGCTCCGGGCACGGGCGCTGCGCGGCTGGATGGTGAGCGAACGCACAGCGGAATGCGCGTTGGGGGCGTACTGTTGGAGTCGAACGGAAGCTGATCGTGAGCTCTCGCTACTGCCCTTCAGAACCAGCAGCGCCCCTGGTGCCGCCTGCGGTGATCGTCTTGCGTGACTGAGATCGAGACAGCGGCAGTCAGACCGTCCACGCGTGACCTGGCCGGCGAGCTCTTGCGCCTGCGCGCGGAGTCCGGTGGTGTTGGGCTCGCGAGCGTCGCGCTCCCTGCGAGCCTCCTCGGCGACGTGACTGCCCGCAGCGTGCGGCAGCTACGTGCCGGCGCACGGGTCTCGTGGGAGCAGCCCGCCGAGGCTGTCCACCTGTTCGGGTTCGGATGCGCGCTCGATATCGGGTCCACCGCGGGCGTCCCGCTCGCGGCGGCGGCGCCGGCCCTGCGCGAGGCCGCCGCCGGGCTGAGCGCCGGTCCGCTCGACCGGCAGGCGCGCCCGCGCCTCTTCGGGGGGGCGCGCTTCGATGCGAGCGCGTCCCGGCGCGACCCCGTCTGGGACGCGTTTGGCGCCTGGCGCTTCGTCCTGCCCGAAGTCCTCGTTGCGCTGCACGGGGGTGAGCTGAGCGCTTCGCTCACCCTCAGCGTTCGCCCCCGGCAAACGCGCGAGGAGGTCGCCGCGGCTGTCGACGCTGCCATCGCGAACGTCGCTGCGCCGCTGCCCTGCGGCGAGAGCGCTGCGCCCCGCTACGAGTGTCCCGAGCCCGATCCCGCCGGCTGGCGCCGCGCCGTGGCACAGGCGCTTACCGAGATCGATGCGGGCCACTACCGCAAGGCCGTGCTCGCGCTGCGGGTGTGCTGCGCCTCGACGGCGCCCCCCGACGTGGCCGCCATCCTCACCTCCCTCGCCGAGCGTTACGAAAGGTGCTTTGTGTTCGGCTACCGGCTGGGCGGTTCGAGCTGGGTCGGCGCGAGCCCCGAGCTGCTCGTCTCGCTGGAGCGCGGTCGTGTGCGCGCTTCCAGCCTCGCGGGTACCCGCGCCCGCGGTGCGAGCGAGCGCGAGGATGAGCGCCTCGGGGGCGAGCTGATCGCAAGCGAGAAGGAGCGCGGTGAGCACGAGCTGGTCGTCCGCGCCACGCGCGAGGCGCTTGCGCCCCTCTGCCGCACGCTCTCCGTGCCGGAGACGCCGCGGCTCATGCGCATGGCCGGTATCCAGCATCTGCATACGCTCATCGAGGGGCGCGCTGCCCCCGGCGTCGACGTGCTCGATGGACTGCTCGCCATGCACCCCACTCCCGCCGTGGGGGGCTGGCCGCGGGAGCCCGCGCTCGAAGCTATTGCCCGCCTCGAAGGGATGGACCGTGGCTGGTACGCAGGCCCCATCGGCTGGATCGACATGGCTGGCGAAGGCGCGTTCGCGGTCGCCCTGCGCGCGGCCCTCCTGCGCGATCGCGAGGCCCTCCTTTACGCGGGCGCGGGTATCGTTGAGGGCTCCGACCCTGATCGCGAGCTTGCCGAGGCCGAGCTGAAGCTCCATCCCCTGCATGAGGCCCTGCACGGGGCGTAGCAGTGAGCGCGGCCGCCAACACCGCCACCGCCCGAGCGCTCGTCGATGGCCTCGCCCGTGCGGGCGTGCGCGACGCCTGCGTGACGCCCGGCTCGCGCTCGACGCCGCTCACGGTGGCGCTCGCCGAGCAGGACGCGATCCGCCCCTGGCTCCATCTTGATGAGCGCTCGTCCGCCTTCTTCGCGCTTGGGCTGGCTCGCGCCAGCAACCGTCCGGTGGCGCTCGCCTGCACCTCCGGCACAGCCGCGGTTAACTTCCACCCTGCCGCCGTCGAGGCCAGCCTCTCGCGTGTGCCGCTCATCCTCTGTACTGCCGACCGCCCTCTCCGCCTGCGCAACGTGGGCGCTCCCCAGACCATCGACCAGGTGGGGCTGTACGGCTCCAGCGTGCGCTGGGAGCGAGACCTGCCAGCGCCGGACGCTGCCGGCCCCGCCGCGTTCGCCGAAGCCGCGCGGGCCGCCGTTGAGGCGTCGCTGGGGTCCCTGCCCGGCCCCGTCCACCTCAACCTCCCGTTCGAGGAGCCGCTCATTGCGGCTCCTCCCGATCACCCCGCCCCCGCCCGCATCCCCCCTTCCGGCCTCCCGCCCATCGTGCCCTCCCAGCGGCCCGAGCCGGACGCGATCGAGAGAGCGGCGATGGCGATCGCGCGCAGCGAGCGACCCCTCGTCGTCGCCGGGCCGGAGAGCGGCGGCCTCCCCGCTGAGTCCGTCGCCGCCCTCGCCCGCGCGATCGGCGCGCCCCTGCTCGCCGATCCCCTCAGCAGCCTGCGCACGGGCGCGCACGACCGCACGCAGGTTATCGATGCCTACGATGCGTTTCTGCGCGATGCGCGTGCGGAGGCGCTCATGCCCGACTGCGTGCTGCGCTTCGGCGCCGCACCCACCTCGAAGGCGCTCAATCAGTTCCTTGCCGCCGCGACGGACGCCCGCCACATCCTCTGCGACCTGCCTGGCTCCTTCCGCGACCCGAACGCAGTCACGACCCACCGCCTCACTGCGGATGCCCGTTCCGCCGCGCACGCCCTGCGCGAGACCGTGGTGCGGCGCGAACCGGCGCGTGACTGGCTCGCGGACTGGCGGGAGCGCGACGCCTGCGCCCGCCGCGCGCTCGGTGAGTACGCATTGGCCGTGCGCGAGTCCTTCGAGGGCCGCGCCGTGGTCGAGCTGCAGCGCGCGCTCCCCGCCGGGGCGACGCTGTTTGCGGGGAACAGCATGCCCGTCCGCGACGTCGACACCTTCCTCGCGGGCGCCGCGAAGCCCCTCTCGGTTGTCGCCAACCGTGGCGCGAACGGCATCGATGGTGTTGTCTCTGCGGCGCTCGGGCACGCCGCCGCGGGGCAGGGGCCGGTGGCGCTCCTGATCGGCGATCTCTCCCTCTTCCACGACCTCAACGGCCTTTGGGCGGGGGGTCATCACGCCCTCGATCTCACAATCGTCCTGCTCAACAACAGCGGCAGCGCTATCTTCCACTACCTTCCCCAGGTCGAGCACGAGCACGTCTTCGAGGAGTGGTTCGCGACTCCCAGCGGGCTTGATTTCGCCGCGGCCGCGCGCTCCCATGGCGCTGGCCACCGACTTCTGACGAACTGGGCGGAGCTGGATGATGCCCTTGCCGGACGGCCCGGGCAGGGTGTCCGTATCGTCGAGGTGCGAACCGACCGCGCTCGCAACCGCGAACTCCACCACGAGGCGTGGGCCGCCGCCTGCGAAGCCGCCTGGGGTCCATGACGCGCATCACCCTCGACGGTGGCTTCTCCCTCAATGTGGAGCGCGCCGGCGCAGGCCCGCCACTCGTGCTGCTCCACGGGTTCACTGGATCGGCCGCGAGTTGGGGGCCGCTCGCCGAGATGTTCGCCGCGCGCTTCACCACGCTCGCCGTCGATATCGTCGGGCACGGCGGTTCCAGCAAGCCCCGCGGGCTCGAGCGCTACGGCATCGCCCGGGCCGCGCGAGATGCCGTAGCCGCGGTCGAGGCGTTCGGCTTCGTGCGCGCCTCCTGGCTGGGGTACTCGATGGGCGGACGCCTCGCCCTGTTCATCGCCGCGACAGCGCCCCACGCCGTCGAGCGGCTCGTGCTCATCGGCGCCTCGCCCGGCCTCGTTACCTCCACGGAACGCGAGGCCCGCCGTGCCGCGGACTGCGCCCTCGCCGAGCGTATCGAGCGCGACGGTGTGCCCGCCTTCGTCGACGACTGGCAGGCGCTGCCACTGTTTGCCAGCCAGTCGCGCCTGCCCGAGGGTATGCGGCGCGCGATCCGCCGGGGACGCCTCGCGAACACCGCGGGTGGGCTCGCGAACAGCCTGCGTGGCATGGGGACGGGTGCGCAGCCCTCGCTTCACGATCGGCTTGGCGCCATCCACGCGCCCGCCCTCCTCCTCGCTGGCGATGAGGATGCCAGGTTCGCCGCGATCGCCGCGGAGATGGCATCCTCTATGCCGAACGCGTGCGCCCTGCGTGTGCCCGCCGCTGGCCATGCCGCACATATCGAGAAACCGGCATACTGCGCGCGGACGATCACCGCCTTCCTGCGGGAAGGCACGAGGGAGTGTGGCGATGGCGGTCGCGTGGCAGACGGCGGCTGAGTACGAGGACATCCTCTACGGCAAGGCTGAGGGCATGGCTCGCATCAGCATCAACCGGCCCGAGGTGCACAACGCCTTCCGGCCCAGGACCGTCTTCGAGCTGATCGATGCCTTCACCCGCGCGCGTGAGGCCCCCGACGTCGGCGTCGTGCTCTTCACGGGCGAGGGCGGACGCGCCTTCTGCTCCGGCGGCGACCAGCGCGTCCGCGGTCACGGCGGCTACGTCGGCGAAGACGACGTAGCCCGCATCAACGTCACCGATCTGCACAAACTTATCCGCTCGATCCCTGTGCCCGTCATCGCCCTTGTGGCTGGCTGGGCGATCGGCGGCGGGCACGTCCTCCACGTGATCGCCGACCTCACGATCGCGGCGGAGAACGCGCGCTTCGGCCAGACCGGCCCGCGCGTGGGCTCGTTCGATGGCGGCTTCGGTGCTGCACAGCTGGCGCGTCTGGTGGGCCAGAAGAAGGCGCGCGAGATATGGTACCTGTGCCGTCAGTACGACGCGAAGGAAGCGCTTGCGATGGGGCTCGTCAACGCCGTCGTTCCCCTCAGCCGGCTCGAAGACGAAGGTGTCGCCTGGGGCCGCGAGATGCTTCGGCACAGTCCCCTTGCCCTGCGCCTCATGAAGTCCTCGTTCAACGCCGAACTCGATGGCCTGGCGGGCATCACCGAGCTCGCCCACAACGCGACAATGCTCTTCTACATGAGCGACGAGGGGAAGGAGGGCCGCAACGCGTTCATCGAAAAGCGTGAGCCCTCCTACGCCGACATGGACAAGTTCCCCCGCCGCCCGTGACCCCCGCCGCCCCCATCACGCGCGTGCGCTGGCGGCCCTGGCGCATCCCCCTGCGCGATCCGGTCGAGACCGCAACGGGCGCGCTCGTCGAGCGTGAAGGCGTCGTCGTGCGCATTGAGACCGCGGACGGCGCCGCCGGGCTGGGCGAGTCTGCGCCTCTCCCCGGCGAAGGGATCGCCATGGCTGCGCTCACGGCCCGTGTGGACGAAGTCGCGCCTTCGCTGCCGGGGCTGCCCCCCGGCGAGGTCTGGTCCTCCCTTCCGCTCTCAGGCGAGGGTGGCGCGCCTGTGGACGTTGGCATCGAAACCGCGCTCGCTGACCTGCTGGCAAGGGAGTGCGGCGTGCCCCTCGCGAGGTGGCTCGCGGAACGGGCGGGCCTCCCGCCCCCACCCCTCACCCCCATCGTCGCGAACGCGCTGATCGGAGCCGCCGATCCCGCCGCCGCCGCCCGCGAGGCCGATGCCGCCACGGCGAGCGGCTTCGCGACGTTCAAGCTCAAGGTCGGCCACGATCACGCCCGCGACGGTGAGCGACTGCGCGCCGTGCGCGCGGCCCTCGACCCCGAGGCCGCGATCCGTATCGATGCGAACGGGGCCTGGAGCGAGAGTGAGGCGCTGGCCGCGCTCGCGGCGCACGCCGCACATGGCATCGCCCTCTGCGAGCAGCCGGTCGCGCCCGGGCTGGACGCCGCCTCGCGTCTCGCGCGCGTGCGCCACGCCAGCCCCGTGCCCATCGCCGCCGACGAGTCCTGCGCCTCGCGGAGCGACCTGCAGGCGCTGATCGCCGCGGGCGCGGTCGATGCCGCCGTCGCCAAGCCGCTGCGCATGGGACTCGCCGAGGTGCTCACGGTGATCGGCGAGGCCCGCGCGCAAGCGTTGCCCTGCATCCTCACGACCACCTTCGACAGCGGCGTGGGTACGGCCCTCGCGCTTCATCTGGCGGCGCTCCTGCCCGAGCCTCGCCCTGCTTGTGGAGTCGCCACCCTGCCGCTCCTCGCGGGCGATATCGTGCGCGGTTGCCCCGCTCCCGAGGCGGGCGTGCTCGACCTCCCCGCCCGCACCGGGCTCGGCGTCACGCTCGACGAGGCCGCCCTCGATCGCTACGCCACCGCACCCTGGGCAGGTGTGCCATGAGCGCCATGCTTCCCGACTGGCTCACGCACCGCGCCCGCTCGCTGCCGCGCGTGACCGCCCTCGCAAGAGGGCAGCGGCGGCTCAGCTACGCCGCCCTCTACGACTACGCGGTCCGCCAGGCGAACGCGCTTGCCGCCGCGGGAGCCTCGCCCGGCGAGCGTGTGGCTGTCGTTGCCGGCGCCTCGGCCGACTTCGTGGTCGCGATGCACGCCGCCACGCTCACGGGCGCCATCTTCGTGCCGCTCAACGTCCGGCTCACAGCTGCCGAGCTCGCAGGACAGCTGCGGAACGCCGATCCTGCCGTCGTTCTCTGCGACCGTCCTCGCGAGGCGCTGGCCTCTGCCGCCGCCAGGATCGCGTCTCTCCCTGCCCCTCGCCGCATGCCCCTCCCGCCGGCGGCGCAGACAGCCGCGCTCGTGGACGCCCACGACGCGGACAGCTGCCACAGCATCGTCTACACCTCGGGCACGGCTGGCCTCGCGAAGGGCGTCATGCTTACCTACGGCAACCTCTGGGCGAGCGCGAGTGCCTCGGCCCTCAACCTCGGTCTCGACCCCGGTGACCGCTGGCTCGCCTGCCTGCCCCTCCATCACGTGGGTGGCCTCTCCATCCCCATCCGCAGCGCCATCTACGGGACCACGGTCGAACTCCACACCGGTTTCGTCCCCGAGGCCGTCAATGCCGCCCTGCGCTCCCGCGAGGTTACGCTCCTCTCGGTCGTGCCCACCATGCTGCGTCGCATGCTCGATGCTGGCGGACCGCCCTTCGACGGCGCGTTGCGTGTGGTCCTCGTCGGCGGCGGGCCCGTGCCGCCCGCGCTCCTCGACCGCGCCGCCGCGCGCGGGCTGCCCGTTGTGCAGACGTACGGGCTCACCGAGGCCGCGAGCCAGGTCACGACGCTCGCTCCCTCCGAGGCTATGTCCCGCCTCGGTTCGGCGGGCCGCCCCCTGCTCTCGGCGGACGTGCGTATCGACGCCCCCGCGGGCGCGCCCGGTGAGATACTGATCCGCGGCCCCGCCGTCACCCCCGGCTACTTTCGCGATCCGGAAGCGACCGCCGCCGCGTTCACCGGTGGCTGGCTGCAGACGGGCGACATCGGCGTGCTCGACAAGGACGGCTTCCTCACCGTCCTCGACCGCCGCGACGACGTCATCGTCTCCGGGGGCGAAAACATCTACCCCGCGGAAGTCGAGGCGGCGCTGCTGGCCTACCCGGGCATCGAGGCCGCCGCCGTCGTCGGCCTGCCCGATGAGGAGTGGGGCCAGCGTGTCGCCGCCGCCGTCGTCTCGGGGCAGCCGGTCGAGTTGCCGCGGATCGAGCCGCTCCTCCGCAGCCGCCTCGCGGGCTACAAGATCCCTGCCGCCGTCGAGCGTGTCGATGCCCTCCCGACGACCGCCTCGGGCAAGGTTCAGCGCCGCCGCGTCCGGGAGCTGCTCGTGGAACGGCTCGCGGGTGCCTAGGTGCTGCGCTGGCTGTGCGCGGCTACACTGTCGCCGCGCACAGCCGCCCGCGAGGTTGCCATGAGCGACGACGCCCTCCGCACGATCCTCGATCGCCAGGCGATCAGCGCTACGGTCATCCGCTACGCCACCGGCATCGACAGGCGCGACTGGGACGCCTACCGCTCGTGCTTCACGGACGAGGTCGAGATCGACTTCACCTCGTTCGGCGGGGGCGAGCCGCAGACCATGCGCGCCGGCGACTGGGTCGCGGGCGTCCGCGCCGGGCTCAGCGGCTTCCAGGCGACTCAGCACATCAGTACGAACCACGTCATCACGGTCGAGGGCGACGAGGCCACCTGTGTTTCCTACATGCAGGCGCAGCACTACCTCCCGAACGACAAGGGCGACAATTCGCTGACGCTTGGCGGGTACTACACGAACAGGCTCGTGCGCGCGCCCGACGGCTGGCGCATCCGTCGCTGTCAGCTCACGATCACGTGGACGGCGGGGAACCGCCACATCTTCGAGCTCGCACGCGAGCGCTTCGCCGCGATGGAGGCTGGCGAAAGCTAGGGCGCCTCGGGTTCGGTCCGGGTCTCGGCGGCGTCCGCGCCTTCCTCTTCCATGTCGGATGGCGTTTCGCGGCGATGTTCCCGCAGCCAGAGCGCCAGCAGCGGTACTGCCGCCACTGCCAGCACGACGGCGCCTGTGCGATACGCCATCGGCAGCCCGCGCCAGTCCCCAATTACTCCGAGCAGTGGCTCCATGCCCACCAGGACAAGGCTGAGGAGCATGCTATGGATCGAGAGGATCGTCGCTCGGTTGGCGCTGGGGATACGGCGGTTCAGGTAGTCCGAGATTATGGGGAAGCTCATCGCGAACACCGCCGTCGTGAGCGGGTAGAACGCGAATGCCGCCAGGTGGTCGATCGCCCCAAGCCCCACCGCTGTCGTCAGAACGGCCACCGGAATTAACAGGATAACCCGGCTTAGGCCGAGCATCTCCGAGACGCGGTACGCGAGCAGAGCCCCAGCGATCGAGAGGAGCTGGCCCGGTATGAGGAAGAAGCCGTAGAAGCCGTAGCGCACCTCATGGCCGTCCAGGAAGGGCTGCTGGAGGATCGTCATGCTCACGCCCACACCCATAACAACAGCCATCAGCAGCATCATCATGCGTACCGCGGGCCGCCCGAACGCCACCCGGAAGGCGTCCTTCGTGACCTCAATGTAGCTCGCCTGGCCCTCGTCCTCGGCGAGACGGGGTGGTTCCCTGAAACTGAAGCTGACCAGCCACGCGATACCCATCAGCCCTCCGCTTGCGACCACCGGTACCCAGAGACCGACCAGTTCCGCGAGCCACCCCCCAGCGGCCAGCCCGAGGATCGCCCCCGCGGACTTCACGGCGAATGTCCGCCCCCACACCCTCTGGTAGTCATCCTTACGGCCAATGGCACGCAACGAATCGTAGACAAAGGCAGAGTCGGCGCCTGAGTACAGAGTGACCGCCACCGCCCAAACAAGGTAGGAGGCCAGCAGGATGCTGAAATTCCCGGCAAGGCCGAATATCACCACCGCGATCGCGTTCGCCAATGCCCCATAGCTCAGCGAGACTTTCCGCCCCCAGCGATCCGCGATGGCGCCGGTCGGCACCTCCATCGCGATGAGCAGGAACCAGAACGGGGCATCCAGGAGCGTGAGCTGGGTGAGCGAAAGCCCGCGCTCATTGGTCAGGTAGACGGCCCAGATCGGAAGCCAGAGCTGGAAATCGACGAAGAAGCGGAAAAGGTAGAAGCGAGCGATATTCGCCTGATAGGCCCGCGTGTCGGCCGTGGAGGGGGGGATGGCGTTCATGCCGTGCGCGCCCCGCCGGCGCGGGGGAGCGGGGGAGTCGCGTTCCGGCCTGGTGCTCGCATGGGATGGACCGCAATCGTACGCCCCTCCCACTCACTGGCTCTGCCGTGGCGCCGCCGTGTGCGCCGCGCCGCCGCGCCGCGTGCTACCGTGCCCGTAGATGCGCTGGCTTCGCGCCGGCAGGAGGTCTTGTATGGCGCGCTTCATCCTCATCGGGCTCGTCGAGCCGCCCGCCCCCGATCAGCAGGAGCTGTTCGATACGTGGTACCTCGGTCAGCATGTGTACGACACGGCGCTCTGCCCCAACTTCCTCAGCGGCACCGTGTACAAGCTGCGGGGCCCGCACGGGGGCGGCGAGACCGCCGCCGACTACCTCGCGATCTACGAGGTCGACGCCGAAAGCTACGAGGAGGCTGAGCGCGTCCTCAACGAGTGGCAGCGCGACCCGAACGCCTGGGATGGCCGCGTCGAACACAACGAGACGCTCGCGGGTGCGGAAGGCATCCCCCTGCGCGTGAAGGGATCGGGCTGGTACGAGTTCGAGCGCGCGTTCCATACGCGCGGCTGAGGCAGGCGCTCCCCGTCGTGCGGGTAAAGGTTCCCAAGCGCAGTGTTTTGTAGGATGAGGGGGTGATGATGCTCCACTACCCACGTTGGCCGCGTAGGCGCGTCCGGGGGGCGCTCCAATGAGCCGCTTGCTGCGAGCCCTCGGGCTGGGCGGTGGCGGTCCGCGGCCGAGCCCGCGCCTCGACACGCCTAAGGTGCGCCGCCTCCGCGAGACCATGCGCTGGCGCGGTTACGACCTGAGCGCGTACACCGACGAGCAGATCGCGACCGTCAGCGCTCGCTTCCCGAACGATATCTCCGAGGAGGGTGAGACGACCGAGGATGGCCGCCGCGCCCTCGCGGAGGCGCTCGCGCGCGGCGATTTCGTCGCCCCGGAGCCGCCTCCCGCCCCCCCGCCGCCCGAAGCGCCGGCGAGGGAGCCCGAAGTGCCCGCCCGGCAACCGACAGCTACTCGCGCTGCCTCCCGCCCTGCCGCGCCGCCGGCTGGCTCGTACCGCTCCTCCCTCGGCATGCCCACGCTCTCCGAGCGCCTCATGCACGTCATCGGCATCCACGCCTGGCGCCAGCAGGACGGCGAGGACGGCGCGCAATGCGTTGGCTGCGGCCAGACGCGCAACGCGCCCGCGCCCTTCGGCCCCGCTGCCTCCGACCCGCGGCTCGATCCGCTCGACCCCCCGGCCTCGCCCCCGGAGCCAGCGACCCCGTTTGACCGTTCGCCCACCCCCGAAGACCGTGAGCGTGAGCGCGTTGGACGGCGCCCCGAGCGCCCGGCGCGTCCAGAGCGCCCGGCGCGTCCAGAGCGCCCCGAATCACCGTGGCAGTTCTTCCTGGGCCTCCCCTGGTGGTCCAAGCTCCTGGCGATCTTCATCCTGGTCCAGGTCATCAGCTTCATCGTGTCGGTTATTGGGGGCGGTTAAGACCGGACATGATCCGCCACGAGGACATCCACCACATCGCCTTCGTGGCCGCCGGCCTCCAGCGCGGTATGGAGGAGGTCGGCGAGGTCTACGGCGTCACCTGGACGACTCCCCGCCATCTCGACCTGCAGGTGCGCGACGCCCGCGGCGTGCGGCCGCTCGCACTCTCGGTGGTGTACTCGCAGCAAGGACCGCTCTTCCTGGAAGTCCTCCAGGCGGTACCGGATTCGGTCTGGGCGGCAACGCCGGGCTCGCAGCTTCACCACATCGGCGTCCACGTCGAAGACGTCAACGCTGAGATCGCACGGCTCGAGGGATTGGGGCAGGCGGTCGAGGCTGCGGGCGTCGGGCCCGACGGGAGGACTGGTGGCTGGGCCTATCTCCAGAGTCCCCAGGCCCTGCGCGTCGAAATCATGGACGTGCGGGGACGCGCGGCGACGGCTCGCTGGGCGCGCGGCGAAATCGCCTAGTCTCCGGCTTTGTGCACGCGGCGGGAGCGAAGGGCGTGGCGCGCGAGCTGCAGCGCGAGTGAAGTGGCCCATGCGCTGACCGTGAACGAGAGAATCGCCAGCGTGATATTCGTCGCCAGCCCGGTACCGCCGTTCGTGTTGTACACGTAGAGCACGCGTGGAGCGGCTGACTCGGCGGGTGCGCCCCGTGTGGGTGGTGTCGTGGGGTCGGGCTCGACGCTTGTGACTGGCGTCCCTGCAAGTGGCTCGGCTGTTGCGGCTGGCGGCTCTTCTTCCGGGGTTATCGCAGGTTGCGCTGCTGGCGTAGCTGTGGCGATCTGCTCGTTCGGCACAGGATTGGCGTCTGCTGTGGGGGACGGGGGTGGGGTAGAGATTGCTGGCGTCGATGTTGGGATGGGGCTGGCGAGTACCGGCGTCGGAGTTGCGGTCGACGTTGGTGAGGGTGTGGGAGTCGTGGTCGGAGTGGAGCTTGGCGCGGGAGTCGCGGTTGGAGTAGGCGTAGGGACAGGAATGGGAGCCGCGGTTGGAGCTGGTACGGGCGCCACGGTCGGCGCAGGCAAGGGAATTGGAGTCGGAGCTGGTGTAAGGACAGGAGAGGGAGCCGCAGTTGGAGCTGGTACGGGCGCCACGGTCGGCGCAGGCGCGGGAGTTGGGGTCGGAGCTGGTGTAGGCGTTGGGGTTGGCCTGGGGGCGACGGTCGGCGCGGGCGTCGGCGTGGGAGTTGGAGGTGGCGCTGGAGTGGGAGTAGGGGCAGGAGTCGGTTCGGGAGTCGGTGACGCTGCAAGGGGGTTGATGGCGATCGTGATGGCGCGCCATGCCCGCTCCGTTGTCTGTTCGAGATCGAAGGGGGCATCGCCGCTCGTGCCCGGGACGGCGAGGACCGTATCGGCGGCGCCCGCCCCGACGCCAGTGCTGCCGCGGCTGCCGAGGGAGAAGCGGCCATTGTGTCCGATGGGGTAGCCGTCGCTGGCGGTGAGGTCGCCGTCGCTGACCGTGTAGGCGCGCAGGATGCGCGTGCTGGCTGCTGTGGTCGTGACGCTCGGAGCAGCCGGCTCATTGGTCTTGCCGGTGGCGAAGGCGGTCGGGCCGATGGGGTCGGCGGAGTTGACGCCGCGGTATCTGAGGATTGCGCCCACGGACTGACTCCTGCCCCATGCCCAGGTGAAGGTGTGGCTGTCGGGTTCGGAGCCGTCCGCGACGCGGTACCAGACGGCCAGGGTCGCCTCCTGCTCGTGTGCGAGGCCGCTGTCGATGAGCGTCCAGCCCGCAGGCGCCGTCAGGAGGCGTTCGGATCGGGCCGTGACAATGGTGATCAGGAGGTCGCCGCTCTCGCCCGGAGGAATGTCGACGGTGATGTCTTGGGCTCCGACGCTTGTCATCTTGACCGCTGTCTCGACACCGATGAAGGCAGGCCCCACCGGCTCGACTGGCTCGGGCACTGGCGTCGGAGCAGGCGTCGATGTTGGCGCGGGCAGCGGCCTGGGCGTTGGTTCGGGAGTCGGTGACGCTGCCGGAGGGTTGATGGCGATTGTGACGGCGCGCCACTCCTCCTTCGTGGTCTCGTCGAGGTCGAAGGAGGCGACGCCGCTCGCGCCCGGGACGGGGAGGACGGCGTCGGCGGCGCCCGCCCCGACGCCAGTGCTGCCGCGGCTGCCAAGGGAGAAGCGGCCATCGTGTCCGGCGGGGTAGCCGTCGCTGGTGGTGAGGTCGCCGCCATCGACGGCGTAGACGCGCAGGATGCGCGCCCCCGCAGTCGCACTCGTGACGCTTGGAGCCGCTGGCTGGTTGGTCTCACCGGTGGCGGCGGCGACCGAGCCGACAGGGTTGTCGGGGTCTACGCCGCGGTAGCGGAGGATGGAGGCGATGGCCTGACGCTTGCCACCGGTCCAGGTGAAGTCGTAGCTGACGGGCTCGGAGCCACCGGCAACGCGGTACCAGATGGCGAGGGTCGCCTGCTGCTGGTGAGCGAGGCCGCTGTCGATGAGCGTCCAGCCGTCGGGTGTTGCCAGCACACGCTCGCGGTCGGTGGCGACGACGGCGATGAGCAGGTCACTGCTTTCTCCGGCGGGGACGCTGACGGTGATGCTCTGGGGTCCGCCGCGTGCTGGCTTGATCTTCGTCTCGACGCCAACGAAGGCAGGAGTTGGCGATGTTGGAGCGGGAGTCGGAGCAGGAGTTGGCGTTGGAGCAGGAGTTGGTGCCGGTGTTGGAGCGGGAGTTGGCGTTGGAGCAGGAGTTGGTGCCGGTGTTGGAGCGGGAGTTGGCGTTGGAGTTGGAGCGGGAGTCGGAGCGGGAGTTGGCGTTGGAGCAGGAGTTGGCGTTGGAGTTGGAGTCGGAGCGGGCAGTGGCTTGGGCATCGGTTCGGGAGTCGGTGACGCTGCCGGAGGGTTGATGGCGATCGTGACGGCGCGCCACTCCTCCTTCGTGGTCTCGTCGAGGTCGAAGGAGGCGACGCCGCTCGCGCCCGGGACGGGGAGGACGGCGTCGGCGGCGCCCGCCCCGACGCCAGTGCTGCCGCGGCTGCCAAGGGAGAAGCGGCCATCGTGTCCGGCGGGGTAGCCGTCGCTGGTGGTGAGGTCGCCGCCATCGACGGCGTAGACGCGCAGGATGCGCGCCCCCGCAGTCGCACTCGTGACGCTTGGAGCCGCTGGCTGGTTGGTCTCACCGGTGGAGGAGGCTACCGAGCCAATGGGGTCATCGGGATCTACGCCGCGGTAGCGGAGTATGGAGGCGATGGCCTGACGCCTGCCACCGGTCCAGGTGAAGTCGTAGCTGACGGGCTCGGAGCCACCGGCAACGCGGTACCAGATGGCGAGGGTCGCCTGCTGCTGGTGAGCGAGGCCGCTGTCGATGAGCGTCCAGCCGTCGGGTGTTGCCAGCACACGCTCGCGGTCGGTGGCGACGACGGCGATGAGCAGGTCACTGCTTTCTCCGGCGGGGACGCTGACGGAGATGCTCTGGGGTCCGCCGCGTGCTGGCTTGATCTGCGTCTCGACGCCAACGAAGGCAGGAGTTGGCGGAGTTGGGGCAGGAGTCGGAGCGGGAGTTGGGGCAGGAGTCGGAGCGGGAGTTGGGGCAGGAGTTGGGGCAGGAGTTGGGGCAGGAGTCGGAGCGGGAGTTGGGGCAGGAGTTGGGGCAGGAGTCGGAGCGGGAGTTGGGGCGGGAGTCGGAGCGGGAGTTGGGGCAGGAGTCGGAGCGGGAGTTGGGGCAGGAGTCGGAGCGGGAGTTGGGGCAGGAGTCGGAGCGGGAGTTGGGGCAGGAGTCGGAGCGGGAGTTGGGGCAGGAGTCGGAGCGGGAGTTGGGGCAGGAGTCGGAGCGGGAGTTGGGGCAGGAGTCGGAGCGGGAGTTGGGGCAGGAGTCGGAGCGGGAGTTGGGGCAGGAGTCGGAGCGGGAGTTGGGGCAGGAGTCGGAGCGGGAGTTGGAGCAGGAGTCGGTGACGCTGCCGGGGGGTTGATGGCGATCGTGACGGCGCGCCACTCCTCCTTCGTGGTCTCGTCGAGGTCGAAGGAGGCGATGCCGCTCGAGCCCGGGGCGGCGAGGACGGTGTCGGCGGCGCCCGCCCCGACGCCAGTGCTGCCGCGGCTGCCAAGGGAGAAGCGGCCATCGTGTCCGGCGGGGTAGCCGTCGCTGGCGGTGAGGTCGCCGCCATCGACGGCGTAGACGCGCAGGATGCGCGCCCCCGTAGGCACACTCGTGACGCTGGGGGCGGCGGGTTGGTTGGTCTCATCGGTGTCGGAGGCGACTGAGCCGATGGGGTCGTCGGGATCTACGCCGCGGTAGCGGAGTATGGAGGCGATGGCCTGACGCTTGCCACCGGTCCAGGTGAAATCGTAGCTGGCGGGCTCGGAACCATTGGCAACGCGGTACCAGATGGCGAGGGTCGCCTGCAGCTGGTGAGCGAGGCCGCTGTCGATGAGCGTCCAGCCGTCGGGTGTTGCCAGCACACGCTCGCGGTCGGTGGCGACGGCGGCGATGAGCAGGTCGCCGTCCTCGCCGGCGGGAACGTCGGCGGTGATGCTCTGGGGGCCGCCGCTTGAAGTTTTGACCGCGGTCTCGATGCCGATGTACTCGGGTATTGTGGGGTTCACGTGCACGGTCGGGAGAGTGCGAGCGTTGCGCGCCGCGAGTGTAGGGATGGTGAAAAGGAGTGCGAGAGCGAACGCCCAGAGAAGGGTGCGAAAGCCCACGGATACTCCGCGGCTGGTTTGAGTCATGGGTGGCTACTGCGTCGGCAGCCATCTGTGATGACGCCGAGTAGTGCGCTGTTTCTCAAGACGCAGCAAGCGACAGAAACAGGGCTGCGGCAGCCTCATCACCCGAGGCCGTCGACCAGTCGCTACGCCGCCGGCGTGAGCGTCTGGAGTGCGAAGGGTCAAGTTGGCGGGCGCACTGCACTTCGAGCCAGGGGCGGCGAGGGGAACTTGGTACGCCAGAGAGGATTCGAACCTCTGACCTCTACCTCCGCAGGGTAGCGCTCTATCCACTGAGCTACTGGCGCACAGGATGTTGGTGCCGAAGGTGAGATTTGAACTCACACGCCCGCAAGGGACACTACGCCCTGAACGTAGCGCGTCTGCCTGTTCCGCCACTTCGGCCCGCATCCATTATCCGCTGCCGTGCCGCCGTCTTCAAACGCCCGCCCGCGTCGGCAGTGGCGGAGCGCGCGGGACCGTCCTAGACTCCGAAGGCGCGCGGGCGGTTAGCTCAGATGGTTAGAGCGCGTCGTTCACACCGACGAGGCCACTGGTTCGAGTCCAGTATCGCCCACCACGCCACCCACCAGAACCTTCACATCAGGGTGTGGATTGATGGAATAATGGCTACTGCCCGCTCTGGATGTTCCTGATCACGCCAGACCGTCACAACCACGCCCGCCCCTGGGCGGAGCCGGGCGAGCGCAAGGGCCGCGCAGGCTTCCGGAAAGGCATCGCCCGCTCACGGTACGTGCGCACAGGCACCGCCATGCGGGCAGGATCCTGGGTGACATAGTCATGACTATGCTCACGGGGCGTGTGCTATCGAAGCCAGCGAAAGCACACAGGAGGACGCCATGGAAACGAGCGGCTCCCCGAGGCCCGGCGCACACATGTGCCGTATCCGCGATTACGTTCTGGGAAATCGTTGCACGACAAGGGACGCCTCGACTTCCTGACTGACATCGACTCGTGGCGAAACGGGCCTGCTCGCGGATGGCCTTTGTCGCTCTCCCCGTTGACGGCGAGATCGAAATTCGCGCCGCGCTCCTGCCCGGAGACTCTGCCGATCGCCTCATCGTCGCCACCGCGCTGGCGGGCGGCTACCAGATCGTGACCGCGGACCGGAGCATCCTCGAATGGCCGGGCAGCCTGTGCCGCCAGTCGGCGACGGAGTAACGCAGCCCGTTCCCGAGATGCTCGCGCTGTTGTGCATCATCCTCCGCGTCGTAGCTGGTGTGCCTGTAAGAGCGCCGCGTGGTAAGATAGTGTATGAGCGAGGCCGTCATCGAGGTGCGCGGACTGCGTAAGCAGTACGGCGATATCGCAGCCCTGCGCGGTATCGACTTGTGCATCAGGCAAGGAGAGGTGTTTGCCCTCCTGGGTCCCAACGGTGCGGGCAAGACGACGACCGTCGAGATCCTGGAAGGGCACCGCAGGCGCTCAGGCGGCGAAGTGCGCGTGCTTGGCTTCGACCCCGAGCGGCACGAGCTGGCTCTCAAGGAGCGCACGGGGATCGTGCTGCAGCGCACAGGACTCGAGCCGTACCTGACTGTAGCGGAGACGGTCAATCTCTTCCGCGGGTACTACCCGCAGCCGCTCGCGCTCGACAGGATACTGGCGTTGGTGGGGCTGGAGGAGCAGCACGACCAGCGTGTGCGCCGGCTCTCGGGCGGGCAGCAGCGTCGCCTCGATGTGGCCGTCGGCCTGGCGGGCGACCCCGATCTGCTCTTCCTCGACGAGCCCACCACCGGCTTCGACCCGTCGGCGCGGCAGGGCGCCTGGGCGATGATTCGCCAGCTCCGCTCCCTCGGGAAAACCGTGTTCCTGACGACGCACTACCTGGACGAGGCGCAGGCCCTCGCTGACCGCGTAGCGATCATGGTGCGGGGCGAGATCGTGGCTGAGGACACCCCCGCCGGCTTCATGGCCACCGAGGGCGAGACGCTCATCCGCTTCCGCGCTCCGGTGGGGGTTGCGCTTCCCGCCGAGCTCGGCCTCTCCCCGACGGAGGACGACGGGTGGATGGCCCTCCCCAGCGCCGATCCCGCCCACGACCTGCACACTCTCACGGGCTGGGCGCTCGAAGCTGCCGCCCCCCTGGACGAGCTCACCGTGAGCCGCCCCTCGCTGGAGGACGTCTATCTCCGGCTGGTCAGCAGGGGTGAATCGCGATGAGCGCCCTGTGGCTCGCCCTGCGGCAGGTGAAGTACGAGGAACGTGCGTTCCGGCGAAACCCCACAGCCGCGTTCTTCACCGTCGCCTTTCCCCTCATCTTCCTCGTTGTCTTCAACGTCATCTTCGGGAACGACGACATTGAGTTCGAGGGCGGCGTGGTGAGCGGCTCGACTTTCTACGTGCCCGCGATCCTGGCCCTGACGATCGTGAACTCCTGCTATACGGTGCTGGCGATCAGCCTCACGCAGAACCGCGACGCGGGGCTGCTCAAACGTATTCGTGGGATACCACTGCCCCCGTGGGCCTTCCTCTTCGGGCGTATCGCCTACACGACGATCGTGATGCTCGCGCTGTCGGTGATCGTGGTGGCGTTCGGGCGCGTCTTCTACGATGTTGAAGTTCCCACCACGACCCTCCCCGCGCTGTTCGTGACGATGGTCATCGGCGCGTTCGCCTTCTGTGCCATCGGCCTGGCCGTCGCCGCCGCCGTCCCCAACGCGGAGGCCGCGCCCGCGGTCGTGAACGCGATCATTCTGCCGCTGCTCTTCCTCTCCGATGTCTTCATCCGGCTGGATGCCGGTACGGCGGCGTGGGTGCTGCATCTCGGCGACATCTTCCCCGTAAAGCACCTCTCGGTTGCGCTCCAGACGGTCTTCAACCCCTTCGAGAGCGGTACAGGCTTCGAGTGGGAGCACCTGGGGATCATGGCCCTTTGGGGGGTGGCTGCCGCCATCGCCGCAGCGCGTTTCTCCTCCTGGGAGCCTCGCACCTGAACAGCCTCGCGTCTCTCGCCGAGGCATGGGGCTGGTCCGAACGTCTGCCAGGGGTTGCGCGCGGGTGCCGCCATGTGATCGGATCGCGGTGATGTTCCGTCCCGGAGTCGTCCCACCAGCCGAACGCGATGAGCTCGCGCTGTGGATGCTGGTGCAGCGCGACCGCGTGCTCCTGCGCGAAGGCGACGCTGGCCTGGCCGGTTCCGAGCAGCTGGCGCTCCTGGGGATCACTGGCGAGGCGCACTTCATCGGCACGCTTGATGGTCGCCAGGTCTGGGCCGCTGGTGTGGAGGACGAGGCGGAGGCGGGTGAGGGCTGGCGCTTCTCCGACCTGTTCTCGTTTCACGCGCTGGCGGGCGACGAGCGCTGGATGGCGGCGGGCCGTGCCGTACAGATCGTGGAATGGGAGCGCACGCATCGCTTCTGTGGCCGCTGCGGCGTTCCCACTGAACCCCTCGCGGGCGAGCGCGCGATGCGCTGCCCGCGGTGCCGCCTGCTCACCTTCCCGCGGCTCTCACCAGCGATCATCGTGCTCATCCACCGTGGCGGCGAGGTGTTGCTGGCGCGCAGCCACCGCTTCCCCGAGGGCATGTACAGCGCCCTCGCGGGCTTCGTGGAGCCAGGCGAGACGGTGGAGGGGGCGCTCCAGCGGGAGGTGGAGGAGGAGGTGGGGATACAGGTGCGGAACATCGAGTACCAGGGCAGCCAGCCGTGGCCCTTCCCGAACTCGCTCATGCTCGGCTTCTTCGCTGAGTACGCAGGTGGCGAGATCGTGCTCGAAGAAGCGGAGATCGCGGCGGCGGAATGGTTCCCGGTGACCGCCCTGCCATCTATTCCGGGGCCAATCAGCATCGCCAACCGGCTCATCACCTCTTGGGTCGCCCGCCACGGCGGCCGCTGACGTGGCGCGATACCCGGGCGCGGCGCTGGCCGTGGCGCTCATCGTCGCGGCGGCGCTCATTGTGCGGGCGGGGGAAGGCGCAGCGCAGGAGACGCGCCTGCCTGCTGCTGCGATCATCCCCGGCGTTGCCGCCGATGCAGGAGTGCTCGGCTGCGGGACCGAGCTCCCCGCGGGCTGCATCCTCCCGACCGCTACGCTGGCCGTCCACGGGAACGACGGGAGGGGCGTGGCCCTGACCGTGGAGCTCGCAAGTACGCCGGAGGCGCGGCAGCGCGGGCTCATGTTCCGCGAGTCGCTGCCCGAGTACGCGGGCATGCTCTTCGTCTTCCAGCACGAGTGGACGGGCGGCTTCTGGATGAAGAACACGCCCCTCCCGCTCGACATCGCCTACCTGGCAGATGACGGCACGGTGCTGGAGATCGTGCACGGTGTGCCCTTCAGCCTCGCCCTCCTGTCGCCCGCGCAGTCCTACCGCTACACGCTCGAAGTCAATGGCGGCTGGTTCGCGCGCCACGGCTTCGGCCCCGGCGATCGCGTCGAGCTGCCGGCGGGCCCGGCGGTCCGGTAAGGGATGGCGGGCAAGGCCCTGTACTCAACGCCGATGGCGAGCCCCGACTGGAAGAACGCCCTCTACTTCGGCGATAACCTCGGTATCCTCCGCGACCACATCCCCGACGAGAGCGTCGATCTCATCTACCTCGACCCGCCCTTCAACTCCAACGCGAGCTACAACGTCCTCTTTCGCGAGAAGAGCGGTGAGGAATCGGCCGCCCGGATCACCGCCTTAAGAGCCGCTTGCACGACACCTTTGGCCACGTTCCGGCGTGCGCCGCGGCGGCGGCGCTCCCAGGGGTCGCAGGGCGATCTGGTTTAGCCCGCCCCCGCCCCCGCCATCGCCGCGGCGAGGCGGGGGAAGAGGGGCTTTGCGTTGCCAGCGCCGATGGCGTCGAGTTGGGCGGCGTCAAAGCCTGATTCGCTCCGCAGCCAGCCGATCGCCTCGTCCACGTCCTCGCGGGAGAAGGCGGGGTAGTCCGTACCGAAGATGAGGTGGTCCGCGTCCGTCACGGTCATGAGGCTGGGGAGGGCGGTCGGGTGGCAGCAGACGGCGACGTCGTAGTAGATGCGTCCCAGGTAGGCGGCCGTGCCCAGAGGCGCATTCGTGCGCAGCGGCTCGACACTGTCGGAACGGGCGACGCGCCCGGCGATGTAAGGGAAGGCGCCGCCCGCGTGCGCCATGATCCACGTCAGATTCTCGTGCCGATCGAACGCGCCCGAGGCGAGCAGGCTGCCGATCGCGCGCGTCGTCTCGACCGGGAAGTCGACGACTGAGGGGGGAAGATTCGGGATGCCGGACGGCGAGGCCGTCGGGTGCAGGTGGATCGTCACCCCGCGCCGGTCCAGCGCCGCCAGGACGGGATCGAAGCGCTCCGCGCCGATGAGGTCGGGGCCGACGCCGCTGGGCAGGAGCACGCCGTCCATGCCGAGCTCGTCGAGCGCGCGGTCGAGCTCGGCGCGGGCGGCCTCGGCGTCCACGAGGGGCAGGGTGGCGAAGGCGCCGAAGCGGTGGGGCCAGTGCTGCGCGACGCCGGCGAGGTAGTCGTTCGTCGCGCGGTGAAGCGGTATCGCGGCTTCCGCGCGGGCGACATCCGCGACGAACACGAGAGGTGTGAGCACGGCAGCGGCGATGCCATTCGCGTCCATGTCGGCCAGCGCCGTCTCGGGGGTCCATCCGCTCCCGACCCGCAGGCCCGCCCGCTGCGCCGCCTCGGCGATCTCGGATGAAGGCACGTGATGGTGTACGTCGATGAAGCCATCCATGGCGATTCCTCCGGAGGGCGTCACAGCGACCTGCCCCCATCGTAAGCGAACAGCGTGAAGCAGACCCGCCTGGGCGGGCGGCTGGACGCGTGAGGGGCGGCGGGTTCTGGTAGTCTGCGCCCCTGCGGGAGGTATGCGATGCGCATCGGCGTGATGGTTGGTCCACGGGACATCGATGAACTCGTGGCGCGTGCGCAGGAGCTCGAGGCGCAGGGCTTCGACAGCCTCTGGATGCCGAACGTCTTCGGGCTGGATGCGATCGGGGCCCTCACCGTGGCCGGACGCGAGACCGAACGCATTGAGCTGGGCACGGCCGTCGTCCCCAGCTACCCCCGCCACCCCGTGGCGATGGCGCAGCAAGCGCTTACCGCACAGGCGGCCTCGCGGGGACGCTTCACGCTCGGCATCGGGCTCTCGCACAAGTTCGTGATCGAGGATATGTTCGGCCTCTCCTTCGAGAGGCCCGCGCGGCATATGCGCGACTACCTCGGTGCGCTCACTCCCCTGCTGCGTGGCGAGGAGGCGAAGTATGAGGGCGAGACCTACCGCGTGCACGTGACCTTCGACGTGCCGGGCGCGACGCCGGTGCCGCTCCTCCTTGCGGCGATGGGCGACCGCATGCTCGCGCTCGCGGGCGCGCAGGCAGACGGCACAAGCCTGTGGATGACCGGCCCGGCGACGATCGCCGAGCACATCGCGCCAAAGCTGCGGGCCGCGGCGGAGCGCGCGGGACGGGACGCACCGCGCATCGTGGCGGCCTTCCCCATCGCCCTCACAAGCGATCCCGACGGCGCACGCGAGCGCGTCGGCAGCATCCTCGCCGGCTACGGCTCGCTCCCCTCGTACCGCGCGATGCTCGATCGCGAGGGCGCGGAAGGACCCGGCGATCTCGCCATCCTCGGCGATGAGCGCGTCCTCAACGCTGCGCTCGACCAGCTACAGGAGGCGGGTGTGAGCGACTTCTCGGCGTCGATCATGCCGGTCGACCCCGACGCCGGAGGCCGCACGCTCGCCTACCTGCTCTCCCGGCTCGGCGGGGGCTAGTCAGCGGCGATGCGATCGAAGGTTGTCTCAAGCTTCGCGGAGGCGGTCTCGGGCATCGAAGACGGTTCGAGCATCCTCGTGGCGGGCTTCGGCGAGCCGGGCACGCCCCATAACCTCATCGGCGCGCTGTACGAGCAGGGAGCACGCGACCTCACGCTCATCGCGAACGGCGCGGGTGGCCCGCGCGGAGACGGCGTGACCACGACGGGCGATCTGGTCGCGGCAAAGCGTGTGCGGCGCGTGCTCCTCGCCTTCACGGCCTCCACCCACCCCTCGCGACAGACGGAGCTCGAGCGCCTCCACGAAGCGGGCGGGATCGAGGCGCAGATCACGCCGCAGGGTACGCTCGCCGAACGTATCCGCGCGGGTGGGGCGGGCATCCCTGCCTTCTACACGCCCGCGGGGGTCGGGACAGAGGTGGCGGAAGGGAAGGAACAACGCACGTTCGGAGGGCGGAGCTACTTGCTCGAAGAGGCGATCACGGCCGGTTACGCGCTGCTGCGCTGCTGGAAAGCGGATACGTTCGGGAACCTCGTCTTCCGACGTGCGCAGCGGAACTTCAACCCCATCATGGCAACCGCCGCGGATTGCACGATCGTCGAGGCCGAGGAGGTCGTCGAGGCAGGTGCGCTCGACCCGGATGTGATCCATACGCCGGGCATCTTCGTCGAGCGGGTCGTCTCGATTCCGCAGGCGGGTGGCAGGCTGCGGGTTCTGCCGCTCATGCCGGCGAGCGCCTCCGCGAGATCGTCGTGAGCGGCGCGGGCAAGCGGCTCACGCGCGACCTGATGGCGGCGCGGGTCGCCGCCGAATTCGGCGACGGCTGGATCGTGAACCTCGGCGTGGGCATTCCCACGCGCTGCTCCGACTTCGTGCCCGAAGACCGCACGGTCGTGTTTCACGCGGAGAACGGCGTCATCGGCTACGGGCGCAACGCGACCATCGAGGAGGCCACGCCCTACGTCGTCAATGGCGGCGCCCAGCCGGTCCTGCTGACGCCGCTCGCCTCGATCGTGCATCACGCGGACGCCTTCGCGATCATCCGGCGGGGGCTGCTCGACGCGGCCGTGCTGGGTGCGTACGAGGGCGCCGTCAACGGCGACTTCGCGAACTGGCGGATCAGCGGGCGCAAGGGCGGCGGCATCGGTGGCGCGATGGACCTCGCCACAGGCGCCAAACGTGTGTTCCTCCTGCTCGAACACACCACGCGCGACGGCCGTCCCCGGCTGCTCGAGCGATGCTCCCTGCCGCTGACCGCCAGCGGCGTAGTGACGCTCATCATGACGGACCTCGGTCTGTTTGAACCCACCGGTGACTCCTTCCGGCTGCGCGAGATCGCGCCGGGGTTCACGGTCGACGAAGTCCAGCGACTCACGGTCGCGCCGCTCGTGCCCGCCCCTGATCTGCGGGAGGTAACCGTCTAGCCTCCGCCTTCGCGTGCGCTGCGGGAGAGACGGGTCACACCCTCCCCTCGGGGCAGTAGACACCTCACCGAAAGCGGGTTCTCATACAAGCAGCCCCCGTAGCTCAGGGGATAGAGCAGTGGTTTCCTAAACCATGTGCGCAGGTTCGATTCCTGCCGGGGGTACCAGCGTGGACTGGTTCACAACTGGCTGTGGAGGCTGATGTTCGCGGCATCGCCGCCGCTGCGCATCGCCCTGGCCTCATCGCTAGACGTGCCCACCGTCCGCACGCTCGACGATATCGGTCTCGACGTGCTGATCGAGATGGCGCATCGCGCCGACCTTATGGTCTTGGCAGCCGCCCCAGGCGTACTCGGCGCGCTCTTCGTCTTGCCTGCTTGCTCCGCTGACGCCGTTCGAGCGGCAGACGCATCCCCCGGCACGCTCGTTGGTCGACCGCCGCGGCACATCGCTCTTTCGCGCCGCCTCAGAAGGCGTGCGCATCCCGGTTGCCCTCCACGACATCGCCCCGCTTGCCATCAGCGCCACTGCCGGCGTGAAAGTTCGCAGGTCTTGAGCGTAGGCCGTGATGGTCTCTGCCTTGTCCGGGGCTGCGAGTCCTGGTACGGGCGTGTGCACGGCTCGTGCCGGATTGCGGCGCCACCCCACTCGAAGGTTCGTAGTACAGTCCTGTCGGGGTACCCCCCGCGGAGGCTGCCCTTGACGCCGATCGCCGCCCGAGCGCTCCCCACCCCGATCGGCGAGCTGACGGTCGTCGCCTCCCCGACAGGAGTGCGCGCTGTGCTCTGGCCTGGCGAGCGAGCTGCCGGCGCTGGCCCCGAGACGGAGGCGCTGGCCGCGCAGCTCGAGGCGGCGGTCCGCCAGATCGAGGAATACTTCCGGGGGGAGCGTCGCCAGTTCGAGGTCGAGCTCGATCTGCAGGGCACCGAGTTCCAGCGGCGCGTGTGGCGCGAGATCGCCCGTATCCCCTACGCGGAGACGCGCGCCTACGCCGCGATCGCCGAGCGCGCCGGACGGTCCGGGGCAGCGCGTGCCGCCGGCGCCGCCACTGGCCGCAACCCCGCGCCGGTCCTCGTGCCCTGCCATCGCGTGGTCGGCACGGACGGCGCGCTCAGGGGCTTCGCCGGCGGCCTCAAGACGAAGCGCGCCCTGCTCGCGCACGAGGTGGCCGTCGCGGGCAGCTCGCGGGGCGAACGGCTGCCGGGGTTCTGAGCCTGCCTCCGCGCCGCGCTCGACGCGGCTGCAGCGCCCCGCTACGCTGCCTCCATGGGCCGCCGTAAGGGCCGCAAGCGTCGCCGTCAGCGTGATCGTGAGAGCTTGGGGGTGGAAGCACTCCGCCGCTCGGAGGCGCGCCGCCGCCGCCAGTCCGCAGAGGCGGACGGCTTCCCCGCCGCGCTCGCCCTTCCCTCCGGCGGCGACGGCTTTCGCGCCCTCACGTGGCAGGCGCCTGACCGGCGCGACCTGCTCGCGCTCGTACGCAATCACGGAGATCCACGCGCGAAACCGAAGCTGACGTGCACGGGCTGCCACGAATTCGTCCCCAACGACGATGCTGGCCGGGGCAGGTGCCTCCATCCGGGGAGCGGCGTGTTCTCGCCCTGGCCTGACACAGAAGCGTGCCAGTTCCATGAGGCGCGCCGCCGCCGGTAGCACGTCCCGCTCCCACGCCCCGTATCTGGTATCGGACAGGTTGACGCACCCCAAGATATTGGGCGATGATGCGCCCGCTGGCCATGCGCTGCCCTTTCTGCCACTCCGACAGATCCCACGTGACGGACAGTCGCGGAACGGGTGCAGCCGTACGCCGGAGACGTGAGTGCGCGGACTGTGGCGAGCGGTTTACCACCCTCGAGACCGTCCTCCGCTCGACCGTTCAAGTGGTGAAAAAGGATGGCCGTCGTGAGGATTTCGACCGCGAGAAACTCCTCGCCGGGCTTCGCGCCGCCTGCGCCAAGCGCACCATCTCCACCAGCCAGCTCGATGCCATCGTCGCGACCATCGAGGCACGCGTCCTCCGCGATGACTGTGGCGAGGTGCCATCTTCCGTTGTCGGCGAACTCGCGGTCGATGCGCTCCGCAGCCTCGACCATATCGCCTACATCCGCTTCGCCTCGGTCTATCGCCCCTTCACGGATCTCGATTCACTCAAGGACGCGCTCGAGGCCTTGGTTGAAGGGCGTGACCCGTCCCTCGAGGAACGCACCCTCCAGCTTCCCTTTCCCGAGGATGCTGAGCGCACGAGCGATACGGACCCGCCCGGGTCCGTATCGCTCGTGCGCTCGGTGGGATAGCGGAACGGTGGTTGCATCCCGGATCGCGCGCCGCTAAGGTCGCCCTCCGGAACATTTGTTCTATCCAAAGATCGCATCCGCTACTCCAAGCCACTCTGGAGGACCCCATGGTCACCACTTCCGAGCCCGCCCCTGAGACCGGCGCTGCCAGGTTCGCGCCCGCTCCCCTCTCAGAGAACGCTGTCGTGGTCATGGAACGCCGCATCGTCGCACGCGACGGCAAGGGGGAGCCCATCGAAACGCCCGACGAGTGCTTCCGCCGCGTCGCGCGCAACCTCTCGCAGGCAGAGCTGCGCTACGGTGGTGTCGAGAGTGACCGCGCCGCCGCCGAGGAAGACTTCTACCGGCTGCTCGCCTCCCTCGACTTTCTGCCGAACTCGCCCACGCTCGTGAACGCGGGTCGCGATCTGCAGCAGCTCTCCGCTTGCTTTGTGCTACCCGTCCCTGACTCCATCGATGGCATCTTCAAGGCGATCAGCGACACTGCCGTCATTCACAAGTCAGGGGGCGGCACCGGCTTCGACTTCTCGCGCCTGCGCCCCGCGAATGCCCGCGTGCGCAGCACCATGGGCGTCGCCAGCGGTCCCGTCTCCTTCATGACTGTCTTCGATTCCGCTACCGAGGCGATCAAGCAAGGCGGCACCCGTCGGGGCGCCAACATGGGCATCCTCCGCGTCGATCATCCCGATATCGACGGCTTCATCGGGATGAAGGGAGACATGACCACGCTCACAAACTTCAACATCAGCGTGGCCATCACCGATGCCTTCATGGAGGCACTCGCCGCGGATGGCGAGTACGATCTCGTTAACCCCAAGTCGGGCGAGGTCGTGGCGCGGCGGAGCGCCCGCGAGGTCTGGCGCGTGATGGTCGAGAACGCCTGGCAGAACGGCGACCCCGGCGTCATCTTCATCGACCGCATCAACGACGGCCGCGCGAACCCCGTGCTGGAGCGGGGGCCGATCGAGTCGACCAACCCCTGCGGCGAGCAGCCCCTCTATGCATACGACTCGTGCAACCTCGGCTCGATCAACCTCGCCCGCTTCGTGACCGGCGAGCCCGGCGCGCGCACCGTCGATTTCGAGCGGCTGGGTACCGCCGTTCACCGCTGCATGCACCTCCTCGACAACGTCATCACGATGAACCGCTACCCGATCGAGGAGATACAGGAGACCTCGCACGCCATCCGCCGCACCGGCTTGGGCGTGATGGGCTGGGCCGACCTCCTGCTCGAACTGCGCGTCCCCTACGACTCCGGGGAAGCGCTCTCGCTCGCGCGCGAGGTGATGGGCTTCATCCAGCGCGAAGCCGACGACGCCTCCCGCCAGCTCTCCGACCTGCGCGGTACCTTCCCTGAGTGGGGCCAGTCGATCTACGGTCCCGGCGGCCGCGAGGGCCCCACGCCCCTGCGGAACGCCACCCGCACCACCATCGCGCCCACGGGCACCCTCAGCATCATCGCCAACTGCTCTGGCGGCGTTGAGCCCGTCTTCGCCCTCGCCTTCGTCCGCTCCCACTATCTCGACAAGGACGATCCCACCAAACGCACGGAGCTGAACGAGGTGAACGAGCACTTCGAGCGCGTCGCCCGGGACGAAGGCTTCTACAGCGAGGAGCTGATTGACTTCCTCGCCCGTGGCGGTCACCTCGCCGAGCGCGATGACGTGACCGATTGGGTGAAGGATGTGTTCGTCACCGCCCACGACATCGCTCCCGAGGCGCACGTGCGCATGCAGGCAGCCTTCCAGGAGAACACCGACAACGCCGTCTCGAAGACGATCAACTTCCCCAACGAGGCCACCGTCGAGGATGTCGCCCACGCCTACCAGCTCGCCTACGACACGGGCTGCAAGGGCATCACTATCTACCGCGACGGCTCCCGCGATCTGCAGGTGCTGAAGCACGCCGGCGAGAGCGCGGACGCGGGTGCCGCCGCCGAAGCCGTGGCCGCCGCCGAGGCGCTCGTCGCCGAGAAGGGCCACCCCGTGCGCCGCCGCCTCCCCGACGAGCGCCAGTCGATCACACACAAGTTCCGCGTCGGCGAGCAGGAGGGCTACATGACCGTCGGCCTCTTCGAAGACGGAACCCCCGGCGAGCTCTTCGTGAACGTGAGCAAGCAGGGCTCGACGGTGATGGTGCTCATGGATACGATCGCCATGCTCACGAGCTACGCACTCCAGTTCGGCGTGCCCGTCTCGGTGCTCGCGAGCAAGCTCCAGGGCAGCCGCTTCGAGCCCAGCGGCCCTACCGGTAACCCCCGCATTCCCATCGCCACGAGCATCATCGACTACATCTTCCGCTGGCTGGAGCTGAAGTTCGGCGACCGCGAGCCAGCTGTGCAGCCCACGCTTATCCCGCCCTACGAGGTGGCCGCGAGCAGTGGCGTCGCCGAGCCCGCGTTCGCGCACGGCAAGATGGTCGCGAGCGGCGTGGGCTGCCCCGATTGCGGCTCTGTCCTCTACTATGGCGAGGGTTGCCTTCTCTGCCGCAACTGCGGCTACAACAAGTGCGGGTAGGCGCGCTGTCGCGTCCCTCGCGAGGATAGAATCGAAACCGTGGGCTTCTCCTCCTGCGACGCCAGCCACGAGCGAGAAGCGGTACGCCGCTTGCCGCCGGTATGAACGTGCCCGCCCTTCGGGAGGGCGTCGCCGAGCGCCTCGCCCGCGTCCGCGAACGGCTCGCCGCAGCCTGCGAACGCGCCGATCGGGACGCCGCCGCCGTCACGCTCGTGGCTGTCAGCAAGGGGCATTCTGTCGAGGCGGTGCATGCGGCCGCCGCCGCCGGAGTCCGCCATTTTGGCGAGAACCGCATCCAGGAGGCTCTCCCCAGGATCGAGACGGCGAAGGCCGCGGGCGTCGACACCGTGTGGCACCTCGTGGGGCATCTGCAGTCGAACAAGGCGAAGGTAGCCGCCGGCGCCTTCGATATCATCCACTCCGTTGACTCCGCGCGCCTGCTTGTGCGGCTCGATGCGGCGGCGCCAGCGCCCCGCGACGCGCTCCTCCAGGTGAACATCGCGGGCGATCCGCAGAAGCATGGCGTCGCGCCTGGAGAGCTCGCGAGTCTCGTCGAGGCTGCCCGCTCGGCGAGCAACCTCAGGCTGCGCGGTCTCATGACGATCGCGCCCCCTACCACCGATCCCGAGCAGGCGCGCCCCGTATTCCACGCCCTGCGCCTCCTTGCCGAACGCTTCGATCTGCCCGATCTCTCGATGGGCATGACCGACGACTTCGAGGTGGCTGTCGAAGAGGGCGCCACGCTCGTGCGTGTTGGCCGTGCCCTGTTTGGAGAGCGCGGGGAGGAGCGTCTCCCGTGACCGTCGCGATCGCCGGCGGCGGCGTGATGGGCGAGGCGATCCTGGCGGGCGCCATTGAGCGCGAGGTGCTCGTGCCTGCCGATGTCACCGTTATTGAGCTCATCGGCGAGCGCCGCACGGCACTCGCCAAGCGCTACGGCGTGGCCACCGCCGCCGAGGGCGCGGGCGTGCTTTCTGGCGCGAGCCTTGTCCTGCTCGCGGTCAAGCCGCAGGAGTTTCGGACCCTCTCCGCCCGCCTCGCCAGTGACGCGCTGCTCGTGTCGATCATGGCGGGTGTGCGCATCGAGACGCTCGCCGCGCACTTTGCGCACGGACGCATCGTCCGCGTCATGCCGAACACGCCCGCCGCCGTCAATGCCGGCATGAGCGTCTGGACGGCGACCGCCAGGGTCGACGGCTCCCAGCGTGAGACCGTGCGCGGCCTGCTGGGCGCGATCGGGCGGGAGCTCTACGTTGAGGACGAGGGACAACTCGATATGGCCACGGCGCTTAGCGGCAGCGGCCCCGCCTATGTGTTCCTGTTCATCGAGGCGCTCGTGGAGGCGGGCGTGGCGATCGGGCTGACGCGCGACCAGGCCGAGGCGATGACGCTCCAAACCCTCTACGGCGCGGCCCGCTACGCGCGCGACAGCGACCGCTCGCCCGCGGAGCTGCGGGAGCGCGTCACCTCGCCGGGCGGCACCACCGCGGCGGGGCTGCGCGAGCTCGAAGCGGGTGGCTTCCGCGAGGTCGTGGCTGCGTGTGTGCGCGCCGCCTGCGAACGCTCGCGCGAACTGGGAGCGGCGCCGTGAACAGCCAGATCGCAGCCATCTTCACCGTCTTCCTCTACATACTCGTCTTCGCCATCGTGGCGCGCGCCCTCCTCAGCTGGCTCCCTGTCGCGCGCGCAAACCCGTTCGCGCGGATCGTCCAGCAGATCACTGACCCGCTGATCGAGCCGGTACGCCGCTACGTGCCCCGGACGGGGATGATCGACCTCAGCCCGATGATCGTGATCATCGTGCTCTACCTGATGATCATCGTCGTCGGGCGCGTCTCGGAGTGATCCGCGCCGGGCGCTACACGACGATGTTGAGGAGCTTGCCAGGCACGTAGATGACGCGGCGTGGCGCCTTGTCTTCGGTCCAGGCGCGCACCCGCGCGCTGGCCAGCGCGCGGGTGCGCGCTGCGTCCTCGCCCGTGTCTACGGGCAGGGTCAGGCGTTCGCGCACCTTGCCGTTCACCTGGATGGCGATCTCGACCGTCTCCTCCGCCGCGAGCGATTCGTCGAACTCGGGCCACGCCTGCCGGTGGACGCTGTAGGGTTTGCCGCAGCGTCCCCACAGCTCCTCGGTGATGTGCGGCGCCAGCGGGGCGGTCAGCAGGATGAGCGTTTCCACCGATCGCTCCCAGGCGTCGGCCTCCACCGCGCCCGCCTCCCGTGCCCGTGCCAGCGCAGTCGTGAGCTCCATCAGCCGTGCGATGGCGGTGTTGAAGCGGAACCCCTCGAAGTCGCTGGTCACGTCGCGGACCGTGCGCTGTGTGGCGGCGAGCAGCTCGCGGCCTGCGGCAGCGTCCCCGTCCGCGCCGGCGTGCGGCGGCTCGACCGCCACTGACCATAGCCGGTTGAGCCAGCGCACGATGCCGGGCATGCCGCTGGGGTTGTAGGGGCCGCCCTGGTCCCAGGGCCCGATGAACATCAGCTGGCAGCGGAACGCGTCGACGCCGTGCCGCTCCACCTGTTCGTCCGGCGCGACCACGTTCCCGCGGCTCTTCGACATGCGGTTGCCGTCGGGACCCACGATCACGCCCTGGTTGAAGAGGCGCTGCATGGGCTCGTCCCCCTCCACGACGCCCATATCGCGCGCCGCCTTCCAGAAGAAGCGCGTGTAGAGCAGGTGCATCACTGCGTGCTCGGCGCCGCCCGTGTACAGGTCCACGGGCAACCAGCGCTGCGCTGCCTCGTGCGAGAACGGGCGATCCGGGTTGTCCGGGTCGACGTAGCGCATCTGGTACCAGCTCGAGCACATGAACGTGTCGAGCGTGTCCGTCTCGCGCCGCGCGCGCCGTCCGCACGCGGGGCAGTCGACGTTCACCCACTCGGCGATCTGCGTGAGGGGTGATTGCCCCGCGGGCGTGAATTGCACGTTCTCGGGCAGGAGCACTGGTAGCTCGCGTTCAGGCACGGGCGTTACGCCGCAGGCTTCGCAGTGGATCATGGGGATGGGCGTGCCCCAGTAGCGCTGGCGTGAGATGAGCCAGTCGCGCAGGCGGTAGGTCACCGCGCGCTCGCCGGTGCCCTCCGCTTCGGCATGGGCGAGCACCGCTGCTATGGCCTCGCTCGCGGGCGTGCCGTCGAACGGACCCGAGTTGATCATCGCGCGGCCGTCCGTGAACGCTGCCGCGAGCGGCGCGGTCACGTCGACCTCGTCATGGTCGAAGACTGGCGTGATCTCGAGACCGTGGTCCCGCGCGAAGGCGAAGTCGCGCTCGTCGTGCGCGGGCACGGCCATGATCGCGCCCGTGCCGTACGTCACGAGCACATAGTCGGCGATCCAGATGGGGATACGCGTGCCGGTGAACGGGTTGACCGCCCAGGCACCCGTGAAGACGCCCGTTTTCGCGCGTTCGGTCGAGAGCCGCTCGATCTCCGGCGTGCGCGCGGTGGCGGCGACGTACTCTGCGATGGCCGTGCGCTGCCCGTCGCTGGTGATGCGCTCGACAAGCTGGTGCTCGGGAGCGAGGACCATGAAGGTGGCGCCGTAGACCGTGTCCGGACGCGTCGTGAAGATCGTCAGCGGCTCGTCGACGCCTGCGATATCCACGGGAAAATGCAGGCTCGCGCCCTCGGAGCGCCCGATCCAGTTGCGCTGCATCGTGGTGATGCGCTCCGGCCAGTCCAGTCCCCTGAAGTCCAGCAGCTCCTCGGCGTAGTCGGTGATCCGGAAGAACCACTGCGTGAGGAAGCGCCGTTCGACGATGTCGTCCGATCGCTCGCAGCGCCCGTCGAGCACCTGCTCGTTGGCGAGCACGGTCTGGCAGCCGGGGCACCAGTTCGCCGCCGCTTCGGCGCGGTAGGCCAGCCCCTGTTCGTAGAGCTTCAGGAACCACCACTGTGTCCAGCGGTAGTACTCAGGGTCGCAGGTGACGATCTCGCGCTTCCAATCGAAGCTCGCGCCCATTGTGTGCAGTTGCTCGCGCATGCGCTCGATGTTTCCGTAGGTCCATGCCTTCGGGTCGACGCTGCGCTGGATGGCGGCGTTCTCGGCGGGCAGCCCGAACGCGTCGAAGCCGATGGGGAAGAGCACGTCGTAGCCCTGCATGCGGCGGAAGCGCGCGGCGGCGTCGCTGGGCGCCATTGCGTACCAGTGGCCCGTGTGCAGGTCGCCCGACGGGTAGGGGAACATCGTGAGCGCGTACCACGCGGGCCGCTCGTGGTCGTCGGGGGTGTGATCGATGCCGTCCGCCCGCCAGCGTTCGCGCCACTTCGGCTCGATCGTGTGCGGCTCGTAGCGATCTGGCATGGGGTCTGTCTCCTTTGTTCAGCCGACTATCCGCCCGCTCGGAGGAGGGGCCCTCGCGTTGGGGAACAGGAGGCGGAGGTGGTCGCGCCAGTGGGGGAAGGGGCCTCGCCGGCTACGCGCCGCGAGGCCGTCGAAGGGTGAGCCGCATAGCCACGCGCATCGAACGCTTCATCATCATGATCGTAGCGAAGTGCACGCTGGCGGTCATCCCGTCTCCTGCTCTCCGCGCCGTTGCGAGTAGTGCGCCACGAAGAGCGTCTCGAACTGGCGTTCGGACGAGCAGGCCCGGCACGTCAGATACCAGACCCAGACCGTCTCGGGGTTGCGCCCGTAGCGCTCCCGCGCGATCTGCCGCGTTTCCTTCATCAGCTTCCGCATCTGGCCCCAAGGCGCGGGCAGCAGCCGCGTCCAGGCGACGCCGCCGGGCACGATGATCCCTCGCTGCGAGGTGTCTGTGTCCTCCACTTCGAGCAGCACCGTGCGTCGCACGCGCCCCGGCCCCAGCAGCAGCATTGCGTCTTCGGGGATCGTGCCCGCCGCCTCCGCGCGCGCGACCAGCTTGCGCCGGTTGCTCCAGAAGCGAATGGGCACGCCAAAGAGCGCCGGCACTCCGATCTTCGCGAAAGCGATGTCACTCCAGTCGCTCTCGACCTCGTGCCACTCGTTGCGATCGAGCCGTGGGCAGTCGCAGCTTGCCGGCTCGTCCGCGGGGGTCGTGGGAGCGCTCCCGCCCCCCTGTTGGTCCGCCTGCGATACGGGGATGCGGCGTCTGCGTTCCTCCGCCATGCTCCGCTACGCCCTGATCGCGCGCGCCGCTTCGACGAGCTCGGGGCGCTCGTTCAGCGTCGCGGCGGAGATGACGACGAACGAATCGAGCCGCCCCTGCCGTGTGACCTTCGCCGCCAGCCAGGCTTCCCCCACGGCGCGCGCGGCGGCGTTGCGGAAGTCCTCGCCGTCGCTGGCGGAGATGGCCCGCGCGAGCGCAGCGGCAGCGGCGTCCTGAAGCAGGATCGCCACCTCTTTCGCGTGCCGCCCGGGCCAGTCGACGACGAAGTCGACCTGCGTACCGCCCCAGAGCTCGGCGCCCTCGCCGGGGCCGTGGTAGCGAATCGTGGTAGTGCCTGGCGCTGCGTTCACGGGTGCGTTTCCTCCCGGGGATGCGCGATGCGCAGCGCCTGCGGTAGCTGGTCCAGCATCTGTCGGTGGACCTGCACACGCGTCTGTAGCCCCCAGATATCGATGAATCCTGCTGCCGCGGACTGGTCGAAGGCGTCCTCGCGATCGTAGGTCGCCAGCGCCCGGTCGTACAGCGACGCCTCCGCGCGGCGGCCCGTGATGGTCACACTGCCGCGCTGGAGCCGCAGGCGCACCTGGCCGCTCACGTGGCGCTGCGTGCTCGCCATGTAGGCGGCGATGTCCTGGTGGTGCGCGCTGAACCAGAGCCCGTCGTAGATCAGCTCGGCGTACTCGGCGGCGATCTGGCGCTTCAGCCGGAGCTGCTGTTTGGCCAGCGTCAGCGACTCCAGCGCGCGGTGCGCTGCGTGCAGGATCGTTGCCGCGGGTGCCTCGTAGATCTCGCGGCTCTTGATCCCCACGAGGCGGTCCTCGATGTGGTCCACGCGCCCCACGCCGTGCCGCCCGCCGATCTCGTTCAGGCGCTCGATCAGCGGGACGGGCGTGAGCGCCTCGCCGTTGAGCGTGGCCGGCAGCCCGCCGTCGAAGCCGATCTCCAGATATACACCTTCGGTGGGCGCTTCCTCCGGCGCACAGGTCCAGGCGAATGCCTCGGGCGGGGGCTCCGCCCAGGGATCCTCGAGCGGGCCCGCCTCCACGCTCCGCCCCCAGATGTTCTCATCGATGCTGAAGGATCCCTTCGTCTCCCACGCGAGCGCGATGCCGTGCTCCTGGAGGTACTCGATCTCCATCTCCCGCGACATCGCCTGCTCGCGCGTGGGCGCGACGATTTCGAGAGAGGGGTCGAGTGTGCGGATGCCGATGTCGAAGCGCACCTGGTCGTTCCCCTTGCCCGTGCACCCGTGTGCGACGGCGACCGCCCCCTCGTCGTGCGCGGCGTCCACGAGCAGCTTCGCCATGAGCGGTCTCGCCAGCGCCGTCGCCAGCGGGTAGGTGTCCTGGTAGAGCGCGCCCGCCGCGAGCGCGGGGAAGGCGAAGTAGCGCAGGAAGTCCTCGCGCGCGTCCACGACGGTCACGCGGGCCGCGCCCGCCGCGAGGCCGCGCTCTTCGAGCACGACCTGCTCGCGGCTCATCCCCACGTCGATATTGAGCGCGACGACGTCGTAGCCGCGCTCGTTCGTGAGCCAGGTGATCGCAGTGGTGGTATCGAGTCCGCCGCTGTAGGCGAGGATGAGTGTGGGCACGCGAGCCTGCCTTCTTCGGTGTGCCCCCAAGCGTAGCGCGCCCGCCGCTCGTGCGGCAGCGTCAGGCGGCCCGCCGCAGCAATGCCCACGCTGCGAGCGTGCCTGCGAGGACGGTTGCCGCGAGCGCGAGCGTCGTGAGGGCAGCCACGGTGGGGAGCGCGCCCGCCAGCGCGAAGGGCGCGAAGGCGAGGCCCATCGCGCCCGCTGCGGTCCCACCCAGGATGAGTGCGGCGGGTGGCAGCAGCGCGCCTTCGGCGGCGCGGGCGGCGAGCAGCAGCCGTACACCCGCGCCGGCGGTGGTCGCCGCCATGAGCGTGACCGCCGCCAGGGCGAGGCCGGTTACGAGGTCACTGACTGGATCGCCTCCTCGAGGATGTCGCAGGCGCGGTCTATTTCGCTGTCGCCGACGGTGAGCGCGGGCATCAGGCGGATGCGATCGGGCCGGACGTTGTTCACGAGCAGACCGCGCTCGCGGCAGGCGTCCACGACGGCGGCGGCGGACTCGCTGGACAGGCTGGCGGCGAGCAGCAGGCCGCGGCCCCGTACTTCTGTGATCGCCGGCAGGCGATCCTCCATCGCCCGCAACCGCGCGACCAGCCGGTCCGAGGCGCGCCGTACGGCTGCAAGCACGTCGTGCCCGAAGATGTAGCGCAGCACGGCGACGCCCGCCGCCGTCGCCACCGGGTTCGCGCCGAAGGTCGTTCCGTGGTCGCCGGGCACGAGATGCCCTGCGACCGCGTCGCGCGCGAGGATCGCGCCGATGGGCAGGCCTCCCGCGAGCCCCTTCGCGATGCACATGATGTCGGGCTCGACGCCCTCCGGTTCGTGCGCCCAGAGCGTCCCCGTGCGCCCCACGCCCGTCTGGATCTCGTCGAGGATGAGTAGCAGGCCGTTCGCGTCGCACCAGTCGCGCACACCCCGCAGGTAGCCCTCGGCGGGCGTGTTCACACCGCCCTCGCCCTGGACCGGCTCCATCAGGACGGCCACAGTCGTGTCGCTCGTTGCGATCCGGATGGCGTCGAGATCGTTCCACGGGACATGGGTGAAGCCGGGCGGCATTGGCTCGAAGGGCTCGCGGTAGCGCGGCGTTCCCGTGGCGGCGAGCGCCCCCAGGCTGCGCCCGTGGAATCCGTCCTCCATCGCGATGATCCCGTGCGCGCCGTCGCGCTCATCGTGTCCCCAGCGCCGCGCGAGCTTGACCGCTGCCTCCACCGCCTCCGCACCGGAGTTGCAGAAGAACACACGGTCCAGGGGCGAGTGCTCCACGAGCAGCTCGGCGAGTTCGATCATCGGCGTCGTGTAGTAGAGGTTCGAGACGTGGACGAGCCGCTGCGCCTGCGCGGCTGTGGCTGCCGCCACGGCCGGATGCGCGTGTCCCAGCGCCGTGACTGCGAGCCCGCCCACGAAGTCGAGGTATTCCGTCCCCTCGCTGTCCCAGACGTGCGAGCCTTCGCCCCGTTCGAGGACGATCGGCTGGCGGCCGTAGTTCTGGAAGAGGTACTTCCGTTCGCGTTCGATCCAGTCGGTCATAGCGCAGGCTCCCGGGGCGCATGAAGCAGGCCCTGCCTGCGATTCTACGCGGGACGCGCGTTCAGGCCTGCGCCTGGGCGTCCGCGGGCGGAAAGACGGTGCCGCGCCCTTCGCGGGCGAGCAGGGCGCCAGCCGCGCGCCCGTCGAGAATCTGGCTGCGCACGCCCAGTGCGGCGGCGCGCAGGCATGCCTCCGTCTTCGGGATCATGCCTCCTGCGATCACGCCCTGCTCGCGCAGCGCGCGCACCGCGGTGGCGTCGAGCTCTGGCAAGACGGCGCCGTCTGCGCCGCGAACGCCCGCCACGTCGGTCAGGAACACGAGCTCGCGGGCGTCCGTCACGCGCGCGAGCCAGGCGGCCGCCTCGTCCGCGTTCACGTTCACGAGCTCGTCGCGCAAGCTCCCCGGCACAACACCCACGGGGCTCACGACGGGCACGAAGCCGGCGTCGCGCAGGGCGAGCACCGCCTCCGCCCGCGCTGCCACGGGCGTGCCGACGAACCCGAGATCGGGCCGCCGTCGCTCGCATTCCAGTGTCCGCCCGTCGGCTCCCGAGATGCCCGCCGCACGGGCCCCGGCGGCGTTCAGCTCCGCCACGATGCGCTTGTTCACGAGACCGGCGAAGACCGCCACGATGACCGGCAGCGCGCGCTCGTCCGTGACCCGCAGCCCGTCGACGAAGCGGCTCTCGATGCCCATCGCTTCGAGCCAGCGGCTCGCCTCCGCGCCGCCACCGTGGACGACGACGGGGCGGGCGCCGCTGCGGTCGAGCGTGGCGATGTCGCGGAAGGTTGTGTCCGCCGCGCCGAGGGTGCTGCCGCCCACCTTCACGACGAGGGACCGCGTGCTGCTCACAGTCCCGCAGCACTCACGTCGTGTAATCGGCGTTGATGCGCACGTAGTCGGCGCTGAGATCGCAGGTCCAGCCCGTGGCGCTGGCGCCGCCCGCCCCCAGGCCCACCTCGATCGTCACCGTCTCGCCAGCCATCGCGCGCGAAACGTCAGCCTCGTCGTACGCGACCGGCTTCCGGCGTTCGAACAGCCGCCGCCCGCAGACCGACACCGTCACCTCCTCCTCCACGATCGCGACCTGCGAACGCCCCACGACGCCGGCGATCCGCCCCCAGTTCGGGTCCGCGCCGTGCACCGCCGTCTTCACGAGGTAGGAGGTGCCGATCTCGCGCACGAGCCGCCGCGCGCTGTCCTCCGTGGCCGCCCCCCGCACCGTGATCTCGATGAGCTTCGTCGCGCCCTCACCATCGCGCGCAATCGCCTTCGCGAGATACTCGCAGACGGCGTCCAGCGCCTCGCGAAAGCCCGCGAAGTGCGCGCCACCGCGCTCGATGGGGTCGCCCCCGGCGGCGCCGTTGGCGAACAGCGCGGCGGTGTCGCTCGGGCTCGTGTCGCCGTCGACCGTGATCAGGTTGAAGCTGCGGTCGACCGCCTCCCTGAGGGATTCCCGTAGCGTCTCGCGGGCGATGGGTGCGTCGGTCGTGAGGTAGGCGAGCATCGTCGCCATGTTCGGATGGATCATCCCCGATCCCTTGGCGCAGCCGCCGAGGGTATAGGGCCCGAAGCGCGTGGCGCAGTGCTTGGGCACGAGGTCGGTTGTCATGATCGCGCGGGCGAAGTCGGGGCCGCCGTCCTCTCTCAGCGTGATCGACTTGATGCCGTCCGCGATCCGGTCCATCGGCAGCATCTGGCCGATGACGCCGGTGCTCCCCACGAGCATCGCTTCGGGCGGGACGCCCAGCTTCGCCGCCCCCAGCTCCGACATGCGGAAAGCATCGCGCAGGCCGCGCTCACCCGTGCTGGAGTTGGCGTTGCCGCTGTTCACCACCACCGCCTGGGCGCGTCCATCCGCGAGCCGCGCGAGGTTTACGTCGATGCAGGCCGAACGCAGCCGGTTGCGGGTGAACACCGCCGCCGCTGTCGCGGGCCGGTCAGAGGCGAGAATGCCGGTGTCAAGCTTCCCCTCACCGTAGGTCTTGATCCCCGCGAAAGCAGCGCCCGCGCGGAAGCCCGCCGGACTTGTGGCGCTGCCCGTGCGGGCGATCATGACGCTCACGGGAAGAGCGCGGGGCGGTCGAGCCCCGCCTCCCGCGACAGCCCGAACATGAGGTTCAGGTTCTCGATCGCGCTGCCGGCGGCGCCCTTCATCAGGTTGTCCAGCACGCCCACAGCCACGAGCGCGCCGTTGCGCACGTCTACCGTGGGATGCACAAGGCAGACGTTGCTCCCGTAGGTGTGCTTCGTGTGTGGGGGCGCAGCGCTCACTGACGTGAAGGGCGCTCCTGCGTAGAAGTCGCGGTAGATGGCCAGCGCCTCCGCCTGCGAGACGGCGCCCGCGAGCGGCGCGTAGCAGGTCGCGTGGATGCCGCGCGTCATCGGCACGAGGTGCGGCACGAAGGTGACGGCCACCTCCGCCCCCTCTCGCAGCCGCGAGAGCTCCTGGGCCATCTCAGGCTGATGGTTGTGGTTCGCCACACGGTAGGCGGAGACGTCCTCGTTCACGTCGCTGTAGCTGTAGCCGCTGCCGCTCCCCCGCCCTGCGCCCGAGATCCCCGATTTCGCGTCCACGAAGACGCGCGGCTCGATGAGCCCCGCCGCCACTGCCGGCGCGAGCGCGAGGATGGTGGTGGCGGGGTAGCACCCGGGGTTGGCGACGAGGTCTGCCACCGCGATCTCGGGCGCGTACAGCTCTGCGAGTCCGTAGACGGCGCGCCCGAGCAGGTCGGGCGCGAGGTGCTCAGCGCCGAACCACTCCGCGAATGCCCCCGGCTCGCGCAGGCGGAAATCCGCGGCGATGTCGATTACGCGCGCACCGCGCCGCACGAGGGGCGCGCACGCCTCCGCGCTCGCGCCCGTGGGCAGCGCCGAGATCACCACATCGACCTCCGTCTCCAGCTCGCCGGTGATGGGGAAGTCCCCGTAGGCGGCGAGGTGCGGAAACGCCTCACCCAGCTTCCGCCCCGCCAGCGACCGCCCCGTGGCCGCCACGAGCACTGCCTCGGGGTGATTCCACAGCAGGCGCGCGACTTCCATCCCCGCGAAGCCGGTGACGTTGATGATGCCGGCGCGTACCGTCATCGTCGCATTGTCCCGCCTCGTGCGGGCGCGCGCCAGAAAGGCGTGCACGCGGGTGGACGTGTCGCGTGCGTGAGCGCAGTACGATGGCCGTGCGATGTCGCTCGAACTTACCTTCATCGGCACCGGCAACGCCTTCGCCCCGGGCGGCCTCTGCTGGAACGGGTTTCTCGCCGATCGCCGCTTCCTCTTCGAGGCGCCGCCCCAGGCGCTCATGGCCCTCCACCGCGTGGGCGTCGATCCGAACGCGATCGAGGCAGTCGTGCTCAGCCACCACCACGGCGACCACTTCCTCGGCCTGCCCTCGCTGCTCCTGCACTGGAAGCACAAAGGCCGCGCCGAGCCCGTCACGATCGTGGGGCCGCCGCAGACTGCGCGGCTCGCTCGCGAGATCGGCGAGGCGGTCTACCCCGGGCTCTTCGAGACCGGCTTCGCGATCGAGTGGCGCGAGCTTGTTTCGGGCGAATCCGCCAGCCTGGGCGACCTCGCGATCGAGGCCGCTGCGGTCGAGCACGACGAGCGGCTCTCGCTGAACCTCGGCTACCGCGCCCGCCTGAACGGCACGAACTTCGCCTACACCGGCGATACGCGCCTCTGCGACTCCGTCCTCGATCTCGCCCGCGGGGCCGGTGTGCTCGTTTCGGAGTGTGCCTCCCGCGACAGCGCGATCCCCATCCATATGAACCTTGTCGACGATATTCCCGAGGTGCGTGCAGCGATGCCTGCCGCTGCGCAGCTCGTGCTCACGCACGTTACTCCCGATGTCGTCACGGATCTGCCCAATACGATCGTTGCGCGTGACTATGCAATGTATCGCTTCTAGCGTGGTATCGCTTCTAGCGCGTAACGCAGCGTGCGCGCGGTTGCGCTAGAATCGCCGCCATGACGCACCGGCTGCGCGGCGCGGCGGCCATCAGCGGCCTCGGCATCACCCCCATGGGGCGCATCTACGGCAAAAGCTCGACCGATTTCGCGGTCGATGCCGTGCGTCTCGCCATCGCCGATGCTGGCCTCGCGAAGGCCGATATCGACGGCCTCTTGATCAACGCTGGCATCACCGGCTTCCAGGGTGCGGGCGTCGGGCTCCAGCTCCAGAACGCCCTCGGGCTCGGCGATCTGCGCCTGCTGAACCACATGAACGCCGCCGGCTCCACGGCCGCGCAGATGGTGCAGTACGCGACGATGGCGATCGACGCGGGCATGGCCACGCACGTCGTCTGCGTGTTCGCCGATGCGCCCCTGCGCGAGGGTGGCTCCTCGGCGGCGGCCTACGGCAACGCCGGGCGGCGCACCGGGCCGCGCGGCATCCTCGGACTGGCGGCGGGCGCGGGGCACTTCGGCGCGAACACGGCCTACGCCCTCGCCGCGCGCCGCCACATGGCGCTCTACGGCACCACCCAGGACCAGTTGGGCGCGGTTGCCGTCGCAGAACGCGCCTGGGCTACCAGGAATCCGATGGCGAAGATGCGCGATCCCCTCACGATCGGGGAGTACCACGCCTCGCGCTGGATCGTGGAGCCGCTCCACCTGCTCGACTGCTGCCTCGTCTCCAACGGCGCCGTTGCCGTCATCGTCAGCCCCCCCGATCGCGCTGCGGAGATGTCCCAGCCACCCGTCTACGTCTGGGGCATGGGGCAGGGCCATCCGGGCGATTCGCGGCGCGCGGGCGATTCCCCCGAAACGGAGACGGGCGCGCGCATCGCCGCCGGGACCGTGTTCGGCATGGCTGGCGTTGGTCCCCGGGACATCGATATCTGCGAGGTGTACGACTGCTACACCTATACCGTGCTCGTCACCCTCGAGGACTATGGCTTCTGCGCAAAGGGGGAGGGCGGTCCCTTCGTTGCGGACGGCAAGCTCGGCCCCGGCGGCGCGTTGCCTACGAACACCGGCGGCGGGCAGCTCTCCGCCTACTATATGTGGGGGATGACGCCTCTCAGCGAGGCGGTCATCCAGGCCCGCGGGCAGGGCGGCGAGCGTCAGGTTGCGAAGAACGACCTCGTCCTCGTCACCGGCAACGGTGGCGCCCTCAGCTATCACGCCGCGCTCATCCTCAGCCCACACGCGAACTGACGGAGCCGCACGAACATGGCCGATTCCCCGCCGCTCAAGCCCGTCTCCGAGCCCGACGAGCTCACGGAGCCCTTCTTCGCCGCCGGCGAGGAGGGCCGCCTGTTGCTCGCCGGCTGCGACGTCTGTGGCGAGCTGCGCCTCCCCACCTCGCCCGCCTGTCCCGCCTGTCTCGGCGAGGGGTTCGCCTGGCAGGAGGTCAGTGGCCGCGGGACCGTCTACACCTTCGCCGTCATGCACCAGCGCTACCACCCCGCCTGGGAGCCTGATCTCCCCTACAACATCGCCGTCGTCGAGCTCGACGACGGGCCACGCCTGCCCGCCAACATCGTCGGCGTCGAGAATGACGGCATCGCCGTGGGTATGCCCGTCGAAGTCGTGTGGGAGCGCGAGGGCGAGGCGCCGGTGCCCCGCTTCAGGCCCGTCGCGGGCGCGTAGCGCGCCGCTGTCCCTCTCGCCGGGGATTGCGTCCGGCACAGCCCCTGACGGGAGGTCTGACCCCTGCCAGCGCCAGTCCAGAGGGGAGTGCCGCAATGTCACAAGCACCCCTCAGCGTTGTGCTCTGGGCGACCGATCTCGATAGCTTCGTGGCGTTCCTCACGGACGTGACGGGCGCGACGCTGCGCACGCGCCACCCCGGCTTCGCCGCGCTCGCGCTCGACGGCGCGGAGATACTGCTGCACTCCGACGAGTCCTACCCGGGCCACCCCTGGTACCAGGCGCTGAGCAGCGAAGGCATGGCCCGTGGCATCGGCGCGGAGGTCCGCGTGCGCGTCGACTCCGTCGACGCGCGTCACCAGCGCGCGCTCGTGCTGGGCTACGTCAGCATCCAGAAGCCGCACGTAGACGAGGGTGTGCTCACCTGCCAGCTGATGGGCCCGGACGGCTACTTCTTCACGCTCTGGGAGCCCCGGATCGGACGCGGGTAGCGCCGCGCTACCAGGCTGTCCAGCCACCGTCCACCAGCAGCGTCTGGCCCGTCACGAAATCGCTCGCCCGGCTTGCGAGGAAGATGGTGGCGCCTGCCAGCTCGTGGGGCTGGCCCCAGCGGCCCGCGGGCGTGCGCTCCGTAATGAAGGCGCGCCGCTCGGGGTCTTCGTAGAGGGGACGCGTCAGCTCGGTCTCGAAGTAGGTCGGCGCGAGGCCGTTCACCTGCACGCCGGCGGTCGCCCATTCCAACGCCAACACCTTCGTCAGCTGGTCGACCCCACCTTTGGAGGAAGCGTAGGCCGCCTGGTTGGGCAGGGCCACGCTGCCCATGATGCTGGAGACGTTGATGATCTTGCCCGAACCCTGTGCGACGAACCGCCGCCCCGCCGCCTGGCTGCCGTTGAAATAGCCCTTCAGGTTCGTCGCGATGACGAAGTCGAATTCGTCCGGCGTCAGCTCGAGTGCGGACTTGCGTATGTTCGTACCGGCGTTGTTCACGAGGATGTCGAGGCGGCCCAGCCGCTCGACCGCTGCCGCCGCGAGCGCTTCGCATGCCTCGGGTGAGGTCACGTCCGTGGGCAGCGCCAGTACGCGCCGCCCGAGGGCGCGAGCCTCCTCCGCGAGGCTTTCGAGTTCGGTCGGGGTGCGGCTGGCGAGGGCCACGTCTGCGCCGGCCGCAGCCAGCGCCAGCGCCATCGTGCGTCCCAGTCCGCGCCCCGCGCCCGTCACGATGGCGACGCGCCCGCTGAGGTCGAAGATCTGCGTGCCCAGAAGCTCGGGCCGCTCCGGGTGCGCGCTCATTCGTACCGCAGGGCCTCGGCCACGGCTACGCGCGAGGCGATTCGGGCAGGGAACCAGGTCATGATCATGGAAGCCGCGAAGGCGATGCCACAGATGATCGCCAGCTGCAGCCACGGGACTATGAAGTCTACGTCAGCCGCAGATTCGCCCATGGATCCCGAGGCAAACAGCACCCAGGCGAAGGAGACGCCAAACACCAGCCCCATGGTGATCCCCGAGAGCGCCACGAAACCGGATTCGAACAGGAAGCTCAGCGCCACCATCGCGCGCTGGTAGCCGATCGCGCGCAGCACACCGATCTGCTGGCGGCGCTCCACCACTGCGCGGAAGGCGATCACACCCAGCGCGGCGATGCCCACGATCAGCCCCAGCCCCATGAAGCCCTGGAACAGCAGCAAGAAGCCGGAGGAGGCTGCGCGCTGGTCGTCCAGCAGCTTCTGCAGCGATTCCGCTGAGGCCTGGATCAGCCCCGCTTCGATCGACTTGGCGAAGACCTCCTGATCGGTGCCGCCTGCCGTCGCCAGATAGAAGGTCTGCGCGTCCGAATCGGGGAACGCTTCGAGCAACGTCTGCTGCTGCACGATGATGCCTGGCCAAAACACATCGCCCGGGTCGTCCAGCTGCCCGATGACCGTCACCGTGGTGTGCCGCTCCGTGCCCGGATCGCGGAACGTGAGCGTGAACGGCTCGAAGCCATCCTCCAGATCGATATCGAGGTTGAGCAGATCCCCCTGCCCCTCATCGAAGGGCCCTGTTTCGGAGGTGAGCAAGGCTGGCGCCACGGCCAGGGTGGGGTCGCTGGCAAGCGCGTCCCAGACGGCCTCGTCGCTGCCGTAGCCGCTCGCGTGCCCCTTCAGCTCGAGCGCCGCCGTCTCGAAGAACACCTCGTCCGCGCCGAACATGGTGATGGTCTTGAACACACCCGCTTCTGCGGGGTCGGCGACCTCTGTCTCGAAGGCGAAGGCGATGCGCATCTCGCTCGCAGCCTCGATCGGTGAAGTATCGATGCCACGGCTCTCCAGCAGGCCCACCAGATCGTCGGTGCGATTGTTGCTGTTGACCACTACCCGCGTATCGAACCCGCCCTTGGCGCTGTCGGAGAGGAAGATACCGGAGAAGTTCTCGTTCACCGTCGAGAACATGATGAGGGCGAAGGTGATGAGCCCGATCATCATCACCGTCATGCCCGTACGCATGCGTGCTGTCAGCGGGTAGGCCACGGCCGTCTTCACCGCCGGCATAATGCGCCCCAGCCGCGTCCCCACTGCCGCTACCGCTGGCAACAGGATATCGGCGTTGTAGACGATCAGGAACGTCCCTGCCGTCACCATCACGATGCCGCTTATGAAGAAAAGCTCGATGTTCCCCTCCAGCTCGCCCGTGAGGAAGTCGAAGACGCCTGTGGGGAAGGCGTACCAGAACAGCAGCAGCGTCGCCGCCACCGCCGTGAAGGAAGCCCGCTCCTGCACGTGGAAATAGCGCAGCGTGAGCGCGATCCAGAGGAACACCAGGGAGACGCCCGTCACGAAGAAGAAATCGCGATCGGCTGCAGCCGTCCACTCCAGGAAGAGCGCCGCCAGCCCCAGCGCCAGCACGGCAGTTCCCGCTCCCCACGCGATCGCGCGGGCGCGATCCTGCAGGGCCACGAGCACCACCCCGAGGGGCGGCAGGAGAATGCCGAGGATCACGAGCCAGGTGCCTGCCTGTGGCGACCGATCGCGCGTGAGCCCAACCACCAGGAGCGCCACCAGATAAAAGGGATGAGCGGCACGAAGATGAGGGGCCAGAGAGGGATACCCTGCCCGGCGATCCGCTCCTCTGCGGGTGCGCCGAAGTTGTGCCCCCGCAGCACGAAGATCCACGGCCCCACCAGCCCCACCAGCAGTCCCAGCAGGAACAGCTCCGAATAATCTGAGAGGCGGAAGGCGGCGAGCGCGAACAGCGGCACGTAGCCGCCCGCCACGGCCGTGTTCAGCGCCGCCCGCACGTAACCGCGCCAGGTCGCTGCCTCGGGGTTGCTTGCGGCCGTCTCGGGCAGATCGCGGATGGCTGCCACGATGTTGAGGCGGCTCGCACGCAGCGCTGCCAGGAAGATGACCGCGAACGTCGCGATCATGCCCAGGCAGAACGAGACGATGAGGCTGCGCACCGTGAAGGAGACCCGCAGCGAGAGGCCCAGCCCCTCCTCCGCGAAGGAGTTCACCAGCCCCACCATCACGAAGGTGACGCCGATGCCCGCCATCAGCCCCACAAGCGCCGCGCCGAAGTCGTAGCCCATGCCTTCCGCCAGGAACGACTCCACCAGGTGGCGGCGCTTTGCCCCCACGGCGCGGGCCATACCCATCTCCGGTTTCCGCTCCGCCGCCAGCATGATGAAGATCAGGAAGATGAGGAGGATGCCAGCGGCGATCGAGAAGAGCCCGAAGACGACGAAGATCGTCGTGAAGATGCTGCCGAAGAGCTTGGCGAACTCGATCGCGTCCTTCTTCAGGGGGCTGACCTCGTAGGGCTTGCCGCGCAGCGCCTCCTCCAGCTTCTCCTGGACGATGTCCGAGCGTTCGAGCCCGTCGCGCACCCCGCCCGTGTTGGTCACGGCGATCGCATCGGCGTAGTCGCCCCGCCCCAACACTCCGCTGAGGAATTCGAAGGTGACGGCCCCGCCCGGGTACTCCGAAGCGCCGACATTGAGGGCGCCACTGAGGAAGCTGTTGGGTGCGATCGCCACTACCTCCACATCCACCGCCGCGCCCTCGAACAGCAGCGTGAGCCGGTGGCCGATCTCCGCGTCGATCTCCTCCGCGAGGTCTTCGTTGATCGCGATCTGGTTGCCCTGCAGCGCCACGACCTCGCCATCGCGGTCGCGCAGCCACCCGAACGGCCCTGCCGTCGCCGTGTCGTACCCGATGATCGTCGCAGAGGACTCGTTCAGCTGAGTCGCGAGACTCACGACCGGCAGCGTCTCTGCAATGGCGGGGAGGAAGCCGTCGATGTCGGGATCGCCGGCGAAGCGCTCGCGCAGGAACGCCACGTCGTCGAGCGGGATCACGCGCTCCGCCTCGGTCCGTGGGTACTCCTCCTCGTCCCATGTGATGAGCAGGTCGGTTTCGCCTGCGACCTGGTAGGTGTCGTCCGTCGCCGTGTTGGCCACGGTGTCGCCGGTGCTGAACGCAGCGGTCATGATGACTGTGGCCAGCATGAGCCCGAAGACGATGAGAGCCGTCTGCGTGCGTCGCCGCGGGATATTGCGCAGCCCCGTCTTGAACATCACGGGATTGCGCACGGCGAGGTAGGCGAGGATGACGAAGATGCCCAACGTGATCGCCACCACCACGGCGGCGATCACGTTCATGGAGAGGCCGAACAGTTCCTCCATGGCGTCGCGCTACCCCGGAGCCGCGGGCGTGATCATCGAGCGCGTCGCTTCCTCGCGTTCGATCAGGCCGTCCGCCATGTAGATCGTGCGGTGGCAGCGCGCTGCCACCTCAGGCGCATGCGTGACAATCACCTGCGTCTGGTCTGCATTCGCGTTCAGCTCCACGAGAAGGTCCATGATGCCGCCCGCCGTCGCCGAATCGAGCGCTCCCGTGGGCTCGTCGGCCCACACGATCGAGGGGCTGTTCACGACCGCGCGCGCCACCGTCACGCGCTGGCGCTGGCCGCCCGAGAGCTGTGCCGGTCGGTGCCCCGCGTAGGTGCGCAGTCCCACGCGTTCGAGCGCCGCCAGGGCGAGTTCGCGCGCTGTGCGCGGCCTCGTGCCCGAGACGATCAGCGGCAGCTCCACGTTCTCCACCGCCGAGAGTACCGGCAGCAGGTTGTACGTCTGGAAGACGAAGCCCATGCCCTTCGCGCGGAACTCCGTCTTCTCGTTGTCGCCCATGCGCGTGATGTCCTCGCCGTTGATGAGTACGCGGCCCGCGTCGAAACCGTCGAGCCCGGAGAGGCAGTTCAGCAGCGTCGTCTTGCCGCAGCCCGAAGGGCCCATCACTGCGACCATCTCGCCACGCGGCACCCTGAGGTCGACCCTGCGCAGCGCCTGGACCTGGACCTGGCCGGTGTCGTACGTCTTCACGATGCCCGTAGCGTCGATGACCAGGTCCGCGCCCGCGCTCGTGCTTCCGCTGGCAGTCATGGCTCTCCCGCCGTCCCCGCAGCGGGACGCGCCTGTATTCGATGGTGGGTGAGCGGCCGCCCTCGATCAAGTGGCCGATCGTGGGCGTGCGCACACGTGGAGCAGCGCGCAGAATGGGCGCAGGAGCAGGACATGTCCGACAGTGAGCAGGGAGCCCCCGAGGTCGCGCCCGTGCATCTGGACGTGCGCTCGCGCTTTGGAACGGCGGACCTCGCGATCGTGATCGCGCTGGGCGGGGTCGCCATCATCGCCGGTACCGTTCTCGGCCTCGTCTTCACCACCTGACCTGCGCCTGGCGCCGTATTTCACGTAACTGTCGGGCAGCGGCGGAGTATGCTCCCCGTATGAACGGCGCTCGTGCCATCCATGGCGATGCGCTCCTGCTGCGCGTGACCAAATACGACGGCGAGGCGCACTGGATCCAGTGCCTGCGCGTGCTCTCCGACGATGGCTCCCTGCTGCGGGCGCACGGCTCTGCGGGGAGTCCCATCTTCACCAGCCGTGGCGAGTTCCGCTCACGCTACGAGAGCGATGTCCACTTCTGGCGTGACCGCTGGTACAACGTCTTCCGCCTGGCCGAGCCGGGCGAGGCGACCGCCCTCTGGTACTGCAACGTCACCACACCGCCTACCCTCGCCGTCGGCGAGATACACTACGTCGACCTCGACCTGGATGTGACCGTGCGCGCGGGCGGCGATATCGAGCTGCTTGATGCGGAGGAGTTCGAGGAGCACCGGCTCACGTACGGCTACCCCCCAGAGGTTGTAGAACGTGCGTGGGCGGCGGTGGGCGAGCTCTCCGTGCTGGCCCGTCGCCAGCAGTTCCCCTTCGACCTCTAGCGCGACATGCGGCACGTGGAGGCCACAGTGACCCGGCCAGCCGAACCGGGCATAGGCATGACGGCATGACTCTGCGACTCGACGGCTTGCGCGATGCGATCGCGGCACTTGACGACATCGTGGAGCTCGTCCTCGACGAGCCGCTTATGCGGACAGTGGGACCGAAGATCGAGAACGCCGTCAGGGCAGGCGCGATCAAGCACTTCGAGATCGTCTACGAGGTAGCGTGGAAGCTCATGCAGCGCTCGCTCGTGGGCGATGCCGTCCCTGAAGCGCCCGCCACCCGGAGAGACCTGTTTCGCCTGGCTGCCCGCAACCGGCTCATCCACGACTTCGACCTGTGGTGGAGCTACCATGAGGCGCGCAACGCTCCATCGCACACCTACGCCGCTGCTCGCGCTGATGCCATCCTTGAGACCCTTGCCAGCTTCGCCCGAGATGCGCGGCTGCTGCTGGATGCGCTGGAGGCACGCCATGCCTGAAGCGCTACCCGTCGACCTCACGTCCGCCGACCTTGAAGTGGTCAGGCACATCCTCGCGGAACGCGTGCCGGATTGCGAAGTGCGCGCCTACGGCTCGCGGGTCAAGCGGACGGCCTGGCGCTACTCCGACCTCGACCTTGTGGTGGTAGGTGAGAGCCCCCTCGACTGGCGAGTTCTCGCAGCCTGCGGGAGGCATTCTCGGAGTCCAGCCTGCCCGTCATGGTCGATGTTCTGGACTGGCATGCCATCCCCGAGGCGTTCCGCGAGGAGATCGCGGAAAACCATGCGGTTGTCCAGGAGGGAACGAGCCGGAGCCTGGGAGATTGACGATCCCGTAGCTGACCGGCGAGTTTGTTGAGCCTCACGGAGCATGGACAGTCAGCGAAGCGAAGGCCACGGCTGGCTGAAATCCTGCGGCTCGCCGCGGAGGGGCCGCAGCACATCGGCGCGCGCAAGACCTTTGGTCGTCGTGCCCGAGCCCCGGAGGGCGCGAGCCGATGGGCCGGTGGCTGGGTGGAGGACCATGCCGTGCGGGATCGACCTGGAACTCTCCGATCGCGCGCCTGATCGCAATTCCGGTTCGCTGACCGCCGCCTGCGCGGCGTGGTGCTGCGTGCTCCAGTCCCTTCCCCCAGTGATGCTGCAGGCGATACGCTGGCGTAGTGACTGGGACCGAGGCTGCCACTCTGCGCGCCCGCGTGGCAGCGCTTGTGGCCGAGGCGGCACGTGCCGCGATCGAGGTGGGCGCGCTCCCCGACGTCGCGCTGCCGGGGGCCGTGCTCGAACGCCCCAGGGATCCCGCGCACGGCGACTACGCGAGCTCGCTGCCCCTGCGCCTCGCGCGCTCGGCGATGATGCCGCCGCTGGCGATCGCGGAGGCGATCGCCGCGCGCCTGCCCGCTGGCGAGATCATCCAGGCGCCCCGGATCGCGCCGCCCGGCTTCATTAACCTGAGCCTCGCCGAGCGCTTCGTGCAGGGCGAGGTCGACCGCGTCATCGCGCAGGGCCCGGACTTCGCCGCCATCGACCTCGGTCACGGCAGGCGCGCCCAGGTCGAGTTCGTCTCAGCCAACCCCACCGGTCCCCTGCACGTTGGTAACGGTCGCGGCGCCGCCATCGGCGATACGCTCGCCGCCGTGCTCGCCGCCGCGGGCTACGCCGTCGAGCGCGAGTACTACGTGAACGATGCGGGGGCGCAGACGGCAGCCTTCGCAGAGACGCTCTACGCGCGCTACCAACAGCTGTTTGGCCGTGACGTCCCTGTCCCCGCCGGCGGCTACCCGGGCGAGTACCTGATCGAGCTCGCGGAGGAGGTACGCGATCGCGAGGGAGACCGCTTCCTCGCGCCCCCCGGCAAGCCTCCCGCGCCCGCCCTCGGCAAACTCGGCATCGACCTCATGGTCGAGCGCATCTGCCACTCGCTCGACGAGTTCGGCACGCGCTACGACCGCTGGTTCAGCGAGCGCTCGCTCTACAAAGCCGCGGAGGGCGGGGGTGCTTCGGCCTACGACGCGGCTCTGGCGCGGTTGCGCGAGAGCGACCGCCTGGTCGAGCGCGAGGGTGCGCTCTGGCTCGCCTCCAGCGACCTCGGCGAGGACAAGGACAATGTCGTGGTGCGCTCCGATGGCCGCCCCACCTACTTCGCCAGCGACCTCGCCTACCACTACGACAAGTTGGCGATCCGCGGCTTCGACCTCGTCATCGATGTCTTCGGCGCCGACCACCACGGCCATGTCTCGCGCGTGGAAGTCGGGACCGAAGCGGTCTCCGGGCGCAGGGAGGCGCTCCACGTGCTCCTTTACCAGCTCGTCACCCTCAAGCGGGGCGACACGATCGTGCGTCTCTCCAAGCGTGGGGGCGATTTCATCACGCTCGACGAGCTCGTCGAGGAGGTAGGCCCCGATGCCGCGCGCTTCTTCTTCCTGCAGCGCGCGCCCAGTTCGCAGATGGAGTTCGACCTTGATCTCGCGGTGAAGCAGTCGAGCGAGAACCCGGTGTACTACATCCAGTACGCGCACGCGCGCCTCGCGAGCATGCTGGAGCGCGCTGCCGCCGAGGGGCACTCGCTCGAAGGCGGCGACGTCGCCCTCCTCACCGCCCCCCACGAGCTGGCGCTCGTGCGCGAGATGCTGCGCCTCCCCGAGGTGATCGAGCTCATCGCCACGACGTACGAGCCGCAGCACCTCGCGCACTACGGCATCGAGCTCGCGACCTCGTTCCACGCATTCAACGACGCCTTCCGCCAGCTCGGCGATCCCGGGCTGAAAGTGATCACCGGTGACGCCGCGCTCACCGCAGCGCGCCTCCGCCTCGTGCTGGCGGCGAAGATCGTGCTGGGGCGAGTGCTCGGCCTGATGGGCATGTCTGCGCCCGAGCGGATGTAGCGGCTACGGCAGTCATGCGCTCGGCTCGCGTGGCGTGACGATGTAGCCGTTACGGTCGCCGATCGTCTCCCACGCGCCGGGGTCGCGCCACGCCATCCACGCGGCGAGCGCGCAGGTGAGCCCGTCGAGCATGTCCTCGTAGTGTTTCAGCGTGGGCATGCCCTTTTTCGAGCTTCCGGGCAGTCCTTCCAGCGTTTCGGGAGCAAGCGCCGCCCGCACACTGTCGTTGCGCAGAACACCCGGTGCTCTCTCCTTGCACAGCTGTCGCAGGTGATTCTGGTAGGAGAGTAATCCGTGGTGCCTTTCCGCCTTGCGGCCTTTCTTGTAGCGAATCCGTTCAGCGAGATTGAACAGGCGCACGTGAACCGCATGGGGATAAACCTCGAAAGAGACATAATCTTCAGGTGATTCACCGAGCAGGGCCGCCGGGTCGAGCGTGAAGCCGTGCGTCTTGAGCGCTCTGCCGAGCTGTGGTCCCGCTTTCAGGTCTTGCGTTCGAGCCAGTCGAGACTCGCCTTGTACGCCCCTGCCTTGTAGGGCCCAAAGACTCTGTTGAGTTTGCTCTCGGCTGTGCGCCGTTCTGTGACGATTACGGGTGCATCGATCGCGACGATGACCGGCACGGACCTGTTTGCCGTCGACGCGATCTTCTCCGCGAGGGCTGTGACGTGAAGCCGTGTTGACTCGATATGTGTGCATCGGACATCGTTACTGTGCTCCCCTTCGAGCACACAGATGCCACTCTCGTAGGGCACGTTCTCGCGGTGCGCCGTCCAGGCAAGGTCAAGGCCGATGAAGGTGGGCATGCGCGCTCATTCTGGCACTGCGCGCCCGACGGTGGCACGATCGCTCGCCGGAGGTTCCTGTGGCGAAGCTGCTTGAGGCGCTTGGCGCGCGGCGTGCGCGCCGCTCGTTCGACCCCCGCGAGGTTCCCCCTGGCGAGCAGGAGTCGCTTTGGCAGGCCGTGTCGGTCGCGCCCAGCCACGGCAATGTCCAGTCCGTGCGCCTGCTCGTGGCCTGCTCCGGTGCTATGCGGGCGGAACTCGCAGCGGCGCTCTCCGAGGGCAACCGCGGCTGGGCATCCGCCGCCCCCCTGCTCGTCGCGCTGGGCGCGCTCCCCGGCCATGAGCGCGTCGAGGCGTACGGCGAGGATCGCGCGCTCTGGTCGTTCCACGCGGGTATCGCCGCCGCCAACCTTATGACGCAGGCGACCGCGCTGGGCCTCGTCGCGCACCCCATGGCGGGGTTCGACGAGCCCGCCGTGCGGGCCGCCTTCGCCGCGCCCGGGGCGCTTCGCGTCCTCGCCGTCTTCGCGATCGGCTTCCCCGGCGCGCCCGAGTCGCTGCCCGGGGACCTGCAGCGTCGCGAACGCCGGGATCAACGCCGCCAGCCCCTCAAGCGGCTGCTCGCCATCGATCGGTGGGAGCCGCGTAATGGGCAGCCCGCGCGTGATCCCTCGCCGCCAGGGCAGGAGAGTGGCATGCTGAATCGCTGATGTCTGTGCTCACCGACCTCGGAGATGAATACGTCGAAGGTCTGGCCGCCCTGGATCCCATCGCCGCCACGAGCCTGGGTATCGCTGGCCACGAGAGCGAGCTGACGGACTACTCGATTGAGGGATTCGCGGCGCGCGACGGGCTCGCTCGCGATACGCTTACACGCCTGGAGACGCTTCCACTCGAAGCCGAAGGGGACCGTATCCTCCGCGAGGTAATGCGTGAGGTACTCACCAGCGATTGCGAGCTCTACAAGACGCGCGACTACCTCGCGGGCCTTAACGTACTTGGCTCGCCGCTCCAGAGCGTTCGCCGCGTCTTCGACCTGATGCCCGCCGCGAGTGAGGACGCCTGGGCGGTCATCGCTCGGCGCCTGGCCCGCGTGCCCGATGTCCTCGCGGGCTACCGCGGGACGCTCGCGGTGGGGCTCGGGGAGGGCCGCGCCGCCCCCCGCCGCCAGGTCGAAGCGTGCCTCGCGCAGTGCGAAACGTGGGCGGGCGGCGCGGACGGCGGCTTCTTTGGAGAGCTGTGCGGTCGCGCCGGGACGGACGTCTCCGCGGGGCTGCGCCGCGAACTCGCGACAGCCGCCGCCGCCGCGGACGAGAGCTACCGCGGCTTCGCCCGCTTCCTGCGCGAGTCGTACCTGCCGCACGCCTCCGCGCGCGACGCCGTGGGTGAGGATCGCTACACCCGCTATGCGCGCGCGTGGAACCGCTGCGAACTCGATCTGCGCGAGACCTACGCCTGGGGCTGGGACGAGCTGCATCGTATCGATGCGGAGATGGAGGCGGCGGCCGAGCGGATCGTGCCCGGCGAAGGCGTCGAGGCCGCCAGGGCCGTGCTCGAAACCGACCCCGCATGGGCCATCGAGGGGGTCGAGCCGTTCCGCCGCTGGATGCAGGACCTGCAGGAGCGGACGGTCGCCGAGCTGAACGGCGTGCACTTCGACATCCCCGAGCCGCTGCAGCGCATTGAGGCGATGATCGCCCCCCCGGGCGGCGCCCTTGCGATGTACTACACTGGCCCCTCCGAGGATTTCGTGCGGCCCGGCCGCACCTGGTATCCGACGGGCGGCAAGACGCGCTTCCCCCTCTGGGGCGAGGTCTCGATCGCCTACCACGAAGGTGTCCCCGGGCATCACCTCGAACGCGGCGGCACGCGCCTGCTCAACCTCTCCCGTTTCCAGCGCCTGCTGGGGGATTGCTCGGGCTACGTGGAGGGCTGGGCCCTCTACGCTGAGCGGCTCATGGGCGAGCTCGGCTACCTCGATCTCCCCGATTACGCGATGGGGCTGCTCCGTTCGCAGGCGCTCCGCAGCGTGCGCGTCGTCATCGATATCGGCATGCACCTCGAACTGCCCATCCCCGGGGGCCAGCGCTTCCACCCCGGGGAGCGCTGGACGCCCGCACTGGGGGGCGAATTCGCGCGGACGCGCAGTCACTTCCCCGCAGACTTCATGGCAAGTGAGATCGACCGCTACCTCGGGCTCCCCGGCCAGGCGATCAGCTACAAGGTTGGTGAGCGCACCTGGCTCGCCGCGCGCGAGGCGGCGCGCCGCAGCCTCGGCGACGCCTTCGATCTGCGCCGTTTCCACCGCGAGACGCTCGCGCTCGGGCCCATGGGTCTCGGCCTGCTTGCGCGTGAGAGCGCGCGTCTGGTGGCGGCGGATACGCCTTCGCCGGAGGACCGCCCGTGACAGTGCGGCGCACGGTCGGCGGCGCACTCATCGTCGTGCCCTCGCTCCTTTCGGGGGTGGGGCTTGCGTTCATCCTCGCCGCCTTCCTGCTTCACAACCAGGTCATTCGGGACGTGTTCGTAGTCACCGGCGCGATCATGCTCTGGTTCGATTTCTTCGTGACGATGGCAATCATCCGCTACTCCCTGCGCAGCCTCGACCGCCGCGTCGAGTCACTGGAGCGCCACCGTGAGGTGTAGGTAGCGCCGGCGCGACCGCTCAGCGCCCCGCGAGCCGCTCCCAGCGCAGAATGCCCGCGATCGACTTCGCATCGGCGATGCGCCCGCTGTCCACTGCGGCGAGTGCCTCGTCGCGTGTCAGCCGCACGATCTCGATGTCCTCGTCGTCGTCGCCGGCGAGGGGATCTGGAGTGAGTTCGGTGCAGAGGAAGAGGTGGATGTACTCAGTCGCGTAGCTCGGCGCGAGCCAGAAACCGCCGAGCGTCTCTACCCGATCGGGGCGCACGCCCGCCTCTTCGCGCAGCTCGCGCACTGCCGTGGCGAGGGGTTCTTCGCCTGCCTCCAGCGTCCCCGCGGGAAGCTCGAGCAGGCGGCTGCGGGCACCGTGGCGGTACTGCTCGACGAGCAGCAGGCGGCCTTCGCGGTCGATCGCGACCATGCAGACCGCGCCCCGGTGATAGATCATCTCGCGGCGAAATGCGCGCCCATCAACCCCCAGCGTGTCCAGGCGCAGGTCGAACAGGCGCCCCTCGAACACGGTCTCGCTCGCAGTCAGATCGGGATGCTCCGCCATGTTCGCATCAGGATAGCGCCCCGCGCGCCGCCCGGCGTTCGTTCACGGATATGCGTGGAGCCATGGCGAAGGACGGGTAAGGGCGGTGCAGGCGCAGGCTACTCGAGGTAGTCCTTCAGCTTGCGGCTGCGGCTCGGGTGGCGCAGCTTGCGCAGCGCCTTCGCTTCGATCTGGCGGATGCGCTCGCGCGTGACGCTGAACTCGCGCCCGACCTCTTCGAGTGTGCGGCTGCGGCCATCCTCCAGCCCGAAGCGCAGCTGCAGCACGCGGCGCTCGCGGCTCGTGAGCGTCGCCAGCACGTCCTCGACCTGCTCGCGCAGCAGCTGCTGGCTGGCAGCGTCGGCGGGCGCGAGCGCGCGCTCGTCCTGGATGAAGTCGCCGAGGTGGCTGTCCTCTTCCTCCCCGATCGGCGTCTCCAGCGAGACGGGCTGCTGCGAGACTTTCTGGATCTCGCGGATGCGCTCTGGCGAGAACTGGTGGGCGGAGTCCTGCTTCGAGCTCTCGAACATGCCCCGCGCGATCTCCTCGCTCGTGGCCTCGCGGCCGTACTCCTGTACGAGCCGGCGGCTCACGCGCACGAGCTTGTTGATCGTCTCCACCATGTGCACGGGGATGCGGATGGTGCGCGCCTGGTCGGCGATGGCGCGCGTGATCGCCTGGCGAATCCACCAGGTGGCGTAGGTGGAGAACTTGTAGCCCTTGCGGTAGTCGAACTTCTCCACGGCGCGGATGAGACCGATATTCCCTTCCTGGATGAGGTCCAGGAGGGACATGCCCCGACCGATGTACTTCTTCGCCACGGAGACCACGAGTCTCAGGTTCGCCTCGGTGAGGCGCCGCTCCGCTTTGTCGCCGTTGTGCTTGATCTGGTCGAAGTGATAGCGCAGCCGGTCTTCCAGGGGGATGATCTTCTCGACCAGCCCTTCGGCGGGCGGCAGCAGCTGGTCCTCCCCGCCCGCCTCCTCCGCCATCTGCGCGAAGAGGTCGGGCGTGAGGATGTGGGTCACGATGGAGAGGGAGACGATGGCGGTGTGCACCGTCTCCTCGTCCTTGCGCAGGCGCTTCATCACGTAGATGCGGAAGGGCAGATCCATCTCGCGGTCGATGAGCCCGCGGAACTGCGCGTCGCCGAGGATCTCGGTATAGCCGCGGCGCATGAGCTTGGGCGCCTCGCGGTCGCGCCACTTGGGCGGTTTCGGCGGCCATTCGCCGTTGCTGTCCTCCGGCGGCGTCTGCTTCGCCACGATCTTCTCGTAGCGGTCCACGAAGTAGAGGGATGCCCTGTACACGGGCAGCAGCTCGGCGAACTGCTCCAGCAGGGTCACGGTCACGCGCGAGGCAGAAGGCGGGTGTCCGTAGGCATCCACGTAGGCCTTCTCGATCTCACGCAGGTGGATGCCCTCCTCCATCTGCCGCGCCAGGTGCTTCTCGTCGTCCGCTGTCAGCAGGTAGACCTTGCCGATCTCACGCAGGTACATCCGCACGGGATCGTCGATCCCCTCGGACTCCTCGGTGAGCAGGGCAACGGTCTCCTCTTCCTCTTCCTCGCTGTCGTCGCTCTCCTTGTCCTCCTTGTCGTCCTTCTCCTCATCGTCGTGGGCGGCTGCGGCGTTTCCGGAGAGCTCGCCGTCCTCGTCGCGGCGTTCGTCGAAGTCGCGGCTGGAGAGGCGACTGAGCACGCTGCCGATCACCGCATCGGCGCCGGTGGATGTCTGGGCAGTCAACGTTTCGTCGCTCATGCGGGTAACAGGACCTCCATACACGAAGAAGGGATGGCGCACATGGACAGCGCACCTTCTCCAGTCTAGCAGACCCACCCTCTCCCCCGCGCGGTCGCGGGCTGCAGGTGTCGACCCGCCTCAGTCCCCTGTCGGGAAGCCTGCCTCGGCCCAGGCGTCGGTACCGCCCTCTACGTTGTAGAGCTCGACTTCGGAGAGGCCGGCGGCGGCGGCGTACTCCGCGGCGAGGGCGCTGCGCCCCCCCATTTTGCAGATGAACAGCACTTCCGTCTTGTCCCCCGCGAACTCGCGGATCTGCTGGATCTCGTTTATCACCGTGTTCACAGGGATGAGACGGACGTCCTTCGCGTGCACCTCAACGTATTCGTGCGGGTCGCGCACGTCGATCATTACAGCGTCACCGCTGTCCAGCTTCGCTTTTGCCTCTTCGATCGAGACCCTCGTGAAGGGCTCTCGTGGATCATTCGTAGCCACCGGCCTGCCTCGTTCCCCTGCGGGTTGGTGGTGCTCAGCCTAGCACGAGCAGCGCCGCGGGGAGCGGCCCGCCCGCTGGCCGCGCCTTCCGCGATCGGCCACACTGTCGCCGTGAGCGACGCGTTGCGCCCCGACCCTGCGGACGCGCTCGCGGCCTGGGCTGCGCGCGTGCGGCGGAACCGCGAGCAGGTCGAGCGCCGCCGCCTCGCACTCCCCGAACGCGATGACTACTACGCGCCCATCGCCTCGTGGTTCCGCGCCGACCCGCGCCGCACGGGTGATGCTGCCATCGCTGCGCTGCGCGCGCTCGTTGAGTCCGGCGAGACCGTGCTCGACATCGGCGCGGGCGGTGGGCGTTACGCGCTCCCGCTCGCCCTGCGGGCGCGCGAGGTCATCGCCGTCGAGCCCTCCGAGGGGATGCGCGCCGTCTTGCGAGAGGGGATGACCGAGCACGGCGTCGCCGATATCCGCGTGATCGCCGAGAGGTGGCCCTGTACGACGTCCGTGGCGGCGGACGTCGCCCTGATCGCGCACGTCGGCTACGACATCGAGGCGATCGGCCCCTTCCTCGACGCGATGGAGGATGCCGCCGGGCGCCTGTGCGTGGCCATGCTGCTCAGCCGCCCCCCGCCCTCGCGCGCCGACCCCTTCTGGGAGGCGATCCACGGCGAGCCGCGCGAACCGCTGCCGGCGCTGCCCGAGTTCCTCGCCCTGCAGCTCGCGCGCGGCCGCCTCTGCGAGGTCGAGTTCGTCGAGTACGGCGGCCTCGCCTACGACAGCGTGGACGCTGCGCTGCGCTTCCTGCGGCAGCAGCTCTGGATCACCGAGGACAGCCCCGGGGACGAGCGGCTGCGCGCGCTGCTGCCCCGGCATGTGCGGGTCGAGGATGGGCGCGTCACGTTCAACTGGGACCCGGGCGTGCTCGGGATCGTGCGCTGGACGCCGCCCGCGCGCCGTTAGCGTGCGCGGGCGTACTTCTTCGCGGGCGTGAGCACGATCGGCGTGAGCGCATCCGCGCCGTAGGAGGTGCGCCTGCGCTCGTCCAACGGCGTGCCGTAGGTGGTCGTGCGCTGACGGGGCAGCCGTCCGATGCTCGTGATGAGCGCATCCATCGCTTCGGGCGGCATCTCCTGGCCGTGGCTGGCGCCCGCCGCGCGGCTGATACTCTCGTTCATGAGCGTGCCGCCCATGTCGTTCGCGCCCGCCTGCAGGCACGCCTTCGAGCCAGCCTCGCCCATCTTTACCCACGAGACCTGGATGTTCGGGATGAGCGGATGGAGCGCCAGCCGCGAGACGGCGTGCATGAGGATCGCCTCACGGTACGTCGGTCCCTGGCGGGCGCGGCCCTTCAGGTAGATCGGCGCCTCCATGTGTACGAACGGCAGCGGCACGAACTCGGTGATGCCGCCGGTGCGCCCCTGCAGCTCACGCAGGCGCAACAGGTGCCGCGCCCAGGAGACGGGCCCGTCGATATGGCCGTACATGATCGTCGAGGTGGTGAGGAAGCCGGCCTCGTGCGCCGCCTCCACCACGCCAAGCCACTCGCCCGCGCTGAGCTTGTCGGGGCAGAGGGTGGTGCGTACTTCGTCGTCGAGAATCTCGGCTGCGGTTCCCGGCAGAGTGCCGAGCCCCGTGGTCTTGAGCCGTCGCAGGAACTCGGACACCGGCACACCCAGCGTCTCCGCGCCCTGGTGAACCTCCAGCGGCGAGAACGCGTGCACGTGCATGTCGGGCAGGGCGTCCTTCACCGCCGCGCACAGCTCCAGGTAGGTGGCGCCCGTGTATTCGGGGTGGATGCCGCCCTGCATGCAGACTTCGGTGGCACCCCGCTCCCATGCCTCTCGGGCGCGCCGCACCACCTCATCGAGCCCCAGATCGTACGGTTTGCCGCGCAGGTTCTCGCTCAGCTTTCCCTTCGAGAAGGCGCAGAACTGGCACTTGAAATAGCAGATGTTCGTGTAGTTGATGTTGCGGTTCACCACGTAGCGCACGATCTCGCCCGAGACTTCGGCACGCAGCTCGTCTGCGGCGGCGCAAACGTAGTCGAACTCGGGGCCGCGGACGGTGAAGAGCCGCGCGATCTCGCCTTCGTCGAGCTCCTCGCCGCGGCGCGCTTTCGCCACGAGCGCGGGGACGGGCGAGCCGGGCGGTGTCGCGGGCGGCGGCGTCCGCGGGAACGCGTAGCCTGCGGGCGGATCGAGCACGGCGCCTGGAGACCACGCGCCCTCACGCGCAAAGCCATCGGCGTCCATCGTGCGCAGCACGCGCGTGGCCATGGCGGAACTCTGCCAGCGCTCGCTCTCGCGCGCATACCCCGGGTAGACCGCGAGCCGCTCAGCGAGGTGGTGGCCGGCGGCCTCGGTCTGGCGGCGGAGCGCTTCCAGCTGCGGCCAGGGCGCCTCCGGGTTCACATGGTCGATGGTGACCGGCGACACGCCGCCCCAGTCGCTGAGCCCCGCCGCCACTAATTTGCCGTAGGAGTCCGGCATCAGGTTGGGCGGCGCCTGCACGCCCATCTCCGGGCCGAACAGGATGCGTGCGATCGCCAGCGTCCAGAGCAGGTCGTCGAACTTGGGCTCGGGCGTGTTCGCCATGCGTGTGCCGGGCTTGGCCCGGAAGTTCTGGATGATCAGCTCCTGGATGTGCCCGTGCTCCTCGTGCAGATCGCGCAACGCCAGGAGCGACTCGATGCGCTCCAGGCGCGTTTCGCCGATGCCGATGAGGATGCCCGAGGTGAACGGCACCTGCTGCTCACCCGCCAGCCGGATCGTCTCCAGCCGGGCGGCAGGATCCTTGTCGGGCGATCCGTGGTGCGCCTGGCCCTTCTCCATCAGCCGTGGCGAGACGCTCTCCAGCATGATGCCCTGCGAGGCCGAGACCGTACGCAGGAGCGCGATGTCCGTGGCTGTCATCACGCCGGGGTTCACGTGGGGCAGCAGCCCCGTCTCTTCTGCCACGACGCCCGCGATCTCGGCCAGGTAGGAGATCGTCGTTTCGTGGCCGAGCGCGGCGAGCTCCTCGCGCGCGACCTTGTAGCGCAGCTCGGGCTTGTCCCCGAGAGTGAAGAGCGCCTCGGTGCAGCCCGCCGCTGCGCCTGTGCGCGTAACCTCCAGCACCTCGTCGACCGTCATGTAGGCGCGCTCGCCCCGTCGCGGTGGTTGGGCGAAGGTGCAGTAGTGGCACACGTCGCGGCAGAGCTTCGTGAGGGGGATGAAGACGTTGCGGGAGTAGGAGATAACGTGATCGTGGGCCTGGTCGCGGAGCGCACCCGCCACTGCCGTCAGGGCGGCGAGGTCCTGCTCTTCGGCAAGGCCACGGGCCTCCTCGGGGTCAGGAGGGGAACCCGCCAGCGCCCTCGCCAGCACTGCGTTCGTCGCTTCGCGCATCCACACTCTCCGGGGGCCCGCTTCTCGACCCTGATCGCTGTCGATAGTAGCGTACAACCGAGTAGCGCGTCACAACCCCTGGAGGGCCCATGGTATCGCGAAGCGTCCGCTGCCCCGTCGCCTCCACCCTCGACCTCGTCGGCGATCGCTGGATGCTCCTGATCGTGCGTGATCTCCTGCGGGGCGAAGCACGCTTCAGTGAGCTGCGCCGCTCGGTCGAGGGCATCACGAGCAGCGTGCTCTCGGCGCGGCTCAAGCTGCTCGAACACGAGCGCCTCGTCGAGCGACGCCTCTACTGCGAGCACCCGCCCCGCGCGGAGTACTTGCTGACGCCGAAGGGTCACTCCCTGGGGATGGTCGTCGGTGCGCTCGCGAGCTGGGGCGAGCAGCACACCGACCACGATCTCACCATCGTCGACCACCGCTGCGGGCACGGTGTGGACGTGGTCTACCGCTGCCCGACCTGCGACCGTGCGGCGCCGCGTTCGCAGATACGTATCGTGCCCGCCTGAGGCCTGCAGGTTTGCCCCGCCTGACCGCTGCCCCGTATCCTCGGAGCTTCAGGCAAATGCCCCCAACCTGAACGGGAGCGAACGAGCGTGCACACCATTGGCCTGACTGGCGGCATTGCCAGCGGGAAGTCGACCGTCGCGGAATTCTTCCGCGAGCAGGGCGTTCCTGTCATCGACGCCGATATCCTCGGGCACCGCACCTATGAGCCGGGCAGCGCCACCTTCGCGGCCGTCGTCGCAGCCTTCGGCGCGGACGTGGTGGCGGAGGACGGCGCGATCGACCGGCGTGCCCTGGGTGGCAAGGTCTTCGGCAAGCCGCAGGAGCTGAGGCGTCTCACCGATATCGTCTGGCCCGGCATTCGCGCCCTCGCCTCCGGGGAGCTCTCCGACCTTGAGGTGGCGGGCACGCGCATCGCCGTTCTCGAGGCTGCTGTCCTCCTCGAAGCGGGATGGGAGGACATAGTCGACGAGATCTGGGTGACAGCGGTCGATGCTGGCGTGGCCGTGGCCCGTCTCGCCGAGCGCAACGGCCTGGATGAAGTGGCGGCGCGCGCCCGCATCGAGTCGCAACTTTCCAACGAGGAGCGCGCCGCCGTGGCGCACGTAGTCATCGAGAACGACGGGACACGCGCGCAGCTCGCGGACCACGTGCGCGCCGCCTGGGACGCGCTCCTCGCGCGCACTGGCACCGACGCACTGGCATAGAGAGGCAGATGATTGGCTGACGCACCTACCGCCACGACCCCACTTACCGCCCCCGGCGGGCTCGTGCTCGCCGCCGAGGAGTTCACCGTTCGCGAGGAGCCCTACTACCTCCCGCTCGGGGACGAGATCGAGCTCTTCGAGGCCGCTTTTGAGCAGCGCATCCCCGTGCTCCTCAAGGGCCCCACGGGCTGCGGCAAGACCCGCTTCGTCGAGTATATGTCCTACCGTCTGGGGCGGCCCGTCACGCGCATCTCCCAGGGCGGCGAAGCGCCCGTCGATGCCGCCGGCCCGCGCCCCTTCGTCACCGTCGCCTGCCACGAGGACCTTACCGCCAGCGACCTCGTGGGACGCTACCTGCTCGATACCGACGGCACTCGCTGGATCGACGGTCCCCTCACGCGCGCGGTCAAGACCGGTGCCATCTGCTACCTCGACGAGGTTGTGGAAGCGCGCAAGGACACGACCGTGCTCATCCACCCGCTCACCGACTACCGCCGCCTGCTCCCCATCGAGAAGCTCGGCCAGGTGGTCGAGGCGGCGGACGGCTTCCTCCTCGTCATCTCCTACAACCCGGGCTACCAGAGCGCCCTCAAGGACCTCAAGCACTCGACCCGCCAGCGCTTCATCTCTGTGGAGTTCACCTACCCCTCACGCGAGCAGGAGGCCGAGATCATCTCGCACGAGTCGGGCGGCTCCCCCGCCGTCGCGATCGAGCTGGCCAAGCTCGGGGAGAAGGTGCGCAACCTGAAGGAGCACGGCCTCAGCGAGGGCGTGAGCACGCGCCTCCTCATCTACGCCGGACGGCTGATCGAGCGGGGCATAGCGCCGCGCCGAGCCGCGCAGGTCGCCGTCACCTGGGCGCTCACGGACGACCTCGAGGTCCAGCGCAGCATCGAAGAGGTCGTGACCTCGATCTTCGAATAACCGTACTACCCCTCTAGCCAGCTGCCCCCTTCGCCGCAGCCTGCTTCATGCGCGCACTGCGCTCGCCTCGGTGAGGCTGGGTGCCCGCTACGCAGATCGTTCTGTGGCAGGAGCTTACCCGCTTGCTAGCATGGGCGAGAAGGGGCGTTGCCATGACTGCCAGCGAGACCCGCGCTCCGCGCTCGCGCGAGATGCTTCATGACTACCTCCTCAGCGAGGAGCAGCTCGAGGCGATGTATCGCTATATGCTGCTCTCGCGCCGCCTCGAAGAGCGCATGATGACGCTCAATCGCCAGGGCCGCGCCGATTTTGTGATCGCGGGCGCCGGCCAGGAGGCGGCCCAGGTGGGGGCGGGCCTGGCGCTCAAGCCAGGCGTCGACTATGCCGCCCCCTACTATCGTGACCTCGGCGTCATGCTCGTGCTTGGCATGAGCCCGCGCGAGGCCATGCTGAACGCGCTCGCCAAGCGCGATGACCCGAACTCCTTCGGCCGCCAGATGCCCTCGCACTGGGCGAGCGTGAGCCGCCGCGTGCTCACACAGTCCAGCGTCGTTGCCACGCAGCTCATCCACGTTGTGGGGGTGGCACTCGCGGCGAAGATGCGCAACGACCCGATCGTGGCCTTCGCCAGCTGCGGTGAGGGCAGCACCAGCCGCGGCGACTTTCACGAGGCGCTCAACTTCGCCGCCATCCACAAGCTGCCCGTCATCTTCTACGTCGAGAACAACGGCTATGCCATCTCCGAGCGCATGGAGAAGGCGATGCCGCTCCCGCACGTCGTCGATCGCGCCGCCGCCTACGGTATCCAGAGCGCCGTCGTTGATGGCCTCGACGCCGTCGCCGTCTACCAGACCGTGCGCCCCGCCGTCGATCAGGCGCGGGGCGGGGCGGGGCCGTTCCTCATCGAGGCGAAGTGTTTCCGCCTCTGGTCGCACTCCAGCGACGACGACCAGCGCCGCTATCGCCCCCGCGAGGAGATCGAGGACTGGACGCGGCGGGACCCCATCGCGCTCTTCCGTGCCCGCATCGAGGAGGACTGCCTCTTCCCCGCCGAGGACCTCGACGCCATCGAGGCGGGGGTCGAGGTGGATGTGCGCGCCGCCGCCAAATGGGCCTTCGACCAGCCCGATCCCGTCCCCGGGGACGCGCTCGGCTTTGTCTACCGCGAGGTCTCCGATGGCTGAGGTCAACGTGCTCGAAGCCGTCCGCACGACTCTGGATGAGGCGCTCGCCGCCGACGATCGCGTCTTCCTCCTCGGCGAGGATCTCGAGGCGGGCGGCGTCTTCCGCGCCACCGACGGCCTCGCGGAGAAGTACCCCGGGCGCATTATCGATACGCCCCTCGCCGAGTCCTCCATCATCGGCATCGCGATCGGCGCGGCCCACTACGGCCAGCGCCCCGTCGCCGAGATTCAGTTCGCCGACTTCATCCACGCCGGCTTCGATCAGCTCTGCAGCGAGGCTTCCCGCTGGTCCTACCGCACCCGTGGCGAGCAGTACCTGCCTATGGTCGTACGCACCCCCTGGGGCGGCGGCGTCCACGGCGGCCAGCACCACTCGCAGAGCATTGAGGCCTATTACGCGCACATGCCCGGGCTGAAGGTCGTCGCGCCCTCGTTCCCGGCCGACTACTGCTCGCTCCTGAAGGCCGCGATCGCCGATCCCAACCCCGTGCTCTTCCTCGAACACAAACGTACCTACCGGCTCATCCGCCAGGAGCTGGAGGGCGCCCCCGCGGAGGGCCGGATCGGCCGGGCACGCATCACCCGCTACGGCGACGATCTCACCATCATCGCCTATGGCTTCATGCTGCACGAATCGCTTGCCGCCGCTGGGGAGCTCGCGGGCGAGGGGATCGAGTGCACGGTTGTCGACGTCCTCACGCTCAACCCCCTCGACGAAGAGGCGGTGCTCGAAGCCGTACGCGCCACGGGCAAGGCCCTCATCGTCCACGAAGACACGCTCACGGGAGGGCTCGGCGGCGAGATCGCCGCGATCATCGCCGAACACGCCTTCGAGGACCTCGATGCCCCCGTCCGCCGCCTCGCCGGCCCTGACATTCCGCCGATGCCCTTCCATCACGACATGGAGGCGTTCTTCCTGCCCGACCGCGCGAAGATCGCCGCCGCCGCGCGCGACCTGGCGGCGTACTAGCGATGGGTGTCACGGGACACCTCCCGAAGCCGCACCGCGCGGTCACGCGTCCCCGCTCGGGCTGGAGGCCAGCGTGACCACGGTGACCATGCCCCAGCTTGGCGAGAGTGTGACCGAGGGCGTCGTTCTGCGCTGGCTGAAGCAGGCCGGGGACGGGGTCGCCCTCGACGAATCGCTCTGCGAGATCGAGACGGAGAAGGTAACGGCCGAACTGCCCTCACCGTTCGAGGGGATGCTCGGTGAGATACTCGCGCCCGAGGGCGCGACCGTCGCCGTCGACGCGCCGCTCTGCACGATCCTGGGGGCGGCGGATCCTGCCTCCGCTGCGGAGGCAGCGATCGCGCGGGAGTCCGCGGGCGAGCCAGCTGCGGGTGGGGCGGAAGCGTCGCCTGCGCCCGCCAACGATGGCAGCCGCGGAAGCGTCTACTCACCCGTCGTCCAGCGTCTCGCTGCGAAACACGGCATCGACCTGGCCGCCACCGCGGGGAGCGGTCGCGGCGGGCGGGTCACGCGCAAGGACGTGCAGGCCGTGATCGACGCGCGTGCGCGCGAGGCCGCTCCCACTGCTGAGCTGCCGCTTCCCCTTGAGCGCGAGACTGTGCCCGCGCCCGACATGGCCACGGTCGTCGCTCCCGACGAATTCGACGCCGCCCCCCTCTCGCCGACCCGCCGCACCATCGGTGAGCGTATGGTGCGCTCCACCCGTGAGGCACCCCAGGCTTGGATGCTGGTGGAAGCGGACGTCACGGAGCTCGTTGCCCTTCGCGCGCGTGAGCGCCAGCGCTTCGCTGGCGTCGATCTCACCTACCTGCCCTACTTCGCATCCGCCGTCGCCGCCACCCTCACCGACTTCCCCGCGCTCAATGCCCGCTGGCACGGTGATGAGCTCCGCCGCTACCGGCGCGTCAACCTCGGCGTCGCGATCGCGACGGAGCGTGGGCTCGTCGTGCCCGTTGTCCCCAACGCGCGCGACCTCAGCGTCGCCGGCCTCGCCCGCCGCATCGTCGACCTCGTCGCGCGCGCCCACGCCGGAACGCTGCGCATCGCGGACATCGAGGGCGGCACCTTTACCGTGAACAACACCGGCGCTTTCGGCTCGGTCGCCTCGAAGCCGATCGTGAACCACCCGCAGGTTGCGATCGTCACGATGGAACGCGCCGTCCGCCGTCCCGTCGTCGTGGAGGGCGACGCCATCGCGATCCGCGCGATGATGAACATCGGCCTCAGCTTCGATCACCGCGCCCTCGACGGGGCCGAAGCGGGCTCGTTCCTCGCCGCCCTCAAGGAGCGGCTGGAGGCGCTGGGAAGCTGACGCCGCCGCTCAGTTGAGCCAGCGGTGCGGGCGCGCGCGCAGGTCGCCGAGCCCCAGCGCCTCGCAGACGGCCAGGTAGGGCGCTCGCGGCACGCCCCGCCATTCGAGGTCGGCCAGCCGTCCTGTGGTGATGGGGGCGTCGCGGCGCAGCGTGGCCAGCTCCCGAAAGAGTTCCGCCTGCTCCCGCCCCTCGCGCAGCGTCTTCGCCAGCCGCCCCGCCCCGCGCACCTTCACGCGCCAGTCGCCATGCGCCTCCGGGATCGCCTCGATGTGCCCGTAGCGGGCGAGCACCGTCGCCGCCGACTTCGCCCCCCACCCGGGCAGCCCCGGGAAGCCATCCGCGGCGTCGCCCACAAGCGCCAGGTAGTCGGGGATGGACTCCGGCGGCACTCCGAACTTCTCGCGTACACCCTCGGCGTTCGTCACCAGGCCCTTCCGCCGGTCGAGCATGACGATGTGGTCGCCGGTGACGCATTGGGCGAGGTCCTTGTCAGGCGAGGCAAGGATCACCTGCTCGGCCTCGCCCGCGAAGCGGGCCGCGCCCGAGGCGATCCCGTCGTCGGCCTCGAATTCGCGCATGCGCCAGACGGTCACGCCCAGCGCCTCAAGCGCGTCCTCAGCCGGGGAGAACTGCGCGAGCAGGTCCGCGGGCACGCCCGCGTCCGTCTTGTAGCCGGTGTACAGCTCGTTCCGGAACGAGTGGATGACCGTGTCCGTAGCCGCTGCGATGGCGAGCGGCGCCTGCTCCCGCAGGAGCGCCAGCGTGCTCGCCATGATGCCTGCCACCGCCCCTACCTCCTGCCCCTCGGGCGAGGTTCGCGGGGGCGCGCCGAAGTAGGCGCGGAACAGCTCGTAGGTGGCGTCGAGGAGGACGAGCCGCATGGTTGCGGTGTCCTACCGTTGGTAGACGATGTCTTCCGTCGAGTGCTGTCCCTGCGTGAAGCTCGGTGCTCCCGCCCAGGTCTCCGGCACGGGGTCGATGCGCGTGTAGTCGTGCACGACCGTCCGCCGCAGGATGCGCCATTCGCCGTCGCGTCGTTCGAAGCGATCGACATAACGTCCACCCCAGAGGAAGTCGCTGTCGGGACCGTCCTCGCCGGGGATGCGGTGGCGCGCCAGGCAGTACGACTCACACCAGGCGTAGTCGCCCTCAACGTCGATGATGATGTTGCTGATGCGGTGCTGCGTGAGCGCGTAGGCGCTCAGGCCGCGCGCCGCGCTCTCCGCGAACGCCTCGGAGGTTGTCTCGTCACCGTAGCGCAGGATCGCGTCTGGATGGAAGCAGCGCTTCACGAGCACGGGGTCGATGCGGTCGATGCCGCGCGCATAAAGCATCAGCACGCGCGTGATCTCGCGTTCCGCGATGAGCGTGTCGAGGGTCGTGGGGCTGGCAGTCTTCGTCGCCATCCGGGCCTCCCTCCTCCGGGGTGTGCTTGATTCTATAGGTTGCCCGGCGCGTCCGGTCTGCGGCCGTCAGCGCTCTCCGGCCAGCGCCCGTGTGGCCAGGGGCCGTCGCCGGTGGGGCATGCCCGGCCGCCGTGGCGGCCCCGCGAGCGCGAAGAAGATCGTTCCCAACCCCGCGACGGCCGCTAGCACGGTGAAGCCGAGCTCGTAGTTGCCGAAGGCGTCGGCGAAGACGCCGGCGATGATGGGGCCGGAGGTCATTCCCGTCATCACGATGAGCGAGGAGAAGCCCATGATCTTGCCGAAGTTCTGCCGCCCGAAGTAGTCCGCCCGCAGCGCCTGCTGCATCGGCCCGCGCGTCCCCCAGGCCAGTCCGTTGAAGGCGGCGAAGAGGAGGATCATCCAGAAGGCGACCGCGTACGTGACCAGCAGCAGGGCGACGACGTGGCCGACCATGCAGGCCACCAGCAGTGCACGCTTGTTGAGGTGGTCTCCCAGGAAGCCCCCGCCCACCTGCCCCACGAACTGGAAGACAGCCATGATCAGGATCACGATGCTCGCCGTCGCGGTCGAGTATCCCAGCTCCTCGATATGCAGGACGAGGTGCACCATCAGCGCGCCGATGATGAACACCGCCGCTGCGTGCCCGATGGAGATATACCAGAAGCTGGGCGAGCGCAGCGCCTCCCGCGTCGTGAAGTCGGCCTCGGCGGCAATGACCACGGGCCCGCCGTCGCCGGCACGTGTTCTCGGCGCCTCCGGCGGGATGCCGTCTATGGTCTCGCCGAGGTCCTCGGGCCGGTGATGAATGAAAGTGGCGATGATCTGCCCGACGACGAAGGTCACAATGCCGGCGACGATGACGGTACCCCGCCAGCCGATCGTCGAGATGGAGAAGTAGACGAGCGGCGCGATCAGTGCGCCGATTGAGAAGCCCGACGACATCAGCCCCAGGGCCAGCGACCGCTTCCGCTCGAACCAGTTGACGACGGCCACCACCAGCGTCACGAAACCCGCCAGGCTCGACCCCACCGCAACCAGGAAGAACGTGAGGAAGAACGTGAGGACGGAGTTGATCTGGCTGAAGAGGATGAAGCCGAGGGCGGTGGTGGTGATGCCGATGCGGATCATGATGCGCGGCCCGAAACGGTCGATCGCCCATCCCTGGAAGGGTCCGAGGATGCCGCTCTCGACACGCGTCATGGCGAAAGCCAGCCCGAAAGTCGTCTTGCTCCACTCGAACTCGTCCTCCAGCTCCGAGACGTAGAGGCCGAAGGCGTGGAACAAGAGCCCGCCGATGAGCACCTGGATCACGCATCCGCCGGCGACCATCCACCAGCCGTAGAAGATCTTGCGGGGGAAGCGGGGCAGCGCGGGGAGCATTCCCGTCAAGATAAGCGCTGCGTCCCTCACTCGTCGGGGAGCGGCTGAGGGCATCCGCGTGCGCCCTGGCCTGGCCGTGAGCGTTGCCGCCGCTACTGGTAGCATTAGCTCTCGGGAACTGCCCGGGGGAGACGAGATCGATGCTAAGACGATGGCGCTGGGCCTGGGTGAGCGCTGCGTTGCTCATTGCGCTCCCCGGCCTGCTCTTTGCCGCATGCGGCGACGACGACGACGAGCCTCCCGTGCAGGAGACGCCCGAAGCAACAACCCCGGAGCCAACCGAACCTCCGGAGACCGCTGAACCCACCGAAAGCGCCCCTGAGCGCATCGCTCTGCACATCGGCGTGCTGCTTCCGGAAACGGGTGCCGTCGGCCCCCTCAGCGCTCCTGCGCGGGAGGCCGTGAAACTCGCCGTGGCGGACATCAACGCCGCCGGTGGCGGCATCATCCTCTCTATCGCCGACACCGCGACGAGCCCGCCGGTCGCGCGTGAAGCGACGGGCCGGCTGCTCGCCGAAGGCGCGGACGTGATCATCGGCCCGGCTACGTCCGCCGTCACGCAGGCCGTCATCCAGAGCCTGTACGACGAGCGCATCCCCCAGTGCTCTCCGTCTGTGCAATCGCCGGTTTTCAGCACGCAGGAGAATGCCGCCTACTTCTTCCGTACCGTGCCGCCCGCGCACGCCGTCGCACCCATCATCGCCACCGTTGTCGCCGGCGATGGGGGAACGCGCGTCGCCATCGTAGGCCGCGCCGATGACTACGGAATCGCGATCACCGCGCTTGTCGCCCAGATTCTCGGCCAGTTCGGGGCTGAAACCGAAACCATCCTCTACGACCCGACTGCCGCCACCTTCGATTCAGAGATCGCCGCCATCGCTGCCTACACTCCGGACGCTATCGTCAACGTCGGATTCTTCTTCGACGGGACGAGCATCATCCACGGCCTCATCGAGGCGGGTTTCGGGCCGGAGATCCAGTACGGCTCCGACGGACTCTTCCATCCCTTGCTCTGGCAACTTATCGACCCGGGCGACCCGACCGTACTCGACGGTATGAAGTTCATCGGCGTCGCCGGCCGTGATGACTTCAACACGCGCCTCTCCAACGCCACCGGTGGCAACGTCAACTTCGCCGCGCAGGCCTACGACTGCGTCGTACTCATGGCACTGGCCTCTGAGATCGCCGGCGGTACCGACGGCGATGCGATCATCGCTGCGATCGACGGGCTCACCCATGGTGGGCTGGAGTGCTCGTCCTACGAGGAATGTGTGGCGCGCATTGACGCTGGCGAAGATATTGACTATGTCGGTGTCAGCGGGCCGATCAACTTCGCTCCCGGCCGTGATCCGACGGTCGGCTCCTACGCCGTCTTCCGCTTCGAGGGCGGCATGATCACCGTCCTCGAAGCGCATGAGATCGATCTCACGCAGAGCCAGTAGCTCCGCGTCGGAGAAGCGCCCGGGCGCGCGCTGCTAGAATCGATCGCGCATGCCCCTCGACCACATCGCCGTGCGCGGCGCCCGCGAGCACAACCTCAAGAACATCGACGTCGCGATCCCGCGCGACAAGCTCGTCGTCATCACTGGCCTCTCCGGCTCCGGTAAGTCCTCGCTCGCCTTCGACACCATCTATGCCGAGGGCCAGCGCCGCTACGTCGAATCCCTCTCCGCCTACGCCCGCCAGTTCCTCGGCCTCATGGAGAAGCCCGACGTCGACCATATCGACGGCCTCTCGCCTGCTATCTCCATCGACCAGAAATCGACCTCCAACAACCCCCGCTCGACGGTGGGCACCGTCACCGAGATATACGACTACATGCGCCTTCTCTGGGCGCGCGTCGGGCGGCCCCACTGTCCCACCTGCGGGCGCCCCATCGAGCGCCAGACAGTCCAGCAGATCGTCGATGCGACGCTTGCCTACCCGCCCGGCTCCCGCCTGCTCCTGCTCGCTCCCCTCGCCCGCGCGAAGAAGGGTGAGCACGTGCGCCTGCTCGATGAGGCCCGCCGCCAGGGTTTCGTGCGCGTCCGCATCGACGGCGCGGTGCGCGACCTTGATGAAACGATCGAGCTCGACAAGAACAAACGCCACGACATCGATGTCGTCGTCGACCGCGTCGTCGTGCCTGAGCCCGGCGATAGCGGGGACGCGAGCCTGCGCCTGGCCGAGTCGGTGGAGACGGCACTCGCTGCCGGCCAGGGCGTGATGCATGTCGCGACCGCGCCTCGCGCCGGCGAGCGTGGCGAGGGGGACGGCGATTCCGAGCGCATTTTCAGCGAGCAATTCGCCTGCCCCTACGACGGCTTCTCCTTCGGCGAGATCGAGCCACGTACCTTCAGCTTCAACAGCCCCCATGGCGCCTGTTCGCGCTGCACCGGTCTCGGCGTCCAGATGCAGGTTGATCCCGCCCTCGTCATCCCCGACCGCACCAGGTCAGTCGCCGAGGGCGCGGTCGAGTCGCTCGCCAAAACCCGCGGCGCCCAGACCTGGTACCACCGCCTCTTCGAGGCCGTCGGCGAGGTTTACGGCTTCACCATCGACACCCCCATCCGCGACCTCACCGAGGAGCAGCTCGGAGTCCTGCTCTACGGCAGTGGCGAGAGGAAGCTGAGCCTGCGCTTCACCAACGACAACGGCCGCACGCGCCACTACGAGGCCAGCTTCGAGGGTGTGGTGAACCGGCTCCAGCGGCGTTACAAGGAGACCGACTCCGACGCCATCCGCAGCGATATCGAGCGCTACATGGCCGCCGTGCCCTGCCCCGCCTGCGACGGGCAACGCCTGCGCCCGGAGGCGCTGGGCGTCCGCATCGGCGGGCGCACCGTCGTCGCGGTCACGACCGCGAGCATCGCGGAGACGCTGCGCTGGTTCGAGACGCTCGATGGCCCGGAAACACCCCTGAGTGAGCGCGAGCAGACCATCGCCCACCAGATACTCAAGGAGATCCGCTCACGCCTGCAGTTCCTCATCGATGTCGGGCTCGAGTACCTCACCCTCAATCGCGCCTCCGGCACGCTCTCCGGCGGCGAATCACAGCGCATCCGCCTCGCCACCCAGATCGGCTCGGCGCTCATGGGCGTGCTCTACATCTGCGACGAGCCCTCCGTCGGCCTGCACCCCGTCGACGGCGACCGTCTCATCCGCACCCTCGAACACCTGCGCGACCTCGGCAACACCGTCATGGTCGTCGAGCACGATGAGGCCATGATGCGCGCCGCCGACCACGTCATCGATCTGGGGCCGGAAGCGGGCCGCGCGGGCGGGCACGTTGTTGCCGAGGGATCCCTGTCCGCCATCCTTGCGAGCGAGGCGAGCATCACCGGCGCCTACCTGTCGGGCCGGCGCAGCATCCCCGTTCCGGCAGCCCGCCGCCCTGGCCACGGCAGCGCGCTCGTGGTGCGGGGCGCCCGCGAAAACAACCTCAAGAACCTCGACGTCGCCGTTCCGCTGGGCAAGTTCGTCGTCGTCACCGGCGTCTCCGGATCGGGCAAATCCTCGCTCATCAGCGAGATTCTGGTGAAGCGCGCGGTCAACGTCCTCCACAACGGCCGCCAGCGCCCCGGGGCGCACGACGCCATCGAAGGCTTTCGGCATCTCGACAAGATCGTCGATATCGACCAGTCGCCCATCGGGCGCACGCCCCGCTCCAACCCCGCCACCTACACAGGCGTCTTCACCATCATCCGTGAGCTCTTCGCCTCCGTGCCCGAAGCGCGCGCGCGCGGCTACAAGCCCGGGCGCTTCAGCTTCAATGTGAAAGGTGGGCGCTGCGAGGAGTGCTCCGGCGACGGCTACAAGCTCGTGGAGATGCAGTTCCTCCCCGACGTGACCGTGCCCTGTGAGGTCTGTCACGGCCAGCGGTACAACCGCGAGGCGCTCGAGATCGCCTTCCGCGGGAAAAACATCGCTGAGGTGCTCGCCATGACCGTCTCCGAGGCGCTCGAGCTCTTCGATCGCTTCCCCCGCGTCAAGCGCATCCTCGGCACGCTCGAAGCCACGGGCCTTGGCTACATCCGCCTCGGGCAGCCGGCCACCACCCTCTCCGGCGGTGAGGCGCAGCGCATCAAGCTCGCCAGCGAGCTCGCTCGCCGCTCGACGGGCAGGACGCTCTACGTTCTCGACGAGCCCACGACCGGCCTCAGCTTCCAGGATGTCCACCACCTCCTCGACGTACTCCAGCGGCTCGCCGATGGCGGCAACACGGTCGTCGTCATCGAGCACCACCTCGACGTCATCAAGTGCGCCGATCACGTCATCGATCTGGGGCCCTACGGAGGTGATCGTGGTGGGCGGCTTGTGGCCGAGGGCACGCCCGAGGAGATCGCCGCCAACGCCGCCAGCGCCACCGGCCGCTATCTGCGTCCGTTCCTCGCAGCGGCGGGCCCGCCCTCGTGGCGGAACGCCCGTCGCGAGCCCGAAGCCGTTGCCGCGGGCTAGCGGTCGGTCGCTGTGTCCCACTTCCAGGTATCGGTGAAGCCGCGCACTTGAGCGGGCGTGCCGTTCTCCACCCCGAAGATGATGTTGTAGCGGGCGTTGCTGTTGGAGGGCGGGACAAGGTAGACGAGATCAACCGTCTCGTCGGGCCACGCTCGCATCCAGTCGAGGTAGATCCTCCAGACTGGAACGAATGTTCGTATCTTGCCGCCGCACCCGGTAGCGTACGTACAGCTCGCTCGTCTCGGGGTTGGCGTGGGCCGCGAGCAGATCGAGCCGTTTCGCCTCCGACCGTGTGAAGGCGCGCTCGCCCGCGACTGCCGTCAGCGTGCGCTCGCCACCCACCACTACCGGCCCCAGCGTCAGGAACGCCTCGTCGATCGCATCGATCGCGTAGAGCGCCGCGTAGATCGTCGGGCCGCCCTCGACGAGCAGCACCTCTGCGCCCAGCTCGTGCCGCATGTGCGCCAGCATCGCTGGAACCTCGCCGCCCGCGGGAAGGGTCACGGTGGGGCGGCCGGTGCCCGCGATCGCCGTGCGGTGTTCCTCCCGCGCCTGCGCGGAGAGGTAGACCACAGCGGGGAAGTCCCGTGCCGTGAAGAACGCCCGACGCAGGGGCAGATCGCCGCTGCGGCTGAGCACTGCCGCGACCGGCGTCCGCGCCTGCCCGCGCGCGAGGCGGAGCACCTCCAGCGCCCCGTCCCCCAGCCGCGACGAGGTGCCGCTCGCCCGCAGCGTCCCTGCCCCGTTGAGTACGACGTCCGCGTTCACCCGCAGCTCGCGCATGAGCCGTTGATCGATCTCCGAGCCGATGCCCTGCTCCGTGCCTTCGATCACGCTCTTGCCGTCCGCCGACATCACCATGTTCGCGAGCACGTAGGGGCGGTCAGGTGGGGGCGGCGGCAGATCGAGCGCGCTGTAGTCGGGCTTGCCCGTCGCCCAGGCGTCGCTCACGGCAGGTCGCGGTCGCGCTCGACCTCGCGGTAGTAGCAGGAGACGTTGTTCGTGTGGCAGGTCGGCCCTTTCGGCCGCGCCAGCACCAACAGCGAGTTGTCCTCGCAGTTCTTGTGCAGGCTCACGAAGTTAAGATAGTTCCCGCTCGTTGCGCCCTTCTCCCAGAGTTCGTCGCGGCTGCGGCTCCAGAAAGTCACGTGTCCCGTGCGCCAGGTATGATCCAGCGACTCGCGGTTCATCCAGCCGAGCATCAGTACCTGGCGCGTGTCCACGTCTTGGACGATGGCGGGGATACGGTCGTTCTCATCGAAGGTGAGAGGCATGGGCGTGCTCCGGAGCCTGCGAGGTTTGCGGTCAAGGCCCCTTCGAGGATACCGGAGGGACGCGCACGCGCTCGCGCCAGCCCTGCCGCTACGTGCCGTCCGGGACCGGACGCATGGCGATGCCTTGTGCTGCAAGTGCCTCCTTCACCCCGCGGATCGAGCAGGTGCCGAAGTGGAAGATGCTCGCGGCCAGCACGGCGTCCGCCCGGCCCGCCGTCAGTGCCTCCGCCATGTGTTCGGGGCCGCCCGCGCCGCCGGAGGCGATCACGGGCACGTTCACGGCTTCGCTCACCGCGCGTAGCATGGCGATGTCGTAGCCGCGCTGGTGGCCGTCGGTGTCCATGCTGGTCACCAGCAGTTCGCCCGCGCCCCGCTCCACCGCCTCCCGCGCCCACGCGATCGCGTCCTTGCCTGTAGGCGTGCGCCCCCCATGCGTGTAGACCTCCCAGCCGTCCCCCGTCCCCTTTGCGTCGATGGCGACGACGATGCACTGGTTGCCGAAGCGGTAGGCACCCTCGTTCACGAGGTCCGGGTTCTCCACGGCGGCGGTGTTGACGCTCACCTTGTCGGCGCCCAGTTCGAGCATCGTCTTCATGTCCCCCGTCGTGCGGATTCCCCCGCCCACGGTGAAGGGGATGAAGACCTGGTCGGCCGTGGCTGCCACCATGTCGTAGACCGTGGCGCGGTTCTCCGAGGAGGCGGTGATATCGAGGAAGACGAGCTCGTCGGCGCCCTCGGCGTCGTAGAGCTTCGCCAGCTCCACGGGATCGCCCGCGTCGCGCAGCTCAACAAAAGAGACGCCCTTCACCACCCGCCCGCAGTCGACGTCGAAGCAGGGGATGATCCGCTTGGTCAACATGCCGCCACTGCCGCCAGCGCTTCGCCCAGCGTGAGCCGCCGCTCGTAGAGCGCTTTCCCCACGATCGCGCCCTCGCAACCCGCTTCCGCCAGCGCCCGCAGGTCATCCGCCGTTGTCACGCCACCGGAGGCCACTACTGGTGCGGCCAGCACCGCCGCGAATTCCGCTGCGAGCGCGACGTTCGGGCCTTCCAGTGCACCGTCGCGTCCGATGTCCGTCACCATGATGCGGGGCGCGCCGCGCTCCACCATCTCGCGCGCGAGCGTGAGCGCGTCCGTGCCGGAGCGCGTCCGCCAGCCGTCCGTCAGCGCCTCGCCGCCGCGTGTATCGATGGCGACCACGATCATTCCCGGGAAGCGTGCGACCACGCGGCTCACGAGCGCGGGCTCGTGCACGGCGGCGCTGCCGAGCTGGATGCGCTTCGCTCCCCAGCCCGCCGCCGTCTCGACGTCCTCCATCGTGCGCAGTCCCCCCGAAACCTCGACGGGGACCGTGACCTCTTTGCAGATCTCCGCTACCGTCGCGCCGTTTGTGGGACGGCCTGCGCGCGCGCCGTCGAGGTCGACTACGTGCAGCCGTGGAGCGCCCAGCGCCTGCCACTCGCGGGCGACCGCCACAGGATCGTCCGCGTAGGTCGTCTCGTGCGCGTAGTCGCCCCGCAGCAGGCGTACGCAGCGCCCCCCGCGGATGTCGATGGCGGGAATCACCTCGAAGCTCAAGCCCGGGGCCCCGGCGGAGCCGTGGTCGCCGCCTCACGCACCCAGGCTACGAAGTTGGCGTAGAGCGCCAGGCCAGCCGCGCCGCTCTTCTCGGGGTGGAACTGCGTGGCCACCACATTCTCTTGCGCGAGCACGCTCGGGAATGGCAGCCCGTAGACCGTCTCCCCCAGCGCCAGCGAGGGATCGGCGGGGGCCGGGTAGAAGCTATGGACGAAGTAGAAGTACGAGCCGCTCGGAATGCCCGCTGCGATCCGGTGGTCGCGCACCCACTCCACCTGGTTCCAGCCCATGTGCGGCACCTTCAGGTGATCGAAGCCGAAGTGGCGTACTTCTCCCGCAAGCACCCCCAGGCACTCCTGCCCGCCTCCCTCCCCGGAGCGGTCGAGCAGCGCCTGCAGCCCCATACACACTCCCAGGAACGGCCGTCCCGAGGCGATGTACGCGTGCAGCGGCTCCGTCAGCCCGCGCTCGCGCAGCTTCGTCATCGTGTCCGAGGCGGCACCCACACCGGGCAGGATGGCCCCGCTGGCGCGCGCCAGGTCTTCCGGATACGCCGAGATGGTTGCGTCGATCCCGACATGGGCGAGCGCGCGCTCGACGCTGCGCAGGTTGCCAGCATCGTAGTCCACCACCACGAGAACGGGATCGGCGGGCACTGAACAAGTGTACAGCCTCGGTCCGATATCGCCGCGGATCGCGTTCGCGGGCGCGGGACGGTCGAGCGCCCGCGCGCTGCGGGCTAGAATCAATGGTCGCGATGGTCGCAGATTCCCAACACGAGGCGCGACTCCACAGCGAAGAGCTGCGGTCGCGCATCAACTACCACAACCACCGCTACTACGTCCTCGACTCGCCCGAGATCAGTGATGGCGAGTACGACGAGCTGCTCGCCGGGCTCCGCGCCCTCGAAGCGGCCTTCCCCGAGCTCATCACCCCGGACTCTCCGACCCAGCGCGTGGGTGCCGCTCCCCTCGAGGCCTTCTCCACGGTCGAGCACCGTGCGCCCCTCCTCAGCCTCTCCAACGCGACGGCGGAGGAGGATCTTCAGGACTGGCACCGGCGTGCCGCCGAGCACGCTGGCCGCAATGACTTCGCCCTCACGACCGAGCCGAAAATCGATGGCCTCGCCATCGCCCTCACCTACGAGCAGGGGCGCTTCGTACGGGGCGCGACCCGCGGCGACGGCCGTCGCGGCGAGAACATCACCGCCAACATCCGTACCATCCGCACCATCCCGCTCGCGCTCACGGGCGACTGCCCGCCCGCCTTCGAGGTACGCGGCGAGGTGTATATGACGAAGAGCGGCTTCGAGAAGATGAACGCCGAGCGCGCCGAGCAGGGCGAGCCGCTCTTCGCCAACCCCCGCAACTCCGCCGCTGGCGCCGTACGCCAGCTAGACCCCGCCATCACCGCCCGACGGCCGCTCTCGATCTATGTCTATCAGATCGGCTGGAGCGACGGCCCCGTTCCCGCCAGCCATAGCGAGCGCCTGCACTGGCTCGCTTCCCTCGGCTTCCGCGTGAACGGCGATGCCCGCCGCCACGATACCCTTGCTGCCGCCTACGAGCGCGTGCGCTGGTGGGGTGGGCAGCGCGAGGGGCTCGACTACGACATCGATGGCGTCGTCATCAAGATCGACGATACGGAGGAGTGGGAGCGGCTGGGGGTCGTGGGGCGCGAACCGCGCTGGGCCACCGCTTTCAAGTTCCCGCCCCAGCAGCGCACGACGAAGCTGCTCGACATCGCCGTGAATGTGGGCCGCACGGGCGCGCTCAACCCCTTCGCTGTGCTGGAGCCGGTAGTGATCGGGGGTGCGCGTGTGCGCATGGCGACGCTCCACAACGAGCAGGATATCCACCGCAAGGATATCCGTATCGGCGACACCGTCATCGTCCAGCGCGCCGGCGATGTCATCCCCCAGGTCGTCGCGCCCGTCGTCAGCCTGCGCGATGGCGGCGAGCGCGTCTTCGCCATGCCCGAGACCTGCCCTGCCTGCAGCGTCGCCGTCGAGCGCGAAGAGGACGCCGCGGACACCTACTGCCCCAACCGCGCCTGTCCCCAGCAGCAGGTGCGCCTTATCGAGCACTTCGCCTCGCGCGGTGCGATGGACATCGAGGGGCTCGGCGAGCGTCTCTCGGCCGTGCTCTTCCGCGAGGGGCTCGTGCAGGATGTCGCGGACATCTATGCCCTGCAGGAGGAGCAGATATCCACGCTCACCCTGCGCCACCTTGGCCAGCGGAATCTCGGCCGGGACGCCAGCACCCTCGTGCGCCACTTCGGCGGTGTTCGCGCTGTGCTCGAAGCCAGCGAGGAGGCGCTGCGCGAGGTCGCGGACATCGGGCCCGTGGTTGCGCACAGCATCGCCCGCTGTCGGGAACACGCCGAGAACCGAGCCCTGCTTGCGGCATGGGAGGCGATCAGCGGCGAACCTGGTGTGGGCCACCTCGCGCGCCTGCGCGTCGACCGCCAGTTCGGGCCAAGGAACGCAGCGAACCTGATCGCGGGCATCGCGCTGAGCAGGGAGCGCCCCCTCCCCAACCTCATCTTCGCTCTCGGCATCCGCCACGCAGGTGCCGAGACGGCGCGCCTCCTGGCCGAGCATTTCGGAGACCTGGAGGCCATCCTTGATGCGGGAGAGGAGGCGCTCCAGGAGGTCGAAGGCGTGGGCCCCGTCGTCGCCCGCGCCATCGCGCGCTGGGCGGAGCGCGGGGAGAACCGTGCGATCGTTGCGCGCTTGCGGGAGGCGGGCGTGAACATGACCGGCGAGATCGTCGCCCCCGCGAGCGGCATCCTCGCGGACCTGACGGTGGTCATTACTGGCAAGCTCGAGTCCATGACGCGCGGCGAGGCCGAAGCTCGCGCCAAGGACGCGGGCGCGACGGTCGCCGGAGCGGTTTCGAAGAAGACGGCCTTCCTCGTCGCCGGCGCGGACCCGGGCGGTAGCAAGCTCACGCGCGCCGGGAAGCTCGGCACGCTCACGCTGAACGAGGAGCAGTACCACGCCGTGCTTGCCGAGGGTCCTCCCGCCCTCGACCGCTTCCGCCGCGAACGGGAGGCCGCCGCCGGGCAGGAGACGGCGCGGGGCACTCTGGGCCTGCCGCCGGACGCCAGGCCCGCCACAGCAGGGCGATGAGCGCGCGTCCCCCGAAGGAAACCTACACGCACGGCCACCACGCCTCCGTGGTCGCCCAGCACAGCCGCCGCACCGCCGAGGAAGCGGCCGCCTTCCTGCTTCCGCGGCTGCGTCCGGGCATGCGCCTGCTCGATGCTGGCTGCGGTCCGGGGTCGATTACCGCCGGGCTCGCGAAGTACGTGGCTCCGGGCGAGGTCGTCGGCATCGATGCCGAGCGCACTGTTCTGACGACCGCGCGGGAGCTCGCCGTGGAAGTCCCGAATCTGCGCTTCGACGAGGCCAGCGTCTACGCGCTGCCCTACGCCGATAACTCCTTCGACGTCGCCTACGCCCATCAGCTGATGCAGCATCTCACCGACCCTCCCGCAGCGCTCCGCGAGATGGGCCGTGCCGTCCGCTCCGGCGGCTTCGTCGCCGTCCGCGATTCCGACTACCAGACGATGATCAGCTGGCCGCGCTCCGAAGCCATCGAGGAATGGCGCGCCCTCTACACCGAGGTCGTGCGCCGCAACGGTGCGGACGCCAACGCCGGCCGGCGCATCCCCTCCTGGCTCGCGCGCGCTGGTTTCGAGCAGGTCGAGCTCTCCACGACGGTAGCGGTGATGCGCGACCCCGCCGAGACCCTGAACTGGGGCGATTCTTGGGCCGAGCGCATCACCGCCTCCGCGCTCGCCGAGCAGGCAGTCGCCTGCGGCCTCGCCACGCCCGCCGATCTCGAGCGCATCGCCGCCGGCTGGCGAGCCTGGGCGCGCCACAGCGAAGCGCTTTTCCTGTTCGTCCACATGGAGGGTCTTGCCGTCGTTCCGTAGCCGGGGCCCCTCCTCGAGGGGGCCGGTCCGGCTCTCCCTCGGCTGCCCTATACTCAAAGAGCGTCCGCTCGTGGGCGCTCCCCATCCCGCGGCAGGACCGGCCCCGTGGCAAAGATCGGCCCTTTCTCGCGCCTCTTCGGCTTCCTCTCCCAGGACATCGCCATCGATCTGGGGACGGCGAACACGCTCGTGCTGGTACGGGGCCGCGGGATCGTCATCGTCGAGCCCTCCATCGTCGCCATTGACCGCAAGTCCAAGCGCATCCTCGCGATCGGCGAGGATGCGCAGCGCATGGTCGGGCGCACGCCCGCCAACATCGTCGCCGTCCGCCCCCTGCGCGACGGTGTCATCTCCGATTTCGAGGTCACGGAGCGGATGCTGAGCTACTTCATCCGCGCCGCGCAGGAACGCAGCTTCCTGGCCCAGCCCCGCGTGGTCGTGGGCGTCCCCAACGGTGTCACCGAGGTCGAGAAGCGCGCGGTCCACGATGCCGCCCTCAGCGCCGGGGCGCGATCCTGCTTCCTCATAGAGGAGCCCCTGGCCGCCGCCATCGGCTGTGGCCTGCCGGTCACGGAAGCCGCTGGCTGCATGGTCGTCGATATTGGCGGTGGCACGACCGAGGTGGCCGTCATCTCCCTCGGCGGCCTGGTCGTCAGCAAGTCGATCCGTGTCGCTGGTGACGCGATGGACCGCAGCATCATCTCCTACGCCCGCCAGGTGCATAACCTCCTGATCGGCGATCGCACTGCCGAGGAGGTTAAGAAAGCCGCAGGCTCGGCCGCGCCCCTCGAAAGCGAGGAGACTATCACGCTACGCGGTCGCGATCAGGCGACGGGCCTCCCCAAGTCGCTGGACGTCAGCACCGTCGAACTGCGGGACGCCCTCGCGAGCTCGATCGTCCAGATCGTCGACGCCGTGCGCTCCTCGATCGAGATCACGCCCCCCGAGCTCGTGAGCGACCTCATGGCGCGCGGCATCGCTCTCGCGGGTGGTGGCGCCCTGCTGCAGGGGCTTGACCGCCGGATCAGCCAGGAGACGCGCTTCCCCGCCTATGTCGCCGAAGATCCGCTCCGCTGTGTTGTCCGCGGCGCCGGCCGGGTCTTCGAGGAAATGGAGACGCTCGACGCTACCGGGTGGCAGTTCGAATCGGGCAGAAGGCGGCGGTAGCCTCGCCGCGGGCGCCGGATGCTGCTCTTCAGCCGCTATACGTACTGGGCCGGGGCGATGGTTGCGCTTGCCTTGCTGCTCGCCGTGGTTGGCCGGACGGGCCTCCTCGATCCGGCGCAGGACATCTTCCTGCGCGCCGCGAGCCCCGTCGAAGGCGGCCTCTCCTCCGCCTTTGGGCCCGTCGCGCGTTTCTTCCATGATGTCCGCCGCCTCGACCATCTGCAGGAGGAGAACCGCCTCCTCCGCAGCGAGAACGAGACGTTACGCAACGAGAATGCTGCCCTCCGCGGTGACGTCCGCCGTCTCGCCGATCTCGAAGAAGCCCTCGGCATCGCCGCCGCCGACCCTTCCGCGGAGCGGCTCGCCGCATCTGTCCTCAGCCGCATTCAGGGGCCGCTCACGCGCCAGCTCCGGATCGACAAGGGTACCGGCGACGGCGTAACCGTGGGCAACCCCGTCCTCTCCGTTCAGGGCACGCTGCTCGGAACGGTCACGAAGGCGTTGTCCGCCAGCTCGTTCGTGCGGCTTGTCGCCGATAGCCGCAGCCGCGTCGCCGCACAGGTGCTGGGCACTCCCGCTGACGGCATCGTGAAAGGCGATGGTCGCGCCCTCACGTTCGACCTTGTGGAGGGCGACGTGAACCCCGGCGACGTCATCGTCACCTCCGGCCTCGGCGGGGCCTACCCGCCCGACATCCCTGTTGGCGAGGTCACCGAGGTTCTTGGCGACTCGCAGGATCCGTTCCCTACCGTGCGCCTCGAGGCAGCCGTGCGGATATCCACCACGCGCACCGTCCTCGTGATGATCAGCTTCACGCCGTCGCGCTTCGAGCTGGCCGAATGAGGCACGTGCCGCTGCCCGCTCTGTTGCTGCCGGCGACCGTCCTCGCGCAGGTTTCGGTCGCGCCGCTCTTTCCCGTTGCGGGCGCGGTCGTCGAGCTGCCCGTCATCCTGCTGCTGCTGCTCGCCATCTTTGCCGGGCCGCTGCCGGTGATGATCGGCCTGCCCGTCCTTGTTCTGCTCCTTGGCTTCGCCGCCAACGTCGAGTTCGAATGGCTCGTCGTCGCCTACCTGCCCTTGCTGCCCGCCACCGCCTGGCTTCAGCGCCGGCGAGCTATCCCCCAGATCCCCTACCTCCTGATCCTTGTGGCGGCGATCCTCGCGGGCGTCTGGGCGCGCGCCGTCTTCGCCGCCGTGGCGATGGCTTCCGGCGCAAGCCCCGATTTCGCCGCACTCCTCACCGACGTGCTGGTGCCGGGAGTGGCGCTCGACGCGGCCGTTCTCTCCGCCGCCTGGCTCGCCTGCCGCTCGCTCGGGTGGGAAGCACGCTCCCTCAACCTGGAACGGGCTGGACTCTGAGCTGATGACTTCCAGTGATACGCGCCGCGTCGATCCCGGGCTCAGCCGCAACCGGCCCCACGGCAACGTCGGCGTGCTCCGCATCGCCGTCGCCGTCCTCTTCGCCATCCTCGGGCTGCGCCTGGTCCAGATGCAGCTCGTCGACGGCGCGGAGTACGCCAGCCGCGCCGAACTGAACCGCATCGTCGTCGAGAGTGTTCTGCCCACCCGTGGCCTGATCTTCGACCGCACCGGCGAAGCCCTGGTCGCGAACAACGGCGCGTTCGCCGCTGTGGTCACCCCCAGCTATCTTCCCGAGGCGCCCGCGGATCGCTACCGGCTCTACCTCTATCTCGAACAGCTCCTCGACGTGCCTGCGCTGCAGATTCAGGGCGTCGTGATGACTGCCGAGGAGGAGGGGCGGCACGACCTCCCCTTCACCATCGCCCCCGCCCTTGACCGGACGGTCGCGCTCACGCTCGAACAGGCTGCCGCCGACCTGCCGGGTGTCACGCTCGCAGTCGAGCCCGTGCGCCGCTATACCGGCGGCTCCGAGCTGAGCCATATCCTCGGCTACGTGGGCCCGCAGTCGCCGGAGGAGTGGCGCGTGCTCCAGGAGGAGGGCTACGCTTTCAACGAAGCCGTGGGGAAGGTCGGCGTGGAGGCGCGCTACGAGGCGAACCTGCGGGGGATGCCCGGCCGCGTGATCGTCGAAGTCGACGCCCAGGGCGACCTGGTCGCCACGATCGAGCGCACGGAGCCCCGGGCCGGCCAGAGCCTGCGTCTCTCCATTGACGCCGACCTGCAGCGCTACGTCTACGAACTACTCTCCCTCACCATGGGCGAAGCGCGCACCGCCGCCGCCGTCGTCATGAGCCCTGTGACAGGCGAGCTGTACGCGCTTGTCTCGGTACCCACCTACGACAACAATATCTTCTCGTTGCCTGACCCTTGGGAGGAATACCAGCGCCTGCTCGATGATCCCCGCACCCCCCTCCTCCACCAGGCGCTCACCCCGTCCGCTCCCGGTTCGACCTTCAAGCTCGTCACCGCCGCCGCCGCCCTCCAGGAGGGCACGATCACCCCCTCGACGGGCCGTACCATCGACAGCAGCGTGCTCGAGTTCATCGGCGAAGACGGCCAGCCCTACTACTTCTACGACTGGCGTGTCCACGGCTACCTCAACCTCATCGGCGCCATCGCCTGGTCGTCCAACATCTACTTCTACATGGCGTCGTGCGGGATTCCCCAGGAGGAGATCGCCGGGCTCGGTGCGGACACCGAGCAGTCTGCGATCGTACTGGGCTACTACGCGCGCAGCTTCGGCCTTGGCCAGGTCACCGGCCTCGATATCGCGAGCACTGAGTCCCCCGGCATTATCCCCAGCCCCGAATGGAAGCGCCGCAGCCGCAGCGGCCCGCTCTTCAACCCCGAGGACCGTGACTGGTACCTCGCCGACACCTGTTTCATGGGGATCGGTCAGGGCGACGTCACCGCCACCCCGCTGCAGATCGCCGCCGTCACCGCCGCTATCGCCAACGGTGGCTACCTGCTGAAGCCCTACGTCGTGGCGGGGATACTCGCTGCCGACGGCACCACCGTCTCGACCGCGGAGCTGTCGCGGGAGCGCCTGCCCATCGACGAGGCGCACATGGCCGTCATCCGCCGGGGTATGCGCCAGTCCGTCGCCGAAGGCGCGGCCGCGCGCGCAGCCCTCAATGGCACGCTGGTCGCCGGCAAGACCGGTACCGCTGAATTCATCGACCCTGAGGACGGCCGTACGAAGGAGCACGCCTGGTTCACCGGCTTCGCGCCCTACCAGAGCCCCGAAGTCGTCGTCACCGTCTTCTACGACCTCGGCACCGGCGGCGAGAAGGCCGCGCCCGTCGCCGCCGACATCATCGAGTACTTTATGGAGCATGTGCGGCAATGACCCTGTTCCGTGGCCAGCGATCGCTCCGCGCCTGGGCGCGCTTCGATGTGCTGCTTGCCTTCGCCGCCTTCGCGCTCGTGGGCTACGGCCTCGTGCTCATCTACAGCGGCAGCCTGGGCTCCTACGACGGTCCTGCTGTCAGCCTCGCCAACCCCGTCGCGCGGCAGGCGCTCTTCGCCGCCGTCGCCATCGGCGCGATGTTCCTCGTCTCGCGCCTCGACTACCACCAGTTCCTGCACTACGCGTGGTGGCTTTACGGCGCCGCCATCTTCCTCCTGCTGATCCTGATCCCCATCGGCCAGACGGAGTTTGGCTCGACGCGCTGGATCGCCGTTGGCGCGGTCCAGTTCCAGCCCTCCGAATTCGCCAAGGTCGCCACTGTGCTCGTCCTCGCGCGCTTCCTCAGCGAGCATGGGGGCGACGCCCGCGATCTGCGCGTGCTGGGTGGTTCGCTCGCCATCGTCACGCCCGTGCTCCTGCTCGTCTTCTCCCAGCCCGACCTCGGCACGAGCGTGATCTTCGCTGCCATCTGGCTCGGCATGGTTGTCGTCGCGGGCATCCAGCGGCGCCACCTGTTCATCTTCGGCGCCGTCTTCCTCGCGATCCTGCCCTTCGTCTGGACCTTCACCGTCGCTGACTATCAGATTGAGCGCATCTCCGTGCTCCTTGACGCTGAAGAGGACCCGCTCGACGCCGGCTATAACCCCATCCAGGCGCAGATCGCCGTGGGCTCGGGCCAGTTCCTCGGCAAGGGGCTCACGAACGGCGAGCAGACCCAGCTCGACTTCCTCAAGGTGAAGACGAAAGACTTCATCTTCAGCGTCCTCGGCGAGGAGCTTGGGTTCGTGGGCGCGATGGCGCTCTTCGCCCTCTTTATCCTGCTGCTGGCGAGAGGGATTCGCGCCGCGCAGGTCGCGGGCGACATCCCTGGCCAGCTCGTGGCCGCGGGCATCGTCATCACGATCCTTATGCAGGCGTTCATCAACATCGCCGTGAACCTCAGCATCTTTCCCGTCACCGGCCTGCCCTTGCCCTTCGTGAGCCAGGGCGGCAGCTCGCTCCTGACGCTCTTCCTCGGGCTCGGGATCGTTCAGAGCATCGTCATGCGCCACCGCGCCTACCGCCAATTCTGAAGCCGGCTGAACGCCAGGGGTCGCCATGCCGTCCCTGGCGGAACGCGCTGCGCTGTGGCGGAGAGGTGTGTGCGGCACGAACGCGAGCCCTCGCGCGCCGATCGTCCGAAAGGAAACGGCTGAAGGCGGCCCAGAAGAATTGCCGAGCAGGGATTCGAACCCCGACCAAAGGCTCCAAAGGCCCGTGTGCTACCGTTACACCACTCGGCAGTGCTGGCCACGCAGCTGGGGGATGGTGCCGAAGGCCGGACTCGAACCGGCACGGGCTGAAGCGCCCAACGGTGTTTGAGACCGTCGCGTCTGCCAATTCCGCCACTTCGGCCTGCTGCGACGGTAGCCCCGTCCTGCCCGCGCAGTCAAGGGTGCAGGGCCTCGCGCGCGGGCGCCTGCCCCCGGAAGATCGCACTCCACGATGACCGGCATGCCCGAGATCGGCGAACTCACCAGCGTCCCCATCCGTGATGTGTGGGAGGACGAGGCGGCTGACCTACGGACAGCGTCGCGGATGGGGAGTAGCGCGTAGCGCCGGGGGGCGCATGGAGCGGAAGACGAGGGTCGAACTCGCGACCTCCTCCTTGGCAAGGAGGCGCTCTACCACTGAGCTACTTCCGCGCGCTCCGCGAGTATAGCAAGCGGCGTGTATGCCAGCAGCACCGCTCCTCGCGGCGCTGAGCGCTCCGCAGGGAACAGCTGACCGCGACCCGGAAAATCATTCGCCGAGGCGGGAGGTGTAGCCGAGGTTGACGACGTCCTCGACGTATTGGCCGCGCCAGCCCGGATCGGGCACGCGGATGCGGTGCTCGCGGAACCAGCGATGGATGCGCAGGTACTCCTCTTCCAGCCGCGCGCGCCAGCCGTCCTCCTCGCGGAAGGTCTCGGGGTCGACCTCGTCGAGGCGGCGCGACATGTCCGCGTATTCGATCTCGGCCTCCTCCTTCCAGTAGGTCGCGAGGTAGTCGAGCGACTCCTCCAGGTTGCGGCGGCACTCGTCCAGCTGCACGCCCATCCAGCCCGCCTCCGTCATCAGCTGGCCGTTGACGCGGTAGCGGTTGGCGCAGGGCTCGCAGACCACGACCAGCTTGCGCGCGTCGCAGTCCGACTTGTCGGCGCAGTCCTGGCAGCGCAGCGCGAACTCGGCTGCTTCGGGGCTGCGCGTGTAGCCCACGATCATCTCGTCACCCAGCGCCTCGCAGGCCTGGCACGAGAGCGTGCCCGACAGGATCTCGTTGATCGTCTTGTCCCAGTCCACCGACATGGCGCGCCCTTTGCGTCGCGGGAGTCCTCCCGCGCGCTCATTCGACAGTATACCAACCGGCCTGGCCAGGCATTTCCTCAATTCCCACGGTCAGCCGCCTGATGCCGTCCGCCCCGCCTGCGGCCAGCTCCGCCCGCAGCCGTTCTGCGAACCACTCCGCCAGCCGCTCCGCCGTCGAGTTGTCGATCGGCAGCGCGACCACGTCGGCTTTGGGGAAAACGTAGCGGCGCTCGCGGTACGAGATCTCCCAGGCGTCCGTGCCCTCGGCGATGGTCAGCACGCGGCTCTCGCGCTGGAGCAGGAACTTGTGGTCGAGCTCGTCCGCGATCGTCTTCGTCAGCCGCTTCAGATCGCTGAAGTCCCAGACCCACGAGTCCTCCGTGAGGTCGCCTTCGACGTCGACCATCACGTCGTAGTTGTGCCCGTGCAGGGGCTCGCACTCCCCCAGAAACGTGGCGAAGTGGGCGGCGGCAAAACGCAGACGGTTGCGCTCGACGGTGACGCGACGGGTGACGGTCATACATGGCCCTCCGGATGGCGATCGCGCCCGATCGTCGCATCCTGCGTCCGCAGGCGCTCGCCCAGGGGCACTACCCCCGTCCGAGCAGGCCACCCTCCATGGCGAAGAGGCCCTGCACGTCCCGATCGATGCGCAGCTGCAGGTAGGCGCGCAGCTTGCGGATCAGCGCGGGGGCCTCCTCCCAGCCCTCGCCGTCGAGCGCGTGCAGGCGCCCCAGCGCCTCCGTGAGGGCTGCGCTCAACTCGCGGTATCTCTCCGTGATCGCGGCGAACGACGGCAGCTCGGGGAAGGCGGGCGCGTCCGCCGCGCGCTCGCCGATCGAGCGGAGCGCGTCCGCGTCCTCGCCGCCGCCCGCCGGGGCGTCTTCGCCAGTCTCGCGCAGCAGGCGCGCCATGCGCCCGCACTCGTCTGCCATCCACTGCTGCTCCACGGGCAGGCGGCGCTCAACCGAGAGCAGCATCTGCTGCATCATCTGCACCGTCACGCGCGCGGCGTCCGTCTGCAGCTCCGGCAGCACGTCGCGCTCGAGGCCTTCGCGGATCAACTCCAGGACACGCGCCGAGCTTGGGTTGGTGAACATCAGACCGCCTCCTCTGCCGCGGGGTAGCCGAGAATCGCGGTGTACCCGGGCTGCGCTGCGACCAGAGGCTGCAGCATGTAGGTACTCAGGAAGTTGTCGCTCTCGCCGTCGAGCCCCCGCCGCACCGCATCGAGAATCGGCGAGGCGAGCGACGCCGAGGAAAAGACCTGGAAGAAGCCCACGTCCTCCATCGTCACGGGGATGCCGCTGAGCTTCGAGTAGTGCTGGAGGAAGCCCCCACCCGCTTTCACCGCCCCCGGCAGGTCGAAGCCGGTGATCGCCGACAGCTGGTAGAGCCAGCCGACATCCTCCCGCGGGTCGCCTACGTGCGCGTTCTCCCAGTCAATCACACCGGTGATCCGGCCCTCCTCGTAGAGGAAGTTCGAAGGCTGGTAGTCGCCGTGGCAGAGCGCCAGGGGCACGGGCTCCGGCAGCCGGTTCGGCAGGCTTGCGTACATGTCGTAGAAGACCGGCAGTGGGTCGAACGCGATCCGGTGGTAGTTCTCCCGGAAGTAGTCGATGGAGCTCGTCATATAGGTTTCCCAGCTCGACGAGTCGAGCCCGACGCCGCGTGCGTCGCGCATCTCGCCGTCCGGGTCGAGTGCGTCGAGCGAGGTCGCGTGGAGCTCGGCGAGCCGCTCGCAGAACTCGGTCGCGACCGCCTCCGCTTCCTCCTCCCGACCGGGTGCGAAGAGGGGGCTGAGGTCGGCGCTTCCGCGTAGCCGTTCGATCACCATCGCGGGGCGGTCGAGCGCCGCCCCGCGCTCGTCGAGGAAGTACGCCTGTGGAACAGGGATCGCCGTACGTTCCCGCACGCGCCTGATGATCTGGAACTCCAGACGGCGGTTCGTCGGCAGGATGTCGGCCTCGGGAGGCGGGTCGCGCCGCACGATCAGGGGCAACCGCTCCTCGCTCCCGCCGCTCTCGATGACGCAATCGCAGCGGTAGGTCTCCTGCGAGTAGCCGCCGGCGAGCGCCCGGAAGTCCTCGATCCGCACCGACTGCGCGTCCGGGCGCTGTTGCTGGATGAATCGCTCGAGTTGAGCCTCCATGGGTACCCTCCGCTGCGAGAGTCTACGGCTCCGGTCTCTTGCGCTCAGCCGACGATTGCCAGCCCCTCGCCGCGCAAGTCGTGGGCGGTGGCGATGCCCTTCCCTGCGCGCATCGCGAGGCAGGCGCGGCCGGTCCAGCCGTCCCACGCCGCCAGCGGCTTCGGCGCCAGCCCTGCCCCCCGCAGCGCCTCGCCCAGCCGGTCGGGGCTGCGTGCCTCCGCATGGAGCGCGCCGCCGTCGCCGAGCGCCCAGCGAGGCGCGTCGAGGGCATCCTGCGGGTCCGCGCCCTCGCGCAGGATCGCGTCGAGCACCTGCACGTTCGTCTGCGGTTGGCGGTGTGCGCCCGGCGTTCCCCCCACCGCGACCAGAGCGCCCTCGCGCGGGGCCGCGGTCTCGCCCGCCAGGGGCAGGTCGGGCGGCGCCGTCACGACGTAGCTGTGCAGCGTGTGCATTGGACGCTTCCCCCCGGCAAGCTCGTTCCGGTGTCCGCGCTCCAGGGTGAAGCCGCGCATGCGGTTGTTGAAGAGCACGCCCGTGCGCGGGGAGAGCACGCCGCTCCCCCATGCCGAGAAGACCGACTGGATGAGCGAGATCGCGTTGCCCTGCGCGTCGATCGCGACGAGCGCGGTCGTGTCGCCGTCGCCCCCACTCCCCGTGCCCGTCCGCGCCTGCACCTCGCCCGCGCGGAGCAGCGTGGCGGCGTCGAAGTCGCTCGTGCGTGGGTCGCCCGCCTCACTGTCGATGGCGGCGAACGCCTCCCGCAGCGCCTCGACCTGTGCGGCGACGTTTCGCTCTGCTCGCGCCAGCCGCTGCAGTGCCAGCATCAGCACGAGACCGCGCGAGGGTGGCGGCTGCGTGTGCACATGCGTCCCGCCGTACTCCACTGTGAGCGGCTCCACCCACTCGGCGGGGTCGCGCCAGTCGGTGCGTGTGAAAGCGGCCCCGAGCCCGTTCAGCGTGGTGAGGCACTCCGCCGCGATCTCGCCGTCGTAGAATGCGCCCGCGCCCCGCTCTCCCAATACCCGCAGGGTCCGCGCGAGCTCCGGCTGGGTGACGATCTGGCCGCCGTCTCCGGCGACGTGCCCGAACGTGGCCTTGAACGCCGCCGCGGGGTAGACGCGCCCGCGCCCCGCCGCCACCGCCCGCGCGAGGGCTCGGGAAGCGGGGAACCCCTCGCGTGCGAGCCGTTCCGCATTCTCCAGCACGCGCGCCCATGGCAGGCGGCCGTAGCGTCGGTGCAGCGCGCCCCAGCCTGCCACGCCCCCCGGCACGGTGACCGCCAGCGCCCCTGTTTCGGGAACGTCTCCCAGCTTCCGGTACGCGCTCGCGCTGGCGCTCGCGGGCGCCGGTCCGGAGCTGTTCAGCGCGCACACGGCGCCGCTCGCTCCCTCGTAGACCATCGCAAAGACGTCGCCGCCGAGGTGGCTCATGTGCGGCTGTACGACGGTGAGTGCTGCCGCCATCGCCACCGCCGCGTCGGCGGCAGCGCCGCCGTCGCGCAGCGCCCGCTCGCCCGCCAGCGCTGCCAGTGGATGGTCGGCGATGACGCAGGTGTGCGCGCCACGCAGCGCCCCCCGTCGCGGGCCGCCGCCGCCCGCCGTTCCCTCGACGCCCTCGCGTCCGTCCCCCGTCAGTGGTTTCGTCAAGCGCTCGTCTGGAGTCAGCCGTCGGTCTCGCGCAGCAGCTTCAGCACGGCCTCGGCGTTGTCCGCGGCCCGCGCGCGCTTCCAGACCTTCGTCAGCGCGCCCTCGGGCCCGATGACGAAGGTCGAGCGCGTCATGCCGATGCTTGTGCGTCCGTACAGCGTTTTCTCGCCCCAGGCGCCGTATTCGCTCGCGACCTTCGCGTCCTCGTCTACCAGCAAAGGGAATGGCAGATCGTGCTTCGTGCGGAACTTCGCATGTGAAGTGGCGCTGTCGGTCGAGATGCCGAGGACGGTCGCGCCCTCCGCCCTGATCGCTCCGTGGTTGTCGCGAAAGCCACAGGCCTGCTTCGTACAGCCCGGCGTCTCGTCGCGCGGGTAGAAGTAGAGGACCACCGTTTTGCCGCGATAGTCCTTCAGCCGGTGCACGTTTCCGTCCTGATCGGGAAGCTCGAAATCCGGGGCGGAATCACCCATTGCCAGCGTAATCGCCATCGTGTCCTCCTTCGCCCCGCCTAGCGGATCACGCCCGAGACGCGTTTGGCGTAGATGCGCACGATCACGCGCTTCTGCGCCTCCAGCCAGGCGGGGAGGTCCCCCGGTTCGGTGAAGCCCGACCCCTTGATGTTCTCGAAGACGAGGTGCGTGGCCCCCTCCAGGCCCTCGCGCTCGATCTCCGCTCGCCCCTCGACCGTCACAAAATTGAACGGCGCTGCGTCGTTGAAGACTGTGACTGTCACGCGGGGATCGCGCTCCAGCGTCCGCACTTTCAGCGTCGGCGCGGTTGTGCTCACCACCAGCGTGTCGCCGTCGCGCGCGTAGGCGACGATGGAGCTGCTCGGCTGGCCGTTCTTCCGCACCGTGGTGATGACCGCCCAGCGGTTCTCGCTCACAAACCGGTCGAACGCTTCCGTCCCGATCATCCGCGCCCCCTTTCATGGTCCGGCTTCGGCGCCGGCTGCCCCCATTCTCGACGAACACGCGGGGTGCGTCACGCGATGCCCCGCACGCCTACAATGCCCGCACTCCGGCGCGCGAGGCGATTATGAGCCAGCTTCCAGCCTTCACCCTCTCCGACGGCGACGGGCGTGGGCACTCCTTCCCTGCGGGACGCCCCTCGCTGCTTGCGTTTGTCAAGGAGGATTGCCCCACCTGCGGCCTCTCGATGCCGCTCGTTCAGGCCGCGCACGAGGCCTTCGGCGACGCCGTCGAGGTGCTCGCGATCGGGCAGGAGGCGGCAGGCAACGCCCTCCTCGTCGAGCGCCACGCGCTCACCGTCCCGATGCTCGACGACAGCACCCTGCGCGCGTCCTGGGCCTACGATCTCGATACCGTCCCCACCGTCATCCTCGCCACCCCCGGCGGGGCCGAACTGAAGCGCTTCGTGGGGTTTGGCCGCGAGGACTGGCGGGCGCTCTTCGCCGAACTCGCGGCCCTCACCGGCGTCGAGACGCCCAGCGTCGACTGGGACGCCTGGCCCGATTCGCGGCCGGGCTGCGGCTCCCGCTCGGTCGAGCCGGGCATCGCCGAACGGCTCGCCGCCGAGGCCGAGGGCAGCCCCCTGCGCGCCCGCCGCATCGACACCGGCGCCGGCGACGACCTGCACGAGTTCCTCTTCGATCAGGGGCTCACCGACGGCCTCCCCGTCGTCCCCCCCACCCCCGAGCGCGTCTTGCGCATGCTCGAAGGGAGTGCGCGCGACGCCCAGGACCTCGTCGCTGTCATCCCCCCGAACATGGCCCCCGCGACCGTCGAGAAGGTCGCCATCAACGCTGTCATGGCCGGCTGCCGCCCCGAGTACCTCCCCGTCGTCATCACTGCCATCGAGGCGTGCTGCACCGAGGAGTTCAACGCCCACGGCGTCTGGGCGACGACGATGGGTGCGGCTCCCGCGGTGGTCGTGAATGGTCCCATCCGCCACCGCATCGGCATGAACATGCGGCTCGGCGCGCTCGGTCAAGGCCACCGTGCCAACGCCACCATCGGCCGTGCGCTCCGCCTCGTCATGCGCAACGTCGGCGGCGCGCGCCCCGGTGGCACGGAGCGCTCCACCCTGGGCACGCCCATGAAGTACACCCTCTCCTTCGCTGAGTGGGAGGAGCGCAGCCCCTGGGAGCCGATGCATGTGGAGGAGGGGTTCGACCCGGAGGACGATGTCGTCTCCGTGTTCCCCGCGACGAGCGGGCCGCAGCTCCTTGTCGATCAGACGTCGCGTACGGCGCGCGCTCTCTCCGGGAGCCTCGGCCTCACGATGGCATCCGTCGGCCACGCCCGAACGCCCACTGGCCATGTGCTGCTTGTCGTCTGTCCCGAACACGCCGACACCATCTGGCGTGATCGCTGGAGCAAGCAGCAGGTGCGCGAGCACATCCTCGAGGTCACGTCCATGCCCCTGCGCGAGCGCCTGGCGACGCCCGATGCGGGCGGCGTCGAGCCCTCCGCCTTCGGCCCCGACGGCCCCTCGGCGGAACAGCTCGACCAGCCCTGGTCGAAGTTCCGTTCGCCCGACTTCATCCACATGGTTGTGGCCGGGAGCGAGGCGGGGAAGTTCTCCGCTGTGCTCGGCGGCTGGGCGAGCGCGCCCGTCAGTCGCAAGATCGAAAACATCCCGTAGCGTTCGGTGCTGGCGCCTGTCGCGATCGCCCTCTACGCTGGATGGGGCAGGCTGCGGGCAGCGGCCGCTGGAGAGGTGTGCGATGGACGGCGCGATCGGACCAGGCAGCGCGGGCATGAACCTGGGGCACATCAAGACGTGCGTCCGCTGCAGCCTCCGCTACGACTGGCGGAAATCGTCCAGCGCCTCGCTCAAGATGACCTACTGCAGCCACCTCTGCGAGCGCGCTGATCTCGGCTTTACCCTCGAAGCGCTCCTCCACGCGGAACGCCCCGTCTCCGATCCGGAGGCGCCCTCGCCCGAGACCGCCGCGATTTAGCCGCGCCGGGCGCCGCAGCCGCGGCTACGTGACGAGCGGTGTGTCCTCGCGGTTCGCCCATTCAGACATCGAGCCGTCGTAGACGCGCACGTCGTCGTAGCCCAGGAGCGCGAGCGCGAAGGCCGTGTGGGCCGCGCGGATTCCGCCCTGGCAGTAGGTGATCGTACGTGCATCGGGCACCGCGCCCACCTCCGCCAGCAGCGCCCGCATCTCCTCCGCAGGCAGGAAGCGGCGCGTATCGGCGCGTTCGATGAGGCGTGTCCATTCGAGGTGGCTGGCCCCGGGCACGTGACCGACACGCCTGTTGCCGCGCGAGTTGGAGCCGTCCCACTCGCCGTCGCTGCGTACGTCGAGCACCCTGCACGCTGGCGAATCGTGCTCCGCGAGGAGGTCGTCCGCGCTCGCGTGCAGGGCCGGAACGGTGCGCGCTTCGAACGTGCGCGGCTCCGGGCGCGCGGCGTGGAACGTGACCGGCCGCTCCTCCGTGAGCCAGCGGTGCCAGCCGCCGTTCAGCACCTTCGCCTTTGCGTGGCCATAGTAGTTCAGCGCCCACCAGAGCCGTGCGGCCACAAGCGCGTTGTTGTCGTCGTAGGTGACGACTGTGGTTTCGGCGTCCACTCCCAGGCCGCCCATGAGCGCGGCGAACTCGCCGGGCGGCATCACGTACATGCCCGCGCTGCCTTCGCGCTTGCCCGCCTCCTTGATGTAGTAGTGAACAGGCAGGTGTACCGCCCCGGGGATGTGGGCGCGCCGGTACGCTTCCAGCGTCGCGCAATCGATGATCCGCACCTGCGGGTCGTCCGCGTGCTCTGCGAGCCAGTCGGGCTCCGCGAGCAGTTCTGGTCGGGCGTATGGCATCGCTCACTCCTGCGCCTGGATAGCGCAGAGGATAGGCGAGCGCCGCCTGCCCCCGCTACGGGGCCGCCTGCGCAGTCCGTTCGCCCCGCAGATGCTCCCGAAAGTACGCGACCAGCCGTCGCTCCAGATATTCCAGCCCGGCCGCGTCCCGTGGCATGTGGCGCTCCTCGGGGAAGAGGAGCAGGTCGTACGGCTTCTGCGCCGCCGTGAGCGCTGCAATCAGGCGTGCCGTGTGACGGAAGTGGACGTTCTCATCAACCAGTCCGTGAACCAGCAACAGCTTTCCCTCCAGGCCGTCCACATGGGTTGTTACCGCGCCCTGACGATAGCCCTCGGGGTAGTCATGGGGCGTGCCCATATACCGCTCGGTATAACCCGTGTCGTACCCGTCCCAATCGACCACCGGCGCCCCCGCCACGCCCGCGCGGAACACCTCGGGTGCGCGCATGAGCGCCAGACAGGTCATGTAGCCGCCGTAGCTCCAGCCGTAGATCCCGATGCGTTCTCGATCGGCGAGACCCTCCGCGATGAGCTGCTCGACGGCGGCCACCTGGTCGTCCAGCTCGACGGTTCCCATGCGCCGGTGGAGGTGCGCTTCGAAGGCGAGCCCGCGGTTGGCGCTGCCGCGATTGTCGACCAGCAGGACCGCGAAGCCTTCCTGTGCGAGATACTGGGCACGAAGGTCGACGGTCAGCGTCCAGTCGTTGAGGATGCGCTGGGCGTGAGGCCCGCCGTACACCGAGACGATGAGCGGGTGTGGCCCTTCCCCCTCCGGCCGGTACAGGGCCGCGTGGACCGGCGTGCCGTCAGCTGCTGCCAGCATGCGCAGCTTCGGTGGTTGCAGCCCCAGCCCCGCGGCGCTCGCGTTCGGCTCCTCGAACAGCGTTGCCAGCGCCTCGCCACCGTCCGTGCGCCGTAGCATCGTCGCTGCCGCGTGCTCGCGTGAGGCGAAGGTGTCGACGAAGGTTCGCCCGTCGGGGGCGACGGCGGCGCTGTGCGTCCCCGGCTCGGTTGTGAGGCGTTCCACCTCCTCGCCGTCCAGCCCCACACGGTACAGATGCCGCTCCGTCGCGCCCTCGCGCGTGCCTGTGAAAAACGCCGTCCGCCCTGCCTCGTGCACCTCGACGATGCGCGTGACCACCCACTCTCCCGCGGTCAGCCGGTGCGATGTCGTGATATCCGCGTCGTACAGGTAGAGGTGCCGGAAACCGCTGCGCTCGCTCGACCACAGCAGCTCGCCCGAATCGAGGAAGCGAAAGTCGCCGAGGTTCAGCCATGGTTCACCATGCTCTTCGAGCGTACTCAGGACTGCGCCCGTATCAGGATCGAAGAGGCGCAGCTGGAGGCGTGTCTGGTCGCGGCTGAGCACGAGGCCCGCAAGGACGCCATCCCGCCGCCAGCGCACGCGTGGCAGGTAGCTGTCGCCGTCGCCGCCGAGGTCCATCCAGAGCGGCTCGCCCCCGCCCGCCGCCACCACCCCCAGCCGCACGTGCGCGTTCGCCTCCCCGGCGAAGGGGTAGCGATGATGCTCAGTCTCGATCGCGACGCCGCCCTGGTGGACGATCGGAAAGTCGGGGATGTGCCGTGCGTCGACCTGCAGGAAGGCGATGCGTGAGCCGTCCGGCGCCCACCAGAAGCCGTCGGGCTGGCCGAACTCCTCCTGGGCGATGAAGTCGGCGAGCCCGTTCGTAAGCCCCTCCTCCGCGCCGCTCGTGAGCTTCCGCGCCGTGCCCCCCCGTGAGGGCATCGCGTACAGCTCTCCGTCACGCACGAAGGCGAGCTGCGCTCCGTCCTCGCTCAGCTGCGGCGTTATCGCCCCCTCCGCGCCCCGGATGGCGGCAGCCTCGCCCTCCCCCACGACGAGGCGTGGGGCCGCGCCCCCGGGCAGCAGGATCGTGCGCTCCGGCGCCCTGGGCGCGAAGCGATAGTCGGTCACGCCCAGGGCGCGCACGCGCGCTCGCTCGCGCCGCAACTCCTCCTCGCGCGACATCGCCGCCCCCGCCCCTGCGGGCCCGGCGAGCGCCCGGCGCTCGCCGCTCGCCGTGTCGTACAGCCACAGGCTCCGCACGAGGCCGCCTGCTTCGCTGGCGAGGAAGGCGACGCCGCTCCCGTCGGGTGTGAACGACCAGCGCGTGGGTCCACCCATGCCCGGTCGCGGGTAGCGTGCGACCTGCTCGATGGAGATCCGCGCGAACGGTGCGCTCATGTCCGCAGCGCCTCCCGGCGGAGCGCCTCGATCGCGTCCAGCGACTTTGGCGTCGCCGCTGAGAGGACCTCCGGCCCGTCCTCGCCCACGAGGATGTCGTCCTCGATACGAATGCCGCCGAAGTCCAGCAGCGCGTCGACGCGCTCCCAGACCACCGCGTCGGGGTAGCGCGCACGCAGGTCCGCATCCTCCAGGAGCGCGCGAATGAAGTAGACGCCCGGCTCGATCGTGACCACGTAGCCTGGCTGCAGGGGCAGGTCCGCCCGCAGGTAGCGCAGGCTCGGGCGCTCGCCCGGCTCGCGGCCAGCGAGGCAGCCGCCCGCGTCGTGCGTCGCCAGGCCGAGCATGTGGCCCAGCCCGTGGGGGAAGAAGAGCGCCTGCGCATCGCGCTCCACGAGCCCCTGCGCGCTGCCCCGCAGCAATCCAAGGTCGGCCAGCCCCCGCGCGATCGCAAGACTCGCCGTGAGGTGCAGGGCCTTGTACTCAACCCCCGGCCTTGCCCCTGCGATCGCCCGCTTCTGTACTGCCAGCACGAGCGCGTAGAGGTCGCGCTGCGTTCCTGTGAAGCGCTCGCTCACGGGGTACGTCCGCGTCACATCGCTCGCGTAGCCCCCCACCTCCGCGCCGGCGTCGACCAGGATCAGCTCACCTTCGGCGAACGGGCGTGCGGTTGGCGCGAAGTGGAGCGTCGCCGCGTTGGGGCCGCCCCCGACGATCGACCCGTAGGCGGTGCGCTCCGCTCCCGCGCGGAAGAACTCCACCTCGATCTCGACCTGCAGGGCGCGCTCTGACATGCCCGCGCGAGCCTTGCGTAGCCCCGCCAGGTGGCCGCGATGGGTCGCCGCCGCCGCCTTCCGCATGAGCGCGAGCTCGTGCGCGTCCTTCGTCCGTCGCAGTTCCGCCACTACCGTGCGCAGGCGGGCGCTTGTATCCCCGTCGGTCGCCAGCTCCAGCCCGCTCCAGGATTTGATGCCGTACTCGGTTGGGCGCCGGGTGATGTCGTCGTTCCCGATGATCGCGAGCGGTTCGCCGCGCCGTCGTTCGAGCCACGCGCCGAGGTTGCTGGCCACCTCTACGCGCTCCAGCCCCGCGGCTTGCCCGACCGCCCGCAGCGACGGTCCGTCGCCGGTCCAGACGCGCTCGGCCGCCGCCGGCTGCGGGACGAAGAGCGTCCAGCCCTCGCCGGGGTCGAATGCGAGCACCCCGCCTGGCTGCCCCACCCCCGCCAGGTAGCGATGTTCCGGATGCGCGTGGTACTCGTGGAGCTGGTCCGTGCCCGCGACTGGCAGCGCCAGCCCCGCGGGCACGAGCACGGCGCCCCGCGCGAGATCCCAGTGCGCGACCGCTCGCTCGCGCCGCTCCCGCACGAGCGTGGCTGCATCCCTGTTTCCGGCACTGTCGAGCATGGCGGCCAGTGTAGCGAATCCCACGCCGTCTCCGGCCCGCCATGCGCCGTCCCGCGCGCAGCCGAAGGCCGTCCCGCGGGCGTGCTCGTCACCCCAACAATGGGCTACAGCCGCCGCCCGGTCTGGGCGGCGCGTGCCGGCTGCTGCTCGCCACGGCTTTCGGCGGCGCCCCGCTGAGCGCGGGCCGCGGCTTCCCGTCCGGCTCGTGGCCCCGGGACGCTGCAGCTAACCACTGGGTGAAGGGGATCACGCGCATCGATGTGAGCGAGCATCCCGCCTGCTGACCGCCGCCGCTCCCGCGTCGCCCGCGTCCTCGCGTAGGATTCCGGCTGATGCCGCTCACCGAATTCGGTCCCGTTCAGCACCTCTCCGCCGATGCCACCGGCCAGCCCGGGCAGCGCCGCTTCCGCCTGCGCGCCATCAGCGAGGGCGGCGCCTATGCCTTCGTCTGGATGGAAAAGGAGCAGCTCTCCGCCGTCGGCGAGGCCATCGACACCACCCTCGCACATGCCGGCGCGACGCCCCCCGGCGCCGTCCCCGCTGTTCCCGATCCCGTCTTCCCCCTCCGGGCCAATGTCGAGATCGACGTTCGCGCGGGCCGCCTCTCGCTGGGGCTGAACGAGGAGACGCGCCGAATCGTCATCATCGGTGCGGATGCGCCCGCGGAGGGCGAAGGCGAGGCCGTCTCGCTCGAATTCGATTTCGCCGCCGCTCACCGCCTCCGTGCGCAGATCGTGGAGGTCGTCGCTGCGGGCCGCCCGCCGTGCGCCTTCTGCGGCGCGCCCGTCGACCCCGGCGGGCACGTCTGCCCGCGCGCCAACGGCCATCAGCGCGAGTAACCCCGCTCTCCCGCCGCGGCGTGCAGGCGCCTCCGGCGATCGCTGCACAGGCGGCCCGCTTACAGCCCCCGCAGGAACGCGATCATCGCCTCGTTCACCGCCTCCGGCGCCTCCTGCTGCGTCCAGTGGCCCGCACCCGGCAGGATCACGGCATCGCGCAGGTTCGGCGCGCTCTCCCGCAGCCGGTCGAGGAACCCTTCGCCCATCATCGCGAGGACGGCGTCGCGCTTCCCCGCGACGAAGAGCGAAGGCGGCGTCACCTGCGCCCCGTTGAAAGCCGCCATCAGCTCCCAGGTGCGGTCGATGTTGCGGTACCAGTTCAGTCCTCCGCGGAAGCCCGTGCGCTCGAACTCCGCCGTGAAGAAGTCGAGGTCGGCCTCGCTCAGCCAGGCGGGCAGCGCCTCCGGATCGGTCATCCCGTCCAGGAAGCCCGCGCTCTTCGGCAGGTTGCGGAAGGCGCCGTCCGCGGGCGCATCGCCCGAAGCCGAATACAGGAGCATGCGCAGCGTGCGCCGCACGTCCGCCTCCAGCTCCGCCTCGGCCTTGCCCGGCTCCTGGAAGTAGAGTTGGTAGAAGAAGCGGTCGCCGAAGCGCTGCTTCATCCCCTCCGTCGGCGGCGTCTTCCCCAGCCGCACGTTGTGGGCGACGCTCAGCGCGATCACGCCGCGGAAGCGGTCGGGCCGCAGCGCCCCCGCGTTCCAGGCCACGGGCGCGCCCCAGTCGTGCCCCGCGATCACCGCCTGCTCCTCCCCCAGCGCGTCGAGCAGCCCGACGATGTCGCCCACGAGGTGGAGCTGCGTATACGCCTCAATCGCTTCGGGCCGGTCCGTCTGACCGTAACCGCGCTGGTCGGGGGCGACGGCATGGAAGCCCGCCTCCGCCAGCGCGATGATCTGATGCCGCCACGAATACCACGACTCGGGAAAGCCGTGGCAGAGCACGACCAGCGGCCCCTTCCCCGCCTCAGCGATATGCATGCGAATGCCATTCGTCTCCACGAAGCGGTGCGCTATCTCGGTCATGCAGTCCTCCCGCGCGCATCCTAGCCGCCCCGCGCCGGCGACGCGCTACACTGTGCCGCCATGAAGTTCGGAGTCCATCTCATCCAGCAGAACGTTGCAATGGCGGACCTGCGCCGCCTCTGGTCCTGGGCCGACGGCGCGGGCTTTGACTGGATCGACGCCTCCGACCACTTCTACGAAGCGCCCCTCCTGCACGAAGGTGGCGGCGGCTACTGGGAGGGCACGACCCTCATGACCGCGCTCGCCTGTGAGACGCGGAACGTGCGCATTGGCTCGCTCGTGCTGGGCATGAACTACCGCCACCCCGCCGTGCTCGCGAATGCGCTCGCGGCCATGGACCATCTCAGCGGCGGCCGCATCGAGCTGGGCATCGGCGCGGGCTGGCATGAGGCTGAGTACCGCGCCTACGGCATCCCCTTCCGCCCGCTCGGGGAGCGGCTCGACATTCTCGAAGAGGGCATCCGCGTGATCCGCGCGCTCCTGACCGAGGACCACGTCGACTTCGCCGGCGAGCACTTCACCCTCAGCGACGCCTCCTGCAACCCAAAGCCGCTCCAGCCCCGCCTGCCCATCTGGGCGGGCGGCAACGGCCGCAAGCGCACCCTCCCCATGGCGGCCCGCCTCTGCGACGGCTGGAACTCGCCCTACACCACGCCCTGGCAGTTCCGGCATCTCTCCCGTGTCCTCCGCGAGTGCTGCGACCGCGAGTCGCGCGACTTCGACGACATCGAACGCAGCGTGAACCTCAGCTTCCATCTCGCTGCCAGCGAGACCGCCCGTCCCCGTGCCGAGGATCACATGCGTACCGTCTTCGGCGGCGAGATCGAGACCTGGCGCGAGCGTGGCGCGATCATGGGAACCCCACCCGAAGCGATCGAGCGCGTCGCTGAGTACCGCGATCTGGGCTGCGATCTCCTCAATATCGCCCTGCGCCCCCCGCTCGACTGGGAGGCGCTCGATGCCTGGACGCAGGAGGTCATCCCCGCGTTCGCCGCGGAGTGACCCTGCAGCCGCCTCCGTGGCGCTCCGGGAACCGTTGACGTTGACACCGCCCCGCGCGGGCGTCACCGTTCACCCACTCCCCGGGAGGTGCGCCATGCCCGATTCCGAGAACCATCAGCCCGACCCTACCAAGGACCATGAGACCGTCTCCATCTACCCCATCGATGACGATGTGAAGGAGGAGCTGCTGAACGCCGTCCGCGAGGGTGTCCTCAACTGGTCCACACGCGATGGCTGGCCCGTGGGCGTCATGCACGCTGTCGTCTGGGCGAAGGGATCGTTCTGGATGACGGCCGCCGCCCACCGCCACCGTATGGCCGCCCTGCGCCGCGATCCGCGCTGCTCCGTGGTGGTCACAAGCACGGGCACGCATCTCGGCGGCGGCAAGACGATCACGGCCAAGTGCCGCTGCATCATGCACGAGGATCGCGAGACGAAGGACTGGTTCTATCACGCCCTCTCCTTCCGCCCTGAGGCCAGCCCCGAGCAGGCCGCGGCCTTCGAGAAGACGCTCGACTCGCCCCTGCGCGTCGTCATGGAGCTCGTTCCCGAGAAGTGGATCACCTTCGATGGCGCGAAGATGGGCCTCGCGACCGCGGGCCAGCTCAGCGAGGGGCAGATGGGCCCCCGCCTCAGCTCCGATGCGGTCCGCCTGGAGAAAGAGCTCAAGGCTCGCGGTCTGGCCTGACGCCGCCGCCCGCTCTTCTCGCGTTCGTAACCGCGCGTGGTCGGCTGCCTCTGGCCGCGTTCCCACGGGCGCGGTACGGTCCAAGGGAGCCTTGCGGGGGGGAGCGACGCCGTGCGTGTGGGGATCCTGACCGGTGGAGGCGACTGCCCCGGACTGAACGCGGTCATCCGCGCCGCCGCCGTCAAGGGGGAGCGCCGCTACGGCGATGCCGTCATCGGCTTTCGCAACGGCTGGGCGGGCGTTCTCGACGGCGACAGCGAACCTCTCGCTGCCGCCCGCTGCCGCGATATCCTCCCGCTGGGGGGCACCATCCTCGGCACGTCGCGCACCAACCCCTTTGCTGGCGAGGACGGTCCCGCCCGCGTCTTCGCCACGCTCGAACGCGAGCGCATCGACGCGCTCATCGCCGTCGGCGGTGACGACACGCTCAGCGCCGCCGCCAGGCTCGCCGCTGCGGGCGCCGCCATCGTCGGCGTGCCCAAGACGATCGACAACGACCTCAGCGTTACCGAGCTCACCTTCGGCTTTCACACCGCCGTCCAGACCGCCACCGAGGCCATCGACCGGCTGCGCACCACCGCCGAGTCGCATCACCGCGTGATGGTGGTCGAGGTGATGGGCCGCAACACCGGCTGGATCGCGACCTATGCGGGCATTGCGGGCGGCGCTGCCGAGATTCTGATCCCCGAGGAGCCGTTCGATCTTGCCGCCGTCTCGGAGCGGCTGTGCGCGCATCACGAACGCGAAGCCTCGGCCTCCGTCGTGGTCGTGGCAGAGGGCGCGCGCCCGTGCGACGGTGTCGCCGTCGTCCAGAGCGATCAGCGTGACCCCTTCGGGCACGTTCGCCTCGGCGGCGTGGGTCGCGTCGTGGCGGACGGGATCGAGGCGCGCACCGGCTTCGAGACGCGCCTTACCGTGCTCGGCCACGTCCAGCGTGGCGGTACCCCCACCGCCTTCGACCGTGTGCTCGCCACCCGCTTCGGCATCGCTGCCATCGATGCCGTGCACGAGGGCGTCTCGGGCCAGGCGACCGTCCTCCAGGCGAACGAGATCCGCTTCGCCCCTCTCGAAGCGCTCACCGCCGGGACGAAGGTCGTCGACCGCGCCCTCTTCGAGGCCGTCGCCGCTCCGTTCTTCGGCGCCACCGATGGCTGAGAGGTGGACCGGGCTCGTGGTCACCAGAACACGGCCACCGACACGGCCCAGCGGGAAGAGTATCCAGGGTCCCGGCAACGCGAATATCACGACGAGGTACCGCAACGGCTGGGCGGGCGTTCTCGACGGCGACAGCGAACCTCTCGCTGCCGCCCGTTGCCGCGATATCCCCGCTGGGGGGCGCGATCCTCGGTACGTTGCGCACCAACCCCTTCGCCAGCGCTGCCGGCCCCGCCCCCATCGTCGCCACGTTCGAACGTGAGCGCATCGACGCGCTCAGCGCCGCCGCCACGACGAGGTCGCCGACCTCAGGCTCCGTGAGACCGTCGCGGCTACGTTCTTCAGCACTGCTCTCGTCGGAATCCCTGCTCTGGTATGGCGGCGATATCCGGTGTAGCGCGGAAGCCTGAAGCCCGGAGGCAGGGAGCCCTGCCCCATCCCTGCGCGCTATAGTCCTCCCCATGCCGTCGCGCCCCTTCCGCATCGATGTTCCCGACAGCGTGCTCGATGACCTGCGCGAGCGTCTGGCCCGCACCCGCTGGCCCGACGCCATCCCCGGTACTGGCTGGGACTACGGCGCAGATGTCGCCTATGTGCGCGAGCTGTGCGACTACTGGCGCGACCGGTACGACTGGCGCCACCATGAGGCTGCGCTCAACGCCTGGCCCCAGTTCCTCTGCGAGGTCGACGGCGTCGACATCCACTTCTGGCATGTCCGCGGCGACGGTCCCGACCCCCACCCGCTCCTCCTCACGCACGGCTGGCCCGGCTCGATGTTCGAGTTCCTCGAACTCATCGGCCCCCTCACCGACCCCGCCGCCCATGGCGGCGATCCCGTCGATGCCTTCGATGTCGTCGTCCCCTCCATCCCAGGCTTTGGCTGGAGCGGGAAGCCGCGCGATCGCGGCTGGGGTCCCACCCGCATCGCCGCCGCCTTCGACCGCCTCATGACCGCCGAACTCGGCTACGAGCGCTACGGCGTCCAGGGCGGCGACTGGGGCGCCATCATCGGATCGCGCATGGGCGTCACCCATGCGGACAGCCTCAGCGGCCTCCACATCAACCTTGCTGTCGCAGGCCCGCCCGCATCGCCAACGGATGAGGACGAACCCGGCATCGCCTCGCGCCGCGCCTGGCAGGCCCGCGAGACCGGCTACAGCAACGTCCAGGGAACGAAGCCACAGTCGCTCGGCATCGCCCAGGCCGATTCGCCCGCGGGCATCGCTGCCTGGATCGCCGAGAAGTTCCGTACCTGGAGCGACTGCGACGGCGACCTCGAATCGCGCTTCCAGAAGGACACGCTGCTGACGAACACCATGTTCTACTGGGCGCCCAACAGCATCGCCAGCGCCGCCCGCATTTACTACGAGGCGCGGGCCGAGGGCGTGGGCGGGCGCGCCCCGAGCGCCGAGCGCGTCGCCGCCCCGACCGGTGTGGCCGTCTTCCCCAAGGAAGTCTGGATCACGCCCCGCTCCTGGGTCGAGCGCGCCTACAACCTCATCCACTGGACGGAGATGGCGAGCGGCGGCCACTTCGCTGCCCTCGAAGAGCCCGCCGCGCTCCTCGCTGACATCCGCACTTTCTTCCGCCTCGTGCGCTAGGGGGGAACTCGCGCTGCCTCACCGCCCTTCAAAGCGCTGCGCGATCCAGACGCTGGTCACTGCGCGCAGGTCGACCGGTTCGAGGCGTCCCGGTGCGGCCACCCCTACCGTCCCTCCGGGTCGAGCCCGCGCTCGGCGCGCGCCTTGCGCATGCGCTCCGAATCCGAGCTCAGCCGCGGCCCCCTCTCTTCATCCCGGAGCTCCCCCCGCACCATCCGGTCCGACTTCGAACCGTCGAAGGTGATCCATTTCTCGGGCGTCACCTCGATTACGATCCGCAGGGGCGAGTCGAGGCGCTCGACGAAGGCGTCCTCGGCAGCCTTGTCATCGGGAAGGGCCTTGCGGGCAAGGGCTCGGTAGAACCAGTCCTTCGTCTCGCGGTCTTCGTGCACGACTCCGCGGCCCTTCGCCGTCGCCGCCCCGCGCGGCGCGAAGTTGGGCGCCACCATCGCGCTCACTGCGACCGAAACGCGCGGGTCGCGGCGGATCGCGGCGACGCGGTGGCGGTTGGCGGTGCAGGTGATCCAGAACTTGCCCTCCCGCCACAGGAACTGGTGATACACGCCCACGGGCCAGCCGTCCTGCGTACCCCACATCAGGACGCACTCGCGCGCGTCCGTCAACAGCTCGTTGAGCTGCTCGTCGTCGAAGGGGAAGATGGAGACGACCTCGTGGTCGCGCATCGCTTCAGGCATTTCTGTCACCTCACGCATCTGGCTGCGGCACGGCGAACAGCCGCTCCGGCGGCTGGCGATGATACGCCAGCCCGAGGCGCCGCGACCCCTATGATGCGAGCGCCCCTACCCCGCCCGAGGATGTGCTGGTGGCGCAGACAGCGGCCCTCCCGTCACGGTGCAAGCGCTCGGTCTGCGCGATCCGCTGTACCAGCTTCAGCCGCTACTTCATCAGCAACTCGCTCACAGGCGACGCTGCGCGGGGAGCGGCTATCGCTCCTCGCGCAGCGCCCCGGCCAGCACTGGCTGGCTACGCTTCCCCTTCCGGTGGCGCTTCCTCTTCCGGTGGCGGCGGCGGCGTGTGCGTGCGCAGCTCTCCCGACACGAGCACCAGGTTCATGTCGTATATCTGCCAGCCAACCTCGGGGGTGTACCGGCACTTGTCGAAGTACGTCCCCCGGTAGATGTAGATGTTGCCGCCCGGCTCGAACTCATGCAGGGCGTTCAGGTAGCTCTGCATGGTGGCGCCGCCCCCACAACCCTCGGCGTCGGGCATCTCCTCGATCTCGACCAACTGGGTGCCAAGCATGTGCTGCGTCGCTGAGAACTGCGCGAGCGCGGCGGCCACTTTGTCGGCCCACTCGTCACCGCCGACGGCGGTGAGCGAGCCGCCGGAAGCCGAGATGGTCGCATCCGGGGTGAAGATGCGGTTATAGATGCGGCGGGCCATAAAGTGCTTGATCTCCGTGGACAGGCCCCCTTCGGCCAGAGCGTCGTGATCCTTGCCCGCGCCGAGGAGGTCGGTGGCCTTGCCGTAAAGCCGGCGCAGCTCCGTGATCTGCGCCTTCGCGATCACTTCTTCCATGGCCGATGCCGATGCCGATGCCGCCTGGCTGGCGCCGGAGCCGGCCACGAGCGCAGCCGATCCAGCCGCCAGCGTTGCCCCTCCCACCATGAGCTGCCGCCGCGAGATATGCTTACCGATCCTTCGAGCCGAAAACATGGAAGTTCCCCCTTCTGTGGTGGCGGTACCATAGTGATGGCAATTAGGCGAGTCAACGCACGGTGTTACGCGACTCTACCCCACGCGCGGGGTATTTCTGGCAGAATCGGGATGTGGCGATCCCGGAAGTTCGCGCCCTCACCTTCGACGTATTCGGCACGGTCGTCGACTGGCGCAGCGCAGTCGTTCGCGAAGTGGCGGCAGCTCTGGGCGGCAAGGGCCTCACGGGCGACTGGGAGGCCTTCGCCGATCGCTGGCGCTTCGAAGGCTACGTGGGCGGCATCGGCGCAATTCGTCGCGGCGAGCGCCCCTTTACCACGGCGGATACGCTTCACCGCGCCAAACTCGCTGAGCTGCTCGCCGAGCTTGGCGACCCGCTCAGCGAAGGGGAGCGTACCCACCTGAGCCGTGCCTGGCATCGCCTCGATCCCTGGCCCGACGCTGTCGGCGGGCTGGGGCGGCTGCGATCGCGCTACATTGTGGCCACGCTTTCGAACGGCAACCTGGCCCTGCTTGTGAATATGGCGAAGCGAGCAGGGCTGCCTTGGGATTGCATGCTCAGCGCCGACATTCTGGGCCACTTCAAGAGCGATCCGGAGACGTACCTCGCGGCTGCGCGCGCACTCGACCTCGATCCGGCGCAGGTGATGATGGTGGCGGCACACAAGGCCGATCTCGAAGCGGCGCGCGCTTGTGGCCTGCGCACCGCCTTCGTCCCCCGTCCTGCCGAAACCGGCCCCGACCACGCCTACGCCGGCGAGCCTGACCCCCGCTTTACGCTCAACGCCAGCGACTTCCACGATCTCGCCGCGCAGCTTGGTTGCTGAGGCTCTGACCCCGGATCGTATCCCGGGCTCAGGACGCGGTCCGGTCGTACAGTTCGATGAACTCGTCCGTGGGACCGATGATCTGGGCGAACCCCGCTTCGTTCGGCGCGAAAAACCACGACCCGAGCCCGCTTGCCTCGACGCGCTCGGCGGTGGCCGCCAGGTCGGCGTTGAGCAGCCGGAAGTGGTTCGAGCCAGGGTAGCGTTTCCCCGTTCCCGCAGGCGCGACCGGCGTACCCTCGTACACCACCAGCTCCACGCGCCCGCCCCCGCCCTCGAGCGTCCAGCGCTCGTCGCCCGTGCTGTCCGCCGTGAGCGGCGAAAGCCGGTAGCCGAGCGCTTTCGTGTAGAACCGCCACGCCGTCGCGAAGCCGGCCCGCGCGTAGTGCACGCAGGCGAACGGCTCGCCGCGCGTGAGCACGTAGCGCTGGCCGTCAAGCGTGAACGCCACCCCGTCCTCCTTCGGACACGGCGCTGCCGCCGAGCAGGCAAGGCCCGACACTGCGGCGCACAGTGCGTGGTATGCCCCCTCGGGGTCGTCCGTCGCAACCCCGATCGTGAGGTCGCCCTGCGCGGGTGCTGCGCCCGGTCGTTCGCAGCGCGTCGCCGCCGCCGTCAGCTCAACCAGGTCGAGCTGCTGTCCCGTCGCCGGGTTCTCCACGACCCAGGTGCGGATCTCGTCGCCGAGCGTTGGTGCGATCATCTGGCCGATCGCATCGCCGGCCTCGTTGCGGTAGTGGCGGGGCGCGCCCGCCCCCGCCTCGATCTCGGTGAAGCCGATCGCGGCGATCGCCGCCGTCGTGGCTTCGAGGTCGCTCACCCCGATCCCGTGGTGGGCCTGCGTCACGGTTGCCATCGCCGCGTCCGCCTACGTCCCGGGCGCGAGGGCGGCGATCTCGCGCAGGCTCTGCTCGCGCGATGTGCCCGATGCGGCGAAGAGGTGCGACTGCCCGGTGGGGCCCTCGGGGCCGTGTGCGAGCACGTTCAGCGCCGCCTGCGCAATGTCCGCGGGCATCACCTCCGCCGGACTGTCGTGCGTCGCGCGGAACATCGGCGAGTCTGTTGCGCCCATGCAGAGGGCGTTCACGCGGATGTTGTGCGGCTTCAGCTCGACCGCCCACGTCTCCGTGAGCCGCCACTGCGCCCACTTCGCGCAGTCATAACCCGTCGCCTGCGCGAGCCCCGTGATCAGGTGGCCTTCGTGGACGTGCTCAGTGATCACGTTGAGGATGTGGCCACCCCCTGCCGTACGCATCGCTGGCACCGCCGCGAGCGCGCAGTAGAAGCTCCCCAGCGCGCAGCTTTCCATCGAATCCTCGAACGCCTTCGACTGCGATTCGTATGTCCCCGATGTGAGCGCTGTGTCGACCCAGACTGCTGCGTTGTTGACGAGGATGTCGATGCGCCCGAGGCGTTGCACGACGCTGTTCATCGCCCGCCGCACCTGCTCCTTGCCGGCCACGTCGCAGTCGATGGCGAGCCCCTCGCGGCCAGTCGCGCGCACCTGCCGGACCGTCTCGGCGTTGCCGATCGCGTCGATATCGAGCGAGGCCACGTTCGCCCCCTGCTCGGCAAAGGCGACGGCGAACCCCCGCCCGATCCCCTCGGCCCCGCCGGTCACGACTGCTACCTGTCCGTCGAGCTGCATGGCGCGTACCCCCTGCTCCTGGTGAGCGAGGCTGATTCTGGGCCATCCCGCGCGATCCCGCCAGACGCTCCTTCGCGCCCCCTCGGCTATGGTGGATGGGCGATGAGCGATGAGCGCTACTTCGAAGCGAACCGCCGCCAGTGGGATGAGCGCGTCGCCATCCACCGCCGCTCCGCCTTCTACGACGTCGCGGGCTTCCTCGCGGGGAAGAGCACGCTTGGGTCGCATGAGCCTGCTGAGGTAGGCGCGGTCGCCGGCAAGACGCTCCTCCACCTGCAGTGCCACTTCGGCCTCGATACGCTGTCATGGGCGCGTCTTGGCGCCGAGGTTACGGGTCTCGACTTTTCGGGAGAGGCCGTGCGTGAGGCGCGCTCGCTCGCCCGCGAGGCCAGCCTCCGCGCCGAATTCGTCCACGCCAACGTCTACGGTGCCGCCGTGGCCCTCGCCGGACGCAGCTTCGACATTGTCTACACGGGCGGCGGGGCGCTCGTCTGGCTGCCCGATCTCCCGCGCTGGGCCGAGATCGTGACGTCGCTGCTCAAGCCGGGCGGGGTCTTCTACATCCAGGAGTCTCATCCCTTTGGCCACGTCTTCGATGACGAGACGGAGTGCGACCTTGTCGTGCGTTACCCCTACTTCCATGCCCCCGAGCCCGACCGCTGGGAGGAGCCCGGCAGCTACGCCGACCCTGCCGCCGAGACCGTTGAGAACGTCAGCTACGAGTGGACGCACACGCTCGGTACGGTTGTAACGGCGCTGGGGCAGGCGGGCCTCGTCATCGAGTTCCTGCACGAGTTCGACCGTCTCTTCTGGAAACAATTCCCCTTCATGACGCCGGGTGAGGAGCCGGACAGCTGGGTGCTCCCTGAGCACCGCGCGAGCATCCCCCTCGCCTACTCCATCCGCGCCCGCAAGCCCGCGTAGCCTCCGCGGGCTACGGGCGGGTGATCGCTTCGAGGAACTGCGTGAGAAGTACCGGGTAGAGCGAACGCGCGGGCCAGGTGAACGCCCCCGCGCCTTCGATCTCTCCGCGCCACGCGTCGAGCGCGAACTCCGGCGCTTCCGCCGCGAACGGCCACGCGAACACCGGCGTCAGGCTCACCTCCGCCAGCCAGCGGTTCACGAGCGTGCCCAGCCGTCCCTGCTGCTCTGCTGCCACGGGTGCGTCCGCGCTGCCGAAGAGCCGCGCGAGGTCCGCCGTCTCGCCGGGCGCGCGCGCCCGCAGCGCCCGCGCCAGCCGCAGGCAGGCCGAGAACGCGCCCGCGCGTCCGCGCCACTCCGCGATCGGCTCCCGATAGATGCGCAGGGGGACGGTCCAGCCTTCGGTCAGCGATGTGCGCGGGAACAGGTCGTGCGCGTTCTCGCCGCGGTGGGGGGCGCAGCCGCCGTGCACCCCGGGCAGGTCGTGCGCCGCGCAGATACCGAGCACGCCCCAGCGCCGCGCGAATCCCGCGAAGTCTGCGATTGGAGCTCGTTCCAGCGCAAGGAATGCCGCCAGGCAGCCCTCCGGCCCCTCCCCCCGCGCGAAGCCGTGGTCGACCCCGTCCGCGGCCCGCACGCGCCACAGCAGCCAGCTGCCCCCCTCCACTCCCTCCTCGCGTATCGCCGCGTCCAGGGGCACCGCCAGCGTCCGCGGGTAGGTGCTCGCTCGCGAGGACGGTTCGGACACATTGTCATTCACGCGGGGCGCTCGGTCGTGCGTTTCTCGATGTCGTAGAGCGCGTCCATGCCTGCTGTCTGCTTGATCTCTTCGTAGGCAGCGGCGAGGGCGCGCTCGTCCTCGCCGCTGGTGCCCTCCACGATGAAGCGCCGCAGCGTCTCGCGGGCGGCGCGGTAGGCCGCGACCTGCCCCGTGAAGGGGTCGATCACGAGCGGCCAGCCGAGTGCTTCCCACTCCGTGCGCGTGCGGCCCCCGAAGGAGGCCATCGCTGCCAGCGGCGCGCCGATCGCGGCTGGCGCTGCGCGCCACTGGTCCTCGCGCTCGGGACGCAGCATCACGAGGTCCGCGCCCGCCGTGCGGTACGCCCGCCCCCGCTCTATCGCTGCCTCGTACGATTCGTTCTGCACCGCCCCCGTGCGCGCTATGATGAGGAAGTCGGGATCGTCGCGGGCGGCCACTGCCGCCTTCAGCTTCCCCACCATCGTCTCCAGCGACACGAGGTGCTCCACGCCCTTGTGATGGTGCGCCCGCTTCGGCGCGACCTGGTCCTCGAGCTCGATGGCGGCGGCGCCCGTGGCTTCGATCTCCGCCACTGTGCGGCTCGTGTGCACGGCGTCGCCGAAGCCCACACCGCCATCCACGATCAGGGCGATCGACGACCGTGCTGTGATCTGGCGTGCGGCGGTCGCCACCTCCGTGAGCGTCAGCAGCGCCTCCGAGATCGCGAGCTGGAAGCCGAGTGCGCCGCCGCTGAGGTAGGCCACGCCGTAACCGAGCGCTTCGAGCGTACGCGCCGTGAGTGGGTCGAGGCAGACCGGCGCGAATACGGGCGGGACCGTCTTCAGGAGCTCGCGCAGGCGCCGCCGCGCGCCCAGGCCTACCGCCCCCGGAACTGTGGCCGCCGCTTCTCCATGAAGGCGCGCCGCCCCTCGACGTAGTCCTCGCTGGCGAAGCACGCCTCCACCATCCGCTCGATCGCTTCGAGATCGCGATCGCCGGCGTCCTTCGCCGCTTCGCCGATCGATGCGTGCAGAAGGCGCACCGTGAGGGGCGCGTTCTCTGCGATCGCGTCCGTGATGGCGGCGACTGCCGCCGTCAGCTCCTCGACGGGCACGACGCGGTTCACGAGCCCCCAGCGCAGCGCGTCGACGGCGGGGAAGCGCCCTCCAGTAAACAGCATCTCGCGCGCTGCCGCCGCCCCCACCGTTTCGACCAGTTTCCGCGTGCCCCCGAAGCCGTAGCCCAGCCCCAGGCGCGCGGCGGGGATGCCGAACTGCGCGTTCTCCGCGGCAATACGGATGTCCGCCTCCAGCGCGGTGAGGAGCCCGCCGCCCATGCAGAAGCCGCGGATCATCGCGATCAGCGGCTTCCCCAGCTCGGCGTACGCCTGCCACGCTTCTGCGCTGATACGGTTGAACTCGGCGACGGAGCCGGGGTCGGAGCGGCGCTTCTCGAACTCGGAGATGTCCGCGCCCGAGACGAACGCCTTCTCGCCCGCGCCCGCCATCACCACCACGCGCACCTCCGGGTCGTCCCGGAAGCTGCCCAGGATCGCCGGAATCGCCTGCTGCATCTCGATACTGAGGGCGTTCCGGCGATCGGGATTGTTGAAGATCATCCAGCCGGTCCCACCCTCCTTGCGGGCGAGCATCTTGTCCGTCTCGAACTGCATGCGGGTTACTCCTGTCGCCGTTTGGGTTCGTGCGCGGCTAGACGACGCCGCTCTCGCGCAGCTCCCGGATCGCGTTCACATCCATGCCGAGGTCGCGCAGGATATCGTCGGTGTGCTCACCCAGCTCGGGCGTCGCGCGGTGGTGGGGAGGCTGGGGCGTGCGTGCGAGGTTGATCGCCTGTCCCACCACGTGCAGGTGGCCCAGCGCCGGGTGTGCCAGCGGGCGCGCTATCCCGAGCTCCCGCACCTGCGGATCCGCGAACGTTTCGTCGATCGTATTGATGGGACCGCAGGGGACGCCCGCCTCGTTCAGGGTTGCGATCCAGTCCCTGCTCGTGCGCGAAGGAGTCACGGCGGCGATGCGGGCGTTCAGCGTCGCGCGATTCTGTGAACGCCGCGCGCCCGTCGCGTAGTCGGCCTCGGCGATCAGTTCCGGCAGGCCGAGGGCGTGGCAGAGTCGCTCCCAGAGGATCCCACCCGAAGCCGCGATGTTGATGTGCCCGTCCGCCGTGGGGAACACGCCCGTGGGGATGCTCGTGGGGTGGTCGTTCCCCGCCTGGGGCGCCACCTCCCCTGCGATCAGCCAGCGCACCGCCTGAAAATCGAGCATCTGGATCTGAGCCTCCAGCAGCGAGGTGTGAACCCACTGCCCCTCGCCCGAACGCTCCCGCTCGAACAGCGCCAGCAGGATGCCCTGCGCCAGCAGCATTCCCGCTGTCAGGTCTGCGATGGGGATGCCGGCACGCACGGGCCCCTGCCCCGGCAGCCCCGTGATCGACATTAGCCCGCCCAGCCCCTGCGCAATCTGGTCCACCCCCGGTCGGTCGCGGTACGGCCCCGACTGCCCGAACCCGGAGATGCTCCCGTAGATGATGCGTGCGTTCACCGCGTGCACCGCCTCGTAGTCGATCCCCAGACGGTGCTTCACCCGCGGCCGGTAGTTCTCAACCACGACGTCCGCGCTCTCCGCCAGCCGCAGGAAGATGCCGCGTCCCGCCTCGGCCTTCAGGTTCAGCGTGAGGCCGCGCTTGTTGCGATGCAGGTTCTGGAAATCGAAGTCGTGGCGCTCGCCCGTGATGCCCTCGCTGGCCCCGGGGCGCGGCGGCGCCTCGATCTTGATCACGTCCGCGCCCCAGTCCGCGAGCTGGCGTACACAGGTCGGCCCCGCGCGCGCCCGTGTGAGGTCGAGCACGTGCACCCCGTCGAGCGGCAGGCGAGGTTCGGACACGCTTTCCTCCACCGGTGATCCTACGCGGGATGGCCAGCGCTGTGTCCGGTGCCCCGCATCGCTGGACATCGCGCTCCCCATCCGGTCTGCTGGGCCGCCACCGAAGGAGGCCGCCCATGTCCCGTCTCCCCCCGCTCGCTGAGCACGATCTCACGCCCGATCAGCAGCGCGTGGTCGATGCCATTCGCGGCGGCCCGCGCGGCGCGGGCGCTTCCGCGCTCACCGGCCCCTTCGGCGTGTGGCTGCGCAGCCCGGGGCTCGCCAACCCAGCCCAGGAGCTCGGCGCGCATTGCCGCTTTGGCACCTCCCTCCCCCGTGATGTCTCCGAGTTCGCCATCCTCCTCACGGCGAAGCGCTGGCGCGCGCAGTACGAGTTCTGGGCGCATGCCCGTCTCGCGCGCGAGGCTGGCGTTCCCGACGATATTGTCGAGGCGATCCGTACGGGCGCGACTCTCGACCTCGATCGCACTGATCTCGCGCTTGTCAACCGCCTTGTGAGCGAGTATTACGGGACGAGCCGCGTCTCCGACACGACCTACCGCGAGGCGATCGAAATGTTCGGCGAAGCCGGCCTCGCCGATCTCGTCGGGACCGTCGGCTACTACGGCCTTGTCTCCGCGACGCTCAACGTCTTCGAGATCGAGCTGCCGCCCGGCGAGGAGGCGCCACTGCCGTAGGCGTGGGGCTACAGCCGGTCGAGCGTCCGCCGTGCGGCACTGAGTGCCTCGATGTGCCCGCGGGCGTCGAGGCCAGCCCCCAGCGTGCGGAGGCAAAGGTGGCTCGCGCCTGTCTCCCGCCAGGCCGCGACCGCCTCCGGCCACTCCGCCTCCGCGCTGCCTGTGACCGCGACCGCACTCTCCACGCCGATCGCCACCGGGTCTCGCCCCGCTGCCGCCGCTGTCTCCGCGATGGCGTTCTGCACGGGCGCGAACTCCTCTGGCGCCATGAGCGCGAACCAGCCGTCCGCGAGCCGCGCGATGCGGCGTACGACTGGCGGGCCGGGGTTGCGGGTGCCTCCGATCCAGATCGGGACCGGCTGTTGCACTGGCAAGGGGTTGATCCCCACGCCCGCAACTCGCTCCCAGCGGCCCTTGAAGTCGACTGTCTCCTCGGTCCAGAGGCGGCGCAGGAGCGCGATCTGCTCGTCGCACCGCCGTCCGCGGGTGTGGAAGTCCCGCCCGAGCGCGGCGTACTCCTCGGCAGCGCCGCCCACGCCCACACCCAGCCGCAGGCGTCCGCCGCTCAGGCGGTCGACCTCCGCGGTCTGCTTCGCCACCAGCACCGTCTGGCGCGCGGGAAGCACGATGACCGATGGCACGAGCTCGATCGTCTCCGTCAGCCCCGCGACCCAGCAGAGCAGCGTGAGCGGCTCATGGAGGTGCCGCCCTCCTGCTCTCGCCACCTGGTCGGGAATACGCAGGTGCGTGAAGCCGAGCTGCTCCGCTTCCTGCGCGAACCGTGCGATCCCGTTGAGGTCGTCCCGCAGCTCTCGTACGGGGAGCGAAACTCCGATCCTCATGGTGCTCCTCCCTCGCTCGCCCGCTACAGGGAGAGCATCCTGCGAACCTGGCGGGGATCCGTGCTCCCCTCGCAGCGAAGATCGTCTCCGACGCTACAGGTCAAAGTCGATCTCAAGGTGCTGGAGCCCGCGCACGCCGCCCCGTCCCGGTGGCGGGAAGGCGATGCCCTCATTCGGGATGTCCGCCAGCCGCGGGTTCCCCAGCGCCTCCAGCAGGATGCGTGAGGAGACGACCGACTCCTGACGCGCGAGCGCGTAGCCCATGCAGAAGTGCGTCTCCTGCCCGAAGCCGAGGTGGCTCGCCACGCCGTCCTTCCAGTAGCCCGTGCGCAGCTCCTTCCCGAAGTAGAGGTCTTTCCGGAAGATGTCGAACCGGTTCGGGTCTGCGAACACGCGCTCATCGCGGTTCCCCGAACCGAGACCCAGCCACGCCGTCGCGCCGACCGGCAGCACGCGGTCGCGCAGCTCTACCTCCACCTTCGTGCGGCGGCGCTGCCAGTGGTTCGAGCCGTCGAAGCGAAGCATCTCCGTGAACACGCGGTCCAGCAGTTCGGGGTTGTCGCGCACCGCCTCATACTGCTCGTAGTCGCGCAGCAGGTTCCACCACATTGCATCGATCGCCTTGTGCGTGGTGTCGCCGCCGCCCACGAGCAGCAGCGCTACGTAGCCCCGGATCTGGTCGCGCGTCATGCGCGCGCCGCCCTTCTCAGCATGACAGAAGGTGGAGAGCAGATCGTCCCGCGGCTCGCGCAGGCGTTCGTCGATCAGCGGGTCCAGATAGGCGAAGAGCTGATCGCGCGCCTTGATCCCTAGGCGGAAATGCGCGCGTCCGTAGCCGTTGCCCGCGAAGATCCTGTCGTAAATGGCCTCGAAATAGTCGTTGTCCTCCTCGGGCAGGCCCAACATCCCTGCGATCACCCGGATCGGGAAGCGCGCGCTGAATTGCGCCACAAGGTCGACCCGCCCTCGCGCCGTCCGTCCCGCCTCCTGGTCCGCCTTCGCCTTCGCGAGGAATTCCTCGCTGATTGCCGTCGCGATGCGCTCGATGAGTGGCACGCGCGCGATCAGGCGCTTGCCCACGAACTCGCCCGCCACGATCCCCCGCAGCCACACATAATCCGGTCCCTCGCCCAGCTCGTTCAGTGTCTGGCCCAGGGGCGTGTCCGACCCGAACCTGAACTTCCCGTGCGGGTCGTAGACGGCGCGCGTGAACTCAGCGTTGTTCCTGTAGATCGCCCGGATGTCCTCGTAGCGCGAGATAATCCAGCGGTTCTGGAACTTGTCCTGGTAGACAGGCTCATGGTCGCGCAGCCGCCGGTAGGTCGGGAAGGGGTCGATACGGAACTCCTCTGTAAGGAACTCCTGCGGCTCGATCAGGCTCGGGTCGCTCTCGACCGGTACCTTCATGGCGTCCTCCTGCGTGCGGCCCGCGACCGTTGCTCGCGAAGGCGCGCCTGCGCCCATTCGAGGCTGAGCGGCGGGTCCTTGTCAACAGCCGTCCGGGCTCGTCCTACCCCCCGTCGCGCATCCACTGTGCCACCCGCTCGCCGATCATGATGCATGTCAGGTTCGTGTTGGCGCGCACGATGTTTGGCATGATCGAGGCGTCCACCACGCGCAGCCCATCGAGGCCGTGTACCCGTGCGTGTGCGTCGACAACCGCGTAGGGGTCGCTCGCGGGGCCCATCTTCGCAGTGCCAACAGGGTGGTAGTTGTGCGACCCCGACGCGCGAATGTGCGCATCGAGCGCCTCGTCGCTGGCGAACACCTCGGCCGCTGGCGTTTCGAGGGCCTCCGCGAACCGCGCGATCGCGGGGTGCTCCGCCATCCGCCAGCAGAGTCTCAGGCCCTCCCGCAGCCGGCGCACATCCGCCTCGTCGGCGAAGAAGTTCAGATCGATGCGCGGCTGCGTGTGGGAGTCGGCAGTCTCGAGATGAAGCCGCCCGCGCGAGTTCGGCCGCTGCAGAATGGGCAGCAGCGCGAAGTGCCCCTCGCGCCCGGGGAAGTGGTTCACCATGTAGATCTGCATGTCGTTCGGCTCGCCGCCATCGGCGGTGTAGCGCAGCATCGTCTGCACGGGCGGGTCGGGCAGCACGGAGACGCCCGGCCGCGCCCGGTAGCTCAGCGCCACGAGCGGATGGTCGATCAGGTTGCGGCCCACGCCCCGCAGCTCTCGCACGAGGGGTGTGGCGATCGCCTCCACGTCCTCCCGCGCGCCGATCCCCGAGCGCAGCAGGATCGGCGGCGACTGGATTGCCCCCGCCGAGAGGATCACCTCGCGGCCCGCCACCGTCTGCATCTCCCCGCCGCACTCTACCTCCACCCCCGTCGCGCGTCCGTCCTCCACGAGCACGCGGTTCACAAGGCAGCCGCCCCGCAGCGTCAGGTTGAGGCGGTGGCGGGTGGGCTCCAGGTACGCCATCGCCGTCGAGATACGCGTATCGCCTTCGCGGTTCTGTGCCATGGGGCTGATGCCGGTCGCCTCCGGATCGTTGAAGTCTTCTGCGTAGGGGAAGCCGTTCTCACGGCACACGTCGATGAATGCCTGCTGGAGCGGCCGCAGCTCCTCGGGGCGCCAGCGCACGATCGGGATGGGCCCGCTCTTTCCGTGGAAATCGCCCGATGCGTGGTGGTCATGCTCCAGCTTGCGGAAGAAGGGAAGGCACTCCTCCCACGCCCAGCCTTCGTTCCCCAGCGCCGCCCACTCGTCGAAATCCTCGGGCGTGCCGCGGATCGCCAGCGTGCCGTTCACCGCCGAGGAGCCGCCCATCACCCGCCCCCGCGGGTAAGCCACCTCCCGCTCCGGGGTGGCCCGAGCCGTGAACCCCCAGTCGTGGTCGACCACCGATACGCGGTGCGCGTAGCGCAGATCCTCGGGCGTCGCCCTCCTGCCCGGATAGTCGGGACCAGCCTCGAGCAGCAGCACCGAGCGCGCCTCGTCTTCGCTCAGGCGTGCCGCCAGTGCCGCCCCGGACGACCCCGCTCCCACCACGATGGCGTCGTAAACCGTGCCCACCGCTTGCAAGCATACCCCACAGCGGCGGTGCCCTTGAACACGGCTGGATGGCCGCCTGCGCCATCTCCAAGGCGCGCGATACCGCCCGCCGCCCTGGCCTCGACCCCGACCTCCCCGATTCAGAATCCCTGCTCGCTCCCCGCCGAGGACTTCCGTCCCCTTCTCGACCACGCCGCCCGCGAGCTGCCGCCCACCGTCTGAGCCGATAGCCCACTACGGACGGCTGCGGCGAACTCGACTTCGGCCCCAATGCCGCCATCGAGCTCAAGGAGGAGCAGCTCCGCTGGTTCGACCACTGGCTCAAGGACGAGGACACCGGGATCATGGAGACAGCCCCCGTCAAGATCTTTGTCATGGGCGACAACGTCTGGCGCGAAGAACAGGAGTGGCCGCTCACGCGCACGCAGTACACGCCCTGGTACTTCCACAGTGGTGGCGGCGCCAACACTCGCGGCGGCGATGGCGCGCTCAGCCAGGAGCCCCCCTCGCGCGAGCCCCCCGATCGCTTCGTGTACGACCCTCGCGATCCCGTGCCTACCCTCGGCGGGAACAACCTCATCATCCCCAACGGCGTGTACGACCAGACCCCCGCCGGGGAGCGCGGCGATGTCCTCTGCTACACCAGCGTGCCCCTCGCCACCGGGATCGAAGTCACCGGGCCGGTCAGCGTCACCCTCTGGGCCGCTACCAGCGGCGTCGATACCGACTTCACCGCCAAGCTCGTTGATGTGCGCCCCTCGGCTACGCCCAGAACATCAACGACGGCATCATCCGCGCGCGTTACCGCAATTCCCTGCTCGATCCCGAGCTGCTAACGCCCGGCCAGTCGTACGAGCTGACGATCGACCTCTGGGTCACGAGCCACGTCTTCAAGCCCGGCCACCATAGCCGCGTCGATATCAGCTCGTCGAACTTCCCTCGCTTCGAGCGCAACCCCAACACGGGGAGCGACATCCATACCGGGACCGAGCTGATGCCCGTCCAGCAGACCGGTCTTCCACGGTACAAACGCCCTCCGTCCATCACCCTCCCGGGAATCCCGCGCGAGGCACCCTGAGTGCCCCTCGCTGGGGCGCTGGCGCTGGTCGCGAGCCTCTATGCTCGCTTCACTTCCGCGTACTGTGGCGGGATCTCGTCGCCGAGCCACGTCTTGCCCATGACCCCGTAGTGGCGCCAGCTGACGCCGCCGTGCGCCGCCGCCTGATGCGAGTCGCGCAGCTTGCGCTCGAGCGGGTGCTCCATGCGGCTGGCGGTGGTGCCCGCTGTGTTATGGATCAGGTCCACCACATGGCGCGAGGCTTGCGCCGCATGCGTGGAAGCAAGCAGACCGAGCCGCAGCAGCGGCCACTCCGGGATCGAGCGCCCGCCGTCGAGCGACCCCAGGTTCTCCTCGATCGCGGCTTGCGTCTCCAGCACCCAGGCGCGGGCCGCCCGCAGCGTGGCCTCCGCTTCGCCGAGCCGGATGTACGCCTCGGGCTGGTCCTTCAGCATCGAGCCCGACATCCACGGCGTCTTCGTCGCTGCCAGCTCCGTGAACACGTCGATCGCCCCCCGCGCGATGCCGAGCGCCACCGCCGCCTTGTTGTAGGGAACCTGCGAGGGGTTGCGGTAGGTCGGGTTCTCCCAGTGTCTGGTCGAATCGAGCGCGTTCTGGGGCAGCACGTGCTTCTCCGGGATGTAACCATCGACGATGCGCACGTCGTGGCTGCCGGAGCCGCGCAGGCCCGCCATGTTCCAGGTATCGACCGGCTCGAACACGCCCTTCGGCGCCATGAACGAGGCATCGGCCATCTCGCCCGTGTCCTCGTCCACCACCTCCCCGGCGGGGTTGAGCACGAGGTTCCAGGTGGCGTTGTAGCAGCCACTCGCAAAGGCGCCCTGGTAGGTCGTGCGCCAGCCGCCGCCCTCGCGCTTTGCCTTCCGCCCGGGGAATTCGCCATTCGGCGTGCCCAGGCCGGAGCAGACAAGGTAGTACCAGTCATCGCAGATCTCATGGGCGAAGGCAGGCTCCATCTGGCGCAGCACGAGTGCGTTGATCTCGGAGTTGATCTGGACGCACCAGCCGATCGAGCCGTCGATCGCCGATGAGGCTTCGATTGCCTCGATCTGGCCGCGCGCATACAGGTCTTCGCCTCCCAGCTCCTTCGGCATGGCGAAGCGGTAGAGGCCCGCGTCTGCCATCTCCTTCGAGACCCAGTCGGGCAGCCGGCGCAGCTGCTGCGCTTCGTTCCCACCTTCGGTGAGCGCCTCCCGTATGTTGGCGATGCGCTCCAGCATCGGGGTCTGCTGGAGCGTCGTGCTCCGGTCGATGATCTCCTGTCGCACCATGGTTGCGCTCTCCCGTCTCAGATTGGCGGGCGCCATCCTACCCGAAGGCGCCCACCAATGGCGCATCCTCCGGAGGGAGCACCGGCGCCTCCCCGCCTCTTGCGCTGCCTTCATACCCGTGTGTTACGGTCGAACGAGTTGCCTCCGGAGGGTGCCGTGCCTGATCCCAAGTCTGTTCCCGATGGCTACACCGCCGTCACACCCTACCTCGTCGCCGAGGATGCTCCCGATCTCATCGTGTTCCTCACGGACGCCTTCGGTGCCACCGAGCGGCTGCGCGTCCCCATGCCCGACGGCTCCATCGGGCACGCCGAGGTCGAGATCGACGGCGCCGCCATCATGCTCAGTTCCGCCATGCCCCCCGACTTCCCCCCCACCAGCGCGCAGATACACCTCTACGTTGAGGACGTCGATGGCGTCTATGCGCAGGCCGTGAGCGCGGGTGGAACCTCGGTGGCGGAGCCCGCTGATCAGTTCTACGGCGACCGCATCGCTCGCGTCACCGATCCCGCCGGCAACACTTGGTCGATCGCAACGCACATCGAGGATGTCAGCCCTGAGGAGCTCATGCAGCGCATGGCTGCGATGGGCGAGGGGTAGCGCGTGCTAGCGCTGCGGATAGCGCGAAGGAGCGGCTCTGCATGGCGCTGACGTTCGACACCGGCAAACACGCCCGCGCCATCCGCGAGGGCGGAGTCCCCGAGCCTGCCGCCGATGCGATCGTGGACGCGATCGCGGAAGCCACGGACTCGCTCGTGACGCGGGAAGTCCTGCAGGCCGAGCTGGCCATCGTCACCGAACGGCTCGAAGCCAGGATCGCTGTGGACATCGAGCGACTGCGCGCCGAGTTCTGGCGCGCCATGTACATGCAGATCGGCGCCGTGACGGCCATCGCCGGCGTCGCGCTGGTGCTCGCGAAGTGGGTTCTCTGAGGCTGCGGCCGAACGCCCTTAGTCCTGCAGGCGCACCTTGAACTGCGCGGGTCCATCCCCGCGTGCCCGATGAGCTTGCGCGCGTGTTTGACTTTGTCGTCGGCGCCTTAAGTTCATCTCAAGCCACAGTGAGCCTACGGGTTGAGCATCGACGAACCCTTACCAGTCGGGTGATTTGGCTGTGCAGCTAGGAGATAGCTGCTCGACCGGCACGGGCTTGTGCGTCTCGTAGAGTTCCCAGTGCTGCCCATCCGTCACGGCGAAGTACAGCGTGCCCTTCTCCAGGCAGTAGTTGATGCCTTGTGACACTGCCCCGTGCATCTGCTCGCCGAGCTTCTTCGCCTCCAGCATCACCTGCGACCGTCCCTGATCATTGATCAGCGCGTAGTCGGCGCGCCCGCCCGATGCTGCGTATTCAGGCACGACCACTGCGGGGGCACTCGTATCCCAATCGAGCTCCCGCAGCAGCGGGTCGATGAGCGCGTAGCGGTGTCTGCGTCTCGCTCTGGCTGAGCTGCGACCCGTGTGTCGTGATGCGCGCTCGCGCAGCGTCTCGATCAGCACCAGCAAGTCACCCAGTGGCATGACGGCCATATGCGCCCGCCCCACCCCCGCTCCCGCGTATACTCGCCCGCACCCCATCCCTCCACCCCAGGAGCCCGCTCATGCCCCCCCTCAGAATCGGCCTCATCGGCTCAGGCGGCATCTCCCGCGCTCATATGGACGCCTTCCTGAACCATCGCGATGAGGTCGAACTTGTGGCCGTCTGTGATATCCGTGAGGAGGCCGCGCGTGCCTATGCCGCCGATGCGGGCGTTGACCCCGCCGCCGTCTACACCGATGCGGACGGCCTCCTCGCCCGCGTCGACGTCGACGCGGTCGATATCGCGACCATCCACGACCAGCACGGCCCCAACGCCATCGCTGCTGCGCGCGCGGGCAAGCACGTGCTGCTGGAGAAGCCGATGGCCGTCTCCGTGGCCGAGGCGCGTTCCATGGTCGCCGCCTGCGACGAGGCAGGCGTCACCTTCATGGTTGCGCAGATGCTCCGCTACCTGCCCCACTACCAGAACGTAAAGCGTATCATCGAAGCCGGCGAGATCGGCGATATCTGGGCCTGCCGCGCCGATAGCTGGTTCGGCGCTGCCCTCCCGGGCAGCATGACGCGCGACGGCTGGTGGGGCTTCGACGGCAAACGCAACGGCGGCGGCTGCGTCATGATGGTCAGCACCCACCAGGTCGATCTGCTGCGTTACTTCGTCGGCGATGTCGTCCGCATCACCGCCAAAACGTGGGGCGACCACCCGCTCATGAAGAACGGCGCCGAAGACCGTGCCGTCGCCACCTTCGAGTTCGCCAACGGCGCCCTGGGCACGCTCATCTCCAGCTACAGCGCGCGCACCCCCTGGATGTATCAGTCGCTGCTGCTGGGCGAGCAGGGCACCATCTACACCGAGCCCCCGCTCGATGGGAACGTCGTCGAGCAGCACCACGCCCCTGCCAGGATCGCCTCGGAGTCACGCGAGTCGCGCCCGGGCCACAACGGTCGAGAGGCCTTCACCGAGGTCGGGCCGCTGAGGGATGGCCTCGTCAGCGACAATCCCTTCACGAACGAGATCGTCCACTTCGCCCGCTGCATCCGCGATGGCGCCGAGCCTGTCAGCAGCGGCCACGACAACCTGAACACGATGGAGGCTGTGCACGGCATCTACGCCGCCGCCGCTGCCGGCCGCCCGATCGAGGTCGCGGAGCTGTAGCCCTCGCGCTCTCCTCAGCCCCAATGCCCGGCCATGGGCGGGCTGTTCCAGACTTCGGAGATGCGGCCCCCGACGACGCGGAACACTTCGATGCCGCAGATGCGAATCTCGCCGTTCACCACCTCGGCGGGCACGCCCGACTCTGCGAGCGCCGTGCCCGTGGGGCCCGTCATGTTCCAGACCCAGGTGACATCCTGTTCGTCGTCCGTCAGCAGCAGCGTGGTGAAGTGCAGGCTACGGCCGTCTGCAGCGGTGCCCGATGCCCTCTCGCTGGTGACGCGCCGAAGCTGGTCGGTGTGGCTCATCACAGTTGTCTTCCCCGCATCGTGGCGGGTGTAGGGGTCGGCGCAGAACTCGATGACAGCCGTGCTGTCCCCGCGATTCCACACGCGCTCGATGTAGCGTGCCACGATCTCGCGTGCCGAAAGCGCAGACATCAGACGCAGTGTCGCACAAAGTGGCTGCCAGCCTCGTCTCTCCCTGCTACAGCGGGGTTATCATCCCGTCGCGACCCTACGCGAGCGGAGGACCGGCATGGTTCGAGCGGAGATCAGAGAGCGCCAGGAGGCGCTACACGGGACCCCTATCCTCGATCGTATCGCCAACCTGCGCGAGGCCCTCACCCAGGCAGGCGATGAAGCGCAGAAGCTGCGCCACATGCCCGGCTGGGCTGTTCAGGAGCTCGTCGATGCCGGCATCTACCGCATGGTTGTGCCCGCCGAGCTCGGCGGCGAGGACTTGAAGGCGCGCGAGCAGATCGAGGTCATCGAGGCCTCATCCGCCATCGACGGCTCCGTCGGCTGGTGCGTCCAGATCAACTCCGAGATCAACGCCCTCGTGCTGCGTCAGATGGAGCCCGCCTTCGCCCACGAGATATGCGACGACTGGAACTACCTCGTGTGCTCCGGTCTGGGTACGCCCAACGGCCCCTTCCCCGGGCGCGAGGCGCAGCGCGAGGGCGAAGGCTGGCGCGTGAAGTATCAGGGCGCCTTCGCCAGCGGCTGCCACAGCGCTACCTGGAACCTCATCCTCACCGGCGAGACGAAGGACCCCGCCACCGGCGAGAACGCCGCCGCCGCCTTCATGGTCCCGCAGGGCGAATTCGAGATCATCGATACCTGGGACATGGCCGGGCTGCGTGGCTCGGGCAGCCACGACGTGCGCATCGTCGGCTACGTGCCCCCCGGGCACGTCCTCCCCCAGGCCGCCCTCGCCTCGACGAAGCATTGGGAGAACCCCACCTACCGCAACCCCATTCAGGTGCCCTACAACAAGGGCGCCGTCGCCCTCGGCATCGCCCGCGGCGCGCTCGATGTCTTCACCGAGCTGGCCGTGACGAAGACGCCGTGGGGCGCGGGCTCGCTCCTGAAAGACCTGCCCGAGACGCCCGTGCGCCTCGGCGAGATGGAGGCCACCTGGGCCGCCGCGCGCGCCTTCCTGATGGAGACGCAGGACGAAATCGAGGAGAACCTCGGTCCCCTCGATGGCGGCAGGGAGTACCCCGAATGGCCGCTCGCGCGCCGCGGCCTGCTCGCCTCCACGCACGCCGCGCAGGCCTGCCGCCACGTCGTCGACATTATCCACAACACCGCCGGCACCACCGCCAGCCGCATGAGCCATCCCCTCGAGCGCAAGCTGCGCGACGCCCATCAGGCAGCCGCGCACGGCGGCGTCAGCTGGCGGCACTACGGCAACCTGGGCAAGACCTGGCTCGGCGAGGATCCCCCACCCCAGTACGCCACCCCGACGAGGGCGTAAGGGGGTATTGGCCCGAATATTTGTGCTATCGCGAACGTTTGTGCGATACTGAAGATCGAAGGTATCAACATAATGATCGGCTTGGCGTGAAGGAATGAGCACCCGGACTTTCCGGTTCATTGACCTGTTCGCCGGAATCGGGGGTCTGAGGCGCGGATTCGATGCCTTGGGAGGGCAATGCGTCTTTACCTGCGAGATCGACAAGTATGCTCGCAAGACCTATGAGGCGAACTACGATGACGGCTTGGAGCACATCGTGGCCGAGGACATCAGAGACGTCGATCCAGCGGCCATCCCCGAACATGACCTGTTGCTGGCTGGCTTCCCCTGCCAACCTTTCTCGATTGCGGGCGTAAGCAAGAAGAACGCTCTGGGGCAGCCCACGGGATTCCGCTGCGAATCGCAGGGAACCCTGTTCTTCGACACGGCGAAAATCATCGCCCGCCGTCGCCCGCGCGCATTCGTTCTGGAGAACGTGAAGAACCTGGTCAACCACGATCGTGGGCGTACGTTCGAGGTCATCAAGGGCACACTTCAGGAGGACCTGGGCTACCAACTGACGTGGCGGGTGATCGACGCGAAGGGCTACGTTCCCCAGCACCGCGAACGCATCTTCATCGTTGGGTTCCGCGGCAGGACGGATATCACGCTGGACGACCTCAAACTGCCTGATCCCCGTCATGGTCCGAAGCTGAAGACCATCCTCCACCCCGAGGATGGCAGCGAGGGGAAGGACAGGCACTACACGGATACCCGTGGGCGAGTGTCCGAGCGGTACGTTCTGTCTAACCACCTCTGGGACTACCTGCAGGATTACGCGAAGAAGCACCGGGAGCGCGGCAACGGCTTCGGGTTTGGCCTCGTCGGCCAGGAGGACGTGACGCGGACGCTGTCCGCCCGCTACTACAAGGACGGCTCTGAGATTCTGGTTCGGCGAGAGGGGGGAAATCCGCGCAGACTTACCCCACGCGAGTGCTCCCGCCTGATGGGGTTCGATGGTCCGGGACGGCCTGAGTTCAAGATTCCCGTCTCCGACACGCAGGCCTACAAGCAGTTCGGGAACGCCGTGGTCGTGCCTGTAGCCGAAGCCGTGGCCCGTCACCTGGCGCCGTACCTCATTCCTGCGCCCGTTCCGGTTGGGTGACTTGTTCGTGGCGCCGGATGTCGTAGACGCCCCCACGCGCAGCCGGATGATGTCCGGCATACGCGGGCGGGACACGAAGCCCGAGCTGGTGATCCGCAAGGGACTTCATGCCCGTGGCTACCGTTACCGGCTGCATGCCCGCTCGCTTCCGGGCACACCCGATCTTGTGTTCCCATCGCGGAAGGCCGCGATCTTCGTCCACGGCTGTTTCTGGCACGGACACGGTTGCCCGCTCTTCAAGTGGCCCGCCACACGGGCGGAGTGGTGGCGCGCCAAGATTGAGAACAATCGCGCCCGCGATCGTGCGGTCCGGGCCGAACTCGTCAGCCTGGGCTGGCGGCAACTCCGCATCTGGGAGTGCGCGCTCAAGGGTCGCCAGCGAAGAGCCCCCGAAGCGCTGCTGGACCTGGTCGCGGACTGGCTGGACGGCTGCGAGCCCGATACGGAGACCGGAGGCGTGTGATGCCACTATGGGAGCTGGAGGAGTGGCTCGATGAGCAGGATCGTCCTGATGACGTGCTGTGGTATGTGAAGCGGCTCTCCGCCAACGATACGCAGGCGAATGGCTCGCACCAGGCGGGTCCCTATATCCCGAAGCGCGTCTTGTTCAATGTCTTCCCCTCACTGGAACGGCGTAACGAGATAAATCCGCGAGAATCCGTTGAGATGGCTGTGGATAGCCACCACGATACTCAGAGGGTCACGGCTATTTGGTACAACAACAAGACTCGCAATGAGGTGAGGATCACAGGGCATGGAGGATCAGATTCTGCCTTGCTTGATCCCGAGAGCACGGCCGCGCTAACGATCTTTTCATTCTGGAGAGAGACGGAGACCCAGCTCTTTAGATGCCACGTCTGGATCGCTCGCGATGTGGTCGAGGAGAATGTGATCGAAGAACGTGTCGGCTCCGTGGAGTCGGGTCGGGCGATCACCTACCCCAACTTGCTCAGCCCATTGCGCCGTAGAGCGTCCTGTCGGCCTGCGCATGAAGATATCCCGCCAGAGTGGCTCAAGTCCTTCCCTACAGGCGAGGAAATAATCCAGAAGGTCATCGAGATGCGACTGGAGGAATCAGCGAATGTGGACCATCGCCTGATGGTCCGGCGGAATTGTGAGTTCGAAGTCTATCAAAGCCTTGAGGAAGCTGTCTATTTTCCTCGTATTCAGAAGGGCTTCCAGAGTGTAGCTGAACTCTTGGATTTTTCTCAGCCGATTGGTCAGCGGAGAAGGGCGAGAGGTGGGCGCTCGCTGGAACTCCAGCTGAAGACGATCTTCCAGGAGGAGGAGATAGAATTCGCTTGGCAGCCGGTCGTGGACTCAAATAATCACCCAGACTTTCTGTTTCCGAATGTGGCGGCCTATGAGGATCCTGCCTTCCCGGGCGACCAATTGAGGATGCTGGCTGCCAAGTCCACGATTCGAGAACGTTGGCGACAGGTGCTAAAGGAAGCCAACCGTATAAAAACCAAGCATATTCTTACGCTGCAGGAGGGAGTATCTGAGAATCAGTTCAGTGCGATGCAAGAAGCTGGTATCTCTCTGATTGTACCCGAACAGCTGCACGACCATTATCCCAAGGGTGTGAGGCCGCATCTCCAGACAGTCGAGAGCTTTCTGGGAGATATCAGGGCACTCAGGCGGTAGACCAGCGGCGGATCGCCCAGCACTGCTAGTGCGCCAGCTCGAACGGCTCCCCCGTCCATTTCGACGACACCCAGTGCCACCCCACCGCCGGAATCCCACGTGTCTACCTTGCGGACGCCTCACCCTCCCAGCGCGCGGTCGAGCGCGCCGCGCTCGTCGGCGAGCCAGCGTTGCGCGAGCGCCGAGCTCGGGACGGCCGAGTTCGAGCCGTGGTACGCGCCCGGGTAGACGTGTAGCTCGGCGGGGACGCCGGCGGCGCCCAACGCGCGCGCGTAGGCGACATCTTCATCGACGAAGAGGTCGAGGTCGCCGACGTTGATGTAGGCGGGAGGCAGGCCCGCGAGGTCGGTCGCGCGGGCGGGCGCAGCGTAGGGCGAGACGCCCTCGCCGCCCGCGTTTCCCGCGAGGTAGGCGTTCCAGCCAGCGAGATTCGCCTCGCGGTTCCAGAGGCGCGGGTCGGTGATCGCATGGCTGCTTCCGGTGACGTTGCGGTCATCCAGCATCGGGTAGACGAGCAGCTGGAAGCAAAGTGACACCTCTCCCCGATCGCGCGCGGCGAGGGCCACGCCCGCCGCCAGCCCACCGCCCGCACTCGCCCCGCCAATGGCGATGCGGGCCCGGTCGATGCCGAGTTCGTCTGCGGATCTCCCCAGCCACGCGAGCCCCGCATAGCAGTCCTCCAGCGGTGCGGGAAAGGGGTGCTCCGGCGCGAGGCGGTATTCGACCGATGCTACAAGCACGCCCAGATCCTCTGCGAGGCCCGCGCAGTAGGCGTCGTTCATGGTCACATCCCCGAGCACCATGCCGCCGCCGTGAATCCAGTAGAGCGCAGGGGCGGGTCGGGCCAGGTTCTGTGGACGGTAGAGCCGCACCATCACGTCGGGATCGCCCGCCGGACCAGGTGCCTGCCGGTCATCGAGCGATACGCCCGGGGGCATGGGGGGCTGGGGCAGGGTTGCGCGCATCTCCGCCATGCGCGTTCGCAGAGCGGGGATATCGGACCAGTCGCGCGGCTCTCGCGGCATGGCCTCGAAGACGGCGAGGTGATCGGCGTCGAGCCGGCTGGCGATATCGATCGTGGGTTCGCTCATCGGTAGCCTCCTCCTGCGTCGGGCGGCGTGGCCCGCAGTCTACCCTTCCCTCCTGTCCCTGCCTGCGCTCGCGTACGATGCTCATAACTCCGGCGGGAGGTCAGCCATGGGCTCACTCGATGGGCGTGTCGCCATCGTCACCGGCGCGAGCCGCGGCATCGGCGCAGATGTGGCTCAGCAGCTTGCCCGCGCGGGCGCGAGGGTCGCCATCGTCGCGCGCACCGAGGAGGTAAGGGACAAGCGCCTCCCGGGAACCATCCACTCGGTCGCCGAAGACATCCGGCGCGAGGGCGGCGAGGCCCTGCCCGTGCGCATGGATGTGCGCGACCCCGAGAGCATCAGCGCGGGCGTCGGGCGCGTCGCGGGCGAGTGGGGCCGCATCGATATTCTCGTGAACAACGCCGCCATCCTCGTCCCCGGCGCCATCGAGACCGTACAGCCGCGCCACCTCGACCTCATCTGGCAGATCGACCTGCGCGGCCCCCTCCTCCTCATGCGCGCTTGCGTCCCCCACCTGAAGGCCGCTGGTGGCGGGCACATCATCAACGTCTCCTCGCGCGCGGGCGTCTTCCCCGGCCCCGGGCCTTACGAGGAGACGCGCGCGAGCGGCGGCTTCTACGCCATGATGAAGGCCGGCCTCGAACGCTACTCGCAGGCTCTCGCGATAGAGCTGCAGGAGAGCAGCATCTCGGTGAACGTGCTCTCGCCGAAGGGCCGCATCCGCACGCCCGGCAATGTCTGGGCGGAGAACGACCCCGAGAACCCGACGCTCGACTTCGAGACCGCGGACGAGATGGCGAAGGGGACGGTCTGGATCTGCGAGCAGCCGCCCTCCGCCTTCACCGGCCACATCCTCTTCGACGAGGATCTCTGCCGCGAGCAGGGGTTGTAGCGCCACCCCTACTCCGTCAGCTCTGCGATGTCGGGGCCGCCCGAGGTAGCGATCACGCCCGCCGCACGCAGCGCCTCCACCTCCTCCGTGCCTGTACCCAGCAGCTCTCCGAGCACCTCTGCCGTGTGCTCGCCCATGCTCGGCGGCGGCCCCCCGATGCCCGACTCCGAGCGCGACAGCCGCACGGGCGTGTCCGCTACGGGGATCGTGCCTGCGGCCGGATGTGTGAGCTCGCGGATCATGCCGCGGTGCCGTATCTGGGGGTCGGCGACCACGTCCGCGATCGTGTTCAGCGGGCCGCTGGGGATGCCCGCGGCCTCGAACTCCGCCAGCCAGTGCGCCCGCGGCTGCCGGCGGAACGCCTCCACGAGCAGCGGTTCGAGGGCGGCGTGGTTGGCCGTCCGTTTGGGTCCGCTTTCGAAGCGCGGGTCGTCGATCAGCTCCGGCACGTCCAGCAGCGCGCAGAGGAGTGCCCACTGCTCCTCCTTGAACGCCAGCGCCAGCACCAGCCAGCCGTCCGCCGTGGGGAACGCCTGGAAGGGCGTCGCGCTCGGATGGCGGGTGCCGAGCGGCTTCGGCGCCTCGCCCGTCACGTAGTAGCGCATGATCGCGTTCTCCAGCACGCTCACCTGCGCGTCGAGCATGCTGATGTCGATCGCCTGCCCCTCGCCGCTGCGCTCCCGCTCGTGCAGCGCCGTGAGGATGCCGATGGCTGTGTAGAGCCCCGCCACGATGTCGCCGTAGGAGGCGCCCGGGCGCACGGGATCGCCGTCCGGCTCGCCCGTGATCGAGAGCATCCCCCCCATCCCCTGCACGATGATGTCCACCGCCGGACGCTCGCGGTAGGGGCCCGTCTGCCCGAACCCCGAGGTGCTCGCGAAGATGAGGCGCGGGTTCCGCTCCCGCAGCGTCTCGTAGCCGAGGCCGAGCCGCTCCATGGTGCCCGGCCTGAAGTTCTCCATTACCACGTCGACTTTCGCGGCGAGCGCGCGCAGCAGCTCCTTCCCCTCCTCCCGCGTGAGGTCGATCGAGATGGACCGCTTCCCTCGGTTGATGCTGAAGAAGTAGCCGCTCCACCCGTTCTGGTAGGGGCCGCTGGTGCGTGCCACATCGCCCCAGGGGGGGCGTTCGACCTTGATGACGTCCGCCCCCAGGTCGCACAGCACCATCGAGGCGAACGGCCCCGAGAGCACCCATGTCAGGTCGAGCACAGTTATATCGGCGAGCGGCCTGGTCACGTCCGCGAGTATACGGCTGGTCCCCGCTCGCAGCTCTGGCAGTGTCTGCGTGGAGTTGACAGGCATTCGGGGGGAGTATCAGATAGCGTGCAGGAGGGTGATGCCATGTTTGTCAATCGCAGCCTTGGCGCCAGGATTGCTGGCGTGTTTGCCTTGGGTCTCGCGAGCGCGCTCTTCGTGGTGTGTGGTGATGATGACGATGATGCCCCCCTGGCCACGGAAGCGGCGGAGGAGGTCCCCGAGGGCGTGGTGGAGGCTCAACCCGATAACAGCACACGGGTCAATATCACGCTGCGCGAGTGGGCCGTCGTCAGCGATGCCACCGAAGTCGAAGCCGGAACCGTCTACTTCCTCGTGGAGAACGAGGGGCCGGACGATCCCCACGAGTTCCTGGTCCTCCGCACCGATCTTGGGCCCGGCGACCTTCCTGTCGTGGATGGGCGCATCCCTGAGGATGAGGTCGATGTTGTGGACGAGATCGAGGCCTTCCAGGTCGGAACTTCGGCCTCGATCGCCATCGACCTGCCGCCCGGCAACTATCTCCTCCTCTGCAACATCGCCGAGATCGAGGAGGGCGAGCTCGAAAGCCACTTCGAACTTGGAATGCGCGTCCCCCTTGTCGTCAGGTAGCGGCTTCGGCGAGCGCCCCCGCGTTCACGTGCGAGGGCGTGTGGCTGGCTAGCTAGCGCTGGCCGCGCAGGCGTGGATCGAGCGTATCGCGCAAGGCGTCGCCGAACAGGTTAAAGGCGAGCACGGTGATGCTCAGCGCCAGCCCCGGGAAGATCGCGATCCACGGCGCCTTCACGAAGAACGCACGATTGTTGCCCGAGAGGTCCGCGCCCCACGAGGGGGTTCCCTGCTCGACACCAACGCCCAGGAAGCTGAGCGCCGATTCCGTCAGAATGGCCGCCGGCAGCGTCGTGCTCATCACGATCAACAGCAGGCCTACAAGGTTGGGGAAGATGTGGCGCCACATGATGCGCACCTCGCTCGCCCCGATCACCCGTGCCGACTCTACGTAGACGGCCGCGCGCTGCTCCAGCACGTTCCCTCGCATGATGCGGAAGATCACTGGTGTGAAGACAATGCAGATCGCGACGACCAGCAGGAACTCCTCCGCTGCGAGGACCGACCCGATGTTGGGCAACTCATCCCGCAGCGATGCGTTCAGGGTGAGCGCGAAGAGGATCGACGGAAACGCGATGAGCACGTCCGTCACCCGTCCGAGGGCGAAATCGACCAGCCCGCCGAGGTAGCCCGCGATGAGCGCCAGGGCCGTGCCGCCCAGTGCCGCGATGATGACTGTGGCGAGCCCGATCTTGAGCGAGACCCTTCCGCCGTAGAGAACGCGCGACCAGACGTCGCGCCCTTCGCGGTTCGTCCCGAAGAAATGGTCGAGGCTTGGGCTCTCAAGGATGACGGTTCCGAACTCCTCCGGATCGCTCGTGTTCAGGACGGGCGCAGCTGTCGCCCCAAACACCATCAGGATGATGAGCACTGCCCCGATTGTGCCCAACCGCTGCTGCAGGACAAACCGCAGCAGTCCCGTGAACCTTCGCTCCGGCGGCTGAATCACATCCGTGCGAAGAGCGGTGGCTGCCTCCTCCGCCTCCGGCATCAATACCGGATCCTGGGGTCTACGAACGTGTAGATCACGTCAACAAGAAGATTGATCAGTGTGAACATCAGCGCGAACACCATGATCGCGCCGAGCACCATCGTGTAATCGATGGAGACGACCGAGTCGAAGACCAGCAACCCCAATCCGGGAACCCCGAAGATCTGTTCCGCGATCACCGATCCTCCCAGGATCGCTCCCAGCTGGATGCCGATCACCGTAACCACCGCGATCATCGAGCTGCGGAACACGTGCCGGATGATGACTACCTGCTCACGCAGGCCCTTCGCTCGCGCCGTGCGCACGAAGTCCGAGTACAGCGTCTCCAGCATCGAAGAGCGAACGATGCGGGCGATGTAGGCGGCGCTCGCGATCGCGAGCGTAAGCGCCGGCCAGATGACGATCTTCAGGTTCGCGATCAGGTCGTCCTCGATGCGTACGTACTGCCAGAGCGGTGTCCAGCCCCACCAGATCGCGGGCAGCGTGATCACAAGCGTCCCCACCCAGAAGTTCGGTACGGAGATTCCCGAGATCGTGACGACGCGCAGGAAGCCGTCCAGCACGGTTCCCGGCCGGATTGCCGAAATGATCCCGACAGGGATGCCGATGAGCGCCGTCAGCAAGACCGTGAGTACTCCCAGTTCTGCGGTCACGGGCAGGCGCGACCGGATCTCTGCCGTCACCGAACGGCGGTTCTTGAGCGAGATGCCCAAGTCGCCCCGGAGCGCGTTCCAGGCCCAGTCGCTGTACTGCACGAAGAACGGACGGTCGAGCCCGAACTCCTCCTCCAGGCTCGCGATCGCACTCGCGTTCTGATCGGGAGAGACGAGCCCGAAACCCGTCAGCGCCGCGTTTCCCGGCCGCAGAAAGAGCAGCCAGAAGAGCAGCAGCGACATCCCGAGCAACATGAAGGGGACTGCCAGCAGCCGGCGGGCGATGTAAACCTGCATCAGCAGACTCAACGGGCGGCAGACGGAAGATACCCGTCTGCCGCCCGCAGGCCCTCTAGGCCTTGATCCACATGTCGTGAGTCCGGTTCAGCAGCGCTCCCAGGAGCACATCGTCCTCCGGGAAGTTCTGCACGCGGGCGTTGTACACAACCCAGCTGTGCCCGGGGACAGGCAGGTTGATGCCGGGCACGAGCTCCTCAAGTGCAAAGAGCTGCATCTCCCGCATCTTCTCCAGACGTGCGCCCGGATCGACCTCCCCGGCCTGCGCGGCCGTCAGGTCGATGAGCTTCTGCGCGTTCGCCACCAGGCTCGCATCGGGCTGATCCAGCCCGAAGCTCCAGGAAACGCCCGCGAAGGCGTCAGGGTTCATCATCGTCATGTTGTAGATCTCGGGTGTCGTGCTGGCGTTGTAGGGCACGACGAAGAGCTCCCACTGCTTGATTGGCTCTCTCGCGCGCGCCACGTACGTCGTGACGTCGTGAATGAGCGGTTCCGAGCTGATACCGAGGTTCTCCTCGATCTGCCGCGCGAGGAACTCTGCCAGCAGCGCGCCCCGTGGATCCTGGCTTGTCTCGATGCGGATGTTATCGAGCTCGATGCCCGACTCCTCCCAGAGCTGCCGCGCCCGCGCCGGATCGAACGTGCGGTACGACTTCAGCGTCTCCTGATCCAGGGCAAAGCCGGCCAGCGCCTGCCCCACGGGCCCGTCGTAGACGCCGTCGCCCGCGAACAGCGTCGCGATCAGCGCGTCGTAGTCGATCGCGTAGGAGATCGCCTGCCGGGCGCGCTTGTCCGTGAACTTGATATTATCGAACGCGAGGAAGCGTGCTTCCGTGGAGGCGACCTCCTTGGCCACGAAGGAGTCGTTGCCGGTGAATTCTTCGAACTCGATACGATCGGCGATCGTAGGCATGTAATCGATGTCGCCCGAGAAGAAGGCGGCCTTCACCGCCGCACGGTCGACGATGATGCGCGTCTCGTGCCGCTCGATATACGGCCCGTCCTCCACGAAGTGCGGCGACGGGTTCTCGTGCCGGTAGTAGTTCGGGTAGGGAACAAGAGCGACGCCGCTCGCATCGCGCTGTTCAATGACGTACGGTCCCGCGCCCGCGTCCAGCTCCTGCACGTTTCCGTTCGCCTGCTGGTCCAGAAGCGACTTCGAGACGATGCCGTAGGCCGTAGATGCCATGAGCACCGGCGCCGAAGCGGCCGGCGCCTTGAGCGTCACCTGCACCGTGGACTCGTCGATCGCGTCGATCCGCTCCATGAAGCCCCAGTTCGCCTCGTTCACCTGCGAACCCTGGTCCGCCAGCAGATCGGGGAAGCGGCTCCAGGTGCTCGCCACGTCCTCCGCCGTGACCGCACTGCCGTCGTGGTGGAACGTCATCCCCGCGCGCAGCGGGAACGTGATGGTGAGATTGTCCGGCTGCTCCATCGTGGTCGCCGCATCGAACAGGAACTCGTTCGTCGAGACCTTGTAGAGATGGGTGTGGTTGTAGATCCGCGCGAGAATCTCGTTGTTGTTGATGACCTTCAGGCCAGGATCGATGCCGTCATCGACCTGCAGCTTGCTCTGGCGGAAGGTACCGCCGCGCACCGGCGCGTCTGCCGCTGGCTCGTCCGTGGGCGCGGGCTCGTCGCCGCCGTCATCATCATCGTCGTCGCCGCACCCGACTGCCAGGAGCCCTGCCGATCCCGCAGCCACGGTCGCGCCCCCGATGAGGAAGCCGCGGCGTGAGCGCCGCCGCCTCCAGTATCGACCCCAGTAGCTCTCCCGCATGTGTCCTCCTGCGAGTTTCCAGACCTCGCGCCCAGTCTAGTCAATCCTCACGCGTTCCGTCAGCAAGGGACGTTCCTGCCAGACGAAGGGATGGACTTCCGGCTATCATCGCTGTGTGGCTGATGTCGTCTGGTACCGGGTGGCGGCTCTCGATGAGCTTGACGAGGGTGACGTGAAGACCGTCCTCGCCGGGCGCAACGTCGTCGCGCTTACGCTCTACGAGGGCCGCTACGGCGCACTCGACAACCGCTGTCCCCACGAGAGCGCCCCCCTCGGCGAGGGCTCAATCGAGGGCAGCTGGCTCGTCTGCCCCCTCCATCACTACGAGTTTGACCCCCACGACGGTCACCCCTCGCCCACCTTTGAGGAGGGGCCGCCCGCCTGGCCCGTGGAGGTGCGCGGCGACGGCGTCTACGTCGGTATCGAGAACCTCGCGGCCAGCTACGCGGAGGCGCGCGCGGCCTTCCTTGCGGCGACCGACAACGCGATTGCCCTGATCGACGCCACCGAGGGCGCGCGCGAGGCGCTCATCGACTGGCGGCGCGCCGCCGTGACCGGCGCCGGGGTCGAGCCACCCGCGGGCATGCCCCGCACCGTGGAGGCGGCGGGTCTGCCCAACGCGCTCGCGATCGCCCGCATCCTCCGCGCCTGGCATGACGCCTACGATGCCATGCGTTTCGCCTGGAACCGCCTCCCCCGCGAGGAGAGGCCCTCCGTCGCGCGTCTCCCCGAGAAGTACCCCGCTCCGGCCGGCCCCATGATGACCTTCGGCTGAGGCGGACGCGGTATATGAGCGGCCTGAAGCAACGCAGGCTCGGCAAGACTGGCCTCATGGTCACGGAGCTCGGCCTCGGCGCGATGGATACGCCGGGTTCGCCCGAAGGCGCGGCTACGCTCCGCGCCGCCCTCGACGCAGGCGTCAGCTTCATGGATACCGCGCGTGAGTACGCAGGCAGCGAGACGCTTCTGGGCCAGGCGCTGCGCGAGCGGCAGGCGGACGGCCTCTGTCTCGCGAGCAAGACGTTCAGCCGCACCGTCCACGGCAGCCAGTACGACATCGACCGCTCCCTGCGCACGCTTGGCCGCGAGCGCATCTGCCTCTACCAGCTGCATGACGTCTCGACCCCCGAGGCGTGGGAGGCGGTCATGCGCGAGGATGGCGCCCTCGCCGGCCTCCGGGCTGCACGGGAACGCGGACTCATCGGCCACACCGGTATCTCCTCGCACAGCCTCGACGTGCTCCGTGAAGCGATCACCTGTGGGGAATTCGCGACCGTCATGCTCGAATACTCCGCCTTCTTCCCGGCCACGGCGCCCCTGATCGACCTCGCGCGTGAGCACGATGTAGGCGTCATCGTCATGCGTCCGGTGGGTGGCTCGGGCCGTGCCAGTGCCATGCGCGGCCGCCTCGCCGAGGGCTACGCAGGCCCGCTCACGCCCGCCAACCTGCTGCGCTACGTCTGGTCGAACCCTGGCGTCTCCACCGCCATCCCCGGCGCGCGCTATCCCGTGCGCATCCGCGCGAACGTCGCTACTGCGAGCGCCTGGGGGCCGATGGGCGAAGCCGAATGCCGCGCTCTCGAAGCGGAGGCCGCCCGCCTCTACCGGGACGCCTAGCGGCTTCCCGCGCTCTCGCCTGTGTTCGCGGGCTGCTCGCGGAAGACCCGCTCACGGTAGTAGCGCAGCTCCGCGAGCGACTCGCGGATGTCGTCGCGTGCGCGGTGGCGTTCCCCCTTGGGGAAGCGATCGAGCTGCGGGTACCAGCGCAATGCCAGCTCCTTCACGCTCGAAACGTCGATCACGCGGTAGTGGAGCCAGGCGCTGACCGCCGGCATCCAGCGGTCGAGGAAGCGGCGGTCGTGCCCCACAGAGTTCCCGCAGAGGGGCGACTGCCCCTCTGCCGTGTGCCGCCGGAGGTAGGCCAGCAGCAGCTCCGCCGCTTCCTCGACGCCCGTGCGTGAGGCGTGCGAAGCGGCGGTGAGCCCCGACGCGCCATGCTGCCTGACGCACCACTCGTCCATGCCTGCGAGCACGGACTCCGGCTGGTGCACGACGAGGTTGAGGCCGTCATCGAGCTCGCGCAGCTCGCCGTCGGTGATGAGCGCCGCAACCTCGAGCACGTGGCGCCGCTCCACGTCGAGCCCCGTCATCTCCATGTCGATCCAGACCAGCGGTGGGCGAGCCTTCTTCGTCACCGTCCGATAGTAGCGCGATGCAGGCATGGGGAAAGCAACACGGCGGCCAGTGCCGGAGCGCGGGAGGCGTGCGTGCCGCCGATACCAACGTGCTGGTCCGCTACCTCGTCCGCGACGACGCAGGACAGGCGAAAGCGGCCCGGGCGCTGCTGGAGGGGCTCACGCCCTAACGTCCCGACCGCAGTCTTGCCAGGGTGGACGGGGCCGCTCTGCCTGCGCCAGCGCAGAGATGACTTCAGCAGGCCTGTGGTGGGCTAGAATCGCGAGCCGATGGATCCACTGGACACCTTCGGTTGGCTGACGAGAGAGGAGTGGCTTGCCATCCTCCGCATCGGGCTGGGCCTGTGGTGGCTCGAAAGCGTGCGTCACAAGGACCTGCCCGGTTTCCTGCGCGGGGGGGCCCGCGGCTGGGTCGAGGGGCTGGTCGAGAGCCACCCTCTGCCCGCCTTCGCCGGCATGCTGCGGGCAACGTCGCTGCGCAGCGAGCGCGCCTGGGTGATCACTTCGTGGCTGGTGGTCCTCGGCGAGTTCGCCGCGGGCGTGAGCGTGACGTTTGGCCTCCTCACCTTCGCAGGGCTCGCGCTGGGTGCCTTCCTGAACCTGAATTACCTGCTGCTCGCGGGGCTCACCGACCAGGGCGAGCAGGGGCAGAACCTCATGATGCTGCTGATCGCCGTGGTGCTCTTCGCGACGGGAGCGGGGGGAACCTGGGGTGTCGACGCCGCCATCTTCTAGTGAGCGCTTGCCCCTCGCGCGCGCGGCTTCCACGATGGAGGCGTGGTTTTCACCGTTTCCTTCCCGACGCGCCACACGGACACGTTCTCGCACACCGGCTTTGTGCACGCAGGTGTGCTGCTCGCGCTCACGGAGCTCGCCTACGCCGCGTTCGAGGAGCACTGCGGCGTCTCCAAGCCCGATCACGTCGTCGCCGTGCAGCGCGAGATGCGCGCTGTCTACCACGCCCCCCTGGCCTGGAGCGAGGGCGCGACGATCGAGGTGACCACGGTGAGCGCAGACGATCGCGGCTTCGAGCAGGAGTTCGCCGTGCGCTCCAGCGCTCGCGGAACGCCCGTTGCGACGTTCGTACACGCCTGGGCCTGGCTGGACACCGTGACGGGGCGGGGCGTGCCCCTGCCTCCCGACGTGCAGCACCTGCTGCTGCGAGGGGAAGCCTCCCCATGAGCCGTCCGATCGCCATCGCGCACCGCGCGGGCAACCGGCTGCACCTCCTCGAACGCGCGAAGGCGATCGGTGCGGACCTCGCCGAGCTCGACCTGTGGCTGCACCGCGGGCGCCTCGAAGTGCGCCACGCGCAGACGCTTGGCCCCCTGCCCCTGCTCCGCGAGCGCTGGAGGCCCCTGCCCGGCTGGACCCCACGACTCGAACTCGACGCCGTGATCGAAGCCGCGGGCCGCGACCTCTGCCTGATGGTCGACCTGAAGTCACCGTCGCTCGCGCTCCCGGAAGCGGTCATCGCTGCCTTCGAGCGCTGCCTGCCCGGTGCGCCCTACACGGTCACGACGCGCGAGTGGCCGCTGCTGGAGCCGTTTGAAGAGCGCGCGCACGTTCGCATCCTGCCATCAGCGGCCTGGCCCGGGGAGCTCGCGGCGCTCATGCCCGCGCTCGGCGAGCGCTACCAGGCACTCTCCCTGCACCGTACGCTCGCGCAACCCGCGACCATGCGCGAGCTCGCCGCGCGTGGTGTCGCCGCCTACATCTGGCCGGTCAATACCCAGGCTGATCTGGCACAGGCGCTGGCGGTTGGGGCGGCGGGCGTTAACAGCGACAGCCTCGACCTCCTCGCCGGTCTCGTCGCAAGTGCCGAACACCCTCTGGGCGAGGCCGCAGCGGCTGGTCGTGAAGCGACATAACGTATGGGACTTGCGCGCCCGCCAGCGTCCCTTACGCTCCGGTCGATGAGCGCGATCGTGGCGGAGGGGTTGACGAAGCACTTCGACGAGGTGCGGGCGGTCGATGGCATCGACCTCGAGATCGCGCCCGGTGCGATCTTCGGCTTCCTCGGCGCGAACGGCTCGGGCAAGACGACCACCATTCGCATGCTCACGACGCTGCTGCGGCCCACCGCCGGCACCGCGCGCGTCGATGGCTTCGACATCATCGCTGATGCTCGCACGGTGCGGTGGCGCATCGGCGTGGCCCTGCAGGAGGCCGGCCTCGACGATGTCCAGACGGGCCGTGAGCTGCTCACGCTGCAGGCGCGCCTCTTTGGCCTGCGCGGCGCTATGCTGCGGGGGCGTGTCGCTGAGCTGCTCGGCATCGTCGACCTCGATGATGCCGCGGACCGCGCCGTTGGCGGTTACTCAGGCGGGATGAAGCGTCGCCTCGATCTCGCCGCCGCGCTCGTACACCGCCCCGGCATTCTCTTCCTCGACGAACCCACCACGGGGCTCGACCCCCTCAGCCGCGAGGGCATCTGGCGCTACGTGAACCGGCTCAGCGTCGAGGAAGGGATCACCGTGTTCCTCACGACCCAGTACCTCGAAGAGGCTGACCGGCTGGCGCACGATCTCGCCATCATCGACGAGGGGCGCATCATTGCGCGCGGGTCGCCCGCGGAGATGAAGGCACGCATCAGCACAGACGTCGTCACGGTTCAGATCGAGGGCCCTGCGGCGGCGCTCGATCTCGCCGCCGCGCTCGTCACCGCCGTCCCTGCCGTCGAGCGTGTACAGACGGCGGATGGTGCCGTGGTCGTCTATGTGCCCGACGGCGCCCGCGCGGTGGCGCGTGTCGTCCTCGCGCTCGATGAGGCGGGCCTCGCGGTCGGCGACGTCTCGATCACGCGCCCCAGCCTCGACGACGTGTTCCTGCAGGCCACGGGGCACCATCTCCAGGTGGAAGCGCCAGCCGCTGCAGGGGGCGGGGCCTCGTGATGCAGACTGCCGCAACCGTCTGGTTCCTCACGCTGCGCTCCCTCAGGGAGGCGTTCCGCCAGCCGGCCCAGGAGGCTGGCAACGTCATCATCCCGCTCTTCTTTTTCGCGGTCACGGTCGGGTCGATCGGGTCGATCGCGGGTGACGCCTTCGGGGTAGACAACTTCACGGGCTTCCAGGTGCCCGTCGCGATCCTGGCGGCGGGATCGAGCATCTCCGCGAGCGCCGGCCTCGGCACCATCACCGATATCCAGCGCGGCTACTTCGACAAGCTGCTGCTGACGCCCGCGCCGCGCTGGGCGATCGCGCTAGGGCGCATCACCGCCGATGGCGTGCGTACAGTGATCATCACGGGTGTCATCGTCGCGATCGGGCTTCTCTTCCGCACCGGGTTCGATGCGGGCGTGGCGGGCGTAGCGGTGCTGCTGGCGGGGTCGTTCGGCTTCGGCATGGCCTATTCGGGCTTCAACGCCGCCATCGCCCTGCGTACGGGTAGCCCCCAGGCGGCTGCTGCGGGCGGGCTCTTCCTCTTCCCGCTGATCTTCCTCTCGACCGCGTTCGCGCCGAAAGAGGTCTTCGCCGGCTGGCTCCAGGCACTCGCCACCATCAACCCCATCACCTACGTCCTCGAGGCGCAGCGTTCGCTCATCCTCGAGGGCTGGGACGGGTTCGCCCTGCTGAAGGGCGCAGCCGCCATCTTCGGGTTCGGCATCGCCTCGTTCACGTTGACTTTCTGGGCCCTGCGCTGGCGCACCGCGTGAGCGGGGAGACGCTGTTCGCGCGCATCGGTGGGCGGGCGAGCGTAGAGGCCGTGGTCGACGCCTTCTACGATGCGGTCGCCGCGGATGCGCCCCTGCGTGCCCTCTACCCCGCCGACCTGCGCCCCAGCCGCGAGAAGCTCGTGCTCTTCTTCGAGCAGTGGCTCGGGGGCGAGCCGCGCTACTCGGAGCGCTACGGCCATCCCCGCCTCCGCCGCCGCCACTTCCCCTTCATCATCACCGGGGACCACGCGGAGCGCTGGCTCGCGCACATGCGCGCGGCCCTCGTCTCGCGGGCGCTCGACGCAGACGACTTCAATTCGATCTGGGGCCGCGTCGAGCCCCTCGCACGGCACATGGTTAACGCCCGCGAGGACATCCCCCGCGACCCGCTCCCCGACGGCGCCTGGCTGACCTGAGGCCGCGCGGGCTTCAGGCGCTGGCGGGCGTGGTGGTGGAGTGGTCGATGAACTCGCGCAGGAACGTCTCCGTGCTCGCCACGCGCCAGATGCGGGGGTCGCTCACGTCGTGGGCGGCGCGCTCGCGCAGGGCGCGCACCGCCTGCGGGCTGAAGATGTCGCGGCGGCACTCGGCCTGCGCCAGCGTCTCCTGGAGCCAGCCCTGGAGCGGGCCCAGGAGCCAGCGCTCCTGCGGCGGTGCGTAGGCGATCTTGTCCGTACGGTCGAGGATGACGTTGGGCACGATGCCGCGCATCGCCTCGCGCAGGACCACCTTCGTCACCGCCCGTTGCAGGAGCAGTTCTGGCGGCAGCGCGAAGCAGTACTCCACCAGGCGGTGATCGAGGAAGGGCAGGCGCACCTCGCGTCCGAAGGCCATGCTGCTGCGGTCGGCGTAGCGCAGGAACTCGGGCAGCTGCGTCGTCGTCTGCCAGCGCACGAGCTCGTTCCTCAGGCGGTCAGCGAAAGGGTGGTCGGAAGGGGCGTGTGCGGGTGCGAGACCGTGCCGCAGCTCCTTCGCGGGCAGCCGCGCCGAGCGGTAGTAGTGGCCGGCCAGCCGGTCGCGCAGGCGTTCTGGCAGGGAGTAGTAGACGCCGAAGAGGGCGGGCGCGCGCAGATCGCGGTAGCGCCGCAAGAACGCGACGACCTCGCCGAGGAAGCGATCGAGGCGGCCCCGCCGCAGCCAGTGCGCCCAGAACATGCCGTGCGCCTGGTCGTAGCCCGAGAGCGCCTCGTCCGCGCCCTGGCCGTCGAGCAGCACAGTCGTACCCTGCGCGCGCGCCAGCTCCATCACGAGCCACTGCGCGTAGGGGCTCGCGCTGGCGATGGGCTCCTCCTGGTGGTACTGCAGGCGTGCGAGCTCGGCCTCGAAGCGGTCCGCTTCCACCCAGACCTCGTGAGGCTCAGTCTCAACCTGTCGCCCAAGCTGCTCGATGAAAGGCCCTTCGTCGTGCGCCACTGAGCGGAATCGCGCGCTGAACGTGGCCTGTGTGATATCGCCCAGTCCCTTCTGGGCGTCGAGCGCGGCCACGATGCCGGAGGAGTCGAGCCCCCCGCTGAGGCTGCTGCCCACGGCGACGTCGCTGCGCAGGCGGATGCGGATGGAGTCGAAGAGAAGCTCGCGGAAGTGCTCGATGCGCTGCCGCCGCTTCTTCGGCAGCGCGCTCGCCGTGGGGCACCAGTAGCGCTCCAGCTGCTCCTCGCCGTCCTGCTCGATCACCAGCGTATGCGCGGGCGGGAACGAGGCGACATCCTCGAAGAACGTCACCTCGTCGACGTTGAGGTCGCCGCGCGTGAGGTAGCGGTAGATCGCCCGCCGGCTCGGGCGGCGCAGATCGGGCCGGACCGTAAGGATGGCCTTCATCTCGCTGGCGAAGGCGAGCCCTCCGGGGCCCCGGGCGAGGAACAGCGGCTTCTCGCCGAAGCGGTCGCGCGCGAGCACGAGCCGCCGCCGCCGCCCGTCCCAGAGGGCGAACGCGAACATGCCGTTGAAGCGCTGCGGGCACGCTGGGCCCCACGCTTCGTAGGCGCGTAGCAGAACCTCGGTATCGCCGCTGCTGCGGAAGCTGTGGCCGAGGGCCTCCAGCTCGCGGCGCAGTTCGAGGTAGTTGTAGATCTCGCCGTTGAAGACGAGCGTCAGGTCCGCGCGCTCGTCGCGGAACGGCTGGTCCGAGGCCGGCGACAGGTCGAGGATGGCGAGGCGCGCGGCGCCCAGCGCAACGCCGGGCGCGCGCCACGCACCTTCGCCGTCGGGGCCGCGGTGGCGGAGCATGGCGATCATCGTCGCGATGGCCTCGTCTTCCACGGGCGCCCCGCCGTACCGCATTATGCCTGCGATTCCGCACATCGCTCGGGTGCGATCCTAGCAGTGCGCCCGTCCGCAGGCTGGGAGATCTGTATCGTGCGCGCGTGCCCGAGCCGCCGCTGTCCGCGCCCGACGACCTCACGCTGAGCCTGCATAACGTGACAGCTGCGCCCGGCCCGACCCCCGAAAGCCTCACGCTGCGTCTCCAGACGAGTCGGGGCGATGTCGCGGGCGTGTTCCACCCTGTACAGGGCGGCAGCGGCGCCGCCATCTGCGCAAGCGGCGCCATGGGCGGGTTCGACGGCCCCGCGGATGGGCTCTACGCGCGCCTCCCCGCACGCCTCCTGCCCTGCGGCGTCAGCGTTCTGCGCCTCGACTACCGCGAGCCGAACGCGTTCGAGGAGTGCGTCCTCGATGTGCTCGCGGGCTGCTCGTTCCTGAAAGGCGTCGGCGCTACGGATGCAGTGCTCGTGGGCCATAGCTTCGGCGGCGCCGTCGTCGTGAAGGCGGGCGCGCTGCACCCGCTGGTGCGGGCGGTGGCCGCGCTCTCGCCGCAGCTCTACGGCACGCGCCAGGTCGAGGAGCTCGGGCGGCCCCTCCTGCTCGTGCACGGTGGTGCCGACGAGGTTCTCGACGCCGAGGCCAGCGAGGACATTTACCGGCGCGCCGCCGATCCCAGGCGCCTCGTCATCTACGGCGACGCTGGACACACGCTTGCAAGCGTGGCGGACGCACTCGACGACCTGCTGGAGACCTGGATCGAGGCGCGTCTGCGAGGTGAGACGCTGGAGAGCAGCCGCACGGTCGAGTGGCCGGCGCGTGGGGGGGAGATGGGAGACGCCGATGTATAGCGAAGACGCTTGTGCTACGGTAGCGCTTCGGCTGAACGGGAGGTGGCCGCCGGAGGGGTAGCCGGCGCATCGCTCGCAGGACAAGGCGAGAGCCTGGCACCATCTCCCAAGAGCGCCAGGCTCCCACCGCCTCTGATCGAGAAGTAGTCCCGCAGGACTTCGCTGTGCGCTCGGTTCGGTCGGCTACCTCCTTTCCGCCAGTCGTATCCCTCGATCAGCGATGGCGCCGACTTCGCTCATCGAGCGAATGTTGCGCCGAAGAAACGCCGGAAGTTCGGCGTCCTCCTCATGTGGGATGCCAGGCAGATCCAGGTTGATGGCGCGCGTCTTGTCCTGCTTGTGCAGGCTCTGTGTGTTAGGCCGCGTGGTGTCGAACCCCGTCGCGATCACGGTCATGTGGACCGTTTCGCCAACCGCGGGGTCGATGACCGTGCCGAAGATGATGTTCGCCGTGCTGTCGACCACCTCAGCGATCACACGCGCGGCGATGTCCAGCTCGCGCAGCTTCAGGCTACCGTCGTGCGTGATGTTGAAGAGCACGTTCGTCGCCCCGTTGATCGTCTGATCGAGGAGCGAGCTCGTGGTGGCTGCCTGCGCCGCCGAGGCGGCGCGGTTGTCGCCCGTCGCGGAGCCGATGGCGAGGAGGGCGGGGCCCGCTTCGCTCATCACGGTGCGTACGTCGTTGAAGTCGAGGTTGATGGCCCCGTTCTGGCTGATGATGTTCGAGATCGCCTGGATGGCCTGGCGCAGGACATCGTCGGCGGCCTCGAACGCCTGCTCGATCGTGCAGTCCTCGGGGCAGCTCTCGAGCAGCCGCGAATTGGGGATGGAGATGAGGGTGTCGACCTTCTCGCGCAGCTGCTCGATGCCTGCCTGCGCGGCGCGCGCGCGCGCCGCGCCCTCCCACGCGAACGGCGTGGTGACAGTGCCGATAGTGAGGGCGCCGACTTCGCGCGCCACCTCGGCCACCACGGGCGCCGCGCCCGTGCCCGTGCCACCGCCCATGCCGGCTGCCACGAACACCATCTCGGCGCCGTCGAGCAGGTCTTCCAGCTCGGCGCGGCTCTCCTCGGCGGCGCGCCCGCCGCGCGTGGGATCGCCACCGACGCCCAGGCCCTTCGTCAGCTTCTCGCCGATGCGAAGGCGCAGCTCCGCTTCGGAGACGGTGAGCGCCTGCGCGTCGGTGTTCACGGCCACGAAGGTCACGCCCGGGATGTTCGCGTGCACCATGCGGTTCACGGCGTTGCCGCCGCCCCCGCCCACGCCGATGACTTTGATGTCCGGCAGAAGGTCTCGATCGATTGTGTGGCTCATGTGTGCTTCCTCCATTCTGGGGTAGGGTTTCTGTGCGGGTGGATTGGGCTCTTCACGTATGCGGGCGCCTCCTTCGTTCGTGTTGCTTTCGGCTACTTTGCTTCCGGCTATTGGGGGATGAAGGCTCGCCCGAACGCCGCGAGGCGCTTGAGGAAGCCGGCTTCCCGGTCGTTCAGGCGCGCCCCCGCGGACCTGTGCGCGAAAGCGGCCTCACGCAGGGCGTGCTTCGCGAGCCCCACCGCCGTGGTATAGGCGGGAGTCGCGATGAGATCGGTGAGGCCCGTACAGCCGCGCGGCCCCCCCACGCGCGCGGGCAGGTCGAGCCGTTGTTCGGCGAGTTCGGCGATGTTCCGCAGCTGGCTGGAGCCGCCCGTGAGGACGAGTCCCGCCGCGAGCCGGTCGAGGTAGCCCGTGCGCTTCAGTTCGAGCGCGACCACCTCGAGGATCTCTTCGGTACGCGCCTGCAGGATCTCGGCCACGTGCGTCGCCGCAACGAGCTTTCGCGAGTTCGTCCCGAAGGCGTGCACCTCCACCTCCGTGGCGCGGTCCACCGGGCTCACGAGCGCGGAACCGTGCTCGCGCTTGAGGTGTTCGGCGCTCTCCCAGGGGCAGCGCAGGAGGCGCGTGAGGTCCTGCGTGAGATGCGCGCCGCCCAGGGGTAGCGTCGCCGTGTGCGCGACGGCGCCAGCTTCGTATACGGCAATGGAGGTGGAGCTCCCGCCGATGTCGACCGCCGCCGCGCCCTGGGTGCGCTCCTCGTCGGTGAGCGCGCCCGTCGCCGCGGCAAGCGATCCGAGCACGATCTCGTCGACGTGGACGCCTGCGCCCTCAACGCACTTCGTGAGGTTCCGCACGGCGGAGACCGCGCCGGTGACGATGTGCGCCTCGGCATCGAGGCGGGTGCCATACATGCCCACCGGATCGGACACGGAGTCGGAGCCCTCGATCCAGTAACCGCGGGGGATCACGTGGACGATCTGACGGTTGGTGGGGATGCTGATCTGTCCCGCGACCTCGATCGCGCGTTCGCGATCCTCGGCGGAGATGGGCTCCGTGCGGTCGGGGATGGCGACGATCCCGCGGTTGTTCTGCGAGCTGAGGTGGCCTCCCGAGATGCCGACCACCCCGCTGAGGATGCGCATCCCGCACGACTGCTCCGCTTTCTTCACGGCCACCGCCACCGCATCGCGCGCCGACTGGATGTTGTCGATCACGCCGCGTGAGAGGCCCGCGGCGGGGGCGACGCCAACGCCCAGGACGCGCGCCTCCTCGTACTCGTTCACATCGGCGACGAGCGCTGCCACCTTTGTCGAACCGATGTCGATAGCTGCGATGGCGTTGTTCCGTCTCATGGCATCCCTTCGCTGGCGGTGTTCATCGCAGAACGGGCCTGTCCCCGAACCGCAGGTCGATGACGGAGTAGGCGATGCCCCGGGCTGCGGCTTCCTGCGCCACGCGGGCCCAGACGGCGAGCTTGTAGCTGATGCCGCTCGATCCCCCGAGCACCGCGGTCTGGCCGTCCGCGGTGCGGATGCGCACGCCCTCGCTGGGCGTGTACGCCACCTCGACCGCGCGCGTGCCGAGTGCCTGCTGGAGCTGGCTCGCGATCTCGGCGGCGGTTTCCACCGCCTGGCGGTTGACGCGCTCGCCCGATCGCAGCGAGTAGGCCGCACTGCTGACGATCAGCGTCGATCCCTCGGGCGGGGGTACATGCCCCAGCACCACGCCCTCGCGGTCGATGGTGTAGCGCAGGCCGGCCTGTTCCCACGAGCCCCACGGCTGGCGCTCGCGCACCGTGATGCGCACTGTGCTGAGCCAGCGCCGCTCGATGCGAACGGAGGCGATGAGCGGCAATGCCTCGACCGCCTCCGCCGTGGCGTTCAGGTCGGCGGTGAACATGCTTTCGCCCTGCAGGTCGGTGCGGTCGAGAATGGCGCGTTCGCTCGCGGCCACGGCTCCGACCACTTCGATGCGCTGCACGCGCAGCAGGGGCGACTGCCAGGTCCAGACCCCGCCGCTGATCGTTGCGCCGAGGAGAACGGCGGCCAGGGTGGCCCACAGCCAGTGCGCGCGCAAACGGAACAGGCGCGGCTCGCCGTTCGCCCGGCGTTTCACCAGACGGTGTGGCTGGCGCTGGCCGACGCTCCCCGCCGGGGTGCCGCGCACGGCACTGCCCTGCTTCCGTCTGCCCTTCGGTCGCGCGTGCCGCTTGATCATCGCGCTGCCTCCCGTTCGCGCCGCGCCATGGCGAGATGGAGGATGCGCGTGAGCAGGGCGGGGTAAGCGAGGCCGCTCGCTTCCCACAGCTTCGGGAACATGCTGGCGTCGGTGAAGCCGGGGATCGTGTTCACCTCGCTGCCGACGACCTCGCCGCCTTCGCGCACGAAGAAATCGACGCGCGCGTAGCCCTCGCAGCCCAGTGCCAGGTACATGCGCAGCGCAAGCTCCCGCACCTGCGCGACCGCGCCGCCGTCGAGGTGCGCGGGGACATGCAGCGCCGCCTTCGAATCGGGCGCGTATTTGCTCTCGTAGTCGTAGAACTCGTGGTTGGGCATGATCTCGCCGACGACCGCCGCCGCCTCGGGTGCCTCGTTCCCCAGCACTGAGCACTCGATCTCGCGGCTCTGTACGGCCTCCTCCACGACGACCTTCTCGTCGTGGAGGAGCGCAGCCGCGAACGCTTCGCCAAGATCCTCGCGCGAGGCAGCGCGACTGATCCCGATGCTGGAGCCGCCGTTCGCGGGTTTGGCGAAGCAGGGGTAGCCGACCTGGTCCTCGACGAAGCGCAGTGCCTCCTCGCGATCACGCTCGATCTCCCAGCGACGCAGTACTACATAACGAATGACAGGGATTCCAGCTTCGGTGAACAGTGCCTTCTGCAGCGCCTTGTCCATGCCGATGGCGCTTGCGGCGACGCCGGAGCCGGCGTATGGCATGTCCGTCAGTTCGAGCAACCCCTGGAGGGAGCCGTCCTCGCCGGTGCGCCCGTGGATCAGCGGGAAAACCACGTCGCAGGCGCTCAGCTCGGCCAGGGCCGTGCCCGCAGCCAGCGGCGCGCCGCCCTCCGTGAGCGCAGCGGTGCCGTCCGCGAGCGCCGTCTGCGTCGCCGCGCTCGAGAGCCAGGCACCCGTGCGGGTTACGCCCATTGGCACGGGCTCCCAGCGGACGCGGTCGAGCGTGGCGATGACGCTGCGTGCGCTGCGCACGCTCACCTCGTGCTCGGCCGAGCGTCCGCCGAATACGACCGCGACGCGCCGTCCCGCCATCACCAGGCCCCCACGAAGCCGACTTCGCGCTCGAGGCGGATGCCGTGTTGCTCGAACACGCGACGCTCGGCCTCCTCCACGAGCCAGAGCACGTCGTTCGCGCGCGCCTCGCCGAGGTTCACGAAGAAGTTGGCGTGGCGCGCGCTGATGGCGGCGTCGCCACGGCGCTGTCCGCGCAGGCCTGCGGACTCGATGAGCTTCCAGGCGGGGTTTGCGGGCGGGTTCTTGAACATCGAGCCCGCGTTGCGGCCGCGGGGCTGGGCGGCGAGCCGGCGCTGGTCATAGGCGTTCGCTTCGGCGAGGAGTGCGGTGGCGTCCCCCGCGCCCAGCGCGAGTTCCGCCTCCAGCACGGTGCGGCCCGCGAGCTGGCCGCGAGTGAAGGCGCTGCCGCGGTAGGCCAGCTTGAGCTCGCTGGCAGGGCGCCAGGCGTCGCCCTGCGCCGGATCGAACAGCCGCACGCGCGTGAGCACGTCGGCGAGGCAGCCGCCATAGGCGCCTGCGTTGTAGACGACAGCCCCGCCCAGGGTGCCAGGGATGCCCACCGCCCAGGCCAGCCCCGCCACGCCCGCGCGGCACGTCCTGCGCGCGAAGCCCGCGAAGCTCGCACCGCTCTCGACGCGGAAGCGGAAGCCCGTGCGCGCCTCCCCGCGCGCGCGGTTGTCGATGACTGCGCCGCGGATGCCGCCGTTGGCGACGACGATGTTACTGCCGCTCCCGAGCACGAACGCTCCCGCGTCCGCCTCCGCGGCGAGCCGTGACGCCTCTGCGAGGGCGGTGGCGCTGCGCACCGTCACGTAGAGGTCCGCCGGGCCGCCGACACCAAAGGTCGTGTGTCGCGACATCGGCTCGTCCGTGCGCACCTCGCCTACCGCCGCAAGTCGCTCCGTGAGCTGCCGCCGGTCGGTCATCGCAGCCTCTCCAGCAGCAGCGGACCAGCGGCGCCGACGCTGCCCGCGCCGATCGTCAGCACCACGTCGCCGGGGCGGGCCAGCGCCGCCGCCTGCTCCACCGCCGCCGTGAAATCGGCGGCGTAGGTGGCGGGTGAACTGGTGATGGCGTGGGTCAGATCCTGCGCCGAGCGGCCCTCCCGCGGCGTCTCACGGGCGGCGTAGGTCTCCAGCACGATGAGGGCGTCGAGCCCCTCCCAACAGTCCAGCCAGCCCTCCCAGAGATAGGCGATGCGGCTGTAGGTATGCGGTTGGTAGATGCCGATGAGGCGCCGCCCGGAGAAGCGCGTACGTGCTGCTTCGAGCACGGCGAGCACCTCGCTTGGGTGGTGCGCGTACTCGTCGATGACGATCACGCCGCCGGCCTCGCCGATGCGCTCGAAGCGCCGCTTCGCGCCCTGGAAGTGCGCGGCGGCGGCGCGGACGGCGGCGAAGGGCACGCCCTCGCTGAGGCAGACCGCCGCTGCCGCCAGCGTGTTCTGGACCGCGTACCGGCCGGGGATTGCGATCGCCAGCTTGCCCAGGAACTCACCGTTGTGGGTCACGGTGAAGGCGGCGCCGTCCTCGCCCAGCGTGAGGTCTGTGGCCCGCCATGCGCAGGCCTCGCCGAGGCCGTACGTCTGAATGGCAACGGTGTTCGCGACCCTCGCGGACACGCGCGCCGCGCCGGGGTTGTCGCCGCCTGCGAGCAAGCGCCCGTCCGCCCGCACGCGCCGGGCGAACGTGACGAAAGCGTCCTCGTACACTTCCGGCGTGCCGTACAGGTCGAGGTGGTCGGCGTCGACGTTGGTAATGACGGCGACATCCGGCTCGTAGGCGTGGAAGGCGCGCTGGTACTCGTCCGCTTCGACCACGCAGAGATCGCCGCTGCCCCAGGAGGCGTTCCCTCCCAGGTCGCGGCTCTCCCCGCCGATCAGGTACATCGGCGCGCGTCCGGCCTCGCTGAGGATGAAGGCGATGAGGCTTGTTGTTGTCGTCTTGCCGTGTGATCCGGCCACGGCGATGATGCGCTTGCCCGCCATCAGCGAGGCGACGACCTCGGGCCGGCCAAGCACGGGCAGGCCGCGGCGTCGCGCCTCGACGATCTCGGGATTGTCCTCGCGCGCCGCCGCCGTCGCGACCACGTAACAGGCCGCACCCAGGTTCTCTGCGGCATGTGTAGGGAATACCGTTACGCCGAGCGCCTCGAGACGGTCGGTGAGCGCGGACGGCTCGAGGTCGCTGCCTTGCACGCGCTCACCGCGCTCGTGCAGCAGTTGCGCGATCGCCGACATGTGCATGCCGCCTATTCCCACGATGTGCACGGGGCCGCGAGTCTCGCTCATCGCATCGCCGCCTCGCACAGGATCGCGGCGAGCTGCCGGGCGCCGTCGGTCCGGCAGGCTGCGCGCGCGGCTCGCGCCATCGCCGTGCGCGCAGCGCCGTCGTGCAGGAGGTCGAGCGCGCGCGGCGCGAGCGTCTCCAGTTCGTCCTCCCCGGCGATCGCTGCGGCTCCGCGATCGGCAAGCCAGCGCGCGTTCTCGCGCTGGTGGCCCCCCGCGAACGCGCCCGGCACGAGCAGTGCGGGGAGGCCCGCGGCGGGCAGCTCGCCGAGAACGCTCGCGCCCGCGCGCATCACGGCGAGGTCGGCGGCGGCCATTACCGCAGGCAGGTCTTCACGAAACGGCGCGGGCTGGTACCGCTCGCGCAGGGTCTCGGGCAGCGCTGTGCGCGCGTCTTCCGCCTGGGCCATCGCCGCCTTGCCGGTGACGTGCACAACCCGTGCGGCTTCGCAGAGCTGCGGGAGTGCCAGCCAGACCGCCGTGTTGATCGCGCTTGCGCCCTGGGTCGCGCCCGTGACCACGAGTACGAGCTCCTCCGCCTCCCAGCCGAGGGCCTCACGGGCGGTGGTGCGGGTGGTGCGGAAGGCGGCGCGCACGGGATAGCCGCTGACGACGGTCTTGCTGGCAGGGAGGTGGGGGAGCGGCGCTTCGGTGGCGGTAGCGATGCGCGTGGCGAAGCGGGCCTCGACGCGCACTGCCAGGCCCGGCTCAACATCCGGGAGGAACACCACGAGGGGCAACCGTAGCAGGCGTGCGGCCACGCTCGCGGGGAAGCTGCCGTAGCCGCCCGTGCTGAGCATGATGTGCGGACGGAACCGCCGCAGGGCGCGCAGCGCGGTGGCGATGCCCGCCGCCGTGCGTGCGAGGCCGCGTGCCAGCGCGAACGGCGAACGTCCGCGGATGGGCGCGGCGGGCACAGCCTCGAAGGGCACGTCATGCCCGCGCACGAGGTCGCGCTCGCCGCGGTCGTCGGGCCCGAAGAAGCGCGCCTCCACGGGCTCGCCTGCGGCACGCAGCGCGCCCAGGGTGGCCAGCGCGGGGTAGACGTGGCCCGCCGTTCCGCCCGCTGCCAGCGCGATCCTCATCGTGGCCTCCTCTGCGGGGCGCCACGCTGCTCGCTGCGGTTGCGCTCGCGGGCCGCCTGGCGCTCGCCGGAGTAGCGCGAGACGCTCGCGAGCACGCCCGCCGCCAGCAGCGTGGCGGCGAGCGCGCTGCCCCCGTAGCTGAGGAACGGCAGGGGCACGCCCGTGAGCGGGATCACGCGCGTGATGCCCCCGATGTTCACGAGCGCCTGGGTCGTGATCCAGGTCGTGACACCGGTCGCCAGCAGAAAACCGAACTGGTCGGGGGCGCGCTGCGCCACCTGGTAGCCCCGCAGCATGAGCGTGACGAACAGGAACAGCACAGAGGCGGTGGCGACGAGCCCGAGCTCTTCGCCCAGGATCGCGAAGATTCCATCGGTATGGCTCTCGGGCACATAGAAGAACTTGCCGCGGCTCGCGCCCAGGCCCAACCCGGTGGCGCCCCCGTTGCCCAGGGCGATGAGCGACTGCAGCGTCTGGAACCCGCGCCCGAGCGGGTCGGATTCGGCGTTGAAGAAGGCGCCCAGGCGTTCCAGCCGGTAGCCCTCGATGAGTGCGAGCGAGACTGCGACGACCGTGCCCGATGCGAGCAGCGCCCCCATCTGCAGGAGCGTGGCGCCAGCCACCCAGAACATCGTGACCGTGATCGCGAGGATGATGGCAGTTGTGCCGAAGTCGGGTTGGAGCATGAGCAGGAGCCCAATCGCGCTGATGATCAGCACGAACGGCGCGAGGCCGTGCTCGAAGCTCCGCAGGCTGTCGCCGCGTGTGGTAAGCCAGGCCGCCAGGTAGACGATGACGCTGAGCTTCGCGAACTCGGCGGGCTGGAAGCTCAGGCCCCCCACGTTCATCCAGCGCTGGGCGCCGCCCGCCTCCGCGCCCAGCACGAGGACGCCCAGCAGGGCCAGCAGTGTGAGCCCCATGAGCGGCAGCGCCAGCCGCTGCAGAAGGTGGTAGTCGAGGCGCATCGCTGCCAGCAGCAGCACACCCCCGATCAGCGCCCACATGCCCTGGCGCACGATGAAGTAGTGCGAGTCAGCGAACCGCGCCAGGCCGATCACGAAGCTGGCGCTGTACACGATCACAAGACCTATGACGGTGAGCGCGCTGATCAGCGCCAGCAGCGTGTAGTCGGGGCCTCCGACGGCCCAGCGGCGGGTTCGCGAGACTGCTATGACGGCGCCTCCTCGAATCCCTCGAGCGCGGCGACGAGCGCGGCGAACGCCTCGCCGCGCGCCTCGAACCGCGGATAGGCGTCGAAGCTCGTGCCCGCGGGCGAAAGCAGGACGGCGTCGCCTTCCGCAGCGAGTCGGGCGGCGGCCGCCACCGCCTCCGCGAGCGTCTCTACGCGCGCGACCGTCTCAGCGGCGTTCGCCATCGCGTCCGCGAACGGCGCGGCCGCCTCGCCGAAACAGACGATCGCGCGGCAGCGCCCGGCGGTGGCGGTCCGCAGCGGTTCGAGGGGCAGTGCCTTCTCGCGCCCACCCAACAGCAGGATGGCAGGCTCGCTCACCGCTTCGAGCGCCGCGATCGTGCGCTCCGGCGAAGTGGCGATGCTGTCGTTGATCCAGGTCGCGCCGTACGCCCGCCCCACAACCTGGAGCCGGTGGGGCAGGCCGCGGAAGCGCCGCAGGCCGCGCGCGATCGCCTCGATCGGGATGTCCAGTGCCCGCGCCACGGCGACCGCGAGCGTCGCGTTCGCGAGGTTGTGCCGTCCGCGCAGGGGCAGGTCGCTCTTGGCGGCCACGTGCTCGGCGGGGCCGCCCCAGCGGGACACGATCGCGTCCCCGGCCAGCCAGGCGCCGTCTGGGGCGACCGGCCCCGCCAGCGAGACCTCGGCGAGCCGCCCGCGCACGTCCGCGTAGAGCTCGCGGCTGATCTCGTCGTCCGCGTTCAGGATGGCGAGGTCGCCTTCGCCCTGGAAGCGCAACAGGTTGCGCTTGAGGTCGACGTACTCGGGCCAGCTGAACTGATCGAGATGGTTTGGGGTGACGTTCGTCACCGCCGCGATCTCGGGCGAGTGCTCGGTGTACTGCAGTTGCGTGTGGCTGATTTCGAGGATGACGCTCGCCGCCGCCGGGGCCGCTTCGATGCGGTCGAGGAGCGACCCTCCGAGGTTTCCCCCGACGAGGTGGTCGATGGCGGCGGCTTCCGCCATCGCGCCCACCATCGCCGTCGTTGTCGACTTCCCGCTCGATCCCGTGATTCCGGCGATGCGCGCGGGGCAGAGGCGGAGGGCGAGCGCCATCTGTGAGAGTACGGGAATCCCGAGCGCCCGCGCCCGCGCCAGCGCCGGATGCGTGCGCAGCAGTGACTGTGAGACCGCGAGCAGGTCGAAACCGGCTGGGTCGGGCAGCTCGCCGGCGCCGGCGCGTTCGACGCCTTCGGGAGGGCGCGCCCCTGCTGCCTCCAGCTGCGCGTCGCTGCGGCTGTCCGCGATTGTCACGGAGGCGCCCCGTGCCAGCAGCCAGCGCGCAAGGTCGCGCCCTTCGATGCCGAGCGAGTAGACGAGCGCGCGCGCCCCCGCGAACCGGGGGAGTGTGGCGGCTGGCTGTTCCATCGTCATCGTCACTCCGGGACCGCCAGCGCGAGGGCGACGCCGACCATGCAGGCGATGATGGCGACCACCCAGAAGCGGGTCACGATCGCCGTTTCGCCCCAGCCGATCTCTTCGAAATGGTGATGGAGGGGAGCGCGCCGGAAGATGCGTCCTCCCCCGCTCAGGCGGAAGTAGCCGATCTGGATGACGTTGCTCGCTCCCTCGGCGACGAAGACCAGCCCCACGAGGGGCAACAGCAGCCAGTGGCCCGTCATAAGCGCGACGATGGCGAGGCTGGAGCCGAGAGCGAGCGCGCCGGTGTCGCCCATAAACACTCGCGCGGGGTGCGCGTTGTACCAGAGGAACCCGAGGTTCGCGCCAGCGATGATGAACGCGAAGGTGGCCACGAAATCCTGCCCCTGGACGAAGGCGATCGCGCCGTAGGCCACGAAGGCGAACAGCGTCGTGCCTCCCGCCAGCGTGTCCAGCCCGTCGGTTACCGCCACGGCGCTCGTCGTCGCGACGATGGTGACCACGGCGATGATCATGTACGCCGGGCCCAGCGCGTAGCTGCCCAGCCACGGCACGTTCACGGATTCGACATCGAGCGCGCCGTAGAGAACCCAGGCGGCACCCGTGGCGAGGAGGGTGAGCAGCGCGATCTTCAGCCGCCAGCTGAGCCCGCCGTGGCGTCCGGCGCGCTCCTGGAGCGTCCCCAGGTCGTCGATGAAACCGATCGCGCCGGTTGCGGCGATCATGCCCAGCGGCAGCAGGATCGAGCGGTGTTCGAGCCAGTCGACGGCCAGGGCGGTCACGATCAGGGTCGGCGCCCAGATGATGAAGCCGCCGAAGGTCGGGGTGCCCGCCTTCGTCTGGTGCGAGGCAGGCTGGTCCTCGCTGATCGCCTTGCCCGCTCGGCGGGCGCGCAGGTACTGGATCATCGGCCAGCCGAGGCCGGCCGTAAGCGCGAAGCTGATGCCGCCGGCGAGGAGCGCGCGAATCATGCCGCGTCCTCCAGCATGGGGATGAGCAGGTCGAACTCCTGGCCGCGCGAAGCCTTCACGAGGACGTGATCGCCCGCGCCGAGGAGGCTCGCCGCGAACGCCGCCGCCGCCTCCTTCGTCTCGAACCAGCGCCCCTCGCGCAGCCCGCCCGCGCGCGCCTCCTCGACCAGCGGCTGGCAGAGCGCGCCGGTCGCCGTGAGTGCATCGCAGCAGCCGGCTGCGAGACGCCCGATGCGGCGGTGCTCGAGCTCGGCCATCTCGCCGAGCTCGGCCATCTCGCCGAGCAGGGCGATTCGCCGGCCGCCCAACCCGCGGAGCAGCGTCAGCGCGCCCGCTACCGAGGCAGGGCTGGCGTTGTAGGTGTCGTCGAGGATCAGCGCGCCGCGCGCGCTGCGGCGCACGCGCAGGCGTCCCTCGATCTCGGCGGCGCTGACCGCTGCCGCCGCCTCCGCGAGCCCCACTCCCAGCGCCAGCTGGACGCCGATCGCGGCCAGCGCCGCCGGCGCCAGGTGCGCCCCTGCGAGGCGGAGCCGCACGGTCGCCGTCGCGCCCTCGTACGTCACCGGAAACTCCGTGCCGTCCAGGCCGAGGTCGCGCAGCGCCCTGCGGCGCAGGCATCCCGCAGTGCCCGTGCCGAAGCCGATGACGTCGCAGGCGAGCTCTTCCGCGACTGGGGCGATGCGCGCGTCGTCGAGGTTGAGGACGGCGGCGCCATCGCGCGGGAGGCCGCGGGCGAGCGAGAGCTTCTCACGTGTGATCGCCTCCATGCTGCCGAGCTTTTCGAGGTGCGTGGCGCCGATGTTGAGGACAGCGCCGACGGAAGGTCTGGCGATGGCGCTCAGCTCCGCGATCTCGCCTTCGCGGTCCATCGCCATCTCCAGCACGGAGACTTCGTGGTCGCGCCGCAGGCTCATCAGCGCGAGGGGCAGCCCCTCCCGTGAGTTCAGGTTCCCCGGGCTGTGGTGCGTGCGAAAGCGCGGCGTCAGGGCCGCGGCGGTCAGATCCTTGGCCGTCGTCTTGCCGACCGTGCCGGTGATGCCCACGACACGCGCATCGCAGGCGTTGCGCCAGTCGCGCGCGAGCTCGGCAAGGGCCGTGCGCGTGTCGACGGCTATGGCGAGCGTGCGATCCGGCCAGTCGCCCCGTGGGGGGCGCTCGCAGATGGCGGCGGGCGCGCCCCGTGCGAGCGCCTCGTCCACGAAATCGTTCCCATCGAGCCGCTCGCCCCGGAAGGCGGCAAAGAGATCGCCCGGCTGCGTCCGGCGCGAGTCAGCCGCGCCGCCCGTGATGGGTGCGGGCGCGCCCTCGATCACGTGGTGACCGTGCGCGCGCATGCTCGCCGCCAGGAACGTCGTCGTCATGCCCGTCATGGCGCCTTCACCTGTTGGTTGTCGGGGGGGACGTTGAGGTAGGCGAGGGCCTCTTCGGCGAGAGCGGCAAAGATGGGGGCCGCCGCTGCCGTGCCCGTGAGCAGGTCCTCGTTCTCATCGAGCTTCACGAGGATGAGGATGCGGGGCTTGTCGAGCGGGGCGAAGCCGGCGAACGAGACGATCTGCGCTTCGGCGTAGCCGCTGTCGGTGGGGATGTTGGCGGTGCCGGACTTGCCGCCGGCTGTGTAGCTGTGGGGCTTCCCCGGGTGGTACCAGCCAGGGTCGACCACGTCGCCGAGCATCCGCCGGATGGTGGCGCTCGTCTCCGGCGAAATCGGCTGGCCCGTCACCTGCGTCTGCAGATCGAGCCGCGTGCCACCGGGCAGGATCAACGCCGCGACCAGGCGCGGCTGTACGAGCCGCCCGCCGTTGATGGCCGCAGCGAAGGCGCTCGCGATCTGGATGGGCGTGACGCTGATCGCCTGCCCGAACGATTGCGTGGCCAGATCGACAGGCGACCAGTCCGGATCGTGCGGCCGGCGCACGAGGCCCGCGGCCTCGCCGGTGAGGTCAACTCCGGTTGGCTTGCCGAAGCCGAAAGCGTCGAGGTAGTGCTGGAAGAGGTCCACGCCGAGCTTTTCCACCATGAACACGGCGCCGGTGTTGATGCTGTGCTGGAGCACACCCGTCATCGTCTGCTCGCCGTAGACGCCTTCGTTCCAGTTCTGGATGGGAATCCCGAAGACGGACACGATGCCGGTATCGAGGTACTCGGTTGCGGGCGTGACGAGACCGGAGTCGATCGCCGCCGCCGCGGTGATCACCTTCATGACCGAGCCGGGTTCGTAGATGTCGCTCACGGCGCGATTGCGCAGAAGATTGACCTGTGCCGGGTCGCTGAGGTTGAGGGTGCTGAAGGCGAGATCGGGCTGCGTCGCGAGCGCCAGAATCTCGCCCGTCTGCGGGTCCATCATGATGATGGAGCCGCCCGTCGCGCCGTGCTCCTCGATCGCCTCTGCCAGCGCGCGCTGGGCGGCCACCTGGAGCCTGCGGTCGACCGTGAGCACGATGTCGGGGCCGGGTACCGGCTTGGTGGTGAAGGTTTCGCCGTAGGGGATGGGCGAGCCGGTGGTGTCGCGTTCGAAGATCACGCGCCCGGGCGTGCCCCGCAACTCCTCGTCGTACCACGCCTCGATCCCCGTAAGGCCGGTGTTCTCCCGCCCCGTGATGCCGATGACCGAGACGGCGAGGTCGCCCGCGGGGTAGACGCGCTCGGTGTTCGGCAGGCCCACCAGGCCGGGCACGTCCGCATCCAGTAGGGCCTTGCCCGTCCGGTAAGGGACGTCGTGGGTGATGAGCACATCGGTGAGTTCGCTCGTCCGCACCTCCTCGCGCAGCTGGGCGGCGTCGAGGCCGGTGGCCTGCGCGATCGCCTCCGAGCCGGCTCGCGCGGACTCCACGTTGCGCCAGACACGGGAGGAGACGTAGAGGTCCCACGTGTCGGCGCTCAGCGCGAGGGGGAAGCCGTTGCGGTCGAGGATGGCTCCGCGACGGGCGAACACGGTGTCGCTCGCGTGCAGCGCGCTGCGTGCCTCCGCGGCGTAGCGGTCGTGCTCGATGACCTGTACGTATATGAGCCGCGTGAGCACCACCGCGGCGAACGCCCCAAGAGCGATCGCTGGCGGCCACACGCGCCGCGTGCGCGTAGCCTGCTGGTGTGCCATCGACGCCCTCCCGCCGGCCCCTCCCCGCGACCGGTGCGAATTCAGTTCAGCAGCGATCGTCGTTCCACGGACACGCTGTTACGGAGCAAGCCCGGAGCCAGGCTCCTGGGGCGTGGGGAGATACTCCGCGGGAATCTTCGGGGGGGCCGGTCCGGCCTCCGCGATAGTGACGTAGATCGCGTTCACACCTGGAAAGAGGTCGATTTCGCGGGCGCGCCTCGCAATGCGTCCGACGGAGGTCAGCCGCGCGACATCCGCTTCCAGGAGCTGCAGCTCGGCGTGGAGGACGTCCTCCTCTGCCCGCAGTTCCTCGAGATTAAACCCCTGGCTCGTCATGGAGCTGTTCTGGAACACGGCCGCTATTGCGCTCGCCGAGACGATGAGTATGCCCGCGAGCATCCAGCTGCTCGCGCCCAGCCACGGCAGGGTGAGCTGCCCCGGGCGGGTCTGCGGCGCGGGACGGTCGATGGCGGTCATGACGGCGCCTGGTCTTTCCGCATCGCCGCGCGGAGCCTGGCGCTGCGCGCGCGCGGGTTGCGCGCGATCTCGCGCTCGCCCGGGCGCACGCCGTGCCGCGTGATGCGTGTGAGCGTCGCGCGGTGATCGCAGCGGCACTCCGGCAGGACCGTGGGGCAGAGGCAATCGCGCGATTCGCGCTCGAAGAATTGCTTCACCGTGCGGTCCTCGAGTGAATGGAAGGTGATGGTGACGAGCCGCCCGCCTTCGCGGGCAGACCCAAAGCCGAGCAGGCTGCGGGCAAGCGGCAAGACCGTGTGGAGCGAGTCGAGTTCGCCATTCACACGAAGCCGAAGCGCGAGAAATACCCTCGTGGCGGGGTGTTGTCGGGTTCGGTCTCTCGCGCCCCCCGCAGCCTGCTCGACGGCTTTGGCTAAATCCAGGGTTGAGCGCAGCGGCCGCGCTGCCGTCACCGCCCGTGCGATGCGGCGGGCGCCCCGCACCTCTCCCAGTTTGCGGAAGAGGTCGGCGAGCGCTGGCTCGTCCCAGGTGTTGAGAATGTCCGCAGCCGTCAGGCCGTCCGACGACTGGTTCATGCGCATATCGAGCGGCCCTTCGTGGGCGAAGGCGAAGCCCCGCTCGGGCGTATCCAGCTGTAGCGAGGAGACGCCGAGGTCCATCAGGATGCCGTCGACCGTGGCGAACCCCTCCGTCATCGCGATCGCGGTGAGTTCGCGGAAGTTCCCGTGCACGAGGCTGACCCGCCTCCCAAACGGAGCCAACCTCGCGCGCGTGAACTCCAGCGCCTCGCGGTCCCGGTCGATGCAGAGCAGCCGTCCCTCTGGCCCCATCGCCTCGGCGATGGCGGCGCTGTGGCCGCCCGTCCCGGCCGTGCAGTCGATGTAGGCGCCGCCTTCGCGCACGGCGAGGTAGCGCAGAGCCTCCTCGAGGAGTACGGGCGTATGCGGCGCGGGCGGCGATGTCACGGCAGTCACGCTAGGCCGCCCCGCCGCCGCCGGGCGGCGCCTCGGCGAGCCGCTGGAGCGCATTCGCGCGGGCGGCCGGCAGCATCGGTTCCTGCGCTTCCCACAGGCCGCGGTCCCAGATCTCGAGGTGCTGGTCGTTTCCGAGGACGACCACGTCGCGCTCGATGTCTGCGTGGGCGAGGAGCTTTGCCGGGATGAGCAGGCGGCCCTGGGCGTCCCGCTGCACATCGAAAGAGGAGGAGTAGAAGGCGCGGCGGAGCAGGCGGCCTTCCTCGGAGAAGGCGGGCACGCGCTCGACCACGCGCGCCTCCGCTTCGTACCCTTCGGGGGTGTACACCTCGATGCAGCCGTCCAGACCCGGGATGAGGATGGCGCCGTTCGCGAAGTCCTCGCGGAACTTCGGGGGCAGCGCCACCCGCTTGCGGTCGTCCAGCTGGTACTCGAAGTTCCCACGGAAGGCCATGTCGATTCCCCAGGAAGGGATAACTCTGCCGATTTAGAAGATTCCTGGGCAAGATTCCCATCTTCACCCACATCTCACCACTCGGACTATAGGGACGCCTCTCAGAGTCTGTCAACGCTACCCGGTGGATTCCCCGCAGCTGGATCCCCGCCACCGCGCGTGGCTACCCCGAAGCAGTGGGCCGACCGGTTGGCGGGCGCGCTAGACTGTCCGGATGGCGCGGATCGCGGTTCTCACGGCTTCCGACAGCGTGGCTGCGGGGACGCGCGTGGACGAGGGCGGCGACCTCCTGGTAGCGCGTTGCCGTGAGGAGGGGCACGCGGTGACGGCGCGCGCGTCGCTCCCCGACGATCGCGCAGCGCTCGCCGCCCAGCTCGCCGCCTGGTGCGATGCCGCCGCCGCAGATTTGATCCTGACGACGGGTGGTACGGGCCTGACCCCCCGTGACCTCACGCCTGAGGCCACGCGCGACATCGCTGAGCGCGACGTACCCGGCATCCCCCTCGCCATCGCGCAGGAGGGGCTGCGCCACACGCCCTACGCCATCCTCTCGCGCGGGCTCGCCGTCACGCGCGGCAAGACGCTCATCGTCAACCTGCCAGGTAGCCCCGGGGGCGTCGCCGACGGCCTCGCTGTGCTCCTCCCGCTGCTGTCCCATATCGGGGAACTGCTCGCCGGCCCCGTCGAGCACGACGGATGAGGGTCGATGTCCTGACGCTCTTCCCCGAGGCATTCAGCGGCCCGCTCGACGTCTCCATCATCAGGCGCGCCCGCGACGACGGCCTGCTCGCGCTCCACCTGCACGATATCCGCGAGCACGCCACCGACCGCCATCGCACAGTCGACGACCAGCCCTTCGGGGGTGGCCACGGGATGGTCCTGAAGGTCGACGTGCTCGTCGCTGCCCTGCGAGCCGTGCAGGCGACGGCGGAGCCCCCCGGCCACGTCGTCTACCTCTCGCCCCAGGGCGAGCGCCTGAACGACGCGCTTGTGCGCGAACTCGCGACGTATCCGCGCCTCGTCCTCGTGGCCGGCCGCTACGAAGGCGTCGATGAGCGCTTCGTCGAGCGCTGCGCCGACTGCGAGGTCTCGATCGGCGACTACGTCCTCACGGGCGGCGAGCTGCCCGCGATGGTGCTCATCGAGGCGATGGCGCGCCACCTTCCGGGCGCGCTTGGCGATGCCGCTTCGCCCCGCGAGGAGTCGTTCGCGGACGGCCTCCTCGAACACCCTCAGTACACGCGCCCCGCCGACTACCGCGGCTGGACCGTCCCCGAGGTGCTCCTCAGCGGCCACCACGCCGAGATAGAGCGCTGGAAGCGCGAGCAGCGCCTCCGCCGCACGCGCGCCCGCCGCCCCGACCTGCTCGGCGAGTGAGGGATATCAGCGTCTGGCGAGCTCCTCAGTCATCTTCTGCAGCGTATCATGAGCAGCCTTCAGTTCGTGCCCTGCTTGCCGAAAGGCCAGGTCGTACGTCCTCTCGAAGTCGGGGAACTGTGGATCGCTTCGCTCAACTGCAAAGGAGTAGATGAGCCTGCCTTCCTCGTTCCTGATCTCGACCTGGATGGAACCGTCCATGGCGAGTGCGCAGCGCTACAATCTGCTCTCGGATCGACTGGGGCGGAATGCAATGCAGGACCAGTCTGGCCGGTGCGTACCTCACCCTGGAGCGCGTGTAGCGCAGGCAGCAGGCTTCCAGGGTTGGCAGCTGTGATTCACTGTGTCATTTCCTTGTAGGCTTTAGATGCGGCGTCGTGCGCGGCTTCAGTGGCACTGCGAGCCCGCTGCGCTTGCCAAACACGAGCGTAAGTCTGCCCCTGCGAGTGCAGCGTTGCCGATATCGATAGCGGCAATACTCCAGAGCCCCATCGGGACGGAGTTTACTCCATGTGCTCCCAGTCGATCATCAGCACCTCGATCTCGTCGCCGGGCTCGGCGTGGGGCAGGTCTTCGGGGATGACGGTGAGACCGTTGGCGGCGCTCATGCTCGTGAGGATGCCGCTGCCTTGCGGGCCCGTCAGGTCGGCGTAGTAGCGCCCGTCCGCTCCCTTTGTCACGATGCAGCGCGCGAAGAACCGGCGCCCGTCCGTGTTCACCACGCGGTCGCGCGTGATCGCCTTGACCACGGGCCGCTCCCAGCCGTCCCGTCCGAGCATCCTGAAGATGGCGGGGCGTCCGAAGAGCTCGAAGGCAACCATCGAGCTGACAGGGTTCCCGGGGAGCCCCAGGTGGGGGACGCGCCGCCCGTCGGCGCCTCGAACGCGCCGAACGCGAGCGGCTTGCCCGGCTTCATGCGCACTGTCCAGAAGTCGATCGCACCCTCGCGCGCGAGCACGTCCTTGACCACGTCGAAGTCGCCGCGGGAGACGCCCGCGCTGGTCACGATCATGTCGGCGTCGAGCCCCGCGCGGATCTTCGCGGTCAGGTCTTCGACTGTGTCGCGGGCGATGCCGAGGAAGCGTGGGCGCCCCCCGAACGCGCGTACGAGCGCCGCCACGCTGTGCGCGTTCGCATCGTAGATCTGGCCCAGGCGGCGCTCCCCGCCAGGCGTGACGATCTCGTCGCCGGTTGAGAGGATGGCGACCTCGGGGCGGCGATACACGGAGACCTCCGTGCGGCCGATGCTGGCCAGCACGCCAATCTCGGAGGCGCGCACCACGCGCCCCGCCTCCAGCACCACCTGCCCCGCGCGGATGTCCTCGCCCCGCCGGCGGATGTTGGCCGCAGGCGCGGCGGCCTTGAAGACCCCCACGGTGCCGCCACGGACAGGGACCTGGCCCGGCTCGCGCAGGCGCTCGTCCGTCTCTTCGAAGGGCACGATCGCGTCCGCGCCGGGAGGGATGGGCGCGCCCGTCATGATGCGCACGGCCTCGCCTTCGCCCAGCGCGGTCTCGAGTACATAACCCGCGGCCAGGTCGGCGATCACGGTGAGCGTGCGCGGGTTCGCCTCGCTCGCCCCCGCCGTGTCCGCGAAGCGCACGGCGTAGCCGTCCATGGCGGTGTTGTCGAGCGGGGGGATGTCGAACCCGGCGACGACGTCCTCGGCGAGCGCCTGCCCGAGCGCGTCGAGCACGGGCGTGGGCTCCGGTTCGAGGCGCGCGATGAAGGCAAGGATGCGCGCGCGCGCCTCCTCCACGCTGATCATCGCCGAGGCGGGGATCGTCACGGTCGTGGGGTTGCGGGGTGCCTAGCCGAGCCGTACCGCCAGGCAGGTGGTAGTGCGCTGGACGCCCGTGACGGTCTGGATCGCATTGGTGATGGCCGTACCGAGGATATCGAGGTCTTCCGCCTCGATCTGGACGATGACGTCGTAGGGGCCTGTCACCGTGTCAACGGCGAGCACGCTCGCGCCCGGATAGCTCAGTGTGGCGGCGGCGGCGCCCACCGCCTTCGCACTGCCCACGTCTGTTTCGATAAGGACGTATCCTCGAACCACGCTCTCCTCCGTTGGCGAGTTGGCTACGGCCCATGATTCGGCTCGTTCCAGGGGCTGTCAAGAACCGCCGTAGGTGGGCTCCGTGGCGGGTAGCAGGTACTCGACGGCGATCTCCCCTGTGATCGCGCCGGCGCTCACGCGCACCGGCGCGGTCAGCTGCAACTGCTGGATCTGGCAGAGTGCCTCCTCGCCGGTGCGGCAGTAGTAGACCACGCCCTCGCCCGCGATCTCCGCTTCGCCCGCGCGCAGCTCAATGGGCACGGGGATCGTGATCGCGGCCTCATCCGTCTTCCAGGTCAGGAGCGTCTCGCCGAGCGCCGCCACGCTCTCGCTGTTTGTGGCGAGTGTGAGCCGCGAGGGCGCGGCGCTGTTGAGGTGGAAGTCCGGCGGCGACCGGAACGTGATCCGCAGTGTGCCTGCCCCGGGGGTGACGACCTGTGTGGGGAGCCGCACGCGCAGGATGCCGTCGTCGCTGAGGCGCGGGATGGCTGCCGCCAGGTTCGAGAGCGACAGCGTCGTGACCTCCGTGCTGGCGGGATCGATGACGCGGATCACGTGGTTGCCGGTGTCGGCCAGGTAGAGCCGCCCGCGCGCCAGGCTGAGGCTATTCGGCTCCTCGAAGGCCGCGCCCGCGCCCGCTGCGTCGACCCAGCCGCGCGTGCCCTCCCCGGCGACCGTGGCGACGGCGCCGTCCGCAAGCGTGAATGCGCGCAGCTTGTGGTTGTAGGTGTCCGCGATATAGATCACGCCGTCGCCGAGCGCGAGTCCCTGCGCGTGCTGGATCTGCGCCGTGGCGGCGGGGCCGTCGCGGTCGCCCCAGTCGAACAGCCCGGTGCCGAGGAGCGTCTCGACCTCGCCGATGCCCTCGTAGGGAACCCGCCGCAGCGAGCTGGACTCTGCGTCGACCCAGTAGAGGTGGGTGGCGTCGCCGGTGATGCCGCTCGGCTGCGCGAGGGTTGCGGTATCGAGCCTGTGGCCGTCGCCGATGTCCTCCCAGCGCGTCCCTGCGAAGACGCTGAGGAGGTCCAGCTCCAGATCGAGCGCCCATATCTGGTGGGCGCCGGCCATGGCGATGTAGAGCGTGCCGTCGTGCTCGTGCAGGTCCCAGGGTGAGTTGAGCCTCGTGCTCGCGGGTGGATCGCCCTCGACGAGCGAGAACGCCTTCTTGCCCGAGCCCGCGATCGTCGTCACCTCGCCCGTCGTCAGGTCGAGTGCGCGGATGGCGTGGTTGCGCGTGTCGGCCACCCAGAGTGTGCGCCCATCAGGCGAGAGTTCGAGCCCCTGGGGGTCGCGGAAGCGGGCTTCAGCGGGGCCGCCGTCGACGAGCCCGGGCTCGCCCGATCCGTATGCGCCGCGCACCACGCCCTCCAGGTCGGTCACGACGATACGGTGGTGGCCCGCGTCCGCGATGAAGAGACGCCCCCCCGCCTCGTCCGCCAGCACCTCGCTGGGGAATGAGAGGAAGGTCGACGCGACGATGGTCTGAAGCGCGAGCGGGAGCGGCGTCTCGTCGATGAGGCCGAGTCGCGTGAACTCCGCATGGAGGCTCGCGATGATGGGCTGGAACACGTTGTAGACGCCCTCGCCGGCACGCCCGCCGACCACGTTGCCGCGCGGGTCGATGACGACGATCGTGGGCCAGGCCCGCGCCCCCCACTGCCGCCACACGGTGAATCGAGGGTCGTTTACGACGGGGTGCTTGAGGCCGTAGCGGGCGATCGCCTCGGCCACGGCTTCGTCCTCCTGCTCCTCCGAGTACTTGCCGGAGTGCACGCCGATGACGGCGAGGCTGTGGCCGAACTCCTCTTCCAGCCGGTTGAGGTCGGGGATGATGTGCTGGCAGTTGATACAGCCCTGCGTCCAGAAATCGAGCATCACGATCTTGCCGCGCAGCTTCTCGAACGTGAGCGGCTCGCTCACGTTGAACCAGGTGAGACCGTCGGGGAATGCGGGCGCGGGATCCGTGCCCGCGTACGATTCCGCGGGCGCGGCGGGGGTGGGGGCAGCCTGCGTGGCTTGCGGCTCGACCGCGTCGTTCCCGCCGCAGGCAGAGGCTGCCAGCACGCCCGCTGCGATGGTACCCAACCCCGCTCGCCAGAGCCGGCGCGCTCCCATTGTTTTGCTCCAGAGCCTCCGTGTGCCCGCCGCGGGCGGCCCGTGCATGAGGCGTTGCCGTCTCCGATCAGTGTAGGGGCGATGGGCTGCGTTCGCCCGTCGCCTGTACCAAACCCAAACCTATAATCAGTGGCGTCGATGTCCACGATCGAAGCGGAGGTTGACGCGCTCCGTGCGGAGGCGCTGGAGGCGCTCGCGGGCGCGGACGGCGAGGCCGAGCGCGAGGCATGGCGCGCGCAGTGGTTGGGGCGCCGGGATGGACGCCTCACGCTGCGCCTGCGCGCACTCAGGGACGCCTCTCCCGCGGAGCGCGCCGCGCTCGGCAAGTCGCTGAACGATCTCAAGGCGCGCCTCGAACGCGAGTTCGGAGAGCGCCGCGAGGCCGCGCGCGCCGAAGCCGTCGCCGCCCTCTCGGCGGACGCCGCGCTCGATGTGACGCTGCCCGGCCGTCCCCAGCTCCGGGGCGGCCTCCACCCCGTGACGCAGACGCTGAACGACTGCATCGAGGTCTTCGCGGAGATGGGCTTCCGCGTGTTCGAGGGGCCCGAGGTCGAGTGGGCCGCCTACAACTTCGACGCCGTCCGTATCCCCGCCGACCACCCTGCGCGTGACATGTGGGACACCATCTGGGTCGATACGCTCATCGAGGGCGAACGCAAGATGCTGCTGCGCACGCATACCTCGCCCAATCAGATCCGCGTGATGGAGCAGAGCGAACCGCCCGTGCGCGTGATTGTCCCCGGGAAGTGCTACCGCCAGGAGGCGACGGACGCCACGCACGAGTGGATGCTGACCCAGATCGAGGGCCTCGCCGTGGACGAAGGCGTGCGTATGAGCGACCTCAAGGGGACGCTCTACGCCTTCGCCCGCCGCCTCTTCGGCGAGCAGCGCGAGATCATCTTCCACCACAGCTACTTCCCGTTCGTCGAGCCCGGCGTCGAGATGGCGATCGACTGCTTCATCTGCCGCGCGGACGGGAGCGCCTGCCGCACCTGTCACGGCACTGGCTGGATCGAGATCCTCGGCGCGGGCATGGTCCACCCCGAGATCATCGACAACGCCGGCTACGACTCGACGAAGCACACCGGCTTCGCTTTCGGCGTCGGCATCGAGCGCGTCGCCATGCTCCGCTGGGGGATCGAGGACATCCGCCACTTCTACCAGAACGACCTGCGCTTCCTGCGGCAGTTCTGAGCGGCCATGAAACTCCCCCTCTCCTGGCTGCGCGAGTACGTTGAGGTCGACCTCGCGCCCGCTGAGTTCGCGCGGCACGTGACCGATGCCATCGCTGAGGTCGAGGGCTGGGAGGCGATCGGCGAGGGTTGGGACGCGGCGCTTATGCGTGTGGCTGAGGTGCTCGCCGTCGAGCCACACCCGAACGCTGACCGCCTTCGCCTCGCGACGGTGGACGCGGGCGAGGGGCCGCGCACTGTTGTCTGCGGCGCCCCCAACGTCGCGCCCGGCCAGAAGGTCGCGTTCGCCACGGAGGGCGCACTGCTGATCGATGGGCACACGGGCAAGCCCGCGAAACTGAAGCTCCGCGCGATCCGTGGTGTCGAGTCGGCGGGCATGGTGCTGAGCGAGAAGGAGCTTGGTCTCAGCGACGAGCACGAGGGCATCCTCACGCTGCCCGCAGACGCTCCCGTTGGCGCGCCCCTGGCCGAGGTCGTCGGCGATGTCGTGTTCGACGTTTCGACCTGGGCGAACCGCGCTGACCTGCTCGGCGTCCTCGGGTTCGCGCGCGAGGTGGCGGCGGTCACAGGGAAGCCGCTGCGCGAGCCCGACCGCGCCCGCACGCACTCCGCCACCCGTGCTGGCGAGTTCGTCTCGGTCACCATCGAGGCGCCCGACCTCTGCCGCCGCTTCACCGCCAGCGTCATCGAGGGGATCGAGGTGCGCCCCTCGCCACTGTGGATGCGGCATCGCCTCCTGCGGGCGGGCATGCGCCCCATCAACAACGTCGTCGACGTGACCAACTACGTAATGCTGGAGACGGGCCAGCCCCTGCACGCTTTCGATTACGACCTCGTGCGCGGCGGCGAGATTCGCCCGCGCCGTGCCCTGCCTGGCGAGCGCCTCACGACACTTGATGGCTTGGAGCGCGAGCTTGACCCGGAGATGCTTGTGATCTGCGACGGCGGCGGGCCCGTGGCTGTGGCGGGGATCATGGGCGGGGGCGATAGCGAAGTCTCGGAGACGACAGCGACGGTCCTCCTCGAAGTGGCGAACTTCCACCCCGGCTCGATCCGGCGGACCTCCACGAAACTGAAGCTGCGCAGCGAAGCCTCGCTGCGGTTCGAGAAAGGCATCGGCCCCGGCCTGGCGCCCTACGCCCAGGCGCGCGCCCTGCACCTGCTCGAACGGGTCGCGGGCGGGGGGCGGCCGGCGGCGGGCCTCGTCGATGTCTTCCCCACGCCCCTGCTGAGCCCTAGCATCAAGCTCCCGGCTGCGCGCATCGAGCAGGTGCTCGGCATCGCGATCGCGCCCGTGGCGGTACACAGCATCTTTGGCGTCCTTGGGTTCGACGTGGTCGAGGAGGAGGACGTCTTCACGGTGACGCCGCCTTTCTGGCGCCCTGATGTGACCATCCCGGACGATCTCATAGAGGAGCTGATCCGTGTCCACGGCTACGAGCGCCTGCCGTCCACCACGCTCCGCGGCGCGCTGCCCGAGGCGCGCCCGCGCCCGCTCGAACGCGTCCGCGAGCGAGCCCGCGCCCTCGCCGCGGGCCTCGGCTATCAGGAGGTGGTGAACTACACGCTCACCTCGGGCGAGGATCTGGCGTGCCTCGTGGCGCCCGACGACGAGGCGCGTGCGCGCCCGATCGCCGTGGCCAACCCCGTAGCCTCGCAGCACGCCATCCTGCGCACGTCGCTGCGCGGCTCACTGCTTGCCACCTACGCCGCCAACCGCCGCCACGAGGATGGGGCTATGCGCCTCTTCGAGATCGGCGTGGAGTACCTCCCCACCGAAGCGGACCTGCCCCACGAGCGGCCCGTGCTTTGCGCCGTGCTCGGCGGTCCGCGCCTCGATCGATGGTCGCGCCCGGGCCCCGAGGGGCTCGATTTCTTCGATGCGAAGGGCGCAGTCGAGGCGCTCCTCGACGATCTCGGCGTGACCGCGCAGTTCGCTCCCCTGGAGAGCCATGCGCTCCTGCCGGGCCACACTGCCGCCGTCTCTGCCGGAGGCGAGCCCGCGGGCGTCGTCGCACAGGTGCATCCTGCTGCCGCGGCGAGCTTCGCGATCGAGGAGCCGGTCTTCCTCTTCGAGCTCTGGTTCGAGCCGTTGACGCGCGCCATCCCCGCGCGCCCTGACTACGCCCCTCCCGGGCGCTACCCCGAAGCGCGCCGCGACCTTGCCTTGCTCGTGCCCGCGGAGACGCCCGCCGCCGCGCTCCTCGATCTCGTGCGTTCGCACCGCTCGCGCGGCGTCCGCGCCTTCGCCGACGTCTTCGATGAGTACCGTGGCGAAGGCGTCCCCGCAGGCATGAAGTCGCTCGCGCTGGCGGTCCGCTTCCGTGCGGACGACCGCACGCTTGGCGAGCGGGATGTCGCGCGGCTCGAACGGGACCTGTTGCGCCGCTTCGAACAGGAGTTGGGCGCGGTTCTGCGCGGGTGACCCTGCCGCCCGCCTTCGACCCCGCCGTCGGGCTCTGCAGCGGCTGCCGGCACGCGCGTAAGGTGCGCAGCGCCCGCGGCTCGCGATTCTGGCTCTGCGCCCGTGCCGCGGACGACCGTTCGCTGCGCAAGTATCCTGCCCTGCCGCGCCTGAACTGCCACGCCTTCGCCCAACAGGCGCGTCGCCCGTCCGTGCGTGGTGCCCGCGACTGGCTAGACGTGCGTGCCCGCGACTGGCTAGACTCGACAACAATGCCTTCCACGCGAGCTGATCTTGCCGCCCGCTATCCCACGAACGACCTGCTGCGCGACGGTACTGCCGTCGTCTTCCGCCTGCTCGCACCCGCCGACCGCGACGCTATGTTGAGCTTCGCGCAGGCGCTCGACGAGGAAGACCTCCTCTTCCTGCGCGAGGACATCACTGCCCCCGAGGTCATGGATGCGTGGCTGGCGGAGGTCGTGGGTGGGGCGGAGGTCGCGAGCGGGGAGACGTTCACTGTCCTCGCGGAGGTGGGTGGCATCATCGCGGGCTATTCCAGCCTCCATACCGAACCGGCGCGCTGGACGCGGCGCGTGGGCGAGATTCGCGTCAACGTGCATCCCGACTACCGCGGGACGGGTGTGGGCGGCGCGCTCGCGGGCGAGATTCGCCACGTTGCGCCTGCCCTCGGTGTATACAAGCTGAGCGCGCAGATGCCAGTCGACCAGATGACGGCGCGCGTCGTGTTCGAGCGCCTCGGCTTCATCTACCAGGCCATCCTGCCCGGCTGGGTGACGGACCGCGACGGCAACGCGCGCGATCTCGTGATTATGGCCTGCGACCTCCCCCTCCCCGACGCCTCCGGCTAGCCTCCCGCGGACGCCGTCGAAGCGAAGGCGGCCCGCCAGCCCTCGCCCTCGCGCTCCAGGATCGCTTGCACCTCGGCGAGCGTCTCGAAGCCGTGGACCCGCGCGCTCTCTCCCAGCGCCTCGCGCAGCGGGCCGGTGGCACAGCTGGCCCAGGCCATGCGCGCTGCCTCGGCACCCGCCGCCTCGGCACCAGTGTGTACGACGAGGTCGCCGGCGGCGCGGAAGGCGGCAGCGTAGGAGAGCAGGAACCCCTCCTCCAGTTCCACCCCCCGCGGGCTCGCGTAGCTGAGGCGCCAACGGTAGACCTGACGCGAGCGCCCGCAGTGGCGCGCGACGCGGTCGAAGCCGGCCTCGTCGAGGACGGCGTTGACGCAGACGTCGGGGGCGGCGCTGACGACGACCGGCAGCCAACCGTGCCACTGCGCCCAGCCGACGAGCTCCGCGAACCCCGGGCGCGGACGCGCGAGCTCGCGGACGCGCTCCTCGACCTCCTTGCGGGGAGCCTCGAACTCCGCGATCGCCGCCGCCAGCGCCGTCTCGGGCGTGGCCCCTGCGGAAGCGGGCGGGCGTGCCGCGAACTCGGCTACGATCGCAGCAGTGAGGCCCGCTTCGACCGCAACCCCTTCGAAATCCAGCCAGAGCACGGATGCCATTGGCGGAGGATAGCCGAACGCCGCACAGGGGCCACTGCGCGCCGCCAGCTGCTAGACAATAAGCGCGGGCCCCTGCTAGAGTGGCGTATCATCTATACCGATGATCGTTTGGTCGTCAGGCTGGCGTGGGGTGGAGATGCTGCTGTGACTAATCCGTTTGAAGGCTATCTGGACCTCATCGAGTCCGCGCGCGAGCTGTCGATCCACCCCCAGAGCCTGCGGCGCCTGATCAAGCAGAAGAAGATCCCGGCTACGCTCTTCGCGGGGAAGTACCTTATCGAGCGGGACAAGCTCGAGATGTTCAAGAGCAACTACGACCCGCGCCCGGGCCGCAAGCCCACCCGCCGCCTGCTCTAGCGTCCGCGCCGCCGTTGGGTGCGCTGCTTCAGAGGATTTTGCCCTGGCTGTTGAGCACCGCGAGGGTGATGAGCACGGCCGCTTCCACGGTCAGCACGAAGCCCGCCGCGCCCAGCCAGATCAGTTGCGTGCCGCCGCGGGTGGCGAAAGCGGGAATCGTGAGGATCACCGTCGAAGCCGCCCAGACGAGCACGAAGATGACGCCCAGCGCGAGCGGGCTGTAGAGCGCGAGTGGGGCATCGATCATCAGGAATCGCCTCCGCTGCAGTGGCCTGCATCATACGACCGCTTGTGCCCAACGCACAGATGCGCGTGGGGTTACCCCGTGCGTTGCCGGTAGTCCCCGATCGCCTGCCGCAGGGCGTCGGCGGCGAGCACGCTGCAATGGACCTTGTCGCGTGGCAATCCGCCGACGCCCGTGGCGATCGCCTCGCGCGTGAGCGCCTCCGCCTCCGCGAGCGTCCAGCCCTCCACGAGCTCGCTCGTCCAGGAGCTGGTGGCGATGGCGGGCGGGCAGCCACGCGTGAGCCACTGCATCCTGGCGATGCGCCCGCCGACGATGCGAAGCATCACGTGCATGTGGTCGCCACAGACGGGGTTGCTGACCGTCGCCTCACCATCGGGCGCCTCCATGCGACCCGCGTTGCGGGGGTGCTCGAAGTGCTCGATGACGATCTCAGGGTAGGCGGCCATGCGTCCCATGCTAGGAACGCCGCCCGCGCGGCGTCAACGCGTCTCGCGATCCACTATGGCATCTTCGCCAGAAACAGCTGGAACTCCATGACGCCGTTGTCCTCGATCGAGACGAGGATGGGCGATTGCGGCTGGGCGATGTCGTAGTCGGCGAAGGCGATCGGGATCGAGCCAACGACGACCAGCAGCCCATCCACGCTCTCCGCCTCTATCAGGATCGTCACGGGCTGTGTGACGCCGTGAAGCGTGAGCGCGCCGCTCACCGTGACGGCGACGGGCAGGCCCTCAGCGAGCTCCCCGGGGATCACAACCGGCTCGGACAGCGCGAATGTGGCCGTGGGGAAGGCGTTCGTCTCCAGCGCCTGCCGTCTGAGCGCGCCGTCGCGGCGCGAGTCGTCGCTCGTGAGATCGCGCAGATCGGCTGTAACGCTCACCGCCGTCAACTCGCCGCCCGCGATCGTCACACTCGCCTCGACCGTCGAGGTGCGCCCCACCGCTTCCTTGAAGCCGATAGTCGCGAGCTCTTCCTTCACGCGGTAGCCGGCGAAGTTCTCGCCCTCGCGCGCACGCGTCCACACGCCGTCGAGCGCCAGTCCCTCCGCGGAGGCGGGAGTGGCTGTGGCGGGGCTGGCCGTCGCGGCAGACTCCGGCGTCTCTTCGTCGAGGGAGGAGACCGCCCTGGGGAGGCTCACAGCGGGAGGCGCGTCGTCGCGGAGCAGGAACCACCAGAGTCCGAAGACGAGCAGGGCGGCGAGCGCGAGCGCCGCTGCTCCGCTTCCGATAAGAACTTGCTTTCGCGTCACCCGTCGCTCTCTTTCTGCCTCGCCGGTCGCGCCGTCAGCGACCATGTCCCACGCCACGGTAGGCCAGTGGAGCGCTACCAGTCGAGCCTGCCCCGCGTCCGGCGATGCCTCCATGCCCGACGACGACACCTGGACCCGCTATCGCCGGGGGTCTGTCTGCGGCTACACCGCCACCGCCCGGCGACGAGGGGAAGCTCCTCCGCGCCTGCGTCTACTCCACGGACGGCGGCAGGAACCTCAGGCGGGGCCCGAGATAGCCGCTATCGGCCCGATCCTGCCGTAGTAACGGGTCGCGATCAGGCTGCGACGCTCTGAAAAACCTTCCTAATGGCCCAGGCCGAGCGCCGCGAATGCCGCCTCGAAGGCGGGCAGGTTCGCCGGGTTGAAGTGCGGCTCGACGTGACGGACGGTCCCGTCGCGTCCGGCGACGACGAGCGCCCGTCGCGACCTCCGCTCCTCCCCGTCCCAGAGGCCGTAGGCGCGCACGACCTCACCGTGGAAGTCGCTGAGGAGGGGGAAGGGGAAGCGGTCGCGCTCCTGGAAACGGGCGTGCGAGCCGAGCCCGTTCGTATTGATGCCGAACACCTGCACGCCCGCCCCGCGCAGGAGCTCGTGTTCCTGTGCGAACGCCTTGAGCGTACTCGTACAGACGGGCATGCCGTCGTCCCGATAGAAGATGAGTAGCGCGCCGCCCGCCGTAAGCGCTTCGGCGAGCGTCACCTCGATCTGTTCTCCAGACGCGGTGACGGCGGGGAGGCGGAAGTCGGGCGCGTGCTCGCCGGTTGCGATGGGCGTTGCGCGGGGCGGCGCGGTGGTGGCCGGGGGGTGCTCCTCCGCGCTCATGCGGGCCCGCCGAATCCGGGCGGGATGCCCGTCACGCCGCGCGTCCCCGCGAGCGCGCGGACGCGCCCGAGCCCGGCGGCGTCGGTGAGCTGCTGGAAGGCGCGGCGGCGCGCGAAGTACTCGGGCAAGTCGTCGCGAGCAGCCTCCACCAGCTGCCCCAGCCCCACTTCCGTGAGGAACGCGGCCTGGGTGACGGGCGCGAACGCCGTCATGCCCGCGGCCTCCACCGCCGCCTCCAGCTCGGAGAGGTTCACGTGCGCGGTCAGGTCCTGCTCACCCACGTGCTGGCAGGGGTCTTCGTGGGCGGTATGCCGGTGGAAGCAGAGCAGCGTGCCCTGCGTGCGCCATGGCGCACGCAGCTCCTCCTCGGGGTAGCCGTAGTCGAAGGTCAGGACCGCGCCGCGCCGTACGAGCGCGCAGAGCGCCGACATCGTGGCGGGCGCCCGCCCGCAGACCTCGAAACGGCCCTCCGTGGGTGCAGCGTCGATGGTGGCGACGCCGCCTCGCGTCTCCACGAACGCCTCCCCGTCCCAGCGCACGTGGACCTCGACGGGGCCGCGCGGCCCGGCCTCGAAGAGGCGCACGGGCAGTGCGTCGAAGAGCTCATTGGAGAGCGCGACTCCCGCCTCGACGGGCGCGGGCGCGTCCGCGCGCCACTCGATACGGGCGTCTGCGCCCCGCGCGTTCGGCTCGATGGCGCTGTAGCGCAGGGCGCGGGCGAAGCTGCCGTCGCGGCCTTCCGCCCAGTCGAGCAGGGCTGTGGCCAGTGCGCCCTCGCCCGCACCCGCTTCGATGATTGTGAAGAGCGCGGGCCGTCCGAGCCCCTCCCAGACCCATTCGCACCACGCCCCCACGGCCCACCCGAACATCGGGTGGATGGTGGGGCTGGTGAGGAAGTCGCCGCCTGGTCCGATGCGCCCGGGCGTGCGGTAGTAGCCGTGCTCGGGGTGGTAGAGCGCCAGCTCCATGAAGCGCTCGAAGGGGATCGCGCCGCCGTCCATCTCCGCGATGATGACCTTCACGAGTGCGGGGTTGCCCGCCCTGGTCAGTCCCGGGTCGAGGTCGAGCGCCATGCCCTGATTCTCCCCTGCGCGCGCGCCACTGTCCCGTTCGCCGCGGGGGCGCTACAGTCAGCAGCGATGCCGGATTCCGCGAACGCGCACCGCGTGCGTCTGGTCGACCTCCGAAACCCGTTCATCGAGTCGCTCGACGGGATGACCGAACTCCTGCTGGTGCGTCACGGTGAGCAGCAGCTGGCGGCGAACATGCCCGTCGGAGAGGTGCTGGACGCGCCCCTCTCGGCGTTGGGGCGCGAGCAGGCGCGCGTGCTTGGTGAGCGGCTCGCGACGGCGGCGATCGACGCCGTCTATTGCAGCCCGCTCAGCCGCGCCCGCGAGACCGCGCATGCTATCGGCGCGCATCACCACCTCGCCCCGGTTGTGCATGAGGAGCTGCGCGAGATCGACCAGTTCCGGCATGTGCCCGATCACCTCGGCGTGCTCGATCACTACGGCGCCGAGCGCTTCGTGGCGCTGATGCGTGAGGCGAACCACACGCGCAAGGACTCCGTCTGGCCCGACGTGGAGGATGTGGCCGCCTTCCGCCGCCGCGTCACCGCCGCGATCGCAGAGATCGCGGCGGCAAATACGGGCCATCGCGTCGTCGTCGCCTGCCACGCGGGGGTGATCAACCACTTCCTCGCGGATGCGCTGGCGTCGGCGGTCGACCAGGTGCTGCCGCTGCACCACACGTCGATCACGACTGTGCGGGTGGACGGCGACCGCCAGGCCGTACTCACCATCAACGATTTCGCGCACGTCCACGCCGTCCAGACCTCGCGTAACGACCTCAACGGCTGACCCCCGCACGCTCCTGCGTGCTAGGCTCACCCCTGCGATGGCCCTTGCCGCGCCCCGCCAGAAGCTGTGGCTCGAGGCGGGCGGCCAGCTCGTGATGTCGGACTACCGCGTCCGCCTGCTCGAACTGGTCGCCGAGACGGGCTCGCTCGCCGAGGCCGCCGCCGCGCTCGGCCTGAGCTACCGCCGCGCCTGGGGCAAGGTGAAAGACCTGGAGAAGAACCTGGGACGGTCTCTCGTGCGCTCCGAGGTGGGGGGCGCGGGTGGGGGCCGGACCACCCTCACGCCTGAGGCGGCGGCGCTCGTGGCCGCCTACCGGCGCTTCCAGGCGCGCGTCGAACGCGAGGTCGAGCGTGCCTATACGGCGGAGCTGCGCGAGCTGCTGGCGGCGCGCTGACGCGCATCTGCGCGGCGTTGGTCGTTGAAGGGTGGGCGCGGTAGGCTGGCTTATGCGCAAAGACGCCTACGCGGGTGACCTCACGGTCGCGGACGAGGGCCGCGCCGTTCGCCTGGCTGGCTGGGTCCACCGCCGCCGCGACCACGGCGGCCTCATCTTCATCGATCTGCGGGATTCGCGCGGTATCGTCCAGGTCGTTGTCGACCCCGCGAACGCCGAGGCGCACGAGGCGGCCCACCGCGCCCGCTCCGAGTGGGTGCTGGCCGTCGAGGGCACGGTGCGCCCCCGCTCGCCCGAGACCGTGAACCGCGACATGCCGACGGGCGAGATCGAGGTCGTGCCTGTGCGCGTGGAGGTGCTCAACGAGGCGCTCACGCCGCCCTTTGCCGTGAGCGACGACGGTGAGGTCGACGAGCTCGTGCGGCTCCGCCACCGCTACGTCGAGCTGCGCCGCCCCGCCGTCGCGGAGATCATCCGCCTGCGCCACGAAGTCGTGCGCTTCATGCGTGAGTTCCTCTCCGCGCGCGGCTTCGTCGAGATTGAGACGCCCACGCTGATCAAGTCCACGCCCGAGGGGGCGCGCGACTTCCTCGTGCCCTCGCGTCAGCGGCCGGGCCACTTCTTCGCGCTCCCGCAGTCGCCCCAGATCCTCAAGGAGCTGCTGATGGTCGGCGGCTTCGAACGCTATTTCCAGATGGCCCGTTGCTACCGCGACGAGGACACGCGCGCGAACCGCGTCGCTGAGCACACGCAGCTCGACCTCGAGATGAGCTTCGTCGAGGAAGAGGACGTGATGGCGCTCGTCGAGGAGCTGTTCACCGAGGTCGCACAGCGCTTCGGTGGCGGCAAGCGTCTCGCCGCTACCCCCTTCCCCCGCCTCGACTACGCCGCCGCCATGGCGCGCTACGGCAGCGACCGCCCCGACCTGCGCTACGGCCTGGAGTTCGTGGACGTGAGCGAAGCCGTGCGCGGGTCCGCCTTCCAGGTGTTCGCGGGCGCGCTGGCGAGCGGTGGCGAGGTGCACGCCATGCGCGTCCCCGCGCAGGCGGAGATGCCGCGCCGCACGACCGACGCCCTCGTCGAGATCGCGCGCGGGTGCGGCGCCAAGGGCCTTGCGAACATCGGCTTCCTCGCCGGTGGCGAGCTGCGCTCGCCCATCGCGCGCTTCCTCTCCGGGGACGAGATCGCGCGGCTGCGCGCGCTCACCGCCGCCAGGGAGGGCGACATGCTCTTCCTTGTCGCTGATCGTCGGGAGGTGGCCGTCACCTCGCTCGCGCTCGTGCGCGAGGAGCTCGCCCGGCGGCTCGAGCTGATCGACCGCGACGTGCTCTCCTTCGCCTGGGTCACGGGCTTCCCGCTGCTCGAATGGCGCCCCGAGGAGGGGCGCTGGGACGCGACCCACAACCCCTTCTGTGGCTTCGTCGCCGAGGATGCGCCCCTGCTCGAACGCGACCCTGGGGCGGTCCGTTCGAAGCAGTACGACCTCACGCTGAACGGCGCTGAGATCAGCGGGGGCTCCATCCGCATCCATCGCCGCGCCGAGCAGGAGCAGGTGCTGCGGCTGATGAACTACAGCGACGAGGAGATGCAGGACCGCTTCGGCGCGCTGCTGGACGCGCTCGACTACGGCGCGCCGCCGATGGGCGGCATCGCCGCCGGCATCGACCGCGTGCTCATGGAGCTGGCCGGTACCGGCAACATCCGTGATGTGATCGCCTTCCCCAAGGCCTCCTCGGGCATCGACCCGCTCATGGGAGCGCCGGATCCCGTAAGCGGCGAGCAACTCGATGAGCTCGGGCTGCGCCTCGCGCCTCGCGCCTCGCGCGGATAGCTGTGCCGCTCTGGAGCGCTCCCGCTGGCTACCGTATCGTCTTGCGTGCGCAGGCGGCATCGCGCCTGCCAGAATCGTCCGGGTCGTAGCGAGCGCCGGGGGAGGGCTCAATGTCAAATCGCACTCTCGGGCTGATGATGGGCGTTGTTGCCCTGCTCATCGTGGTGGTCGGCGTCGTGTTTGTGCTCGTGGTGGCGGGCGGAAACGGCGACGCTGGCGGCGAGAGAGGCTCTGTGCCCGCACAGGATGGCAGCACGCCCGTGGATGGCGGTGGCGACAACAACGGTGACCGCGCTGTGGGTGGTATCTGCGGCGAAAACCGGCTCATCACCTTTGGTGCCGACCCCGCCACCGTGCTCGATCCCATCCAGGTGGGTGATGCGGGTACCGCTGTGTACATTGCCGAGATCTTCGGCGGCCTCGTCACGCTTGATCTTGACCTGAACGTGACCCCCGACATCGCCGAGCGCTGGGAGGTCTCGGACGACGGCCTCACCTACACCTTCTTCCTGCGCGACGACGTAGTCTTCCACAACGGCCGCCGCGTGACTGCCGAGGACTTCAAGTACAGCTTCGAGCGCGCAGCTGATCCGACCAACTTCTCACCCATCGTGATCAACTACCTGGGCGATATCGCCGGTATCCGCGAGAAGTTCAACGGCGATGCGGAGGTGGTGCGCGGCGTTCAGGTGATCGATGAGTACACGCTTCGTATCGATCTCCTCCGTCCCGTCAACTACTTCCTCCAGGAGCTTACCTACCCCGTCGCCTTCGTCGTCGATCGCGAGCAGATCGCATCCGACCCGGATGGCTGGACACGCAATCCCGTGGGCACGGGTCCCTTCCGCCTGAAGGTATGGCGGCCGCTGGAGGAGATCGTGCTGGTGCCCAACGATCGCTATCACCTCGGCCGGCCCCTGCTCGATGAGGTGGTCTTCAAGCTTGGCGGGGGCTCGCTGATGACGCAGCTTGAGAACGACGAGATCCACATCTCCAGCGTCCCCGCCCTGGAGCTGGCGGGCATCGTCAGCGGGGAGAATCCGCTGAGCAAGATGTACCGGCCGGTCCCCCAGCTTTCACTCTCCTACCTGGGCATGAACGTGAACGAGCCCCCCTTCGATGATCCTCTCGTGCGCGAGGCCTTCGCCCTCTCCATCGATCGGCAGCAGATCAATGAGGTGCTCTTCTTCAATTACCTGATCGTGGCCGATGGCATCCTCCCGCCGGACATGCCCGGCTACGATGCCGAGGCGGTCACCAGCTACCCCTACGACCCAGGGCGCGCCGCCGAGCTGCTCTCGCAGTCGCGCTACGCCGGCGCCGTGCCTCGGATCATCCTGACCTACAGTGGCTCGGGGGGTGACCCGCCCGACATGCTCCAGGCCTACCAGCAGCAGTGGGAGGACGCGCTCGGCGTGGAAGTTGAGATCGAGGCGATCGAGTACTCTGCCTACCTGCGCGAGCTGCGCAGGGGCACGCTTCAGATGTATGCGGCGGGCTGGATCGCCGACTATCCCGACCCCGAGAACTTCCTCGGCAAGCTCTTCGCAAGCGCGAGCACTCTCAGTCACACCGGCTATGCGAACCCGCGCGTCGACGCCCTCCTGGATGAGGCGGCCACTACCCGGGACGAGGAGCGCCGCCGCCGGCTCTACCTTGAGGCCGAGCAGCTGGTCATCGACGACGCGCCCATAATCCCCACATTCTGGGGGATCGATCACTACCTCGTGAGGGACTGTGTCCAGAACTGGCCCGAGGTAGGCACGGTCGTGCCCACCTACCGCTTCATCGAGATCGATACAACAAGGGAGTAGCGGTAGTGGGCCGGGGACTCGCGGGCTACATGCTCCGGCGGATCTTCTGGGCCGTTCCTGTCCTGTTCGTGATCTCGGTGCTGGTCTTCCTGTTGCTGCGGCTGGCGCCAGTCGACCCCGTCGAGTCGATCCTGGGGCTCCGCTACGACGAGGAGAGTGCGCAGCGGCTGCGGACCAAGTACGGCTATGACCGCCCCATCGTCGTGCAGTACGTCAAATACCTGCAGAACCTCTTCCAGGGCGATCTCGGCGTCTCCACCCGCCACCGCGATTTTTCCGTGGCCGAGGTGGTTGTCCCCAAGATACGTGTCTCGGCGGGGATGGGGATTATGGCGCTCGTCCTCGTCTTCGGGCTCGGCATCCCCGTGGGGATCTACGCCGCGCTTAACCGTGGCACGCCCGCCGATCCGCTGGCGATTGGCTTCTGGCTCCTGCTCGACTCGATCCCCGTGTTCGTCTCTGCGGTCTGGGCGCCGTGGCTATTCGCGCTTAAGCTTGGTTGGGTCGACCTCAGCTACGAGGGCGTCCTCCACGCCAACATCATCCTGCCCGTGCTCCTTATCGCTCTGCCCGGGGTGGCGGGCGTGGCGCGCCTCATGCGTGCATCCGTCGTCCAGGTCGAGGGAGAGGACTACATCCGCACGGCGCGCGCCAAGGGGCTGCATAAGCGCACGGTGGTCATCACCCACACGGTGCGGAACGCCCTGCTGCCCATGATCACGGCCATCGGGCTCGCACTCCCCGGCATCTTCGTGGGCTCCCTCTTTGTCGAGCTTCTCTTCGGCATCCCCGGTATTGGGCGAGAGGCGCTCGACGCCGTGCGCGGGCCCGACTTCGATGTCCTGCTCGCGCTCGTGCTCTTCGGCTCTACCCTTTTCGTCCTTGCCAACATCCTCATCGATATCCTCTACGGCTTCATCGACCCCCGCATCCGCATTGAAACAGCGAGGGGCAGATAGCGACGGTAACGCAAGGCCACTATCGGTGTTGATGTTTGCCGACAGCTTATTGATCCGTGCGTCCGGGTCTGCACGGTGAGAGGTGCCTGAATCATGGCCGTCCAGACTGGCTACACGGAAGTTGGCGCCCTTGATCTGCCAGGTGCACCGCGCTGGCGCACGCTCCGCGTGCTGGCTCGCAAGCGCATCGCGGTCATCGCAATCGTCGTGTTGCTCGTCTTCTATGTCGCCGGTTTCTCCGCCCCGCTGGTAGCGCCCCATGATCCCAACCGGCAGGAGCTCACGGTCGAGGCGCGTCTTTCCGCTCCATCGGGCGAGCACTGGCTTGGTACCGACCGCCTCGGGCGTGATCTGCTCGCGCGCGTCATCTATTCAGCGCGTACCACGGTCCTCTTCACGCTCGCGGTGGTCATTACCGGCGGTCTGTTCCTCGGGTTGGGGCTGGGCCTCCTCTCCGGCTACCGCGGTGGCTGGGTAGATGCCCTCATCATGCGCGTTGGCGAGCTGCTGGCGGGCGTTCCCACGCTCTTCCTGATGCTCATGATCTCGGCTGCGTTCCGCCCGCGCATCAACGAACTGGCCTTCTGGCTGAAGGACAACTCATTCCTCGGCGATGACGCCCGCCCGCTGGTCTACTTCCTCATTATCGTGGGCGTGGCCGTCCCCTTCGCCTGGGTGGCCCCGGGCCGCATCGTCAGGAGCCAGGTGCTGGCCATCCGTGAGCAGGAGTACGTGCTCGCGGCGGAGGCCATGGGCGTTTCCACGACGCGCCTGCTTTTCCGCCACATCCTGCCTGGCGTGATGCCCGTCTACCTCGTGGGGCTCTCCGCCGCCATGGCCGGTATTGCCGGCGCTGAGCTGGCACTGAGCTGGCTGGGCCTGGGCGTCGATCCCACGACGCCCAGTTTCGGCATCCTCATCTTTGAGGCGGGAGGCGTGCGCACTTTCCAGGAGTTCCCGCACCTGCTGCTCGTCTCGGCCGTCCCCATCATCGTCTTCATTTTCGCCTGGAACCTGCTCGGCGATGCCCTCGTGGACCTCGTGGAGCCGCGCACGTACCGGCGCTGACGGCGCCGTTGCCGGCTGCTGGCCGAGCGTAGTGGGGGAATGCCGTATACTCAGCGTCCGGACTCGAATTTCCGCAGGGGGCGGCGGCCCGGTGAAGGTCACACTCGAACGGCTCCCCGAGAGCCGCGTGCAGCTTGAGATCGAAGTTGAGCCGGACCGCCTGGAGCGGTCCGTCGAGGCTGCCTACAAGCGCCTGCTCCCCAGCCTGCGCATCCCCGGCTTCCGTCCGGGCAAGGCCCCGCGGCTGATCGTGGAACGCACACTCGGACGCGAGCGTCTGATCCGCGAAGCGCTCGACTCGCTCGTGCCCGCCGTCTATTCGGAAGCGCTGGAGAGTGAGGCAATCGACCCCGTCGACCAGCCCGAGCTCGAAATCATCGAGACCGAGCCCGTGCGCTTCAAGGCGACTGTGCCTGTGCGCCCCACCGTGAAGCTGGGCGACTACCAGTCGATCCGCATCGCGCCCGAGCCCGTGGAGGTGACCGACGAGCTGTTCGCGGAGCAGATGGAGCTCATCCGCCGCCGCTTCGCCACGCTCTCGCCCGTCGAACGCGGCGCCCGCTGGGATGATGTCCTCACGGCGGACATCAACGCTACGGTCGAGGGCGCGACCTTCGTGCAGGACGAGGACGTGGAGTTCCCGCTACGCGAAGGCCAGCGCCTCCTGCTGCCCGACCTGGCCGAACAGTTCCTCGACATGGAGGCGGAGTCGGAGAAGACGGTCGAGTTAACCGTGCCCGAGGACTTCCCCGAGAACGTCCGCGGCAAGACCGCTGCCTTCACGCTCACGGTGAAAGCGGTGAAGGAAGAAGACCTGCCGGAGGAGGACGACGACCTCGCCCAGCAGGTGAACGCCGAGGAGTTCGAGACCATCGACCAGCTGCGTGAGCGTGTGCGTGCCGACCTGCTGGAGACGCTCCAGCAGCGCGCCGACGAGACCTACCGCCAGAAGGCCGTTGACGAACTCGTGAGCCTCTCCGCGGTCGAGTTCCCGCAGGTGCTCCTCGACCGCGAGATCGACGACCTGGTCCGCGAGAACCACGGAAACGACGAGCGCGCCTACCGGACGCACCTCGCCCGCATCGGCAAGACGCCCGCGGAGTTCCGCGAGCTGTTTCGGGAACCCGCCGGGCAACGTCTGCGCCGCTCGCTCGTCCTCAGCGAACTCACCGCCGCCGAGAGTATCGAGGTGAGCGACGGCGAGATCGAGTCGCAGCGGCAGAAGATGCTGGAGCCCCTGGGCGAGAATGCCGAGAGTATGCGTACCATGTTCGAGAGCGAGCGCGGCGCCGCCAGCATCCGCAACGGCCTGCTGACCGACAAGACGCTCGAACGGCTGCAGGCGATCGCGGCCGGCCCGCCCGAGGAGGAAGCTGAGTGAGCCGCACCCCTGCCGCACCCCCCAGAGCCATGATTCCCATGGTGATCGAGACAGGGCCGCGCTCAGAGCGCGCGTTCGACATCTTCTCGCTACTGCTCAAGGAGCGCATCGTGTTCCTGGGCACGCCCATTGACGACCAGGTCGCGAACCTTATCGTCGCCCAGCTCCTCTACCTGCAGCGCGAAGACCCGGAGCGCGATATCAGCCTCTACATTCACTCGCCCGGCGGCGTGATACCGGCGGGGCTCGCGATCTACGACACGATGCAGCTGATCGAGCCTGCCGTCTCCACGATCGCAGTAGGGCAGACCGCCTCGATGGCCTCGGTGCTGCTCGCCGCGGGCGCCGCGGGCAAGCGCTACGCCCTGCCGAACGCGACGGTGCACATGCATCAGGCGCTGGGTGGCGCGCGCGGTCAGGCACGGGATATTGAAATCGCGGCCCGTGAAATCCTGCGCAACAACGAGATCATCCGCGATATCATCTCGAACCACACCGGCCAGAGCGTGGAGAAGATACAGGAGGACTTCGACCGCGACTTCTACCTCGATGCCGAGGGCGCCAGGGTGTATGGCTTCGTCGATGAGCTGCTGATACAGCCCGCCGCTGAGAGCAGGAACGGGTAACGTGGCTGGCGCCCGCTCGAAACGCGCCCAGTACCACTGCTCGTTCTGCGGCAAGAGCCGCGATCAGGTGCGCCGCCTCATCGCCGGGCCTGGCTCCGTCTACATCTGTGACGAGTGCATCGAGCTCTGTCGCGAGATCATCGAGGAGGAGTCGGGCAGCGCCACCCCCCAGCCCGCCACCCGCGTCGCTGCCGGTGACAGCGTGCCCTCCCCCCGCGACATCCACGAGCACCTCGACAGCTACGTCATAGGCCAGGACGCGGCCAAGAAGGTGCTCTCCGTTGCCGTCTACAACCATTACAAGCGCGTCAACGCCGCGGTCGACCACGAGGTCGAGCTGGAGAAATCGAACATCCTCCTTGTGGGCCCCACAGGCGTCGGCAAGACGCTGCTCGCGCAAACGCTCGCGCGTCTTCTGGATGTGCCGTTCTCCGTGGCCGACGCGACGGCTCTCACGGAGGCGGGCTACGTGGGCGAGGATGTCGAGAACATCCTCCTGCATCTCATCCAGGCGGCAGATTACGACATCCAGAAGGCCGAGCGCGGCATCATCTACATCGACGAGATCGACAAGGTCGCGCGCAAGGCCGACAACCCCAGCATCACGCGCGACGTCTCCGGCGAGGGCGTGCAGCAGGCGCTCCTGAAGATCATCGAGGGATGCGTGGCGAACGTGCCTCCCCAGGGTGGGCGCAAGCACCCCCATCAGGACTTCCTCCAGATCGACACCTCGAACATACTGTTCATCTGCGGTGGCGCCTTCGAGGGGTTGGACAACCACGTCGAGCGGCGCCTCAAGCACGATCAGGTCAGCCTCGGCTTCCGCGCCGAACGCAGCATCCGCGGGCCCAGGCGCACCGATCAGCTCCTCGCCCACGTTACCCACGACGACCTGCTGGAGTACGGCCTTATCCCCGAGTTTATCGGCCGCCTCTCGCTCGTTGTCGCCCTCAACTCACTCGACCGCGATGACCTCGTGCGCATTCTCACCGAGCCCCGAAACGCCCTCGTGCGCCAGTTCGCGCGCTACTTCGCGATGGACGGTGTCGATCTCACCTTCACCGACGACGCCCTTCGCGCCATCGCCGGGGAGGCGATCCGCCTGAAGACCGGCGCCCGCGGGCTCCGCACCGTCCTCGAGGACCGGCTCGTGGATGTGATGTACGAGATCCCGAGCCGCGACGACATCGACCGTTGCGTGGTGACGGCGGAGACGGTCATGAACCGCCAGCGCCCGCTTCTGATGGCGAAGGGCGGCCAGACCGTCGAGCTCGAAAGCGGTGGTAAGGACGCCGAACCGCCCGCCGAGACCGCCTGAGCGGCGATCCCGCGTTATGCGCGCGCGCTGGCGATGGCCGCGCGCTGCGCCCCCGTTGTGGCGATGAGTGTGTCCGTGTCGATGGCGAACACGGCGTCGCTCGCACCCGCCGCCGCCCATACGCGCCGGAAGCGGCCGAGGCTCTCATCGGCGACCACGTCCCACGTACCGGGCAGGCCCATGGGCGGGACGCCCCCGACCTCGAATCCTGTGAGCGCGAGCACCTCGTCCGCCGGGGCCAGCCTGAGCTGCTTGCGCGGCGTCCCCAGCAGGCGCGCGAGCGCGGCGGTATCGATCCGCCGGTCGCCCGCAGCGAGCACGACCGTGGGGCGGCCACCGGCGCTGAAGATCAGCGTTTTCACGATCTGGCCGAGTTCACAGCCCACGGCGGCGGCGGCGTCCGTGGCGGTGGCGGTGCCCGCGGGGAAGCGCTCGATGCGAGCCTCGAGGTTGCGTGACCGCAGCGCTTCCTCCACGCGTGCCGGCCCTTCCGTCGCGCGTACGCCGCCTTTCCCCGCCGTGGGGTCGCTCATGCGGGCCGCCGGCAGAGGAAGATGCGCTGGCCGGGGAACTCGTCCGGTTCGAACGCGGGGTAGTCCCGCACGTGGAATCCGGACTCGCCCAGCGTGGCCAACCACTCCGCGTGCGAGAACAGCCCCTCAACGGAGCAGTCGTGCTCGACCTTGATGGATCCGTCAGGGGCGCGCAGGAGGTAGACCATGTCGACCTCGTACTGTGAGTCGTCGGGGTCGGCGTCTTGGACCCATTCAAGGTAACGCAAGGCGCGACCATCGGGGCCGTCGTGCCCGCCGTGGCCGGTGACGGGCGCGAAGCTCTCACGGACGTAGTCGGGCGCGAAGAGGGCGCCACCGCCCGGGCGCAGGTGTGCGAAGGCGGTTGCCGCCGCTGCCCGCAGGTCGTCGAGCGATGTCAGGTAGACGATGGCGTCGTGCACGAAGACGAGGTCGAACGTTCGCCCGAGGCGCAGGCTGCGCATGTCCCCTTTGATGTGCTCGCAGTCGGGGTTGATCGTGCGGCTTTGCGCGAGCATCTCGGGCGAGAGGTCGGTGAGCGTGCAGGCGAACCACTGCTTGAGGTGGGAGGCGTTGTTGCCGCCGCCCGCGCCCAGTTCGAGCAGCGTCTCCGCGGGGCCCTCGCACGACTCGATCAGTGCCTCGCGGTAGTGCGCTGCCTCCTCCGCGTACTCCTCGGGGGCGGTCAGCAGGTGGAACCAGTCAGCGAGTTCGGAATACAAGCGCACGCGGGCCTCACAGCGTCCGTTTTGGCCATCGTACCGGCCAAAGGCTTGCGCATGCGCTAGCCTTACGCGATGCCTCGCGTTCGCGCCGACCAGCTCCTTGTCCGGCGGGGTCTCGCTGGCTCGCGTTCGCGCGCGCAGCGGCTCATCATGGCGGGGCGTGCGCGCAGTGGCACGCGCACGCTGGTGAAGCCCGCCACGCTGCTCGACGAGGCGGCGCCACTCGATCTGCGTGTGGTCGAGCCCTACGTCAGCCGTGGCGGTCGCAAGCTCGAAGCCGCCCTCCGGGATTTCGCGATCGACGTGACCGGCCTCCGCTGCCTCGATGTCGGCGCGTCCACGGGCGGCTTCAGCGACTGCCTGCTGCAGCGCGGTGCGGCCTCCGTGCTCGCCGTCGACGTGGGGCGCGGGCAGCTCCATCAGCGCCTCCGCGAGGATGCGCGCGTGACGGTGCTGGAGCGGACGAACGCCCGCGCGCTGCCCCCCCTCCCGCCGCTCGACTTCTTCGTGGCGGATGTCTCCTTCATCTCCCTGCGAAAGGTGCTCCCCTCGGTAGCGGACCGCCTGCCTGCGCGCAGTTCGGGCCTGGCGCTGCTGAAGCCGCAGTTCGAGGCGGGCCCGGCCGATGTGCCTCGTGGCGGCGTCGTGCGTGACGAGGCCGTGCGTGCGCGCGTGCGCGACGACTTTCGGGCCTGGGCGCGCGGGCAGGGCTGGGAGGTTCCCGGCGTGGTGGATTCCGCGGTCCCGGGCGATCGCGGCAATCGTGAGCTCTTCGTGCGCCTGGTCACTCCCGCCCGCACGGAGGATCCTTGCTGAAGCGCGCCCTCGTCCTGCGGCCCGAAGGCGTGGACCCCGCGCTCGTGCTGGCCGGGCGTATCGCTGAGGCAGTTAGCCGCTCCGGCGTCGAGGTCTCGGTGGCGGGCGTCTGGGGCGACGTGCCCGCGGATGCGCTCGCGGAGGCGGATCTCATCATCTGCGTCGGCGGCGATGGCACGGTGCTGCGCGCCGCGCGCCTGGCGGTGCCCCGTGCAGCCCCCATCCTCGGCGTCAACATGGGGCGGCTCGGGTTCCTCACGAGCCTGAGCCCCGAAGGCTTCTTCCGCGAACTCGACCGCATCGTCGCAGGCGACTGGGAGATCGAGAAGCGGCTGATGGTGACCGGCGCAGTGCTCGGAGGCGAGGCTGCGGGGCGCGTCTTCCACGGATTGAACGACATCGTCCTCAGCCGCCGTTCGCCCGGCCGCCCCGTCTACGTCGAGCTTGCCGTCGACGGCGAACGGGTAGCGCTCTACCGCTGCGATGGCATGATCGTGGCGACGCCGACGGGCAGCACGGGCTATTCGCTCAGCGCGGGCGGCCCCATTCTCGCGCCCGTCGAGCGCCACCTCGTGGTCACACCGGTATCCGCGCACCTTGCCATTGGCCGATCGCTCGTCCTCGCTCCGTCCTCAACCGTGACGCTGAGCGTTCGCTCGGACGAAGGCGCCATCCTCACGGTCGACGGGCAGGAGGACGCGCACCTCGCGGGCGGCGCGCGCGTGTCCCTCGCCGTGAGCGCGCACGAAGCGCAATTCGCGCTGCTGCGCCCCTCCGCGTCGTTCTACAGCCGCCTTGCTGCGCGGCTCGAAGTGCAACTCAGCAGCGCCATGAATGACGGTGATTGAGCGGCTGACCGTCACCGACTTCGCCGTGGCCCGTGCGGTCAGTCTCGCGCCCGGCCCCGGGCTGAATGTGATTACAGGCGAGACGGGTGCGGGCAAGTCCATCGTCGTCGATGCGCTCGATTTCCTCTTCGGTGGCCGCCATGGACGCGATGCCGTGGCGGACGGCGCGGAGCGCGCCTGCGTGCGCGCGGACGTGTGCGCGGGCGGAAAGCGGCTGACGGTGGAGCGCACGCTGCGCCTGTCCGGGCGCACGGCGGGGCGAATCGACGGCGAGGCCGCGTCCGCCGAGCGCCTGCGCTCGCTCGGCTCACAGGTCATCGATATCCACGGGCAGGCGCAGCAGCTCACGCTGCTCCGCCCGGCGGTCCAGCTGGCCGTGCTCGACGCCTTCGCCGGTCTGCGTGGCCAGCGCGAGGCGCTGACTGCGCAGGTCCGCGCGCTGCGCGCGCTGCGGCGGGAGATCGAGGCCGCCTGCACGGATTCGCGCGAGCGTGAGCGGCTGCTCGATCAGCTGCGCTACGAGATTGCGGAGATAGAGAGCGCGGGCCTCGTCCCCGGCGAGGACGCCGCCCTCCGCCAGGAGCAGCGCCGCCTCGCCGGTGCGGAGCGGCTGCTGGCGGCCTCGGCGGCGGCGCTCGACGCACTCGATGCGCCTCCCGTCGCCGAGGCGGTCGCGGCCCTCCACGAGATCGGCGAGCGCGACCCTGCTGCCGGGGAGCTGGCCGCCGAGGGCGCCCTCCTCGAATCAACCGTAGCCGGCCTTGCCCGCTCCCTGCGTGCGTACCGTGAGACGCTGGAAGAGGATCCCGCGCGCCTCGACGCACTCGCCGCGCGCCTCGATGTGATCGCGCGCCTGCGCCGCAAGTACGGCGAGAGCGTCGCCGGTATCCTTGACTATGGTGAAGCGGCGCGGCGGCGCCTCGACGTGATCGAGACGGCGGGTGCATCGATCGAGGCGCTCCGCGATCGCGAAGTCGCGCTCGCGGCGGAGGCGGCAGAGGCCGCCTGCTCGCTCTCGCACGCGCGCCGCGATGCGGCCAGGCGCCTCGTCGTGGCGGTCGCGGAGGAGCTCGCGCGCCTGGAGATGCAGGGTGCCACGCTCGCCGCGGGCTTCGCCTGCGAGGACGACCCCGCGGGTCTTGCCGTCGCCCTCCCCGACTACGAGGTCGTCGCGCCCGGCGGAACCGCTGCTCGCAGCGGTGAATCGGTTTCGCGCGCCTTCACCGAGTCTGGTGTTGATCAGCTGGAGCTGCTGGCGTCGTTCAACCCCGGGTCTCAGCCGCGGCCCCTCGCCAGCGTCGCCAGCGGTGGCGAGACCTCGCGTTTCCTGCTCGCGCTCACCACCGTGCTTGGCGCCGCAGCCGATCCCCGCCTCGTCGTCCTCGACGAGGTCGATGAGGGCGTGGGGGGACGCGCGGGCGCGGTCGTGGGGGAAGCGCTCCGCCGCCTCGCCGAGCGCCATCAGGTGCTGTGCGTGACGCATCTCCCGCAGGTGGCTGCCTTCGCCGAGCACCACTTCGTGGTCACAAAGGAGAGCGGGCAGGCGCGCACGTGGAGCGACATCCGCGAGGTGCGCGCCGAAGCGCGCCGGGACGAGATCGCGCTCATGCTGGGTGGCGATACGCCAGCCAACCGCACCGCCGCCGAGGGCCTGCTGGCGGCTGCGGAGTGAATCGCTACGAGTAGCGCTGCTCCTGCCAGGGGTCACCGTACATGTGGTAGCCGTACATCTCCCAGAAGCCCGGGCGGTCCTCGGCGATGAACTGCAGGCCGCCCACCCATTTCGCGCTCTTCCAGAAGTAGAGGTTGGGCACGACGAGGCGCATGGGCCAGCCGTGCTCCTTCGTGAGCGGCTCGCCGTTGTGTGTTCGCGCGAAGAGCACGCCCTCGGCGAGCAGATCATCGAGGGGCACGTTGGTCGTGTAGCCACCGTAACTGTGCACCATGGCGACCTTTGCCTCGGGCTTCACCTGGATCGCCTCGTAGAGGGCGCGGAAAGGCACGCCCGCCCACTCGTTGTCGAACTTGCTCCAGGTCGTCACGCAGTGGATGTCGCTCGTATCGGCCACTTCGCCGAGGGCGTTGAACTCGTCCCAGGTGAACTTGCGTTCCTCTTCGACGAGGCCCCAGACGTGGAAGCGCCAGGCCTCGGTGTCCAGCCGCGGGATGGCGCCGTAGTGGAGCACGGGCCAGCCCTCGGTGAGCCGCTGACCGGGCGGGAGCCGGAGCCGGCCGTCGGGGCGCACTTCGCGCGTCGCACTCTGAGTCATGGCGGTGAAGCTCCAGGGGAAGGTAGTCGCACTCCAGCCTACGGGCGTGCCCGCGATTGCGGCAAGGCCGCCCGCGACGCGCGCGCGTCCTGGCGGCGCAGCAACGCGGCGGCGAGGGGGGCGAGCGGCCCCGCGCGTCGCGCCTCGCGGGCGTAGCTCGATTCGCCGCGCTGTACCGCGAAGAACGAGCTCCACAGGAATGGTGTGTGCGCGCTCGCGAGCATCCAGGGCCGCGCCGCGCGCTGCAGCGTGCCGTAGAACATGTAAGCGATCGTCCGCGCGGCGGTGAGTTCCGGCTGAATCTCCGCTTCCACGCTGGCCTGGTAGCGCCACAGGCCGCCGCCGTCTGCAAGCATGCGCAGGGTGTCGCGCGCGGCGAGCCTGCCCGAATGGATAGCGTAGGAGATGCCCTCCTCGGTGAACTCATCGGCGAGGCCCGCCGCGTCGCCCGCGAGCGCAACCCGCTCGCTCGCGATCGGCTCTCCGCCGCGGCGGAGGCGGATTTTGTGGCCCCGCGCGATCGCCACCTCCGCGTCCTCCAGGCCGAGCCGTGCGCGGTAGCGTTCGACGAGCGCCTTCATGCGTCCCGCCTGCTCGCGCGGTAGCACGATACCGATGGAGAGCAGATCCTCCTTGGGGAAGAGCCAGGCGTAACCGCGGGGGTCGTAGCCGAGGTCGATGAGCGCCGACGCCTCCCCGTCCGTGTTGCGTCGCGGGCGGCCCCGCACCTCCACCTCCCAGGCGGCGCACTCGGCAAGGCCTTGCCCCAGCCCCGCCATCCGCCCCACCGGCGAATGCGCGCCGTCGGCGCAGATGAGCGCCTCCGCCTCCGCCTCGAAACCGTCCGCACGAACGCGCGCGCGACCGTTGAGGTCGAGCTCCCGCACGGTGGTGTCCGTGCGTACCTCCGCGCCCGCGTGCTGCGCGTGCTCCAGCAGGAGGGCGTCGAAGCGATCGCGCATAACCATGCGCGCGAAGGGGCCGTGGGGGGAGCGCTTCGTGAACAGTTGAGCCCCACGCGCCGAGACCTCGATCTGCGCGACCGAGTCCTCCACGACGCTGTCGATGGGGAAAGGCAGCAAGCGCTCCGCACGCAGGGGAACGCCCCCACCGCAGGCCTTGTAGCGCGGCCACGCGGCGCGCTCGACGACGAGCACGCGCACGCCCGAGGCGGCGAGCTCGCGCGCGGTCGTGCTCCCCGCCGGTCCCGCGCCCACTACGATCACGTCGAACGCGCGCATGCCCGGGGATTCTAGCGGTAGCGGCTTCTCTGCGGCGTGCGCCTTGACGGGGCCGTACAATCTGTGGCGCGGAGGAACGGCGTGCCGCTGAACTGGTTCCTGATCAATACCATCCCCGTCGCCATCATCGGGGCGTCGATCGGCTGGCTGCTCGGCGAGCTCTGATCGCGCCGGCGCTGCGTTGCGCGGGAGGGCTTGCCCATGCCTGCGATGGGCGCGTACCTTCACCTCGCCATGAGCGCGCCAATCGGAACGAGCGCGAGCGAGTTGTACGCCGCCGTTCTCGTGGCGGAGGGCGCCGCCGCCCTTGAGCGCGCCGCGGACGAGTGGCTCGACGCCCACATCGCAAACGAGGTCGTCTCGATGCAGCTCGCTCCGGTAACGGCGTCCGGCAGCGGGGACCGGCTCCACCTGCTCATCGTCTACAAGGGAGGGCGTCGGGTGCGGCGCGCGTGAGCACGTTCATCCGCACACGTAACAACGTTGCCGGCAAGGCCGTGATTGCGGAGAAGCGCGAGCTTCCCGGGAGCGGCACCCTCGACTTCGACGTGCCCGCCGGTACCGGCGGACGCTGGCTCGTCGTCGAGTTCGAGCCGGGGAAGTCGACGGGCTGGCACGCCGTCCACTGCGACGTCTACGTCTACATTGCGAAAGGTCAGCTGGCGTTTGACCTCGACGGCGGCGAGTCGGTGACCGTCCGGGAGGGCGACCTCGTGATCGAGGGCGACAACACGCTTCACTCGTGGACAAACACCGGCGATGGCCCTGCCAGGGTCTCCGCGATCGAGATCGACCTGCCGTAGCGGGCAGGCCGCCGTGTGCTCAACCGATGGGCGCGGGCGCTTGCGAGAGCAGCTCGATGGTGTTGCCGTCGGGGTCCCAGCCGTAGACGACGCGGATGCCGCCCTCGTAGTCGAGCACCCCGGACTTGAATTCCATGCCCGCGGCCTTCAGGCGAGCGTACTCCTCGTCGGCTGAGTCTACGCTCACGCAGAGGTGGAAGCCGCCCACGTCGGAGGTGCGCAGGGGGTTGCGTTCGTAGCCCGCGGGCGCGTGATAGGTGATGAGTTCGAGCGCGTAGCCGTTCAGGTTGAGCACGGCTGCCGTGATGTCCGTCCCGGGGATGGCCTGAAGCGTCTCGATGAACTCGTTGTCGAGGTGCAGGCGCGTGCCCGTGTCCGCGAAGCCGAGGAGCTGGTAGAAGGCGATCGCGCGATCGAGATCACGCACCGTGATCGAGGTGTGGCCCACTCCGCGGATGCCCATCGCCTTCACTCCTCGCCCGCGCCCGGCGGGCGCATGCTAGCGGGCCGATACGCCCGAATCCACCATCAGGCTGTTTCCCACGATGTACCCCGCGCTCTCTTCGCTGAGGAGGAACGCGCACGCCTCGGCGATGTCGCGCGGGCCGCAGATCGCGCCCGTGGCCGTCTGCTGGCCCATGCGCTCGCGTGCTCCCTCCTCGGCCAGGATGTCCTCGGTCATGCCGCTCTCGACGAAGCCCGGGCAGATGGAGTTGACGCGGATGCCGTGCGGAAGCAACTCGATCGCCATCGAGCGGGAGAGCGCCGCCACCCCGCCCTTCGAGGCGGAGTAGGCGGCGAGGTTGGGCAGGCCCATCACCGCCGCCACCGAGGCGACGTTCACGATCGCGCCCTTGCGCCCGTCCGCCACCATCGCCTTCGCCACTGCCTGCCCGATGACGAACGTGCCCGTCAGGTTCACCGCGATGACCTCGTGCCATGTCGCCAGATCGGTTTCGAGCGTGCCCGCGTAGCGCAGGATGGCGCCGCAATGGACGAGCCCGTCGATGCCGCCCCAGGCCGAGCGTACCTGCGCGACGAACCGCTCCACGGCCTCCGGGTCGGCTACGCTGACAGGCCCGGCGATGACCTCGTGGCCAGCCTCCAACAGCATGCGCTCTGTCTCCGCGAGGCCCGCCGCCGCCGGATCGAGGATGGCGATGCGCGCGCCGCGCTCCGCGAGCAGCTCTGCCACACCCCGCCCCATCCCCGAGGCCGCGCCTGTGACGATAATCGCCTTCCCCGCGAACGACGCGCTCATTGCGTTGCCCTTCCCGCAGGAAGCGCGGGCCCCTTGTCCAGCCAGATGATCTGGTCAAACAGGTCACGAGCCTCCGCAACCGAGGCTGAATCCTCATCGACGAGATGTCTGACCAGTGATTCAAATACGTAGTCCTCATTGCTCCCGAGGGATGTATAGAGGGGGTAATCCGTGTTCACGACGATGGAGCGTATCCCGTCGTCAGCGTCGCGCCACTGTGTTCGAGACGTTTGCGCTCCGAGCGCATCCAGGATGACTGGCGGGATCTCGCTAACCCGGCGAAGCAGCCGGCCAACTGGATCGTCTGGTGGGGGTGTCCGTTCCGTGATGGGGCGTCGCTTCCTCGTTGAAGACGCCTCTGTGCGAGTCGTCCCCTCCCGCTCTGGCCGTTTGCGTCCGCCCGGTCCGGTGCCCTCACCAGAGGGCTCCCGCCCGTTCTGGCTGTGGGGCAGATGTAGGCTCTGCAGCTTCCGAAAGGCCTCTTGCACGCGGCGGCGTGCGCTGTTTGCACGCTTCCGTTCCTCGCGAGAGGCTGGCCGTGACTCCGAGATACGACCGAGATGCGTGACGACGGGCTGCATGCGCTCGTGCATGAATTTCTCCAGTGCCGTCCACGCGTCGCTGTCTTGAGACCATCCGGTCTTCACCAGGTTTGGCTTTAGTCCGCGTCCCCGAATCTCGATCTCGCCGTAGACCCGCTGTAGGTTGCCCTTGCCGGAGAGCTTGTGTTCGAACTCTTCGCCGTCGGTGATCTTGCGTCCGTTGAACTCGGTTCGGACTCCAGCGGTGATGCGGCTGCCTCGTGCGTCGGGAACCCTGTCCCGGTCGATGGCGCCCACCTGCCCGACCACCCGGACGCCCGGAAAAACCTCGATTCGGGGAATCTTCACGATATCGATTGAGGATGACCACGGAATGGCGCGCGTGGCGACTGCCTTGCCGTTGACCTGGATTGTGCACTCGTCCCTCTCGATGAGGGAGCGATAGGTATCCGCCAGCCGCCCGGACAGAATCCCGACCTCGTAGCGATTCTTCCTCAGCCCGCTGAGGGTAACTTTCGTGAAGCCAGTCCCTGGCGGCGGGGCTTGGTGGGGCCAGCGCAACGCAGATTGTGGTAGATTAGTGATAGGCGACGAATCCAGAGCCTCCTCCCGACTGCCCCAACAGGGATCGTGAAACCGCCAGATTTCTTCTTCACCGGACTTGCGGCACACGATCTCCAGCCCCTCGGCCAGATAGATTGCTGCGGACTTGCCGCCGATGTGGTACTGACCGATGTCACCGGCGGCGTGTTGCGGGCCTTCGCCCCAGAGAATCCAATCCTGCAAGCCCTGGTCGTTCATACCCTCGCCACCCTCGTCAGTGATGGTGACGCGGTCGTGCTTCTTGTCGATCGTGATCGAGATGGTCAGACGCCGCCCGCGACGTTTATCGAACGGGTTATCGATCAGCTCCATCAGCGCCTCGGCGACGGATTTGTAGTTGTTTGCCACCGCCAGCATCGCGCTACGCCCGAAGCTCTCGGTGATCGCGGTCACTGGGTTGCCTCCTTCAATGCGTAGGTTCCCCGTGCGACCCGCTCGAGGCGCGGGTCGTTGAAGTATCGGGAAAGCAGTGTGTTTGCGGGGTCTTTTCCTCCTACAGCCAAGCCACGCTGCGCAAGCGCCTGGTAGAGCTGGCGGTAGTGTGTTGGTTGGCCAATCTCCGCCAGGTAGTCCACAACGAGGTCTGCGTCCGCTACACGCCGGGATTTGGATGCCGATGCGGGCGCGGCAAAACCCGGGTCAGGCGCTTCCTCGTCGTCCTCGATAGGAAGCACCCCTTGAAGCCCTTGCAGGTGGCCTACTGCCTCTGCTACGCGATTGCGCTTTCGCTGAAGGGCGGCCAGCTCTGCGTCGAGCTCTCGCAGATTCGCTTCAAGGCGACTGAGCTCCTGCCTGGCCTGCGCCTGGAATTCACTGGCAAAGCTGGGTTGGGGGTCTGTGTCAGTGCGCTGCATTGGCGATCCCTCCTACACGTGACTGGCGAGGAGGGGGGCTCCAGAGGAGGAAAGCATTCAGGAGCACTCCCCTTCCCGCCTGTGCAATAATGGGAGATGCCCATGAATTGGCCAAGTGGGTGGGGAGAACAATTGGGGAGAACAATTGGCTTGCCAGCCTGCCGCTGGCTAGACGAAACCCCACTGGGGGAGGGGCGGCGTGCCGCTCATCTCCATGTGGCCGATGCCCTCACGGCCGTTGTAGCGGCAGCGGACGGCGTGCTCACCGTCCCAGAGCTGGGGTGCGAAATCCTTGTAGTTCGCGAAGTCGCTCAGGTCGTACTTGTCGTACTCCTCGTGCCAGTCGCCCTGCCAGCCGCCGAGGAAGCGGGGCTGGCCGTAGCCCTCACCGCGGATGTGGCGGGTGGCGTTTGGCTTGAGAATCTCGAACTCGAGCGCGTACTCCTCGCCGTACTCGTCGATGAGCGTGATCTGTGCCGCCTGGAACTTCTTCGTGTTCGGCTGGGTGGCGATATCGATGTCGGTGAAGTCGACGATGCGGATCTGCTCGCGGGCATCGTCGATGGGCCAGGTGACGGCGCCGTCGAAGTGGCCGCCGCGGTTATCGGCGAGGGTGCCGCCGAGGCGGGGCTTGCCCAGGAACTCGTCCATCCACCACCAGAAACCGATGTCGTCGAACTGGATGTGGCTGTGCCAGTGGATGCGCCCGCCGCCACGGGGCGAGACGCCCGTCCCGCCCGGCATGGGCCCCACCCATCCCTGCCAGCGCTCGCCGCCGAGGCTCGCCCAGCAGCGGTCGCGCTGGCCCCAGGTGTTCTCATGGTTCACCTCATACGTCTGGCCGTCGACGTTCAGCTCGCCCGTCCAGCGCCCCATGATCTCGAAGTAGGGGAGCACGCCGGGGAGGCTCGGGGATCCCGCGAAGGCGATCGGCGTGCGCGTTTGCACGGGCTGCAGCCAGGTGTCCATGGTGAGGTCGTAGCTGACACCCCAGGGGTTGTCCGCCGCGAGCGTGAAGCGCGCCGTGCGCAGCGGGTCGATAACCTCCATGGTGGCTGGGCCGACGCGCTGGTTGACGCGCGCCGAGCGGTAGCCGTCCGGCTGGATCGTGCTCGAATAGCGCAGGTTGTACTGCGTGTCGCCGTGAACGATGATCTGGCCGTTCTCGATGATCCCGCTGTTGGGCCAGACTGGCCAGTTGGCACCCACGATCCAGCGCCCCTCCACGTCCATGCACTGGAACCAGTGTTGATCGACGAAGCGCGGGTCCGAATCGCGGATCGCGTCCACGGGGCTGGGTGTCTGGTGGTAGAAATGCTCGTCGAGCTCGGTCAGCATCGTCATCGCTCTCTCCTCGCTAGATGCTCAGGCGGACCACGCCGTAGCTGGTCAGCTCGCCCATTGTGACCTCGCAGAAGTGCTCGATCGCGAATGGATTGATGTGGCCGGAGTCGTTGTCGAGCAGGCGCGCGCGAGTCGCCGCGTCGGTGGTGTCGTGCGTCTCCATCTGGCTGACGCCGTCCTTGTACTCGATGTGGCGGAAGTCGGGGTGGCCGTAGCCGAGCCCTTTGGCGTAGATGGTACTGAGCGGTTTCAGTGTGAGATCGTGGACACCGCCATCCCAGTCGTGGACCTCGACCGTGCCGCCCCTGAGCCGCTTGCCGTCGCTCTCGAACGTGAGGGAAGGCACGGCGCTGGTGAACCGGACCGGCTCTCCATCGCCGTGCGGGCCGGCTCCACAGCCGTCGAAGCGGGTGCGCCCGGTGTCGTCGTTGAGTGCGCCGGCCGCGCCGGAGTGGGCTCCATCCGCCTCGATGCGCCAGAACCACCAGGAGAATCCTGTGGTGAGCGCTGCCAGCCAGAGGGAATGGCTCCCGATCGAGCTCGGCGGGCGGCCCAGGTGGGGAACCTGCCCGAACACGGGCCGCACGCCCCACGAGCGTTCGCGGGCGCCCACCGTCCCCTCCACCGCGATCGTCTCGCCCTCGACCGTGACGCTGCCGCTCGCCGTGCCCGTCTGTGCGTACTGGTAGAGGTCCCAGATCAGCTGGCGGCCGTCGCGCCGGTGCTGGACCGGTCCCGCGACCTCCATCGGCTGGTTGGGTAAGGCGAATTCGAGGTCGAAGCTGATTGCCTGGCCATCCGCAGGCTCCAGCCGGAAGCGCCAGGCGCGGAACGGGTCGAGGATGTCGGCGCTGATGCCGCCGACCTCGCGACGGTCGCGGTCGCCTGCCACACGCCGCCCGAAGCGCACATCATACTGCTTGCCCCCGTGCGCGACGCTGACGGCGGCGTCCATCGTGGCGGTGGCGGGATACACGCCCATGTGGCCCGCCACGCTGAGGGAGCCATCGGTCGCGCCGGTGTGGAACCAGAGCTCATCGACCCAGCGCGGGTTGCGCCCCTCGACCTGCTCCATGTTCTCGACGATCTGGTGGATGGCGTAGTCGTCAAGTTTCGTTGCCACGGTCACCCCTTCGTCGCGGTGCACGCACGCTGGCGCGCCCGACCGCGAAGCCCCGCGAATCTAGCCGAGTGGCGGGTGCGTTTCAATTCGCCCTCGGGCGTCGGCGAGCATCACTTCGCCGGCTACTGGCGGATCCTGTAGTGCGGGACGCTCGTGTCAGCGTCCCAGGAAGGTCGCCGCGCGGCGCTCCTGGAAGGCGGCGACACCCTCCTTCGCGTCCTCGGTGTAGGCGAGGTCGTCGAAGAGGCGATGTTCGAGCGCGAGGCCATCTTCGAGCGACAGTTCAAGCCCCTCGGTCATGGCCCGCTTGGCCGCACGCAGGGCGAGCGGGCCACGCGAACAGAGCTTCTCCGCGAGCTGGCGGGCGGCCGCCTGCAGGCGGTCGGCGGGCACGACCTCGTTGATGAGCCCCACTTCGAGGGCAGTACCAGCGCCCAACTGGTCGCCGGTGAGCGCGATGTGGGCGGCGACCGCCCAGGGCAGCTCGCGCGGCAGCCGCTGGGTGGCGCCCCATCCCGGGATCAGCCCCAGATTCACCTCGGGCGAGCCGAAGCGCGCGCCCTCGGCGGCGATGCGCAGGTCGCAGGCGAGCACGATCTCGAGGCCGCCGCCGAGGGCGAGGCCGTTCACGGCGGCGATCAGCGGCTTCGTCACCACCTGCCCGCGCATGATCGTGGGTGGCTCGTCGTAGGGGGCACCGCGGGGGTCGTCGATCAGTGCCGGGATCGTCTCGCGCAGGTCCGCACCGGCGCTGAAGGCGCGGTCGCCCGCGCCCGTGATGATCCCGACCCAGACGTCGTCGTCGGCTTCGAGGCGGGCGCATGCCTCGGAGAGTTCGCGCCACGTTTCGAGGTCGATTGAGTTCAGCGCCTGCGGGCGGTTGATAGTGATCGTGGCAATGTGGTCGCTGGCCTCATAGAGCAGGGACACGGCTACCTCCTGTCAGTCGTACTCGAAGAAGCCGCGGTTGCTCTTGCGTCCCAGGTGACCGAGTGAGACGAGCCGCCGTAGCATGGTGGGCGCCTTGAAGCGCGCCTCGCCGTACTCTTCGAACATGGCGTCGCTGATGTGGATCATCGTGTCGAGCCCGATGAGGTCGGCGGTGGCGAGCGGCCCGAGCGCGTGGTTGAGCCCTGTCTTGCACGCCTGATCGACGTCCCCGGCGCTGGCGATGCCCCCCTCCACCATGCGGATGGCATCGAAAATGAAGGGCACGAGCAGGCGGTTCACGATGAACCCGGGCGAGTCCTTCACCCGCACCGTCAGCCGGTCGATTGAATCGCAGAATGCCATCGCCGCGTCGATCGTCTCCTGCGAAGTGCTCTCCGAGGAGATCACCTCCACGAGGGGTAGCACCGTGGGGGGATTGAAGAAGTGGATGCCAATCACCCGCTTGGGGTGGCCCGAGGAGGCGGCCATCTCGCTGAGCGAGAGCGAGGAGGTGTTGCTTGCGAGGATGGCGTCGGGCTTGCATAGGGTGCCCAATTCCTCGAAGAGCCGCTTCTTGACCGCCAGATCCTCGACCACGGCTTCGATCACGAGGTCGCTGCGGGCGAAGCCGTCGAGCGTCTCCGCGCTGTGCAGGCGGGCGATCGTGCGGTCGTGGCGCTCGCGGCTGAGGCGTCCGCGCTCGACCTCGCGGCGGAGCCGCCGCCGGATGGTCGCGAGGCCCTGTTCGAGCCGCTCGGGATCCTCCTCGGTCACACGCACACGGTAGCCATGGGCAGCGCAGACCTGGGCGATACCGGCGCCCATGACGCCGCATCCCACCACGCCCACTTCCTGGATCGCCATCGTCTTCCCTTCTCGGCAGCCGCGTAGATCAGCGACCAGCACGGCTGCCCGCATTGTCGCATACGGCTGCGCAATCGCTCCGTGTCTCAGCTGATCTCGTGGCCGGCGAGCGCCTCCAGCGCCTTCACAAGGCCGGAATGGTCGAGGTCGCTCCAGCCGTGTGCGGCGCAGGCGTTCATCAGCTCCTGGGCGGTGGCCGTGTTCGGCAGGCTGATGCCCAGTGCGCGTGCCCCCTCGAGCGCGAGGCCGAGATCCTTCTGGTGGAGCGTAAGGCGGAAGCCGGGCGCGAACGTGCGCTCGACCATGCGTGCGCCGTGTACCTCGAGGATGCGTGATCCGGCGAAGCCGCCCATGAGCGCCTCGCGCACGCGCGCGGGGTCGGCTCCCGCCTTCGAGGCGAAGAGCAGCGCCTCGCCGACGGCCTCGATCGTGAGCGCGACGATGATCTGGTTCGCCACCTTGCACGTTTGGCCCGCGCCTGCCTCCCCCACGAGGGTGACGTTCGTGCCCATCAGGTCGAACAGCGGGCGAACCCGCTCGAAGGTCTCAGCGGCGCCACCGGCCATGATCGTGAGGCTCGCCGCCTTCGCGCCTACCTCGCCGCCAGAGACGGGGGCATCGAGGTAGGCGCCGCCGCGATCGGCGATGCGCTCCGCGAAGCGCTTCGTCGCGATCGGCGAGATCGAGCTCATATCCACGACGGTCGTTCCCGGTTGCAAGTCCTCGGCCACCCCACCCGCACCGAACAGCACCTCCTCGACATCAGGCGTATCCGGCACCATCGTGATGACGACCTCGCTGTGCGCGGCCGCCTCCGCGCCTGTGGCGCACTCTACGGCGCCGCCCGCCAGCAGCTCCTCCGGCAGGGGCGAGATGTGGCGTACGACGAACAGGTTGTGGCCCGCAGCCTGCAGATGCCCCGCCATCGGCCGCCCCATGATTCCAAGTCCGATGAACGCGATCCTGGTCATGGCGCGCCTTCGCCGGACGCGACGGCATCCCTGAACCAGCCCAGGCCCGCCTCAGTCGTCGTGGCGGGTGCGTACTCGCATCCCACCCAGCCTTCGTAGCCGATCGCGTCGAGGTGGCGGAGGAAGAAGCCGTAGTTCACCTCACCCGTGCCCGGCTCGTGGCGTCCGGGGTTGTCAGCGATCTGAATGTGGCCGATGCGGCCAAGGTTCTCCTCCACGGTGCGGGCGAGGTCACCCTCCATGATCTGCATGTGGTAGGCGTCGTACTGCAGCCCCACGAGGTCGTCGCCGGTCTCGTCGATGATCGCCAGTGCCTGGGTGCTGGTGTTCACGAAGAAGCCGGGGATGTCGCGCGTGTTGATGGGCTCGATGAGCAGCTGCAGGCCGGCGTCGCGGAAGGCCGCGCCCGCCTGGCGAAGGTTCGCGACGAGCGTGTGGCGCGCCTCCGCAGCAGAAACACCCGGCGGCGGGACGCCCGCGAGGCAGTTCGCGCGCGGGCAGCCGAGCGCCTTCGCGTAGCGGACGGCGGCGGCGATGCCCTCGCGGAACTCGTCCGTCCGTCGTGGATCGCAGGCGATGCCACGGTCGCCAGCAGCCCAGTCGCCCGCCGGCAGGTTGATGAGCGCCTGCGTTAGCCCGTGCTCGCGCAGCAGCGCGGCGAGTTGCTCCTCGGGGTGGGCGTAGGGAAAGGGGTACTCGACCGCCGGGAACCCGTGCGCCTTCGCCAGCGCGAAGCGATCGAGGAAAGGCGCCTCGGTGAAGAGGAAGTTCAGGTTGGCGGCGAATCGCACCATTGTCCGAATGATACGGGTCTGCCCGTCATCGTGGCCAAGGGGGCCCCACGCGGAGGTGCGAGCGCCCGCATACCGCCCGCATACACTGGTGGCGGTGCGGAGGCGCGATGGCGAGCCGTGGCGACATGAGCGCGCTGATCGAGGGGCCACCGGTTGGATGAACAGGGCCGTCGAGGCCTGGAGGAGGCGAACGCCTTCGAACGCGAGATCGAAGCCATGGGCGCAACCCACGGGACCGCCTTCTACCGGCTTGCGGACGATGTCGTGCCTACAGCAGGGCGGCCTGTGAGACGCTGCCCGCTCCGTACTCGGTCCGGCGGTGGCAGATCGAAGAGTCGATTGCCATCTATGATAGAGGCAGGCCGCCCGTCCGGTCCGTGCGGTGCAACGGCCTGGAACGTTCGGGAGAAAGTGAAGGCAAGCCGATGTTCATCGCGATGAACCACTTCAACGTCAACCCCGACCGCGCGCAGGAGTTCGAGGAGGTCTGGAGGGGGCGCGAAAGCTCCCTGAAGGAGCTCGACGGATTCGTGCAGTTCTCCCTGCTCAAAGGCGATGACGCGGGTGACTACATCTCTCACACGATCTGGGAGTCTCGCGCGGCCTTCCTCGCCTGGGCGCAGTCCGACCACTTCAGGCGCGCGCACGCCCAGGCTGGACCGCCCGCAGGTGTCATCGACGGTCACCCGCACGCGAAGTTCTACGAAGCGGTCCTCGTCGAGCAGGGAGCGAGTGTCGCTGCCCGCTGAGGCTGGGGAAGAGGGCCCGCTTCGCGCAGAGCACTTCCGTCGTGTCGATGAGTCGGACGATGGGCGCTTCTACGCCCAGCCGCGGCTCGTCAACCACATCGATGATCCGGCGATTGCCGCCATCGGTGAGTTCTACCGTCGTATCCTGCCTGCTGGTGGCCACATCCTCGACCTCATGTCGAGCTGGGTCTCCCACCTTCCTGCGGATGTGCGCTATGCGAGCGTGACGGGACTGGGCCTCAACCAGATCGAGCTCGACCGGAACCCCGTCCTCACGCGTCGCACGATCCACGACCTCAACCGCGATCCCGTGCTGCCCTACGCGACGGGTGAGTTCGACGGCGCCGCCGTGTGCGTCTCAGTGCAGTACCTCACGCAGCCGTTCGCCGTCTTCGCGGAGGTGGGCCGCGTGCTCAAGCCGGGCGCGCCCTTCGCCGTGACGTTCTCGAACCGCATGTTCCCGATGAAGGCGATCCGCGTCTGGCAGCTGCTTGGCGATGAGCAGCGCGCGAACCTGGTGGCGCTCTACTTCGAAACCGCGAACGTCTTCGGTCCGCCGCGTGCCTTCGACCTCAGCCCCGTCCCCGGCCGCTCCGACCCTGTCTACGCGGTCGTCGCCGAAGCGCTCGCGGAACCCGGGCGAGAGGCGGATGCGACCGGCATTACGTGAAGGTCCGCGGGCGGTAGCTCCAGTGTCCACGACTTCTGCGCCGCCACCCCGATCACTTCGTAGGGGCGCGAGGCGAGCTCGACCTCGACCGGTTGCCCGAGGCTCGATGTGAAACGCAGGGTGTGGGTCGCGCCGTAAGCCAGCTCTTCACGGATGGCGGCGCGGACGAGGTTCGGCTGATCGGGGTGGTCCGCGTCCAGCCGCCGCAGGTTGATGCGCTCCGCGCGGATGGCGAGGTCGACGGCCTCGCCCGGGAGGGGATGCCAGCCCTCGGGCACGGCCGCGTGCAGCCGTGCGCCGCCGGCCTCGACTACCAGTTCGGTCCCCCGCGCTGCTGCCACCCTGCCACGCAGGATGTTGGCCACGCCCGTGAGCTCGGCGACGCGGCTGCTGGCAGGCTGCCGGAAGACGCGCTCGCGGCCATCGAACTGCAGCAGGCGTCCCGCATCGAACACGGCGAGGCGGTCGGCCACGAGGTGGGCCTCGCGCAGGTCGTGCGTCACGAACACAATGCTCAGGCCGAGCTCGCTGCGCAGCCGGATCAGTTCGCGCCGTAGCTCTGCCCGCAGCGACTCGTCGAGCGCGCTGAAGGGCTCGTCCAGCAGCAGCAGGCTGGCCTCGCGGGCGAGGGCGCGGGCGAGGGCGGCGCGCTGCTGCTGTCCGCCACTGAGCGACCGCGGCTTGCGGTCGCTCAGGCCGTCGAGGTGCATCAGGTCGAGGAGATCGCCAAGACGGCGCTCACGGCTCGCGCCGCTCATGCCGAAGGCGACGTTCTCGGCCACGGTCAGGTGCGGGAAGAGGGCGAGGTCCTGGACGACGTAGCCGATCCGCCGCCGCTGCGGGGGGAGGTCGAGCCCCGTGCGTGAGTCGAAGACGGGCTCGCCCCCGATCACGATGCGGCCTTCCGCCGGGCGCTGCAGTCCCGCGACGAGCTGCAGCGTCAGGCTCTTGCCCGCGCCGGAGTGCCCGAAGAGCACGACGATCTCGTGTCCGGCGTCGAGCCGGGCGTCGTAGGAGAAGCCGCCAATCTGTGTGCGCGCGGTCAGGTCGAGTGTCATAGCGGCTCCCGCATGCGCGGCGAGATGAGCCAGAAGGCGGCGAGCGCGACGAGCGCCACGATGAGCAGCAGCAGCGACAGGGCGACGGCGGCAGTGAGCCCCGAGGCGCTCTCGAAGGCGCTCAGGATCGCGAGCGGCATCGTCTGCGTTTCGCCCTGCAGGTTGCCGGCGAAGATGAGTGTGGCGCCCAGCTCGCCCAGCGCCCGTGCCCAGCAGAGCGCCGCTCCGGCTGCCAGCGAGGGCCAGCTGAGCGGCAGCACGATTCGCACGAAGGCGCGCAGCCGTGACGCTCCGAGCGTGAGCGCGACCCGTTCGTACTGTGCGTCGACGCTCGCGAAGCCAGCTCGCGCGGCGCGCACGTAGAAGGGCGCGCCCACGAAGAGCTGCGCCATGACCACGGCGGTGGTGCTGAACCCGAGCGTCAGGCCGAACCAGCTGTCGAGGGGCTCGCCCAGCAGGCCGTTGCGTCCGAATGCTGTGAGCAGCGCTACCCCCGCGATCGTCGGGGGTAGGACGATCGGCAGGTCGATGAGCGCTTCTACGGCACCCTTGCCGTGGAAGCGCGCGCGCGCCAGCCAGTAGGCCACCGGCGTGCCCGTGACGATGGCGATGGCGAGCGCGAGCGTCGAGGTCCAGAGCGAGAGCGCGAGCGCGTCGCGCGCGGTCGCACTCGTGACGGCGTCCCAGGCGTCGGGGTCGCGCAGGCCGCGTTCGAGCAGCCCCGCGAAGGGCAGCAGGAAGAAGAGCGCGAAGAGCGCGATCAGCAGCGCCAGGCCGGCCAGACGCGCGCGACCGCCCAGGCTGCTCACGGAGCTCCCCCGGCGGGCGCGAAGCCGTGGTGCGCGAGGATGGCGGCGCTTGCGTGCGAGGTGGCGAAGGCGAGGAAGGCGCGTGCGGACGCGCGCTTGCTGAGGAGCGCGATACGGTAGCCGGCGGGCGCCTGGAAGCGCGCGGGGATGGCCACCGCGCGCACGCCGGGGCGCATCGCGCCCGCGAGATCGCTCGCGTAGACGATGGCGGCGTCAGCCTCGCCGAGTTCGACCTTTGCGAGGGCAGCGCGCACGCTCGGCTCGTTGCTGCGGACGTTCGCGAGCACGCGCGCAGCGAAGTCCGGGGCGAGGGTGCCCGCCGTGTCCGCGAGCGCGAGCGCCCGGCGTGCGTAGCGGCCCGCGGGCACGGTCTCGGCGGCGAGCACGAGGCGCAGGCCGGGCTCAGCGAGGTCCGCGAAGGTGGCGACTCTCTCCCCGCCTTGCCTCGCCGCTGCCACCACGAGCGTGTTCTCCGCGAGCGCTCGCTGCTCGACGACGAGACCGGCGGCGGCGAGCGCCTCGACTTCGTCGGGACTCGCGCTCGCGAACACGTCGGCGGGGGCGCCTTCGAGCGCCTGTGTGCGGAGTGTCGCCGAGCCGGCGAAGGCGAGGCGGACCATCACGCCCGGATGCGTCGCCTCGAATGCCTCCGCCAGCTCTCCGAAGGCGTCCGTGAGCGAAGCCGCCGCCAGCACCGTGATGGTCTCGCGGCGCTCCCCGCCCCCTCCCTCCCTCCCCCCGCCGCACGCCCCTGTCGCGAGGACGGCGAGCGCGAGCCAGACGGCGATGCCCATGCGAAGGCTCACGCTGGGGCGGCAGGCGAGGGCAGCGTTGCGAGATGGCTCCGCAGCCAGTCGAGAGTGGCGTCCGCGGCGGAGAGCTTCGAGTGCGCGACGAGGCACGCAGCGCCCCCCCTTGCGCTGGCGACCGACCGTGCGGCGGTCTGCCTCAGCTCGCGAAAGCCGCGCGCATGGCTTCGAGGCGGGCCTCCACGCCCTCGCGCGTGTCCTCGTGCGTGACGATGTAGAGCGCGTTCTCACGGATGGCGTCGAGCACGCGGCCCGCGACCTCCTCTGGCGGCATGCCCGCCGCAATCCCCTGGCGGATGGGCTCGGCGTGATCGGGCACGTCCTCAGGGCCGCCGTGCGCATCCGGTCGGTTCCGTCCCGCCTCCACGATGCGTGTCGCCACTCCGCCCGGGCAGAGCACGGAGACGCCGATGCCGAGCGACGCGAGATCCGCGCGCAGGTGCTCGGACATGCCCACGACGGCCTGCTTCGAGGCCACGTAGGAGGCCATGCCCGGCGGTGCGAAAAGACCCGCGCTCGAAGCCGTGTTCACGATGTGCGCCTCGCCCCCCTGCTCGATCATGCGCGGGAGGAACTGCGTTACACCGTTCACCACGCCGCCCAGGTTCACCGACATCACCCAGTCCCAGTCGGCGTCGCTCATCTCGCCGGCGGGGCCGAAGGTCACCACGCCCGCGTTATTGCAGAGTGTGTGCACGCCTCCGAAGGCGGCGAACGCCTCGTCCGCGAGGGCCTTCACGGAGGCGCGGTCGGCGACATCAGTGCGGATGGCGATCGCGCTGCCACCCCCCGCACTGATCGCCTTCGCTACGCCCTCGGCCGCATCGCGGTCGATATCCGAGACCACGACCGCCATGCCCTCCGCCGCAAAGGCACGGCAGAGTGCCTCGCCGATGCCGCTGCCGCCGCCCGTCACGACCGCCGTCTTGCCAGCTCCCAGTTCCATCGTCGCCTCCCGCGAACGCGCATCTTACCGGTTTGGGGCGCGGGGGAGGGGATCCCTGTGTCGCTGTCGTCTAGGCTCGAACCCGCCGTGAGGTGTACCGTGTCCTCTGCAGGAAGGAGTCTGATCGCGCTGGTTCCCGTGGAACCGAAGCTCTATCACATCGTCCACGTCGATCGGCTGCCCTCGATCATTGATGCGGATCAGCTTTGGTGCGATGCAGAGATGGCGAAACGCAGCGGGGTCGGAACCAGCATCGGGATGAGCAAGATCAAACAGCGGCGTCTCGAAGAGCTGACTCTCAGCAGCCATCCCGATATCCACGTTGGAGAGTGCGTTCCCTTCTACTTCTACCCACGCTCCGTCATGCTCTACGTAATCCACAAGCATAACGACTCTGAGTTGGCCTACCGTGGCGGCCAAGGTCCCATCATCCACATGGAAACAGATCTGCGTCGGGTGGCCGCTTGGGCGGATGAGCACAAACGACGCTGGGCCTTCACGACATCCAACGCCGGGTCGTATCACTTCGAGGACTACTCGGATATTGGGCAACTGGATAAGCTCAACTGGGACGCGATACAGGCTCGCGACTGGAGGGGCGAGCGAAAGGAGGGCAAGCAGGCTGAGTTCCTGATGGAGCGCTCGTTCTCGTGGAATCTGGTTGAGCGCATCGGTGTCCTGTCCGCTGAAATCCGAAATCAGGCGCTGGGGACGGTCCACGCAGCCGTGCATCGTCCGCCTGTCGAGGTCAGGCGAGACTGGTACTATTAACTGGTACTATTAGCTGAAGGCACATGATCGAACATAAGACCGGTGACCTGTTCAACGAGGATGTGGAGGCTGTCGTCAACAGTGTCAACTGTGTTGGTGTCATGGGGCGCGGGATTGCGCTCCAGTTCAAGAACACCTTCCCCGAGAACTTCAAAGCGTACGCGACCGCCTGCAAGCGTGGGGAGGTTGCGCCTGGGCGGATGTTCGTGTTCGAGACGGGTCGGCTGACGAACCCACGCTACATTATCAACTTCCCGACAAAGCGTCATTGGCGGGGCAAGAGCCGGATGGGGGACATCGAAGCTGGCCTTGAAGCGTTGGCGCGGGAGATTACAGAACGGAACATCCGCTCGATCGCGCTCCCGCCGCTCGGAAGCGATCTGGGTGGCCTGCGGTGGGCTGAGGTGCGCCCGCGCATCGAAGCGGTGCTGGAGGGCATCGATGATCTGAAGGCCGTTGTGTTCGGACCCGGCAGCGCACCGACCGATGGTCGACCCAACCGTTCGACCGGCGCGCCGAAGATGACGCTAGCGCGGGTGGCACTGGTCAGTCTGATCGACCGCTACCTCAAGGGCCTGCTCGATCCATCGATAACGCTTCTGGAAGTTCACAAGCTCATGTACTTCCTGCAGACTGCGGGTGAGCCTCTGAGATTGAACTTCCAGAAGGAGTACTACGGTCCGTATGCGGAGAACCTGCGGCACGTTCTGAAGAAGGTTGAAGGGCATTACATTTCAGGCTATGCCGATGGGGGGGATGCGCCTGGCAAGGAGATCGAACTCGTTCCGGGTACCGTCAGGGATGCGGATGACTGGCTTGCTGATCATCCAGAGACGAAGGGGCGGTTGGACCGTGTGGGTGCGCTCGTTGATGGATTCGAGTCGTCGTTCGGCTTGGAGCTGCTGACGACAGTCCACTGGATCGCTGCAAGGTATCCATCCGCGACCGAGGAAGAGATCGTTGGGCGTATCTACGATTGGGGCCCGCAAAAGCGGCAATTCTCACAGCGTCAGATACGCTTGGCGCTTCAGGTGCTTCGGGAGAAGGGCTGGCTGGACTCCGACGGTGGCTCTCCGGCACACGCGGGGTAGGTGGGTTCGTGGCACGATAGCGGCGTGACGGCGGCTTCGGGGGAGTATCGCAGCGTGGGCATCATCGGCGGGGGCACCGCCGGCTACCTCACCGCGCTCGCCCTGCGCAAGAAGCTGCCGCACCTGCGCGTCACCCTCATCGAGTCTCCCTCCATCCCCATCATCGGCGTGGGCGAGGGCACGACCCCGATCATGGTCAAGTTCCTCCACGCCTACCTCGAGCGCGACGTGCATGAGCTGTTCCGCAAGGTGCGGCCCACCTGGAAGTTCGGGGTGAAGTTCGAGTGGGGGCAGCCGGGCGAATCTTTCTTTAACTACGCCTTTCACCCGGGGCCGGTGCTCGATTCCGTCTACTACGGCGGCGACTTCAACGAGTACTCGCTCGGCTCGCTGCTCATCTCGAACGCGCGCGCGCCCATCCTCGCGGGCGAGGACGGGAAGCTCACCTCGTTCATCGACCGCATCCCCTTCGCCTACCACCTCGACAACGGTCGCTTCGTCGCGTACCTGCGCGAGGAGGCCGTGTGCGATGGCGTGGAGCTGCTCGAACGCTCCGTCACCGCCTTCGTTCCCGCCGGGGAAGGCGAGGGTCTCGACCACATCGTCATGGACGGCGGCGAGGAGCGACGCTTCGACCTGTACGTCGATTGCACCGGCTTCCGTGCCGAGATCATGGGCGAGGCGCTGGGGTCGCCCTTCCTGAGCTACGAGGACAGCCTCTTCTGCGACCGCGCGATCGTGGCGAACGTGCCCCACGGCGGCCACATCAAGCCGTTCACCACGGCGGAGACGATGGACGCGGGCTGGTGCTGGAACACGCCCTCGGTGGAGGGCGACCACCGCGGCTACGTCTTCTCCTCGCGCTTCATCCCGGACGAGGCAGCGGTGGCGGAGATGCGTGCGAAGAACGCGGGCATGGGCGAGCACCGCGTGATTCGCTTCAGGACAGGCCGGCGCGAGCACTTCTGGAAGGGGAACGTGGTCGCCATCGGCAACTCCTACGGCTTCGTCGAGCCGCTCGAATCGACCGGCCTGCACATGATCATCCTCGAAATCAACCAGCTCGTGCTGAACTTCCCCCGCTCGAAGCGCGACACGGCCATCCGCCGCATCGTGAATCGCACCCTGAACGCACACTGGGACGATGTGCGCTGGTTCCTCGCCATCCACTACCGCTTCAACCGCAAGCTCTCGACGCCGTTCTGGCAGGCGTGCCGCGAGGGAGTCGATATCAGTGGCGCGGAGGAGCGCGTGGGCCTCTTCCGCGAGCGCACGCCGCTCACCTACCGGCAGTCGCAGTTCTTCAAGCCGGAGGAGGTGTTCGGCGACTTCGCCTACGACGTGCTCCTGCTTGGCCAGCGCGTGCCCGGCCGCTATCTGGAGGCGAGCCAGAGCCGTGTCGACTGGCAGAAGCGCACGGAGGGGCTGCGACAGCTGGCGGCACGCGCCCTCCCCCAGGAGAAGGCGCTCGAAGCGCTTGCGTCCGCGCCCCGCGAGGCGCTCGGCAGTCTGGTCACGTCGCCCGATACCTGGGTCGTCTGGCCCTAGGCGCGCTTATCGGAATGCCGCCATCCAGCCGCTACCACCTGTACGCGGAGAGCCGCACTTGTACGATGTGCATGATTGTGCCTCGGAGAATGAGGCGGCGTACATCGCCTACCTGACGCTCTCCGGCCTGCTGGGGGAGAACTCGCGGGTGGGCTGGATGAACCAGACACGTTCACGTAACGGAGAGATTATCCGCCAATACCTCGATGAAAGCCCCGGGATGCGGCAGAGCGGGCGCAGGTTCGCGCTCAGGATCGGGTTGCTATTGAGACTGCTGTCGCGCCGAGAAGCTGGGGCGCCGGTGGAACGGACTCGACCCGTCGCGCTGAGCTACCTGGCAGCCTCGCCATCCTCGCCGAAGCGCAGGCCATCAACGGCAATCCAATCCCCGGGCGGTGCGTTCGGTGGCGGTGGCTGAGTCCTCGAAGGCGACCGCCTGGCGGCTGAGCACGGGGTAGAGGGTGAAGATCGGCGTACCGGAAGGGATCACCGCCGACTCCACGCCCGGGCGCAGCGCGAGGTGCAGGTTCACGTAGTTGTAGCTGAGCCCCTCCTGCCACGGCTCGCCGCCGCTGCGTTCGTACTCCTCAGTGGTCCCGAGCCCGTACGTCCGCGTCATCAGGCCGGTCGCGCCCGTCAGTCCCAGGTCCAGCAGTTCGGGAGCTCCCTGGATCAGGATCGCGACGCGCGAGGCGTCGAACCAGACCTTCAGGTTGCAGCTCACCTGGACGTAGCCACCGAGGCTCCCCAAGTGTTGCAGCACTGTAAGTGGAAACGCGAGCTCCGGTGGGGCCTTCCCGGGCGGGGGGCGGTCCCAGGCGAACTCGGGCTCCTTGACGCGGGAGGCGGAGACGTACAGAAGGTGCGGGTCGTTGATGGGGATGTCGACCACCTCGCTGTCGCGATCGCTCGTGAGCTGACCCATCTGGTAGCGCAGCGGGAACGAGTAGCCGGGCTTGCCGTAGAAGATGCGTACGCCCGTCTCCAGCGGCTCGCTCGGTGTGCGGCTGAACTTCAGGTCGAACGGCAGGAGCACGTGGAAGGCGTGCGTGCGTGCGTTCATGAAGGGCCCGCAGGCGCCCTCGAACTCCTTGTGGATGGCGGCGTTCTCGGGCTCAAAGCGCTGCGCCGGGCCGGTGTAGCTCTGCGCGCGCCGCGCTTCGGGTGTGAGGTGGTAGCGCTCCTGGTAGTGTGCCGCCGCGCGCTTCTGGGCGATGTCGGTGAACCAGGCAGGCGCCATGCTCTCGACGACGATGCGCTCCCGCCCGCCTGCGGCGGAACGGTTTACGCGCACGGCCTCGTGGTAGCGATCCAGCTCGTGCGCCGTCTTCCGAAGCTCCTGCTCGACCTGCACCTCCACGGGCGAGCCCGCGAGGCGGGTGCGCGGCAACAGCGCCCGCGCCCGCTGCAGGAAGTCGAGCTTCACGCTGTAGCGTCGCGGCTCGGGCGCGAACGACTGGGCCGCTGCCAGGAGCAGGCTCACCTGCTCATCGGGCAGGAGCCCGAGCGCGTCGAGATCGCGCTCGCGGATGAACGCGGCGGCGAGCGGCGCGAACGCCTGCTCCCGCCGAATGCCTAGCGTGAGCAGGTAGTTCAGGTAGCTGCGCGCCTCCTCGGTCGTCATCGCTTCGGACATGACAGCCGGATCGTACACCGCAGCAGCCCCGTTTCCGCTACCATCGCGCCCAACCGAGAGGAGGCCGCCATGGTGGGTCAGGCTGAGGTCGAGATCGCGCGCAAGCTCTTCGAGCAGGGCTGGAGCGGCGGCCAGGTAGATGCGCCCCTCCAGTTCATGACTGAGGACGTCGTGATGCGCGACGTGGTGGGCCACCCCGAGGCGATGCGTGGGCACGAGGCCGTGCGCACGTTCTGGGCGAAGGCCGCGCCCACGCTGAAGGTGCTTCCCGAGGACCTCTATGTGGCGGACAGTGGCGTGGTCGTGCTCTGGATGGCCTACTCGCAGGTACCGGCGAGCGCCGAAGAGAACGCGGGCCGCTGGTGGTGCGGCGAAGGTATGTCGCGCCTCGAGTTCCGCGACGGCAAGGTCTGCCTCGAAGTGGACTACTGGCATGGCGCGCAGGGGATGTGCGACGGCTGGGAGGCGCACTGGGAGGCGCGGCGAGCTCGCCCCTGGCGCGAGCTCGGCACGATCACGGGCGCGTAGCCTCTGGCCCCAGGCGCGTTTCCGCAGGAGGGGACGATGGCGCTTCCCGAACGCTGGGATCTCGAGGTCGACGTGGCCGTGCTCGGCTCTGGCGCGACCGCCCTGACGGCTGCCATTCTCGCGAACGACGGAGGGGCGGAGGCGGCCCTGCTTGAGCGCGCGGAGACGGTGGGCGGTACTACCGCGCTCTCCGGCGGCGTGCTCTGGCTACCGAACAACCACCACATGGCCGAGGCCGGCATCCCCGATTCGCGCGAGGATGCGCTCGCCTATCTCCACTCACTCTCGCTTGGGGTGATGGACGCCGAGCTCGTCGCGACATTCGTGGAGAGTGGCCCTGCGATGCTGCGCTATCTGGAGGAGAACACGCCGCTCTCGATGCATGTCTTCGAGGGCTACCCCGACTACCATCCTGAGAATCCGGGCGGAAAGCCGGAGGGCGGACGCTCGCTCGACAATGCTCTCTTCCCCTTCGACGAGCTGGGGCCGTGGGCGGATCGCGTGAACCGCCAGCCCGATGCGGTCTTCCTCCCCGCGACGATGCTGGAGATGGACACGATCGGGCTCGACGGTATTGCGCCGGAGACGCTGGCGGCGCGTCGCGCGCGCGATATGCGCGGGACCGGTCAGGCGCTCGCGGGCTCACTGCTCAAGGGCTGCCTCGACCGCGAGATTCCGCTCTATACGGAGACGCGGGCGCGCGAACTCCTCCTCGATGGCAGCGATGCCGTGGTGGGCGTGCGCGCCGAGCGCGGGGGCGCGGAGTTCCTCGTGAAGGCGCGTAAGGCGGTCGTCATCGCGACCGGCGGCTTCGAGTGGAACCGCGGGCTGATCAACGCTTTCCTGCGCGGTCCCATGACGGCGCCCACCTCCACGCCTGAGAACGAAGGCGACGGCCTCCTGATGGCGATGGGCGCGGGAGCCGCGCTGGGGAACATGAGTGAGGCTTGGTGGATTCCGGCCATCCACGTGCCCGGCGACGAGATGCGCAGGCGGCCGTTCGCGCGGCTCATCCTCACGGAGCGCACCTGGCCACGATCGATCATCGTGAACCGCGCGGGGAAGCGCTTCATGAACGAGGCGGCGAACTACAACGCTGTCGGGCACGCATTCCACACCTTCGACCCGAACAGCTTCGAGTTCAGCAACCTGCCCGCCTGGCTCATCGTCGACAGCGCGTACGAGTCTCCGATCGCACGCCACCGTGTCGGCCCGCAGGCGCCCGACTGGATTCGCCGCGCGCCGACGCTTGCTGCCCTCGCCGCCGGGATCGGCGTCGATGCTGCGGGTCTGGAGGCGACGGTGGCGCGCTTTAATGCAGGTGTGGCGAGGGGCGAGGATGCTGAGTTCCAGCGCGGTATGAGCGCCTACGACAGCTACAACGGCGACCGCCGCAAGGCACCGCCGTTTACCACCTTGGGTCCCATCGATACGCCGCCCTTCTATGCGGCTGAGATCGAATCTGGTGCGCTCGGCACGAAGGGTGGCCCGCGGACGAACGCGCGGGCGCAGGTGCTGCGCGCGACCGGCGGTGTGATCGCAGGCCTCTACGCCGTGGGGAACGCGATGGCGGGCGCGACCGGTATGGTCTACGGCGGCGCGGGCGGTACGCTCGGGCCGGGGATGACCTTCGGCTACCTCGCCGGGATCAACGCCGCCGGGGAGTCCGACCACATCGCCTGACCGGCGGCCCGCCCGCGCGGAGGTTCCCCCTGTGAGCCGCCGCCGGTAGGCTGCGCGCGGGCCCGGCGCATACCGGCAAGCGTGTGGCTCGCCCCGGAGGAACGATGAAGGTTCATGAGTACCAGGCGAAGGCGCTCTTCGCGCAGTACGGCGTCGAGACGCCGAAGGGGAACGTTGCTGCCACCCCCGAAGAAGCGCGCGCCATTGCGGAAGGGCTTGGCGGCAAGGTTGTCGTCAAAGCGCAGATCCACGCGGGTGGGCGGGGCAAGGGCCGCCTCGTCGAGGAGGGCGAGACGGCTGCGATGTTCGCGCGGCTCACCGCCGATCCGGCTGGCGCCGAAGGCCAGGTGCAGGGCGAGCGCGTGGGCGGCGTGCGCCTTGCAAACACCGTCGGGGAGGCCGGGCGCGAGGCCGCCGGCATCCTCGGAAAGCGCCTCGTTTCCATCCAGACTGGCCCCGAGGGGAAACTCGTGAAGCGTGTGCTCGTCGAGGAGCAGCTGGCGGTCGCGCGCGAGCTCTACCTCGCGATCATCGTCGATGGCGCGCGGGGAGCGCCGTTGATTATGGCTTCGACGGAAGGCGGCCAGGAGATCGAGGCCGTGGCCGCGAACGATCCGGAGGCGATCGTGCGGTTGGCGGTCAATCCGGCGGCTGGCTACGAGCCCTATATCGGCCGCACGCTGGCCGCGCGGCTCGGCCTCGCGGGGGAGCGGGCAGCGGCGCTCAACCGGCTCGTGGGGAGCCTCTACCGTGCCGCCGTCGAAAGCGATGCGAGCCTCGCCGAGATCAACCCGCTCGCCGTCACCGGGGATGGCCGCGTGCTCGCGCTCGACGCCAAGTTCACGGTCGACGACAACGCGCTCTTCCGCCACGAGGATCTGGCCGCGCTGCGCGACAGGGACGAAGAAGACCGCCTCGAGGTTCTCGCCGCCGAGCTGGGCGTGGCTAACTTCATCAAGCTCGACGGAAACATCGGCTGCATCGTGAACGGCGCCGGACTCGCCATGGCGACGATGGACACGATCAAACTCGCCGGCGGCGAGCCCGCCAACTTTCTTGATATTGGCACGGTGAACGACCCCTCGCGCGTAGTGAACGCCATCCGTGTGATCAGCGAGGACCCCGCCGTGAAAGCGATCCTCGTGAACATTTTCGGCGGGATGGCGCGCGTCGACGTGATCGCACAGGGCGTGATCGACGCAGAACGGGAGCTGGAGCTGGAGACGCCCGTCGTGATGCGGCTCGTTGGCACCAACCTGGCCGAAGGCGAGAAGCTGCTCGCTGATGCCGGACTGGCCGTCATCCGCGCGCAGAGCCTGGGAGAAGCAGCAGAGAAGGCCGTCGCAGCCGCCAGCGCCGCCTTACGTCCGATCGCGATACCCTGACGGTTGGCGTTGATGTTGTGATAGCAGATGTGCTAGCATCAGCGCATCATGCCGAGAACCACACTGAACATCGAGGGAGTCGTCCACGAAGAGCTCGCCGAGTACGCCGCCGCCAGGCGGCAGAGCATCGGCGCCGCCGCGAGCTACCTGCTGGGGATCGCGCTGAAGCAGGAAGCGGACGCGCGTGAGAGGAAGCCGCCCGCGTTTGAGTGGTTCCACAAGGACATGGGTGAGCCGTTCATCGATATGGCTGACTGGGGCGCGGTCAAGGAGTTCCTTTACGCCGAGGAGGGGGAAATCTACGCCAGCGCTGCCCCCCGGAGCAGGATCGTCGCCGAAAAGATTGAGCCCTACGACGCCTGATAACAGCGCGATCTGCTGGCGTGAGTTTCACTATCGACGCGAACATTCTCATCTTTGGGGCGAATGATGCCGCTCCCCAGCACCGGGCCGCCCGTCGGGCGCTCTCGCGAGCGTGGCGGGGTTCCGAGCAGGTCGTGCTCTGCTGGCCGGCCGTGGTCGCCTACGTGCGCGTTGTGACGCGCAGGGAACTTCTGCCCAATCCCGCAAGTATCACTGAAGCGATCGAGAGCATCGAGCAGCTGCTCAGGCTTCCCCACGTGTGGCTCGTGAGCGACACCGCCGAAGGGTGGCGGATTCTCCGCGAGGTCGCGCTCGGCAACGCGGTGCGGGGAGGGCTTATCCACGATGCGCATCTCGTCGCGCTCATGCGGCAGCACGGCGTCGAGACGATCTGGACGCACGATCGTGATTTCCGCCGCTTCGACGGCATCCGCGTCTACGATCCAGTGCGGGAAGGCTAAGCGGCAGCCTCGGCGTCGCCGCCGCTCGCCAGCGAGAGGCGCTCAGCGATCCTCGAGCACGCGGCCAAGCGCGCGCCCCTGCCCGGGCGTGGGATCCTCGATGAGGCCGTATATCTCGCGCCCCTCGTGGTCTTCGGGGAGGTGCTCGGTGATGGGCAGGCCCTCTTCGGTGACGAAGAGCAGGCAGTGGCAGTATTTGAACTTCTGCATCTCGTCGCAGGCGCAGATCCAGTCGCGCCGCTTCGCTTCTTCTTCCTTCGGCAGGTAGAGGCCGTCCGGCCAGTTCCCCGCTTCGTCTTTCTCGGGGTAGAAGTTGCAGGGGCAGATGGGTCGACCGTAGTCGTCCACGTTTGCGGAGAGGCCGAGCACGACCGCCTCGGTGATCGAGCGGTCGGGGTGGAGATGCGTGCCCGACTTCTCCGCGAACTTCTCGGCGAAGTTCCACATCTTCTTCATCGACTTCTCGCTGGGCTGCTCGCGCATCGGTGTTCCCCTCCGGCGGTGCGTTCAAGCGTAGATCGCGGCTGCGCCCGGGGCCAGTTGCCATCGCGGCTACGTCCGCGAGTGCCGTCGGCGGCGGCTGGCTAGATCGTGAGGCCGCCCAGGCCGAGGATGCCGCGCGCATACTCGATCTCGCCTGCGTGGCGGTAGCCATGGCTCAGGCAGACGCCGTTCAGGCCTTGCCAGAGCGACATCTCCCCCAACGGCTTGATCGTGACCGTGCGCGTGTCGAACTCGTCCGGTGACATCTGCGCCAGGTAGCGCTCCGTCGCGTGCCAGACGCGCGGCTGGTACTCGCGCCAGCCGTCGAGATCGGTCAGGGCGAGTGCCTTCGCTTCCGCCTCGGGCATGCCTGTGCCCTGTGCGGTGCGGTGCAGGCCGAAGCGTTGGTCGTAGCCGCCCTCCAGCCAGACCGTGGGCCTGCCCTGGGCGATGAAGTTCACGATGTTGTCTTCGGTGCGCACGTAGTGCCAGAGGCTGAAGAATGGGCTCAGGCCGCCTTCCCGTGGGCGGAAGTTCAGCTGATCAAGCGTCATATCGGCGACCGCCTGATCGAGCAGCGCGTGCATCGCGGTCAGGCCGGAGCGGAGGATGTGCAGCGGCGTCGTGCTCATGGCGGCCTCCTGGGGGATGGGGGCGATCGTGCCCGCTGGCGCCGGGGCTGTCCAGGTCCACGGCTGCCGCGAACCCTGTAGTATGCGTCCCCGTGCTGGATGAGTACCTGGCCATCCGCCAGCTCTGTGAGCGCTACGTCGACGCCGTCAACCGTCGCGATGCCGCGGCGTGGGTGGAGGCGTGGGCGCCCGATGGTGTCTGGCGCTACGGCGGCGAGAATCCGCCTCGGGGGCGCGACGCTCTGGCCCGCTTCTGGGAAGAGGCGATGGCGAATATCACCGCCGTCGTCATGGTCCTGCATTCGGGCGTCGTCGAGCGTGTGGATGGCGACGCGGCGAAGGCGCGCTGGTATCACACGGAGAACGTCCAGATGGCGGATGCTGGCCGCATGGTCGGCATGACCGTGTACGAGGATGATCTCGTGCGCATCGACGGCCGCTGGTACTTCGCCTGCCGGGAGCACACACTGCTCTACAGCGGCGCGGACCTCAGCGGCGCCTTCCAGCCCTACCCCTTGCGGAAGGGGGAGTAGAGCGAGAAACAGCGGCCCGCTGGCGCACTGCGCACAGGCAAATTCACCCGGGAGGAAGATCCGATGGGTAAACCGACAACCGAGGACTACACCGCCATTCGCATGGTGGCCGAGCGCTACGTCGACGCCGTCAACCGCTTCGACGCCGAAGCCTGGGGCCAGACGTGGGCCCCCGACGGCGAGTGGAACGTCGGCGAGGTGCACAAGGGCCGCGAGGTGATGGTGCCCCTCTGGACGCAGATCATGGGCAGCATCCCCAACGTCTACATGCACGTCTACTCGGGCGTCATCGACGACGTTACGGGCGACACGGCCTCCGGACGCTGGTACATGGGCGAGTTCCTGAACATGGCCGACGGCTCGCGCTCGATGAACTCGATCTGCTACGTCGATACGTACACACGCATCGAGGGGCAGTGGTACATCCAGACGCGCGAGTTCCAGGCGCTCTACCGCGGCCCCGCCGACCTCAGCGGCGAGTTCGCGAAGATCGCTGTCCCGGTCTAGGCGCGCGTCCCGCGGCCCCGCCCGGTCGCTGGCCTGCGCCGGAGAATGACGCCTCGCTGTCACATCTCACATCGTTGCGAGCCGCTACTGGTCATCATCCCCGCTTCAACGAGGAGGAGACCGCCGGGCGGTTGGTGGGCGTCCGGCGTTGCCTGGCCTCGACCTCAGCGCCTGACCATGGTCCAGGTCTGAAAGGGCGCAGACTGCGCGGGCCTGTTCGGCAGGGTTCGCGTTGGTGGGCGATGAGGGGCTCGAACCCCCGGCCTCTTCGGTGTAAGCGAAGCGCTCTGACCGTCTGAGCTAATCGCCCCTGTGGCAGTGTAGCCCGCGGATGGTGGTGCTGGCCTCAGCCCACGGTCCTAGAGGACGGTCTTGATGCCTTCGGACAGGGGGATGCGCAGCTCCCAGCCGATCAGCGCCTTCGCCCGCGAAGCATCGGCGCACTTGCGGAGCTCCTCGAACGCGCCGCGGGGGTTGGGGATGATGTGTTCCACCTCCCCGCCGATCAGGGCCGCGATCTCGTTGACCGACGTCTCTTCCCCGGAGCCGATGTTGAGGGTGGAGCTCTCCCCTGCAGGAAGGTCGGCGCCCGCCGCCAGCAGGTTGGCGCGGACTACGTCGTCCACGTGCACGTAGCTGCGGGTCTGGCGGCCGTCCCCGTAGGCGGTCAGCGGCTTCCCTTCGTCGCGCTGCCGCAGGAACTGCGGGATCACCAGTGCGTAGGCGCCCTCGGCAGACTGCCGCGGACCGTAGACGTTGAAGTAGCGCAGGGAGACCACTGGCAGGCCGAAGAGTGCCGCGAACATGCTGGCGTACTGCTCGCTGATGAGCTTCTGCAGCCCGTAGGGCGAGAGGGGGCCCGGCACCAGGTCCTCCTGCATGATATGGGTGGGCTGGTCGCCGTAGACGCTGGACGACGACGAGATGACGACCCGCCCGACGCCGTTCTCGCGGGCTGCCTGCAACACGTTCAGCGTGCCGTTCGCGTTGACTGCGTGCGTGCCCACGGGGTCGTCCACCGAGAGGGGGACGCGCGCAAGGGCCGCGGTGTGGAAAACCCATTGGGCGCCTTCCGTGACGGAGCGGACCAGCCCCTCCTCCGTGACGGAGCCTTCTATGAGCGTCGCCGCGGGGTTGAGGTACTCCCGCTTCCCCGTCGAAAGATCGTCCAGCACCGTGACGGTGTGCCCCTCCGCGATCAGGCCGTCGACCAGGTGGGAGCCGATGAAACCGCAGCCTCCGGTGACAACGCATCTCATGGACCGGCGGTCTCCTGGCGGTCTGCACGCACGCCCGCGAATTTGCGGGATGCGTGTAGCGGGTGGGTACAGTGGAGTATCGCCACCGGTTTGCTTATCTTCAAACGGTCCCGATGCGGCGCAAGCCTGTGACGTGCCAAAAGCCTCATGCGCGGCCGGTAGTCGAGTGCGAAGCGCCCAAGTGATACGGATACGGGGCTGCCTGAGCGTATTGTGGCCTGCGAGGTGCCTTCCGCAAGACGCTGCGGCTGCACCTGCGCCCTTGCGGGGGCCGCGTTGTGACGGCAAGGCCCGGCAGGGCCCCGTATGCGTGTGAGCGGGCGGCTCCGGTACAATGGGGCAGCATCCTGTGGAGGGGTGGCGGTGCCGCTGAATCTCCAAACCACGGCTGACGCATCGCGCAAGACGGCCGTACCCTCACGTTCGCGAGAGCTGGCGGCAGCTGCGCCCCGCTCGCATCGCCGCAGGTACAAGCGTGCCTTTGACCTGACCGTTCTCGTGCTCGCCCACGTCGTGCTCCTGCCCCTCTGGGTGCTGCTCTGGATACTGATTCCCCTCGCCATCTGGCTGAGCGACCGTGGCGACGTCTTCTACACGCAGGAGCGGCTTGGGCTGGGAAACAGGCGCTTCCGCGTCATCAAGTTCCGCACCATGGTCCAGGATGCGGAAGCGCGGACAGGCCCGGTCTGGGCCAGCGAGTCCGACTCCCGCGTGACCGCGGTCGGCCGGGTGCTCCGCAATCTCCACCTCGACGAGATGCCGCAGTTCCTCAACGTCCTGCGGGGCGAGATGAGCCTTGTCGGGCCGAGGCCGGAGCGCCCCGTTCTGGCGGAGCGGTTCAGCCGCGATATCCCCGGCTTCTCCCTGCGGCTCATGGTGAAACCGGGCATCACGGGGCTGGCGCAACTGCGCGGGCGCTACTCCACCAGCCCCCGTCACAAGCTCCGCTACGACGCTCTCTACATCGCCCGGATGAGTCCCTGGCTGGACTTCAAACTCCTCATCCGCACCGCTCTCTTCGTCTTGGGGCGCAGCTGGAGGGCCGTGCCCGGCCGCCAACCGGAGCCTGGAGAGTGACACCGGACTCCAAGGAGCCTGTGGGCGGCTTCTCCCTTGGCGTTCTCGGCCTGGGCCACGTGGGCCTGCCCACGGCCTTGGGCCTGGCAGAACTGGGCTGGACGGTGGTCGGGGCCGACGACAACCCGGACACCGTGGCGCGGCTGGTGCGTGGCGAGGCGACCTTCTACGAGCCCGGGATGGCGGACCTGCTGGTCAGGCACCTGCGATCCGGACGGTTCCGCGTGGCCCCCGACAATGCGACCGTCGTACGGGAGACCAGGGTCATCTTTGTCTGCGTGGGCACACCCCAGCAGGAGGATGGCAAGGCGGACCTCACCCATGTGGAGGACACCGCCCGTGCCATCGCGCGGCACATGAACGGTTACAAACTCATCGTCGAGAAGAGCACTAACCCCGTGTCCACCGCGGAGCGGGTCAGGGGCGTCATCGCCACGCACGCGAACGACGGACACGAATGGGATGTGGCTGTGAACCCTGAGTTCCTTCGGGAGGGGCACGCGCTGAAGGACTTTCTGGACCCCGATCGGATCGTCATCGGGGTCGACTCCAACCGTGCCCGTGATCTGCTCCTCTGTGTCTACGGCCCGCTCATCGATCGGGGGGGCGAACAGGGGTCGGCGGAGCCTGCGGCCCCCGTCCCCTCCCGGCGCGTCGTGGTTACTGACTTCAACACGGCGGAGCTGATCAAGCACGCCTCCAACGCCTTCCTCGCCATGAAGGTGTCCTTCATCAATATGGTGGCGAATCTATGCGAGGTTGCCGGTGGCGACGTTGACGATGTGGCCCTGGGCATGGGCATGGATCCCAGGATCGGTCCGGACTTTCTCAGGGCTGGCGCCGGCTTTGGCGGGTACTGCCTCCCCAAGGACCTCCAGGCGTTCATCCACATCGCCCGCAGCTACGACGTGGATGTATCACTGCTCCAGGCGGTCGCCGGTATCAACAACGAACGGGCGGAGCGCCTGGTGTCCAGGCTTGAGACGGCCCTTGGCGGGCTCAGCGGCCTGACTGTGGCTGTCTGGGGCCTGGCGTTCAAACCCGGCGTCGATGACGTGCGGGACGCGCCGAGCCTGCGCGTGGTCTCCCGTCTTGTGAGCCTGGGCGCGCGGCCCTGCCTGTACGACCCCAGGGCGATGGATGAGTTCCGGCGCAAGTACGGGGGGGCTTCCGAGGGCGTGGTGTATGCGTCTTCCGCCGCGGAGGCTGCGCGGGGCGCCGCCGCCGTCCTGCTCCTGACCGAGTGGCCGGAGTTCCAGCAGGTCGACTTCCCGCGGCTGAAGGAAACCGTGGCGACGCCCCTGATTGTGGATGGGCGGAACTTCCTGGATCGGGAAGCGGTGGAGCGTGCGGGCTTTGCCTACGTGCGGATGGGGAGCAGGGCACCCGGGTAACGCCGGTTCGGCCTTTGGAGTACAGGCATCAGCAGGGGCTGTCCGCGAGTGCGGGGTTCGAGGCCCATCCCCTCCAGGTAGCAGTGTATCTCGCAGACGTGGGGAGATTCGCGGGCTAGGATCAGGCCATGGTGCTGAAACGCATCGCAGTGCTGGGTTCGACAGGCTCGATCGGTTGCCAGACGATCGAGGTCATCCGCCAGCTGCCCGACCGCTTCGAGGTGGTGGCGCTGGCGGCGGGGCGTAACACAGCGCGGCTCGCCGCTCAGGTCGCGGCTCTGCGCCCCCGCTACGTCTGCGCAGCCGTGGGTGATGCCGCCCTCGACGGCGCGATCGAGGCGGTGGGCGCATCCTGGCTGCCCATGCGCGAGATGGCCGTCGCGCCCGAGGTCGACATCGTGCTGGCGGGGACGGGTGGCGCCGCCGGCCTGCTGCCCACGATCGCGGCGCTGGAGGCGGGAAAGCCTGTCGCCATCGCGAACAAGGAGGCGCTCGTAATGGCGGGGCGGCTCATCCGCCGCGCGATGGTCGCCGGCGGTGGCGAGCTGCGCCCTGTCGACAGCGAGCACTCCGCCATCTGGCAGTGCCTCTGGGGCGAGGAGGGGCACGACATCCGCCGCGTCATACTCACCGCCAGCGGCGGAGCCTTCCGCGATCTCGACCCCGCGCGGCTCGCCGCCGTCACGCCTGCGCAGGCGCTGAAGCATCCCACCTGGAACATGGGCGCCAAGATCACCGTCGATTGTGCGACGCTGATGAACAAGGGCATGGAGACGATCGAGGCGATGTGGCTGTTCGACGTCCCCATGGAGCGCGTGCAGGTCGTCCTTCACCGCGAGTCGATCGTGCACTCCCTCGTGGAGTTCAGCGACGGCAGCGTGAAGGCGCAGCTGGGTGTGCCCGACATGCGCCTGCCGATCCAGTGCGCGCTCGCCTACCCCGAGCGCATGCCCGCGCCGCCCGCGCCCGCCCTCGATCTGGCGGAGGCCGGCCAGCTTACCTTCGGCGAGCCCGACCGCGACCGCTTCCCCTGTCTGCGTCTGGCGATGGAGGCGGGGCGTCTCGGCGGCACCTGGCCCGCGGTCATGGCCGCCGCCGACGAGGTGGCCGTCGCGCGCTTCCTGGCGGGCGAGGTCGGGTTCCTCGACATCCCCGCGATCGTTGAGCTGGTCATGGAGCGGCACGACTCGACGGCTGACCCCGACCTCGACGCCGTGCTCGCAGCCGATGCCTGGGCGCGCAAGGCGGCGACGACGGCGCGCGCAGAGGCCCGCGCGTGAGCTTTCTGATCGCGTTCGATCCGGTCGCCGTCCTCCGGGCGGCACTGCCCTTCGCAGGGCTGCTGGTTGCTCTCATCGTGATCCACGAGCTGGGCCACTTCGTGGCGGCGAAGGCCTTTGGCATCAAGGTGCTGGAGTTCGGCATCGGCTTCCCGCCGCGCATCAGGGGGCTGACATGGCGGCACGGGGAGACCGAATACACGATCAACTGGCTCCCGATCGGCGGGTTCGTGCGCCTGCTCGGGGAAGAGGACCCCAGCGACCCCCGCTCTCTCGCTGCCGCCCGACCCTGGAAGCGGCTCACGGTGATGGGTGCGGGCGTGGCCATGAACCTCGTACTGGCACTCCTGCTGTTCACGATCGGCTTCATGATCCCGCGCGAGCGCTCGCTCAGCCTCGCGCAGATATCCGAGGTCATGGGGGGCTCGCCCGCCTCCGCGGCGGTGATCACGGGCACGCTCCGCGACGGCTCGGCGCCTGCGCAGGGACTCCAGCCGGGTGATGTCATCCTCGGCGTCAACGGTCGTGAGGTGCGCAACGTGGGCGAGCTCATCTTCACCACGCGCCGCTACATCGGGGAGACGCAGGAGTGGGCCGTCTCGCGCGCGAGTGCGACGCTCAGTGCGGAGGTGTACGCGCGCTGGCGTCCACCCGAGGGCCAGGGCCCGACGGGTATCCGCGTGGGCGCGCCCACCGTTTGCAGCGATATCGACGAGAACGGCGACCCTGTGGGTTGCCGCCCGCGCTATCCCTTCAGCGAGCGCGTCTGGTATCCGCCCTGGGAGGCGCTGCCGCGTGGCTGGGAGGCGATGATTGATGCGGTCGTCATCACGAAGAATGAGATCCAGGTGCGGCTGAGCGGCAGCGCCGGAATCGCGGAGGATCAGCCGCTCTTCACCGGGCCGGTCGGGATCGCGGTCACGACGGGCGACATCATCGAGGAGGCGGGCTGGCGTCCGCTCATCGAACTGGTGGCGCTCCTCAGCCTCTCCCTGGGCGTGTTCAACGCGCTGCCCGTGCCGGCCCTCGACGGGGGGCGCATGCTCTTCGTGTTCATCGAGCTGGCGCGGGGCGGGCGGCGCATCTCGCCCGAGAAGGAAGCCTTCGTGCACTTCGTCGGGTTCGCCGTGCTGCTGGCGGGCATGGTCGTGATCACCTGGTTCGATATCGTCCGCCTCCGCACCTGACGGCGCCGCCGTGCTCTTTACCCTGATCTTCGTCAGCCTCTACCTGCTGGGTTGGATGGTGCTCGGGTTCGCGCCCTGGCTCGCGCTCAGCGTGTTCACGCGCGGCCACGCCGGGTTGCGCTACCTTCTCCTCTGCCTCCTCGCCGGCGTGGCGGGAGGTCTGGCGGTCCCGTGGCTCATCCGCGACGATGGCTTCGGGCTCGTCCTCAGCTTTGCCGCCGCCTTCGCGCTTCCCTGCCTGCTCCTTGTCACGCAGCGGGTGGCGCGGGCGTCAGCGGCAAGACGTCAGGAGGCGAAGTGAGAACGGTTGCGCTTTCCACGATGTACGCCCAGCAGGAGCGCTTCGCCAGCGGCGCTGCCTTCGCGCACTACGCGGCGGCGGTGGGATACGATGCCGTCGAGGTCTCGCACTCCACGCCCGAGGAGAAGCTGCGTGATATCCTCGACTGCGGCGTCCTGCCGGTCGTGGCGATCCACCAGCCCGCGCCACATGTGACCGTGGCGGGGGGCAGGAGCAACGCTGAGCTGAATCTGGCGGCGAGCTCTCCCGAGAAACGCGCGGACGCGCTCGGACACGCGCTCCGCAGCATCGAGTGGGCCGCGGCTGCGGGCGCTCGCGCGCTCGTCGTCCACCTGGGCGAGGTCGAGGCGTTCTGGCCCGAAGGCGAAGCCGAGCTGTACCGCCTGTATCGCGCGGGGGCCATCGCGGGCGGACGCGCGGGCGAGCTGCGTGCGGAGATGGAGGCGCGCCGCGCGGCCGCCGCTCCCGCCGCCCTCGCTGCTGCGCGCGCTTCGCTCGAAGCGCTCGTGGCCGCGGCGCGCCCGCGCGGCGTCGTGATCGGGCTGGAGAACCGTCTGCACTTTCACGAAATCCCGCACCCGCGCGAAGCGCTCGCCCTCTTCGACGGCTTCGCGGCCCACGAGGTGGGTCACTGGCACGACACCGGGCACGCCGAGGTGCTCGAGCGGCTCGGCTTCCTGCCGCACCGAGCCTGGTTCGAAGCGCTCGGAGAGCGCCTTGCCGGCGCGCATGTCCACGATGTGCGCGGCGTGCTCGATCACCGCGCGCCGGGCACAGGCGATCTCGACTGGGCAATGGTCGCTGCCGGGCTCGGCCCGCTCGATGCCTGCACGCTCGAGATCGACCAGCGCGAGCCAGACGAGGCCGTCCGCGCTGCGCGGCCCTTCCTCGCGTCCGTCGGGCTCGGCTGAGGGTTCGCGCTCAGTCCTCGAAGGTGATTTCAAGCGAGATGTCGAGCGCGGGCGCGCTGTGGGTGAGCGCGCCCACGGAGATCGCGTCCACGCCCGTAGCGGCGATCTCCGCGACGCGGTCGAGCGTGACGCCGCCGCTCGCTTCGAGCTTCGCGCGGCCCGCCGTGAGGGCCACCGCCGCGCGCAGCTGCGCGACGCTCATGTTGTCGAGCAGGATCCACTCGGGGCGCGCGGCCAGCGCCGCTTCCAGCTGGTCGCGCGTGTCGACCTCGATCTCGACGGGCGCGCCGGGCGACCGCCGGCGAATCTCCGCCGCGGCGCCAGCAAGTGTGTCCGCCTGATGCGCGATCGCTTCGCGGTGGTTGTCCTTGATCATCGCCATCGTGGCCAGGTCGCGGCGGTGGTTGACGCCCCCGCCGCAGCGCACCGCGTACTTTTCGAGGTCGCGCAGCCCGGGCGTTGTCTTGCGCGTGTCGAGGATGACGCAGGGGGTTCTGGCGACGGCGTCGACGAACCGGCGTGTGAGGGTGGAGATGCCTGAGAGGCGCTGCACGAAATTCAGCGCCGTGCGCTCGCCGGACAGGACCGCGCGCGCGGGCCCATCCATGCGGGCGAGCGCGTCCCCGGCGGCGAAGCGCTCGCCCTCGCCCGCGAGCGCCGTGAAGCCGGCGCGCGCGTCGAGCGCGGCAAAGACCTGCGCCGCTACGATGAGGCCGCAGGCCACGCCCTCCGTCCGCGCCAGCAGGCGCGCGCGCGCAGGCAGGCCTGGGGTGACCGCCGCCGCCGTCGTGATGTCGTCGTGCGCGCGGTCTTCGGCGAGCGCCACCCGCACGATGGCCTCGACAGCCTCCGGCGGGGGCGGCTCAACCGTCACGGTGGAACATCTGCCGGCGTGCCCAGCGGGCGTCATCGCGTTCGGGGAAGTCAGTGCGGAAGTGCGCGCCGCGGCTCTCCTCGCGGGTGAGCGCGGCCGTCAGCAGGAGTTCAGCGAAGGTCGCGAGCCAGCGCCGCTCGTGCCACGCCCGCGTGGGCTCTGGTGCTGCCGCAGGCCATGCACTGGCGGATTCCAGGCCCGCGCGCAGCCCCGTGCCGGAGCGCTCGATGCCGGCATGTTCCCACAGCAGCCGCCGGACCGCGTCGTGCTCCGGCGGGACGCCGCCGCCCGGCGTCAGCGGCGTCGAGCGGGCGCAGCGTGGCATGGCGCCGCCCTCGCCGCTGGCGATGTGCTCGACCGCGCGTTTGGCGAAGACGGCGGTCTCGAGCAGCGAGTTGCTCGCGAGGCGGTTGGCGCCGTGAACGCCCGTGGCCGCGGTCTCCCCGCAGGCGTAGAGCCCGGGGATCGTGGTGCGCGCCCACGTGTCGGTGCGCACGCCGCCCATCAGGTAGTGCGCAGCGGGCGCCACGGGCACGGGCTGGCGGCGGAGGTCGATGCCGTGTTCGCGGCAGAAGGCGGCGATTGCGGGGAAGCGCTGGACGGGGTCGACCCCGTCCAGCGCGGTGCAGTCGAGCCAGACGTGGTCCGTGCCGGCGGTGCGCATCTCCGCGAGCATCGCGCGGGCCACCACGTCGCGGGGCGCGAGGTCGGCGAGCGCGTGGTAACGCGGCATGAACGCCCGCCCATTGCCGTCGCGCAGGATCGCGCCCTCGCCCCGCAGCGCCTCGGAGATGAGGAAGGGCGGCGCGCCTGCCTGGCGAAAGGCGGTCGGGTGGAACTGGTAAAACTCGAGGTCCGCCACCTCCGCCCCCGCCGCAAACGCGAGCCCGATGCCGTCGCCCGTGGCTACCGGCGGGTTAGTCGTGTGCGAGAAGGCGGCGCCCGCCCCGCCGGTCGCGAGCACGATCGCGGGCGCTTCGAAAGCCTGCTCGGCGGCGCCGTCGAGAGCGAGCGTGCGGACGCCCGTGGCGCGCCCTGCCTCCACGACGATCCCGGTCGCCAGGGTGTGCTCGCGTACGGCCACCGTGCCGCCGGAGACCCGGAGCGCCAGCGCCGCCGCGATCGCGGCACCGGTGCGATCGCCGCGCGCATGGAGCACGCGCGCGTAGCGGTGCGCGCCCTCGCGTCCGAAGGCGCGACGGCGCGCGCTGTCGCTGTCGAAGTCGACGCCGTAGCGTTCGAGGTCGCTGATGCAGCGGGGCGCACTTTCGACCAGGATGCGCGCCATCGTTTCGTCGACGAGCCCCGCGCCAGCGGCGACGGTGTCCGCGAGGTGCTGTTCGGGGGAGTCGCCGGGGCCGATGGCGGCGGCGATGCCACCCTGCGCCCAGCTCGTGCTCCCGTCGTCGAGCGCGGCCTTGGTGAGCACCAGCACGGGGCCGAGCGCGCTCGCCTCGATCGCCGCGAAGAGCCCCGCCAGGCCACTGCCGATCACGATCGCCCGGTAGTGGCCGCCCGTCTGCGGGAGAGTGCTCACGGGACTTAGTGTAGGCCGTACACGAAGTCCCTGCGACGCCCGCGGGCTGGCGCCGGAGTCGCCCCAATCGCGCGCCTCCGTACAATGCGCGCGTGGCTATCATCCCCATCCGGCGCGCTGGCGATCCCGTGCTCCGCGAGCGGGCCCGGCGTGTACGCGTGCGCGACTCCAGCCTCCCGAAACTCATCGAGGATATGTTTGAGACCATGTACGGTGCCCCCGGCGTGGGTCTCGCCGCGCCGCAGATCGGCGTCCCCCTGCAGGTCATCGTCGTCGATGCGCCGCCGGCGGCGCCGTTCGCGCTGCTCAACCCGGAGATCGTGAAGCGCTCGGGCGAGCGCCGCCTGAACGAAGGGTGCCTCTCCGTTCCCGGCTTCCGGGGCGAGATCACGCGTTCGGTGAAGGTGCTCGTGAAGGGCCTCGACCCTGCTACCGGCAAGGAGGTCCGCGTCCGCGCGGAGGACGACCTGCTCGCCGAAGTGCTCGAACACGAGATCGACCACCTCAACGGCATCCTCTACATCGATTACCTCGAGAGCCCCGAATCTCTCGTCCCGATCGATGAGCCGCCGGATGGCGACGGCTCATGATGATCGGCGTCATTGGGGGCGAGCGCTGCAGCGAGGCAGAAGGCGAGGTCGCGTACGCCGTCGGCCGCGAGGTGGCGGCGCGCGGGCACACGCTCGTCTGCGGAGGACGCGGCGGCGTCATGCGCGAGGTCTGCCGCGGCGCGCGCGCCCGGGATGGTGTGACCGTCGGTATCCTGCCCGGAGAGGACCGCGCGGACATGAACGAGTTCGTGACCGTGCCCGTCGTGACTGGCTTCGGCTTCGCGCGGAACACGATCATCGCGCGCAGCGCCGATGCGCTTGTGGCGGTGGGCGGGCGCTACGGCACGCTCAGTGAGATCGCTTTCGCGCTCATCGCTGGCCGCCCCGTCGTCACGGTCGGCAGCTGGGAGCTGACCCTGCCCGACGGCGCCGCGGCACCGCTTGTACCCTGCGCTGACGCCAGTGCCGCACTCGACGCCTGCGAGCGTCTGGCGGGAAGCACCGCCGGAGCACAGCCGCCCGGGACTGCCTGAACGGGTCGGGCCGCCCCCGCAGCGAATCCCTGTGAGAACCGGTTGCCGCACGTTCGCGTCGTGATACGGGTACGGATCAAGCCAGGACAGCGATCTCCCGCCTGATCGTTAACGACAGTACCCGCCAATCAGTCAGTTCGCCGCACCCGCAGGGCCGGAGTCTGACACGGTGAAGCGCGTTCCGCCGCCCGTATTGTGAGTGGCGCGCGTACGATTCGGGGAGAAGGAGGTCTCCGCCTGATGCTGATCGAAGAGCTGGTCGCGCGCGAAATCCTCGACTCGCGGGGGAACCCCACCGTGCACGTCTCCGTGCTCCTGGAGGACGGCAGCGTGGGCCAGGCGGCAGTCCCCTCTGGCGCTTCGACGGGTGCGCACGAGGCGGTGGAGCTGCGCGACGGCGACGCGAGCCGCTTTGGCGGCAAGGGCGTGCTCAAGGCCGTGGCGAACGTCAATACTGAGGTCAACGCTGCGCTCACCGGCCAGCCCGCCGCCGACCAGCGCGCCGTCGATCGTCTCCTCGTCGAGCTGGACGGCACGGCGAACAAGGCGCGGCTGGGGGCGAACGCGATGCTCGGTGTCTCACTGGCGGTCGCGCGTGCCGCCGCCGAGTCCGCAGAGGAGCCGCTCTACCGCTACCTCGGTGGCGCTGCCGCCCACCGCCTGCCCGTGCCCATGTTCAACATCCTCAACGGGGGCCGCCACGCTGAGGATTCGACCGACTTCCAGGAGTTCATGGTGATGCCCGCAGGCGCGGAGAGCTTCGCCGAGGGGTTGCGCATGGGCGCGGAGGTCTACCAGATGCTGCAGCGCCTCCTGCGCGAACGCGGCCTGGGTACGACGATCGGCGACGAAGGTGGCTTCGCGCCCGCGCTCGGGGGCAACGAGGAGGCGGTGCAGGTCGTGCTGGAGGCGATCGAGGGCGCAGGCTACCGCGCCGGGGCCGACCTCGTCATCGCCCTCGACCCGGCCAGCACCGAGTTCTACCAGCGCGAGGAGTACGTGCTCGCAAAGGAGGGGCGCACGCTTTCGAGCGAGGCGCTTATCGACCATTGGGCGGACTGGGCGAGCCGCTACCCGGTCGCGTCCATCGAGGACGGCCTTGCCGAGGACGACTGGGCTGGGTGGAGCGCTCTCGTCGAGCGTCTCGGCGCCAGCGTCCAGCTCGTGGCCGACGACCTCGTGGTCACGAACCCCGAACGCATCCAGCGCGCCATCGACGAGCGCGCGGCGAACAGCGTACTCATCAAGCTGAACCAGATCGGCACGCTCAGCGAGACGCTCGATGCGATCGTGCTCACCCAGCGGGCAGGCTGGACCGCGGTCGTCAGCCACCGTTCGGGCGAGACCGAGGACACCTTCATCGCGGACCTGGCGGTGGCGACGGGCGCGGGCCAGATCAAGACCGGCGCGCCCGCTCGCAGCGAGCGCACGGCGAAGTACAACCGCCTGCTGGAGATCGAGGCTGAGCTCGGCGCCAGTGCGGAGTACGCCGGGTGGGAGGCGATCCGGCAGCTGGGCCCGCGGCCCGCGGCGTCCACCCCCGCTGCCCCTCCCAGCCGGGCGCGCCGCCGCCGCAGACCCCGCGACCGGCACTGAGCTGTGCCCGAAGTTCGCGTCTCGCCGCCGCGCATCTTCCCCGAGGCCGAGCATGCGCCGCGCCCCCCCGCCGGCTCCGCTGGCTCGGCCGACGCCCATCGCCAGACCGCGTTCGTGCTCGGCGAATCGACCGACCATGTGCTCGCGGGGTTGCGTCTCGAAGCCGCCGTTGCTGGCGAAGCCGCGGGTGCGCGCTACCGCAACGTGACAGTCGCCGCCGTTCTCGCCACCGGCTCGCGCGCCTGGCTGGTGCGCCTGCAGGCGCTGCACGCGGTCGAGTGGGGCGACTACGCGGCAGCGGTCGCGCTGATCGCGGTGGCTGCGGAGCAGGAGGCTGCCTGTGCGGCATTGCTTGCGGACGGCGGCGCCGCCTGGCGCGCCTGGCTCGCCGCTGGTGGCCTGCGCGATCTGCCCGCGGAGCACGCGACGCAGATCGCGCTGACGCCGTCTGCATCCGTGGATGGCGGCGACCTCCCGGCGCCACTCGCGGAGGTGCGTGGCGCGGCGGGCGTTCTCGCGGCGCCGTCCGCAGGCGCGAGCGTGCTCCTCGCGGGTGGCGAGAGCGGCTCGGGCCGCCTCGCCGTGACCTTCGGCGACCGCGACTTCCATATGGGGCTCGCCGAGCTTGCCAGCGGCTGGCTGCTGGCGCTTGGCCTTGCGAAGGGCGAGTTACTGCTTGCCGCGGAAGGCGTGCTGCCCCTCCCCGACCCCGAGGCGCTGCGTGCCTGGGCGGTGCGTGCACGGCGGCTGCTCGCGACCCCGAGGCGCTGCCGCATGGAGCGCCGCGAGAGTGGCGGCGTCGAGCGCTACGTGATCGAGAACTGGCGGCGTGCGCCATCGGGGGCCGTGCGCCGGATCGTGCTCTGAGCTTCGCGCCGGGACGCCCACTCCGGCGGAATTCCGGTCGCCGCGAAACCGCCCCGCGCGTACGATGCTGAGCGATGGCGTTTCCCCGTCTCGCGCTCGCGCTCGCGCTCGCCGGCGCCGTCGGGCTGGCGGCCTTTGCCTGCGGGGGTGGGGATGGCGGCAGGGATGCGTCGCCCGCCACGCCCGCGCCTGCCGCGAGCGTGGCCACCGTGCGTGTGGTGACCGACGAGGGCTATCTCGCTGTCATGTGCGAGGGTCTGGAGCGTTTCTCCATCGCCGTCGCGACGGAGACGGAGGCGGCAGGTATCGCCGCGGTCATCGTCGACTTCATCGCAGCGCTGGCGGCGATCGAGCCGCCCACCGACGTCGTGGAGTTCCATGAGGCGTTCATCGCCTACCTCGAAGAGGCGGTCGACGACCCTACGCGCCCGCTCGTCGTCGCGCCCCCGCTGCCGGATGAGGATCCGCGGGAGCGGCTGGCTGCGAAGGAGCGCTCCGTACCCGAATGCCGCGAGCCCGCCTTCTTCGCGGGTGCTCCGGCGGACCGCTAGCGCTCCGCGCGTATACTGCTTCGCACAGCAGCGTCAGGAGGGCCCGTCTCGATGCCGTCACCGCACGCCTTCTTCCAAGGTCGGCTCGTTCCTCTGGAGGAGGCGAAGGTTGGCGTGATGACGCACGCCTTCAACTACGGGACCGCCGTCTTCGAAGGCATTCGCGGGAACTGGAACGCAGACGATGGCTGCCTCTACCTCTTCCGCATGCACGAACACTACGAACGCCTCGCGCGCAGCTGCCGCATCCTCGGTCTCGATCTGCGCGAGCCACTCCACCGCCTCTGCGAGCTGACCGTCGAGATCGTCGAGCGCAGCGGCTACGAGGAAGACGTGTATATCCGCCCGATGGTCTACCTCAGCTCCGAAGTGCTCGGCGTGCGGTTGCACGGCCTGGAGAGCGATCTGGTTATCTTCATCGCGCCGTTCGGCCCCTACCTTGATATCGACAAGGGCGCGCGCTGCCACACGAGCAGCTGGCGGCGCGTCGACGACCTCGGCATCCCGCCCCGCGCGAAGGTGACGGGCATCTACGTGAACAGCGCCCTCGCCAAGACGGAAGCGGAACTCAACGGCTTCGATGAGGCGATAGTCCTGAACGCGGATGGCCACGTCTCGGAGGGCAGCGGCGAGAACATCTTTCTCGTGCGCGACGGGAAGCTCGTGACGCCCTCGCCGTCCGACAACATCCTGGAGGGCATTACCGCCGCCACCGTGATGGAGCTGGCCGCGAACGAACTTGGCATCGAGACGGTCGAGCGCTCCGTCGATCGGTCCGAGCTCTATATCGCCAGCGAGGTGTTCATGACTGGCACGGCCGCCCACCTCACGCCCGTCACTGAGATCGACCGCCGCGCGATCGGGGACGGCGAGCCCGGCCCGGTCACCAGGGAGCTCTCCCGCCTCTTCTTTGACGTCATCCGTGGCAAGAGCGAGAAGTACCGGCAATGGTGCACGGCGGCGCGGGTGGCGTCGTAGCCGCCGACGTCTTCAGGCCGCCCCGCACCCTTGGCGTCATCGTCGGCGGCGGGTTCACACTCTGGGCGGCGTTCATCGCGCTGGTCGCGGGGGTGGTGGCTGCAGGCGGGGCGATCGAGCTCACAACCTTCTTCGCGTGGGTGGCGTTCGCGCTCTTTACTGGCCTCGTCCTCGCCTTCGGCTGGTGGACGCTCGGCCTGGCGCGGCTCGCGTACGAGGTCGACGATCGCGCGCTGCGTATCCGCTGGTGCGGGGGCGAGGTCATCGTACCCATCGCGGATATCCGGCGCATCGTGCCCGGACGCACACTGGGCGAGACGCCGGTGAACGGACTGACCTGGTGGGGATGTCGTATTGGACGGGGCGACGTTCCCCAGCTTGGCCCTACGCTCTTTTTCGCCACGCACGGCGCGCCCGGGGACAACATCTACGTGGTCACGTCGGGGCGCTCCTACGCGCTCACGGCGCCGGACCAGGTGGCCTTCGCGGAAGCCTGCTCGCGGCGGCTGACCATGGGCCTCGAGCCGGAGGAGCCCCAGCGAGTGGAGCCCGGGGGCCTCGGCGCGCTGCCGTTCTGGCGCGACCGCGCGGTCTGGCTCACGCTCACGCTCGTGCTGGGGGGGCTTGGCTCGCTCGGCGGCTACCTCTTCAGCCAGTACCCGGACCTGCCCGCGCTCGTGCAGATCGACTTCCCCCGGACGACCAGCATCGTGCGTGTGGGGGAGCGCTCGGAGCTGCTGCGGACGGGCGCGGTCGCGGGCGCCATCGCGGCGATCAACGTGGTCCTCGGCTTCCTCGTGCACGCTCGCGAGCGGGCCGCGGGCCTATGGCTCTTCGCCTCGGCGGCGTTGATCCAGGGGGTGTTGCTGGCGGCGGCCATCACCGCCATCGCGCGCGTCTGAGAGGCTCGCCGATCAGTGCATCTGCGCGGCCTGGGCGATGAGCGCGGCGGCCTCGTTGGGCGTGAGCCTGTCGGTGTTCAGGCAGAGGTCGTAGTTCTCGGCGTCCAGCCAGGAGCGGTCGTAAAAGCGCCGAAAGTAGTCAACACGTTCCGAATCCGTCCGCGCCACCGTCTTGCGTGCGGTCGCAAGGTCGACGTTCATGCCGCTGGCGATGCGCTCGGCGCGGAGGTCGGACGCCCCGGTCGTGAGCACCTTCAGCGTGTCGGTGCGGTTACGGAGGATCATGGGCGCGCCGTGGCCCATGAGGACCGCCTCGCCCTGATCGGCGAGGTCGTGAATCACGTCCTCGATGAAGCGCCGGTACTCGGTTGAGGTGAGCAGCGGGTTGGTGGCCAGGGGCACGGGATCGGCCCAGGCGGCTACGGGCATGCTCGGGTTGCGCGCGAGCGCCTCCAGGATGCGGGTGAGGAGCGAGGGCGTGTGCTCTGCTTCGCTCACGGTCTCCGGCGAGACGCCCGCTTCCTGCGCGGCTGTCTGCACAACCTGGTAGTCATAAAAACGGAAGCCCAGCTTCGCCGCCGTCAGCTGGGCGATCTCTTCTCCGGCGGTACCCACGGGGCGGGCGAGCGCGATGGTGCGGATGTTCATGAGCGTTCCCTCGGCCGAATGTGCGCCGCGACCGGATTGTAGCGCCTCCGCGGACGCTGCCGGAACGCCTTCCGGCGGTGTCCGCAGACGCGCTTTGGCAGGCAAGCGCGTCTGCGCGTATAAGCGGGAAGGCGCTACACTGAACACGCTGCACCAGGCGCCCATCGCGGAGGTTCGCCCCCGCGGCCCGCGGAAGCAGGGGCGGCAGTCAGGAACGCATGGATCGCTCCCGCCTCGCGAAGTTCATCGATCAACGCGTGGGTGAACTCCCCCTCGCGGAACCAGTGTTCCTCGCTCCCACAGCTTCCGTACGTACCGCCGTCCAGCGGATGCATCGAGGCGCGCGCTCCTGCGTGCTCGCCATGGAGCGCGATAAACTCGTTGGCATTTTCACCGAACGAGACTTGCTCACGCGCTGTATGGCGAGCGACTTCGACTGGGATCAGCCGCTCGATCGGGAGCTGCTCACGCGCGCCCCGCTGACCGTCTCCGCCGAGACCACCGTGGGTGATGCGATTGCGCTGATGCAGCGCTACCGCTACCGCACCCTGCCGGTGCTGGAGGGCGGCGCCGTCGTCGGGCTCGTTCGCGTGGGCGAGCTCCTGAAGCACTTCGCCGAATCCTTTCCCGAAGAAGTGCTGAACCTGCCGCCGCGCCCCCATCAGGTCGTGGCGAAACGGGAAGGGGGATAGCTTAGGAATGACAACAGAAACCGAGACCGAACTCCAGGGCGTGGTGAAGACGCGCGACCGCGTGACCATCCGCTTCGCTGGCGACTCCGGCGACGGGATGCAGCTCACGGGCACGCAGTTCACGCGGACGACCGCCGTCTACGGCAACGATCTCGCGACCCTGCCCGACTATCCCGCTGAGATTCGCGCCCCTACCGGTTCCCTGCCCGGCGTCTCCGGCTTCCAGCTCTCCTTCTCCAGCAACGACATCCACACGCCGGGCGACAACCCCGACGCGCTCGTCGCGATGAACCCCGCTGCCCTCAAGACGAACCTCGGCGATCTCGTCCCCGGCGGCCTGCTGATCGTCGACGAAGGCGAGTTCAATTCCACGAACCTGCGCAAGGCCGGGTACGAGCTCAGCCCCCTCGAAGACGGCTCGCTCACCCCCTACCGCCTGATGCGCCTCGACATCACGAAGAGCAATGCGACCGCGCTCGAAGGGCTCGACCTGGGCGCCAGGGAGCGCTTCCGCTCGCGCAACTTCTACGCCCTCGGGCTCGTGCTCTGGCTCTTCAACCGGCCCCTGGACACGGTGGTCCGCTGGACGGAGGAGCGCTTCCAGCGCAACCCCCTCGTGCTCGAGGCGAACCTGCGCGCGCTCCGCGCGGGCAACGCCTTCGGCGAGACGAGCGAGCTCGTGCACGAGCGCTACGAGGTGCCCCCCGCCACCGTCGCGCCGGGCACCTACCGCCACATCAACGGGAACGAAGCGACGGCCCTCGGCTTCGTCGCGGCCTCGCAGCTCGCCGGGCTGCCGCTGTTCTACGCGAGCTACCCGATCACGCCCGCCTCGGACGTGCTGCACGAGCTGGCGCGGCACAAGAACTTCGGTATCAAGACGATGCAGGCGGAGGACGAGATCAGCGCCGTCTGCGCCGCCATCGGCGCCTCCTACGCGGGGCACATGGCGCTCACGGGCACCAGCGGCCCCGGCCTCGCCCTCAAGAGCGAGGGCCTCAACCTCGCCGTCATGGCCGAGCTGCCGCTCGTCGTGCTCGACGTGCAGCGCGCCGGCCCGAGCACGGGCATGCCGACGAAGACGGAACAGGCGGACCTGCTCCAGGCGATGTACGGGCGCAACGGCGATTCGCCCGTGGTGCTGATCGCGCCCGCCACCCCGGGCGACTGTTTTGGGATGGCCATCGAGGCCTTCCGCATCGCGCTCAAGTACATGGTCCCTGTGGTGATGCTGAGCGATGGCTACCTCGCGAACGGCTCGGAGCCGTGGCGCATCCCTGATATCGCCGCCATCCCGCCGATCGAGTACCACTACGCCGAGGCCGGCGTCGATGAACACGCCTACCAGCGCGACCCCGTGACGCAGGCGAGGCCTTGGGCCGTCCCCGGCCTGGCCGGCTTCGAGCACCGCGTCGGCGGCCTCGAGAAGTCGTACGAGACGGGCGACATCAACTATGACCCGGGCAACCACCATCAGATGACGCTGATGCGGGCCGAGCGCGTCGCCCGTGTCATCGTCGACGTGCCGGACGTCGAGGTGACGGGGCCGGATCGGGGCGACCTGCTGTTGCTCGGCTGGGGCGGCGTCTACGGGGCGATCGCGAGTGCGCGCGAGCGCGCACTCGCGGAGGGCAAGGCCGTGGCCTCCGCGCACCTCCGCCACCTCAACCCCTTCCCCGCCAACCTCGGCGAGGTGCTCTCCCGCTACGACAAGGTGCTGATCCCGGAGCTGAACAACGGCCAGCTCTCCGTGCTCATCCGCGCGCGCTACCTCGTGGATGCGATTCCCTTCAACAAGATCGCGGGTCAGCCGTTCAAGATCTCCGAGATCTCCGGCAAGATCGACGAGGTGCTCGGCCTTTCGGGGCCCTACGAGTTCGAGTTCTAGCGCGGCCCTCGCCGCGGGAGGCTATCCAGTGACGGCAGCAAGTTCGAATGGCACGTTCGAAGAGGAGATCCCTCTCCTCACGCGGAAGGACTTCGTCTCCGACCAGGATGTGCGCTGGTGCCCCGGCTGCGGGGACTACTCGATCCTCGCGCAGATGCAGAAGGCGTTGCCCGCCCTCCTCATCCCCCGCGAGGAGATCGTCTTCATCAGCGGCATCGGCTGCTCCAGCCGCTTCCCTTACTACGTCGATACCTACGGGTTCCACACGATCCATGGCCGTGCGCCCGCGATCGCGACGGGGCTCAAGACCGCCCGCCCCGAGCTCACCGTCTTCGTCATTACCGGCGACGGCGACGGCCTCAGCATCGGTGGGAACCACCTCATGCACATCCTCCGCCGCAACGTGGACGTGACCGTGGTGCTGTTCAACAACCGCATCTACGGACTCACGAAAGGCCAGTATTCGCCTACATCGCCCATTGGCAAGGTGACGAAATCGGCACCGATGGGGACGACCGAGAACCCCATCGACCCGATCAATCTGGCACTCGCCGCGGGCGCGACGTTCGTGGCCCGCTCGCTCGATCGCGACACGAAACACCTGGAGGCGACGCTGCTCACCGCCGCCCGGCACAAGGGTGCAGCCTTCGTCGAGGTGTTCCAGAACTGCAACATCTACAACGACGGTGCTTTTGCCGCCTTCGCCGAAAAGGATGTGCGCCAGGACCGCATGGTCTACCTGGAGCATGGCAAGCCTCTCCGCTTCGGCAAGCACAATGAGCACGGTATCCGCCTGAACGGCTTCCTGCCGGAGGTGGTGGAGAACGCGTCCGGCGGTGATAACCTGCTGGTGCACGACACGGGCCTCGACAGCATCGCGCTGCCGACGATCCTGAGCGGCATGGACTACCCCGAGTTCCCTGTGCCGTTGGGAATCTTCCGTCAGGTCGAACGCGAAACCTACGACGGGCTCGTCGCCGCCCAGGTCGCACGCGCGCGCGACGCGGCCGAGCCCGACCTCGAGGCGCTCATCGTGGGCACTGAAACCTGGGACGTGCGCTAGCGGCGCTTCGCCCGCAGCGCAACGGAGGCGCGTATGACCGGCGTGATGGCTGGCGAGCAAGGGAGCGGGCATGTCCCCTGCCCTGCCTGCGGCGAAGAAAACATCGCTGGCACCGACCGCTGCGAAAACTGCCTGGAGCCCCTGCGCAGCCTGGACGTTCCGGAGACGGTGCAGGCCGTCAGCGAGAGCGCCTTCAGCGCGCCCCTCTCATCCCTGCGCCTCACCCGCCCGCCCGTGCTCGCGCCCGTCGTGAGCGTGCGCGAAGCCGTCGCGCTCCTGGCCAGGGACCCCGGCGGCGCCGTGCTCGTGCTGGAAGGTGGGGCGCTCTCCGGCATCTTCACCGAGCGCGACGTCCTCAAGAAGGTTGCGGGCCAGCCCGGAGCACTCGACGCGCCCCTCGCCGAGTACATGACCGCCGACCCCGTTGTCGTGCACGAGAGCGAGACGGTCGCGGTCGCCCTGCACAAGATGGCGGCGGGCGGCTTCCGTCACGTTCCCCTCGACACGGCGGGCGGCTTCTTCATCGTCACCGCCTCGGACGCCCTGCGCTGGGTGGTCGAGCGCTACATCGACAGCGACGGCGCATGAGCGCGCGGAGCGCCAGCGGCGGAGGAAGGGTGCCGGGAGTGTCCGCCTGGCTGTCATGGCCCAGCTGAACCTCGACGGCGTCCGCCTTGGCTGCGACGAGGAGGGGCGGGGCGCTCCTCCCTTCGTGTTCGTGCACGGCTGGGCGGGTGATCGCTCGTTCTGGCGCCCCCAGCTCGACGACCTCTCGCGCGACTTCCGCTGCCTGGCGCTCGACCTGCGCGGCTGTGGCGACTCCTCTGCGGACCCTCCCTACGACCTCATGCAGGCTGCCGATGATATCGCTGCCGCCATCGCCAGCCGTGGGCTGGGGGCGGCCATCATCGCGGGGCACGACCTGGGGGGGCTGGCCGCGCTCCTCACGAACAGCCGCCACGAGGAACGCGTACTGGGCACCGTCGTCGTCGATCCACCCCTCGACGCCGCCGCGCGCGGGGCGATGGGCGGTCTCGCCGCCCAGATCCGCGAGGCTGGCTCCATGGAGCCGGCGCGTGTCTTCTGCGAGCGCTTCTTCGGCGAGACGTCCGATCCCGCCGTCCGCGCGCACGTCGAAGAGCGCATGCTGGGCTGCGATCCCCAGGTCGCCGCGGGCCAGCTCACGGACAACGGCTACTTCGGGCAGCACCTCGGTATGCTCCTGCAGGCGGCCGATCGGAAGCCGTTCATGGCGCTCTGGGGGAGGCAGCCGCTCGGCGACCCCGAACGGCTGCGCCAGATCACGCGCTTCCTCCGGCAGGAGCCGGTGACCGGCGCGGGCCACTTCCTGCAGCTCGAGAATCCGGCGATGACGAACGCCCTGCTGCGCGCGTTCGTCGATGACGTACGCCGCGATCCGCGCATCAGCGCCCCGGACACTCCTTCTCAGGCGTGATCGCCGGACCGGTCAGCTCATGGCGCGGGCATGCTCGAGCACGCCCTCCCAGGGTGTGCGCCGCTCGATGAGCGGCCGGTAGGAGGCGAGCTGCTGCGGCATGTTGAACGTCAGCCCCCCTACGATGATCCCGTTTCGCCGGTAGACGGCTACGAAATCGAGGCTTTCAAGTGAGCCGTGCAGCACCGCGACGGCGTCGTCGGGGCGGGAATGACCCAGGTACTGGATGCTCGCGTCGTACTGATCGGACCAGACGTAGGGCACGCTCGCGAACGGCCGCGTCGCGCCCGGCTCCGCCAGCAGGTTGCGGGCGATGTGGCGGCTCTGGTGGATGACGTTCGTCCAGTGCTCGACGCGCATCTCCTCTTCGAAAATCGGGTTGTACCAGCGGGCCACGTCGCCGACGGCGTAGATGTCCGGCGCCGCCGCACAGGTCGCGTCACAGACGACACCGTCGCGCAGCGTCAGTCCCGAGCCTTCGAGCCAGCCGGTCGCGGGCGCGACCCCGATGCCGACGACGACCACGTCGGCATCCACCGCCGAGCCGTCTGCGAGCAGCACGCGCTCGACACGCTCACCGCCTTCGAAGCCCGCCACCGGCGCGTCGCAGCGCACGTCCACGCCATGGCTGCGGTGCAGGGCCGCGCAGGCCTCGCCGATCTCCGTGCCGAGCGCGTTCGCAAGTGGGGCCGGCAGCGCCTCGATGAGTGTGACGTCGAGCCCCGCGCTGCGCGCGACCGCGGCCACTTCGGCGCCGATGAACCCCGCGCCCACGACCGCCACCCGCGGCCCTCTCGCCAGCTCCGCGCGGATGCGCAGCGAGTCGTCGATGGTACGCAGCGTGTGGATGCCGGCGAGGTCGGGTGTGCCCGGAAGCGTCCGCGGGGCCGCCCCCGTCGCGATGATGAGTGCGTCGAAGGCCACGCGCTCGCCGTCGCTCAGCGCGATCATGCGCGCCTCCAGGTCGAGCGCCTCCGCGCGTATCCCGAGGCGCAGGTCGAGGCCAAGCTTCTTGATGGCCTCGGGTGGTTCAAGCAGCGTGCGCGCGGGTTCCCACTCGCCCGCGAGCAGCTGCTTCGAGAGCGGCGGGCGGTCGTAGGGGTAGTGGGGCTCAGCGCCGATGAGAGTGATCGCGCCATCGAACTTGCCCCGCCCGCGCAGCGCCTGCGCGGAGCGCAGGCCGCCTAGCGAGGCTCCGGCGATGGCGATGTGTTTGGGGCGGGCCACGGCCCGATTCTGGGAAGCCTCCGCTGTGGCGTCAACCGGCGGGTGTGGCGCGGCGCGCGCGCAGGCCGCAGAATGCCCCTGCCGCCGCTCCCCGGGCGGCGCGAAAGGATCCCCCGATGGCCACCCGCGGAGAGATCGTCACCGCCATCCGTACCGCCGATGCGCGTAGCGAGGCGCTGCGCGAGCGCGTCCTCGCCGCCCCGGAAGCGCCCCTGGGCGCGGGCGGCTGGCGCGTGCGTGACGCCCTCAGCCACCTTGCCGCGCGCGCCAACCCCCTGCCCCTCATCGAGGCCGTGCGCGCCCTCTCCGAGGCGGGGGGCTCGCCGCCCGCCTTCGACGTCGATGCGCAGAACGCGGCGCAGATCGCCGAACGCGCGGACAGGTCCGCCGTCGAAATCCTCGACGAGATGCACGCCAGCTACACCGAGGCCGTCGCCGCGCTCGAAGCGCTCGACGAGGAGGTGCTCGCCTTGCCCGTGAAGCTCCCGATGATGCCGAACGAGATCGCGATGTCCGACCTCGTGCTCATGTCGATGGGCATGCACGTCGAGGCGCACCTGGCCGAGGTCGAGGCGGCGCTCGGCTAGGCCGCCCGGCTGCCTCAGGCGGGCAGAACCGAGACGGCGTCCAGGTCCAGGATCGTGCTGAACGAGCGGCGCGAGACCTCCGCGGCCACTTGCACGGCGCGCTCGCTGGTGGCCATGCCACCGCCCATCGCGACCGGGTAGATCACGCACCAGAGCGCGGCGAGGCGATAGTCCTCGAAGCAGTCATCGAAGGAGTAGTTACGCACGCCCCCTGCCAGGAGCCCGTCGTGGTAGCGCCGCAGGAGCGCCCGTTCGGTCTCGCGGCGCTGCTCGACGTCGAGGCTCTGGCTCATGAAGTAGGCGACGTCGTAGGACCCCCGTCCCCGTGACATCAGCTGCCAGTCGATGATCGTGATGGGGTCACCCTCGGTCATGGGGAAGAACATGTTGTCGAGCCGGTAGTCGCCGTGCACCAGCGTCATCGGGGGCCTGCTCAGCTGCCGGCCCAGCCAGGGGAGCCCCTCCCAGGTGCGCTCGATGATGCTGGCCATGCCCGGCATGAGCAGGTGACCGCACTCCTGCTGGTAGGTGGGCCAGAGGCTGGGCAGGGTCTGTGCGGTCATGGCCCAGACGGGGCCGTCAAAGGCGGGAACCCAGGCGAGCGCCTCCTCGCCTGCCCGTCCCCACCAGGTCGCGTGCAGGTCGGCGATCTGCGTCATGAGCTGCCCCGCCTCTTTCGGCGAGGCGCTCCCCAGCTGGTCGCCGACGCGCCGCGTTCCCTCAAGGTTCTCGAGCAGGATCACGGCGTCACCTGTCTCCGGCTCGATGTCCACGTAGTAGGCCCGCGGGGTTGGCATGGCGGTGATGCTGCCCTTGATCTCGTTGAAGAACCGCGCCTCGCGCTGGTAGACCTGATACTGGCGTGCGAGATCGCGGTTCATCTCCACCAACGCCGGAAACTTCGCCACTATCGTTGCGGGAGCGCCCGCCGCAGCGCGATCATAGGTGAGTGTCAGCCGTGCGAGCGATCCAAGGAAGCCGAACCCCTCGCCCAGCGAGGACGCCTCCACGGCGGTCACGTGCTCGTCCGTCAGCGTTCCGCCCGCCCGCAGGGCGTCGGTGAGCCATGCGGCGGTGAAGTCCTCGACGGCCATCGGAATCGGCAGCTTCGGCATGGGGAGTCCCTCCGGAGCGGCATCCTAGGGTGCTGGTCTCTTGCGGGCCATGCGCGTCTGATAGAGTCCGCGGACCATGAACGGTGAAGAGCTGAAGGCGAAGACCCGCGCGGGAGGGGTCGTCTACGGGACGATGCTCGCCGCCGCGCGCAATCCCCGCTGGGCGGCGCCCATCGCCGGCCTCGGCCTCGACTACGTCATCATCGACAGCGAACACGCGCCGCGCGGCCGCAGCGAGATCGCCGATCTCCTTGCCGGTCTGCGCAGCGCCGACGTGGTTCCCATCGTGCGCGTGCCCGTCCCCCGCTCGCACTACGTCACGATGGCGCTCGACGCGGGCGCGCAGGGCGTCCTCGCGCCCTACTGCGAGACCCCTGACGAGGTCCGCGAGGTGGTGGGCGCGACGAAATGGCGGCCCCTGAAGGGCGAGTTCGCGCGGCGGGCCGTCGAGTTGGGCGAGTTCCCCAGCGAGGCATCCCGCGGGTACCTGCTGAACCGCAACCGCAACGCCGTCTGCATCATCGGCATTGAAAGCGTGCCCGCGATGGAGGCCCTTGAGGAGATCGTCGCCATCGACGGCATCGACGCGATCTTCGTTGGTCCCAACGACCTCAGCATCTCGCTGGGCGTTCCCGACCGCTACGACCACCCCGCCTACGAAGCGGCGCTGCGCGCCATCATCGCGACCTGCCAGTTGCGCAACCTGCCGGTGCTGATTCACCACCAGACTGCGGAGCTCACGCAGAAGTGGCTGCGCGAGGGCGCGCGCTTTGTGCTCCATAGCACGGAGACCCGTGCCGTGCACAACGCCTTCCGCAGCGAGTTCGGCGCCATCCGCGCCGTCGGCGAGGAACTGGGGGGCGGGGAGGCCACCGACGCGGGAGAGTCGCGCGAGACGATCTGAGGGCGGCCTCGTTCTGCCGGGGGCGCGTATACTCGCCCTACTTCCGCACGACCGAGGAGGCCCCATGCCCGAGTACCAGACCGTCCTCTATGAGAACCTCACGCCCGAGATCGTGCGCGTCCGCATGAACCGACCGGAGGCGCGCAACGCCCAGGACCTGCGGCTCACGCGCGACCTCAACGACGCCTTCGACCACGCCAACCAGGACGACCAGGTGAAGGTCATCATCCTCAGCGGCGAGGGCCCCCACTTCAACTCCGGCCACGACATGCGCGGCGGCACGGGCCTCGGCTTCAACGATGTGCGCCCCGTGGGCACGTGGGCCAACTTCGACCTTGAAGGTGCCGAGGGCGCGATGGCGAAGGAGGAGGAGATATACCTCCAGATGTGCCGCCGCTGGCGCAACCTCCCCAAGCCCATGATCGCCGAGGTGCAGGGCAAGACGATCGCCGGCGGCCTCATGCTCGCCTGGGTCTGCGACATCATCATCGCCTCCGAGGACGCCGAGTTCCGCGACCTCGTCGTCGGCTGGGGTATCCCCGGTGTCGAGTACTTCGCCCATCCCTGGGAGTTCGGCCACCGCCTCGCCCGCCAGATGCTCTACACGGGCGACTGGGTGAGCGCGCGCCGCGCCTACGAGGCGGGCATGGTGAACGAGGTCGTGCCGCGCGACGAACTCAGCGAGTACGTCGAGAAGCTCGCGCGCAAGATCGCGGAGAAGCCATCGTTCGGACTGAAGATCACCAAGGAGGCGGTAAACCAGACGCAGGACGTGCAGGGGCTGTGGAACGCCCAGCAGGCCGTCTTCATCATGCACACCCTCGCCCACACACACTGGCGCGAGGTCAGCGGCTCCGGCATCTATACCGGCGCCGGTGCTGCCGATCGCCCGGGCGGTAGCAGGCGCAGGGAGCCGGCTGCGGCAAGCTCCTGAGCCTTCCCTGCAGCCACAACGAACGGGCAGGCGGCAAGGGCCGCCCGCTCCTGGTTTCGGAGGCCTCTTCGTGCTCTTCCGCCTGCTAACCCGCCTCAACGTTCTGCGGCCTGTCGAGAGCGCGCTCGTGCGTTTCACCGGCTACTCGATCGTGAGCCGCTACATCAGCAGACAGAGCGGTGTGCCCTACGTGCCCACCGCCATGCTCACGACGGTTGGGCGCGTGAGCGGCGACCTCCGCTCCGTGCCGCTCTTCTACTTCCGCGATGGCCGCGACTTCGTGCTCATCGCCTCGAAGGGCGGCGCGCCCGCGCATCCGGCCTGGTTCCCCAACCTCGCCGCGAACCCGCGGGCATGGTTGCGGGTGAACCGCCGCCGCCTCCCCGTGACCGCCGAGATCCTCGAAGGCGACGAGCGCGATCGCCTCTGGGCGCTCGCGGCCGCCGCCTACCCGCCCTACGAGGAGTACCGCGAACGTGCGAAGCCGCGCGAAATCCCGGTCGTGCGCCTGCGCCGCTCGGGGTAGGCGCACGTGGCGGACATGGAAGCGGCGCCGGCCATTATTGACTTGGCAATATAGATCGCAGCAGGCGCCTATGAGGCGACCGAGCGGCGTTTTGGACAGCGTTCATCAACCAGGTCGCCAGCCGCCGCCCTTGTTCTCCAGCCCGGGTCCGGGGCGCGGCGGTTCCGTGAGGTGGCGGCACGGGTGGACGTGGCTCGGGTACGGAATCGGTGTATCAGTGCGGTAGCGGGACACCCGCCCCTCAGCGCGGCTGGAGGCGGAGGGCACCGTCGAGCCGGATGGTCTCGCCGTTGATCATCGGGTTCTCGATGATCGAGCAGGCCAGCTGCGCGTACTCCTCGGGCTTTCCCAGGCGCGCGGGGAAGGGCGTCACGTTGCCGAGAGCCTCGCGCGCCTCATCCGGCAGTCCCATCAGCATCGGCGTCAGGAAGAGCCCAGGCGCGATCGTGTTGTTGCGCACGCCGCTGCGTGAGAGGTCGCGCGCGATCGGCAGCGTCATCCCCACGACCCCACCCTTCGAGGCCGAGTAGGCGGCCTGGCCGATCTGCCCCTCGAACGCGGCCACCGAGGCGGTGTTGACGATCACTCCCCGCTCGCCGTCCTCGTTCGGCTCGTTCCTGACCATCTCCGCCGCCGCCACGCGGATCGCGTTGAAGGTGCCGATGAGGTTGATGTTCACCGTGCGCACGAACGTCTCCAGGCTCGCCGGGCCCTCGCGCCCCACTGTGCGCTCCGCCGTAGCGATGCCTGCGCAGTTGATGAGCAGGTGCACGCTGCCGTGCGCCGCCGAGGCGTCTGCGACTGCCTGTGTGACCTGCTCGTCGCTGGTCACGTCGGCTTCGACGAAGACGCCGTCGAGGCTGGTGGCAACGGCCGCGCCGTTCGAACGCCCGAGGTCGAGGATCGCGACCTTCGCCCCCCGCGAGGCGATCTCGCGTGCCGTGGCCTCGCCCAGCCCCGAGCCCCCGCCCGTCACGATCGCGCTTAGTCCGTTGATGTCCATAGTGAGCCCCCGGGCAGTCTCTTGCCGCCGGAAGGTTCTACCACGTGCGCTGCCGGAGGGCGATTGTCGCGCTCGTCGTGTCCACGCCGCCGTCCCCCGCTCCCAGGCTCGCCCGCTGTCGCAACCAGTATGAGCCGTGGGGAGGGGCGAATGGTGCGAGGGGTAGGCTGTCCGCATCTGAGGCGGCATACTCGTTGGCGCAGCCAGAACCCCGCAGCGCGAATTGTGAGGAGAACCTCGCGAGCGGCTGTTCCCGGGTGGTACGCCGAAACCGGGCCGGGGCGAGCGGCGATCAGATGAACGTGATGGCCTTCTCACCGATCCGCTTGCCCGACCGCGCGCTTTCCCTGCTGCTCGCGGCGGGGTTCCCTGCGAGCATCGCCGCCACAGTTGTGCTCCGCGCCGGCGATGGCGGCGGCGCGGGCTGGGTGTGGGTGTGCTCGTGGTCGGCCGTGCCCCCGCCGGAGTTCCCGCGCGCGATCTTCACCTTCGCGATCGAACCCATCCCTGTCTACTTGATCGCGCTGGCCGCGGTCTGCTACATCCGCGTCCGTTGGCGCGCGCAGTCCTCGCACACGCGCCCGCTCGTGTCGCGCTGGCGTGCGGCCGCCTGCCTGGGGGGCCTGGCGCTTGTACTCTTCACGGTCTTCGGCCCTGTCGCTGCTTACGACGGCACCTTCCTGGCACTGCACATGGTGCAGCACTTCATCCTCATCACGATTGCACCGCCGCTCATACTCGCGGGCGCGCCGGCGACGCTCTGGCTCATCGCTGCGGGCAAGGAACGCCGCCGCCGCGTTATCTACCCCATCCTGCATGCGCGTGCCTTCCGCGCGTTCACGCACCCCCTTGTGGGCGTGGCGCTCTTCGCCGCGGTGCCGCTCTTCTGGTACGTCACGCCTGCCTTCGAGGAGAGCCTCGGGAACGCGCCGCTGCACTTCACGGGCTACGCGATCTTCCTCTTCGCGGGCCTGCACTACTGGTGGCCGGTCGTCGGGGGGAATCCCACGCGCTGGAACCTCGCCTACCCGATCCGGATGGTGTACCTCCTCGCGCTCGTGCCCATCCATGCGTTCCTCGGGCTCCTCTTCCACGAACCCGATAACGTCATCTACGCCTCGCTGGCGGCCACCCCGCGCGTGTGGGGGCCGGACGCCCTTCTCGATCAGCAGATCGCGGGCGCTATCATGTTCATTGCAGGCGAGGCGCTGGGGTTGATCGCGCTCCTGCTTGTAGCATGGCAGTGGGCGTCGCACGAGGAGCGCCTCGGCCGCCGCCTCGACGCCGCCGGCGACCGCGGTAACGAGTGGCGCCCGGTAGCACCTCGCAGAGACTAGGGGAAGCTATGCCCGTTCGTCTGTTCCTGCTGATCGGCGGCCTGCTGACGCTCGTGCTGGCTGCCTGTGGTGGTGGCAGTGCCGGCGATGACGGCGCCCCCGCCTTCGAGGTCAAGGGAGCAGGCGAGGTCATCTACCGCGGCGCACGCGTCACCCCGCCCCTGCCCAAGCCCGCCCTCGTGCTGACCGATACGAAGGGGGAGCCGTTCGACATCCACGCCGAGACCGAGGGCTATCTCACGCTCCTCTACCTCGGCTACACGCACTGCCCTGACATCTGCCCCGTCCACATGCTCGACCTCGCGAAGGTGCTCGAGGAGATGGACCCCGCCCTGGTGGAACGCATCCGCGTCGTCTTCATCACCACCGACCCTGAGCGCGATGATGCCGCCGCCATCCGGCGCTGGCTCGATCTCTGGGACAACAGCTTCACCGGCCTCACCATCGATCAGGACACGCTCGCAGCGCTGCTGCGTTCGCTGGGCATGCCGCCGATCACCAAGACCGACCTCGGCGATGGTCGCTACGCCGTCAACCATGCCACCTACCTCATCGCCTATACCACTGATAACCTCGGGCACATCGTCTATCCCTACCTTGTGGACGGAGGCTTGCGCGAGATCATGGCGCACGATATCCCCATGCTCGCCCGGGAAGGGTGGCGCGAGCCTTCATGATCTGGCAGGCGGAGGACGCGGGTGCCCTTCGCGGAAGTCGAGGGTGGCTCCCGGGTACCGTGCTCGTGGTCCTTGCTGCTGCCGCATTTGTCGCGTGCACCGGCGAGATCGAGGGTGAGCACAGCACGGTCACGATCAGCGAGGCCCGTGCGCGCTTCACTACTACCGACCTGGGTGCCGTTTACTTCGATATCCACATCACGGGCGTGGGCGACGTGCTCACCGGCGCTTCCTCGGAGATCGCGGACGGTGCGCAACTGCACCAGGTTGTGACCGAGGGTTCGACCTCGCGAATGCGTCGGGTCGAGGGCGGCATTCCCATCGAGCCGAGCGTTCCCGTCCGCCTCGAGCCAGGTGGCTACCACGTCATGCTCCTCGGCGTCGACGAGATTCCCGAGGTGAACGAGACCTTCGAGGTGGTACTGGAGTTCGAACGCGCTGGCCGCCTCCCCGTCCCCGTCCGCGTCGAGGCGTTCGGGTCCGATGGCCGCGGCACTGGCGGGGGCAGGGACCGCGAGGGCGCGCACGAGTAGCAGCGCCTCGCGTAGACTCCTGCCACTGCCCGAACAGGGGGTCTCCTATGCAGATCGGCGTCATCTTCCCCCAGACAGAGATCGGTTCGGACCCGTCCGTGGTTCGCGACTTCGCCCAGACAGCGGAGGGACTCGGCTACTCGCACATCCTCGCCTACGACCACGTCCTCGGCGCCCTCCCCGACCGCGAGCCGAAGCTCTGGGGTCCCTACACGCACGAATCCGCCTTCCATGAGCCGTTCGTGCTGTTCGGCTACCTCGCCGCCGTCACCGAGCGCGTCGAACTCGTCACGGGCGTCATCATCCTGCCCCAGCGCCAGACCGCGCTCGTCGCGAAACAGGCGGCGGAGGTCGACATCCTCTCCGGCGGGCGTCTTCGCCTCGGCATCGGCACTGGCTGGAACTACGTTGAATACGACTCGTTGAACGAGCGGTTCACGAATCGGGGCAGACGTCAGGAGGAGCAGGTCGAGGTGCTGCGTCAGCTCTGGGCCCAGCCCATCGTCGATTTTGCCGGCGACTGGCACCGCATCGATCGTGCTGGACTCAACCCCCTCCCCGGCCGTCGCATCCCCATCTGGTTCGGTGGCTTCAGCGACCCCGCCTTCGAGCGCGCTGCGCGTATCGGCGACGGATTCATCTTCGGCGGGGGCTCCTCCGACGCCGTTGCCAGTCTCGAGAAGATCCGCAGCTACCTCGCCCGCGAGGGCCGCGATCCCGCCGGCTTCGGCTTCGAGGCGATGGTGAACTATGCGGACGGCCCCGAGCAGTGGGCGTCCGAGGTCGAGCGCTGGCACAAGGCCGGTGCCGGCTACCTCTCGATGCGCACGATGAACGCCGGCCTCGAAAGCCCGCGCGCGCACATCGAGGCGATCGAGCGGTACTGGCAGGAGGCAGGACCGTAGCCCAGGGGCCAGGGTGTGCCGCCAGCCGCACGTTCGCCCAGGCTCAGGCTGTTGTCGGCCGTGCTATCGTGAGCGCAGCGGGGCGCTGAACGGCCCATGGCGTGCGGAGCGCAAACTGTGACCACGGAAGAGCGGATCAGCAGGCTGGAGGGCACTTACGAGCAGGTCGACAAGCGCCTGGACGACCTGAACCAGTCCCTCAGCTCCCTCCGCACCGAGTTCGGCGTGGTGCGCGGCGAGATTGGCTCGCTACGTGATGAAATGCGCGGTGAGATTGGCTCGCTGCGTGATGAGATGCATACCGAGTTCGGCGCGGTGCGCAGTGAGAACAGTGGTTTGCGTGATGAGATGCACGGCGAGATTGGCTCGCTGCGGACCGAGGTGCGCACCGAGTTCAACGTCCTGCGCGGCGAGATGAACAGCCGTTTCAACATGATGTACGTGGTGACGGCTGGTTCGTGGATCACGCTCATGGGCGCCATCATCGGCTTGTTTCTGGCGGGATAGCCCGCCGGTGTGTTGACTCGCCGATCCCGCGTTTCGTAGACTCCCCCGTGATCGGACGCAGCGAGCTGCGACGGAGGGAGATCATATGCGCGAGAATTACTGGACCCGGCGGCGTCTCAGCCGGCGGACGGTCCTCAAGGCATCGGCGGCGGGCGCTGCCGGCGCGGGCGCGCTCATCGCCGTCGGCTGTGGCGACGATGACGACGACGACGTCACCCCGACAGAGGCGGCGACCGAGGCGGCGACAGCGGCGGCGACCGAAGCCCCCGACGGGGGGGGGGCAACGCCGACTCAGGCTGCTACCGCTGCCCCGACCGAGGCGCCGAGGATGGGGCCCGTGGACGGGAGCTTCTTCAGCCAGATCGGTACCACGACTGGAACGACCCTCGATCTGCATCGGGAGCTGTATCGCAGCATCGCCTACACGGCGGGCAACTCCTATAACAACCTGCTGAAGTTCACGGACCCCGAAGCCTTCACAATCGGGGGTGAGATCGCCCGCGGACTTCCGGAGCAGCCTGATGAGCTGACGTACCAGTTTGAGATTCGCAACGACGTTCGGTGGCACAACAAGCCACCGGCCAACGGACGTGCGCTCACGATGGATGATGTCCGCTGGAACATCGAGCGTCAGAGGGCAGGGAAGCTTCAGAACGGTGAGGAAGCACCGAACTTCTATCGCAGCGGTCAGATATACAGCGGTATCGAGAACGTGGACTACATCGATGACACGCACTTCACGGTGACGATGACGGACAAGGCAGTCACTTGGTTGAGCGACATGGCAGCCGAAGAGTTCAACGTCATCATGTACCCGGATGTCGCTATCTCCCTCGAGGATGAGGACAACTTTGGAACCTTCACTCCTGATTACATCGTAGGGACGGGTGCCTGGATCGCCGAGGAGTTCGACCCGCTCACGCGTGCTCGCTTCGTGCGGAACGATGACTACTTTCTCCGTCTCGATGGCACCATTCCCGGCATGGTGGACGAGTGGTACCACTCTGACCTTGGAACTGATGTCAACCCGCAGCGCCTCGCTTTCGAACAGAAGCAGGTCGATGAATTCACAACGCGCCAGAACGACGTTATCGAGGCCGCGCATGAAGCGACTGGTGCGAACCTCATCCAGTACGGCAACCCGAACAATAATCTCGAGTTCGCCTACAACCAGACGGTCAACGATGCACTTGCGGTCCCGGCCATCCGGCAGGCAATGTTCCTCGCATGGGACCGCGTCCTGAGCGCCCAGATCGTCTTCCAGGGTCTCGCCCGGCCCAACCCCGGGATCAACTGGCCATTCACGTCATGGGCTCTCCCTCAGCAGGAGCTGCTGGAGATGCCCGGCTATCGCTATCCTAAAGATGACGACATCAAGGAGGCGCGAGCCCTCTGGGAGCAGGGTGGCGCTGAGGACTTCGACGACGAACTGTTTACACCCGTCATCGTGGATAGCGCCGACCAGTCCATCAAGGAATGGTGGCCAGCAATGATGAACGAGAACCTCGGCACCGACAAATGGTCCATCGAGGCTATCCCGGTCGCCACGCTGCTTGAGTATAACGTGTCTGGGCAGAACCCGGTCGGATACCTTGGTGGCTGGGACCAATGGGTCAGTCCCGATCCGCGTACGCGTTTCGCCTCGGTCTACTCCAGCGGCCCGCGTGGGTTCCTCAACTTCTACGGCTACAGTAGCGACACGATGGAGGACTTCATCACGCGGGCCTTCGACACGTTCGACCCTGAGGAAGCTCAGCAGATTCTGCTTGACGCCCAGCGCTTCATGCCCGGCGACGCAGGCTCTGGCCATGTCCAGGTATGTGGAGGTCTGGTCCAGCTCTTGCAATGGCCATACGTCCATCGAGCAGGGCCGTTCTTCATTCAGCAGGGCACGAACCTGAGCCAGGAGCTCTGGATTGACCAGACCGATCCCTCCTTCCAGGGGAAGGCGAGACCAACATAAAGGGCTCACCTGATTCTGCTACTGGGGCGGGCCGAGTGAGGCCCGCCCCAGTAGGCTCTACAGCGGGGACAGGGGACGCGTGACTAACTACATCATCCGGCGTCTCATCGGAAACCTGGTGGTCATCTGGATCGTGATGACCTTTGTCTTCGTGGCGTTGCGGGTTATTCCCGGGGACTTCGCGGCGCAGCAGGTAGCGAACCAGTTCTTCTCCGGCGCAACGGCCCGAGGGCAGTCGGATAAGGCGACCCAGGAGGCCCAGGGCGCCGAAGCGGGCGCGAGCGAAAACGTTGACCGGGCGCTGCAGGCAGCCCGAGAGCGCTTGGGGCTCGATGATCCTGTGCTTGTGCAGTACGGCAAGTACTGGCGGGATATCGTCACCGGAAACCCCGGCAAGTCTTTTCAGACGGGTGAACCGGTTGTGGATATGACCGCAGACGCCCTGCCGTATACCGTGCAGCTCGGTGTGATGGCGATCATCATCGCGGGACTGCTTGCCGTGCCCGTTGGGATATTCTCCGCGATCCGGCCGGACGGGGCGCTGGATGGTGGGCTACGCGTGTTCGCGGTCTTCTTTCTTGCGGCACCACCGTTCTGGACAGCGGCGCTGCTCTCCGGCTGGGCAGTGGAGTACGACGTGCTCACGATCGATGTGGTTTCAGTACCGGGAGTCTGGGAGAGGCCCTGGGACAGTTTCCAGCTCTTCATCATCCCCGCGCTGGCCGGCGGACTTGCGACAGGCGCCGTGCTCATGCGGTTTATGCGTTCGGGTCTACTCGAAGTGCTGCGCCAGGACTATGTCCGCACGGCCCATGCCAAGGGTCTGCGCGAATCAGTGGTCGTGTCGCGACACGTCCTGCGGAATGCCCTTATCCCGATCGTCACCATCCTCGGCTTCCTGACAGCCGCCTTGATCGGGGGGAATGTCATCCTTGAACAGATGTTCAACATCCCGGGCATGGGTCGGCAGTTCCTCCGCGCTATCCTCGATCGGGACGTCCCCCTGGCGCAGTTTATGACGCTGCTGCTCGTGGGCGGGGTGGTGTTCGTGAACCTCCTCGTCGACCTGAGTTACTTTGTCATCGATCCGCGTGTCACGGTCGAAGGAGCATCATCGTGAGCAGTTTTGCGGAACTCACACCGAGAGGTCTCGCCGAGTTCGAGCGTCCGCAGGATCCCCCGCGTCCGGTTCGTGTGCTGCTTGCTATCTGGAACTTCGCCCGGACGAAGAAGGTCGGTGCGGTTGCGCTCATATTCTGTGTCATCATCCTGGTGTTGGGCGTAGTCGGTCCCTATCTCACACCCTATGATAAGGACGAAATCTTCCAGACAGAGAATCCAAACTACGACCCCGACAGCTTCGATAAGGATGCGCTCCAACCTACCGTTGCCCTGAGGCTTTCGAATCCGGAATGGGACCACCCCCTCGGGACAGACAATCTCCAACGTGACTTGCTGACCCGTGTACTTTTTGGAGCGCAGCGCTCGATGCAGTTCGGCTTCGGTGCCGCTTTCTTGTCCACTATTCTGGGAGGGCTGATCGGCATAATCTCCGGGTACTTCGGTGGGATAGTCGATCTCATACTCCAGCGAATCGTTGATGCGATGATCGCTATTCCTGGTCTCCTGTTCCTGCTTCTGCTCGTCCAGACTGGTGAAACGACAGTGTTTCGTGTGATTGTCGCACTCGCGTTCCTGGGAGCATTCGGGGTCTCCCGGGTCGTTAGATCGGCCACGCTGGCTATCCGGGCAAGTGTCTTCATCGATGCAGCGCGAGTGGTCGGCGTGCAACCGCCCCGCATCATTTTCCGGCATATCCTCCCCAATGTGATGGCGCCGATCATTGTGATTTTCTCCATCACCATCGGCTCATCGATCCTTGCTGAAGCTGGTCTCTCGTTCCTCAATTTGGGTGCTCCGGGTCCGAGCTGGGGGGAGATGGTGAACACTGGCCGGCAGTTCTTTGACAAGAACCCGATGATGAGCCTCGTGGGTGGTGGCGCGATCACGATCACGGTGCTCGCGTTCAACATCTTCGGGGACGCCCTGCGCGATGTGCTCGACCCGCGCCTGCGGGGAGTTTAACCGCCTGCCAGCAGCGCCAGATTCGCCCCTCGCCAGCGCGGCGTCTGTTGCCGGGCGTGACTAAAGGTGCGGTCAGGTCTAAAAGTCGTGCGTGAGGCCCTGGATGGGTTCGCGTACGTCGCTCTTCCGGAAGACCTGGACCACGGCGCCGTCCTTCATCAGGCGGATGATCGGGTTGCCGTTCTCGTCGACGGTGTCGATGCGCGCGTCTGCCTCCACTACGAGCTCGCGCCCGTCGCTGAGCGTGACCTTCATGGCGAGCAGCCCCATGCCTACGCCTCCCTCGGGTCGGGCACGTTGACGACGATCGCCTCCATCGCCGTCCGCGCAAGCAGGAAGACAGCCTCGCGTGCAAGGTCGAGGTTCTCCTCGGCGTGGACCTCGTAGGGCGGCACGAAGACGAAGTCGCCCGGACCGGTGTCCGCGACGTGTTCGAGCGATTCGCCCCAGCGAAAGCGGATGCGCCCCTCGATCACGTAGATGCCGGATTCGCTATCACCGTGGTGGTGCGCGCCGGAGACGCCGCCGGGCCCGTTCCGGCCCACGCCCATCCAGAGCCCACGCGACCCCGTGAGGCCGCCGGAGACTCCGGCCTCGCGGCGCATGCCCGGCGTCTGCGCCGTGCCCGCGTCGCGTTCGGTTGGACGGATGACGCTGACCATAGGGGTGATTCTACGGGGAACTGCGGAGCGGGCCAGTGCCGGGGCGCCGCGCACGAGCGGAGCGATGCGCTAGGATCGCCATGGCGCGCGCCCGCGAGTCTCGCCCAGGAGGATGCCGTGACCATTCCCGAAGGCGCAACTGAGGTCATCCTCGGCTACGTTCGCAGGAAAGCCGCCGAGTGGACTCCCGAGCAGATGGCGCAGCGCGTTGAGGCGGCCGTGGTCGAGCTCGAAACCGCCGCCCGTGCTGTCCCCGTGGAGCTGCTCGGGGTACGCCAGGAGGGCCGGGAGTGGAGCCCGCTCGATTGCATCCGGCATGTCGCTGAGGTGAACACCGGCACGGCCGCCCGCGTTCGCGGTGTCGTTGCCGATGGCGCCCTTCCGGAGGCGATCCCGCCCGTGCCGGAGACGCGTGAGGCCATCCTGGAGGCGCATGCCGGGGTTATCGCGGCGGCTGTGCAGGCCGTGCGTGAGGGTCAGGGCGACCCCGAATCTGCGATCACCTGGCTCCACCCCTTCCTCGGCGATCTCAACTGGCGTGAGTGGTTCCTCACGCTGCGGGTGCACTCCCTCGACCATGCTCGCCAGCTCGCTACCCTGCAGGGCGGCACGTAGGGCGGATGGCGCGCGACGGCGAGGACGCAGCCGTCCGCTTCCTCGACATTCTCACGATGGCGTCGAGCATTGCGCGTTCGCACGGCGCAGACGCCGTCGCTGCGGCGCACCTGCTCGACGCGCTTGCTGTGCTCACGGGCGCCACCGAGGCGGACGCGACCAGCGGGACGGTCTCGCCGCTCGCCCGCCCTCGCGCCGAACTTGCCGCCGACCCGGCCGCGCGCGAGCTGACGCAGCGCTGGTTCGCGCGCCTGGACGGCGCGCCCGAAGCGGCGCTCGATGTGGTCGCGCTCGCTGAATTTCGCGGCGAGCTCGAGGCGCTCGTCAGGTCGTGATTGGCCGTGCCTGCAGCAGGAAGAGACGGCCCCCATCGTCGTAGGCGAACTCGATATCGACGGGCGCTCCGTACTCGCGTTCCACAGCGCGCGCGGTCGCCACGACCTCACGTGCCTGCGCCTCGCTGAGCGAGGGCGCGGCGACCAGCTCAGGTGGTACCGGCGCGCGCTCGGTCCCGCCCGCGACGAGCGTGACCTGCTCGTGTTTCTCGCTGATCACCCGCTCGCGCAGGCCGCCGTCGGGAGCGGCGGTGAACGAATCTGGTGTGACATAACCGGAAACGACCGCTTCGCCCAGCCCCCACGAGGCGTTAATAAGCACCTCGTCGCTCGCGCCCGTCATGGGGTTCTTCGTGAAGGCGACGCCGCTCGTACGGGCGCGCACTACCTGCATGACGACGACCGCCATCGCCTCGCCTGCGTGCTCGATGCGGCGGAAGGCACGGTAGTGCACGGCGCGTTCATGCCAGAGGCAGCGGTAGCAGTCGAGCACCGCGCGCAGGATCGCTTCCGCGCCGCGCAGGTTGAGGAAGCTCTCGTAGAGGCCTGCAAACGAGGCCCCGGGGCTGTCTTCGTTCAGGCTGCTGGATCGCGCGGCGAAGGTCGCCCCCGGGCCGGTGCGCGCCTCCAGCTCCGTACAGGTCCGCGTGATGGCGGCCTGCGTGGCTTCGTCCAGGCTCGCGCTCGCGAGCTGCCCGGCCACGGGCGCGAGTGCTTCGCGGATCGCCGCGAGGGGGGGTGTCGCTGGCAGCTGCGCGAGCGGCGCGGTCAGATCGGCGAGGTCGTGCGTCTCCGCGAACGCCTCGTACGCCTCCGCCGCCACGACGAAACCGGGTGGCACGGGGAAGCCCCCGGCGGAGAGGCGTGAGAGGCTTGCGCCCTTGCCCCCGATGCGCCGCTCGGACGCGCCGGGTTCATCCAGCCAGACGATAGGGTCGGTCATGGCCGGCCGAGTCTAGCGAGTGCCCGCGCGATGAGATAGCGTACCGCCGTAAGATCGACGCCGTGAACGCTCCCCCGGGGCCCGATCTGATCCGTCTCGAAGGCGGCATGCTGCTCATGGGCAGCGAACGTGGCCGCCCTGACGAGCGCCCCGTGCACGGCATCGCGATCGCGCCCCTCCTCGTGGCCATCACGCCGGTTACGAACTCGCAGTACGCGCCCTTCCTCGCGTCCGGTCACGAGCCACCGCGGTTCTGGGGCGACGAACGCTTCCGCGTGCCTGAGCAGCCCGTGGTGGGGGTGAGCTGGTTCGACGCCGTTGCGTACTGCGAGTGGCTCGCGGGCGAGACGGGCGTCCCCTACCGCCTGCCGAGCGAGGCCGAGCGCGAGTACGCCTCGCTCGGCGGTCTCGACCGGGTGGCCTGGCCCTGGCCCGGCGACCACTGGCAGGATCACCCCGCCGCCAGCCGCATCGCCGCCTGCGACCGCCCCCACCGCCCCGGCCCCGAATGCGCGAACGGCTACGGCCTGCGGTGCATGGCCGAAAACGTGCACGAGTGGTGCCGTGACTGGTATCACGCTCGCGCCTACGCCGAACCGGGCGCGGGCGAGCGTGAGCCCGCCGGGAACGCGCGCAAGGTCAGCCGAGGGGGGAGCTGGCGGCATGCGGTCAAGTTCACGCCCGTCACGGCGCGCGCCAGCCTCGGGCCCGCCCGGCGTTACAACGACTTCGGCTTCCGGCTCTACGCCACCGCCTGAGCACGCCGCATTCCCCGCGCCCTCAGCTCGCGGCCGCCTCCCGAATCTGCGCTCCGTGCTCGATGAGGTGGTCCACGTTCATCCGGAAGATACCCTCGACGTTCCCGAAGTGCCCGTGCGGCTTCGCGAGGTCCTCGGGCGTCACGTACTTGAGCCTGCCGTCACAGCGGCTGACCACCGCGTCGAACTCGTCGATCGCTTCGATCGACGAGGCGCAGTCGGGCTTCCCTACGTCGATGCCCGGGTAGCCGCAGGTCTCGCAGACCATGGTGGTGATACGCGCTTCGATCTCGATGACGTGCTCGGCGGTTTCCTGCGCGGTCCAGCCGCCGTCGGCGGGCTGCTTGCGCCAGCCCATCTCCGCCGCCTCGATCTCCTTGCGCATGGCCTCGCGGGCCTCGGCCAGCGTCGCTCGCAGCTCGTCCGGTGTCGCCATTGCGTCCTCCCCCGGGTCAGGTCTGCTCCAGTGTCTACGCTGAACGCCCGCAAGCGTCGACTCTCCGCGCTCGTGCCTGGTCTCGCACTCTTTCGGCTGGAGCCGCTGTGAAGGGTTGAAGGAATCCGTAGAATGGCGGCGTGGAGTTCAGGAATCTGGGACGCACCGGAGTCAAGGTCTCGAGCCTCTGTCTCGGCTGCATGATGTTCGGCTGGCGCACCGAGCCCGAGGAGTCGTACGCCATCATCGACCGCGCGCTCGACGCCGGCGTCAACTTTCTCGATACGGCGAACGTCTATGCGCGCGGGCGGAGCGAGGAGATCACGGGCGAGGCACTCAAGCGCAACGGCCGCCGCCAACGCGTCGTGCTCGCCACCAAGGTCCACGGCGCGATGGACGCCGAGGATCCGAACGCGCGCGGCAACAGCCGCCGCCACGTCATCGAGCAGTGCGAGGCCAGCCTCCGCCGCCTGCAGACCGACTACATCGACCTCTACCAGCTCCACCGCCCGCAGCCCGACGTGCCCATCGATGAGACGCTGCGAGCCCTCGACGACCTCGTACGCGCGGGCAAGGTGCGCTACGTCGGGACGAGCACGTTCGCGGCCTGGGAGATTGTGGAGTCGCTCTGGACGGCGAAGGAGCTCGGGCTCAACCGCGTGGTCTGCGAGCAGCCGCCCTACAACCTGCTCGACCGGCGTGTCGAGCGCGAGCTCATGCCGATGACGCAGACGTTCGGGATCGGCGTGATTCCCTGGGGGCCGCTTGGCGGAGGGCTCCTGACCGGTCGCTACCGGCGCGGCGAACCCCTGCCCGAGGACGGGCGCTATGCCGTGAATCCGCAGCAGCGCCGCCGCCTGACCGACGGCGTGTACGACGTGATCGAGGGGCTCGAACCGATTGCGGTGGAGAAGGGCTGCACGCTCTCGCAGCTGGCCCTCGCCTGGTGCGAGCAGCAGCCCGGCGTCACCAGTCCCATCATCGGGCCACGCACGTTCGAGCAGCTCGAAGACAACCTGGGCGCAGGCGAGGTCGTCATCACCGCCGAAGATCGCGAACGCATCGACGCCGTCATCGCACCCGGCAGCGCTGTCTCGCCCTACTACGAGGCAGACTGGCGTGCGCACGACCACCGCATCCTCTAGGGAGCGGACATGGCGCTGTCCAGCGAGGAGTGGGGCGCGGCGGCGGACGGCGGAGGCGTTTCCGCTGCCGCACTCGATGGGGTCACGGTGCTCGACCTCACGGCCCATATCGCGGGGCCGTACGCGACGAAGCTGCTTGCCGACCTCGGTGCGCGTGTCATCAAGATTGAGCGCCCCGGCGGTGATTCCGCACGCGCCCTCGGCCCGTGGCTGCACGATGAGCCCGGCCCCGAGCGCAGCGGCTCCTGGCAGTTTCTCAACACGAACAAGCAGTCGATCGTCCTCGACCTGAAGACGCCGGCCGGTCGCGAGGTTCTGGAGCGCCTGCTGCCGCGCGTCGACATCGCCGTTGTCGGGCACACGCCCGCCGTCGCCGAGCGCCTGCGCACCACGCCCGAGGCCCTGCGCGAGGTCGCGGACGTGAACGTGCTCTCGCTCACGAACTTCGGCTGGAGCGGCCCTTATCGCGACTACGCCCTCTCCGAGACGGCGCTCTACGCGATGGGTGGGGAGATGTTCTCGCACGGCCTCGCGGGCCGTGAGCCGCTCAAGTTGGGAGGCGTCGCATCGCTCATCCAGTGCGGCGCGATGGCTGCCATTGCCGCGCTGGGCGCGGTTCACGCCACGGAGGTCCACGGCATCGCCCAGCGCGTCGACGTCTCGCTCTTCGATGTCCAGCTCAACAGCATTGACCGGCGGAGCTCGGCGATCCTCGCCTGGCGCTTCTCGGGACGGGTAAACGCACGGCCTGAAGCCGCAGGCCCCTCGACGGCGGGCGGCCTCGCGGGCGTCTTCCCCTGCGCCGACGGCTACGTCGAGCTGACCGCCTCCGCGGGGCCGTACTGGCGGCGCTTCGCGGAGATGATCGGCCATCCCGAGTTCGGCGCGCCCCCGTGGACCGACCCCGCCTGGCTGGCTACGCCCGAGGCGCGCGCCGAGATCGATGTCGTGCTCTACCCGTGGCTGCTCGAACGCACGCGCGCGCAGATATGGGCGGCCGCGCGCGGGGTGCACGCGATTCTCGCGCCGCTTTTCACCGCCACGGACCTGTACGGAGATCCGGTGTTCCACGAACGTGGGCTTTGGGAGCAGGTCGAGCACGAGACGCTCGGCGCGTTCCCCCTGCTGGGGCGCCCCTACCTGCTCAGCGAGACTCCCTGGGCGGTCCGCCGCGCCGCGCCGCGCCTCGGGCAGGACACGACCGCGATCCTCGCGGAGCTCGGCTACGATCGTGTGTCCATCGACGAGCTCCTGCGCACGGGGGCGGCGGCGTGAGCGGGAAACTGCCGCTCGAAGGGATTCGCATCTGCGACTTCACCTGCGTCTGGGCGGGGCAGAGCGCCACGATGTACCTCGCTGATCTGGGCGCCGACTGCATCAAGGTCGAGAACCCCTACGTCTGGAACCCTGCTACGCGCGCCGCTGCGCCCGTGCTGCCCGCTCCCGTGGCGGCGGTGCTGCCACCGTGGATGGCAGGCCACCCGAACGGCGACCCGGGCCCCCGCCCCTGGAACAACAGCCCCGCCTTCATCCATGTCATCCGTAACAAGCGTTCCTTCACGGTTGACAGCCGCCGCCCCGAGGGGCTTGCCATCGTGAAGCGGTTGATCGCCGTCAGCGATGTGCTCGCCGAAAACCTCGCGCGCGGCACGCTGGAGAAGCTGGGCCTGGACGATGCCGTCATCCGCGCGGTCCGACCCGACATCGTCATTCTCCACCTCCCCGCCTACGGGCGCACGGGCGCGTATGTCGAGGGCCGCGGCTACGGTGCGCATATCGACGGCGTCGCCGGATCGACGATCCTCCGCGGCTACCGCGACTCCGCCCCCGGGACAAACGTGCAGACGTTCGCGGGCGACTTCTTCGTGGGGATGCACGGCGCCGTCGCGACGCTGGCGGCGCTGCGCCACCGCCGCCGCACAGGGCGCGGCCAGGTAGTCGAGCTTGCGCAGGCGGAGTGCTCGGCCTCGATGTTTCCGCAGGCGGCGCTCGACGGTGCCTGGAACGGGCGTGCCGCTGGTTCGCTCGGCAACCGCAGCAGCGAGGGCTTCGCGCCCAACGGTGTCTTCGCCGCGCGCGGCGACGAGCAGTGGCTCGCCCTCAGCTGCCGTAGCGATGCGGAGTGGGCAGCCCTCGTCGACTTCCTCGGGCGGCCTGCCTGGGCAGCTGCGCCTGCGCTCGCGATGGCCGAAGGGCGTCGCGCCGCCGAGGACGCGATCGAAGCCGAGCTCGCCGCCTGGATCGCCCCTCGTGATCGCGACGAGCTCTTCCGCGACCTGCAGGAGGCGGGGGTGACCGCCGGGCCCGTCCTCAGCGCGCGGGATGCGGCGGAGGATCCCCACGCCCGCCAGTCCGCCGCCTGGCGCCGCCTCGACGCGACCGCGGACTACCCCGCCACGGAGTTCCCCGCGCCGCCGTTCACCTTCTCGCACTCGGACGTGGGACTGCGCACGCCGCCCGCGCTCTTCGGCGAGCACAATGAGTACGTCTACCGCGAGCTGCTTGGCGTGAGCGACGAGGAGTATGCCCGTCTCGCGGCGGACGGCCATATCGCGACGACGTACGCCCCCGAGGTTCTCGGGCGTTAGCCCGGTAGCCAGCCCGTGAGTGCCAGCGCCAGCAGCGCCCCGAAGGCGAGGTGCAGGCGCGCCGTCTCCCTGAGTGTGGTGTTCAGCGCCCGCCCCGTAGTGCCGCCCGCCACCGCCCGCAGCGGCCTGAGTGCGAACGGCAGGCTCGCGAGTGCCAGCAGCGCCCAGGGCTCGACGCGCGTGGCCAGCCAGAGTGCGATCGTGGAGGCGCAGGCGGCACCCAGCAGCGCGCCATACCAGATGCGCGTCCCCCGCTCCCCCAGCACGACCGCCAGCGTCGTCTTGCCCGCGGCGTGGTCGCCCGCAAGGTCGCGCAGGTTGTTGACCACCAGGATCGCGGTGACGGTGCAGCCCACCGGGATCGCCGCCAGCCAGACGAAGCCCGCAACCGCTTCCGCCTGCACGAAATACGTCCCGACGACGGCCACGATGCCGAAGAACACGAACGTGAACGCATCACCGAGGGCGTGGTACCCCACCGGCCACGGTCCCCCCGTGTAGATGAGCGCGCCGACGATGCTCGCACCGCCGATCGCGATGACGATCCAGCCCGCCACCGCCGTCAGGTAGACGCCTGCCGCGAGCGCGAGGGCAAGGGCGGTCCACATGCCGAGCTTCACCTCGGCGGGCGAAAGGAATCCCGACTGGGTGGCGCGCGGCGGGCCCAGCCGCTCCCCGGCGTCAGCGCCGCGTTCGAAATCGAAGACGTCGTTCGCGAGGTTCGCGCCGATCTGCAGGCAGAGCGCGCCGAACAGCGCCGCCAGCGCCGGGCCCGGCGCGAAGACGCCGTCGCCGGTGGCTGCGGCGCTGCCTACGAGCACGGGCGTAATCGCTGCCGTGAGCGTCGGCGGACGCGCCGCCGAGCGCCAGGCGGCGATGCCCCCAGGCGCGGGCACGGCCTCGGCGGGGGTCACGCTCGTACCGCCGTGAGCGACTGTGCCGACCCGCCAAGGTGGCTGCGCTGCTCGGTGCCGGTGAACCCCGCCTCCGCGAGCATGGCGCACAGCTCGTCCCCGGACGGGAGATACGCGACTGAGGCCGGCAGGTAGCGGTAGGCGCGCCCGTCGCTCAGGAGTGCGCCGAGCGCAGGCACGACGCGCCCGAAGTAGAACCCGTGTCCCGCTCGCAGCAGCCGGTTTCGCGGCACGTCCACCTCCAGTAGCCCCAGCCGCCCGCCCGCGCGCAGAACCCGCGCGAGCTCTGTCAGCGCAGGCGGGATCGCCACGAAATTGCGGAGGGCGAAGCCCGAGACTGCGACCGATACGCTGCCGCTTGCGAGTGGTAGCTGAAGGGCGTCGCCGCGGACGAGACCGGTGTCCGCGGGGCAGCGGCGGCTGGCGGCGGCCAGCATCGCGCCCGCGAAATCGACGCCCACGACGCGTGCCCCGCGTTCCCGCGCGATGCCGGCCAGGTCGCCCGTGCCGCAGGCAAGGTCGAGCACCGTATCGCCGCCGCCCACCGCCAGCGCCTCGACGAGCGCCCGCCGCCAGCGTTGATCACACCCCAGCGTGAGGATCCGGTTCATGCGGTCGTACGAAGGTGCGATGCGGTTGAACATCGTCCGCACCGCGACGGCCTTCTCGCCAGTCTCAGGCAGAACGTCCATGCTCCGATCCTAAGGCGGGGGATCGCGCTCTTGCGCTGTGGCGGCGCTTCCGGCGGGGCTAGGGGGCGGGGGCCGTCCCGTGGTCCCAGAGCTCGGTGCCGCGCCACTCGCGGTCGCGCCACTTGAGCGCGTCGCGCAGGCCGTCCTGCTCGACCCGCTCGCGGAACCCCGGGCGTCCGTCGATGAATGCCGTATACACGTCGAACTCTGCTGCTGAATGGATCGCGGGCTGCAGGCCCTGGATCTCCATCCAGCGGTTCACGGAGTGCTTGTGCAGGATGTTCACTTCCAGCGGGATGCGCATGATCTTGCGCGCGAGGTGGAGGGTGGCTTCATCCAGCTTATCCTCGGGCACGGCCTTGTTCACGAGCCCCCACTGCTCCGCAGTTGTGCCGTCGATCAGCTCGCCGGTCATGAACAGCTCTTTCGCGTGCCGGTAGCCGATTGTCCATGGCCAGAGAGAAAGCGTGCGTAGCGTGCCCATGTGCCGGCCCGCGATGTGGCCGAACTTCGCCGTCTCCGTGCAGACCACAAAGTCGAACATCGAGATCAGCTCGGTGCCGCCGGAGATGCAGTGGCCGTGGACCTGCGCGATCGTCGGCTTGCGCGTGTTGAACAATCGCAGGTAGCGGTCGACGGAGTCGAGCATCGTGCGGCGCGAGCGGCCGACGCTCTGTTCCCGCACGACGTCGCCGGGCGAGCCGGGCTCGACGGTGCGGCTCGCGGCGAGGTCATAGCCGGCGCAGAACGAGCGCCCAGCACCGCATAGCAGTAGCACGTAGGCGCTCGCGTCTTCTTCGAAGCGACCGAGGAAGTCGAAGAAATCGTCCAGCAGGCCGGCCGAGAGCGCGTTCAGCGCCTGCGGCCGGTTCAGCGTCACCCGAACCACGCCCTCCGCATCGGCGAGCGGCTCGACGATGATGTTCTCGTACTCCGGATAGCTCATGGCATCCCCTCACCGCGCGGTGTGTGAAGTATAGGCTCTTAGCGGTGGCGGCGGGTACGCCACCGGCACGACGGGACGGCCGGAGAAGGGATGCAGGGTTGCGGTGGTTGCTACCAGCCGCGACCGCCGCCGCCGCCGCCGCGCTGGGGCGCGCGCGAGCGGAAGCAGTCGCTGCAGTAGACGGGCCGGTCGCCCCGCGGCTGGAAGGGAACGCGCGCCTCGCGGCCGCACTCTGCGCACACGGCGCTGAACATCTCGCGGTTGCTGTCGTAGCTGCGGGAGCCACCGCCACCGCCACCGCTAAAGCCACCACCACCGCCTTCGCCGCGTGCGGCCTTGCGGGCGGTGCGGCACTCGGGGCAGCGCCGCGGCTCATTGGTGAATCCACGAGACTGGTAGAATTCCTGTTCTCCAACGGTGAAGGTGAACTGCGCGCTGCAGTCCGAGCAACTCAGGGTTCGGTCAACGAACGACGTCATCAATTGCCTCCGGGGCATTAGCGTTTAGGTTCCGGCGGCAATCGAGCTTGAGCGGGAATTCCTGGGAATCTCTCATGGCGATCTGACGCGAGGACCTCGCCGTGAGCATAGCATGCGCCGCGTTTGCCGTCTGGTTGGCCATGGAGAGACGCTCCCTCAACTTGCTCGCTGCGCTTGACGCCGATCGGAACAAACTGTCACTGTAGGGTGCGTTCGTTCGTCCTGATGCCTGTCTGGCGTACGGGCGGGCGATACCTGCTGCGACTGGAGGGCTGCCATGCCCGGTGTTGACGATCATGAAACCGTCTCGATCTACCCGCTCGACGATCAGCAGCTCGAGCAACTCCTGACTCATTCCACCGAGTGCACGTTCAACTGGGGCACGCGCGACGGCTGGCCTGTCGGCGTGATCATGTCGTTCCTGTGGAAAGACGGGCGCTTCTGGATCACAGCGGGCGCCCATCGCCACCGTATCTCCGCCGTGCGTCGCGATCCCCGCGTCTCCGTCGTCGTGAGCGGCGCCGCCGCCCCTCCGGGCTCGGGCGCACCGTCTGGCGCGGCCACGGCCAAGGGGCGCTGCATCATCCACGAGGACCGCGAGACGAAGGACTGGTTCTACCCCGAATTTGCGGCCAAGCTGAACCCGACTAATCCCGAGGCCGCCGCCGCCTTTGTGGCGACGCTCGATTCGCCGCTGCGTGTTGTCCTCGAAGTCGTGCCCGAGCAGTGGATTCTGTTCGATGGCGCGAAATTCGGCGCCGACGCCATGGGCACGCTGCCCGATGATCAGAAGGGCCCCATGCTCAGTGCCGACGCCGAGCGCATGCCCCGCGAGCTCACCCGCCGCGGTATCGGGTAGGCGCCGCGCCCGCGTGGGCTCCGCAAGCTCACGCGGTGTACGGCTACGGGGAAGGCACCCCCTCCGGTCGCTTCCGGTGCCGGCCCCGCCAGCGCAGGCTGCGGCTGGGGGCCGGGCGCGGTACCATCGCCGCCGGGTCGCAGGCGCGTCCCGATCTGATCTGACTCCAGGGAGCACCCATGAAGCTGGCCAAGCGGGTCGAAGAGCTGCCACCCTACCTCTTCGCCCAGATATCCAAAGTCATCGCCGCCAAGAAGGCCGAAGGCATGGATGTCGTCACCTTCGGCATCGGCGACCCCGACCTCCCCACGCCGCCGCATATCCTCGATGCGCTCCACCGTGCCGCTGACGACCCCGCCAACCACCGTTACCCCGAATCCGAGGGCCTGCCCGAGCTGCGCCAGGCGATCGCGGGCTGGTACGAGCGCCGCTTCGAGGTCTCCTTCGACCCCGAGCGCGAGGCGCTGGCGCTCATCGGCTCGAAGGAGGGCATCGCGCACATGGCGCTCACCCTCATCGATCCCGGCGATGTCGCCCTCGTCACCGATCCGGGCTATCCCGTCTACGAGATCGGCACGATGTTTGCGGGCGGCGTCGCCATCAAGCTGCCCCTCACGCGGGAGTCCGGCTGGAAGCCTGACCTCGATGCCATCCCCGAAGACCTCGCCGCGCGCGCGCGCGTGCTCTGGCTCAACTACCCGAACAATCCGACCGGCGCCGTGGCAGATATCGGCTTCTTCGAGAGAGCCGTCGCCTGGGCGACGGAATACGACGTCTCCATCTGCCACGACAACCCCTACTGCGATGTCGCCTACGACGGCTACCGGCCCCTATCGATCTTTCAGGTGCCGGGCGCTCGCGACGTGGCCATCGAGTTCAACTCCTGGTCGAAGATATACAACATGACAGGCTGGCGCATCGGCATGGCCGTCGGCAACGCTGAGCTTGTCGACGCCCTCATGCGCGTGAAGTCGAACATCGACAGCGGTATCCCCCAGGCCATCCAGGAGATGGCGATCGAGGCCGTGAACGGGCCGCAGGGCGTCATCGACGAGCACAACGCCATCTACCAGCGCCGCCGTGACCGCATCGTCGCGACACTGCGTGCGCTCGGCCTGGAGGTCGATCCGCCGAAGGCCTCGCTCTACGTCTGGGCGAAGCTGCCTGCCGGCGTCAGCAGCGGCGATTTCGCCGCGCGGCTCATCGACGAGTGCGCCGTCGTGGTCACGCCCGGGCGCGGCTACGGCGTCAACGGCGAGGGCTACGTGCGCCTCTCCGTCACCATCGCCGACGACCGTCTGGAGGAGGGGCTGCGCCGCCTGGAGGAGTGGGGCGGGCTGTAGCGCTGGGAGGCCGGCTTCCGCTCCCGCACGATCGGCTAAGCTGGGAGGATGGCCAGGCGTCTCCATTCCACTGCCCCCATGCGCGACCGCGCCTACCTCGTCGCCGTGGACGCCCCCGGGGCGCCCCTCCCCGCGCGCGAGTCGCTCGCGGAGCTCGCGGAGCTCGCGCGCACGGCTGGCGCGCAGGTCGTCGGACGCGCGACGCAGCGGCGCACCCGCCCCCAGCCCGCCACCTATATCGGCGGTGGCAAGCTTCGCGAGGTTGCCGCCGCCTGCCTCGAACAGCGCGCCAACACCGTCATCTTCGACGACGAGCTCTCGCCTTCGCAGCAGCGCAACCTGGAGGAGGCACTCCAGCTCAAGGTCATTGACCGCACCACGCTCATCCTCGACATCTTCGCCATGCGCGCGAGCACGCGCGAGGGTCGCCTGCAGGTTGAGCTGGCACAGACCGAGTACTTGCTGCCGCGGTTACGAGGGCAGTGGAGCCACCTCGAACGGATGGAGGGCGCGATCGGCCTGCGTGGTCCCGGCGAGACGCAGATCGAGACCGATCGCCGCCTCGTGCGCCGCCGCATGGGCAAACTCAAGCGCGACCTCGAACAGGTGAGCACGCAGCGCGAACTCTACCGCCGCCAGCGCCGCCGTGCGGGCGCGCCCGTCGTCGCCCTCATTGGCTACACGAACGCGGGCAAGACGACGCTCATGCGGGCGCTCTCGGGCGCGGACGTTCGTGCCGGGGACCAGCTCTTCGCCACGCTCGACCCTGTCACCCGCAAGCTTGCGCTTCCCTCGGGCCGCCCAGCCCTCCTCACCGATACGGTCGGCTTCATCCAGAAGCTTCCGACCCAGCTCGTCGCGGCCTTCCGCGCGACGCTTGAGGAGCTGGAGGAGGCTGCCATCCTCCTGCACGTCGTCGACGTCTCGCATCCCCAGGTGGACCTGCACGCGGAGACCGTGGAGGGCGTGTTGCGCGAGCTGAGCGTGCTTGGCCGCCCCACCATCGTGGTGCTCAACAAGATCGACGCCCTTGCCCGCCCCGATGGCTCGCTCCCCGCGAATGAACGCGAGGCGCAGGCCCTGCTCGACGGCGCGGGCCCCGTCCCGGGCGATGTTCGGCACGTCTCTGCGATGCGTGGCTGGGGCATCGATGAACTGTGCACTGCCATCGATGGCGCGCTCGCGGGGCGGGCGGCTGCGCCGGTCCTCGCCTCCATCCGCTAACGCGCGCCTGAGGACGGCGTCCGCTACGCTGTCGCGCGTGGCCGGATTGACCGTCGTCAGCGGGGCGCCCGGGTCGGGAAAGACCGAGCTCCTCGTCCGCGACGCGTCACGGCGCTACGAGGCCGACCGCTTCGCCTCCACGCTCGTGCTCGTCCCGACCGTACGCCATGCGGACCAGTTCCGTCGCCGGCTCGCGGCGTGCTGTGGTGTCGCCGTGAACCTCGATGTTGCCACCCTGAGCCAGTTCGCGCGCCGGTACGTGGACGCCGGCATCCCGACGATCGATGTGGTGCAGGAGCTGTTGCAGCGGGTCACGCGTGAGCAGATCGAAGGGGGCGCGGCAAGCCGCTTTGCACCCATCGCCGGCGTTCCGGGACTGCACACGCTCGTTGGCCGGGCCGTCGCCGAACTGGTGATCGCCTGCGTTGCGCCCACTGAGATCGAGGCGGCGGCGGCGAAGGCCGACAGCCCCGACCATATTGCGTTGGCAGCCATCTATCGTGCCTACCGCGGGCTGCTCGAAGCGCGCGGGTGGCGCGATCCGCGCGAGGCGCCTTCGCTCGCGGCCGAAGCGGTCAGGCGCGCCGCGGACATTCCGGGGCGCGTCCTCGTCGACTCGTTCGAGTTCCTCAACCCTCGGGAGATCATGCTCATGCTTGCGCTCGCGGAGCGAACCGAGGTAGCCGTCGCGCTCGATTCCGAGGGTAGCGAGCGGGCGCGCTGGACAGCGGCCCGGCTCGATGTGCTGGCGTCCGGCGTCGAGCGCGTGGAATTGCCGGCGCGGCCCGTTGAGAGGCGCACGACAGCCCGGACCGCGTTCGACGCGGAGACGCAGCTGCGCGGGATCGCGCGTGCGATCAAGCAGACACTCGCCCACGACCCTGCCCTGCGACCCTCGGACTGTGCGGTGGTCTTCCGCCGGGCAACGCCGCATCTCGCGCTCGCGCGCCGCGTGTTCGCCGAGTACGAGCTGCCGTTCGATCCCGCGGCGGGAGAGCCGCTCGCCGCGCGTCCCTTCGGGGCGTGGGTGCTCAGCCTGCTCAGGCTGCCCGCGCACGGTTGGCGGCTCACGCGGCTCGCCGAGCTGCTGCGCTCCGCGTTTCTCGACCGGCGGCGTTGGGACATTGGGGACGGCGACATCGACCTCGTGCTGCGCGCGGGCCGCTCGCACCGGCTGCTCTCCGGTCTCGACGATCTACGGAAGCTGCCGGATGCGCTGCGGAAGGATGCGGAGGAATCTGCCGGAAGTGACCGCGACGGGTACGCTGCGCGGCTGCACGCTGCCGCGGGCGCCGTCGCGCGCGCCACCGATGGGCTGTGCGTGCTGCTCGACGTGGAGGAGCCGCGGACGGCGGGCGCCTGGGCGGAGGCGCTCGATGGGGCGCTGTTCGGGCCGGCCGGACTCGTCTCCCCGGGTGTTGACAGGTATGAAGGATTTGAGGTCGAGACGGCAGCCCTGCGCGCCGATCTCGACACGCTGCGCGTGCTTGCGGAGACGCTCGGCTCCGAGCCGGTTCCGCTGGAGATGTTCGCGGAAGAGCTCGATCGCCGCATGCAGCGTTCGGCGACGCTGGTGCGCGAGGCCGGTGGCGTCCTCTTTGCGCCGATGCACACGTTGCACGGCCTGCGCTTCGCGCACGTCTTCGTCGGCGGCCTTGCGGAAGGTGAGTTCCCCGCTCCGAGACGCGCCGCAGCGCTGCTCGACCGGCAGGGGCGCGAAGCGTTGCGCATGGGCGGGCTCGACCTCCCTCCGGAGCCGCGGGCGACGGAGGACGAGCTGTGGACCAGCGCATCCTCGCGTGCGGACGTGCGGGTGGAGCTCTGGCGTCCGCGCTTCGACGACGCTGGCCGCCCGCTCGTCGCTTCCTGGTACTTCAGCGAGCCCTCGGAAGAGGAGCAGGGCATAGGCGAGGACGTTGCTCCGGAGGATGCTGCCTCCCTGCGCGAGCTGGCGGTATCCCTCTCGTCGTGCTGGAAAGAGGGCGAGCAGCGGCGTCCGGCGGGCTTCGCGGCCTGGCCGCTCGTCGTGCGCGCGGCGGCGCCGGTTGAGCAGCGCCGCAGATCCTTCGCCGGCGCTGGCGCGTATGAAGGCGACCTCGCGGGCGCGTCCCTCGAGTGGCTCACCGGAGAGGACACGGCCTGGAGCGTGAGCCGCCTCGAGACGTACCGCACTTGCGCATTCCAGTTCTTCGGCCGCTACACGCTCGGTTTGTCTCCCGTCCGGGACGAGAGCGCCGAAGCGGACGCCGCGCTCCGCGGCAGCGTGGTGCATGAGATCCTCGAAGACGCCCTCGCGCCGCTGGCGCAGGAAGGCCGCCCGCTCGTGTCCGCCACAGTGGAGGCCGCCGTGCGGCGGATGCGTGAGCGTGGTCGCGAGATATGGCGCTCCGCGCCCGACCGGCTCGCCTTCGGCCGCGCCGCGCTATGGCGCTTTCAGTGGGACGAGGCCGCCGGTGACCTCGATCGGCTGCTCCACGCTGAAGCGCGGCGGAACGAGGAGCTCGGCGTCGAGCGGGTCGCCGGGTTGGAGCAAGAGTTTGAGACAGCGCTGTCCCGTGTCGAGCCCGCGTTCCGGCTCAGGGGCAACATCGACCGCGTCGACGCCGGACGGGGCTTTGTGCAGATCGTCGACTACAAGAGCGGGCGGGAGATCACGCGGAAGCAGGTCGAGAGCGGCGACCGCCTGCAGTTGCAGCTCTACACGCTCGCGGTGCGCGCACAGACTGGCGCGGGGCGGCTCATTGCGCGCTACGCCTACCTCAACCAGCGTGCTCGCGACTGGTCCCTCGATACCGCGAACGGGGAGGACGCTGCGCTGATCGATGCTGTTGCGGGGTACGCCGAGGCGGTGCGGACGGCGGTCGCCGCGGGAGACTTCCGCGTCAATCCGCAGGTCACGCCCTGTCCCCGCTACTGCGACTTCCGCCACATCTGCCGCGTCACTCCACAGTACAGCCGGTCGAAGCGATGGAGCTGACCGTCGAGCAGCGCGCGATCGTCGAGGCGGAGACATCCGACCTCGCCGTGAGGGCGAGCGCAGGCAGCGGCAAGACCCGTGTGCTGGTCGAGCGTTACCTCCGGCTCCTGCAGACGGCGGCCGTCCCCGAAATTGCCGCCGTCACGTTCACCGAGGCGGCGGCAACGGAGATGCGCGACCGTGTGCGCCGCGCCGTGATGACCGGGACGGCGCTGGCGCGGCATCGCAGCGAGCTCGACGAGGCCGTCATCGGCACGATTCACTCGCTGGCCCTGAGCCTGCTGCGCGACCATCCGGTCGAGGCGGCGATCGATCCCGCTGCCGTCGTGCTTGCCGGTGACGAGGCCGAGCTACTGCGCCGCACGGCCTGCGTCGAGGCGGTCGATGCCGCGGCTGAGGCGGGCGATGCGCGCACGGTTGCGCTCCGTGAGATCGACGTCTGGCACGCCGGCCTGCAACTCCCGCTGATGCTTGCGGCGCGCGACGACGTAGAGGCCGCGTTCGCGGCGCTGGGGCCCGACCCCACGGGCTGGCTGGCGCGGACGCAGGCGGTCCTGCGGGACTCGTACAAGGCTGAGCAGGCGCAAATCCGCTCCGAAGTCGCCGGCATCGAGCACGACATCACGCGCGCCGCGCCCAGCGCCAGCGGGTCGCTCGCCGAGGTCGCGTCTGACGTGCTCGCGGCGCTGGAGGGCTCCGGCGATTGTGAGTGGCCGGCCTTCGTCGAGGCGCTTGCCGTCGCGAAAGGCCGCACCAACCTTCGCCCCGGACGGAGGGAGCCGCCCGACGTGGTCATCAAGGACGCTTTCCGGCGGCTGCGCGAGCTGGTGAAAGAAGCCGGTGCTCTCCCCGCCTGGAACGAGTACGACGGGCGCGCCCTCGAAGCGCTCGCGGGGCTGCGCGATCTCTTCGACGACGCCTCCCGTCGCTACGCCGCCGCCAAGCGTGAGCGGCACGCCCTCGATTTCCTCGACCTCGAGACGGGCGCGGTTGCGCTCCTGCGGGACCATCCGCGGGTTGCCACGGAGGTTCGCGGACGCTTCCGCCACCTCATGGTGGACGAAGCGCAGGACGTCAACCCGCTGCAAGCCGAACTGATCCGGCTCCTTGCGGGAGAAGGCGAAGAGGGCGCGCCGCGACCGCGGGTGTTCCTCGTTGGCGACGACAAGCAGTCGATCTACCGCTTTCGTGGCGCGCACGTGGAGTGCTTCGCGGATCTGTGCGAGCTGGTGACCGGGCGCGGCGGTTCGACGCTGCCCCTGAGCCGATCGTTCCGCGCACACGACCGGCTCGTCGGAAACCTCAACGCGCTCTTCGCCGCGGTCTTCGCCAACGCGACGGAGCCGTTCGAGGCCGCGATGGAGGCGATGGCGGGCCGCCCCGCCCCGCCGCCCGGTGGTGGCCCGTACCTCACGCTGATGCCCGTCGGGAACAAGGCGCCCTCGGACGAATCCACCACCGACCACGACAGGCGCCGGGTCGAGGCGGACATTGTCGCCTCGGAGATCGCCGCCCTGCTGACTGAAGGGCGCGATGTGTGGGACCGCGCAACCGGGGAGGTACGGCCAGCGCGGCCCGGCGACGTGGCCGTGCTGCTGAGGCGCTTCACGAACGTGCATACCTTCGAGCAGGCGCTGGAAGCCTGTGGCGTCCCCTACACGACGCCCAGCGGCACCGGCTTCTTCACCCGCCAGGAGGTGCTCGATTGCGGACACCTGCTGCGCTGGCTGGCGGAGCCGCACGACGAGATCGCGCTCGCCGGCGTGCTGCGTTCGCCGTTCTTTGCGCTCGCCGATGGGACGCTGCTGGCGCTGAGGAAGGCGCGGCGGGCACTGATCGTCGCCCTCCACGACCCGCCCGAGGATGTCATCGGCGCCGAGCGGGCGCGCTGCGAGCATGCGGCGGGCGTCCTTCACGAACTGCGTGAAGCGGCCCGCGCCGCGTCCGCCGAGGCGTTGCTCGAACTTGCGCTCGAACGTTCCGGCGTCGAGGCCGCCTGGGCGCCGATCGAGGGCGGCGATCAGGCCCGCGCCAACATCCGCAAGCTCGTGCGCACCGTCCGGACGCTCGCTGGTCACTCGCTGCCTGAAGTCGTCGAGTACCTCGAACAGCGCCGCGATGATCTCGATGCGCGCGAAGCGCCCGCGGCGCTCGATCAACCCGATGCGGTGCAGGTGATGACCGTGCACGCCGCCAAAGGCCTGGAGTTTCCAGTCGTCTTCGTCCCCGAGGCGCACATCGGCCCGCAAACCACCTGGCCTGCGGTCCGCTGGCGCCGTGACGATGGCGTCTCGGTTACGCTCCAGCGCGGAGAGGACGACAGGCGCCGCCCCCGGCCCGGGTTCTACGCCCATCTCCTCCGTCGCGACCAGCTGGAAGAAGCGGCCGAACACCGCCGCCTCTTCTACGTCGCCGCGACGCGGGCGGGGGATTACCTCTACCTTTCGGGCGACAAGACGGACAAGGACGGATGGCTCGCTGCCGCGCTCGGCGTATTCGAGAGCGAAGGGGCGTCCACCTCCGCTGTGCGCCCCGCTGCTGCCGTGGACGTCGAGGCCGTGGCGCGCCGCTCGGTCCCCACGGAGCTGCGTCTCGGTGGGGACCGCGACGAGGTGGAGTACACCGCCCCTCTGCTGGCGCGGCCACGTGTGATCCCCCTGCGCGCGAGCACGCCTGTCACCGCCCTGCGCCCGCCCGCGGATGCGCCCCCGCACAGTTGGCGTGCCGACGATCGGAGGGCGCTGCTCGGCAAGGTGGCGCACCGCGCGATCGAGGAGGCGGGCGGCGCCGTCGGGGCGCTCGACCTCGGGGACATCGTGGCGCTTGTGCAGGAGGAGAGCGAACGCATGCTGGATGGCCCGACGGCATGTGCCCTCGCGGAGGAAGTGACCCCGATGCTCGCGCGCTTCAGCCATTCGCCCACCGCCGCCGCGCTCGCTGCGCCGGGCGTCGAGCGCTGGTTCGAACTGCCCTTCGCGTGGGACTGGGAGGGCCTGCCGCTGCACGGCGTGATCGACCTGGTTTACCGCGACACCACGGGCTGGCACGTGATCGACTTCAAGACCGATCGCATCGACGGCGCGGGCGTGCGCGAGTACGCCCGCCGCTACTTCGTCCAGGCCGGCGTCTACCAGCGCGCTATCGAGGCGGCTGTCGGGGAGCGTCCTGCTGCGGGGCTGCTGTTTCTGCGCACGGGCGAGCTCATCGAAGCCACGCCGGAGGAACTCGACGCTGCCCTCGCCGAAGCCCGCGCGCGCGTCGATGCTGGCGCCACCCTCGCCCCCGAACCCTTCGATCTCCCGGACGAGCTGGACTGAGGGGGGTGTTTTGGTTGCCGACCGTTTCCTGATCTGGTAAAACAAGGCGCGAGATGAGCGTAATCCGATGCTGGTTTTGGTTGCCGACCGTTTCCTGATCTGGTAAAACGGCGAAGGCGACCGGAGAGTACCAAGGTGTAGTTTTGGTTGCCGACCGTTTCCTGATTCGCTAAAGCGACATAACTGAGGAGTGGCGGGCGCGGAAGAGCCGTTGGGTGCTCCGCAGCGTTGTCAGAGCAGGACGAGCTGTCCGCGCGAGGCTGCGTCAGTCTCCTTGTAGCCTCCCGTGAAGACGCGCATGCGTCCGTACTGCTTGTCGGTGAAGACGAGGATGCTCACGCGACCTTGGCCGGTACGCGGCGCTCGACGCGGTTGGAGAGGGCGTCGGCGGCGGAGCGGCTGCCGCAGAATTTCAGGTAGACCGAGTACTGCGCCATCTCGAACCCCAGGTCGAGCAGGTCGTTGCGGAACTTCGTCGCGCGCTTGCGCTGACGCTTCGTGATCACTGGCAGGTCGAACAGCACCATCATCCACATGAAGCGGTACCCGCTGAATGCGCTCACGCGGCGCCCGTGCCCGTCTGTGGCAGGCGCAGGTGGTTCTCGCCGTCGAGTACCGAGCGGGCGAGCGATTGCGCTGCCCACTCGACACAGCGGCTGAGCGGCGCGGCGCCGCGATCGGTTGTCATCCTGTCCGCCAGCACCGCGGCCAGCGCCGGCTTGCTCGCGGCCGTCACCTCGCGGCATCCGTCCCGCCAGAGCGCGATCACGGCGCGATCGACCGAGGGCCGGAACGGGCTCCATCAGGTCGTCGGCGAGGCAGAAGGCGTTGAAGCGGTTCTTGTGGTGCAGCCCGAGGGAGGGGTGCAGTCCCGCCGCGCAGAGCTGGCGGGCGACGGTTGCGCGCAGGACGGCGTAGCCGTAGTTGAGCTGTCCGTTGGGCGGCGCGCCGCCGGGATCGCGCCGGAAGTTCTCGAACAGCAGCCACCAGTAGCTCTGCGCCGCCCGCGCCTCGGCGTTGTCGGGGTCGCCCGGGCGGACTCCGCGGGCAAGCTCCGTCAGCGCCTCCTCGCGCAATCCCGCTTCGCGCAGCACGTCCGCCTGGGCCTCGATCTTCGCGCGCACGATCGTCGCCCACAGCCCGTCGCGCAGCGCCTCCGGTATCGCCGCCTGCGCGGCCATACGGCGGGTCTGCTCGTAGTTCGCCCTGGCCGGCCAGAGCCAGGCGACAGGCGTGTGCGAGGGGTCGCAGCAGATGAGCGGGATGCCGCGCTGCGCGAGCTCGACGATGGCGGCGTTGGAGTAGGTCGCCTGGGGCGTGTGCACGATCACAGACTCGATCTCGTCGAAGGGCACGAGCGTCTGGCTGGCGTGCGGCGTATCCGGATCGCGGGTCACGGCCAGCGCCCCGCGCTTCTTTGCGAGGTGGCGCCGTCCCTCGGCGATATCCAGAACGCGGCGTTCCACGGGTCAGATCCCGCCGCGCCCCCGCCCGTCGGGACCGAACGGCCCGCCATCCTGCACCCGCCCGATGACGTCGACGGAGACCTTGCGCAGACCTTCCCTGAGTACTCTGGTCGCCCGCTTGTTGACCAGGGGCATCTCCTTGGCTTTCCCGCCCTGTCGGTGATCGACGCTGTAGATGGTCTGGCCCGAGAGTTTCTGCACGCGCAGGATGCGCCGCTCGTCCCCTTCGCCGATTGCGATCATGTCGTTGATGTGGAGGCGCATCAGCTTCTTCGCCGTCGGGTTCTCCTTCTTGATCTCCGAGCGGAAGTCGGGTTGGTGGGCGTCGAAGCGGCTGACCGTCTCGCCCGTGGTCTTGCCGTTCGGGAGCAGCCAGACGTCCATGTAGGCGTTGCTGCTGGTCTGGTACGCCTTGTAGATGCGCCCCGACTCGTCGCGGATGTAGGCGAGGCTGTCCTGCCCCAGCCGCACGAGCACACGTGTCCTGCGCACCCGGTGCTCACGCCACGCACGCTCGACGAAGCGCTTCCCCTTCTCGCTGGCTGTTCCTTCTCCGGCGTCGACGGAGGCCCACAGCGCCTTCAGGCGGTCGCGGAGCGCGCGGTCGCGAATACTGTCCAGCTTCTTCGGGTCGAGCGACTCCAGCGGTTTGGTCTCCACCAGCGTCATCATGCCCTTCGCGTCAGGCCCCTCGACGATGCCGTAGGCGGTCTCCCTGTGCAGGCGGCCGGTGGTGGCACCGGGCGAAGGGTGGAAGTGGTCGGGGCGGTGGCGCACGACGACGCGGGCGAGGAGAGCCTTGACATCGTCGCGGAAGCCCTCCCACGGATCATCGACTGCATCGGTGACGCGCCCGCCGAGATCGTCCACGGCCTGCGCGCTGGCGCGCGCGACCTGCTGCAGCCGTGCGCGCGAGGTGAGCCCGACGGTGACGGCGTCGATCAGGTGGTGGCGGTGGTCGTTGCGCTCCTTCTGGCCGGAATCAGAGAGCAGCGAGTTGAGGCCCCAGGCTCGGCGCAGCATCGCCGTGAGCCGCCCGGGCGTGACCCAGATGCGGTCGGGATCGACGGCGGTCTCGAGGTAGCGGCGGGTGACGCGGGAGAGGTAGCGGGTGTCGTTCAGCTGCCGCCCGAGGAAATCGCTTCTCGCCTCCAGCCGTTCCATCGCGTCCTTACCGAAGCGCCACTGCTTGTTCTTCGGCAGCTGTGCGGCCCGGCTGAGGATCGCCTGGTAGCGCTCAGGGTCGCCGCCCCACGCCTCGTACGGCGTGTGCTGGCCCTTCTCGCGGTTGGCCGAGCGCATTGCGAGCACGGTGTTCGCCATGCTGTCGTCGAGGCTGCAGCTGAAAGGCAGGATGTGCTCGATCTCGGTGTATTCTGAGAGCACGCGCTCGATCGAGAGGGGCGTTCCCGTGAACGGGCAGACCCGCGCGTCCGGCGGCCCCTGCTCCTCCCAGAGCCGCAGCTTGCGCATGTCGTGCTGCTTCGGCTCGGCGTCTCCGAGGACTTCGCGGGCGAGCTCGCGCAGGCGCTCGTTGCGCTTCTGATTTTCGCTATTCTGCTTGAGGTCGCGTTCACGATCGTCGCGGCTCTGCTTGAGGTCGCGCGCGAGCTCGACGACCACCTCGTCGGGCTTGCCGTGCTTGTCAGCGATGGCGTTGAACAGGCGCCGCATCTGGCCGAGGGCGATGTGCACGGTGGGGTTCGAGATGCGGCCGTACCGTTCCGCCTCGTTGCGTCCGCCTTCGCGCCCGCCGACTACGTCGCGTTCGAGTACCTTGCCGTAGTAGGGCAGGCGGTCCGTGCTGCCGTCACCGTGCAGGTCGGAGTGGTGACCGAGCCCCGCCGCCTGGACAGCCTTGTGGTAGGGCAGCCCTTCGTCGCGCATGTACGGGAGCAACCGTTCGATGGCCGCCTTTGAGAGGTGGCCGGTACCCGGCGGCAGCGGCACCGACGCTACCTCCTTCGCGGCTTCAGCGCTGAGCCCGAACTCGCTCTGTAGCCAGTCTCCGAGCGTCCTGGAATCCTCGTCCTCGAGTAGACGCTCAACGACCTCCTGCTGGCGGTCGAGACTGAGCGCTGCCCAGTCACGTTTGCCGAAGCGCTTTCCAGCGCTGAGCACCGATGCGGTCCTGTCGCCCTCGATGCTGTCGCGGGCAGGCGTTCGCAGGTTGACGCGGGATCCTTCCGGCAGGCCCGCCCGCGCGGCGATCTGCTCGAACTTCTGCTTCTTCACGCTCTTCAGCCTGGTGACGGTACTCGTGCGTTGCTCGACGTTGAGCGGCCGGAAGCCCTCGCCGGGCGGCGCGAACTCGATGTTCAGCACCTCCTGCCAGATGCGGTACTCCTGGAACAGCGGATACGCCTTGTATGCCCTCGGCTCGGTCGGGATCAGGGTGCAGCGCCCGCGCTCGACGGGCCGCAGGTCACGCTGGTGGAGGAGCGTCTCCAGCACCTCGTCCCAGTCCGTGTCCTCGATGTCCGGGTGGTGCGGGGTTTGCGCCTTGCGAATCGCGTCGAGTTCGGCCTTGACCATCGCGCGGTCGGGGTAGAGGCCGTTGCCGAGACGCGCGCGGATGGTCTTGCCGCGCTTGCGCCGCCGCCAGAGGTACTCGCCGAGCGTGCGTGCCCCTGCCTGCCTGATGCACTGGCGCAGCGAATCGATGTCATCCCGCACCTTGCGGTTGTTGTTGTCTTTGCTGTCGGCCTTGCGGTTGCTCCTGAAGCCGCGGCGGTCGACGAACGTCAGCAGCACGCGCCCGAGCTCGTGCGGCGTGAGGGGACGGTCGAGCGCTTTGGCCCGCAACCGCAGCGGGTCGAGGGTGCGCAGCTGCTCGCGTTCGTCCTCCGTCTCCGGCAGCATCTTCGGCAGCAGGTCGAGGCCCTTGAGCAGATGCGCCATGCGGCGTTGCCGTCGCAGCATGCGGTCGCGGTTGCGGCGCGGCCCGCGCTTCTCGCGGCGTTGCGCTGCGTTTGATGCCTTGCCCTGCGGGTCGCGCCCGTCGGGATGGATCAGTACGCCGCCATCGATGAGCGCCTCGGGCTCCCCGTCCCCGTCGAGGCGGTAGAGAGCCCAGCCGGTGCTGTTCGTTCCGAGGTCCAGTCCCAGCCGTAGCACGCGTTTCGCCCTCCCCTGACGCCCGCGTCTGCGTTGTCTTGACGCGAGGGCCGGGATTATAGCAATATGCTCCTCAGGAAACGGTTGGCTGGTTCCCACGGGATCCAAACAACAAGCTGAGCCCTTCACGGGCGATATGCACCACGTTGCGAGGCGGGCTCCGGCCCGTCTCGTTCCTTAATCCGGACCCTTCCGCTGGGGTCTGGTGTGCGTGCCGGAGGTGGCGGTCCTTGCGCGCAGCGGCTGAGCGCGCGTACAACTCGCGAGTGCCCGAACGCGCTGCGAGCCCGCCCCTTCCCCACCCCGACGGTCCGCTGAGCGGTTACCGCGTCGTCGATCTCGCTGACGAGAAGGGCCAGCTCTGTGCGCGACTGCTGGGCGAGCTGGGCGCGGACGTCATCAAGGTCGAGCCCCGCCGCGGCGATCGCACGCGCGCAAACGGTCCCTTCTACCGCGACGAGGCGGGCCGCGAATCGAGCCTCTACTGGTGGGCGATGAACGCTGGCAAGCGGTCCGTCACCTGCGAACTGCGCCTCGACGCCGGCCGCGATCTGTTCCACCGCCTGGTCGCCGCTGCCGACGCCGTGATCGAGACGAGCGCGCCCGGCACGGCGCTTGAGCTGGGCGCGGACCCGCGCTCGCTCGCGCGGGCGAACCCGGGCGCCGTCGTCGTCAGCATCACGAACTTCGGCCAGACCGGCCCCTTCCGCAACCTCCCCGCCACCGACATCGTCGGTTCCGCGATGGGCGGCCACATGTACCTCAACGGCTGCGAGGAGCGCGGACCTGTGCGCACGACCGTACCCCAGGCGTATGCGCAGGTGAACGTCCAGGCGGCAGTCGGGACCGTGATCGCGCTCTATGCGCGCGGCGCGAACGGTGGCCTTGGCCAGCATGTCGACGTCTCCATGCAGGAGGCGATGGCGAACGCGATGGACAACGCCCAGCAGACCTGGGACATCCTCGGCATCAACAACCACGGCCCAGGTTCCGGCCGGATGGTGAGCGGTCGCCAGGGCCCGCGCTACATCTACGAGACTACGGACGGCTGGGTGGCGGCGCTCCAGATGGGCGGCCTCATGGGGCCGAGCGCGAACGCTATGATCGACTGGCTCGATGAAGCGGGTGAGGCGGGGCCGCTCGCCTCCCCCGAGTGGCGCGCGCGGCTCGAAGTCGTACAGCCACTCGAAGAACACGAACAGGCGCTGCTCGTCGCGACCATGGCCCGCTTCTGCCGTAGCCGCCGCAAGGATGATCTCGTCGCAGGTGCACAGGAGCGCGGCGCTGGCTGGGCGCCCGTCTACAGCCCGCGCGAGATCGTGGAGTGTGAGCAGCTCGTCGCCCGCGAGTACTGGGTGCGTGTGCGGCACGAGGATATCGGCGAGTCGTTTGTCTACCCGGGTGCGCCCTTCATCCTCTCCGCGACGCCCTGGAAGCAGCGGGGGCGCGCTCCACACCTGGGCGAACATAACGATGAGGTCTACGGTGGCCTGCTCGGGCTCGCCGCCGGCGAGATCGCGCGGCTGCGGCGGGCGATGGTGATCTGAGATGGCGCTGCGAGAACGCCCCAAGCCGTTCGCCGGTCTGCGCGTGACCGACCTCTCCTGGGTGGGCGTCGGCCCGACCGTGGCGAAGTACCTCGCCGACCACGGCGCGGAGGTCATCCGCGTGGAGTCGGCCACACGCATGGAGACGCTACGGCGCGCGGGGCCGTTCACGAACAACGAGCCTCATCCCGACAACTCCGGCTACTACGCGAACTTCAACAGCTCGAAGCTTTGCGTCAGCGTCAACCTCAAGCATCCGAAGGGCGCGACGCTGGTGAAGCGCCTCGTCGCCGTGTCCGACGCCGTTACGGAGTCGTTCACGCCGGGGACGCTGGCCAGGCTGGGGCTCGACTACGAAGCGCTCCGCGAGGTCCGCCCCGACCTCGTGATGATCTCGATGCCGCTCTTTGGCCAGACGGGGCCCTGGGCGAGCTACATGGGCTACGGGCACGTGCTGCAGGCAGCGGCCGGCTTCAACCACCTCACGGGCTGGCCCGACGGCGAGCCCATCGGCACGGGCGTTGCCTATACCGACTTTCTCGTGCCGCACGTCGGCGCGCTCGCGCTCGTCGCCGCGCTCGATTACCGCCGGCGCACGGGCGTGGGACAGTACATCGACTTCTCGCAGTTCGAGGGCGCTATTCACGCGCTCGGCCCCGCCATCCTCGAATCGACGGCGAACGGCCGCGAGGCCGGGCGTCTGGGCAACCGCGACCCCGAGGCTGCGCCGCACGGCGCCTACCGGTGCAAGGACGGGCGCTACGCCGTCATCGCGTGCTTCACCGAGGCGCACTGGGAGGGTTTTCGCGCGGCCATCGGACGGCCCGACTGGACCGACCTCGAACGGATGCGACGCAAGGAGTCGCGCCTGCGCGAGCAGAAGGAGCTCGACCGCCACATTGGTTTCTGGTGCGCTGAGCGCACCGCCGCCCAGGCGTTCAAGGCGATGCGGGGGAACGGTGTGCCCTCGGGAATTGTGAAGTCGCCCGAGGAGATGCACCGCGACCCGCAGCTGCGCCACCGCGGGCACTACCGCGTGCTCACACACCCCACGATGGGCGAGCGCACCTACGACTCGCCTGCGTTCCGCCTCTCGAAGACCCCGGGCGAGCTCACGAAGGCGGCGCCGCTGCTGGGTGAGGACAACGAGCGCGTGCTCAAAGGCACGCTTGGTCTGAGTGATGAGGAGTACACGGAGCTGCTCATGGAGGGCGTTCTCGAGTAGATGGGGCAGGGGGCCACTTGACGGAGCTGGCCTACGCCTCGCCCTCGTCCTCGCCCGTACCTGCGTTCTCACCCTCGCCCTCGTCCTCGCTCGCGCCTTCGTCCTCGCCCTCCACCGGCGGCTCTTCCGCTTCCGTCTCCTCGCCCGGGAGAGTGGCGCCTTCCTCGATGATGAGTACGCCGAGCATCGTATCGGGATGGACGTCGCACCAGAAAGCGTAGCGCCCGGGCGGAGGCGTGGTGAAGGTGAACGTGTGCTGGATGATACCCGTCGCCAGCTCGGTGATGACGGCGGTGCCCTCGCAGCCTCCGCTGCAGCCTTCCAGGAGCTGCCCCTCGCCCGCTTCATCGCCCTCGTAGAACGCGATGTTGTGCGCCACGGCGTCGTCCTGGTTGTCGAGCGTGAGGGTGACGTCGCTGGCTGGCGGCAGCGTGATCTCGCGGAAGTCGAACGCGCTGGCCTTGATCGTGATCGTACCCTCGAACACCCCCGGCCCGGCAGGCAGGACAGGGCCGCCCTCCGACGCCGTGCCCTCGCTCGAGAAGAGCGTGAGCCCCGCGCCGATGGCGAAGCCGCCCACCAGTAGCGCACCCATCAGCGCTGTCGCCCCGCCCAGGCTGAATCGCACGGAGGTGTCTTTCGTGTCGCGCACCACCTGCATATCGAACGTCTGCGTGGAGCCCGCCACCACCTCTTCCGGATGCTGGCTGATGAGGTCGAGAACGGCGCGCTCCGTCTCCTCGAACGCGGCCAGATCGTCCTCGGTCGACCACGTCGTCTCGACAATCACCTGTGAGGGGCCCGCTTCGGCGCGAGAGACGTTGATGCGCAGGTCTTCGAAGCCGGGGGCGGCGCGCAAATCAGCGTGCGTGTGCTGGATAGCGTCGAGGACGCCGCCCTCGGCCGCCGCTGCCGCCAGCCGGCCCTCCGCGATGGCGAAGGTTATGACCTGGGTGCGCCGGGCGGCCTGGCGCGTGCCCCCTTCGTGGTCGCGCGCCTTCTGGCGCATGCGCCCGTCTTCGTAGCCCCAGCCGGCAACGGCGAAGAGCGTGATTGCGGCGGTGGCGCCGAGGAGCGGTCCGCTGAGGCTGCGCTGGTCTTCCACGCGCGCCCACCACACCAGCGCCGCGGTCAGCAGCATGGCCGCGAGTCCGGCCGCGAAGGGCCAGATGCTCGGGTCGGGCAGGTGCGCCCCGGGCCCGATGTGGGCGTCGTGCTCGCTCAGTTCTTGCGCCACTGCGTTCGTCCTCGTTCTCGCCTACTGGATGATGTAGAGAATCGTGAAGAGCGCGATCCAGACCACGTCGACGAAGTGCCAGTACATCGAGCAGGCCTCGACCGCCTCGTGGTTCCGCGCCGTGAACTGCCCGCCCAGCGCGCGCACGGTCACGACGAGCATGAAGAGCGCGCCCCCCGCCACATGGGCGCCGTGGAAGCCCGTCAGCGTGTAGAAGGTCGTCCCGAAGATCGTGTCGTCCGCGAGGAAGTGCAGCTGCGAGTAGTCGTAGAGCTGCGCTGCGAGGAAGATGAGCCCCAGCGCGAGCGAGACGAAGAGCCCCCACAGCATGCCCGCCTGGTTGCCCTTCTGGATCTGCCAGACGGCCCACTGAATCGTCACTGAGCTGAGCACGAGGATGCCGGTCGCGATGGCTGGCAGGAGCACTTCGAGCTCGAGCTTCACCCCGTCGGCGATCTGCTGCGGGCTGAGCAGCTCTTCGGGAGGCCACGAGGGGGCGTCGGCGCGCGCAATGAAGTAGGCCGCGAACAGCCCGCCGAAGAACATCACCTCCGAGGCGAGGAACAGGATGAAGCCAAGCATCCCGTTGCTCATGCCTTGCCGCTGCGTCGCGCTGTGAGCGGTCATGGTCAGTGCCCCTCACCACTGTGGCGCGCGTCGAAGAGCGGGCGCTCCGACCGCACCGGTGGCAGGCTGTCGAAGTTGTAGCTCGGTGGTGGCGAGCTGGTCGCCCATTCGAGGGTGTTGCCCTCCCAGGGATCATCAGGCTGGTCCTTCGGCCTCGAGAAGGCCCAGACCACCGCGATCAGGAATGGGATCATGCTCACTGCGATGACGAACGCGCCCAGCGTCGAGATCAGGTTCAGAGTCTCCCAGCCGGTGCTCTCCGCGTAGACAGCGATGCGTCGCGGCATCCCGTCCAGCCCGAGCATGTGCATGGGGAAGAAGGCGAGGTTGAAGCCCACGAACATGAGGATGAAGTGCAGCTGCCCCAGGCGGTCGTTGAGCTTCCGCCCCCAGATCTTCGGGAACCAGTAGTAGAGCCCTGCGAACACCGCGAACACCGAGCCGCCGAACAGCACGTAGTGGATGTGCGCGACCACGAAGTAGGTGTCGTGCAGGGCGAAATCGACGGGCACGGCGGCGCTGAAGGTGCCGTTGATGCCACCGATGAGGAACATGCTCACGAAGCCGATGGCGAAGAGCATGGGCGAGGGAAAGGAGATGGAGCCGCCCCACAGCGTGCCCAGCCAGTTGAAGATCTTCACACCCGTGGGAACGCCAATCATGAAGGTCATGAAGCCGAAGAAGGGCAGCAGCACCGAGCCCGTGGTGAACATGTGGTGCGCCCACACGCTGAACCCCAGCCCGCCGATGCCGATGGTCGCGAACACGAACGCCTTGTAGCCGAAGAGCGGCTTGCGTGAGAAGACGGGCAGTACTTCGGAGATGATGCCCATGCCCGGCAGGATCATGATGTAGACGGCGGGGTGCGAGTAGAACCAGAACACGTTCTGCCAGAGCACCACGTTGCCGCCGCCGTTGGGATCGAAGAACTGACCGCCGTAGTTGCGGTCGATGAACAGCATCACCAGCGCGGCTGCGAGCACGGGCGTCGCCAGCAGCTGCAGGAGCGCCGTCACGAGCATCGTCCAGCAGAATATCGGCATGCGGAACATCGTCATGCCGGGGGCGCGCATGCGGAACATGGTTACGAGGAAGTTGGCGGCACCGATCGTCGAAGACATGCCCAGCATCAGCACTGCGAGAATCCACATGTCCATGCCCACGCCCGTCTGCTGTGCGAGCGGGCTGTAGGCCGTCCAGCCCGCGTCGGCGGCGCCCCCGTCCACGATGAAGCCCGCGAACATGAGAATGCCAGCGGGCGGCAGCAGCCAGAACGAGAGCGCGTTGATGCGCGGGAAAGCCATGTCGGCCGCGCCGATCTGGAGCGGCACGAAGTAGTTCCCGAAGCCCGCCCAGACGGGGATGATGAACAGGAAGAGCATCGCCGAGGCGTGCATCGTGAATATCTGGTTATAGGCGTCGTTCCCTACAAAGCTGCTGTCTGCTACTGCCAGCTGCGTCCGCACCAGCAGCGCCAGAATCCCGCCCACTGCGAAGAAGAAGAGCGTGAAGTAGAGGTAGAGGATGCCCAGCTTCTTATGGTCGACGGTGGTGATCCAGTCGAGCACGGCGGGCCGCTGGTAGCCGGTTGTCTGTGGGACTGCGACCGTTGCCATCGAGCCTCCCCAGTCTCCCCTTACTGCCCCGGAGCCGACACGCGCGCGCCGTCCCCGAGTTGCCGCGCCGCCTCATCGGCGACCCAATCGTCGAATTCGTCGCGCTCCACCACGCGCACGGTGAAGCGCATGAGGGCGTGGTCCATGCCGCAGAGCTCCGCGCACTGCGCGCGGAAGTCTCCCGTCTGCCGGGCCGTGACCGTGAACCGGTTGTCGCGCCCCGGGATCAGATCGAGCTTGTAGAGGAAATCGCGCACGTAGAACGAGTGGATCACGTCGCTGGAGCGCAGGACGAACTCCACCGGCTCGTCGATGGGCATCACCAGCACGGGCTCGTTGGTGGGCGTGCCGATGACGGCGATCGTTCCCTCCGCGTCTGCATCCGTGTTTGTGCCGAGGTCGCTCAGGTCGTAGGCGAACTGCCACGAGAACTGAAAGCCTGTGACCTCGATCGTGAGGTCGTCCGGTTCTGCCTCGTCGTCGGTGTCGACGAGGGTGATCATGGAGACCGTGAAGAGGGCGATGACGATGAGGAAGGGCACGCCCACCATCAGGACTTCGATCACGCCGCCGCCGTGGAACTGCGGCGGGAGTGTGTCGTCGCGACGGCGGTAGCGGACGATCGCGTACACGAGCACGCCCGCGACCAGGACGAACACGACGAGCGCGGCGATGAGCACGATGAGGAAGAGGTCGTGCATCTTGTGCGCTTCGTCGGTGATGCCGCCGGGCTGGATGGCGAGGGCGCTGCCCGCCGCGAGGAGCGCGAGCAGCGCCGCTGCTGTAGCAGCAGCGGACAGCCGCAGACTCCGGCGCAGCGTGCGGCTCATCGCACCCCTCCTGCTCACTTCACCCTGCAGGTGTACTGCCCCGAAGACATGCGGGAACTACGTTTCGGGGGAGATTGTGAATCATGGCGCAAACCAACTCGGTTGTACGCCGGGCGCTTCATGGTGTCAACTGGCGTCCCCCGTCGGGGGTACAGGAGCGCGATCAGCGGGCCTGTAAGCCGGATTCTGTGCCTTCGGCGGGTTGGTCCGGAGGCGGCGGCCATCTTTCTTGGCGCCGCATCGCTGCGACGCTCGCGCGGCCTACCCGGGAGTGTGAACGGGCCGGGCAGCCCTCCTCCCCTATTCGGCCTTGCTCCGGGCGGGGTTTGCACGGCTGCCCTGTCTCCAGGACACCGGTGCGCTCTTACCGCACCATTTCACCCTTACCCGCAGCACGCGGGCGGTATGTTTCTGTTGCACTTTCCGTCGGCTCTCGCCGCCCAGGCGTTACCTGGCGCCCTTGCCCGGCGGAGTCCGGACTTTCCTCACCGCGGCGCGAACGCCGCAGCGCGGCCGCCCGGCCCGCTGATCGCTTCCTCCAGCCTACGCCTGCTGCCCGCCCTCCGCTACGCCCGTGGCCGCCGCTGCGCGTCGAGCGCCTCGTTGGCGAGCGCGTCGGCGCGCGCGTTCCGGGCGCGGCGGACGTGTCCCACGGTGTAGGGGCCCACTGTTTCGAGCGCATCGACGAGCGCCGCGAAGAGCGGACGCAAGGCGGCGTTCTTCACGCGGTAGCGCCCCGCCAGCTGGCGCACCACGAGCTCGCTGTCGAGGCGCAGGTCGATGCTGCTCGCGCCAAGCTCGCCGGCGGCGCGAACACCCGCGATGGCGGCGCGGTACTCCGCCACGTTGTTCGTCGCCCGCCCGATTGCCTCGCTCACGGTTGCCAGCTCGTCGCCCGCCGCGCTCTGCACGCTCGCGCCGATCGCGGCGGGGCCGGGGTTGCCGCGGCTCGCTCCATCGGCGTAGACGATGAGGTGCATCAAATCCGCCTCAGGAGCCGCGCGTCGTCACCGTCCACCTCGATGCGGTCGACGATTTCGCGCAGCAGTGCCTGGCGCTCTCCGAGTTCGAGCTCGTCCCAGTGCGCGCGGAGGCGCTTGCGCGCCGCCTCCGCGTGTTTCTCGCGCTCGGCCTCGGAGTGCTGGGCGTCGAGTTTGGCACGTGTGCTCTGCGCCTCGCCATCCAGCTCGCGCTGTTTCTGCGCGAAGGCGGCACCGAGGGCCTTCATGCGCTCGATCGAGAGGGCGCCCTGCGCCGCTTCGCCCACGAGCGTTTCGACCCGGCGGCGGTTCCGGCGCATGAGTCCTTCGATACGCCCGGCCTCGCTTGTGAGCTGCTGCGCCCAGGCGTCGGGGTCGCCCGCAAGGTGCAGTCGCGCGTCGTCGCCGCCGCTTTCGGCGAGGAGCGCGCGCACGCGCGCCTCGAGATCCGCCTCGCGCTGCGTGTTGTAGGAGCAGGCGCTCTGGTTCGTGCGGCTCTCGCACTGGTAGTAGCGGTAGGTGGCGTCGTGCTTCTCGCCGTCACGCGTCGTCCACTGCTGCTTGCGGCTCACGCCGATCATGCGGTTGTCGCAGCGCCCGCAGAAGACGAGGCCGCTGAGCAGGAAGGGTCGCAGCGCCCGACCCGTGCCACCCTTTCGGCGCTTCGCCATGCCCTCCTGCACCTTTCGGAAGTCGGTGGCGCTGACGAGGGCGGGGTGGCTGTCGGGAATACGCACGCCGAAACGTGAGTAAGTCCCCAGATAGGTGCGGTTCCGCAGGATGTCGCGCACGCTCACCATGCTCCAGCGTCCGCCGCGGCGCGTCTGGATGCCGTCCGCGTTGAGCCGCCCGGCGATGCGTCGGATGCCGAGCTCCTCCTCGAGATAGAGACGGAAGATGTACTGCACGACTATACCCTCAGCGGGCACGATCTCGAGGCGCCGGCGGGGCCCGATGCCGTAACCGTAGGGTGGCCGCCCGAGTGCTTCGCCATGCACGGCCTTGCGCCGCATCGCCGCGCGCACGCGCTCCGAGATGTGCGCGTGGCTCTTCCGCCCGTCCCAGCGCGCGACGATCGTTTCCGCTGCCTCGGTGCCGGTCTCCGCTTCGTACACGGTTGCGCCGGCGGCCTCGATCGTAAGCATCTTGAGGGCGGCGCGTCCGGGATCGGCGCCGAGCGCGCCGATCCCGTCGACGACCACCACCAGGAACCCGTGGTCGCCTCGCTCGATGAAGGCCAGCATCTGCCGGAAGCCGCTCTCCGCTTCGGCCGCGCCCTCCGTATCGACGAACGTGGCCGCAACCTGGTAGCCGCGCTTCTCGCAGAAGGTGAGGAAATGCTCCGTCTGCTGGCTCAGGGAGCGCTCCGCTCCGTTCACGCGCGCGCCTTCGACGAAGTAGCCGACGGCCTTCACGCCGCTAGACCCCCACGAGGATGCGTTCGCAGTTGGGGCAGAAGGCGAGCGTTTCCGGATCGAGGGCGCGCTTGCGCGCCGAGGGGGGCACGTTCACGCGGCAGCCGGAACAGGCGCCGCCGTGCACGTGCGTCACCGCCACCCCGCCCTTCCGCCGCCGCAAGCCCTCGTACTGCGCGACCACCCCCGCCGCGAGCCGCGCAAGGCATTCACGCCGTTCGCCGGCCGCAGTCGCGGCCTCGCGTTCGGTCGCGGCGATGGCGGTGTTCAACCGCTCCTCCTTCTCGCGCGAGGCCGCCTGCTCCCGCTCCAGCGCGGCGTGAGCCTGCCCGCGCTCCGCCTCCGCCCCGTCGAGCGTCTCGAGGACTCCGATCGCGGCATCCTCGAGACGCGAGCGCTGGGCCTTGAGCGACTCGATCTCCCGCTGGATGCCCGAGAGCTCCTTCGGGAGGCGGACTGAGCCGTCGTAGAGGCGCGCGTCCTCGCGCTTGATCTTCGTGCTGAGAGCGTCGATTTCGCCTTCGAGGCGGCGCTGCTCACGGTCTAGCGCGGTGCAGCGCTCGTCTGCCTCGGCAGCGGCGGCGCGGGCTGCCCCCAGGGTGCTGACGTCCGCGAGCTCCTCCCGCACTTCATCCAGCTCGCCATTCAGCCGCGCGAGCGTGTCGTCGCAGTCCTGCAGGGAGGCGAGATCGGCAACCTGTGGCATACGAGGCTAACCCTAGCGCAAAGCGTAGGCGGCGGAGGCGGACCCGTAAACGGCGGTGGGCTGCCTGCGCGTGTGCCAGGCGCGAATCTGTCCCGCGGGCGCGCTTATGTCTGAGCCGGAGCACGCTCCTGCTCATATACTTGAACCGCGCCGGTCGCTAACAGCCGTCGGGGCGCGCAGGAGGGCCAGCGTGGAGATTCCGCCCCTCGCCTTCAACGCCTCGCAGCTGCTCCTCGCCGCGTCCGGTGCCTCGCGCGTCCATGAGCTGGCCGCGGTCGGTTCGATCCGCGGCGGCACGGTCGAGCTGGTGCGGATTGGCGATGGCGTGCTCGTGCGCGCCTCGCTTGAAGCCGCTCTGGCGACGGAGTGTGCGCGCTGTCTCGCGCCGCTCACGGTCCCGACGCCGGTTGTCTTCGACGAGGTCTACGAGCAGCGCTACGACGTGGGCAGCGGCGCCCCTCTGGGCGCGGGTGCGGGCGCGGAACGCGATCCCGACTCGTTCACTGTCTCGCGGAACCACGTGATCGACATTACGGAGGGGGTGCGGCAGTATTGTGAAGCGGCGGCGCCCATGCAGCCGCTCTGTAGAGCTGGTTGCCGGGGCTTCTGCCCGGGCTGCGGAATCGACAGAAGCACAGGCGAGTGCGCCTGCGAAACCGCGGTCAGCGATCCCCGATGGGCTGCGCTGGCCGCATTGAAGAGAGAGTAGATTCTGACTCGCGTGCCGGAACCGACCGTGAAGAACGCGAGAATCCCGAGGGAGCGAGCAGATGGCGCCCCTTCCCAAGCGCAAGTACCCCCGAACCCGCCAGCGCAAGCGTCGCGGCCACCACAGCCTGCGCGCTCCCCACGTGGTGACGTGCAACCAGTGCCGCGCCCCCCGGCTCGCCCACCGGACGTGTCCGGTGTGCGGCACGTACCGGGGCCGCGAGACGCTGCGCATTCCCGATCCAGACCTGGAAGGGTAGCGCCCACGTCGTCCAGCGCCTTCCTTGCCCTTCGCGACACGCTCCAGCCTGCGCGTGCCTTCGTCTTCCCCGGGCAGGGCGCCCAGGCCGTGGGCATGGGCAAGGACATCTACGACGAGTTCCCCGCTGCCCGCGAGCTCTTCGACCGCGCCAGTGAGATCCTCGGCGTGCCCCTCGCGCGCATCTGCTTCGAGGGCCCCGAGGAAGAGCTGCAGCAGACGCAGAACACCCAGCCCGCGATCGCCGTCACCAGCCTCGCGCTCCTGCGCATCGCGACTGATCTCGCGCCGGAGCTGCTCGATCGCCCCGCCTTCGTCGCGGGGCATTCGCTTGGCGAGTACTCTGCGCTGGTCGCCGCGGGCGCCCTCAGCTTCGACGACGCCGTCCGCCTCCTGCGCACGCGGGGCGAGCTGATGGCAGCGGCGGGCCGGGAGCGTCCGGGCACGATGGCCGCGGTCATCGGGCTCGACGTGACCGAGTGCGAGGACGTCTGCCGCGAGGCTGGCGCCGAGATCTGTACGATCAATGCCCCCGGCCAGATCGTCGTGGGCGGCCCGCGCGACTCCGTCGTCCGCGCCCTCGACTATGCCCAGGCGCGCGGCGCGAAGAAGGTCATCCCCCTGAGCGTGAGCGGCGCCTTCCACAGCTCCCTGATGCGCTCGGCCGCCGAAGGCATGGTCAATCCCGTCGCCACGACCACCTTCGCGGAGCTGCGGGCGCCCGTCGTAGCGAACTGCACGGCGACCGCCGTCGACGACCTCACCGCGGTCCGCAACGAGCTCGTTGACCAGGTCCACCGCCCCGTGCAGTGGGCGCGGACGGTCGAGTTTCTCGGTGCGCAGGGAGTCGATACCTTCATTGAGTTCGGCCCCGGTCGGGTGCTCAGTGGCATCATCAAACGCATGCTGCGCCGCTCGACCTGTATCGCGGTCAACAGCGCCGAGTCGGTTCGCGTCGAGCTGTAGCCGTGGGTGAGCTGGATGGCCGCCGTGCGCTCGTCACAGGCGGTTCGCGCGGTATCGGCCGCGCGATCTGCTTCGAACTGGCGCGCGCCGGCGCCAGCGTGGGCGTGAACTACAACGCCAGCGAAGCTGCCGCCCGCGAGGTCGTCGCGGCCATCGAGGCGGATGGCGGCGAGGCCGCCGCCATCGCGGGCGATGTCTCCGAGACGGATCAGGCTGCCGATCTCGTGAAGGCGGCGACCGCCGTGCTCGGCGGGCTCGACATTCTCGTGAACAACGCCGGCATCACCCGCGACGGGCTGCTCATGCGCATGTCCGAGGACGACTGGGACGTGGTGCAGCGCACGAACCTGCGCGCCGCCTTTGCCGTCACGAAAGCGGCGCTGCGACCGTTGCTGCGCTCGTCTGCGGGCCGCGTGATCACGATCACGAGCGTCGTCGGCGTCATGGGGAACGCCGGGCAGGTGAACTACGCGGCCTCGAAGGCGGGGCTCATCGGGCTCACGCGCGCGCTCGCCCGCGAGGTCGCGTCGCGCGGTGTGACCGTCAACGCCGTCGCGCCGGGCTTCATCGAGACCGACATCACGGCGCCGCTAACGGAGGAGCAGCGCACGGCCATCCTCGGGCAGGTGCCCCTCGATCGCTTCGCCGCCCCCGCCGAGGTCGCACCGCTCGTGCGCTTTCTTGCGGGGCCCGGCGCTGCCTACATCACGGGCCAGTGCATCCACGTCGATGGTGGGATGGTGATGGCGTGAGTGACCACGTCCTCCGTCGTGCGCGTTGCCTCGTGCTCGAAGCGCTCTACGAAACGGAGACCTCGGGCCACGATGCGGAAGCGGCCTACGACCGCCGCGTCCACGAGGTCGCGGAGGAGGACGCCGAAGTCGCGGCCAGTGGCCCGGCGGGGTTCGGCCGCGGCGTGCTGCGGGGCGTGGTCGCCTCACGGGAGGAGCTCGATCGCCGCATCCAGCCGGTGGCGCCGAGGCATCCGCTGGAGACGCTCCCCGTCGTCGAGCGTACGATCCTGCGACTTGCGCTCTGGGAGTTGCTTCACGATAATGCGTCGCCGGTCGGAGCCGTCGTCAACGAGGCAGTAGAACTCGCTAACCGTTACGGCAGCGAGGCTTCTCCCGGCTTCGTGAACGGTGTCTTGCGCACCGTGAGCAAGGAGATTACCGACGCACGCAAGTGTGCGTCGCCCGACCCCCAACTTCCCCCCCAGGAGACGTAGGTGGCCTCTATCTTTGAGCGTGTCCGTGCAATTGTTGTCGAACAGCTGGGCGCCGACGAAAGCGATGTCGTTCCCACGGCCTCGTTCGTCGACGACCTCGATGCAGATTCCCTCGATCTCGTCGAGCTCATCATGTCGCTGGAGGAAGAGTTCTCCGGCGACACGCAGCTCGAGATCAGCGACGAGGACGCCGAGAAGATCGTTACCGTGCAGGACGCGGTAGACTATCTTCAGGACCACGGCGTCGAGGGAGGCGGCTAGCTTCCGCGTTCTCCGCGCCTGGCGGGAGCGTGCGCCTTGGAAGTCCTGGGCATCGGCTACCAGGAGATTCTGCTTGTCTTTGCCCTCGTCGTCATTGTTGTGGGTCCCCGGCGGTTGCCCGAAATGGCTTATCACCTTGGCCGGGGCGTGAAGAAGCTCCAAGGCTACGCGCGCGTCGTGCGCGACGAGTTCAGCGAGGAGTTTACCTACCTCAACGAGGAGATGGAGGCTGTCCGCGCCGACGTCAAGGAGGTGCGGGGTTCGGTACGCGAAGTCGGAAAAGAGCTGTCGGAGGTTCGTGGCGAGATGAAGGAGGCCGGCAGCGAGGTGCGCGAAGCCGCTGCCCCCGCCGGCGAGGAGCTGAAAGCTATCCCCGCTGAGGCCGGCGCGAGCAGTGCCAACGGCGCCGCCCCCCCCAGGGGCATCCCCGGCCCCGGCTACATGCCGCCAATCGCCACTCTTGACTCGCAGAGGCGGCAGGACGCTCCCGGGGTCGAGCCCGAAGCAGAGGCCGAGGCGCCGCCTGGGAAGCCGCTCGTCTTCTAGCCTGCATGGTCGCCGAGAGCACGGTCGCCAACCCGGAGGAGGGGCCTGAGGAGGCACCCGATTCGCACGCCAGCTCCGATCTCACGATCATGGAGCACCTCCTCGAGCTGCGGAACCGCTTCGTCGTGGCTGCCCTCGCTGTGGTCGTCGGGGTCCTCGTAGTCCTCTACTTCACCTGGGACCCGCACCCCTCCCTGCCCAACACGTTCGACATCCTGCTCGAGCCGGGGCGCGATCGCATAGACGTCACCGCCGAGATGGTGCAGGAGGTCGCCGCCGTCGCCGTCCATGAGCGCGACCCCGACCCCAACGTGATCGAGTCCGGTACCACGTTTCGCGAGGACCTCGGCCTGAACGACGGCGGAATCCTGAGTATCCTCAACGAGGTTCTGCGTCAGGCGTCGGCAGGCTTCCGCCCCGCCCCGGTCGAACTCGACGACCTTGCCGGGATCGTGACCGTTCAGGATGCGGTTGACTATCTCGGGAACAAGAGCGAAGACAACTTCCGGCTCGCCTCGTTCTCGCCGACGGACCGCATCTCCGCCATCTTCAAAATAGCGATCTACGGCGGCCTGCTCCTGGCTATGCCCGTCCTCATCTACGAAATGCTGGCCTTCATCGTGCCGGGCCTTACAAGAAGCGAGCGCCGTGTGCTGCTCGGCGGCGTGTTCGGCTCCACGCTCTTCCTCATCGGGGGCATGGCCTTCGCCTACTTCATCGTGCTCGACCGCGCCCTCGGCTTCCTGCTCGGCGTGGCCTCGGAGAACATCGAGAATGTGATCGGCATCAACGAGTACATCAGCTTCGTCACGCGTATCATTCTCTGGGTGGGCATCGCCTATCAGTTGCCGATGGTGCTGGCCCTGGCCGCTCGCATCGGACTGGTGACGGCGCGCCAGCTGCTGCGCTTCTGGCGCTACGCGATCGTGCTCGTGTTCGTGGTCGCGGCCGTCGCTACGCCCACGCCCGACCCGCTCACGCAGTCGTTCGTGGCCGTGCCCCTCTTCGGTCTCTACTTCCTCGGCGTGCTCTTCGCCTGGCTGCTCTACAAGCCGCGCGGGGAGGCCGCGGCATGACGGTCATGCAGGAGGCCGAGGAGCTCTACGCGCAAGTGCGTTCGTGCCAGCGCTGCTCCCTTGCGCAGACGCGCACGCAAGCCGTCCCGGGCGAAGGGCCGCTCGACGCCGAGGTGCTGTTCATCGGCGAGGCGCCGGGTGTGAACGAGGACCGGCAAGGCCGCCCCTTCGTGGGGCAGGCCGGCGCATTCCTCGAAGACCTGCTCGCGGTCGCCGGTCTCAGCCGCTCCGAGGTCTACATCTGCAACGTACTCAAGTGCCGCCCGCCCGGAAATCGCGATCCGCTGCCCACCGAGATTGAGGCCTGCGGCGGCTACCTCGGTGCGCAGATACGCCTCATCGATCCGTTGCTCATCGTCACGCTCGGGCGTTACTCGATGTCCCGCTTCTTCCCCAACCAGGCGATCTCGCGCATTCACGGCAAGCCGCGCGAGGCGAACGGACGTATCCTCGTGCCCATGTACCACCCCGCTGCGGCCCTCCACCAGCAGCGCCTGCGCAGCACGATCATCGACGACTTCCGCACGCTTCCCGATCTGCTGGAGCGCGCCCGCACGGCGCGTTTCGCGGGCACCGAGCCCGCTGCCGAGCAGGCGCCCGCGAAGCAGATACGGCTCTTTGAGTAGCGCGATGGCTCAGACTCCCCTGCGCGTCATCCCCCTCGGTGGCCTCGGCGAGATCGGGCGCAACATGATGTTGTTCGAGTACGGCGACGACATCATCGCCGTCGACGTCGGCCTCATGTTCCCCGAAGAGGAGATGCTCGGGATCGACCTCGTGATACCCGACTTCACCTACCTACGCGCCCGCGCGGAGAAGCTCCGCGCGGTGTTCCTCACGCACGGGCACGAGGACCACGTCGGCGCGATCCCCTACTTCTGCCGCGAATTCAGCGCGCCCATCTATGGCACGCGCCTCACGCAGGGCCTCGTGCGGGTGAAGCTGGAGGAGCACAAGCTCCCCGTCGAGCCGCTGCGCGAGGTGCGCGCGGGCGAGAGCGTGAGGGCGGGCGCGTTCGAGGTCGAGTTCTTCCCCGTCGCCCACAGCATCCCCGACGCCTGCGGCCTCATCATCCGCACGCCTCTGGGCACGGTCGTGCACACGGGCGACTTCAAGCTCGACCACACGCCCGTGATGGACCAGAGCACCGACCTCACGCGGCTCGGGCAGGTGGGGGGCGAGGGCTGCCTGCTCCTGCTGGCGGATTCCACCTATGCTGAGGTCGAAGGGCACACCCCGAGCGAGCAGCTGGTGGGCGAGTCCCTCCGCAACATCATGGTGAACGCCCAGGGCCGCGTGATCGTGGCGACCTTTGCCTCGCTCATTGCCCGCGTCCAGCAGGTCATCGCTGCCGCCGTCTTCACCAACCGCAAGGTCTTCGTCACGGGCCGCTCGATGATCAACAACGTCGCCATGGCCCGCCAGCTCGGCTATCTGGAAGCGCCCGCGGGGACGATCATCGGTGTGGAAGAGATGCGAAACACGCCTCCCTCGCAGCTCGCGATCGTGACGACGGGGAGCCAGGGCGAGCCCACCAGCGCGCTCACGCGCATGGCGAACGGCACGCACCGCCACGTCAGCATCGTCGAGGGCGACACCGTCGTGCTCTCCGCCACCGCCATCCCCGGGAACGAGCAGGCCGTGGCCCGCAACGTCGACAACCTCTTCCGCCAGGGCGCGCGCGTCCTCTACAACCGTGCCGAGAACGTGCACGTGCGCGGCCACGCCAGCCAGGATGAGCTCAAGATCATCCAGAGCCTCCTCCAGCCCGAGTACTTCGTGCCCGTCCACGGCGAGTACCGCCACCTCGTGACCCACGCTCGTCTCGCCGAGAGTGTGGGTGTACCGCCGGGCAACGCCTTCGTCCTGACCGACGGCGACGTGCTCGAGATCGACGACGAGGAGGCTCGCCTCGCCGGGCGTGTGGAGGCGAGCTACGTCTACATCGACGGCCTCGGCATCGGCGACGTCGACGAGTACGTCCTGCGCGATCGCGCGCATCTCGCGACTGACGGCGTGCTCGTGGTCATCGTCGCTGTCGATGCGCAGACGGGGCGGCTGGTGCGGCCCGCGGAGGTGCTCGCGCGGGGATTCGTCGACAACGAGGAGAGCGCCGCCCTGCTCGACCGCGCCGCGCGCGTCGCCGAACGCGCGCTCGGAGGCCGCGAACACGCCGCGCCGGCCGGCGAGGTGAACTCGCGGCTCAAGGACGCGTTGAGCAAGTTCCTGTACGATGAGGTGCGGCGACGGCCGATGGTGCTGCCCGTCACAGTCGAGGTGTAGTCGAGCGCCTCGAGTCTAGGGCAGCGCAGGCGGGGAGTTCGTCTGGCGCGCAGGAGTACCGTCCCCATGGCGGCTCGCTCGCGGGCCCGGTCCAGTACCGGGCGCACAAAGGGCAGACTGCGGTGGCCCTTCGCAGGCTCTCCCTTCTTCCGCGCTGAAGTCATTGGCGTGATCGTCGTGGCTGCGGTGATCGCCGTCTTCCCCTGGATTGTCGATGTCGGCGCGCTCGCCGCCGGTCTGCGCACCTGGCTGCTCGAGACCTTCGGGCTCGGCCTTGGCATCGTTGCCGCCGGCCTCGTGGGCGCGGGCGTCGCCATCAGCCGCCGCCGCTACGAAGATCCCCGACGGTTCGGCCCCCGCGCGATCGGCTACGCCGCCCTGGCGTTCTTCGTCTGGGGTGCACTCGGGCTGAATACCGCCGACTGGAGTGCCGCCGGTGTGCACTTCCGCGAGGTCACGCTTGGCGGCAGCATCGGCCAGATGGTCGTGAGCAGCTACCCGGGCGTGCTCGCCTGGGTAGCGTCGCTCTTGCTGGCGCTTGCGCTCCTGGCCCCGCGCCTCTCGCGCTCGTTGCTGCGCAACACGCCGCGCGCACTCGCCTACGTCTGGGCCGAGCGCTGGCCGCACCGCGCGGGCGTGGGGTTGTGGCGCGCGTTCGCCATCCCCATCCGCTGGTTCCGCCAGCGCCGCCGCAACCGCGCGGCGGCGCTGGTCATCGGCGGTCCGGCGCTGGCGTCGTCGTCGGTCGCTGGAGTCGTGAGCCATGAGGCGCCGCCCGTCGTCTTCCGCCCGCGGATCGAGCCGGGAGCTCCGCGCTCCGTCGTAAGCGCTGGCGCCGCCGCGACCTTCGCGCCAGCGCCGGAGGCCGAGCCGGAGGCCGAGCCGGAGGCCGAAGCCGGGGTTCTCGCCGGAGAGGTGCCGCCGCCAGCGCCGGACCAGCCCCTCGAGGATGCCGCTTCCACAGGTGGGGAGCCCCTCCAGCCCGCGCTCGGCACGACGGGCGGCTGGCAGCTGCCGCCCATCGAGCTCCTCGAGGAGCCAAAGCCCAGCCGCGATCACAAGCATGACAATGCCGCGCGCGCGCAGCTCATCGTCGATACGCTCGCGAGCTTCGGCGTCGACGCTTCCGTCGTGGAGGTCAACGAGGGCCCGACCGTCACGCAGTTCGGCGTCGAGCCCGGCTGGGAGGTGCGCTACAAAGAGACGCCGCTCAAGGATGCTGCCGGCAAACCCCTGATCGGACCCGACGGACGCCCCGCGAAGGAGCGCGTCGAGACGGGCCGCACGCGCGTGCGCGTCAACCGCATCACGGCCCTGCAGAGCGACCTCGCGCTTGCGCTCGCAGCGCCAAGCCTGCGAATCGAAGCGCCCGTACCCGGACGCGCCATCGTCGGGATCGAAGTGCCCAACGAGACCGCTTCGCTGGTGACGCTGCGGAACGTGATGGAAAGCAGGCAGTTCCGCGAGGCGTCGGGCCGCACGAAGCTTGCTATCGCCCTCGGCAAGGGCGTCTCTGGCCAGCCCATCGTGGCCAACCTCGCGAAGATGCCGCACCTGCTCATCGCCGGAGCCACCGGCAGCGGCAAGAGCGTCTGCCTCAACGCCATCATCACGAACCTCGTCATGAACGCCACGCCCGACGAGGTGCGCTTCATCATGATCGACCCGAAGCGCGTCGAGCTCATCACCTACGGCCGCCTGCCCCACCTCGCCTTCAGCGAGGTGATCGTCGACCTCGACAAGGTCGTCGGTGTCCTCCAGGCGATCGTGGCGGAGATGGAGGCGCGCTACCGGAAGTTTGCTGAGATCGGCGTACGCAACATCGAGTCCTACAACCGCCATCCGCGCGTGCTCAGGAAGCTCCCCTTCTGGGTGCTGATCATCGACGAGCTGGCGGACCTCATGATGGTCGCCCCCTTCGAGGTGGAGAAGCTGCTCTGCCGCCTCGCGCAGCTGGCGCGTGCCACCGGCATCCACCTCATCGTCGCCACGCAGCGCCCCTCCGTCGACGTGGTGACGGGGCTGATCAAGGCGAACTTCCCCACCCGCATCGCCTTCGCCGTCACCTCCATCACCGACTCGCGCACCATCCTCGACAAGAGCGGCGCGGAGAAGCTGCTGGGGCAGGGCGACATGCTCTACCTCCCGACCGACGCGGGAAAGCCGAAGCGCCTGCAGGGCGTCTACGTCTCCGATGCGGAGGTCGAGCGCCTGGTCGAGTTCTGGGCCGACGAGCGCTTCCAGACCCTGCGCCCCGAGACCTCCGACAGTCTCCTCGAACAGGCGCTCGTCGAGCAGAACGGCGGCGGCGATATCGACGTCGAAGTGAACGATCCCGCCCTCGAAGACGCGCGCGCGCTGGCGCGCCGCCACAAGCGCCTCTCGCCCTCACTCCTGCAGCGCCGCCTGAACGTGGGCTACCTGAAGGCCGAGCGCCTCATCAGCGCTCTCGAACGCGAAGGCGTCCTCGGCCCCAGGCTCGAGGGAGAATCCCGCGAGGTGCTGGCCGGAGCAGCCACGGGCGAGGGTAGTTGATACACTCACTGCCATGAGAGTGCGCACTCTGCTCCATCGCGACAGCGCCGATCGGGAGGCTTCCGCGGAGCCACGGGTCGCTCGCTGTCTCGCCTGCGAGGCGGACCTCGACGGATCGCGCAGCTATGAGCGCTATCGCGTCTGCCACGCCTGCGGCCATCACTTCCACCTGAGCGCGCAGGAGCGGGTCGCGGGCATTCTCGACCCGGGCAGTTTCCACGAGACCGAGCGTAGCGTAACGGCGCTCGACCCCATTCACTTCCGCGAGCCCCAGCCTTACCGGCAGCGCGTGCTGGAAGCGCAGCGGCGCACGGGTCTGACGGAAGCGGCGCTTACGGGTACAGGTTCGCTCTACGGCCGCGAGGTCGTGATCGCTGCCCTCGATTTCAGCTTCCTCGGCGGCTCCGTCGGCGTCGCCAGCGGCGAGCGACTCGCGCGCGCCTTCGAGCGCGCGGCGAACCGCGGTGTCGCTGCCATCACGGTGCTCTCGACGTCGGGCGCGCGTATGCGCGAGGGCCTGTTCGCCCTCATGCAGCTGCCACGGCTCGCCGCCGCGCACCAGAAGCTCGCGGAGCGCGGCCTCCCTCACATTGCACTGCTCGCCGACCCCGCGACAGGCTCGGCCTACGCCGGGCTCGCGAATCTCGCCGATTTCCTCATCGCCGAGCCGGACGCGCTCGTCGGCTACTCGGCCCTGCGCGCCATGCGCGAGGTCGAGGAGCTGCCGGCAGACGCGCATACTTCGGAATCGCACCTGCGGCGCGGCCTCATCGACGCCATTGTGCGCCGCGAGGATATGCGTCCCTCGCTCGGTCTCCTGATCGACCTGCTCATGAGCAGATACGAGCTGCGGCCCATCGGCCGCCCCGGGCGCGAGCCGCGGGAGTACGCGCGGCTCGAAGCGTGGCGCCACGTGCAGCTCTCACGCCACGAGAACCGCCCCACCGCGCCCGACCTCATCCGGCGCATCACCACCACCTTCGTCGAGATACGTGGCGATCGCTCCGGTGAGGATGACCCCGCCGTCGCTGCGGGCATCGGCCTGCTCGGCAGCGAAGCGGTCGTGTGCATCGGGCAGAACCGCCCGCACGGCGGCGAACCGGGAGGCGTCATCGGTCCCGCGGGCTTCCACAAGGCGCGCCGCGCGATGAAGCTCGCGCAGAAGTTCCGGCTGCCGCTCGTGGCGTTCCTGGATTCCGCTGGCGCCAGGACCGACCGTGCCGCCGAGGAATCCGGCCTCGGCTACGCACTCGCCCGCTGTACGCAGGATATGCTGCGGCTTCCGACGCCGACGCTTGCAGTCATCACGGGCGAGGGTGCCTCCGAGGCCGCCGTCGCGATGGGTGTGGCCGACCGCGTGCTCATGCTGGAGAACGCCGTCTACGAGGTGGTCTCGCCCGAAGACGCGGCCCTGCGCCTTTATGGCGAGGTTTCGCAGGCGGACGAGGCCGCCGCGGTTCTGCGCCTGACTTCGCACGACTGCCTCCGCCTCGGCATCGTCGACACCCTCGTGCCAGAGCCAGGCGAAGGCGCGCACACGAACCACGGCGAAGCCGCCCTGCTCCTGGGCCGCTCCGTCGTGCGTGCGCTTACGGCTATCCAGCGTGAACGCCCGAAGCGCCGCCTGCGCCGCCGCCACGAGCGCTATCGCAGCACCGGCGCGACGCGCTCCTGGGTGCGGGGGAGGGTCGAGCGCCGTGTTGCTGATCTCGGCGACCGCCTGGGTGGCTGGCTTGGCCGCCGAGGCCGCCGCCTGCGTGGCTCCCCACGGCTCGCCGACGCCCCCGCCGACCCGGAGATCATGCGCTAGCGTTTCTGCGGGGAGCCGCCCCCCACTCAGGTCTGTGGCGGCGCCGTCCGAAGCTCGGCGAGCTGGCTCTGGATCGCTTCGAGTTGTGTCGCGAGCCGCGCCTCCTGGCCTTTGAGTCGCTGTACCACGTCCGCGAGCTCGACCCGCTGCTGATCTTGTGTCAGCAGCGCCGCGATCGAGCCGGTCGCGACCGAGAGGGCGGCGATCCCGAAGATCATGAGGAAGCTTGCGACGAGGCGTCCGAGTGGCGTGATCGGGGAGTGGTCTCCGTAGCCGACGGTAGTCATGGTGACGAACGACCACCAGAGCGAGTCGCTGATCGAGGTGATGTTGGCTGCTTCCGCGTGACGCTCCGCGACAAAGACGAGCGTCCCGCCGCCGATTAGCGCGACCAGCAGGCAGGCGGCGACGAAAGCGGTGCCTCGTCGCTGGAACAGCGAGCTGATGAGCCTGATGTTCACGCCCAGGACCACGGCCACGCGCAGCAGCCGCATGAACCGTAACAGCCGGATGAAGGGCAGCAGCACCATCGCTGCCTCCAGCGGGTGGGAGCGCACGTAGGCGAAACGGCGAGGCGCGACCAGCAGCTTTGCCCCGAACGTGAGCGCGAACGCTGCCCAGATGGCGTAGTCCGCGATGGAGAACCACTGGTCGACCTGTGCCGGGAGCTCGGTCACCATGGGCAAAAGCAGCAGCGGAATCAGCAGGACCGCGAGCAGGAGGAGCGGGAGCTCCGTCGCGCGCTCGATTCGCCGTAGTCGTTCCTCACTCTGGAGCATAGGGTGCCTCCTCCGCAACATTGCCGGCGCAGTGTGCCACTGGATCGCTACGGATGCCGGATAATTCAAGCGGACGCTTCTCCGGTGCGAGGAGCGGGCCGGCGGAAGCGCGCGGGGAGGAGCGGGCGACGGCGGTCCTTACGCCCGCTTGCGCGCGGGCTCGCCCACGCTCTCCGTGGCGCCCGGCAGCACCGTCCGCCGCGCGGGCGGCGCGGGCTCCTGGCAGGCGTGCACGAACACGGCGTCCACGCTGTCAATGATGCCGTGCGTGCGCGCCTCGTCGCGCACGTACACCACCGTGCTCGAGATGACCGCCTCGAAGCTCGGCCAGTCGTGGCAGCGCAGCACGCGCAGGTGGCGGGTCGACTCGTTCCACTCGACGATCAGCCTGGGACTCGTCGAGGGTCCGGCGCTGAAGCGCGTATACCCGCCCAGGTACTCCTTTGTGAGGTACAGCCCCTTCGAGGAGGGGTCGATCGACGCCCGCTGGAGAGCATCCCAGCTCTCCCCCAGGGCAAGGAGGAGTCGAAAGGCGACATCGTCGGTCTCTGCTCGCATCAATCTCTCCCGGTAGCAACCAGGGCACATCGACACAAGGAGCTGGTCGACACCCCACTGCCGTGCGGTCCAGTCTACGCGGGCGCCCGAAGCCTTGCACGGCAAATGGCACGCGGGGAGCCTTGCCGGGGAGGGCCAGTGAGCGGGATCGTTGCAGGACGTGGTGGATCGTGGCAGCCCGCAGCAGGCGGGCCTGTTACGATCGCCGGCGCGTGGGGGGCTGTAGCTCAATTGGGAGAGCGTTTGACTGGCAGTCAAAAGGTAGGGGGTTCGAATCCCCCCAGCTCCACCAACGCAATGCTGTCCACGAACGATGCTGCCCAGACTGGCGCAAGCGTTCAGCCAGAGCGTGTGCGGCTGGCGGAGGGAGCATCAGGCGGTTCCTGCCCGGGAGTCCGCGCCGGTCGAAGCCTCCCGTGCCTGCGCGTCGTGCACAGGCGAGCCTCTTCGCTCCTGCATGAGGAACGTGGCCAGAGCGCAACTTAAGCCGAACAGGAACGTATAGGCCCCCATGGTGAGCAGGTGCTGGAACATGATACCAAATAATGCCAGCGCGATCACCCATCCAATGATCGAATCTCTGGCCAGGGATGCCTTCATAGTCCAGCACGATCGAATCAGAAATAGTAGTGAAGCGAGGTAGAGTAACAGAGGAACAATGCCTGCTTCTCCGGACAATGTCAGATACAAATTATGGACACCGTACGGAGTGTTATCATGTCCAAGAGGAGCTCCTTCTATACTATGAAGACTCCCTAGACCGTGACCGAATAAGGGGGATTCCAGGAAAATTTCACCTCCCATTTTCCACAATTCTATTCGCTTTGATAGTGCTGAATCTCCTCCTCGGCGATCACCCCTGATGTCTCCCAGTTTCTCCTCTGCTCTGGCTAGTGTGTTGGAGGGAGTGTTTTCTTCCTGTGGTTGAGTGGAAGGGGTGCTTTCTTCCTGAAGTTGAGTGGAAGGAGTGTTTTCATCTTTCTGCAGTTGAAATGGTACGAGATCATGAATGTTAGTAGCGATGCTGATATAAATAAGGGAAATGACCACACCAAGGCAAAGTAAAACAGTAATGAAGCGATGATTATGGAAATCTTTCCTTATTCGGAGGCCATTCGATAGAAGAAAAAAGATCAGTATCGTGGTTATAGCAATGATTGCCGTATTGGAAACCGTTGCGAATGCCGCAGCGTAGCTGAGAAGCAGAGCCAGGTACGTGAGTGGGCGTTGCAGGCCGTTTCCGTAAAACGCCAGCGCCAGCACGAGCGTCATGCACGCGATGAAGCCAGCGTCGTTGGGGTCGCTGAACGTGCCGGTGAGGCGAGTGGCGATTCGGTACATCGGCAGCACGCCGATGTCGTGTAGTACCGGCGAGGCCAGGATGACAGCGCAACTCGCGCTCAGGACCATGAGCACCCGTCGTAACAGGGTCTCAACCCCGATGCGCGCCACCAGCGAACGTCCGCCAAGGATAGCGGCCAGGGTAACGATGAAGAAGAACGCTTGACGCAGCATGTCTTTGATCTGCAACTCGCCGTCTGCGACCAGCGAGACGGCCGAGCCAATGACCAGATAGGACGCAATCGTGGCGAGGATCAGGAGCCCGGGCACTCCAATGTCTTTCCATAAGCGAATACTTGCGAAGCTCATCAGGAGCAGACAGCTTATGAGTACGATGGAAAGGACGAGCGGCCGTATCACTGGTCCCTGCAGGTTGATCTGGACCATGACGCTCAGCACCAGGAAAGCAACCGTGATGGATGGGGCGGATGCCAGTTCCAGTCTCTTCGAAAGCACTGGGTTGAGCGATGGCATACCTGGAACCCTTACTCGGGCGCGTGTCGGGCGGCTGGCCCGACACGCGCCTGAGTAAGGCTGTGCAGGTCCGAAGCTACGCGGTCGTACCAGTTTACGCTGCGGAAGTACTCCCCCCGGCGCTCGGCCCCCTCGCAGAGCCGCTGGTAGAGGTCTGGGTCTTCCCGCAGCCGCTCGATGGCGGCCTTCAGCGCTGTGGCCGAGCGGGGCTCCACCAGCAGCCCGCTCTCTTCGTGCTCCACGAGCTCGGCGACGCCCCCCCACCTGGCGGCGACGACGGGAAGGCCGCACTGGAAAGCTTCCAGAATGCTGCCGGGGTACCCCTCGCGTCCCATGTAGCTGGGGAATAGCAGCAGGTCGTGCTCGCTGAGGACCCGGGGTACCTCCGCGGGATCCAGAACACCGCCATAGGTCGCGTTGGGGTGGCCGTCGAAAAGGGAAAAGTCCGTGTCGGATGTACCGGGGCCGAAGACGTTGAGGTGGCAGGTCTCCGGCAACTGGCGGCACGCACTCAGGGCTTCAGCCAGCCCTTTGTCCATGTGCAAACGGGCCAGGAAAATCAGCTTTTTCACACTGTTCCGCCTGACTGTAGCGGGTGCTTCTATGTCTCTTGTATTGGGAAACCAGCGGAAATTATCTGGACTGTTGAAGTCCCGGTATAACTCCTGCGTTTCGACGTACACCAGCGAAGAGCGCATGTAGGTCCGGTCGGCCAGCCAGCGGGCCAGCGGGCCGTACGCCAGGTAGTCCATCCGCAGATTGCCCGCGGAGATACGTACCACCAGGGGCGTGCGTGTGATCGTGCAGATGACCCAGAAAAACGAGGCCAGGAGCAGCGCGGCGCGGGGCGAGATAATGAGGAAGACGATGTCGGAGTTCCGGAGCTTCCTCGTGGCCCCCCACGCCACCCGCAGGAACCGCTTCAGGCGCGCAACCCTGATTTTCCAGGGGGACAGGTTGGTCACGTCCCCTGAGGCGTCAACCGCATCCAGGGAGAAACCCCGCGCGCCCAGTTCCCGTATCTGCTCGCTGGCCATCACTTTGTTCCCGCCAGTGATGTTGGTGGCGGACTGCCCGCCGGCCAGTGGAGCGATGAGCAGAATGCTCGGCTTCGGGGCCGCGTTCTCCGTCAACGGGTGACTCTTCCCTGGGGTGAACCTGCTGGCGGTCGAGCCGGCCCGCTTTCATGCGGAATGTCTGACAGCCTCACGCGGTGGCTTCTCCTCTGGCGCTACGGGTGAGCAGGGAACGGCCTTCAGCCCACAGGAACCTCGCGTCGCTGCGCCGAGGGAGCCAGATCGAGGCCCAGGCCATTCGCGTCGTCCTGTGGAACATGACCGAGAGGAGGAGGCACCGGCACAGCATCCCGATGGTTATGGACCAGGCGGCCGCCTTGATGCCGAGTGTCGGGTAGAGCAGCAGAAGCGCACCGACGTTGGCGACGAGTCCCAGGAACACGGCCCACGAACAGACCGCGGGGACGTTGACGCCCTTGAAGTGGGTCATGAGTATCCCGGAGCCGGCGAGCGCGAGTATCCCCGGCGCGATGATCCACAGGAGCGGAACGACCGGCAGGAAGGCTTCCGAGAGCAGGAGGCGCACCACGGGCGTGCTGAGCGAGAGCAGGACGAGGATGCAGATCGCGGTGACTACGCAGACAAGGCGCAGGCAGCGCGCGACCAGTTCGCTGTTCTCCGTGCCTGCGATGCGCGGCAGCAACGGTTTCCCGACCGCGTTGGAGATCAGGATGAACCCGAGCATGAGCGTGCTCGCCGCGGAGAACAGCCCGATTTCGGCCTGGCTCGCGATCAAGCCGAGCACCACAACGCCGATCTGCAATTCGATAACGTCTCCGATCCGCGCGACATGATACTTCAGTCCGTAGCCGAGGATGCGGGTCAAATTCAGGCGGCGGGGCAGCTCAAAGGCCAGCTCGCAGTGCCGTCGCAGGTCCAGCAGGCAGGCGGCGATCAGGATGCCGTGACCGGCGGCGAATGCCAGGAGGGCGCCGTCTACCCCAAGATCCAGGCGCCAGACGAGAACTGTGATCGTGAGCACGTTCGCCACGACCCGGAGCAGCGAAAAGACTGCCAGGCGGCTGAAGCGCCTGGCGGCGACGAGCTGATGGTCGAGCGCGACCGAGATCGCCGTGAGCGGCGCCAGGCCGAGCGCCAGGAGGAACGTGTGTGCCTCCGCCTTCTGGAAGAAGGCGATGTCGCTGAAAATCAGCGGGACCGCCAGCGTGGCCGCTAACCCGCCGCCGGCGAGACCGATGATGAGGGCGGTGGAGACGGCTTGCGAAACGCTAATCTGTCGCGCCGCAACAAAGTACTGCGTGCCCTGTGCGATGCCGGGCGTGAGAACCAGGCCCAGCAGCGTCCCGAAGACGATGCAGACGGCATAGGCGCCCCTTCCTTCCGGAAGGAGCAGCCAGGCGAGCAGCCCCTGTACCAGCAGGCTCAATGCCGCCATGCCGGCGAGGGTCACGAACATGACGGACACATCCTGCCCGCCGGTTGTGTCCGGGACTTTCAGCGAAGCTGCTGTTCCCGCCAGTTTCGGCCGCAGCGGAGATCGCATCATCGCTCCGCTCTGTCGTCTCGGCTCTGCGCTCGCTCGCGAAAAAAGAAGCCAGTCCCCCAACACAGGTGCATGGTCGCAAGAGCCAGCGGCAGGAGGACAGCCGTCGCGTCCCGCCGCCGAATGCCCACCACCACCGCCCCGCCCACGAGAACCGCGATGTATGCGACCAGGAGCCCCGCCGCCAGCCAGGGGAATCCGCCCGCGGCCAGTGCCGCCCCGGCGACAAGGCTCAATACCAGCGCGGGAGCGGCCAGGTGGCGCGGGCGCACTGAAGCGGGATGTTGCAGAAGCACCGCCGACTTCCCTCGGCCATAGTTAAAGTACTGCCGGGCCAGCGCCCGGAGCGTGCCTCGGGGCCTGTACTGGACCACTAACTCCGGATTGAACCAGACGGTGTGGCCCCGCTTGCGCAGCCGGTAGTTGAGCTCGTAGTCCTGGTTGCGGGCCAGGTTGGCGTACCCCCCCAGCTCCTCCAGCGTCTCGCGCCGGAACGTACCCAGAAAGGCGGTATCGATGGCTCCTGCCTTTCCCCCCAGACGGTGGCGCGAGTCGCCGACTCCCAGCGGGGTGGTCATGGCCATCGCCACGGTTCGTTCAAAAAAGGTGATCCCTACTGCGTACTGCCGTCCGCCGACGTTTGCCGCCCCGGTCTCTTCCAGCGTTTCCACGGCTTGGCGTACATACCCGCTCGGGAAGATCGTATGAGCGTCACACCGCACGATGACGTCGCCGGTCGCGGCCCGAATCGCTGCGTTAGCGCCATGCCCGAGCCTTCGTTCCGGGTTGGGGATCAGCCGCACTTCCGGGTACGTTCCCCGAACAACCTCGGATGTGGCCGGAGTATCGGAGCCATCGGCGACGATCACCTCGAGCGGTCCCTCATAGTCCTGGGCCATCACCGAATCGAGTGTGGAGGTGATGGTCGCTTCCGCATTGCGGGCCGGGATGATGACCGACACGGAGGGGAGAGCAGCGGGGGAATCTCCGGAACCCGAAGGCTGCTGATCGTTGCTGTTCATGGTTGTGAAGCTCTGGACGACGAAGTCATCGTTCGGGCTGGCGCCTGTCGCCGTCGCGCAACCGGGATCCGGGAAGGATGCTGCCTGCTTCCGTGATGGCCATCATGAACGGTGCGACCCCTTTGCCAAGGTGCTGCAGCGCGCAGGCACTGAGCGTGAGCCACGACTACAGGCCAGCCGATTCTACTGTCGTGCGCTGGTACCAGGAAGTACGGCGCCACCCCCGCCTGACCCGATGCGCTAGTCTGTGCGCGTGGCGATCCGCGAGCTGTGGAAGCGCAGACGGCGGGCCTCCCGCAGGGGCGGCGCGGACCCGCGCGGGGAGCCTCCCCCCGAGCAGCGCATCCTCCTGCGCGCCCTCCAGGATCTCGCAGGCACGGCCCGCGGTGTCGTCTACGACGTCCCCCGCGCGCAGCGCCCCTGGCCGCAGCCGCTCAGCCCGATCTACGTCGAAGGCTCCTCTGCCTGGCGCCGCTACCTGCGCGCCCGTCGCAGCCTCGACGACGGGCAGTTGACGCTGCTGCTCTCGCTCCGCCAGCTACCTGAGGAAGAATGCCGCCTGGCGGTCGACTGGGGCGCTGCCTACGCGAACTCGTTCCTGCTGGTCGAGCCGCGCGTGGCCGCCTGCGACCTGAGTGATCCAGGCTCGTCCGTTGCGCGTGAGGTGCTGGCCCTCTGCCGCCAGGCGGCCGCATCCGAATCGCGGGCCCCCGGCGTCGAGGCGAACGAGCGCTGGACAGCTCACACACCCCTCGGCGAGCGTCTGCGTGAGCTATACGGCCGCTGGGTCTGCTGGGACGCGCCGCTGCCGGAGGGGCGCACGGAGGTGACGCCGCTGCGGCTCACCGGCCCCGCCGACACGCTCTCGATCCAGCTGCTGCCCCTGCTCTACGAGCGATTCCCCCAGCAGAGTTTTGACGTGGCCCTGGCCGAGCTCCAGCAGCGCGAACGCGAGCTCTTCGGGGGCACGGTCGCGAACGCGCGCTCAGCCTTCCGTACGCGGCTGGGCCTGCCCATCCTTCACGATCCGCACGCCCCCGACCGCGCCGTCCGCCGGCTGGTGAACCTCGGCAGGATGTCGGTCGCGAGCGGCCTGCCGGGTGGGCGTATCTTCGGCCCCGGCCGTCGCGTCCCCGACGACATGCCCGAGGATGAGTTCGAGCGCCTGCAGATGACCTGAGCGGCGGCGGCTCGATGCCGCCGGTACAGGTGCGGTGAAGTCCACCCGGTACGCCGAAGGCGCTACTCCACCCCCAGCCACTCGTCGTACAGCTTGTGGAAGTGGCGGATCTTGCCCTCCGCGTAGGCGGAGAAGTAGACGTAAGGGTCGACCTTGGTCTTGAGTCCCTTCTGGATCTTGGGCAAGTTGTAGCAGTCCTGGTTGAGGACGCGCGCGAGCCCGCCCATCTCCGGCGCGAGCGTGAAGTCCTCGTCCTCCGCGAGCCAGTGGATGGGCGCGGCGGGCGGTTTCTCCTCGCCCTCCGGCCAGGGCGTCGCGTAGATGACCTCCATGATGCTGCGGTCGGGATCGTCGCCGTAGGGGCGGAAGCGGTAGACGATGCGGCTGAAGCAGCCCCACGGGTGGAAGTTGGGGAAGAGGTTGTTGAAGTAGCCGTCGATCACCTCCGCGTCGCAGAAGGTGTCAGCCGCGTCGCCCAAGGCCATGCGCAGCCCCTCGCGGGCGATCTCGGCGCCACCCTTGCGCATCGCGAAAATCTCTTCGGGGTCGGGGTAGATGCCGCGCTGCGGGCTGGTGGCACCGCCGACCGTGATGGCGCGGCACCAGTTGCCGAACACGTCGTACTGCATGTTCGCACCGTCGCCGCCGAAGGCCATCGCCTGCGGGTGCGTCGCCATCACATGGTAGCCCTCCATGAAGGCCTCCTGCGTGATCTTCCAGTTGGCGGCGATCACCTTTGCCACGTGCATCTGCTTGTAGCGCTTCTCGAACGCGTACTTCTCGTAGTGGCGCGGGAGCGAGCCGAGGAACTCCTCGAAAGGCTCGCAGTCCGGGTCGGGGTTGATGAAGACGAAGCCGCCCCAGGTGGCCGTCTTCGCCTCGCGCAGGTGGCTCGCTTCCTCGCGCACCTCGGGGAAGTCCCACTCCGAGGGGATCTCGCGCAGGGAACCGTCGATCTCCCAGCACCAGCCGTGGAAGGGGCAGCGGAACTCGGTGGCCTGCTTGCCGTCGAATTCGCGCAGCTGGCGTCCGCGGTGGAGACAGGCGTTGTTGAACGCCTTGAACTCGTCCACGCCGGTGCGCACGACGATCCACGAGAGGTGGGCGACATCGTAGACGGTGTAATCGCCGATCTCGGGGATGTCGTCGACGTGGCAGGCGAACTGCCAGACCCGCTTCCAGAGGCGCTCGACTTCGAGGTCGTGCCACTCCTTGCTGGTGAAGCGCTCGACGGGGACGCGGGTGACGCCGCCGGGCATGGGCGAGTCCTCCCGCAACTCGGGCGGGACGCGCTCGGGGTAGGTGTCGCCCGCGAGCACCTCGTGGAAGGAGATGCCCTTCGAGCGCCAGCCCTTCTCCGTCTCGCGGCCGGGGTCGCCCACGTACTTCGCGACGGTGGTGCTGGAGGAGGCGAACAGCATGTTGCGCATGCCGTAGCGGGGGTCGCGCACGGAGCCGGTGTAGGCGTCCTCGGCGAGGTCGCCGGTGGCTGGCTGCTCCTTGCGCGCGGCTTCGAGCTGGGCGGCCATCTCATCTACGCCCGGGGGCAGGTCGGGCCCGCCGACGTACTGGAGGAGGTGGGGGTCGGCGCGTGTGATGCCGCCTTCCTCCCAGCGGCCCTCCCAGTCGAAGATGCCGTAGGTCTCGCCCTTGCTCACGCGCACACGGCCATCGCCGATATCCGCGTAGACAGCGCCGCTGATGGGGTGGACTTCGCTCCGCATGGCTCTCTCCCGCTGCCGCCCGGGCGGCTGATCGTACGCCCGCATCTTACCGCGCTGGAGCGGGGCTGGGGCGGACGGCCATGCGCTGGCAGGAATCGCGGCTGGCGCTATCATCGGGGGGATGCAAGGGAGTCGGATCAGCGCCCTCGCCGCGGCCTTCCTTCTTCCACTCCCGTTGATCGTCGCCTGCTCCGGCGGGTCCGGCGTAGTGGTGGTACCGCGCAGCCCCACCGCCACCGCCACGCCGGACCCGCCGCCCTCGCCGCAGGGTCCGGCCACCGCCACGCCGGTGCTGTCCGCGACGCCCGACGCGGACGGCGTGTACCTCGTGCCCTGTGGCGACCTGCTCGCGCCGCTCGACAAGCTCCACCGGCTCGCGGCGGATTGTGAGCCGCAAGGGTTGCAGCCGATCCCCGAGGCGTTTGCGTACGGTCCGCAGTCGCTCCACGAACCCGCCCTGGCCGCGCTCGTGGAGATGCTGGAGGCGGCTGCCGCGGACGGTCACCGGACCGTGGTCGTGAGCAGCTACCGCAGCTACGAACAACAACGCGGGGCGTTCCGGTATCACGTCGACACGTTCGGGTTGGAAGCGGCGGCGCGCCTGAGCGCCCGTCCCGGGCACAGCGAGCATCAGCTCGGCACCACTGTCGATCTCTCAAGCGCGAGCGTGGGCTACGAGCTGACGGAGGCGTTCGGGCGCACGCCGGAGGGCCGCTGGCTCGCGGAGCGCGCGCACGAGTTCGGCTTCGTCCTCAGCTATCCCGAAGGGCGCGAGCAGGTCACGGGCTACGCCTACGAGCCGTGGCACCTGCGCTGGGTGGGCCGTGAGACGGCGGCGGCGGTGCACGCGAGTGGCCTCACGCTCACCGAGTTCCTGCGGCGCTGATTGCCCGCGGCGGTGGTGGGTGTAAGACTCACCGGACCAGGCCAGGAGGCGCTCTGTGTCCACCGAAGCCACCGAGGAGCTGATCGTCAAGCGGCGCGACGGCGTCCTCACCCTCACCCTCAACCGTCCCGAGCGGCTCAATGCCATCAGCGGCCCCATGCTCGGAGCACTCGCCGCCGAGCTCGACCGCGCGAACGTCGATCCGGAGGTGCGCGCGGTCGTGCTCACGGGCGCGGGCCGCGGCTTCTGCTCAGGGCTCGACCTGAAGGCGCGCGCAGGGGAGGACGGGGGCGGCGCGGCCTCGCTGCGCCTCTTCGATCTCCACAACTCGCCGCCGCTCGTACTCCACCGTATGGACAAGCCTGTGATCTGTGCGCTCAACGGCGCCGCCGCCGGCTACGGCATGGACCTCGCCCTCGGCTGCGATATCCGCATCGCGAGCGACCGCGCCAGGCTCGGTGCCGTGTTCGTGCGGCGCGGCGTGCTGCCTGAGTCGGGCGGAACCTGGTACCTGCCGCGCCTCGTCGGCTGGGCGAAGGCGTCGGAGATCGCGTTCATGGGCGACGTGCTCGATGCGCAGCGCTCGCTCGAACTCGGCCTGGTGAACCGCGTCGTCCCCCATGAGCGGCTTCTGGATGAGGTCGGGGCCGTCGCCGCCCGTATCGCGAGCAACGCCCCCTACTCGGTGCAGGCGACGAAGCGGATGATGCGCCTGGGGATGGACGAGACGTTCGAGACGGCCGTGGACCATACCTACCTCCAGCTCCGCCCGATGTTCGACAGCGAGGACTTCCGCGAGGGCATGGCGGCCTTCCTCGAACGGCGTGACCCCTCCTTCCACGGGCGCTGAGCGAAGCCCGCTGCGCGTCTCGGGCCCTCCGCGGACTGGGCCCCTGCGCCTGCTACACTGCGCAGGCCACCTCGCCCGGGAGCGTGTATGTACCGTCGCCTCATTCGCGGCATCGTCGAGCGCGGCCAGACCGCCGAGCTGATAGCAGCAACGCGCCTCGCGGTCGAGCACCAGGATCAGCGCGGCATCCGTGCGCGCACGGCGCTCTGGACGGCGATGACCGGCCCGACAAACGCCATCGCGATCGCGGTGGACTTCAACACGCTCGAAGAGATGGAGCGGTTGAGCGAGCTGGTCTCGCAGGATACGCAGTTCGCGGGAGTCTGGGCGGAGGTCGAGCGCCACCTGCTACCGGGCCGTACGGATGCCTCCATCCACCGCCTCTCCTACCACTCCGAGGGGCTCATTTCCGCCGAGGAAGCGACTGCCCCGCGGCGCTTTTTGCGTCTGATGACGGGCGAGGTGCTGCCTGGCAAGGGACGTGAGTTCGTGCTCGCGATCTCGGAGGCGCTCCGCTATCAGAGCGAACACGGCATCGAGGCTACGACGAGCGTCTGGTCCGCCCTCTCCGGTGGCACGAACGCGATCGCCATCGCCGGCGAGTTCGAGGCGATGGCGGAGCTGGAGCGCTTCGACGAACTCGCCCTGCGGGACGCCGGGTTCGCGCGGCTGCGGCGGGCGACGCGGGAGTCGATGGCGTTCCTCACGACGCACGTCGAGCTGATGCGCAACCTGCTGTAGCCGGGGTGGGGGGCGCCGGACGCGGAGAAGGGGCGGCTTGCCGCCCCTTCTCGGGACTTCGAACCGATGTGGCGTGCGCAGGCTAGCAGCCGCAGCTCCGGGCCTGGCCGCTGCCGTCGGACGTCTGGAAGCTGGAACCGCAGGCGCAACTCTTCGTTGCGTTCGGGTTGTAGATGCTGAAGCCGCTCTTCATGACCTCGTCGACGTAGTCGATCTCCGCCCCTTCGAGGTACTGCGCGCTCTCCGGGTCGACGACGATGCGTACGCCCGTGTGCTCGTGCACGATGTCGTCCGCTTCGGTCGTGCGGGCGATCGCCATGCCGTACTGGTAGCCCGAGCAGCCGCCGCCGGCCACGAACACGCGCAGCGCGCCATCGGGGAGATCGCGCGCCGCGAGGAGCGCTTTCGCCTTCTCCGCCGCCGCGTCGGTGATCGTGACGAGCAACGTTTCGGTGGTGGTTTCGGTGGTCATCAAACGCTCCTTGGGCGGTTCTTTCTCGACTGGCCCGCGCATGAGCGTCAGGCTCGGCTACAGTGTAGCAGGAGCCACGGCTTCGCGTCGCCGCAACTGCCGCTGCCGGAGGGAACATGGAGCGCGTCTACCTGGACCACGCCGCCACCACGCCGCCCGATCCACGTGTGCTCGAGGCGATGTGGCCCCTCCTCTCCCGCGATTGGGGGAATCCCTCCTCCATCTACCTGGAGGGACAGGCAGCGCGCCGCTGGCTCGATGAGGCGCGCGCCCGCTGTGCGAAGATGCTCGCGGTGGAGCCGAGCGAGATCGTCTTCACGAGTGGCGGCACTGAGTCCGACAACGCCGCCATCCGCGGGGCCGCCCTGGCGCAGCGCGAGCGCGGCCGTGGCGATCACATCGTCACCAGCCGGATCGAGCACCACGCCGTCCTTCATACGGTCGAGCAGCTCGAGCGAGAGGGCTTCCGCGCCACCTACCTGCCCGTCGACGCCGAGGGCCGCGTTGATCTCGCCGCCCTCGAGGAGGCGGTCGGGCCGGATACGATTGTGCTGTCGCTGATGGCGGCCAACAACGAGGTGGGAGCGCTCCAGCCCGTCGCCGAGGCCGCGGCCCTCGCCCGGGCGAGGAACGCGGATGTGGTCGTGCATACCGACGCCGTTCAAGCCGCGGGCTCCATCGAGATCGCTCCCGCAGCGCTCGGCGTCGACCTCCTTACGCTGGCAGCGCACAAGATCTACGGGCCCAGGGGCGTGGGGCTGCTCTACGTACGCCGCGGGACTCCCTGGCGTCCTCAGATACTCGGCGGCGGCCAGGAGCGCGAGCGCCGCGCGGGCACGGAGAATGTGGCCGGCGCGTTCGGCTTCGCGACGGCCATGGAGCTCGCCTGGGCGGAGCGCGAGCAGCGCGGCGCGCACTACCGCCGCTTGCGCGACCGTCTGCTGTTCGAGCTCCCCGAGCGCGTTTCCGATACGGTCGTCACCGGCCCCGCCGACCCTGCGCTGCGCCTGCCCAACAACTTCAGCTGCTGCTTCCGCAACGTCGAGGGCGAGAGCGTGTTGCTGGCGCTCGACATGGTGGAGATCGCCGCGAGTTCGGGGAGTGCCTGCACGACCGGCTCGCTCGAACCGTCGCACGTGCTCACGGCGATGGGTGTGGACGCCGACCTCGCCCACGCCTCGCTGCGTCTTAGCGTGGGCAGGGAGAACACGGACGAGCAGATCGACTATGTGCTGGAGCAGCTCCCGCCGATCGTTGGGCGGCTGCGGGCGCTCGCCCCGGGCTAGCGGTCAGCCGGAGTATGCACGGAAGACGACGCTGCCGTTCTGCCCGCCGAAGCCGAAGCCGTTGACCATGGCGGCGCGCACGGGCATCTCGCGTGCTTCGCCGGGCACGTAGTCGAGATCACACTCGGGATCGGGCGTTTCGAGGTTGATCGTGGGCGGCACGCAGCCCTCGGCGATGGAGAGTACCGCTGCCATCGCCCCCACCGCGCCCGCCCCGCCCAGCAGGTGTCCCACCATCGACTTCGTTGCGCTTACGACGAGCGCGCGGGCGTGCGCGCCGAAGGCGACCTTGATCGCCCGCGTCTCGGAGGAATCGTTCAGGGGCGTGCCCGTGCCGTGCGCGGAGATGCAGTCGATCCCGGTGAGCGGCATGCCCGCGGTGGCGGCAGCGGTGGTCATCGCCTGCGCGGCGCCGCTGCCGTCGTCGCGCGGGGCGGTGATGTGGTAGGCGTCGCCGCTGAGCGCGCCCCCCGCAAGCTCGGCGTAGACGCGTGCGCCCCGCTTCCGCGCGCGCTCCTCTGACTCGACGATGAAGACCGCCGCGCCCTCGCCGAAGACGAAGCCGTCGCGATCCTTGTCGAACGGTCGCGAGGCGCCCTCGGGGTCGTCATTGCGGCGGCTGAGCGCCTTCATGTTCGCGAGGCCGGCCACGGAGACGGGGTGCAACGCGGCCTCCGCCCCGCCCGCGACGACGACGTCGGCGAGGCCACTCTCGATGAGCGCCTTCGCCTCGATGTAGCTGTAGAGCCCGCTCGCACAGGCGGCGGTGGCGGCGAGCGTGGGCCCGCGCAGCCCGAGCTGCATGCCGACCTGACAGGCGCCCATGTTCGGCGCCATGAGGGGCACGAAGAAGGGGCTCACGCGCGCCGGCCCCTTCCTGAGGTACGTCTCCGTCTCGCTGAAGGTGTTGAGCACGCCACCCGCGCCTGTGGCCAGTGCCACGGCTGCGCGGGGGCGCTCGTCGTCGCGCAGCTCGAGCTCCGCATCCTCCGCAGCCTCCAGGGCGGCGGCCACGCCGAACTGGGCGAAGCGCGACATGCGGCGGGCCGCCTTCGGGTCGATACCGGCGGGCGTGAAGTCCTTCACCTCGCCGGCGATGCGCACAGGCAAGTCGCTCGCGTCGAACGCCCGGATGGGCGCGATACCAGAGACGCCCGCCAGGAGGTTGCGCCACGATTCCTTCGCTGTGAGCCCCACGGGCGTGACTGCGCCGATGCCGGTGACGAGCGCGCGGGTCATGGCGCTTCCCCGTCCACGCTGCGGAAGATGACGGCGGCGTTGTGGCCGCCGAGGCCCACGGAGGTGCTCATCGCGGTGCGCACGGGCCGCGATTTTGCCACGTTCGGTACGTAGTCGAGGTCGCACTCAGGGTCGGGCGTCGAGTAGTTGATGGTCGGCGGCACCTTCTGGTCGCGGATGGCGAGGATACAGGCGATCGCCTCGATCGCACCCGCGGCGGCCATGCAGTGCCCCGTGACCGGCTTCACCGAGCTCATCGACGCCTCGTAGGCGGCGGTCCCCATGAGCTCCTTCACGACGCGCGTCTCGACGCGGTCGTTCATCTTCGTGCCGCTGCCGTGGGGGTTGATGTAGTCGATCTCGTGGGCCTCGATGCGGGCCTCGCGGAGGGCGCCCTCGACCGCGCGTCGCAGCCCCCGCCCGGCCTCGTCGAGGGCGATCATGTCGTAGGCGTCGTTCGAGGTGCCGGAGCCGAGCAGTTCGCAGTAGATGTGCGCCCCCCGCGCGCGCGCATGCTCCTCGCTTTCGAGGATGACCGCGCCCGCGCCCTCGCCCGCGGCGAAACCGTCGCGATTCAGGTCGAAGGGCTTGACCGCTCGCTCGGGATGCTCGTTGTCGCCCGCGAGCGCGCGCATGGAGCACCAGGTGGCGTGGAAGACGGGCACGAGCACCGATTCGCAGCTGCCTGCGATCACAGCCACTGCATCGCCCCGCTGGATGGCGTGCGCGCCCGCGCCGATGGCGGCGGCGCCTGTCGCGCAGGCGCTCACCACGGCCACGTTCGGGCCACGCGCACCGGTGTGGATGGCGATGTGCCCGCTGGCTGCGTCGACGACGAAGTTGGCGATGAGAAAGGGCGAGACACGCCGCGGGCCGCGTGTTTCGAGGACGTGGTCGCCCTGCGAGAGCTCCTCGTAGCCGCCGCCGCCCGCGCTGAAGACGACGCCGACCTCACTGGCGTTCTCCTCGGTGATGGCGAGGCCACTGTCGTCGAGCGCTTCGAGGGCGGCGTTCATGCCGAAGCGCACGCCACGGTTCATGTGGCGCTGCTGCTTGGTGTCGATGCGCTCGTTGATCACGAAGTCGCGCACCTCGGCCTGAATGCGCACGGGGAAGGGATCGGGGTCGAAGAGCGTGATGGGACCGACGCCGCTGCGGCCCGCCAGCATTGCCTGCCACGTCTCCTCGGCTGTGTTTCCCGCTGGTGTCACTGCGCCGATGCCGGTAACGGCGACGCGGGGGGTGGTCACAGGGCGGCGCTCTCGATGGCGGTGAAGTGCTCGCTGAGCAGGCCGGTACGGTCGTCGCTCAGGCTCACCACGTTCGTTCCGGGGTCGATGCGCCGCACGAGCTTCGTGAGCACGTTGCCTGGCCCTGCTTCGACGAACAGGTCAGCGCCAAGCTCTTGCATGCGTTCGACGCCGAGCTGCCAGCGCACGCTCGAGGTTAGCTGGTCGCGCAGCTCGGTGTGGAGCTCGGGCCGCGAACGGAGCACGTCAGCGTTGATGTTGCCTACGACCGGCGCCAGCGGATCGCGCAGGGGGAAGCGGTCGAGCCAGCCGCTCATGCGCTCGCTCGCGCGGCGCATGAGCGGTGAGTGCGAGGCGATCGTGATGGGCAGCCGCACGACCTTGCGCGCGCCCGCTGTCTGCGCCGCTTCCATGGCGCGCTTCAGCGCTCCGAGCGTGCCCGAGATGACGTTCTGCCCCTCACAGTTGAGCGTGGCGATGCCGACGTAGCCCCCGGCGCTGCTCGCCTCGCTGCAGATAGCAGAGACGCGCTCGCAGGAGAGCCCGATTATGGAGGCCATGCCCCCCGGGTTCTCGCGGCCCGCCTCGTCCATCGCGCGTCCGCGCTCGCGCACGAGCAGCAGCCCCTCCTCGAAGTCGAGGGAGCCTGCCGCCACGGCTGCTGTGAACTCGCCCATGGAGTGGCCCGCCACCACGTGTGGCCGCAGCTTGCGGTCGAGTGCGGCCCAGCGCTCGCGCAGCGCTTCGAGCCACGCCAGCGAGGTGACGAAAGTCGCCGGCTGCTGGTTGACCGTGCTCTCGAGCGCCTCCGCGGGCCCTTCGAAGCAGAGCTTCGAGAGCCGCGTCTCGAGGATCTCGTCGGCGCGCCGGAAGACCTCGCGCGCCGCGCGTGAAGCGTGGCAGAGGTGCTCGCCCATGCCGACGCTGTGAGAGCCTTGACCGGGGAAGACAAGCGCGATCCGGCGCCAGGGACCAATGGCTCGCTGCATGGAGGAGTCCTCGCCCGCGCGCGGTAAATTGCCCGCAGGCCTAGCCTGAGGATACCAGAGGTGCCGTCAACACAATAGGGCGCGCCTCCGTGTGGTTGGGGATCAGAGGAGGCTCACGGGGTCGATGTCCACGCTCCAGCGCCTGCCCAGGGTGAGCTGCGCGATGAGCGCGCGCGGGTCGTGGCCGCGCAGCAGGATGTGCCAGCGGTAGTCGCCCCGCAGGCGGCGCACGTAGGCGGGCGCCGGGCCGAGCACGTCGGGGTCGGGCCAGCCGGCGGCGTCGCGGCGCGTGCGCAACTCGGCGGCTACCTGCGAGGCTTGCTCCAGGCCGCGCTCCTGGTTGGCGTGGCGGTAGGTGAGCCGCGCTAGCCGCGAGTAGGGGGGGTAGCCCGCCCGCCGCCGGTGCTGAGCCTCGTGTGAGAAGAAGCCGTGGTAGTCGTGATCGGCTGCGGCGCGGATGGGCGGGGCGTCCGGTTCGTACGTCTGGATGAACACCTCGCCCGGACGCTCGCGCCGCCCCGCCCGCCCTGCGACCTGGCTGAGCAGCTGGAAGGTGCGCTCGTGTGCGACATAATCTGGCAGACTCAGCCCGACATCGGCGTCGACGACCCCTACGACTGTCATGGTGGGGAGATCGAGCCCCTTCGCGATCATCTGTGTGCCTACGAGGATGTCGATCTCGCGTGCCTCCAGCGCCTGCAGGATGCGCTCGTGGCTGCCCTTGTGGCTGGCGGCGTCGCTGTCCCAGCGCGCCACGCGGGCGTTAGGAAAGCCGCGCCGCGCCTCCTCCTCGATGCGCTGCGTGCCCACGCCGAAGGGGCGGTAGCGCGGGCTGCCGCACTCGGGACAGGCCGTCTCCTGGCTGCGGCTGCGCCCGCAATGGTGGCAGAACACGCGCGGGTGCAGCGGTTCGCTCGTGTCGAAGCCCATCGCGAGCGTGCACGAGGGGCAGATGGGCAGGTAACCACAAGCGCGACATAACAGGAAGCGTGCCCCGCCGCGTCGGTTCACGAACAGGATCGACTGCTCGCCCTCTGCGAGCGCGCGCCGCAGGGCGCCAGCGAGGGGCACGCTGAAAATCCCGCGGTTCCCTGCCTTCAGCTCTTCGCGCATATCGACGACGGAAATATTCGGGAGCGGTGTCGTCTGTGTCGCGCCGCCGGCGAGGGGCATCACGCGCGAAGGCAGTTCGAGGCGCGTCAGTTCGCCGACCTCGGCGCGATGGTAGGTCGTCACGTTCGGCGTTGCACTGCCGAGCACGAGCGAGGCACCCGTGAGGCGGCATAGCTCCGCGGCGGCGTCGCGGGCGTGGTAGCGTGGCTGCGGATCGCCCTGCTTGTAGGCCCACTCGTGCTCCTCGTCGAGCACGACCAGGCCGAGGTTCGCGATCGGCGCGAAGACCGCGCTGCGCGAGCCCACCACGATCCGCCCCTCGCCGCGCTGGATGCGGTACCACTGGTCGTACAGCTCGCCCGTGCTCAGGCTGGAGTGCAGCACCGTGAGCTCCGCCGGGAACTGCTCCCCGTAGCGCCGGATCGCCTGCGGGGTCAGCGATATCTCGGGGATGAGCACGATCACGCCCCGGCCCGCTGCAAGCGTTCGCCGTGCGAGTTCGAGGTAGACCTCGGTCTTGCCCGAGCCCGTGACGCCGTGCAGGAGGTAGGCGCCCGGCGCTCCCCTGATGGCCTCGACCGCTGCCGCCTGCGCCTCCGTGAGCGTCGCTGGCGGCAGCGGCTCCGACGGGCGCTCGCCGATGGGGTCGCGCTCGACGCGAGCTTCGTACTCGCGCAGCCAGCAGCCCGCCGCGAGCTCATCGAGATGGCGCCGCGTCGCGCCGAGCGCCCGCGCTTCCGTGAGGGGAATGTCGCGTGCCTCCGCGAGCCGCGCGAGCACGCGCGCGGCCACCGATCGCGGGGCCTTGGCGGCGAGCCCGTGGGAGTGCGCGCGCGCCGCCTCATCCCCCCCCGTGAGCGCCACGCGCCGCTCCATGCGGGGCCGTCCCGCCGGCCGCGCGAGACCCTGCGCGACCGTCAGGTGGCCGTTTGCCTGCAGGCGTTCGAGCTGGCTGGCGGGTACCGGCCCGATCGCCTCGCGGAGCGTATCGAGGGTGACCCGCCCGTGCTCGGCCAGGTATCGCAGCAGGCGCTGGTCGGTCGGGTCGGCGGGCAGCAGGAGGGGCACGTCGACGGGCGAGACGGCAGTCACGGAACGCTGCCCGTAGCCGCTGGGCAGGCAGGTCGCGACACACTCCCAGAGGGGAGCGAGGTAGCGCTCGCTGAGCCAGGCAGCGAGCGCGCGATGGGGGCCATCGAGCACGGGCAGGGGGTCGGCGATGGCCTCGATAGCGCGTGCCTGCTGCTCCGGCGGGGTCTCCGTCTCGCCCAGCACAACGCCCTGCAGGACGCGGCTGCCAAAGGGTGCGAACACGGCCTGCCCGAGGCGCACGTCGATCTCGTCCGGGCGCGCGTAGGTGAAGGTGTGACGCGTGGGCTGCCCGCTGTTCACCGCGACTTCGACGAAGGCGGCCTCCACCCGCGGGAACGGCTCGAACATCGCGGATGGGGAAGCGCTTGACACGGCAGGCATAGCGTAGCGGCTCGATGGCTGCTCGCGGGTGCGCCGCGACGGGTGTGCCGCCGGGGCGTGCGGTGGAAGCGCGAGCGGAAGTAACGATGGAGCGCTGTCAAGCTCAGCCGCGGCCCACGAAGGGCATCTTCGTGGCCATGACGGTGAGCGAGAGCACGTTCGCGTCGAGCGGCAGGCTGGCCATGTAGAGGACCGCGCGGGCGACGTTTGCGATGTCCATCGTGGGTTCGGGGCGCACGCTGCCGTCCGCTTGTGGCATGCCCTCCGCCATCTTTGCCGTCATCGGTGAGGCGGCATTCCCGATGTCGATCTGGCCGCAGGCGATGTCGTGGGCGCGCCCGTCCAGCGCGGTCGACTTGGTGAGGCCGGTGATGGCGTGCTTCGTGGCGGTGTAGGGCGCGGAGTGCGGACGCGGCGTCGCCGCCGAGATGGAGCCGTTGTTGATGATGCGCCCGCCGCGGGGCGTCTGCGCCTTCATCACGCGGAATGCCTCCTGCGTACAGAGGAAAGCGCCCGTCAGGTTTGTCTCGACGACGGCCCGCCACTGCTCGAAGCTGAGATCCTCGAGCGGCCGCGCGGGCGCGCCGATGCCGGCGTTGTTAAAGAGCACGTCGAGGCGTCCGAAGTGCTCGACCGTCCACGCGAAGAGATCGCGTATGGAGGCGGGCTCGCGCACGTCGGTGGTGACTGCGAGGGCGCGTTCGGAGGCTTCGCCCGCTTCGGCGGCGACGGCACGAAGCGCTCCCGCGCGCCTCCCCGCAAGCGCGACGGAGTATCCCTCCTGCAGGAAGGCAAGGGCCACGCTTCTGCCGACCCCCGCCCCCGCGCCAGTGACGATCGCGACGGGGCTCATGGCCGTACCCTACCGCCCCGTTCCGGCGAGGGCGAGGAGCTCGCGCGCGAGCGCGCGCCCGATCTCCGGCCCCGTGGCGATGGGACCGCCTGCCTTCGAGCGCACGATGATGCCCCTGGGCGCGATGAGGCCGTGCAGCTTGAGCGTCGTCCCGAAGCCCTCCGCGTAGGCGGCGGCGGGGAAGTCGCAGCCCGCCCCGAGTGCGGCGAGAAAGGCGCGCTCGGCCGCCACGAGGCGGCGCGCCCGGGGGTCGTCGATGGCGGCGAGCCGCCGCCGCACCTCCTCGTCCTCGCGGCGGCACTCCACGGCGAGCGAGCCCTGGGCGGGCGCGGGCAGCATCTCCTCGAATCCGAACACGTGGCTCGCGCGGGCAGCCAGGCCGAGGCGCTCGAGCCCGGCGAGGGCGAAGAGCGCGGCGTCGAAGTCGCCCGCCTCCACCTTCGCGAGGCGCGTCTCCACGTTCCCGCGGATGGGGCGCAGCGTGAGATCAGGGCGGAGCACGCGTGTCTGCGCAGCGCGACGCGGGCTACTCGTGCCCACGACCGCGCCGGCGGGCAGCGCTGCGAGCGTGACACCCGTGCGCGAGACGAGCGCGTCGCGCGGGTCGGCGCGTTCGGGGACGGTGGCGATCATGAGCCCGCCGGGCCGCGCCGTCGGCAGGTCCTTGTAGCTATGCACGGCGATGTCGATCTCCCCGGCCGCGAGTGCCTCCTGGATCGCAGAGGTAAACCACCCCGTCCCTTCACCCGCGGTCAGCGGGCTCGTGCGATCACGGTCGCCTGCTGTCGTGATCTCGACGATGTCGAGCGCCTGATCCGGCCAGGCGTGGCGCAGTCGCGCGGCAACGAGCTCCGTCTGGCGCAGCGCGAGGGGGCTCGCGCGCGTCCCGACACGGAGGGTGCTCACGGACCGCCGCCGCGCGCGGCTGTTCCCTGGCTCGCTTCGCGCAGCGCCTGGCGGGCCGCGCCCACGGTACGGTCGATATCCGCCTCCGTGTGCGCCGCCGAGACGAACCAGGCCTCGAACTGCGACGGTGGGAGCATGATCCCGCGCGTCAGCATCGCGCGGTGGAAGCGTGCGAAGGCGGCGGTGTCGCAGGCCGAGGCGGCAGCGTAGTCGCGTGGCGGCGCCGAGCGGAAGAAGAGGGAGAGCAGCGATCCGCGCCGCACGACGCAGGCTTCGGCTTCGCCCCGGCGCACCGCCGCGGAGAGGCCGTTTTCGAGGTGGCGCGCGATCTCGTCAACGCGTGCGAAGGCGGTGCCGTCGCGCAGGACGTCGAGGGTGGCCGCGCCCGCGGCCATCACGAGGGGGTTCCCGCTGAGCGTGCCCGCCTGGTACACGGGCCCCTCCGGCGCGAGCTGCACCATCAGCTCCGCGCGCCCGCCCAGCGCGCCCACGGGCAGACCGCCGCCGATGACCTTCCCCAGGCACACGAGATCGGCGTCCGGCAGCAGGCCGCTGAGGCCGTACCGCAGGCGAAATCCCGTGATCACCTCGTCGCTGACGAGGAGCGCGCCATACTGCTGTGGCACGCTGGCGAGCGCTTCGAGGAAGCCGTCGTTGGGCGGTACGACGCCCATGTTCCCCGCCACAGGCTCGACGATGACTGCCGCTGTCTCGGCGCCGTGGCGCGCGAACCACTCCGCGAGCGCGGCGCCATCGTTGTAGGGGAGCACGACCGTGCCCGCGGCGGTGGCCGCCGTCACGCCCGCGGAATCGCTCAATCCGAGCGTGGCAACGCCGCTCCCCGCCTTCACCAGCAGCCCGTCGCTGTGGCCGTGGTAGCAGCCCTCGAACTTCACCACCAGCTCGCGGCCCGTCGCCGCCCGCGCGAGGCGCAGCGCCGTCATGGTCGCTTCAGTGCCGGAGTTCACGAAGCGCAGCCGCTCGATCCCCGTGGCTTCGGCGATGCGCTGCCCCAGCTCGACCTCGCCGGGTGAGAGCGCCCCGAAGGCGGTCCCGCGTCCGGCGGCAGCGGCGAGTGCGGCTGTGACCGCGGGGTGGGCGTGCCCAAGAATCAGCGGGCCGTACGCTGCGACGTAATCGATGTACTCGTGGTCGTCGGCATCGAACACGCGTGCGCCGTCCGCGCGCGCGATGGGTACCGGCTCGCCGCCGATGGCACGGAACGAGCGCACGGGGCTGGAAACCCCGCCCGGAAAGAGCGCACGCGCCCGTTCACGCAGGCTGGCGTTATCCACGTGGCGTGACCGCGGGCGCGTGTGCGAGGTACGCCTCGCGCAGCTCGTTGCCCGCCTCGGTGAAGTCGGCGAAGGCGACGGTGGGATTGGGGCGGGCGGGCGCAGGCGCGTCCTGCTGCCAGAGGGCGGCTTCGCGGCAGAGGGCGAGTAGCACGCTGCACGGCTCAGGACACGGGATAGCGGCGCCGGTGGCCGTTTTGCCCGCCCATACGGGCGTGCGTACGCAGCGTCCGCAGACCGCCTCGCGGGCGTGTTCGCGGCCCGCGGCGTCGAGCGCACCCGCGAGGCGGTAGCGCCCCCGCTGGCGCGCGACCACTTCGTCGAAGGTGACGGTGCGCAGCGTTCCCCGCGCCGCCTGCTCCTGGTGGAGCGCTGCCTGCGGGTAGATCGCCTCCAGCGCCGCTTCGGCGAGCGCCGTGGGCAGGGCGGTGCGCCAGCCGCCGGGGAGCGTGCGCGCGCCGCTGAGCGGGCGGTAGCGACCTCGTTCGTCGAATCGCACATGCGTGCGGAGCGCCTCGATCGTAGCGTCGAGGGTAACCGGACGGGCTTGCGGGCGCGGGCCCGAGAGCCCGATGTGCCCTTCCTGAAACGCAACCTCGACCTCGCCGAGCCGGAAGGGTCTCTTCGCGGCGATCGCTTCGCGCGCGCGTTCGCTCATGCAGCCATTCTAGCGAGCGCGCCGCCGCTGCCGTTCGCGGTTGCTGCCGATGGACGCGTCGCCCCGCTCGGCGGCATACTGCCCGCGCCCGCGACAGAGCGGCACAGGAGGATTCGTGATGGGGCGATTCCAGCGCACACGGGTCGGCGATGCCGAGATCATCGCGCTTCAGGACAGCTGGACGGCGATGCCTCCGGCGGCCTTCTACCCCGACGTCCCCGCTGGCGCCTGGGACGCATACGGCGAGTTCCTCGACGAGAACGGGAACCTGACGCTCAATCTCGGCGCCTGGCTTGTCGTGAGTGGCGGGCACACGATCCTCGTGGATACGGGCCTCGGTGGGCGGCCCGCGCCCATGCCGCTGCGGGAGACCCCGGCGCTGCCCTCCGTGATGGAAGAAGCTGGCGTACGCCCGGGCGATGTCGATACCGTCGTCTACACGCATCTCCACTTCGACCACACCGGCTGGAACACGATCGACGAGGACGGCGCGCCCGTACCCCTCTTCCCCAACGCCCGCCACGTCGTGCAGCGAACGGAGTGGGAGTACTGGACCGGCAGCGACGAGCTCCGCGGCGCGGCCCGGTACGACACCGTGCTCGCGCCGGTCGAAGCGGCGGGCCTGCTCGATCTCGTGGAGGGCGAGCACGCCGTCACGCCCGAGGTCGTGACCGTGCCCACGCCGGGCCACACCCCCGGGCACGTCTCCTTTGTGGTAGTCAGCGGCGGCGAGCGCGCCTACCTCATCGGCGACGCCGCCCACCAGCCGGTGCAGGTGCGCGAGGACGGCTGGTGCGCCGGCGCCGATATCGACAAGAGCGCCTCGGCGGCGAGCCGCGCGGCGCTCTTCGCGCGGATTGAGCGCGAGGGCGCGCTCATCGCGAGCGGCCATTTCCCCTTTCCTGGACTGGGCCACGCCGTCGACGAAGCGGGCGGGCGCGCCTTCCGGCCCCTCGCCGAAGGCTGATGCCCGGCGAGGACGTGGACGGTGCGGGCATCGCGGGCGTCGCGGGCGTCGCGGGCGTCGCGGGCGTCATCATCTGGACCGACCGCTTCGAGGAGCTGTTGCGCTTCTACCGCGACGTGCTTGGCCTCTCGGCGCGTGGCGAGAAGACGGCATTCGCGAACTTCGAGTGGGACGGCTTCCGCCTCAGCATCGCCGCGCACGATGAGGTGCGCGGCCCCGCCCGCGATCCCCTGCGCGTGATGGTCAACTTCGCGGTCGCCGATATCGCCGCCGTCCACCGCCGCCTGTCGGAGCGTGGGGTTGTCTTCTCGCGCCCGCCCGAGCAGGAGCGGTGGGGCGGCTGGGTGGCCACCTTCGCCGACCCCGACGGGAACACGCTGCAGCTGCTCCAGCTCCCGCGCTGAGCGCCCTCACACCAGCGGCCAAGGGTAGCTCCGGTGGGGGCCCGGGGCGGGCAGCGTGCGCGTTCGCAACAGGATCTCCGCGCGCTCCAGCAGCGCCTCGCGCTCATCGGGCGCGAGCCAGCTGCTGAACACCGCCGCTTCCTCCGTCCCGCCCGCGATCGCCGCCGCCGCGCGCTCGACGTCGCCGAGCCACTCCTCCGCGGCAGGCTGTTCCGCCCAGTCCCAGATCACCGTGCGCAGCTTGTAGTCGCGGTGGAAGCAGAGCCCGTGGTCGATCCCCCAGATGCGTCCCTGCGCGTCGAGCAGGCAGTGCCCGCCCTTGCGATCGGCGTTGTTCGCCACGAAGTCGAAGATGGCGATGCGCTGGAGCTGGGGGACGAGCACCGCCTGCTCGCGCTGCTCGAAGAAGTGTGAGTCGCGGTCGTGGGGTACGTAGAGCTGGAGCGAGCCCGCACCCTGTGGCCCCTCGCGCGCCACCGTCGGGGGGACGAACGGCCAGCCCAGCAGCCGCGAGAGCCGGTAGGCCGCGACCTCCCGTCGATAGAGCGTCCCCGTCGGGAAATCCCACAGCGGCGTCTCGCCCGCCTCGGGCTTGTAGACCGCCGCGATCTCCTCGCCGCTGGTGGCGCAGAGCTTCGCCAGGTAGACGTAGTTGCTGGAGGACCAGAGGAGCCGCAGATCCTCGAAGTCCGCCTCGCGCAGCAGCCGCTCCGCTCCGGCCATGTCGACCTCGGCGCTCATGGTGGCAGCGTAGCAGAGCGCCTGCCGTTGCCGTGGTCGCCTGATGGCGATACCGCTGCGCAGGATGGTGGTGGTGCTGCCCGCGATCGCTTGCATCTGCGCAGGTGGGAGCTCCTCTGCATGGGTTGCTGGCGTAGCGCTCCGCTGTGAATGCGTCGCCGATCCGGACCTCGTACTCGAGCATGCCCGCGCGTAGCATCACAGGCGATGCCGGTTTGGGAGGACGACCCGCTCGCTGCGCGCGTCGGCGAGCTGCTCCTGGCGCGGGGCGCGCGTGTGGCCGTGGCTGAGAGCACGGCGGGCGGGCTGATCTCGGCGCGGCTCGTGAGTGTGCCCGGCGCTTCGCGCTGGTTCGAACGTGGCCTCGTCGCCTACTCGATGAGCTCGAAGCCAGATACGCTCGGCGTTGATCTCGAGTTTCTGCGCGAGCACGGGGCCGTCAGCGCCCGCGCCGTGGACGCGATCGTGGCGGCCGTGCGGGCGAGTGCGGGCGTCGAGTACGCTCTTGCCGAGAGCGGCATGGCCGGTCCTGTACGCGGGCGCTCGCCCAAGCCCGTTGGCGCCGTCGCCTTCGCCCTGGCGGGCCCGGCTGGTGTTGTCAGCGACGAGGCCCGCTTCAGCGGCTCGCGCGTCGCGATCATGGAGCAGATCGCCGAGCACGCCCTGGAGATGCTCGCCGGCGCGCTCGAATCTGGGGCCTAACGCGCCGCTGCGCTAGGGTGAGGCTTCCGCCGCGCCGCCAGCGCGAGATTGGAGCGCCTCCGTGCCAGCCCCCGACCTCGACACGATCGTCTCGCTTGCGAAGCGCCGCGGCTTTATCTTCCCATCCGCCGAGATATACGGCGGCTTCGCTAATACCTACGACTACGGCCCCCTCGGCGTGGAGCTGAAGCGCAACATCCGTGACTTGTGGTGGCGTGCGATGGTGCGCGAGCGCGACGACGTGGTCGGCCTGGATGCGGCGATGCTCACGAACCCCCAGGTGTGGGTCGCGAGCGGCCACACGGAAACATTCAACGATCCGCTCGTCGACTGTACGGCCTGCCGTCAGCGCTTCCGGCCCGACCATATCGCAGAGGGGCAGTACGGCGAGGTTACACACGACGGCGAGGGCCGTGTGCGCTGTCCGCACTGCGGCGGCGAGCTCACCGAGCCACGCCTCTTCAACCTCATGTTCCGCACCGAGGTGGGTACGGTGGTGGGCGAGGGGGCGACAGCCTACCTGCCGCCGGAGACGGCGCAGGGGATGTTCGTCAACTTCGAGAATGTCCGCAGCGCGATGCGGCGCAAGCTCCCCTTCGGCATCGCCCAGACACGGGTGAGCTTCCGTAACGAGATCACGCCCGGGCGCTTCATCTTTCGCACCCTCGAGTTCGAGCAGATGGAGTTGGAGTACTTCTGCCCCCCCGCCGCCGCGGAAGAGTGGCGGCGCTACTGGATCGACGAGCGCCAGCGCTGGTATGCGGAGGCGATCGGCATCGACCCCGCCCGCCTGCGGGTTCGCGATCATGAGCCGGAGGAGCTTTCGCACTACAGCGCCGGTACCAGCGACATCGAGTACGAGTTCCCCTGGGGCTGGGGCGAACTGGAGGGGATCGCCAACCGCACCGACTACGACCTGAAGGCGCACAGCCGCCACAGCGGCCACGATCTCACCTACTTCGACGAGGAGACGAAGGCGCACATCACGCCCTACGTGATCGAGCCTGCTGCGGGCCTCACCCGTACCCTCGCGGTGGCGCTGCTCGAGGCTCACACGGTCGCGCCCGACGAAAAGGGCGACGAACGCGTGCTGCTGAAGCTCCCCGCTGCGATCGCGCCCATCAAGGTTGCGGTGCTGCCCCTCTCGAAGAAGGCCACGCTTACGCCCACCGCCCGCCGCGTCCACCAGCTCATCCGCCCCCACTGGATGACGCAGTACGACGAGACGCAGTCGATCGGGCGGCGCTACCGCCGCCAGGACGAGATCGGCACGCCCCTCTGCGTCACGGTCGACTTCGACACGCTGGAGGACGAGGCGGTCACTATCCGCGAACGCGACAGCCAGGCCCAGGTGCGCGTCCCCATCGCTGGCCTCGTCGAAGCGCTCGCCGGGCGCCTGCCCGGGATTCACTAGACTCTCAGCCAGCTTCTGCTCGAACTGGAGGGGCCGATGGCAACCCCCCCGCTGTCTCCGGAGTTTGCGTTCCCGGCTGAGTTCATCGAGGCGCTCCGGGAGATGAATCCGTGGTGGCGCGGTGATGCCATGCCGGTGCTCCCACCCACGCGGCGGCATCTGGTGCGGGAGATGCGAAGGCGGCTCAACCAGGCGCTTGCCCCTGTCGTGGTTGTGCGCGGCCCCCGCCAGATCGGAAAGACGATGGCGCAACTCCACCTCATTGCGGACCTTCTGCAGGAGGGAGTCGAGCCTTCCCGCATCCTGCGCGTGCAGTTCGACGATCTTTCCGCCTTTGCCAAAATCAAGAATCCGTTGCTCACACTGGTGAAGTGGTTCGAGCGCGTTGTGCTCGACATGACGCTCAACAGGGCGGCTCACGAACGCAAGAAAGCGTATCTGTTCCTCGATGAGGTTCAGAACCTTCGCGACTGGGACACGCAACTCAAGTCTCTCGTCGATCACTCGACCGTCAGCGTGGTTGTGACCGGCAGTTCGGCTCTCCGCATTGAGCGTGGCCGCGACAGCCTCGCAGGAAGGATCACCACCATCGAAGGGGGAACGCTCTCGCTCACCGAGATCGGAGCGTTCGCTGGCCTTGACCTGGGTGAGCCCCTGCTGGACGGAAACGGCCTCGATGTCCTGGCCGACGCTGGTTTCTGGCGGAGTCTTCGCGATCGGGGTGAGGAACTGGCGCCTGCCCGCGATGAAGCGTTCCGCAGGTTCTCCGAGCGAGGCGGCTACCCGCTCGCGCATGAGCACTACGCAATGCCTTGGCCCGATGTCGCCCAGCAGCTGAACGAAACGGTCGTGAAGCGCGTGATCCAGCACGATCTTCGCCTGGGAGATCGCGGCAGGCGGCGTGATCCGGATCTGCTTGAGGAGGTCTTTCGGCTCGCCTGCCGGTATGCGGGCCAATCCCCCACCCCGCAGCTGTTCGTGCGGGAGGCGAAGCGCGCGCTGGACGCGAACGTTGGCGACCAGCGCATCCGCAGCTACCTGAGGTTTCTCAACGAGTCGCTGCTCCTGCATCTGGTCGAGCCACTGGAGATCAGGCTCAAGAAGCGACGGGGGAACCCCAGGATCTGTCTGGCCGACCACGGGCTGCGGGCCAGCTGGCTGCAGGAGGAGATCCCGCTGGATGTCCAGCGCCTCCGTGAGCATCCTGAGATGACTGCCCTTGCCGGCCATATCGCCGAGAGCGTGGTGGGCGCGAACCTGGCCAGTATCAGCGGGCTGCAGGTGGCGCACTTCCCCGCCCGTACGGATGCGCCTGAGGTCGATTTCATCCTGACCGTGGGGGATCGGCGCATCCCTATCGAGGTGAAGTACCAGGCGCGCATCGATCCGCTCAGGGATTCCGAGGGGATTCGCAGCTTCCTCGAAACCAGCGCCAACAAAGCGCCCTTCGGCGTGCTCGTGAGCCAGCTGCCCGCCGAGGTGAACGACCCGCGCATCGTCAGCGTGCCGCTGAGCTCGCTCCTGCTGTTGCGCTAATCCTCCGCGGCAGCATACTCGCGGCAGGCGATGGCGCGGCCGAGATCGTCGATCGATTCGCGCAGCATGCGCTGGAGCACGGCCTGCTCTTCCGGCGTTTCATCGAGGAGCGCGCGGGCACGATCGAGCAATGCGCGCTCCACGCGATAGCCAGGAAAGAGGCCGCCGTAGAACACCGTCGCGAACTCGCGGTCGCGCTCGGCAAAGATGCTGGCGACCTCCGCGAAGAAGGCGTCGACGTACGGTTCGAGCAGGTCCGCCTGGTGGGTCCAGTTGAAGCCGCCCATCGCCGCCTGGTTCAGGTAGCGCGAGCCGTAGCCCTCGCCCCTGAAGCGCTCCCAGGCCGTTGCCTTCACGGTCGCGTCGGGGGCGGCGGTCTCGCAGCGAAGCTGCGCGCGCTGGCCTCGATCGGAGGGATCGCGGCTGGCCTCGGCGGCCACTCGCATCTCTGCCGCGGGCAGGCCGAAGGCAACATGACGGGTGGCCACAGCCCAGCGCATATCCTGATCGAGCTCGAAATCGGTCACGCGCTCCTCGCCGTCCGTGAGCCTGCCGAGCCAGGCGAGGTCGTCGCTATCCACGGCGAAGCCAGTGAGTGCGCGTGCCCAGATGATGCGTGTGTCCTGATCGGGAGCAGCGAGGAGCCCCTCGCGTGCCGTCGCGAACAGCAGGTGCGCTTCCGCGTCGCGCCGGGCGGCGGGCACGTAGCGGCCCTGCGCGGCGGCGGCGTGACCGAGCACCGAATCGACGAGCTCGATGTTGCGTTCGAACGCGATCTTGGCGCGCACGATGGCGAGAAAATCCGTCGACCTCAGCTGCTGGTCGCGCACCATGCTCCAGAGCGTCGACCAGAGCTGCTGCCGCAGGAGGTCATCCTCGACGCGCTCGATGTTCTCACGAGCCCAGCCGACAGATTCGCCATCAAGGGCGATCTTGGCGTAGGCGTGGTCGTTGAGGTTCGGGTACACGAGCGCCGGTCGCGCAAGCCCACGCGCTGCCTCGACCTCCGTACGCTCGTCATCGAGCACCGCGGGTACGGCCTCGATGGCGGTGGCGGCGCCGCTGTCCGTGAGCAGGCCGGTCTCGAGGTGGTGGGGGCGGATGGTGGGGTAGGCGTCGGGGGCAGTCTGGCTGAGGGTGAGGCGCGTGAGGCGTTCGCCGTCGCTCTCCCACTCTGCCCGGATGGTGTTGAGGGAGGCGCTCTCCAGCCAGAGCCGGGACCACTCCCCGAGCTCGCGCCCGCTTCCTGCCTCCAGCGCGCCAAGGAAGTCGAGCAGCGAGGCGTTGCCGTAGTCGTAGGTGCGGAAGTACTGGCGCATGCCCTCGCGGAAGCCGTCGATGCCGATCGCGGCGACGAGCTGCTTGAGGACGGACGCACCCTTGCCGTAGGTGATGCCGTCGAAGTTCAGGAACGTCTCGTCGGTATCGCGAACCGTGCCGGCGATGGGGTGGGTGGTGACGAGCTGATCCTGGCGGTAGGCCCAGTTCTTGATGCCGTTGTTGAAATCCTGCCAGCCTGACTGGAAGCGAGTCGCGCCCTCCATGGCAAGGTACGACATGTAGGTCGCGAAGCTCTCGTTGAGCCACAGATCGTTCCACCAGCGCATCGTCACGAGGTTGCCGAACCACATGTGCGCCATCTCGTGGAGGATCACCTCTGCACGCCGCCGCCGCTGGTTCTCCGTCGGCGGGTCGCGGTACACCATCGACTCGTTGAAGGTGACCGCGCCCACGTTCTCCATCGCCCCGTGGTTGAACTCGGGTACGAAGATCTGGTCGTACTTCCCAAAGGCGTAGGGATAGGCGAAGAACTCGCCGAAGAAATCGAGCCCCTGGCGTGTGATCGCGAACAGCTCTTCGGTGTCGAGGTACTGCGCCATCGAGCGACGGCAGAGCAGGCCCAGGGGGATGCCCGCGTGCTCCTCCCGCGCAACGTGGTAGGGACCGGCGATGAGCGCGAAGAGGTAGGTGCTGAAGGGTGGTGTCTCCTCATAGCGGCGGCGGGTGCGGCCATCCGCCTGCGTCTCCGCTGACGCCTCGCGCGCGTTCGCCGTCAGCGTCCACTCCGCAGGCGCGGTGACTGTCAGCTGGTAGCGCGCCTTGATGTCAGGTTGGTCGAAGCAGGGGAACAGGCGATGCGCATCGAACGGCTCGAAGTTCGTGTAGAGGTACTCCTCGCCGTCCTCCGGGTCGATGAACTGGTGGAAGCCGTCGCCGCCGTGATCGTACTCGTTCTCGTAGTGGATGCGGAGTGTGTTCGCGGGGGCGAGGTCGGCGCCTGCGAGGGTCAGCCGCCGACCCGTCCAGTCGAAGCCGGCGGGTGCTCCGTTCAGCTCCAGGAGGTTGATTCGCATGCCCCGGAAGTTGAGCGCGAGGTCGCCGCTGCCGGTCTGCTCGAAGGTCAGCGTGAGGGCGCCGCGGTAGGTTGCGGCGCCCTTCACGAGATTGAGTTCCAGCTCGTAGCGGCAGTTGGAGACGCGGGCCGCCCGTGCCTCCGCTTCGGCCTGGGTGAGGATGTCGCGTTCCTGGGTGGGGACAGGCTCTGTCACGGTGGTACTCTCTTCCGCCGGGGGTGGCTCGCCAAGGCTACCGCCCTGCGCCGCAAGCGTCAGGCGGGCGGCGCTGTCCCGCGTTCGTGGTGCGCGCTACAATCTCGCCAGTCCAACGCAGAGGTCTCCCGCGCCAATGCCGAACCACGACGTCGCCGACGCGCTCGTTACCGCGATCAACTACGACCGCTTCGACGACATCCAGGCGTTGCACGCCCCGGGCGTCGTGTTCCACTCGTTCCGGGGGCCCATGCTGCGCGATAGCGTGGCCGTGCGTGATTGGCACCACGAATTGCTGGAGCGCTACGCCGACTGTACCTACACGAACGTCGAGACAGCCGCGGATGGCGACGCCGTTGCCACGCGTGCGACCATCGAGGCGAAGGGGTACGACTGGCGCGTGTTCAGCCAGCGTGTCCTCGATATCGCGCGTATCGAGGATGGCCTCATCGCCGGACGCCGCCTCTACGGCATGGTGCGCGACATCGAGCTCGACAAGGCCGCGCTCGCCGCGCTCGCCGCTGCGCGCGAATTCCGGGGCGGCTCCGCGAACGCGACGCGGAAGCTGGTCGAGGGCTGTTACGCGAACCCCGCCGTCCCGCGCGAGGAGCGGGCGGCCCTCCTCGATCCCGACGTTACGCTCATCGACTCCGTCTACGGCATCGTCTCCGGCGTGGATGCGGTGCTCGATCTGGCGGAAGCGACGCCCCGCCCTGCGTTCGGCTTCCCGCGGGTTACGGCTGTGGTGGCGGGCACGAAGGACGCCGCCGTCGAGATCGCGATCGACCCCGCGCGCCCCCGCATGGCCGACTGGTTGCGGGTGGTCGAGGGCAAGGTGCGCGTCATCGAGCGGCACTGGATGCTGCGCGAGATCGGCGTCAACCCGTTCGTGGAGTACAGTCGCGACCGGCACAGCCGCCAGGTGATCCTGCCCAAGTAACCGAAACACCGCGCGCTCGTACCGCCGCGGACGAAGGAGTGACCGTATGGCCACGATGTACTACGACGCCGACGCCGATCTGGGGCTGCTGAAGGACCGCAAGATCGCCGTCATCGGCTTTGGGTCGCAGGGGCACGCGCACGCGCTTAACCTGCACGATTCGGGCCTCGACGTGCGCGTCGGGCTCTACCCGGGGTCGCGCTCGTGGGGCACAGCGGAGGAGTCAGGCCTGCGCGTGGGCACGGTCGAGGATGTCTCGCGCGAGGCCGATGTGATCATGATGCTCATCCCCGACCACCTGCAGCGGGGCGTCTACGAGAAGGCGATCGAGCCCGGGTTGGCCGAGGGCAAGATGCTGATGTTCGCCCACGGCTTCAACATCCACTTCCAGCAGATCGATCCCCCCGACTTCGTCGACGTGACGATGGTGGCGCCGAAGGGCCCCGGGCATCTCGTGCGGCGCGTATACACCGAAGGGGGCGGCGTGCCCTGCCTCCTGGCCGTGCACCAGGACACGAGCGAGGTGGCCAGGCAGCTCGCGCTCGCCTACGCCAAGGGCATCGGCGGCACGCGCGGGGGTGTGCTTGAGACGACCTTCCTGGAGGAGACCGAGACCGACCTCTTCGGCGAGCAGGTGATCCTCTGTGGCGGCCTCTCGGCGCTGATCAAGGCTTCTTTCGAGACGCTCGTCGAGGCCGGTTACCAGCCCGAAAGCGCGTTCTTCGAGACCATGCATGAGCTGAAGCTGATCGTGGACCTCATCTACGAAGGCGGGCTCTCGCGCATGCGCTACTCCGTGAGCGATACCGCCGAATACGGCGACTACAGCCGCGGTCCGCGCATTATCACCGATGAGACGCGCGCGGAGATGCGCCGCATCCTCGAAGAGATTCAGTCGGGCAAGTTTGCCAGGGAGTTCATCCTGGAGAACATGTCAGGCCGATCGAGCTTCCTCGCCATGCGCCGGCGTGACGCTGAACACCCGGTCGAGCAGGTGGGCGCGGAGATGCGCGGCATGATGTCCTGGCTCAAGCAGGATAGCTAGCGGGGAGATCCCCGCGACGGAGAGGAATAAGGAAGGGGTGGCCCGGAGGCCACCCCTTCCTTATTCCTGCGAGCTGTAGAGCTGTACCCTGCGCGCCTAGACGCGGTGGCACCAGACCCAGTGTTCCTTGCTCGCCGTGCCCACGTTGCGCCATTCGGGTATGCGCTCGCGACACTCGTCGATGGCGATCGGGCAGCGCGTGTTGAAGACGCAGCCGGGCGGTGGCGTCAGCGGGTTCGGTACGTCCCCAAGCAGGATGATGCGCTCGCGTTCGCGCTCTACCGCCGGGTCGGGGATGGGCACCGCTGAGAGCAACGCCCGCGTGTACGGATGCTGCGGGTCGTCAAAGATCGTGTCGCGGTCGGTTAGCTCCATGATGTGACCGAGGTACATCACAGCCACGCGGTCGCTGATATGGCGTACCACCGAGAGGTCGTGCGCGATGAAGAGGTAGGTCAGATTGAACTCCTCCTGCAGGTCCTGCAGGAGGTTGATGATCTGCGCCTGGATCGAGACGTCGAGGGCCGAGACGGGCTCGTCACAGACGATGAACTCAGGCTCCACGGCGAGGGCGCGGGCGATGCCGATGCGCTGGCGCTGCCCGCCCGAGAACTCGTGCGGGTAGCGGCTGGCGAAGTAGGGGTTGAGCCCGACCGTCTGCAGCAGGTTGTGCACGCGGTCCCGCTTCTCCTGTCCGCGCGCCAGCCGGTGGATCGTGATCGGCTCGGAGACGATGGAGCCGACCGACATGCGCGGATTCAGGCTCGCGTACGGATCCTGGAAGATCATCTGCATGCGTCGCCGGTAGCTGCGCAGCTCCCGCCCGCGGACGCGCGTGAGGTCCGTGCCGCCGAAGGTCACGCTGCCGGCGGTGGGCCGGTTGAGCTGCAGGATCGCCTTCCCCGTCGTGCTCTTGCCGCAGCCCGACTCGCCCACGAGCCCGAGCGTCTCGCCACGCTTCACCTGGAACGTGACGCCATCGACGGCCTTCACGTCAGCGACGTGGCGCTGAAAGACGAGCCCGGCGGTGACGGGGAAGTAGACCTCGAGGTCCTTGACCTCGAGCAGGGTGTCGCCCAACCCGTTGCCCGGGGCGGATGTGGCTTCCATCTCGGTGGCGCTAGCTGGTTGCGACAACTTGCCTCTCCCTTCCTACCTTTTCCCATTCCCAGCAGGCGGCCTGGTGCTCGCTGCCGACCTGCGTGATAGGAGGATATTCTTCGCGGCAGCGGTCGGTGCGCCACTCGCACCGCGGCTCGAAGCTGCAGCCAGCTGGCAGGTGTGCCAGGTCGGGCGGCAGGCCCTCGATCGGAATCAGCTTCTCCTGCCGCAGCTCGTCGAGCCGGGGCACGGAGTTGAGCAGCCCGACGGTGTATGGATGCTGTGGCCTGGCGTAGAGCTCGTGCGCCTGGGCGCGCTCGATGACGCGGCCCGCATACATCACGTTGACGCGGTCGGCGTAGCGCGCGACTACTCCAAGGTTGTGCGTGATGATGATGACGGCGGTCCCGAATTCGCGGCTCAGCCGCGCCAGGACCTCGAGGATCTGCGCCTGGATGGTCACGTCCAGCGCAGTTGTGGGCTCATCCGCCAGCAGGATCTTCGGGTTGCAGCTCATCGCCATCGCGATCATTACGCGCTGGCGCATGCCCCCTGAGAACTGGTGCGGGTAGTCGTCGATGCGCCCCCGTGCCGCGGGGATGCCCACGAGCTCCAGCAGCTCGATGGCGCGCTCCTGCGCGGCGCGACCACGGAGATCCTGGTGCAGTTCCAGGGACTCCGTGATCTGCCGCCCGATCGTGAGCACGGGGTTCAGCGACGTCATCGGCTCCTGGAAGACCATGGCGATGTCGTTGCCGCGGATGCGCCGCATCTCGTTCTCGTCCAGCTTCAGGAGATCGCGTCCCTGGAACATGATCTCGCCGGAGACGATCTTGCCGGGCGGCGAGGGAATCAGGCGCAGGATCGAGAGAGCCGAGACGCTCTTCCCGCAGCCGGATTCGCCCACAAGCCCCAGCGTCTCGCCCTCTTCCACGGAGTAGGACGTGCCGTCAACGGCTTTGACGACGCCCTCCTGCGTATAGAAGTACGTGCGAAGGTCGTTTACCTCGAGAAGCGCCATGACGCCCCCTTCCTGCTCCACTCGATTTGGTGCGCGCCCCGCCCGTGCGAGCCGCAGCTACCCCATGAGGCCATGGGGAAGAGGAGATTCGAACTCCTACGCCTTTCGGCACATGATCCTAAATCATGCTCGTCTGCCAATTCCGACACTTCCCCGGTCCGGTCCGGCTGGCGTTCCAGCCGACAAGACCCTTTCTGTGCTGGTGAGCCGCGAAGGACTCGAACCTTCAACCTAGTGATTAAGAGTCACTTGCTCTGCCAATTGAGCTAGCGGCCCAAGATTGGCGAGAGTATACCGAAGCGCACGCGTGCGGCACAACAACCCGCCGCCGCACCGCTCCGATCATGGCGCTACACTGCCTCGCGCAGGAGGGCGATCACCTCGTCGACGGTGGCGCTGCGCCAGCTGGCCCAGGTCTCGCTTGTGTGCTGCCAATCGAGGTAGCGCTCGCGCGCCTCCGCACGCGCCTGCGCGATCTCCTCCTCGCTCGGCTCGTGGCCGAGGCGTTGGGCGATGGCCTCCGGGCGGGTGTCGCCGATCGCCTCCTGCGCCTGCCCCAGCTGCGCGTTTGCGAGCGCGGGCCGCTCGATGAAGTGGCCGAGCTCCACGTGCTCGGCGTTGTAGAAGATGAGCACAGGGATCGACTCGAACTCGCCGTCCTTCAGGTACTCGGCGATCATGTCCTTGTTCTGGTCCCGCTCGAAGACGCGCATCTCGATGCCGAGCGCCTCCGCGATGCGCGCCGCCACGGGCAGGCCGCGGTAGACGTCGGGGCACCAGTCCTCGCCGATCACAGCCAGATGGTCGGGCCCGTTCGGCTGCGCGGCGAGCGCCTCCAGGGCGGCCCGTTGCTCCTCGCTGATGGCAAGGCTTGCGTAGTTGTCGTCGAACTGCTCGCGGTTGCGGACCCCCCCTGCGAGGTACTCCTCGTAGGGCTTGCCCGCCGCGAAGCGTTCGCGCGTAATCACGGATTCGGTTGCCTGGGCCACGTGGAGCCTCCTTGCGCGCGTTTCCCGCGGGCTCAGCCTAGCCCGTGGTGGACGGTCACGACAACAGGCCGCGCTCGGATGCCTTCGCCCGTTCCCACAGCTGGTCGAGTGCCTCACGGTCGAGATCGCCGAGTTCGCGCTCCTCCGCGGCGGCCCAGCGCTCGGCGAGACCGAAGCGGCGGCGGAACTTGGCGTTCGCGCGCCGCAGTGCCTGCTCGCCGTCGATGCCCAGCGTCTGCGCGATGTGCGCGATGACGAAGAGCACGTCGCCGAACTCCTCCTCGCGATCCGCGTCTGTTTCGGCGAGGGCAAGCTCGGCGATCTCCTCGGCGAGCTTGTCGAGGGGGCCGTGGATGTCGGGCCAGTCGAAGCCCGCGCGGCGGGCGCGGCCCTGCAGCGTCTGCGATTCGGCGAGCGCGGGGAGGGTGGTGGGCACGCCCTCGAGGAGGGAGCGCCCCGGGCGCTCCTTGCGCTTCAGCTCCTCCCAGTTCGCGCGCACCTCCTCGGCGGTGTCCGCGGAGGCGTCCGCGAAGACGTGTGGGTGCCGCGCGACGAGCTTGGTGGCGATGCGTGCCACCACGTCGCCCAGCGCGAACTCACCCAGCCGCCTGGCCACGGCCGCGTGCATGAGCACCTGCAGGAGCACATCGCCGAGCTCTTCGGCGATGGCCTCCGGCTCGCCCGCGTCGATCGCTTCGAGCAGCTCGTACGCCTCCTCGAGCAGGTGCGGGCGCAGCGACTCGTGCGTCTGCTCGCGGTCCCAGGGGCAGCCGTCGGGCCCGTGCAGGCGGCGCACGATCGCCTCGAGGGCGTCGAAGCGCGTGAGGTCGTCGGGCGGGGGCGTCTGCCCCGCGCTGCCCTCCGCGTCTGTCTCCATGCGCGCAGTCTACGCGGACCGCGACGCGTCGCCGCGGCCCGCGCCACAAGCAGGGTGGCTACTCGCTGAGGGCCGCCAGACGAACGACAGCCCCACCACTGCAGCCAGGATCAGCGCCCCCCAGGGAGCAGTCTGCTCATCGCATCGAACCGTCCGTTCATGGCGTCCATGCGGCGGCTCATCTCGTCGAAGCGGGCGGTGACCTCGCCCAGGCGCTCGTTCACCTGCTCGTAGGCCCCCTCCAGCCGCCACAGCCGTTCCTCGATCATCCCGCTCCGGCATATAGCCTCATCGGTGGGGCATTCGGGTAGAGCCGCGGCTCGCGCCTGCGCTCACAAGTGCGCCGCGTGCCGCTGCCTGCTGGGACGCAACCGGCGGTACAGGCGACAATGCGGCCATGAGCGAAGGCGAGCGGACCTGGGGCGGGCGCTTCGAAGAATCGATGGGCAGCCTCACGCGCGACTACACCGCGGGCATCGACCGCGACCTGTACGAGCACGACATCGCGGGCTCGATCGCGCACGCGCGCATGCTGGGGAAGACAGGGATTATTCCCATGGACGACGCCGATGCGCTCGTCGCCGGGCTCGGGCGCGTGCGCGATCGCTTCCGCGCGGGCGAGGTGATCTGGCGTCCCGAGCTCGAAGACATCCACACGCACGTCGAGGCGCTCCTGCGCGAAGAGGCGGGCGAGGTGGCGGGGCGGCTGCACACGGCACGCTCGCGGAACGATCAGGTGGCGCTGCTCAACCGCATGCTTGTGCGCGAGCAGTGCGATCTGGCCATCGCCGCTGCCGGGGTGCTCATCGAGACGCTCTGTGGCCTCGCGGAGGTGCATGCCGCCGACCCGATGCCGGGCTACACGCACCTCCAGCGCGCGCAGCCGGTGACGCTCGGGCACCACCTGCTCGCCTACGGCGAGATGCTGCTGCGCGACCGAGACCGCTTCCGCGACTGCCGTGCGCGGACGAACGTGCTGCCGCTGGGGTCGGGCGCGCTGGCGGGCTCGCCTTACCCGCTCGATCGCGGGATGGTGGCGCGCGAGCTCCACTTCGCGGAGGTCTCCCGCAACAGCCTCGACGCCGTCGCTGACCGCGATTTCGCCGTGGAGTTCCTCGCTTGCTGCGCGATTGCGCAGGCGCATCTCTCGCGGCTGGCGGAGGAGATCGTGCTCTGGTCGTCAGCGGAGTTCGGCTTCGTGCATCTGCCCGATGCCTTCGCCACGGGATCGAGCATGATGCCCCAGAAGAAGAACGCGGACGTGGCGGAGCTGGCGCGGGGCCGCGCCGGGCGCGTCTACGGCGAGCTCCTCAATCTCCTGACCAACCTGAAGGCCCAGCCCCTCGCCTACAACCGTGACCTGCAGGAGGACAAGGCCGCCATCCTGAATGCCGCTGCCGTGGTGGCTCCCACGCTGCACATCTTCGCGGCGATGCTGCCTGCGCTGGAGTTCGACCTCGTGCGCATGCGCGAGGCAGCGGCGGGGGCGTTCGCGCTTGCGACCGACGTCGCCGACTACCTCGTACGGCGGGGAATGCCCTTCCGCGAGGCGCATGCGGTCGTTGGAGGGCTCGTGCGCGAGGCCGAGGGGCACGGCTGCGATCTCCGCGAGCTGCCCTTCGAGGTCTACGCTGCAGCGAGCGCGCTCTTCGAGAGCGACGTGCTCCACATCGACGTGGACTCCGCGCTGATGGCCCGAGACCTGCCCGGCGGAACCGCGCCCGCGCGTGTACGCGAGGCCGCTGCCGCCCTCGGCCGCGAGGCGAGCGCCTAGGTCAGCTGGGCGACGAGGTTGCGCGTCGCTTCTGCCGCAGCGACGACGCGCTCTCGCTCCTCGTCCGAGAGTTCGAGCTCGAAAGTACGCTGAATCCCGCCCGCACCGAGCTGCACGACTGTGCCCGAGAAGACGCCCTCGATGCCGTACTCGCCCTGGTGGAGGGTGGAGCAGGGCAGCAGGCGGTGCTGGTCGAGCAGGATCGAGGTAACCATCGCGATCGTGCCCGCGGAGGGCGCGTAGAAGGCGCTGCCCGTGCGCATCAGCTCGGCAATCTCGGCGCCGCCACGCATCGTGCGGCTCACCACCGCCTCGATATCGGGCTCGCTCAGGATCTGTGTGAGGGGTACGCCGCCGACGCGTGTCTGCGAGACCACGGGTACCATCGTCGTATCGGTATGCCCGCCGATTACGTAGCCGTGCACGTCCTGGGGCGAGACGCCCGCGGCTTCGGCGATGAAGTGGCGGTAGCGGGCGCTGTCGAGCGCACCCCCCTGCCCGATGATGCGCTCGCTGGGGAAGCCGCTCGCCTCCCGGGCCACGTGGCACATTGCGTCCATCGGGTTCGAGAAGATGACGAGGATGGCACCGGGCGAAGCCTTCGCCGCCTCGGCCACCTTCGCGCGGACAATGGCGGCGTTGCTGTTCAGGAGCTCCTCGCGGCTCATACCGGGCCTGCGGGGCGCGCCCGCAGTCACGATGATGGCGTCCGAATCCGCAGTCTCCTCCCAGCCGTCGGTCGCGCTGATGGCGGAGCTGAAGCCGCTCCAGGAGGCTGCCTGCGCTTCGTCGAGCGCCTTCCCGAAGTGCATGGTACCGGCGAACCGGGGGTCGTCCTGGAGGACAACGTCGCAGATGTCGCGCTCGATCAGCCGCTGCGCCATGGCACCGCCGGTCATGCCGGCGCCAACGATCGTGACCTTCTTCCGAGCCATCGCGCTCCTCGGGATGCGAAGTGTGTGGGGAGCCTAGCACGCGTCCCCGATAGGGGCCGCGCCCGCAGAGGCCGCGCCCGCGCTCCGGCGGGCTCGTGCCGCCGCCAGCCCCTACACTGGGCCGGTGGATCAGGCGCGCATCCGCAATTTTTGCATCATCGCCCACATCGACCACGGGAAATCGACGCTCGCCGATCGCCTGCTGGAGGCGACGGGCACGGTCGCCGTGCGCGCCATGTCCGACCAGGTGCTCGACACGATGGAGCTCGAGCGCGAGCGCGGGATCACGATCAAGGCGGCGGCGGCGCGCATGACCTGCCGCGGCCCCGACGGCGAGGAGTACCAGTACAACCTCATTGATACGCCCGGGCACGTCGACTTCGCCTACGAGGTCTCCCGCTCGCTCGCCGCCTGCGAGGGCGCACTGCTCGTCGTCGATGCCTCGCAGGGGATCGAGGCACAGACGCTCGCGAACGTCTACCTCGCGCTCGATCAGGGGCTCACGCTCATCCCCGTCGTCAACAAGGTCGATCTCGCCCATGCTGAGGCGGAGCGCGTCGCACAGGAACTGGTGCGCGTCACCGGCTTCACGCGGGAGGAGATCATCTTCGCGAGCGCGAAGCATGGGCGCGGTGTCGCTGAGATTCTGGACGCCATCCGCGAGCGCGTGCCCCCGCCCGCAGGCGGCCGCACGCGCCCCCTGACGGCGCTGATCTTCGACTCCAAGTACGACGCCTACAAAGGCGTGCTGGCGCACGTGCGCGTGGTGGACGGGGAGATGCGCGGGCGTGCGGACTTGCGCCTGATGCAGACGGACGTGGCCTTCGAGCCGCTCGAATTCGGCGCCTTTGCGCCTGCGATGGAGCCGCTCGCCGGGCTCGGCGCGGGCGAGGTCGGCTACGTCGCCACGGGCCTCAAGGAAGTCGCGGACTGCCGCGTGGGCGACACGGTGACGCTCGCGGCCAGCCCTGCAGAAACGCCGCTGCCAGGCTACCGCGAGGCGAAGCCCGTGGTGTTCGCGGGCATCTACCCGACGGACAGCGATCAGTACCAGGATCTGCGCGAGGCGCTGGAGCGGCTGAGCCTGAACGACGCCGCCCTGCTCTACGAGCCCGAATCCTCGGCGGCGCTCGGTTTCGGCTTCCGCTGCGGCTTCCTCGGGCTGCTGCACCTCGAGATCGTCGTCGAGCGGCTCGAACGCGAGTACGGCCTCGGCCTGCTCACCACCGCGCCCAGCGTCGAATACGAGGTGGAGCTGCGCTCGCGTGAGGTCGTCGCCATCGAGAACCCCTCGCGTCTGCCCGATCCCTCCCACATCGAGGAGATTCGCGAGCCGTGGGCGGCGATCGATGTGGTCGCCCCCAGCCGCTACATCGGCCAGGTGATGGAGCTGGTGACGAGCCGGCGGGGCCGCTTCCTGCGCATGGAGTACCTTGAGCCGGAGAGCGACCTCGCGCCTGGCGAGGCGCGCGTGCTGCTGGCCTATGAGATCCCGATGGCCGAGATCCTCGTCGATTTCTACGACACCCTGAAGGGCTCGACGAGCGGCTATGCCAGCCTCGACTACCAGCCCGCGGGCTACCGCGCCGCCGCTCTCGTGCGCGTGGACGTGCTTGTCAACGGGCAGACGGTGGACGCCCTCTCGATCATCACGCACCGCGAGCGCGCCGCCAGGGAGGGGCGCTCGCTCGTGCTCAAGCTGCGCGGGCTGATCCCCCGGCAGATGTTTGACGTGCCCCTGCAGGCGGCAATCGGTGGCCGTATAGTTGCCCGCGAAACGGTCCGCGCGCTGCGCAAGAACGTTCTCGCGAAGTGCTACGGCGGCGATATCACGCGCAAGCGCAAGCTGCTGGAGAAGCAAGCCGAAGGCAAGCGGCGGATGAAGCGCGTCGGCAACGTCGAGATCCCGCAAGAGGCGTTCATGGCAGTTCTGCAGCTACGCGAAGAATAGGAGCGAGAAAGAATGATCAAGGCGTTCGTGCTCATCGTCGTCGATCCGGCCGATACGCAGCGCGTCTACGAAACTCTGCACGATGTCGCCGGGATCTCCGAGGTGTACCAGGTGATGGGGCCCTATGACATTGTGGCGGTTATCGATGCGCCCAGCATCACCCAGGTGCCGGCGCTCATCAGCCAGCATATCCGCGTGGTCGAGGGCATCGAGAGCACGACCACCTGCGTGACCTTCCCTGACTCCTGACCCCTCGCCCAATCCTGGGGCGGTCGCTAGAAGATGCTGGCGTCGTCCGCCTCTTCGGCTTCCCCCAGCGCCTGGTCGGTCGTGATGAGGCCGCTGGCGTGGAGCAGCCGCCGCCCCGCGGCCTCGAATGGCACGCCCTCGCCCTCCCCGAGCGCGCGCTGCACGAGGGCAAAGAGCGTCTCGCCTGTGATGAGCGCGTAGCCGTAGTTCTCGCAGGCGATGCGCAGGGCGTCGGAGAACTGCTGCCGCCGTGAGGTGGCGCTGATGTGGCGTTTGCCGTTCACGACGATGATGCCCTTCAGCTGTTCGCCCTCGTCCAGCAGGTGGCGTTCGAGGCGGCGCTGGAGGCGGATGTAGGGCCACTCGGCGACAGCCTCGCGGGAGCTCTCCACCTCCACCAGGGCAGTCCCCTCGCCCTCGAGCGCGAGGGGCTCGCCGGGGGGCGTGGAGGGGGGCAGGCCGAGCAGCGCCAGCCCCTCGCGCACGGCGGCGGCGAACGCGGGGCCGCTCGCCCAGAGCAGCCGCCGGTGTGCGATCAGTCTATCGAGGTGTTCGCGCACGGCGCCTGTGCGGGCGGAGGCTTCGGCCTCGGCCGCCTCGGCCGCCTCCAGCTCGGCCTCGATCTGCTCGGAGCCAGGCAGGGGCAGGCTGCGCGTCCAGGCAGGCGGCGTCTCCGCAGTCTCGCCCGCAACTACCTCGGCGATCGCCTCGACCATCGCCTGCGCGAGCCGCGCGCGGGTGGGGCCGGTCACATTGGCGAACACGGGCGTCATCACCACGCGCCCCGCGAGCACGGGAAGCTCGGCGGCGATGGGCAGGTTCGCCCCGCCCAGGGCGATCACGCGCGCATGCTGCTGTGCGCTCACCAGTTCCGGATGCAGCACGGCGCGGTAGGAGAGGTGGCGGCGGTACTCGCGGATGACGGCGCTGAGCGGATGCTGGTCGTCGCCGATGCGGATGGTCTTGCCCTCCGCGCCACGGATGTGGGGCGCGCGCCAGGCGGCGCCCGCGGGCGCGGGTAGCCAGCTGTAGCGGTCGCAGCCCTCGAAGCCGACGACGCCAGCCACGGTCGCGTTCGGGCGTCCCACCACGAACAGGACGCCGCCTTGATCGAGGAAGCGCTCCGCCTCCTCGGCGCGGCGGTGGAGCTGGTCGGCGGCGGAGACGGCCGCCGCCGTGGTGGCGCCGTTGATCACGGGCCGCCCGTCGTTGGCGGTGAACTCGCGCTTCCCTTCGAGCAGGTCCAGAACGGAGCGGGTGATACTATCGGGGTCGATGAAGGCCGCGTCGTAGTCGGTGATGCTCGGGGCGTTCAGCACTGTGTGGTTATCGACGAGCGGATTGGGAAGGGCGTACCCGATCGTGAGAATGCGCATCGCTACTCCTCCCTTGGCCTGAGGGCGTCGAGCTGCGCGAGGAGCTCCCCGCGCAGCTCCTCGCGTTCGAGCGCTGCGGCAACCGTAGCGGCGACTGCGCCCGCGGCCCCGCCCATATCGTAGCGACTGCCCTCGAAGCGGAAGGCATGGATGGGCTCGCCCTCGGCGATCTGCCCCGCGAGCGCATCGGTGAACTGTATCTCGCCGCCCGCGCCGGGCTCGATCCGTTCGATGCGCTCGAAGATCGACGGGGCCAACACGTAGCGCCCGACCACGCCGAGGTCCGAGGGCGCGTCGTCCGCCGCTGGCTTCTCGACGATGCCGCGCAAGCGGGCAGGGTTCCCGGGGCCGGCGGGATCGATGATCCCGTAGCGCGGAATCGCCGCCGGCGTGACCGGGCACACGGCGATCACGCTGCCACCCCCGCAGCTCTCTCGCGCCCGCAGCAGCTGGGCCGTGCAGGGCTCCGCCCCGAGGATGACGTCGTCGGGGAAGAGCAGCGCGAACGGCTCCCCGTCGAGGTGTGGCTGCGCCTGTTGCACGGCGTGCGCCGTGCCCAGGGGCTCGCGCTGCTCGACAAAGGTGAAGCGTGCGAGGCGTTCGGGTACGCACGCGCGCTCTGCGAGGGCGTCGTCGCCCCGCTCGCGGGCGATGCGCTCCAGCCGCGAGCCGCCCCCGAAATGCTCGCGCACGGCGGCGCGGTCGGGTGCGGTCACGATCACGATGTGCTCGATTCCGGCAGCGGCCGCCTCTTCTGCGGCGTACTGGATGATGGGCCGGTCGATGAGCGGCAGCATCTCCTTGGGGACGGCCTTGGTGGCCGGCAGCATGCGCGTGCCCAGCCCGGCTGCGAGGATGACAGCTCGTCGCACGGACGCCATGCCCACCATCGTAGGGCGCCCCGCGCTTGCGATATACAGCGCGCCCCCGGGGGTGGTATCATCCACGCAACGTCTGCCGGGGAGTAGGCTGGGGAGTAGATTGAGGAAACGACGCTCGAAAGTACCACCAAAGCCCCCCCCTCCGCCGCCGCGCATCAACGAGCGCATTCGCGTTCCTGAGGTACGCGTCATCGATGAGCAGGGCCAGCAGGTCGGCGTGCTCAGCACCGCTGACGCGATCGTGATGGCGCGCGAGCGCGATGTCGATCTCGTCGAGGTCTCGGGCCAGGCCAGCCCGCCCGTCGCCCGCCTCATGGACTTCGGGCGCTTCAAGTACGAGCAGTCGAAGAAAGAGAGCGAGGCGCGCAGGCACCAGGTGAATGCGAAGCTCCGCGAGGTGCGGATGAAGCCGAAGATCGATGTGCACGACATCGACTTCAAGACGCGCACCGTTGAGAAGCTGCTGCGCCAGGGCGACAAGGTGAAGGTGACGGTGATGTTCCGCGGGCGGGAGATCACCCATCCCCAGATCGGCAAAAACCTCCTCGATCGTATCTACGGGAACATCGAGGATGTGGCTACGAAAGAGAAAGACACGGCCCTCGAAGGGCGCCATATGTCGATGATCCTGGTTCCGGACAAGCGCGGGATTGCGGCGCGCGACCGCGCAGCACAGGAGGAGGCCGAGGCGGCCCTCAACGGCGCTGCGCAGGCGGAGGAAGCCCCCGAACCCGGGAACGACGAGGTGGTCACCTCGACCGCCTCCAGGGGTTAGCCAGTGCCGAAGATCAAGACGCACAAGGGCGCTGCAGCACGCTTTCGCGTAACGGGCGGCGGGAAGATCATGCGCATGTACGGGAATCGCAACAACTTCCGCCGGAAGAAGCGCAAGCCCGTCCGCGTCAAGTACGGCCGTACCGTGCCCGTCTCCCCGACGCAGGCGCGCACGATCCGCGGCATGATCGGGAAATAGCCCCGCCCCGGCCAGCGGGCCAGGTTCGCGAAGGAGCCCATCGCATGAGCCGAGTGAAGCGTGGCGTTACGACGCACCGGCGGCACAAGAAGATCCTGGCGCTGGCCAGAGGCCACCACGGCCAGCGCCACCGCGTTTTCCGCCGCGCCAACGAGAGCGTGATTCATGCGCTGCGCTACAACTACGAGGACCGGCGCACGCGCAAGGGCGACTTCCGCCGCCTCTGGATCATCCGCATCAACGCCGCCGCGCGTCGCGAGGGACTCAGCTACTCGCGCCTCATGAACGGCCTGCGCAAGGCGGGCGTAGCCCTCGACCGCAAGATGCTTGCGCACCTCGCCGTCACGCGCCCCGACGTGTTTGCGAAGGTCGCCGAGCAGGCAAAGGCCGCGACCGCAGCCTGAGGCGTCAGCCTGCGTCCGCCAGCCGCAGGATCATCTGCCCCAGCACAATCAGCACGATCAGCGCAGCGAGCGGGCTGAGGTCGATCATGCCCGTATTGGGGAGCACCCGCCGGATCGGATCTATGATCGGCTCCGTGATACGGAAGAGCACCTGATAGATCGTGCTTGACTGATCGATCGGCAGCCAGCTGATGAGCGCGCGCGCGATCACCGACCAGGTGAGGATCTGGATGAAGCTGAAGGTGAATTGCGCGACATAAGGGTTCACGGTTCCGAGCCTTGCCCTCAGGATACAGCACTGGCGATGGTGCCCCGTAGCCCCCCTCCCCCGTCTCGCGTGGAATCCGGCAGTGGCTGATACTCCTCCGATGGAAGGCCCTCCCGAACTTCGCACCGAACGCCTGCTCTTACGCCCCTTCCGAAGCGACGACGTGGACGACGTGCTCGCCTACGCGACCGACTCCGAGTGGAACCGCTACCTGGGGCTGCCCGAGCCGTATACCCGCCGCAGCGCCGAGGAGTTCGTGGCGACTGCCATCCTCTCCGATCGCGAGATGCATCCGATGTGGGCGATCGAGCATGAGGGATACGTTGCGGGTGGCATAAACCTGAATGTTCACGGGCTGACCCGGGCCGAGATGGGCTACTCCCTCGCGCGGCCGCTCTGGGGCCGCGGGCTCACGACCGAAGCGGCGCAGTCCGTCATCGCCTACGGCTTCGGGGCACTCGGTCTGGCGCGCGTCCACGCCTGCGCCGATATCCGCAACAGGGCCTCGTGGCGGGTGATGGAGAAGCTCGGCATGCAGCGTGAGGGTGTGTTGCGCAGCAACCGGCTCGTCCGCGGCGTCCGCGTCGACGATGTGCTCTACGCCGTGCTTTCCGGGGAGTGGTCGCCTCCGTCCAGGTAGTCGCGCCGGGCGCCTGCGCCCCTGGTCTCCACGCCGGTCCGTGCGGCCTGGACCACGGTGGCCGGCCTCGAAAATGCGTAGAGGCGTGCGGGGCGGTACGCACCTTCCTTCCGCGTCTCGTTCGTGGCACGCACGATGCCCAGGTCCACCACCCGCCGACGGAAATTCCGCTTGTCGACGGGTCCTTCAAGGATCGCTTCGTATACGTCCTGCAGCTCCCGCAGCGTGAAGCGCGCAGGCAGCAGGCTGTAGGCGACGTTCGTGTAGGCGAGCTTGTTGCGCAGCCGCTCGCGCGCGTAGGCGAGGATGCGTTCGTTGGCGAAGGCGAGTGCGCCGAGCTCGCGCAGGGCGTGCCAGGCGGGACGCCATTCGAGCTCGCGCCGGAGGCGCGCCTGCGCCACCGGCAGGAGCGCGAAGTAGGCGACGACGATCCCCGCGTCTCCGCCCACGGCGGCGTCGAAGCTGTACAGCTGTTCGAGGAAGACGTCGGAGACGCCGGTCTCGTCCCGGAGCTTGCGGATGGCCGCACCGTCCAGCGTCTCGTCCGGCTGGAGCAAGCCGCCGGGCAGCGCCCACTCGCCGCGGAAGGGCTCAGCCGCGCGCTCGATGAGCAGCGCCGAGAGCCGCCCCTCGAGCACAGTGAAGATGACCACGACTACCGCCGGCGCCACCCGGCCAGTGTATGGGCTGCGTGCGAAGGTGGCGCAAACGCTGCGCGGTGCGGATGTGGTGCAAGCCGTCGCGTGCCTACAATGCCTGCGGAGGGGTCGCATAGAGGCCTAGTGCGGGCGCCTGCTAAGCGCTTACCGGCGGCAACGTCGGTCGAGGGTTCGAATCCCTCCCCCTCCGCCACCCGGAGTGTGAACGATGACGCGCTACTTCCTGTGGACGGTCGGATGCCAGATGAACACGGCGGACAGCGAGAAGCTGGCCGCGGGCTTCTCGCGGCTCGGCCTGGAACCCGTCGCCGAGGCCACCCGCGCCGATATCGTCGTCATCAACACCTGCAGCGTGCGCCAGCACGCCGAGGATCGCGCCTGGTCACAGCTCGGGCGCGTGCGGCTCCTCAAGGAGGAGCGCCCCGACCTCAAGGTCGCGGTCATGGGCTGCATGGTTGGTCCCCGGACGGGCGACCTCGAACGGCGCTTCCCTTTCGTCGACGTGTTCGCGCGGCCGCAGCAGTTCGCGCCCATCATGGATCTGGTCGAGCCGCCCGCGGAGGACCTTGGCGGCGAGTTCTGGCCCTCCACCTTCGCCCTGCCCGAGGGCCCGACCGCCTACGTACCCGTTGTCCACGGCTGCGACAAGTTCTGCACCTACTGCATCGTGCCCTACCGGCGGGGCCGCGAACGCAGCCGCCCCCTCACCGAGATCGTGCGTGAGGTCGCCTGGCTTGCCGCCAACGGCGTGCGCGAGGTGACCCTGCTGGGCCAGACCGTCGAGGCCTACGGCCACGACCTCGAGGGCGCGCCCGACCTCGGCGACCTTATGCGCGCGCTCTCTGCCGTCGAGCGCCTCGCACGCATCCGCTTCCTCACCTCCTACCCCAAAGACATGACCGCGCGCATCCTCGCGGCGGTGGCGGAACTGCCGAAGGTAATGGAGTGCTTCTCGCTGCCGGTACAGTCGGGGAGCGATGCCGTGCTGGCGTCCATGCGTCGCGGCTACACGAAGGCCGGCTACCTTGCCAAGATCGCGGAGGTGCGGGCGCTCATGCCGGACGCCGGCATCACAACAGATGTGATCGTTGGCTACCCCGGTGAGACTGAGGCGGACTATGAGGAGACGCTGGCGATCCTCGAGGATTTACGCTTCGACAAGATTCACGCAGCGGCCTATTCGCCCCGCCCCGGCACGATCGCCATCCGCACGCTGGCGGACGACATCCCCGCCAAGGTGAAGGCGGAGCGGCTGCAGCGCGTGCAGGCCGTCGAGCAGCGCATCTCCCGCGAGATCAACGCAACGTACCTGGGCACGGCGCAGACGATCCTGGTCGAGGGCGTCAACAAGAAGGGACAGCCGTTCGGGCGCACGCGCACGGGCAAGCTTGTCCACCTCGACGAGCCAACGCGCGTGGGAGCGCTCGTCGAGGTGCGCATCGAGCACGCCGGCCCCTTCGCCCTGCGCGGCGCCGCCATCGACAACCTGTCCGTAATCTGAAGCGATGGCGAGTGCCAGGTGGTCAGTCCCTGAGTACTCCCGACGCCAGGTGAATGCCGCCGGAGTCGGACGAGGGCGAAGCGGACTGGCGGGAGTTCTTTGCGCTGACGAGCACGGCGTAGGTCGAGGGCGCCTCTGCGGCGCGGAAGCGTTCGGGGTACGGACTTCAGCAAGCTCCTGGCGCCAGGACCGTGCTCGTGCGGGTGTCGTCAGCCGAGGAGCTCCGCCGCGCCTACCCGAGCTACTTCGCTGATACGCGTATCTTCCGCGAGGCACTGCGAGAGGTCCTCGACGAGTAGCGCGCCCGAGCCTTACGACCGATCGAACTGCAGCCAGAGCTCGCGGAAGCCGCGGATGACATGGTTGGGGCTGTGCCGAAAGTCGTTCCTGCCGGGGCTGTAGCGGATGTTGGCGAGGCGGGTGAGCAGCCGCTCGAAGGCGATTCGCCCCTCCATGCGCGCCAGCGGCGCACCGATACAGTAGTGCACGCCCGCCCCGAAGGCGATGTGTCGCTTCGCCTCCTCGCGGTGGATGTCGAACGTGTCGGGGGCATCCCAGTGCGCGGGGTCGCGGTTGGCGGCGGCGTAGAAGACGGCGATGCGTGCGCCCGCAGGTACGGCCACGCCGCCGATTTCGGTATCGGTGATCGCGCGGCGTTGGAGCTGCTGTACGGGCGACTCGATCCGCAGCGCCTCTTCCACGAATTGGGGGATGAGCGAGTGATCGGCGCGAATCTCGGCCAGCAGGTCGGGGTGCTCCAGCAGCAGCCACATGCCGCTGTCGACCATGTTCAGGGTCGTCTCCGTGCCGCCCATCAGCAGCGTCACGAGCATCCCCTGCAGCTCCTGCTCGTGCAGGGCGCGCCCCCCGAAGCCCGCCATCGGCGCGGTCACGAGGTGCGTGAGCATGTCGCCGCGGGGGTGGCGACGGCGATCTTCGGCCAGAGCCAGCAGGTAGCGCCGGAACTCCTCGCCGCTCGCCGACAGCTCCGCCAGCCGCTCACGCTCGACCAGCCCGAAGGCCGCGCCCATGATCTCGATCGTATCGTTCACCCAGCCCGTCACGCGGAGGATGTCCTCGTCGCCGATGCCCATCAGCTCGACGAAGACGAGCACAGTGAGGGGTGTGGAGAACTGCTTTCCCAGCTCCACCTCGCCGTCGTCGATGAAGCGGTCGATGAGGCCGTCGATGACGGCCCGCACGCGCGGCTCGAACGGCTGCAGGCCGCGCAGTGAGAGCCAGGGACCGGCGAGGCGTCGGTAGTGGCTGTGCTCCGGCGGGTCGCTGGCGGGCAGGGCGCCGGTCTCGCGCGCGAGCCGCAGCTGCTCCGGCGGGAGGCCGTGCGGTTCGAGCCCGCTGAGGTTCGAGAACAGGTCCGCGCGCTTGAGCACGAACTGCACGTCGTCCCAGCGCGTAACGATCCAGACGTCCGCGGACTCGAGATGGTAGACGCCCGTCTCGCGCATGCGCTCGTACATTGGGTAAGGGCACTCGATGACGTCCGTGTGGTAGGGATTGAGCGTCGCGGGGGTGGTCATGCGGGCGCCTCGGTGAGCAAGAGCGTGGCGACGGTGAGCCCCCAGCGTCCCCTCGTAGAAGGCACATGTGACGGGTGGGTGTGTGGTACCGAGAAGGGTAACGAGGTCGACGATCCCAGCATGGCTGCTCCTTATCCGGCTTGGTAGCACGAGGGCATGAGCGCCGTCAACGCGAGCGTCAGGCCGCGTGATTGCCCGCTGCGAGCCTCGGCGGTAGGATGCCGAAGGCTTCAGCGCGGGCCGGATACCTCCGAGGGTGACCATGGCACAGGCTATCGCCGCGCCCTTTCGGCGCGGGTTTCTGACGACACTTCGGCGTGACTCCTGGTGGGTCGAGCCCGCACTTGTGTTCGTCAGCCTCTCCCTCTTCTTTGGCTGGCTCACGGTCTCGATCATTATGGATTTCGGCCCCTTCGGGCACTACGAGGTGGAGGGCACGCACCTGCTTACGCCCGTGTTCGAGCCCACCTGGCTCACGGCCATCAACGCTGACTGGGAGGGGGCGTGGTACCTCTCGCCAGCCTTCATCGTGCTCCTCGGGCCGGTTCCCTTCCGCGCCACCTGCTACTACTACCGTCGCGCCTACTACCGCTCCTACTTCCTCAGCCCGCCCGCCTGCGCCGTGGGCGATGTGGCCCCAAGTTACAAGGGTGAGTCGCGTTTTCCCCTGATCATGCAGAACGCGCACCGCTACGTGATGTACGTCGCGCTCGTGTTCGTGCCCCTGCTCTGGATCGGCGCGATTCGCAGCCTCCACGTCCCGGGCGAGGGCTGGGGCTTTGGCCTCGGCTCGGCATTGCTGCTGCTCAACGCTTTCCTCCTGATGATGTATACGTTCTCCTGCCATTCGCTGCGCCACTTCGTGGGCGGCGGCCTCAACTGCTTCAGCTGTTCCGCCTGGACGCGCACGCGCAAGCGCGTCTGGGACTATGTGAGCCTCTGGAACGAGAACCACCGCTTCTGGGCCTGGTCGAGCCTGCTCATGATCGTCGGCGTCGATGTCTACATCCGCCTCGTCGCGAACGGCCAGATCACGGATCCGAATACCTGGAGCCACTTCTAGCGATGGTCGAGCATGAGCGCCACGACTACGACGTGATCGTCATCGGTGCAGGTGGGGCGGGGCTGCGCGCCGCCATCGAAGCCTCCGCCCGGGGCTGTCGCACGGCCCTCATCTGCAAGTCGCTCCTGGGCAAGGCGCACACCGTTATGGCCGAAGGCGGCATCGCCGCCGCGCTCGGCAACGTATGGCCCCAGGACAACTGGGAAGTGCACTTCCGCGACACGATGCGCGGCGGCAAGATGCTCAACAACTGGCGCATGGCCCAGTTGCACGCACAGGAAGCGCCCGACCGCGTGCGTGAGCTGGAGGAGTGGGGGGCGCTCTTCGACCGCACGGACGACGGGCGCATCCTCCAGCGCGACTTCGGCGGGCACCGTTATGCGCGTCTCGCGCACGTGGGCGATCGCACCGGCCTCGAGCTGATCCGCACGCTCCAGCAGCATGCTGTCCACACGGGTATCGATGTGTTCATGGAGTGCACCATCTCGCGTCTGCTGAAGGATGGCGATCGTGTCGCTGGCGCGGTCGCCTACTGGCGCGAGAGCGGTAACCTCGTCGTCTTCGGCGCGAAGGCGGTGGTGCTGGCCACGGGCGGTGTGGGCAAGGCCTTCGCTGTCACCTCCAACTCCTGGGAGTACACGGGCGATGGGCACGCGCTCGCCTACTGGGCGGGCGCTGAGCTCATCGACATGGAGTGCGTGCAGTTCCACCCCACGGGCATGGTCTGGCCTCCGAGCGTGCGCGGCATTCTCGTGACCGAAGGCGTGCGCGGCGACGGTGGCACGCTGCGCAACCGCGATGATGAACGCTTCATGTTCAATTACATCCCCGAGTTCTTCCGTGCGGAGACCGCCGACACGATCGCGGAGGCGGACGCCTGGTACGCGGACAAGGAGCAGAACCGTCGCACCCCCGACCTCCTCCCCCGTGACGAGGTGGCGCGCGCGATCAACTCCGAGGTCAGGGCCGGGCGCGGGAGCCCGCACGGCGGTGTCTTCCTCGATATCGCCACGCGGCGCTCCGCCGAGTACATCCGCCGCCGCCTGCCCAGCATGTACCACCAGTTCAAACAGCTTGCCGATGTCGACATCACCGCCCAGGCGATGGAGGTGGGGCCCACGATGCACTACATCATGGGCGGCGTACGCGTCGATGCCGATACGGCCGCCACCACTGTGCCCGGGCTCTTCGCCGCGGGCGAGTGCGCGGGCGGTATGCACGGTGCGAACCGGCTCGGCGGCAACTCCCTTTCGGATCTCGTGGTGTTCGGGCGGCGCGCCGGCCTGGGCGCTGCGGAGGACGCCGCTGCGCAGGCGAACGCGCCCGCAGTCGACGAAGCGCAGGTCGACGCCATCGCGGCGGAGATGCGCGCGCCGTTCGCGCGTGAGGGCGGCGAGGGCCCCTACGACATCCAGCGCGACCTGCAGGAAACCATGCACACGCTTGCCGGCATCATCCGCACGGAAGCGGATCTGCTGGAGGCGCGCGAGGCGATCGAGGGGTTCAAGGTGCGCGCCGCGAACGTGAGCGTGTACGGGCACCAGCAGTACAACCCCGGCTGGCACCTGGCACTGGACCTGCAGGCACTGCTCACTGTCTCCGAGGCGACGGCGCGGGCGGCGAACGTGCGCCAGGAGAGCCGCGGCGGCCATACGCGCGATGACTATCCCGATCCTGACGACGAGTGGGCGAACAGGAACGTCGTCATCCGGCAGGGTGCGGACGGGGCGATGGTGGTCACGACCTCGCCCCTGCCCGAGATGCCCGCCGACCTGCAGCGGCTGTTCGAGGAGTAGCGATGAGCGAGACGACGACGATGCGCGTGTTCCGTGGCGATTCAGAAAGCGGCGGCTGGCGGGAGTACGCCGTCGAGGTTGAGGAAGGCCAGGTCGTCCTCGACGTGATCCACCGTATCCAGGCGACACAGGCGCCCGACCTCGCCGTCCGCTGGAACTGCAAGGCGGGCAAGTGTGGTTCCTGCAGTGCCGAGATCAACGGCCAGCCCCGCCTCATGTGCATGACGCGCATGAACCTCTTCGAGCCCGGCGAGGAGATCACGGTCGCCCCCATGAAGACCTGGCCTCTCATCCGCGACCTCGTGACGGACGTCTCTTTCAACTACGAGGTAGCGAAGACGATCCCGGCCTTCAAGCCACACCCACCCGAGGCGGACGGCAGCTACCGCATGATGCAGGAGGACGTCGAGCGCGGGCAGGAGTTCCGCAAGTGCATCGAGTGCTTCCTCTGCCAGGACGTCTGCCACGTTATCCGCGATCACCCCGAGAACAAGGCGGAGTTCGCGGGACCCCGCTTCTTCGTGCGCCTCGCCGAGCTCGAAATGCACCCCCTCGATACCGAGGACCGCCTCGAACTCGCGCGCAAGGATGCAGGCGTGGGCTACTGCAACATCACGAAGTGCTGCACCGAGGTCTGCCCCGAAGAGATCCACATCACCGACAACGCCATCATCCCGCTGAAGGAGCGCGTCGCTGACCGCTACTTCGACCCCGTCCGCTGGCTCGGCGCAAAGCTCTTCGGCCGCCGCCACTAACGGGACCGGGGCGCCTGTGCTGCCGGTCCCTGCGCCTCAGTCAGGTTGAGGGAGGCGCTCGACCGCCTCCAGCGGCTGCTTCGCCGGATCGATGAGGTAGCGCAGCAGCGGCAACGTGAGGTCGACCGTCGTCAGCGAGGCGGAGATGGGATGCGCGGCGCGTGCCCCCGGCAGGCCCCACTCATCGGGTGCGAAGGTGGTGAGGCGTGGGCGGCCCCGCTGGGCGCGGTGGAAGGCGTAGTCGGGGTCGACCTGGATCAGCCGCGTCTCCTCGCCGTCTGTGCGCGCGACGCGGGCGAGGGCGAGCGTCGCCAGATACTGCACGTCGCCGCCGCTGATCGGCTGCGGATCGATCAGGTCGCCATCGAGGATAGTCTCGCCAGCGACCGTGACGCTTGTGACAGTGCGCGCATAGCCGGGCCGGAACGAGACCTCCGCGAGATCGAGCGGGAAGCCCCAGCGCGCGCGCAGCACGCTCGCCGCCGCCGCCGAGTCGCAGTAGCCGCGCACGAGCAGCGCGCGCGGACGCGCGCCCGCGCGACACCCTACGCGTACCGTCGCCAGTGTGAAGGCGCCCGCCTCGCTCTCGGGGACGTGCGTCACGTTCACGAGCAGCGTGGGCGGCACGCTGGGGTGGAGGGCGGGCGGGAGGAGGCCAGTGCGGCTCTCCGTGCCCAGCTCGTACTGGAGCTGCAGGTGCTGCGCCTGCTTCAGCTCCCACGGCTCGGTGTCGAGGTCTGTGACGATCGGCGCCGTCTCCGCGAGGACGGTCAGGTCGCGCGTGCCGGTCAGCGGCATCTCAGGCGCTGCCTGCGGCCGTCGCGCCAGCGGGTTCGGGTGCTGCCTCGCGCTCGGCGAACCGGGGCATCACTTCCTTCGCGAAGAGGCGCAGGGAGGCGAGCACAGCCTTCTGCGGGACCATCTCGGCGACATTCAGGAGGAAGTTGATGCGGTCCACGCCCGCCTCTTCCCAGCGGCGTACGGCCTGCGTCACGCGGTGCGGGTCGCCGATGGTGAGGCCCTCCGGAACCTTGCCCTCGGGGCCGCTCGTCGACTCCTGGCGCAGCTGGTAGAGCAGTCCGGGCGAGAGATACGAGGGCGTCGGGTAGGCCTGCCGTGTTGCCAGCGTCTGCTCGGACAGGTAGTTGAATGTTCCGGCCAGCCGCTGGCCTGTACGAATCCCCGTCTCGTTGTCCTCGTGGCAGTAGAGGAAGCTGACGGTGTTGACCTGCTCGTTGACGAACTCGCCGACGGGATCGCACGACTGGATGCGCTTGCGGTAGCCCGAGATCTTCTGCGCCTGCTCCCCGACGCCGCCGAAGGAGAGCCCAAGGCTGCCGAGGCCGCGCTCGGCGGCGTCGATCTCCGTCCCCACGCTCGTCACTGCTACCCACATCGGCGGGTGCGGTTTCTGGTAGGGCTTCGGCAGCACCGTGCGCTCGGGCATCGAGAAGGCGCGGCCCTGATAGCCGAAGCGCTCCTGCGTCCACATCCCGGGGATCACGCGCACGAACTCGTCCCACGTCTTCTTCGTGTCGTCGGGGTTCGCGCCGAAGCCGCCGAGCTCGGTCCACGTCGCCGAACGCCCCGTGCCGAACTCCAGCCGCCCGCCCGAGACCAGATCGAGGACGGCCGCTCGCTCTGCCGCCCGGATCGGGTTGTTGAGCTCAGGCACGCAGGTGACGATGCCGTGGCCAACGCGGATGCGTCGGGTCTGCATCGCTACGGCGGTCAGGAAGATCTCCGGCGCCGAGCAGTGCGAGTACTCCTCGAGGAAGTGGTGCTCGACCGCCCACGCCTGGTCGAACCCCAGTTCGTCCGCAAACCGCGCCTGCTCCAGACAGTTCTGGTAGACCGTGTACTCAGTCTCGGGGCCCCAGGGGCGAGGCACGGATATCTCGAAGAAGACACCGAACTTCATAAATGCGCTCCACTCCCGCTGGCGACCATGTCAGGCGCCGGACGAACGCAATCGTGGGCGTTTTCGGCGCTGTTGTCGAACCCGGCCGGGGTTCGCGGCGACGCTGCGGGTATCCTTGCGGCCATGAGCAGCCTCACCGGCGTGCGCGCCCTCACCTTCGACCTCTTCGCCACGGTGCTCGATCTCGACGGGAGCCTCACACCCCCGCTCGGACGCCTCTTTCGCGACCGTGGGATCACGCTCGATCCTGCGGCCTTCTGGGCGCAATGGCGCGCCCGCCAGCGAATCGAACAGTACCAGGACACCATCCTGCTGCTGGGTCACAGCGGCTACCTCGCCACTGCGGAACGTGCCCTCCGCTACACCCTGCGGCTCAACCGAATCGATCTCGACCCCGCCGCCGAAGCGGAGATCATGGGCTTCTGGCAGAACCTGGAGCCCTTCGCCGAGGTCAGGCCCGCGCTCCAGCGGCTGTCCGAACACTACGCTATCGTCGCGCTCTCGAACGGCAACGCCCCCTTCCTCCAGCATCTCGCCGCGAATCGCATAGGCTGGGAGTTCGACGCCATCATCTCCGTCGACGAGGCCGGCGCCTTCAAGCCGCACCCGTCCGTCTATCGCCACGCCGCCCGGAAGCTTGGCCTCGAACCGCATGCGTGCCTCATGGTCTCCTCCAACTCCTTCGATGTCCTGGGAGCGCGCGCTTGCGGCTACCGCGCCGCGTTCGTGAACCGCCGCGACCTGCCCTGGGAGGACTCGTCGCTCCAGCCCGACCTCGCCGTCCCCTCGTTTGCGGAGCTTGCCGCCGCCCTCCTCTGAACCCAGCCTGCGGGTCCGCCGCGCCGATCCGACCCCCTCCGTATAGTTCGCGTGTGGCGGCGAGGTCAGCCGGGGGCTGCCCCGGGGCTCGCGGAGGCGCGGCGATGACGGTTCCCCTGCCCCTGGATGGCGTGCGCATCGTGGACCTCACGGGCGTCTGGGCGGGCGCCTTCTCGACCGTCTTGCTGGCTGACCTCGGCGCGGAAGTGCTGAAAGTCGAGAACCAGTACGTCTGGCAGCCGCTCACACGCGGCCCGCGAGCGCACCCCACGCCCGGGCAGGCGCGCAACTATCCCGCCTCGATGAGCTACCCGCGGGACGAGCCAGGCCCCCGTCCCTGGAACTACTGCTCCCTCTTCGTGGGCATGTACCGCAACAAGCGCAGCTTCACGGTCGATCTGCGCCGCCCCGAGGGGCTCGCCATCCTTGGGCGCGTGGTGGCGCGCTCCGATGTGGTGCTGGAGAACAGCGCTGTGGGAACCATGGAGAAGCTCGGCGTCACCCGGAAGTGGCTGCGCGAGCAGCGCGACGACATCATCTTCGTGCGTGCCTCGGGCTACGGGCTCACGGGCGGCTACGCCAGCGCACGCACGCTCGGCGCGCACCTCGAAGGCGTGATGGGGCACCAGCTGCTGCGGGGCTACGAGGATGCCGGACCGGCGGCGAACTCGCCCGTCTTCGCCGCCGACTACATCAGCGGCGCGCAGATCGCGCTGGCCGTCATGCTGGCGCTCTGGCACCGCAACAACACCGGCAGGGGGCAGTTCATCGAGATGGCGCAGGCGGAGAATGCGGCGGCGATGTTCGCCCAGGCCTACCTCAGCTACGCCCTCAACGGCGAGGTCGAGAGCGCTATCGGGAACCGCTCGATCTACGCTGCGGATGGCGTCGCCCCCTGCGGCGTCTACCCCTGCCGGCCCGACGGTGATGGCGGCCCGGGCGACGATCGCTGGATCGCTATCACCGTGACCAGCGACAAGGAGTGGCGGTCGCTCCGAACGATGTTGGGCGACCCCGACTGGGCGCTTGCGCCCGATCTCGCGGCCGTCGCGGGGCGCACTGCCCGCCAGGACATGCTCGACACGAAGCTCGCCGAGTGGACACGGCAGTTCGGGGACGAGGCGCTTTTCCACCGGCTGCAGGAGGCGGGCGTGCCCGCCGCGCCGGTGCTCCCCTCCTGGCGGGTGCTCTCCGATCCGCATGTACAGGAGCGGCGGCTCTATCACACGCGCGTGATCGAGGACGACGTGGGTGGCTACCGCTACCCCGGCCCTGTGTATGAGCTGCCCGCGAGCGAGGGCGGCATCCGCCGATCGCCTGTTGCGCTGGGGCAGGACAACGACTACGTCTACCGCGAGCTGCTGGGCGTCTCCGACGAAGAGTTCGCGCGCCTGACGGCGGAGGGCCACATCGCGAGCGAGTTCGACCCGTCCGTCATCTGACGGCGTTGCGGCTCCTGCCGCCCCCCACCCAGCCGTGCGTCACCCGATCACAACCCCGCCCGTATACTCCGCTGTTTGCGCTGGAGGTGGACTAATGCGGGCGCGTACACCCGGGACCGACTGTGGTTGATCTGCTCGGCGGGGCCGCTGACCGCGTCTGGCTCGGGGACCGCCGCGGTGCCGCCGCGAGCTGCCTCGCCGAGGCTCTGGGCGCGTTCGCGCTCGTCTTCGCGGGGGCGGGTGCGCTGGCGGTGGACGCCGCCAGCGGCGGCGCGGTCACGAGCGTCGGTGTGGGGCTCGCCTTCGGCCTCGTGGTGATGGCGGTGGTCTTTGCGCTCGGCCACGTCTCCGGCGCGCATATCAACCCCGCGGTCACGCTCGCGTTCCTCGCGACGCGCCGCATCGGCGTCCGGCGCGCGCTCGCCTACGCTGCTGCTCAGGTTGCGGGCGGTGTCCTCGCCGGGCTCGCGATCGTCGCCATCGTGGGCGGCGCGGGCGACGCCGGAGCGACGGCGCCACGTATCGGTGGCGCAGAGGCCGCGCTGCTCTCCGAGGTCATCCTGACGTTCTTCCTCACGCTCGTGATCTTCGGCGTGGCGACCGACGAGCGCGCGCAGGGCGGTTTCGCGGGGCTCGCGACAGGCGGCTACGTGGGCCTCGCAGCACTGGCATGGGGCCCGATCGCGAACGCCTCGATGAATCCGGCGCGCTCGCTCGGCCCTGCTGTCGCAAGCGGAGAGTGGAGCGCGCATTGGGTCTACTGGGCCGGTCCGCTCGCGGGCGCCGTGCTGGGCGCGCTGGTATACGAGCTGCTGCGCGACCGCCCGCGTCCGGGAACCTGACTCGTCATACTGTAGCGGGCGGGCGACGGCGCCCGCTACAGGCTATCCTGCGCGCGCAATGACGGCTCGCGCGCGCTACCAGGCGATGATCGATGCAGCCGCCGCGCAGCGCCGCGAGCTGGGGCTGAGCGCCCTCGACGCCGCACGCTGGAGCCGGCACGCGCCTTCCTACCGCTTCGACCCGCACCGCCCGCTGGATCCGAACCTCGCGCGGCTCGCCGAGCTCGTGCGCGCGGACGATCACGTGATCGATGTCGGCGGTGGGGCCGGGCGCATCGGCCTTCCGCTTGCGCTGCGCAGCCGCGCGCTCACGAACGTCGAGCCCGCGCCGGGCATGGGCGAGGCGTTCCTCGCGCTTGCCGCCGAGGCGGGCATCGCGAACGCCTCGCTCGTTCCCGCCGGCTGGCTTGACGCGAACGTCGAGGGCGACGCCGTCATCAGCGTCGATGTCGTCTACTTCGTCCGCGAAATCGATGAGTTCGTGCGGAAGCTCGACTGCGCCGCCACCCGTCGTGCGGCGATCTGGATCTGGAGCCCCACGCCGCCCGCGCGGAACGCGCGCCTCTTCGAGATCGCGTATGCGGTCGAGCAGGCGCGGGCACCGGACCACAGGGAGCTGTTGCCGGTGCTCTGGGAAGCGGGCTTGCTGCCGGAAGTGCGGCTCCTCCCCGAGCCGTTCGCCTGGCCCGAGCAGGCGGCGCTCCCCGCGAGCGCGGAGGAGGCGGTCGACTTCGCGCTCGGCGAAGTCGAGGCGGCGGAGGTGACGGGGGCGGCGGCGCGCGTGGCGGAGCGCCTCGATGAGCTCTTCACGCAAGAGTCCGGCGGCCACTGGCGCCCGAACTGGCGTCCGCACCTGCAGGGGCTGCTCATCACCTGGGAGACGGCCGCCTGCTACGCCTGACGCAGAGCCAGCCCCCCGGCGAGCCCCGCTCGTATGATGCGCGCGTGAGGGAACCAACCATGCTCGCTCGCGACGATCTCGTGCTCTGCCTCGGCGCGATCGCGAGCGCGCCCTTCGCCGAGCGTGTACGGGCAGCGAGCGCCAACGGCTTCGCGGGCATCTCGATGTGGATGTCGCACTACGACGAAGCCCGCGCAGAGGGCCTCTCGGACGAGGCGATGCGGGCCGTCCTTGATCGAGCGGGCGTGGCGCTCGCGATGCTGGAGTACACCACTGCCTGGGCGAAGGGCCCCGCGGCGCGCATCGCGATCGTTGAGGAGACGGCACGCATCTGCGGTATCGCCGGGACGCTCGGTGCGGATACGGTGCTGGCCGTGACGCTGGAGCCAGAGATCGAACACGAGAAGGCCGCGGCCGGGCTCGCCCTCGCCTGCGATGTGGCGGCCCGATCCGGACAGCGCCTCGCCCTCGAATTCCTGCCCTGGACAGCCATCCCGAACCTCGCCGCGGCCTGGACGCTCGTGCGTGACGCCGATCGTCCGAACGCGGGCGTGCTTCTCGACGCCTGGCACTGGTTCCGCTCCGGCCCCGATCCCGACCTGCTGCGCACGATCCCCGGCGAGAAGGTTATCCACGTGCAGATCAGCGATGCGCCCGCCACGCCCGAGCCGAACGTCGTGGAGGAAACGATGCGCAGCCGCCTCCTCCCGGGCGAGGGCGCCATCGATCTCGTTGGCCTGCTCCGCATCCTCGATGAGATCGGCAGGCACGGCCCAACCGCCGTCGAGGTCTTCAGTGATGCGCTGCGGAGCCACCCGCCCGCGGAGGGCGCGCGCCTCGCCGCTGAGGCGGCGCGCGCCGTGCTGGCGGCGGCGCGCTGAGGCTGGCGTCGTGGGCGGGAACCTGCTGCGCGATCTCCCCACGAACCTCCCCGAGGAGCTGGCGGAGACACTCGTGGAGAGCGGTACCACGCGTATCGAGCGGATCGTATCGAGGGGACACAGCTCGCCCGTGGACTTCTGGTACGACCAGCCCGAGCGCGAGTTCGCGCTGGTTCTCTGCGGCCAGGCGTGCATCGAGTTCGAGGATGGCGAGGTGGCGGAGCTGGAAGCGGGCGCCTGGATCAGGATCGCAGCGCACCGCCGCCATCGCGTCGCCTCGACGGCGCCGGATCGGCCGACAGTCTGGCTCACAGTCCACTTCTGACGAGATCGCAGCGCATCACTTGCCTGTTAGTGCGCGCGTGTCACGGTAGATGGGCAGTATCCGCTGCCGCCAAATCCCTTTCGGGGGAGCGGGGGAACCGTCACATCAGGGGCGAACCGCACGCGCGGACGACACCTCCAGTCGTAGCCCGTCAGCTAACTCCGCAGGCGTAGGAGGGACCCGAGTGGGGTCTCTCGATCGTTTTGTTTCCTGATCGCACGCGAAGTACCTGGACCCGAACAGGCGCAAGCGGTCTCGTGACCCCACCCCGATGCCTGGCGACGCTCCCGTGGCGGGGGTGCTGCCGCCATTGCTCAGACGGAGGTGATCTGTGATTGAGCACGAAATGGCCCGGTCGGTTCTTCTGGAGCGGTTCCTCATGGTGAATTCGCCGGAGTGGCGCTTCCGCAAGGCGTGGCAGGCGCTGCGCGTCACGCGGGCGCACAGCCACGAGATCGAGAAGGGTGAGCTCCGCCTGGAGCGTCTTCGCGAGCAGCACCAGCTGGCCCGCGCGGCCTAGCTGCCAGTCGTGGGGCATTGCCCGCGGGCGAGGCCCTGGTCCGGGTGAATGTGGAGGCGGGGGCTGGACAGGCCCCCGCCTCTGCGATCCCGTAAGGTCCGCGCAGGCTGGCGCGCTGCGGGCGGGCAGGCAGCGGACATCCGTTCTATACTGGCCTTCGGCGTTCGCGCCCGGTGGAGGCTTGGTGCTCTACGGCAAATGGCGACCGCGCGGTTTCGAGGAAGTAGCCGGCCAGGACCACGTCGTGGCGACGCTCCGCAACGCCCTCTCCACGGACCAGGTGGCGCACGCCTACCTCTTCGCCGGGCCGCGCGGCACGGGCAAGACCACCACCGCGCGCATCCTTGCGAAGGCGGTGAACTGCGGCGATTGCCGCGACGGCGAGCCCTGCAACGCCTGCCGCTCCTGCGAGGCGATCAACCGCGGCGCCGCCCTCGACCTGATCGAGATGGACGCCGCCAGTAACCGCGGCATCGACGATGTTCGTGAGCTACGCGACAAGATCGCCTTCGCCCCCAGCGACCTCGACCGGAAGGTGTACCTCCTCGACGAGGTGCACATGCTCACGACGGGCGCGTTCAACGCGCTCCTCAAGACGCTGGAGGAGCCGCCCCCGCACGCCATCTTCATCCTCGCCACAACCGAGCTTCACGAGCTCCCGCCGACGATCATCTCGCGCTGCCAGCGTTTCGATTTCCGCCGCGTGCCTGTCGAGGCGATCGTCTCACGGCTGCGCTTCATCGCCGAGCAGGAGGGTTACACCGTCCCCGACGAGGGCCTGCTGGCGATCGCGCAGGAGGGTCGCGGCGCCCTCCGCGACGCCATCACCCTGCTCGAACAGATCGCCTCGATGTACGGCCCCGCTCCCACCACCGACGACGTGCTCGAATCGCTCGGGCTCGTGCGCGACGAGCGCACAGAGAAGCTCGCCGCCGCGCTCATCGAACGCGATCTCGGCGCTGCCCTCGCGATCGCGCGCGAGGTCGCCGGCGACGGCCTCGACATCGCCCGCTTCACGCGCGAGACGATCGACACGCTGCGGGAGCAGCTGCTCGCCGCCGCGCGCGCGCGCGCGCCCGAGGTCGGGGCGCTCAGCGCCGCGGTCGCAGAGCTGGCGGACGCCGATTTCCGCCGCGACCCCGGCAACCCTGTACCGCTTGAAGTGGCCTGTGCGGCTGCCGTGCTTGGTCCCGCGCAGGCTGCATCTGCGCCTGCGCCCGCCGCTGAGAACATGAACAGTCAGCCAGCGCGGGGCGGGCGGCGCCCCGTGCGCAAGCAGGGCGCTGCCCGCGGTTCTGGCGGCAAGACGCCCAGCCGTGAGGAGCGCTTTCTGCAGGAGCTATACGAGCGTTGCCAGATGACGAAGCCCGTGATCGCTGCCTGGCTGAACGGCTCCTGCAAGGTGCTCTCGATGGAGGATGGCCAGCTTGAGCTCGGCTTCTACTATCCTCTGCATATGCAGAAGATCGCGAACGATGGTCGCACGCTCGTCGAGCAGAAGGCAGAGGAGCTGCTCAAGCATCCGGTGACGCTCTCCGTGCGGCAGATCGAGAAGACAGCAGCCGCTTCGCGACCGGTCAGGGGTGGGCATCTCGCGGAAGCCGCCCGTGCGCTGGGCGCCAGGCCGGTCGAGACCGCCGCGCCACCCCCGCGCAGACCGCCCGGGCCTGTGGAGAACGCCTGATGGCGAAGAGCAGTGGACGCAATCGCTACCTGCGGCGGGGTGGTGGTGTGCGTGGACGCAGCGGTGCCCAGGCGGGCCAGCTCGCCGAGGCGCAGGCGGCGCTGCAGCGCGCGCAGGAGCAGCTCGCCTCGCAGACGGTCGAGGGCAGCGCGGGCGGCGGCGCCGTGCGCGTCACGATGACGGGTGAGCAGAAGGTCCAGGCCATCGCGATCGAGCCCGATGTCGTCGACCCGGACGACGTGGAGATGCTCGAGGACCTGGTGATGGCCGCCATCCACGACGCCTCGGAGCGCGCCAGCGCCCTGCAGGCGGACTCCATCGGGCTTTTCGCTGGCGGACTCGACCTGCCGGGGCCCGGCGGCTAGCGCGGAGTGCCAGCCACCAGCGCGCCCGAGCCGATCGTCCGCCTGGTTCAGGAGTTCACGAAGCTCCCGGGGATCGGCCCCAAGTCCGCGCAGCGCCTCGCCTACCATGTGCTCCGCGCGCCGGAGGACGACGCGCTCGCGCTCGCGCGGGCGCTCGGCGACGTGAAGCGACGCATCGTGTTCTGTGGGACGTGCTTCAACATCACCGAGCGCGACCCCTGTGCCTTCTGCACCAGCGATCAGCGCGACCGCACGCTCATCTGCGCCGTTGAGCAGCCGCTCGACGTACTCGTGGTCGAACGGACGGGTGGCTACCGCGGGCTCTACCATGTCCTCCACGGCTCGCTCAACCCGATCGAGGGCGTTGGCCCCGAGCAGCTGCGCATCGGGGAGCTCGTGCAGCGGGTGGAGGCGGGCGGCATCGCGGAGATCATCATGGCGACGAACCCAAGCCTCGAGGGGGAGGCGACCTCCATGTACCTGCAGCGCCTGCTCCAGCCCCTGGGGGTGCGCGTTACACGCCTCGCGCGGGGGCTCCCGAGTGGGGCTGATATCGAGTACATGGACGACCTGACGCTTTCGCGCGCGCTCGAAGGGCGCCAGGATCTGTAGCGTGGCAGCACGCCCGCGCGTCTACCGCGCGGAAGGGATTGTCCTGCGCCGCCGCAACCTCGGCGAGGCAGACAGTATCCTCACGGTCTTCAGCGAGGGCGAGGGCAAATTCGAGGCGATCGCGCGCAGCGTGCGCAAAGCGCGCAGCCGCATGCGCGGCCACCTCGAACCCCTCACCCGCAGCCGCCTGCTCGTGGCGCGGGGGCGCAACCTGGACGTCTTCACCCAGGCTGAGACCGTCTCCGCCTACCGTGGGGTGCGCGAGGACCTAGACGCCAGCGCGGAGGCGCTCTACTGCCTCGAGCTCGTCGATCGCTTCCTGGAGGAGCGCCAGCCGCTGCCCGCGATCTACGCGCTCCTCGTGGCGGCGCTGGAGGCGATCGAGGAGGGCGGCGGGGCGTCCGTGACGCGCCACTTCGAGCTGCGCCTGCTCTCGCTCCTCGGCTACGAGCCACAGATCGACGGCTGCGCGGTCTGCGGCGGGCGTCTGCCGGAGGAGCCGGCGCTGCTCTCCCCGGTCACGGGCGGGCTCGTCTGCTCGTCGTGCCGCCCCGATGCAGGCGGGGGGCGCACCGTCTCGGTCGCGGTCATCAAGCTGCTGCGGTTCGCGCGTCGTGTGGATGCACCCGCGTTCGCTGCCCTGCGCATGCCGCCCGATCGCGCCCGCGAGCTGCAGGCGGCGCTCGCGGAGCTCGTGCGCTACCACCTCGAGCGCGAGCTGAACGCGAGCCGCTTTGTGGAAGGCGTGGGCGCGCTCGAACGAAGGGCCTGAGCGGAGGCCGTTTCCCGCTGGCGCGGAGGCAGTAGAATGATTGCTACGACGAGTCGCTCGATCCGAGTGGAGGTTTCCATGCCCCTGTACGAGTACTACTGCCAGCCCTGCCACGGTGTGTTCGAGGAGTTGCGGCCCATGCGGGAGGCCACGGAGGCTGTCCCCTGCCCCGAGTGTTACGAGGACTCGGGGCGCATCATGCCGACGTCGTTCACTGCCTTCACCTTCCGCGAGGGCTACCCCCGCAAGATTCCCGACGACGGCACCTACTGGCACCTGGGCAAGAAGGTCTCCAAGCGCGTCACCGGCGGGCGTCCGAACGAGCACCCCGAGATCAACAAGCCGACGCCGAAGAAGCGCCTCACGCGGGGCGAGCGCTCCGCCCTCCTCGACATGCGCGAGACGGCGGCCAGGGGCGATCTGGTGGACATGTTCAACAACCCGATCGGTCCGAGCGAAGTGAAGGCCGCCTACGATCGGCGCGATGTCATCAAGAAGGGCGTGCCCACGCGGCTTCCGAGGGAGCTGAAGCGCCGCAGCTGACGATAGCGCGGGCCGGCGCTAGCTGCGGCGGGTGAGTACGTAGACGCCGAGCTCTTCGAGCGTGCCGCGCGAGCTGTTCGTATCGAGGCCCGCGAGGCCCGCAACGGCGCGCTCCACGAACTCGCGCGCCATCGCCCGGGAGGACTCGATGGCATCCGAGTCGACGACGGCGGCGAGAGCTTCGCGCAGGTGCCCTTCCCGTTCGTGCCCGTTCGCGAGGAAGTGGCGCACGGGGTTCTCGCGTGGAGCTGACTCCAGGTAGAAGAGTGCGGGCAGCGTGATCGTGCCTTCGAGGAGGTCGCCCCCGGCGGGCTTCCCCATCTCGGCCTCGTTGCCTACGAAGTCGAGGATGTCGTCGATGATCTGGAACGCCATGCCGAGGTTGTAGCCATAGCTGCGGAGTGCCTCGATCGCCTCCTCGCCGCCGCCCGCGAGGACGGCGCCGCCCTGCGTCGAGTTCGCGAAGAGGGCGGCGGTCTTGCCGCCGATGCGCCAGAGGTAGTGCTGCACGTCGCGCGCGACGTCGAAGGCGGCGGCGTCCTGATCGAGCTCCCCGCTCGTCATCTTCATGAGCGTGAGCGCGAAGAGGCGGGTGACGGCGAGGCTGCCCGTGCGTGTCACCATCTCCGCTGCATTCGCGAACAGAAAGTCGCCCAGGAGCACAGTCAGGGCGTTGTCGAACACAGCGTTGGTGGTGGGGCGTCCGCGACGGCTCGTCGCGCCGTCGACCACGTCGTCGTGCACGAGGCTGGCGGTGTGGAGGAGCTCGATCGCCGAGCCGAGCGGGACGAGTCGGTTGAGGTTGTAGTCGCCGAACGTGCCCGCGAGCAGCACGAGCGCGGGCCGCAGGCGTTTGCCGCGCGGTGCGAGCGCGTGGTCGAGCATGAGCCGCAGGGGCGCGAGCTCCACGCGCTTCACCGATTCGAGCAAGTCCTCCACGAGGATCATGTCCTCGGCGACGGGACCGTAGAGCGTGGCCATCTGCGCCTGCGTCACGGGGCTGCCCCCACGGCGGTGGTGCTCTCCAGGAGGCGGGCCGCGTTCGCGGCGGTGGCGGCGGCGACCGCCTCGACGGTCGCGCCGCGCGCTTCCGCGACCGCTTCCGCGGCGGCGCGCACCTGTGCGGGCTCGTTCCGTGTGCCGCGGCGGGACTGCGGCGGGAGCGCGGGGCTGTCGGTTTCGATGAGGAGCGCTGCGAGGGGCAGGCCAGCGGCCACGCGACGGGCCTCGCCGTTTCCGGGATAGCCCGCGGAGCAGGCGAGCGAGATGAGGAATCCCAGCTCGACGTACCGCTGCGCCTGCTCCAGCGTGCCCCCGAAGGCGTGCAGCACCCCCAGCGGCCGCCCTTCCCCGGCGAGAGGCGAGCAGGTGGCGAAGTGGGCGAGGTGCGGTTCGATCTCCGCCTCGGCGGCGCGAGAGTGCACGCACACGGGGAGCCCGAGACGTGCCGCGATCGCGAGCTGCGAGTCGAACGCCCGCTGTTGTGTGTGGCGGGGCGCACGCTCGTAGTGGAAGTCGAGCCCGATCTCGCCGATGGCGGCGACAGGCGCGCGTTCCGCGAGCGTCTCGAGCTCGGTGAGCGCCGCGTCCGACGCTGCTGCCGCCTCATGCGGGTGGAAGCCGGCGGTTGCGAGCAGGCGCGGTTGTGCTTGCCGCTCGGCAAGCACAACCGCTGCCGCGCTGGACGCGAGGTCCTCGCCGCAGACGACGATCATGGCCACGCTGGCTGCTTCCGCGCGCGCGAGGACCGCTTCGCGGTCCGTGTCGAAGCGTGGGTCCTGCAGGTGGCTGTGGGAGTCGACCAGACGCATCAGGCGGTGGCCGGTTCGAGAAGATCGAGCTTGCGGTAGAGCGCCCCGCCCTCACCCAGCGCGCGCCCGGGCGGCGCTTCCGTCAGCGTCCAGCCCGCGCTCTCGGGCGTGCCCTCGTGCCCGAGCGTGGCGTGAAGCCGGTCCGTGGAGAAGGGCAGGATGGGGTGTAGCAGGGCGCACAGGCCCGATATCGCCTGCAGCGCCGTGAAGAGCGTCTCGGCGGCGTGCGCGCGGTCCTCCTTCACGGCCTTCCAGGGCGCCCGCCCGTCGAGGTAGCGGTTGGCGGCCTGCGCCACGGCGAGGGCCTCGCGCAGCGCCCCCCGGAACTGACAGGCGGCGTACTCGGCGCCGGCGCGCTCGAAGCCGCCGCGCACGGTCGCGAGCAGCGCTGCGCTCTCCGCGCCCAGCGCGGCGGGCGCGGGGACGGCGCCGTCGAAGTTGCGCCTGATCATCGCCAGCACGCGGTTCACGAGGTTGCCCCAGGTCGCGATCAGCACCTCGTTGTTCGCGCGGATGAGCTCCTCCTCGCGGAACTCGGAGTCGCTCGTCTCGGGCATGATCTGTGTCAGGTAGAAGCGCACGACGTCGGCGTCGTACGTCTCGAGCAGGTCGAGCAGCCACGTCGCCGTGCCCTTCGACTTGCTCTGCTTCTGCCCTGCGGAGAAGTTGACGTACTGGTTGGCAGGCACGTCGTGGGGCAGGTTCAGGCCGCCGTAGCCGATCAGCATGGCTGGCCAGATGAGCGTGTGGAAGACGATGTTGTCCTTTCCGATGAAGTACCAGGCGCGCGTCTCGCCATCCTCCCACCAGTCGCGCCAGGCTTCGGGCTCGCCCCGGCGGCGCGCCCACTCCTTCGCTGCCGAGAGGTAGCCGATGACGGCGTCGAACCACACGTAGATGCGCTTGTCGGTGTACCCCTCGACGGGTACGGGCACGCCCCAGTTGATGTCTCGCGTGATCGCGCGGTCCCTGAGCCCCTCCTCGAGCATGCCCAAGGTAAAGTTGGCGACGTTCCGTCTCCAGTGCGCCTGCTTACGCACCCACGCACGCAGCTCGTCGTCGCAGGTGGAGAGCCGTAGCAGGAAGTGCTCCGACTCGCGCACCTCGGGCGTCGCCCCGCTGAGCTTGCTGCGCGGCTCGATGAGGTCGACGGCGTCGAGCTGCGAGCCGCAGCTGTCGCACTGGTCGCCACGCGCCTCCGCGTAGCGGCAGAGCGGGCAAACGCCCTCCACGTAGCGGTCGGGCAGGAAGCGCCCCGCTTCGGGGTCGTACAGCTGGTCCTGCGTGTCGCGGTAGAGCAGCCCCTGTTCCAGCAGCCGCGTGAAGATCTCCTGGACCGTCTCGTAGTGGTTCTCTGTCAGCGTCGTCGTGTAGAGGTCGAAGGAGATGCCGAAGCGCTCCCACGTCTCGATCATCTTCGGGTGGTAGCGGTCGACGATCGCCTGCGGGCTGACGCCCTCGGCGTCGGCGGCCACGGTGATGGGTGTGCCGTGGCAGTCGGAGCCCGAGACCATGAGCACGTCGTCCCCGCGCATGCGGTGGTAGCGCGCGAAGATATCGGCGGGGAGGTAGGCCCCCGCTGCCTGGCCTGCGTGCAGAAGGTAGTTGGCGTAGGGCCAGGCCACACCCACGAAGATGCGTTCGGCCACGGGATCCCTTTCGGAGAGCGCTCAGGCCAGTCTAGCACCGCGACGCGTTAGGGCGGCGCAGTGCCGGATTCGCGCCGTGCCGTGAGCAGACCCTTGACGGGCCGCGGCAACGTGCCGCTATCGCTGTTGCTGCCGTCGCCTTGCTCGCTGCTGGCATCAGCCCCACCATCCACGGCCCGACCGCCCACGCGGCGGTCGATGTCGCCGAGCCGGTCACCGAAGTCGAGGTGACCGATCAGGCTTGTGAAGGCTTGGCCCCAGTCGCTAGTTATCCAGACCCTCGTGTGCGGTACGTAGTTTTGTCCTGCAGGGTAGGGGAGTCGCTGGGGCGCAACCTCCATAAGATTCCCGAAGTTGTTAACAAGATACGGTCGATTATACGGTCGATTTTGGCACCTAGCCCTGCGCCTATGTGCCCGGGAGAATGCCCGTGGATGTTCCCCAACTATCCCCGCCTAGCGTCGCCTCCCACACCAACTCCGACCCCGCTTCCCACGCCAACTCCGACCCCGACTCCCACGCCAACCCCGACACCGACACCGACAATTCCAATGCCGGAGCCGGCTCCCACTCCGACTCCGACCCCAACTACTCCACATCCGTAGGAATTCAGCGACAGACTTCTCAGGAACGCCCGCCCCCCAAGGGGCGGGCGTTCCGATCTTGTGAGGCACTTGCTCAGGGGATAGGGTGGAGGTGATGGCCCTCCGACCGCACAAGGTCTGCCCGTCGTGAATTTCGCGCTCTCACACGGCTGTACAGCGAAAGGAAGAGCACTTGTGAAAGGCATCATCCGTGTCATTGTTCGTACGTTCGACAGGCTCATCGGATACAACGCAACCACCGCCACTGTACCCCGACGCGCTCTCATAAAGTCGATTATCCGGGGAGCCGTGGAGGCGGTCCTGGATGCGGCCGGGAGGGCTTCTGGAAGCAGTTAGCAAGCGCGGTGTGATCGCGAGACGGGCAGGGGTGCTACCGCGCTACGCCTCCTTTCCGGCTAGGCCCCGTAGGCGTCCGCCCGCGAGACGCCGAAGCGCCGTGCGGCCGCTGCTGCCGCCGCCGAGCGCCGCGCCCCCGCGTTCCGCATCTCCTCCAGGTAGGCGCGCAGCTCGCGTTCGTCGCCGCCCGCCGCCCAGCCGCGCACGTCGACGACCACCGTGCACTCGCCGCGCGTCTCCGAGAAGCGCTCGGCCAGCGCGGAGGCGCGCCCCCGTTGCTGCCGTCGCCTTGCTCGCTGCTGGCATCAGCCCCACCGTCCACAGCCCGACCGCCCACGCGGCGGTCAATGTCGCCGAGCCGGTCACCGAGCCGCACAATCAGGCCTGCACTGGTGTACAGGCATTCACCAGCTATCCCAGTCCCTACGTCGCGGTTCCAGCTCGATTGTGTGGCCCAGCAGAATCGGTGCTGCGATCTGCAGTTGGGCTTCTGATCAGCGATAAGCCTGTTAAAGCTCACCTACCTGAACCAGTTGTCGTTGCCCTTGAGCGCCAAGGAGCTTTGGCCCGTGAACGCCACGAGGTAGAGCGGGCATTTGCCGATGCGGTAGGTGCTGTGTCGCGTGGGGTCGTCACTACAGTCGCTACTTCGACCGTCATCGCGGTTGAGAACTTCGGTGAAAGCGCTGCCATACGTGCAGAAGGAGATATGGAGTCAGGACGGCGGGCCATTGATGCAGTCAAAAAAGTTGGCGATTTGCTCAGCGGTATCTTCGATTATCCTCCTGCTGCTCCGGCCAGTATCTCACTGATACATCAAGGAACGCCCGCCGTTATGGCGGGCGTTCCTGTATCGGTATTCCGCTGACTATTGGCAGCCTAGCAGCGCCCGCTCGAAAGTGCCGTACCACCTGCAGCCAGGAATGACCAAAAAAGCGCCCAGACAAGCACTCCTTTATCTAGGCGTCGGATACGAGCAAGGATGCGATCGACTAGCCCCTGCATGCTGCTACCTGACTCCGGATACGCGTGTCCAAGGCGGCGTAACACATCTCATGCTGCCCGCTACGCCTCCCCGTCCGGCCATGCCTCGTAGGCGTGGGCTCGGGGGACGCCGAAGCGGCGGGCTGCCATCGCCGCCGCCGCGGAGCGACGCGCCCCCGCGTCGCGCATCTCCTCCAGCCAGGCGCGCAGCTCGCGCTCGTCGCCGCTTGCCGCCCAGCCGCGCGCGTCAACGACCACCGTGCACTCTCCGCGCGTCTCCGCGAAGCGCTCAGCCAGCTCGGAGGCGCGCCCCCGCACGGTCTCCTCGTAGCGCTTCGTGAGCTCGCGGCAGAGGGCCGCAGGCGGGTCGTCGAGGGCGCCGGCCACGTCGTCGAGCGAGGCCGAGAGGCGGCGCGGACTCTCGAAGAAGACGAGCGTCTCCGCGGCGGCGGCGGCCTGCGTCAGCCGTCGCCGCCGCTCTCCCCGGGCGCGCGGCAGGAAGCCGAGGAAGTGGACGTCGCTCGCGGCAAACCCCGCGACCGAGACGGCTGCCGCCAGCGCCGAGGGCCCGGGCACGGCGAAGACGCGTACGCCCGCGCCGTGCGCGGCCGCTACGGCGCGCGCGCCCGGGTCGGCGATAAGCGGGGTACCCGCATCCGAAGTGAGCGCTACGACTCCCTCGCGCGCCGCCGCCAGCAGGCGCGGGATGCGCGCTTCGACGTTGTGTTCGGTGAGGCTGAGCACGGGGGCGCCGGAACCGGCGCGGCGAGCGAGCACGCGCAGGACGCGTGTGTCCTCTGCTGCGATGAGGGAGGCCGCCCGCAGCACCACGCCCGCGCGCTCGCTGAGGTCGCCGAGGTTGCCGATCGGCGTGGCGACGACGTAGAGGCCCGGGGCGAGCACGTTCATGCTTTGGGCAGCTTCACAGAATGAACCGGCGTATGCGAATCCTGCTTGCGGCGCATTGATCATTCCGCCTGCGCGGGGCTACGCTTGGAGCAGTCGTGACGCTCCGTTTCGAGTCCGCCCGCATCGATCGGAAACCGCTTCGATGAGCGTCCGCGCCCGTATCCGCTACGCTCGCCGCGCCTGAGACCTCAGAGCGCGGCATTTTGTATGCCCCGAAGGAGGGATCGTCTGTGCCCGCACCCCATCGGAAGCAGCTCCGCTACGCCTACGGGTTCGACGACGTTGCCATCGCCCCTGGCGAGTTCACGATCAACCCCGAGCTCGTCGAGCTCGGCATGGACATCGGGCCGTATCACTTCGCCCTGCCCTTCATCGCCTCGGCGATGGACGCCGTCGTCAACCCGGCCTTCGCGCGCCTGATGCATCGCGCAGGCGGCCTGGGGGTGCTCAACCTGGAGGGCGTCTGGACGCGTTACGACGATCCCGGGCCCATCCTCGACGAGGTCGCCTCGGTGAACCGCGATGAAGCGACGTCGATTCTGCAGGCGGCCTTCCAGCAACCGATACGGGACGAGTTCGTCGCGCGGCGCATCGCGGAGATGAAGGAGGACGGGGCAATCGCCGCCGTCTCCGTGACGCCCAGGAGCACGAAGCGCTACGCCTCCCTCGTGCAGGAGGCGGGCGCGGACATCCTCGTCGTCCAGAGCACGGTCACGACGGCGCGGCACGAGTCGACGAGCATCGAGGGTTTACGCTTCGAGAAGCTTCTGGAGCAGACCCGCATCCCCGTCGTGGTCGGCAACACCGTCGGGTTCAACGCCACGCTCGAAGTGATGCGTTCGGGCGTCGCCGCCGTGCTCGTGGGCGTGGGGCCCGGGGCGGGCTGCACCAGCCGCGAGGTACTCGGCATTGGCGTGCCCCAGGTGACGGCGACGATCGACTGCGCGGCGGCGCGCGAAGCCTGGCTCGCGGAGTCGGGCAACTACGTGCCGATCATCACCGATGGCGGGATTCGCACGGGCGGCGACGTGTGCAAGTGCTTCGCTGCGGGCGCGGATGGCGTGATGATGGGCTCGCCCTTCGCCACTACCACCGAGGCGCCCGGGCGTGGCTACCACTGGGGCATGGCGACTTCCCACGCCGACCTGCCACGGGGCACACGCGTCTTCGTGGGTGTCAATACGACGCTGCAGAAGACGCTTTTCGGCCCCACCAGCCGCACCGACGGCACGGAGAACCTGGCCGGGGCGCTGAAGACGGCGATGGGGATGTGCGGCGCGCATACGATTCGCGAATTCCAGGACGCGGAGATGGTGATCGCGCCCTCGATCAAGACTGAGGGCAAGATATACCAGTTCGCGCAGGCGGAATCGTAGGCGCTCCCGCCCGCGGCACCCTCGCCTGCGGCGCCCTCGCGCTGGCGGCGATCCTCCTCGTGGGGCTGGCAGTGAGGATGAGTGGGGGTGTGCGCGCGCAGGAGGCGGGCTGCCAGCGTTTCGACCTCGCGGACGTGCGCCTCTCGATCGAGGGGTTCGATGTCATCGTCGTTGGCGCGCTCGTGAACCGCGCCGGATCGGCTGCGATTGCGCCGGAGGTCTACCTCAAGGGCCCAGCCACGGCACGGACGCTCGTGCTGGCAGCGGGGGCTGGCGAGAGCGGCGGCTGTCCCCTCGCCGATCTGCCCGCGCCGGGCGCGCGCGTGCTCGCCGCGCTGCAGTGGGGGGTGGGCGGCTTCGCGCCGCCGGTTGCGTCCGCGCTCTTCCTGATCGAGGACGGTGTAGCGCGGAGCAGCGCCAGCCCGCCAGCTGTGCTGCCGGAGGCCGATCTCGTCGCGCGGATTCGCGCGGTCACGGGGCAGATCGCCGTGCCCGCCGCGGACCCCTCCCAGGGCGTATCGCTCGATTGGCGGCGCGTCGTGCTGCCCGTGGCGGGATCGGCGCTCGCCATCTTCGTGGTCGCACTCGCCCTCATGCGCATCTGGCACCGCATCGACCCGACGTAGGCGTCAGCGCAGACGTTCGAGCGCTTGCGCGACGACGTCCTCTTCGTCGGGGAGCACCGCGTCCGCGGCTGCGAGGGCGTAGCGGTCGGCCTGCGCGGTGGCCAGCCCTCGCCCTGCCCAGGCGAGCATCGAGGCGTCGTTCACGCTGTCGCCGATGGCGAGCGTGTCGCCCCGTGCAATGCCGAGGTCGCGGGCCACCCACTCCAGTGCCAGGCCCTTCGATGCTTCGGGCGCGACCGCAACCGTGATGCCGGGGAAATCGAGCAGGTGGACCGCCTCGCCGTGGCGCTCGGCGAGTGCGCGGTGGACGGTGGCGGACCGCTCGCGGTCGCTCAGCACGCCGACGCTGTTGGGCGCGATGCCAAGCGTCTCCGGCGTGGGGTGATACTCGGGCGTCACCGCGCACATCTCGCCGTAGTAGCGCGTGGCGGGCGTCTCCTCGGTGACAGCGTAGCGGCTCGTGCCAAACCACTCGAAGGCATAGCCCCCCTCGCGCGCCCAGGCGGCCATGTCGCGCGCCAGCCACGGATCGAGCCTGATCTCGCGCACGATCTCGCCCGCCGCGGTCGCAATCACGCAGCCCTCCTGTGCGATGAGCGGACCGTTGAGGCCGAGTTCGCGGGCGACGCGGGCGGCGCCCGGCTGCATGCGCCCACTGGCGAGCACGACCGTGCGCCCGCACTCGACGAGCGCCGTCACGGCGGCCCGCAGGCGGGGCGAGAGTACACCCCGATGGGGTCCCTGCGGTGGCAGGATCGTGCCGTCGATGTCGAGCGCGACGAGCCTTACCGCCATCGCGCCGTCACGACCCGTTCCCGGCCCGCGAGGTCGCGCGTGACGTCGGCTTCCGCGCCGATTGCCTCGGCCAGCGCGGCCACCGGCCCGGCCTGGCCCAGGCCGACCTCGAAGGCAGTGAGACGGGGGCGCAGCCGCGCGCTACAGTCGGCGAGGAGCGCGCGCACGAGATCCAGGCCGTCCGCGCCGCCGTCGAGCGCCAGGCGTGGCTCCCACCAGCGAATCTCGGGCTGCAGCGTGACGATGGCGTCCGCGGGCACGTACGGCAGGTTTGCGAGGATCACATCCGCGCGCGCGATCGCGTGGGCGAGATCGCTGCGCACGAGTGTGACCGCTACGCCGCAGCGCGCGACGTTCCGCGCCGCGAGCCGCAGGGCGACGGCGCTCACGTCGGTCGCGAGCACGCGCGCGTGGGGGGCGGTGCTGGCCAGCGCGATCGCGATGTTCCCGCAGCCGGCGCCGACGTCGACCACGATCGCGTCGGGGTGGCGCTGGAGTTCGGCGAGGCCGATCTCGACGAGCAGCTCGGTTTCGGGCCGTGGGATGAGGGCGCCGCGCCCGACAAGCAGCTCGATCCCGTGGAATTCGCGCACTCCAGTCAGGTAGGGCGTGGGTTCGTGCCGCAGACGGCGCGCGACGAGCGCATCGAGCCGCGCGCGGGCGGCGGCGTCGACGGACGCGCCGGCGAAGAAGGCGCTGCGGCTGAGACCGCTCGCGTAGCGCGTGAGCGTCTCCGCTTCGAGCGCGGCGTCGGGGATGCCTGCGGCCTCCAGCTCGGCGCGGGCGCGGCCCGCAGCGGCGCGCGCGCTCACGCGCCAACCCGCAGCTGCGCCGCCTCTTCCGCCGCTGCCACTGCGTCGATGATGTCGTCGATGTTGCCGTCCAGCCGGTCGGGCATGTTGTGCACGGTCAGGCCGATGCGGTGGTCGGTGATGCGGTCCTGGGGGAAGTTGTAGGTGCGTATCTTCTCGCTCCGGTCGCCGCTGCCCACCTGCGTGCGGCGCTCGGCGGTGAGCTCCCGCTCCTGCTTCTCCTGCTCCATCGCGAGGAGGCGTGAGCGCAGCACGGTCATCGCCTTCGCACGGTTCTTCAGCTGTGAGCGTTCGTCCTGGCAGATGACGACCTGGCCTGTGGGGAGGTGGGTGAGACGCACCGCCGTCGCCACCTTGTTGACGTTCTGGCCGCCGGCGCCGGAGGCGTGGAAGATGTCGATCCGCAAGTCTTTCTCGTTGACCTCGACATCGACCGCCTCCGCCTCGGGCAGGACGGCGACCGTGGCGGTGGAGGTGTGGATGCGTCCCTGCGCCTCGGTTTCGGGGACGCGCTGCACACGGTGGACGCCGCTCTCGTACTTCAGGCGGGAGAACGCGCCCGCGCCGGTCACGCTGAAGATGACCTCCCTGTAGCCGCCCAGCCCCGTCTCCGAGATGCTGATGAGCTGCGTGCGCCAGCCCCGCCGCTCGCCATAGCGGTAGTAGGCGCGATAGAGCTCCTGGGCGAAGAGGGCTGCCTCCTCGCCGCCCGCGCCCGCGCGGATCTCCATGATCACGTTCCGGTCGTCACGCGCGTCCTTCGGCAGGAGGGCGCGCAGGATCGCCTGATCGAGCGTGGCCAGACGTTCGTCCGCCACGGCCACTTCTGCTTCGGCGAGCTCGCGCAGCTCGGCGTCCTGCTCGCCCAGCAGGTCCCGGGCCTCGTCGCGCGTACGCTCGGTTTCGAGGTAGTCGTTGAGGAGCTGGACGACAGGCGCGCTCTCGGCTCGCTCCCGGGCGAGCAGCATGCTCTTGTCATAATCAGCAGCGACCTCGCGCAGCCCCATCTCCTCTGTGATCGCGTCGAAGCGCGCCTGGAGCTCGCCGAGGCGGCGGCGTACGGCCTCTTCCATGACGCCTATTGTGCGGCGGGCGCATCCTCCGCGCCCGCCCGCCCACCCGCGCGGGGACGCAGGCGGCCCGCGATCCGCGCAGCGACCTCCCCAAGAGGCGCTTCCTCTTGCTCGCCGTCCTCCGCACGCAGGTCTTTCAGGGCAGCTGTGCCGCGGGCGAGTTCGTCCTCGCCGATGATGACGGCGATGCGCGCGCCGCTCCCGTTCGCGCGCCGCAGCTGCGCACGCAACGAGCGGCCCGCCTCCCCCACGAACGTGGCCAGCCCCGCAGCGCGCAGATCGGCGCCCGCGCGCACGGCGGCGCGCGATGCCCCCTTGCCCGCGTGGACCACGAACACGTCCGGCGCCGGGGGCCCGGCCACGGTGATCTCCTGGCGCATCAGTTCCAGGATGATGCGTTCGTGCCCGGTGGCGAAGCCGCTGGCCGGCGTCGCCCGCCCGCCGAGCGTCTCCAGCAGGCCGTCGTAGCGTCCGCCCGCGCCGATGGAGCTCTGCGCGCGGCTGTCGCCCACGGGGACGATCTCCCAGACCGTGCGGTTGTAGTAGTCGAGGCCGCGCACGAGCAGCGGGTCGACGGTGAAGGGCACGCCCGCCGCGGTGAGGGCGTCGCGCACGCCGGCGAAGTGACGCGCGGCCTCCTCGCTCAGCTGGTCGATGATGGTGGGCGCGCCCGCCCGCAGCTCCTGGTCGCGCGCGTCGTTGCTGTCGAGCAGGCGCAGGGGATTGCGTTCGAGCCGCCGCTGGCTGTCCGCGGTGAGCCGCTCGCGCAGGGGGCGGTAGTAGGCGCGCAGGCGATCGAGGTAGTCGCGCCGGGGCTCGAGGTCGTCGATGCTCCCGAGGCGCAGTTCGAGGTTGCGCAGGCCGAGGCGTTCGTAGAAGCGCCAGTGCAGCTCGATCAGCTCGGCGTCTACCAGCGCCGCGGGCGAGCCGATCGCCTCGCAGTCGAACTGCGTGAACTGGCGCAGGCGGCCCAGCTGCGGACGGCTGTAGCGGAACATGCGCGCGGTGGTGAAGAGCCGCACCGGCTGCGGACGGTTGGACAGGCCGTGTTGGAGGTAGGCGCGGCAGATCGCGGGCGTCGCCTCAGGCGTGAGCGAGAGGATCTCGCCGCCACGGTCCTCGAATGTATACATCTCCTTCTCGACGATGTCGGTCGTATCGCCCGTGCCCTTCTCGAAGAGGGCGGCGGCTTCGAAGGAGGGCGTGTCGATGCGTTCGTAGCCGAACAGGCGCGTGATCTCGCCGATCGCCTCCTCGATCATGCGCCAGTAGGGTTGCTCCCCGGCGAGGATATCCTCCGTACCGCGTGGCGTCTGAAACCGTCCGCTCATGCTGTCCAGTCCGGCTAGTGGGCCTGGCTGCTACGATACTGGCGGAACCGTCCAACGAGAAAGTACGTGCGCGCCCTGGAGCGTCCTCAGGCTCCCCCCGCTGTTACGGCCCTCCTCGATCGCGTCGGGAGCTACCTCCCCCGGGAGCGCGTCGAGCTGATCGCCGACGCCTACGCGTTCGCGGAAGCGAGCCACAAGGGCCAGCTGCGTCGCACCGGCGACCCCTACATCACCCATCCGGTCGAGGTGACGGAACTCGTCGCCGGGCTCGAACTCGACCAGGCGTCCGTCATCGCCGCCCTGCTGCACGACGTGCAGGAGGACTGCGGCGTCCCGAACGCCGACATCGCGAAGCGCTTCGGCGACGACGCCGCCCTGCTCGTGGAGGGGCTGACCAAGCTCCACAAGCTTCCCCTGCGCGTGGATGAGACTGACAGCGGCGGCGTCCAGGCGCAGAACCTCCGCAAGATGCTCCTGGCGATGGCGGCGGACGTGCGCGTCGTCCTCATCAAGCTCTGCGACCGCCTCCACAACATGCGCACGCTCTGGGCGCTGCCGCCCGAGAAACAGCGGCGCATCGCCCGCGAGACAATGGAGATATTCGCCCCGCTGGCCACCCGCCTTGGCATCTGGCAGATCAAGTGGGAACTCGAAGACCTTGCCTTCCGCTACCTCGAACCGGAGCGCTTCAAGGAGATCGCGGCCCGTCTGGACGCGACGCGACCCGCCCGCGAGCGCTACATCGAAGACGTGGCCGCGGGGCTGCGCGTCCAGCTCGACGATGCCAGAGTCGAGGCCGAAGTCACGGGGCGCGCGAAGCACATCTACTCGATCTACGAGAAGGCGCGGCGCTACGGGCATGAGGCCAAGTCGTTCGACCAGATCTACGACCTGCTCGCGCTGCGCGTGCTCGTGCACGACGTTGCCGCCTGCTACGCCGCGCTCGGCGTCGTCCACGCCACCTGGCGGCCGCTCCCCGGCCAGTTCGATGATTATATTGCCAGCCCCAAGGCGAGCATGTACCAGTCCCTGCACACCAGCGTGATCGGCCCCGGCGCCCGCCCGCTCGAGGTGCAGATACGCACCTACGAGATGCACCGTGTGGCCGAGTACGGCGTCGCCGCCCACTGGCGCTACAAGGGCGGCGGAGACCGAACGGCGCAGGACGAGGAGCGTATCGCCTGGCTGCGGCAGCTCCTCGAATGGCAGCGCGAACTCGCCGGGGCCGAGGAGTTCATCGAGAGCGTGAAGACCGACGTGTTCGACGACCAGGTGTTCGTCCTCTCCCCGAAAGGCGACGTCCTCGATCTTCCCGCTGGCGCCACCCCCCTCGACTTCGCCTACCGCATCCACACCGACCTCGGCCACCAGACCATCGGGGCGAAGGTGAATGGCAAGATGGCCGCGCTCAACACCGCCCTCCAGAACGGCGACGTAGTCGAGATCATGCGCAGCCGCGCCCGCAGCGGCCCCTCGCGCGACTGGCTCAGCGAGAGCCTCGGCTACCTGCATACCTCGAACGGCCGCCAGAAGGTGCGGCAGTGGTTCCGGAAACAGCAGCGCGCCGAGAGCGTCGACCGCGGACGCGAGATGCTCGATCGCGAGATGCGCCGCCTTGCCTTCGATCTGGCCGAGCACCAGGACGACGTGCTGGCGCTCTTCCCCGGCAAGAGCTGGGACGACCTGCTCGCCGCCATCGGCTACGGCGATATCAGCGTCGAATCGCTCACGCACAAGGCGAGTGCCTTGCTCCAGCGACAGGAGGCGCGCGACGAGCCGGATGAGATACTCCTGGGGCGGCCCTCCGCCCGGCGCGGCAGTGGCCTGGGCCTGCGTGCGCTTGGCGCGGGCGGGCTCGAAACAAGCCTCGCGCGCTGCTGCAACCCCCTGCCCGGCGACAGCGTGCGCGGCTACGTGACGCGCAGCCGTGGCGTGACCGTCCACCGCGCCGACTGCCACAACGTGCTGCACGAGCGCGAACGCGACCGGCTCATCGATGTCGATTGGGGCGGCACGGACGAGCAGCGCTACCTCGCGACCGTGCAGGTGGAGGCGTGGGACCGCGTAGGTCTCCTGCGCGACATCAGCACCTTCGTTGCGGCGGAAGACGTGAACATGGTCGACGTGGCCACGACCAAGAACGGCAACGGCACGGTGACGGTGCTGGCGACGCTGGAGACGAGCGGCATCGCCCAGATTTCGAGGCTGCTCACGCGCATTGAGACGATCCGCGGCGTGCGCAGCTGCGCGCGCATGTCCCGCTAACGCACGTGGCGCGCCAAGGCCCGGGCCTGCGCGGGGAGGGGGCCCGCGCAGCCCAGGCCGTCAGGGCGCAATCCGCCCCGAACGCGATACGCCGGCCGGCGCAACGAAAGGCACGAGCGGCTGCTGGCAGCCGTACGCCCCCTCCCCACCCGGAAGCGCGGAGCGGATTACCGCCCCGAAGAGCGCTACCGCGGCACCGACGAGCAAGACGTCGAAGATGATCGTGGGGATGATGTTCACCATGGCCCGCACATCCGTTCGAGTGGTTCACGAACCCTACGCGAACACCCGTTCCAATGTCAACACACTTGTTCGGATGGGAGGGAGCGTCCCTCAGTCCGCCCGTTCGCGGTACTGGATCGCCTCGGCCATATGCCTGCCCTCAATCGTGTCGCTGCCGTCGAAATCGGCGACGGTGCGCGCGACCTTGAGGATGCGGTGGAAGGAGCGGGCGGAGAGCGCCAGCTGCTTTGTGGCGGTGGCCAGAAGGCTCTTCGCCTCGCCGTTCAGCTTCGACTGGGCGTACTCGCGCACCTCCCCTGGCCCCATCTCCGCGTTCAGGCGCGCGTTCGTTTCGGCGAAGCGCTCCCGCTGGACGTTGCGGACGGCCCGGACCTTCTCCGCGATCACGGCGGAGGGCTCGCCGGGCTCCGAGGCGGCGAGCTTCTCGTAGTCCACGCGGGGTACGTCGATGAAGATATCGATGCGGTCCAGCACGGGGCCCGACACGCGCCGCTGGTAGCGTGCCGCCGCCCCCGGCGAGCAGCGGCACTCCCGCATGGGGTCGCCGCGGTAGCCGCAGGGGCACGGGTTCTGGGCGGCCACCAGCGCGAAGCTCGCGGGGAACGTCGCCGACAGCCGCGCGCGGCTGATGGTGATGATGCGGTCCTCGAGCGGCTGCCGCAGCACCTCCAGCGCCTGTGCGCCGAACTCGGGCAGCTCGTCGAGAAAGAGCACGCCGTGGTGGCAGAGCGTGATCTCGCCCGGGCGTGGATGCGATCCACCTCCCACCAACCCCGCGTGCGAGATGGTGTGGTGGGGCGCGCGGAAGGGGCGTTCCCGCATGAGCCCGGCGCCCGGGGCGAGCATCCCCGCGACGCTGTGGATGCGTGTCACCTCGATCGCTTCGTCGTTCGTCATTGGCGGCAGGATCGAGGGGATGGTGCGCGCGAGCAGCGTCTTGCCGCAGCCGGGCGGCCCGCGCATGAGCAGGTTGTGCCCTCCCGCAGCGGCCATCCCCAGCGCCCGCTTGGCGTGCTCCTGCCCGATGACGTCAGCGAGGTCGGGACCGACCGGCAGCGTCCCCTCCTCATCCCGGGGAGGTGGCGAGTAGGGCGCGATCAGCTCCTTCCCCAGGAGGTGCGCGGCCAGCTGCGCGAGCGTGCGTACGGGGTAGATTGCAATGCCGTCGACAAGCGCCGCCTCGGGCGCGTTCGCCGCCGGCACGAACGCGCGCCGCGCGCCGCGGTCGTGTGCCACGGCGACCATCGGGAGCGCGCCGCGAACGGCGCGCAGCTCGCCGTCGAGCGCGAGCTCGCCGACGAAGACGGCGTCGTCGAGCTCGGCCTCCACCTGGCCGCTCGCGACCATGACGCCGGCGGCGATGGGCAGGTCGTAGGCGGGGCCTTCCTTGCGCAGGTCGGCGGGGGCCAGGTTCACGACAATGCGGCTGTTGAACGGCCACGTGAGCGCGCTGTTGCGGATGGCTGCGCGCACGCGCTCCTTCGATTCCTGTACGGCGGCGTCAGGGAGGCCCACGACGGCTGTCGTGGGATTCTGCGCGCGTGAGATATCTACCTCAACATCGACCATGACCCCGTCGAGCCCGACGACCGCGCTCGATTGCACCTTCGCGAGCATCGGCGCAGTGTGACGACCGCAAGCGTGGCGGGCAACAGGCGCGCGCTACCTGCTGCCCTTGCTCCCTCCCGGCGCGGCGGGCGGGCGATGCTGCGCGGGCATGAGGCGGAGTACGACCAGCGCCCCCGCGAACACGACGCAGGCCGCCGCTGCCGTCCCCACCCCAAGCGCGTCGGTGAAGGCTTGCCCGGCGCTCGCGAGCAGCTGTGAGCCCGCGTCCGCCGGCAGCGACGCCGCCACCCGCACAGCCGCGCCGAGCGACTCGCCCGCCGCCTCCGCCGCCTCTGGCGGCAGCCCCGCCAGCCCCTCCTCCACGCGCGTGCGGTACACCGAGGCGAAGGTCGAGCCGACGATAGCCACGCCGAGCGCGCCGCCTGTTTGCCGCGACACATCGTTCATGGCGGAGGCGACGCCCGCCTTCGCCTCGGGCACAGCACCCATCACGGCGTCCGTCGAAGGCGCCATGATGGTGCCCATCGCGTAGGCCGTGAGCAGGACGAACCCGCCAAAGAAGATATAGGGCGTGTCGGGCTCGAAGAGGAGCATCAGCGTGAACGCCAGCGTCAGCAGGCCCATACCCCACATGACCGCCGCCTTTGTGCCGAACCGCGTCACGAGCCGGTGGCTCGACCCCGCGCCGATCATCATCCCGACCGCCGCCGGCAGAATGGCTGCCCCCGCCGCCAGCGGGCTGAAACCCTTCACGAACTGCAGGTACTGGGTTGCCCCGAAGATGAAGCCGAAGAGCGCGAAGAAGGCGACGCCGATTGCCACGGCACCAACCGAAAAGCGCGGGTTGCGGAGGTAGGCGAAGTCGAACATCGGGTGCGGGGTGAGACGCTCCCAGAGGGCAAAGGCGGCCATCAGCAGGACCGCGCCCGCGAGCGTCGCCAGCACAAGCGCGTCGCTCCAGCCCCGCTCCGGTGCTTCGATGATGGCGAAGACGAACGCCGAGATCATCGCGATCGAGAGGGCGTTGCCGGGCAGGTCGAAGGCTGCGGGGCTGGGATCACGGCTCTCCGGGACGAACCACAGCCCCGCGGCCAGCGCGACCGCCACCACGGGGGCGTTTACGAGGAACACCGACCCCCACCAGAACGCTTCGATGAGCGCGCCCCCGATGAGCGGCCCCAGCCCGATCCCGATCCCCGCCACCGCCGACCAGATGCCGATCGCCTTGCCCCGCTCCTCGCGGGGGAATACGTCCGTGATGATGGAGAGCGTCGACGGCATGATCATTGAGGCGCCCAGGCCCATGAATGCCCGCAGCGCGATCAGCTGCCCGCTCGACTGCGAGAACGCCGCCAGCGTGCTCGCCACCGCGAACAGCACGAGCCCCGTCTGCAGGATGCGCCTGCGCCCCAGGCGGTCGCCGAGCGAGCCCATCACGAGCAGCAGGCCCGCGAACACAAGCACGTACGAATCGACCATCCACTGCAGCTCCGAGACGCTTGCCTCGAACTCCCGCTGCAGGGTGGGGATGGCGACGTTGAGGATGGTGTTGTCGAGCCCGATGATGACGAGGCTGAGCGAGAGCACGGTCAGCGTGAACCAGCGGAGCTGGTACGTGCGGTCGGTCGCGGCGTTCATCGCCCCTCCAGCCTCGCCCGCTCAGCGAACCCCCCGCAGGAGGAACGGCGCTCGCGGGCGCCGGGCAGGATCGCGGCGCGCCCAGCCTACGCGACTCCGCCTGCGCCGGCCGCTCCGTGGCGTCCGCCCGCTCCCCTCCCCACGCGTGCGGCGAACCTCGTAGAATGCGGGCGCGAACCCGAATCCGACGGAGGAGGAAGTCAATGAGCTCCATCAATGTCCTGCTCGCCTCGAAGGGCCACCCGTTCCAGCGCGAGCCCTTCTTCCAGATGTTCGACGCTTTCCAGGGGGACGGCGAGATCAGCAGCTGGACGCACGTCGAGCAGCCTGCTGCCCAAATCTTCTTCAACCCTGAGAACGCCGCACCCTACGACTGTATCGTCGACTACTCGATGCCGGGCGTCTTCGGCGTGGGGGGGCCGCCCGATCCACCGCAGGAGCTGAAGGACGGTTACGCGCGCCTCACGGAGGCTGGCAAGGGCCTCGTGATGATCCACCACAACATCTGCTCCTGGCCCGGCTGGGAGGAGTATGCGGAGATCATCGGTGGGCGCTTCTTCTACAACCCCGGCAGCCTGCGCGGCGTCAACTACCCAGACTCCGGCTACCTCCTCGCCGTTAACCACACCTGCTCCGTGGTCGAGCCCGAGCACCCCGTCGTCGCGGGCGTCGACATGGAGTTCGACCTGCAGGATGAGATATACCTCGCACCCTATTTCGAGGACAGCGTCGTGCCGCTCGTCCGCAGCAACTTCGACTTCACCTACAAGAACTTCTTCTCGCCGTCGCTGGTCGTGAACCACGGCCGCATGTACGAGCGGGGCGACTGGACGCATCCGCCGACGCCGAACCTCGTGGTCTGGGCGAAGCACTACAACAACAGCCCGATCGTCTACATCCAGGCCGGCGATGTGCCCACCTCGTACAACAATCCGAACTACCGCAAGCTGCTCGCCAACGCCATCAAGTGGGTCTCCTCGGACGAGGCCTCCGAGTGGGCGCGCGCGCGCAACGCCGCTGCCGTCTCCTAGGAGAGGGGGAACGAAGATCATGCCCAGCAACGTTGTCCTCGAAAACCTTGCCAGGTTCCCCTGCGGGCCCGGCAGCCACGGCTTCGCGAACGGCCCCGTCTGCGCCACCTGCGGAAAGAGCGAGACGCCCCACCTGACGTGCATCTTCTGCGAACAGGACGGCGTCGAGCGCTACGGCGGCGTCTGCGACGAGCACACGATCACGAACGGCGACCGCTCGGCGACGGGCCCCATCTGCGGGAACTGCCACGTCGTCGTCTACGATAAGGATCGCGACAGCGGCGGGTGGGCGCTGCCTGTCTCGGCCTGAGCGCGGCGCTGTGACTTGGCTGGGCTGCAGCGAGCCGCTACGATCACACTGTCGCGCCGCGGCCCCGTGGTGTAGCGGCCTAACACGCCACCCTGTCAAGGTGGAGATCGTCGGTTCGAATCCGATCGGGGTCGCCACTCGCCAGCCTTGCCACTCCTCGGGCCGAGCTCGGTTCCGTTCGAAAGATGGACTTCGACGCGGACTCGATCGAGCGTTGCGCTCGTGGCGTTCTGCACGGTACCCGCAAAGGCGTTGACCGCCGCATCGTAGGACAGGAGCAGGCGGGCGCCCGCGCGAGTCTCGTCGTTGTGAATCGGCGTAAGCCCCAGCGCCCGGCGCGCTGCCCGTTGCTCCCTAACTGGTGATCGCGCCCTCCGAGGCGCTGGAGACGCTGTTCGCGTACTTGGCGAAGACGCCCCGCTCGTAGCGTGAGGTGGGCAGGCGCCAGGCTTCCAGGCGGCGCCGCAGTTCGGCCTCGTCGATCTCCACGTCGAGGCGGCGCGCATCGATATCGAACGAGATGACGTCACCCTCACGGATCGCGGCGATGGGACCGCCCGCGGCCGCCTCGGGGGCGACGTGCCCGGCCATGAGGCCGTGGGTGGCACCGCTGAAGCGCCCGTCCGTGAGGAGCGCGACGGACTCGCCCAACCCTTCGCCCACGAGCGCCGCCGTCACGCCGAGCATCTCGCGCATGCCGGGGCCGCCTTTCGGCCCCTCGTAACGGATCACGACCACGTCGCCGGGGGCGATGCGGCGCTCCGAGACGGCCACGAAGGCATCCTCCTCGCGGTCGAACACGCGCGCAGGGCCGCGGTGTTGCCTGAGTTCGTGGCCGGCCACCTTCACCACGCAGCCCTCCGGTGCGAGGTTGCCCCTGAGGATGACGAGCCCGCCCGTCGCCTTGAGTGGCGCGTCGAGCGTGACGATCACATCCTGGCCGGGCGTCTCCCGCGCTTCCGCCGCCGCCTCGGCGATCGTACGTCCGCTCACGGTGTGCTGACCGCCGTGGAGCTTGCTGCCTGCGAGCAGGCGCTGCGCGAGCAGGGGTGTGCCGCCCGCGCGATCCATGTCGAGTGCAACGTAGCGCCCGCCCGGGCGCAGGTCGCCGATGATGGGCGTGCGCTCGCTGATGCGGTCGAAGTCGTCGATGGCGAGGGGGACGCCGACCTCCCGCGCCATCGCCAGCAGGTGCAGGACCGCGTTCGTCGAGCCGCCCGTCGCGGCGACGCAGGCGATCGCGTTCTCGAATGCCTCGCGCGTGAGGATGTCCGAGGGCAGCTGGCCGCGCGCGAGCACCTCCATCACCAGCTTGCCCGCCTCGTAGCCGGCGCTGGCCTTGCGCGCATCGGTGGCGCCCGCCGAGCCGCTGCCCATGGGGGCGATGCCGAGGAACTCGATCGCGGTGGCCATTGTATTGGCCGTGTACTGCGCGCCGCAGGCGCCCGCTCCCGGACAGGCGACATCTTCGAGCGCCGTCAGTTGCGCGTCCGTCATGCCGCCCGCGGCGTGGCGGCCTACGCCCTCGAACACGTCCTGGATGGTGACGTCGCGCCCTTCGTAGCGGCCAGGCGCGATGGAGCCGCTGTAGAGCGCCAGGCCCGGCACGCCCAGCCGTGAAAGGCCCATCACGCCGCCGGGGATGGTCTTGTCGCAGCCGACGATGACGACGGCGGCGTCGAACAGGTAGCCGCGCCCGCAGAGCTCGACGCTGTCGGCGATCAGCTCGCGACTGATGAGCGAGGCCTTCATGCCCTCGGTGCCCATGGCGATGCCGTCGCTGATCGAGATGGTGTTGACCTCCATGGGCGTGCCGCCCCCCTCGCGGACGCCGCGCATCACCTCAGCGGCGAGCGCGCGCTGGTTGAAGTTGCACGGCATCGTGCCGATCCAGCTGTGGGCGACCATCACGAGCGGGCGTCTGAGCGATTCCGAATCAAACCCGACGGACTTGAGCATCGCCCGTGCGGGCGCCCGATCAGGGCCATCGACGAGGGTGCGGCTGCGGTGGCGGGGGTCGAAGGGCATGGCGAACTCCACGGTCGCGGGATGCGGGCAGCCGAGCCTACGCGATGCCCGACTTCGTTGCCCACCAGGAGCCCTTCGTGCGCATTCATCAGTCGCGGATGCAGCACCCTGAATCGCGCGCTGCGCGAGGAGGACGCCGCCTGTCTCCGCTGCATCGTCGACGCGGGCGCAGGCGTAGCCGCGGAGCGGCACCAGAAGGAGGCGCTACTTGACCGCCGTGCGCGAGGCTACTTCGGCAAGCGCTTCGCCGAGACGGTGGACGCCCTCCTCGATCTCCTCGGTGGGCGTGTAGCTGAACGCGAGCCGCAGGTGCTGCGTGGCGGCGCCGTCGGCGAAGAAGTGCGGCCCCGCGCCCACGATCACGGCCTTCTCGTTCGCCACGCGCTGAACCTCCAGCGCGGAGAGGCCGGGGCGCAGCCCCAGCCAGACGAAAAACCCGCCACCCGGCCGCTGGTAGCTGGCGTAGTCTCCGCAGTGCCGGTCGAGCGCATCGCAGAGTCGGTCGAGCTTGCGCGCGTAGAGCGCGCGCAGCCGCATCACGTGCCGGTCGAGGTCGCCGTTGCGGATCAGCTCTGCGATGGTGCGGCCGAGGTAGGGGCTCGACCCCATGTCATAGCGGAGCGCGGCCATGCGTGAGATGAGCGCGGGCGGTCCCAGGTTCCACCCCAGCCGCAGCCCTGTCGCGATGATCTTGGAGAAACTCGCCACCTTGATCGCAAGCTCGCCGCCGGAGAGGGCGAAGAGCGACGGTGGCGGTTCCTCGTCGAACCAGAGCTCGCCGTAGGCGTCATCCTCCATCAGCATGACGCGGTGCTCGCGCGCCAGTTCGAGGAGACGCTCGCGGCGCGCGAGGGGCAGCGTCGAGCCCGCCGGATTCTGGTGTGTGGGGATCAGGTAGAGCAGCTTCGCGCGCCGGCCCTGGTCGGCGAGCTGCTGCAGCGCTTCCCCGACGAGGTCGATGCGCAGGCCCTCTCCGTCCATGGGCACGGTCTCGATCTTCGCCCCGAACGAGCGGATGGTGCGCAGGCTGCCGGGGAAGGTCGGGCTCTCCACGAGCACGGTGTCGCCGGGGTCGAGCAGCGCCTCACAGGCGGTGCCGATGCCGTGCGCCGCGCCCGAGCTCACGATCACGTGGTCGGGCGTGAGCGGCAGTCCCTCGATAGCGGAGGAGCGCGTGGCGATCGCCTCGCGCAGCGGCTGCGGACCGAAGACGCCGCCGTACTGGAGCGCCTCGCGGCGCTCGCGTTCGAGCACGATACGGGTGGCGCGCAGGAGCTCCTCGTCCGGCAGCGAGGGCACGTCGGGCAGGCCGCCCCCGAAGGAGATGACCGGGCGCGGGTCGGGCTGGGCTGCAGCCCAGACGCCTGGCCCCAGTATCTTCGCGCGGGCGCTCACGATCTCTTCGAGCGAGTCCGCGTTCCAGACGGGCATGGGGGCAGGAGCCTCGTCGAGCATGATCGCCAGTATGGCCGCCGCCGCCCCCAGTGGCGAGCGGCGGCGCGGAACCCGTTAACGCGTGCGTAACGGTGGGGGTCGATTCCGGCCCGCTGAACTGGCTATACTTGCTGTCCAACCGGACTTGCTGTCCAACCGGGCGTGCGTCGGGAGCGTGGGCCTCGCAAGGCGAGGCGCGTGAAGGCGCACCCCGAGCGCCGGACGCCCTTCACGTGTCACCCACGGGTGACACGTGAAGGGTGGGTGACGCGTGAAGGAAGGAGCCGCTCGATGGCCGCGTATACCCGGCCCCCGAAGCAAGGTCTCTACGACCCCCGCTTCGAGCACGACTCGTGCGGCGTCGGCTTCCTCGTGCACCTCAAGGGGCAGCGCTCCCACACGATCGTCGAGAAGGCGCTGACCGCGCTCGCAAACCTGAACCACCGCGGCGCGAGTGGTGCCGAGGTGAACACGGGCGATGGCGCGGGCCTGTTGCTGCAGACGCCGGACGAATTCTTCCACCACGAGTGCGCCCGCCTCGGCATCAAGCTACCTCCGCGCGGCCAGTACGGCGCGGGCATGCTCTTCTGTCACGGCGATGCGCAGGCTCGCGGGCTGGCCATGAACCTCCTGGCGGAGCTCGTGCGGGGCGAGGGCCAGCATCTCCTTGGCTGGCGTGAGGTGCCTGTAAACAATTCAGTGCTGGGCGAGACCTCGCTCCAGGTCGAGCCCTCGGTTCACCAGGTCTTCATCGGGTGCGGCACGTGGGTGGAGAGCGAAGACGAATTCGAACGGCGCCTCTTCGTCATCCGCAAGCTCTTCGAGCGTGAGGTCGAGCGGCGCGGCATCGGCGATTCGGAGGCGTTCTACTTCTCCAGCCTCTCCTGCCGCACGGTCGTCTACAAGGGGATGCTCACAGCGCTGCAGCTTCCCGAGTACTACCCCGACCTGCGCGACCGGCGCATGGTGACGGCGCTGGCGATGTTCCATTCGCGCTTCAGCACGAACACCTTCCCGAGCTGGAAGCTGGCGCACCCCTACCGCACCATCTCGCACAACGGCGAAATCAACACGCTGCGCGGCAACCAGAACTGGATGGCCGCGCGCGAGGCGCTCCTCGCCTCGCCCCACTTCGAGGACATCCACAAGGTCCTGCCGATCATCGACGAGGCGGGGAGCGACACCGCCTGCCTCGACAACGCGCTTGAGTTCCTGACGCTCGCGGGACGCCCGATCGAGCACGCGATGATGATGCTCATCCCCGAGGCCTGGACCGGCCACGAGACGATGAGCGCGGAGAAGAAAGCCTTCTACGAGTACCACAGCCTGCTCATGGAGCCGTGGGATGGCCCCGCCTCCGTCGCCTTCACCGACGGGCGCACGATCGGCGCCGTTCTCGACCGCAACGGTCTCCGCCCCTCCCGCTACCTCGTGACGAAAGACGACCTCGTGATCATGGCCTCTGAGGCTGGCGTCCTCCCAGTCGAGGACGATCGTGTGCTCATGAAAGGCCGCCTGCAGCCGGGCCGCATGTTCCTGGTGAGCCTCGAGGAAGGGCGCATCATCGGTGATACGGAGCTGAAGCAGCGGCTTGCGCGCGTACACGATTACGCCGGCTGGCTGGGCGAGAACCTCACGCGGCTCGACGGTCTGCCGCCCGCGGAGCCACCGCCGCCAGTCACAGGGCCCGCCCTCGTCGAACGTCAGATCGCCTTCGGCTACACCGTCGAGGATGCGAAGTACCACCTCGGCCCGATGGCGCGCCAGGGCCAGGAGTCGCTCGGCTCGATGGGGACGGATACGCCGCTCGCCGTGCTCTCAGAACGCCCGCAGCCCCTCTACAACTACTTCAAACAGCTCTTCGCGCAGGTCACGAACCCACCGCTCGACGCCATCCGCGAGGAACTCGTGACCTCGGTCGATTCACTCATCGGGACGGAGGGGAACCTGCTTGGCGAGGGGCTCGATGCCAGCTACCGCATGATCAGCCTGCCGTCGCCGTTCCTCACAAACGCCGATCTCGCCCGGCTGCGCGCGCTCGCCGGCGGGCGCTTTCGCTCGGCGACGCTGCCCATGGTCATGCCCGTGGCTGATGGCCCCGCGGGCATGGCGCCAGCGCTGGACGAACTCTTCCGCCGCGCGGACGACGCGATCGCAGAAGGCGCGACGATCCTCATCCTCTCCGATCGCGATGTCGATGAGGAGCATGCGCCTATGCCCGCGCTACTCGCCACGGCGGGGCTGCACCACCATCTCGTACGCAACAAACGCCGTACGAAGGTGGGGCTCGTCGTCGAGACGGGCGAGGCACGGGAGGTACACCACTTCGCCCTGCTCATCGGCTACGGTGCCGGGGCGGTCAACCCCTGGCTTGCGCTCGATACCCTCCGTGAGATGGTCACCGAGGGTTCGATCGAGGCGGACCTCACCTGCGAGGAAGCCGAGCAGAACTTCCTCAAGGCGCTCCGGAAGGGCGTGGTGAAGGTGATGTCGAAAATGGGCATCTCCACCGTCCAGAGCTACCGTGGCGCGCAGATATTCGAGGCCGTGGGCCTCAACGAGGACCTGATCGACCGCTACTTCGCAGGTACGACCTCACGCATCAGCGGTGCCGGCCTTGAGCAGATCGCTGCTGAGATGCTTTCGCACCACGCACGCGCCTTCCCCGAACGCGATGGCGGGCTCCACAGCCTGGGCTGGGGCGGGCAGTACCAGTGGCGGCACGGTGGCGAGTACCACCTCTTCAACCCCGACACGATCTTCAAGCTGCAGCACGCTACCAGCACGAAGCGGCGCGAGATCTTCCGCGAGTACACGACGCTCGTGAACGACCAGTCGCGGCGCATGGCCACCCTCCGCGGCCTGATGGAGCTGCGCTCCGATCGCGATCCCGTCCCCATCGGGGAGGTTGAGCCAGCCGCGAGCATCTTCCCGCGCTTCGCAACAGGTGCGATGTCGTTCGGCTCGATCAGCGCAGAAGCGCACGGGACGCTCGCCATCGCCATGAACCGCATCGGCGGCAAGAGCAACACGGGCGAGGGCGGCGAGGATTCGCGGCGTTTTACCCCCGACGCCAACGGCGACCTGCGCCGCAGCGCGATCAAGCAGGTCGCCTCCGGGCGCTTCGGTGTCACGAGCGAGTACCTGGTGAACGCCGACGAGCTGCAGATCAAGATGGCGCAGGGGGCGAAGCCGGGCGAGGGTGGCCAGCTGCCCGGCCACAAGGTCTGGCCCTGGATCGCGCAGGTGCGCTACTCCACCCCGGGCGTGGGCCTCATCAGCCCGCCGCCACACCACGATATCTACTCGATTGAGGACCTCGCGCAGCTCATCCACGACCTCAAGAACGCGAATCCGCGCGCACGGATCAGCGTCAAACTCGTCGCCGAGGTCGGCGTCGGCACGGTGGCGGCAGGCGTCGCCAAGGCGAAGTCCGACGTCGTGCTCATCAGCGGCCACGACGGCGGCACCGGTGCCAGCCCCCTGACTTCGCTCAAGCACGCGGGCGTGCCATGGGAACTTGGCCTCGCCGAGACGCAGCAGACGCTGGTGCTGAACAAGCTGCGCGACCGCATCATCGTCCAGACCGACGGCCAGATGAAGACCGGCCGCGATGTGCTCATCGCCACCCTGCTCGGCGCGGAAGAGTATGGCTTCGCGACAGCCCCGCTCGTGGTGATGGGCTGCATCATGATGCGAGTCTGCCACCTCGATACCTGCCCCGTCGGGGTCGCCACGCAGAACCCGCGTCTGCGTGAGAAGTTCACGGGCAAGGCCGAGCACGTCGTGAACTTCTTTGAGTTCATCGCCGAGGAGGTGCGCGAGCTCCTCGCCGCGCTTGGCTACCGCTCACTCGATGAGCTGATCGGCCGCAGCGACCTGATCGACGCGCGCCGCGCCGTCGATCACTACAAGGCCCAGGGTGTGGACCTCTCCGCCATCCTCTACCGCCCGCAGGTGCCCGAGCACATCGCCACGCGGCGCATCGCCGAGCAGGACCACGGCCTTCGCCATGCGCTCGACCAGAAGCTCATCCGGCTGGCCGAGCCCGCGCTGGAGCGGGGCGGGGATGTGGACGTCGAAGTACCTGTCCGAAACGTCAATCGCGTCGTCGGGACCATCCTCGGCAGCGAGGTCACGCGCCGCTACGGCGCCGCCGGCCTCCCCGACGACACGATCACATTCCGCTTCCAGGGCTCCGCCGGGCAGAGCTTCGGGGCCTTCGTGCCCAGGGGGATGACGCTCCTGCTATCGGGCGACGCCAACGACTACTTCGGCAAGGGCCTCTCTGGCGGCCGCCTCGTGGTAGCGCCCCCGCCCGCCTCTACCTTCGTGCCCGAGCAGAACATCATTGCCGGTAACGTCGCCCTCTACGGCGCGACCGGCGGCTCTGCCTTCATCCGCGGCATCGTTGGCGAGCGCTTCTGCGTGCGCAACAGCGGCGCCCATGCTGTGGTAGAAGGCACCGGCGACCACTGTTGCGAGTACATGACGGGCGGGCGCGTGCTCGTCATCGGCCCCACGGGCCGCAACTTCGGCGCGGGCATGAGCGGCGGCATCGCCTACGTGCTCGACGACACAGGTGATTTCAACATTCGCTGCAACCGCGAGATGGTCGACCTGGAGCCCCTTGCCGAGGAAGAGGACATCACGCTCGTGGAGGGGCTGCTCGAGCGGCACTGCGAGTACACGGGGAGCACCGTGGCCGGCGCGCTGCTGGCGGACTGGCCGGACGCGATTTCGCGCTTTGTGAAAGTTATGCCGCTCGATTACCGCCGCGTGCTCGAAGAGCAGCGGGCGCTTGTGGAAACCGGACGCGAGCAGGTGGGGGCCGCCGGTGGCTAAACCCACGGGCTTCATGGAGTATCAGCGACAGGGGCCCCCCCGCCGCCCCGTGGCCGAGCGCCTGACCGACTGGCTCGAATACTACGAGGAGATGCCGCCAGCGCGGCTCAACCAGCAGGCAGCGCGGTGCATGGACTGCGGCGTGCCCTTCTGCCACCAGGGCTGCCCGCTGGGCAACATCATCCCCGACTGGAACGACCTCGTGCATCGCGGGCACTGGCGCGAGGCGATCGAACGTCTGCACGCCACGAACAACTTCCCCGAGTTTACCGGGCGGCTCTGTCCGGCGCCCTGCGAGGCGGCCTGTGTGCTCGGCATCAACGACGATCCCGTGACTATCAAGCAGATTGAGATCAGCATTATCGAGCGCGCCTGGCGGGAGGGCTGGATTAGTCCCGAGCCCCCGCGTCAGCGTACGGAGCGGCGCGTGGCCGTCATCGGCTCGGGGCCCGCCGGCCTTGCCTGCGCGCAACAGCTGCGCCGCGCAGGCCACGACGTGACTGTGTTCGAACGCGACGATCGCATCGGGGGCCTCCTCCGCTACGGCATTCCCGAGTTCAAGATGGAGAAGCGCTTCATCGACCGGCGCATCGAACAGATGGAGGCAGAGGGCACCGTCTTCCGCCCCGGCGTCAACATCGGCGTGGATGTTGACGCGCGCGACCTGCTGGACGAGTTTGACGCCGTCTGTCTGGCGGGCGGTGCAACGCACGCGCGCGACCTGCCGGTCCCCGGCCGCGAGCTCGATGGTATCCACCTGGCGATGGAGTTCCTGCCGCCGCAGAACCGTATCCTTGCCGGCGACGAGGTTCCCGAAGCGGAGCGCATCTCCGCCACGGGCAAGCGCGTCATCATCCTCGGCGGGGGCGACACCGGCGCCGACTGCCTGGGCACGGTTCACCGTCACGGCGCGCTGAGCGTGAAGCAGTGGGAGCTCCTGCCGCGCCCTCCCGATACACGCCCGCAGGAGACGCCGTGGCCCACCTGGCCCAACATCTTCCGCACCTCTGGCGCGCACGAGGAGGGTGGCGATCGCGACTACAGCATCCTCACGAAGCGCTTCTCCGGCGAGAACGGGCGCCTTACGGCGCTGCACGGCGTGCGCCTGGAGTGGACGCCCGGCGAGGATGGCCGCCCGCAGATGACGGAGGTCCCCGGCACGGAGTTTGCGGAGCCTGTCGACCTCGTGCTGCTTGCGCTCGGCTTCCTCGGCCCCGAGCGCGATGGGATGCTCGCGCAGCTCGGTGTTGAGCTCACCGGGCGCGGCAACGTGGCCGCCGGCGAGGAGAAGATGACGAACGTGCCCGGCGTGTTCACCGCGGGCGACATGACGCGCGGCCAGTCACTCATCGTCTGGGCCATCGCCGAGGGCCGTGCCGCCGCGCGCGGTATCGATCGCTACCTGATGGGCGAAACCGTCCTGCCGTAAGCGGTCCTGCCCCAGGCCCTCCTACCCCGCGCGCTCGATGAGGTGGCGCGCGACCGCGCCAAGGAGGCGTTGCTCATCCTCCCGCAGCCCAAGCCTGTCCAGGAGAGCATCGGATTCTACGACATAACGCCGTGCATGCTCCTCCGCGCGGGCGCGGATGCCGCCCGCCTCCAGCTGCACCGCAACCGCTGTGATGTCCGCCGCTGACGGCTCGGCGCGTGCGTAGAGCCACTTGATCGCGTCGTGCGTGCGTGGCTCGGCCAGCGCGGCGATCACGGGAAGCGTCTTCTTGTGGTGGGCGAGGTCGTTCTGGTTTGACTTGCCCGTGAGCGCCGGGTCGCCCCAGATGCCGAGGATATCGTCGCGCACCTGGAATGCAAGCCCCACCTTGCGTCCCCAGTCGCGGATGCCGTCGCTCTGCGCGGTAGGCGCGCCCGCGAGGATAGCGCCGATCTGCAACGGTGCCCCGATGAGCGCGCCCGTCTTCCCCTCCACCATCGCCAGGTACTCCGCAACGGAGACGTCGCCGCGCGACTCGAAGCTGAGGTCGGCCCACTGCCCCCCGATCATGTCGTCGGTGGCGGCGAGCAGGGCGGAGAGGGCCGTGATGCGGCGCTCGTGCGGCAGCGCGGTCGTGTCCGTGAGCACCCGCAGCGCCCGCGTGAGGAGGAAGTCGCCAACGTTGATCGCCTGCGCCTCGCCCCTGATGCGCCAGATCGTGGGGCGGTGGTGGCGTTCGGCGTCGCGGTCCTGGATCTCGTCGTGCACGAGCGAGAAGTTATGGACGAGCTCGACAGCGACCGCTCCCGGCAGAGCCTCGTCGATCGAGCCACTGAGCACCTCCGCTGCGAGCAGGCAGAGGGCCGGACGGATGCGCTTGCCGCCGGCGGAGACGGGCCGGCCATGCTCATCCTCCCAACCCATGACATAACGAGCGGATGCGGTGAGCGCGTCCCTACCCTCGCCGATGGCGTCGCGCAAGGCATCCTCAAGTGTCTCAAGGTGGGCGGACAGCGCTGGAGGAGGCGATGCTGCAGTGGAGGTTGCCATACAGGCGTGCGCTACGCCGCTCAGGCGGGCGCGAGGCTCTCCCGAGCCGCGGTTCGGCGTGCTCGCAGCGCTTCCACCGTCCGCTGCGCGATGCCCGCGCCGTCGAGGTCGTAGACCTGGCGGTAAACCTTCTGCGGCCCGTGGTCGACGATCGCGTCCGGCATCGTCAGGTTCAGCAGCAGCGCATCCCCGAGACCGTGATCCGTCAGGAGCCCAATCACCGCCTCGCCGAAGCCGCCCGCCCGCACGTTCTCCTCCGCCGTCACGATGGCGCCGGTCTCGCGCGCGGCGGCGAGGATGAGCCGCTCGTCGAGCGGCTTGGCGAAACGGGCATTGATGACGCGCGCCTCGATTCCCTCCCCGGCGAGGAGATCAGCAGCCTTCACGCATTCGATCACGGAAGCGCCGTAGCCGGTGAGCGTCACGTCCCGCCCATCGCGCAGGATTTCGCCCTGCCCGATGGGGATATGCTTCATCGGCAGGTCAGTAGGGGCGCCCGGCCCCGCCCCGCGTGGATAGCGCAGCGCGAACGGCCCGTCGTGCGCGACCGCCGTGCAGAGCAGATCGCGCAGCTCCGCCTCGTCCCTGGGGGCGCTCACGACCATGTTCGGCAGGCAACGCAGGTACGAGGTGTCGATGAACCCCTGATGCGTCTTGCCGTCGTCGCCAACGAAGCCCGCGCGGTCGAGCGCGAAGGTGACGGGCAGGTTCTGGACGACGATATCGTGCACGATCGAGTCGTAGCCACGCTGCAGGAAGGTCGAGTAGATGGCGGCGATGGGGCGCATCCCCTGGGTGGCCAGCCCCGCCGCGAACGTGACCGCATGCTGCTCGGCGATGCCGACATCAAAGACGCGGTCGGGGTGCGCCTGCTGCGTGGCGGCGAGCCCCGTGCCCTCAAGCATCGCCGCCGTGACAGCGACCACGCGCGGGTCGCGCTCGATCAGTTCGCCGGTAGCGCGGGCGAACACCTGGCTGTAGGTGGGGAGCGCCTTCGGGGCCGTGGGGGCGGGCTTCTTCTTCAGCCAGAAGGTGCCGCTGTGGCTCTTCACGGGGTCGGCGGCGGCCTCTGGTATACCGTGCCCTTTCTCCGTCAGGATGTGGAGCAGCACGGGCTTGCCCTGCACCTTCCTGATTGCTGAGAGCGTCGCTTCCAGCTCGCCGAGGTCGTGACCGTCGATGGGGCCGTAGTACTCGAAGCCGAACTGCTCCCAGAAGCTGGCGGGCACGAGCAGGTCGCGCATGCTCGCCTTCACCCGTCTGGCGCTCTGCCACATCTGCCGGCCGATGGGGAACTGCCCGACGAACTCGGCAATCTCCTGCTTGGCGCGACGGTAGTGCGGATCGATGCGCAGCTTGTTCACGTTGCGGCTCAGGGCACCGACGTTCGGCGAGATCGACATGGCGTTGTCGTTGAGGATGACGATGAGGTTCGTGCCCAGATGACCGGCATGGTTGAGACCCTCCAGCGCCATCCCCGCGGTCATCGCGCCGTCGCCGATAACCGCGATGACGTGGTGGTCCTCGCCGCGCAGGTCGCGCGCCACAGCCATGCCCGTGGCCGCCGAGATCGAAGTGCCCGCGTGGCCCGCCCCAAAGATATCGTGCGGACTCTCGCGTCTGTCGGCGAAGCCCGAGAGGCCCTCGTACTGGCGGATGCTGCGCATCTGCTCACGGCGGCCCGTCACCATCTTGTGCACGTACACCTGGTGGCTCACATCCCAGAGGATGCGGTCGCGGGGCGAATCGAACTGCCGGTGCAGCGCCAGCGTCAGCTCGACAACGCCGAGGTTCGAGGCGAGATGCCCGCCGCCGCCGATGCCCTGGATCGTATCGACGAGGTACTCGCGGACCTCCTGGGCGAGTTGTTCGAGCTCCCCGGCGGTGAGCGGTCGCAGGTCTGCGGGCGAGTCGATCTGATCGAGGAGCAGACCCATGGGGACGCCTCCGTTCGTGCGCGGGCCGAGTCAAGCGGAAACGTGCGCCAGCCGCTGTGTGGGCGCTTACCCGAGGCTCGCGTCACGCTTGCTCATCGAGGCACGCTACGCGACGGTCTCGCGAAGGTCAAGAAACGGTTAAGGTCAAGAAACGGTTAGGATGCGCTATCGTCCTCCTCCAATGGCGCGATAGCGGTTCCGGCGTGTGGCAGGTACAGGGTGAAGGTCGAGCCCTCGCCGGGGGGCGATGTGGCCTCCACGGAGCCCCCCATCGAGTCCATGCTCTCTCGCACGATGGCGAGCCCCAGCCCCGAGCCGCCCCGTCCCCGCGCGCGGCTCCGGTCCACGCGGTAGAAGCGCTCGAAGACGTGCTCCAGGTCTGCCGCGGGGATGCCCGGGCCGGTGTCCGTCACGCGAATCCACACGCCCTCCCCATCGTGCCCGATCACGATGGTCACGGCGGCGCCCTCGCCGGAGTGCTTCACCGCGTTGTCGATCAGATTGAACACGCAGCGGTAGAGCAGGTCGGCGGTCGCGAGCGCTTCGCAGTGGCCCGCGGCGTGCGCCGTGAGGCTCACGCGTGCGCGCTCGGCAAGCGGTTCGAGCTCGCGGATCGCCGTCTGTACGAGGCCGCGGAGGTCGACCGGCTCGAGCAGCGACGCGGTCGGAGGGGCGGTGAGCAGGAGCAGGTCTTCGCTCAGGCGCGTGAGCCGCTCGGTCTGACCCTTCACCGTCTCCAGCAGCTCCCGCTGGTCCACGCTCCCCGCGTTGAGTGCAAGGTCGGCCACCTCGAGGTTCGTACGGATAGCGGCGAGTGGGGTGCGCAGTTCGTGAGATGCGTCCTGGACGAAACGGCGCTGCGATTCGAACCCCCGCTCGATGCGCGCGATCATCGAATCGAACGTGTCTGCGAGCCCCTTCAGCTCGTCGTCCGGCCCCTGGTGGTTGATACGCCGCGAGAGATTGGTGGCGCTGATCTCGGAGGCGACCTGGGTGATGTCACGTACGGGCCGCAGGATGACGCCCGCGAGTGCGAAGCCGCCGAAGCCGGAGATGATGGCGAGGCCCGTGGCGGCGACGATCGACCACGTGCGCAGATGGTCGAGGTTCTCCGCCTGGAACTCGCCGCCCGCCTCCTCGAGCAGCAGGCTCGGCGTCATCGCGGGCCCGGAGTCCGCGGATGTGCTCTCCGTCGCGGCGGGTTCCGCCTGCCACTCGACCTGCTCGTCGCGCAGCCGCTGCATGAGGGGGAGGTCGTAAGGATCATCGAGGCGCGCGGCGACGTTCAGGAAGAGGATGAAGGCCAGCCCCAGAATGAGCAGCAGGGTCGAATACCAGACCGTGAGCCGGAAGCGCACGGTCCTGACGACAGGCGGCAGCGCTGGCCTGGGCACTGGCCTAAAGGACGTAGCCCTTCCCCCGGATGGTCGCGATCATCTGCTCGCGGAAGCCGTCGTTCAGCTTGCGGCGGAGGTTGTTCATATGCACCTTCACGGTTTGTGTAAAAGGGTTCGTGCGCTCGTCCCAGATATGCTCGATCAGCTCCTCCTGGGGGACGGCCCGCCCTTCGTGCTGCGCGAGGTAGTGGAGGAGCGCGAACTCCTTCGGCGTGAGGTGGATGTCGATCCTGTCGCGGCGCACGCGGTTCGTGTTGGGATCGAGTTCGAGGCCACGCGTGGTGAGCACGGGCTCAAGCGTGGCCCCCTCGCGACGGCTGACGGCGCGGATGCGGGCGGCCAGCTCGCTGAAGGCGAACGGCTTCACGAGGTAGTCGTCCGCGCCCGCGTCCAGGCCCTGGACACGGGCGCGAATGCCGCTGCGCGCTGTCAACATAATAATCCCGCCGCTGAACCGCCCCGCCCGCAGCCGGCGGCAGACCTCGACGCCGTCGACGAGGGGCAGGTTGAGATCGAGGCAGACGACGTCGTAGGCGTTCACGCTGGTCTTCTCGATCGCCTCGGCGCCGTCGGCGGCGATGTCGACGGCGTAGCCCAGGCGGCTGAGCCCGCGCCCGACCGCGGAGGCGATGGGCTCCTCGTCTTCGACCACCAGCACGCGCATGCCCGTCCTCCCCTCCGCGCATCCTACCCCGCACGGGCTCATCCTGGCCGGGGGGCGGCGCGCCGGGTCTGAAGCTCGGCGAGCGCCGTCCTTTTAGGTCAGGGAGCGCTGTCTCAAGTCAGGGAGCGCTGTCTCACCTGTGATGCCATGCCCGGTATGGAAAGCGTCACCGTTCGGGAGCTTCGCAACCGGGGCGCTGCCGTTCTGGATCGCGTGCAGGCAGGCGAGCGGCTCATCGTGAGCCGCGATGGCCGCCCTGTGGCGGAGCTCCGCCCGTTGCCCCGCACGCCGCTTGACGCGACGACCCTGCTGGGCCGCTGGCGGCGCCTGCCCCATGTCGACCCCGAGGCCCTCCGGCGCGATATCGACCACCTCATCGACTCCTCCCTGTGACCTCTCGGGAGGAACGCCGGGGCGTCCTCGACACGAACGTGGTCCTCCTCCTCCCCCAGCTCGCGAACTCCGTCGCGCTCCCCAGTCGGCCGCTGATCACCGCGATCACCCTTGCCGAGCTTTCTGCGGGCCCGCTTGCTGCGGCTACTGACGCCGAACGAGCCCGGCGTCAGGCACAACTCCAGCAAGCTGAATCCGACTTCGACGCGCTCCCCTTTGATGAGGTTGCGGCGAGATCGTTCGGGCGTGTCGCCGCTGACCTCCGGAGCGCAGGGCGCAAAGCCTCCGCCCGTCCCTACGATGCGCTGATTGCCGCCATTGCCATCGCCCACGGACTCCCGCTCTACACAACCAATCCCGAGGACTTCTCCGCGATCACCAGCCTGGAAGTGATTCCCGTACCCCACCCGGATCAGGAAGGGCGCGCGGTCGATGCTTGAGCCCCCGGAGGTCAGGTAGCCGGACAGGCCCGACCGAGCAGGGCACGAACCCGATGGCCCAAGCATGAAGGAGGCCAGCGCCAGTCTGGCCCTCGAGGGCGCCGGCTTGCGCGCTGCTGGGCTGCCTCGTCTCGGCGGTTACCCTCGGTGGCATCCTCGTAGCGATGGCGGTGACGCTGCTGACTTAGCAGGGAGGCGAGTCAGCGGGGCCGCCCTGCCTGGTGCGTGCGCGCTCCGGCGTCGGGTAGCAGAGAATTCACAAAATTTCGCGTGTTATTTGGGGATAGGGCGTGCATTATGCTTGACGGTATTGTGCGCCTTTCGTACTATTCAACTTATGTTGCGGGTGAAGTTGTACAGGGTTGTGTTTTCCTGTACAGCATGGTGTGGAGGACATCTATGGCAGTGGATATACTTCGACGCATCGCCGAATGGGCGGCAGTCGCCCTTAAGGCTGTGGCCATGCTGGTCGCTGGCATTATCGCAACGCTCGTAGCGACACTCGTGATACACCTTGGGACGCCACCACCGCGCTGGCCATCGTCGTCGGAGCCACCGCTGCCGCATCCTTCTGATGATTGCGAAAGCGAGCGCTAGGTTTGCGTAGACGGTTCCTGCCAGCCCACCAGTGAGGCGAGCGGAGCAGGAACCGTCGTCGATCTAGAGGCGAGTTCGGTTCACCACGGCCAAGCGCGTTTGACCGCATCGACGATCACACCACCGAGCGCGGAGTATCCGTCGGAGACACGCTGCCTATGTTCAGCGTTCTTGGTCATGGCGTCTTTGGTCGCGTCAGCGAGCGCGCCACCAAGTGCGGAGTATCCGTCGGAGACACGCTGTTGGTGCGCACCGCGCGCCTCGGCGGTGGTAGAGACGGCATGGCTTACTGCCGCGGAGAACTGAGCGCAGACCGAGTACATGCCCCGGGCATACGGGTTGGACGGGTCCGCAGCGACGGCGAACTGTGCTAAGACGCAGGGGCCGGTCGGGCCGATGTCTGCGTGGGCGGGCGAGCTGGCCAGAAGCGTTGGGGCGATGCCAGCCGTGGTAACCGCGGGCTGCAGCATCACAACTTCCAGTGGCAGATTGGATCGCCAAAGGTGTTCCGCAAACATGTTATGTTCTCCTCGTTGCGAACTTGCGCGCCTCCGTCACACATAACTTGAATAGTGCGAAGTCTAAATTCTGAGGGCTTGCCCCCGTGGGGGGCTCGACCGTGCGAGCCCCCCAGCTGCTATCGCCTAGAATCCAGATGGGGAGTCCCGCCGATGCCGTTTCCCGTCGTCGCCGCCGAGCCCGGGCGGGCCGTCACGCTCCTTCGCCGCGAGGGTGAGGGCTGGCGTTCCGCTGCGCTCGCGCCTTCCGGCTACTGGCCGGCGTGGCGCCCCGGGCGCGAGCAGGCCGCCCTCTCCGTCGTGCGTGGCGAGGGGAACCGACAGCGCAGCGCCATCGAGCTGCTCGACCTCGGGGGGAACCACCTGCGCACGCTCTTCGAGAGCCCCGCAGGCGTCGATGCCGTCATCGCCCCGAATGTGCCCCACTACGCACTCTGGTCGCCCGCAGGCGACCTGCTGGCGCTTGTCGCGCAAGGGAGCGCGGGCCTCACGCTCTTTGTGAGCGAGGCGGAAGGCCCCCTCATCGCCGACCCCATCCAGACGGGCGGCCCCCTCTTCCTCGCCTGGTCGCCCGATGGCAGGCGGCTGGCCGTGCACGCGGGCGTCAACCTCTCCGTGCTCGAGCTCGCCGAGGCGCGCGCCTCCCGCCCCGTCTCAGCTGACGCGCGCGGCTTCCGCACGCCCGCCTTCAGCGACGACGGCGAGCTCCTCGCGTTCGCCACCCCCAACGCCAGTGGCGAGGGCGTGATCGTGCGTGTGGCGGATGTCGCGGGCGGGGCGGGCGAGGCGGTGCACGAGCTGCCAGGCGGCGTCGCCCTCGCCTTCCGGCCGGGCACGCGCTCGCTCACGGTAGCGGTCACGACGCGCCCCGCCTCGGGCGCCTTCGACGAGCTCTGGACGGTCGCACCCGACGGCGGCGAGCCGCGCTGCCTTCTGCGGCGGCCCTTCGCAGGCGTGTTCTGGGACCCCGCGGGCGAGCGGCTCGTACTTGTGACGCCCTCCAGCACCGGCGACGGCGCTGTCTCCCTCCATGCGCGCACGGCTGAGGGTGCGTTCCTGGGGGCGAGCCCGCCCTTCGCGCCTTCGCCCGATTACCAGACGCTTATCGGCTTCTTCGACCAGTACACGCGCTCGCACCGCCTCTGGGCACCGGACGGTTCGGGCTTCCTTGCGGGCGGGCGGCTGCCCACGGACGCTCCCGCGGCCGCCTTCGGCGACGGCTCGTACGACGCGCTCCTCCACTGGGCCCCGGGGCGGGGCGCGCCCCTCGAACCCATCGGAGCGGGCGGTATCGGTTTCTTTCCGCCGCCCGCTCCGGGCTAGGCTAGATTGGGGAACGACGCCCGTGCGGTCCGCATTGCCGCCCGCCGAGGCCACCCCTACACTCGCAGGCAGGGCCGTGCACCCCCGGAGCACTCGTGATGAATCTCTCCCAGGAACCCCTGCCCGCCGGAACGAGTGGTACGCGTTTCGTTCGCGGAAGCGCCGTCGCGCTCCTCGCCGTGGCGGCGCTGCTCCTCACCTTCGGACTCGGCTACGGCGTCAACGACCTCCTGCGCGACGACGATCCCGCAGTGGCAGCACCGGTGACCAGCGCGGCGCCGGCAGAGGCGCGGCCCGCGGTGGAAGCGGCCACCTCCGAACTCTCCGTGGGCGCGGCCATCCTCGACGAGATATTTGCGATCCTCCAGGTGGAGTTCGTTGACAAGGAGATTCTCGACGAGCGCTCGCTGCGCGATGCCGCCATCCGTGGTGCCATCGACTCGCTCAACGATCCCTATACCGAATACCTCACCCCCGGCGACCTCGCGATCGGCGCGGGCGAGATCGAGGCGACCTACGAGGGCATCGGCGCGAGCGTCACCGACCGCACAGGCGCCGTCCAGATCGTCGCGCCCTTCCGTGGCTCGCCCGCGGAGGAGGCCGGCATCCGCGCCGGCGACATCATCCGCGCGGTCAACGGCGAATCGACGGAAGGTTGGAGCGATCAGCAGGCTGTCCAGCGCATCCGCGGGCCGCGGGGCACTGAGGTGGTGTTGACGGTCCAGCACACCGATCTCGCCACGGGCGGCGAAGGCCCCGAGATTGAGGATATCCGCGTCGTGCGCGGCGAGATCCTGATCGCGAGCGTCTTCACTGAACCGATCCTCGAGGTGATCCCCGGCGAGAGCGGCGACGCCCTCGTCAATCGTGATGGCGCCCCCGTGACGGATATCGCCTACATCCACATCGCCCAGTTCCACGCGCAGACGCCCAATGAGCTGCGGGAGGCGCTGGCCGGCGTGGAGAGCGGCCAGTACCGCGGGCTCATCGTCGACGTGCGCGCGAACCCGGGCGGCCTCCTGCGCCAGACTGTCGAGGTCGTGGACGAGTTCCTCGACGGCGGTGCCATTCTCACCGAGATCGACTCCGAGGGCGAAACCCGCACCTTCGGCGCACGCCCGGGCGGCGTGGCTACGACGATCCCGATCGTCGTCATCCAGAACGAGTTCAGTGCGAGCGGCTCCGAGGTGCTCAGCGCGGCGCTGGCTGACAACGGCCGCGCCACGATCGTGGGTGTGCGCTCCTTCGGGAAGGGCACAGTGAACCAGCTGCACGAGCTGGGGGAGTGCGGCGATCCTGCTGGCTGCGGTGCCCTCTACGTCACGATCGGCCGCTGGCTGCGCCCCTCCGGCGAGGCGATCGAGGGCCTCGGCATCGCCTCCGACTTCGAGATCGCCCTGACTGGCGACGATTACATCGACTTTGGCGACCTGCAGATCTTCGCTGCCATCGACATCCTCTACGGGAAGGAGCCCCCGCCTCCACCTGAGCGAAGCGACGACGGTGAGGAGGAGACCAACCCGACAGAGTAGGCGGCCACGTGCCACGCGCGATTTGGGCCCTCCGCAGAGGCGTGCGAGACTGGGTGTATGCCTGCCGGAGAGGCGATCGTCGCCCAGAACCGCCGCGCCCGCCGCGACTACGAAATCCTCGAGCGCTACGAAGCAGGGCTCGCGCTGACCGGCTCCGAGATCAAGTCGATCCGGTTGGGCAAGGTCGATATCCAGGGTGCCTACGGACGCCTGCACAAGGGCGAAGCCTGGCTCTTCGACGCCTACATCGCGCCCTATCAGAACGCGGGTTACACGCCCCACGAGGCACGCCGCGACCGCAAGCTGCTGCTCCGCAAGAAGGAGCTGCGCCGCATCCGCGCGGCCCTGGAGGAGCGCGGGCTCACGCTCGTCCCCCTCAACCTGCACCTGCGCCGTGGCATGGCGAAGGTCGAGCTGGGAGTGGCCCGCGGCATCAAGCGCTACGACAAGCGCCGCAAGATTCGCGAGCGCGAGGAAGGCCGCCAGGTCGCGCGTGCGCTCCGGCGCTCGGTCTAGCGCCGGAGCCTTCCCTTGCCCCCCACCCCTCACTCCTCTGGCAGCGTGTGCTAGACTGAGTCTCTGGGGACGAACGGAATCGACAGGAGGGAACGTAACCGGGTAGCAGGCCGAGGTTGGCCGTCAACCTCGTAAAACAGGCGGCCACTTGAGTAAGCGCCAACGATCGCGAACTCGCTCTCGCGGCCTGATCCGCGAGCGTCCCGCCGATAACCTTCCCCCCGACGGGGTACGGTGGGGCGTCACCATAGCCGGGGCGCTGTGAGCCGACGCCGATACTGCTCACCTAAGATTCATCGGCTGGTCCCGCTGTCCTCGCTCCCCACCTGCGGAGCGGCGGGATGAGACCCCAAGCGGTGGGAAAGCCTGTAGGACAACTCGGAGCAGACCTTCGCTGGACCGGGAGTTCGATTCTCCCGCGTCTCCACCAACCTTCCCATCATGCCCGCCGTTGGCAACGGCGGGCATTGTGCTAGCGGGCGGCGGGTGCGCGCTCCGCGATGAGCGCATCGAGCTCGGCCTTCAGGCGGCCCAGCACCTCGTCGTAGGGGAAAGCGCCGATCTCGTCCTCGCCGCGCTTCAGGTTCACGAATGTGGGCGCGCACCAGAGGCCCAGGTCGGCATCGTCAGTTTCGCCCGGACCGTTCACGCGGCAGCCCATCACCGCGATCGTTATGTCGTATTCGCTCGCATAGGCGGTCATCGCCTTCACGTCATGCGCCAGCTCGATGAAGGCTTCGTTCTCGACGCGGCTGCAGCTTGGGCAGCTGATGATGTTGAGACCGCCGTCCAGGAACTCGGGCACGGAGCGGAAGCGCCCTGCCTCGATGTCGTCGAGGATGGCCCGCCCAGCCTCGACCTCGCGCCACTTCTCCGCGAAGGGCAGCGTAAGCGAGACGCGGATCGTGTCGCCTACCCCCTGGCTGAGGAGCTGCTCGAAGGCGATGCGTGTCTTGATCACGCCCTCCGGAGGCATGCCCGCCTCGGTCACGCCCAGATGCAAGGGCACGTCGGGACGTGCCTTGGCGAAGCGCCGGTTGCCCGCGATTACCTTGCGCGGGTCGCTGTCCTTGAGGGAGACAACGTAGCGCGTGAAGCCCGTGTCCTCGAGCAGCTGGCAGTGTTCGAGCGCGCTCTCGACCATCGCTGCGACGCCATCGAGGCCGGGCTCGTCAGCGCCCGCGAATTTCTCGTTCATTGCCGGATCGACCGACCCGCAGTTCACGCCGACGCGGATGGCGCAATCGTGCTCGCCCGCGCTCTCCGCGATGAAGGCGACCTTCTCCGCGACCGATTTCGACTTCTCGTGGTGGTAGAGGTGGCCGGGGTTATAGCGGACCTTGTCGACATGGGGTGCGACCAGGGTCACGAGCCGGTAGCTCTCCTGGAGGTCGACGACGAAGTTGGCTTCGGGCACGGCCTCGCGCACCTGCGCCAGGCACTCGACGTCCTTGCGGCTATCGACGGCGACGCGCACGAGTCCGGCTCCGGCCTCGTGGATCATCCGCACCTGCGCGACGGTCGCCTCCACGTCCTGCGTGCGCGTGGCCGCCATGGACTGCACGACGACGGGCGCGCCACCGCCGATGGTGACCGAACCGGCGCGCACGGGACGGGTCGCTGCTCGCTTCACACGCAGAGTCTAGCGCGAACGCGGTGAGCACGGGGCGAACTGCGCAGGATCGAGGTCTATGCCCACCAGGAGCGCTCGATGGCGGTGAAAATGAGGAAGGGCGCGAGCAGTATGGCGGCGATTGAAGCGAGCGCGAGCAGCGGTCCGCGGTTCGCCGTCGTGAAGCGTTCGCGCGGGCCCGTGTAAGCGGCGCCGCTCGCCTCGACAATGCTGTGCCGCTGCGTGCGGAGGCGCAGGCTGTTCACCATCACGCTCACCGAGCTCAGCGCCATCGCGCCGCCCGCCACGATCGGGTTCAGGAGCCCTGCCATGGCAAGGGGGATGGCGAGCAGGTTGTAGCCGAAAGCCCAGCCGAGGTTCTGCCGGATCGCGCGGAGCGTTGCGCGGCTGAGCAGAATGGCTTCCGCGATCTTCGCCACGTCGCCGTGCAGGAGCGTGATGTCACTCGCTTCGATGGCGGTGTCAGCGCCCGTGCTCATCGCCAGGCCGACGTCGGCCTGTGCGAGCGCGGCGGCGTCGTTGATCCCGTCGCCAGCGACGGCGATACGCAGCCCGCGCGCCTGCAGCGACCGCACGAGCGCGAGCTTCTCCTCGGGCTGCAGCGAGGCGTGTGCCTCCTCGATGCCGAGGGCGTGGGCGGCGGCACGCACGGCACGTTCGTTGTCGCCGCTCGCCATGATGGTGCGGATGCCGAGCGCGCGCAGCGCCGCCACCGAGCGGGCGGCGTTTGCCTTGAGGGGGTCGGAGAAGGCGAGGATCGCGGCCGGCGCGCCGTCGACGGCCAGTAGCGCGGTCGTGTGGCCCTCGGCTTCGAGCCGCGCAAGCGTAGCCCCGGTGGCGGCATCGAGGGTGACGCCACGCTCGACGAAGAGCCTGCGCGTGCCGGTCATGATGGCACGCCCGTTGGCGGTGGCCGTCAGCCCCGCTCCAGGGAGCGCCTCGAAGCCGTCCGCGCGCGGAATCGCGAGCGATCGCGCCTCCGCAGCCTCGACGACGGCGGCGCTGAGGGGGTGTTCGCTCAGCACCTCCACCGCGGCAGCGAGGGCGAGCGCCTCATCTTCGCCGAAGCCTGCTACAGGCGCGATCTCGACGAGGCGCGGGCGGCCTTCGGTGAGTGTGCCTGTCTTGTCGAGCACGACGGCGTCGATGCGCGCCGCTGTCTCGAGCGTTTCGGCGTTACGGATGAGGATGCCGCGTTCCGCGCCCATGCTCGTGCCTGCCACGATCGCGGTGGGGGTGGCGAGGCCAAGGGCGCAGGGGCAGGCGATGACAAGCACCGCGACCGCGTGCGTCATCGCTTCCACGAGCGAATCGCCGAGGAGTCCCCAGCCGAGGAAGGTCGCGAGCGCGAGCGCGAGGACAACGGGCACAAACACCGCCGCCACGGCATCTACCATCCGCTCGACGCGCGCGCGCGATCCCTGTGCCTCCGCCACGAGCGCAGCCATGCTCTGGATAACCGAGTCCTCGCCGGTGGCGCGCGCCTCGACTTCGATGGTGCCCTGCTGGTTGAGCGCCCCCCCCACGACCGCCTCGCCGGGACCGCGCTCGACCGGCATTGACTCGCCCGTGAGCAGGGACTCGTCGAGCGCGCTGCGTCCCGAGCGGATCACGCCGTCGACGGCGACGCGCTCACCCGGCCGCACACGCACGATATCCCCGACAGCGACCTCGTCGATCGGCACCGCCGTCTCGCCTTCGTCGCGAAGGACGTTCGCGGACTTGGCGGCGAGGCCGAGCAGCGTACGGATGGCGCCGCTTGCGCTCGCTCGTGCTCGCTCTTCGACGAAGCGGCCCGCGCTCACGAAGAGCAGCACGGCGGCGCCCACGTCGAAGAACATCGCCTCGGCGCGGGCGGCGAGCACGACCCAAGCGCTGAAGGCGAACGCCACGGTCGTGCCCAGCGCCACGAGGACGTCCATGTTGGGGGTGAGTGCGGCCAGTGCCGGGAGCGAGGCGCGGTAGAAACGCCAGCCGAGGAGTGCCTGCACCACGCCTGCCGCCATCAGGAGCAGCCAGCCAGTCACGCGGGTGCTGCCGAAGAGGGGCAGGCCGACGATATCCATCGCCATGCTGACGATGATCACAGGCACGGCGATCACCGTGCCCAGGAGGAGCGACGCGCTCGCCGCCTGCGGGCGTTCGGGCGGTGGCACGGCGCGCGGGTCGAGCTCTGCCGCGCCGTAACCGGCGCGCTCGACGGCGGCTACGAGCTGCGCGCTGGCGACATCGCCGCCCAGCGACACGCGCGCTGTGGCGGAGGCGAAGTTCACGCTCGCCGCCTCCACGCCGATGACCCGCGCGAGCGAGCGCTCGACGCGGCGCACGCAGGAGGCGCACGTCATCCCGCGGATGCGCAGGGTGACGGCGGGCCCTGAGCTCATCCCGAGGCAGCTGCCCGCGGCGCGGCCTCGTACCCTTCCTCGGCGATCGCGACGACCAGTTCCGCCGCGTCGAGCGCCTCGCCTGTGACAACGGCTGTTCCCGCGTCGAGATCGACGATCGCTTCGGTTACGCCAGCCACGCCGCCAATCGCTTCGGTCACGGCGCGTACGCAGTGGTCGCAGGTCATTCCCTCTACGGTCATCTCGATCGTCCCGGTCATCTCGTCCCCGTGCTCCTCGGCGCTCGCCTGCCGCGCTCGCCTCCCGTACAGCGTACACCCCTCCCCACGGGGCCTGCGCCTCCGGACGGCGGCGCGTACACTCGCGCACATGCGAGTGGGGGCGCACATCTCATCCGCGGGTGGGGCGCACAACGTCTTCGCGCGCGCCGCAGAGATCGGCGCGGAGGCGATCCAGCTCTTTATCTCCGCGCCCCAGCAGTGGCGCCCGCCGAACATCGACGGCGAAGCGGTCGCCGCCTTCCGCGCCGAACACGAGCTCATGCCCGTGCCCGTCTTCTTCCACGGCGTTTACCTCATCAACCTGGGGACGCAGGACAAGGCCCTCCTGGGTCGCTCGACCGGTTCGCTCAAGCAGTACGTGAAGCGGGCCGGCGAACTCGGCGTGGAGGGCACGATCTTCCACGTGGGAAGCCACAAGGGCGCCGGCTTCGAGGCGGTGAAAGAGCAGATCTGTCGCGCCATTCTGGAGGTGCTTGAAGCGGCGGAGAACCGCTCGATGCTGCTCATCGAGAACAACGCCGGGCAAGGGAACGGCATCGGTGCCACCTTCACCGAGATCGGCGAAATCATCCGCAGCTGCGGCGGGCACCCCCGCCTGGGTGTCTGCCTCGACACCTGCCACGCCTTCGCAATGGGCTACGACATCGGCGCACGCGAAGGCTGCGAGCTCGCGATGGCCGAGTTCGAGCGCGAGATCGGGCTCGAACGGCTGCGCGCCGTCCACGTCAACGACAGCAAGGCGCCGCTGGGCGGTGTGCGCGACCGCCACGAGAACATCGGCGATGGCCACATCGGCCTCGACGGGTTCCGCACGATCCTTGCCCATCCCGCTTTCCAGGAGACGCCCCTGCTCCTCGAAGTGCCCGGCATCGAGGGCGGCGGACCCGACGCCGAGAACGTGAGCCGCCTGAAGCGTCTCCGCGATGAGGCCGGCGCGCCGGGGCCGGACGGCTCGTGAGCAGCGGTGAGGGGGGCGTGCGCAAGCTCGAAGGCGCGCTGCTGGTCGAGTGCGCGGGCTGGATATGGGAGCAGCTGCAGGAGGAAGGGCTGTTCGCGCCGGGTGAGCTCATCGAGCTGATCCTCACGAGCGAGCGCGAGCAGGGATTGCAGGACAGCCCCCTCCCCGGGATCGCGCAGGCGCTGGCGGCCTCCTTCCGCGAACAGAGCCACTTCCTCTCGCCGACCGATGAGCGCGTCATCGCCGCCGTCCTCGCCTGGGAGGACGAGTTCCTCGGCCTCGCCGGCATCCCCCGCGCCGCCAGCTAGCAGGGCGTTGACGCTGCCTGCGCGGTCGCCGAAACTCAGCACAAAGTTCGCGCATTCGCGACGGAGGTGGGCGCGGGCGCTATCGCCATCGACCACGGTGGGGTTCGGACAAGCGCCAGGTCCGCGCGACGCGCGGATGACGAGGCGGAGGCAGAATCGAACCATCGGCGGGTGGCCTCCCGGCAGCACAGTCGTCAGGCTGGAAACAAACCAGACCGGGTAACCGGCTGACAAAGCGCCAGCCACGTGCGAGGGGATCGCAGCCCCTCTTCCCCACCAGCGAACCGGATAACGGCCCGAGTGCGCGTGCCGCCTTGTGCGCGCGTCCGCCCGGCATTGCCCAAGGGGAAGCTGTATGTGCGGGATCATTGCCTATACCGGTATGCGCGACGCTGTGCCCATCCTGCTGACGGGCCTGCGCGACCTCGAATATCGCGGCTACGACTCGGCCGGCGTGGCGCTCCTGCCGGAGGCGGGGGGCGCGACCGCCGTGGCCAAGCGCCGCGGCAAGATCGCCGTGCTCGAAGACGCGCTGCGTGCGCACCCCCTGCCGGAGGCGCGCACGGGCATCGGCCACACCCGCTGGGCCACGCACGGCGCGCCCAGCGACGCGAACGCGCACCCCCACACGGGCTGCGCGGATGGTATCGCTGTGGTCCACAACGGCATCGTTGAGAACTACGCGGCTCTGCGCGCCGATCTCAGGGCGCACGGGCACGTCTTCGCGAGCGAGACCGACACGGAGACGATCGCGCACCTGATCGAAGAGGGGCTGGGCGCCGGGCACGACCTGCTCACCGCCCTGCGCGAGGCCTGCGCGCGCCTGACCGGCTCGCACGCGATCGTGGCCCTCTCGCAGCGCGAGTCCGGCGTCGCCGTGGGGGCGCGTGTGGGGAACGCGGGGGGCGTCGTGGTCGGCTACGGCGAGGGGGAGATGCTGCTCGCGAGCGACCTCGCCGCGCTCCTGCCGCATACACGCAAGGTCGCCTTCCTCGCCGACCGCCAGCTCGTCCGCGTGAGCGCAGCGGGCGCCTCCTACGCCAGCATTGACGGGAGTGCCACCGAGGTCGCCGTGCGCACGGTCTCGCTCGACCCCGTGAGCGCGCTCAAGGGCGCTCACGAGACGTACATGCTGAAGGAGATCGTGGAGCAGCCGGAGGCGCTCTCCGACACCGTCCGCAGCCTCATGACGGTGGAGCCCACGAGCCTGCACCTGGAGGACCTCGGACGGGCCCGCCCCTGGCTGGAACGCGTCGAGCGGGTACTGCTCGTGGGGATGGGCACGAGCCTGCACGCGGCGATGGTTGGGCGCTGGTACTTCGAGCAGCTCGCGGGCCTTCCCGCCGACATCGACAACGCCAGCGAATTCCGCTACCGCGAGGCGGTCGTCGGCCCGGAGACGCTTGTCGTCTCCGTGAGCCAGTCGGGCGAGACCGTGGACGTGCTCGAGGCGATGAACGTCGCACGGGCGCGAGGTGCGCCCCAGATCACCATCTGTAACACGCCGGGCGGCCAGACGACGCGCGTGGCGGAGGGCTCGGTCTACACTCATGCGGGCCTCGAACGCGGCGTCGCCAGTTCCAAGACGTTCACGACCTCGATCGCGGCCCTCTTCGCGCTGGCGCTCGAAACCGGGCGCGTCCGCGGGCGGCTGGGCGAGGCGGAGATCACACGCCACGTCCGCGACCTCTCCGCCATGCCCGCGATCGTTGGCCGCCAGCTCGAAGCGTTCGGCGCGGTCGAAGCGGCGGCTGAGCGCTTCCGCACGACCGAGCACATCCTCTTCCTCGGGCGCGGTCCCGCCCTCCCCATCGCGCTCGAAGGCGCGCTGAAGATGAAGGAACTCTCCTACGTGCACGCGGAAGGCTACCCTGCGGGCGAGATGAAGCACGGGCCGATCGCCCTCATCGACGGCAACTTCCCTACGGTGGCGCTCGCCGGGCAGCATGCCCTGCGCAGCAAGATCATCTCGAACATCGAACAGATCCGCGCCCGCGGGGGAGAGGTGCTGGCCGTCGTCACGGAAGGAGATGAGGAGCTGATCGCGCTGGCCAGCGGGGCGCTCACCGTGCAGCCGGCGCCGGCGCTGCTCGAACCGCTCGTCGCGATCGTGCCGTTGCAGGCGCTGGCCTACGCCACGGCGAAGGCTCGCGGCTGCGACATCGACCAGCCCCGCAACCTCGCGAAGACCGTCACCGTGGAGTAGCGCCCGCCGCTGGCCCCTGACACGCGCTGGGGCTACGCTCGCCACGCCGCCTCAGCGGCAGTCCCCAACACCCCGGAGGAACCCCATGGCCACCCCCTCCGCCAGCCTCGAACCGGACATCGAGCGCGCTCCCAGGCTCGTGTACTTCTTCGGCGACGGGCGTGCCGAGGGCAACGCCGGCATGCGCGAGCTGCTCGGGGGGAAAGGCGCCGGACTCTCCGAGATGAGCAGCCTCGGCATCCCCGTGCCGCCCGGCTTCACCATCACCACCGAGGTCTGCAGCGCCTACTACGCCGCCGGACGGCAATATCCCGAGGGCCTCGACGAGCAGGTGCGCAAAGGCATCGCCCGCATGGAGGGCATCGCGGGGGCCCGCTTCGGCGCGGCGGAGAACCCCCTCCTCGTCTCCGTCCGCTCGGGCGCGCGCGTCTCCATGCCCGGGATGATGGACACCGTCCTGAACCTGGGTCTCAACGACGCGACCGTGCAGGGGCTCGCCCGCAGCTCCGGCGACGAGCGCTTCGCCTACGACTCGTACCGCCGCTTCGTGGCAATGTACGGCGACGTGGTCCTCGGCCTCAAGCGCGAATCCGACTTCGACGACGACCCCTTCGAGGCGCTCCTTGAACGCAAGAAGGATGCGTACGGCGCGGCGGAGGACACCGAGCTCCCCGCGGGCCCCCTTCGCGAGCTCGTGGCGGAGTACAAGGCCCTGATCCGCGCGAATCTCGGCGTCGAGTTCCCCGACGATCCCTGGGAGCAACTCTGGGCCGCAATCGGGGCCGTCTTCGAGTCGTGGGAGAGCCCGCGCGCGATCGTCTATCGTAACCTGCACGGCTACCCGGGCGAGTGGGGTACCGCCGTCAACGTTCAGGCGATGGTCTTCGGGAACCTCGGCGAGGACTGCGCCACGGGCGTCGCCTTCACGCGCAACCCCAAGAGTGGCAGTCCCGGCCTCTTTGGCGAATACCTCGTGAACGCCCAGGGCGAAGACGTGGTCGCAGGCGTGCGCACCCCCCAGGCCATCCGCGCCGCCGAGCGCACCCCCGGCGGTGTGCCCTCCATGGAGGAGGCGCAGCCCGCGGTCTACGCAGATCTGCTCAGGGCCGCGCAGACGCTCGGAGATCACTTCCGCGACATGCAGGACATCGAATTCACCGTCCAGCGCGGGAAGCTCTGGGTGTTGCAGACGCGGAGCGGCAAGCGCACCGGCACCGCTATGGTCAAGGTCGCCGTCGACCTCGTCGAGGATGGGTTGATCGACCGTGAGGAGGCGATCCGGCGCCAGGACCCCGAGCAGCTCTCCGAGCTCCTGCACAGCGTCTTCGACGACGCCGCGCCCGCCAATGTGATCGCGACGGGTCTGCCCGCCTCGCCGGGCGCGGCGGTGGGGAAGGTCGTATTCTCCGCGGAGGAGGCGGCCGAGCAGGCCGAAAACGGCGAGGACGTCATCCTCGTGCGCCTCGAAACGAGCCCCGAGGACATCCAGGGCATGCTCGCTGCGCGGGGCATCCTCACGGCGCGGGGCGGGATGACCTCGCACGCCGCCGTCGTCGCGCGCGGGTGGGGCAAGTGCTGCGTGGCCGGCTGTGGCAACCTCGACATCGACTACGCCGGCGGCACCTTCCGCGTGGATGTGGGTGGCAGGGCACTGACGGTGCGGCGCGGCGACGTCATCTCCCTGAACGGCGCCACAGGCGAGGTCATGCTCGGCGCCGTGGCCCTCGCCGACCCCGAGCTTCCCGGGGAGCTGGAGCGGCTGATGGGCTGGGCCGATGACATCCGCCGCCTGGGCGTGCGTGCCAATGCTGACACGCCCGAGGACGCCGCCAAGGCACGCGAGTTCGGCGCCGAGGGTATCGGCCTCTGCCGCACGGAGCATATGTTCTTCGGCGAGGACCGCATCCTCGCAGTCCGTCAGATGATCCTCGCCCCTGACGAGGAGGGCCGCCGCGCCGCGCTCGCCCAGATCCTGCCCATGCAGCGCGAGGACTTCGAGGGCATCCTGAGGGCGATGGCAGGGCTGCCTGTCACCATCCGCCTCCTCGACCCGCCCCTGCACGAGTTCCTGCCCCACACGCGCGAGGAGATCGAGCGCGTGGCCGGGGCACTCGGCGTCGAAGCGCCGCGGATGGAGGCGCTGCGGGAGTTCAACCCCATGCTGGGCCATCGCGGCGTACGCCTCGCCGTCACCTACCCTGAGATATACCAGGTACAGACGCAGGCGATCTTCGAGGCCGCCTGCGCGCTGCGGGCGGAGGGCGTGGAGGCGCGCCCGGAGATCATGATCCCGCTCGTGGGCGCCGCCACGGAGCTCGCGCGTCTGCGCGAACAGGTCGCCACTGTCGCCGATCGCGTCATCGCCGATCACGGCGTGGACCTGGAGTACACGATCGGCACGATGATCGAGCTGCCGCGCGCCTGCGTCACGGCGGGGGCGATCGCGGAGCACGCCGACTTCTTCTCATTCGGCACCAACGACCTCACGCAGACGGCCTTCGGCCTCTCGCGTGACGACGCCGGGCGCTTCCTGCCCGACTACCTCAACCAGAAGCTGCTGGCGAAGGATCCGTTCGTCGAACTCGACCGCGAGGGCGTCGGGGAGCTGATGCGCCTCGGCATCGAGCGCGGGCGCGCGGCACGACCCAACCTGAAACTCGGCATCTGTGGCGAACACGGCGGCGATCCACCATCGATCGCGTTCTCGCACGACGCTGGCCTCGATTATGTCTCATGTTCCCCCTACCGTGTGCTCATCGCACGCCTCGCGGCCGCGCAGGCCGCGCAGGCCGCGCAGGCCGGGGGAAGCTGAGCCGCGCTGTGGAGGGGACGGGCCCGGACCTGCATCGGGTGCGCCGCCGGATCGAGGAAGACGAGCAGCGCCTGAGCCCCTTCGCAGCGCGCTCCGCCGATGCGCCCCGCGCTCGCCCGGAAGCGCCCTCCTCCGTGCGCGCGGCCTTCCAGCGCGACCGCGACCGCATCATCCACACCAAGGCGTTCCGTCGCCTGAAGCACAAGACGCAGGTGTTCATCGCGCCCCAGCAGGACCACTTCGTAACGCGCCTCACGCACACGTTGGAGGTGGCGCAGGTGGGCCGCACGATCGCGCGCGCCCTGCGCCTCAACGAGGACCTGACGGAGGCGATCGCTCTCGGCCACGACATCGGCCACGGGCCCTTCGGCCATGCTGGCGAAGAGGCGCTGACCGGCTGCCTGCCCGAAGGCTTCCGCCATAACTACCAGTCGGAGCGAGTGCTGGAGAAGCTCGAAAACGACGGGCACGGCCTCAATCTCACGGATGCGGTGCTCGATGGCGTGCGCAAGTCGAGCAAGGCGCGCGAGGATATCCTCGCCGGGGGCTGGGGCGTCCCCGCGACGCTGGAGGGACAGGTGGTCAAGATCGCCGACGCCCTCGCCTACCTCAACCACGACGTGCAGGACGCGATCCGTGCGGGGATCATTGGCGAAGACGATCTGCCTGAGGTCTCGCAGCGCATCCTCGGGCGCTCCCACGGTGAGCGCCTCGAAGCAATGGTTACCGACACGGTCGCGGCGAGTTGGGCGGTGGCGGGCGAAGGGGAGGCCGCCGCGGAGACGCCGCCGCCGATCACGCTGGGCGCGGCGGTGCATGGCGCCACGAACGAGCTGCGCGAGTTCATGTTCCGTCGCGTCTACCTGTACAGCGAGCGGCAGCCCGAGGTGGAGCGGGCGAGGAGCATCGTCCGCTTCCTCTTTCGCCACGCAGTCGCCCACCCCGAGTCGATCTCGTCCGGCTACTCGCTTGCGGACGACCCTCTTCCCCGCCGCGCCGCCGACTTCGTGAGCGGCATGACCGATCGCTATGCGATCCGGCTGGCAGCGGAACTCGGCTGTGAGGATGCGCACGGCTGGCGTCTGTAGCGACCCGCCCGCAGGCGCGACTGTGCGGGCGCGTATTGCCCGTAGCGGGGCGGGATCGGGATACTGAGGCGATGGTGAAGGTTCGCCGCTCGTGAGCGATCAGCAGGCGCCGGGTCTCCCCGACGATGAACCGATGATCGGCGGAACGCCGCCGCCGGCCGAACGCGTCCCCGCCCCCCCGCCCGTCGACGGTGGCGCGGATGCGCCTGTGATCGGAGTGCCGGGTTCGGCTCCGCGTCCGCCAGTTCCCGAGACGCCCCCCCCAGCTCCCCCTCGTCCGTATCCCCCCGATCCCTACGACCTGCGCTCCTATGCGGGCGGCAAGCCGCGGGTGGGCTACTACGGAGCGGCTGCGAGCGCGGGGGGGCGCACGCCCGGATTCTATTTCTTCGTCGTATTGGCGCTGGCAGTCGGCGCCACCCTCGTCTTCCTCCTCATCCAGCTGCTCGACAATGGCAGCGGCAGCGTCGAGCTTGCGCCGGTCGCCGTGTCCCCGGAAGCGCTTATCGAATCGCCGGAGGTCAACGACCGTATCACGGTGGGCGAGGAGCGCGCCGTCACCGCCAGCATCATCTCGGGAGAAGCGGTGCGGCGCGTCGAGCTGCTGATCGGGGGCATCATCGAAGACCAGCGGTTCTCCGCCGGGAGCACCGCTGAGAACACCTACAGCGTGGTGCTCAGCGCGCGCTTCAAGGCCGCCGGCGAGTACGAGCTGATCGTGCGCGCCTTCACCGAATCGGGCGCCGAGATCACGTCCGCGCCCGTGCGTGTCGTCGCTGTATTGCCGGTCGGAGCCACGCCGGAGGCGGTGGTCACGGGCCAGATCGTCGCGGTCGCCAGCCTGCGCACGGGCCCGAGCGAGGCGTATAGCCAGGCGGGCACGCTTGAGCCGGGCGACGTCGTAACCGTGACGGGCAAGACAGCAGCCAGCGACTGGTTGCAGCTGGAGCGGGGCGGCGGGCTCTGGGTACGCCGCAACGCCGTACAGCTGGACGGCGCCGTCGATCTCGTACCCGTGCGCGATCCAGGCCCGGAGCCGACCGTCGCCGCCACGCCGACGCCGGATGAGATGGAAACGCCCACGCCTACGCCCACGCCCGCCCCCCTGCCCGACTCCCCCGATTTCATCTCCATCAACGCCGCTCTTATCGAGGGCGGCGAGACACTGCAGGTCACGATCAGCAACGTCTCGACCAACCCCTTCGCGGGCGCCATCGTTGTCGGCGTCGCGGACGTGCCCGCGAGCCCGGCCGAGCAGGTCGTCAACGTGTCGCTGCCCCCGAACGGGACGGCGACCATCGATTTCACCCTCGTTTCGCCCATCACGGAGGACGCCTCCGTGAACGTGACGGTCGATCCGGACAACGCCATCGCCGAGTCAAACGAGGACAACAACGTCACGAACTTCGTGCTCACGGCGCTCCCGTCGGGACCCGTCCTCTCGCTCACGGCAGGCATCACCGGCGGCGTGCTGGCAGTGACGATCGCGAACGAGGGTGAAGCGCTGGCGACCCCGGACGCCTACCTCGAGGTCAGCGTGCCCGGCGAGGCGATCACGCGCACCATCTCGCCGCTGGCCATCGCCACGGGCGGGTCCACGACTATCGACGGCATCGCCGTGCCCCAGCAGGGCGAGACCATCGTCGTGGAGCTCTACATCGAGGGTGCCCTCGCAGCCTCGGCGAGCGTGCCCAATCCAAACGCACAGACGGCCACGGCCACACCCGCAGACGGGTAAGATCGGCGCGTGGACGCCGTCGCCGAGATCAAGCGGCGCATCGAAGCCTCGGAGTACATCGGCCGCTCCGTCACGCTGCGCAAGTCGGGACGCAACTTCCGTGGGCTCTGCCCTTTCCACAGCGAGAAAACGCCCTCGTTTTATGTCTTTATGGACCGCGGGACCTGGCGTTGCTTTGGCAGCTGTGGCGAGGGCGGCGACCTCTTCGCGTTCGTGCAGAAGCGCGAGAATGTGGACTTCCGCGAAGCCCTGCGCATCCTCGCGGCCGAGGCGGGCGTCGAGCTTTCTGCGCGTGGGGCGGAGCAGCGGAGCCGCGCCGAGCGGCTGAGCGGCATCGTCTCTGCCGCCGTCGACTTCTACCAGCAGGCGCTCATGGGCGAAGAGGGTGCGGCGGCGCGCGAGTACCTCGAAACCGCGCGCGGGCTGGACGCCGAAACGATCGCGCAGTTCTGCCTCGGCTGGGCACCGGATGAGTGGCGCTCCCTGCGCGATTCCCTGCTCGCGCGGGGCTACAGCGACGAGGATGCCGTGGCCGCGGGCGTGCTCGCCGAGGGTGAGGGGGGCGGCGCTCCCTACGACCGCTTCCGCGGACGCATCACCATCCCCATCGCCGACGATCGCGGTGTGTACGTGGGCCTCGGCGGGCGCATCGTGGGGGCGGGCGAGCCCAAGTATCTCAACTCCCCGCAGACCGAAATCTTCGATAAGGGGCGCACGCTCTACGCCCTTAATCTCACGGGCGCGCAGGCACGGGCGAGCGGCGTCGTCGTCGTCGTCGAGGGCTACCTCGACGTCATCGGGCCGTGGCAGGCCGGTTTCCGCAACATCGTCGCCACGATGGGTACCTCGCTGACCGAGAGCCACGCCGCCATCCTGCAGCGCTTCGCGTCGCGCGTCGTGCTGGCCATGGACCCCGACAGCGCGGGCATGGCCGCGGCGGAGCGGGCGGGCGGGCTGTTCCTGGACCTGGGCTCCCCCGAGGCGATGGGCGCAGCGCAGCGCAGCGCCGAGGCGATCGCCCGCCGCGCCGACCTCGACCTGCGCGTGGCCCCCCTGCCCACGGGCAAGGACCCCGACGACCTCGCGCGGGAGGACCCGGAGGCGTGGCGCGGCGCGATCGAGAACGCGACGCCGTTCGCGCGCTTCCTTCTGGAGCGCCTGATCGACGACGCCCGCCCCCATTCGCCGGTGGAGGCACGCCGGATCGTCGACCGCCTGCGTCCGGTGTTGCTCGCCGTGCGCAACCCGGTCGAGCGCTCGGCGTTGATCCAGAGCATCGCGCGGCGCGCCGGCATTGCCGAACAGGCGATCGTCGAGCGGCTGCGCGCCAGCGGGCAGCGCCCGCCGGGACGCCCGTCACAGGTGACGCCGGAGCCGGTCCGCACCGCCACCACCGAGGAGGCGCTGCTCGCAACGCTGCTGCACAACCCCACCCTGCGTGCCGATCTCCGCCACCTCCCCGCCGATCTGTTCTCCGATGCGCGCGATCGCGAGATCGCGCGGCGCTGGAAGCACGATGAGCTAGACCCCGCCCCGCAGGACGCGGCGGATGACGACGAAGATGACCCCGTCGCCACTCGCCTGCGGTGGCTGCGCGCCCGCCGCGAGCCGCTCCTCTCGGCCACGGATGCGCGGCTGCGCACAGCCGATCTCGTCCAGTACATCGTCCGCGAGCGGCTCATTCAGCGGCAGTCGGCAGTCACCGAGGAGCTCGCCGAGGCCGAACGCACGCTTGGAGCCACGCGCGTCCAGGAGGTGGCGCACGCCGCCTGGCGTGGCTCCCTCCCCTCCGAGGAGACGCTGGAGCTCGCGCAGACGGCGATCGAAGAGCTGGAGCTCGGGCTCAGTATTCATCGCCGCGAACGTGGCGTTTCCTGAGGCGGGTACGCGTCAGGGGTTCAGGTCGCCGGTCGCGGGCCCGCGCGCGCCCGCGAAGGCGAAGCCGAGCACGCCGAGCAGCTCACGCAGCGTCCCCGTCCCGCCCCCACCGCCGAGGATGCGCGCCGCCGCCGTGTCGAGCGCGTCGAGCGCGCGTGGCGTATCCAGGTCGTCGTCCATCGCAGCCTCGAAGGAGGCGCGGAGCACCGCCGTCTCGCCCGCCTCCGCGCCCTCGCGCGCGCAGGCGTCGCGCAGACGCCCGAAGCGCGCGGTGAGCGCCGCGAGCGCACCCTCGCGGTAGCTGGCGTCGGCGCGGTAGTGCGTGTTGAGCAGGTAGAGGCGGAGCTGGTCGGGCGGGAAGCGCGCCATCAAGTCGCGCACGAGCACGAGGTTGCCAAGCGACTTGCTCATCTTCACGCCCTCGAGCTGGAGCATGCCGTTGTGCATCCAGTAGCCGCAGAAGGGCGCCGCGCCAGTGGCGCTCTCGGCCTGCGCGATCTCGTTCTCGTGGTGGGGGAAGATCAGGTCTCGCCCACCGCCATGGATGTCGATCTGGCCGCCGAGATGGCCTGTCGACATGGCCGTGCACTCGATGCTCCAGCCGGGCCGCCCGTCGCACCAGGGGCTGGGCCAGCTGGGCTCGCCGGGCGCGGAGCGCTGCCAGAGGAGGAAGTCGAGCGGCCCGCGCTTCTTCTCTTCGCGCTTCGATTCGGGATTATCACGCTTCGCCAGATCCTCGATCGAGGCTGCGTTCAGCCGGCCGTAGCCGGGGAAGCGCTGCGCCTCGAAGAACACGTCGCCATCGACCTCGTAGGCGCTGCCTGTATCGAGAAGCGCCCGCGTAGCCTCAATGATCTCGCTGATGTGGTCCGTGGCGAACGGATAGACCGTGGGCCGCAGCACGTTCAGCTGGTCGAGGTCGGCGCGGAAGATGGCGTCGTTCTCGTCGCGAATCTCGGCGATGGGCCGTCCGCCCTCGCGCTGCGAAACCATGATCATGTCGTCATCGATATCGGTGACGTTCTGCACGTAGCGGACGCGCAACCCCTTCCAGATCAGGTAACGGCGCAGCGTATCGAAGTGGACGTAGGAGAACGCATGTCCGAGGTGGGTTACGTCATAGGGCGTGACGCCGCAGACGTAGATGCGTGCCTCGCCGGGGACAAGCGGGACGAACTCGCGCGTCGCGCGCCCCAGCGAGGAGTACAGGTGAAGGGTCATGGGCCGCTCCTGAGCGTCCTCTGGAGGGGAAGGGTAGCAGAGCAGGCGCCACGGGGCCGCTAGTTCAGCACGCCGTCCGCCACGAGCGCGGCGACCTCCTCGGGAGAGAGCCCCAGTATCTCCGTGAAGACGTCGAACGTGTCCGCGCCGAGCGAGCGCGCCGCCGCCCCGGCGGCTGGCCGCTGGCCGTCGAAGCGCGCGGGGAAGCGTTCGGCGCCCTGCTCGCCACCGTCCTCCGTCGCGACGGTCCCCCAGAAGGCGTGTGCGGCGAGCTGCGGGTCGTGCTCACCGAGGTCGCCCCCATCCTGGACGGCACCGGCGGCGACGCCACGCGCCTGGCAGGCCGCCATCACCTCGTAGCGGTCGCGCGGGGCTGTCCAGGCGGCTATGCAGCCATCGAGCGCGTCCTGATGCGCGATCCGTGCCCCGTGCGTGGCGAAGCGCGGATCGTGCGCGAGCGCGGGGGCCGCCATCACCTCGCAGAGCGCGCGCCACTGCTCGTCGCCGCGCACGGCGATCGCCACCCAACGGTCCTCGCCGCACGCGGGATAGATGCCATGCGGCGCCCAGGCGGCGAAGGGGTGGCGGTTCCCCACCGGCGCCGGATCGACACCGTTCGCGAGATAATCGAGGAAGGCGGGCCCCATGAGCCCGAGCCCCAACTCGTATTGGGAGACGTCGACAGCGAGCCCCTGGCCCGTGCGGCGGCGGTGCTCCACGCCTTCGAGGGTGCCAAACGCGGCAGCGATGCCACTCAGGTGGTCGGTAAGCGAGTAGCCGAAGCCAACATCCTGGCGGCCCGGCGGGTTCGTGAGGTAGGTGAGTCCCGTGAGCGCGTGGATCGTGGGCGCGAACGTCACGTAATCACGCCACGGGCCGGATCTGCCCATGCCCCCCATGGAGACGACGCTGACGCCCGCGCTCGTCTCCGCCAGCGAGGCGCGGTCGAGTCCCCACCGCTCCAGCACGCCCGCGCTGAAGTTCTCGACAACGGCGTCGCACTGGCCGGCCATGCGGCGCGCCAGTGCGCGCGCCTCCTCGCGGCGCATATCGAGCGTGAGGCTGCGCTTGTTCCGGTTCCAGCAGAGGTAGTAGGGGTGGTTGATCGTGTTCGCGCCGGCATTGCGCCTGGCGGTGCCGACCTTGAGCACGTCGGCGCCGAGGTCGGCGAGGATGCGCGTGCCGAAAGGCCCTGCGAGCACGTGTGTGAAGTCGAGCACGCGCAGCCCTGCGAGGGGCGCCCCCGCGGAAGGCATGCCGGTGGGCTCCGCGAGCGTGGGGCGGGGCCCCCAACGGGCCTCGCGCACGGAAACGGGCGGGCCCGGGGCGGGGCCGTCGCGATCGGTCGTCAGCAGGCGAGCAGGGAAGGGCACGCTCCCGAAGCCATCCACCTCGCGCTCCGTGAGGTAGCCGCGCGCCGCGATCTGCGGGCTCTCCAGCGCCTTGCTCACGGGCCAGACCGCCCCGAACGGCAGCCGCCGCCGCTGCGCTTCCTCGAAGAGCGCATCCGCCTCGTTCTGCGCCGTCCAGTTGCGCAGCGTCTCCATCACGTGTGGCATCTCCTTCACGAGCGCGATCAGGTCGGGGTAACGCTCGTGGCAGGCGAGGTCGCCCGCGGCGTCCATCTCCTGAAGCCACGGGATGAGCGTCTCCACGAGGCCGAGCGAGGGCGTGACCATCAGGCCGTTCCCCTCGCGGTCGGGGTAAACCTCGTAGCCGCCGCTCCAGTGCAGGCTCCCCTGGCGCCGGGCGACTGGTGACGTCCAGCGTCCACCGTCGGGGTAGAGCCATTGCATGATCAGCTGCTCGGTGCAGGCGATGAGCGCCTCGTGGCCGGAGAGGTCGATGTGGCAGCCACGCCCGCTGGCATCGCGCAGGCGCACCCCGGCGAGGGCACAGACGGCAGCATAGAGGCCGATCGTGTGCGCCGTCTGGTTGCCGTAGCCAGTGAGTGGGGGTGCCTCCGGCGTGCCCGTGATCGAGGCCGCACCGCAGAGCGCCGTCGCCACGAGGTCGTTCACGGTGAGCCCCGCCCACGGTCCCTCACGCCCCATCGGCGTCGTCGAAAGGCGCACGAGCTGCGGGAAGCCCTCGCCGAGCGGGTCGCCAGCAAAGGGGGCCTCGTCCCCGCGCCAGTCCTCGATGAGGAGGTCGGCTTCCGCGAGCAGCTCGCGGAAGCGATTCAGGCCGTTCTCGTCTGTAAGGTCGAGTGCGATCACGCGCTTGCCCGCGTTGTACCAGGCCGCCTGGATGGAGACGCCGCTCGCGCCGAAGAAGGGCGGTTCCTGTTCCAGCGCGTCGCCTCCCGGCGGGACCACACGCACGACGTCGGCGCCCCCGTCGGCCAGCAGCCGTCCGGCGAACGCCCCTGCCCGGTCCGCCTGCTCAATGACGCGCAGACGCGCCAGTGGTGTGCTCGTGCGCTCCATCGCGCGGATCGTACGGAGCGCGCGCAGAGTGCGCGAGGGGGCGCTCGTTAATCGTGGGTATTCCCTTCGCCATTGTGCGTCACGCGCCGCAGCGCGCCCGGCCTGCTGCAGGCGTTACCGCCCAGCCTGCGCCTCACCGTAACGAGCGCTCGCGAGCCCGTCTCTCGCCTACAGGTGGGCGGAGACACCGCCATCGATATGGAACGTCTGGCCGCTCAGAAAGCCCGCCGCGTCCGAGGCGAGCAGCACGGCGAGCGCGCCCAGGTTCTCCGCACCCCCGAAGCGGCGCATGGGGATGAAGCGCAGCAGCAGGTTTTCCGCTGGATCGTCGCTCCCGCGCCCGGGCGTCCAGTCCATCCAGCCGGTGGCGATGCAGTTCACGGTCACGGTCGGGGCAAGCTCCTGGCTGAGCGCGGCGGCGAGGCCGAGCACGCCCGCCTTCGCCGCCGCGTACGCCGAGAGGTGGTTCACGCCCCGCTCACCGAAGAGGCTCGTGACGAAGATGAGGCGGCCCGCCGCCCCTTCGCCCAGTTCCCGCACCCAGGTGCGGGCGGCGTAGAACGCCCCGCTCAGGTTCACCGCCTGCACGTGCGCGAACTCGGCGTCGCCGATCTTCGCAATGGGCTTCGCGAGCATCGCGTCGGCGTTGTAGACGAGCACGGAGGGCACGCCGAACTCCTTCGCCAGCTGCCGCAGGCCGACCCGCACGTTTGTCGGCAGGGTCACGTCCCAGCCCTGACTGAACGTCTCGCGTCCGAGCGCGGCGACGGCACGGCTGGCGCGCTTCGCCGCCATCACCTCGTCGCCATTCATGGTCGCGGAGGCGGTGGCGACGTCCGCGCCCGCCTCCGCGAGCGCTTCGGTGATGGCGTGTCCGGCGGGGTTCGCGAAGCCGGCGACAAGCGCGCGTTTGCCGCTGAGATCGTAGCCCTCGTGCCGCTGCCAGTCAGCCATGGAACCGCGCCTCGACCGTGTCCGGTTCGTGGCCGGTGGGAGCGACGCCGCCCGCGAGCCCGCCACCGTCGATCGCGTAGTTCGCGCCGGTCACGTAGCTCGAGGCGTCGCTGCAGAGGAACAGCGCGAGCGGCCCCAGCTCCCACGCCTCCCCCAGCCGGCGCGCGGTGATGAAGCGTCCGCGCTGGCGGATCTGGTCTGCCTCGGCCTCGTTGGCGGGCGGCTGTTGGGCGATGAGCCCCGGAGTGATGCAGTTCACGCGGATGCCATCGCGAGCGACCGCGCTCGCCACGCTCTGCGTGAAGTTGATGACGCCCGCCTTGGCGGCGGCGTAGGCGGGGCTCTGCGGTGTCGCGCGCATGCCCATGCCGCTCGCGATGTTGAGGATGACGCCACTGCCGCGATCGCGCATGTACCTCAGCGCGGCGCGCGTACACGAGAACGTGCCGTGCAGGTTGACCGCGATCGCGTCCTGCCACTCCTCGTCGCTGAGCTCCCAAACGGCCTTGCCGCGACCGGGCGCGTCACCGATGCCGGCGTTGTTCACGAGGATGTCGAGCTGCCCGAAGCACTCGAACGCCGCTGCCACTAACCGCTCGCAGTCCGCGCTCTCGCGGATGTCGGCCACGACTGTGAGCGGCTCGCGCCCGCTCTCGGCGGCGAGGAAGGCGGCGGTGCGCTCGAGCTGGACGGCGGTGCGTGCGGCAATGCAGACATCGGCCCCTGCCAGCGCCAGCGAACGGGCCATCTCGCGGCCCAGACCGCGGCTCCCGCCAGTGACAGCGGCGACCTTCCGCGGCGGCCCGTCGAGGCGGAGCGATTCCAACATGTGGCCCTCCCACGCAAATGATACGCCTTCGCGCCCGCCCACAGCCTGCGCCGTCCACGCCCGACCCGTACGATAGGGCTGATGCGAGTACTCCACTTCGCCGATATGCATATCGGTGTCGAGCGGTACGGGCGGCCCCTGCCGGGGAAGCCCTGGTCCTCGCGCCTGCAGGACTTCCTCGACGCCTTCGATCGGCTCGTCGACCACGCCGTCGAGGAGCGCGTCGACGCCGTCATCTTCGCGGGTGACGCCTACAAGGCGCGGGAACCAAGCCAGACCCACCAGCGCGAGTTCGCGAAGCGCATCCGCCGCCTGAGCGAGGCGGGCGTAGCGACCTTCCTGCTGGTTGGGAACCACGATCTGCCCAACGCGGAATCACGCGCCCACGCCCTCGAAATCTTCCGCACGCTCAACGTTCCACATGTGGCTGTGGGCGACGCCGCCTGGTTCCGGCGCGAGGGCCCCGTCCCGCAGGTGTTGGAGACGCGCTCGGGACCGCTGCAGGTGGCCTTCGTGCCCTGGCCCCAGATCTCACAGCTGCTCGCAGACAGCGAGGAAGCGGCGAAAGGCTCCATCGAGCAGGTGAACCAGCAGGTCGAGCGATCGATCTCCGATCTCGTCGCGGCACAGGCGGCACACATCGACGCGGACACGCCCGCAATCCTCGCCTGCCACCTCTCGCTCAACGACTTCCTCGTGCGCGAGAACGGCGGCAGCGAGAGATGGATGAGTGTTGGCACGGCGCCGACCGTGCTGCGTAGCGCCCTCCATACCGAATCTTTTGATTATGTTGCGCTAGGCCACCACCACAACAACATCGCGATCGCCTCGGAGACGCCCTGCTGGTATGCCGGATCGATGCAGCCAGTCGATTTCGGCGAGGCGGGGCAGCCAAAGGGCTACATGGCGCTCGAATTCGACCGCACGAAACCCCGTGGCGCGCGCCTCGGCGGGAGCGGCGCCCCACTCCTTACCGAAGTGCCCAGCCGCCCCTTCGTGAGCGTCGCCGCGAAGCCCCGCGATCCTGACCCCACAGACGAGGTCATCGCCGCCATCGCGCAGCACGAACTGACGGACGCCGTCGTCAGGGTCGAGATTCACCTCGATCGCGACCAGGAGACGCAGTTCAGGCTCTCCGAAGCGCGAAAGGCGCTCGAGGACGCCCACTTCATCGCCGGTATCCGCACCGTCCTGCCGGTCGAGAGCCGCTCCGCCCTGCCACCCAACGTGCAGCCAGACGCTTCTTCGCCCATCGACACACTCGATACCTACCTGCGGATGCGCGAGGTGCCGGGCGATCGCCGCGAGCGCCTGCTGGCAGCGGCCACCGAGATCATCATCGAGGAGACCGATACCGTTGGCGTCTGAGGCTCTCTCCCTGCGGCTCGTGCACACCTCCGACGTCCATCTCGGCGCGTACGCGGCGAGTCCCCGCGGGCGAGACGAGCCGCGCAACCGCCGCCTCGAAGCCGGCTTCCGCGCGGTCGTTGACCTTGCCCGCGAGTGCGCTGCTGACGCGCTCCTGATCGCCGGTGACTTCTTCGACAACGCCCGCATCGGGCCCGAGGTCGTCGAGTTCGCAGCCGAACAGATCGACCGCTTCCCCGGCACGACCGTGCTCCTGCCCGGGAACCACGATCCCATCGGGCGGCACGGGCCCTATGAGCGCTACGACCTCGAACGGCTGGCCGCGCGTCTCCGGCTGATCCGCGACCCGCAGGGCGAGTTCGTCGACCTGCCTGCGCTCGACCTGGCGGTCTGGGGACGCGCCGTGACCGCCGACGTGGCCGAGCGCCCCCTCGCCTCGCCGCCTCCCCGGCGCGAGGGTCGCGCCTGGAACGTCGCCATCGCCCATGGCCACGCGGTCGCCGAGGGCGCGCACGAGGAGCGCTCGCTGCGCATCACCCCGAGCCACCTGCGCGAGAGCGCGCAGTGGGAGTACGTCGCACTCGGCCACTGGGATGTGCATGCGGACGTCAGCGCGGGCGGCGCGCTGGCTGTCTACTCCGGCTCGCCCGCATCCCTCGGCGACGTTGGCTACGGCGTCGCCGTCACCGTCGATTTCGACGCGGCGGGCGTACGCTGGGAGGCCTGCGACCTCGTGCCCACGAAGCCCGCGCCGTGATCCCGCGCCGCCTGCGCCTGCGGAACTTCCTCTCCTACCGCGACTGCACGCTCGACTTCACGGGCCTCCACGTGGCCACGCTCTCGGGCCGCAACGGCAACGGCAAGTCCGCGCTCCTCGACGCGATCACGTGGGCTCTCTGGGGACAGGCGCGGGGCCGCATCGAGGACGACCGCATCTTCCACGGCGAGAGTGAGATGCTCGTCGAGCTCGACTTCGAGGTCAGCGGCGACATCTTCCGGGTCGTGCGGAAGCGGACGCGGGGGCGCTCCGCGGGAGCGCTCGACTGCTTCCAGCTCGACGCCCAGGGTCGCCCCCGCGCGACCAGCGGCGGCACCATGCGCGAGACGCAGGCAGAGCTGGACCGCCGCCTGCATATGGATCACACCACCTTCGTGAACAGCGCCTTTCTCGTCCAGGGGCACTCGAACGAGTTCTCGACGCAGACCCCGGCGAAGCGGAAGGAGGTGCTGCGCAAGGTGCTCGGCCTCGACCGCTACGAGGAGCTCGCGGGGCACGCCCACGATCGCCGCCGGAGCACAGAAGTCGAGGCCGCTGCCGAGGAGCGTCAGATCGCGGACGGCGCACCGCTGCTGGATGCGGCGCCCGCTGTCGAGGCGGATCTCGCCGAGGTTGCGCGCAAGCGCGAAGCGGTGGGCGTGAGCCTCCGCGAGGCGGAGGAGGAAGCCACTGCCTTGCGCCTCGCCGCCGCTGAGCACGACCGCCGCGAGTGCGCCGCTACGGAGGCGGAGGAGCGTCTCGCCGAGCACAACGAGAACGTGGAGCGCCGCACGGCGGCAATCGCCGCGCTCGAAGGCGAGCTTGCAACGGTGACGGAGACGCTCGGTCGCGCGCCCGCGATCGAGCTCGCCTACCGGCAGCTTTGCGACGCCCGCGACGAGGACCGCTCGCTTGCCCGCCTCGCCGCGGAGGCCGCGGAGATCGAGCGTACGGTTACCGCCGCTGAGTACGAGATCGCCCGGGAGCGCACACGGCTCGAGACACGCCTCGCCCGCCTCGCAGAAGATCGCGCCGCCGCCGTGAAGCTCGCCGGGGGGCTTGCCGCCCTGCGAGCCAAGGAGACGCTGGTGAAGGAGGATCGCGACCGGCTCGCCGCCCTTGACACGGACCTGCACACCGCGCGGGAGGAAGCCTCGGAGGACCAGCGCCGGCAGGCTGCCAGCGATGCCGATGCCCGCAGTTACCGTGAGCAGGCGCAGGCCCTGAAGGAGCGCGAGGCAGCCCTCGAAGAGGCCGAGGGGGCCGCGCTCTGCCCGGTCTGCCGCAAGCCTCTCTCCCCGCAGGAGCTTCACGACACCGTCGCGCAATACCGTCGCGAGCGGAGGCAGCTTGGCGAACAGTACCGCGCGGCGCAGGCCGCTGCGAAGGAGGCCGGTGCCGCCGCCGAACGCGGTCAGGAGCGCATCGCGGCCCTCCAACGGGAGCGCGTTGCCCTTGACAGCCACCTGCTCGCCCGCGAGCGCGACCTCTCGGCAAGCCTCGCCGAAGCACGAAAGGCAGAGCGCGACATCCCCGAGCTCGACGACGAGATCGGGGAGCTGCGTGGCTGTATCGACGGTGAGGCGTTCGCGGTAGAGGCGCGCGCGCGCCTTGCCAACGAGGGCGCGAGGCTGGCGGCGCTCGCCTACGACCGCGATGCGCACGCACAGGCGCACGAACGTCTGATGGCGCTCGAACCCGCCGAACCCGCGTTCCGCGAGCTGACGCGCGCTCAGGAGCAGGCATCCGGTCTCGGCGAGCGCATCGCGCAGGCGCGCGAGGAGCAGCGGCGAGACGCGGAGGCACGCGACGCGTCAAAGGCGGCGCTGGCCGAGGCACGCGCCGCCCTTGACGCCTCAGCAGACGTGTCCGCGCGGCTCGCGGCAGCAGAGGACGCGCTCGCCGAACGCAAGGCGCAGGCGTCCGCGCTCGGCGAGCGGCACGGACAGCTCGAAGAGCGCCGCGCCGCCCTCGACCGGCTTGCCGCAAGGGTCGAGGAAGCGAAGGGGCGGCTCGCCGCCGCCAGCGACGCCACCCGGCTCCACACCGAGCTCGCGCAGGCGCTCGGTCGCAACGGCGTCCAGGCGATGCTCATCGAGCAGTCGCTCCCCGAGCTCGAACGCATTGCCAACAGCCTGCTCGACCGGATGACGGACGGGCGCATCCAGACTGCCCTCGCCACGCAGCGGGCGAACGCCTCCGGCAAGACGGTGGAGACGCTCGACATCCGCATCAGCGACGATCTGGGCACACGCGACTACGAAATGTATAGCGGCGGCGAGAAGTTCCGCGTCGACTTTGCCCTGCGCATCGCCCTCTCGCGCCTGCTCGCGGCGCGCTCCGGCGCCGCCCTGCCCACACTCATCATCGATGAGGGCTTCGGCACACAGGACGAGGAAGGCCGCGACCGGCTCGTCGAGGCGATCAACGCCATCAGCGATGACTTCCGCCTCATCCTGCTGGTCACACACATCGAGGAGCTACGCGAGCGCTTCGACCGCCGCATCGAGGTCACGAAGGACGCCGAGCGCGGCTCGCAGACGCGCGTGGTGTAGCGAAAGCGCACAGGTTGCCTGGCGCGGGGCCCCTCCGTACGCTGGGGAGCCCATGGCAGGGTAGCTCAGCTGGTAAGAGCGCACGACTCATAATCGTGAGGTCGAGAGTTCGAGTCTCTCCCCTGCTACCACCGCCCCCATGCCCCATCGCTGACAGACTACCTGCGCCTCAGTCACAGATGATTTTCCAGACCAAAGAGGCTGCGAAGCAAGCTTTTATGCTCCCCGTTCATTCGTTTCAATCGGCTTCGACATCTCTGACCGAGACGTCCACACAAGAACCTGTTGAAGAAGGATCAGCCATCGAGACGACTGTCCAGGAACTCGAGGGGCTTTCGATCATCCGGGCGCTCACGCATGACATCACCACGTGTGGGCATCCGTGACCGCAAGGATTTACTGCGCCGTTACGGTTGACGACAATCAGCGTTGACGATACTCAGCGCAAGCCCGTGGCGCGGATGTACTTCAATGACCCACAGAATCTTCGCCTGCGTTTCTGCACGGGTATACCAGGTGGGACCGTACGTCCCGCTGGGCTCGCTGGACAACAGCCACGATCGCCGCCGCGACCTTGGCGAAATCGCGGTGGCGATCGTGGCTCGCGATTCCACAGATAGTCGCAGCCAGACGGGCTAGCGAGGTGACGCGCAAGGACAGCGAGGCTACGATCGCCTGATTCCGCCCGCTACTCGAGATGGAGGAGTGATGTTTGGCTTCGGGAAGGTTCAACTGACATCCGTGGCGCATGCGCGGCGCGAGGCGAAGCGCCGGCTGCCGAAATCCGTGTACTGGTGGACAGAGGCGGGAACCGAGCTGCGCCGCACCGTGCGCGCCAACCGCGATGGCTTCAAGGAGATCGGGCTGCAGGGGCGCGTACTCGACTCGCACAAGCCGCGAGGGCTGGCCACAACCGTGCTCGGGCGCGAAATCTCCATGCCTGTCATCACCACGCCCGCGGGCTTCATCCGCATCGCCCACCCCGACGGCGAGCTCGGCGTGGCGCGCGCGGCCGAGGCGGCGGGTACGGCGGCCGGCATCGGCATCCTCGCAAGCTACCCGATCGAGGAGATCACCGCTGCCGCCAGCGACGTCTGGTTCCAGCTCTACATGATCGGCGGGCGCGAGGGCTCCGCTCTTGCTATCGAGCGGGCGAAGCGGGCGGGCTGCCGCGTGCTCATCGTCACGGTCGATTTCGCCGCCCTCTCGGGGGCGATGGACCGTCCGCGCGGCCAGCCGGGCGTACCCGACCGCGTTGACCTCGCGACGGCGCTGCGCTACGCGCCGGAGATGCTGACGCGGCCCCTGTGGGCGCTCAACTTCCTGCGCGCCGGGCTCGAACTGACGTTCCCCAACGCACCGCCCGCCGGCGGCGAGGCTGTGCTCACGACGGGGCAGGCCGCGGCCGGCATCATGGCGCATCCCCCCACCTGGGACGACATCGCCTGGGCGCGCAGGCAGTGGGACGGCCCCCTCGTGGTGAAGGGGATCACCGCGGTCGAGGACGCCCGCCGGGCGGTCGCGGAGGGCGTGGACGCGATCTCCGTCTCGAACCACGGCGGCAACTCGCTCGACGGCTCGCCCGCCACCATCCGCGCGCTGCCCGCGATCGTCGAGGCAGTGAACGGCGAGCTGGAGGTGTTCCTCGACGGGGGCGTGCGCCGCGGGAGCGACGTGGTGAAGGCGCTCGCGCTGGGGGCGCGCGCCGTGCTCGTGGGGAGGCCCTACATCTGGGCGCTGGCGGCGGGCGGCGAAGCGGGCGTGCGCCAGATTCTCGAGGTCTACCGGCAGGGCATTGAGGGCACACTCAAGCTGATCGGCTGTCCCTCCGTGCAGGAGCTGAACCCCTCGCACCTGCGACTGCCGCCCGCGTCCGCGCCGTAGACATGCGGCCGGGCGCGCTCAGCCCAGACGCACGCTGTCGACGAGCTGGACGCCCACCGGAGGGCTGCGCCGCCGCACCATCTGCAGCACGAGGATCAGCGGGAGGAAGCGCCCCAGCAGCATCGTGATCATGACGATCACCGTGGCAGCATCGCCAAGGGCGGGCGTCAGCCCCGCCGACCACCCCACCGTCCCCAACGCCGAGGACGTCTCGTAGAGCACATCGATGAAGGGCGCCTCGGTGACGCGCAGCAGCAGCATCGTTACGACGAAGTGGAGCGCTGCGAAGGCGAAGGCGATCGCGACCGCCTGGCGTATCACGGCCTGGGAGAGCCTCTTGCCGAAGACGACCACCTGCTCGCGCCCGCGGAGGGCGGCGAGGGTGGCGGCGACGAGCACGGCGACGGTCCCGAGCTTGATCCCTCCTGCGGGTGACCCTGCCGCTCCCCCCACCAGCATGAGCGCCGACTCGAACAGTTTCGTGTGCGCGTGGAGCAGTCCGGAGTCGATCGCGCTGAAGCCCGAAACCCACATCGAAGCCTGAAAGACCGCGAGCAGCGGCCGGTCACCCGCTCCCACCGTCGCGAGCGTGCCCGTATTGCCCCACTCGCTGATGCCGATGAAGAGCGCGCCCCCGGCGAGCGTGCATGCCGCGCCTGTCAACACCAGCCTCGCATCAAGGGACATGCGGCGCGGATCGAGGCGGAGGACGCCAAGGATGACGGGCACGGCCCCGAGCGCCCCTCCGAGGCAGAGTGCGATCATGGGGATGAGTACGCTCGGGGCATCGTGGAACGGCGTCATGTCCGCGCCCGTCACGTTGAAGCCGGCAACGTTGAAGGCGGAGACGGCGTGGAAGACCGCCCACCACACGCTCCGCCCCACGGGCACGCCCGCCGCCACGAAGCCCCCGAAGAGCGCGATCGCCCCGAGAATCTCGAAGGTGGCCGTGTAGATGACGATCGTGCGTACGAAAGAGACCGTCTCGCGCATGGTGGGGGCGCCGTAGTAGAGGCGCATGAGATTTCGGTCGCGCAGGCCGAGGTTGCGGCCCAGCACCCACAGCACGATGCCCATCCCCGCCATGTAACCGAGCCCACCCACCTGGATAAGGACGAGAATCACGGCTTCGCCGAAGACGCTCCACTGCGTCTGCGTCTCGACTACCACCAGCCCGGTCACGCAGATGGCGGAGATGGTCGTGAAGAGCGCCTCCAGCAAGGTGGCGGACTGCTCCGCGCTCGACGCGGCGGGCAGCAGCAGCAGGGGCGTGGCGGTGAGCAACGCGAACCCGAACCCTGCCAGAACGCGGACGGCCCCCGAACCGAAGGGACGCACGCGGCTCGTCGCCTCGATGCTGACGGTGCGCGAGCCCATGAGACGCCGCCGCACCGCGTGGCGCGCGGTCATGCGCATGTGCGCCAGCGTGAGCGTGACGCCACACAGGCGCAAGGTGTGCTATAGCAGCGCGAGCTGGGGCACCGGCCCTGCCACCCAACGGGCTCCGGCTCGTGCGAGCTGAAGCCACCCGCCTCGGCGCGCTCCCGGCCTGACCTGTACTCCCAGGCTGCCCTTTCGTACGCCGCGCAGTGGCCGGACCGGAGTAGCAGGGCTGGTAGCCGATGCGCGCCAGCCACCAGTAGAGCTCGGGCGAGTGAGAGGTCGGTGCCCAGAAAGCCCGACACCACGTACCGGCTGGCCCTGCCGCGGGGGATGCCCTGGCCGTAGTACATGGGCGAGAAGCGCAGGTTCGGCCATTCGCGATACGCGCCAGCTCGTTCCAGGACCGGAGTGCGTGCTGGCTGGACGGAGTGGTTGTCCTGATACGAACGGGCGAACGGCGCCGTGGCGCCTGCGGGCGGTATGCGGTGGAGGGCTGCTCCTCTGGATCTCGCGAAGTTCAGGTTACCGCAAGCGAGCGGCCTCCGCGGGATCGAGCCGCCGGCCCCTTACTCGCGCTCGAGGTCTTCGGGGTCGAGCACGCGGAAGCCGACGCCCAGCGTGACCTGTGTGACCGCAGCCTCGCCATCGGTGATCGCGCCCCGAATCTGGCGCACCTCGAACCAGTCGAGGTTACGCAGGGTTCGGCCCGCGCGATCGAGCGCATTGGCGATGGCCGCGTCCACGCCGTCCGGCGAGGAGCCGACGAGTTCGACGATCTTGTAGGTGTGCGCTTCTGCCATGGCTTCCCTCCCCTGCTGTGCGCCGCTTCGGGGCCCCGTTTCCGGAGTCTATCCTTCCCCACCCATGTCACGGAAGTAGACCTCATAGATGAGATCAAGACCCGCCGCCATGTGGTGGCGAACGTCGTCCTGAAGAGCGCCCGCGTCCGCGCGCACGCGGGCGACCTGCACCGATCCTGCCTCCAGCTGCCGCACGATCTCGTTGTGGAGCGACTCCGCGCGCTCGAACAGGGGCAGGTGCTCCGAGCGTGCGCGCTCGATGCGCGATATCAGGCGGGGGCGCAGCCTCGCCATGTCGTCGAGGCTTCCGCCGGGCGCCTCCGAGGCAGTGCGGTGGCGGTGGAGGATATCAGCAAGGGTCGCGAGCGCGTCCCGCAGCCCCTCTGCCCAGTGCGCCTCGTTGCCTGCAGGGGCGATGATTGCGTCGTCCATCGTCTCGCGCGCATAGCGCAGCGCCTCATGGCCGCTCAACCGCGGTCCCGCTCCAGTGCCTGTCTCGTTCGCCAGCTCCTCCGCCAACATGCCTGACCCCCTTCCTCTGGATCCCTCTGGATCCCTCAAAGTGTCTTCTTGCACCGAGTGTATCAAACCAGTCAAGACAAAACATGTTGGATTTGTATGTACCTTTGTGAAAACAGGAACATATTCCGTGAAACTATTCACAGCAGGAGTTCTCGTGACTCAGTTCAGAGGGTAAGTCCACGACCTTCCCGAAGCGCTGTCGCCACGAAGCAAGGGCGCGGCCCCCTGGCGCAGCGGGGATGGGACGTAGGCCCGGGGAGGCTCGAACTCCCGACCAATGGATTAAAAGTCCACTGCTCTACCAGCTGAGCTACGGGCCCGCCGCGATCTTAGCCGCGAAGGGCGCGAAGGGCTCGCCGCCACGGGTACGCAGGGGCCGGCCGCACCGGTAGACTACAGCCGAAGAGAGGGAGCAAATGGTTGAAGTTCTGACCGGTACGAATCGCTCGGCGGGCATCTCCGTGCAGGAGCTGTTGGCGTACGACACGCACCCCGTGCCCGGGTATCTGAGCCGCGAGTCGCCGCTGCCCCCCGGCCCGACGCTCGTTCCAGCGGAGTGCTACACCTCACGCGAGTTCCACGATCGCGAGGTCTCGCAGCTGTGGAAGCACGTCTGGCAGATGGCCTGCCATGAAGACGACCTGCCCGCAGTCGGGGACTACGTGCCCTACGAGATCGCCGACCTCAGCTTCCTCGTCGTGCGCAGCGGCCCCGATGAGTTCAAGGCGTTCCGCAACGCCTGCCTGCACCGCGGACGGCGGCTCAAGGAGCGGCCAGGCAGGCAGGCGCACGAGATCCGCTGTCCCTTCCACGCCTGGGCCTGGCGTCTCGACGGCACGCTCAAGGAGATCCCCTGCCAGTGGGACTTCCCCTACATCGACCCGGCGGAGCAGAACCTGCCCGAAGTTCCTGTCGGGCGCTGGGGGCGCTTCCTCTTCATCAACCCCGACCCCAACGCCGAGCCGTTCGAGGAGTTCCTCGGCGACTTTCCCTCAAACTTCGAGCTGCTCCCCTGTGAGCAGCGCCACAAGGTAGCGGAAGTGCGCAAGGTGCTGCGCTGCAACTGGAAGGTCGCGCAGGACGCCTTCGCCGAATCGTGGCACGTGTTCTCGACGCATCCGCAGGTGGTGTGGGGGTTCGGCGACTGCAACGCGCAGTTCGACGCCTTCGGCAACTACTCGCGCCAGCACAACCCCTCGGGCGCGCCCAGCCCCCACCTCGAAGGCATCGAGTGGGGGCCCCTGCCCCCCGCTCCCGACGGCCGCCCCCGCGAGCGCCATCCTTTCAGCGGCGCTGTCTACGCGCTGCGCGACGACGGCAACGTCGATGTGACGATGCCGAACGGCGCGCACGGCGTCTTCACACAGCAGGCTGAGTGGGTCGAGGGCGAGCTCGGGCACGCTGACCTGCACCTCTGCCAGTGGGTCGCAGGGCCGCAGGTCGCGGTCCCCTTCGCTGGGCCCGCTCCGGAGGAGCCGGAGACAAACGGCGCCCCCACGCCTGAGGCGATCGGGGTCGCCGAGGCCGTGAGAGGCGCCACGCCCGACGGCTCCGAGCTGTACACGCAGATCGAGGACGGCGAGCCCATAGCGCCGGCCCCGCCGGAGACACGCGACGCGCGCGTGCGCGCCACTGCGGCTGTGCGTGCGAAAGCTGCCCAGGGCATGCGCGAGGCGATGCGGCCCCTGCTCGGCGACGTCGTCGACAAGGCGTGCGACTCGGAGCTGACGGGGAACATCTACTTCAACCTCTTCCCCAACCTGATGCCGAGCAGCGCCTTCGGGCCGCTCGCGATCTGGTTCCGCTTCCGCCCGAACGGGAACAACCCCGAAGAGTGCATCATGGAGGCGATCTGCATCGCCCCCACGCTCGAGGGGACCGCGCCCCCACCCACCCCACCTGTTCACCACCTCGACCCCGACGACAGCTGGACGAAAGCGCCCGAGCTCGGCGGCCTGGCGATGGTGATGGACCAGGACACGGGGAACATGCCCTGGGTTCAGCAGGGGGCGCACTCGCTCGAAGGCGGCGTGCTGCAGCTCGCCGACTACAACGAGACGAAGCTGCGGCACTTCTACCTGCTGCTCGAGGAGTACCTCGAGCGGGAGTGGTAGCGGCGTCCCGCTACGCGCCCGTCCCGCCGCTGGTGAGGAAGGGCGCGAGGAGCGTAAGCGTATCCGGCGTGGAGGGCGCCATCTGGACGCGATCGATGCCGAGCTCGCCGAGACGGCGCAGGTTGGTGGCGACGCGCTCAGGCTCGCCGAGGAAGCCGCCGAAGACGCGGTCTCCCATCGCCTTGCCCTGCTCGCGCAGCGCCGGATCGGGGCCCGCGCCCACGAGCGCGAGAAAGCCGAGCGGAGTTTCGGGCGCGACCGCGCGCGCCAGCTCGATGCGCGTGCGCAGGTCTTCCTCGCGGTAGGCGGCGACGCGCGCAGCGAACGCCAGCGGGTCGCTTGTATCGCTCACGGGAAAGCCCATGAGCTCGATGCGGTCGACGTGTGGCGCAGCACCACGCAGCGTTCGCGGCCCCGCAGAAGAGGCGATGAGGAGCGGCGGCGGCTTCGGCAGCGGCCCGATCGCCGGAATCTCGATGTCGTAGTACTGCCCGTGAAAGCTGCAGGCACCCGTGTGGAGCAGGGCGCGCGTGATCTGGAGTGCTTCCAGGTAGGCCCCCGCGCGATCCCGCGCCGGGGGGAACTTCCAGCCCATCCCCGTGATCTCGTTCTCCGCCCAGCCTGCGCCGAGGCCGGCCTCGACGCGCCCGCCCGACAAGCGGTGCAGGGTGAGCGCTGCCTGGGCGAACTCCACCGGCGAGCGCACGAGGTTGTTCCCGAAGGCGATCATCACGCGCGTGCGCTCGGTGGCGAACGCGAAGGCGGTGGCCGTCACCCACACGTGCGGATGGGGCTGCGGGGACGAGATGTGGTCGGCCACAGAGATGATGGGGTAACCCTCCGCCTCGCGCTCGCGCGCCCAGCGCACGGGGTCATCATCGACGCTGATGAAGTTGGGACAGAACTCCATGCCACTCCCTCCGTCGCGCATCTTAACGGCAGCAGCGTCAGGGGGACGCCGCAGCGGGCGACGGCCTCTCCTCCGCGGGCGGGGACGCCCGCCCGCGCAGCGATATCTCCGTGAGCGCGAGTGCCAGCACCACCAGGATCACGCCCCCGATCGCGGAGAGCAGGAAGAGCCGCTGGTTGGCAACCGCCACCGCCTCCCGCTGCGTCCCGAGCGCGCGTTCGAACAGCGCCGTGGAACCGCCCGCCGCCAGGAACTCCGCGCGGATAGCGTCCATGCGCTCGGGGTCGATGCCGAGCGTGGCGTCATCCTCGAACGCCTCATACACGGCTACCGGCATGGCCGCGCGCGCCTCGGCGTCGAGGTTCCCCGCGAAGCTCGAACTGTAGGAGCTGGTGAAGATCACGCCGAAGAGGGCCACGCCGAGCACCTGCGCGATCTGGCGGAAGTACATCTGGCTGCTGGTGGCGACTCCCGTGAGCTCCTGTGCGACGGACGCCTGTACGATCACATTGATCACGGGCGTCACCAGGCCCGAGCCCAGCCCGAATACGACCATGTAGACGGCGACGTGCCACTGCGCCCCGCCCACATCCAGCGTCTGCAGGAGGAAGGCGGCCAGCGCGGAGAGCGCCGAGCCGAGCACCACCTGGCGCTTGAAGCGGCCCGTGCGCGCGATCATGCGCCCGCCCACGATGCTCATCGCCAGCATCCCCAGCGATTGCGGCGTGAAGATGATGCCGGAGGCCGTCGCCGAAGCCCCCAGCGAGGTTTGGATGAACGTGGGCAGGTACTGGACCGCGGAGAAGAGCACCGCGCTCGATAGCAGCGCGATCAGCCCTGTGAGCACATACATGCGGTTGCGGAACAGCAGCATCGGGATGATCGCCTGAGGGTGCCGCAGCTCCTGCGCGACGAAGAGCGCCGTGAGCGCGCCTGCGGAGGCGAGCAGCGCGATCGTGATCGTCGAGGTCCAACCGTACGCTTCGTACGCCCAGGCCGTGGCCAGCAGCGCCGCGACGGTCGCTCCTGTGAGCAGCACCGCACCCGCGAAATCGATATCGCCGATCGCGCCGCCACGCCGCACGTTGGGGAGCGTCATCCAGATGAAGACCAGCGCCACCGCGCCGATGGGGAGATTGATGAAGAAGCACCAGCGCCAGCCTGGACCGTCCGTGAGGATGCCCCCCACAGCGGGGCCTACGAGCGTGCCCGCGGTGATGATCGCGAGGATGTAGCCCACGTACTTGGCGCGCTCGATGGGCGTATACATGTCGGCCATGACCACGAGCACGCAGGCGAGGATGATGCCGCCCCCAATCCCCTGAATGCCACGCGCGATGATCAGCGTGAGCATCGTGGGCGCCACTCCGCAGGCCAGCGAGCCCGCGAGAAAGATAACCACCCCAGCGATGACGAAGGGCCGCCGCCCGAACATGTCAGAGAGCTTCCCCACGATCGGGACGGCCACCGTGGAGGTGAGGAGGTAGAGCGTGAAAACCCAGGAGAGCAGCTGGAAGCCGCCCAGGTCCGAGAGTATCCGCGGAAGCGCCGTGGAGACGATCGAGCCATCGAGCGAACTGAGGAACATGCAAAGCGCGAGCGAGAGCAGTAACAGCAGCTTCTCGCGTTCGCTCAGCAGGAGGCCAAGGGCGGGCTCGGACGAAACGGATGCAGCCAACTCCCACCTCGTCCGGGCCAACTGCGCAGCGCCGCGCGCATGGTAGCAGAGCGCCCGCGAGCGGCCCGCAGGCGCGCGCTCCGGTAGAGTGCCCGTTCGTGCGCGCACAACCAGCACGGGGGAGGGATCCAGTGGAAAGCTTGCGCGAACCGCTCTGCAGCTGGGACAGCGCCATCGTAGAGCGCTACAACGACTACACCACGGGAAACACCGAGGAGGTGCTACCCGGCGTCACTCGGCCGCTTCCCGCCGACCTCATTCGCGCCTGGGACAACCACTGGCACCGCATCGCCGTGCACGAGCTCGAGATCGAGGACCTCGTGCCCGTCCCCGAGCCGCCCGGCACAACGATGCTGCCGGTCGTCGCGGGCCAGTGGCTCGTCAACATCGGCATGGTCAATGCCCTCACCTCCACCTTCGAGACGGGCGGGAGCGCCGACTACCTGAAGCAGTTCTTCGAAGGCGAGGAGGAGATCACCGCCGCGGCCGCCGAAGACAGCGAACGCGCTGCTGCCACACGCGAGCGCCTCGCGCAGCGCTGGGTACAGGCCCGGGAGGCCATCGCCGCCGATACCGGGCGCGCGCGCGCAGCCTGCGCCGCCATACTCACCCGCGACTGGACGGCCGTGAGCGACGCCGGCCTGATCGCTTCTGTCGACGCGACCACGGCGCTCTGCGGCGAGGTGTTCTTCACCCACTACTGGGTCAGCACGGGTGGTGGGCAGTACACCACCCTGCTGGACGCGTTCCTCGATGAGCATGCGCCGGGGCATCCGGCGGAGTGGACGGGCAGCCTCACGAGCGGCCTCACGGGCGTCGAGAGCGCGCGTCCGGCGAAGGCGATCTGGGATCTGAGCCGCGTCGCCGCAACCCGCCCCGCGCTGGCGGCAGAGCTCTCCGCTATCACCGCGGATGACTTCCCGGCGCGCCTCGCCGAGCCGCCCGACGGCGACTGGACGGCCTTCGCGCGCGCGTACGAGGCGTTCGTCGAGGACCTGGGCTTCCGTGGCCAACGTGAGACTGACCCCTCATGCGCGACCTGGGACGAGGCGCCAAACTTCGTGCTGAGCAGCCTCCAGGCCGATCTCGCCGCGGGCGACGATCGCGATCCACACCTGCTGGAGGCGCGACGGGCGGCGGAGCGGTCCGTGCTGGAGCAGGAGGTCGAGGCGGCGCTGCCCGCGGAGGCGCGCGCCGAGTTCCGCGAGCTCGTGACGATGGCGCAGACACTGACCCGTGGGCGCGAGGGCACGAAAGCGAACTGGGCGCGCGCCTGCCGGAACTACCGCCCGCCCGTGCTCGAGCTGGGACGGCGGCTCGCGGAGCGCGGCGTCCTCGCCGAGCGCGAGGATGTCTGGTTTCTGCGGATCGAGGAGCTGCGCACGGGCGCGGAAGGCGCGCTCACGGCGGAGGCCATGCAGGAGGCCGTTGCCAGTCGCAAGCAAGAGTACGAGGCGCTGCACGAGTACGAGCTGCCAGTGCTCTTCTCGCGGCCCGTGGAGGCTACCCGCCGGGTGGCGAGCGCGACGGCGGGCGAGACCGCGTTCGCGGGCACGGGCGTGAGTCCAGGGCAGGCCCGCGGACGCGCGCGCGTGGTGCTCAGCGCCGCCGCCGCCGCCGAAGCGACCCTGTTCCCCGGCGAGATACTGGTCGCGCCCTTCACCGACGCGCCCTGGACGCCCCTCTTCATCCCTGCGGCGGGGGTCGTGGTCGAGACTGGCGGCGCGCTCAGCCACGCCGCCACGGTCGCGCGTGAGTACGGCATCCCCGCTGTGGCCGGCATCCGCAACGCGACAGCGCTGATCGCGAACGGCGCGCTGCTCAGCATCGACGGAACCGCAGGAACGGTGACGATCGAAGCCGATGCCGGGTAAGGGTCGTCCTCCCCCCGCTCCCCGAAGGAACGCGGGCAGCGGCAGCGGGAACCCTAGCTCTGCGCGCGGGCGAACACGAGGCGGTCTTCGCCCGACAGGTCGGGCCGGTAGCCGTAGCCCTCTTCCGCGAACTCCTTCAGGTCCTCGACGTCCTCGAGCCGGTTGCGGATGACGAAGCGTGCCATGAGGCCACGGGCGCGCTTCGCCACGAGGCCGATCGTCTTCAGTCGCCCGTTGCGCTCCTCCTGGAACACCGCGCTCACGAGCGGTCGCCGGAGGGCCTTCGCGGGCACGGCTTTGGCGTACTCGTTCGAGGCGAGGTTGAGGACGGGGGCGTCTGCGCACTCGTCGTTGAGCGCGTGCGCGAGACGCGCGCCCCAGAAGTCGTAGAGGCTCTCGCCGCGCACGTTCGCAAGCTTCGTGCCCATCTCCAGGCGGTAAGGCTGGATGAGGTCGAGCGGGCGGAGGAGGCCGTACAGGCCAGAGAGGATGCGCAGCCGCTCCTGCGCCCAGCCGAGGTCGTCGGCCGAGAGGCTGACCGCGTCGAGCCCTTTGTACACATCGCCCTGGAACGCCAGGGCGCACGATTTCGCGTTCTCTGGCGTCAGGGGCAGGCTCATCTCCTGGAAGCGCGCGTGGTTCAGCTGCGCGAGCGAATCGCTGAGACGCATGAGCCGCTGGAGCGCGCGCGCGTCGAGCTGCCTGCAGTGTTTCAGGAGAAGGGCGGTGTCGTCGATGAAGCGTGGCTGGGTGGGGGCGAGGCTGCTCGTGCAGGGGGAGAAGTCGAGGGCCTTGGCGGGCGAGATGAGCGTGAGCACGGGGCGTTCCTCCCAAATGTCGTGCAAGGCGTGCCGAGAGCGTACCAGACGTTCCGCGTCCGGCTCGCGGCGGCGCCCCTTGCCCCTCGCTCCCCCGTGCGCTGAGATCGCCGGGGCCGCCCGCGCCTCCCGAGGCAAGCCGGGGCCGCGCACGGAGAGAACCATGAACGGTATCGAGTTGGTCGCCCGCATCCTCAAGATGGAGGGGGTCGCGGAGATGACCTGCTTCCCCAACAATCCCCTCATCGAGGAGGCAGCGAAGCTCGGCATCCGGCCGATCATGTTCAGGCACGAACGCGGCGCCGTGATGGCTGCCGACGGCTACAGCCGCGTGAGCGATGGCGCGCGCTTCGGCGTGGTGGCCACGCAGAACGCCGCCGGCGCCGAGAATGCCATGGGCGGCATCGCACAGGCCTTCGGCGACAATGTACCCATCCTCGTGCTGCCCGGTGGCTACCCGCTCGGGGAGCGCCAGGTGCGCCCTAACTTCTCCGCCGTGGAGAACTATCGCGGCATCGTCAGATCGGTCGAGTCGATCGACACGCCCGCGCAGATCACCCCCGCCATGCGCCGCGCCTTCCACGCCCTCCGCAACGGTCGCGGCGGGCCCGTCGTCGTCGAGCTCACGTCCGATGTCTGCGCACGTGAGGTGCCCGAAGACGCACAGCACTACGACTCGCCCGCCACAGTCCGCCAACAGCCCTCGCGGAGCGATCTGCAGGCGGCGGTGCGCGCCCTCCTCGCGGCGGAGCGGCCGATGATCTGGGCTGGCGCGGGCGTGCTGGCGGCGCGCGCGTCGGGGGCGTTGCGGGAGCTCGCGGAACTGCTCGCGATCCCCGTGTTCACAACGATGGAGGGTAAGTCCGCCTTCGACGAGCGCCATCGCCTCGCGCTGGGCGCCGGCAGCGGCGCCACCACCGGCCCCGCGCACGCCTGGATCGTGGAGTCAGACACGGTGCTCGCCCTCGGCGCCAGCCTCACGCACAACCACTACACGCAGACGGTCCCGGCAGGGAAGACCGTCATCCACAACACCACCGCCGTGGAGGATGTCAACAAGGACACGCCCTGCGATATCGCCCTCGTGGGCGATGCGCGCCTCACCATCGAGGCGCTTATCGCGGAGGCAAAGGCGCAGGCGGGAGAGCAAGGCCGGGAGTCCGACGTCGCCGGAAAGCTGGCCGAAGCACGAAAAGCGTGGCTGGCGGAGTGGCTGCCGCTCCTCCACTCCAACGAGGAGCCGCTGAACACCTACCGCGTCATCCACGAGATTAATGCGAACATCGAGCACGAGCGCTCGATCGTGACTCACGACGCAGGAGCCCCGCGCGACTCGATGGTGCCGTTCTTCACGGCGACCTCGCCGCACAGCTACATCGGCTGGGGCAAGACGACGCACCTCGGCTTCGGCATCCCCCTGATGATCGGCGCCAGGCTGGCGCGTCCCGACCGCTTCTGCCTGAACTTCATGGGTGACGGCGCCTTCGGGATGTCGGGGCTCGATATCGAGACCTCGGTGCGGGCAGACCTGCCGATCACGACCGTCCTGCTGAACAACGGCGGCATGGCCACCTACCCTGGCGGGTTCCCCACCGCCCGCACGCAGTACGGCGTCTCGCACATGACAGGCGACTACGCCGCCATCGCCGAGGGAATGGGCGCGACCGGCATTACCGTGATGAGGGTGGGGGAGCTGGGCCCCGCCATCCGCAAGGCGCGCAAGCTGAACGACGACGGACGTACCGTGCTCATCGACGTGCACTCGAACTATGAGTCACGAAAGTCGCGATTCTAGCGAACCGTCGCCAGAAAGCCCGCAACCGCCTCGTTGAAGGCCGCGGGCTGATCGATGTTCACGCCGTGGCCCGCGTCCGCGATGGTGACGCTCGTGGCACCGGGGATGTTTGCACCCATGTAGCCGTGCGCAGCGAGAAAGGTCGCGTCGTCCGCGCCCACAAGCACGAGCGTCGGGACGGCGATCCCCGGCAGCGACTGGATAACGCTCGCGTCCCGCTGCGTGAGCATGCCGCGCGCAGCCTTCGCGAGGCCCTCCGCCGAACGGTGATGCGCCGCCCGCACTTCGGGCGAATCCCCGAGCGCATCGAGCCCTCGCGCCTCGAACGCCTCCGCGCGGCTGATGGCGAACTGATTCCAGCCCTCGCGCCCCTTCGGGTTGTTGTAGCCCGGCCCGGTATCGAACAGCATCAGCGCGTCCGTGCGCTCGGGGAAGCGCCGGTGGAAGGCGAGCGACATGTAGCCGCCCAGGGAGAGCCCGCCAACGATGGCGCTGCGCTCGTCGCAGACGTCGAGGAGCGCGGCCATATCGGCGATGGTCTCGGCCTCGGAGTAGGCCGCGGGGGCGGCGGGGCTGGCGCTCTCGCCGTGGCCGCGCATGTCCCAGACGATGACGCGGTAGCGGTCGCGTAGCGCCTCCACCTGTCCCCGCCACATCTGCGAGCTCGCCCCGAAGCCGTGTGTCAGCAGGATCGCGGGACCGCTGCCCGCTGCCTCGTAGTGCAGGTTCACGCCGTTCCGCGTAAGCGTGGCCATCGTTCGCCTCCAGGGGATCGCCCGACGGCTATCCTACGCAGCAAAACGGTTACGCCGGTTCGGCGGCGTGAACCGTGCTGTTGCCGAGATAGCACTCCTCGCGCGCACGCATGCGGGCAGCCTCGGCGGCGTCGCCCTCGTGCTCGTAGCCGCATAGATGCAGGATGCCGTGGACGAGCAGGTGCGCGAGCTCATCGTCGAGGGCGTGCGCCAGATCGGACGCCTGCCGCCGGGCAGTCGGGACGCTGATCGCGATCTCGCCGAGGCTGGGCACCTCGCCGGCTGCACGGGGCACATCCGCGACCTCCGGAAAGGCGAGGACGTCTGTGGGGGCGTCGATCCCGAGGAAGCGCTGGTTGAGCTCCCGCAGCGTCTCGTCGCCCGTCGCGAGCACCGTCAGCGTAGTCTCTTCCTCAACGCCTTCGCCCGCGAGCACGCGCCCCGCAAGCGCCACAAGGGAGGCCATCTCAACGCCCCCCAGCCCACCGGGCTCGAGGTCGATCAGCATGTCGACGCTTCGGGCCACGACGTGCGCCTAGCCGGTGGCGAAGATCGCGGCAGCCTCGCGGGCGGCCTCGACGAGTGGCGTGGGGACGATCCCGAAAACGATCACGCCAAGGGTGGCCACACCCAGGGCCAGCCCGACCGTGGGCGAAACCGGCAGCCGTGCCTCTCCCCTGGCTTCGCCCAGGAACATCTGCCGCACGACCGCAAGGTAGTAGTAGGCCGAGACGACGGAATTGAGCACGGCCACGATCACCAGCCAGACGAGATCGGCGCGGATGCCCGCGTTGAACACGTAGAGCTTCGCCCAGAAGCCGGCCGTCGGCGGGATGCCTGCGAGGGAGACAAGACAGAAGGCCAGGGCGAGGGCGAGGAACGGCGCCCGCCGCCACATGCCCGCGTAATCGGCGATACGGTCGCTGCCGATGTGCTGCGAGATGCCGATCACGGCGATGAACGCGCCCAGGTTGGTGAAGGCGTACGCCGCCACGAACAGCAGCACGCCGCTCGCTCCGAGCACGAAATGCTCGCCCGCGATGGAGATGGCGGCGAGGCCAATCATGAAATTGCCTGCCTGCGCGATCGAGGAGTAGCCAAGCATGCGCTTGATATCGCGCTGGGCGATCGCGAGCACGTTCCCCAGCGTCATCGAGACGGCCGCGATGACGGCGAAGATCATCGCCCAGTCGTTGCTCAGGAACTCCTCACCCAGGCCCTCGAAGAAGAGGCGCATGACGACGGCGAAGGCGGCCGCCTTGGACCCGACAGAGAGGAACGCCGCCACCGGCGTGGGCGCACCCTGGTAGACGTCGGGAACCCACATCTGGAAGGGAACGACGGCCATCTTGAATCCGAAGCCCGCAATCAGCAGCACCGTCGCGACAATCAGCAGCGAGCGGTTTTCAGCGCCGTTCTCACCGATGGCAGCGGCGATCCCGGTGAGCAGTGTCGAGCCGCTGAAGCCGTAGAGGAGGGCCATGCCGTAGAGCAGCAGGGCGGAGGCGATGGCCCCGAGCAGGAGGTACTTGATGCCCGCCTCGCTGGAACGCTGGTTCTTGCCCCAGCCCGCGAGGATATATTGCGGGATGGAGGAGAGCTCGAGCGCGAGGAAGATCGTGATCAGGTCGCGCGCGCCCGCCAGGAACATCAGCCCCGCTGACGCCGTCAGCACGAGTGCGTAATACTCCGACTGGCGGCGGCCCTCACGCTCGACCCAGTCGATCGAGGCGATGATGACGATGGCGGTGATGCCGGCGAAGACGTACTGGAAGAACACCGCGAACTGGTCGAGGGCGAAGGTGCCATCGAAGGCGGTCTGGAAATCCCCCCGTACGACCCACGTCGTGGTCCAGATGGCGGCCCCGGCAACGCCCGCGAGGGCAAGCCAGGGCAGTGCTGCGCGCTGCTTCGGCAACAGCGCGTCCCAGACAAGCACGGCGCCGGCGGCGAGCAGGATTGCGATCTGGGGGCCGACGATGTCGAGTTCGCTCACGTAGCCACCCTCGCGCTCACAACACCGATCGCAGGATCAAGCATGTCCATGAGGAAGTCGGGGTAGACGCCCAGCAGGATCACAAGCACGGCCAGGCCGGCGACGCTCGCGTGCTCCCACCAGTAGCGCTGATCGCTCACGCCGTCCCACTCCTGGCGCACGGGCCCGAAGACGACGCGCTGGAGCGTCCAGAGGATGTAGCCGGCCGAGAGCACGACGCCGAAGATGGCCATGAGCACGGCCCATTCGTGCTTCTGGAAGGCTCCGAGGAAGACCGTGACCTCGGCAATGAATCCGGCGAGCGCGGGCAGCCCGACGCTGGCGAATCCCGCGAACACGAGCGCCGTCGCGATCAGCGGCATCTGCCGCGCGAGCCCGCCCAGACGGCCGATCTCGCGCGTGTGCGTGCGCTCGTACATGATGCCGACCACCACGAAGAGCATGCCCGTGATCAGCCCGTGGGCGAGCATCTGGTAGGCCGCGCCCACCATCGCGGTTGTGCCCAGCACGCCAATGCCGAGCAGCACGAGCCCCATATGGCTCACCGAGGAGTAGGCGATCAGCCGCTTCAGGTCGGTCTGGCGGAAGGTCACGAAGGCGCCGTAGAGCACGCTGATGGCACCGATCGCGGTGAGCCATATGCCGAAGTCGTTCGCCTGCGCAGGGAGGATGGTGACGCAGGTGCGGATGATGGCGTAGCCGCCCATCTTCAGCAGCACGCCCGCGAGCATCACGGAGACGGCAGTGGGAGCGTCGCTGTGCGCGTCGGGCAGCCAGGTATGGAGGGGCACGATGGGCAGCTTCACCGCGAACCCGAGGAAGAGGAAGAGGAAGACCCAGCGCAGCGGCAGCACGGCGCTCTCGATGTTCGACTGCCCAAGCACGGCCATATCGAATGTGCCCGCGCTGAACGCCAGCGCGAGGATGGCGACGAGCATGAAGGCCGAGCCCGCAACTGTGTAGAGCACGAACTTCATCGCCGAGTACTCCCGCCGTCCTGACCCCCAGATCGAGATCAGCAGGTACATGGGGAAGAGTTCGAGCTCCCAGAACAGGAAGAAGAGGAGGAAGTCCATCGCCGTGAACACGCCCAGCACGGCGGTCGCGAGCACCATCAGGCTCGCGAAGTAGGCGCGCTGGCGGTGCTCAATGCTGAAGGAGACGAGCACTGCCACCACCGTCAGGCACGCCGTCAGCGCCACGAGCGGTAGGCTCAGCCCATCGACAGCGAGGAAGTACTCGATCTCGAACGCGCCGGTGTCGATCCAGCTGGCGCGGTCGACGAACTGGAAGCCGCCGCCGTTCTCGAACTGGAAGAAGAGCACGAGCGCGAGGGCGAGCGCGGCCAGAGATCCGAGAAGCGCGACCCAGCGCGCGTGCCGCGCGTGCCGCGCGGGCAGCAGCAGCACGAGCAGGCCCGCCGCGGCGGGCAGGAACACGAGCACGGTCAGTTGCACGCCAGCCTCCTACAGCGGGTTCGTGATGAAGATGATGATGGCGACGACGAATACGCCGGCGGCGATGCCCGCGCCGTAGAGCTGCACCTGGCCGGTCTGCACATGGCGCAGCACACGGCTCGAGTGCGCGCCCGCCCGGCCCATGCCGTTCACCGCGCCATCGATGGCGGTGGTGTCAAACGCCTGCACCAGGCGGTTCCAGCCGTGCTGGAAGGCGTGCGTCGCGATGGCGCGTTCGTACAGGTCATCGAGGAAGAACTTGCGTTCGAGGAGGACAGCGAGGGGGTAGGCGGTACGGTGAATCTGCGCTGCCTCGACGAGGCGGCGATGGTAGATCGCCCACGCCGTCGCGATCCCCGCAAGGGCGATGAGCGACGAGCTGATGGCGATGCCGTAGCTGAAATCGGGCGCGTGGTGGAGCGCCTCGGCAGGAACGGCCGCCTCCACGAACTCGTGGAACTGCTTCCCCCAGGCCCACCAGCCCGCGGCAATGGCGCCCGCACTCAGAACCACCAGGGGCGCTGTCGTCACCCATTTCGATTCGTGCGGGCGTGCGGGGTCGCCGTGGAAGTGCACGTCCTCGTCGCCAGGGCCGGCGGGCTCACCACCCTTGTACTCACCAAAGAACGTCAGGAACACGGCGCGGAACATGTAGAGCGCTGTCAGGAAGGAGGCGACCGCCGCGATCGCATAGAGGGCGCGATCCTGGTGCCAGGCTTCGAGCAGGATCTCGTCCTTCGACCAGAAGCCGGCGAGGGGAAAGACGCCCGCGAGGCTGAGCGTGCCGATCACGAACGTCCAGAAGGTGATGGGCATGACCGTGCGCAGGCCGCCCATGCGGCGCATGTCGAACGTGTTGGTCGCGTGGTTCACGGAGCCGCTGCCGAGGAACAGCAGCGCCTTGAAGAAGGCGTGCGTGAACAGGTGGAAGATCGCTACCGCGTAGCCGAAGACGCCGAGCGCGAGCATCATGTAGCCCAGCTGGCTGATCGTGGAGTAGGCGAGCACGCGCTTCAGGTCGGTCTGCACGAGCGCGAGCAGCGCGCCCACGGCGACCGTCGCCGCGCCGATCCAGGCGACCGTCTCACGCGCATCGGGGGCGGCGTCGAGCACGGGAAAGAAGCGCGCCATCAGGTAGACACCGGCAGCGACCATCGTGGCGGCGTGGATGAGCGCCGAGACGGGTGTGGGGCCCTCCATCGCATCGGGAAGCCAGACGTGCAGGGGGAACTGCGCGCTCTTGCCTGCCGCCCCCGCGAACAACCCCAGACCGAACAGCGTGAGGGTCGTTGCCGAGAGTGCGCCCGTGAGCGCGAGCTCGTGGATTTCGTCGATCGCGAGGGTTCCCCCCTGCGTCCAGATAAGCAGGATGGCGGCGAGCAACCCGAGGTCGCCGATACGGGTGATGATGAACGCCTTCTTGGCGGCGGCGGCGGCGCTCGGCTTGTGGAACCAGAAGCCGATGAGGAGATAGCTCGAAAGCCCCACCAGCTCCCAGAAGATGAAGAGCATGAAGAGGTTGTCGGCCAGCACGAGCCCCAGCATCGCCGTGATGAAGAGGCTCATGTAGGCGTAATAGCGCCCGTAGCCGGGGTCGTGCTCGAGGTAGCCCTGCGAGTACACCTGCACGAGCAGGGCCACGCTCGTGACAACCACAAGCATCACCGCCGTGAGGCCATCGACACGCACCCCCAGATTCAGCTCAAGCGGCCCCGCCTGGAACCACTCGTGCGTGTGTGTGGCCACATGGCCGCCCGCCCCGAGCACATCGACCAGCGTGACAAGCGCGAGCGCGAACGAGGCGCCGATCGCGAGGATGCTGGTGTAGCCCGCGATCTTCGGCAGCTTGCGCAGGTAGACCGCGATGGCGCCGAACGCCACCAGCGGGCAGAGGATGATCGCCCAGAGCACGGCCTCGTTGATCCCGGGAACGTCGCTCATCGCCTCAAATCTTCCTCAGAATCTCGCGTGCCACGTGCGCCTTGCCCGTGGGCACGTAGATGGTGCGCTCGTCGCGCATGGAGGCGTCCTCGCCGCGGCCCACCGGCGGGATGATGACGACGCGCAGCCCCTCCGCCGCGAACAGCTCACACCAGGTCTCGGCCACATACCCGTTCGCCACGCTCATGAACTCGACCCACATGGCGCTACAACTTCAGGAGGTCGAGCTGGTCGACCTCGACCGTCTGGCGGTTACGGTAGACGGCGACGGCGAGCGCGAGCGCGACCGCAGCCTCGGCGGCAGCGACCGTGATGACGAATGCCACGAAGGCGTGTCCGGCGATGGGCTCGGCGGACACGCCGGAGCGGGAGAAGGCGATCAGCGTGAGGTTGACGGCGTTCAGCATCAGCTCGATGCCCATGAGCATGCCCACGGCGTTGCGCTTGCTCAGGGCGATCACGAGCCCGAGGCAGAAGAGCAGGGCACCCACCGTGAGGAAGTGTTCGAGCGTGAGCGTCATGCGTCGTCCCCGGATTCCTCGGCGTCGGGGCGCACGAGCATGATCGCGCCCACGAGCGCAGCCGTGAGTAGCACGGAGGCGATCTCGAAGGGCAGCACCCAGGTGGAGAGGAGCGCGCGCCCCAGGTCAGCAGCAGCCAGCCCCGGCTCGCTCGTCACGCTCGTCACGGCCACCCAGCCGGGCTCCCTGACCCCCCAGCCAGTGTCATGGATGACGAAGAGGAACACGGCGGCGAGGGCGACGCCGAGGAGGATGGCAGGGCCCACCATCGCCGTCTCGGAGTTGTCACGCATGGTGCGCGGCGTAAGCACGATCGCGAACAGCATCAGCACCGCGATCGCGCCCACGTAGATGATGATCTGCGCCATCGCAATGAACTCGGCTGAGAGCAGCACGAAGAAGCCCGCCACCCCTACGAAGGCGATGATGAGGAAGAGGACGGCGTGCAGGAGGTTGCGCGAGACCATCACCCCACCGGCCGCACCGAGGGTCACAAGGGCGAGCGCCCAGAAGGCGATGACCACGCCCGCGCCCTCCACTACTCCCCTCCTCCGGCGGGGCCCTCGAGGGGCACGTAGCCGCCCGTATCGCGCACCAGCCGCGGACGCGTGGGGATGCGCTCGGGGCGGTAGCCGAGCAGCCGCGCCCACGCATACACGGCGCCTGCGGAGGCGACGATATTGATCGCCGCGAAGGCGAAGACGATGCCGTCACCAAGGTCCTGCTCGACCCAGAGCAGCCGTTCGAGCGCGATGAGGAAGAGGTTGAAGACCGCCAGCGGCAGCAGGAACTTCCACGCGAACCCCATGAGCTGGTCGATGCGCAGGCGTGGCAGCGTGCCCCGCGTCCAGATGAATACGAAGTAGAAGAGGTGCGTCTTCGCGATGAAGATGAGCCAGGGCGGAACCCACTGCTCGAGGCCCCACATCGACCAGCCCCCCAGGAACACCGTGGCGGCAAAGGCCGAGGCGGCCAGCGCATAGCCGATATCCATTCCGTAGAAGAGGCCCCACTTCATGCCGCTGTACTCCGTGAGGTAGCCCGCCACGATCTCCGACTCGGCCTCGGCGATGTCCGTGGGCGTGCGGTTCAGCTCGGCGCTGACACTGATGAAGTAGACCACGAAGGCGAGCGGCATCATGAACACGAGCCAGAGATCGACGCCTTTCTGGAAGAGCACGATCTCCTGCAGGCTCATGGTGTTCGCGAACACCACCACGCCCAGCAGCATGAGCACGAGCGGTACCTCGTAGCTGACCGACATGGCCACGACACGCATCGCGCCGAAGAGGCTGTACTTGTTGTTCGAGCCCCACCCGGCCATGAACGCCGCGAGCACGGGCAGCCCCGAAACGGCGATGAAGTAGATAAGTCCCGCGGGCAGGTCCGCGAAGATCATGCGTGGGCCGAAGGGGATCACCGCGAACAGCAGCACCGCGGGCGCGACGAAGAAGACGGGCGCCGCCCACATGATTGCGCGGTCCGCGCTGGCCGGCGTCAGCGCCTCCTTCTGGAGCAGCTTGAGCGCATCGGCGATGGGCTGCAGGAGGCCGAAGGGACCGACGCGATTCGGCCCCTTGCGCGCCTGCATGCGACCGATGATGCGCCGCTCGCCGTACACCCCCACGATGAGCTGCGAGGGCAGCACGAACACGAGAAAGGCGGCGACGAAGCCGATCAGCGGCGCCACGAGGTAGGCAAGCTCGCTCGGCGCCACCTTGTCGATCCCCTCCAGGATGACGCGCGAGAGGTTCGAGAGATCGCGGAAGTCGTACCAGTGGTTGGTCATGAGCAGCGGCATCAGCGGTCGATCTCCCCCACAACGATGTCGATCGAGCCGAGTGCGACGATAGCGTCGGCGATCGAGCCACCCACCGTCATCTCACGGAGCACGCTGAGGTTGATGAGCGAGGGCGGGCGGATGTGAAAGCGGTAGGGCGAGGGCCCTTCATCGCTGACAAGGTAGTAGCCGAGCTCTCCGCGCGGGCTCTCGATGCGCGCATAGGCCTCGCCCGCGGGCGGACGCAGGGCGAGGGGAACCTCGGTACTGTGCGGCCCGCCGGGAAGCCCATCGAGCGCCTGCTCGACGATGCGAAGGCTCTGGCGCATCTCCTCCAGGCGCACGATGAAGCGGTCGTAGGCGTCGCCCTGATAGCCGATCGGGATAGCAAAGTCGTACTGCTCGTAGCCACAGTAGGGATCCGCCTTGCGGATGTCCCAGGCGACGCCACTGCCGCGCAGCATTGGCCCGCTGAGGGAGGCGTTGATCGCCAGCTCGGGTGCGATGACGGCCACGTTGCGCGCGCGCGCCAGGAATATCTCATTGCCCGAGAGCAGCCCCTCGCCGTCCGCGATCGTCTGGCGCATGGGCGGGATGAGCGCGCGCACCTGCTCCTCGAAGCCCCCCGGCAGGTCGAAGGCGACACCGCCGATGCGCATGTAGTTGCAGGTGAGGCGTGCGCCACTCGTCATCTCGAAGATGTCGAGAATCTTCTCGCGCTCGCGCATGAACCACATGATCGGCGTCTGCCAGGCTCCCGTGTCGTTGGCGAAGGCCCCCGCGCCCATGCAGTGGCTGGCAAGGCGCTGGAGCTCGGCCATGATCACGCGGATGGCCTGGCCGCGGGGCGGCGTCTCGATGCCCGCGAGCTTCTCCACCGCGAGGCAATAGCCGAGGTTGTTCGACATGCTGCTGAGGTAGTCCGTGCGATCGGTAAAGGGAATGTTCTGCGTGTAGGTGCGCTCCTCCGCGAGCTTCTCCATCGAGCGGTGGAGATAGCCGATGACCATCTCCGCATCGACCACGCGTTCGCCGTCCACGGTCGCCTTCACGCGGAACACGCCGTGCGTCGACGGATGCTGCGGCCCGATGTTCATGACGAACGGCTCGGACTGGACGATCTCGCTCATTCGACGGGCCGTACCGGCGGTTCGGGTTTGGCGGACGCGCCGGCGAACTCGTTGAGACCCGGCTGCAGGCCGCCGGGCATGGAGAGGAAGTCCTTGCGCAGGGGGTGCCCGGGATAGCCATCCCAGAGCAGGATGCGCTGCAGGTTGGGGTGCCCCTCGAAGCGGATGCCGAAGAGGTCATACGCCTCCGATTCCTGTATCCAGGCGCCTTGCCACACCTCCACCACGCTGGACACGGAGGGCGCCTCGCGATCCCGCGTCTCGACTTTGACGCAGGCGATCTGGTTCCGTTCGAGCGACTGCAAGTGGTAGACGATCTCGAAGCGATCCCACTGGTCCACCGCGCAGAGGTTCGTGAGGTGCGCGAAATCCGTCTCGGGGTCGTCGCGCAGGGCACGGAAGGCTTCGAGAGCGCGTTCGGCGTGGATAACGCAGACCCCCGCGTCCGCCCCCGCGACCGCGCCGGGCGCGAGCCGCTCCACCGCCGCCGCCAGATCCTGGCCCGACCACGACCGCGTCATCAGGACCACTCCAGCGCGCGCTTGCGCCAGGCGTAGACCCCGCCGACGACGAACGTGCCCACGAAGATCGCGACCTTCCCCAGGCCCGCGACGCCGGCGTCCTCGAACACCACCGCCCAGGGGAAGAGGAAGACGATCTCGACATCGAAGAGCAGGAAAAGGAGGGCAACGTAGTAGAAGCGGAAGTTGAACTGGATGAGCGCCGACCCGCGCGTCACCATGCCGCACTCGTAGGTGTCGTCCTTCACAGGGTCCGAGGGGACATCCGGGCGGATGCCGGCGAACTTGAATGCCCATGACTGCACGATCGCGCCCGCAGGAAACACGAGCGCGATGATGACAAGAATGGCGACGTGGCCGTATTCGTGGAGCACACCCTGGGCCGTTTGTGAAATCTCTCGCGAAGGCGGCGGTACTATAGCACGGGCTGCCGCTCGGGGACCAAAATTCGGGGACCGAAAATACCCGCGCGAACGAGTACGTCCCAAAGCGCCTCATCGTTGCCGGAGACGCCTACGATCGCGGGGTGGTGCTGTTCGACACCCTGAAGGCATCCCGCCGGCTGCGGGATGTGGGCTTTGACGAGGAGGGAGAAGGCCAGCGCGATCGTCTCGCTTTTGCCGAGGATATCGGCGAGCGCCTCGCCACGAAGGACGACCTCGCGCGGCTGGAGGAGCGGCTCGAGCAGCACCTGACCATCCGCATAGGCGTGATGATTACCGGCGCGACTGGCGTGCTCCTTGCCGCGATCGGCATCGCCAAGGCGTTCTCGCGGTGAATCTGACTCGGCCGCCCTCGTCGCCCGGCAGATTCAGAGCCGCCGGCGCCCACAGGAAGCTGCGCGCGGCGGCCGGCGCTCCCTCCGCTAGCGCTTGGGCGGGATGAGGGCTACTCTCCCCCCAGGCAACGCATGACGAGCGAGAGCGACCGCGACCTCTACCCCCTCGGCGAGGCGCCACCGCTGGGCGAACTGCCACAGCAGATGCACGCCCAGCTCATCCGTCAGTCGCGCTTCGGCGAGCCTCGGGAGGCGTTCGCGCCCGAGGTCGTACGCGTGCCGCGGGTCGGCCCCGATGACGCCCTCGTCTACGTGATGGCCGCGGGCGTGAACTACAACAATGTCTGGGCGGGGCGGGGCCTGCCCGTGGACGTCATCGCCAGCCGCCAGAAGGCGGGCGAGGCCGAGGAATTCCACATTGGCGGCTCCGACGCCTCCGGCATCGTCTACGCCATCGGCGAGAACGTGACGAACGTGAAGGTGGGCGACGAGGTCATCATCCACTGCGGCTCGTGGGACGTGCACTCATCCCGGGTCGCGGCGGGCGAGGATCCGATGCTGGATCCGTCGTTCCGCATCTGGGGGTACGAGACGAACTGGGGCTCGTTCGCGCAGTTCACGCGCGTGCAGGCGCATCAGTGCCTGCCCAAAGCCCCGCACCTCTCCTGGGAAGAGGCAGCAGCGCCCACGCTCGTGGGCGCAACCGCCTACCGCATGCTCTTCGCCTGGCCACCCCACACCGTGCGCGAAGGCGACGCCGTACTCGTCTGGGGAGGGGCTGGCGGCCTCGGCTCGATGGCCGTCCAGCTGGCGGCGCTCCAGGGCGCAAAGCCGATCGCCGTCGTCTCCAGCGATGAGAAGGGCGAGTTCTGCAAACAGCTGGGCGCGACGGGCTATGTCAACCGCAAGCACTTCTCCCACTGGGGGCGCCTGCCAGCCTGGGAGGACCAGGCGGGGATGGGGGAGTTCCAGAAAGGTGCGCGCGCATTCGGCAAGGCCATCTGGGATGTGCTGGGCGAGCGCCGCAACCCGCGCCTCGTGTTCGAGCACCCCGGCGAAGACACGCTCCCGACCTCGATCTTCGTGTGCGACACCGGCGGCATGGTCGTCATCTGCGCAGGTACCACCGGCTACAACGCCGACGTCGACCTGCGCTACCTGTGGATGCGGCAGAAGCGCTTCCAGGGCTCGCATTTTGCCAACGACGAGCAGGCGGCCGCCTTCAACGACCTCGTGCTGCAGGGTAAGATCGACCCCTGCCTGTCGCGCGTCTTCCCCTTTGCCGAGACGGGTGCCTGCCACCAGCTGATGGCCGAGAACCGTCACCCCGACGGCAACATGGCGATCCTCGTAGGCGCCACCAGCGAGGGCCAGGGACGGCGCTAGCAACGTGGACCGCGCCCGTTCCGCGCGGGCGGCATAGCCGTCGCTTCGGCATAATTCGAGCTCAGGAAGGGGCCTGCTGATGGCACGTGACTTCGCGGCGGACATCCTCGATCCCGTCGCCCGCGAGATCGTTTCGAACGTAGGCGTCTGGGTCGACCGCGAGGTCCGCCCCGTCGCCAGCGAGTACGAGCACGCCGACGAGTACCCCGAGCCGCTGGTGGCGGGCATGGCCGAGATGGGCCTCTTCGCCATCAAGGTGCCCGAGGCGTACGGTGGCCTCGACCTCAGCTTCGAGTGCTACGCCGGGGTCTGTATCGAGCTCGCGCGCGGCTGGATGAGCCTCGCAGGCGTGCTCAACACGCACGTCCTCGTCGGCTACGCCATCGACAGCTACGGCACCGACGACCAGAAGCAGCGCTTCCTCCCGCGCATGGTCGAGCCCGAGATCCGTGCGGCCCTGAGCATCACCGAGCCGGACGCGGGCTCGGACGCGCAAGCGATCAGGACGCAGGCGTCACGCGACGGCGATGACTACGTCATCAACGGCCAGAAGATGTGGGTCACGAACGGGCAGCGCGCAGGCGTCTACCTCGTGCTCACGAAGACCGACACCGCGGCACAGCCCGCGCACCGCGGGATCAGCGCCTTCCTCGTCGAGCCCGGCACGGAGGGCTTCCTCGTGGGGCGCAAGCTCGAGAAGCTCGGTTACAAGGGCGTCGAAACGACCGAGCTCGCCTTCGACAATGCGCGCGTGCCCGCCGGCAATCTGTTGGGCAGCGGCGAGGGCCGCGGCTTCCAGCACGTGATGAGCGCGCTCGAGGTGGGGCGCATCAACGTCGCTGCGCGCGGCGTGGGCGTCGCCCAGGCGGCCTTCGAGGACGCCATCGCCTACGCCCAGCAGCGCGTCGCCTTCGGCAAGCCCATCGCCCAGCACCAGGCGCAACAGCTGCGCCTCGCCGAGATGGCGACGAAGATCCGCGCGGCGCGTCTGCTCACATTCGACGCCGCCCGCCGCAAGGACAGTGGCGCACGCTCCGACCTCGACGCGGGCATGGCCAAGCTCTTCGCCACCGAAGTCTGCCAGGAGGTCGTGCTCGAAGCGCTGCGCCTCCACGGAGGCGTCGGCTACAGCAAGGAGCTGCCCCTCGAACGCTACTACCGCGACGCCCCCGTCATGGTCATCGCCGAGGGGACGAGCGATATCCAGAAGCTCGTGATCGCCCGCAGCCTGCTGCGCGAGTACGCCATCTAGGAGCGGGCAGCGAGCCGCTCCCCCCACTAACAGGCAGGAGCCGATCCATGACCATTCACGACGGGCGCGAGTCCTTCGGACGCTACTTCGAGGAGTTCGAGGTGGGCGACATCTTCCGGCACTGGCCCGGGCGCACCATCACCGAGTACGACGACGTGCTCCACTGCATGCAGACGATGAACCACCACCCCCTCCACATCGACGCGCGCTACGCCGAAGAGGAGACGCAGTTCGGCAAGAACGTGGTGGTCGGCACGCTCGTCTACTCGATCGTGTTCGGGATGACGGTACCGGAGATCTCGGGGAAGGCGATCGCGAACCTCGAAGTCGAGTCGCTCAGGCACATCGCCCCTACCTTCCACGGCGACACCGTGTACGCCCAGACGACTGTGACCGGCAAGGTGGAGTCGCGCTCGCGCAACGATCGCGGCGTCGTCACCGTCGATACGCGCGGCTACAACCAGCGCGACGAGACCGTGCTCACATTCACACGCAAGGTCATGGTCCCGAAGCGGGAGGCGGCAGAGTAGCGCACCCCGCCTTTCAGCGTGGGCTACGCGCGCTTCAGGGGCGCGAGGCTCTGGAGCAGGCGCTTGACGCCCGCGCCTTCGAAGGCCACGACGACCTCCACGTCACCGCGGCGCTCCTGGCAGCTGACCACCACGCCCTCGCCGAAGCTGGGGTGCGCGACGTGCTCGCCGGCCTGCCACCGCGGCTCGGTGGTCTGCGCGGGCGCGGAGGCCGGGCCTGGGGTGGGGAGCACCGGGCCCCGAACCTCCCGTGAGGCGCCGCTGCGGTGCGGCTGGAGGAGATGGGGGGGGATCTCATCGAGGAAGCGCGACGGGGGATTGGCGAGGGGCCGGCCACCGAGGTAGCGGCGGTAGGCGCGCGTCAGGTAGACCGCGTCCTCCGCACGGGTGATGCCCACATAGGCGAGGCGGCGCTCCTCCTCCAGCTGGCGGGGATCGTCGAACGAGCGGATGTGGGGCAGCACACCCTCCTCCATACCCGTCAGGAACACCACCGGAAACTCGAGCCCCTTGGCCGCGTGCAGCGTGATGAGCGTGACCGCCTCAACCGCGCCCTCGAGCTCATCGACATCGGCGACAAGCGCAACATCCTGCAGGAAACTCGCGAGGTCGCCCGCCTCGTCCCCGGTGGTGTCCTCGTACTGCGCCATCACCGTCCGCAGCTGGAGCACGTTCTCCTCACGCTCCTCCGCCCCCTCCCCGCCATCGCGCAGATACTCGATGTAGCCGCTTTCGAGGAGAACGAAGTCGAGCAGCTCGGCGAGGGGGCGGTCGCGTTCGGCGCGGATCGTCTCGATCATCCCCACGAAGCGGCGGACGGCGGTGGCAGCGCGGGCAGCGACGCCCGCCACGGGCTCACCACGGGCTGCCGCCTCGCAGGCGTCCCAGACGGTGAGGCCGGTGGCACCTGCGTACTCCGCCAGCCGATCGATCGTCGTCTTGCCGATGCCGCGTGCGGGCACGTTGATGATGCGTAGCAGGCTCGCCTCATCGAGGCGGTTATGGGTAAGTCGCAGATAGGCGACGAGGTCCTTAATCTCGCGGCGCTGGTAGAAGCGCACGCCGCCGATCAGGCGGTAGGGGATGCGGCGGCGCACGAGCGCGTCCTCGATGGGGCGCGACTGTGCGTTCGTGCGATAGAGCACCGCGATCGTCCCCGGCGAGCGACCCGCCAGCGCGAGGCGCTCGATCTCCCGCGCGATGAATTCACCCTCCTCCTCGTCGTTGTAGGCCTCGTAGCAGATGAGCGCCTCGCCCCCCGTGCGCCCGGTCCGCAGCGCGAGATCGATGCGGTCGCGGTTGTTGGCGATCAGGGCGCCGGCGGCGTCGAGGATCGGTTGCGTCGAGCGATAGTTCTGCTCCAGCAGATAGGTCGCCGCCTCGGGAAAATCGCGCAGGAAGTACCGGGTATTACGCGAGTCGGCAGCGCGCCAGGAATAGACGCTTTGGTCAGGGTCACCTACCACGCAGACGTTGCCGTGCGCCGAGGCGAGCTGGCGCGTGAGCATGTACTGTGCCGGGTTCGTATCCTGAAACTCGTCCACGAGCACGTGCAGGTACTGCCCCGCACGTCGCTCCAGCGCCTCCCGCGACTCCCGAAAGAGGCGCACCGTCTCCGTCAGCAGATCGTCGAAATCGAGCGCAGCGGCAGCGCACAGTCTCTTCTGGTACTCGGCGAAGGCGCGCGCGACGACCTCCTCAAAGTAGCTCGCGGCGTGCCGCTCGAAGTACTCGGCGGCGCGCATCTCGCTCTTCGCCCGGGAGATGGCGGAGAGCACGGCGCGCGGCGGGAAGCGGCGCGTATCTACGTGCAGCTCATCGAGAACGCGGCGCATGAGTGCCGTCTGGTCCGCATCGTCGTAGATAACGTAGTCAGGGGAGAGGGCGATGGCCTCGCCGTGGATGCGCAGCCAGCGCGCGCACATCGAGTGGAAGGTGCCGAGGTGCAGCTGTGCCGCATCCTCACCCAGAAGGGCCTGTGCGCGAGCGCGCATCTCGCGGGCCGCCTTGTTCGTGAACGTCACCGCGAGCACGCGCCAGGGGGCGACGCGCTGCTCGCGCACGAGCCAGGCAATGCGGCGCATGATGACGCGCGTCTTGCCGCTGCCCGGCCCCGCGACGATGAGCTGCGCACCCGCGGGGTGCTCAACGGCGGCGCGTTGCGCGGGGTTCAGGCCTTCAACGGACGGGGGCGGAGGCTGGGTAGCCGTCACGCCCCTATCGTATCGAGTTCGGCGTCCGGCCGCCGCGCCAGGCGATTACGATCAGGAACCTGCGCAATTCCCACGCGCGTCCTGCGGAGCGATACTGTACGCTCAGAAAGTGGGGCCGGGCAGGAACGCCACCCGCAAGATGCGCGTGCCCCGGAAGGTGAGGAGGCTCAATGTTTGATTGGCCGGGCGGCTCGTGGGAGGAGACCCTGCGGCTCGTCCTCATGGTGCTGGCTGTCTACGGCGCCGTGATCTGGGTGGCGCTCCTCTTCTGGGTCTACCGCGACATTCGCCAGCGCACTCGCGACCCCGTCATGCAGGCGGTGGCCGTGCTGCTCGCGCTCGTCTTCTTCCTCCCCGGCCACTGGATATACCTCATCCTGCGGCCCCGCCAGACGCTCGCCGAGCTGTACGAGCGCTCGCTCGAAGAAGAGGCGATCCTGCAGGACATCGAGGATCAGAAAGCCTGTCCGAGCTGCCGCCGTCGCGTGCGCGACGACTACCTCATCTGCCCCTCCTGCCGGACGAGTCTGAAGGAGCCGTGCATGAACTGCAGGCGGCCGCTCGACTACGCCTGGGCCGCCTGCCCCTACTGCGCGCGTGAGAAACCCGCCGGCGATCGGGCGGTTACTGGCCCCTCCCCTCCCGCCCCGGCGCTCGTGCGGCGCGCATCCCCGGCCGTGCGCCAGGGCGACGGCTCGCGCGCGAGTATAGGGCGCTCCTAGCCGAGCGCCGCCGCGAGCGTCTCCGTAAGGGACGTCGCTCCCAGCAGTTCCGCCATCCGCTCCAGCTTGCGCTCCCCGTGGAAGCGCGTGCGGTCGAAGACGCCTTCGAGCGCGATGACTGTATTCTCCGTGTCCGTGCGTGAGAGCATGACGCGCACGCCGCGCGCGGCGGCGGCATCGAAGAGATACTCGCTCGGACGCCGCCCGCCCGTGAGGATGAGACAGGCGGGTTCCGTCGCAAGCGCGGCGAGGTGCTGGTCCGTCTTGTCGAAGCGCACCACCACCGCTTTCGACTCGAAGCGGCTGAGGTAGGGCAGGCCCGCGTCCGAGCCGATGGGCGCGATCACGAGGTGGTCGCAGGTCGGATCGAGGCCATCGCCCTCCACCAGCACCTCAGCGCGCAGGACCGCCTGTGCGTCGGAAACGCTGAAGCCCGCGAGCGTGCGGTCCTCACCGAGCACGATCAGCGGCACGCCACTGACCTCGGTGGGCGCTCCCGCCCGTACTGCTGCCGGCAGGTCCAGCGCGACGACGGCGGCGGGCGCAACCTCAGCAACGCGCTCCGCGTCCGGCAGCGCGCGTGTCACGAGAACCGTCACATCCGCGCGCGCGTGCGGCACGTCGAGTTCGGCGACGACGACCTCGTCGCCGGCGGGCGCCGGGAGCGCGTCCGGAGCCACGGGCGAGGAGGCGCTCCCGGGCGCAAAATCGAGGGTGGCGAACCAGCGTGCATCGGCGGGGGCGGCAGCGCTCTCCGGCGCTTCGCCGCGCGCGAGCCAGACTCGCCGCCCCGCCCAGGCGAGATCGCGCGCCAAGGCGGCGGCGACGCCGGTCTTGCCGGTGCCTGGAGCATCCGCCATCACGTTGAGGAGGGGCATTGCGCCCGATTGTGCGCGCGGGCGCACGCTTGCGGCAAGCCACGGGGGCCGCGCGTAGACTGATGCTGCCGCGGGCGGGCCTCGCGGCGGAGCAGGGGGAGCGCCATGAAGGTCGCCGACGCCGTAGCCAAAATCCTGAAGCGCGAGGGCGTCGAGTTCCTCGTGGCCTATCCCGTGAACCCCATCATCGAGGCCGCCGCACGTGCCAATATTCGCACGATCATTGTGCGCCAGGAGCGCACCGGCCTGCACATGGCCGACGCCTTCAGCCGCGTGAACTCGGGCGAGCGCATCGGCGTGTTCGCGATGCAGCACGGCCCGGGCGCGGAGAACGCCTTCGGCGGCGTCGCGCAGGCCTACGGCGATTCCGTGCCTATCCTCGTGCTGCCGGGCGGCTATGCCCGCCGCATCACGAACACCGCGCCGAACTTCAACTCCTTCCTCAACTTCCAGCACATCACGAAGTGGACCGAGCAGGTGACGCTGGGCACGGCGATCCCCGACGTGATGCGCCGCGCCTTCACGCAGGTGCGCAACGGCCGTCCGCGCCCCGTGCTAATCGAGATACCGGGCGACGTGTTCCAGGAGGAGGTCGATGACGGCTTCGCCTACGAGCCTGCGCCTGCCGCCCGCTCCGCGCCCGACCCTGCCGCCGTGCGTTCCGTCGCGGAGGTGCTGCGGAGCGCCGAACGGCCCGTCATCTATGCCGGCCAGGGCGTGCACTACGCGCAAGCGTGGGACGAGCTGCGCGTGCTCGCCGAGCAGCTGCAGATCCCCGTGACGACGAGCCTGCAGGGCAAGAGCGCCTTCCCCGAAGATCACCCGCTCGCGCTCGGATCAGGGGGCCGCGCGGTGCCCAGGGCCGTGCACCAGTTCCTCCACGAGGCTGATGTCATCTTCGGGATCGGCTGCAGCTTCGCGGCGACGGGCTTCGGCATCGCCATGCCCGCGGGCAAGACGATCATCCACGCCACACTCGACCCCGCCGATCTCAACAAGGACGTGGCCTCGCAGTACGCGCTCATCGGCGACGCGAAGCTCACGCTCGCGGCGCTGCTTGCCGAGCTCGGAGGCGCGCAACCCGCTCGCGACGACACGCCCTCGCGCATCGCGAGCGTGAAACGGGACTGGCTCGCCGAGTGGATGCCGAAACTGACCTCGAACGAGACGCCTCTCTCGCCCTATCGCGTCATCCAGGAGCTGCTGCACACGGTCGAAGTGGAGAACACGATCATCACGCACGACGCGGGCAGCCCGCGCGACCAGCTCTCGCCATTCTGGGAAAGCCGCACGCCGCTGAGCTACATCGGCTGGGGGAAGACGACGCAGCTCGGCACGGGCCTCGGCTACGCCATGGGTGCGAAGCTCGCGCGACCAGAGAGACTCTGCGTGAACGTCTGGGGCGATGCCGCCATCGGCTTCACGGGTATGGACTTCGAGACGGCGGTACGCGAGCGCATCCCCATCCTCTCGATCCTGCTGAACAACTTCTCGATGGCGATCGAGCTGCCCATCATGCAGGCAGCCACGGAGAAGTACCGCAGCACCGACATCAGCGGGAACTACGCGGACATGGCGAAGGCTTTCGGCGGCTACGGCGAGCGCGTGACCGAGCCGGACGAGATCGCGCCTGCAATCAGGCGTGGCATCGCCCAGACGGAGGCAGGAACGCCCGCCCTCCTCGAGTTCATCACCCAGAAGGAGATCGCCATCTCCCGCTACTAGTCCGCCCCACCCTCCGCGCGCAGATCGCGCACGACGGCGATCTCGCGGCAATTCGTGAAGAACGGACAGCGCACGCACTCGTTCCAGACCTTCTCTGGGAAATCCATCACGTTCGCGAGCACGAAGCCCTGCCGCTCGAAGAAGCCGGGGCGGTAGGTGAGTGCGAACACGCGCTCGATGCCGAGCGCGCGACCCTCTTCGACGCAAGCCTCGACGATGGCCGCACCCGCGCCTCGGCCCTGTTGCGCCTCGCCCACAGCGAGCGAGCGAATCTCGGCGATATCAGGCCCCATGATGTGGAGCGAGCCGCACCCCACAACCTCACCATCGAGGCGCGCCACCTTGAAGTCTCGGATTGCCTCGTGAATCTCACCGAGGGGGCGTTCGAGCATCTCGCCACGCTGTGCCCAGCCATCAACAAGAGCAAAGATGGCGCGGGCGTCGCTGAGACGGGCTGGTTCGACACAGACCATTGGGGAACCTCCCGGGTACGCGGACGGAGAACGAAGCCGGCTCAGGCGTAAAGCCTGGCCGCCGTTCCACCACGCGCCAGGGCGGCGGACACGCCACCGCCCTGTGGGGCTCCTCGCGATGCCGGCCATTGCGTCATCGTCCTGCGAGTGTACGCCCCGCCGCGCGTTACACGCTCGCCGGGCGCACTGGTGTAGGCTCGCAGCAGTGATCCTGGGCGCAAGGAGGAGCACATGCGCGTCTCGATCATTGGCCAAGCGGCCTTCGGGGAGGCGGCGCTCGCGCGGCTGCTCGCGGACGGAGTCGATGTCGTCGCCGCTTCCGCGCCGGAGCCGCGCGAGGGCGCCCGCCCCGACGCCCTCTGGGTCGCGGCCAGTGAGGCCGGGCTCACGCCCATCGACACTGCCGCGCTCAAGGGCACAGAGGGTCTGGCGGCCTGGGAAGCCGCAGGCGCAGACCTCGGCGTGATGGCCTTCGTCACGGAGATCCTGCCCGAAGCGGTGCTTGCTGCTCCCGCGCAGGGGACGATCCAGTACCACCCCAGCCTGCTGCCGCTGCACCGCGGCTCTTCGGCGATGAACTGGCCCATCATCTTCGGCAAGACGGAGACGGGCCTGAGCGTCTTCTGGCCGGACGAAGGCGTCGATACCGGCCCCGTGCTCCTCCAGAAACAGTGCGCGATCGGGCCCGACGATACGCTCGGCTCGCTCTACTTCGAGCGGCTCTTCCCCATGGGCGTGGAGGCGCTCGCGGAGGCGGTGGCGCTGGTGGCGGAGGGCAAGGCCCCACGCATCGCCCAGGACCATACGCGCTCGACCTATGAACCGCCCTGCGCGGAGGAGCACGCCCGCATCCGCTGGCATGAACCGGCCCAGCACATCTACGACCTGATCCGCGGGTGCAACCCCCAGCCAGGTGCCTGGGCGCTGCGGCGGGGCGAGCGGCTGGGCGTGTTCGACTGCCGCCTCTCGCCCGAGGAGGCGCCGGGGATGCCAGGCGCCGTCCTGCGCGTGGACGCGGAGGGCTTCGATCTGCGCCTCAACGGCGGCGTGCTGCGCGTGCTGCGCGTGCTGCGCCAGGGGGCACGCAAGCAGGGCGCTGGCGACTGGGCCGCGGAGGTTGGCCTGAAGGAGGGCGCGCGCTTCCGCTAGGGCAGGGCCGGGGAGGCGGGCTCCTCCTCGACCGGAGGCAGAGGCACGGAGAGGTCCGGGGTAGGTGGATCGTCGGGCAGGACGGGCGGCGGGCGCTCGATCAGGTTCACCTGGATGCGCACGCTGATCGGCGTCAGCACCCTGCGCCCAGCCGTCAGCCGGATTGTGTAGACGCGCGGCTCGAAGCCGTCGAACGCGATCTGGCCGAGCGTGGCGTCCGCCACATTCTCCTCGCCCTCACCGAGCAGCACCCACTCCTCCTCGTCGGGGTTGGCGCCGGGGCCGATCTCCAGCCGCCACTCGTGCAGGCGCTCCACGTTGACGCTGCCGACGATGCTGTCGCCCACGGTCACGGTCGCGCTGCTGAGCGGCGACGCGATCTCGACAGCGAGCAACCCCTCGCTCTCCTCCCCGGGCGCGGTGGGGATGAAGACCTCAAGCCCCTCGGGGGACTCCTCCACAAGCCGGATCGCGAGCTCGGGCTTCCACGCAGGCAGCTTCACGAAGAGTCGCTCCTCGCGGAACTGCGTGGGCGTCTTGCGCGAGGCGAGGAGGCCGTTGCGTGTGTCGATGACGGCGGGCTCACACTGATCCTCGTACTCGACGTCCGTCCGCACCCACGCCTTGACCACCTGGTCGCAGCCGCCCTCGAGGTGGCGGTCGGTCGCCGGCGTGGCGAACTCGACACGCCCGACATTCGCGGGCTGGATGTCGTCGAAGCCTTCGAGCGCCGCGATGCGCCCCTGGCGGAGCAGGTAGCCGTGGTACTCGCCCATCCAGTGCTTGAAGAGCCAGAGGACGGTACGGGCGGCGGCGTACTCGCCCGAAGGCCCATCGATCACGAGCTCGTTCGTGGCGTTGCCCACCCAGACGGCGGTGGCGGCGTGGCGCGAGTAGCCGTTCATCCACGTCTCGAGCGTGTCGACAGCGCTCAGCGGGCCCTGCTGCGTGCCTGTCTTGATGCCCGAGGGCAGGCGCACGCCATCGACGAACGTATCGAGGCGCAGGTCCTCGTTGCTCGACCCACACCCCCAGATGATGAAACGCGCGGTGCAGTCGGACATGATGCTGTGGAGGAGCCAGACGCTGCCCGCATTTACCGTGCGGATACGCTGAGGCTTCTCGTGGCTGAAGATGACCGCGTCATTGCTGTCGCGTACTTCGAGGATGACGACGGGATCGAGCGTGCGCGTGCCCGGCAGGCGCAGGTGGCCGCGCTGGAAGTCGAGCTTCTGCTGCAGTGCGTTCTCGTAGTCGATGCCCTCGTCGAAGGCGGTGTTGTTGAGGTCGCCGGGGGTGATCGTGGTGGCATGATGGGGCACACCCACCATCACGCCCATGTTGGCGAGCGTCGCGTTCATGTAGGCCATGTCGACAGCGCGGATGTTGGCCCCGCCGGTCGCGATCGAGGCCCCGTAGTAGACATCGAGATGGGAGACGAAGGTTGGGTCGAATTGTTGCTCGATGGTGGTGATGCCGAGCAGCTTCGCCATCTCGATCACGTTCTCGACGCCCGCTTCCTGGGCGGCGCGGTAGGCGGGCACATTCTGCGAACCGCCCAGAGCCGCGCGCGCGGAGATGAGCCCCTCCGTACGCGGGGCAGGGCGCGGGTTCGTGATCTCGGTTGTGCTGTTCTCCAGGGCGAGCGGGGACGTATCCCAGAGGATGCTCATCGGCGCCTTCTTCGCGTGCTCGAACCAGGCGAGATAGACGGCCGGCTTGAACGACGACCCGGGCTGGTTGATCTCTACCAGCTGATCGACGTTGCCAGCCACGCGCGGGTCGGCGGTGAAGGAGGGATCGCGGTTAGGCGCGTAGACGAGGATTTCGCCGCTGCCAGGGTCGATCGTGACGATGGCCGCGTTGTGACACTCGCATCCCGCCTCCAGCCCCCGCGTGATCGCGCTGCGCGCTACCGTCAGGGCCGACTGCGTCGCCCGCCAGTCGAGCGTCGTCACGACAGTCCAGCCGGCGCTGTGCACGCTCGTCTCGCAGTCCTCGACGCCCTCCAGCTTTGGGAGGACGCCTGCCTCGCACATGCGCACGAGGCGGGGTTCGACCTGGTTGTCGATGAACGCCGAAGCGTCCTGGGCGGCGCTCGTTGCGGCAGGGTAGACGTAGAGCGGCTCCGCCTTGGCCACCTCCGCCTCGGAGAAGGTGATCCAGCCGTGCGTCACCATGAGGTCGATGACGTCCTCCTGGCGGGCCTTGGCCTCATTCCCCACGGTCATGCGCCCGCGCGCGTCGAGGACACAGTCATCCTCCTCATCACGAATGCAGTTGAGGCGGGGGTGGTAGCGCGTGGGGAAGGCGGGGATGCCCGCGAGCATGGCCGCTTCCGCCAGCGTGAGGTCGTCGGCGTCCTTGCGGAAGTAGCCCTCAGCGGCGGCCTGCACCCCCACATAGCGGTCGGCGTAGGAGATCTGGTTCAGGTACCAGGTGAGTATCTGCTCCTTGTCGTAGTCGTTTTCGAGCTCGATCGCGTAGGCGATTTCGCGCAGCTTACGGTCGAGCGTGCGCTCGGCCACGCAGGGGTCATCGAGGTCAGTGAAGCTGCCACAGATGTAGACGTTCTTGATCAGCTGCTGGGTGATGGAGGAGCCGCCCGTGCCGCTGCCGATGCCGCCCCCCACGTAGTTCTCCCAGGCGGCCCGCCCGAGGCCGCGGTAGTTCACCCCCGGATGCGTCCAGAAGCTGTTGTCCTCCGTGGAGACTGTGGCGTCGATCATGCCCTGCGAGATTTCGCTCAGCTCGACAGACTGGAGCAGGCGCTGGTTGGGGTTGTTGAGGACGCCAAGCTCGACCAGCCCTGTGCGGTCGTAGATGCGCGTGAGCCCCACCTGGCGCTCGATGAGCAGGTCTTCGATCGCGACGTAGTCCCTCGCGTAGTGCTGGTAGACGGCAAACACGGCCCCTGCCCCTGCCGCCGTCACCACCGAACCGAGCGCGCCCAGCACGAGCAAGGCGATCGCCCAGGCGGGGAAGCCGCTGTCGCGGCTGCGCGCGCGCCGTTCGCGGCGGCGGCGGATGACTATCCGGTGGGTCATCGCAGGGTAGCCAGCGCCGGACGCGCACGCAGTCGGTAGACGCAAGCGGGGCGAGGATGCGCGGGGGATCGCATCGGCTGCGAGCGTAGCAAAGCCCCCCCTTGCGGGCACGCGCGCGCGGACGGTGTACGATCGCACAATGGCAATCTCCCGCGACGAGGTGCTTCACATCGGACGGCTCGCGCGCCTCGGCCTCAGCGAGGCCGAGGTCGATCGCCTCGCGAGCCAGCTCTCGGACATTCTCGGGCATTTCGAGGCGTTGGGCGCGGTCGAGACCAGCGGCGTCGAGCCCACCGCTCACCCCCTGCCCCTCCAGAACGTCATGCGCAGCGACACCGTTGCACCCTCGCTGACACGTGACGTGGCGCTCGCCAACGCACCCGAGGTCGAGGACGGCCTGATCCGCGTGCGCGCCGTGCTCGAGTGAGCGCGCTCTGGAATCTGACCGCGCACGAGGCCAGCGACGGCCTCCGCGCGAAAGCGTTCACCGCCGTCGAGTTGACGGAGTCTGTGCTCGCGCGGGTGGAGACGGTTGAACCCCGCATCAACGCTTACATCACGCTCACGGAGGAGCTCGCGCGCGAACAGGCGCGCGAAGCCGACGCGCGCTTCGCCGCCGGCACGGCGACGCCCCTCACGGGCATCCCCTTCGCAGTCAAGGACCTGATCGTCACGAAAGGCGTGCGCACGACCGCCGGCTCGCGGATGCTCGCGGACTTCGTGCCGCCCTACGACAGCCACGTCTACGAGCAGCTGAGGCGCGCGGGCGCGGTGATGGTAGGCAAGACGAACATGGATGAGTTCGCGATGGGTTCGAGCACCGAACACTCCGCCTTCGGCGCCACGCGCAACCCCTGGGACGCCGCGCGCGTGCCGGGTGGCAGCTCCGGCGGCTCGGCCGCGGCGGTGGCGGCGGGCGAGTGCCTCGCCGCACTCGGCAGCGACACCGGCGGAAGCATCCGCCAGCCGGCGGCGCTCTGCGGCGTCGTTGGACTCGACCCCTCCTACGGACGCGTCAGCCGCTACGGAATCGTGGCCTTCGGCAGCTCGCTCGACCAGGTAGGACCGATCGGGCGCGACGTGGAAGACGTGGCGACGATCCTGGATGGCATCAGCGGGCACGACCCGCGCGATTCGACCAGCGATCCCGCGCCCGCACCCGATATGCGCCACTACCTTGGCCGCGAGATCGCGGGCCTGCGCATCGGCGCCCCACGCGAATACTTCGTGGAAGGCCTCGAAACCGGCGTGCGCGCCCGCATCGAGGAGGCACTCGCGCGCTTCGAGGCGCTCGGCTGCGAAATCGACACCGACCTCTCGCTGCCCATGACGGAGCACGCCCTCGCCGTTTACTACCTGATCGCGCCCAGCGAGGCGAGCTCGAACCTCGCCCGCTACGACGGCGTCAAGTACGGCCTCAGCGAGCGAGGCGGCGCGGGCATGTGGGAGAACATGGAGAAGACGCGCGAGCAGGGCTTCGGAGACGAGGTGAAGCGCCGCATTATGCTCGGCGCCTACGCCCTCAGCGCTGGTTACTATGACCAGTTCTACCTGAAGGCGCAGAAAGTGCGGACGCTCATCACGCGCGAGTTCCACGAGGCGTTCGCGCACTACGATGTGCTCGTGACGCCGACCACGCCCGGAGTCGCGTTCCCCCACGGCGTCAAGCTCGACGACCCTTACGCGATGTACCTGAACGATATCTATACGCTGCCCGGCGCGGTGGCGGGGCTGCCCGCCCTCAGCCTGCCCTGCGGCCTCAGTGAGGGGTTGCCGGTGGGGCTGCAGATCATCGGCGACGTGGGTGCGGAGGGGACGATCCTGAAGGCGGGGCACGCCTTCGAGCAGTCCCTCGGACAGGCCAACCGCCTGCCATCACTTCAGACCTGAGCGCGGCACGACGCTTGACGGTAATGCGTGGCATGGCCACGCTCCGAAGCATGGCCCGCGATGCACTCGCCGTCCGCCTCGTCTGTGCCGCTGCGGCGGCCGCGCCGGCGCGCGGTTAACGTGCGAGCGGTCGCAGGACGCAGCGAATCCGAAGCCGCCCGCGGGGCGGCTCTTTTGTATGCGGCGCCCGCGGGGGCCGAGGGGGCAGGGCCGTGGGCAGCAGCGTACCCCGGGGAGCAGAGCGCCTCGTCGCGCGCGGCCTCGCCTCTGTGCCCCCCAGCGGCATCCGCAAGTTCTTCGACCTGCTAAGCACGATCGACGACGTCATCTCGCTCGGCGTCGGCGAACCAGATTATGTCACGCCCGAGCCCATCCGCCAGGCGGCGATCGACAGCATTGCCGGCGGCGAGACCCACTACACCTCCAACTACGGCCTGCCGCAGCTGCGCGAAGCGCTCAGCGCGCACCTCGAAGCGCTCTATGGCGTCTCCTACGACCCCGCCACCGAGATCATCGTGACGAGCGGATCGAGCGAAGCCTTCGACATCGCCCTGCGCTCGCTCCTCGACAGCGGCGACGAGGTGCTCTGCCCGGACCCCAGCTACGTCGCCTACCAGCCCGCCGTCACGATGGCGGGGGGAGACTTCCGTCCGGTGCCGACGGACGCCGCGCACGAGTTCCGCCTGCTCGCGGGCGCTGTGACGGAGCGCGTGACCGAGCGCACGAAGGCGTTGCTCTTCGGGTTCCCCGCCAACCCCACGGGCGCGACCATGGATCGCACCAGCCTCGAGGCGATCGCGGGGGTGGCCGCCACGCACGATCTCGCCGTCGTCAGCGACGAGCTGTACGCGCGCCTGACCTACGAGGGCAAGCACACCTGTTTCGCCGCGCTCGAAGGCATGCGCGAGCGCACCGTGCTCATCGGCGGCTTCAGCAAGACGTACGCGATGACGGGCTGGCGCGTGGGCTGGCTGGCCGCCCCCGAACCGCTCGCCGAGGCAGCGATGAAGGTCCACCAGTACGTGATGATGGCCGCGCCCACGGCCGCCCAGTACGCGGCCCTCGCCGCCCTCGAGTCCGGCGAGTCGTTCCTCCACGAGATGCTGGCGGAGTACGACCGCCGCCGCCGCCTGATGCTTGACGGCCTGCAGGCCGTCGGCCTGCCCGCCTTCCGCCCGCGTGGCGCCTTCTACGCCTTCCCCGACATCCGCGGCACGGGCATGGACAGCGCCACGTTCAGCGAGCGCCTGCTCGCCGAGGAGCGCGTCGCGGTCGTGCCCGGCAGCGCCTTCGGCGGCTGCGGCGAGGGCTACGTGCGCGCCTGCTACGCCAGCAGCTACGAGCAGATCGAACGCGCCCTCGAACGCATCGGCCGCTTCGTCCAACGCAACCGCTGATTCCACTCTGACAGGAGCGCGGAACAGGGACCAGGGAACGATGAAGCGAACATTCTTCTCGGCGAGCGTGCAGCGGGAAGGCGAGTGGTGCGTCGCGCAGGCGTGGAGCGCCACTTCGAGCGACCCGTCGACCCCATCGCTACACCCACCCCAGATCCGCCAGGTTGAGGTGAATATCCCCCTGTAAAGGCGACTGCTGGCAAGCTCACACCACCACCTGACTCCGAGGCCCTGCGGCAGTAACGACGCGCAGACCGCGCACGCCGCGGACCCGAACATCCCCTGACGTACTCCCCTGCCCATGCTAGACTCGCGCAGTTATCTCCCGCGGGCGGGTCCGCGCGCCATGCGCGGCTCGAGCCGCAACCCCCACTGAAGGACGGCAAAATGGATCTGAGCCTCAGCGAAGAGCAGACCCTGATCCGCGATACGGCGCGCGAATTTCTCGAGAACGAATGCCCCGAGGAGCACGTGCGCGCGATGGAAGAGGACGAGCAGGGCTACAGCCCCGAACTGTGGAAGCAGATGGCCGATCTCGGCTGGCAGGGGCTCATGATCCCCGAGGAGCATGGCGGCTCCAGCTTCTCCTACCTCGACCTCTGCGTGCTCGTCGAGGAGTTCGGGCGGGCGCTCGTGCCTGGCCCCTTCATCCCCAACGCGACCTGCGCCGCCTGGCTCACCATCGCCGGCAGCGAATCCCAGCAGGCGAAGTACCTGCCCGGCATCGCCAGCGGCGCGGCCATCCACACCTACGCGGTCACGGAAGAGTCGGGGCGCTGGGACCGCGCGGGCTTCACCCTCACCGCGCGCGAAGACGGCGACGACTACGTGCTCGACGGCACGAAGCTCTTCGTGCCCGATGCGAACGTGGCCGACTACCTGCACATCATCGCGAACCTGCCGGGCGGGCAGCTCGCAGACTTCATCGTGCCGCGCGATCAGGCGGGCGTGGAGGTCACACCCCTGAAGACGATCGCCAGCGACAAGCAGGCCGAGGTTGTGCTCACCGATGTCCGCGTGAGCGCCGCGGACGTGATGCCCGTCACTGCGGAGACGAGCCTGCGTGGGCGCAACATCGCCGTAAACCTGGAGAACGCCTACCTCGTCGGGCTGGCGCAGAAGGACTTCGAGATCGCGGTGAACTACGCCAAGGAGCGCGTCCAGTTCGGGCGACCCATCGGCTCCTTCCAGGCGATCCAGCACAAGGCTGCGGACATGGTTACGGACGTCGACGGCATGCGCTTCATCACCTACAAGGCGGCCTGGGCGACGAGCGAGAACGAGCCCTCCCAGCACATGGACACTTCGATGGCAAAGGCATGGTGCAGCGAGGCGAGCCGTCGCGTGGTCGCGCACGGCCAGCAGATACACGGTGGCATCGGCTTCACGAAGGACTACATCGTCCAGCTCTACTTCCGCCGCCAGAAGCGCGCGGAACTCTTCTGGGGCGACGCCGACCACCACCGCGAGCAGGTCGCGGAGCTGCTGGAGATCTAGACCCCTGTTGGTGGCCAGCCAGCGCGCGAGGGCCCGCCCCACAGGCGGGCCCTCGGCACTACCGCAGCGGGTCGACGACCGTCAGGAACGGGAAGCGGTGAAAGTCACTGTCCCCTGTGCAGATGCGGCTGACGCCGTGTTCGCGCATCAGCACGGCGATATGAAGGTCATGAATGATGTTCCCGCGCAGCTCCGGCAGCTCCGCCAGCGTCTGCGCGAGCACGGCGGCGTGGCGGTTCGTTGCTGTCAGGAACGTGAACCCCGGCACACCCAGCAGCCCTTCGATGAAGCCCCATGCCTCGGTTGCCGTCAACGGCGAACGGAAGACGCGCAGATGCGTACTGACCCTCAGGAACTCATAGACGATGCTCCAGGTCAGGAAGGCCGGAGCAGGGTCGCGCCGCCACGCTTCAACCTGTTGGCGGCAGACCGCAGTGATATCGGAATCCTCGTTGACGGCAGCAAGCAGAACGTTGGTATCGACGACCAGCACCTACGCGTCATCCGCCTTGCCGGACTCTTCGACGGTCACGCGATAGGGCGTCTCAGGGCCGGAATCCATGACTGCGGAGAGCGCCAGGCGCTCAACCGGTAGCGCCCTCTCTCGCATGCGATCCCCGCCGCTGGCATCCGGGAACGTTCCGTAGAGCCGCCTGTCGCGCTCCTTTTCCAGCAGATCGTAGAGTGCCTCGCGGTCAGCCACGTCGACCAGCGGCTTCCCCATACGCCAGCCTGGCAGCGGCGGCAGGTCGTCGGGAGGAATCGCGAGCGCGCCGTCTTCCCCAAGAATCCGCCTGAGCCCCGCCTCGACCAGCGCGGTCATGGTGGTCCCGCGCCGGGCGGCCAGCTCGCGCAGCCGTTTCATCAGGGTGTCGTCGATGTTGAGCGTGGTCTTCATATGGCAAACCATACTTCCGCTCTGGCTATCTGGCAAGTGTGGCTCGTTGCTGCCAGTTTCCTCGTGCGGATGCGGGTTCCTAGTGCGGATGCGGGTGGGAATGGCCGCCGTGGCTGTGGCCGTGGTGGGTGAGGTCGTCAAGCCCACCGCCGAGGCCATCGCCGTCATCCACATCATCGCCGTCATCATCCCAGGGCGCGGGACCGTCGCCCGCGCTCTCCTCGGCGCGCCCGACGACCGCAAAGTTCCCGATGATCTTCCGCGCCTTCACACCGCAGCCGGGGCAGGGCACAAGCTGGAGGGCGTCCCCCATCGGCATGCGCCTCTCGAAGCGCTTCCCGCAGCCGGAGCACTGGTATTCGTAAAGGGCCATGGCGCGATGGTGGGGCGGAGCCCGGCGTGCGTCAACCCGGGCCGGAGGCGCGCTCCCGTTCGTAGGGGCCGGAGTGGCGCTCGACCTCGCGGAAGCGATCGAAGTTTCCGTCGTAGCGGCGGATGTTCTCGCTGCGGCGGACGCCCTGGTGCTCACAGGCGGAGCCGACGGCGCAGCTGGCGCAGCAGAAGCGGCGCGCCGCCATGAAGTGGGGTACGCCGCGGATGGGCGTAAGGCAGCGCTCACAGCGAAGGGAATCCGGCACGGGAACCTCCGCGCGTATTGTCCGCGCCCGGGCGCGCGTACGAAAGGGGGCTGGCTGGCCCGCCCTGCGGCGTTCCGGCATGCTGGGCGGATGGTTCGCATCAATCGCGTCTACACGCGCACCGGCGACGACGGCACGACCGCGCTCGCGGGCGGGCAGCGCGTGCCCAAGGAGAGCCTCCGGATCGAAGCGTACGGCACGCTCGACGAGCTGAACAGCGCGATCGGCGTCGCCGTGGCAGCGGGCCTCGCGCCTCCACTCACCGAGCCGTTCGGCATGATCCAGCAGCAGCTCTTCAACCTCGGCGCCGAACTCGCCAGCCCCGCAGAAGGCGCGGAGCGACGCCCGGGGCCGGGAATCGAAGGGCGCCACGTCGAGCAACTGGAGTCCTGGCTCGACGGCTGGAACGAAGAGCTGGAGCCGCTTGCGAGCTTCGTGCTCCCCGGCGGCAACGCAGCGGCGGCGCACCTCCACCTGGCACGCACGATATGCCGCCGCGCGGAGCGGGCCACAATCGCGCTCAGCCGCGGCGAGGAGGCGGGAGCGTTCGTCGTGCCCTACCTCAACCGGCTGAGCGACCTGCTCTTCGTCGCCGCCCGCCTCCAGAACCACCTCAGCGGCCACGGCGACGTACTCTGGGACTCGCGCGGGTACTAGGCCCGGCGCTGTGCTAGCGGCGCAGGCGCACGAGGTGCCCTTCGGCGAAGAGACCGTGCGTGCTGATCCCGATACGTTCGTAGGCCGCGCGTGGCACGCCGAGGTCGGCCACGTACAGCTCGCCCACATGGTGCACGCACTCCGCGAGCACCTGGCCCGTCTTCGGCAGGTCGAACACGAGTGTCGTGCCAGCCGCCATGGCGGGGCTGCTCACGGCGCCGGTACCGGCGTTCACGCCGGTGGGCACATCAAGCGCGAGGACGGGGCGGCGGGACGCGTACGCGATCTCGGTAACGGCGGCGGCAAGACCCTTGGGCGCGCCTTCGAGCCCGTAGCCGACGAGCGCATCGACGATCAGATCGGCGCGCTGGAGGTGGCTCTCGGCGGCATGCTCGCTCGTATCGCTGTCGCGCGGTTCAACGATGCCGGACTCCTCCAGGATGCGGATGTGGCGGCGGGTGACGAAGCTCATCTGGGTCTCGACCTCGCCCAGGAGCGGCTCCGCCTGCACCCCCCAGTTATCGAGGTGGCGCGCCGCGCAGAGGCCCGCCGCGCCGACGTGTCCACCGCCCGCGAGCACGACCACGCGCTGGCCGCGGCCGGCACCGCCGAGCATGGCGAGGATGATCTGGGCGGCGGCGCGGCCCGCGTTCTCGACCGCCTGCAGGATGTCGTAGTGGAAGATTTCCTGAGCGGCGCGCTGAACCTCGCGCATCTGCCCGGGCGTTACTGCCGGCGTATCCTCGAGCTTGCGCTGGGGGAAGCCACCGGGATCCTGCTTCACCGCCATGAATACCGTCGATGCTACGCCTGCAGGTGTGTGGCCGTCACTCGTGCGGTGATGCCGCCGCGGGCGTGGAAATCGCCGGTCACCGTGACGCGACGGGGAGCGATGGCTGCGACGACGTCGTTCAGAACCTCGTTCACCACGTCCTCGTAGAAGATGCCGCGCTGGCGATACGTGTGCAGGTAGTACTTGAAGCTGCGGAGTTCGATGCAGCGCGCCGCGGGCGTGTAGCAGAGTGTGATCGTACCGAAGTCTGGCTGACCCGTCATCGGACAGACGCTCGTGAACTCCGGCGCCTCGAAACGAATCTCGTAGTCGCGCTCCGGGTGCCGGTTTTCAAAGGAGTCGATCGTCCCGTCGGTGGCGAACTCGTTCGTGCCCATCGTGCCAGCGTGCGTGCCCCGATGCACGCGCGCAAGCGCCGCCGCCCGCGCGGCTACCGCCGGAACCGTCCGAGGGGGAACGGAACAGGGTTGAGGTCCGCGTCGTCGTAGACGTCGATCCCTTCGATACGCTTGAGCGCCGTGACGGCAGCGTAGGTCAACGGCGTGGCGACGGTCTCGAACGCCACCTTGAACAGCCACTGCTTCCAGATCAAGGGCCAGAGCGCGACACCCTCGCGGCCCGCGAACGCGAGCGTGATGAAGATGGCAGAGTCGAGCCCCTGCCCCACGACCGTCGAGCCGATCGTGCGCGCCCAGAGGAACCGCCCCGCCGTGACGCGCTTCATGCGGACGAGCACAATCGCGTTGGCGAACTCACCCACGAGGAAGGCGGCGAAGCTGCCGCCCGCGATGCGCCACGTCTGGCCGAGGATCGCCTCGTAGGCGGACTGATCCTGCCAGAAGGGGGCGGACGGAAGCGCGCCGGCGAGCACGATGGCGAGCACGGCAAGGCCGTTCGCAAGGAAGGCGGACCAGATGACACGCCGTGCCGCGCGGTAGCCATACACCTCCGTGAGAATGTCTCCCGCGATGTAGGAGAGCGGGAAGACGATGACGGCAGCGGGGAGGAAGTAGCCGGAAAGCGGCCCGGAGACGCCGGAGAAGTCGGCGATCTTGACCGCTACGAGGTTGGAGGCGATGAGCGCCCCCGTGAAGAGCGCCGCGAGCGGCAGCAGGAAGCGCGGCTGGGCAGGCGTATCCGACTGCGGCATGGCCAGCGGAGTCTAGCGCCCCTGCTCCAACGACCAACGCGCGCTACGCTGGCCCCATGGGAAGCCCCCGCAGTGCCGACGAGCGATCACCGTTTCAGCGTGGCGAGGTGATCCTCCAGCGTATGCCGTTCGTCGTCGAGAGCGGCGCCCAGCCACCCCGGATCGGCGACGTGAAGCCGGTCGTCGTCGTCGGGGACGGTGAGGACTTGATCTCGCTCTGGCTCCCCGCGGGGACTCCCACGAAGCTCACAGTACCGCTGGTCGAGGGAAGACGGCGGCCCTGGCTCGATGGCGAGTGCACCCTGATCGATAGCGTCTGGGATCGCTGGAACGCGCTCTTCCTCATGATCCCGGACGAGTGGCGCGCCACGTGGGTCTGGTGGACGCCCGACTGGGAGTTCCTCGGCTGGTACGTGAACCTCCAGGAGCCGGTCCGGCGCACACCGCTCGGCTTCGACGTGCGCGATCTGCAGCTCGACATCCTCGTCGACAGCGAACGGCGCTGGCGCTGGAAGGACGAAGATGAGCTTGATCGATCCGTCGAGATGGGCGTGATCTCCACGGCGGTAGCCGAGCGGGTACGCAGGGAAGGCGAGGCCGCGATCGTGGATATCGAGAGCGGCGCCTGGCCATTCACCGAGGAGCTGCGCGGATGGCGGCCGGAGCCGGACTGGCCCGCGCCCACGCTCCCGGCTATCCCCGATACCAGGCTGCTGGCGATCGAGGACGAGGCACACTGGAGCAGCCCGGAGCGCTTCCGGACATAGCAGCGTCCGCGGATCGCACGCGCTGCTCTATGAGCGCGGGAGCCCGAGGCCGCGCGTGGCGATCACATTGCGGTTCACCTCGCTCGTGCCGCCCGCCACCGTGTAACTGGGGCCAGCCAGCGCCCAGCGCTCGACGCGCCCGCGCAGGGGCGCCCAGGGACTCCCCGGTTCGAGCTGCCCCGCCATCCCCAGCACGCGCAGGCCCGTCTGCCCCATCTGCCGCTGGAGCTCGGTGCCGAACACCTTCGAGATCGACGCCTCGTAGTTCGGGTTGAGCCCGTCGCGCTGCATCTGCGCGACGCGGTAGCAGAGCCAGCGGCCCAGCTCGAACTCGATCGCGCGCGAGGCGAGCTCGTGGCGGACGTGGTGGGGCACGGCGCCGCCGTCGCGTGCACGCACCCAGGCGGTGAGCGCTTCGAGCGTGGAGCGCGACATCACGATGCGGTTGATAGAGCTGCGCTCCTGGTCGAGCGTGGCAGCGGCCACATACCAGCCGCGGTTCTCCTCGCCGATGCGGTTGTCGACGGGCACGCGCACGTCCTCGAAGAACACCTCGTTGAAGTGGGCCGCGCCCATCATGTTCACGAGCGGACGGACGCTCACGCCCGGCGCGCCCATGTCGAGCACAAAGTAACTGATGCCGCGGTGCTTGGGCGCATCGGGGTCGGTACGCGCGAGGAGGATGCCCCACTGTGCACCCTCCGCCCAGCTCGTCCAGATCTTCTGGCCGTTCACCACGTACTCGTCGCCGTCGCGGATGGCGCTCGTCTGGAGGGCAGCAAGGTCGGAGCCCGCACCCGGCTCGGAGAAGAGCTGGCACCAGCGCGAGGTTCCCGCACGCAGCCCGGGCAGCCAGCGCTCCTGCTGCGCCTCCGTGCCCTCGCGCATGAGCGCAGGTCCCGCCAGCCAGACGCCCTGGTCGTAGGCCCCCGGGGCGCCACGCGAACTCATCTCCTCCATGTAGATCGTCTGGGTGACGAAGTCCGCGCCGCCGCCGCCGTACTCCTCCGGCCAACCCAGCGTGAGCCAGCCGCGCTCGGCCAGCTGCGCGCGAAACTGGCGGGTGAAGGCGGCCTCTTCCTCCGTCATCTCCTCGCGGTCGTTGCGCATATCCCAGACATCCGCAGGCAGCTCCGCATCGAGGAAGGTGCGAACCTCCCGGCGGAAGGCGGCCTGCGCGGGCGAGTCGCGGAAGAGCATCGGTCACACGCCGCCGTTCAGGGTGCGCACCGCCTCGAGGGCGTGCGGCGCATGCGACTCGAAATCGCGCGGCTCAACGTAGACGTCGCGGAGAACGCCATCGCGGTCGATGACGAAGGTCGCGCGGTTATGAATCCCGAACTCCTCGTTGAAGATGCCGTAGTCGCAACCCGCCTGGTTCTTCGGGAAGTCGGAGAGGAGCGGGAACTCCAGGCCGAGTTTTTCCTGAAACTCACCCACAGCGGCAAAGGAGTCGACGCTCACGCCCAGCACCTGGGCGCCAGCCTCCACAAACGCATCCGTATGCGTGCGGAAGCCTGTCATCTCGGCGCTTCAGCCGCCGGTGAAGGCAAGCGGGTAGAACGCCAGCACGATGTGCTTGCCCGGGAAGGAGTCGAGCGTGACTGCTTCCCGATCCTTGTTCAGGAGCGTGAAGGGCGGGGCGGGCTCGCCGGTCGTCGGGGTCATGCGGTCTCCTCTGGCTAGTAGCCCTTGAAGTCGGGCTCGCGTCTCTCCGTGAAGGCGCGCGGACCCTCTTTCGCATCCTCGGTGGATTGCGCGAGGGTCATCGCCATCTGGGCGAAGTCGAGGTGCTCGTCGAAGGTCAGGTTCGCGGAGCGGTAGACGAGCTTCTTCGCGAGCTGGATGGCCGTGGCCGGCCCCTTCGCGATCTTCAGCGCGAACTCGCGCGTGCGCTCCAGCAGCTCACCGGCGGGGTGGACGGCGCTCACGTAACCGATGCGCAGTGCCTCCGCGGCGTCGAACAGCTCGCCGCTCCAGATCAGTTCGAGTGCCTTCGCCGTCCCCACGATGCGGGGCAGCGTCCAGGCGCCGCCGTCGCCGGGGATGAGCCCCATGCGCACATAGGCCATCCCGAAGCGGGCCCTCTCGCTGGCGAAGCGGATGTCGGCCATCGAGGCCATGTCCATGCCCGCCCCCACCGCCGCGCCGTTCACCGCAGCGATGTACGGCTTTTCGAGCTGAATGAGCGCGCGCGGGATGGGGTGGACGCGGTTGCGCAGGCTGTGGCGGCGCTCCGCCACCATCTCCTCCGTGCGTAGCACGCCACGCCCGCCCACCTCCTGCGCGACATCCATACCGCTGCAGAAGCCACGCCCCGCGCCAGTGAGAATGATGGCGCGCACAGCGCCATCCGCATCCGAGCGCTCGATGGCATCGCGCCACTCGCCAAGCATGGGGTCATCGAAAGCGTTGAGCCGCTCAGGTCGGTTCAGCGTGATGGTCGCCACGCCGCCCGCCACGTCGTAGAGGATGCGCTCGTAGTCCATGCCCGTGATTCTACGCAGGCACGGGGCCGGTGGCTCGCCGGAACGCTACCGGAACAACGCCGCCGCCTTGCTGCCTTACCCGCCACGCGCCACCCGGGCAGCCCCCGCCAGCCGCGCCAACAAGTACAGCAACGATCGCATCTCCTGCCTCCTTCGCGACCCACGATAGCGCCCGCCCTCGACCATGCCCCCGGCCACCGCTAATTGTCTGCGGGACGCTGTACTTCTCCTCCCGCCACAAGAAGACCGCCACAAGAAGACTTCTTCGTTCGGGCTAATCGTCGCTGCGGTCTGGCATGTGATCTCAATTAATTATTCTGTTCAGAATACGCGGTCTTATCTCCTGTTCCTGGCGGGTATTCTGGGATTCTTTTCGGGAATCGGGGTCGGGTTCCGGGCAGATGGACCAACGGTAGCGATCGCCCGAGCTCAGCGGACGCCTTCGAGGATGCCGAGAAGGATACCCACGATGGTCACACCCACTGCCAACGCCCCCACGATCCAGCGGGTCAGGCGGGTCTCCATCCTCGCCATCTGGATCTCGACTCTCGCGACTGCGTTTCCAGCTGAGTCCCGACTCTCGCAATCTGCATCTCCACGCCTGCGAACGTTGTCGCCATCGCACTGAGCCGCCGGGCAGCGGTCACCGGATGGCTTCAAGGACACCCAGCACCGTCACCGTTCCCACCCCAAGCATCAGGCGCGTCAACCGTGTCTCCATATGCGCGATCTGCGTCTCCCATACGCGCGATCTGCGTCTCCAGCGACAGGCGAACGCGCTCGACATCGCCCCAGGTCGCGGAGCTGCTGTAGTCCCGGAGGTATTCGCCCGATTGTTCTGCTGTCGCCATGCTCTTTCCCTGGATACCAGTATCGCACAGGCCGCCATCCGCCCGGCGTGCACACTGCCCCGATACAGCGCCACGCCCGCAGCGAGCGCTCGTGGCACTGGCGCCGCCCCGTGGGGCTCCACCGCAACCGAACGCGGCGCGGGAGTGTGCCGCCGCGATACACTCTCAGGCGTGGTCGCCACCGTCATCCCGGACCGCCTGCGCAAGCAGATCGAGGCACTGCCCGTGCGCCCGGGCGTCTACCTCATGCGCAACGCGAAGGGCGCGGTCATCTACGTAGGCAAGGCGGCACGGCTCAGGGACCGCGTGCGCTCCTACTTCGGCTCGCCGCGCAGCCTCGAACCGAAGACACGCGCCCTGCGCGCCGAGATCGAGGACTTCGAGTACATCGTCTGCGCCAATGCGGGCGAGGCGCTCATCCTCGAGGCGACGCTGATCAAGCGCCACCAGCCCTTCTTCAACATCCGCCTGAAGGACGACAAGCGCTACCCCTACCTGAAGATCGACGTCCAGAACCCATGGCCGCGCGTCTCCATCACGCGGCGCATCGCGAAGGACGGCGCACGCTACTTCGGGCCCTACGCGAGCGCGGGCTCGGTGCGCTCCACGCTCGATCTGCTGAAGAAGCTCTTCCCCTACCGCTCCTGCACCAAGGAGATCACGGGGACCGACCCGCGCCCCTGCCTCGACTACTACATCAAGCGCTGCATCGCACCCTGCACCGCCTACTGCACGGCGGAGGAGTACGCCGAGGTGATCGCCCAGATCGTGCTCTTCCTCGAAGGCAAGGCGAGCGACGTGCTCGACCGCCTCGGGGGCCAGATGGACACCGCCGCGAAGGCGCTCGACTACGAGCGCGCGGCCATGCTCCGCGACCAGATCCGCGCCATCGAGCGCACGGTCGAGCGCCAGATGCTCTCGACAACGAAGAAAGAGGATATCGATATCTACGGCGTCGCACGCGAGGGCGATCGCGCCTGCGTGCAGGTGTTCTTCGTACGCGGCACCCAGATGACGGGCCGGGATTGCTTCGTGCTGGAAGGCGTGACGGGCGAACCCGACGAGGCCGTCCTCGGCAGCCTCCTGCAGCAGTACTACGAGAGCGCACAGTCCATCCCCAGCCTCGTCGTCGCGCCGGTGGAGCCACGGGCGTGCGCGGAGCTGGAGGCGATGCTGGCCGCGAAGCGCGGCACCCGCGTGGAGATACGCGTGGCGCAGCGCGGTGAGAAGCGCCGCCTGATGGAGATGGCCCGCGAGAACGCGGGCGAGGCCCTCGACGTTCTCAAGGTGCGCTGGCTCAGCGACCGGACGAAGACGGCAGCAGCGCTCGACGAGCTGCGCGAGGAGCTCTCCCTGCCTGAGATTCCCCACCGTATCGAGTGCTACGACAACTCCAACATCCAGGGAACGAGCCCCGTCTCCAGCATGGTCGTGTTCATCGACGGGCAGCCCGCACCGCGCCAGTACCGAAAGTTCCGCATCAAGACGATCACAGGCGCGGATGATTTCGCCACCATGCAGGAGGTGCTGCGCCGCCGCTTCAAGCGCGCCGCGCAGCACATCGAGCAACGCGCGCTGGCGGCGGGCGGCGGCGAGGCGCCCCAGGACGGTGACGCCTGGGACTTGCCCGACCTCGTCATCGTCGACGGGGGTAAGGGCCAGCTGCGCGCGGCGGTGGAGGCCATGCGCGAGCTTGGCGTCTACGACATCCCCGTGGCGGGACTCGCGAAGCGCCACGAGGAGCTGTTCGTGCCCGGCGAGGAGGCGCCCATCCTCCTCCCGCGTGGCTCGGAAGCGCTCTACCTTGTGCAGCGCGTCCGCGACGAGGCGCACCGCTTCGCCATCGCCTATCACCGCCAGGTGCGGCGCAAGGCCGCCACGGAGAGCGTGCTCGACTCCATCCCCGGCGTCGGCCCCAGGCGCAAGCGTGCGCTCCTGCGGAAATTCGGCTCGCTGAAGGCGGTGCGCGAGGCCGGCGTCGACGAGATCGCGAGCACCGCCGGCTACACGCGCACGCTCGCGGAGAAGGTCAAGGAGCACGTCTAGCCAGTGCCCGCACGCGCGCAGGAAAGCCAGGCTGGCGCGGCGGAGGGTCGCGTCCTCGGCGTGGACGTGGGCGGCACCTTCACGGACTTCGTCGCGATCGGGGAGGAGGGGGTCCGCGCCTGGAAGCGACTCTCCACGCCCGCCGCGCCGGAGGATGCAGTGCTGGCGGGGGCGGACGAGCACTCGGGACAGCGGTTCGCGCACGGCAGCACCGTCGCCACGAACGCCCTCCTCGAACGGCGCGGCCCGCGCACAGCGCTGGTTACGACTGAGGGCTTCCGCGACCTGCTCGCGATCCGCCGCCAGGAGCGCCCCGCCCTCTACGACCTCGAGCCGCGTCGCCGTCCCCACGTCGTCGCGCGTGGCGACGTGATCACCGTGCGCGAGCGCGTCGGGGCGGATGGCGAGGTTGTCACGTCTCTGAGCGAGGATGAAGTCGCGCGTGTGGTAGCGGAGGCGCGCGCCCTCGGCGCGGAGGCGATCGCGATCTGCCTGCTGTTCGCCTACCTCCGCCCCGACCACGAAGCGCGACTGGCACGGGCCCTGCGCGCCGAGGGCTTCGCCGTCAGCGCCTCGCACGAGGCGCTGCCCGAGCACCGCGAGTACGAGCGCGCCAGCACGACCGCCATCAACGTGTTCCTGCAGCCCGCCGTACGCAGCTACCTGAAGGAACTCGGCGAGCGCTTCCCGGGGCTGCGCGTGATGCACTCGGCTGGCGGACTCACCGACGCCGCCCACGCAGGCGAGCGCCCCGTGGCGATGGTCGCAAGCGGACCGGCGGGGGGCGTGCTGGGCGCGCTCACCGTGGCCCGCACCGCAGGCCACGAACGCATCATCACGTTCGACATGGGCGGCACGAGCACCGACGTCTCGCTCTGCCCGGGCGGGCTGCGCTACCGCTCTGCAGCGGAGATCAACGGCCTGGCGCTGCACACGCCCATGATCGACATCGTCACCGTGGGCGCGGGGGGCGGCTCAATCGCGCACCTCGACGAGGGTGGCGCGCTGGCGGTGGGCCCCCGGAGCGCGGGCGCCGATCCCGGCCCCGCCTGCTACGGGCGGGGAACCCTGCCAACCGTTTCGGACGCAAACCTCGCGCTGGGACGCCTGCGCCACGACGTGCCCCTCGGTGGCACTGTGCTCCCCGACCTCGCGCGGGCGCGCGCCGCGCTCGGCGCGCTCGGCGAGCCGGAGGCCGTAGCCGCCGCCGTGGTCGAGGTGGCGAACGCGACCATGGCGCGGGCGCTGCGCCGCGTCAGCCTCGAGCGTGGCTACGATCCCGCCAGATTCACGCTCGTGGCCTTCGGCGGCGCGGGTCCGCTCCACGCCTGCGAGCTCGCCGCCGAGCTCGGCGTCGCGTGCGTGCTCATACCCGCGCACGCGGGCGTGCTCTCCGCGATCGGCATCGCCACCGCGCCGGAGGCGATCGAGCGCGGCCAGGGGTTGCTGCTCAAGCTCGACGAAGGCGCGCTTGAGCCCGTCCGCCAGGCCGCCGCTGCGCTCGAAGTGCAGACGGTCGCGGAGCTGCGGGCGGCGGGCGGCGAGCCCGTCGCGCTGGGCTGGGCAGCGGACGCGCGCTACGCCGGACAGGCACACGAGCTGCGTACGGCCATCGAGCGGCCCGCGCCCGAGGCGATCGCGGACGCATTCCACGCCGCGCATGAGCGCGAGTACGGCTTCGCCGCACGCGAGCGGCCCGTCGAGCTCGTTGCGCTGCGCTGCCGCGCGCAGGGGCTGGCGCGCGCCTGGCCGGACACGAGCTATGTACCAGACGGGGAAGCCGGCGGCACTGCGCCCATCCTCCTCGCCGGTGGCACGCCCGCCATCCACGTCCCCCGTGCGGCGCTGGCGGAAGGCGCAACCATCGACGGGCCTGCAGTCGTCACCCAGCCGGACGCGACCTGCTACATCCCCCCGGGCTGGTGCGCCACGAGCGACGCCGCCGGAAATCTCCTGGCGGCCCCACGATGAGCGACAACCCGGCGCGGCTCGCCGTCTGGAACGCCCTTCTCGCCTCGGCCGCGGAGGAGATGGGCGTGACCCTCTGGCGCACGGGCCACTCGCCCAACATTCGCGAACGCCGCGACTTCTCCTGCGCAGTGTTCGACGCGGGGGGCCAGATGGTCGCGCAGGCGGCGCACATCCCCGTGCACCTCGGCGCGATGCCGGAGTCCGTCGCCGCCGTGGCCGCCCTCGCACCCTGGCGCGAGGGCGACGTCGCCATCGTCAACGACCCCTACCTCGGCGGCACCCACCTCCCCGATGTGACGCTCGTGGCGCCCGTGTTCGGGAGCAGCGAGCTCATCGGATTCGTGGCGAACCGCGCGCACCACGCCGACATCGGCGGCATGTCGGCGGGCTCCATGCCGGTCGCGACGGAGCTCTATCAGGAGGGCGTGATCATTCCTCCGCTGAAGCTGCGCGAGGGGGGCGCCACGAACGAGGCGCTACTCACCCTCATCCTGCGCAACGTGCGCACACCCGCCGAGCGCCGCGGCGACTTCGACGCGCAGCTGGGCGCCCTGCGCACGGGCGCGGCCCGCCTCGAAGCGCTCGCCACACGCTACGGCAACGCCGCCCTCGCGCACTGGATGGAGGCGCTCACGGACTACGCTGAGCGCCTCACGCGTGCCGCTCTCGCGGGCGTTCCCGACGGCACCTACAAGGCGGAGGACGCGATGGAAGGCGCGGGCGGCGCGCTGCTGCCAGTGCGCACGCGTGTGCTCGTGGCGGGCGGCGCGATCACAGTCGACTTCACCAGCTCGGCAGCGGAGCAGGCAGCCTCGATCAACGCCGTGGCGGCAGTGACGCGCTCAGCCGTGGCCTACTGCGTGCGCTGCCTGCTGCCACCGGAAGCGCCCTCCAACGCCGGCGTCTTCCGCCCCATCCGCGTACTCCTGCCGGAAGCGTCGATCGTGAACGCGCGCCCCCAGCGGGCGGTTTCCGCCGGCAACGTCGAGACCTCGCAACGCATCACCGACGTCGTGCTCGCGGCCCTGGCGCAGGCGCTGCCGGAGCGCCTGCCAGCGGCGAGCGCGGGCACGATGAGCAACTTCACCTTCGGCGGCGTACGCCCCGACGGGGCGCCTTTCGCCTACTACGAAACGATCCCCGGCGGCGCAGGCGCGGGGCCCGGCGGCGATGGCGAGAGCGGCATCCAGACGCACATGACGAACACCGCGAACACGCCCACGGAGGCGGTCGAGAGCAGCTTCCCCGTGCGCGTGCGGCGCTTCGAGCTGCGCGACGGCAGCGGCGGCGCGGGGCGGTGGCGCGGCGGCGACGGCGTGGTGCGCGAGGTCGAGTTCCTCGCCGAGGCGGACGTCTCGCTGATCGGCGACCGTCGCACGCTGGGTCCGCCGGGCACACAGGGCGGGGAGCCCGCCGCTCCGGGCGCGAACGCCCTCATCCGCACCTCAGGCAAGCGCGAACCGCTCGCCGGCCAGCAGCAGCTCCACGTCGGGCGCGGCGATCGCATCGAGATTCGCACGCCCGGCGGCGGCGGCTGGGGGGCGGGGCGCTCCCTTGCGATACGCCGCCACCCTTAGCTGCTTCAGGCCGGATTGCATCCGGATCGCCCCCCATCTCACTTCTCACTCCTCTCCCCTCTCTCCTCCGCTATCATGGAGCTCATGCCTGACCGTATCGATCGAGAGATCGAGGAGATCCTTTCCCGCCTGGGCGACGACGAGCCTCCCGCCCGCGGGGAGGGTGCGCCGATCTCGCTGGAAGCGCGGCGACGACGACGGGCACCGCTCTCGTCTCGCCTGGCAGCGGCGGTCGGCCTCCCCCGAGGCAGACGCATCACGCCCGCCTCGCTGCTCTTCGCCGGCGCGGGCGTGATGGTCGCGGGGTTCGTCCTCGCCGCCATCTGGGGAACGCTGATCTGGCTTTCCTTCGCGGGCGTCGTGCTCTTCATGGCCGCCTTCATCTGGACGTTCGTGCGACCGCGGCGGACGCGACAGGCGGACACGGCCAAAGGCGCGTACTGGCGCGGGCGTTACGTCGAGTACGAGCCAGCCCCGACGGGCGTGCTGCGGCGCATCCGGCGAGCCTTCCGCCGCCGGTAGCGATTCAGACGTGCGGCTTGCCAGCGAGGAACGCCATCGCCTGCCCGGCATGACCGCGCTCGCCCGAACCCTGCCCGCGCTCTGCCTGCTGGCGCTGCTTGCCGCCTCCTGTGGCGGCGGCAACCCGAACGCGCCTTCGGCCCGCCCCACCCTCACCGACCCCGCCACCGCACCCACCGCCGCCTCCAGCGAGGAGCGCCCTCCCTTCCGCATCGGCCAGGGCAGCGTGGGCTCGCCCGGCCAGGACGCCACCGTCACCGTTACCCCCAGCCCCGGCTCGGCTACGACCTACACCGTAGGCGAAGGCGACACCTGCGGCGCCATCGCCGCGACGTTCGGCATCAGCGTGCCCGATCTGCTCGCCTCCAACCCTCGCATCAACGACGAGTGCACCAACCTCTCGATCGGCGAGGATCTGCGCATCCCCGCCTCCGCCTCCGGCGCGGAGTCCCCCGCAGCCAGCGCAACAACCAGCTACACCGTTGTCGAGGACGACACCTGCGTGGGCATCGCGTACAGCCACGGTCTCTCCCTGCAGGAGTTCCTCGACCTCAACGACCTCGACGAGGAGTCCTGCACAACGCTCTCCCTCGGCCAGACGCTGACGATTCCGCCGGGAGGGACGGAGGAGTGAGAGAGGGACGCGCGCAGGCTCACAGCCTTCTCACAGCCTTGCGATGGAGAGGGCGAGCAAGGGAGAGAGAACCAACCAGGGAGCACCAACCAGCAGCGAGCCGCCTCACTCCCCTCCCCTCACCTCTCGCAACACCTCATCTGTATGCTCGCCCAACTTCGGGGCGGGGCGGCGCAGCTCCCAGGGGGTCGCGCCCAGCACGTAGGGCGCGCCTGGCATGAGCGCACCTTCCGACGGTGCACCCTCGCCCGTGGTCGCAACGAAGTGGCCGCGGTCATGCAGGTGGGCGTCGGCGAGGGTTTCGTCGGGGGCACGCACGGGCGCCCAGGGCAGGCCCCGGGTCTGGGCGTCGCGGTAGACCTCCCCGGCGTCGAGCGCGGCCACGAACCGCGCCACCTCGGCGACGATCTCCTTCGCCAGGGGGCCGCCACGTCCCCCCTGCCTGGCCACGGGGTCGTCGAAGCGCGGCTCGTCGAACCGTGCGCCGAAGCCGTGCGACTGCATCCACGCCTTCAGCTTCGTCCAGGACTCGTTGCTGCGCCCGATGTTGTAGGCGAGCACGTCGAGGCCGTCACGGGCGGGGTGGATCCAGGGCTCCGTGCGGACGGTGGCGGCATGGCGTCCGGTCTGGCGCACGACGTTCGTCTTCGCGTAGAGCCAGTGTGGCAGGGCCACCTCGGTGGTCGAGGAGAGCGCCTCGTGCATGGCACAGTCGATGTACTGGCCGGCTCCGCTCGTCTCGCGCGCGAGCAGCGCCGTGAGGATGCCCATGACGGCGAAGTGGGCGGCGGTGTTGAAGGCCTGGTCGCCCTTGCCATGGATGGGCGGAGCGCCGGGCGCGTCCTCGAGGTCGTAGCCGTTCATGCTCATGGGGCCGCCCACCGCCAGCGCCGTCAGGTCGGAGATGCGGTAGTGTGCCCAGGGACCGTCCTGGCCGAAGGGTGTGAGCGCGCAGTGGATGAGGCCCGCGTTGGCAGCGGCGAGTGCCTCGTAGTCGAGGCCGAGGGCGGCGGGGCGGCCCGGCGGCAACGCCTCCAGGAACACGTCCGCGCGCGCGATCAGCGCCCGCGCCAGCGCACGGTCGGAGGCTGAGCCCTCGAGATCGAGCACAACCGAGCGCTTGTTCGTATTGTGGTACCAGAAGTTGAGCGAGCGGTTCGGCCCGGGTCGGTCGCCTGCGAAGGGACCCACGCGACGGGCGGCGGAGCCCTCCGGCGGCTCGATCTTGATCGCATCCGCGCCCATATCGGCGAGGAGCTTGCCCGCGTACTGCCCCAGCTCGTCGCAGACCTCGACCACGCGCAGACCCGTCAGCGGACCGCTCACATGAACACCCCCGCCTCCGCGAAGCCGTCCAGTTCCGCCTCGGTGAGGCCGAGTGTTTCGGCGAGAACCTCGCGCGTGTCCGCACCGATGAGGGGGGCAGCGGCGCGCAGGGCGCCGGGCGTGGCCGAGAGCCGCGGCGCGACGCCGTCGTGGAGCGACTCGCCCAGCTCGGCATGGGGGAGCGTCCGCCACCAGCCGCGCGCGGCCAGCTGAGGATCGCGCTCCACGCGGTCGCCGGGCTTCTGGCAGACAGCCGCGCGTACGCCCGCCGCCTGCAGGAGCGCCATGAGCGCGTAGTCCTCGCGGGGCGCGGTCCAGGCAGCGATGCGCTCATCGAGGACGTCCTCGTTGGCGAGACGCGCGGCATTCGTGGCGAAACGCTCGTCGCGCGCCCAGGCGGGCTCGTCCATAGCGCGCACAAGCGCCTCCCATTCCCCCTCGCCCGTGACGGCGATCGCGATCCAGCGGTCGTCGCCCGCGCAGGGGTAGGTGTTGTGCGGAGCGACGGCGGGCTCCCAGGCACGGTTGCCCGGCGGCAGCCCCTCGCGCCGCCAGCTACGCCCGTTCACCGTCTTGTCGAGGATGGCGGGGCCGTTGAGGACGGTTCCGGTCTCGACCTGCGAGAGGTCGATATGCTGGCCTTCACCGCTTCGGTTACGGTGGTAGAGCGCCATGAGGATGGCGATGGCGGCGGAGTAGCCGGCAGTGTGATCCATGAAGCTGTAACCCCAGCCGGCGGGCGGCTTCGCGGGCAGGCCGGAGGTGAGGGTGAGGCCGCTGAGCGCCTGCGCCGTCGGGCCCCAGGTGGTGTGTTCATGGTCGCGGCCGGTGTGTCCGAAGCCGGAGATCGAGCAGTAGATGATGTCTTCGCGCAGTCCGCGCAGCTGCGGGTAGTCGAGCCCCCACGAGGCGAGCGTGCCCGCCGAGAAATTCTCGACGACCACGTCGGAGACGGCGATCAGGCGGCGCAGCAGCTCCATGCCGAGCGGATGGCGCGCGTTCAGGAGCACGCTGCGCTTGTTGCGGTTGATGTAGTTGAAGAAGCCGGAGTTGTTGAGTGTGGGGTGGTCGCCAACGAGGGGGCGACCCAGACGGATGGGATCGACCGCCTGCTCGTGCTCGATCTTGATGACCTCCGCGCCGAAGTCGGCGAGGAAGCGCGTCGCCGTCGGCCCCGCAATGATCCAGGTGAGGTCGACCACGCGGATTCCGTCGAGGGGGAGCGAAGCCATCAGCGGGCATGATACGCGCGCAGGGGTGGGGTGGTGGGCGCGGGGCAGGGCGAAGGGAGCGGTGGCGCGGGGTGGGGGAGTGAGCGACTAGTGTCGAGTATCGCGCGGAGGAAACGGATCGTTGCCGGGCGGAACCGTGTCACTGTCCCGCCACTTGCCGTCTCGCCCCTGGATGCGAACTTCGCCGCCACCAAGGTTCGACACGATCTGCTTCGCGTCCGCCTGAGCATCAGCCTGCGTCTCATGGTGGGAACTGGCGCGCTTCGCGTGTGCCTTCTTCACGTTCCAGCCACCCTCGGGGTCGCGCACTACGTATCGGTCGTTTTGCGTGGCATCTGTGCCACCTCCATATAGGATTTGCGAGCCTAATTACAGAACACCCGCATACTCAGGTCAACAGTAACCGAGTGGAAGCTACCCAAAGTCCCAGCCGTCGGGCGAGCGCATACGCCGCAGGTGCGGGAGCAGCGCTTTGGCGTTTAGCCCCAGGGACTCGACGTGGAAGCGGTCGAGTTTGTCGATCAGATCAGGCTGGAACTCGAAGAAGTCGACATTCGGCCATTTCTGGCCGGCGTTCCACTTGTCTTTGCGTGACGAAGTGATGGCCTCAATGAGTTCTTGTCCGAGGACCAGCGCCTGCGCGAGCTTATCGCCTTCGAGCCAGGCATTGGGGATCGTGAATGCGGCGTAGTCCGACAGCTTGACGTGGAAGCCGTCCCCGAACACACGCCACCAACCGTAGGCTACATGCCCGTTGAGCGCAGCCATGACCAATGTTCGCGTCTCCTCATCGGGTAGCGCCAACAGTGACTGCCGCGACGGGTTGCGCGTGCCCGGCGGCAGCGCGCTCACGAAGTACCAACCGGTTGGTGGAAGCGACAGGCCACACGCCTCATCCACGGCGGTCGCTTGCGCACGCAGGCTATCGATGCTGGTGCGCTGACGAGTGATCGCGCGAAGCATCTCCGCCACGGCCTCGTTCGGAATACGCGGCCACTGCCGGCCCGGAAGTTCTGCACCTTCTCCGGGCAAGACGCCGCTCCGGCGCCGCAGAACATCCTCGCGATCATGAACCCGCCAGCGCAGCAGCGTGTCTGTCCGCAATGCGGGCGGTCCTTCGCCACGTACGGCGGTCACGATCGTGGCTCGCTGTTTGTTCTTCCAATACTTGAACAGCGGATGCTGGTTAAAGATCGTGTCGGGGATATTGTCGTAGTGGCGTGTAGTGACAGAGCGACAGTGGTCCTCAAAGGACGCGCGCAGATTGCGTTCCTGCCGACCAAATGCGATGCTCAACGGAACAACCAGTGTCACTACTCCGCCATCCTGTCGCGCGAGCGCGAGGGCGGACTCACAAAACAGCGTGTACAGATCCGTGGCATTAGTGGTGCGATACCCGCGCTCCTCAAGCGTGCGGCGTTCCGCCTCACCGATCCCGGATTGCCCGAACGACTGGTACGGTGGGTTCCCGATCACCACATCAAACCCCTGCCACTGCCCCTCGTCCTGCGCGAACAGCAGTCGCGGGTCGATCCGGGCTGGCTCGTCGTGGTTCACCTCCAGCAGCGGGTAGTCCGCGAGCGCTCGCAGTTCGCGCGCCGCACCCGGGTGTAGCAAAGAAGCGTCATCAAGGTATCTGCGGAGATCTTCTCGCGCTTGTCTGTCTGTGCTGCGGCGTTTGCGCTTGACGGGCTCAGTGTGATCGTTTGGCCATTGCTCGCGTACCGCTGCCAAGGTGCGGAGTGCGTTTTCGAGGGCGCTGCGCATATCGATGTCGGCGCTGGCCAGCGTGCTTGCGGCTCCGCGCGCGAACGGATCGTACTCACCACCCGGGTGTGTGAAGAGCGTATCGGCGCAGACAATACGCGCCTCGAGGTTGGGCAGCGGCGCGGACTCGACTTCGGTTCGCTCCGCGTGCTGGAGCGCGATGAAGAGGCGCAGTCGTGCGATCTGCGCGGCCAGTGGGTTGATGTCCTGCCCCATCAACTGATTCGTGATGATGGTTCGGGTTGGGTCGCTACTGTCCAGATGGAGCTTGGAGAGAGCGGTCCGCAGCGCCTGTAGCACGGCCAGCAGAAACGCCCCGCTGCCGACGGCTGGGTCGAAGATGCGCAGCTCCTCGATGCGCCGCAGCAGCCGTGCTGACGCACTGTCGCTGAGGTCAGGCAGTTCGGCGTCGGGATCCCGGAACAAATCCAGCAGCGCCTCGTCACTGAAGGCTGCTGGCGCCTGTTTGCGCACCGCTGCCGCCAGCGCATCGGCGGCCATCTCGGCAGTCACGTCCATGGGAGTGTAGTAAGCCCCCTCGGGTGCCTTCAGGGTTTCGCCTTCCGCCTGCGTCTCTAGCGCGGGATCGGCCAGGAGCTGCTCGAAGAGGTTGCTGAGCAACTCCGGGTCCAGCGTCTGCTCGCGCTCGCCCGGGCGCTGCTCATCGGCGGTCCAGTGATAGCGGGCGAGCACGTCAAACAGCCCTGGCTTGTTTTCGTTGTCGCTCCAGTAGTGTGCCTCCGCGATCGAGAGCTGCTCGTCACCGTCACGCGGCTCGAACAACGAACCATTGAGGAAGGGCACATTCGCAAATTTTGCGCTAACAGCCTCGATCGGGTGGGCGCCGCGGTCCCGCATCTCCGTATTGAGTCGCTTATGGAACAGAAACCGGAGCACCGTGTCGTGGTAGTCCCCATTCCCGTGATCCTGCACGAACCTGCGCTCGAAGAGCACGGACGGGATTCTGCCTTCTTCCTTCAGAATCCAGACGAACAGCGTCCGGATCAGGTGACGCAGGAGTATTTTATGCCGCGTCTCCTTGTCGGTGCTTCCGGGAAATGCGCTGTAGTCACCGCGCAGGCAGCGCACCCATGCTCTGATCTCCTCGTAGAAGCTGCGCTGCAACGGCAGCACGTCAAGCGGAGCAACGAGCTTCTCAGGCTTGACCTCCTCTCCTGACAGAAGATCCAGGGTGCGCATCGTGGCTTCCCGCGCCGTCGGCGACGGCAGATCGAGGTCGAATAGTTGCGTCATGGCGACGCGACGGCCCAGCGCAACCACGAGCCTCGCCTTCACGAGCCCCGTTTGATCGTCGGATTGCCAGACGAACGCCACGGCGACACGAGACTCCGTCTGCGCTGCGAAGATGCGTGCACAGCGCGCAGCGTCAGCTCGACCGATGCCGTGCTCGCTATAAGCGAACCGTACGGCGGCGAGGCGCACGCGGGGGCTGTGGAACGAGGCTTGCTCGCCCTCGCCTATCGGAATTGCCAGCCCGTCCCCGTGGGCATAGGCGTCCCAATCCGTGAGGGCCTGGTCGCGGTCCCGACCCGCGAGCGCGTCGGGACCGATGGGCGCATACGGTTCCGAGACTGCACCAAGCACCCGCAGCGCTTCCACGGGCGCATCGCGTTCAGGCCGAATCGCAGCGGCGAGGGCGCGCAACGCACGTTCTCCGGCAGAGCCCGCCCGCTGGCGACCTGCTGTTGGTCCCAGCACATCGAGTAAGCGGCTCAGGAGATCGAGTGACTCGTTCTCCCCTCGAACCAGAGGCCCAAGATCGAATTCGGCATCTACTTCAACCCCGCCCTTGAAATCCCTGCGGTAGAGACGCCAATGCAGGCCATCGGTGAGTGCGCCGATCGTCGACTGCGTTCCCGCAGCATGATCACGGAGATAGCGCTGCACTTGCCGGTGAGGCAATTCCGTCCGATCACCTGATGGGTGATCAAAATCCGTTCCCATCGGTTTTGCTTCCGCGATCACTCGGGCGGGCCCACCCTCGGTAATTGGGTCCACGTAGAGAACGTAATCAGGGCGATTACCGGAATCGCTGACTTCCTCGCGGACGCGAGATGAGTCGTATAGCAACTCGATAAGCGGATCGATCAGTTGCGTTCGGGTATCCGCTTCGCTGTAACCGACTTGGGAGTCCAGGAAGATGAGGACACTGTAGCCCTCACGGAGCTTGCCGACCAACTCTACGCGGTCGTAGTCGCGTTGGGGCACAGGCGGGACTATACGCGCCGGGGGCGCTTGTGGGGGCTGCCTTCGCGCCGTACGATCGTGGCTATCCCAGAAAGAGAGCAGCGAGGTGGCGGCATGGCAGAGACGGCAACCCTGAAGGTGGGCGACGAGGCCCCCGATTTCGAGCTTCCCAGCACGCCCACGGGCGGCGGTACCTTCCGGCTGAGCGAGCACCGCGGCACGAGCGCTGTCGTGATCAACTTCGTGCCTGCAGCCTTTTCGCCCGTGTGCAGCAACCAGCTGCCCATCATCGAAGAGAAGCTCGGGAGCGGCGATGCAGCCGTCACCGTGGCCATCTCGACGGACAACACGTGGACGCTGCAGGCGTGGCGGGAGCAGACGGGCGTGAGCTACCCGGTGCTCAGCGACTTCAACCCCATCGGCGAGACGGCGGGCAAGTACGGCGTGCTGCTGGAGGGGATGAACATGGCGAACCGCGTCGTGGTCGTTGTGGGCAAGGATGGCCGGGTGGCGCATATCGAGGTCGCGCCGCAGGTTGTCGAGCTGCCCGACTACGATCCCGTGATGGCCTGCCTCAGCGGGTGAGGCGTCAGCCGCTGAGGCAGGGCGGGCGAACGGGTGCGGTCGGCGGGTGGGCCTCGGCGCCTCAGCTGTCGAAGAGGATGACGCTGCGGTTGACCTCGCCGTTCTTGAGCGCCGCATAGGCTTCGTTGATCTCCGCGAGCGCATAGCGGCGCGAGATGAGCTCATCGATCTTCAGCCGCCCCTGGCGATAGAGCTCCATCAGCCAGGCCATATCGTGCGTCTGGCGGGTGGAGCCGTAGAAGCTGCCGATCATGCCCTTCTCCGAGAGGAAGGCGGCGCCGGGCAGCTTGACCTGGGAGTCGAAGGGGAGCATGCCCACGATAACGGCACGGCCGCCGCGCTTGGCCATCTCGAAGCACTGCTCGGCCGTCTGCGTGAGCCCGATCGCCTCGAAGGCGTAGTCGACGCCGCCGCGCACGAGCTCCTTGACCTGCGCGACCGGATCACCGGTGGAGGCGTCGACTACGTCGGTGGCGCCGAACTCCCTTGCCGCGGCGAGCTTGTTTTCGAGCATGTCGACGGCGATGACGCGCGAGGCGCCGGCTGCGACCGCGCCCTGGATCACGTTCAGACCCACGCCGCCACAGCCGACGACGGCGACGGTCTGCCCTGCCTGCACGCGGGCGGTGTTCGTGGCTGCACCCACACCCGTCATGACGCTGCAGCCGACGAGGGAGGCGACCTCCATGGGCACATCTGCGGGGACCTGGACGAGGGCGTTCTCGCTGACGAGCTGGTACTGGGCGAAGGCGCCCATGCCCGCGAACTGGGTGACGGGCTCGTCCTTCATGCTCAGGCGGTCGTTACGCCCGAGGTTCTGCGAGTTGAGGCAGAGGAAGGGGCGGCCCTGGATGCAGTTGTCGCAGTGCCCGCAGGAGGCGATGAAGGCGATCACGACGCGGTCGCCGGGCTGGACGCGCGTAACCTCGGCGCCGGCCTTCTCGACGACGCCCGCCGACTCGTGCCCGAGCACGGCGGGGCACTGCATCGGGTACTTGCCCTCCATGAAGTGCAGGTCTGAGTGGCAGACGCCTGTTGCGCTGGTTCGGACGAGCACTTCGGTCGCCCGGGGCTCGTCGACGTCGACGTCCTCGATGACGAGCGGCTGGTCGACGCCATACATGACTGCGGCTTTCATTGCGGTCTCCTTGTACTGCGTGTGGATAGTCGCTGCGACGAGGCACAACCCGCCGCGGGTAGCGCAATTCTACGGGATCGCCGTGCGGGCGTTCGGAGGCGCGCAGCGGGCGGGCGCGGTAGTGTCGCGGTCGCATGGTGCGGGGGGCAGTGCGCGTGCTGGCCAGCGTCGCCGTGGCGGCAACTCTCACGGCTGCGCTGACCGTGCCGGCAGATCAGTATGCGCAGGCGCAGGATTGTCCCGTCGGCTCTGATGCGAACGCGCCCGGCGCTACCTATCGGGCATCAGCCACGGTTGACCAGGGCCCGGACGCGACATCAGCAACATTGAGGCTGTCGTTCTTCGCCGAAGATCTCACGCCGATCACGGCAGTCGAGAACCGACGCGAACTGAGTGGAGAGGCAGTGCCGATCAGCGTAGAGGGAGTAGCGCCTGCCGGAACGGTCTACTATGGGGCGACACTCAGGGTGACAAGCACGGGCGGATTGAGGGCCACAACGTTCTGCCCCGGTGTGACGCAAACAGTGCCGCCGCCCCCAACCCCCTCCCCCACGCCTTCACCAACATCTTCACCAACCCTTTCACCCACGCCAGAGCCCGAGCACACGCCAGAGCCCACGGCGACGCCTTCCCCGGATCCCATGCCCGCGCCACGGCCGGCGCCGCGATCAACGCCAGCGCCGGGGCCCGAGGTCACGCCCGCGGACGGGAGCACGTCCGCGGACGGGAGCGCGCTCGCGAACGGCGGATTCGAGGATATCCGCGGGAGCGGACCTGAGGGCTGGCAGACCCACGGCGGCTCGCTGGGCTTCACACGCGATGCCGCCAGCGGCGCGCTGGCGGTCACGCTCACCTCGACCACCAACTCGACGAAGTGGATCTCCCAGCGCGTGACCGTTACGGGCGGGGAGTGGTACGCGCTCTCGGCGCAGGCACGCGTCGTGGCGGGGGACGGCGAGCCGTTCCTGCGCATCGCCTGGTACGAGTCGGCGGACACGAGTGGCAGCCAGTTGAGCACCATCGACGGCGGCTCGACGCAGGGTCGCGAGTGGGCGGCCCTCACGCTCGGGCCAGTCCCGGCGCCCCTGCGGGCGCGGTCGGCGCGGGTGCGTCTGATGCTCCGGCCATCCGGCCCGGTCACAGCCGCTTTCGACGACGCCGCCTTCGTCACGGCCCCCGCCCCTACCCCGACACCGTCGCCTTCGCCGGCACCCACTCCGACCGCAACACCCACCCCAACGCCCTCGCCTTCTCCGACACCGGCCGCCACGCCCGGCGCCACACCCTCGCCATCGGAGCCACCCGCAACACAGTCACCCACTGCTTCCACTCCTGCTGCAGACCCATCGCCAACCCCCGCGGTGGAACCAACATCCGCAGCCGGGAGCGGCAACGCCTACGAGGGGCCGCCCGCGCTGCGGCTCTCCGAAGTGCTCGCCGACGCCACGGACCCCGGCGTGGACCGCGCGTACGAGTGGGTCGAGCTCGTGAACACCGCGACCATGTCCGTCAGCACGGGGGGCTGGGCGCTCGGCGACGCGGACGCGCTGGACATCCTGCCCGCGATCGAGGTGCCGCCCGGCGGGTTCGTGGTGGTGGCAGGGGAGGCCGCGGTCCTGCCCGCGGGCGCGCTCGTCATCCGTCTGCCCGACGGAGCGATCGGAGCGGGGCTGCGGAACACCGGAGACGCGGTGCGGCTGCTTTCGCCCGCGGGCGATCTCGTCGATGCGCTCTCCTTCGGCGAGAATGAGAGCGTGTTCACGCCAGCACTGCCCGCCGCCAGTTCCGGCATGACCCTGGGCGCGCGCGCCCACGGCGAGCAGCCCGCGCGCGAACGCTGGTCGCGGACACTACGGCCCTCGCCGGGCGCGCCCAACCTCTTCCCCGAGTTGGGCCCGTCGCCGTCGCGCCTGTCTCGCGTTGCCGAGGGAGAGGAGACAGGCGCGCGGGAAAGGGAAGAGACTGCGAACGCCTCCCAGTCGATCCAGATCCGCCTCGAACGGGACACCGGCAGCCACGCGCCCTGGATCGTGCTTGGCGCGGTCGTCGGGGCCAGCGCTGTGCTGGTGCTGGCGGCGACGGGACCGGCGCTGCGCGGCGTTACACGGGTACTCCCGGGCCGGAACCGCGATGCCGGTTGAACGCCTCCAGAAGATCCTCTCGAACGCGGGCGTCGCCTCGCGGCGCTCAGCGGAGGTGATGATCGCGGCCGGGCGCGTAGCCGTGAACGGCGAGGTACGCGCCACCCCCGGCGCCCGCGCCAACCCCGAGACGGACGAGATCACCATTGACGGCGTGCCCGTGCGCAAGGATCGCTACCGCTACGTGGCCGTGAACAAACCCGCCGGCGTGCTCTCCACGGCGCGCGACGAGCGGGGCAGGCCCGCCGTCACGGACCTCGCGCCCAACGGTGGCGGCGTCCTCCACCCCGTCGGCAGGCTCGACCAGGCGAGCGAAGGGCTGATCCTGCTCACGAACGACGGCGCGCTCACGGAGCTGCTCACTCACCCTCGCTACGAGGTGCGCAAGGAGTACCTCGTGGCGATCGACCAGCCGCTGGGGCGGAAGCAGCGGGCACGGCTGGTACGCGGCGTGCACCACAAGGGCGAGCGGCTGAAGGCCGACTCGGTACAGGTGGTGAGCCCCGGCGGCTCGCCCGATCACCCCGATCCGCGCTGGCTGCTGATCGCACTGCACGGCGGTCGCAAGCGCGAGATCCGGCGCATGCTCGCGTCCGTCGGGCGGCACGTCGTGACGCTGCGGCGCATCCGCATCGGATCGCTCGCGCTCGGCCAGCTCGCTGCAGGCGAGACCCGCGAGCTCACGCCTGCGGAAGTCGCAGCGCTCTACGCCACGGCGAAGCGGGCCGAAGGGTCAAAGCACGCCGGCATGGCGGCGGCCTCGCCTGCGAGCGCCGCCACGAGTAGGGAACCACGCCACCCGCACCCGATCGCTATCGACGGCGCCGCCGCCTCCGGCAAGACCACGCTGGGACGCGCGCTCGCGGAGCGGCTCGACTACGTCCTGCTCGACACAGGCCTCATGTACCGCACGCTCGCGCTGGCGGCGCTGCGCGAGCGTGTCCCCGCGAGCGATACCGCCGCGTGTGCGCAACTGGTACGGACGAGCCGCCTGGAGGTGACCGTCAGCGGCAAAGAGGCACGCATCCGCCTCGCGGGCGAGGACGTGACCGCCCAGCTGCGCTCGCCCGAGGTCGAGGCGGCGGTCAGCGCCTACGCCGCCGTTGCAGATGTGCGCCGCGAACTGGTCGCGCGCCAGCGCACGTTCGCGGAGACGCGCCCGGCCGTGCTCGTGGGGCGCGATATCGGCTCGATCGTCCTGCCCAACGCACCGGTCAAGATCTTCCTCCAGGCTGCGGAAGACGTCCGCGCCCGCCGGCGCGGGGAGCAGGCGGCAGAGTGGGGCACCCCCCAAAGCGCCAGCGAGGCCAGCCGCGACATCGGCGGGCGCGACGAGATCGACAGTACACGCGCGGAGAGCCCCCTGATCACGCCCGAAGATGCGATCGTCATTGACACGGGGGCGCTCGACCGCGACGCCATGATCGCGGCGGCGGTTGCGGCGATCGAGGAGCGAACGCCGTGAGCGTGCTGAAGCGGGTCTGGGTTCCCGCGTTCTACTGGTGGTCGGTCTGGGCCTCGAACGGCATCCTCTGGACGATCGCGCGCTGGAGGGTGGAGGGCCGCGAGAACGTGCCCGGCGGGCCGCTCATCCTCGCGTCGAACCACCTGGGCAACGTCGACCCGATGATTCTCGGCATCGCCATCCGCCGGCGGCGCCTCCGCTTCATGGCAAAGGCGGAGCTATTCGATTCCATCCTGAGCCCGTTCGTGCGCTCGTGGGACGCCTTCATGGTGCGTCGCGGCGCCTCCGACCGCGAGGCGCTGCGCCAGGCCGAGGCGATCGTCCGCAACCGAGAGATGCTCGCAATGTTCCCCGAAGGCACGCGCAGCAAGACCGGCGAGCTGGGTGATCTGCACCAGGGCACCGCCGTGATCGCGCTGCGCACGGGCGCGCCCATCCTCCCCTGCCGGCTCACGGGCACGGATATACTGGGAAAGTCGGGGCACCTGTTCCCGCGCCCGCACGTCTCCGCGCGCATCGGGAAGCCGATCGCGGTCGAACGTGGAGCGGGCTCCCTGAGCGCGCAGGCGCATGCGCTGACGGAGCGGCTCGCGGACGCGCTCGAAGCGCTCGCGCCGGACGGCCCCGGAGCGCGGACAGCCGCGGAGTGAGCACGCTCCGGAGCGCCGCGATCACGGTGCTAAACTGGAGGCGTGCCGCGCATTCGCGTTGAGCCGCTGGGGATCGAGGTCAAGGCGCCGTACGGCGAGACGGTACTGGACGCCGTCTGCGCGCAGGGCTACTTCTGGCCGGCCGGTTGCGACAAGACGGGCGAGTGTACGAACTGCGCGATGGAAGTCATCTCCGGCCTCGGGCGGCTGAGCGCGATGGGGCGCTACGAGCGCGCCAACCTCGTGCGCCAGCGCGGCGCCCGCTCGATCGAGAACCCGCGCCTGCGCCTCGCCTGCCAGACGCACGTCGAAGGCGACATCGTCGTGCAGAAGCGCGGTGTGCTCCCGGAGTAAGTGCGGTTCGCCTCAACGGCGCATCGCTCCTAGACTGCCCGCAGCGACCACGCGGGAGCGGCCATGATCTCGAGCATTCTCCTCGCCGCCGGCATGTCCACGCGGATGGGCGAGCTGAAAGCGCTGCTCGACTGGGACGGCGAGCCCCTTATCCGCTACCAGATCCGCCAGCTGCAGGAGGCGGGCGCGGATGAAGTTGTGGTCGTCCTCGGCCATCGCAGCGACGACATCCACCGCCGCCTGCGCGGCCTCAACTACCGCAGCGTGCTCAACCCGACCTACCAGCTCGGTCGTGCAGGGTCGCTGCGCGCGGGTGCGAAGGCGGTCAACCACGAGGCCAGTGCGATCGTCCTCCTCAACGTTGACCAGCCGCGGCCGGCGGAGCTCATGCGCACGCTCATTGAGGCGCACGGTCCCCCCGCCGTCGCGACCCGCCCCGCGCACGGCGACCGCCACGGCCACCCCGTCGTACTCGCCGGTCGCCTGCGCGGCGAGCTGCTCGATGCGAGCGACAACCAGGGTGGCCTGCACGGCGTCCTCGCCGCCCACGCCAGCGAGATCGTGGACGTGCCCTGCGACAAGCGCTGCCTGATCGATCTCAACACACGCGATGAGTACGAAGCCGCCGTCGCCACGATCGACGAGAGCGCGTAGGCAGCATGCCCCCCCGCCGCTCGCCTGACCCCACTTACCGCGCGGTCATCTTCGACCTCGACGAGACGCTCATCGACAGCCGTCCGGCGTGGCGTTACACGCTCGAAGAGACGCTCATGAGCGTGTGCAACCGGCGCATCGACGCGCAGCCGCTCGTGGACGAGTACCACCGCCGTCCCTGGCGCGACAGCCTCGCGATCGTGCTCGACGAGCCACACGAGCGCCGGCGCGGGCAGGAGCTCTGCGAGCGCATCGCCGCACGCAGCGCGATGAAGCGCCTGCTCGTGTTCGAGGGCGCAGGCATGGCGCTCGACGAGATCCGCGCCGCGCGCATCGAGATCGGCGCCGTCTCGCGCCGCTCGCACGCGATCGCGCTCAAGCAGGCGCAAGCGACGGGGCTCGACCGCTTCCTCACCATGCTCTCGGCCACGCCCGCGGGCGTACGCTGGAATGCGCCCGCCCGCGCCGCCGAGTGCCTCGCCTGGTTCGGCCGCCAGCCGCGGGAGTGCCTCTTCGTCGGCGCCGAGGCGCGCGACCTCACTGCAGTGCGCGCGACGGCGATCGGCACGATCCGCGCGGCGTGGGCGCCCGTGGCAGGCGGAAGCAGCAGTGGGCTGTCTGCACCCGCAGCCGTGCCGGGCGCAATCCTGCGGGGCGTCGACGAGCGCGGGCTACCGCTCGGGGCGGACGACGGCTAGGCTTCACAGCTATCACAGGAGCGGGGTACACACGGTGGCGACCAGGATTGGGATCAACGGCTTCGGACGGATCGGCAGGCAGGTCTTCAAGGCGATCAGCGAGCGCCACGGCGACCGGCTCGAGGTCGTCGCGATTAACGACCTCGTCGACAGCGAGACGAACGCGAACCTGCTCAAATACGACAGCAACTACGGCCCCTGGGAGCGCGACGTCCGTGCAACCGACGACGGCATCGCCGTCGACGGGCGCAGCGTGACCGTCTTCAGCGAGCGCGACCCGGGGGCGATTCCCTGGGCCTCGGCCGGCGTGGAGCTCGTGATCGAATCGACCGGATTCTTCACAGACGCGATGAAAGCGGCGGCGCACCGGCGCGAGAGCGTAAAGAAGGTCATCATCAGCGCGCCCGCCAGGAACGAGGACCTGACCGTGGTGCTCGGGGTGAACGACAGCCGCTACGACCCGGCGCAGCACCACGTCATCTCCAACGCCAGCTGTACGACGAACGGCCTCGCACCGGTCGTGAAGGTGCTGGTCGACAACTTCGGGCTCGTGAAGGGGCAGATGACGACCGTGCACAGCTACACCAGCTCGCAGAAGATCCTTGACCAGGCGGGGGGGGGCGACCCGCGTGAGATGCGCTCGGGGCCGCTCAACATCGTGCCCACGTCCACCGGCGCCGCCCGCGCGCTGCGTCTCGTCATCCCCGAGGTCGAGGGCAAGATCGACGGCCTCGCCTACCGCGTGCCCACGCCCACAGTCTCGATCGTCGAGATCGTCGCCCTCACGGAGCGGAACACCTCGAAGGAGGAGGTGAACGCGACGGTGGCGGAGACGGCCAGCGAGCAGATGAAGGGCATCCTCGGCATCACCAACGACCCCGTCGTCTCGATGGACCTCAAGGGCGACGAGCGATCGAGCATCGTCGATGGCCGCTCGACGAACGTGGTCTGCGGGAACCTTGTGAAAGTGGCGGCCTGGTACGACAACGAGTGGGGCTACGCCTGCCGCCTGAGCGACCTGAGCGCCCTGCTCGTGGAGCGCGGCCTCTAGGCGCGCCCCGGGCGCCCGCGCTGGCGTACACTCGCAGCAGTGTTCGAAGCCCTCACCGACAAGCTACAAGGCGCCTTCCAGCGCTTCGGCAGACGCGGCATTATCACCGAGGAAGACCTCGACCGGGTGCTGCGCGACGTGCGCCTGGCAATGCTCGAAGCCGACGTGAACTTCCGCGTGGTGCGGGAGTTCACGTCGCGCGTGCGCGAGCAGGCGCTGGGCGCGGACGTGCTCAAAAGCCTCACACCCGCGCAGCAGGTTCTCGATATCGTCAACCGCGAGCTGACCGCCATCCTCGGTGGGGAGGCGGCGGCGATCGCCGGCGCCTCGAAGCCGCCCGCGATCGTGCTGCTGGTCGGGCTGCAGGGGTCGGGCAAGACGACGACGGCGGCCAAGCTCGCTGCGCGGCTCAAGCACGACGGCAAACGGCCTTTCCTCGTCGCCTGCGACATCTACCGGCCCGCCGCGGTCGAACAGCTGGTGACACTCGCGCGCAGCATCGACGTGCCCTGCCACGAGGAGGGCACGCGGGCCAGGCCCGCGACCATTGCCGCGCACGGGCTGGAGCAGGCGCGCCGTGCAGCCGCCAGCCATGTGCTCATCGATACCGCCGGGCGGCTGCACATCGACGAGACGATGATGGCCGAGGTAGCGGACCTGCGGAAGCAGCTCGACCCCGACGAGGTGCTGTTCGTCGCGGACGCCATGGCGGGCCAGGACGCGGTCACCGCGGCGAAGGCATTTCACGAGCAGGTAGCGATCACGGGCGTCGTGCTCACGAAGCTCGATGGGGATGCGCGTGGCGGGGCGGCGCTGAGCATCCGCTCCGTGCTGGGCGTGCCCGTGAAGTTCATCGGCGTGGGCGAGAAGACGGACGCGCTCGAACCGTTCCATCCCGACCGACTGGCAGGCCGCATCCTCGGCATGGGCGACATGCTCAGCCTCATCGACAAGGCGAAGACGACGATCGGCGAGGAGAGCGCCGATCGCCTCAACGAGAAGCTCAAGAAAGGATCCTTCGACCTGCAGGATTTCGTCGACCAGCTGCGGCAGGTGCGGCAGATGGGACCGATCGGGCAGCTCGTGCAGATGCTTCCCGGCTTCAACTCCATCAAGGCGCAGCTCGACGTCGATTCGCTCGACGACTCGTTCTTCGGGCGCGCCGAGGCGATCGTGCTCTCGATGACGCCCTGGGAGCGGCGTCACCCCGATCGCATCGACGGCAAGCGCCGCAAGCGCATCGCGCGCGGTTCCGGGTCCGCGCCCGCCGACGTGAACCGCCTGCTCAAGCAGTTCTTCGAGGCGCGCAAGATGGCGCGGCAGATCGGCAGCGGACGCCTCCCCTCGCTGCCGGGCATGCGCTGATCGGCGCATAAGCCGCCCGCACGGTACTATCCGCAGGTAACGAACGAGAGGAATAGCGCATGCTCCGTATCCGGCTGCGTCGAATGGGAAAGAGGGGACAGGCGTACTACCGCGTGGTGGTCGCCGATCAGCGCGCGCCCCGCGACGGCGCCTTCCTCGAATCGCTCGGCGCCTACGACCCGCATGAGAACCCGCCGCTCGTGACGCTGAATGCCGATCGCGCGCGCGAGTGGCTGGCGAAAGGCGCGCAGCCCTCGGAGGCGGCGGAGAAGATCCTGCGCCGCGCAGGCATCCTCGCGGCAGCGACCGAAACGCCCGCTGCCGCGACAGCGGAGGGATAGGCAGCATGGCTTCCATGATGGCGACCCTGATCGAATACATCGCCAAATCGCTCGTCGACGAACCGGATGAGGTGCGCGTGACCGAGCACGACGAGAACGGCCGCATCATCGTCCACCTCGATGTCGCCGAAGAGGACATGGGCCGCGTCATTGGCCGCGACGGCCGGATCGCGACGGCCATGCGCTCCCTGATCAATGTGGCGGCCATCCGCGAGGATGCGCGCGTCGGCCTCGAGATCGGGGACTGACCGCGAGCACGGTGCCGCCCCCCCCTCCCCAACCCGACGGCGCCTCTGAGCCGCGCGAGGGATTCATTGCCGTAGGTCGCGTCCTGCGACCGCACGGCGCTGCCGGCGAGCTACGAGTCGCACCCTTCAACCCCGACAGCCCCAACCTCCAGCCGGGCCGTGACGTCTACCTTAACGGCGAGCGCCGCTGCATCGAGCGCGCGCGCCCGGACCGCGGGCGCATCCTCCTGCGCCTCTTCGGCATCAGACAGCGCGATGCCGCCGAGGCGGCGCGCGGGGCGCTGCTCGAAGTCGCTGAGGACGATCTCGTACGCGAGCCGGGCGCCTGGCTCGTCCACGAGATCGTGGGGCTGGAGGTGATGACTGAGGAAGGACGCAGCCTCGGGCGTGTCAGCGAGGTGCTGGCAACAGGCGCGAACGACGTGTACGTGGTCGCGGGCCCGACGGGCGAGGCGCTCATCCCCGCGATCGCCTCGGTGGTGCGCGAGGTCGACGTCCCAGGCGGACTGATCCATATTACAGATACGCCAGGGCTGTTGAACTAAAGCGCATAGGCGTTGAAACGCCTCTCCTCGCGCGCTAGACTTGTGACGGTTTCCGGCGGGGAATCGTGAGTCGTGCGCCCAGCCCAGTCGAGGGGGAATGGCGATGGCGAAGGTCGAGTCGCTTCAAGTCGTAGACAGCTGTGTCCATCATTGGATTCTGGATCCGCCCAGAGGCGAGCTCACCTTCGGACGCTGCAAAAAGTGCGGCCAGGAGCGCCAGTTCACCGGCGAGACAAGCTATCGCATCGGGCGAGGCTCTTCCCGTCGTCGCCGCTGACCTCCCTCCCCCCCCCGAACCTCCGGCCGGTACCCAGCGCGGGAGGGCGCGCCATCCGCAAGAGTCCCGCCCTGGTATGGGGGCGCTGTCGCGGGCGCGCATTTGACGCCCGAAACAGGCGCTCCCTACGATCGCATGAGCCTGGGGACATAGCTCAGTTGGGAGAGCGCAGCGTTCGCAATGCTGAGGTCGGGGGTTCGACTCCCCCTGTCTCCACCATCTACCCCTGACCTGAAGCGCGAACGCATCGCGCTACCTGCGCAGGACGCGCCACTCGGGCGAGTAGCACGTCCGTAAGGAGAGAGCGATGACGAAGACTGTGCAGGAGCGGCTCGCCGAGCTCGCCGCCCGCAAGGACGAGGCGCGCGAAGGCGGTGGCCCCCGACGCATCGAGGCGCAGCACGGACGCGGCAAGCTCACCGCCCGCGAGCGGATAGGCTTGCTGCTCGACGAGGACACGTTCGAGGAGCTCGACGCGCTCGTGCGGCCCCGCGGGGCAGAGCGTGGCCCGGAGGCGGTCGTCACTGGCTGGGGGCGGATCGAGGGCCGCCCCGTCTACCTCTTCTCTTACGATTTCACCGTCTCCGGCGGCTCCCTGAGCGAGAGCGTGGGCGAGAAGATCCTGAAGATGATGGACCTCGCCCTCATGACCGGCGCACCCATCGTCGGCATCCAGGACTCCGGCGGCGCACGCATCCAGGACGGACCCGAGAGCCTGCGTGGCTTCGGCGAGATGTTCGCGATGAACACCCTCGCCAGCGGCGTCGTCCCCCAGATCAGCGTCATCATGGGCCCCTGCGCGGGCGGCGCCGTCTACAGCCCCGCCATCACCGACTTCATCTTTATGACAACCGGCACAGGGCAGATGTACATCACCGGCCCCGACGTCATCAGGCGGGTGACCGGCGAGGAGATCACGCACGAGGACCTGGGCGGCGCCGACATGCACGCGACGCGATCGGGAGTCGCCCACTTCGCCATCCCGGGCGAGGCGGAAACGCTCGCGGAGGTACGACGCCTGCTCTCGTTCCTGCCCTCCAACAACGCCGAGGATCCGCCCTGGGTTCCCAGCGAGCACCCCACCCACGAGCCCGACGAGGAGCTCCTCACCATCGTGCCGAACGAACCGAACCGCCCCTACGACGTGCGCGAGATCATCTATCGCATCGCCGACGATGGCGACTTCCTCGAAATCCACGAGGGCTTCGCCCAGAACGTGGTCGTCGGCTTCGGGCGCATGGGCGGCCAGACCGTGGGCTTTGTGGGCAACCAGCCGATGCACCTCGCGGGCGTGCTCGACATCGAGGCGAGTCGCAAGGCGGCGCGCTTCGTGCGCACCTGCGACTGCTTCAACGTCCCTATCGTCACGCTCGTCGATATCCCCGGCTACCTGCCCGGCTCCTCGCAGGAATACGGCGGCATCATCACGCACGGGGCAAAGCTGCTCTTCGCTTACAGCGAGGCGACAGTCCCCAAGATCGCGGTCGTGCTGCGCAAGGCCTACGGGGGCGCCTACCTCGTGATGTCGAGCAAGCACCTGCGCGGCGACATGAACTTCGCCTGGCCCGCGGCGGAGGTGGCGGTGATGGGGCCCGAGCAGGCGGTGGGCATCATCAACCGGCGCGAGATCAGCGAGGCGGACGACCCAGAGGCAAAGCGCGAAGAGCTCGCCGAGGACTTCCGCGTGCGCTTTGGCAACCCCTACATTCCCGCGGGGCGCGGCTTCATCGACGACGTGATCGACCCGCGTGAGACGCGCGGCAAGATCATCACGGCGCTGGAGATGCTGCGGAACAAGGCCGACCGCAACCCCCCCAAGAAGCACGGCAACATCCCCTTGTAACGCCGCCCCGCCACCATTCCCCGGCGGTCGCAGGCTCCTCAGGTTGGCTTCGCTTCGGAATCAGAAGCACGAGACGCCGGCCAGGGATCGGCGCGACCTGCGGTAGTTGAGCGAGCGAGCTGGCCGTAGGGCGCGCTTGTGGTAGGGTCCACGGAGAGTCACGAGTAGCGGAAGAACGGATCGGGGGCTTCGCCGGGTATGGCGCGCGTGCGCATCACCGAGACCGCCATCCGCGATGGTCACCAGTCGCTGCTGGCCACGCGCATGCGCACGGAGGACATGATCCCCGCCCTCGAGCGGATGGATGCTGCTGGCTACGGCAGCATCGAGTGCTGGGGCGGCGCGACCTTCGACACGGCCATACGCTTCCTGCTGGAGGATCCCTGGGAGCGCCTGCGCGAGGTGAAGCGGCGCCTCAAACACACGCCCACGCAGATGCTCCTGCGCGGCCAGAACGCCGTCGGCTACCGCCACTACGCCGACGACGTCGTGCTCGAATTCTGTGAACGCGCCGTCGAGAACGGCATGGACATCTTCCGCATCTTCGATGCGCTGAATGACACGCGAAACCTGGAGACGGCCTTCGCGGGCGTGAAGCGCGCGGGCGGGCACGTGCAGGGAACGCTCTGTTACACCACCAGCCCCGTGCACAGCGTCGAGAGCTTCGGCGCGCTCGCCAACCGTCTCGTGGAGATGGGCGCCGATTCGCTCTGCATCAAGGACATGGCAGGGCTGCTGAGCCCCGTGATGGCCGAGCGCCTGGTCAGACGGATCAAGGGCGACCATCCCGACGTTCCCCTGCAGCTACACTGCCACGACACTTCCGGCTACTCGGAGATGGCCTACCTGCTGGCCGTGCGCGCGGGGGCGGACGCCATCGACTGCGCCATCAGCCCACTCGCGGGGGGCACCTCGCAGCCCGCCACGGAGACGCTCGTGGCAGCGCTGGGCGAGGACGAGGAGCACGCCACGGGCATCGACCTCGACGACCTCGTGGAGACCGCGGAGTACTTCAGCGACGTGCGCAAGCGCTATTGGAAGTTCGAAAGCAACCTGCTCGGCGTGGATGCGGGCGTTCTTCGCCACCAGGTGCCCGGCGGGATGATCTCGAATCTCGTCGGCCAGCTCCGCGAGCAGGGTCAGGAGGCAAAGCTGGGCGAGGTGCTGGCGGAGAACGCGCGTGTACGCGCTGACCTCGGCTATCCGCCGCTCGTGACACCGAGCTCGCAGATCGTGGGCTCGCAGTCGGTACTCAACGTGCTCACGAGCAAGCGCTACGGGGCCGTAACGAAGGAGACGCGCAATCTCGCGCAGGGGCTCTACGGGGCCACCCCCGAGCCGATCGCCGCCGAAGTGCTGAAGCAGGTGCTCGGTGACGAGCCCCTCATCGACCACCGCCCCGCCGACGACCTCGAACCCGAGCTGGAGGACGCGAAGGCGGAGATCGGCGATCTCGCGGAGAGCCCCGAAGACGTCCTCTCCTACGTGATGTTCCCGCAGCCCGCGAAGCGCTTCCTGGAGTGGCGGCGGGAGGGCGGCGGGCCCGAGCGCGAGCTCGTCGCCGCCGTCGTTGGGGCCCTCACGGTGGCCGATCGCGCCCGGCGCGACACCCGCCCCGCCCCTGTCCCCGCGCCCGCGAACGGCGCAGGCGCGGAGTGGCGCCAGTTCGGCCGCATGCGGCAGATGCAGTAGGGCACGATGGCAAGGATCACGATCGGCGGACGCTCCTACGAAGTCGACGTGCACGACGGAACCGTCACCGTCGACGGGCACGAGTTCACCATCTCCGTGGAGCGCGGCGAGGCGTATGACACGGTCACGGCCGGCGGCGTCGCCTACCGAGTGGTGCTACCGCCG